>JACOUO010000022.1 GCA_016177845.1 Deltaproteobacteria bacterium | reverse complement strand
CGAGTGACGTTGTCACCGGAAATCTCAACCGAGATGTCTTAGAAAGGCTTGAGCCGTGTGCGGGGAAACTCGCACGCACGGTTCTTAGGGGACTTCTGGGGAGCAATCCCCAGAGGTTACCCGACTTACGGTTCTAGCATTTACTCTTTTTTAAGATCGCAGTTACCACGATCAAAGCTACATCCTGGTAAATTGTTACAAGTATCTGCTGATTTCGCCTTGTGACACAAGCTACTTTTAGAGATACAGTTATTTTTATCATCCCAATGGCAACCTACTTCAATACAAGCATTCCGGGACTTGACCCAATTACATGCCACCCAATGCTTACTGATGCAGTATCCTCCACCACCTTCCCTAGGGTCCCATATACAACCATCTGTAAAATCACAAGCCTCCTGAAATGCCTCAGAACAGATCAGCGCTTTACGACCAATAATACCAGGAACTTTAGTTGCGCCGAGGCTGCCGAGGCCGAAGACGTTGTCTATCCAGCTTCCTCCCCAGCAGATAGCCGTATCGTTGTCTCTTATCCCGCAGCTGTGCTTATATCCTGCTGCGATGCTTTTAAACTTACCTTTAGGCGCGCTGGCTCGGCCGTCTTCGTCTAATCCCCAGCAGATAGCCGTATCGTTGTCTCTTATCCCGCAGCTGTGCCAATTTCCTGCTGCGATGCTTTTAAACTTACCTTCAGGCGCTGTGGCTTGACCTAGTCCATTGTTTCCCCAGCAGATAGCCGTATCGTTGTCTCTTATCCCGCAGCTGTGCGAATCTCCTGCTGCGATGCTTTTAAACTTACCTTCAGGCGCTGTGGCTTGGCCGTTTTGGTTGAATCCCCAGCAGATAGCCGTATCGTCGTCTCTTATCCCGCAGCTGTGCCTATTTCCTGCTGCGACGCTTTTATATAGGATAGGTTTTTTTGAAGAATATTCAAGGTAGCCCCAGACCTGCTTGTCTGTAAGGTCAATGGTTACCTGCTTTTTGTAGGAAGGTCTAGAAGTCTGGCATTGCCAGGCAAAAAATGATAGGAAAGCTGGAATTAAAAGTCTCATTTTTATCCTCTCAATTCATAAAAGTTTGGAGAAACTGAATTTCAGTTTCTATGTTATCCCATTTTAGAGGGAGGAGGGTAGCTGTGAGCCGAATGTTCTATTATCCTATCAACAAACCCTCAATTGATACACTCACACTCCTGGTATGCATTTCTTCTCATCGTCTTATCATCTCTCCATAATTATCTTGAAGAT
>JACOUO010000021.1 GCA_016177845.1 Deltaproteobacteria bacterium | reverse complement strand
AGTTGGCGGCCGGTCGGCCCGGGTGGGCAGCCGGAGACCGATCCGCAGGTGTACGATTACATGGACCAGAATATGGTTGCCCGTTGGCGGGGCACTTATCTAACTGGCGGCAGTATGTATAATCTTGACAACGGCAACGTGGGGATTGGGGTTCCGAATCCTGGCGAAAAGCTGGTTGTGAATGGCAATGCTGCGGTCGGTGGCAATATTTACATTGAGCGCCAAGGTTTAATTCAATCATTGGGTCAAATAGTTGATAATCAATTGGTCCAGCCATTTCTACGGCTTCTTGCCTACAACCCTGCTATTATGCTGCATCCCACTACGAGTCCTTGGTTTACTCTGTTGGTCCCGCCCAAAGGTGGATTTATAGTGGCCGACTCTTTACCTAGTAGAGAAAATCTCCACCTTCACGAGGATGGTTCGTTGTGGGTTTATAATGGCTATTCAACTTCTAGTGATGATCGCTTGAAGGTTAATCAGCAAAGGCTTGAATACGGACTTGCTCAAGTCATGGCCTTAGAACCTCAGCGCTATGATCTTTTGTCACCTGAATATGACCCGACCACTAAGGAACTATTCTTTAATCCTGAAAAAATAGTTAGCACTAACAGGATTGGGTTAGTAGCTCAGGATGTGCACAAGGTAATTCCCGAAGCAGTGACTGCGCCAGGAGATGAGAAAAAGGCTCTTTGGTCAATATCTTATGATGACATCATTCCCGTATTGATTAAGGCACTCCAAGAACAACAAGCTCAGATTGAGCAACTGAAGAATGAAATTCAGACAATTAAAGCTGGGACGCAATAGCGAGAGACCCGCCATGAGAAAATTAGTCTTATTCTCAATTTTGTTTCTTACGCCTTTCTATGCATCTCTGGCTGGACGGCTTGCGGGAGGCGAATTTCATTCATTGGCCATGAAGGAAGATGGAACAGTTTGGGGCTGGGGATGGAATCTTGCCGGTCAACTGGGAGATGGAACCACTGAGAATCGTCACACGCCGGTACAGGCCATTGGATTAAATAACGTAATCTCAGTCAGCGCTGGTGGTGAACATTCATTAGCGGTGAAGCGTGATGGGACAGCGTGGGGCTGGGGAAGTGACTCATGGGGTCAATTAGGCCAAGGTCTAAGAGATATGGGTTTTCAGAATAATGGTGTACCTGGTGTAACAACGCCACGGCAAGTAAGCGGGCTTTCTCAAGTAATCGATGTGGCTGCAGGTGTTTTGCATTCGCTTTTTTTGATTTCTGATGGGACAGTTTGGGCTTGTGGAGGAAACAGGTATGGGCAATTAGGTAACGGAACTCTGAACGATAGTTCTGTTCCGGTGCGCGTAGTCGGTTTGTCCAACGTTGTTGCTATTGCTTCCGGACCTGAACATTCACTGGCTGTTGAAAATGATGGCACCGTCTGGGCCTGGGGAGAGAACAATACAGGTCAACTGGGCGATGGGACTATCTGTGGATGGACCGAAACATGTTATAGTGCCGTTCCCGTGCAAGCAGTTGATCTTTCTAATGTTGTAGCGATTGTTGGACGGGGGGGGAGTTCTCTAGCTCTTAAAAATGATGGAACGGTATGGAACTGGGGTGGCGAGCGTGGTTCTTGGTTTCGTAGTCAGAATAGCGCAACATTTAATATGATTCCACAGCAAAGTTCTTTATCAGGCGTCATAGCCATTCATGGTGCTAATGGCTATTCACTTGCCCTTACCAGTTATGGCGCCGTCTTGCTTTGGGGAGAACTTGTATATGGCATCAGTTCTCAAAGCCCTGCGCCAGTCAATGGCCTTTCTGGTGTTACTGCCATTGCTGGGGGCGATTATCACGCATTGGCCTTAAAAAATGATGGAACAGTCTGGGCCTTGGGATGGAATGATCATGGTGAACTTGGTGATAGTACCACTACATTTAGGAGTTACCCCGTCCAGGTTCAAGGACTATCACTGTCGGCGTTGTCTGTGCCAACCTCAGTCCTCGCCGCGGATTTTGATGGCGATGGCAAGGCGGACCCGGTGGCGGTGGACAGCTCCGGCAATTGGTTCTACTGGCATTCCAGCCAGAGTTTTAGCCGCGAGGGTCCAATTGAGCTTGGCCTGAGCGACTTGTCCCCCATAGCT
>JACOUO010000020.1 GCA_016177845.1 Deltaproteobacteria bacterium | reverse complement strand
TTATGGCGCACGGTATGACCCTGTAGGAACTGGAGTTGGGCGTTGCTCAATATGCCACATGCCTGCAGTTGCTAAGACTGCAATTGAGTGGGATATGCACAGCCATACCTTTGATATAATTACGCCCCTTGTAAGCAAGCAAATGTTTGACGCAGACCCCACACAAAAGATTATTCCAAATTCCTGTGAAGGATGCCACGGTCCAGATGGTCCCGGAACGAATTGGGGCAGCGACACTTCACGTTACGCAGTAGGCGCCTTAAAATATACAGAACTCTTCGGTGAACCTGACTACGTAACGTACGGAAATATTACTGGTGTCGTAAGCTCAGGCGGAGCACCTGTTGAAGGGGTAAGGGTTTCTACCGATTTTGAAGATACCGTTACGGTAACAGACGATAAGGGTCAATATACACTCAAACTGCCCACCCCTGGGGTTTATACAGTCAGGGCATGGAAGGACGGGTTTAAAACGGATGCAAAAACGGATGTAAAGGTCAGTTCTGTTACTACTGCAAACCTTGCTTTGCAGTCTGCACGAAAAAAGACGTATGTTGGCGCATCAACCTGCAAGATTTGCCACAGCTCAATATTTGAGAAATGGAAGGGCACGTTCCATTATACATCCATACGCAATCCATTCTTTGGCAAGGGGGTCATCGCAGATAGCTTGAATGACGGAATTGATGATCTTAAGAGAGGCTTGAATATGTCCATTCTGCCGGGCTTTTCAGTATATGGAAGCAATGCCCCTGTTCTTAGCTACGACGAAGCCACAAAGACGTACAAGGTTACTATTGGAAACATAACCTACAAGATGGAAAGAACGCATGGCGATGGTTTCTGGAAACAGAGGTATCAAACCAAAATCGGCAATAGCTGGTACATCCTGCCCATTCAGTTTAACGAAGCCACGAGACGCTGGGTGCCTTACAATACAGGCAACTGGTATGATGGCAATAATCTCCCCAGATATACAAACAAGAATACGCTTGTTTCCGATGTGATTAAGGCGAGCGCATTTGAACGTGGCTGCGCCGGCTGCCATAATACCGGTTTTACAAATATTAGACTCGATAACGCCGACAGCTATGTAACGACATATACAGAAGCCGCTATTAGCTGCGAAGCATGTCACGGACCTGGAAGTGAGCATGCAGTTTCAAAGAATCCAGAGGATATTGTACACCCAGCGGAGCTTTCGTTTGAAAAGGCAGACGAAGTTTGCGGCAGATGCCACTCAAGGGGCACAAGCACGGCAACGCTTGGAGGCTTTAGCTTCGATTATCCTAAGAAGTCCCTTAAAAGGGATTACAGACCGGGCAAAGACGTTCTTGCCAAACTATTTACCATTGTTACCCCGACGGCAAATCCGTCCAACTTCTGGCCCACTGCATTTACCGAAATACCAATTTCAAAGAGCCACAGACAGCAGTTCATTGATTACAGGGAAAGCCCAAAATACGATTTTGCCTTCCACCCGGTTAAGTGCTTTGAATGCCACGACCCACATGGCAGCGCTAATAAACACCAGATTGTTGAATCCGTTGAAGAGGATGGACTCGTGATTCCTACAAGGCAGGAGGATAATACACTCTGCCTTGCCTGTCATGCAGGATTTGGTCCATTTGCAGATTTGACAAAGGAGATGATTGCAGATGCGGAGCTTTATAATAGCGAGATTGCGG
>JACOUO010000019.1 GCA_016177845.1 Deltaproteobacteria bacterium | reverse complement strand
TTATGGCGCACGGTATGACCCTGTAGGAACTGGAGTTGGGCGTTGCTCAATATGCCACATGCCTGCAGTTGCTAAGACTGCAATTGAGTGGGATATGCACAGCCATACCTTTGATATAATTACGCCCCTTGTAAGCAAGCAGATGTTTGACGCAGACCCGACACAAAAGATTATTCCAAATTCCTGTGAAGGATGCCACGGTCCAGATGGTCCCGGAACAAATTGGGGCAGCGACACCTCACGTTACGCAGTAGGCGCCTTAAAATATACAGAACTCTTCGGTGAACCTGACTACGTAACGTACGGAAATATTACTGGTGTCGTAAGCTTCCGCCAGACTGATAGGCGGATTGAAGGGGTAAGGGTTTCTACCGATTTTGAAGATACCGTCACTGTAACAGACGATAAGGGTCAATATACACTCAAACTGCCTGCTCCGGGGGTTTATACAGTCAGGGCATGGAAGGACGGGTTTAAAACGGATGCAAAAACGGATGTCAAGGTCAGTTCTGTTACTACCGTAAACCTTACTTTGCAGTCTGCACAAAAAAAGACATATATTGGCGCATCAACATGCAAGGTTTGCCATAGCTCAATATTTAAGAAATGGAAGGGGACGTTCCATTATACATCCATACGCAATCCATTCTTTGGCAAGGGAGTCATTGCAGATAGCTTGAATGACGGAATTGATGATTTTAAGAGAGGATTGAATATGTCCATCCTGCCGGGTTTTTCCGTATATGGCAGCAATGCCCCTGTTCTCAGTTATGATGAAGCCACAAAGACGTACAAGGTTACTATCGGGAACATAACCTACAAGATGGAAAGAACGCATGGCGATGGTTTCTGGAAACAGAGGTATCAAACCAAAATCGGCAATAGCTGGTACATCCTGCCCATTCAGTTTAACAATGCCACGACAAGGTGGGTGACTTACAATACAGGCAATTGGTATGATGGCAATAATCTCCCCAGATACACAAGCAAGGATACGCTTGTTTCCGATGTGATTAAGGCGAGTTCATTTGAACGCGGCTGTGCTGGTTGCCATAATACAGGCTTGACAAATATTAAACTCGATAGCACTAACAGCTATGTAACAAAGTATACAGAGGCGTCTATTAGCTGTGAAGCATGCCACGGACCTGGAAGTAAGCACGCAATTTCAAAGAATCCAGAAGACATCGTGCATCCAGAGGAACTTTCGTTTGAGAGGGCGGACGAAGTTTGTGGCAGATGCCACTCAAGGGGCACAAGCACGGCAACGCTTGGAGGCTTTAGCTTCGATTATCCTAAGAAGTCCATTAAAAGGGATTACAGGCCGGGCAAAGACGTTCTTGCCAGATTGTTTAATCTCGTTACCCCCACGGCAAATCCGTCCAACTTCTGGCCCACTGCATTTACCGAAATACCAATCTCAAAGAGTCATCGTCAGCAGTTCATTGATTACAGGGAGAGTCCCAAGTACGATTTTGCCTTCCACCCGGTCAAGTGCTTTGAATGTCACGACCCTCATGGCAGCGCTAATAAACACCAGATTGTTGAATCCATTGAAGAGGATGGACTCGTGATTCCTACAAGGCAGGAGGATAATACACTCTGCCTTGCCTGTCATGCAGGATTTGGTCCATTTGCAGATTTGACAAAGGAGATGATTGCAGATGCGGAGCTTTATAATAGCGAGATTGCGG
>JACOUO010000018.1 GCA_016177845.1 Deltaproteobacteria bacterium | reverse complement strand
CCATCGCATGCGAAACTTCCAGGGCATATATCATATTGTGCCTGAGTATCAGCAATGGTACGGCTGGAAGGAGATGAAGATAGAGCTTGAGAAGATAAAGGCTGAAGCGGAGAAACTTCGTAGTGGAAAACAATAGCGTGAAACCGTTGTTTGTCGCTATTGCCTATTGCCTATTGCCCATTGCCTTTTGGCAAGGAACTTCTGTAGGACAGGATATATATCCTGCCTTACAGGACGAAACCAACCTGCTCTCCAATCTGCATGGCTATATCCGCACGAGGCACAGGTTCAGAAGCCTTGCGGGTAACGGAACGGACAATGATTTTTATCAGTATTTGAACCTCCGACTCGGCGACGAAAGAAAGGACAAACTTACTGCAAATCTTTATGGCACGTTGCGTGAAAACCTTGAAAAGGAACGAGGGGTCTTTGCCTCAATTGATGACACGTATCAAAAAACGCTTACAGGGCGTTTGTATGAGTTATATGCTGACATCAGGGACGTTGGAATAATTGATACTACACGCATAGGGCGGCAGTATCTTTACGATGTCGAGCCGCTCCATTTTGATGGCGCAAAGCTGGATTTTAAAGAGTTATCCGCCCAAGGCGGATTGCGATTTATAGCCTATGGAGGGGTGCCCGTGCATCTCTTTGAATCGCAGCCAGACGGAGACTTTATTGCTGGAGCGGCTTCAGAAGTCAAGCCTCTCGATGGCACGCGGGTAAGATTGGATTATATACATGTTAACGATGATAATAAAACTATTGGCAATCACGAGGATAATCTTTATGTATTAAGCGCATGGCAGTATGTGGCTCAATGGTGGGACGTCTTTGGAAGGTACTCATTAATTAATGGAGAGGGCAGGGATGCGCAGGTGCGTTCTATCTGGAGTTTTCCCGATATTGACCTTGACGTCAGGTTTTCATATTTCAGACAGCTCAAGACCCTCAACGATTTTTCAATAGAATTTGATGAGTACTTCTTTTTGTTAGGCAGTTATTTTGCCTTCAGCCAGTACACGTTTGATGTATACAAAGGTATAGGCAAGTATCTGGGCGTAGACCTCGGAGTAAGCATAAGAGACATGGATAATAACGGTAGAGAAGGAGCCTTTAACCACGAATTTAATCGGTATTACGCCACACTACTCACCTATGATTATCCATTCAAAGGCACTTCTTTCTCAATTACTGGTGAGGAAGACCACACGTCGAATGATACAGTGCGAACCTTCGGGGTGGACGCAAAACAGGCATTAAATAAGAGATTGAGCTTTGGAATTGGTACGTATTATGCACTTTATAAGTTTGATTTTCTGACCGATACAGAACACGACAATGTAAGGACGGTTTATTCAAACATGAAATGGAAGTTATCAAAAAGGTGGGAAGCGGCTGTTGATTATGAGGTCGAATTCTTTGATGCAAAGACTTATCATGTAGTTGATACGTCCTTAAAATTTACTTTTTGATAGGTAGACAACGAGGTTTTAGCTCGTTGTCTCTTCTGTATTGGGGTGGCATGGACAAACTCGTTTGTCCGTGCCTCTCGCTCTCCGGAGAACACGGACAATCCGCTTGGCGGATTGTCCATGCCACCCTTTTGTAGGGGCGCCGCTCAAACATGAGCAAGCTAATGAAGAAAACGATGTTTTTAAGGCTAACGTATATTCTTGCCGCATTAATGGCTATAGTGGGTTGTAAGTATTTACCTCATCTCAAGGAGCGTGGTGAAATAACATTTAACCACAAAAGCCATATAGAAAGAGGCTTTTCCTGTACAGGCTGCCATCCTTCAGCATTGGAGAGGGACGAGGCTGGCATGCCCGATGAATCCCTTTGTATCTGGTGTCATGGAGAAGAGTACGAGGGAAAGCCTATGCGTGAATTGTACACAAAAGCCAACTGGGAAATTGCGAAGGAAAAGCAAATCGCAATGTTTGCGGATGTGAAGTTTTCGCACACCGACCATCTCGGATATGGGGCTAAGTGTCAGGACTGCCATAATGGTATTGGAGAAAGCGAAAGGGTAACACTTGAACATGTTCCTGGTACTGGTGCATGTACGAAGTGCCATGCAAATTGGCGGGAAGAACTCTTGTGCGAAAAGTGCCACAAAGAGACCCGTTATAATGTTCCACCGAGGGATCATGAGAAGGCAAATTACATGGAAGTCCATGGAAAGGAATTTAGAAGGGGTACATTGAGCATCTGGGAAAGAGGGGCGGGAAGGCAGATGTGCTTCGAGTGCCATACAGGTGAGCGCTGCATCAATTGTCATCAGGACCAGGAACCGAGAGACCATACCAACCAGTGGAGGCTTGCAGGGCATGGAGTTACTG
>JACOUO010000002.1 GCA_016177845.1 Deltaproteobacteria bacterium | reverse complement strand
TTGACCTTGCATCTGTTGTTAATGTGGTGTTAAAATGCTGCCGAGGCTATAAGCTTCCTGAACCGACGAGGCAGGCACATAATCTTGTAAATAAATTAAGAAGAAGGTTATAGGTCATAGGTTATGGGTTATAGGTTACGGGTGAGAAGGTTGAAGGCTTAAGGCTTAAGGCTGAAGAAAAAATCTTTTCCTTCAGCCCTCAGCCTATCTTTTCTTCAGCCTTTTTTGCTCCTTTACCTTTTCGCCTCTTTGCCTCTTTCTGTGGCGGACAGCTCGCCAGAAAAATTGGCGAGTCCGCCTATCGGTTTGGTGGATATGAAAGAAACACTTTATCTTATCCCTGTTGGACACGTTCAGTATAGCCTGATGGAAAGACTTGCTAAATCACTCCAGGAACGGTTTAACATTACCTGCAAGATTAGCACGGAATTTCAGATACCCCCCGAGGCATATGACCGCAAGCGCGACCAATTTTATTCTTCTATTATTTTAAAAAGGCTTAAAGACTTTCCACTCCAAACGGACAGCATCCTTAAACTTGGAGTAACGGAACATGACCTGTACGTACCCAGCCTTAATTTTGTCTTTGGTGAAGCACGTCCAGAGGATGGGATTGCCATTATATCGTTGCAAAGACTGAGGCAGGAATATTATGGGCTCGACGAAAACGAAGAGAAGCTTCATAGAAGGATGGTTACAGAGGGAATACATGAACTGGGTCATGTATATGGACTAATGCATTGCAGTAACCCCAAATGTGTGATGTTCTTTTCTAACACGCTTGCTGATACGGATAAAAAGTCTGATAAATTCTGCGAAAAATGCGGCAAGGTATTTGAAAAGACAGAGAAAAAATAATTAATTGAAGACAACAGTAACCCTTATAATCCTTCTTATATTAATTGTTGGCGGTTGCAAATCAAGGACTGGAGCAGGGAAAGCCCCCACCCCACCTGCACCTCAAATGGAGGAGGATGAGGCAAGGATTTTGGTGGGCAAGAAAGAAATCTATGTCAAGGTTGCAGACACTGATGAAGAACATCAAAAAGGACTAAAGTCCCGTGACAGGCTCGAAAAAGACCGTGGTATGCTATTTGTATTCCCTGAAGAAACTTATCTTTCCTTCTGGATGAAGGATACGAAGATTCCGCTTTCCATTGCCTTTATAAAGGCAGATGGCTGGATAGCTCAAATAGAATCCATGAAGCCTTACAGCCTCGAACCCCACAACTCAGAAATGAGGGTTAAATACGCCCTTGAAATGAACGATGGTTGGTTCAAAGAAAACGACATAAAGATAGGGGATAAGATTAGAATTCAATCATCGTTAGTACATCCATAAAACAGCCTTCCACAGTGTTCTTTTTTGTCCATTCTCCGTCTTGTGAGCCATTTGCATTACTGTAATTTTTGCATCCGAGAGACTTGTCTTGTATCCTGTACTTTTTGTTGTTAAAGTATAACCATCGTATAAGATAAGACTTATATAAATCAATCTTTTAACCTCATATTAATATGTGGCATAGAGTTTGCAAATCATACCAACAAGTAATTTTGCCAAATTACACTTATTATAAGTGAGAGATTAGCATGAGAGTTACGAGCGTAATTGCTGTCGGAATGGTACTACTGATCGCTCAATTCAAAATTCTTTATGTGGAATGCAGCCACCAGTCCGAGGCATCAGAAGGTTTAATAATACCTCTGGATGTAGTTTTACCAGATGGTGTAAATAGTCCTGTGCCAATAACAGTAGGTGTTCCAGTTCCATTGAGCAACCTGGAAGCAGATGATTACACCGTCGTGGGCTCAAATGGTCCAATACCAAGCCAGATACGTACTCAAGCCAGAACCAATGGAAATTCGGGCCCAATCACATGGTTGCTGGTAGACTTTCAGGCAATGGCAGGGACATCGTATACGCTACAGATCGGCAACTCACCATCTCCAACTACGACAGTAACCGTGCAGGGTGGAGTTAATGGCGGTATAATTGTAGATACTGATGCGGGCAGGTGGGAAATACCTGCTACCACTGATTTGTTGGCATCAGTACATGATGAGGCAGGCAACCCATTGCTTGTTGGGGCAACATGGGGCAGCACCTCACCTGCAAACGTAGAGGTGGTAGAATCAGGCCAGCTACGCGTCATGGTTAGGTTGCGTGCCCAGAGAGCAATCACAGGTCTCGACCTCGTGGCACGAATGCACTTTTACGCCGGGATGCCTTACGCACGGGTGCAACTAACCCTGTCAGCCCCTGTGTAATAATCTGAACAGCGTTGGCACGATTGTAGTCGAGGATGTAACCTGGGCGCTGCGTCTTGCATCACCGGAACCCAATAGAAACGAGGTTCTGTATCAGGACTCCAGCGGGACTGACTACTGGGATTTCTATCGTGGTCAAGGTCCCCGCATGCAATCCGGCGTTACGCGGCGCGGCTACGTACGCACCATCAATGGAATTGAAGTAGAGAGCGGTAACATAGCAGACGGCATACTCACCACTGGAGGAGTGCGTGTTGACGTACCTTATTTTCGGGAACTATTTCCAAAGGCGTTGCGCGCCCGTCAGGGGCAACTCGAATTTGGTATCTTCCCTGGAGAGTACTCCATCCGACACAGGTTGCGTCCGGGTGAGCAGAAAACCCATGATATATGGATAAGTCTCAACCCTCAAGTCATGCCACCATGGCAAAGGCGGTGTGCACCTGCCTTTGATTATTTACGCACAAGCGGTGCTTTGGGCTTTATCGGACCGAGAACAGGCGGCCAGTTTCAGAGATACGAGGATTATATTGATGCCCAGTTAACTCCTGCGGAGCCTTTCAGGGATGATTGTGGAAGGGCTGATTGCCCACGCACCCTTGACGAGTCTGCCGAGCAATTTGACCACTTTGGCTGGACCGATTTTGGGGACATTCCTACCGATTTCGAGGACGGTCGCAGCCCTTACAATCTAAAATATGACGTAACCCTGGGTTTTCTCCATCAGGCTCTACGTACCGGCAGTGCCGATTACTGGCGCTGGGCTGAAATCTCAAATCTTCATTTCGCAGACGTTGATATCCTGCATTCCATGGTGCGAGGCTATGATGCTGACCGAGTCTGGTTTCAGGGGGGCACATGGGGACACAGCCTGCATGATGAATCAGGTCTCAGCAATCCTCATCGGAATTATAACAATCCACATCCTGATACCACATGGGGCGGGGTTGGCTTGTCTGCATGGGCGTTACATCCTGATACCACATGGGGCGGGGTTGGCTTGTCTGCATGGGCGTTACTTACGGGCGACGACATGGTTCGCGAGGCAGCCATTGAATTGGCTGACAACATCCTCTGGCGAATGCGCAATACCGATTATCCTGCTTGTGCCGTGGAGGCTTGGGGTGGTGGCAACGGCATGGGTTACGGAATGGACGGTGTCAATCCACGCGCTGCAGGCAACGCCGGACGGCTACTCCTTTGGGCATGTAAGCTGACAGGAGACCAGGCATACCTGGAAGGACCGAAAGGTACGGCACGGTGGTACCAATGTGAGCGGCAGAATCTAAATTGCGGCAGTTGGCCCAATGCACTTGCTGGCCGAGCCATCGGTGAATACATTCTCTACATACAGCAAGCCGGGCTACCCGTTGACCAGTCTGCTCTTCCTGCCCTGCAAGGCGTGTTAACAGATATGGCGAACAATGTAACTGTAGACGGTGACCGCATGTGGTTCAGCGGATGCACAAATGAAGAGATTAACGCCTGGATGTTCCTCGCAGCCGATGTCTTTGCGCTGGGTTACGCAGCCACTGGAGAACGGTCATGGTTGGACTATTATGCCTGGCTTAGCTTCAACACAGCCCAGCAAGACCCGTTCTATCCTGGC
>JACOUO010000017.1 GCA_016177845.1 Deltaproteobacteria bacterium | reverse complement strand
GGGTAACACCCGTGTCGGTTCGAGTCCGACCTCCGGCACCATTTTAAAAACAAATAAGATAATGATATGGACTCGAACGGCGTTCGAGCGCCGAGCAGGTGCGAGGATGAGGCGTTCCGGGAGGAACGCCGTAAGCGAGGACGCGCGGGTCAGAGCGAAGAGGCGGGAGCCTCAAGCAGAGATCTTCGAGTCCGACCTCCGGCACCAGATTTTTTGTAAATCAATAGATTACCATCAAACCTCTCACTTCTTCCCGCGCGGGATTTTTTGTGCCGCGTTTAGCCTAAATTTTACCTGTCCGGTTTACTCGCCTTCTCCGGCAATTCTTCTTGTCTGCGTCATGGAATCGCCTCATCCACTATATTACACCTTTCAAAGAAACACCTTCCTCTCAACCAGGGTAGAATAATTTTAGCAGCATTCCTTTGAGAAAACAAATGGATACGATTTTAAAGGTTGAAAAAATACACTATTCATATTAGATATGTAATATCGTTTCCAACGAATATTGTGAAAGAGGCCAAAGATGAAAAAAAATATTCTTATAGCTCTGCTCTTGACATTTATCTTTAGCGTTCAACATGCCTTTGCGGAAGAGACTTTCAAAAAGGCAGGAGACTTCAAGGTAAGGCTTCCGGACGGGCTTTATCTTTATCAGCCGAAGATAAAGGAAGAGGTATTCAGCCCTCTATTTATCGTTGAAAAGGGATCCCTTATAGACCCGTATGCACTGGCCGTCAGGATAGGGAAAGAAAAATTCGTGAGGAATTATGTTGATGGCAGAAGGTTCCATGTATATATCGAGAGCGTGCCTGTCGGCACATTAACCGATGTAAAATTTGAATTTGAAAGTGGATGCTATTCTGATGTGTTCCTGCCTGATTTACGAGGAAAAGGAAATTTCAAGGGGAAGCCTTTAAAAACATTTTATTCGAATAAATCCCTCTACGCATCTGATGAGTACGACAGGTCTTACGGCTCTCTAAAGGTAATAGCCGCCCCTGTCGAGTTAACATCCGAGAAAACCTTAAATAATTTTAAGGTAACCGAAAAAGACAAGACCATGGCAGTTGAAGCGGTTATAAAGCGTTTTGTCCCGGAGGCTTTTGAACGGATAAGGAAAAGCATTGAAACGCGACATGAAGAAAAGCAGGTGATTATAGGGCAGCGGGGGGAGCTTCAGTTTTTGAAATCATTTCGTGTAGATGGAGAGAAAAAAGGCCTGATCGGGTCCTATATGTTTCGTGTGTCTTTCCGGGATGCAGCAAAACAAGAGAGCATGATCGCCGGCGATTCGTCAGAGATATTATTCTCCATGTTCGAAAACAAGATAGAACTGGTAGCATTTGCGGATGGTTATGAACCTGCTTACAGTCTTGGAGGAATTATAGATATCTACGGCATCGGAATTCCTGAACTGGTTTTGCAGGGTAGCGTGACCAGCGGTGAAGATGAAGACCCTGACGACGGACGGCAGATCACTATATCTCAGCATGTTGCTGCGGGATGGAGAACGATATACCGTTCAGAAAAGATATGTGGAACGATATACTAAGGGCATGGTGCGTCATAGCGTCTGATATATAAATTATAGAGGTGATTTTATGGGAACGGGTTTCCAAAATTTGTTGGAGCGCATACTGCCTCCAAAAACTTCAAACGGCAGAGTTTTCAAACCTAATGTGACCACTGATGGTGTTCGCCAGGATTTTAATGCTCCTCGCAAAGGGCGTATTCATGGCGGGGTTGATATCAATTATCATTATGAGTCAGGCACCTCGTTGGGACAGAACGGCATAAATAAGGAACATCCTGCTGTGGGTTCGCCTGTATCCGGTACAATTGAAAAAATTATCGTACAGGTTTAGGCAAGATCATAATTCTTGATTCACTTGGAAACAGACATACTTTAATGCATTTAAACGATATCAACGATAATTTAGTTAATGGCATGCATATAGAGGCAGGCCAGGTTATTGGCACCATGGGAGGAAGAGGGAAAAAAGGCTCAAACGAATATGCTCAGCATGTTCATTATTCCGTCACGGCGCCTGATGGCAAAACCAAGATCAACCCGGAGGCGTACTGGAATAATACTTCCGAGGGGCAGGACTCTTCCTCATCCTTCCCGTGGCAAAGAAAGACGGATTTCAAGCGTGTCTCTGTTTTGGACCCCGCAACTCAACTTCGGCTAAAAAACCTGCGCGAGGGTATAACCATAGTAAATGGTGAAACGCTTCGGCGCGAGGGTGATAAAGTGTGGCGTATTGAACCCGACGGCAGCACAAGGGGATATTTTATCAGCCCGTGACTGTCCTGAAATTGTACCAATAATCCAGACAGTCTCGTGGGCTCGGCACCATACGAACGGGAAATTGTATTAATTTTTTAGTAGAATTGGCGTCATCTTTAGACTCAGTAGCCTCTTTGGACTACCTGGAAAACCTTCCAACCCCATATTTCATAAGTCAAAACGGGAAACCGGGTAACACCCGTGTCGGTTCGAGTCCGACCTCCGGCACCATTTTAAAAACAAATAAGATAATGATATGGACTCGAACGGCGTTCGAGCGCCGAGCAGGTGCGAGGATGAGGCGTTCCGGGAGGAACGCCGTAAGCGAGGATGCGCGGGTCAGAGCGCAGAGGCGGGAGCCTCAAGGGGAGACCTTCGAGTCCGACCTCCGGCACCAGATTTTCCAATGAATTACCCTACTCACCTCTTACCTCTTTCTTCCCTCGCGGGATTTTTTATGCCTCGTCACCTTGTCTGAACCTTACTCTAAACTCTCCTTTGACTTTCCTTCGTGAATTTCGGTTGACCTTCTACCTCTTTTATAAAGACTTTTAAAAAAGGAATCTCACAAAGTGGGTAGAATCATTTTTGCCTCATTCCTTTGAAAAAACAAACGGATACGATTTTAGGGGTTGAAAAAATACAATATAAGGTGTAAGCGTTATATTATCAGTCAAAGCAAAATATAGGTTGAAGGAGTGAAACCGTGAAAGTCGTCAAGAACAGAATAATCCTGAGGCTTCTTCTATTCATATTGATTCTTGTTTTTGCAGTTAATAAGGGCTATACGGAAGAGTTGCAGGCCCTTGAAAGCAAGCATGTAAAAATCAAAGCTGAACAAGAGATACTCGTCACAAGGGATATCGGCGGAGGGATGCCTTTTTCTCAAACCTTTTCTCTTTACGGATGGTGTGGGAATACATCCTTTTTAATTCACGGCACTGAAACCGGCATTGAATTGATGGACTTCAACGGGAATAAAACAACCGTAACCTCAAAGGGCACCGATTACCCTAAAGGCTGCACCCCAGACGGTAAATGGGTAATCTACGAGGATAGAAACAGCGCGCGGGAGTACAGGGACAGGTTTGGCCGCCTGCCTGAGAATATAGTCGACGATGGACCCGGCTGGTATGGGCTTGTGATGGACCTGTACCGTTATGAGATAACCACCGGAAGGCGGCAAAAGTTCGCCGTGGTGCGTGACGACAGTACAGCCCTGGTGTCTCCCGACGGGCTAAAGGTATTCCTCGGCAACAGGCACGATTCAGCAATAGAGATGCCCGAGCCTAAATGGGAGACCGTGTGGTTGACGAATGACTGGACTTATTTTGATACTTTCTGGCTGCCGGATTCTTCAGGCATAGTGACCAGTGTATGGGGTGATGGCGCAAGCCTCGGCGTTGAGTTCTTCGGCCAAAATGCCTGGGCGAAGGAGTTCACGCTGGAGCAGATCAATCCCGGAGAAAAATACATCATTTCCCTTGAAGCCGTGGGCAGCAAGGGAAGGCTTTATTTTGTCATGGGAGACGAATATTTGATAAAGGACCGCAAGGGGTGGCACAAGTATCACTTTGCCGGATGTGAAATCAAGAATAAAAGGTTGACCTGCGAAGCGATAGGTGAATTTGACGCGCAAAATCACTATACCAGCGCCAGTAATCTTTTGGCCAACGGGGATTTTGTTTTCAAGGAGGACGGCGATAACTGCATACGCCTTTTAAAACCGGAGCATGCTGATGGCGGATGCATCGCTGATACACGATTTAAAAATGAAATATACGAAGACATCTATTTAATAGGAACCTCTCCGGACGGGAAATGGATGGCTTTCAGGCGCGGCAAGTTGCCGCCGTCCGACAAAAGGTTTTACGCGTATCAATACGACCTTTTTGTGAAAGAACTTTCGGACGACTAAGGAGGAAAGCAGATGCCCGGAACAATAAAATTGGTTTTTACAAGGCCTGTCGATGATCGGATACCGATAATTCCCGGCGGCGGTGAGTACGGAGCTTCAAGACCTTATGGCTCACACATCGGGGTGGATTTCTCGGCTCGCCGGGAAAATGTCCGTACCGTCGAAGGCGGACGGGTCGTATACTCCGATAACAGAGCGGGGTCAGAAAATAAAGCCAACTATGGGAATGTCGTCGTCATCGATCATACCCCTATAGCCGGTAAAGACCAACGCCATATATATTCCCTCTATGCTCATCTTGACAGCGTATCGATTTCCAGCGGCGAGAATGTTGAGAAAGGGAGCATGGTCGGCATATCTGGGAATACCGGTACAAGGCAATATTATGAAGGTGCGAGGAAAGGAATCCCCAAATCGCGTCAGCGTGGTTATCATCTTCATTTCGAGATAATCGATTCGCCGAAGGGGTTCGACTTTAATGGCGGCTGGCCGGGAGATTTGAGCCCCGGAGACCGCAAAGACCCAATGAAGGACTATGTTGGGCAAAAAGTAATAATAGAATACGAATTGACCGAGGAAGAGATAGGCAAAATCCATGACAGCCTCGATATCGAACCGATTATAGACTTCGAGCGCGGGATTTGCCGCTTCGACCTGTATCTGGACGGTAAGAAAGTAGGATTCTTCGACAAGCAAAAAAATGAAGTCAATGCGAGCCTTACCCCGGAGGAATTGAACAGGATACTGGGAAACCATGCCTGAAGTAAAAGAGTCTCTCACGTAAAAAGTCAAGCTCTCTCCGAAGAGTCAGTCCAGGTGGGGCTGATCCCATCATTTATAAATGGGAAATTGTACTAATTTTGTACTAAAGACTCCAGAGACTCTAAAGACTACAGAGAAAACTCCTTAACCCCCTATTTCATAAGGCAAAACGGAAAATCAAGCCTGATATCAGGGAGTTGCGTTTTTGGGCTTTATTGCCCTCAAAATCCTGTGGGGTAACACCCGTGTCGGTTCGAGTCCGACCTCCGGCACCAAATGCTCAAATTTGATGGTGGGCACAGCCCACCCTACCTAACATGTCCGTGCACACAGTGCGTCATTTCCCGGGCAAGCCTGGCGCTGGAACACTCGTGCCGGCGTTTTTTCTTTTTGTTAATTCTGCGTACGACGCCTGATCTTTCTGCATCGCCGGAAAACTCGTTACGGCCAGCGCCAAGGAGATAATACAGGCAATCGCACCGCCAAGACGGGCACGGCCCGGGCCAAAGATTGCGGGCGGGAGAGCAACCAGGGTGGCAACAACGCTCAAGAAAAATCTTCCGCTCGGACTCGGTACAGCCGAGCCGGCCACGGCAAGTATAATGGCGAATATCCAGAGGGCGCGCGCGGATTCAGATTTCACAATCGGTTTCCCCCTTTCGATTGAAAACTGCCTTGCTGGAAGATTTATGGTTCTTGTTTTACATTGCATCATCGGGGATTGTCAATGCACCTTGACCCCAGCTCTATTTTAAGGAAAGGGTCACCACAGTCGCCCAAAATCGTATGTAACATCTATGACATTGCAACCACTCTCTTGTTGACGCATCTGAAATTTGACATTCAGCCTCTGGCCATCGCCTGATATCGTGCCGGTCAACCTAGACGTGATGGGCTCGCAGAGGCGGCCCTGACGGTCGCCCCATGTTCCGTCCCAGGAAGAAGAACCCTCGAGGACATCGCCGTTTACCGCGAAGGAGAAGATCAGGTGACGTTGACGCGCAGGAGCGAGTTCCTCTTCCCAGCTGTGTGTCTCGTACATCTCAAATCCGCTGGTGCCCTTGGGCATGATGATCCAGTCTGAGTAGCGCTTTTGCGATATATAGAAGATCTTGCCGCCTTCCATACGGGTCCAGCGCCCCATCACACGTGAGTCGGACTTCATCGCCTTCTCTATCAGGAATTCTTCCTCGAAGATCTTGGCCTTGGCGTCCTTCTGGTCCGCCGCGGACGGTGAGGTGAGAAGATAGAGTTTGAACTTGCCGATTGCCGTAGCGTGATCACCAGCCTTCGAGTACGCTATTCCTGCGTTATAGTAAGCGTCCCCATGCCAAGGCGCGGCCAGCGCGGCTTGGTCAAACTCCACAGCGGCCTCCTTGAAGTCCGCCGGCTTGGTGGCCGTCTTCACGCCCGCCGAGCCACGCACCATCCGTCGCTCAGCCTCTTCCGGTATCGCCGGCGCGAGCTTGATTTCTGCAGCGAGCTTGATGATCTTTTCGCGCAGCGCGTTGTCGCCCGGTGCCTTCTGCAACTGCTCGACCATCTGCTTGAGTTGCTCGTTCGGGGATTGGGCGTAGGCGCTCGCGGTCAGAGCAAATAATGTGATAACGAAAATAATTATTTTGCCTGCTGATTTCATATTCGTTGTCCTTCATTCGTTAATTGTTTTTCCCGGGTTTCGATTCGCTCTACCCAGGCTACGCTACTCTAATCATTTAATAAATATACCGATGACACAAGCCCGTTAGACTCAAACCGTAAGTCGCAGGTGAAACGCCCGAACGATCTTGGCTCGTGAACGAACGCGCGGCCTTCGATGAGCGAAGAAACCCGGTAGCCGTGTTGCGCCGCTTGTGCCTGGACCTGCTCAAGGGAAGTACCCACCGCGAGCGAACTGCAAAAGCTTTGCATCTGGTCGGGGCCTGCCATAAACGGCCAAACGACCCATCCAAGGCCGGCCAATAACAACAGCCCAAGCACAACACCGATGCGTTTGCGGCGAGGCGACATAATTATGGTCTCCTTGCGGGTTAAGATTTGTAGCCCTGAACCCTTAATTTTCATTTTGCTAACATGAATTCTTCAGGTTCAATCTGCAGGATTGAACCTGCGTAAGTAGTGTAGGGTGGGCAAAGCCACCCTACACTACTTCAATACTGACGATCGTCTTGGGAGTTCAGCGCGACAGCGTGTAATAATGGATAGTCTGGTGCCCACAGGTTCCCGTGTAGGATTGGTAGAAGGAGAAGCTCATGTTTTTCTTATCGACGCTGATCGTAACCTCGATCCGGTTCCATGCACCGTCTTCCGGACAACCGATCGGCTTGTACGGGATGGGCATCCAGTGTTCCCATGTAATGACCTGTTCGCGCAGCGTGGCGCGCAAAAAATCTTTGTCGCCCAACCGAAATAGAATCTGTTCTCCTTTTTTGGTGCTTTGCACAGTTTTGATATCAATGGGGGAGAATGCCCCTCCGCCGGCTACCTCCCGCATATCGTCTTTCAGGCGCCATTCCCCTAACAGCCAGTCGTACATGGACTTCTCGCGATCTGCTTTCTCCTGCTTCGCCTCCAGCTCATAGATACGGTCCTGCGCTGGCACTGCGTCCTTCGGGCCGGACATGAGGTAAAACTGCAAGGCACTCTTTGCCTCACTGAAGCGGGCGGAGGCTTCGAGCGCCACTGACAAATTGTAATAAGCGTCACCAAACCAAGGCGCAAACGATAGCGACGACTGATACTCGGCTATGACTATCTCGTAATCCGTCACGTTCCTGGCTTCTTTCTGGAGCGTAACCGCCTTCACGAAGTGTCGGCGCGCCTCCTCCGGAATCGCCGGCGCCGGCTTGATTCCTGCGGCATATTTGATTATGCGCTCGCGCAGGGCGTTGTCGCCCGGCGTCTTCTGCAACTGCTCGACCATCTGCTGCAACTCCTCACGTGGGGATTGGGCGTAGGCGCCCGCGGCCAGAGCCAAGAATGTGATGACGAAAATAATCAGCTTGCCGGTAGTTTTCATGGTTCGTTGTCCCTCCTTCAGTACGCAGGATGCATTATCACTCAAGCATGAGATTGGCGTGCGAGCAATGGCCATCAGGTTGGCAATTGCTTTTTATCCTCACCATTGGCTTGTAGTCACTGGTTTGCGTGAATACGGCGGAGGCAGCCGTACCATTCCAGGATTTAATATCGCTGTTACACTGTTTCCAGTTGATGTCTTCCGGTCGGGGGCCATTCACAGTGCCGCAAAGATCAGTAGGCATGACGCCGTTGTGGGCAACTCCTGAAAAGACGATTTCGTCATTGGCCTGCCCTGCTGTCCTGAACAAAAGCTTCTTACCCAAGCGTGACCAGTCCTTTCCGGCAAGATTACCGTCTATCGTCAGTGTCTCGGCGTATGTCCAATTCGCCCCTCCGGCATCCTCATCTGTACACCAAAAGCAAATTTGGACCTTGCTTAACAGCGATCTTCCATAGTTCTCCGTCATCCATCGCGCGAGATCCTTCGCCCACGCTTGCCGCTGCAATTTTTGCGCTTCCTCGAGTTTTCTTTTTTCGTCGACTTTTGCCTGCCGGTCGCGCTTCTCCTCCAATACATAAATCTGATCCTGGGCTTGTCGCGCCTCGTTGCCAACGATCCCGGTGAGCAAAAAGAATCGCAATCCGAGAATGGCGGAATCGTATTCCTGGCGCAACTCGTGCGCCCTGGCCAAATTAAAATATGGATCGCTCCACCAGGGAGCGATTAACAACGCCTCCGTGTAGAGCTGTACTGCGCGTGCGTATTCCTCCGGCATCTTCGCTTCGCTCATCGTCGCGTTGCCGCGCACGAAAGCGCGCCGCGCCTCCTCAGGTATCGCTGGTGCGGGTTTGATACTTGCGGCGAGCTTGATGATCTTTTCGCGCAGCGCGTTGTCGTTCGGCGTCTTCTGCAACTGCTCGACCATCTGCTGCAACTCTTCGCGCGGGGATTGGGCGTAGGCGCCCGCGGTCAGAGCCAAAAATGCGAAGACGAATAAGATTAGCTTGCCAATAGTTTTCATGGTTTGTTCTCCATCATTCAATTTTGTTTGCGAAGAGTTTCATGACTGGTATAGTCGCTATCTCCAAAGTCCCATCTGATTTCAGAGTCGCTTAAGGTGCCGTGGATATCACCATTGCTGTTATGATATAAGAACCTTCCCCTAATTACATTGCTATCGGCAGAGAACCGCCCGAAGATATCTTCATCGCCTTTGCACGCCCATGCCCCGCCGGCTCGGCGACACCATGTCTTATCTATATTATTTGGGTCTGAGTCGGTGACTTTGTAGGCCACAATCTCATGGCCACTCATCTCGAACCGGTAATGAAAGTCTGTAATCCATCTCCCCCCATCACCAGCATCTCCTCCTGCTCTCTGCGGGATTCCGTTAACGAAAACTTTCCAGTTGCCGGCCAGGCTTGGATTCTTCTTGGCTACTGCCATTTCCTTCTTTGCTTCCAGCGCGTAAATTTTGTTCTGCGCTTCGCGCGCCTCAGTACTCCCCGCTGACACCGAAGTCATGTAATTCCTGAGCGAGACGATCGCCTCGTCGAATTTGCCTGCCGACTCCAATGCGATGGCCAGATTGAAATAAGCATCGCCCCACCACGGCGCAGAGCGCAACGCGCCACGATAGGCGGATATCGCGAGTTCGTATCCGGAAATGTCTATCGCCTCTTTCTGGAACACATTGCCTTTGACGAAGGCGCGGTTCGCCTCCTCCGGGATCGCCGGCGACGGCTTGATAGTTATGGCGAGCTTGATGATCTTTTCGCGCAGCGCGTTGTCGTTCGGCGTCTTCTGCAACTGCTCGACCATCTGCTGCAACTCTTCGCGCGGGGATTGGGCGTAGGCGCCCGCAATCAGAACCAAGAATGCGAAGACAAAAATAATTAGCTTACCGGTAGTTTTCATGGTTTGTTCTCCTTTATTCAGCAGGGTGCATTCGAGGCTTAGTTCTTGCCGCCGAAGTTGATCTCATCGGCTGCGGGTTTTCCTCCGACCGAGTCCCCATGCTTGGGCATGCGCTTGAGTTTCTCCTTGGTCTGTGGGTCCTTTTCGCGGGTCTCCTTGACGGCGCGCTTGGTGCGATCAAGAATTCCCTCTTTACGCTCGGACTTGGATTTGATTTTCCCGGATTTCGACGCAGCAGGGTATGGATCAAGGCCGAACAGATAATCCTGCGCTGCCTTGTCATCCATCTCTTTCAATCCAGGAAATAGATAATCAATATCGTCCGGAGTGGGCAGTTGCAGGTTCGGATCGGTTGTCGCTTCCAGCCCCGGAAATAGCAAATAAATATCGTTCGGATCGGGCAGCTGCAGCTGCCCGGCTGTCTGTGCGGGTTTTGTCTTGCTCGGCTGCGCGCTCGATCCCTTCATATCCGATTTGCCGCCAAGGCCGGCCGGCTCGTTACGCTCATCCACCGTGGCGGACTGCTTGTTGGGCTGCTGCGAAATATCGGCAAGGGCTACCAGGCGCTTGAGACCGACGTTGTTGGGGTCGAGCTTGAGGGCGTCTTCAAACCAGGCTTTGGCGACCTTCCAATCGCGCTCCATGACGGCCTGGAATCCTTTACGGACACGGTCGCTGACGCCGGGCGGCGCAGATGAATAGGCGATGGCAATGGCGTTTTCCAGGGTTTTCTGCAAGCCCGTCGGGACATTGCGCGCATCCACCACAGAGGCGTCGGTGTGTGACGCGGGTTGAGAGCGAGCTTTTTGGTCAGCGTTATCGCTGCCCCTGAGCCCTTTCAAGCCGGTGTTGCCAGTGTCGAATCCGCTGCCCTTGAGGCCGGAACTGTCCGTGCCCGAAAGGCCTTTAAGTTGGTCCATCGCCTGGCCGGACGATCCCTTGAGCGTCTTCGCCGCCGCGTCGCGGTCTCGGATGAAGTCGGCTTGGCGCTTTATTTCGGCCTGATGCTCGCGCTCTATGCGGTCTGCTTCTTCCTGCTGTCGTTGGCGTTCGGCAGCAGCCGCTGCCTCCTGAGCACGACGCGCGGCCTCGTAATCGTAGCCGGGCGCGGAAGTAATGCCGGTTGTGCTATTGCATTTCCCGTCCCAGTCGTTATAGGCGAGGTTAGAGGGTAAGCCGCAGTCTCTTTTTTGCTGCGTCCACCATGCCGGCTCGCCAGCCGTCGCAGGAGCGGAAGCAAAGCAAATAATTCCCACGGCAGCCCAAAGCGCCATGCGCATCTTAATGTTGTATGTGTGTTTCATTCTTTCTCCCTTGTTGGGTGTATTCCAGGCACCCTAACATGATTGCTACCTTTTGTATGTACGAACATAAGACCCATAACTGCTCTTCACAGGACAATCCTCATCAGGCCAATCGAACGCGAAGGGCATTAGTGTATAGGAGAGATTCAAAGTATTGCCGTCAGCAGAAACATTGCCCCTCACATCGTAGGTTCCGCAAATCCCGCCGCTCACACTTTTTTCGACAATCTTGAAACGCAGATCACTATCCACGAGAGATAGATCATGCGCACCGTATGGGCGCTTCCTTAATGACTTGTTTATTGTCAATATAATAATCCTGTAAAAAATTCCATTTGCCATCTGAGTTTTGTCGTACGGGAAGTATTTGCAACCGAGGAACTCCATCACCCGCTGCGTGCGGATATTTCCAAGCTCCACTAATGCGCTGTTCCTGCGCTCTGTTTACGGCTTGTTTAGTTACCTTTTCAATACCAAACTCAAGCCCGGCAATACGCCGCTTGACGTCAGTTACTTGTGCGGGATCGTTGAGACCGATCAGGTAAAACCCGCAGTGACGCCTGGCGTCCTCAAATTTGTCCGCTTTCTCGTAAATCGTGCACAGGTCGGCGTAATAACCCGGCACCCACGGCGCGACGGCTTTTTCATACTCCTGAGCCGCTTTAAGAAAATCGCCCTCGGATTTGGCGCTCCTGAAAGCGAACTGCGCGCGGCCCTCGAAGGCAATTGCCGTATCGGGCAAGGCGGGCGATGGCTTCAACATTGGCGCGAGCTTGATGATCTTTTAGCGCAGCGCGTTGTCGTTCGGCGTCTTCTGCGACTGCTCGACCATCTGCTGCAACTCTTCACGCGGGGTTTGGGCAAACACAGCCCCCGCAGCCATGATGAAGATTATGACAAGGATGAAAACTTGTTTTAGTTCTCATGCTTCCCTCATTTTCAACAATCGCAGGTTGTGGTTGAGCAAGGCGAAACCAAACGGTTCAAAAAAATGTTGGATTGATGAAACCAACTTACCTGCTGCAAGAGATTGTACCCGCCTTGAGTTTCACTTTAACGGTGCGTACCGATGGTAGGAGTAGCGCTTGTCCGGATCGAATTCAGAGTCGTTGATTGGCCTATTATTACTACTTCCAGCGCCCGTGTATAAATAACCAGTGTAGAGATCAAAATATCCCCACCACTGCAACTGATTGTCCGAAGAGCATCCGTTAAACCAGCGCATGTCGGTGATTTTAGGCCCCCAAGACTCCCCGCGAACTAAACAGTATTGGTAACCATTATTGTCGGTAACCCACACCTCGGCTCGTTCTTCGAAGAATTTCCAAAAATAAATATAATAATCATAGTTGCCATACAGCCAGTATTTCCCGCCGCCAAACAACTCATACTGATTCACTCCGGCCCACATACGACGGGAGTCGTCGCTGTAGCTGAGCAATGATTCGTTGTATTTGCGATTCGCCACAGCGTTTTTGATTTGCGTAATCACATCGCGCTTGGCCTGCTGGGCCTGGCGCTTTGCCTCCTCGGCGCCGGCAATTTTGTCCTGTTCAGCTTTCTTGGCGGAAGCTAACTGGGCGTCAGCTTTGAGGGAATAGATTTTGTCCTGCGCCTCACGGCGCTCGGCATCGGTGAGTTTGAATTCGAGGTAGAGCTTGAGGTCATCAATGGCCGGCTCGAACTGGCCTGCGGCCTCGCGTGCTATCGCGCGGTTGTAGTAGGCATCGGCAAACCACGGGGCGATGTTGAGGGCTTGGGTGAACAAATCTACGGCCTTGCTGGCTCCAGCAACATCGCTGGCCTTCTTCAGCACCGTCGCTCCCATGACAAACGGCTCGCGAGCCTCCTCCGGAATCGCCGGCGCGGGTTTGAGAGTTGTGGCGAACTTGATGATCTTTTCGCGCAGCACGTTGTCGTTCGGCGTCTTCTGCAACTGCTCGACCATCTGCTGCAACTCTTCACGCGGGGTTTGGGCAAACACAGCCCCCGCAGCCATGATGAAGATGATGACAAGGATGAAACTTGTTTTAATTCTCATGTTTCCCTCATTTTCAGTGATCGTAGGTTGTGGTTGAGCAAGGCGAAACCCAACGGTTCAAAAAAAATATTGGGCTGATTAAGCCAACCTGCCTGCTCCTTCCATTAGCGCGGCGATTGGGCATGTTGTCCCGGTTTATATGGATAAAGCGGAGAGGAAAACCGCGCTTAGCACGATGTACAACCTGATTTTGAGCGTGTGTTCCATTTTTTCATCTCAGCGTTTGACTTTCAATCCCGGCGCAGTCGTGTTTTTCGGAAACCGGCGTGAGCGCCATTGGATCTTCAATAATCTTTTTTTCCTTTGTTAGGATAACATAAGCCGGTTCAATAACAAAGCAACAATTGGGAGAGCAGGAAGGACTATCCTATCCTATCCTAAGTGGCTATTTCAAAAAGAGAATATGTTCACCTGTGTCTTAGAGAGATTTAATAACCACCAATTTCCGGGCTCCCGATAAGCCAAGAGGCCTTCTATCAGTATATTTATCACCCTGACACAAAAGCTTATACGGTGCCTCAGAAAGGGCGTCAATGAATTCCCCTTCCTGCATCTCACTAACCTTTTTTAAGTACATCTACTTTGCCTTCAGTGCCCGCCGCCGTATGGAGCCAACTCAGAAAGTGAACTATCTTTGCGTCCTTCCTTAAGTATTTGTTTTCTTGCAAATCCATTCTGTTAAGCGATTTATTTCCCAAAATGCTATAATTGTTACCAATTATTCTGCCTGGATATTTTCAGTCAATCAAGCGGTGCTATTAAACTGAAATTTATTAATGAAGTCACCACCCCCCATTAGGAGGATAAATGTATATAACGATATTTAAAACTCTCACCGCTGATAACAGCCGGCGGATTGTCAGGAAGGTTAATGACGGAGGCGCCGCATGGATCATCTGAGAACATACATTGATCTTATGAACAGGTTTTTCGGCTCTGACGCCTTTATGCCGCACGGACATTGTTACTTGTGGCAACCTGACCTGCTCTGGCTGCATGTGGTCTCAGATTTGTTGATTGTAATGTCGTACTACTCCATCCCCGTTGCGCTGGTTTATTTTGTATGCACCCGCAGGGACCTGGCCTTCCGCTGGATGTTCGTCCTGTTCGGTATTTTCATCCTTGCGTGCGGGACAACCCATCTGATGAGCGTTTGGACTATATGGACACCGGCTTACTGGCTTGAAGGCTACATAAAGGCCGTCACCGCCGCGTCCTCTGTCATAACCGCCGTGTTGCTGTGGCCTCTTATCCCAAAAGCCCTTGCAATGCCCAGCCCCGACCAACTGCGCAAAGTCAACTCACAGCTTGAGATGCAGGCGGCCGAGCTCAAGCGGTCCAATGACGCATTACGCACCGAGATCATTGAACGCGAGCGGGCAGAGGAACAGATAAAAGTTCTGGCGAAGTTTCCTTCGGAAAACCCTAACCCGGTGCTGCGCATCGCGCAGGACGGGACGGTGCTGTACGGAAACGACGCGAGCGCCCCTTTGCTGAATGAATGGGGCTGTGAAGTAGGGCAGCCGGTGCCAGAGGAGTTGAAGCAGACCGTCAAAGACATCTACGGCTCTCAAAAAAGTAAAATACACGAGATAAAGAATAAAGACCGTATATTCTCGATGGTATTCGCGCCGGTAGCGGAAAGCGGCTACATTAATATTTACGCAATCGATGTCACGGAACAGAGGCAGGCGGTGCTTGAGATTAAAAAGCTTTCCGCGGCAATAGAACAGAGCAGCAATGTCGTATTCATCACGGACATCAACGGGGTCATCGAATATGTAAATCCGGTTTTTGAAGTGGTCACAGGGTACGCCAGGGAGGAAGCCCTGGGCCAGACGCCCCGCATCCTTTCTTCCGGTGAGACCCCCGATTCCCTGTACGGGGAGATGTGGGGCACAATAAAAGGAGGGTGGACATGGCGCGGCGTCCTGAAAAATAAAACGAAATTCGGCGGGCGTTACTGGTGCAATACGGTCATAAGCCCTGTCAAGGACAGGAACGGAAAGATCATAAATTTCCTCGCGGTCCAGGAGGACATCACTGAAAAAAGGGCGTCAGAGGAAAAGATCAAATACCTTGCTTTTCACGACGAGATGACCGACCTTCTGAACAGGTCGAGTTTTATGGAACTGTTGGGCGAGCGGCTTTTATACAATCTGGAAGACAGGGAGCCGGGCGCTTTACTGATGCTTGACATCGATCACTTTAAATTCATAAACGATTCGTACGGCCATGGCATGGGTGACGAAATACTCAGAAACGTATCAAGGCTGCTTAAGAAAGTCCTTCAGGACAAGGAATCCATCCTGGGGCGGCTTGGCGGAGATGAGTTCGCGATCTATCTGCCGTCAATGGATGAAAGCAAGGGGATGGAAATGGCCGAGAAGGTAAGGGAACAGATAGAGGAGTTCCGTCCAGGAAATCATCCTTTCCGTTTGTCAGTAAGCATAGGCGCGGCCGTCTATCCCGTTCACGGGGCCACTGTGAGCGAACTCTTCACCAAGGTTGATGCGGCCATGTACCGCGCCAAGGAGCTTGGCCGCAACAGATGCCACCTCTACCGCAATGAAGACCATATTCTGGAAGACATCCATTCAAGGCTCAAATGGAAGGAGCGGATACTCAAAGCCCTCGAGGACGACCGCTTTGAGGTATGGGCCCAGCCCATAATGGGGCTGAACGACAACAAGATCCGCCACTATGAGGCGCTGGCGCGGATGCGCGATGAAGAAGGCAACATTCTTCTGCCCGGCGCCTTTATCGAAGTAGCCGAGAGGTTCAACATAATTGGCGCCATTGACAGGCAAATCATAAAAAAGACTCTGAAACTCATGTCGGAGGCAAGCAGTAAAGGCAAATCTCTTACCTTCAGCATAAACCTGTCCGGAAAGGACTTGATGGATGAGGAACTGCTCCTGTTCATCCAGTCCGCCATAGCGGAAACAGGGGCCGATCCGGACCATATAGTCTTTGAGATCACGGAGACGGCGGCAGTATTCGACATCGAACGGGCCGTAAAATTCATCAAGGCTCTGAAATCGATAGGATGCCATTTATCCCTCGATGATTTCGGCGTGGGCTTCACTTCTTTCACATATCTGAGGGAACTGGATGTGGACTATATAAAAATAGACGGTTCCTTCATACGCAACCTCAAAAAAAACAGGAACGACCAGCTTTTTGTCAAGGCCATTGCTGATGTGGCAAGAGGTATGGGGATAAAGAGCATTGCCGAATTCGTTGAGAGCGAGGAATCATTTAAGATAGCAAAGAAACTTGGCGTAGACTATGCCCAAGGATATCATATCGGCAAGCCGGAGCATTTAGTATTCTGATTGTGAGGTACAGCCCGTCTACCGGTTCCGGGTATCCGGCTTTTAAAGGGGTTAGCAGGCAGGGGTGGAAATTAAGTTTTGCAACCTGAATCAAATTTTCGGAACAGGTTTCAAACCTGCTCCCGCAAAAGGCTTATCTTACTAAATTGACATCTTCAAATGGCGAGTGTATCTTAAACTAAGACCTATCCCGTGATGCAGGAGGCGCGTCACCTTTGTTGCCGGAGACGCCCGTCCTCCCTCCGGTATGGGATGGGTCTTTTATTTGTTATCCTCTAAAGACTTTTCCTTATTCCTGAAAATCAACACCCCGATAAAATAAAAGAACAACAGGAACTGAATCCAGTAGTTCGTCATTTTATATCTTGGGGCCGGGTGGTCGGCGATAATGCCGAAGACGAGGTAGTTGGCTGCAAGGATGCAGAGCAGAAAGGCAACAGGCTTGAGGTTTTTATCTCTCTTGATGAAGAAACCGATTGCGCCGATGATAAAGATAAAAGTAAGCGCGCGCGATACCCACGCATTTCCGAACACCTTATCTATACTGAGATAAAGCTGTGCAATACCCGCGAGTGCGGGAGAATCTTTTTCAGAGCCGAACTTCTGAAACGATGTCATCTCCCACTGCTTGGATTCTATGAAGTCCATCATATTCTTAACTACAGACCCTGAGAAGGCTAAAGGGTTTGAGAATATCGCCTCTTTTGAGATATCGAGGAAAGCCTTATCAATGGTACCCATGTCACACTTAAGCTCTCTTAAGATATCATTCGTGCTGAAATACCTCTCCCCTACCCTGTGCGCCCCGTAGTACGACTGCGCGCTCATCGCGACTTCATTATAAATGCGTCTTGTCTCTTCAGGCATGGCGCAGTCAATGTCGGTCATCAAAGAATAGCCTGCAAGGAAGTTGGCGTAAGCAGGCACATAATCCTGCAGATACATATTCCGGAATTGCCTGAACCTGTCCTTATATTTCCTGTTGGCGGGAGATGCGTAGTTTACGAAATCAGCCGTCCGTATGAGCATGGAAACACCAAGCACACCCACAGGCTCTCCGGCATAGCCCACAGCCTTTTCTGAGAACTTTTTGAAGCTGAAATTACAGACAAGGACAACCGCAAGGAATATGGCAAGGGCTTTAATGGTTGTGGCAGGGCTTTTCTTTTTTAGCATTACCGCAAGTTCTACCAATAAAAAGAACACAACGATTGCCGCAAATACCGCAGAATTGGGCCGCAAGGTCATGGCTATAAAAGACGCTATACCAAGCGGGGCCATAAGGTAGGCTTTTTTCATATCGAGGTATTTAAAGTAGATAAATACAGCCGCGAGCAGGACAAAGTGATTGAGGAAGTCTGAAAGCACTGCCCTCTCGTAGACAAGGAAGAGACTTCCCGAACTCGCCAGAAATGCAAAGAGAGCTGCCGCCCGCTTCTTATTAAAGAAGCGAGTGAAGATGGAAAAATAAAGCAGGTATGACAGCACGCCAAGGGCTTGCTGAACAAAAATGACGAACTGGCGTGAAGATCCGAAAAGCTCATAGATACCCGTGATGAAAAGCGAATATCCGAGCGGCCTTGTGGGCATGGTTATCTTCAACCCATCCGCTACCTGAAGCGCAAAAAGTTCGTAGGTTTCCGCATCAGGATACGGCATCTGCGGAGCGTTAAGGAACACAAACCGCAGGATAATGGACGCCAAGAGAAAAACTCCATGCAGGATGAAAATATTTTCTTTGAACCGCGACATAAGACCAGCCAAACTCCAAAGAATTTTAACCAGGTTTTACTGAAAAACAATATACTACTTTCTTAAATAAACAGAGTCAATTGAAAGTTGGTTTTGACTTATAGCTGCGTTGCTTATCAGGGAAGATAAGACTTTATGCAAGCAGCTATTTTTTTATCCTGCCGCTCGATAAAAAGGAAAGATAACCAAGCTGCCGTAAAGCTTACAGAGAGCGCTATCGCAAGCGAAAGGTTATAGGATAATGCCATTCCCGAGAAAACACCGAGCAGAAGAAAACCGATAGGGTCGTGCAGAAGATAGCCTGAATATGAAATCCTGCCCGTAAAGGCAAGAGGCGAAAAAATGCGTTCTAAAAAACCATGCTTCTTAAATGCCCGTTCACAGAAAATAAACAGAGCCGAGAATATCAAAACCCCGAAAAAAAGATTGAGATTTTCCTTATGAAACCAGAATGTGCTTGCGGCAGTCGTAAAGGAAATTAACGCATATTCCCAGATTGCCATATTCTCCATTAACACTTTGCAAGCGGCTATCCCAAGCCAAAAAAGGAGAAAGTAGTTGAGGTCTCCTCCTGAGAGCGGTACATCATTTACGTAATTAGGTATTCCTGCCGCAGCCAGCAGCAGAATATATGACATGTAATAAGTAGATTTTTTCTTCAGATCGACAAATTTCCAAAGGACTGCGAAAAAGAGGTAAAATCTTAATTCGACATAGAGGGTCCAGAACGCGCCCTCAAGGAAAGGGAGTTGAAGAGCCTCGGCGTAGAGGCCTAAATTTGCCAATATCGTTGGTATGTCAAATCTCTCAGGAATATTGAAAACCTTTTCATGCAGGGGCGCCAGAGCAAGTATTACAATTATTGAAATCCAGTATGGCGGCAAAAGTCTTGATAGCCTTGAAATTAAAAAATCGAGAGGCCCTTTTTTATTCTGGATACTGAGGTAAATAATAAAGCCGCTTATCATGAAAAAAAGATGCACTCCTATCCAGCCAAAATCAAACCTGTAGAACACCGCATCCGCAAACGCATTGTGCCCGTATTTTCCGGTATACCTATTCGTGAAATGATAAAGAACAACAAGGATAATAGCGAGTCCTCTAAGAACATCGAGCCATTTTATGCGAGGCAGGGAATGGGATGCGTAATCCTGATTATACAAAATAAAAACCTTGAAAGGATAATTTAAAAAAGACCAGCCAAACTCCAAAGGATTTTAACCAGGTTTTACTGAAAAACAATATACTACTTTCTTAAATAAACAGAGTCAATTGAAAGTTGGTTTTGAGCCGGTTTCAAGTTAAATAAAAAAGCCCATGAGGACAATAAACATCCCCATAGGCTTTCAGATGAAAATCAGTTGAGAAATTTACGCCGCCTTACGAAGAGCGGTCTTCTCAAGTATATGGAATGTAGGCTTTCCGACAACGCCTGCCTTTTGCATCTTATTCCTGAGGTCTTCCGAATTGATAAAGTCATGCGCTTTAGCAGTGTCGCTCGCCTCAAAGAGTATCAGCACCATGTTCGGGTTTTCCGTGCTCCGTAAAAGATAAAGCTCTTTCAGGCCTGCCTTGCGCCGCGCGCCCTCATGCTCGTCGTAAACAGGTTTCCATTTATTAAAATCTGCCACCTTATGTTCAATCAGAAGATATGCCATATCGTCCTCCGTTTTTTAAAAACTGACCCATATATAATCTTTACCCAAAATCTATGAAAGGTCAATGCAAGGAGGAACTTTAGCTTTTTTTGCTCATAAAACAAAAGACCCCGAAGTTTCCCGCGGGGCTATTTAAATTTACTGTTTTTAAAATCTGCTTACTTCGCGGGCACATGCTTCATGGATTTTATCACTGCCATGCCTTCGGGTGAGTAAGCGAAATTTATGAACTCCTTTACAACTCCCTTGGGCTCGCCTTTTGTCACCACATTAAAATCCTGGTAAAAGGTATATTCAGACTTCATCGTATTTTCATCGGGAAGGACGCCGTCGATCCTAAGCACTTTTACATCCTTCGATTCATAGCCGTATATCTGCTGGCCTATCGCGTCCTCATTCTCGGCTACCATTATATTTGTATATTCAACTGGGTTGACCTTTTTACCCGGCGTAAGCTGGTTTATCTCTCCGTACATCACGACCTGCTTTGATATAGTATGCTTCACGCAGGGCGCAAGCATCACATTTTTTATTTCCGCATCAGGCCCGTTCACTTCCTTCCAGTTTTTTATCCTGCCTGAGAAGATGCCCTGAACCTGCTCGTATGAAAGATTGTCAACAAGGTTTGCCTTGTTGACAATCAACACTATCGGTGATTTTGTGACGACCTTATTTACAGCTCCCTTCGGGAGGTTTGAGCCAAGTCCGTTCTGCGTGCTTACTCCCATATCCGCTTCACCGTTTGCCGCCTTATACACCCCAAGCGTGCATGAGAAAGAGGAGACCTCAGCTTTAAACTCCTTGTTCTTTGACGCGTATGCCTCAGCAAGCTTTGTAATGAGAGGCACGCTGCACGGGTCTCCGGCGATGGTTATCGTCTTTACATCGGCAAGGGCCGATGTTGAAAACACAGCCAAAACCCCTGCCATGAAAATACCTTTCAACTTACTCATATATTTATTTTCCCCTGAAGTTCTCTATCCTTGCTGAAAGCCTATCGGCAGCCAGGTATACAAATATATACCTGTTTTAATCCCTTTTACAACGACTTGTTTTATAGGGTAGACGGCTTTTTTCCGCGCCATCACACGCATCTGTGCTGAGATACTTTCAGGCGGACTCTCCTGACTTTTATTTTCTTCTATGCTATTGCTCCAGACATAATCCCTTCCGAGCGGGCCTTCCTGAAGGCACTCCGCATTCATCCAGCTACTCGGCACTTCAATTGTCCTTGATTCCTCCGTGGCTCCCACGGATGCAATTTCAAAATCCTCTTTTAGAAAAGCCATCTTCTCAGAGGCGGCGCACCCTCCGAGCAAAACGGTCAATACCGCAAAAATAGCGCAATTCAACTGCTTTTTCATATGTGTTCCTCCGGCCTGAAACAGCATGGAATACGAAGGTTTACAGAGAATTAAAATCTTAGTACCTCAAAATGAGTATAACAATGGTTTTCAGGTAGTCAATTCTGACGCACCCGTCTATCCGCGCCGCTCACCTAAAACATGGCTCTTATTAAGTGATATAATATAAATAGGAGATAAAAGAGGCACATAAAACCTGCATTGTTTTCCTTTGGGCTTCAGGGAGGTGAATTTTATGGAAGAGAAGTTTACTTTCTATCCTGACCGTTTTTTAGACTGGAAGAAGGATGAGGACATAAAGCACTTGGACGAAGTATATATAGCCATTACGGTTGTACTTACTTTGGTCATTTTGGTAGGCGGTATTTTGCTCCTCTGAGCAATAGCCTTTCAGGCTTCGGCTAGGCATAGCAAAGGGAAACTCCTGCGAGTTTCCCTTTTTTTATTTCCCTTTAGAGAATCCTTCGATAAATAAAGGTGATTGTGATATAAAAGTACTTACCTTTAACCGGAACAACTCAAAATAATGGATCCGAAAGAAAAAAACAAAAAAGAAGAGACAAGCAGCCGGAGGGAATTTTCAGACCCGGCCCGCGACCTATCTGAGAAGGTTTTGACACTTATTTCAGAGAAGACCTCTAAGCTTACCGGCAGCGAGTTCATAGCCGCCCTTACGGAAGAACTCGCCTTAGGGCTTAATGTATGCTACGCGATTGCCGGCGAGCTGACCGGCGGATCAGATGAAAAGATGCAAACGATAGTGGTCGCCTCTGAGGGTAAAAAACTCGAGAATTTCACTTTTGGCCTTACCGGCACTCCTTTTGAGAATATCGGCGGTAAGATCGTTTCCTACTACCCTGAAAAAACTCAGGATATATTCCCGAATACTCCTCACCTCCGTCAGTGGGGTATAGAGAGCTGCATCTCAGTCCCCCTGAATGATTCCAGAGGCGAAGCAATAGGCGTTCTCTCACTTCTTCATACGAAACCGCTGCCTGCAGATGTCGATGCCCCGTTCATCCTCTCTACTCTTTCTGTCCGCGCGGGAATAGAGCTGGAGAGAAAGAAAGATGAGGATGCAAGGCTTAAAGTTCAGGAAGAGCTTGAAAGGCGGGTGGAAGAGCGCACAAAGGAGCTGAAAAAGGCCAATGAAAAACTCAGGAACGAGATAAATGAAAGGCTGCGCGTTGAAGAGGCCCTGAGGGTAAGCGAAGATCTCTACCGCACCCTTTCCGAGTCAGCTCAGGACTTCATATTCATAATAGACCGCGACTTTCAGATACAGTACATAAACAACTACTCTGCCGTTTCCCTCGGAATTTCCAAGGACAGGATTATCGGCAATTCACTCGGCGCAATCATGCCTCCTTCGGAATTGGAGCATTGCCGGGAAAATATCAATAAAGTCTTTGCTACAGGCGAGCCTGCCTTTTTTGAAAAAAACATTGTTCTGTCTGACAGAGAACTCTGGCTTGGAACGCGCTTAAACCCGCTGCTCGGCCCTGACGGTTCGGTCAAGGCTGTAATGGGAATATCCCGCGACATAACAGAGCGCATGAGGTGGGCCGTAGAGATCAGGAAAGAACGCGACCTTGCCCAGAAGTATCTTGATATCGCAGGCGTAATGATAGTCATAATCAACTCATCCGCAAAAGTGACCCTCATAAACAGAAAAGGCTGCGAGATACTCGGCTACAGCGAAAAAGAAATTATTGGAAAAAATTGGTTTGAGCACTTCATACCTGAAGATATCCGAAGCTCCGTGCAGGAGACTTTCCGTCAATTGATAAATGGAAAGTCTGAAGGGCTGGATAAATTTGTAAATGTAGTGCTAACAGCCCGGGGCGAACGGACGATAGAATGGAATAATAAGTTCTTAAGAGACGAGAGCGGAGTGATTACGGCAACGCTCAGCTCAGGAGAAGACATCACAGAGCGCAAGCGCAGGGAAGAAGAGAGAGAGGCCCTTATAAAAGAGCTTACGGGCGCGCTGGCAAATATCAAAACTCTCAAAGGACTGCTCCCCATCTGCGCCACATGCAAAAAAATACGCGATGACAAAGGCTATTGGAAGAAGCTTGAGATTTATATACAGGAGCACTCAGAAGCTGATTTCAGCCACGGAATCTGCCCCGACTGCGTTAAAAAAATGATCCTTTAAAACTCCATTTCCTAAACTCATTTCCATCCACTTGCATTCCCCTTAAACTGAGATATAAATTAATTAAGCGCATCACGCTGCGGCTTAGGCAAGCGGGCGCAGAAATAAAAAAAAGCGCTTCTTGACAACAAATTGTTTTGGGCTACAGTTAAATATAGAGCATGAACAAATGCTGAGAGAGATGGATTTTCCCCATGGTAATAATAAAAGGGGGTGAACAGAAATGCTACTCAAGGAAATAATGCAAAAAAGGGTCATTACGATCTCCCCGGACGCAACCATAAGGGATGCGGCAAAAAAGATGAAAGATTACCGCATCGGCTACCTGCTTATCACAAATGGTGAATCAATAAAGGGTTGCATAACTGACAGGGATTTGGTGTTATGGCTGGCCACAGGCAAGGAGCCTGACTCAACACGGATAGAATCAATAATGCAGGCAAACATTGTAACTGCGACACCTGACACGGATGTTTACGACGCATCCAAGATCATGGCAAGAAAGAAAATAAGAAGGCTTCCCATTGTAGAGAACAGCAGGTTATTGGGTCTTGTGTCAGTTTCAGATTTAGCGTCAGTAATAGAGGAAGAGGTCGATAACTTCCTGCATGTGGAAGAGGCTTATCAGTTATAAAAGATTTAAGGCTGCTTTCGGGGCAGAGTAAGGTCGGTTGTATTGTAGGAGGGTATGGGGGCAACCTCAAAACCTCCTACGATACAGGCGGCCCGAAAAGCCCCGGAAGCAAAAAATAAAAAAAGTTTGACGGCTGCCTGGGGCTGAGTAGGGCATCATATATTAGGAGGGTATGGGGGAAACCTCAAAACCTCCTAATATATGGTAACCTCGAAAGGCCCCAGGCACAGGATGCTGTCTGGAGTTGGAAAGAGAAACCGGCTGAGTATATAGATATGGGGTTCGTCCCGATATGCTTATACCCAGTCAGTTTACTCGCCGACTTCAGACAGCTAAAAGCGGCAGAGTGATTCTGCCGCTTTTTTTATTTTTTATGTGAATTGATTTACGAGACCGCGCCTGTGCAGCTTGAGCCTGCCCCTGCCGTACAGCCAAAGCAATGCGCCCCTGTTACAATGCGCCTTGACTCAAGTTTGAGCCTGTCGAAGTGTTTGATATGAATGGGGGAACCAGGGCCGCACTTAAGCCCTGCCATCTGGTTAAAATCACAATCATAAAGGCTTCCGTCCCAGCCTACGGATAGTGTTTCACCGCACATCACATTGGAAGCCGCTGAAGGATTATAAGAGGACTGAAGTTTTTCCATATATCCCCTGAGATTTCCTGATTGCTTTAAAAAATCAAGGAACCTTCCTACAGGCATATTTGTAATTGTATACAGGCTTGAAAAACTCACGCCATATCGCTTTTTCAATTCCCTTTTGAAGTCCGCCTCGATTGCCTTTTGCTGCGGCGGCAGGAACGCTCCGCACGGATTGAAAACAAGGTTCAGCTCAAGCCCGCTGCCCTCTACTCCATATCCTATTGAATTGAGGTTTTTAAGCGCCTCTATGGAGGATGCGAATACCCCCTTGCCCCTTTGCCTGTCAGTAGTCTCTTCTAAAAAATAGGGTAGCGAGGCAATAACCTCTATCTTATTTTCCGCAAAAAAAGAAGGCAGGTCCGTATAACCGTCTTCAGTCAATATTGAAAGGTTTGTCCTGGTCTTGACTCGGCAGCCAGCGTCAACACAGCTTTTTACAAACTGCATGTAATCAGGGTTCATCTCTGGCGCGCCGCCTGTAAGGTCCGCAACAGGAATCCCATGTGCCTTTATTACTTCAAGGCACGCCTCCAGAGTTTCCTTTGACATTATCTCTTTACGGGCTGGGCCGGCGTCAACATGGCAATGCCTGCACGCCAGATTGCAGAGCCTGCCCATATTTATCTGCAATACGGAGATACGCTTTGCCGTTAAAGGAAATAACGAAGATTCCTTCAGCGCGTCGTCAAAGGATTTAAAAATACTCTCCATCCTACAGGCCTATCTTATCAGCCGCGTTTTTCATCTGTACCCCGTGCACAAGGGCAGCTCCGCCCTTTATTGCCGCGGCCACATGGATTGCCTCTGTCATCTGCTCTTTATTTGAGCCTTTTTCAAAACATGACTGCGTATAGGCGTCTATGCAGTACGGGCACTGCACCGCATGGGCAACCGCAAGGGCAATCAGGGCCTTCTCCCTCTCGGTAAGTGCGCCCTCGGCAAAGACAGCGCCGTACCACTGGCTGAATTTTTTCCAAAGCTCAGGTGCGCCTTCCGATATTGAAGAGAACTTGGCAAGGTCTTCAGGATTATAATATGTTTCCATTGTGCCTCCGTTTTTAAAAAATTATTTGTTTTTAAGTTCTTTCTTGGCCTTTTCTATTCTTGCCTTTATCTTATCTATCCGTCTGCCCAGACCAAAAACCTCTCCAAGCGGCTTGGCAAGTTTTATCCTTGTCTCAGGATTCGAGTATTTTACATAAAACATGCCGATAATGGCGACTATTATGCCTCCCATGAGGTCATAGATCATATCCCACATGGTATCGGCAAGCCCGTTCTGGGTCTGCTTCCCAAAGAGGACATCAACGGAGAATTCGCCTATTTCCCACAGGCCGCCCACAGCCATGGCAAAGGTTATCGTAAAAAATCCTATGAGAGGGATTGAAAGGCGAAATTTTCGAGTATAATGGAAAGTATAGGTTATAACGAACGCCAGCAGCGCGATAACCGCGCTTCCGTAAACATGCAGGGCTTTGTCCCAGCCCCATATCCTTTTATAAAAATCCAGCCCCTCGCCCATAAAGGTATTGAGGAATATGGAGAGGGTTATCAGAAGGTCCAGCTCAAACGGCAGGGTCACACGATAATTTCTCTGTATGATGCTCGGCACCAGCGAAAGCACTATTGAAAAGGCGATAACTACCATGAAAAGGTATTCGCCCTTGTATAGCTCAAAAGGGATGAGCACTATCATCAGGAGCTTCATCAGCCAGGACAGCCCGGTTGTGAGGGATACTGTTCTCCAGCCCTTATTATTTGTTATGGATAGGTTCATGGGACATTCCGCTTAAATGTAATTTTTCTAATTATATACTTTGCCGGCCTGTTGGCAACAGGGAAAATTATGGCAAAAAGATTTGAAGGCATAAAAAAGATTTACAATATCTTTTCAGCCGCTCTTTCGATTCGCTGCAGCAGGGCCGGCGCAGGGCGTTTTTTTATCGGAAAATTCATTGCGCCTGCCTTGCTTTCCATTTTTATCCTCCACGCAAATGTGTGCGTATCATCCGAAGGAACTGGCCTACTTAAGAGAGAGGACCCTATAAATTCCAAGCTCAAACTTGACCTGAGCGACCGTTCTGTAAATAATTTCCGCACTGCAATCCTGCTTTCCAAAGGAGCCCAAAGCAGTGCGCCGCGCGGCCTTGAGCTGAGAAGCGACGGGAGCCCGTACGGCATCAAGCTCTCAACTGAATCGAAATTCAAAGGCCTTCAGTTCACGGACAGAATAAGTGACTTCTTTAAGACCGTACTCCACAACAATGCCTCATTCCCCTCGACCTGCTACGCAATCGCAGAGTACCTGAACGGCAATTTTAAAAAAATATCCACCCTGAAAGAATCCGCAAAGGCTTTCTATGAGCTTCTCACTCAGGACAGTAATTTCATAGGAACAGGGCTCGGATATAAACTTACCCCCATGGTGCGCCTTGAAGGGATAGCGGTCTTTGACCTGGATGAGACCAATACAATAATCGCCGGGCCTTCCATCAAGTATCAGCCTGCCTCTGATATCGATTTGACAGCCGGCATGCAGATATCTTCGAAATTCGACAATGATTACAGGGAGAGCTCAAACCTTTATTTTGCCGAGCTGAAACTCTTATTTTAAATGCTGCACTGCCCCTGTTTGCAAGCTATATGCAAGGGGGATATAATTTAAGTAGGGTTTTAATAAGGAGGGCGTTTTATGCCAGAGAACTCAACTGCCAAAAAGATTGAGCAGGAGTACTGCCCTGTGTGCGGCAACCGCATTGAAGAAGATGTATGCTGCCCTGAATGCGGGCATGAGTGCCTGCTTGACCAAGGTGAGCTTTACTGCCCGGTATGCGGGCCCAAAGAGCCGCATAAGGCGTCTGAAGAGAAGTTATAGTTCCGCTTTCACTTCCCGCAGCGCGTCTCTAAGCTTTTCTGTGCTTTCCTCCAGGCTCTTCTGCCGCCTTAAGATATAAGAAGGATGATATATGGGCATTATCCTCAGATTGCCTTTATGCACCCATTTTCCGGGGGTGAACTCTTGGTCAGGGGCAAGGGCGGAGAATGCTGTTTTACCGACTGCAAGAATAACCTTTGGTTTGACTATGGAAATTTCTCTGTTAAGGTAGGGGATGAAAAAGGCTTCTTCCTCTTTTAGAGGCTTTCGCGTCTTAAGCCTTTTGGTCTCTATCTTAGGCCATATCTTGATGACATTGGATATGTATATCTCGCTCCTTTTAAGGCCAAGCGCTTCCTCAAGAATGGAAATAAAGAATTTGCCTGCCTTGCCCACAAAAGGGGTTTTAAGCCGTGTCTCATCCCTGCCCGGGGCTTCTCCGACTACCATTATCCTGCACGGGGCAGGACCTTTGCCGGTTACAATAACGGCATCCCTGAAGTCTTTTTTCTTAAGGCAGTCCGCCTCAAGTTCAGACCAGATATTATCCAGTTCATTTTTAACTGTCATAGGGTTTAAAACAGAATGGATGCGTCAGAAAAGGCTGCTCATCGGGCCTGAATCCTCTTTACCATCTTTTTTGGACTCTTCAGAGTTATTCTGCCCAGTAAAAGTGCCCCTGTAAATGTACCTTTCGAAAAGCCTCTGATAAGCCGTCCAGTTTGAATTGGCATCCCTTTCTTCCTCTACAAGGGATTGCACGGTATTTACCTTGGCGTCAAGGTCATCGAGATAGTAAAGGATTATCGCCTCTATTGTCTTGGGGCGTTTAGGAGAACCGAACTCAAGCTGGCCGTGGTGGCTTAAAAGCATGTGCTTAAGCAGTACCGCAAGCTCCCTCGGGAACTCAGGCAAACCATTGAGCTTCCTGTCTATAAGCTCTATGCCCATTGTGATGTGGCCAAGGAGCCTGCCTTCATCGGTATATTCAAAAGCTCTCTTGTATGAAAGCTCGTAAATCTTTCCTATGTCATGGAGGAGCGCTCCTGCAATAAGGAGGTCCTTGTTTATGCCTGTCTTGTAATGTTCTACCATCTTCTCCGCAAGCCCGCTTATTGAAAGCACATGCTCCATAAGGCCGCCGAGATAAGGATGGTGCATGGATTTAGCGGCAGGCGCTATCCTGAACTTCTCCCTTACTTCCGTATCAGTAAAGATGGAATTCAGAAGCTCTTTTAAATGCCTGTCCTTTATCCTGCTGATGGTGCCGTCTATTTCAGACAGCATCTTTACAGGGTCTTTTTTTGTGGTAGGGAGAAAATCGGTAATCGAGTATTGCCCGTCCGCAAGGGCATTAATGGAAGATACATTGAGCTGAAGGCCGCCCTGATAGGCGACTGCAAAGCCTTTGAGGTTCACCACATCGTTTTTCTGGAAGTTCTTGCTGAGCTCTTCGGCTGACTCCCATACGCGCGCTTCTATCTCGCCAGTTGAGTCCATTATCTTAAGGTTAAGATAGGCCTTGCCGGACTTGCTGACGCCGGATTCTTTCTTGGTGACAAGGAAGCTTCCGGCTATATTCTCTTTTTCCCTTATATCTTTTATATAGGTTTTTTTCAAAACCGCTCCATTCCAATCAGGCTTTTTTGTTATTCCACTCAAAGAACCATTTCACATACCTGCTGATGCCTTCTTCAATCCTGACCTTTGGCTCAAAGCCCAGGAGCTTTCTTGCCTTTGTAACATCGGCGTATGTAATAGGCACATCACCGGGCGCGACAGGAAGATAATTTATCTTAGCCTTCTTCCCTACATTATCTTCTATAAGTGTGATCAACTTCTTCAATACGACGGTATTCGCCCCGCCAAGGTTGACTATCTCGTACTTTGAGGGCTTATAAAGCGCATTCTGAATGCCTCCTACGATATCCCCTACATAGGTAAAGTCCCTTTGCGCGCTCCCGTCGCCGTAAACAGGTATCTCACGGTCTTCCCAGATGAGCTTTGTAAATTTAGCTATGGCCATATCCGGCCTGCCCCGCTCGCCATAGACTGTAAAGAACCTAAGGCATGTGGAAGGGATATTAAAGAGGTGCGAATATGTGAAGCACATGAGCTCCCCTGCCCTTTTTGTAGACGCATAAGGAGATATAGGGCAAGTGATGGGGTCCTCTTCGGAAAATGGCACCTTGCTGTTTATTCCGTAGACAGAAGATGATGAGGCAAAGACAAAGTTGCCTATCCCAATATTCCTTACTGCCTCAAGGAGATTGAGAGTACCAACGCAATTTACTTCTTCATAGAGGAGAGGGTCTTCTATCGAAGGCCTCACGCCTGCTCTTGCGGCAAGATGGCAGACCGCGTCAGGCTTTTCAGTGCGGAAAATCTCGAATACCTTTTCCTTGTTCCTGATATCAGCCTCATAGAGCTTGTAGTCGGGATTGGGAAGGAAAGGTTTTACATTCTCCCTTTTAAGGGCAGGGTCGTAGAAGTTATTAAAATCATCAATAACCACGACCTTTTCACCCCTTTCAAGGAGGTGAGTCGTCAGGTGTGAACCAATAAATCCGGCTCCGCCGGTTACAATTATCTTCATTCGGATAAAACTATCATAGATGAGAAAAACGGTCAAGGAAAAGGGGTATTTCCGAACAGCCATTGCGAACTAACGACAGCAAACATAGCCGATACCCGAAGGGCTCACCTGCTGTTCCAAAAGCAAAGAGAAACACCGCTCTTCTTAAGATTATATTCGGCGGCGCAGCCCGCTTGCAAAGCAAAACAAAAAAGCGCGGGGCATCACAAGCCCCCGCCTTTATTTAGGGAACCTCTGATTAATTCATTGAGTAGTCTTTGCGAGCGCAGCGAAGCAATCTTGTTTTCAGGTAAATCAAGCAGTTAGAGATTGCTTCGTCGTTTCACTTCTCGCAATGACAGCAGAAACGAGAATTAATCAGAGCTTCCTTAGAAGATACTTTATTTACTCTCTCCGATATCGCCCTTTAATGCTATCTGAATATTTTCCATGTTCCTGGGGTTTCCGTCAGGATGAAGAGCCACTTCAAGGGAATCCCATTTATCGACTTCGCTCGCAGGCACATTGGCCGTGTACAGGCCATTGCCTTTATCATCCGTCCTGAACGCGAAGTCACCCGCGCCTACTCCTGCCATGTCCATCCTGGGCTGTTCGTTTACAAACCACACAGTATAAACTGAATTCGGCTGGAGGTTACTCACCTTTACATTGACCTCTTTCTGCTCCTTGGAAAGGTCTTTTATTATTGCTTCTCCCTTGGCTTTCTCCCATACCTTGCTCCTTAAGTCAATCTTCTCTTGTGCGGCCTGAGCAACTGTCATGAATGCCGCAAAAACAAAAAATAAAATGACCGTGATAATTTTCCTGTGCATTTGAGGCCTCCTTTACTTGATTAAAAGGACAGAAATGACCTAAAAAATCATTTCAGTCCGCCGCTAAGGTCGCCTTCAAGGGCCACCTCTGAATTTTCAAGGTCTTTTGGGTCTCCTGTGGGGTGGTGCACTACCCTCAAGGTATCCCAGTCTGATATTTCCACCACCGGCACTGTTGCCGTAGAGTTCAGGTTGCCCTGCGCGTCAGACTTAAAAGTCAGGTCCCCGGCCCCCATTGCCACTTGCCCGATATCTGAGGTTTCAGTGACAAGCCAGAGAGTATAAACAGAGTTGGGCTCAAGGCCTGAAGCGTTTATGGTAATCTCTTTCTGCCCTTGGGCAGCATCGTTTATAATAGCTTCGCCTTTTTCATGTTCCCAGAGATTTCCGGTCAATTCTATCCTCTGCTCAATTGCATATGCGGATATGGCAGATGCCGTAAGTGAAAAGGTCAATAAAACGGCAGCCACACTCCTCTTAAGCATTTCAGACCTCCTTTCCGTTTGAAATAACAGAAGAAGGCTCGCCCCCGAGGCAAGCCTTCCCTTTAATTCACCATCGATAAAGTTGCTATCTGCCCGGCAGATCCCCTCTTAACGCGATAACAGCGTTGTTAAGGTCCTTGGGGTCTCCGTTAGGATGATGTGCCACTTCAAGTGAGTCAAAGCTATGAAGCTCTCCCTGATTCACTGTGGCAACAAACCTGCCATGCCCCGCGGCGTCAGTCTTAAATGAGTAGTCCCTTACGCCAAGGCCTCTGAGATTGGCTTCCTGCCTCTGCTCCTCTCTCTTTAAGAATCCGCGCTCTTTTTCAGCCGGAGCTTTTCCGGCACGCTCTTCAGCGCCCATCTGAGCTTCCCTGCCCTCATTCACAAGCCAGACCGTATAGACTGCATTAGGTTCAAGCCCGACAGCGTCAATTGTTATCTGCTGCTGTTGATACCTGTAATCCTCCACAATCGCCTCGCCCTTGGCATCTTCCCAGAGCTGGCCTTTCAGAGGAATTCTATTTTCAACAGCCTCTACCAATGAAGCTGCAGCGGTAATGGCAAAGAACAGCATCATTGCCATGATGGCTTTGATCTTAAACATATGACACCTCCTTAATTTAGAGAATACAATCAAGTAGAAGCTTCATATATTGAGTTTAATTCCGGCCTTTAACATGTCAAGTAGCTGAAAAATATGTAAAAAAACTTTACAGGGGATATGGCAAAACAGCCTTGAAGGGGAAATTTTTAGAGCGGAGAGGTGCTTTTAGGTAGAATATCTTTTTTAATTAAAAATCCTCTTCGAGGTAGTATTCCTCGGTTTTGGTCTTCCTGAGCGCCAGAGGGGACTGGCAATAGGGGCAGTAAACCTGCTCGCCGACCTTTTCATCTCCGGCAAGCGGCACTTCTACATCGCACAAAGGGCATGTAAGAAAATTGTATGAACCTTTCTGAGGCATATGGTCCCTCCATTTAATCCGCTTTGATTTGCAAATATTATCTTCCTTGCGGATTTCTTTGTCAAGGCCAATCGACTGTTTTTTACAGCCGCTCTCCTGCCTCTTTCTACTTGACGAAGGAAGATAAAAAAAGCACAATTAATATATGGCTATGGTAATGATATGTATAAGGAAATCAGAAAATTATATCTTTCGGTAGGAGAAGCGGTAATCCACTTACGGCACCCTGAATGGGGTGTGGGCAAAGTGGTCGAAGAGATGAACTCTACTGTGCCGGGCGGCGTCAGCTTCATAAGGGTGGAGTTCAAGTACGGCGGACAGAGAATGTTCGACAATAATATCGAGAGCCTCTGCTGCTGTTACCATGCAGGCATAAGGAGAGTTTAGTTTTTTAAAAAAGAGGTTTTCCCGTCATTTCTTTCGGAATCTCAAGCCCCATTATTTTTAATATGGTAGGGGCTATATCCTCAAGCCCTCCGCCATTCCCAAGCACAGCGCTTCGCCTTTCGTCATCAACCAGAATAACAGGCACAAGGTTTGTGGTATGGGCAGTGAAAGGCTCTCCGGTAACAGGGTCTTTCATCTGCTCGGCATTGCCGTGGTCTGCCGTGATTATAAGCGACCAGCCGTGCTTCAGCCCTGCTTCGGCAACCATGCCCACAGCCTTATCAACCACTTCGCACGCCTTGACAGCGGCTTCTATCACACCGGTATGGCCGACCATATCGCCGTTTGCGAAGTTCATGAGCATGAATGAATACTTATCTTCATTGATCTTCTCGACTGCGGTTTGCGCTATCTCCATTGCCCTCATCTCAGGCTTAAGGTCATAAGTGGGCACATCCTTTACGGAAGGTATAAGGAGCCTCTCTTCTTCAGGATAAGGCTGTTCCTTTCCTCCATTAAAGAAAAATGTCACATGAGCGTACTTCTCTGTTTCGCTAACCCTGAACTGCCTGACATGATGTCTGCTGAGCACATCCCCAAGTATGTTCTCAAGGCCCTGCGGCTTGAAAAGTACCGGCAGATTGAGCTTGGCATCGTATTCGGTCATGCAGATGAATTCAGTCAGCTTCGGGCGAACTCCCCTGTCAAACCCGTCAAAGTCGTCTATCGCAATCGCCCTGGTTATCTCTCTTGCCCTGTCTGCCCTGAAATTAAAAAACAGTACGCCGTCTCCTTCAGAAATGGAGCCGACGGGCCTGCCTTCTTTTGTCATTACTATCGGAGGCACAAATTCATCGGTGCCGCCCTTTGCATATGAATCCTGTATGGCGGCAACAGGGTCCTCGGCTTTCACTCCCTCACCCTTCACAATCGCATTATAGGCTTTTTGCACCCTCTCCCATCTGTTATCACGGTCCATGGCAAAATATCTGCCTGAGATTGTGGCAACCTCACCCGCGCCGATGTTCTTTATAAATGCAAGCAGCTCTTCCATGTAGCTTTTGCCGCTTGAAGGAGGCGTGTCCCTGCCGTCAAGAAACGCATGGATATATATCTTTTCAAGCCCTCTTTGCCTTGCGTCATCGATTAACCCCAGGAGGTGGTCTATGTGGCTGTGCACGCCCCCGTCTGAAAGAAGCCCCATCAGATGAAGAGCCGCGCCTTTTTCCTTTAATCTGTCAAAGAGGCTGTTAAGCATGGGGTTGGTCTTAAGCTCCCCGTCTTTAACAGCCTTTCCTATCCTTGTAAGCTCCTGGTATATGATGCGCCCTGCCCCAAGGGTTAAATGGCCGACCTCGGAATTTCCCATCTGCCCTTCCGGCAGTCCGACTGAAAGACCTGAGGTGCTTATCGCCCCTGTGGGGTATTCTGTCGCGAGCTTTGCTATATTCGGGGTGGAAGCCATGGCAGTGGCATTGCCGTCTTTATCGGGATTGATGCCCCAGCCGTCCATGATGATAAGGCAGACGCGTTTCAAATGAGGTTCTCCTTGAGAATTCTTTGGCTTATTTCTTTACGACTGTAGCTGATAGGTTCCTTAAGGCAAGCGAGCCGTTCATAAGGAAGCTGTTCCACTCACCGCAGGACTGGCATCTTGGCGTCCAGGTCTTTGTATCATAATTGCAGGTTGAGCATACGAAAGGCGGATTGAATTCCTTATCAAGGCCAAGCGCCTTCTGAAAGAGATGCGCGGCTTTTGCGCTCTGCTTGCGGCGCAGATAAGCCTCACCGAGCAGTATCTGAGGATAGAAGGTCTCCTCTCCCTCGTGCTGGAGCCTTTCAAGCTCTTCTATGGCGTTATCTACCATCTCAAGCCTCAAGTAAAGCCTTGACAAGAGAAGCCTCAGGTTCATGTCATTGGGATGTGCGTGTATCTCCCTCTTGTACTTCTCAAGTATCTTATCCGGCGCAGATTCCTTTATATAAATATCCTCAAGCCTCAGTATCAGAGGCTCCGCATTCTTAAACCTGTACTGCGCCTTTTCCCATACCTTTATCGCATTCGTGATATTTCCCTGTACCGCAAGCACATCGCCAAGCAGAAGGTGGGCGGGCATGAATGAATCGTCATTCTTTAAGACTTCCTTGACCTTTAGGACAGCCTCGTTGAGCCTGCCTTCTTCCGCGTACTTTACGGCTGTCTCAAAGAGAAGGCCGGTAAGGAGCTTCTTGTCCTTGCGTTTAAGGTTCTCATCCTGCTCGCTTTCAAGTATCGTCTTCTGAAGGTTAGCGGCCTCGTTCCACAGACAGTCCTTGATCCTGAAATCTCTTAATTTCCTCAAGGCATAAGGGTTCTTGGGGTCGATGTTAAGCACCTCTTCAAGGGCCTTGATAGCCTTGAAAGTATCTCCGGAGTCAGCTGAGCATTTCGCTATTGCTATCAATATGCCTGTAGAATTTGAGCTGTTTAAAAAACCGCCTTCAAGTATCTTTAATGCTTCCTTGGGCTTATTCTCCCTGATAAAGGTCTCGGCAAGGCTTATTATCATGCCTGAGTCATTAGGCTTTACCTTAATTGCCTGCTCAATAAGCTCCCTTGAGCCTGTGGTATCGCCCTTTACAAGGGCTTCAATGCCTTTTTTATAATTCTCTTCAGAAAGGGCGAGCTGTTTTTTTTCTTTGCGGTGCTTAAGCTCTGACAATGCCTTTTTGGCATCTACAAGCAGGGAATTAAGCACGGCAAGAATAACGCCTGCAAAGAAACCTATGAAAAGAAGGAGCGTTATCGGAAGCACATATGTGTGCTGCTGATTGACTATGAAAGTGACTGTGCCGGGGTTCTGGGTATGGAGGTAGAAAAAGGTGCTCAATATCAGTATTACGAATACAAGCAGGATTTTTGTGTACATTATCTACCCCGATTCCTTAGTGTGAGTACGGCTCTCCCCTGATGATGGTGAAAGCCCTGTAAACCTGTTCTGAGAGGACCAGCCTCGCGAGCTCATGAGGCAGGGTCATTGATGAGAGCGACATTGTAAGGTCTGCCCTGTCATATACCGACTGATGGAGGCCCCATGCGCCCCCTATCACAAAACAGAGGTTTTTTTTACCGCCTGCCATGAAATCGCTTATGAACTCTGCCAGAGCGTGTGAAGTAAACTGCCTGCCTTTATCAGCGAGGACTACAACAAAGTCCGCCTCGTTTATCTTCTTTAATATTCTCTCTCCCTCTTTTTTTAGGATGTCGTCCTTGGGCATCTTGATGGATGACGACTCATCCTTCGCCTCGACTGCTTCGACGGGAGAGTATTTTTTTATGCGCTTGAGGTACTCCTCAATGCCTTCCTTGTAATAGCCCTTTTTAATGCTGCCGACGCTTATGAAAGTTATCTTCAAATCGGTTAAGGCCTATTCGCCTTTTTTACGGGGCTTTGCTTTCGCTTTGGGAGCGGCCTTTTTTACGGCAGTTGCCTTTTTGGGGGCCGCCTTCTTTTTCGGGGCTGCGGCCTTTAGTGCTGCCTCGGCCTTGGGTGCGCGCCTGGGCTTATCCTTAACAGTGGTAGAAGGGGCTTCTGCCCACAACCCTTCGAGGTTGTAGAACTCCCTGATGGGGTCAAGGAATATGTGGACCACGACATCATTGTAGTCCATGAGCGCCCACTTGCCCTCGGTCAAGCCTTCCATGCCGAGCGGGCGTTCATTCTGTTTTCTCAGCCCATCCTCTATGGAGTAAGCGATTGCCTGAACCTGCCTTTCTGATTCAGCGCTGCAGATAAGGACATAGTCGGAAACTGCGGAGAGCTTTTTGATATTGAGTATCACGACCTTGCTCGCCTGCTTATCCAATGCGAGCTTTGCTATTTCAAGTGCTTTCTTTTTCGGTTCCAGAGTAAGTATCTCCTTTTTTCCTGATTATTTATAAAGACCTAATTTTGCTATGTACTCGATTATGATATCGGGTACGAGGTATTTTATGGACCTGCCTGCCCTCACCCTCTTTCTTATGTCTGAAGAAGAAATGTCTAAGAGGGTGGTATCAAGGTAAGTAATAGTATTTCCATTGGAATTCCTGTAGGAATCCGTTTTGGAATCATACCAGAAGTTCTTTGCCAATTCAACCGGAAGCGCTTCATCCGGGCTTTTTATCGGATAACCCGGCCTTGGGATCACTATAAAGCTTACAAGCCTGAAGAGTTCCTCATACCTGTACCATGAGGTGATGTCATTGAATGAATCATTTCCGATGATGAGGCTTATCTCCGTATCGGGCAGATTATCCTTAAGTTCCGTGACCGTCTCTATGGTGTAAGACCTTCCGCCCCTTTTTACCTCAAGGTCGGATGCCACAAAACACGGGTTATCTTTTATTGCGAGCTTCACCATCTCAAGCCGGGTAAGAGGGGAAGAAAGCGTCTCATCAGCCTTATGCGGGGTTATGTATGTTGGCATGAACGCAACCTTATCCAGGCCCAGCGCCTCCCTTGCCTCTTCAGCAATCCTCAGATGCCCGTAATGTATGGGGTTAAAGGTTCCCCCTATTACAGCGATTTTCATATTGATTCCTTTTGTCTGTTAAATCAGATAAATATGCTATCCGATTAAAATTTTAGTGTCAAACGGTTTTTCTGCCTACTTGCCTTTCACCTCTATAGTATAGTAGAATTTCATAATGGATGATTTATTTGCAAGAGAAAAAGAAGATAATTCCGCCTCTCCCCTCGCCGACAGGATGAGACCGAGGGCTATAGGTGATTTTGTCGGGCAGGAACATCTCATAGCTGAAGGTAAATTCCTTAACAGGGTCATTAAAAAAGGCGAACTGCCTTCGATGATACTCTGGGGGCCTCCGGGCACAGGTAAGACCACGCTTGCCCGAATAGTGGCTGAGGCGTCAAAGGCTGATTTCATTGAGTTCTCGGCAGTACTGTCCGGTGTCAAAGAAATCAGGGAAGTAGTTAAAATAGCGAAAGAAAACCTTAGGTACGGCAAAAAGACCGTGCTCTTTGTGGATGAGATACACAGGTTCAACAAAGCCCAGCAGGACGCGTTCCTCCACAGTGTCGAGGACGGCACAATAACCCTTATAGGCGCAACCACTGAAAACCCTTCCTTCGAGGTCAACGCCCCTCTCCTTTCAAGGTGCAAGGTGCTTGTGCTTGAGGTGCTCACAACTGAGTCCATCAAAAAGATCCTTGAGAGGGCGATTGAGGATAAAAAGAACGGGCTTGGAAACATTCCAGCCCATATCGATAAAGATGTGATTGATTTCCTCTCTGAAAGCTCGCAGGGGGACGCAAGGAGTGCGCTGAATACCATTGAGACCGCTTACATGATAGCCGAGCAGGATGAAAACGGGGCCAAAAACATAACCCTTGATGCGGCTACCGAGGCCATGCAGAAAAAGGCCCTCCTCTATGACAAGGGAGGGGAAGAGCATTACAATGTAATCTCAGCCTTCATAAAATCAATGAGGGGGAGCGACCCTGATGCCGCGCTCTATTGGCTGGCAAGGATGCTGGAAGCAGGGGAAGACCCTCTTTTCATAGCAAGAAGGATGGTAATATTCGCCTCAGAAGACATCGGCAATGCCGACCCGAGGGCGTTAAGCATCGCAATATCGGTCAAGGACGCGGTTGATTTCATAGGAATGCCTGAGGGGTGGATACCTCTTGCCCAAGGCGTTACCTATCTTGCCTCAGCCCCAAAGAGCAATGCCTCTTATATGGCATACCTGGAAGCATCTGAAGATGTAAAGAGAAGCGGGCCTCTGCCTGTTCCCATGCACATAAGGAATGCACCGACAAGGCTCATGAAAGACCTTGGCTACTCAAAAGGCTACAAATATCCGCATAATTACAAGGGCGCAACAATTGAGCAGGATTACCTGCCTGAGAGGCTCAAGGGTAAAACATATTACAAACCTTCTGAAAGGGGGTATGAAAAGGAGATTACCGAAAATCTGAAAAAAAGAAAGAAATGAAACCCCTCCCTGTGTTTTTTTTACCGGAACTATAATGGAGGAATATGAAAAGAAATGCGTTGATTGCAATAGGGCCTGATAAGACCTGCATCGTAGCGGCCCTGTCCAAGTCTTTATTTGAGCATGATTGCTCCATCGGAGATTCCATAATGACGGTTATCGAGGACAGCTTTGCTATCATCCTGATAATCTCTACCCCGTCCGCGAAAAAAAGAGACTCACTCATTAAAGACCTCAAAAAGATTGAAAAGGCATTTAACTTCGACATCATTGTAAAAGAGCTCGGCAAAAGGGTAGAGCATCTCCTTCAGCCCAACAGCCTCATTACCCTCCACGGTGTTGACAGGCCGGGCGTACTCTTTAAGATCTCTGACCTCCTTTCACAATCCGGTATAAGCATAATAGAGCTTGAGACAAAGACAATACCGGCAAAAGACGGCAGCACCCTTTTTGTAATGGTCATTGAGGCGCATGCCGCCTCAACCGAGGACCTGAAGGGGTTCAAGAACAGCCTCAGAGCAACCTGTAAAGAGCTTGGTGTCGATGTCAATTGCAAGCCCCTGAAGAGCTGCGAGCCAGCCTGAGATATCCACAGATTATCAACATGGTGGATTGTTTTTGCACTTAGGAAGCCTCATCACTTATTTCCAATTGATTCCGCTGTGTTATCAAAAATCCGCATTGAAGGATGCTGATTGTCAACCCTTGCCATCTTTAAGTTGACAATCAGCTTATTTCTATGTTATTGGAGTTGTTTGTACATAATTATCTTGTGAACGGAATAACATATGCTGGAAATATTAAGAAAAGCCCTTGAACGGGGCATGAGCGCGGAGGGATTAGACCCGATTGAGGCAAAAGAGTTTGCCGCCCTGCCTGAAAGAAACATCTATGAGATACTTTCTGTAACAGAGAAGATACGCGGACTCCATAAAGGAGTGGATGTAAACCTCTGCTCAATTGTGAATGCCAAAAGCGGGCTTTGCAAGGAGGACTGTTCATTCTGCTCGCAGTCCGTAAAATACAATACAGGAGTTAACGAATACCCCATGTCGCCTGCCGATAAACTTGTAAGTGCGGCAAAGGAAGCCGAAGGCTTCGGCGCAAGGGAGTTCTCAATAGTAACAAGCGGCTCCAAAATAGAAAAAGACAAAGACATCTCAGTCCTCGTTGAGACCCTTGAGTCTATGAAAGAGTCCGTAGGCATGGAAAGGTGCGCCTCCCTCGGCATGCTAACCCAGGAAACCCTTAAGAAATTAAAGAACAGCGGTCTTGAGAGCTATCACCATAACCTTGAGGTTGGCAGAAGTTTTTTCCCGAAAATATGCACCACCCATAAATATGACGATGATGTAGAAGTAGTACGGACTGCCAAGGAACTTGGCTTTTATGTATGCTCGGGCGGCATATTCGGGCTTGGGGAGTCCTGGGCTGACAGGATAGAGCTTGCCTCGACTCTCAAAGAGCTTGATGTGGACTCAATACCCATCAATTTCCTGAACCCGAGGCCGGGCACGCCTCTTGAGGCAGCAAACTTCCTCACGCCTTTTGAATGCCTTAAAATCATCGCCCTTTTCAGGCTCATGCTGCCGAAAAAAGATATCGTTGTGTGCGGAGGCAGACAGGTGAACTTAAGGGACCTTCAGCCTCTTATCTTTGCCGCAGGAGCAAACGGCATGATGGTCGGCAATTACCTTACGACAAAGGGCAGAGAGCCCAAGGAAGACCTGCAGATGCTTACAGACCTTGGGCTTAGGCCCAGAGGCCATTCTCACTGACGCAGGGCTGCTACCATAAATGAACTCTCATATTATTGAGGAATTATCGAAACTTACAGCCTCAGGCCTAAGAAGAACCCTTAAGCTTGTAGAGGGGCCGCAGGGCACAAGTGTAAGGATAGACGGGCAGGAAGTAATACTGCTTTGCTCTAACGATTACCTTGGGCTTGCAAACCACCCTGCGGTTAAAGAGGCTGCCATAAAGGCCATAGAAGAGTATGGCTTCGGCGCAGGTGCCTCGCGCCTTGTATCAGGAAATATGGAGCCGCATATCATCCTTGAAGAGAGGATAAAGCTGTTCAAGAGGGCTGAAGCAGTCCTTCTTTTCAACTCAGGGTACAACGCGAATCTCGGCTGCATCTCGGCCATTGCCGACAGGCATACAGATATATTCTCGGATAAACTCAACCATGCCTCGATTGTAGATGCCTGCATCCTGAGCAGGGCCAACGTAAAGAGGTATCCTAACAGGGATATCGAATCCCTTGAGGGTATGCTCAAGGCTTCAAAATCCAGGAAAAAGCTCATCATAACTGACGGAGTCTTCAGCATGGATGGGACAATTGCCCCCCTGCCCCAAATCGTGCCTTTGCTTGACAGGTATGGGGCTACCCTCATAATAGATGACGCGCACGCCACAGGCGTACTTGGAAAAGGCGGAAGGGGCACTCTTGAGCACTTCGGGATAAAACACCCCTCCGTAATCCAGATGGGCACCTTGGGCAAGGCTCTTGGGTCTTTTGGCGCATTCATAGCAGGAAGCGCAGAGCTTATCGACCTGCTCATATCAAAGGCAAGGCCGTTCATATTTACAACGGCACTGCCTCCGTCAGTCTGTGCGGCAGCTACAAAGGCTATAGACTTAGTGGAAGAAAATCCATATCTTATAAAAAATCTTTCAGACAATATCTCTTTCATGAGAGAGGGGCTTAAAGACGCTGGGCTTGATACAATGGGCAGCCTTACTCAGATAATCCCGATATTCGTAGGCAAGGCTGAAAAGACTATGGAGGCAAGCAAAAAGCTCCTTGAAAGGGGCGTATTCATACAGGGTATAAGGCCCCCCACCGTGCCTGAAGATACCTCAAGACTGAGACTCACTGTGATGGCTACGCATTCTAAAGCAGACCTGACGCAGGCGTTAAATTCCATAAAAGAGGTGTTCAATGGCTGAGACCTTCTTATTTATCCACGGATGGGCCACAGACAACTGGGTCTGGGAAGGGCATTTAAAACCTATTGCCAATGGCAAGCGCACCATCAACATGAACCTGCCCGGACACGGCGGAAAAGAAAAATGGACTGAGCCGGACTTAAAACCCGCTGTCAAAGAGGTCTCAAACCATATATCCGGCATAAATGACAGGAGCGTAATAGGGATTGGATGGTCCTTGGGGGCACAGGCATTGATAGCCTCAGCCACCCAATTTCCTGATGCCTTCAAGGCCCTTGTTCTTGTAGGCGCAACCCCTTGCTTTACCCAGCGGCACGACTTTCCCCACGGGCAATCCAAGGCGCTTGTAAAAAGGATGCTGCTTGATATGAAAAGCGACCCTGAAACTACACTAAAAAGATTTTACGGGCTGAGCTTTACAGATGAGGAACTGAAGACACCGGGGGCAAAACAGTTAGTGGATAGATACAAATTTCCCGGCCCCATCGTTTGCTCAACAGATGTGCCGGGGTGTTTTCCTGCATTTAAGTATAATGAGATAACAACCGCGCTTGGCGCCCTTTACAATGACGACCTTAGGGAGCTACTGAGCTTTATCAATATCCCCGCCCTCATCATACACGGCGAAAAGGATACCGTCTGCCCGGTCGAGGCAGGAAGATATCTTGCGTCACATATTAAAGGGGCTGACCTTATGGTATTCGAGAACGCGGGCCATGCCCCGTTCATCACTGAAAAAGATTTATTTATCAAGGTAGTACAGGATTTCATTGAGAAGCTATGACAGATAAGCAGTCAATCAGGATATCGTTCTCAAAAGCTGCCTCTACCTATGACGGGAATTCGGATGTGCAGAGAGAGGTCGCCCTTGAGGTCTCAGCCCTTATAAGCGGGATTATCAGGAACGGCTGTTTTGCTGTTGCCCCAAGGGGTAAAAGTGTTTTCTCAGGCGAGGGCTTAAGAGTTCTGGATATCGGCTGCGGCACTGGCAGGCTTGTGGGATTTTTAAGATCAGAACTGCCCGATGCCTCTTTTACCGGTTCAGACATAGCCCTCCCCATGGTTTATAAGGCAATTGAAAATAATAAAGACATACAGGGAGTTACGGCTGATTGCGATGAACTTCCTTTTACCGGTTCAAGCTTTGATATCATCTGCTCAAGCCTCACCTACCAGTGGTCAACAGACCTGCTCAGCGCCTTTAAAGAGGTAAAGCGGGTCTTAAAGACTGGCGGTATATTTACCTTCTCTACCCTCGGACCTGATACGTTATATGAGCTTCGGGCAAGTTATGCTCAGGCTTGCACTAAGTCCGCTCCTCCCTCCCCTATTGTATTTCAGGGTGTGGATAACCTGTTGATGAATTTAAAGAATGCAGGCCTGCACATTATCGGGGTAGAGAAACGGATTATAAAAAAGAGATACGATAGCCTCTTTGCGTTGCTTAAGACTTTAAAAAATATCGGGGCCGCGCCTCCTGTAAAGACTGAAAAAAATGGGCTTGCCATAGGCTCTATTTTAAGAAAGGCTCAGGAGGCATACTCCAGAGAATTCCCGTGGCCTGAGGGCGGCATTACTGCCACCTATGAAGTTATCTATGTAACAGCTTGCAAAATCTGAATATTTCGGGTTGATAATGAACGCAAAGACAAAGAGATTAATCAAGCTTGATAAGGAACACCTCTGGCATCCCTTTACCCAGATGAAGGAATGGCTCGCCTCAGACCCTCTCATAATTGAAAAAGGACAGGGCAACTATCTTATAGATACAGAGGGGAAAAAGTACCTTGACGGGGTATCATCCCTCTGGGTCAATGTCCACGGACACAGGAAAAAAGAGGTAGACAGGGCAATAAAGTCACAGGTGGACAAAATCGCCCACTCAACCCTCCTTGGGCTTGGCAATACCCCCTCCATAGAGCTTGCGGAAAAGCTCGTTGGAATCGCCCCAAAAGGACTTAACAAGGTCTTTTATTCTGATAACGGCTCTACTGCGGTAGAGATAGCCCTTAAGATGGCTTTTCAGTTCTGGGAGCAGTCCCAAAAGAACAATACCAAAAGGCAGTTCATTGCATTTACAGGCGCATACCACGGCGATACCTTCGGGTCAATGAGCGTGGGCGAGATAGATATCTTCGTGAACAAATACCGCCCCCTCCTCTTTGACATCTTCCGTTCGCCATACCCTTACTGCTACAGGTGCCCTGTCGAAAAAGATAAAAAGGACTGCAAGACTGCTTGCCTCGATAAGCTTGAGGATATCTTAAAGGAACATCACAACGAGATTGCAGCCTGCGTCATTGAACCGATAATACAAGGCGCGGCAGGGATGATCGTATCGCCCCCGGGGTTTTTAAAGGGTGTAAGGAGGCTCACCAAAAAATACAATGTGCTTCTTATCACCGATGAAGTGGCAACAGGCTTTGGCAGGACAGGCAAAATGTTTGCCTGCGAGGTCGAAAACATTGTCCCTGACATGCTCTGCCTTGCCAAGGGGCTCACCGCAGGCTACATGCCCCTTGCCGCAACAATGGTAACTGACAGGATTTATAAGGCTTTTTTAGGCAAATATGAAGAATATAAAAGTTTTTTCCACGGGCATACATATACGGGCAATCCCCTGGGGTGCGCCGCCGCAATCGCCAATATAGAAGTATTTGAAAAAGAGAAGGTTATAGAGAAACTCCGGCCAAAGATAACCCTCTTTAAAGAGCTTCTGAAGAAGTTTGAGGATTTAACTCATGTTGGAGAAGTCAGGCAGATAGGGCTTGTCGCAGGCATAGAGGTTGTAGCTGATAAGAATACAACAGAACCCTTCCCGTCAAAAAACAGGGTGGCTTTCAAGGCTTGCCTTGAGGCAAGGGATTATGGAGTCCTGATAAGGCCGCTCGGTGATGTGATAGTTATTATGCCGCCCCTTTCAATAAAGGACTCCGAACTTAAAAAGATAGTTCAGGTTACTTACGACTGCGTAAAAAAGATAACAGGATGAAGAAAGCCTACTTCATAACAGCAACTGATACCGGGGCAGGAAAGACCTTTATCACCGCAGGGATTGCTGAGGCGTTAAGGAGAAACGGGATTAATATCGGCGTGATGAAGCCGGTTGAATCAGGCTGCGCCTTGAAAGATGGCCGCCTTATCCCTGAAGACGCGCTAAAGCTAAAAGATGCGTCGGGAACAGATGACGCGCTTGATATCATAAACCCATACAGGTTTAGAGAGCCTGTTGCCCCGAATATCGCCGCAAGGCTTGAAGGGGTTGAGATTGATTTTGAAAAGATAAAAAACTGCTTTGAAACCCTCAGGGCCGCTCACGATGTTATGCTTGTCGAAGGCGCGGGAGGCCTGCTTGCCCCTGTTACTGATAAAAAGACAATAGGCGACCTCATCGCTTATCTCGACATCCCGCTGATAATAGTTGCAAACTCAAAGCTCGGGGTAATAAATCACACACTCCTTACATTCCGCCATGCTATTGATATAGGCTTAACTGTAGAAGGTATTGTCCTTAATAGGACCTCTGACCTTAAGGACCAGAGCGTATCTTTCAACAGGTCTGAAATCGAGAGGCTTACCTCCATGCCGCTTCTTTCCGATATCCCATTCACTAAAAAAGAAACCCCCAATCCTTTAGGATTGGGGGTCTTTGATCAGTTGGCTAAAGCCCTTATTTAAAGAGCCTTACTTGCTCTTTGCTGTTGTGTAGTTAAGGGTGCCGCCCGCAAGTATTGTCTCTACCTGCCTCGGTGAGTAGCCGTGCTTCAGCTTTATATCTTTACCCTTTGATACATTCTTAAGGATTACAGTATCGCCTGAAAGGGCTGACTTAAGATTCGGCAGTTCAAGCTCGTCCCCGTCATCAATCCCGTCATAATCCGCAACTGTTTCAAAAGTAAGCGGAAGGATGCCAAAGTTAATCAGGTTATCCTTATGGATACGGGCGAAGCTCTTTGCGATGATCGCCTTGATGCCGAGGTACATGGGGCAAAGCGCCGCGTGTTCACGGGATGAGCCCTGTCCGTAGTTCTCTCCTCCAAGGACGAAACCGCCGTTTGCCGCCTTTGCCTTTTCATGGAACTTGGCATCAATCTGCGCGAATACCGACTCAGAGTACTTGGGCACATTTGACCTGTACTTAAGCCATGTGCCTGCCGGTGTGATATGGTCAGTGGTTATGTTGTCGCCAAGCTTAATGAGCACTTTTCCCTTGAGTGTGTCGGGAAGCGCGCCCTGCTTCGGAAGGGCCTGAATATTGGGCCCGCGAAGTACATTGACCTTTGAGGGGTCTTTTGCCGGCGGAACTACCATTGTATCGTCGACAAGGAACTGTGCAGGCATCTTTACTTTCGGGAACTTGCCAAGCTTCCTCGGGTCTGTGATTACGCCGTAGATGGCAGCGGCTACCGCTGTCTCAGGGCTTACGAGGAATACCTTGCCATCCTTTGTGCCTGACCTTCCTTCAAAGTTCCTGTTAAATGTCCTTAATGAAACGCCGCCTGACGGAGGTGACTGGCCGTTTCCGATGCACGGGCCGCATGTTGCCTCAAGGATCCTTGCGCCTGCCTCGATAAGGTGTGAAAGGCCTTTGTTGAGGGCCATCATATCAAGGACCTGCTTGGAACCGGGGGAGATGGTCATGCTGACTTCAGGGTGTACCTTGAAGCCGCCCTTTTTGAATGTTTCGGATACAAGCATAAGGTCCCTGTAGGATGAGTTTGTGCAGCTTCCTACGCAGACCTGGTCAACTTTCATGCCTTCGATCTCAGAGACCTTGCATACCTCATCAGGCATGTGGGGCCTTGCGATCATCGGCTCAAGCTTGTTGAGGTCGAGGTCGATTGTTTCGTCATACTTTGCGCCTTCATCGGCCTTGAGCTCTATCCAGTCAGCTTCCCTGCCCTGCGCCGCGAGGAACTCCTTTGTGATATCGTCGCTGGGGAATACTGATGTTGTTGCTCCAAGCTCCGCGCCCATGTTTGTGATGGTGGCGCGCTCAGGCACTGTGAGGCTCTTTACGCCTTCCCCGCCGTACTCGATGACCTTTCCTACTCCGCCTTTGACTGTAAGCCTTCTTAATACTTCAAGGATTACATCTTTGGCTGATACCCACGGCTTAAGCTTGCCCTTGAGGTTTACAAGGACTACCTTGGGGTAAACAAGGCTGAACGGGCCGCCGCCCATGGCAACAGCGACATCAAGTCCGCCTGCGCCGATGGCGAGCATGCCTATACCGCCGCCTGTGGGGGTGTGGCTGTCTGAGCCCAGGAGTGTTTTTCCTGGCTTGCCAAACCTTTCAAGGTGTACCTGATGGCAGATACCATTACCCGGCCTTGAGAAGTAGATGCCGTACTTCGATGCAAGTGTCTGCAGGAACCTGTGGTCATCCGCGTTCTCGAAACCGCCGTACTGAAGGGTGTTGTGGTCAACATAGCTTACTGAAAGCTCTGTCTTTACCTTCGGCACTCCCATTGCCTCAAACTGCAGATATGCCATTGTACCAGTGGCGTCCTGCGTGAGGGTCTGGTCTATCCTGATATTTACTTCTTTGCCCTGTACAGCCTCTCCGGATACAAGGTGGCTGTCGATTAACTTCTGTGCGACATTCTTTCCCACGATTTAATCCTCCTTATTGGATCTGAAAACAAGGTGTTATTTTGTAAATTATACCCTGAAAACCCTGATATATTCCATTAAAAACAAGGGCTTGCGAGACATTGTCTTTTTGCAAGGTTATTAAGGTTACATGAAAAACGCCAGATTGTCAATCTAAAACGGCTGGCCCTGAACACCTCCAATGCTGCGCATATTTGACAAAAAATAAAGCTTTTGGCAAACTTAACGGTGGAAGAAAAACCCCCGAGAGGTGAAACTCGTATGGCCAAGAAGTTCATACAAGATGTACTTTCTTCTGCAGGTATCAAGGTCAATGGCACTCAACCATGGGATATACACATCAAAAACGAACGGTTTTACGACAGGACGCTGAAAAAAGGAAGCCTCGGTCTCGGGGAATCGTACATGGACGGCTGGTGGGAATGCGACAGGATAGATGAGTTCTTCTACAGGCTCATACAGACAGACCCCGAAGCCAAGATAAGAAATAACAAAAAGATGCTCTTTAAGATATTGGCCTCAAATCTTATTAACAAGAGCAGAAAATCAAAGGCATATGAAATCGGCGAGAAGCACTATGACATTGGCAATGAGCTTTTTAGCCACATGCTTGATAAAAGGATGGTCTATACATGCGGGTACTGGAAAGATACACAGAGCCTTGACGAGGCGCAGGAGGCAAAGCTTGACCTTATCTGCAGAAAATTACAGCTTAAGCCTCAGCACAGGGTATTGGACATCGGCTGCGGCTGGGGCAGCTTCGCCAAATTCGCCGCCGAGAAGTACGGAGCGCATGTAGTTGGCGTTACCGTTTCAAAAGAGCAGGCAGAGCTTGGGATGAATATGTGCAAGGGACTGCCTGTTGAACTGAGATTGCAGGACTACAGGGATGTGAAGGAGAAATTCGACCATATTGTCTCCCTGGGCATGTTTGAGCATGTAGGGTTTCTCAATTATCATACTTACATGAAGGTAGCTCATAACTGCCTTAAAGATGACGGTCTTTTCCTTCTCCATACCATCGGCAACATAAAGACTCAGACAACCACCGATGAATGGATGGCAAAATACATCTTCCCGAACTCTCACCTGCCCTCAGTAAAACAGATAAGCTCTTCGCTTGAGCGCTTGTTCAGGATCGAGGACCTGCATAACATCGGCACGCATTATGACACTACTCTTATGGCATGGTTCAGGAACTTTGACGCTAACTGGCACAAGCTCTCCCATAAATACGGTGACAGGTTCTACAGGATGTGGAAATATTATCTCCTGATGTGCGCCGGCCTCTTCAGGGCGCGCTCTCTCCAGTTATGGCAGATAGTGCTCTCGAAAAAAGGCTCCGTGCGGGAATATGCCTCAGTGCGCTGAGCCTTTAATACCCCGAATTCAAAAGTAGCTTTTTGAGGCCTCCGAGCTTATTCGTCATCTCATCCTTTACAGTTTTGCTCTGCTCCGGGTTTGAGATGACCGTGGGAGTAATGAGTATAAGCAGTTCAGTCTTACTCCTGCTCTTATTGGTGAACCTGAAAAGCCCCCCTAAAAGAGGTATTTTGCTAATGAAAGGAATGCCGCTTGCGGAGTCATCCTTCCTGTCCTGAATAAGCCCGCCGATTACAAGCGTCTCCTTATCCTTTGCAACAATGGATGTCTCTGCCTCTCTCTTCGTAAACGAAGGATAGACAGCGCTTCCAACAGTCCTGTCCGTTGATTTATCGCTGACCTCCTGCCTCACTGTCATTGCAACCATGCCGCCCTCTGTTATCTGCGGTACGACCGTAAGTATGACGCCTGTTTTTCTGTACTCGATATTCTGGATAAGCCCTGATGTGCCTGTAACGGCTGTCTGGGTTGACTGGGTGGCAACAGGCTCATCACTTCCCACATTGATAGATGCCTTCTCGTAGTTCTTGACTATAATATGAGGATTGCTGAGCACATTCACCTTGCCTGTTGAGGCAAGGGCCTGAAGAGCCGCAAAGAATTTGCTCGCGTCAGTCGTAAAGACGGACAACCCCGACGGCGCGGCAGCCCCAAGGGGAGCTGTTATATTTGCCCTCGGCTCATTTATGACGCTTGAGAAGATGCCTGTATTCTGCTGGACATTGAAGTTGCCCGCAAGTATCGACCACTGTATGCCGAACCTTGTGCTCTCATCAAGCTTCACCTCCGCAATGAGGGCATCTATCATCACCTGCTTCGGGGGCCTGTCCAGCTCTTCAATGGTATTTAATATGTTCTGGAACTCAACCTGTGAAGACTGGATGATAAGGGCGTTTGTAGGCTCATAAATGAATATCCTGGTCTCTCCGTTATTTATAAGGTCATTTCTGTTTGTGCCGTCGTATTTAAATGAGGACTGAGAGGCGTTGGAGCTTTGCGCATTGGACTGGCTTGACTGCGCGTTCTGAACAGAGATTGCCGCGGCTGCGGCGGCGACCACAGTCTTTTTTCCGATATAGACCTGCTCAAGCAGATTTTTAAGATTCGATGCCTTGTCGTTCTGGACATAATAGATGTGTATGGAAGAGCCCTCTGAACTCGATGCAACATCAAGCCTGTCAATCCATTCCTTTGTAAGCGCCTGAAGCTCTGCAGTCGATGAAAAGACGATTATGCCATTTAGTCTTTCTATCGGTATCAAGGCTATCTGAGGCGTATCCTTTCCAAAACCAAGAGAGGTAAAAACTTCAGTAAGCTCTTTTGACAAGGTCTTCACATCCACATTCTTTATCGGGTACAAAGAGACCTTCATCTTCCGGAACGAGCCCGCGTCAAGAGCGTTTATAATATCAAGATAGTTTTTTACATTCGATGCCGCGTCAGTGACAATGATAGTGTTTGATTTAGGGTGGCTTGTTATGTTGCCGCCCGGAGAGAGCATGGGCTTAAGCACCTGCATCAGGTCATTGGCGGAGATAAACTCAATGGGGACAATAAGGTTCATCATCCTGTCGCCTGAAGGTACTTTTGCAGGGTCTTTATCCGTAAAGAGCTCAAGGGCCTTTTGCCTCGCGTTCTGGGCAGGCACTATCTTATAGTAATTTCCTACTTTAACCGCAGAGAGGCCGTTGACCTCAAGTATGGATTCAAAAATACCGAACACATCTTTTTTTGGCAGAGGTTTTGTCGTATTGACTGTAATCCTTGCGGCTACTCCCGGCGCTATTATAAAGTTAGCCCCAGTTATTTCAGAGACTGTCCTTAAAATATCCTTAAGGCTCGCGTCTGAAAAATTCAGCATCGCAGAGCCTGTTTCAGGTCTTATATCGTTCCTGTTGAGCTGCGGCCTTACCGGGGGCGCGAATGTCGGCATCGGAGGCGTTTGCATCTGAGCCTGAACTTCCTGAACAGCGGGCGGAGTAATAGATTCCTCTAAGATATCTTCTTCAAAAGGAGGCGCCTCCGCCGATGGGTCGAGCCCGACCTCGGAATAAGCCGGGCTTAATAGAAGTGAACAGATCAAAAACTGCGGAATGAAGAGTTTAAAGAGTGTGCCTTTGATAAAACCACAGTGAGCGTTCGAGCGTTGACAAATCGCGTTTCCCATGATACCAGCCCTTTCAGTCGAATTTTTACCTTCTTACTGCTTGCGGCTGAGTCCGTATATTTGATGCGGGCCCCTGAGAAGGCGGCCTGGGAATAAGCCCCGCCGGTATATCCGAAGGAGGCCGATTAGCAACAGGAGCCGTATTCACCTGTCTTTGAGTCCCCTGGCCGGAGTGGCTCATAGCCACTCTAAGGACTTCCGTTCCCTTCTCAAGCAAAACGATATCCTTATAAATTTTTTTAATCACATATCCTTCTACCTGGTCGCCTACCCTGTAATAAATGGGGCCGCGGCTCGTGCCCATATTTTCCATTATCGCCGCTGTCCCCGTATCAAGCAGTACTGTGCCGACAAGCGTCAGCCTCGGCGGCGGTGGTGGCGCGGGAGGCGGCGGCACAAAGGCAATAACAGGCTTTTGTATTGGTTTGGGCTTTGCCTCAAGCTTTACCCTCTGAGGCCTGAAAAGGTCTCTCTCGGATATGACGTTATAATAAGTCACGGCAGGCAGCGCCTTTACGCCGGGGTCCTTGAGATGTCTTGCGCTCACGCCCTCTTTAAGTGAATCTATGGATATGTTGTCTGTCCATATTTTTACAAGCCATATGCTGAGAAGGGCAGCAGAGAGCATCAGAGCTATATTTATCTCTTTGTTTTTTACAATAAAGTATCTTAATGCCCGTTCCAATGTCACAGCCTGCTCCTTACTTTTTATTTATCGCGCCCTCAATGACAAGAGACACATCAAGCCTGCCTGCTTCATTTTGCCTTGGGCTTTTGATGCGTATCTCCTTAACTCCCATTACCACAGGGGCTGCCTTGATGTCATAGAGCAGGTCCTTAAGCTCGGCCAAACCGGCCCTGAACTGAAACTCAACGGGTATCTTTATGTATCTGCCTTTTTCAGAATAATTGAGCGCCTTCTCAGAGGTTATGGTAATACCTTTTTTTGAGGAGAAGGCCTTGAATGTCTCCTGAAGCATTGCCGCAGCCATCGAAGGCTTTGTAGCGTCCAAAAGACCTTTCTCCATTTTCAATAACCTTTCTTCAGCAATTTTTTTAGCGGTAAGAATATCTTCACCCTTTGCCATCATCGAATATTGAGCCTGGTACTGCTCAATCTTAACCATTATCTCTTCCCTTGCGCCCATGTGATACCTGTAGGCGCTCCTTGCAAGTATCAACAGAACGAGCAGCGGAATAAGAAGGGCTCCGTAAAAAAGCCTGCTCTGCCTTAATGATATGAAAAACTCTTTAACCAAGGGCTTCATTGTGCCCCGCTTTTTTTCTATCCTCTGTTGCGCCTGTTACCCTGAACTTTATCTTGAACTTTTCTTTCCCTTGTTCCCCTTTTACAACAGGGCCTGTGAACTCAAAGTCCTTCATCAGTTTTGACCTCTCCATTTTAAGCAGGAGTAAAGATGCCCTGTCAGAGACCCCGTCAAGACTTGCCACTGAGCCTTTGAGTTCGATATCGGTTATCCAGCTGTCCTTTGGCATTAACTCAGTAAGCTCCCTTAACACATCGAGCGGGCCTGTCGAGCCCTCGCCTTTTATCTCGTCAAGTATTTTGAGGCTCTCATTTACTGTCTGAAATGAAAGCCTTATGTCTTCGACCTTTCTGCCTTCCGCTTTTATTTCCATTATCGCCGCGTCAATTTTTTTCAAGGTCAAATAGTCCTTAGCGATATAAGAGAAAGGGATTGAGAGAAATAGTATTGCTGCCGAGGCGACAATCTTTTTAGAAAATGACAGCCTGTTTTCAGCTCTTTTCAAAAAACTCTCAGTTGCCAGATTGATGTTTATCTTTCCTTTTCCAAGTGCTGACAATGCAAGCCCGTAAGACGGAGCGGCTTGTGCTTCAATGTTCAAACCGCTTAGGTCGATTTGTCTGAAAGGCAGGCCAAGGCAGTCAGCTCTTTTTGAGAATTCCTCAAATTCATTTGCCTCTGACAGGATCAGTATTTCCTCAAGCCTTCCGGATGCAAAATACTCCATCACCTTCAACTCCCTTGCAAGCTCTTCAAAACACTCTTTCACCCTTTCTATGCTCCTTGAATGAAAAGGGAGCGAACCAATAAATCCGGTTAAATTTATCTCAGCTTTTCCGAAACTGACGATGGCTAAAAATCCTGCATCCCGGATCTTTTTATTTTCGAGCAGAGTACTTAAAAGCCCTGCCTCCCTTGTGCCCACATAATCCGGATTAAGCCCTGCGCCTGAGAACTGCTCAACGATACCGTCGATTGTTTTCTTCCATGCCGCATGCACTATTACAGAGAAGATATTTTTGTCTTTTTTGAGCACCTGAAATGCGCTTGACGCTTCCTCATCATTAAACGGCAGATGCTTCTCAAGCTCGAATTTCAGTATCCCTTCCAGCGCTGCTGCGTTTGGCGCAGGTATGAAAAGTGATTTGGAGATAAAATCACCCTCTTTAAGGCCTATCCCGATAGCGGGAGATTTGATTTTGTGCTCTGAGATATACGCTTTTAAAGCTGATAAAATATCTTCATTCGTACCGCTAAGCTCAAATGACTTCACAAGGACTGTTTTGAGCGCAGTCCTTCTAAGGTGCGCTATATGCCAGCTGCCTTCCCTTATCTCAATGCCAAAAGCATCCATTATTTTTTTCCTTGGTCAGTACAGGAGAGGGTTCTCATTCCAATATGTAATCCTGACTTTGGGCAATGCGGGCTTGCGCTCGGCAATAGCCTTTAGCCTTACCTGAAAGCCGTTCACTTCGCCAACGGATGTAATAGAAAATATATTTGAGGACGGCACTCCGCCATAAGCAGGCTTTTCAAAATAGCCTTCCGTATTTCTCCTGAGCAGCACTTCCTGAGCCTTTGCCCTGCCAAGCGCTGCCTCGAGCACCTCTTCTTCTGCGGTATTTATATTTATTTTGCCGTCGCCCTTTACTGTTACAAAGCGCGCGATACCCTTGTGCTCATCTTCTACTTTTTGCAACCCGAACTCAGGCGGTATTTTGTTTCCGAAAAAAATAAGGGGGCTCATGCCCCTGACCATAAGCAGCTCTTCAATGCTGTCAAAGAGCCCGTCTTTGGCTTCGTATGGTTTTGGGAGCGAGCGGTAGTAATCGTCTTCTGCCCCGTTTAAATGGAACTCATGATTCTCATCCCTCCAATCAAGAACTGAATCCGCAATGGTGTCCCTCTCCACCTTTTCAATCCCTGCAATTCTCAGCAGTTCCTCAATCTCCTGCCTTGCGGCAATGTTGAGATTGAGCTTGCCTGATTCATCATTAATCGTATACTCAACCCTTCCGCCTCCGAGGCCGAATGACCTCTGAGATTCCAATGGTTTGAATACCCCGCCCTCGCTTTTCATGAATGCTACAATGCCATCCTCATTCCGGCTTACGATATTGTAATCAGCGGCTATTTCTGCTATCCCCATCTCTATTCCGGCCTTTGCGAGATAGTACGCCGCAGCCTCGTCCCTGAAATTCCTGACAGAGCCGCCCTCAGCGCGCATTGTAAGCGAAAATTCAGCCGCGATAACGGACAATAGCATAAGCACCCACAGGACTAAGATTAATGAGATACCCCTATTAGACGCCTTACCAAATAAAAGTTTTTTCATGTTAAGGTTGGCTTACATTTTCCTGTGCAACTGCCGTATATACGGGCATGGTCAATAAGAACGTCTTTCCGCTCCTGAAAAAAACCTTTGTTCTTACTGCAAACGGCAGGCTCCTCTTTTCATCTGCGTCCCAGTTTCTTTCCCATCCTGATTGGCCGAGGTACTCAAAGCTGATATTGCTCACTTCACCTGAGAGCGAGACCAGATGCCCGCCTTCTGAGATTTCCGCGTCTGAATCCGGCAATGACTTAAGCCTTGCGGAGAGGCCGTCTTTATCCACAAAGTAATAGACCGATGTCAAGCCGCCCCACGGGGGCCTTATCCCGTTATTTGAAAATGTAACAAAGCCGAGATTATCCTCTGCGCCTCTGAAAAGATATTTACTCCCGCCATCATCATTAACAGGGTAAAGGTATATTGAGCCGACCTCTGCTGAAAGCCTTGACGCAATAGTCCTTTTAACAGAGCTTTCCTCGATAAACTTTTCTCCACGCTCCCATGCCCTTATGCCAAGCCTTAAACTTGAAAGAACAAGGCCTGTAAGGGTCACGAGTATAAAAAGCGTCAAAACAGTTTCAAGTAAGGTAAAACCCCTCTTATCATCCAAAACCATGGATAGATTCTTAACCATTTAAGAAGCCTTAATTTAAAACTGTTTTCAGGGTTGAAAGCCTGTACGAACTCTTTGCAATCCCGTCATCAACATCCAATTCTATTTTAAAGCTACGGATCATCGGATCTTCAATATCGGTTTTAACAGGGCTTATAAAGGCGACCCATTTATAGCTGCCTTCAAACGCGCCTTTTATCTCACCTTCCCTGAGTTCATTATCAAGGAGCAGTTCATTCATCTTTTCCTTCGCGAAAAGCACTATGCCGGTCTGTTCATCCGCTTTTCTTGCAAGGTTCAACCCCCCTGAGAATAGCTGCAGAATTATCAGTATGGCACCGCCGAGTATTGCGAGAGCGGCCATTACCTCAAGCAGGGTAAATCCGGTCATATCAAAAAAAGGCCTGCCCACATTTCTCATAAGGCATTCACCTTGATAATGCCGCTGTTCTCAACTTTGATGGCATAAGCTGTTTTGCTGCCTTCGTTTGATATCTCAATTATTCCCCCGCTTGACGACCCGCTTGGAAAGAATGCTATGACGCCGTCGGATGCAGTGAGCCTGCTTTCAGACGGAGAGGTAATCTCTTTTTTGAATTTCATGTCTTCAGAAGAAATCAGCACTTTTCCTTCCTGCGCCTGCGCGTAGTAATTCTGTCTTTTCCTTATTGCCTCATTCCTTGCCGAATTAAGCGAAGCGGCAATTTTTTTTGCCGCTGACTTTAGTTCAACCTTCCCGAGCCCCGCAGATATCGAAGGTGCGGCTATGGCCGCGGCAATTGAAAATATGGATATCACAAGCAGGACTTCAAGCAATGTGAAGCCTTGCTGATAGCGTCTATGCCCTCTACTTCTCATTCAGCCCCTTCCAGCTTACGATATCCTGTTTATCTCCGTCGCCTCCTGCTGAGCCGTCAGAGCCGTATGAAATAATCTCATAATCATCACGCTCCCCAGGTGATTTATAGATGAACTGATGATTCCACGGGTCGTTGGGGATTTCTTTTTTAAGGTATGGTCCGCTCCAGTTCTCAATGCCTGAGGCATTCCTTAACGACTCAAGCCCTTCTGAAGTCGTAGGATACCTGCCCGTATCAAGGCGGAACTGGTCTAAAGCCGCGCCAAAAAGCTCGATCTGCGCCTGTGCGGCCTTTACCTTTGACTGATCGACCTTGCCCATCAATTTCGGCACAACAAGCGCTGCCAGAAGCCCGATTATAATCACAACAACTATAAGTTCCACGAGAGTAAAACCCGATTCATCCGCATACAACGCCTTTTTGTCCGTTTCTCTTGATTGCATACACTCTCCTATAAAGGCATGTCATTAAGGCTGAATATGGCAAGCAGAAGAGAGATAACTATAAAGCCGACAACGACAGCCATCACAAGAATAATGCCCGGCTCAAGCAGGGCAAGAAGCCTCTTTATCGCAGTGCTGATGTCCCTGTCATAATTATCAGCAAGCTTGATGAGCATTTCATCGAGCTTGCCTGTCTCTTCGCCCACGGTGAGCATGTGCACGGCAAGCGGCGGAAAGGCATCAGTCTCTTTTAAGGGCAAGGCCATGCCCTTTCCTTTTCTTACCCCCTCTATGACAGGTTCTATTTGACGGGCTATTGAGAGATTGCCCATTGTCTTTATAGCAATAGCAAGCGCTTCTATTATGGGCAGCCCGCCTTGAAGTAGCGTGCCAAGCGTCCGCGAAAATCTTGTTACGCTCGCCTTCCTTAAAATAATGCCGATAAGCGGTACTCTTAAAAGCGACCTGTCTATCCAGACCCTTCCTTCCTCTGTCCCCATTCTCAGCTTTAGAAAATAGATGAGCGCGGCTGCAAGCCCAAGCCCAACCCACCAATATCCTGCTACCGCGTTACTTATAAAAAGCAGCATTCTTGTCGGAAGCGGCATGATACCGCCGGTGTCCGAGAAGATGACTGAGAATCTTGGTATTACGAACAGGAGCATCATCAAAACAGCGCTGCCTCCTACGATAGTCAGGAGAAGCGGATAGAGCAGGGCTGATTTAATGTCGTCCTTTAATTTCTGTGTGTCCTCCATGAATTTTTTAAGTCTTGCCAGCACGGCCTCAAGCGCGCCTCCTGCTTCGCCCGCCTTGATCGTGCTTACATATATCTCGGAGAAGACCTGCGGGTATTTCTCAAGGCACTCGGCAAAAGTGCTGCCGCCCCTCAGCCCCTTGCAAATCTCATCAAGGATTTTTTTGAATCGTTCATTTCTCTCAAGCTCCGACAGAATCGAGATGGACCTGTCAAGCGGCAGACCTGCTTCCAGCATGCTTGAAAGCTCATGGGTAAAGTTTGTCACATCACTGCCTGAGATACCTTTTGTTAATCCATTAAATGAAAATAGATTTACTCTTTCGCCCTTTGCAGCCTTGCCTATATTGATAGGCAGATAGCCCATGCCCTGAAGCGCGCAGACAAGCGCCTTTTCATCCGCCGCTTCAAGCGAGCCCTTGATGAGCCTGCCTGTTGAATCTGTCGCGTTGTAGGTGAATAGAGCCATCATCCCCTCTTAAATAAGCCTACTGCTCAAGGGTAACCCTTGCCACCTCATCTGCCGTTGTTATGCCTTTTAATACCTTTGCCCAGCCGTCATCGCGAAGCGTTACCATGCCCTGTTCAACCGCTTTTGAACGGATAGCGTTTGAACCTTTCTTCTCGACTATAAGCTCCCTTATCTCATCAGTTACAGACATGAACTCTGTAATTACCGTTCTGCCTTTATAACCTGTATTGTCGCACTCAGGGCACCCCGCGCCTTTGTATAACCTAAGCTCCTTATCAGCTGTTTTCAGTTCAATCGGAATATTCGCAAGGGAGTAACCGTCTATATCAATCCTGCAATTCTCACAGATGACTCTCACAAGCCTCTGGGCAAGCACACCGAGAAGGCTTGAAGAGATGAGATAACTTTCAATGCCCATGTCAATAAGCCTTGTAACCGCGCCCGGAGCATCGTTTGTATGAAGCGTTGACAGGATGAGGTGACCGGTCAATGCCGAGTGTATCGCTATGTCGGCAGTCTCAGCGTCCCTTATCTCTCCCACCATTATTACATCGGGGTCCTGCCTGACAATTGAGCGCAGCCCGTTTGCGAATGTAAAACCAATCTTGGGCTTAACCTGTATCTGGTTTATTCCTTCAAGGTTATACTCAACAGGGTCTTCTATTGTGATAACCTTTTTAATGACCGTGTTTATCTTTGAGAGCGCGGCGTAGAGTGTAGTGGATTTGCCGCTTCCGGTAGGCCCTGTCACAAGTATCATCCCGTGCGGCTGCCGTATGAGCGTCTCAAAGGATTTTCTGTTCTCCTCTGAAAACCCTATTGCCTCAAGCGAGATTACTCCTGTTGGATCAAGGAGCCTCATCACAATGCTCTCGCCGTAAAGGGTCGGCACTGTCGAGACCCTGATGTCAATGTCCCTGCCAGCTGACTTGAGTTTTATCCTGCCGTCCTGCGGAAGCCTCCGCTCGGCTATATTGAGCTTGGACATTATCTTGACCCTTGATGCAACAGCAGGGTGCAGCCTTTTGGGAAGGGATTCAACAAGAGACAAAATCCCGTCAATCCTGTAGCGGATGTGGAGCATATCCTCAAACGGCTCTATATGTATATCGCTTGCCCTCTTCTCAACCGCCTTTGTAATAAGGATATTGACGAGGTTTATCACAGGGGCTTCCTGCGCCATGTCCTTGAGCTGCTCTACATCATCAGTATCGGATATCGCTCTTTCAGAGTCCTTATCCCCCATGCCCTGGATTATCTTCTCCATTGTCACGGGGCCGCTTCCGTAAAAGGCGTCTATCAGCTCAAGTATGCGCTCTTCTTCCGCAAGAACAGGCTCTGCTTTTAAACCTGTGTAAAAGCTTATTGCCGCAAGCGGATAAGGGTCAAGAGGATCAGAGACAGCTACTTTCAATGCCTCTCCGTCCCTTTCAACAGGCACTGTCTTGTAATATTTCAGAAATTTTGGAGATGGGTTCCTTTGGAGCAGAGGGGGGGCAAGAGCTTGTGAATCAGTCAAGAGAGGAATTCCGAACTGCAGGCTTAGAGCGTCATAAAGCTCTTTCTTTGAAATATAACCAAGACGCACGAGCGTCGCGCCAAGTCTCTCTCCTGCTTTTTTTTGCTCTTCAAGGCCGAGCAAAAGCTCATCAGCATTTAATATGCCCTTCGAGATAAACATCTCTCCTATCAGCTCTGCGCTCATCTTCCCTCTGCGAAAACCGGATTTATTTCACTGCAGCCGTCTCAATACCTTCAACCCCCGAAACATTCACAGTCGCGGGTTTAGACATGACTTTACGGACAGAGGCAATCCATTTATTCAGCTTGGCATTCCATGTCATTGGGCCGTAATTTACAACTTCAAGGTTTGCGTTGCCTCTAAGCGAGCTTGTCGCTTCAACTCTTAATGTCTTGTAAGCTGCACTGTAAGTCGCCCTTGTTATCCTGATAGTAAGATCGTATCCGTTGCAGTCCTGGTCGATATTGTCGAACTTGACCTCAGGGGCATTCGGATGTATTTGAGGATCATTATCATTACAGTCTGAATCAGCGGCGTAGCCATCGTTATCGTTATCAATTGCAACTGAACCGACCATACTCCTATACGCGTCCGCAAGACGCATTAGCCCGTAGCCGTAGGTATTATCAGGCCCTATCGCGCCAAGGTCAGTTGCTGTTGACTTAAGGGCCCCTTCAAGCTGCGCAGGTGTTGCGCTAGGCAGAGCGCTTGAAAGAAGCGCCATTGCCCCGCTTATGTGGGCCGCTGAAAACGATGTGCCGGATACATAAACATACGGGTAAGGGATAATTCCTCCGTACGAAAGGTCTGCTGTTTTTATATTCACTCCAGGGGCGGTAAATGTAGGATAGATTCCGCCGTTGCATGCTGAAGGCCCGATACTGCTGAAATCAGCTATGTTCAATGCGCTATCCAACGCTCCGGCGGAAACAGTTGTAGAATAATTCGAAGGGCTCATGCTTGTATTGGGCGCAGGCCCGTCATTACCCGCTGAGAAGACTATACTTATCCCTGCATCCTTAAGCACCTGTGTATCGTTTTGAAATTCATTGAAGCAGGTGTTAATATTTCCAAGGCTCCACGAATTATTGACTACATCCGGCGCGTCGTCAGTAAGAGGGTTTGCATCAGGGTCAAGAAGCCATTGAAACCCCAGATGCACTGTGCTCAATGTAGCGGTGCCCATGTCATTGAAAATCTTTACCGCTATCCATTTTGAATCCGGCGCCACACCTATGTTTGTTCCGCTCGAGCTCCCTCCGACCATGATGCCCATCACCTGAGTGCCGTGGCCGTTTGCGTCATAAGGCGTAGTGTGCTGCCCGTTCGGGTCATACCAGCTGTTTGTGCCGCCCCTCCACTTTCCGCTCAGGTCAGGGTGATTCCAATCCACTCCCGTATCCAGATTTGCTACAGTTATGCCGCTGCCCGTAAATCCCATTGCCCACAGGTCAGGGGCCTGAAGCGCGCTCACATTCCATTCAGTTCCCGCGGATGTCCCGTAATTCGGAGAAGGGGCCTGTATTACGGCATCAAGCTGTATGCTCTTTACCCCGGGTATCTTTGCAAGCTCGCGCACTACGTTTGCCGGGGCTGTTATAGCCATCTGATTCGTTATCCAAAGCGGGGCAAAACGCCTCACCCCTCTCTTCGCAAATAAATCCTTTAAAGGCCTTTGCGTAAGCTCAGCCTTGTCTTTAAGCTCTTTGAGTATCTTAGGCCTTCTTGCCCGTTTTTCGATATTCCTGAACTGCGTGAGGTCAGGCTTATCCGCAAGGTTTACTATTACCGACAGCTCTTCATTTGCCTGCAATTTTTGCAAGGCCATGTCAACCTCAGGGCTGAGCGTTGCCCCAAAGGCATTAGCTGAGAATAAGACCACAGGCACTGACAGCAATGCTTTCAGAAATCTCTTCATCGCGCCGCAACCTCCTTCTCATCATTCCACAACAAGATTTTCTGCCCTGAAATTCCCGGCTACTATGGTCACTTCATCTCCATGTTTCACAAGTTTTCCGGGATTGCCGAATATCATGAAATATGTCCTGCCAACCTTAGGAGGAGTACCGTCAGACCTTTGCCTCAATGGGCCAACCTTGGCAGGGGTCGGCACTATCATCTTCACCCCTGTCTTTTTGTGCACCACATAAGGAGTGGTATTTTTTTCAATAAGCACCGCAGCCTTATGAGGGTCGACTATCCTGTAACGGAAATCCATCATGTACCCTTCGGCAGTAAGCCTCACGCTCTCGATGCGTATACCCCAGCGCTCCTCAAAGCCGGCGCGCCTCTCGGTTGTCTTTAAGAACGAACAGCCCGAGAACAGAAGAAGGCATGCAAAAGAGCTAAATATAAAAGCCGCTTTTATAAAATTATTTCTGGCCATGTACATTTAAGAGTGCGGGCGTCTCCGAAGAGACGCCCGCTCCTTTCATTATCGTATTACCTGCACTGTGACCTTTGCGTTGTTTGAGACCCTTCCGTAGTTATCCCTCACGGTATAGTAGAAGGAATCAAAACCGATGAAGTTAGCTCCAGGGGTAAACCTTATTGTCCCGTTGCCGTTATTAACCACTGTCCCTCCCCTTATGGGATTGGAGACAATGGTTACAGTGCTCGGGACAATCGTTCCGTCAGGGTCATAGTCATTGGCAACTACATTGATGGTTATAGGCGTATTTATCGTGGTTACGACATTATCGGCTACCGCAACAGGCGTCGCATTGGCCCTGACTGTCACTGTTACCCTTGAGCGGATACTTGTAAGGAGCCCGTCGCTGGCAACATAGTAGAATGTGTCAGTACCGCTGAATCCTGTCCTCGGCGTGTATCTTACGGTCCTGTCAGGATTGATAACTACCGTGCCGTTGGCCGGGTTGGTATTGATTATCACCGATAGCTGGTCGCCGTCGACGTCTGTATCATTGGCAAGCACATTTATGTTTATCGGGGTATTAAACGGAGTAGTTGCCACATCATAAGCAGCAACGGGCCTGTCATTTACAGGGTTTACTGTAATGGTGACGGTAGCCACATTGCTGTTCACTGTTGCTGTATTGACTACATAAGTGAACGAATCAACTCCGTTGAAATCAGGCGAAGGGGTGTAGCTGAATGAGCCGTTCGTATTAAGGGTAAGTATCCCTTTTGCCGGACCGTTGACAATAACTGCGACAGGGCTCGGCTCATTTACAATATCGTTTGCCAGTACGCCGGGCGCCGCCACATTCAATATCGTGTCCTCATTGACCGAGTACTGGTCATTGACTGCGTCAGGCCTGTTATTGACAACGATGGATACTGTTGCCGCGGCAGTGAGGCTTCCGTCGCTGATTGTGTAGGTGAAACTGTCAGGCCCGAAGTAGCCGATATTAGGCGTGTATGTAACGGTGTAGTCAGGATTGATTGCAAGCGTGCCTCTTGTTGCGCCCGTTGCGTTTGTTACCATAAGAGAGTCGCCATCAGGATCAAGATCATTGGCAAGCACATTTACCGTCACCGGGTCGTTCTTGAATGTAGCCGCGCTGTCATTTCTTGCAACAGGGCTGTCATTTACAGGATTTACGGTAATCGTAACTGTAGCGGTATTGCTTGATAGCCCGCTCGTGGTTATCATATAAGTGAATGAATCAGTGCCATTGAAGTTCATGGCAGGCGTATAGGTGAAAGAACCGTCAGCATTGAGCCTGAGGGTGCCGTTCCTGACATTCGTCACGAGCACGGCTGCCGGATTAGGATAAGTGATCGTGTCATTGGCAAGCACGCCGGCTGCAGCGATATTTAACTGGGTATCCTCATTTGTCGAGTATGAGTCATTGCCTGCGATGGGGGCGACCGCAGCAGGATTGACCGTAATAGTGACGGTAGCGGTATTGCTTGTGTTGGCGCCGTCCACTATCCTGTAGCTGAATGTCACCTGTCCGCTGAAAGCCGGGGTCGGCGTATACACGAAAGACCCGTCAGCGTTCAGCGTCAGGCTCCCGCTACTGACTGTAGTTACGAGCGAAGCGGTTGAGTTCCCGGACAGGCTGTCGTTTGCAAGCACTCCCGGCGCAGGCACATTCAAACTATTGCCCTGTGTCACTGAGTAGGCGTCATTATTGGCTGAAAGCGAACCGATAACATTCAAGTAGCTCAGCATGCCGCCGGATGAGGCCGTGCCGTTTAAAAGACTTAGTTTTCTGTCGAAGAGCGCGACCCTGCCGCCTTTTGTGGCGGTAAAAATGGCGTCAATTGTTTTTGACGCCGGCAGGTGCGCGGAGTACTGCTGTTTGGGGAACGGATAGGGATTTGCATCCTCAGCAATAAGCTTCATGTAAGAATCAAGCATTGTCGGCACATGAGAATCAAGCCCCAAGTTGTAAAACCTGATCAGCGTATTCTCATTCACATTACCCGCAGGTATCGCAGGCGTACCTGTCGTATAAGGCTCACCGTTTACAAGAAAATATTTCGGGCTGTAATTCAGCGTGCTCGGGTAAGAGGCTGTGCCGTAAGTGCCGTTTGCTACCGCAGTATGCAGTGCAGGGTCTATTTCGCTGTAAAAAAGGATTACCTCGTTTGTAAAGGCCGAGCCGCCATTGGAATATGCCTGCCCTGCTGCGAAGTTCTTTTTAACTCCTCCGTAAAGCCCCATCTGCACCTGAAGGGCGGGATGAGTTCCGCTGTGGTAGATCAGGCTTCCTGTACGCACATTATTCCATGTGTATGTCCTGGTGCTGCCGGGCGCGGTCTCTGCCGTAAAAGACTCTACCCTGCTTCTGCCGAGCGTATCGGTAAATCTCACAGGTGAGAGGCTTGCGGTCAGGCCAGGTATTACGATTGATACAGGAACGCTCAGGTCATTACGGAGGTGGATATTAAGCTGAGTGTCATCCGGCTGGACCGTTATCATCGGCCCCGGAGAGGCAGCTACCTCAGTGCCGATGGTATTGAGATTATTGTCTGCGTCTGAGGCAAAGCCCCACATCCTTACTGTTGTACCATCCGGCATCAGTTTATCGAATTGCCTGGCAACCAGATAAACATCCGCCGCAAAGGAGGAGGGAGCAGCCATAAACCCCATCATCATTAACCCAAGGCACAAAGGCCCAAGGCGTTTCAAAATCCTGAATAAAACCATATCATCCCTCCTTTGCTATTGGATAGGCACAGTGGGGGCTTCTATAATGAGCATTGTCATCATGCCGCCGGGGAATATGTCAAAGTTAGTCATCTCCTTCTCAGTGTGCGAATGCCACATGTAAACATACCCTGCGTTCGGGTTCATGCCGCCCTGGCCCGGAGGAAGCAGGTCAGGCGTGCCGAGAAATGGGCTTCCGCCGTAGAACCCTCCGACCGTAAGGTCGCCGATATCAGGCAGCACCACGGGGAAAGGCTTTCCGTGGTCAGGGCAATATTCTTTCGATGCATCGTCAAAGCCGTCCGCGTTAGTGTCAATACACGCATGCGGCGCGCTCCCGTATATGTCCCAGCCAAGCCCTTTGCCTGTCCATTCAAAGATGGCATCGGCAGTCGTGCCGGGAACTGATTGGATGGTAAATACAGACGGGCCGATATCAGGCCCTGCTCCGGCTGCGCTCTCGAGGAGCTTCCCGTCCCATGCGATTACCCTTGCGTGATTTCCGTGATGGTGGAATGGATGGAGGTCCCTGCCCGCGTTAACAACCCTCATCAAAAGCCTCTCACCGGGGTGCATTATCGGCATGCTGTTATACGGCTGTGTGGGAAACCATGCGGCAAATGAAGGCGCCATTGTATCAGGCGCGGTCCTGCCGTTAATGAACCAGTAATTCGGAAAATAATTTGAAAGGTAGTCTGTGGTATTTAAACCCGCTACTCCAAGGAATTCTACAGTCTCATGTATTCTTGAATCCATCTCCGTTAGAAGAAATAATGTCTCACGGTCATACTCCGAGCCCGCATGGTTATAAGCCCTCGGCATATTCGGGTCGTAGTTTTGAGGGCGCACGATAATAGCCCCTACGAGCCCCATTTCCACCTGAAGCTCAGGCCTTGAGCCGCTGTAATATATGTAAGTGCCGGGCTCAGAAGCTACAAATGTGTATTTTACGGTCTGGCCTGTGGCCGCTTCCCGTGTAAGGAGCCCTGCTGAGCCGCCTATGGCTGCCACATCTTTTTGTCCCGGAAAGACAATGGATACAGGTATCGGGAGCTGGTTAGTAAGGTTTACGGTTACTGCATCTCCCTGATTTACTATCATCGTGACCCCGGGATACTGCATCGCTCCATTGCCATTGGCATATCCCCACGCATAGATACTGTTGCCGTCGGCGGTTGAGATCCTTCCCTCTTTTGCGGTGAGGTTAAATGTCGTCCCCCCTACCCCATCGATCATGGCCTGTGCGCCCGCGGCATAGAACAGGAAGAGCATCATGAAAATTGAGCTGCTTATCAAGACTTTGATTTTTTTCATCGCAATCCTCCTGGCTAAGCTGCCGGGTTGATTATTATCTCGGTCATCATGCCGCCGAAGTCCTCTTCATTGTTATTGAGATAATTAAGGTTCGTGGTGTATAAAAAGTAAGAGCCCGGCTGAAGGTTTGCGGTATCGATTATCACATCCGCTGATTCACCGCCACCGAGCGTAATCGAGCCGGTATTATAATAGAGGTTCTGCCCTGCCGAGCCTTTCAAATGTTTCGCGTTAAGCCCCACCATCTTCATGGGAAGCCCTGTTGTCGCTATCGTGTAGAACCTTGTGACGCTCAGGTTCGAAAGCCTCAGCAGTATCTTCTGCCCCCTTGCGGCAGTAATGAGCGAACTTACATTCTGGGAGTTCTGGCCGTTATTCTCAGCCGGAGGCACAAGCGAATTCGGGTTCACTGTGTCAGGGTATCCCCTGCCGTTAATGACTGCATATTTATCCTTCATAAGCGTGAACGGAAGGGGCTGGATATTGAGGCTTGCGTCATGGAACACAGGGTCGAGCGAACCAAGCTGAATAGGATAATCGACATCGTAATATGTGGAGCCGTCCCCGTCGTTGTATGCGTATTTAAAGCCTGTATTATGGATGAAGCCGTTTAAATTGGTATTATTCGGCAGCTTGTCCTGCTTGGGCCGCACATAAAGATTACCGAGCATGCCCATCTGCATGTGCTCAGTAGCCTCTACATGACAGTGGTACATGAATGTGCCCGGCTCAACCACATTGTAATAGTATGTAAGGCTTGAGCCCATGTTGATGGCTACCGAGGCCTCAGGCACTCCGTCAAAGATTGACGCTGCCTGCGGAAACCCGTGCCAATGGACGCTGTGCGGGTCGAACAGGTCCGGCCTCATCATCATCCCCACATTTGTAAGCGTAAGGTAGAACTCATCGCCCTCATCCACCGCTATGGTAGGCGCAGGGAAATTCGCCCCAAGCATGCCTACGCTCATGACCTGGTCAACAGGCGTGCCAGTTACATCCTTAAATCCAAAGGTGTACATGGGGCTTCCATCTCCCATCTTAATGAAGCCGTCGCCTGCGGTCAGATGCCTGCATTTGACATTTGGCCTGAATTCAGGATTAGGCTGATTGCCTATGAACTGGTCAGGGATAGCGTCGCCGTTGACATCGCCCGGGCATTGCACGCTTACTTTGGCTTCGGACAATCCGGGGGCAAGCGAGATAGCCAGAGCCGTCAGAATCGACAGAAGATAAAGCCTTTTACCTGTCATAGCCTTACTCCTTTCATGCCCCTGCCCGGCTTTTAATCCGGGCAGGTGACATCTTAAATTGCCTGAAGGCTGATTGAATTACCCCGCAACAAATGGGTAAGTTTTCTGCAAGCTTTATTTCGAGTACCCGATTAATACTTCTCGTCCGCTCCGATATCGACCCTGAGCCCGTTCGGACGGAGCTGACCGTCAAAATCCCTTGTGAGGTCAAGGTAAAGGTTACGGGGAGAGTTAAGCCCCCTGTTAATTGCCCTTGAGCCTGTCCTGAGATGGTAGTCACCCTGAATACTAAGGGGCCCGAAGCGCACATCGATGAAGTTGCCGCCCTCATCGAACGCAGGCATGACCTGAATCGCTGTCGTAATCTCAGGCTGTATTATCTGGTTCTTGGCGCCGTTGAAATACTCTGATACGAACATCGGGTCTGTTGAGATGTTATTGACGTTATATCCGGCAATGCTCGTAAGATTACAGTACTGCGGGTTCAGATATCTCTGGAGGGCTGTGCCAAGCACCCAGAGGTCCCAGTACACAGGCGCTTGCCCGGCGCCGAGATCAGGCACAAGCGAGTAGGTTGGCGGCGTCAGTGCAGTATTCACAAGGAAGTAGAATGAACGGTTATGCCAGATGATATTGTCAGCAAGCGAAGGGTTCGCGAATTCCTTATAGGGCTGGACCTTTGCGAATGTGCCGAATGCGGCGGCAAGCAGGTCGCTATGCGCCCTTGAAACGATACCAGCAGGCTGAGGCGTTGACTGGCTCGGGCTTCCCGGGGCAAACGCTGCGCCTGCGGTGCCTGTTGAGTCATTATTGGCTATCGTATTGTGGAAGATGTTTACGCGAGCCGTATCCTGCAAGGATATGCCGCCTCCGGCAAGCCCTGCCGCATTATTCACTATCATATTATTGAATATATCCACAGCGTACCATGCGTCAGGCGTGTTCCTGCTTGCAACCACATCCTGCCCGTTTACGCTGTTCGTGCGTATTCCTCCTCCGTCACCGGCGCCCGCAAGATTACCCTGAATGAGATTGGCGTTTATCCTGACTGAGCCTGAACCGTCTGAGAGCGTGCCAAGGTTCAGAGGTGCGGCTCCTGATACCACTATTCCGCCTCCTGAAACAGACAATCCCTGGTTGAAGCTCTGGTTGAAGGTGATGGTGTTCCAGCCTATGACGCCGTTATTGCTGAGGCCAAGGTGCCCTATGCCTGCGCCGTCTCCCATCGAGAAGTTGCCGCATATGTAGTTGTTCGTCACCTGATAAAAATCGCTTCCCGTATAGAGAGAAACGCCTCCGCCTGCTCCGTTAAGCCCGCTGTTCTGTGTTATATGGTTATTGTGAATGCGGACATTATCGTTAAAGCTGCTCTGGTACAAACGTGTCAACCCCGGCCCCGGAAGAGTAAGGTTGGGATGGCCTGATATGACGCCGCCGCCGTAAATGCCCTGATTGTTGATTATGCGGTTGTTGCTTGCCTCAAAGTAGTGCGCGTAACCGTTCACAAAGACAGCGCCTGCTATGTCAGAGCCCGTTACTGTGAACCCGTCCACCCTTGCGTTCGGGCTTGCACCGTAACCGCCCTGCGCCTGCGCAACATTTTTCGCAAGCACTGTTATTCCCGCGCCTTCTTCAGGGAAATTATATGTAAAACCGTTTATCGGCGTAACCTGAGCAGGCAGTAAGTCTATTACGCCTGAATTTATAAGGCTGTCTAATTTCTGCCTCCAGAGCACGAGCTTTTCAGCAGGTCTTTTTGCCGCGTTGATTATCGTGGATGCGGCTCCCCAGCCCTGCAATCTGACAGGCTTCCACATGATAACAAGCTCGTTGTAAACTCCTGGAGGCACAAGGATAAGGTCTCCGGGATTTGATAAATCTATGGCCTGCTGGATGGAACCGGTGGGGGCTACTGTCCTTACAGTCGTGCCCGCGATATTTCCAACGGTAACGGTAACGCCTGCCTTTGTGACTTTGCCGTTATCGCCTCTTGTGACCGCAAGCTGGCCTGTTACCGCGCCTGCAGGTACAGTAGCTACTATTGTTCCAGCCGTCCATGAGACTATCTGGAGCTGTGTCGTGCCAAGGGTGACTGTGCCCTGGACAGTGCCGAAGCCGTAGTCACGCTTTATCATCTGGGGAGTTGTGCCGCCTATCCCCTCATAGAGCGGATTCGGCACATCGACAAGTCCTTCGGATACTATCGTTATTCTTTGTCCCGTACTTTGAACATAAGGGCCTGTGCCGTTCTGCCCATTAACCGAATATATCTTAGGCGTCCCCTCAGGATATTCGCAATCGAGCGGGTACTGTCCCGGACCTGCAAATGCGGCAACCGGGACAACGGGCGTATCAAGATAGGTAGTTGTGCCGGGCATGTACTGGAATGTGTAACAGAACTGGCTGTACTGGCGATTGAAGAACGGGTCAGTAATCAGCACAGCAGGATTGCCCGGGTCAGGAACAGGGCCCGGGTCATTGAGGCATGTTGTGATCATCTGAGGCGACACGCCGCTCGGTTCAGGGGCATTTGTAGTATAGGTAGAAGGCACAAGGGCATTGTACGCGCCCCAATGGTCTGAATAGGTACGCGATAGCTCCTTTCCGGTCCAGTCCCTGATAGATATCGGAAGGAACGGGGGAGCGTACTTTTCACCGAACTGCGGTGAATTCGGGTCAAATTCATTGGCTGTATCATCGAGGAGAAATCCCTTGATGTGGCCTGCTATGGGGACTTCAGTAAACATGGCGAAATCAACAGCCGCATTCATGCCGTCTGAAACAGAGATCTGCTTGCGGTCGCAAAGTGGCCTGTATGTGCCTGCATATACTGAGGGAACTCCGGGGAAGAGGGCAAGCTCCGCAGGGACCAGATGTCCGCTTCCGTTATTCTCATCATAGTTTACGCATACCGGAGGAAGAAGCAGAGGGCTCGGAATATATGTGTCTCCAAAGTCCACATTCTTATCTTCTTCTTTTAAAGTCTGGTAAGCTGTACCGAACTCTGAACGGGGTGGGATGGCCTCAACTATGTATGTGCCTTTCGCGACATTGCTAAAGGCATATCCTCCGTCAAATACTCCGGGGCGCACCTGATTGAAAGGACGGAACCCGTCAAAGCAGTCGGCTGTGACTCCGTATGTAACGAATTTTTCACCCTGGCAGCTTGTCGGCACATTGTCATCCCAGCTGTCTGTCCTGACGAACTGAAGCGCGTCACCAAGGTCAAATACTCCGTTATTGCCGCTCCTCTCTACATCTTCAGGGCCTTTCGCGCCGCCCTCTGACCAGCCGAACGGATAGTTGTCGATATCGGCAAGATCTACATTGCCGTTATTATTCACATCATCTATTGCCTTATCCATATTGGTATCCCTGTAAAGGTTTACCTGAACACGGGGGATACCCGGCTCCCATACCTCAGGGACGGCATATCTCGGGTCATTCTCAGCCCTTGTCGTGGCATACCTGACAATACCGGTGATGCCGCCGTTCTCACCCGGGCCGTATGCACTCTTACCCCATTCGATTATGTTCGTCTGGCCGAGAAAGCCCTGAAATGCCTCAAGCAGCACCGGGCCGATCTCAGTCCTTGTTAAATTATTATTTGTATTCGGATTGATAATGGGGTTGCCGTTCGCATCCTTCTGGGGCTGGGGCGTCAATTTATCTCTTGACGGGTGTGTCCAGCCCTGGTCAGGGCTGATGGGCCCGCCTGCATCTACTATTACAGTTGCGCCCGTTGCCTTAAGCCTTGCGAAATCAACTTCGGCTATAAGCCAGCTGAAGAACGGAAATACTTCATCGAATGGCACAAATCCTTTTGTGTCTGTTGCCAGCGATTGATACATCGTCCCGTCACGAAAGCGTATATTTACCGGAACATCAGGTATGCCGATATCATCAAGCTGAGGGTTGTCGCAGGTAGCTGTCACGCAATCCCTGAAGCCGTTCTGATTGTGGTCATAAAAGACAATGCTCTCAAGGCGTGAGAACCACTGGAACACAGGCACATCTCCAAGCGCCTGTATGCCGCCGCCTGCAGTCACTTTCACCCCAAGGAGCGCTATTATAAAATCAAGGTTCTCGTCCCATACTACAAGCTGATAATCTCCGGCAGGCACATTCGGAATTGAGAATGTACCGTCTGCGTTTGCCTTCTTCGCGAAAACGCCTCTTCCTACGCCTGCGGTAAGTTCATTGAGGCCGACCCATGGGATTGTATGCTCAACGGGGTTGCCGCTGTTGAAAGTCGAAAATGGAGGGCTTGAGAGGTGCAGGTTCACCACTCTTCCCGTAATTGTCTTACCTCCGGAAAGCACCCTTGTATCTGTAAATGGCTGTATGAAACCCAAAGAGACATGCTGGCCGGGCGGGCCGAACTCCGTAAAGAACGGAGGCTCATTGGGCTTTACCCACGCGTCAATCATCCTGGTGCCTTCAAGGGTGGAAGTCTGTATCCAGTTCTGCCCGGCAGGAGGGATTGCCTTTATCCCGTATTTCCCCTGCGGAAGATATTTTATGAGCGCCCTTCCATTCGCATCAGTCTTGATGACGCCTGTACCCTTGGTAATCATATTGCCCTGCGCGTCATACGTAGTGCCAAGGGGGTTGCCGTAAACATCCTGCGACATCTGCCCTCCGGCCATTCCGTATCTGCCGCCCGCGTCAAAAACTAAAATAGAGAAGCCCTCAAGGCCTCTCTCGGCAGGAACATTGGGAGCGTTATTTATGGGCTGATTGTCTTCAAATGCGAGGACCGCAATCTGGGCAGTCGGGAGAGGAAGCCTGTTTACCGCTACTGTCGCGTTTGCCTGCCCCGGCGCTATCGGAGTTCCTCCGTTCGTGTAGCCTGAGTCCGGCAGCACTGACACAAAATAATGTTTTGAAGGGTCCAGAATTATATTGGAACTGTTCGCTGCATTTCCTTTAGATATTACAGGCATGTAGCTTGTATGGAATTTCACACCCAGCGTAAGCGGATCGATCTGGCCAGGATTGACATGATAGCCTGCGTCCTCTTCAATAACCCACCTGTAAGCCGTTACGGCCTCTCCGTTGGGGCCGACAACATTAAGATTAAGAGCCAGGGCATTGACCTGAAGCATCACTAAAAATAAAATTACAAGCCCTGCCAATCGGCGCAATTTTAAAATATGCCTTGCAAAAAGATTTGACATGCTCACCTCCTTTTAAAAATCCATGAAAAAACTCCACCAACACCTTTGAGATGTAAATACCTCAGGACGCAATAATCCCAATTCCTGAAAATCCTTCAGGTTCTAAAATGAAAAATAAAATGGAAGTGAAATGAACAGACTTTTTCCGAAGCTAACGGAAATTACAGAGGTGTAAAGGTACTTACTTGAATTAACTTTATCTTAGGTTTTTCAATTGTCAATACTTCTAAATTGTCAATTTTTTTTACAATTTCGGGCAAAATCAGCAAAATTCCTGAAAAATAAAACCTTTGTTGCTGAAATATTTTTGCCGCAATTTTAAAAAAATTTTTCAACTCCGCTTCATCCTCACTCGTTTTTTTAAAAATAAATTGTAATAGCCAAATTATCCTCAATAATATATAATCGCAGACATGATTAATAACAGCCTTCTATTTACTTCATGCTTCTTTTTTCTCTTACTCCTGCCCTCATTCGCGGGTGACGCAAAAAGAGTTACCCCAAAAGAGCTTCAGTCCATGCTTGAGAAGAAAGAGACCGTAATCCTTATAGATGTGCGGACCCCTGAGGAACATAATGACGCGCATATTCCCGGAAGCATCCTGATGCCCCTTGATACGCTTGGAAGCGTTAAAAAACTCCCTGAGGACGGCAGAATAGTCCTCTACTGCAGGTCAGGCAAAAGAAGCCTCAAGGCTTTAGAAGTACTTTCGAATAAGGGCTTTAAAGACCTTACTGATCTGGAAGGCGGGATACAGGGATGGGCAGCTTCAGGAGGGGAAGTAATCTCCGAGCCCAAAAAATAGTTCTTCCTGCTTAATCATTCCAACACGGCTAATCAAATCCGCTTTAAATTAATTTATTATTTTTTTTCATTGAAATAAAAAAGGGCCGCAATCCTTAGGATTGCGGCCCGCACTGCGACTGTCAACTAAAATCTGTATGAGACCCTCGTAAGCACATTATTGGAAGAAAATGTATTGCCTTCCTCCCTGTCGTAATTAAAAGAAAAATTCCAGGCCTTTTTGTAATAGAGATAACCTGAAAAACCGAAAGCAAAGATATTTTCAGGGTCGGTCCCATCGTATTTGTTCTGCGTATATGAGCTCCTGACCATAAGCTGAAGTATCTCCCAGTTAAGGCGTGAGAACTCTACCCTGTACGCCTTATGGCTGGAGCCGCCCCCGCTGTATGTGTTAAAATTCAAGTCCATGTTCACAGCGCTATTCATGAGATTATCCGCATTGAAACCAGCCTGATAGCTGTTTACATTGGTATTGGTCCCGTCGCTTGTGACTCTCCTTAACTGGCGTTCCACCCTGCCGTAAAGATTATACCTGTCGGCAATGCGGTAATTTCCGCCAAGATAGTAGGCATGCTGACGGCTTTCATCCACCGCGGAAGTCTGCGACCTGTGGAGAGTATAGCTGCGGAACTGGTTATAGCCTACATACACGCTCCTGGTAAAGTCCGGCCTGTAATTCGCCTCCAGCACTCCGTTTGTGAAACTTAAGCTTCCGCTCGGGCTGATATCCGTAGTTGCGGTACCGTAGATATTAAGCGTATTTGAGACACCGAGATTCGCCTGCCCATAGATATACTGTCTGTCAAGGCCGCCCTGATATCCGTTATACACATAGGCAAGGCTTGCCGTGGTAAGGTCCCGTGAAAAAAAGCCATATACGCCTGCGGTCGTGTAATCTGTTGAAAAGCCCATGCTATACACATCAGGCTTAAAGCCCCCGAAAGCGCCTGCACCGTATTCCGACGTAAGCTGGTAAGTGCCGTTAACCCCGTCCACTAATTCAAAGGGTATCTCCTTTGGCCAAAGCCTTCCGGCGGCGAGATAATAATCCTTGCCTTTGTAATCGACATTCAGGAGATTAAGTCGCGCCCTTTTCACGGTAGTCGAAGACCCTGAAGAACCGAGGTCCTCCCTGTCGCTGCCATCGAAATGAAAGGCATACCTGCCTTCAGTGCCGAGCTTCGTAGTATCGAGCTTAAACCTCGTGGTCAGGAAGTGGGTCTTGTACCCGCTTGAACTGTCCTTATAGTAATAATCCTCTACCGAAAAAAGGCCGTGATTGTCATAAGCCTGTGCTGACCCTGCGGTCATAAAGAGAATACAAAGCGGCGCAAAAACAAGCCCCTGACTGCGGCTTTTGAAGATCCTGGATGCAAATGTCGACATTTCCTGTTTCCTTGATGTTTTGAGTATTATTCATGTCCTGTCGGGTGGCAGTTCAGGCAACCCGAATTAGAGTTAGTTTTGTGTACCTCAGCTCCGCGTGAATTATGGCATTCGATACATCCGCCCTTATTGCCATAGTTCTGGCTCGCATGGCAATCCGAACATGTCGATGCCCCTTTGTGATTAGTCGGGAATGAACTGAACGAATGGACAAACGAAGCAGGCAGCCATGACGGATAATGATGGCATGACTGGCAGCTGGAGCCGAACCTTGATGAATATGTATTATGTGCCGAAGGCGCTGTGCTCGAATGGCAGCTTGAACAGCTTGTCGAAACAGACGAATGATTAAATGTCCATGTCGGATAATTGTGGCACAGTTCGCATGTGGTCGAGTAAGTCGAAGGGTTGCTTACATGCGAAGAGGGCCTTGATGACAGATGGCAGCTTGAGCAGCTCCCTGATACGGACGAATGATTAAATGTCCATGTCGGGTACCTGTGGCACAGCTCGCATGAGGTCGAGTAAGTCGACGGATTGCTTACATGGCTTGCCGGCCTTGATGACAGATGACAGCTTGAACAGCCCGTCGTCATTGAAGTATGATTGATGCTGTTCCATGTCGGATACCTGTGGCACAGCTCGCATGTAGTCGGGTAATTCGACGGATTGCTTACATGGCTTGCCGGCCTCAATGACAGATGGCAGCTTGAGCAGTTTGAGTTCAGCGCCTGATGCCTGAAGGTCCAGGACGCGTAATTCCTGTCATGGCACTGCAGGCAGTCGCGGCCATAATTATTCTGCACATGCAATGGAGCAGAGGAGTAACCTGACTGATGGCAGTTATAGCAGGTCTGAGTCGTGTTCCTGTAAACCCTATTCTTATGACAGGCTGAGCATTCTGCCACCCTGTGCGCGCCCTGAAGCGGGTAGCGCGTACTCGAGTGCCTGAACTGTGTTGCTATCCATGAATTACCGGTGTGGCACTTTGAGCACTCGATTGAGCCGAACTGGTTCTGGTGCATGTCTGTATGGCACTGATTACAATATCTGCTCGCAAGCTTATAGTTGTCTTTCGAAGTGTGGCAGTTCTGACAGATAAGGCTGTTATGCACGCCTGTCAGCTCATAGCCTGTCTTCTGCTTGTGGTCGAAATTCCTCGGATTCCAGTCAGACTGCGTATGGCAGGAGGTGCACTCTCCCTTGAACTTGCCCTTATGGACATCATTATGGCAATCCACGCACTTCTGGTTGTTTGTTTTATAGCTCTTGGTCTTGTGGCACTTCGAGCAGTCCGTTGACTTATGCGCTCCTATAAGAGGGAATTTAGTCTGCTGGTTATGGTTTAGCGTTGAGGGCTTCCAGCCTGCCGCGACATGGCAATTCTTGCAGACCTCGCCAAGCTCTTTCTTATGCACATCGTCATTCTGATGGCAGTTCTGGCACACTGTTGTCAGGGGCTTATATTTACCCTCTGTATGGCACTTGTCGCAAGGCGTTTTGATGTGCTTGCCTTCAAGCTTATAGCCGCTGTACGAGGGGCTATTGTGCTCAAACGATGTCTTTTTCCAGTCAGCTACCGTATGGCAGGATTCGCAGGTCTTGCCGGCAAACTGGTTCTTGTGCTCGTCCTTGTGGCAGTCGAGGCATTTTTTGTGCTCGATAGGCTTGTACTTGCCCTTAATGTGGCATTTATCGCAAGGGGTCTTTAAGTGCTTGCCTTCAAGCTTATAGCCGTTATACGGAGGGCTATTGTGGTCGAAAGAAGTCTTCTTCCAATCAGTTACAGTATGGCATGATTCGCATGTCTTGCCCGCGAACTGTTTATTGTGTTCGTCCTTGTGGCAGTCGAGGCACTTTTTATGGTCGATAGGCTTGTACTTGCCCTGCGTATGGCATTTGTCGCAAGGGGTCTTTAAGTGCTTGCCTTCAAGCTTATAGCCATTATACTGAGGGCTGTTGTGGTCAAATGCTGTCTTCTTCCAGTCAGTTACCGTATGACATGACTCGCAGGTCTTGCCAACGAACTGGTTCTTGTGCTCGTCCTTGTGGCAGTCAAGGCACTTCTTATGCTCGATAGGTTTGTACTTACCCTGCGCATGGCATTTATCGCATGGGGTCTTTAAGTGCTTGCCTTCAAGCTTATAGCCATTATATTGAGGGTCATTATGGTCGAACGAAGTCTTTTTCCAGTCAGCTACCGTATGGCATGATTCGCATGTCTTGCCAACGAACTGGTTCTTGTGCTCGTCCTTATGGCAGTCGAGGCATTTTTTGTGCTCGATAGGCTTGTATTTGCCCTGCTTGTGGCATTTGTCGCAAGGCGTCTTTAAATGCTTGCCTTCGAGTTTATAGCTATATGAGGGGCTATTGTGGTCAAATGATGTCTTTTTCCAATCAGCCACCGTATGGCATGCTTCGCATGTCTTGCCAACGAACTGTTTGTTGTGCTCGTCCTTATGGCAATCAGTGCAGTTCTTGCTCTTTATGGGCTTATAGAGCTTATTTACATGGCACTTGGCGCACTTCACATCGATATGCTTGCCTTTAAGCGCATATGTGGACGCAATGTTATGGTCGAACCTGCCAAGGTCCTTCCAGCCCTTTATATTATGGCATTTGGAGCATTCGTTGCTCAACTGTGCCTTGTGCTCATCTTTATGACAGCTCAGACAATCCTGTTTAAGGCCTGTATATATACCCTCAGTCTTATGGCACTTATTACACTTGACCTCTTGATGTTTGTCCTTGAGGGGATAGTCCGTCCTGTTGTGGTCGAACTTATTTTCCTCGATTATTATCATCTTGTATTTGCGGCCTTTGTGGTCGCTGTGGCACTTCACGCACTGGTCAGTGTACTTGGCGTGCGGGCCCTTTTTCTCTTTTATCTTCTTCGCGAGCTTGTCATGGCAATCAAGACAAGTGCTGTCCGGGATGCCTCCACCGACCCTGTGGCACTTAGTGCACTGGGTGATGCCTTCATATTTTGCGTGCGGTGTCGCGAGGTCTCCGGGGCTTATCAGAGAGTCGACTCCGTCAAGGGCTATCGAATCGGATGTAAATGCGAAGATGCTTAAAAAAAGGATTAGGATGATTTTTTTCATAGTCTCAAGTTGTAAAAAGTGCGGAGTAACTGTAAACAGTACACAGACCTTTCTGAGTAGTTATTTAATTTTTAAATGCCCGACCTGAACATATAATATATCATTATGTGCAGGAACATGATCAGGAACATGACAGCCGCAAGCGGCACATGGAGCACATGCCAGTGGTGGAGAAGCTTATGCGAGGTAAAAAGGAAATTTTTCCGCCTTATAAGCACGGCCTTTTTCTTTAATACCGCGACGACCTCTTTCCTCTTCCTGCGTTCAACCTTGTAGGTATCCCTGAGCATTCTTTTGAAGCGCATGACCCGGAATATGTTGATGATATCCGCCTTGACCATGGAAAATAGCGCAAGAGGCGTGCTCTTGTATTTCGAAGCGTCATTGGCCGCCTGTATTTCATTAACAAGGCTGGAAAGAGTTCCTGTTCCCGCACTTGCCCCTTCAGGCCTTTCACCCTCCACTGCTTTCAAAAACCTGTTCGGGTCTTTTACGCCAAGCTCATCCAAAAGGTTGGTAAGATGCGCCCTGCTTAAAGTTGCGCCGAACTCTTTATCAAGCTCCTCCACCTCTTTTTCAATCTCTTTTGCCCCAAGCTCTGCGCCTGAAATGCCCCTCGGTATCTGCACATATATGTACCTGCCGATAATCCCGAATACCATCGTGACAATCATGCAATAGAAACTCGTCGCGATAAGGCCGTGAAATTTAAATGTAGTATGGAGAGTGACAAGCACCGGTCCGACTATGCCGAGGAACATATGGGCATGGAGCCAATTGCGCATGGAACCGAAGGAATTTAAAAAAGAAAAACGCTTCCTGACGCTGTAGAGCATCATGACAACCATCATACCTGAGCCGACCCAGCCGATAGGGTGCCATATACCCTTGCTGGGCTCATAAAGGATGGGATACGGCTTAAGATAGCCGAAGGAATGAAGGACGCTTAAAAAACTTAAGCCCGGATAGTTCTTTTGGGTAACGCTCTCATAGCCTCCTAATGCCAGAATAACAATCACCAAAGATATGAGTACCCACTCGAATACATAGGGCTTTTTTTTAATAGCCTTTCCCAACTCAGCCTTTTGGGTCGATATGCCGTCTATTGCTGATTCCTGCTCTCGCATTTTCCTTAGAAACTCCGCCTAAAACTCTGGATGACACTAAAAATTTAAACTATTTGATTTAAAAGAACACCGCCCAAGAAAAAAATAAAGGAGTTTTGCAGAATAAAACACATAAAACTAAACACAGAATAAAATCCTGTGCGTTCTTGTGTATATCACTTGCACTCCCGTGTATGTGGCTATGGTGTGTCGACTGTCCATAAGCCTGAAATAACTTGTGACGGATTATAATCCTGAATAGATTAAAATACGATTAGAAAAATTAATTATAAGCATTTTTTAGTAAAAATCTGAGAATCGTTATTAATAATCGGCATTTATATAACTCAAAACCCAGAGGTTTTTATTCTGTGGGTTTTGAGAGCTTATCTAAAATGAGAGACAATTGATAAAAAAGTTATAATAAGGAGCTGATATAAGCATTATGTTCGTGTCGAACAGGATAGCAGCTCTCTCTCAAGCTCCAATGCGTCATATGGCTTTTTCAAAAAGCCGCAGAAACCATATTGTTTAAAATTAGCTATCACAGAGTTGTTTGAATAACCGCTTGAAACAAACACTTTTGCCGAGCGGTCCAATTGCAGTATCTTCGTGACTGCCTCCTCACCGCCCATGCCTGTGGTTACGGTCAAATCCAGGATAACGGCATCAAAGCGTTTGTTGTTTTCCAGGGCCTCTTTGTATTTAAGGACAGCGTCCTGACCATTTGCGGCAGCGGCAGCAGCGTATCCAAGCGTCTTGAGCGCCTTGCATACCGAACTCCTTACGATATCGTCATCATCCATTACAAGCACCCTGCCGGAGCCTTTCACCAAGACATCTGTATCATTGGACTCATAAGAGGCCTGTTTAGGCAGGGCAGGAACAAAGATCTCGAATACGGCTCCGTTGTTGCCGCGTGACTTTACTGAGATATGGCCATTGTGATTCTTAATTATCGAGTACGAACTGGCAAGCCCAAGACCGCTGCCCTCCTTCTTAGTCGTAAAATAAGGGTCGAAAATTCTGGAGAGGTTTTCCTCGGGAATACCGATGCCTTGGTCTTCTATCGTTATCTTTACATATTTCCCCTGCTTAAGCGGCAGGCCCTTGTCAATGCCGGCGACCTCAATATTTTCAGCCGACAGCGTTACAATGCCTCCCTGCGGCATGGCCTGATCTGCGTTGATAAGCATGTTATTGATGACCTGCGTCATCTGTCCGCGGTCCCCCTCGATATCAAACAGCCCTGCTGCAAGATTAAGTTTACAGCTCGTTTTTGTGCCACTCAGGGAAAATTGGGCCACTTCACGAAGGAACTCGCTTACAGAGAAGGGCTTCATCACCGGCTTGCCTCCCTTTGCGAATGTCAGGAGCTGATTTGTGAGATTGGTCGCCATAGCAGTGGAATTGTCAACAAGTTTAATCATCTCAAGGCTATCAGCGTCAAATACAGCGCTGTGCTTCAACATTGATATATTGAGCCGCATCACTGCAAGAAGGTTGTTGAAGTCATGCGCAATGCCTCCGGCAAGCACTCCGAGGGATTCAAGCTTCTGGGACTTTATCATGTCGCTTTCAAGCTTCTTCCTTTCCGTTACGTCCATGGAAGAGCTTATTATCTGTACGACACGCCCTGTTTCATCCGTTACCGGGACCATTGTTGTCAATAAAACCATTTGGGCATTGGGAGCATTAAAGATTTCTTCATAGTCGATGACAGCTTTCTTTTCAATGCATTCTGAATGATGGCCCGCAAGCCGCCCTCCTATTTCAGGCCCAAACACCTCTACCAAAGTACGGCCTGACGCGTCTGAGGATTTAGCGCCTATCATCCTCTCCCCGTTGGCATTGCACCACATAAACCTAAAACCGCCATCAGCTTCAACATTGACCGCAAATATGACCTCATGTACGTTATGAACTATATTCTCAAGAAAAGCCTCATTCTCCCGAAGTTTGAGTTCCGCGTCTATTCGCCCTTTAATTTCATTTTTCAGTTCGATGGTGCGCTCTGCGACGGTTGCCTCCATCAGGCTGACATGCTTGGCCAGATCCCCTTCGAGCTGCTTGCGCACTTTTTCCATCAACAGCAATTTCCTGACAACTAAAAAAGCCATCAGAGCGACAGCCGTTATCATCGTAGCTACGACAGCGATTATCATCCTTCTAAGGACACTGATGGGAGCCATTACCTCGGATTCTCGCATATGCACCATCACGCATCCGCCAAAGCCCTGCACCGGCCTGTAGGACATAGCGGTAAGGGCATCGAGATAATCCTGCGTAATGACAAATTCCTTACTGTTCCCGGCAAGGCAATCCTGCATAGCTTTTGCGTTTATGGGATGCCCCATTTTTTTATGGGAAGAATACCGAAGCTTCGTCAATGCGACCCCGTCAGAATCGGTCAGAAAACTCTCACCGGTAGTGCCCAGCATGCTTGTGTTTTCAAACAAATCATTAAAAATAGCGAACCTGACAAGGCCCAGCAAGACCCCGCCATGCTCGGACTTATCAGACTCCTGAATCAATTGGCCTATCAGCAGCACCCTTTCTCCACTTGGCAGGGTTTCAGTGCGCACAAATGATTTTCCTTGGTTCTTTTTCATCTCCGGCGCCAACCGCTTCATCACTTCTTCAGGGAATGTGCCGGCTGTACGATACCTTCCCGTTTCAGTATCGATGGCAGATAACCCGATAAAAAAAGGGCTCCGTTTCGCCATCTGCTCAAGGGAGTCGTTTGTTGGCCTCTCTTTTTCAGCCAGCTCACCGGCTAAACGCACTGTATTAGGGTCTTTCGAAAGAAAATACAGTGCGTCACGCTGCTTTTCTATTAAAAGCCGCGTTGTAAGTTCACGGTCAGCCGCCAAACTATTCAGAAGTACGGCGGTTTGTTCTATATGTCTGGAGCGGTCTAAATTGTATATGATGTAGCTTATGACTACGCAGGGGAGCACGGCGAGCAGGATCAGAATCGCAAGCAGAAATAAAAATACAGATTCTTCGTGTCGTCTCTCAGATTTCATGTATCGGGGTGTCCGTACTCATTATTTGGATTGGCTCGCAAACCCATTATGCCTGTCCGGGTACTGTTGATCTCAGGCATATTTTAAAATGGCATGTTGCAGCTTATGGTACTAAAGTAAGCGCATTTTGGCAAGCATCACAAAGGGGTGGTGAGAGCCGTCCGTAAGCAACAGGAGCAACTCTAACTTCGGACAAATATGTCAAAACAAGGGCCTGTAACTCAATTTTAAAATTGTCTTTTAACGGGGGATACAGCAAAATAGGGGATTTTAGGAAAGAAATCCAGTCGTCATTGTAAGATATTTCGCGGAAGTAACGGGTCGAAACCTAAACCGCCCCAAACCGTGATACTGCCATCTACATCTCAATTTTAACAGTTTACAATAATTTCACCTCAGTACAGACCTCACGAAAAGTATGAAGGAGCGTAACAGGCTCATACGGCTTTTGGAGGAAGCCATAGCCCTTTGACTTTATTTCCGGCCAGTGGCAATCTATGTCAAGATACCCGCTGGTAAGCAGAACGCGCAACTCCTTGTTTTTTGCCCTGAGCCTTTCAATCAGGACTATTCCATTCTCATCTGTAAGTACCGTATCAGTAAATAAAAGGTCAAACCTGCCATTTTCCCTCTCAAAGATTTCTTCCGCGTCTTTCACATTGGAAGCTTCGTAAACAGAGTAGCCGTGTTTTGAGAGCAGCATTGCGACGGATTTCCTAAGCATTTTCTCATCTTCGACATAAAGGACCCTTTTTCCGCGGCCTTGCAGGTCGCTTGGCTTCTTTTTCTCCGTTGCCTGTGCCGCCTCTTGAGGAACAGCGGGGAAATAGATCTTGAACGAAGAACCTTTCCCGAGATCGCTTGAAACAGTAATCCATCCATTATGCTGCTTTACTATATTGTCAACGACTACAAGACCCAATCCAGTGCCCTTGCCTATTCCCTTTGTAGTAAAGAGAGGCTCGAAGATATGGTCCATGACTTCTCTTTCCATCCCCTTTCCCGTATCCTCGACAGTAAGGCAGATGAACTTCCCGGAATACGAAGAGTCCTGCGCACTCCCCGCATCAAGTTCAAAGTTTTCCGTCCTAATCGTTATCTCTCCTTTACGGTAGATGGCATCCCTTGCGTTCATGATAAGGTTTAAGACCAACTGCTGAATGTTGCCCTTATCGGCTATTACCTCCCGGAGGTTTTTATCAAGTTCCGCATTCAGCGTAATATTTTTCCTTAGAAGATGGACGAGCATGCCTGTCAGATCTTTTACTACCTCATTGATGCCCAGCGGCTTGAAATCCGGAGGGTTTCTCCTGCTTAATATGAGAAGCTGCCTGGTGATGCTCTCAGCCCTTCTCGCCGCTTCGTTTATTTTTTTGAGCAGGTCGTGCGACTGATTCTCCTCAGGGGTCTGGCTTAATGCCATGCCGCTCAGCACCTTGATAACCGTGATTATATTATTGAAGTCATGGGCAATGCCGCCGGCAAGCTCGCCAAGAGCTTCCATTTTCTGCGACTGGAAGAGCTGTTTTTGAAGGTTTTCTTTTTCTTTTGTTATCTCGACCTTTTGGGTAAGCCTCCACATGCCTTCCATAAGGAGCCTTATCTGCAGGGCATCGGTTTCGTTGTATTCCGTCTCCTTATTGCTCAGCCCGGCAAGGGCTACGATCTTCTTCCCGTCAAACAAGGGAACGCCCATGAAACGGGTGACAGGCACATGCCCCTCTGGATAGCTCCTTTTGAGTTGATTCGGGGCGCTATAGTCGTTCACGATTATTACTCTTCTTTGCCTTATCGGTTCACCCCAGAGGCCTGTTTTTTCAACTTCATAAATAATAGGCTTGTCTACTAATCTGCATTGCTCCATAGCCGTTTTTGACCATGCGTGGATAGTTATTACAGTCTCATCCATGCTTACGAAGGAGATGAAGCCGAGATTGCTCTTCGTGAGCCTTACGCCTTGTTCCAGCACAAAATCCGCTATCTCGGCAAGCGGCGCATCTTCCATTTGATTAAGCTTTACGAGAGCGTTCAATCTCCCGGCATTCAGCTCATGCTCGGCCTCTGTCTTTTTACGCTCAAGCATCTCTGAGTCCAGCTTTTGCCGGAGCTCAGCCACTTCCAAAAGAAGCTCTTCTTTTGTTTTCGCACGCAAGTTGGTCACAAGCAGCTCCTTGCTGATATGGTAAACAGAACTTTATCAAGGCAAAAAGCTTAACAATGCCTTTTATGAAAGAAGCATAATGAAAGGACTACTGATTTAAAGCTGTTTATGAAGGATTTTGTATGGATTATTCCTGAATTTAAAAAATCCGACTTGAAAAAAACCTCAGACAACTGTTTTTTCTCATTTAGAATGGTCATCATTTATAACCTGGTCGACTGCCTTGCTCAAGGCGGCGATATTGTATGGTTTGGCTACAAAACCGCGGAATCCGTATTTCCTGTAATCCTGTAAAATCGCATCCTTTGAATAACCGCTTGATACAATTACTCTGGCATTAGGGTCGAATTTAAGGAGTTCAATTATTGCTTCCCGTCCCCCCATTCCACCGGGAATGGTCAGGTCCATTATAACCGCACTGAAGGGAATTCCTTTGTCTATGGCTTCTTTATACATGTTTACAGCCTGACGGCCTTCTTTTGAGGTTTGGACATCATAACCGAGATAAGTGAGCGCTTCCAAGGCAATATCCCTTACCAGCTCCTCATCATCCATAATCAGTATCCTGCCTTTTCCTTTTACCGTAATATCTTCACCTGTATTGGGCGCAGTTTTTATATCTGAAGTCGGAAGGTAAATCTGAAAAGAAGTACCCTTTTCAACCAATGAACTGACGCCTATGTATCCGTCATGGTTTTTGATTATAGAATAAGATACAGCCAATCCCAATCCGCTGCCTGTTTGTTTGGTAGTGAAATACGGATCGAATACCTTTTGCAGGTTCTCCTCACTGATTCCAATCCCGCTGTCCTCTATTGAAATTTTTACGTATTCACCGCTTTTCAACGGCAGATTGCTTGTTTCTTTGACTGTAATATTCTCTGCCCTCAGTTGGATTTCCCCGCCATTTGGCATTGCCTGTACCGCATTCACGGTAAGATTATTTATTACATGAGTGATTTGCCAGGGATCCGCAATTACATGCCGCAGATCTTGCGCTATTGAAAAAGAGCATTTTACATTTGAGTCCCGGATAGCAAAGGATGCCGTATCAGTCAACAGCTCTCCCAATGAAACTACCTCCTTAACAGGGTCTCCGCCTTTGGCGAAGGTAAGGAGCTGTTTTGTAAGATTACTGGCCTGCAGGGCTGCCTTCTCAAGCCGCTCAATTCTTTGAAAAATGAACTCGTCTTTTTCTGAGGTGTATTTTATCAGGGAGATATTGCCCAGTATGCCGGTTAACAGGTTATTAAAATCATGCGCAATACCCCCGGCGAGTAAACCAACGGACTCGAGCTTCTGTACCTTCAATGTCTCCTTTTCCAGATGCTTGCGTTCGGTTATATCGCGATGGAGGCACAACAGTACCGCCCCATACCGGGACGACTCGAACATCGAGGCACTGGTATAAGAGCAAAAGATCTTTCCATTTTTTTTAACGTTTAAAACTTCACCATTCCATATTCTGGATTTTTTAACAGCCTCGATTAGATTTGCGTAAACCTCAGAAGAGCCCTTTTCCGGAATTGGAGCGCTCAGTATCTCTGCTGGTCTTTCCAGCAGTTCGTCTTTTTCATATCCGAACAACTGGTCAAACTGCTGATTGGTATATATTATCCTGCTGTCGCTTGCCCTGATAAGAGTCGCCCCTTCAGCCATGTGCGCCACCAACTCACTGTAGAGCTTCATCTCTTCGTCTTTTTTTCTTCTCTCAAGCTCAGCCGCGGCACGCGCAGCGAAGATGCTTAATATCGACTCAGCAAGGGAAATAGCATTCATGGGTTTGGAATGTATTCCCACAAGAATACCCATGGCGCTGCCATCTGAAGCGAAAAGCGGTACCCCGATATAGCTCTCGATACCCATTTCGATAAGCAAATGGTCTTTTGGGAAAAGCTCCTGCACGCCTTTGGAATAAACGCACATTTCCAATCCCACAACATTAGCGCACGGAGTATCGGCAAGGTCGTACTCGAAATTCGGGGCGTAATCATTGCAAGCCCATACGGCAGTAGTTCTTATTCTGTCCCGCCTGCCCTCAAGCAGCTCTCCAAGCAGTATAAAATCCATATTCAGCGCGGACGCGAGATGCTTAACCAGTGAACGAAAGAATTCCTGTCCCACGACTGAGGATGTACCGTTTACAATGTAGCGGAGCAATTCATCCGCCCTGTTATCTTTCTTAATTTCCCTGCCGGTGCCGCGGTATCCGCGAAACTCGCCATTTACATCAAAGACCGGCACAGCACTCGTATCAATATGGATTATCCGCCCATCTTTATGGATGTTCCTGTTTTCCGGAAGATGGAACGGCTTGCGGTTAGAAGCCATTTCAGAAAATACGCGTGCCGCTCGTTCACTCTCTTCAGGCGGCATCAGTTCAAAATTTCTTTTGCCGATTACCTCTTGCGCTTCATAACCGAGTAACTGAGTGATTTTGGGGCTGACATGCGTATATACAGAGTCCTCGTTGACCTCCCAGACAAAATCAGCTGAGTTCTCTGCCAGGAAACAGAAATGCTCCAGAAGCTGATCACGCTCCTGAACCTGTTTTTCAAGCTCTTCTACCCGTTTTTGAAGGGCATTAAATTTAGATTGGTTATTCCAAGTTTTCATATATTCATTATCTCTGGAGAATAATAATAAAACTACGAGGACCCAGCAAACATGCCGCCATTAAAACGCTTAAGTCACTAACGCGATACCTTCTTAACTCAAAAAAACCATTATAAAATATTGATATTTTTAACATAAAAAGGGAAAAATATCAATCATTAATCTTTGATTCGTGAAACATCACCGAACATTTAGCGGCAAGCAACTAAATAAATAATTTAAAGATTATTATATTGAACGAAATCCGAAGTTGATTCATATCTAACAGTCATGGATAACTTAAAAATCTCTTAAAAAACAAAAAAAGAAAAAAACGGTGAGATGGATAACGAAATCAAGTTTGAATTCTGGTTTGCCGCATTTCTCTTTTTACAAAATCTCTCCCCTTCCATATCCCTGAGGTTCTCTCAAAAAAGCTCTAATGCCCGACCAGTTTTTTAGGGGGGGACACCCACAAGGGGGGGCAGGTCAAGGCTTAAATAACCAATCGCATCCACCTCGATTTCCTCTGCTATAATCTTTATAGGAGGTTTTTATGATAAGGACGTTGGCAAAGGTCCTGGTCGTCTTGAATTCCGAAACAGCGCCAGCACAGATAAGCCTTGCCGTGTGCCTCTCGATGGTGGCCGGGCTTACGCCATTATTAAGCCTGCACAATATCCTTGTCTTTTTTCTCGTCCTCGTCCTGAGGGTGAACCTCTCTTCATTCATACTTGGGCTTGCGTTTTTCACCACCCTCGCATACGCCCTTGACCCGCTTTTCCATTTCATCGGCGTAAAGGTGCTTGCATTTGAAGGGCTCAGGGGCCTATGGACCTCGCTTTATAATATTACAATTTTCAGGCTCTCTAACTTTTATAACTCGATTGTCATGGGGAGCATTCTTTTCTCTCTCGTCCTCTTCATCCCATTACTTTTGACCCTTAACCTCGGCATAAGAAAGTACCGCGAACATGTATTGTCCTGGATCGCAAAGACGCCTTTGATGCAGGCCATTATGGCGAGCAAGTTCTACGAGTATTATATGACCCTCAGCAAGTTAAGGAGCAGGCTATGAAATGGATCCGCTGGAACGGGCTCATAGCTTTTTTCATAATCTCTGCCATCCTGCTTGTATTCTGGCATTTCCTTATAGATATCCTCATAGAGCGGCGTATAGAAAAAACCGGCACCTCGCTTGTTGGCGCAAAGGTAGAGCTTGATAATGCCGACCTTTCACTATTTCCTCTTGGGCTGACGCTTTCTGGGGTTCAGGTCACAAACCCCGCTGAACCGATGAAAAACGCCTTCGAGGTTGCACGCATCTCTTTCACCATCGACGGCGCAAACCTCATCAGGAAGAAATACATAATAGAAGAAATGGCTGTTGACGGCGTAAAGCTAAATACTCAACGCAAGGCCTCCGGGGCGGTAGGCCGGCAAAAAAAGGCCGAAAGTCCTGAAGTGGATGCGTTGAAACTCCTTACCTTTGAACTTCCGGATGTAAAAGAGGTCCTTAAAAAGGAAGATATCGGATCGATAAAGCAGATAGAGGACCTGACAACAAAGATAGAGGCCGATAAGGTCAGATTCGAAAAGCAGCTTTCAGCGCTTCCCGATGAGAAGAAGATAAAGGAATACGAAGACCGCATCGAGAGCCTCAAACGCTCAGCCCGCGGCCTCGGTGGCATAGGCAGGGCGGGAGAGCTGCTCGCCATTAAAAACGAGATACAGGACCAGCTAAAACGAATAGCCGCTTTGAGAGACGAGATGAACATCAATGTGACTAATTACCGCAAAAGGATGGAAGAGGCAACATCATCGCCAGGAAAAGACGCTGAAAAAATCGTAAATAAGTATTCCTTCTCCCCGGATAGGCTTACGAACTTGAGCAGTCTTTTTATCGGCGGCAAGGTTCGCGAGTGGGTTGATAACGGGCTGAGATGGAGGGGAAAAGTCAACCAGATAGTCTCGCCTGAAGGCAAGGCAAACGGGGCCGAGATTCAAAAACCTCTAAGAGGAAAGGGCGTTGATGTCCAGTTCAAAGAATATAGGCCTTTACCCGATTTTCTCATCAGAAAAGCGTCAGTTTCTGTAAACATCCCGGCGGGCGACATAGCTGGCCTTATAACAAATATAACAGGGGACCAGGATATATTAGGAGCCCCAATGAAGATAAGGCTTTCGGGCGAAAAGCTCAAGGGACTTACCTCCGCGCTCCTCGAAGGCGAGATAAACAGGGTCACACCGTATAATCCCAGGGACATCATAAATTTCACGCTCAAAGGCTACAGGCTCCATGACTTTAAACTAACGGACAATAAATACATGCTGATGGCGATAAAAGAGGCATTAACGGATTTTCACCTTAAAGCGGAGCTGAAGGGCGATTCGATAGACGCGAATATCGGCTCGACAGTAAGGTCTGCATTGATAGATACCGCAATCAAGGGCGAGAAGAACGCTATCCTCGAAACAATGTCCTCCGCGCTATCAGGTGTGAAGGCCTTCAACTTTGACGCAGGCGTGAAGGGAAACATCAAGGACTACAAACTGAGGCTCGACTCAGACCTCGATAGAGTGCTAAGCAATGCCGTGGGAGGAATTTTGAGGAATCAGATGCTTGCCTTCGAGAGGAGCATAAAAGCCGATGTCGCCGAGAAGACTGACAGGCCGATTAAGGAGCTGAACAGAAACTTCGAAGGGCTTGTAGATGTGAACGGCTTGATTGATGAGCGTTTTATGAAGTGCAAAGAGCTTCTCACCAAGTCTACAAGAGGCGCTCTCCCCGTCCCAAAACTGCCGTGAGATTGAAGCCCGTGCCTCAGCGGATAAGATTCCCTCAAACGATATTTGCGATTGAGTTAAAATACTCAAAAACTTAAGCGGATTCATATCCATATTTCTTATTTCAACTTCAAATGAGAATATTTTTTAAGCAATGTAGCTCGTATTTTTCACTATGTTTGGAGCAGGCAGATATACGGTAAAGGTTGCTCCAGCGCCTTCTTCAGAATCTACCGCGATCAGTCCGTTATGGTTTTTTATTATGGAATAGGAGGCCGCGAGCCCAAGCCCGCTGCCGGTCTGCTTTGTTGTAAAATAAGGGTCGAATATTTTAGCCAGATGCTCTTTTTTTATGCCCGACCCATGGTCTTTGACATAAATCATAACGTACTCCCCGGCCTTCAGGGGCGCAACTTCGTTATCATTTTCCAAGGCTATATTTTTACATCCAACCTCGATAGCCCCGCCATCGGGCATTGCCTGCACCGCGTTTATCACCAAATTGCGAATCACCTGATTTATCTGCCGTTCGTCAATCTCGACAGGCCATAAGTCCTCGGGGATAATATATTCACACCGGATATTCGAGCCGCTCAAGGCATAATCAGTGAAGTACCTAATAAGGTTTACGACAGAGGTGACCTGCTTTACAGGCATTCCGCCTTTTGAAAAGGTCAGCAGCCTGCAAGTCAATTCCTTTGCCCGCTCTAAAGACTTTTCTGTGTTGGTTATCCTTTCATAGGCCTGATCATTCGGGCTTAACGATTTTTTTGTCAAAAAGAGATTGACCAGAATGGCTGTAAGTATGTTGTTGAAGTCATGTGCTATTCCGCCTGCAAGGACCCCTACAGACTCGAGTTTCTGTGCCTTAAGAAGTTCGGCCTGCAGTTTTTGATACTCGGTAACATCCTGCACGGTTCCAAACATCTTGGCCGGCTTGCCATCTGAGCTGAATGTAACCACCGCCTGCTCATGGACGATGCGTTCCGTCCCATCGGGAAGCAAGATACGATGGTCTATGTTATAGGTCTTTGCGCCTTGCAGCGCTTCGTTAACTGATTCCATTACAAAATCTCTGTCATCAGGATGGATAGTACTCAGAAATGTTTCATATGTGACTTGAAATTCTTCAGGGTTTTTTCCGAAAATCCGGTAAATCTCCTCCGACCAGGCGATGGTATTATTTATGATATCCCATTCCCAATTGCCCAGCCCTGCTATGCGCTGAGCTTCGGCAAGGTTCGCCTGGCTTTTCTTTAGCGCAGCTTCAAAACGCTTGCGTTCGGTAATATCCCTGATGGTCCCGTTAAAGGTCACTTCTCCGTTTAGAACAAAACTGGTAATTACAAGCTCCACAGGAAAGACTTCACCATTGCTCCTTAGCCCTTCTATCTCGATAATTTTATTCTGGATGTTGCTTTGCCCGATCTCGATAAAACGCCTGAAGCTTGAAAGATGCCTCTGGCGGAGGTGTTCAGGAATTATGCAGATGATGTCTTTTCCAACTAGCTCGCCCTTACCATAGCCGAATATTTTTTCAGCGCTCGTGTTGCATTCAGTTATCTTGCCGTCGCTTCCTGCGAGTATTATACCGTCAAAGGCGGTAGAGTGGACCATATGATAACGAGCTTCGTTTTTTATAAGCGCTTTTTCCGCCCGCCTGCGCTCAATATCCTCTATCGTTACAAAAACAAGATTAATTATCTCATCCTTTGCGTTCCTGATCGGAGTGATGGATTGCAGTTCCCAAAGATGTTCTCCATTTTTTTTCCTGATGCAGACGTCTCCCCGCCATGTAGCCCCTGAGATGATTGTATTCCACATTGCTTCATAAAATTCAGGCGGATGTTCGTCAGATTTCAAAATACTCGTTTTTTCCCTGATTATTTCCTCACGCGAATACCCCGTGGTATGAGAAAACTGCGGATTGACATACTTTATGGTGCCGCTCACATCTGCAATCAGCACCGATGCGGGAATCTGTTCAACAGCATTGGAAAGGGTCTTTAGCACTTCTTCGGTCCGCTTGCGCTCTGTTATGTTCCTGAGAAAAACAAAAAACTGATCTTCGAGATAGTTTGCGCTAACCTCAAAATCTAAAATCGTACCGTCCTTGCTCCTGTGTTTCGTTTCAAACCGGTCTGCGCCATGCTCTATTGTCCATAATATATGCTGAGCAGTCCCCTCAGGCGTCTCATTTGCTTCAATATCGCTTATCTGCATTTTCAGCAATTCTTCACGCGTATAGCCTGTCAGTTTGCAATAGGAATCGTTGACGTCAAGGAAATGGCCTTTGGAATCAACAACCCAGAAACCCTCCATTGTGGTCTGTATGATGGTTTTGTATTTGTCCTCCGCATTCTTGAAGAAGACAAGCGCATAAGCGAGGACCGTTATAAGGGCTACAAGCCTAAGGGAGTGCCAGTACCACCACGAAGTGCTCCATGGTTCTGAGAAATGGAACAGGAGTCCTGCAAACCCGAAAAGGAGGCTTATGGAGAAGATAATGAGGTCATCCCTGTTTCCCGATTTATCGAAATAGCTTTTGAGGAAAGCTGGCGTGGACGCAATATAAAGAATACCTGCCACTATATTCATGTCCCATGCGGTTTGAGTGAAGGCGCCTTCTTTTATCATTGCAGGCAACGCCTCCTGGAACAGAACCGACAATATACCTATTAAAATGGCCGCTGCGGATGCGCCGTATGCCAGAGTTTTTTTAAATTTAGTTCTCTGGCCTAACCAGACGAGGGAGAAGAAGATGCCGCCTGCCATGGCTGCAATGGATCTGAGCCAGACAAACAGATTGCCGGGAGCGGTCATACCGTGAAAAATATCAAGTATTCCCATCGAAAGGAGCCCGCAGGAGACCCAGACGCTCTGAAACATCGACTTCGCATTCTTTTGTAAGATTATTATTATTCCGAGGGTGATAGCGGCGAAACTGCCGAAGACCTCTACTGTGGAATGGAGCGGAACATTTATTAACCGGTGTTCCACGAATATGAAAAATATTACTGCTACGGCTGAAACAAGGACTGCTCCCGCCGTCAAAGACATGGCTATCGGGTGTTTTGAAGCAGCGTTCATTCGCCCCCCTTAGATAGATTATCTGCCTGAAAACTCAGTGCCCTCGTTTGGCTTCTGCGTTAAAGATACCGTCAGTAGATATGCCTGTGATTATTCACTTGCCACGCATTCTTTTTATGCAGGGAACATTTATCAGGTCATTATTGACCTCAAAAGTGCCGTAAGATTGTTCATAGGAGCCGGCTCGAAAGCGGTATAGAGGTAAGAGGTCAGGATGAAAAAGGAGCCTGCGATTATCTTTGTTTTTAGAATGACGGCCATATAAAGGTCCTTCTAAACAGAGGGCTTCAATGTAATTCAATCCGGTATTTTCTTTAGAAGATTATACAACTATTTGAAAGATTAGAAAATCTCTAATTTATCAGAATATGGGGGATATTCTTGTTCAGGGCTGTTTATGCAAAAAGGTTTATATTATTAGCCCCAAGGCCCAAAGACCATTAGGGCCAACCTGCCAACACTTATGGCTTATACTTTTCAAGGGCGTATCTTTCTGCGGCCCGTTCTCTTGACACTTGTCTCTTCTGGTATAAACTTATTTCCTGATAAAATTCCGGCAAGCACCCGCGCTATTCACCCCTAAAAAACCATTCCGCCGGTTTTCCCTTAATACTTCAGTAAAACAATCATAAAAGTCTTGAGATGATTCTGTTTGTTTTTTTATCCGGTTTTAAAAAAACAGTTGAAGGCGATTGATGAACTACTTAAGATTCATGTTCATAATAAGTGTTGTGCTCCTCTGTATGGTATTCACACCAGATGAATCCCACTCTGCCAAAATCGAGAAGCTCTATCTTGACCTTTCCTTCGCGCCCCCCCACAATGAGGTCGTAGGAGTGCGGGAGGTTGACAGGTACAAAGCTTCGCTGGGGCTCAGGTTCTCGTTTTTCGAGAGTAAAAAAGGATTCGGCGTATTAGGGGCTGAATTGCTTCCAAATTATTATTGGGGCGGATACTGGCCTGAGCAGACTGATAAGTGGACTGCCGGTTCTGTTCAAAGGCTTGAGATAGACTACAGGGTCTTTATACGGCCGCTTAAATACCTTGAGATATATACACAGCATTATGAGAATATAATAGTTAAGGACGGGGAATTGGAGAAGCATGGCTATAACCAGAGACTGCATAACCTTATCGGAATACGTTTTTGGATAATAGAAGACTAGAAGATGTTCCATACCACTTTGCTTATGCCGGCACGGATGCAATCGTTTCCTATCGTTAGCTCACTTTATGGAAATGAAAATCCCCGCCATTTATGGCGTGGTAATTTAATAATTACAGCTTGGGTAGGATGCATCTCTTTGGGTAATCTTGAATTTCAAAAAGTTTCTCAGTAGAGTCGAAGTCTTCTTGATTAGCTATTTCTATTCGGTTCCGTCCTTTTTGCTTAGCCCTGTAAAGGGCCTTATCGACGTACGCGATGAATTCATCCATCTTTACCACTGATGATGGCAGAGAAGCAATGCCGAGACTTATAGCGACGCTGGTATCATGCTCTACAGCCTTTCTCAATCTCTCGGCTACTTCACTGGCTGATGAGGTGCCGGTTCCCGGCAGGATGATCAAAAACTCTTCGCCACCGTATCTGAAAACGCAATCTGCCCTTCTCACTTCCCTGGAAAGTATCTCTGCGACTTTTACGAGAAGTCTGTCACCCTCCGAATGACCGTATTGATCATTGTATTTCTTGAAATGATCTATATCAATCATGAGAATAGAAAGTTCTTGACTATATCGTTGTGCGGCTTCAAGGCTTTTGTCTAATTGTATCTGCAGAAAACGCCTGTTGGCAATACCTGTCAGGGGGTCATAAAGCGATGATATCTTTGTTTCTTCGTAAAGCCGCGCGTTGCCGATGGCTATGGCGATTTGGTTTCCTATAGAGGAAAGGAGCTTTATCTGGCCCTCACTGATATCTATGCCGGCTTTGATATATAAGGACAAAACACCAATAAATTTGTTTAATGTTTTAAGGGGAACAACAATATGCCCATGAGGGACAACATCGGGATGACATATAGAATGTCTTGGGTCGTCTTTCGAATTTTTTGAAACCAGAATTTCTCCTGTTGTCATTGCCAGACCGCAAAGACATTTACCCATGGGAATTTCAAAACACGGTTCTAATTCCGTTTCCGATAAACCGACAAACGAAGCAAGATGCAGCTTCTGTTCATCGGCAAGAAATATCGCTGCTTTTGTCTCAAGTGGAAATACTTCCGCTTTCGTAATGGAGTGTAATACATTAGAAAGGAGTTCTCTAAGATCCAAAGTTTGACTTGCTGATAAAGAAACCTCGTATAGGGCATTCAACTCGGCATTAATCGTCCGGAGCCTGTCACTTTGCCGTGCGTTTTCTGCCTCAGCCTCCTGCTTTTCCAGTGCCCGTTTAATATGGATAAGCATCTGATCTAAATCGTATGGTTTCAGCAGATAGGAAAATGCACCTCGGTTTGTAGCCTCTATCGCGGAATCGAGAGTGGCATTGCCGGTAAGAATGATTGCTTTTGCGGAGGGGAAATCAGCAGTGACTTTTTCCAGCACTTCAAGACCCGGGATATCCGGCAATCCTAGATCAATTAGAACAAGATTTACAGGAGTCCCCTTCAAAAAGCTGAGCCCTTCTCCCCCGTTTTTTGCTGTAAATGTTTCGTATCCCTTAGCCTGCAAAATATCTGAAAGGGTTTTACTAAGGTTTGCATCGTCATCAATTATCAGGATACGAATTTTGTCAATAGGCATATCATTTACCTTTTAAATGGTTCGCCAAGCAGGGATTTCAGTTTGCCGCGGCTGATCTCTTCTATTATTCCGGTCAGTTCTTCGATTGCAAAAGGCTTGTAAAGACATGCATACGCGCCGATTTGCAGCCCCGTTTCAATGGAGGACGCCATTGCCTCCCTATATCCTGTTATCAGAACCACCGGCTTCCCGGGATATCTTGCACGGATAGCCTGCAGGATGTCTAATCCGTTCACTGAGCCGAGATTGAGGTCAAGCAAAACGACAAGTTTATAGGTCCGCTCCATCTGCCCCAGTACCTTTTCAGGATCAGCCTCCGTATCAACATTGTATCCTGATGCCTGAAGTATGTCCCTGAGTGTTCTTGAAAAGGCCGGATCATCATCAACCACGAGGATACTCTCCTCCTTCCTGAGTAGAGAAAGAAAAAATAGTATTTGCTGGACATCTATGGGTTTGGTTAGGACAGTATAGGCGCCTTGTTTTTTTGCTTCATTGATTTGATCCTCGGTAGCGTATGCGCTCATCAATACTACGGGAAGGTCGGGACTTACAGATTTGATCATTGCAGTGGCCTCCACACCGTCAATCCCGGGCATCTTTATATCCATAATCACGCAGTCTGGATGATTCTCCCTTACCTTTTGCTGGGCCTCATCTCCACTATATGCCTGTATGGCCGTATAGCCTTCGACCTTCAGAATATCACATATGGTTTTGACCATCCTACGATCGTCGTCCACGACAAGAACCTTCAAGCGCTCGTTCATGCATCACCCTCGTTCAATCGGCAACGTCACCATGAAGGTTGTCCCTTCTCCCGGCGTGCTTTCCACTTCTATGCGTCCCTTGTTTGCCTCCACAAGGTTTTTGCAGACCACAAGCCCAAGGCCGATACCTTTCGACTTTGTGGTGAAGAGGGGTTGGAAAAGCTTTTTCATGTTCTCAGGAGTTATACCCGCACCGGTATCTCTAAAACTGACCCTTACTGCCCTGGCATCCCGGAACTCCTCCCCTTTTATATTTAGATTTCCACCATCGGGCATCGCCTGCACAGCATTGGTAATAAGGTTATAAAACACCTGTCCTATCTGCATAGGATCCGCTTTAACGCTGGGCAGCATCTCCGGAATATCTACGGTTACCGTAAAACCGTTTGGAACCGCCTTTCGCACGCCATCCCCTACCAATTCATTAAGAACTACAGATTGTGCCTGCGGCGTCTTTGTACGGGTGAAATCAAGAAGGTCGGTGATGATGCGCTGGGAGTTGACGATCTCCTGCTCAATGATCCCCAGGTATTCCTTTGTTGTTTCGTCCGCTTCCGTATGCGTCATTTTTAGAAAATATACTGCGTTGTTCATCACACCAAGAGGGTTTCGAAGCTCGTGCCCAACACTGCCTGCAAGTTGTCCGAGAATTGACAATTTTTCTTTTCGCACCAGCTCTTCCTGAGCCTCTTTGATTTGAACTATCTTTTGCGCCAATTCGACATTCAGCCTGCGGACCTCCTCTTCGGACCTCTTGCGCGAGGTTATATCCCTGAGAGAAACAAAGAACTGCCCTCCGGAGATATTGAGATAATTTATGCTAACCTCGATATCTAAAATTTTACCGTCCTTGCTCCTGTGTGTCGTTTCAAATCGGTCTGTGCCATCCTTTATTATCTTGTCCAGGCGCCGAGCGGTCTGCTCGCATGTCTCTTTTGCTTCAGTGTCGCTTACGTGCATTTTCAGCAACTCTTCACGCGTATAACCTATCAGTTTGCAATATGAGTCGTTTACGTCAAGAAAATAGCCTCTGTAGTCTAGAAGCCAAAAACCATCCATCGCGGTCCGAATGATTGTTTTGTATTTGTTCTCCGAGTCTTTGAAGAAGACAAGCGCATAAGTGAGGACCATTATCAGAGCTATAAACCTGAGAGAATGCCAATACCACCAAGAAGCACTCCATGGGTCTGAGAAATGGAAGAGGAGCCCGGCTAGCCCGAAAAGGACACTTATTGCGAAGATAATAATATCATCCCTACTCTCCCTTTTCCCGATGTAGCTTATGAAGAAGGCTGGAGCGGCGGCAATATAAAAAATACCTCCGAAAATATTTATGTATCTTGCGGTGGAAGTGAAGGTGCCTTCCTCTATCATCGCCGGCAAAGCCTCCTGGAAGGCAACCGAAGTTATCCCTATTAAAAAGGCAGCCGCGGATGTGCCGTAGGCTAAAGGTTTTTTGAAGCCGGACCCTTGGCCGAACCAGACGAGAGAGAAGAAGATGCCCCCCATAAGGCTGGAGACTGACCTAAGCCAGACGAACAGATTGCCGGTGCTTACCCCGCCATGAAAAATATCCAAAATTCCCATCGAAAGGAGCCCGCAGGAGACCCAGGCGCTCTGGAATGATGACTTAGCGCTCCTTTGAAATATGATTATCATTCCAAGAGTGATGGCGGCGAAGCCCCCAAAGACCTCTATCGTGGAATGGAGCGGGATATTGATCAACCGGCGCTCCCCGATCATTAAAAAAACTACTGCGGCAGCAAAGGCAAGCGCTGTCCCTGCCGTCAAAGAAATGGTTATAGGGTATTTAGAAGTAGCATTCATTTCAGCCTCTTGTTATAGATTGCATGCTTAAACCCCAGCCTGGCCCGACGAGGCCTCAAGTTCTGTCGTTAGCTCGCGCTCGCATGCTTCTTATCGTAAAAGCTATTTGATGTGGATGATGTGAAGATAGTTTCTAAATACTCAGTGCCTTTAAAAGCTTGGATTGGGCAGTCAGTTATTATGACAGGTACAAAGAGTATACTGCAGCGGGTAAAAAAACCGGGGGATGAAAAAGAAGGTCAGAATGAAAAGGAAGCTTGCATTATCTTTGTTTTTAAACTGAGAGCCCTTTTGGAGTCCTTACAATAGAGAACCTTAATATGAGTAATTCTCATTTTTTCAATGAAATTATACAACTATTTGAAAAGATAAGGAAATTCTTTTTGCAACAGGCTATATCCCGCCCAGTTTAAAACGAGACTTCTTCATATGTGCTTCCTTGTCTTTATTGTGCCAGGAAGCTTCTGCTCTTTATCTATGGCGGAAACTTCCCCTAAAAGTAGACATATAATAAGTAGACCTTTAGGGCATGATAAGCAGCCCGGAGGTTCAAGATGAAGAAGTCGCCAAAGCGGATTCATATTTAAAGGTTCTGGACAGCCTTGGGGACAACTTAAAAACAAAAAAACCCACAAGAACTTAAAGTCCTTGCAGGCTTTTTCAAAAAACGGTGAGATGGATAAGGAACAGGGGCTTGTGACCCTGTATTTTTATGACCTTCCAGCTCCGCAGATATTAAATCTATATCCTTATAGATTTTGCAGTTCGAATTGGAGGCGGCGAGCGGATTCGAACCGCTGGATGGCAGTTTTGCAGACTGCTCCCTTGCCACTTGGGTACGCCGCCATAGAATAGATACTATAATAAATTAGGTGCCGAATAGTCAAGATAAAAGCAAAATTCTTTTTGAATCTGGTCTGATTCTACTTAAGAATCTTAAACTGTGCCGGCTCATTCATGATTATCTCAGTGTGCCCCTTATATTCTGAAATAACCCCTGATATTGCAACCGTTTTGCCTTTTAATCCCATGAGGTTAATCCCCGCGCTCTCAAATTCCCTGAACTTTCTCTTGAATATTACTGCCGTAAACTCATTGCTGGTGCTGAAGTTTATAAAAACAGCGTTCTTGGTTTTATGTACCCCTGTTACCATTCCCTTTACTGTTACAATCTCCCCGATGTGCCTGCCTGCTTCGTTTGGGGTAATTGAGATAGCGTGCCTGTATTTCTCTGCCTCAGACTTCCAGATTCCGAGCCTTTTTGCCTTTGCCTCTTTCTCAATCCTTAGGAACTCAGCCTCTTTTTCACTACCGCAGGGCGGGATTATCAGGACCTTTGCAAGGCCTTCCCTTAAAAGCGCCTCATTGACCAAGACATTGTCCGCGTAAATCCAGCCAAGGAGCCTTCCATACTTATCCCTTTTCTCCTTTTCGCAGACAACCACTTTGATCTTTTTGCCTTTTACAAGGGCCTTATTCCTGTCCTTTGCCTCTTTATAAAAAGGCTCTCCTGTTTCAGGCGTATTTATGCCTATATACCTGATGCTCTCCCCTCCCTCGACCCTGATGGTATCGCCGTCAATGACCTCTTTCACATAGAGATTATAGGCCGGCTCCTTGGCATCAATGGAAATCTCTTCCCTGCTGCCGTAGAAAGAATTCAGGACAAGCAGTATCAGAATGGAGACTACGGATAAAAGTATCTTTTGGGGGTGTTTGATTCGGGAATGCATGGATTAAGAATCCAAGAAAAGAGTTACCATTTTTCCCTGAACTTGTGGACCTGTTTTTGAAGTACGATGAGTTCCTCGCTGAGTTTCTTGCAATCGAAATTATCCTTGGCCAATTCCTGAGTGATCTCATCAATCTTTTTGGAAACGGTGCTGTTGAGCATATTATATTCCTTGCTCATTTCCTCGAAATTAGAGATGAACTCATTTGTATATTTTACGAAATTCCTTACATGGAGGTCATCTTTATTCCTTATCGTAAGCCTTTTGGCAATATCGCCTGCCGAGATAAGCTTCATCTCGTACTCAAGCCTTTTGAACGGGCCTACGAGCCTATGAGTAAAAAATATCGCAAGCAGGACTATTATGCCGACATAGCCGAAGATAAGGAAAATGCCAAGTATCGGGGTATTAAGGCCGAAGTAATCGATAAGCGCGGATGAGAGCGCCTGGAGCGTTATGCCGCCAAGGAGGGCAAGGACAATCAGGAGAGCAATGGAAAATTGGAGCTCTCTGGCAACAAAATATCTTTGCTTAAAAGGCTTTGGGGGTTTTAGGACATCATCTTTGCTCATCATATACCCCTTCTATTTTGCTTGAGATATCATACACCTGCGCTTCAAGGTTTGTCAAGCTCGCGAGTCACTGAAATCCATAAAAAAAGAAAACCGCCGCATGTGAAATATAAGACTCCAAATAAAAAAATCAGCACAAATTGCCTTGACTACTCAAGCCTATGAAATTAATATATATAGGAGATGCCAACCGGAAAAATTTCCGCCTGCACATGATGCTTACAACCTGTATTTATTCCTGAAAAATATGCAAACAATCGGATAAAGAAAGGAAGTTCCTTTATGAAGGAAAAAATCATCCGCATCGAAAAAGGCAAGGAAGGCATAATCATCCCGGAAGAATTCCTCAGGTTCTTAGAGCTTATTCCGGGGGCGGAAGTTGAGCTTGTCCTTGATAAGAAGAATAAATGGCTAATACTCAGGCCAATGCACGGCGAAGATTTTCTTGAACACTTCAGATCAACTATGGAATCGATGGCATGAAAATTTACAAGCTCCCCCAACTTGCGGAAATGAGCCCTGAAGGCTCGTTCTTTCTTGGCCCTGAAGAGCTTCATTCAGGCGCGGTATATCTCCTTTACGGAAGGCTCAGGCCAAAGGAATCATCCAAAAAGTTTACGCCCCGCGAAGGGCATGAAGAGATAGTCTGCGTAATCAAGGGCAACCTTAAGATAAAATGCGGCAAGTCCTCCTTCTCCGTAGGCACAGGCGAGGCCTTCCACTGCAAAGAGGCGCAGACCTTCCTCGTTGACAACCTCGACGATGAAGAGGCAATTTTTATTGCCGCAGGCGGACCATCAAAAATCCCGGAAGCCGTAAAACCTCAAGAGGAACAAAAGCCTCAGGAAGAGAAAGCGGCTGAACCGGTAAAAGAAGCTGATGATGATTTTGAGATAACTTCGGATGACTCTGAAGAGGAATTTGAAGGTAAGATAGACTAAAAAAGGGGCTTTTAAATTTAAGCCCCTTCGATTATTTTAAGGACACTTTCTTCCTGCCCTATTGCCATTATATGCGCCCCGTGGCAGAACTTCTTAAGCTCCCTTACCTGCCTTGAAGCTATCTCGATCCCCTTTTCAAGCTGGTCGCTTGCGCCCTCAAGCTCATCGATAAGCTCCTGAGGCACATGCACTCCCGGCACATTGGCATTAAGGTAATTGGCCATCTTCGCTGATTTAAGAAGGAGTATGCCGCCAAGTATCTTCGCCCCTGTCTTTTCAGCGTATTCGTGGAATCTTTTGAACTTATCCATATCAAAGATAGCCTGGGTCTGAAAGAACTTCGCGCCAGCGCTTATCTTCTTCTCAAACTTTATCTCTTCAGGCTCCCAGGGATTTGCCTCAGGCGCAACAACCGCTCCTATGAAGAAGTCTGTCGCCCCCCTCAGTTCCTTGTCTTTCATGTTCCTGCCGTTGTTAAGGCCTGTTATGACATTGACCAGTTGGACCGAATCTATGTCAAATACAGCCTTTGCCTCACGATGATCGCCAAAGGCTACATGGTCGCCTGTAAGGGCAAGCACATTTTTAACTCCGAGCACCCATGCGCCCATAAGGTCTGACTGGAGCGCAAGACGGTTCCTGTCCCTGCATGTCATCTGGAATACGGGGTCAATCCCTTCTCTCAAAAGAAGCACGGAACAGGCCAAAGAAGAGAGCCTCATTACGGCCCTCTGGTTATCCGTTACATTCGCCGCGGCGATTTTATCCTTAAGCAGACGGGCCTTCGCGAGAAAATCCTCTACATCGGTTCCTCTCGGAGGGCATATCTCAGCCGTAATCACAAACCTGCCTGACTCAAGCTCCTGTTTTAAGGTCATAGTATGCTTTCCGTATTTATTTTATAAAGGCTTTAAGAACGGATTCGAAAACGCCCCTGCCGTCAGTTATCCCAAGCTCAGTCTCACAGGACCTTTCAGGATGTGGCATCATGCCAAGCACATTGCCGCCCTCATTCAAAAGCCCTGCAATGTTGGATAAAGACCCATTAGGGTTTACTTCATCCGTTATTGCCCCTTCAGGAGTTGAATACCTGAAAGCTATCCTGTTTGTGTCCTCAAGCTTTTTGATAGTGTCGCTATCCGCGAAGTAATTGCCATCAGCGTGCGCTATCGGGATGCTTACAACCTGCCCTTTTGAGTATGCGCCCGTAAAAGGAGATGAGTTGTTCTCAACCTTAAGATCGACATTTTTACATATGAACTTAAGGTTTTTATTCCTCATCAGTACCCCGGGCAGCAGCCCGGCCTCCGTAAGTATCTGGAAGCCGTTACAAATGCCGAGCACAAGCCCGCCCTTTTTGGCAAAGCCTACTATCTCGTTCATTACGGGTGAGAAACGGGCAATAGCGCCTGTCCTCAGGTAATCCCCGTATGAGAAGCCTCCAGGCAGTATTACGCAGTCAAAACCTTTCAGTTCCGTCTCCTTGTGCCATACATATTCCGCTTCCTGATTAAAGACATGCTTTACCACATGGTAGCAGTCGTGGTCACAATTCGAACCCGGAAAAACTATTATTCCAAACTTCACTGAAAACCCTCTTTTAAAGGCAGTAGCCTTATTCTATTTCTATTCTGTAATTCTCTATTACGGTATTTGCAAGGAGCTTCTCGCACATCTCTTTTATGCGGGCCTCTTCAGCCTCTTTTGATGAGGCGTTTATCTCAAGTTCCATGAACTTGCCTATCCTTACATCATTGACCTCGCTGAAGTCCATGGACTGAAGCGCGCCCATTACTGCCTTGCCCTGCGGGTCCAAAACGCCCTTTTTCAAGGTTACATAAACTTTTGCCTTCATCGGTTACTCCATCACCTTCTTTAATACTTCCTGATAAGCCTCTTCGACTTTGCCGAGGTCGCGCCTGAACCTGTCTTTGTCCATCTTCTCTTTTGTCTCTTTGTCCCAGAGCCTGCACCCGTCAGGTGTTATCTCGTCGCCAAGGAGTATCTCCCCCTTGTGATTGCCGAACTCAAGCTTGAAATCAACCAGTATTATACCCCTTTCATCAAAAAATTCCGAAAGGATTTTATTTATCTTAAGGGCTGAGGCCTCCATCTGGGCCAGTTCCTCTTTCTCAGCCAGGCCGAATACCTTTATGTGGTATTCATTTATCATCGGGTCTCCGAGCGGGTCGCTCTTATAATAAAACTCGATTATTGTTTCTTTAAGACGCCCGCCTTCCTCTACACCCATCCTCTTTGAAAGGCTGCCTGCGGCGATATTCCTTACAACTACCTCGATGGGGATTATCCTGAGCTTTTTTACAAGCATCTCCCTGTCGCTGAGCATCTCTACGAAATGGGTCTTTACTCCCCTTTCTTCAAGATACTTGAATATCCTTGATGAAATTTTATTATTGAGTACGCCTTTCTGCTCGATTATCCCTTTTTTCTTGCCGTCAAAGGCTGTTGCCTCATCCTTGAAGTACTGTATGAGCAGGTCCGGGTTTTCCGTTGAATAAAGGGATTTTGCCTTTCCCTCATAAAGCTTTTCTATCTTCTGCATATAATCCAATCCTCCGAATGTTCAGGAAATTATTTCTTTGCGAATGTCCTTTTGAATATATAATCGACATTTTTAATATAGGGCTTTACATCAAAACAGCTCTCAACATCCTTGGGCGTGAGAAACTTCATCACATCTTCGTCACCAAGCACATTGGACTTGAAATCCCCGAGCCCCTCCCATACCTTCATGGCATTTCTCTGCACAAGGGCGTAAGCATCCTCCCTTGTAGTGCCTTTCTCAATAAGTTTTAGAAGCACCTTCTGGGAAAATACCACGCCTTTAAGCTTATCCATGTTCGTCTTCATGTTCTCGGGATATACAACAAGGTCGCGTATGAGGTTTGTCGTTCTTGCGAGCATGAAATCCATGAGTATCGTGGCATCAGGCCCGATAACCCTCTCAACGGATGAATGGCTTATATCACGCTCATGCCACAGCGGAATATTTTCCATCGCGCTTACCGAATAACCCCTTATAAGCCTTGCAAGGCCTGTAAGGTTCTCGGATAAAATGGGGTTTCTCTTGTGCGGCATCGCGGAAGACCCCTTCTGCCCTTTTGTGAACGGCTCTTCAGCCTCCAGCACCTCTGTCCTCTGAAGGTGCCTTATCTCAACTGCGAACTTCTCTATCGAAGTCGCTGTTATCGCAAGCGTACTGAAGAATTCGGCGTGCCTGTCTCTGTGGACTATCTGTGTGGCAACGGATTCAGGCTTGAGGCCGAGCTTTTTAAGCACATACGCCTCGACCTTCGGGTCGATGCTTGAGAAAGTGCCGACAGCACCTGAAAGCTTGCCGTAAGAGATGACCTCTTTGGCCCTCTCCATCCTCTCAAGGTTTCTCTGCATCTCGTCATACCAGAGCGCCATCTTAAGCCCGAAAGTAGTAGGCTCGGCGTGTATGCCGTGAGAGCGGCCCATCATTACGGTATTTTTATGGTCAAGGGCCTTTTTCTTCAATACTACAAGAAGCCCTTTGATGTCTTCTATTATCAGTTCAGCCGACTCCTTTAAAAGGAGCGCGAAAGAAGTATCGAGGATATCGGAAGATGTGAGCCCCATATGGATATAGCGTGAATCAGGCCCCACATATTCGGCAACAGATGTTAAAAAGGCGATTACATCGTGCTTAACCGTCCTTTCGATCTCATCAATGCGTGCGATATCGAAGTTCGCCTTCTTTTTTATGGTATCAAGGGACTTTTTAGGAATCTTACCCAGCTTGTTCCACGCCTCGCAGGCGCAAATCTCAACATCCAGCCACTTCTTAAACCTGTTCTCAGGCTCCCATATGCGGGCCATTTCTTTTCTTGAATAGCGTTCAATCACTTTTACGAACCCCTGAATGTTCTATTTGGAATGGAAAAGGTTATTTATACCAGAAGGTTATAATATAATACAAGAGAGATATTTTCTACCTAATTTTCTGGGGGAATTACTGGGGCGCAATGGATGGGTTTTTATAATTCAAGATAGGCTTAGCCGGCTGAGTTCATTGTTTTTTACTTAAACAGTTTCAAGCGCCTCTTTGTGCGCCTTAAACCTCTTTAGCCTGAATATCTCCTCCCTCTCCCTCTCCTCAAGCATGCGCTCTATTACCCTTATGCGCTTATCGAGGGAGGGCAGCATTACCTCTGAGATTGCGTTTATCTTCCTCGTATCCGACCTTATCACCTCGCCTACCCTGGAGAGCCTTATCTCCTTTGAGGCAATCTTTACTATAAGGTCAGAGGCTGACTCAAACTGCTTTGCGGTATCAAAGACCTCTGCCCTGACTCCGATGGGAGAGATATCCCTTGCGTCCAAAGACCTTGTAAGCGTTATCTCCTCTATGTCAGGCACTGACACGCCCCAGACATTATGCACCCTGATATTGAGGCTTATATCCCTCTTTGCTCCGTGGGCGAAAGACTCTACCTCAAAGCCGTTCAAGGCCCGCGCCCTCTCCAGGTCCCTCTGCGCCCTGTTCAGAAGCTCGGTAAGCCTTGACCTCAGTTCAAGGGATTCCTCGACGATGTTAAAGAACTCCTTCATAAGGGCCTCCCTTTTGCTCTTAAGGAGTTCAAGGCCCTTTTTGATTACCTCTGCCTGCGCCCTTAATGCAAGCAGCTGTTGCCGTGTAGGAGGTGTCTTTTCCATTTAGCCCTTCTTTGCCCTTAAGCCTATGGTCTCCCTCTCAGGCAGTATGCTTAAAAGGGACAACCCAAGGTCAAGCGTCTCATCAATCGTCCTTTCGATATTGCCCTGTCCGATAAACCTTCTCTCAAACTCCTCGGCAAAATGGAGATATTTACGGTCAAGCTCGGTCAATCCTTCCTCCCCCACAATGGCCACAAGCCTCCTCACATCAATACCCCTTGCGTAGGCGGAGTATAGCTGGTCGGCAAGCGCCCTGTGGCCTTCCCTTGTCTTGCCTTTGCCAATCCCCAGGTTCATGAGCCTCGATAAGCACGGCATGACATCAATCGGAGGATAGATGCCTTTCCTGTGAAGCCCCCTTCCAAGGACAATCTGGCCCTCTGTGATATATCCCGTAAGGTCGGGAATAGGGTGCGTGATGTCGTCATCGGGCATTGTCAAAATCGGCATCAGTGTGATCGAGCCTTTACGGCCTTCAAGCCTGCCTGCCCTTTCATAAAGTGTAGCAAGGTCTGTGTACATATAGCCCGGATAGCTCCTCCTTCCGGGTATCTCTTCCCTTGCTATGCCTATCTCCCTCAATGCCTCGCAGTAGGCGGTCATGTCCGTCAATACGACCATTACATGATAACCCTTTTCAAACGCAAGGTACTCGGCAGTAGTAAGAGCTATTCTGGGAGTGAAAAGCCTTTCGATTGTCGGGTCGCTTGCCTGATTGATAAAGGCAACCGTCCTCTCAAGGGTGCCTATCTCAAGCAGGGACTTCCTGAAGAAGAACGCCTCCCTTGAAGTAATACCCATTGCGCCGAGTATAACCGCGAAATCAGCGGCTTCCGAGACCTTTGCCTGCCTTACAATCTGTATGGCAAGCTCATTTGCAGGCAGGCCAGCGCCTGAGAATATCGGAAGCTTCTGCCCCCTCACAAGCGTATTGAGCCCGTCGATTGCCGATATGCCCGTCTGGATAAAGAAATCAGGCTTTTCCCTTGCCGCAGGGTTCATGGGAAGCCCCGTAATCTCCATGTATTTTTCAGGGATTATCTCAGGCAGCCCGTCAATGGGCTTGCCGAACCCGTTAAATATCCTGCCGAACATATCCATGGATATTCCGACCCTTGCGGTCTGCCCAAGGGGCGCTACAATGCTGGTCTTGCTGTCAATTGCCGAAGTGCCTTCAAGCACCTGTATTACGGCCTTGTCCCCTTCAATCGAAAGTATCTGGCCGTTCCTCTTCTCTCCGGTCGTAAGCTCGACCACGCACATCTCCCCGAGCTTGGCGCCGATAAGATTTTCGGCAAGCACCAGCGGCCCGGTTATCGCGTTAATGGTCTTATACTGTTTTGTTATCAGGTCCATTATTTTTCCTCAATCGTGCCAAACTCGCCCTCTATCTTTTCGATAAGCTCTTCAGCCCTCGGCGCGAAACCTTCGTTTGTGTAATTCTGCAACTTCAAAACCTCTGTCCTTAAAGGGCTGTCGATAAGGGTCTCAATATATACCCCCCTTTTCAAAGCCGCCTCAGCGTTATCGAGGAATGCGAAGATGACATTAAGCATACGGAACTGTTTCTCATAAGAGTTAAACGCGTCAGTCTCGCTGTACGCGCTCTGTTTTAAAAAGACCTCCCTCGCCATGTTTGCCACCTCGAGGGTTAGCCTGTCGCCTTCCTGCAATGCCTCAATGCCTATTATCTGGATTATCTCCTTGAGCTCATTTTGCCTCTGCAGGAGCTTAAAGAGCCTTGTCCGAAACTTTATCATCTCAGGCGATACTTCCCTGTCAAACCAGTCCGCAAGCTCAGAGTAATAAAGGCTGAAGCTTGTCTGCCAGTTGACTGCAGGGAAATGCCTTCTGTACGCAAGGTCAGGGTCAAGCGCCCATAACGCGCCAGCAAACCTCAAGGCCGACTGAGTGACAGGCTCAGAAAAATCGCCGCCCGGAGGAGATACCGCGCTTATGATGGTAATTGAGCCTATGCGCCCGTCATCTCCAAGGCATCTGACCTTGCCTGACCTCTCGTAAAAGCTTCCAAGGGAAGTAGCCAGATAAGGCGGAAAGCCTTCCTCGCCGGGCATCTCCTCAAGCCTTGATGAAATCTCTCTTAACGCCTCCGCCCACCTTGAGATGGAGTCTGCCAAAAGCGATACCCTGTAGCCCATGTCCCTGAAGTATTCCGCGATTGTCACCCCCGTAAAGATGGAAGCCTCCCTTGCGGCAACAGGCATATTCGATGTATTGACGATTATCACAGTTCTCAAATTCAGCGGCAATCCAGTGTCAGGGTCTTTCAATTTCGGGAACTCGGTAAGCATGTCTGTCATCTCGTTGCCGCGTTCTCCGCACCCGACATAGATGACTATATCGCTCCTGCTGAACTTCGCTATTGTCTGCTCCACGACTGTTTTGCCTGTGCCGAAACCGCCCGGCACAATTGCTGTGCCTCCCTCGGCAACGGGCAGTAATGTATCAAATACCCTCTGCCCTGTGATGAACGGTGTTTCAGGCGGAAGTTTCTCTTTAAACGGGCGGGAGCGTCTTACAGGCCACTCCTGATACAGGCCGATCTCTGTGCCGTCCTCAAGAACGCACAGCGGTTCTTTGCCTGACGCGGTACTGCTTTTTATATCTTTTATCTTTCCCCTTATGCCCGGAGGCACCATTACCTTATGAGTGATTCGCTCTGTCTCAGGCACTGTGCCAAGGATCGTGCCGGGCTCGACTTCATCGCCTTTCTTTTTCAGGGGACTGAACTGCCAGACCTTTTCCATGTCAAGGGTAGCAACCTTTATCCCTCTCTCCATGAAGTCAGTGCCTGTTGCCCGTATCTGGTACAGGGGCCTCTGGATTCCGTCATAGATATTTGTAAGCAGCCCCGGCCCCAATACTACATTGAGAGGTTTTCCGTAAGTCACTACATCCTCTCCTGCGGTAAGTCCGCCTGTCTCCTCATAGACCTGAAGAGTTGCCCTGTCTCCCCTTATGCGGATTATCTCGCCAAGCAGACCGTCATTACCCACAAGGCAGACAGTATTCATCTTCGCACCTGTCATGCCTGTTGCGATAACGGTCGGGCCGGCTATCCCGAATATCTTCCCTCTTATCTCTGCCATGTTTTTTATCTCTTTATCTTTATCTGGTATCCAATTGCCCTTCGGATAAGCTTCACTACAGGGGACTCGCCCACTTCCACCTCCCCCCACTTCTGGGGAATATTGATGGGCAATATTATAGGCAGGCCCTTTTTTATCATCCTTCTCATTACATTCTCAGAGACTCTGCTCAAATACCTGTCTTCAACGGCAATGAGGCCGTACTTGCCCTCTGCCTGAAGCGTAAGCAGGAGGTTTGAGATGTCGCTGCCATCGCCCACTTCCCTGCATTCGATTCCCGCGCACCTGAAGCCGAGCGATTCATCATGCCCTGTAATCACAAGGAGCTGCATTATGCCCTCTCAATATCAGATGGGATAAATAATAAGCCTTCGAAGCTCATCATCAGGGATGCCGAACGCCTTGCCCCTGGCAATTAGCCTTAAGTTTTTTATCTCCCTTATCTTTATAAAAATGAATGAGGCCGCAAGCGCGATGCTCAAAGGCTCTACAAGCGACTGCCTTGCAAGCCTGTTCTCTACACTACTTTCAAGCCTCTCTTCGATTAGCGCGATATCTTCGGGGTCTGAGCTCAGGAGTATTTCTTTTATATCGACATCAAGTATTTTTTCTTTCAATGCCTTCAATACCTCATCCCTGTTCTTAAGCTCCGAGAAGGTTAAAAATTCACTCCTTCTTAACCTAACTCCGCCCTCAATGAAAAAGCTCTGCGCGCCTTCCTTTGAATAATTTTCACCTGCTATCTTAAATACCGTAAGTATGTTCTCAATATCGATGCGAAGTATTATGAACTCCCGTATTATCCTGTCATTTAGATAATTTTCTTCGATCCTTGAGCGCAGGAATTTAAATGAATTGATGTCGAGATTTAATTCCATCTCTACGATATTGCCTGTCCTTGCGTACTGCGGCAGCCCTGCCTTCAGAGGTTTTGAGTAAGGGCTTCCCAAAGTATGGAGGATTTGGATAAGGTCCTGAATATCTTTTGCGCCAAGGAGTATATTCAGGGCCGCCTGGTCAAGGTCGCCCGCAGGGATAAGCGCCTCAAGGATATCGTCTTTCTTCACTCCTCTGGCTACTCCCCTTATAAGCGTCTTGATGTCATAGACCTCCCAGATGGAAAATATCGCCTTGAGAAGGGGCTTAGCCTCATTCGGCGCTATCTTCCAGAGGAAGTCAAAGGTCTCTGCAAGGTTTGCCCTTAATGCCCCTGAGATGACTTCCGAGGGCTTTACAAACCGCGCGCCGGCTGTTTCGATAAATGGACCGTATGCCGTAGACTTAAGCCTTTCAAGATATCTTTCAAGGTCAACCGCCTTGAGCATGGCGTCATAATCAGCCTCTTTCAAAAGCCTGCCCCTAAGCCCCCGTATCCTTGCGTTGTAATAGCCCAGGTCCATTGTTTTAATTATCCGAATAATAATCTGTTGAGAGCGGGGACAAGGCCGCTCTTTGCCTTGCCTATCCTTGATGGCAGGGTATTTTCAAAACGGGCCCTGCCGTCCTCTGAAGTGAATATGACGCCCAGTGCTACTTCCTTGTCAGGCCTGATATTTGCCGCCTTATCCTTGAGCAAGGCCGCATCGTCCGGGTTTAACAATACAACAGGTCGGCCAAGCCCCTCATTTTTTTCCCATTCGCTTTTAAGCTCAAAATAAAGTCCGTTCAATATCTCTGAATACTGCTGCTTTGGAAGCGCGGCAAGGCTCTCCAAAGCCTCCCTGAATGTATCTTCCAATATCTCGTGCCTTGTCCTGAGCTTATCGCCTGCCGCATGCGTGCGCGCGCCGTTCAAGGCCGCGGCCCTCTTCCTCTCAAGGGAGATGGAAAGCTCTTTTTTCCTCTCTCCCCCTGATTCCAATGCCTCCTCTTCAGCTGTCTTCATCATCTCCTTTACCGCTTCTTCGGCATCGTTGATGATAGAGTTGCTCTGGGTTATGGCATCTTCTTCAAATGTCTTTAAAAGCGCGTCCTGTGGCATAATTCCATCCTCATTGGCTCAGTATCAGATAGGCAACGACAAACCCCAGAAGCACCATTGTCTCAGGGATGGCTACAAGGATAATCACTATACCGGTAAGTTCGGGCTTCTCCGCGATGGTGCCTACACCTGCGGAGCCTATCTTACTCTGTGCCCAGCCCGTTGCCAAAGCAGAGAGGCCGATGGCAATCGCAGCGGCAATCGCTATCAATCCCTTTTCCATAAAAACCTCCTGAACCCTTGATTTTTCAACGCCTTTTTATCTCTTGCGGAACGGCACATACCTCCTGCCGCCGCCCTCATAGAACTTGCTGAAAAATTCAACATAATGAAGCCTCATGGACTGAATGGACGGACTAAGGATGCTAAGAAAAAGGTTGAGCGTATGTATAAGCCCGGCTATGATTATAGCGGCTACAAGGCTCTCTGACATGCTTCCCATCCTGTTTGCCACAAGGGCCATTATGACAGAGGCCGTACCGATTGCCATGAGCCTGACATAGGATAAAATATTGCCGAGCGCCTCAATGAATTCTATGGGCCCGAGGATACCCTCAAGCACAGTGAGGGTTATAAGAGAGATTATAAAGACTGCAACATCAGGGATTAAAAAAGATGAGGCGATATAGTTGAATTTTATCCCAAGTATTCCGAGGAAAGAGACCACTACAAGGAGATAAGATATCTTTGCCGCCGCCTCTCTGCCCCTCTTGCGCTTAAGATTACTGAATACGCTTATCAGAAGCCCCAGCGCTACATGGCCTATGCCTATGATAAGGGTAATGATAAGAAGGGTCTTCAACGCCTCTTCCCTGTGAAGAAGGAGCGGATGGATTATTTTGAGCCGTGTGCCGAGGTCGCCGAAAAGCTCGCCAAAGAAAATGCCGAATATTATGGCGGAGATGCTGCTTATCATCAGCACCGTAAAGATATTTTTAAACATCTCCTGCGACTTGAAGCGGTGCCTTAGAAAGACGCTTAAGATAAAGATGAGAACGCCGTAACCGATATCCCCGACAATAAGGCCGAAGAATATGGGGAAGAATATTGCCACAAAAGGTGTCGGGTCAACTGAACCGTACTTCGGAGGGGGCAGGGCAGCCAAAAAAACCTCAAAGGGCCTAAACAACCTGGGATTCCGGATATAGACAGGGGTTTCATCCTCTTCCGCCTCTTTCACTTCTATGGGCCTGAGCAGTATCCTGTCCCCGAAGAGATTCTCAAACCTCTGACGCAATGGCTCAAAGTCATCCGCGGGGACCCAGCCCTCTATTAAAAAAGCGAACTTGGTATGTGAGGCATAGTTGATGACGCCTATCTCATCTACAGAGTCTTCCACAGCCCTCATGGCGCCTGCAATCGTTCCGTACCACTGCTCGGATGTCCAGTCAAGCTCCCTTTCAACATCCTGAATACGGCCAGGAAGCTCTTCTTTCTTCCTCTGCATCAGCCTAAGGGCATTAAGCAGAGGCATCTCCTCATACTCATCAGGCAGCCTTATCTCATTAATGGACCTGCCTGAAAGCAGGTATCTTATCTGCCCCGCGTATTTTTTGGGATAGGTCAAAACCATCCCGATAGTAGTCTCATCCAAATCCCTTTGATAGACCTGATAGCTCCCCTCAGTTATCTTTGCAACCTCTGCTTCAAGGAGCTGTGGGATATTCTCACGGGTCCTCTCTATTGTAAGCCCTACGATGTCAAAGTTCCTCAAGCCGCCAAGCCTTGATACAATAGGGGCAACTCCGCGGATGAGCCTTTCGTATTTGCTTACCGTAGAAAGCTCTTCCGAGAGACTGTCTTTCCTTGCGGACAATTTTATTACGCTCTCCTCGACAGGCTTTAAAGTCTCAAGATACCTGTATACATCCTCGCTTCCGACCTTTATTGTCCTGTATGCCTTGGGAGGGTTTAACAGGAGCAGAAGGTTCTTAAGCCTCTCGGCTGACCTGTCAAGAAGCTCTTTTTCCTTTAATTTTTCCTTTTCAATGGGAAGCCTTGAGATAAACTCTTCGCTCTCAGCTGACGGGTGCGTTTCTATATGCACCACCGCCGCGGAATGGAGGACCTTTATGCACTCATCCAGATAACCTTTAGGCCCGATTATCTGGACCTTTGTCATCTTTTTTATCACTTGTGCGCTCCCATTGATTCAAGCACAGCCTTTATTACCTCTTTTACAGCCTTGTCTTTCCTCTCAGCGCCCTTTTTTCTGATATCCTCGACATCTTTCTGTGCCTGTTCCTCTATGCGTGCGACTTCTTTTTGCATCTCCACCTCAGCGATTGAGGAAATCCGCTTAAGTTCTTCTTCAATCTCTCTAATTCTATCAGCTTTTAGCTCTTTTGCAGTTTTGGCAGCCCCTTCCCTTATGATAGCCGCCTTTTTCCTGGCATCATTTATAAGGGCCTCCATCTCTTCCTCTTTGGCCCTCAGCTTCTCAAGGATATCCTCCGGCATCTCGCCTCCTGACACGCAAAAAGAGTCTAACATTTTGAAATTATGGATTTTTTCTTTTTAAAATGAATCCGGAATTATTTGAGAACTGAAACAGATGAGTAAAGGACTACTTCCCTTTTACGGACGAAGCTTTTCCTGCCGTGACAAGACCGCGGAGCTTTTCTACTTTGACTTTACCAATCCACTTAACATCTGTCAATTGGTCAACCGATGTAAAAGAGCCGATTTCCGCCCTTTTTTCAAGTATCCTGACAGCGGTCTTCTCCCCGATTCCGGGCAGTATCATAAGTTCTTCTTTGCTTGCGGTATTTATGTTGATGGGAAAACCCGGAAAGGGAGAGCTTGCCGCCTTAAGGGCGGGATTTGCCGGCTCCCCGACAGGGTTTGCGTTGGTGTGATTGAATTCGTTTGTATTTTGAGGAATTGCCTGATTTGAATAGGAAAATACTTTGGATGAGTTTAAGGAAAAGATAGCGAGGAAAATAAAGATTAGTATCAGATATGCCCCGTATCTTTTTTCAGGGTTCATTTGGCCTTCTTTCTCTTTTTATCCCTTCCATCCTTAAAGAGCTTGTACTCAAGGCTGTCAACTATTGCCTGCCAGCTTGCCTCTATGACATTGTCAGATACTCCGACAGTGCCCCACTTGTCCTTCCCGTCGCCTGACTCAACAAGCACCCTGACCTTTGCGGCAGTGCCCTGCACGCCAGCCAGGACCCTTACCTTAAAATCCAGCAGTTTTACTTCGCTTATGGCAGGGTAGAACCTCTCAAGAGCCTTTCTTAAGGCGGCGTCAAGGGCATTTACCGGCCCGTTGCCTTCTGCGGCAGTGTGTTCTACCACACCCCCGACCTCAAGCTTTATCGTAGCCTCTGAGAATGGAGCTTCATCTTCCTTCTTCTTCTCGTCCATGACCCTGAACTCAAGGAGCTTGAAGTACCTCTGCTTCTTTTTCAAGGCCTTCTGTATCAGAAGCTCAAATGACGCCTCCGCGCCTTCGTATTGAAAACCCTGATGCTCAAGGGCCTTAAGCTCTTTCAAAACATCCTGCACAACTTCCGAATTGCTCTTTACATCTACACCGTACTCCTGGGCCTTATAGAGTATATTAGACCTGCCTGAGAGGTCTGATACAAGCACCCTCTGGTGGTTTCCCACAAGCTCCGGCCTGATATGCTCATAGGTAAGCGGGCTTTTAAGTACCGCGCTCACATGGATGCCGCCCTTGTGCGCAAACGCGCTCTCACCTACATAGGGCTGGTGTTTGTAATTGGGCAGATTTGCCAACTCATATATGAACCTTGCGGTATTACGCAGTCTTGTGAGCCTCTCATCGGTAATGCAGTCAATCCCCATCTTTATTTTCAATGCAGGGATTATGGAGCAGAGATTGGCGTTTCCGCACCTCTCGCCAAAGCCGTTGATGGTGCCCTGCACCATTGTAGCGCCTTCTTTTACGCCTACAAGGGTATTGGCTACCGCGCCCTCTGAATCATTGTGCATGTGCATTCCAAGGGAAGTGGATATCTGCTTTCTCACATCCCTCATTATCTCAGGTATCTCAAATGAGAGAGTGCCGCCGTTGGTATCGCAAAGCACGATGAAGTCAGCCCCTGCCTCCTGCGCTGCCTTTAATGTTTTCATGGCATAAGCGGGATCTGCCTTATAGCCGTCAAAGAAATGCTCGGCATCATAGAAGACCTTATCGACCTTCTTTTTAAGATAGCTGATGGAATCAAAGATAAGCTCAAGGTTCTCTTCAAGCGAGATCCTCAGCGCCTTTGTCACATGGAGGTTCCAGCTCTTGCCGAATATCGTTATGGCAGGCGATTTAGAGGCAAGGAGAGCCTTTATATTGGCGTCGTCCTTTGCCTTTATCCCTGCCCTTCTTGTAGAGCCGAAGCTTACAATATGGGCATTGGAGAGCTTCTGGGACTGCATCTCCCTGAAAAATTCTATATCCCTCGGGTTACTGCCGGGCCAGCCGCCTTCAATGTAATGGATTCCAAGCTCATCCAGCCGATGCGCTATCCTTACCTTGTCCTCAACTGAAAATGAGATATCCTCGGCCTGCGTGCCGTCCCTTAATGTAGTATCGTAAAGTTTGACCATCTTTTATTATTCTTCCAAAGAGGAGATTTAAACCATCTCCTCTGTTACTTCCTGTTTGCCAAGCCCGAATGCCTCATGCAATACCCTTACGGCAAGCTCGGTATATTTTACGTCTACCACACATGAAATCTTTATCTCTGAGGTAGATATCATCTGGATGTTGATGCCCTCGCCTGAGAGCACATCGAACATCTTTGAGGCTACCCCTGCGTGGCTTCTCATGCCTGCCCCGACAATGGAAATCTTGGCGATGTTCGTATCGCCTACGATATCCTTTGCGCCTATCTCGCCGGAGATGTCCTGCACGATCTTAAAGGCCCTCTTGAAATCCGTATTGGTTACGGTAAAGGTAAGGTCGGTGTGCGCGTCATGGCTTATGTTCTGGACTATCATATCTACATTTATGCCTGCTTCGGTAAGCGGGCGGAAGAGCTTAGCGGCGATACCCGGCCTGTCAGGGACCCTGAGGACGGAAATCTTTGCCTCGCCTTTATTGTATGTGATACCTGAAACTACGACCTTCTCCATCTCTGTATCCTCCTTGCAAACCAATGTCCCTTGCGCGTCATTGAATGAAGACCTTACCATTACAGGGACTTCGTATTTTTTCGCGAACTCCACAGACCTTGTCTGGAGCACCTTTGCCCCAAGGCTCGCCATCTCAAGCATCTCGTCATAGGAGACTTTGTCAAGTTTTCTGGCGTCCTGACAGATATTGGGGTCTGTCGTATAGACTCCCTCAACATCCGTATATATCTCGCAGAGGTCTGCCTTCAAAGCAGCGGCAAGAGCTACAGCCGTCGTATCAGACCCGCCTCTGCCAAGCGTCGTTATATTTCCGTTCGGGTCAACACCCTGAAAGCCGGCAACTACGGCGATACCGCCGCTGTTTAACTCTTCCAGAAGTCTTGTCCCGTCAATGCTCTCTATCCTTGCGGAGCCGAACTGGGAGTCGGTGATAATAGGCACCTGAGAGCCAAGGAAGCTCTTGGCCTTAAGCCCCATCTCTCTAAGCACAAGGGCAAGGAGCCCGATTGTCACCTGCTCGCCTGTAGAGATGACCATATCGTATTCCCTGCTTATGGGAAACTCGCTCGCTTCATTTGTAAACCCGACAAGCTTATTTGTCTCGCCTGACATGGCTGAGAGGACTACTACAATATTATTGCCTGCATTATGAGCCGCGGCAACCCTCTTTGCCACATTTTTGATGCGCTCCATATTGCCAACGGAAGTGCCTCCGTACTTTTGAACGATCAAAGCCATACATCTCCTCCGAAACTTGAAAACTTGGACTAAAGTACTACCTTTTTCTTCCTATCTTATGGATTGCCAGACCATGCACATCCTCTGCCGCTTCCATTACTATCTCAGGAAGCGTGGGGTGGGCGTGAATCGTCTCTGTAATGTCTTTTACCTTCGCGCCTGTTTTCATGGCAAGGGCTACCTCGCCAATAAGGTCTGTAGCGTGGGCGCCGACTATTGAGCAGCCCAATACCTTATCAGTGCCGGGGTCGGTGATTATCTGAACAAACCCTTCGGTCTCTCCCATGCCAAGGGCTTTGCCGCTTGCGGCATAGGGGAACCTTCCGACTGCTACAGGTATGCCCTTCTCCTGCGCGTCTTTCTCCCTCATGCCTACGCTTGCTATCTCAGGATCAGTAAAGATGCCTGCCGGGACGACTGAATAGTCCATTGAGGCGTTCTTGCCGAGCGCGTTCTGCGCGGCTATTATGCCCTGCACCGAGGCCACATGCGCGAGAAGCATCTTTCCGGTTACATCCCCTATGGCATAGATGCCGGGGATGTTTGTCTCCATCTTCTCATTTACAAGAATCTTGCCCTTCTCTGTCTTGATGCCAGCTTCCTCAAGCCCCAGGCCTGTTGAATTAAGGCTCCTGCCGATTGAGACCATTACCTTTTCGGTTATGAACTCCCTGCCGTCCTTAAGCGTTGTCTTTACCCTGTTCTCTTCGGAAACGACGGACTCAACAGATACTTCATTAAGTATGGTAACGCCCTTCTCCTTGAAGCTCTTCATAATGACCTTAGAGACCATCTTGTCTTCGGTAGTAAGGATTGTGGGAAGGAGCTCGACTATAACTACACTGCTTCCGAAGCTTGAGAAGAGATTTGCGAATTCGCACCCGTTGACGCCGCCGCCGATAATAAGGAGGCTCTCAGGCACTTTTCTCAACTGAAGCATCTCGGTTGTCGTCAGAACATTCTTTTTATCTATATTGAATGCCGGTATCATGGCAGGCTCTGAGCCTGTTGCTATGATTATTGATTTTCCGGCGATGACCTCTACTGTTCCATCTTCCTTTGTCAGGCGGACGCGCCCCGGCCCTTCTATGTAGCCGTCCCCTCTTAATACCTCTACCCCGTTTCCCTTCAGGAGCTGTTCGACACCGCCGACAAGCTTTTTTACAACATCATCTTTCCTGTCAATGGCCTTGGAGAGGTCAAAGCTGATATCTCCGACATTGACGCCGAAGTCAGCCGCGTGCCTTGCGCTCTTAAGAGTTTTTGCTGAATAATATAAAGCCTTTGTAGGGATGCAGCCCCAGTTAAGGCATGTGCCGCCGACCTTTTTTCTCTCGATAACGGCAACTTTTGCGCCCATCTGGGCAGCCCTGATAGCAGCTACATAACCGCCCGGCCCCGCCCCTACAATGACCAATCCGTATTCTTTCATCTATCCAACCCTCCCACAGACCTTTTTAACTTGAATATGGAACCCTTTGCAATGATTTTCTAATTGGAAGCAGGCCTCTCTACATGTATCGTCCGCCCTGTCTCGCCGCTGTAGGAAAATCTGACTATCATCGTGCATTCCCTCAGCAAAGACGGCAGCTTATCTGCCCATTCTATTACAGAAATACCCTTGCCGTAAATATATTCTTCTAACCCTGCCTCATAAATTTCTTCGATATTCGATATCCTGTAGAGGTCGATATGGAAAAGAGGCGCCCTGCCGCCGTCATAGATATTTATAATGGTAAAGCTCGGGCTTTTTATGAAGCCCTTTGAGCCGAGCCCCTTTGCCAAACCCCTTACGAAATGGGTCTTGCCGCTGCCAAGCTCTCCTATGAGCCCGACGCAATCGCCTTCGGAAAGCTCTTCTGATATCTGCTCCCCAAGGGCTTCGGTCTCTTCAGGCGACTCTGTCTTATAGACTTCTATGGATTCTTTCATGCTCATTGGGAAGATATAAACGAATTTATGATCTTTGGAATAAAAGCAAGGAGGTCTGTGGCAATCATCCCTATCTCGCCGCCCTGCGCATTTTTTAATTCATCCCCGGCAAGGCCGTGCATGTAAGCTGCTGCAGTGGACGCCTCGATTGCGGAGTAGCCCTGCGCCAGAAGCCCGCCTATCATTCCCGCAAGGATATCGCCTGTGCCACCTGTTGCAAGCCCCGGGTTTCCAGTCGGATTTATAAATATCTTTCCCTTGGGGTCTGCTATAACGGTGCCTGCGCCTTTGAGCACGACCGTTGCCCCTGTCTGTTTTGCAACCCTTGTGGCTGAGCCTACCCTGTCCGCCTGCACATCGGAAGTCCTCACATCAAGGAGCCTTGCCATCTCTCCGGGATGTGGCGTGAGGATTACCTCTGTAGCCAGGTCCTTGAATATCTCAGGATGCCCTGCAATGGAATTAAGCCCGTCCGCATCGATTACAAGCGGCGTCTTTACTACTTTTATGACAGCTTTTATAAGGTTGTATATATCTTCGGAATTGCCCACGCCCGGACCTATGACAAGGGCGTCCTTGCCTTCCATTATCTCTTTTACCTTTTCAAGGGAGACAAGCCCAACGGTCCTGCTTTCCGTCTCCGGCAGAGGCTTTGTCATAACCTCGGTTGTCTTTACTTCCATTATCGGGTTGAGGCTCTCCGGCACAGCTACGGTAGTAAGCCCTGCCCCGACCCTCATCGCGGAAATCCCTGCCATGTAGGCTGCCCCTGTCATGCCTGTAGAGCCTGCTACCACGAGGAGATGCCCGTAGAGGCCCTTGTGTGAATCAGGCACTCTGGGCTTTAATATCTTCCTTAAATCATCTTCCGTAATAAGGTTCCACTTAAGGTCGGTATCAAGGAGCTTTGAAGGGATGCCTATATCGACTGTCTCGACCCTGCCTGCGTAAGAGCGGCCCGGGTATACATAAAGGCCGAGCTTAGGCATTGCCATGGTAACAGTTAAATATGCCTTTACTGCACAACCGAGCACTGAGCCTGTTGTGGCATCAATGCCTGAGGGTATATCAACGGCGATGACTTTTTTATTGAGGCTGTTTAAGTGGTTTATAACCTCGGCATGGATGCCGAGCACTTTGGAGCTGAGCCCAGTGCCGAAGATTGCGTCTACAATTATATCGGAACCCCTCAGTTCATTTTCAAAATTCTTTAAGTCCTGTTTCGTACTGAGCGGGAATATCTCTCCGCCCATCTTATGCCATGATGAGGCATTCGAACCGGCATCCCCTTTTATCTCTTCCATTTTAGAAAGACTCAGCACATAAGCGCTTATGCCGGAATTTTTAAGGTGCCGCGCCGCTACAAACCCGTCCCCGCCGTTATTGCCTTTTCCCGCAAGAATAGCCACTTGCGGATTTTGTATGCCGGAAAGTTCGCGCTTTATTATCTCTGCAAGCCCTCTTCCGGCATTTTCCATGAGCTGCAGGCCGCTTATGCCGTAATCCTCTACGGCGGCCCTGTCCATCGATTGTATTGTGCGCGCGTCAGCTAATTTCATCTACCTTCTCCACAATTGTATGGGCAAGGCTTAAACCATTATCGTGAGTGATGGTCACATTGAACTTAAATCCGCTGACAGGGGCTGTTATCTCAGGCCTTCCGGATGAGCCCCTCTTAACTTCGACTTCCCTGAATTTGAATCTCCTGCCCATTGCCTTGAAAAAGCTCATCTTGCAGGCGAATCTTGCCGCAAGATGTTTCTCAGGGCTCCTCTGCCCCATGCAGTACTCAAGCTCAGACGGGGTAAAAAGCCTTTCGCACAGGCCTTTCCTGTCCATCGCAGACTTGAACCTGCGCACATCCACTATATCTATGCCTACCCCGAATATCATTCTTACTTAGAACGGCTTGCCACAATGAGCCTCTTCATCTCCCTCACGGCATTTTCAATGCCCGTGTAGATGCTCCTTGAGATGATGCTGTAGCCTATGGCAAATTCGTCAAACTCCTGCATGGCTGCGACATTCTGTACATTATTATAATCAAGGCCGTGGCCCGCATGAGTCTTAAGCCCCAGCCTCTTTGAGAGGACCGCGGCATCGTATATCCTTTTAAGCTCCGCCTCTTTCACATTATCCTGAAAGGCCTCGGCGTAGCGGCCCGTATGTATCTCAAGCCCGTCAGAGCCTATCCTGTGGCATGCCTTGACCGCGTCAGGCGAAGGATCGACAAAAAGATTTACCGAAATCCCCGCGTCCCTCAGGCCCTGTACATACCTTTTGAGAGGGTCAGGGTTAGTCTTTACATCAAGGCCGCCCTCAGTGGTAAGCTCCTGCCTTTTTTCCGGCACGATGGTTACCATATCAGGCTTGACCTCAAGGGCTATGTCAAACATCTCTTTTGTTGCGGCCATCTCAAGGTTGAGCCTTGTCTTTATCGTCTTTCTAAGGATATATAAGTCCCTGTCCTGTATGTGCCTTCTGTCTTCCCTGAGATGGACTGTAATCCCGTCAGCCCCGGCAAGCTCTGCAATTGCGGCTGCCGTGACCGGGTCAGGTTCCGAGGCAAGCCGCGCCTGCCTTACTGTAGCAACATGGTCAACATTAACTGAAAGTCTCGACATCTCGGAAACAACTCCTGTGTTTTCTATTTTTTAATCAATCAGCCTATCTCTTTTTTAAGCACCTCGGCAAGCTCATTTGCCATCATCGTTATCTCATCTTCCTTCTGCCCTTCAATCGTAATCCTTGCAAGGGGCTCTGTGCCTGAATAACGGATAAACGCCCTGCCCCTGTTCTTAAGCTTTTCTTCGATTGCCTTAAGCGCGTTCACCACGGTCGGCAGGGTCGAGAGGTCTTTCTTCTCTTTTACTTTTATATTAAGAAGTATCTGCGGATAGCTCCTCATCACCTTTGAAAGCTCTGAGAGGGGCTTGCCCTCTTTTACCATTGTCTTAAGTATCTGAAGCGCGGTTATGACACCGTCGCCTGTTGTGGTATGGTCTGAAAATATTACATGGCCTGACTGCTCTCCGCCAAGGTTATAGCCGTTCTTAAGCATCTCCTCAACGACATACCTGTCGCCTACGGAAGTCCTTACAACACGGCCTCCGCCGCTCTCTATGGCCTCTTCAAGGCCTGAGTTGCTCATGATGGTAGAGACAAGCGTATTTTTATTGAGCGTGCCTTCCTTGAGCATTGAAAGGGCGTTTATGGCAAGGATGAAATCCCCGTCAAGCACAGTGCCGTTCTCATCGACCATTATGCAGCGGTCGCCGTCGCCGTCAAAGGCAAACCCGATATCCGCGCCGGTCTCCTTTACAGCCTTGCTCACATGCTCCGGGTATAACGCGCCGCAGTCAAGGTTGATGTTCTCTCCATTGGGCTTCACTCCGATCTGGATTACCTCCGCGCCAAGCTCGTAGAAAACAGCGGGCGCGACTTTATAAGTGGCTCCGTTGGCGCAGTCAAGGGCTATCTTCAGGCCGTCAAGCGTGTATTCCTTTGGGAATGTGTTCTTGGCAAAGACAACATACCTGCCTATCGCGTCATCGACCCTGTAAGCCTTTCCCACTTCGCTTGCGGTTGGCCTGTGGCTCGGGTCGTGGTTCTCGAATATGAAGTCCTCTATCTGAAACTCTATATCATCAGGGAGCTTGTACCCGTTCCTTGAGAAGAACTTTATGCCGTTATCCTGATAAGGGTTGTGGGAGGCTGAGATAACGACCCCCGCGTCCGCCCTCATGGATGAGGTGATGAACGCTATGCCGGGTGTGGGCAGAGGGCCTACCATAAGGGCGTCAACGCCCATTGAGCAGATGCCTGCCATCATAGCGCTCTCAAGCATGTAGCCGGAAAGCCTCGTGTCCTTTCCTATAACAATCCTGTGCCTGCGGGCCTCTTTCTTGAATACATAGGCGATTGCCCTGCCAAGCTGCAACGCCATCTCAGAAGTCATCGGTTCTATGTTAGCGACACCTCTTACCCCGTCAGTGCCGAAGAGCCTCTTTTTGCGGACCATGTAAACTTACCTCTCTTTTTTAATGATTATCCTTACATCTGCCTTGTCTGTGCTTATGGACCTGAACTCAAAGTCCTGCACATCAAGAGGCGCTGAAATCGTCGTTGAATATCTGAGCCCTGTAACATCAACAGGCCTGGTGTATATCTCACTCAAGTCTTTGATGTCTTTTTTAAGGCCGGTCGCTATCACAGCCTTGGGTATCACCGAAATACCGGAAACCCTGAATCCGCTCTCAGGCCTGCCGTTCAACCTGACCTTTATGGGCAGGTTCACCTTGATCAGGCGTTCCATTTTCACATCAACTGAATTGGGCCGTAACCTCAATACCTCAACGCCCATAGGCGTGACAATGTCCTTTGGGCTTAACTTATAGGTATTCAAACCCTCTTTGCCGTCACTTAAGTCAAGCTCGGCTATTATCTGCGAGGGCGAGAGGTTATTTATAAAAAGCTTCGGCCCCATTACCCGGACTTCGACCTCGCCCGGAGGCGTACTCGTCATTATCATCTCTTTCGGCACGCCTTTAAAGCTTATGGGCACAATAAAGCCTACCTCGGTATTGCTCTGCCCGGCAACAAAAAACCATAAGGCAGAAGCAAATGCAAGGGAAAGAAGCTTTAGCCTTATATTGGTCAATAATACACGCTTCACGCCCCCACCTTCCAGGGGAAAATAGTCTTCTTCAAATCGTTTTCGCCTGAGAAAAGCTCCTTAAGATGAGTCAAAAGCCTCTCATGCTCAAGCCCTACATAGAGCCCGTCCTCTACCACAAGGGTCACTTCCCCGGTCTCTTCCGATACTACTATTATCGCGGCATCGCTCTCTTCCGCAAGCCCTATGGCTGCCCTGTGCCTCGTGCCCATTGACTTGGTAAGCTCTTTATCAGTAAGGGGCAGTATGCAGCCTGCCTTGAATACCCTGCCGCTCCTTATGACAACCGCTCCGTCATGCATGGGAGAGGTCGGATTAAAGATGGACAGCAGCAGCTCCTTTGATACCTTTGCGTCAACATTGACCCCTACCTCAAGGAACTCGTTTAACTCTATCGCCCTCTCCATGGCAATGAGCGCCCCTGTCCTGTTCTTGGACATATAGGCAACTGCCTTTGTTATTTCATCGAGAACGCCTTTGGAGCCCATTATGTCACGGGTGCTGAAGGGCTTGCCCACATGCACAAGCGCCTTTCTTATGTCCTGCTGAAATACTACTATTATGAAAATAACGATTGAGCCGAGAAAATTACTGAGTATCCAGTGGAGCGTTAAAAGCTCGGCCCTCTGCGATACGAAATAAACGATAATGACCACCGCAAGGCCCCAGAGCATCCTCTCGGCCCTTGTTCCCTTGAACATGAGCATGAACCAATAAAGGACGGTAGCCACGATAAGGATATCGAGCACGGTGACCAGATTATTCAACCTGAATATACTCTCAAACACTGCTTGCCTTCCCTTTACAGACCGCTACGGCGTATGGCGTCAGCCATGTCAGCGGACAGCCTGGCCTCAACAACATCATGGACGCGGATTATGCCAGCGCCGTTTTGTATGGCGATGACTGATGCCGCTACAGTACCAGTGACCCTTGCGTCAAGGTCTGCGCCAAGGGTTTTGCCTATGAATGATTTTCTTGAAGCCCCTATGAGTATTGGTTTTCCAAGCGACTTGAACTCAGAGAGGCTTTTAATTATCTCAAAATTCCCTTCCCTTGATTTTCCAAATCCAAGGCCGGGGTCTATTATTATATTATTCGCCTCAATGCCAGAAGATTCGGCGTATTCAATCCTTGATAAAAGATAACCATACACCTCTGAAATCAAATCGTTATACTTGATATTTGATTGCATGGTCTTTGGCGTACCCCTCATGTGCATTAAGATGACCGGGCATTTACTCTCAGCGCACACTGAGGCCATATCGCTGTCCATGCTCATCGCGCTTATATCGTTTACTATCTCCGCGCCTGCGTCCAGTGCGGCTCTTGCTACCTTCGACTTTGTCGTATCTATTGAGACGGTTACGCCCTTTTTGGCTATCAGTTCGATAACAGGCACTACCCTTCTAATCTCTTCCTCGGCTGAAACAGGCTCTGCGCCCGGCCTTGAGGACTCGCCTCCGATGTCTATCCAGTCAGAGCCTTGTTCGACCATCTCAAGGGCGCGCTCAACTGCCTTGTCCCTGTCCAAAAAAAGCCCGCCGTCTGAAAACGAATCAGGCGTTACATTTAATACTCCCATTACAAGGGTTCTCTCGCCGATGATCCATTCCCTGCCTGCTGTCTTGATGCTGAAGCGGGACTTTACAGTATTCTCAAGGGCTTCGCTTAGAGAGCGTGCCACCTTGGGCAGGCCGAAAGACTGGTACTGAAGCTTCTGGATGAGAGAGTTAAACTGCTTTAAAGTGCCTGATATAATGGCATCGGTTGTTTTTATGGTACAGGATGCCGCACCTCTGGCAACTGCGGCCTCGCCCCCTATTGAGAGCATATCCTGTTTGACCACATTGGCCTGCGCCGCGCTAAGCCCTTCAACCTTGAAATTATAATGGAACTGCTTGGGGGCCATTATTTCAATGCCGGCAGGGTCTACGCCTATCCGTTCCATCTCGGAACGAGCTTTTTCAATTGATTTTATTTCAAGAAATCTGACAGGTAACCTCAAGAGGGTCTCCGCCGGAATACTGGGATTGAAGCCGTAATCAGTTCGGCTTTTAAATATGTTTATGCAGGCTTAAACCTGCAGGGATTGGTTAAAAAAGCGGGCCGCAGCCTCCATAACCATGTCACATGGAAGCCGCGGCTCGTATAGGATTGTTTTTTATTTTACTACAACGCCAAGTCTTGCGGCATCCTCAGGCTGAAGGGATTCGGGCGTTGACTCAGTGGGTTTAGGCCCGCCGCTCTCATCATCGGTGAAGATGAGCTTGTCAATCTCAACTGTATCAAGCACCTCTTTTTCAAGAAGCGCTATCGCAAGCCTGTGAAGGGCCCCGATATGGGACTCAAGAAGCTTTCTTGCCCTGTGGTAATTATCCATCACAAGGCCCTTGATCTCATTGTCGATATCGATTGCGGTATCTTCGCTGAAGTCTCTCCTCTGGCTCATTTCCTTGCCGAGGAATATATGCTCTTCTTTCTTGCCGAATGTCAAAGGACCGAGCTTCTCGCTCATGCCCCACTCGCAGACCATCTTTCTGGCAAGCTCGGTAGCGCGCTCAATGTCATTGCCCGCGCCCGTTGTCATGTGCTTGAGTATTATTTCCTCAGCCGCCCTGCCGCCCATAAGAACGGAGATGTTGTTAAGGAGATATTCTTTATTGTATGTGTGTCTCTCATCTATCGGAAGCTGCTGCGTAAGGCCAAGCGCCATGCCCCTCGGGATGATAGAGACCTTATGTATGGGGTCTGTCCCGGGAATAAGCCTTGCCACAAGAGTATGCCCCGCCTCGTGATAGGCGGTATTCCTCTTCTCTGCGTCGCTTATTATCATGCTCCTTCTCTCGCTTCCCATAAGGAGCTTGTCTTTAGCGTCGTCGAACTCTATCTTCTCAAGCCTTTCCTTGCCCCTTCTTGCCGCAAGGAGGGCAGCTTCATTGACAAGGTTTGAAAGGTCCGCGCCTGAGAAACCGGGCGTACCCCTTGCCACCACCTCAAGGTTGACATCTTCCGCAAGCGGCGACTTTGAGGCGTGCACCTTTAATATCTCTTCCCTGCCCTTGATATCGGGCTTGGGCACCAATACATTCCTGTCGAACCTGCCGGGCCTTAAAAGGGCCGGGTCAAGGACATCAGGGCGGTTTGTTGCTGCAATGATGATAACGCCTTCGTTGCTCTCAAAGCCGTCCATCTCGACAAGAAGCTGGTTGAGGGTCTGTTCCCTCTCGTCATGGCCTCCGCCAAGGCCTGCGCCCCTGTGCCTTCCTACAGCGTCTATCTCATCTATGAAGATAATGCATGGGGCGTTTTTCTTGCCCTGCACAAAAAGGTCCCTTACGCGGGATGCGCCGACTCCGACAAACATCTCGACAAAATCGCTGCCTGATATTGAAAAGAACGGCACTCCGGCCTCGCCTGCTATCGCCTTGGCAAGGAGGGTCTTGCCTGTTCCCGGTGAGCCTACCAGGAGGACTCCCTTGGGGATGCGGCCTCCGAGCCTCGTGAACTTTTTCGGGTCCTTGAGGAACTCTATAATCTCTTCTACCTCATCCTTTGCCTCTTCAATGCCTGCCACATCCTTGAATGTGACCCTGTGCTGGTTTTCTGTAAGAAGCTTTGCCCTTGATTTGCCAAAGCTCATTGCCTTGCCGCCGCCGCTCTGCATCTGGCGCATGAAAAATATCCATACTCCGATCAGAAGTATCATCGGGAACCAGGAGACGAAGATAGTTCCCCATGACGGGGTCTCCACCATCGGTTCAGCCGCTATCTTTACGCCGCTTGAGCGAAGCTTGCCGACAAGGTCAGGGTACTGGGGGGCATAAGTCTTGAACTGTTTGCCGTCCTTATATTTTCCGATTATGTCATTGCCCTGAATCGTTACCTCGGAGACATTGCCTGTCTCTGTCTGCTGTATGAAGTCGCTGAAGGAAACTTTTTCAGAAGCAGGCTGTTTGTAGCTTATAAGATTAAACATGAGCACGACAGTGGCGATTATTATCAGCCACATGGCTATGTTCTTATATAATTGGTTCATCTAACATCCTCTCTGTGGGGGTAGGTGAAAATGCATAGCGAGCGCATCGCCCGCAGCAGGCTACGGAGCAACGAGCGAATATATTTTTTTCCTTACATCTCAAGTCCCCGGCTCTTGCCGCGGGGAGTTCATTCTCTTAATAATTAGAATTTATTCTGTCATAGATTAAATGAATTTACAATAAAAATCTTACACAAAAATACGGCTTTAGCCCATCTTTCGCCATGATTAATATCATCTTTTTTACCCGTCAGGCTGATTTTTATTCATGCCTTGGCAGGCATTACATTCCTGTCATAAGCGGCCTTGGCTACCGAGGCGCTGAAGAGGAAGATATTGGCCGAGTAGAATATCCAAATCATAAGTATCATAATGGTCCCCAGCGAGCCGTAAAACTTATTATAGCTCGGGAAATTCGATACATACCAGGCGAACAGGTTTTTTGCCAACTCCCAAAGGGCGGTAAAAAGTATGCTGCCGTAAAAGGCGTACTCAAAATTCATGTTAGGGCCCGATATTATCTTGTAGCCAAGGGCCACTATCAGAGTTACAAGCAGGAACGGAAGTATGTATTTAAAGGCAAAACTGTCAAATATGAAATAGGTAAGGTCAAAACCAAAGACCTTGAAGTGAAGCTTTTTAAATAGCAACGAGGCGGCAGTAATGGCAATCGACACAAAAGCTGTCAAAATGACGAGCAGAAGGCCCAAAAGATTAAGTATCTTCCTCCTGAACCAGTTGAATCTGTTTGTAGTATCAAAGACTGCGCTTAAGGCGTCAGACATTGCCCCGAGCACAAGCTCCGCGCTTGATATGAGGGACAGCAGGCCCACCCAGCCGAACTTTCTCCATCTTCTGGCAAGGTCAGTGAGGTCATCGAGCACAAGGTCCCCCAAATACGGGATGCTCTTCTGGACCATGCCTATCACCCTGTCAAGCATCCCTGTCCGGGTGCCAAGGATAAACCCCAGTGACGCGGTAATAAGTATCATCAGGGGGATGAGCGAGAAAAAGGCGTAAAAAGAGATTGCAGCGGCGCTTGTAAAACAGCTGTTCTTATCGAATAACTTTACGCCGTCCCAGAGTATCGCAAGCCTTTTTTTCATCTTCGGATTATTCTCTTTTTCTGTAGTATACCCTTATTGGGACATTATCAAGCCCCAGCAGTTCCCTTAGGCCGTTTATCATGTAGCGTTTGTAATTATCGGCCACGCCCTCGGGGAAATTAGCGAATATGACGAATGTCGGGGGCAGCACTCCGGTCTGGGTAGCGTAATAAAACTTGATTGCCCTTCCCCTGTAAACCGGCGGCCCGTAGCGCGAAGTCATCTCCTCTATCATCTTATTGAGGCTTGAGGTAGACACCCTCTGCCTGCTTTTGTCCACTACTTCATTTATGGTCTCAAGCACCTTTGGCACCCTCTGGCCTGTAAGGGCTGAGGTAAGAAGCACAGGCGCGAAGGGAATGAACGGAAGCCTCCTTCTGACCATCTCATTTACATATTCTATCGTATGCGTGTCCTTCTCGACCGCATCCCATTTGTTCACAATGATTATACAGCACTTGCCCCTGTCCTCGATGAGGCCGGCAATCTTTTCGTCCTGCGACTTTATGCCCTCCTGCGCGTCGACTACCAGTATGGCCACATCGCACCGCTCTATCGACTTTATGGCCTCCATTACGCAGTAGGTCTCAACAGTCAGGCTGACCTTGTTCTTTTTCCTGATGCCTGCTGTATCTATGAAAAGGTACTTCCTGTCATCATGTTCAAACGGCATATCAACAGGGTCTCTGGTAGTGCCTGCCACATTGCTGACAATGGCCCTGGGCTTGCCTAATATCCTATTTAGAAGCGAGGATTTGCCGACATTGGGCCTGCCCACTATCGCAATCTTTATCCTGTCCTCTTCGACTTCTTCGATCTTCCACTCGGGCAAATGCTCGATGATCTTATCAATAAGCTCATTGACGCCCCTGCCGTGCTCGGCTGATACCGGGACTATCTCTTCTATACCGAGCGCGTAGAAATCCGCAAGCTCAGCGTCAAGCCTTATGGTATCCATCTTATTAGCCGCGTAGATAACCGGCTTTTTGACCCTGCGGAGCATCTCTACAAGCTCTATATCCTGTGAAGTCAGCCCCACCCTGCCGTCCATCACGAAAACAATTACATCGGCGTCCTCGATGGCAAGGCGTGTCTGGTCCCTGACCTGCTTTAGAATGGCGTCTTGGGTCTCTACCTCAAACCCGCCCGTATCTATTATTGTAAACGGCCTTCCTAATTCCTCTATGTCAGCGTAATTCAAATCCCTTGTAACGCCGGGCTCGTCAACGACTATGGCCTTTTTCCTGCCGAGAAGCTTGTTGAAAAGAGTTGATTTTCCGACATTGGGCCTTCCTACTATTGCTACTATTGGCTTCATCTATTACTGCTACCTTCTTTTTACTTTTATTTTTAAATTAATTTGCTGATTATTCTAACAGGACTCAGTAGCCGAACTCCTTTAAGGCGCCCGGCTTTTTTGTCCACTCCTTCTGTACACGGACGAAGAGCTCAAGGAATACCCTTGAGCCAAGAAGCTTTTCAAGGTCCTGCCTCGCGGCAGTGCCTATTCTTTTAAGCATGCTTCCGCCCTTGCCTATGATAATACCCTTCTGGGAATCTCTCTCAACATTTATTGTGGCCGAGATGGATATGAGGTCTTTTTTCTCCTCGAACTTGTCTATGACCACGGCGACCGAATAAGGCACTTCCTCCTTTGTGAAACGGAAGATCTTCTCCCTGACAATCTCAGCCGCTATGAACCGCTCAGGCTGGTCTGTAACTATGTCATCAGGGAAGTACTTCGGCCCTTCGGGAAGGAGCCCCGAGAGCTTCTCTGACAACAGGTCAAGCCCGTCTCCGTTGAGAGCCGATATCGGGATTATCTCCTTAAAAGGAAACATCTTCGAATATTCTTCGATAATCGGAAGTATATTCCTCTTATCGACCTTATCGACCTTGTTTATACCCAGTATTACAGGGCATTTTACTGTCTTTAAGCCTTTGATGATAAATGCGTCATCATCTGACCTGGGCTTGTCAGCCTCTATCAGATAGAGTATGCCGTCAACATCATGGATAGCTGTAAGCGCCTCTTTTACCATGAACTCGTTGAGGAGCCCCTTGCCCTTGTGTATGCCGGGCGTATCGATAAAGACTATCTGGCTCTCGGGAAGGTTTTTAACCCCCCTTATTACATTCCTGGTAGTCTGAGGCTTCTCAGATACTATTGATATCTTCTCGCCCAGAAAGGCATTCAGCAGAGTTGATTTCCCTACATTGGGCCTTCCTATTATGGATATGAAACCTGATTTAAAAGCCATCTTCTCCCAGCCGCGGCGTCCTGCTCAAAAAGCGAAGTTCAGCATAAAACGCCTAATTTAATAAAAAACCTTATTTGCCAATTATTATTCAGGATAGCATTAAGGAACGATAGTGTCAAAGAAACGATGTGGAATTATCGGGGGTTTCGCATGCCTTTGCTACTGCGGGCTCACCTGTGCCGCCTTGCTGCCGGAAAAGTTCCTCAGGAACATATTGATATTTGCCGCCGATACCAGCATGGCAAGGGGGGCCATATGGAGGAGCAATCTATCAATTGATGTGGCGATATGCCAGTTTATGTCAGAAGGCGATATCATATATACAAAAATGTAAATACCTATCTGGGCGAACAACAGGAAATTTACAAATATCATCGGCTTTGTAAAGATGGAACGGGCATTGAGAGCCAATGAAGCAAAAAACAGCCACCATGTAAAATTATAGAGCCCAATCGCAGCAAACATGTATTTTAAAAAACTGCTGAATATTGTGCCGAGCCTGCTAAAGTTTGACGCAAGCACCTGTAAGCTCAGATTTCCCGCATATTCGCTTGTGTAATGGTAATGCGCTTTATAGATTGACCACGGGGCTATAAAGAGGATTAAGACCGCAGTTATCAATATGAGCGGCTTTGCTAAAGGCTTTTTCTCCGAGATGATAAAGGCAAGCATGGCAACTGCGCCGAGAAGTGCAAATGTCAGCCCTTCATTCTTTGTCCATGCGCCCACAGCAAAGAAAAGGGTAGCAAGGATAAGGAAAGGCATCCTGCCTTCAAGCATATAAAGATAGAAAAACGATGCTGCCCCAAGGAAGTATATGGCAAGGGGCAGGTCAGCATACCCTGTGTAGTCGCCCATATAAAGGACGCTTACCTTTACGGGAAAGCCTGCGCCATGCACCATGACAATGGGCGTTAGCGAAAGTAAAAAGGTAAAGAGTATTGCGAACTGCCTGTCAGCAAGCCTTGAGACAACATAATAGAAGATAAGGAGCATGGAGGCGTACTGAAGCGGGTACAACGCCTTTGCCGCAAACTCATTTATACTCCCAACCGCTGTATAAATCCATGCCGCTGAAAGAGGTATCATCAGGGGATAATCAATATGGGAGTTGCCGTAATTTTCGAAGAACAATTGCTCAACTCCCTTATCAACAAAGAACGCCTTGGCTTTCAGGAACCATATCGCCCACGCATCCCAGCCGTTTATAGGCATGAGAGAAGTATAGATAAAAGCGTAGATGACCTGCAAGGCTATCAGGGCTGTAAGGACTATTTGAAAGGCCCCTATTCCACTTTTAGAAGGCAGGGCTTCCGTTTTCTGCGAGCCCTTTCCGAGCGGGGTCAAAAACAGGATTATTGTAATAGCAACCCACGGCAAGGCAATGCCAAAGGGGCTGAAGCGAATAGAAATAACGGAATAAAAAAACATCTGCAGGGAGACCGCGCCCAAGCCGAGCATAAAGGCTGCCCCAAGCCTTGGCAGCACACCAAGCCCAAGCTCGCCTCTCCTGTCAATAAACTTCACTATGAGAAATCCCGACAGGAAAAATAGGAACAATGCGGAGATAAGGCCTGCGATACCCATCAGCCATCCCTCTCGACCCTGTAGATAGCCTGTCTGCCTTTTTCATCGGCAAACTCATACAGAGCGCTTGAACTGATAATGCTTAAGAGGTCTGACTCAAAGCCCGAATTCATCAGTGAGGCAGGGGTGAACACTAAGAGATAATCGCCTTTTTTAATGGTATTGAAATCAAACTCTCCCCCGGGTTTTATCATGGTTACATTACGGGGGCAGAGATAATAGCTTATCTTGCCTGAATAATACTCTTCCTTGCCTTGTTCAGGCGGAACGAAAAAATATATCTTTGTGGTCTTGTCAGTGGCAGGCACTACAGAGTTCAGCCTCTGGGTAAGGTTGTACAAGGGGCCTGAAAGCCCGGCCCTCTCATCAGAGCTCATGCCGAACAATGCGGGTATTATCTTTACTGCGGCAAGCTCGCCCTTAAATATCGAAGCTCCCCCGATTATCCAGAGGGGCACCAGGATTATGGCGAGTATGTATTCTTTTCTTGATAGCATACGGTCAGCCGACTTTATTATATTCCCTTACCCTGAAAACAACCCCGATGTCATCCTCGGCCACCTTGCGGCACGCCTCTATGTCAAGGCCCGGCACAGCCACCACGCTTGCCATTACCTTTTGGATATGCTTCTTTGCTTCCCTGAGGAAGTAGAGTATCGCAGGATATGACCTGTCGCCGAACGGGGTTTTTATAAGCTTCTGGTATGTCTCTGAATCAGGAGCGTTGAGGCTTACTGAAATGGTATCTGCGAATGCCAGTTCAGGCAGCACATTCCTTCCATGCACAAGGTTGGCAAGCCCGTCAGTATCTATCCTTATTTTGCATCCCATCCTCTTAAGGTGCATGCCTACTTTTTTAACGAGGTCAAGCCTTATGAGAGGCTCGCCGAAACCGCAGAATACTATCTCGTCATACTTGGTCGGCTCAGGCCCGATAGCGTCAAGCACCTGCTCGAAAGTAGGTTCTTCACTCAGTTTAAGGTAATGGCCTTTGACGGTATATGACTCGAATTTAGCGCAGAATGTGCAGTAATTCGAGCACCTGTTCGTAAGGTTCAAGTAAAGCGAGTTCCTTATTGCGTAGGCTATCTGCGCCTTTTCAGGGGCTTTATTAATGCCAAAAAGCTCCTGAGAGTTCCTTGTGGTAATCCTGCCTATGTCGTCAAGCGTAAGCCCTCTGAGCCTGGCTATTTCTTTTGCGGTATTTATGACAAATGCAGGCTCGTTCCTCTTGCCCCTTTCAGGTACGGGCGCAAGATACGGGCAGTCTGTCTCAATGAGTATCTTATCCTCAGGCATTTGCTTTACGACTTCCCTGAGTTCCTTTGCGTTGGGGAATGTTATAACGCCGCTAAATGAGATATAGAAACCGAGCTTCAATGCCTCTTCGGCAAGCCTCATTGAGCCTGAAAAGCAGTGAAATACGCCCCCGGCCTCCCCAACTCCCTCGGATTTAAGCACCTCAATGGTATCTTCTTCGGCATCCCTTGTATGGATGATGAGGGGAAGAGTAAGCTCCCTTGCAAGCCTTATATGCTTTCTGAAAATCTCTTTCTGCGTCTCTCTTGGTGACTTGTCATAATAGTAGTCAAGCCCTGTCTCGCCGATTGCGACTACCCTTGAGCGGGCCACATCAGTTGACTGCAGCGCAAGTTTTTTTATCTCTTCAAAGGGCTTATCATCCTCAACATCTTTCGCGTCATGCGGATGCACCCCAAGGCCGGCGTATATGAAATCATAATAAGAGAGCACTTCCAGAAGGGGCTTGAAACCTTTTTCCATATTCCAGCATCCCACTGAAATAATATTCTTAAGCCCTGCTTCTTTTGCCCTGCGGATTACCTCAGCCCTGTCACCGTCAAACCTCGGGTCGTCAAGGTGGGCGTGAGTATCCATGAAATATGTCTTTTCCATTGCTGCCAAACTCCGGTCAAAATAAAAAAACCGCGCCTGCGTTAAAACGCGCACGGCCTATTGTAAATAAAACTTCTTACTGAATCCTTGGGAACAGAGGCGTTGTCTTTAATACCTTTACGCCGGGCTTTAACCCGCCCCACCTGGTCTCTTCGTCAAATGCGCCTTCGATGTTTCCATCAAGGCCTAAAGTCTGCCTTGTCTTCTCAGCGGTCTGCGGCATTACAGGGGATATATATATCGAAAGTATCCTTAAGCCCTCAGCCAGATTGTAGAGCACATTGGAAAGTGTAGCCTCGTCCTTTTCCTTCCACGGCGCGGATTTGTCGACATAGGCGTTAAGCTCTCTTATAACTGCCCAGACCTTTGACAACGCATCGTAGAAGTTCAGCCCCTCTATCCTGCTTGAATAAAGCTCAGGCAGCTCACCGAAGAGGAACTTCACCCTGCCTTCAAGCTCTTCCCTGTCCTTTGACTCGTCAGGCACAGGCACAATCCCTTCCCTGTACTTATCTATCATCGAGACAGACCTGCTCAACAGGTTTCCGTAGTCATTGGCAAGCTCGCTGTTTATCCTGCCGACAAGAGAGGTCAATGAGAAATCACCGTCAACTCCAAAGGGCACTTCCCTCAAAAGGAAATACCTGAACTGGTCAACACCATAGGTGTCTGCGACCTGATTCGGGTCAACTACATTGCCCTTTGATTTGCTCATCTTCTGGCCGTCAACAGTCCACCAGCCGTGGGCAAATACCTTCTTGGGAAGCGGCAGCCCGGCTGACATGAGGAACGCGGGCCAGTAGATGGCGTGGAATCTCAGTATGTCTTTTCCTATTATGTGTATATCAGCAGGCCAGAACCCGTTATTGCCCTCAGGGTAGCCTGTAGCGGTCAGATAATTGGTGAGCGCGTCAAACCAGACATACATGACATGCTTCGGGTCGCCCGGAACGGGTATGCCCCATGAAAATGTAGTCCTGCTTACGCTTAAGTCCCTCAGTCCCTCTTTAAGAAAGCTTACTATCTCGTTCCTTTTGCCCTGCGGCTCTATGAAGTCAGGATTTGCTTCGATATGCTTTAAAAGGGGCTCGCCGTATTTTGAGAGCCTGAAGAAATAGCTCTGCTCCTTAAGCTTCTCAACAGGCCTTCCGCAGTCAGGGCACTTTCCGTCCTTAAGCTGCGTCTCGGTTAAAAAATTCTCGCAAGGCACGCAGTACCAGTCTTCGTACTCGCCAAGGAAAATATCACCCTTTGCCTGAACAGTCTCCCAAAGGCGCGTTACGGCGTTTTTGTGCCTCTCCTGCGTAGTGCGGATAAAATCGTCATTTGAGATATTGAGCTTTGCCCAAAGCTCTTTATAGCGCGGCACTACGGAATCGACAAAGTCGATTGTAGGGACACCCGCGGTTGCTGCGGCCTTCTCCATCTTCTGGCCGTGCTCGTCCGTTCCCGTAAGGAAAAATACATTACACCCCTTAAGCCTCTTGTAACGGGCAATGGTGTCAGCCGCTACTGTCGTATAGGCATGTCCGATATGGGGCACATCGTTTACATAATATATGGGGGTAGTTACATAAAAATTCTTTTTAGTATCAGGCATTCTCCCTTAAGCCCCTTCCTGCGGGGCGCTCTCCTTGTCCTGATTAGTATTGTTAGTATCCTTACTGCTGCTATTCTGGCCCTTATTCCTTGCGTGCGAATGATGTCCGTGGTGGTGGCCGCCTCCGTGCTTGCCGCCCCCGCCGCAGCCTCCGCCGCACCCGCCTTCGTGCTTATTATTGCTCTTTTCAACCTTATCTTTATCGCCGCCCCTGTCGCCCTTATCTCCCCTGTCCTTCCTCTCGTGCTTCTCTCCCTGATACATGTCGTGCTCATAGCTTAAGCAGCACATGAGCCTTCCGCAGATGCCGGAGATCTTTACAGGGTTTAACGCAAGGTTCTGCTCTTTTGCCATCTTTATTGTGACAGGCTCAAAATCCGAGAGGAAACCGGCGCAGCAAAGCTCCCTGCCGCACGGTCCGAGCCCGCCTATCATCTTTGCCTCATCCCTTACGCCTATCTGACGCATCTCTATCCTTGTATGGAACCCGGCCGCAAGGTCTTTGACCAGTTCCCTGAAGTCAACCCTTGTCTCTGATGTGAAATAAAATATCGCCTTGCTTGAGTCGAAAAGGTACTCGACCCTTATAAGCTTCATGGGGAGATGGTAATGCGCTATCTTATCCTTGCATATCCTGAACGCCTCGTTCTCCCTTTCGGTATTAAAGCCGTTCCTCTCAAGGTCAACCGGATCCGCCTTGCGCACTACTTTTTTAAGAGGCCTTGTAAGCGTCGCCGGGTCCACCTCTTTGGGGATGTATGCTACTATCCCAAGCCCAAGCCCTCTCTCCACCTCGACTATTACTGAATCCCCGGGGCTCAATTCAAGATTGTTGCTATCGAAATCATAAACCTTACAGGCCTTTTTGAACCTGACTCCTACCACCTTAACCATATATGGACCTCATTGTTTTCATGCTGCAACCAACTTCAAATCCCGCATCCGACAATCCTTAGAAGGAGTGTCTCCATCGCAAGCTGCTTATTGCCGTACCGCGGGGGCATAATACCACGCTTCGCATTCTCAATCATCATGAAAGAGTCCCAAAGGTGTCTGAACTCCCTTGAACCCTTTCCCATGTAGCTTCCCATATCGCTGTTCACTATAAGCTCGCCTGCCCCTTCATTTGAGACAAGCCTATCCCTCATCCAGCTCTTTAAGAACTCAAGCACCTCATCAAGGTCATCCCTTTTGGACAGCTCTTCGGCAAACTTAAGCACATCGTCAGTATCCCTTGGGGTGAGCCTTGTCAGGCGTTCGAGTATCTCCCTCCTCTTCTCATTCGCGCCTTCATCCATGAATTTTATGGCGCGCGAAATGCTGCCTCCTGAGAGGCGCGCCACAGAGGCCGCGTCTTCGGGGGCAATCCCTCTTTTATCGACCAGATACCCGCTTACGATTTCATCAGGCAGGGGGCGAAAGGTTATCCTCTGGCATCTTGAAAGGATTGTCGGCAAAAAGTCTGCCGAGCGCGAGGAGATTAAAATAATAATGGAGCCTGCCGGAGGCTCCTCAAGCGTCTTTAAAAAAGCATTTGCGGCCCCTGCCATCATCCTGTCAGCCGCGTTAACGATGACTACCTTGCTGCCCCTCTCGACCCTGAACTTTATGGAGTTCTGGATATCCCTTATCTGCTCTATTTTAATCAGCCCGTTCGGGTCAGGCTCATCGTCCTTATTTATAGGCCATATCTGAATCACATTCCGGTGCGTCTGCGCGTCAATCTGTTCGCAGTCCGCACACTGTCCGCAGGCATCAGACCCGCCCCTGTGACAGTTGAGCGCCTTTGCCACTTCAAGGGCGACAAGCCTTTTGCCTATGCCCTCAGGCCCCGCAAAAAGGAGCGAATGGGCAAGCCTGTTACCAAGGATAGAGTTCCTCAGTATGCTTATCTCTTTTGTATGGCCGGATATATTTGAAAAAGACATCAGTCTCTAAAATCCCATTTTCTCTATAATATCACAGATTTCCTTATGAATTGAAGGTATTTCAGCCTCACCCCTGACCACCCTTACCCTCTGTGGCTCCTGAGCGGCTATCTTTAGAAAGCCTTCCCTCACCTTTTTATGGAAGATGATATCCTCTTTTTCAAAGCGATCTTCCTTTGCCCCGCTTGTCACTTCTATCCTTGACCAGGCCCTTTTAAGCCCTACTTCGGGGTCGCAGTCAACAAGGATGGTAAGGCCGGGCTTAAGGCCTCCTGCTGCCATTTCGTTTAAAGAGGCAATGGAGCCTACATCAAGCCCCCTGCCGTAGCCCTGATAAGCGGTTGTTGAGTCCGTAAACCTGTCGCAGATAACTATTTTACCTGCATCAAGCGCTTTTCTTATGACATTTGAGACTATCTGGGCCCTGCATGCCTCATATAAAAAAAGCTCAGCCCATGGGTCTATCGGTTCCGCTTCCGAGTTAAGCAGTATTGCCCTTACTTTCTCGCCAAGAGCTGTACCGCCGGGCTCCCTTAATTTAAGGACCTCTTTCCCTTTTTTCTCCAGATAGCCTTTGAGAAGCTCGGCCTGAGTGGTCTTTCCGCAACCCTCAATGCCTTCGAATGTGATAAAAAAGCCCAATTCCCCCTCCGAGGAGGCCAGTCCGATTTTTTTCCAATATTACAGGAAAACAAGGGCTTAAGCAAGCTATTAAAACTCCTGGGCTTTTACCGGTTCCTAAATTCCGCTTGACATTCTACATAGTGTCGAATATTATAGGGTTAGATGGAGGCTTTTGTGGATAATACGGATAAAGTAATCAAATTTACTGACGGATACGGCAAAGTGCTCGGGCATCTTGAGCAGGACATTCTTGAGGCGCTGTGGCTTAAGCAGGAGGCCAGCGGCAAGGAGATATTTGCCGAGATAAAAAGGAACAGGGAGATTGCCCTGACAACCGTCCTTACTGTCCTTGAAAGGCTTGCCAAAAAAGGGATTGTCAGGAAGGTCAAAGGCGAGAGCGTCTATCTTTTCAGGCCCGCCTATACTAAAGACGAATTTGCCAGAGAGGTCTCTCAAGAGGTACTCAAAGGCATTTTTGAGATATCCGCAAGCGGGGCGTGCGCCTCTTTTGTTGACGCGCTTGCTGACAACGACCCCATGGAGCTTGACAAGCTCACCGCCCTGATAGAATCAAAAAAGAAAGAGATTGAAAGAAAGAGGGGATAATGCCTGTCCTTGTGCCTGTCCTGACCATAATCGCCCTTGCCTCAGCCGCTTTAGGCTGGGCTGCCTATGGTCTGCCCGGGCTTTTCAACCTCACCTTCGGCGTAATGAACCTATGCCAGAGCCTTTTTGTAAGGTGCCTTGAATATACCGCGATATTAAAGGTCGTACTGGTATGGCTCGGCATTTTCGCCCTTGCCGGAGGGCTTCTTTATGCGGCGTTTAAAAACATCAAGGGCCTGCTTAAGGCTCACGGCATCATCAAGGCAATGCCCCTTATGGACAAGGGCTCATCAGTAGTCCTTATAAAAGACGACTTAAGCAAGGCTGCATTTACTCACGGCCTCATCAAGCCCAGAATTTATATTTCAACAGGGCTTATAAAGAGCCTTGAAAGAAGCGAGCTGCTTTCAGTCTTTGCCCACGAGCTTCATCATAAGAGGAATTACGACCCTTTACGGTTCTTTCTCTTTAATTTCCTGAGAGACGCGTTCTTTTACCTGCCCCTTATCAGCCACTTTGTAGGGGTCATGCTCCTTAAAAAGGAATGCGAGGCCGATGACGCCGCAATCGCGGCCATCAGCGAGCCTGTAAGCCTTGCAGAGGCGCTTGTAAAAGTAGCCTCTTTTAACAGGGCATCGTTTGCGCCTGCCTCATTCACAGGCAATATCGAAGGGGGAAGCATATCAGGCAGGGTCAGGAGGATTATCGAAGGAAGGGAGCTTAAATTCAAGCGGCCTGCCTTAAGGGCAATTACAATCAGCCTTTTCATTGCCGGGCTTCTGATGACTTCAATCTTACTGCCTCTGCACTCAGCCGCTTCATTGGCCAATGACTGCTCAACCGAGCATTGCTCAACCCATATAAACAAACTCGGGGATGATTGCAGGACGCACTGCAAAACCTCCCATAAACATTAAAAATTTTTTGCCTATCGATTCTACGAATAGTAGAAAGGAGAAATACAATGAAATCGCTTATAAGTTCGCTGGCAATATTTTTGATGATGGCGGTTTTCTCAGGCTCAGCGAGTTCGCAAAGCCTGACAGAAGGCATGATAAAGACCTCTAACGGGGTCAAGGCAGTACTGAAAATAGATGCCTCAAAGAACATGGTCGACCTCTACCTCTACGACATGGCAAAGAGCGTTACCAACCCGATAAAAGGCGCCAAGGTAATGGCGGATATAGCGACGCCGTCAGGGAAAAAGGTCCAAAAAGAGCTTATGGGAATGAAAATGGGAGAGGTTTTCTCCTACATGAACACTCTGGACATGGCTGAGAAAGGCAGATATAGTTTCGACATATCCGTTCAATCAGGAAAGAGAAAGGCCGCGTTCAATTTCGCGGTTGATATCAAATAAAAACTGAGGAGCTTTTGCCTGATGCGGACTATCATTGGAATATTTTCCATACTTCTTATACTTATCTTTAGCTCGCTTGCGTCGCTTCCGGCTTTTTCAGAGGAGGCACTGACGCTAAAATCCCTCATCGAAGAGGCAAAGGCAAATAACCCTGAGCTTAAGGCATTCTCGGAAAAAGTCAGGGCAAGGCAGGCAAGGGCAAAGGCCGAAGGTTATCTTGACGACCCCACTTTAAAGGTTGAGATGGAAGACCTTGACAGGACTCGCCCGCTCAATACTGGGCCGGGCAATGCCATGCTTACAAGGTATACTGTCAGCCAGATGTTCCCCTTCCCCGGCAAATTGTCCCTGCGGGAGAAGATAGCCCTTAAGGAAGCGCACCAGGCAAACTCCGAACTTGCTGCCAAAGAGATTGAAGTCTCAGGCATGGTCAAGGAGGCGTACTACGAATATGCCTACCTGAATGAGGCAATAAGAAAGACCGAAGAGATAAAAGATGTACTAACGCATATGTCCGAGATAGCGCAGTTGAGGTACTCAACAGGACAGGTCTCTCAGCAGGATGTAATAAAAATAAATGTAGAGCTTACCATGCTTGGAAATGAGCTTATCAGCCTTAACGCAGAAAAGGAGATAGCCGAGGCAAGGCTTAAATCCCTCATCAGCAGGCCTCAGGGCTCGCAGGTCAGTATCTCCGCAGAGCTGCCCAAAGACAGGGTCAGCTTCAATACGGATGAGCTTGTGGAGTCCGCAGTAAAGCAGAGCCCTGATATCAGGATGATGGAGGCAGAGGCGCACGCCAACGAACTTTCTGTCGACCTTGCAAAGAAGAACTACTACCCTGACCTGATGGTCGGAGTGGCCCCCATACAGAGGGACGGCAGGTTTGACAGCTACGATTTAATGTTCCAGATAAATATCCCGATATGGAGGGGTAAATACAACAGCCAAACACAGGAGGCAACCGCAAACGCCCTCTTCCTCAAATCAAGGCTTGCGTCAGAGAAGAACAACAAGGCCTTTGAGGTAAAAGGGGCTGCCTTGCAGGTGGACGCCTCTGACAGGATGCGCTCTCTGTACGAGACAAGCCTCATGCCTCAGGTAGAGCTTTCCTTTGAATCGGCTGTAAGGAATTACCAGACAGGCAGGATAGATTTCATAATGCTCCTCGATACTGAAAGGGAGCTTAAAAAGACAAGGATCGATTATCTGAGAACGCTTCTTGAATATCGAAAGAGGGTAGCCGCCCTTGAGCGCGCGGTCGGAGTTGACATCTCGGCCACATCAGCTGATGGCGGGCTCGCTTCGCTTTCAGACAAATAAAAGAGTTAATCAAATGAAAAAAATAATGTTGATACTATTGGTCCTTCTGATAGGCCTTGCCGCAGGCGGCACGCTGGTCTATGTCTGGATGCATAAGGAGCAAAAGCAGGTCTCATTCGCGGGCAAGGCGGAGAAGGAAAAAAATATCCTCTTCTACCGTAACCCCATGAACCCGAAGGTCACCTCACCTGTGCCCATGAAAGACGAAATGGGCATGGATTATATCCCTGTATATGAGGAAGATGCGCCAGAAACAGAGAAAGACCAAACTCCGGGCCTTGTAAAGATAAGCCCGGAAAAGATCCAGAAGATAGGGATAAAATCCGCACCCGTTGAAAGAAAAAACCTGAGCCGAATCATAAGAACGGTAGGAAGGGTCGAGCCTGTCGAGGACAAGGTCTTCATAATGAACGCCAAGGTAACGGGGTGGGTGGAGAGGCTCTATGTTAACCGCACAGACCAGATGGTCTCAAGGGGAGATAAGCTCCTTGAGATATACAGCCCTGAGCTTATATCGGCTCAGGAAGAATACCTGCTTGCGTTAAAAGGACTTGAACAGGTAAAGATGAGCCCCTACCCTGAGGTCAGGAAAGGCGCGCAGAGCCTTGTAGAGGCGTCAAAACAGAGGCTTAAATACTGGGACATATCCGAAGACCAGATAAAAAGGCTTAAAGAGACAGGCACAGCCACGCGGACGCTTGCCATCAGGTCGCCGGGCTACGGCAGCGTAACCGAGAAGATGGTTGTCGAAGGGCAGAAGATAGAGGCCGGCGAGACGCTCTTTAAGATAATAGACCATTCAAGCGTATGGGTTTACGGCGAGATATACGAATACGAGATGCCTTATATAAGGGAAGGGCAGTCCGCCACATTAACCCCTGCCTATTCTCCAAATGAAGTTTATAAAGGGACCATCGAGCATATCTACAGCCACCTTGGTTCGATCAGGTACGCGCCTGAGGAAGGCACAGAGGTAAGGACAGAGAAGGTACGGTTCGCTCTGCCCAACAAAGACCACAGGCTCAAGCTCGGAATGTACCTTAATGTCGAAATAGCCGCGAATATCGCAAAGAATGCCATTGCAGTCCCGGATTCCGCGCTTATCGATTCAGGCACAAGGCAGCTTGTGGTAATAGACAACAGGGACGGCACTTTCGAACCGAGAGAGGTCAAGACAGGCCCCAAGGGAGAGGACTACTTCCAGATACTTCAAGGGGTAAGCGAAGGCGAATGGGTAGTCACATCAGCCAACTTCCTCGTTGATTCCGAAAGCAATCTTAAAACCGCAATCAGCGGCATGCAGCACGATGGAGCCAAAAAGGAAACACCGGCTCCCGCACCGCCTTCACAACATAAGCATTAAGGCAGGACCTTTCAGATGTTAAAGAGAATTATCGAGCTTTCAGTTCAGAATAAATTTATCATTCTCCTGTTCACTGCCTTTGCCATCGGCTGGGGCATACTCGCCATTTACAGGACGCCTATTGACGCCATACCCGACCTCTCGGATGTCCAGGTAATCATATATACGGATTATCCCGGCCAGGCCCCTCAGGTAGTTGAAGACCAGATAACCTACCCGCTTACAACAGCGATGCTTGCCGTACCCAAGGCAAAAGTCGTCAGGGGCTATTCATTTTTCGGCACCTCTTTTGTCTATGTGATATTCGAGGACGGCACCGACATGTACTGGGCCCGTTCAAGAGTGCTTGAGTACCTGAACTTTGCCGCAGGCAAACTACCCAGAGGCGTAACGCCTTCGCTCGGCCCGGATGCCACGGGCGTGGGCTGGGTATTCGAATACACGGTAGAGGGAAAGGGCTACAGTTTAGCCGAGCTCCGTTCAATACAGGACTGGTATATCCGTTATCAGCTTACTACGGTTCCAGGGGTCTCTGAGGTCGCATCAATCGGCGGCTTTGTAAAGCAGTATCAGGTCAACATAGACCCGAACAGGCTTCTCACCTACGGCATCTCCATAAACGACATCGTCAAATCAATAGAGATGAGCAACAAGGATGTCGGCGGCAGGGTCATCGAGATGGCTGAGCGCGAGTACATGGTCAGGGGCTTCGGCTACATCAAGAGCCTTGACGACATTGAAAATATCGTGCTCAGGGTAGACAGGACAGGCACCCCTATTAAAATAAGGGATGTCGCAAGGGTCGAATTTGGCCCGGATGAAAGAAGGGGCCTATCTGAACTCAACGGCGATGGTGAGGCTGTGGGCGGAATAGTTGTAATGCGCTTCGGCGAGAACGCCTTGACTGTCATTGACGGGGTAAAGGCAAAACTTAAAGAGCTTGAGGCAGGGCTGCCGCCCGGCATTACGATAAGGCCTGTCTATGACAGAAGCGACCTCATACACAGGGCAATAGACACTCTCAAGGAAAAGCTCGTTGAGGAATCCATCGTAGTCTCGCTCGTCTGCATAATCTTCCTCCTGCACTTCAGAAGCGCGCTTGTGGCAATAATAATGCTGCCTGTAGCGATTTTAATTTCCTTTATCATAATGTACCAGATGGGCATTAACGCCAACATCATGAGCTTAGGCGGCATAGCTATCGCCATAGGCGCGATGATAGACGGCGCAATCGTCATGATTGAGAACGCGCACAAGCACCTTGAACGGGATGAGGGCATCAAGGGGCATTGGGATATAATCACGAACGCCGCAAAGGAAGTAGGCCCGCCTCTGTTCTTCTCGCTCCTTATTATCACGGTTTCCTTTATGCCCATATTTACGCTTGAGGCCCAGGAGGGCAGGCTCTTTAAACCGCTCGCATATACAAAGACCTTTGCGATGGCAGCCTCTGCATTCCTCTCCATTACGCTTGTGCCTGTGTTAATGGGCATTTTCATCAGGGGCAAAATCATGCCTGAGCACAAAAACCCGATTACAAGGTTTTTGATATGGCTCTACAGGCCTGCGATAGAAAAGGTTTTAAAGTTCAAAACAGCTACCATCCTTATCGCGGTTGCCGCGCTTGTTATTTCAATCTTCCCGTTAAGCAGGCTTGGAAGCGAGTTCATGCCTGCCCTCGATGAAGGCACTCTCATGTACATGCCGGTAACCCTGCCCGGAATCTCAGTAACCAAAACCGCCGAGATACTTCAGACGCAGGATAAGATAATCAAGAACTTCCCTGAGGTAGACAGCGTATTCGGCAAGGCAGGGCGCGCGCTTACCGCAACGGACCCGGCGCCACTTGAGATGTTTGAGACCATAATAAATCTCAAGCCCCGCGACCAATGGCGCGACGGCATGACAACGGACAAGCTCATCGATGAGCTAAATAGAGCCCTTGAGATGCCCGGTGTCACCAACGCATGGACAATGCCCATCAAGGCAAGGATAGACATGCTCTCAACTGGCATACGCACGCCTGTGGGAATAAAGGTATTCGGAAAGGACCTTGAACAGCTTGAAAAGGTCGCCCTTGATGTGGAGGCTGCTGTAAAGAACATACCCGGTACGGCGAGCGCCTATGCGGAGAGGATAATCGGAGGGTACTATCTCGATATAGACATAAAAAGGGAAGAGGCCGCAAGGTATGGGCTTAAGATAGAAGACATTCAGGATGTCATCATGTCCGCAATCGGAGGAGAAAATGTCACCACAACGGTTGAAGGCCTTGAAAGATATCCTGTAAATGTCAGGTATAAAAGAGAGCTTCGTGATGATGTAGTCAAGCTTGAGCGTGTTTTGATACCGACCATGACAGGCCAGCACATACCTTTGCAGCAGGTTGCCGATATACGGGTCAAGATGGGCCCGCCCACAATCAGGACAGAAAATGCCCTTCTCACAACATGGATATATGTAGATGTAAGGGGCAGGGATGTGGGGAGCTATGTAAATGAGGCAAAGGCGGCTGTAGCGCAGAATGTGAAGTTCCCGACAGGCTACTACGCAACATGGAGCGGCCAGTATGAATACATGCAGAGGGCTTATGAGAAGCTTAAGCTTATTATCCCGCTTACGCTCGCAATCATCTTCCTGCTCCTGTATCTTAACTTCAAATCCATTACCGAGTGCCTGATAATACTTTTGGCAATCCCGTTCTCCCTTATAGGCGCGGCGTGGATATTGTATCTCCTGGGATACAACTTAAGTATCGGAGTGGCTGTAGGATTTATCGCCCTTGCGGGCCTTGATGCCGAGATGGGCATAGTCATGCTCATCTACCTTGACCAGGCGTATAATACGAGAAAGGCCGAAGGCAGGATGAACTCAAAGGACGATCTCCACGAAGCCATCATGGACGGAACCGTTTTAAGGGTAAGGCCAAAGCTCATGACAGTCACAGCCATCATAGCGGGCTTGCTGCCAATCATGTGGAGCATTGGCACAGGGGCTGATGTAATGAAAAAGATAGCGGCACCGATGGTAGGCGGCATGTTCACCTCAGGGCTCCTTGAGCTTCTGGTGCTCCCTGCCATATATGCCATCTGGAAAGGAAGGGAACTAAAAAAACAGGGATAGGCATCCCCTGCCCCCTCACCTCGAAAAAATTCTGGTATATTCAAATAAGCAGGAAATCCATTTTCAGGAGGCGCTTACATGAAAATACCAGCAATCTTTACTGCCCTTGCCTTCTCCTTCTTAATCTCAACCCCTTTAATGGCGGCTGAGGTAATCCCTGTCCAGATGCCGGCCCAGCCCGGACAGATACCCGGCCCCGCTACTCCGAGGGATTTCATGACCGAGACAATGATAAACGAAAACAGCCGCCTGATGGAAGACACCATGAGCGTTGTCAGGGATTTTATCTCCGTGATGAAGGACTCAAACATCACGCCTGAGCAGAAAAGGAGGCTTGAGACCCTCGACAGCCGCATAAATGTAATCATGCTCCAGCACAGGGATATGATGATGCGCTACAGGATAATGCCCCGCTAAAAAGGCAAGCTCCCGCAGGAAGAACAACTGAAAAACTTCTGGTATAGTCAGAAGTAGTTACTCGAAAAGGAGGAGCTATTATGAAGATACCCGAAGTCTTAGGGGCCGTATTGATGGCCTCTCTTTTATCCGTCACTGTTTTTGCCCAGACAGGCGGAGGCGGTACAGGCGGCGCAACGGGCGGGACAACCGGCCCAATAACAACAACTCCAGGAACTACAGGAGAGATGCCAAATGCTACAGGCACATTCGGCAATGATACACTGGGCCGCGGAACAGGCAATGACGCATTGGACAGCGATGCTTTCGGTAACGGCAATGCTACAACAGGGACACTCGGTAATGAAATAACAACTCCCGGCAAAGAAATAACAGGCAGTCTCGGCAATACTACAATAGACGGAAGCCTTGGCCGCACGAACAGCCCCACCGGCCCAATAACCAATGACACTGTCATCGGGAAGGGCCCGACTCAGCAGGGCGGGACAGACCTCAGTAAGGAAAGAAGCGATATAGAGCAGAACAAAGGCATATTCCAAAGGCAGGGCACTGACCTAAGCCAGCGGCCCGGCGCAGGCAAGGGAGTTCCCCTTGGGCCGAGCCCGGGCCAAGGCAGATAATCTCACCCCTTAACAGGGCCGTTTGAATGCGGCCCTGTTTTTTCTAAGTCCTCCACAGCCTTCTTTCCAAATACATTTCCGGCAAACCCCCTATTCCCAAAACACCTCTAAAATAAGGCAATTTTTAAAATCGCATTTTTGCGGCCCTTCTTCAGCAAATAATTCCTTGACAATCAAGTTCCCCGTATGATAGCAATACTCTGTTTTAGGTATGTATAACTCCGCCTACAGAATCCCCAAAACTGAATATGTATCTCAGGGGCGCATAGCCGCCCGGTGTGAAATTACGGCTGGAAGCTGTCGGGACTGTTCAGATAAAAAAGGCTGCAAGTTTATAAGTTGTTGATTTAAAATAAAAATCCTCAGGGATGACATTATGATAGCAATTGACCAGACCCTAATATTTCAGATTATAGGCTTTTTCATTCTCCTTATAATCCTAAACCGTTTCCTCTACAACCCGGTACTTCGCATTTTAAAGGAAAGGGAAGAGAAGATCAGCGGCGCCATCAAAAAGGCCGCCGAGCTTGAAAAGGAAGTTGTGGAAGGTGTTGCCGCTTATGAAAAGAGGCTTAAGGAAGCCGCTGTAAGAGGCAATGAGGAGAGGAGCAAGATAAGGCAGGAAGGCATTGACAGGGAAAAGGCCTTACTTGAGGCCGCCCGCACAGAAGCCGCAGCCGAGATAGCCTCCATGAGAAAAGAGCTTGAGGCAAGCAAGGCCTCAGCGCTCTCAAGCCTTAAGGTCGAATCAAAGTCACTCTCCCAGAATATCGCTGAGAAGATACTTGACAGAAAAGTTATCGTAATGCTCTTTGCCTTCATCCTCCCCCTTCTGCCCGCAATCGCAGGGGCAGCACCGGAGGGCGGCGAACACGGCGGAAGCGGTACGACTTGGAAGATAATCAACTTCGTGATACTTGCTGTAGGAGTTTACCTTGTATGGACAAAAGCCATAAAAGGGCTGCTTGATAAAAGGAGTGCGGATATAAAGCAGGCAATCGACCAGGCCAAGGAAGCAAAAGACATTGCCGACCGCAAGGCCTCGGAATATAACGCAAAATTAAATGTATTAGAGAGCCGTATAGCTGAGATACAGAACGAGCTCAGGCTTGAAGGCGAAGCCGAGAAGCAGAGGATCATGCAGGAGGCGCAGGCCTCTTCACTTAAGATAAAAGAGCAGGCCAAGCTTGCCGCAGAGCAGGAGATTAAAAAGGCAAGGCTTGAGATTCGCAGAGAAGTGGCCGAGATAGCTGTAGGCATGGCCGAGGAAATATTGAGAAAAGAGCTTAAACCTGAGGATCAGGAGAAGCTCGTAAAAGGATATCTTAACAATTTGAGGCTTAACTGATGAAAAGTTCAACCGTAGCCAGAAGGTTCGCAAAGGCCCTTATAGAGATAGGTATCGAGGAAAAGGCTTACGAGAATTACGGCAAGGAGCTTAATACCGCGCTTGTCATTTTCTCAAGCCACCCTGAGCTTTATAAGACCCTTATAAACCCGATGTACAAGATCGAGGCCCGCAGAGGCTTGATGGAGCAGATATCAGCTTCCAACAAGTTCTCCGCCCATGTGGCCAAATTCCTCAACTTACTTGTAGAGACAAGAAGTATCAGGCTTTTAGAGAATATCGTTGACGCTTACTCAAGGCTCGAGGACGAACTCGCAGGCAGGGTCAGGGCAACGATAGAATCCCCCGCAGAACTTGGGGCAAGTCTTATTGAAGAGATAAAAACGAAGATCAGCTCCGCAACAGGCAAAGAGGTTGTCATCAGCCATCAGGTCAACGCCGGACTCCTCGGCGGCCTTGTCATAAGGATAGACAACACCATCCTTGACGGAAGCTTAAAAACGCAGCTTAACCTTATGAAAGAAAAAATACTAGAAGGGGTGGTTTAAAATGATTAAGGTAGAGGAAATAAGCCAACTCATTAAGAATCAGATAAAAGGCTTTGAAAAAGAGATCGATATCCAGGAAGTCGGCACCGTAATCTCTGTAGGCGACGGTATCGCCAGGATATATGGCCTTGAAAAGGCAATGGCCGGCGAGCTTCTTGAGTTCCCGGGCAATCTGTACGGAATGGTACTTAACCTCGAAGAGGATAATGTCGGTGTTGCCATTCTTGGCTCCGACCATACGATCAAAGAAGGCGACACAGTAAAAAGGACAGGCAAGATCGTCGAAGTACCGGTAGGAAAAAACCTTATGGGAAGGGTCGTAAACGCCCTTGGCCAGCCCATTGACGACAAAGGCCCCATCGAAGCCGCCGAATACAAGAGGGTCGAGATAAAAGCCCCCGGTATCGTAGCAAGAAAGTCGGTTAAAGAGCCCCTCCAGACAGGCATTAAGGCCATTGACGGCATGGTACCCATCGGAAGAGGCCAGAGGGAACTTATTATCGGCGACCGTCAGACAGGAAAGACAGCCGTTGCCATCGACACAATCATTAACCAGAAAGGCCAGAATGTTTTCTGCATCTATGTAGCAATCGGACAGAAGCAGTCAACAGTTGCCCAGATAGTTGAAAAGCTTCGCCAGTTCGGCGCAATGGACTACACAGTCGTTGTTGCCGCTACTGCAAGCGCCCCTGCCCCGCTTCAGTTCCTCGCCCCGTACTCAGGCTGTGCCATGGGCGAGTACTTCAGGGACAACGGGATGCACGCCCTTATCATCTATGACGATCTTTCAAAGCATGCGGTAGCATACAGGCAGCTTTCACTTCTCCTCAGAAGGCCTCCGGGCCGTGAGGCGTATCCCGGAGACGTATTTTATCTCCATTCAAGACTTCTTGAAAGGGCCGCGAAGCTCAGCGATAAGCTCGGCGGCGGTTCCCTTACAGCCCTGCCTATCATTGAGACACAGGCAGGCGACGTTTCAGCATATATTCCGACAAATGTCATCTCAATCACGGACGGACAGATATTCCTCGAAACAGACCTCTTCTACTCAGGCGTAAGGCCCGCTATCAATGTCGGTCTTTCGGTCTCCAGGGTCGGCGGCAGCGCGCAGGTCAAGGCAATGAAGTCAGTTGCCGGTACTCTTAAGCTCGAGCTTGCACAGTACAGGGAACTTGCCGCTTTCGCGCAGTTCGGAAGCGACCTTGACCCTGCCACACAGAAGCAGCTCAACAGAGGCCAGAGACTTGTCGAAATACTCAAGCAGGGCCAGTACAAGCCTATTACGACCGAAAAGCAGGTCCTTATCATCTATGCCGCCACAAACGGCTTTATTGACGCATACCCGCTGTCTGCCCTCAAGAGATACGAGGAAGAGCTTTACGCGTTCTTCGAATCAAGGCACGCAGCCACACTCGATGAGCTTCGCACAAAGAAAGCCATTGACGGCGACCTCAAGGCGAAGATCAATAAGGCCCTTGATGAGCTTAAGGGCTTGTTCGTAGCCGAGGGCAAGTAAGGCCTTTTGGTCCGGGCAAGATGAAGTCTGCCCAGAAAGGACCGCAAATACAGGCGGAAGGAACCGGTTGGAAAAATGCCAAGCCTTAAAGATATAAAACGCAGGATAAAATCCGTAAAAAATACAAGGCAGATCACCAAGGCCATGAAAATGGTCTCTGCCGCCAAGCTCAAAAGGGCGCAGGATGAAATAGTGGCCGCAAGGCCTTATGCCGAAAAGATGCTCGGCCTTATCTCATCACTTGCTTCAAAGACCTCCTCAGACAGCCACCCGTTGCTCGCAAACAGCGGCGGAAATAAGATCGGGGTCATATTCGTCACCTCTGACAGAGGACTTTGCGGCGGTTTCAACACCTCCCTTATCAGACTTGCCGAAAGGTTCGTAAGAGAGCAGTCCGGCGCAAATGTAAGCCTTTATCTTGTTGGCAAGCGAGGCACAGAGCACTTCAAGAGGCGTTCGGTAAATATAATGAAAGCAAGGCCTGTGGGAAACGCAAGGCCCAGCTACGCAATGGCTGTTGAGATAGCCAATGACGTCATCAACGCTTACCTCAACGGCGAGCTTGATGAGGTCCATATCATCTACAGCGAATTCAAATCAGCCCTTACCCAGACAGCTGTAGTCCAGAAGCTCCTTCCCATCTCCACTCCCAAGACAGAGTCGGAGAAGGAAGAGACCCAGGGAGAGTTCATATTCGAGCCTACCGAGGGCGCGGTGCTTTCAAGCCTGCTTCCGAAGTATGTCGAGGTACAGGCTTTCAGGGCGCTTCTTGAATCATCAGCGAGCGAACACGGCTCAAGGATGACAGCAATGGACTCCGCTTCAAAGAACGCTTCACAGATGATAAGCGGTCTTACACTTACATACAACAGGCTCCGTCAGGCCGCCATCACCAAGGAACTTATGGAGATCATCGGCGGTTCAGAGGCGCTTAAAGGATAACGAGAATAACGACGGTAACCGACAACCGTACCAAGGAGGCTTTTTAAAATGTCTACTAAGAACATAGGCAAAATAACACAGGTAATCGGACCTGTCCTGGATATTGAATTCCCTCCGGGGCGTCTGCCGGCCTTATATAACGCCGTTAAGGTTACAAACCCGAGCATCAGCTCAGAGCCCTGGAACCTCGTTACAGAGGTTGCACAGCACCTTGGCGAAAATACCGTTAGGGTTATCGCCATGGACACAACTGAAGGCCTCGTAAGGGGCACAGAGGCATGGGATACAGGCGCAGGCATCGCGGTGCCCGTAGGAAAATCAGTCCTTGGCCGCATCGTCAATGTCATCGGCGAGCCGGTCGATGAAATGGGCCCGGTAGAAGCGGAAAAGACATACAACATCCATCGCGCAGCACCTACATTTGACCAGCAGTCAACAACAATAGATGTTTTCGAAACAGGCATTAAAGTCGTTGACCTTCTTACACCGTACCTCAAGGGCGGTAAGATCGGACTGTTCGGCGGCGCAGGCGTCGGCAAAACCGTTCTCATCATGGAACTTATCAACAATGTCGCCATGCAGCACGGCGGTTTCTCAGTCTTCGGCGGAGTCGGCGAAAGAACAAGGGAAGGAAACGACCTTTGGGAAGAAATGAAGGAATCAGGCGTTATCAACAAGACAGCCCTTGTTTACGGCCAGATGAACGAGCCCCCGGGAGCCAGAGCAAGGGTCGCCCTTACAGCCCTCACAATGGCGGAATACTTCAGGGATGAAGAGAACCAGGACGTTCTCCTTTTCATAGACAACATATTCAGGTTCGTACAGGCAAACTCAGAGGTCTCGGCGCTTCTTGGCCGTATCCCCTCAGCCGTCGGATACCAGCCTACACTCGGCACCGATGTCGGCGGCCTTCAGGAGAGGATCACCTCTACAACAAAGGGCTCCATCACATCAGTTCAGGCCATCTATGTCCCTGCTGACGACTTGACAGACCCCGCTCCTGCTACGACATTCGCCCATCTTGACGCAACAACAGTTCTTTCAAGGGCGATTTCCGAGCTTGGTATCTATCCGGCGGTCGACCCGCTTGACTCTACATCACGAATCCTCGACCCGCAGGTCGTAGGAGAAGAGCACTACGCGGTAGCAAGGCAGGTACAGGCAATACTTCAGAAGTACAAGGACCTTCAGGACATCATCGCAATCCTCGGTATGGACGAGCTTTCAGAAGAGGACAAGCTTGTTGTCGCAAGGGCAAGAAAGATCCAGAGGTTCCTTTCACAGCCGTTCTTCGTTGCCGAGCAGTTCACAGGCATGTCAGGCAAGTATGTAGGCGTGAAAGAGACCATCAAGGGCTTCAAGAGCATCGCCGAAGGCATGTACGATGATATCCCTGAGCAGGCTTTCTACATGGTCGGCACAATCGAAGAGGCTCTTGAAAAAGCCGAGAAGATCAGGGCATCACTCTAATATAGAAGGTATCCATAATGGCAGACACATTTTTGCTTGAAATAGTAACCCCGTACAGAAAGCTCCTCTCGCAGGAAGTCGAAGAGATGACCGCTACAGGCCAGGAAGGCGAATTTGGCGTGCTCGCGGGGCACTCCCCTTTCCTCACCATCCTTAAGCCGGGCGAGATAAGCTACAAGAAGGGCTCTGAATCAGGGATGCTGGCAATCAGCAGAGGCTATGCTGAAGTCCTTCCTGATAAGACCACAATACTTGTGGACAGCGCTGAGATGGCAAATGAGATAGACGCGGAAGCTGCCAGAAGGGACCTTGCAAAGGCTGAGGAGGCCCTCAAAGGGCTTACCACAGACGACGCGGCCTACCAGTCAGCCTCTGACGCTTACGAGCTTGCTCAGGCAAAGCTCAGGGTAAAGGAAAAACGGGGCTAAGTAAAATCTAACACACAAAAGGGCAGGGCTAAAAACCCTGCCCTTTTTTATTTTGCGGCCTTTTTAGGGTACAACTTTTTTATTGCACTCTCTTCTGAGATACAAATTTAGTTCCGGAGCGCTAAAGCAAAGCGTCTTCTGACCTGAAATAGCAAAAGACCTCAGCGCACTTGCGCTGAGGTCTTTTCCATTCCTGAATATATTTATTTCTTTACCCTCTTTGCGATGCCAAGGGCTGAAAGTGCTGCGCCTACAAGAAGGATTGTGGCAGGCTCAGGAACCTGGTGAGTAGGCTTTGGAGTCGGGTGCTGGGGCGGCTGATGTGACTGGGCTGAAGCGACTGAGACTGAAAGAAATGCTGATAATACTACGGCGGCACATGCAGTATAAAGTGCTTTCATTGGTAACTCCTCCTTAAAGTTGTTTTTTGGTTTGACTGCTTTTTTCCGAACCAGAATAGCACTATTCATTTTCCTAAGGTAACATTGCAGGAGAAAATATCTTTCCCCGAAAGACCGTGCTTATCTGCAGAGGGATTCCTCCTGTCTGAGTAAACATGACCCCTTGCCATATTATCCTCAGCGCTAATCAAGGCAGCGGACTAATACTATTAACTTAAACCGACCGGTTGCCTAGTTATGTAGCAACACCCGTGCCAAACACAACTCAGCCTAATTTCATTGAGCTTTTCCAGTAACCTGTTCAGAATAACTTTTCAGGAATTTCAGAATGTAAACACATAGCGACAGGTGAAAGGTACTTACCTCAGGAAAAAACCTGTTAGTTCAAAGGATTCCTTGCCGGACAGAGTTCTGTAAAGAACTTTCTTACCGTCATGTTCCATTTACATTGAGTTTAGGACAAAGATTTATAAAATATTTTTGGAGGTGGTAAAGCCATATAGACAGGCTTGCGAAAATCTTTTTAAGCGGATTTAGTCGTTTTCTTTGGGGTGATGGCAAGCTTGGCCTTGCCGTCCTTGATAAATACCTTTAATTCGACATCAGTGGTCTTATAAAGGCTCTCTACTTTCTTTTTCGTCTCATTGATGGTCTTGGCGAGGGTTTCGAAAGAAATGCCCTCAGTGGGTTCATGGCACTCCTTCCTTGCCTCAATATATTTTTTATACACCTCCTGAAGCTCGTCACTGCTGCCGTTATTTGCCCTCGCCGGCATCTCGGCTATCTTTGGCTGTGTCTGCCGGATTTCTTTTGCTGAGGCATTCTCAGTGCCGCCCTCGGCCTTGCGGACATAAGTGCCTTCATCGATAGACCTTAAGACCCTGGTCCAGTATTGCTTATATGAATTATATTTGGCAATGATAGAGTTGTATTTGAATTTCTGTGAGGTGTTCGTGAGGGTCTGGTTGCTGTACTGCATTACGAGCCTGTCGATCTCTTCCCTTAACTGCAAAGGTTCGCGCTTAAGCACCCTCATGAAATACTGTTCGTATTCCACCTTAAGCCTTGCAATCTTTGCATCCAGTATCTCTATGTCTTCTCTTATGCCCATATATTGTCGTTATCAGTATATCATCGGCAACTCAGGGTTACTGATGAGAATCCACGAAGCACGCCATGCCTGAGTACAGGAAGCAGCTTTTGCCCTAAAAAACAGCTACAAGTAAAAGCCTTGCCTTGCGCTCGTCTTCATTTGTGCCTGTTATATGATCATCGTCTGAGAGGCCCCTTAGCTCAAGCTGCGCAAAAACATCGCTTAATATATTATATCTTGCCATAAAACTCTGTGACTTTGCACCTTTTTTGTCCTTTTCCTTAAGGAGCTCATACCTGGCAGCAAAGCTCAGTTTTGGCAACGCCTTATAGAGCGCCTCTATGAGGTAATCGGACTGATTATTTGCCCCGGACCTGTCAGATTTAAAGTAGGCGGCTGTTATTATAAACGGCCCTGCCTCAGCCTCGCCTGCAACTCCGTATTTATTATAGGAGGTATCCCGCGCCCCAATCTTCTCCCGCCCTCCCCTGTATATCGCGCCAATGCTGTAGTCCTCGTTTATGGTCGCGGAATATGTTGCGTAATAGTCCCTGAGCTTATCGTCGCTGTTTACATTGCTCCTTGCAATGCCTGCCGAGTACCTGTGCGTGGGCCACATAGAGCCTTCATCGGCAATGAATGACCCGTTGACCTCGATTGCCCTCTGCTCAAGGGTAAGCATGTTCATGGCGGTTTCAGCAAGATAGGAATTTGTAATAACAACGCCCACGGGATTTAAGAACGGCAGCCCGATATCCCATTGGCCTGCCCTTAGATTGATAAGCCCTTTACCCGCAGACCCGTCAAGGTCATTGACCTGCACGAAAGCCCTGCCTATCCTTGTGTCGGCCCCTGTATCAGTCTGGCTGAATATTATCGAGGCAAGCGCAGAGACCTTTCCGGTCTTACCTATCGCACCGCCTGATATAAGATTGACTTCTTCTATCTTCATATCTGAAGATTCAGAGCGAACACCTGAGGACTTAAACCTGTTGTAGATGCCTTCCACCTCGACCTCAACGGCGGCAGGCAGTATTGTCCAGTCCTTTACTTCCTTCCATTCGCCTTCACCCTCAAACCTGTAGCCGTTGCCCCGGAATGTCCTACCTGTCTCATTGAGCTTTGGGAAAAGGGTATGGCAATACGTGCAGTCCCTTCCGACCTGGCGCGAAAAGAAAGGAAAAGCCAGCGCGTCTACAGGCACGGAAAAGATACAGAGGAAAAATAAAAAACAAAACTTTATCAGTGACTTACGCCATAAAGAGGAAGCAGACATGAATCCCATTTCAGGCAAGGCTCCATTTCAGATGGTCTTGTAAGGTCTCAATTGGAAATCCTGGAAGCCTTTATATCGCCGTTTGTCCCAAGCCCTATCGCGTAAGGGAATGAGACATAATGTTTCCTCTTTGCGGTATTTTCCTCATGGATGGCGATGCCTACGGATATTACATCGCCTTCATTGACCTGTATGTCGAAAGCGTCTTTTGATTTAAGTCTGGCCTTGAACACGGCGGAATATTTTCCGCTCGCCCATTGGCCGGTTGCGTCCGCTGATTTATTTTCCCATATCCTGTCATCGAATATCCAGCCGTCCAAAGCCTTTGCCGAGCCGCCTTCAAACTCCACTGCCCTTAAATCTATGCGCCCGCCTTCCTTAAGCTTCTTTTCAAGGTCTTTGTCATTCCTCTTCTCATCCCATGAGGCCTTGGCGTAATTAGCGTAAAGCCTTACATCCGACCTGTCCAGCGACTTGTAATAAGGGTGCGCTGATACATCCCTCTTCTGAGGGCTTAAAGGCATAGTGTTGAGGTCGTTATGGCAGGTAATGAAACAGCCGTATTTCTTAAATGTAGATTCAGTCTTGTTTATCTGCAGCGAGACCCTGTCAGGAACGCTGCTGTTATTAGGGCTTTTCCTGTTCCATCCGCCGCCTTTTGAGTCCCACTCAACCCTTAGATACAGGAACTCGTCGTCATAAGCAGCCTGAAATTTAGCCTGCGCCACGCCTTTTTTCCCGGCCAGCGGCTCAGGCTCAAACGGGTTATGAGACCTCTTCATCTTGACGCTTCCCGCGGCTATTTCATCTGCCTTGAGATCAAGCTCGCCTTCCTTGCTCAGGTGGCAATGCCTGCAGTCCTTTTTACCCTGTTTTATCTCCCTGCCGCCAAGCCTGTGGTCATCGCTTGTCAGGAACTCCCACGATGTCACACCCGGGTAAAAAAGAACTACCCTGGCAGAATCTATCTTTGACCAATTTATGTCTTTCGCGTAACCTTGAAGCGGCAAAGCGAGCGTGAAAGCCAATACCAGCATTAAAACTGAAGTAAACCCAACCATAGGGACCTCCAAATTGCGGATTCTTACGCCTTGAAGCTTCCGACTGTATTTCTAAGCGTATCTGCCTGCTTGTTCATCTCTTTTACGGTCCTCTCAAGCCTTGCGGCAAGCGCGGCGTTGTCTTCAGCCGCCTGTTTGACCGTTTCTACTGCAGATACTATCCTCTTTGAGAACTTCATCTGTTCCGATGTTGCCTGAGCCACCCTGCTTATCTTATCCACGACCTTAAGTATGGCCTCTGAGACATGCTTGCTCTCCCTTGACTGCTCGTTTGTGGAAAGCTTGACCCTCTCCATGAATTCCTTCATCTGAACAGTGTCCTTAAGTATCTCTTTCGCGGCAATTGACTGCTCGTTTGCGGCGTTTTTGATATCTCCGACCATGTGGCTTATGACCTGCGCGACATTGGTTATCTGACCTGTTCCCTTTGTCTGCTCGATAGTTGCCTTCTCTATCATCTTGGCCATCTCAAACGAGCTCATTGTGGAATCAAGTATCTTCATCAGAGCTTCCTGCGCGTCCCTTGAAAGCCTAACTCCGTCCTCGACTTTTTCTGAGCTTCTCTGCATGGAATCTACCGCTATTGCCACTTCGCTCTGCACCTGCTTTATAAGTTCTGATATTTCCTTTGTAGAGGATGTCGTTTTAGTTGCAAGGTCCTTGACCTGCCGTGCCACGACCGCAAAGCCTTTTCCATGCTCTCCTGCCTGCGCCGCAAGTATCGTCGCGTTAAGGGCCAGCAGATGCGTCGTATCGGCAATATCATTGATGACGGTAAGTATCTTTCCTATCTCCTTTGACCTTTCGCCGAGGCGATTTATGACAAGGGCGGTTGAGGCGACCTCAGAGCTTACCTTCTCGATGCCTTCCCTTGTCTTTACGACAGAGGCCATGCCGAGGTCTTCGGCGTCTTCCCTTACCTTCTCGGCAAGTTCTGCCTGCGCCCTTGAATAGTTCTCCACCTCTTTTACCTTTGAGCCGATATCGATGATGGAGGATACGACATCTTCGGTCTTTTTGAACAGTTCATCGACATGGGAAGCGACCTGATTGATGGAAATCGCCATCTCATTTATGGATGAAGTAGTAGAAGAGGCCGAGTAGAACAGTTTTTCGATGTTGACCTTTACCTCGTCAACAGACCCGGACATGGTCTGAACAGAGTCCGACACCTCTATCGATGAGCTGTTGAGGGCGTCTGCCTCCTCGGCAACGGTCTTTATGGAGGCGTCCATCTCTTTTATCGAGGCTGATGTGTCCTCAGCCGCTTCCAGCTGTTTCTGTACCGCTTCGATTATCTCCCTTGAAGACGATTCGATCTCCTTTGACGCGGAAGATACTTCACGGGATATTCCGAATATCTCCTTGACCATATGCTGCATGCCTTCGACAAATTTATTGAACCATTTGCCGAGCATGCCTATCTCGTCATCGGATGCTATGTCAAGGCGCTTTGTAAGGTCTCCCTTGCCCTCGGCTATCGCCTTTAGCATATCGACGGTCCTGTCGATGGGGCGCGTTATTACACCGCTTACAAGAAGCCCCAGAAGCATTGTCATGCCTGCGGCTGTCATCACTCCGTAAAGTATCCACTTATTCCTTGAGCCTGAAAGGACGCCGTACATCTCATCAAGCGATGTAGTTATCATCAGGGCGCCCCTGGCAGCCTCTTCATGCGCATGGCAGCCGCTGCATTTGGGCTTTGACACTATGGGGATAAGATATGTGAAAAAGCTCTTCTCCCCTTCTTTTTCAATATAATATACGGCTTCCCTCTTACCTGAATTGAAGCTTTGAAGCGCTTTTTTAAAATCAGGATTGTGGATGCCCTGGGCAACATTGTTGAGCTTGTTTGAATGGTCAACTATCCACTCAGGCTTTATCTCTCCGAACTCAGCCTTGACATCGTTGAGCGTCTTATAATCCTGGAAAGCCTCTTCAACTCCGTTTGACCTGATGAGCTGGACCCTCTCAACGCCTTTGATGGTCTTAAGACCGTCAATGAGAAACCGGGGCATGTCCGCCCTTTCATCAAGCATGTCCTTGTAAATCGTATGGAGGATAGGCTGCGCCATGAGCTCGCTTGCCTTCATCCTCTCCCTCAAAAGGCTCTTTTCCTCTTCCTTGATGACCAGGAATACGAGTACCCCGAAACCAAGCAGAGTCAGCCCTATGGTCAGGTTAAGGATTTTTGATTTCAAGCCTTGGCGTAACATTCTTAAAACCCCGAAGGAAGATCGGATGTAAGACAAAGAAACTTTAAAACAGGATGGAGAAGAAAGGCTTAATGCAAAATACAACAGGAGATGGGCTAAGTGTAAAGATTACCGATGTCCGCAACAATAGAGCGCGAGGGTAAACCTTTATGCCATAGCAATTATAATACTTTCGGATAAGGAATTCTATTAAAACAAACCCCTCCTGTCAAGAAAAACCATGCCAGGGTTCTGAGGCAAATCCTTTTAAAAATCAAGAATTTTTGAACTATTATACACCACAAATTAATTTTATGCATCCGGGCGCGCAGATGAAACGCAAAAAGCCCGCCGGAGATACTCCGGCGGGCTTAGATGAACACCTGAAAAGAGACTATTACCTCTTCTTTTTGCCTTTTGCGGGCTTTGCCTTTGCTGCTTCAAGCTCTTTCTTTGCGGCATCGAGCTCGGCTGTAAGGCTTGTTACCTGCGCCTTAATGTCGTCATTTTCTTTCTGGATTGTGGCTACCTGATTCTTCAGGTTGTTATTTTCCTCTGTCAGAGTTGAAATCTGACCCTTGAGCTGCTCATTTTCCTGCTTAAGCTGCTGGCCGCAACCTGAAACAAAGAGCAATGCTGCGAAAACCATGCTTAAAAAACCGATCTTCCTCATTTCTGCTTTCTCCTTCTTTTTTTATTTTTGTATGTCACCGATAAAATGACAGCGGAAAGTTTCCCTCTGCCCATTTGATGCTCAAGAATAACTTGAAGCTGCAAATTTTAAAAAAAACAGGATTTTAAGTCAAGATAAAAAACATTTAAATTCTTTCTGCCCAAAGCCTTTTTGCTGCTCATCCCTTTGGAGTTGAATACGATTCCTTGATTATGCCGAACTTATTGAGCCTGTACTGAAGCGTCCTGTAGCTCATCCCGAGCAGGTGCGCGGCCTTGCCCAGCACCCCGTTCGACTTCACCATTGCCTTTATAAGCATCTCTTTCTCGAAATCCTCAAAAGAAATTCCTCCTTCAGGCAGTTCGAAATCCATCTTGCCCAGAGTAATCGGCCTTGTCATTATCTCCATGGGCAGCGACTCCATCTCTATGGTATCGCCCTCATTTAAAAGTATCGCCCTCTCTATCACGGCCTCAAGCTGGCGCACATTACCTGGCCAGTTATAGTTCATAAAAGCGTTCATCGCCTCATCCGAGATGCCCTTTACATTTTTCTCAAGGGCTTCGTTATATTTTTTCATGAAGTACGCCGCAAGCTCGGGTATATCGCTCCTGCGCTCGCGCAAGGGCGGTATCTTAAACGCCACAACATTGAGCCTGTAGAACAGGTCTTCCCTGAACTTGCCCTCTTTTATCACGATGTCGAGGTCCTTGTTGGTGGCGGCTATTATCCTGACATTCACTTTTATGTTTGAGCTTCCGCCTACCCTTCTTATCTCTTTTTCCTGCAGGACCCTCAAAAGCTTTGACTGGAGGGTCAGGTTCATATCGCCTATCTCGTCAAGGAATATGGTGCCTTTGTCAGCGGCCTCGAACAGGCCCGTATTCCTGGCATACGCCCCTGTAAACGCGCCTTTCTCATAACCGAACAGCTCTGTCTCAAGGAGCGTCTCAGGTATCGCGGCGCAGTTTATGGCCATAAACGGGTTCGCGCTCCTCAGGCTTGAGTAGTGAAGCGCCTTTGCGATTAATTCCTTGCCTGTGCCGCTCTCTCCGTATATGAGTACCGTAGCGGAACTTCCCGAAACCTTTTTAATTATCCTGAATATCTCCCTCATCTTGCTGTCGGTGCCGATGATGCCTTCGGGCCTGAACTGCTTCTCAAGCTGCTGCTTAAGCTGCATGTTCTCACTCATGAGACGGGATTTTTCAACAGCCTTTTTGGATACTATTAACAGCTTCTCCCTGTCCAGAGGTTTTGTAAGGTAATCGAAAGCCCCCTGCCTTATAGCCTCAACCGCTGAGTCTATCGTACCGTGAGCCGTTATCATTACGACGCTTACGCTTGGCTTCTCCCGGAGTATTTGCTTAAGGAGCTCGTGCCCGTCCATGCCCGGCATTTTCAAGTCGGTGACCACAAGCTCGAAATTATTCTTCTGTATGGCCTCAAGCGCCTCCTGGCCTCCGCTTGCGGTGCCCACATTGTAGCCTTCCGACTCAAGTATTGCCTTGAGTATCTCCCTTTGGCCTTTTTCATCATCAACGACGAGTATCGTGCCTTGCATCATACCCCCTTGCTTACCGGCAGGGTCACTGCCGCGGTAGTGCCTTTTCCAACGGCGCTGTTGATAATAATGCTTCCGCCGTGCTCTTCTATTATTCTCTTTGTGAGCGCGAGCCCAAGCCCTATGCCTATATCTTTTGTCGTGAAATACGGCTCGAATATCTTAAGCAGGTTCTCGGAATCTATGCCTGAGCCCGTATCGGCAATTTTAACATTAGCAAAACTCTCGCTCACCTTAAGCTCAACAGAGAGGCTTCCGCCCTCCGGCATTGCCTGAATGGAGTTAAGGAAAAGATTTAAAAAACAGGTTTTGATATGCCTGTAGTCGGCGAATATCTGAACAGGCTCGGTCCGCACATCAACTGCGATCTTCTGCTCGGCAGCGCTTTCGGACAAAAGCGACAATGTCTCCTGAATAATGGAATCAAGGGGCAGCAAGGTAAGATTGAGCTTAAGAGGCTTTCCGAAGTTCAGGAAATTGCTGACCATGCCGTCAAGCCGTTCTATCTCCGATTTTATATTGGCGATAGTTGCAAGGAAGCTTTCCTTCTTGTCAGGCTCCGCGGGCATATGCACGACCCTTAAGTGGTCGATGCTCAGGTTTATCAGATTGAGCGGATTTCTTACTTCATGCGCTATGCCTGAGGCAAGCGTGCCTATCTTTGACATATGCTCGGCTTCCTTGAGCTTTTCCTGAAGTTGCCTGTTCTCGGAAAGCTTGGTTACCATGTCGTTGAAATTCCGCGTAAGTTTTCCTATTTCATCGTGGCCGATGACATCGAGCTTTACCGACAAGTCGCCTCCGGCTACTTTCTGCGCCGCGTCTGCTATACTTTGAATAGGCTCCGTATATTTTTTTGAAAGGTAGACGGAGGCAAGGATGCCTATGGTAAATATCGCAAGGGTAGCAAAAAGCCTTTTCGTGTGGTTTGTCCTTGCTATTATGGTGAAGTCATCAAACTGAGTTTCAATGTGGATATAGCCAAGCCTCTCTTTGCCTATAACGACGGGCAGCAGTATGTCATATCTCTTCTGCCCTCCTGTCGTGGAAGTATATTCAGTGACATTGCCGAGAGTCTTTATGCTCTCACCCTTAAGGTTGAGCTTTTTTCCGATAAGGCGCGGGTTTGAGCTTGCTATGACATCCCGGTCATTGTTTACGACAGATATCTCCTTTATCCCCTTCTTCTTTATGTTCATCAGACCCTTGAGCTTGTCCAGGCCCGCTTCATCTCCCGACTGAGATATCTGTTCGATGCTTATCTGGATTGCGGTTGAGAGCTCCTCTGTATTATGTCTGACCTCTTCGATGAGGTCTTTTTCCGCCTGCGCGTAAAGGAACAGAAGGAACGCGATGGAGAGAAAACAGAGCGAGACCATCATCAGAAGGAGCTTGGTCTTCAAATCAAGATTTAATAAGAAATTACGCATAGTTGACCGCAAAAGAAAGGAGACTGAAATGAATTCATTAAAAATATCTCATTTTCTGCCGTTAATCAATATATATGAGAGCCGCTTTTCGGGGTTGACTTTGGCCGGCTTATTTGCTAATATTCGCGCTCCCGAAAGATTTAACGGCTCCTGTAGAAAAAGTTGAGGCGGTTGTACAATGAAGAATCTGATATGGAACAGAAGGTCATTCCTTAAGGCTGCGGTGGTAAGCACCTTCCTGTTATTGGGCAGGCCCGCGTATCCGATGGAGTTGATAGAGGATATCGAGCAGGAAAACCTTGAGGATAAGAGCAAGTTCAATGTAAAAGAGGAACTTGGCATAAAAGTGCCTGAAGCAAGGCTCCTGTTATTTAACTCCTTCACCAAAGAAAAGCTTGATGTGACATTCAGGAAGCAGGACGGCGAGTATGACCCGCAGGCCCTTATCGCGATAAATCACCTCATGAGGTGCCATCATACCGATGAAGAGATCGATATTGACATACGCGTAATCGAGTACCTTAATACGGTAGACAAGAAACTCGGCGGGGACAACTTCATCCATGTAGTGTCAGGCTACAGGTCTCCCGCATATAACAAGATGCTCAGGAAGAGGAACAGAAGGGTGGCGCGCCACAGCCTCCATATGGAAGGAAGGGCAATTGACATACGCATACCCGAAGTGAAACTCAAGAAGATCAAACGCACCGCTCTCAGCATGAACTTCGGAGGAGTCGGCTACTACCCGAGGTCCGGTTTCATACACCTTGATTCGGGCAGGTTCAGGCACTGGTAAGGGCGCCTCAATAAGCAAAAAAACCATCCAAAAAGGGCTAAATCGATTCGATTTAGCCCTTTTTTTATTCAAAATACCCCTTTTTATAACTATTGATATTTCAGCCCCGCTGTGTTAATCTAAGTTGCTTATGAAAAAGCCTAACTACTTCCCTTCGTTAGAAACCTTCAAAGAAAAGGCAAAGACCTCCAACATAGTGCCTGTCTACAGGGACATCCTTGCCGATACGGACACCCCGGTATCGGCTTTCCTTAAAATAGATACCGGTAAAGACGCATTTCTCCTTGAGAGCGTTGAAGGCGGAGAAAAGTGGGGCAGATACAGTTTTCTTGGCGCATCCCCAAGGATGGTCTTCAAAAGCAGGGGCAATACAGCAGAGATTGTCGAAGGTGATTCAAAAAAGGTTGTTGAGGGCAATCCGCTCGATACCCTTAAAAATCTCATGTCGCATTTCAAATCAGCCGATATCGAAGGCGCGCCGAGGTTTTCAGGCGGAGCAATCGGCTACATGGGCTATGACATCATAAGGCACATTGAAAAACTGCCCGATACCTCTCCCAGAGAACTTGGCCTCGAAGACATTTTCTTTATCTTCACGGACACTCTCCTTGTATTCGACAATGTTGAGAACAAAATAAAGGTGCTCGCCAATGCCTATATCAGCGAGGGCGAAAGCCTTGAGGATATATACAATAACGCAATCTCAAAGATAGACCGCCTTATACAAAGCTTACGGAATAACTCCATCCCCCCAAGGAAGGAGCCTCCTTACTCCACCCCTAAGATATCTTCCAACTTCAGAAGAGAAGACTTTTTAAGCGCCGTAGAGAAGACCAAACAATACATCCTCGAAGGCGATATCATTCAGGCTGTAATCTCACAGAGGTTCTCCACTCCCCTTGAGGTCGAGCCTTTTGATATCTACAGGGCGTTAAGGGTAGTAAATCCTTCTCCTTATATGTTCTTCCTGAGGCTTGGCGGGGCAACGCTTGTAGGCTCTTCCCCTGAGATACTGGTAAGGGTCGAAGGCGATGATGTGAATGTAAAGCCCATCGCAGGCACAAGGAAAAGAGGCCGTGACGAGGAAGAAGACATTGCCCTTGAAAAAGAGCTTCTGGCCGACCCCAAGGAAATAGCCGAGCATATAATGCTTGTTGACCTTGGAAGAAATGACATCGGCAGAGTGGCAAGGCCCGGCACTGTTGAGGTCGATGAGCTTATGACGATAGAGAGATATTCCCATGTCATGCACATAGTCTCCAATGTCAAAGGGCTCCTTGATAAAGGGCTTGATTCATTTGACGCCTTGAAGTCCTGCTTCCCGGCAGGCACGCTTACGGGCGCGCCCAAGGTCAGGGCAATGCAGATAATAGAAGAGCTTGAGCCGTGCAAGCGTGAAGTTTACGGCGGCTCTGTAGGGTATATCGCCTTTTCTGGCAACATGGATATGTGCATCGCCATAAGGACGATGGTGATAAAGGACAATCGCATCTACATGCAGGCAGGCGCAGGGATAGTGGCGGACTCCGTTCCTGAAAAAGAATTCGAGGAGACCGAGAATAAGGCAAAAGGGATGCTAAAGGCCGTTGCCATGGCAATGGAAGGCTTCCTATTCTAAGCTTGGAAAGAAGTTCTTTATGTTATTGATGATAGACAACTACGATTCGTTTACTTTCAACCTTGTCCAGTATTTTCAGGAGCTTGGAGAAAATGTCGTAGTCCACAGAAACGATAAGATAACAATTGAGGAAATAGAGTCTCTCAAACCGAGAAGGCTTGTAATCTCACCGGGGCCGTGCGACCCGCCCAAGGCCGGGATATCGGTAGAGGCCATAAAATATTTCGCAGGAAAGCTCCCCATACTTGGAGTGTGCCTCGGGCATCAGTCAATAGGCTACGCCTTTGGCGGGGATGTGGTAAAAGCAGGCAGGCTCATGCACGGCAAGACCTCAATGGTATATCACGACACCAAAACCCTCTTCGACGGCATAGAAAACCCGTTCGAGGCCAACAGGTATCATTCCCTTATAGTCAAAAAAGAGACCCTGCCGGATTGCTTTGAGATAAGCGCATGGACTGATATGGATGAGATAATGGGGCTCAGGCATAAGACCCTGCCGATAGAGGGGCTTCAGTTCCATCCCGAGTCAATACTTACAAGGGCAGGAAAAGACATACTCAATAATTTTCTCAAACACTACAAATAAAATACCCTGCGGGAAGATATGATCAAAGAAGCCATCGCCAAAGTAGTCAAGGGAACCGACCTCGCTGAACATGAGATGATAGCTGTGATGAACGAGATCATGACAGGAGAGGCAAGCCCTGCCCAGATAGGCTCATTCATCACCGCCCTGCGGATAAAAGGCGAAACAGTCGATGAGATAACGGGCGCCGCAAGAGTAATGCGCGAAAAGGCTACAAAGGTAGAAGCCCCCTTCGACAACCTCATCGACACCTGCGGCACAGGCGGCGATGAATCGATGACATTCAATATCTCCACAGCCGTTGCCTTTGTAGCGGCAGGCGCGGGACTTAAAGTCGCCAAGCACGGCAATCGTTCAATCTCATCAAAAAGCGGAAGCGCTGATGTCTTAAGGGCGCTCGGAGTAAATATAGAAGTAGAGGTCTCAAGAGTTGAAGAGTGCCTGAGGGATGCTGACATGGGCTTTCTTTTCGCTCCTGCCCTTCACGGCGCAATGAAGTACGCCGCCCCGGTAAGAAGGGAGATAGGCATAAGGTCGATTTTCAATGTGCTCGGCCCCCTTACAAACCCTGCTGGGGCAAAGAGGCAGATAATAGGCGTTTACGACCCTGAACTAACCGATGTGCTTGCCAAGGTCCTTTTCAATCTCGGCTCGATTCACGCATTTGTGGTAAGGGGCGAGGACGGACTTGATGAAATAACCCTTACGGATGAGACAAAGATCACGGAACTTAAAGGCGGTTCCATCAGAACATATCACATCAAACCTGAGGACTACGGGTTTGAAAGGTGCTCTCCCGCTGATTTAAAGGGCGGAGACCCTGACCTGAACGCCGATATTATTTTAGGCGTACTAAAAGGCAAAAAAGGCCCTGCAAGGGATATCGTCATATTAAACAGCGCCGCTGCCATTGTCGTAGGCGCGGCAGCCTCCACGCTCGAAGAGGGCATAGCCATTGCCCACGGCTCAATAGATTCAGGCATGGCATTGGAAAGGCTTGAAAAATTAAAAAGGATAACCAACAGATGATACTCGATGACATAGTAAAGGCAAAAAAGATTGCGGTCGATAACACCAAAAAATATTATTCGATCGAAAGGGTCAAGGAAAAACTCGCCCTTTTAAAACCCACAAAGAATTTTACCGAAGCGGTCTCGACAAAAGGCGGCCCAAACGCAATCCGCATCATCGCGGAGGTTAAAAGGGCATCGCCTTCAAAAGGCGTCCTAAGGCAGAGCTTCATGGCATTTGAGATTGCCCGCACCTATGAGATAAACCGCGCGGCTGCCATCTCAGTCCTTACAGAAGAAAAATTCTTTCTCGGAAGCCTTGAGTACCTTCTGGCAATCGGCAGGAATGTAAGGGTGCCGGTACTGAGAAAAGACTTCATATTCGATGAGTACCAGGTATATGAATCAAGGGTGTCGGGCGCTGATGCCATTCTCCTGATAGTTGCCATACTTGAAAAAGAACAGCTTAAAAACCTTATGGACCTGAGCACAAGCTTGGGCATGGCTACCCTTGTCGAAGTCCACAATGAGGCGGAGCTTAAGATAGCAATCGAGGCAGGGGCAAAGATAATCGGCATTAATAACCGTGACCTTACGACATTTAAAACTGACATAAATACAACCATAAAGCTTGCCCCGCTTGTCCCTGAAGGGACAATAATAGTGAGCGAAAGCGGCATAAACACCTTTGAGGACATACTGGCCCTGAGGGACGCAGGCGTAAGCGCCTTCCTTGTCGGAGAGGCTCTGGTAAAGGAAGATAATATCGCAAAGAAGCTAAAGGAGTTGCAGGGCTTTGCTTAAGGTCAAGATCTGCGGCATCACAAATCAGCTCGACGCCGCGTTAGCCGTTGACAGCGGCGCGGATGCCCTCGGGTTCATATTCCACGAAAAAAGCCCGAGATACATAAGGCCCGAAGACGCTGCGCTCATTATCAAAGGACTGCCCCCTTTTATCACAACGGTCGGGGTATTTGTGAACGAAGCCCCTGTTAAGGTAAGGACAATCATGGAAGCTGCGGGGCTCGGTTTCGCGCAATTGCACGGGGACGAAACGCCTGAAGATTGCAATGAGATAGGCTCAAAAGTCATAAAGGCGTTCAGGATAAAACAAAGCTCTGACATCGAGGCAATAAAAAGATACAATGCCTCGGCATATCTGCTTGATACATACAGGGAAGGCATTCCCGGAGGCACGGGCGAGACATTCAACTGGGATATAGCGATTGAAGCTAAAAAGCTCGGCAGGATAATACTCTCAGGCGGGCTCAACCCGGACAACATTGCCGAGGCGATTAAAAAAGTAGCTCCCTACGCGGTTGATGTAAGCTCAGGCGTTGAACTTAAGCCCGGGAAAAAAGACCCTGACAAAATCAAAAAGTTCATGGAACAGGTAAAACTATTATGAAAAAGATGCCGGACAAACTTGGACATTTCGGGATTTACGGCGGCAGGTATATTTCAGAGACACTGATGCCCGCCGTAATGGAGCTTGAAGAGGCTTACGCAAAATGGAGAAATGACCCGGGGTTCAAAAAAGAATTCAGCTATTACCTGAAGGAATATGTGGGCAGGCCCACTCCCCTCTACTTTGCGGAGAGGCTTACCAAAAAGATAGGCGGCGCAAAGATATATCTTAAAAGGGAAGACCTGTGCCATACGGGCGCGCACAAGATAAACAATACCATCGGCCAGATACTCCTTGCCAAAAGAATGGGCAAAAAGAGGGTAATCGCTGAGACAGGCGCGGGCCAGCACGGTGTGGCAACTGCAACCGTAGCCGCCATGTTCGGCCTTGAGTGCGAGGTCTACATGGGAGAGGATGATATCAAAAGGCAGCTCCCCAATGTATTCAGGATGAAGCTTTTAGGCGCGAAGGTCACTCCGGTCACTTCAGGAAGTAAAACACTTAAAGACGCAATGAACGAGGCCCTGAGGGACTGGGTCACGAATGTTTATAATACTTTCTATATCATAGGCACTGTGGCAGGCCCGCACCCGTACCCGATGATGGTAAGGGATTTTCAGTCGGTCATAGGCAATGAGGCAAGAAAGCAGATAAAGGAAAAAACAGGAAAACTCCCTGACCTCCTTATAGCCTGCGTGGGCGGCGGCAGCAACGCAATGGGACTTTTCTACCCGTTCCTTGATGACAAAAAAGTAAAAATGATCGGAGTAGAGGCCGCAGGGGAAGGCATAAAGACAGGAAAGCACGCATGCTCGATTAACGGCGGCACAGTCGGCGTCCTCCACGGGAATAAAACATATCTATTACAGGACAAGTTCGGACAGATAGTCGATACGCATTCGATATCAGCCGGCCTTGATTACCCCGGAGTGGGCCCTGAGCATGCTTACCTGCATGATTCAGGCAGGGTCGATTATACGCCCATTACCGACAAAGAGGCGCTCGAAGGCTTCCAGACGCTTTGCCTTACAGAGGGCATCATACCTGCGCTTGAAAGCTCGCACGCCATAGCATACGCCATGAAAGCCGCAAAAAAGATGAAGAAGAACTCTGTTATAATCGTGAACCTCTCAGGCAGGGGCGACAAGGACTTGAACACAGTATCAAAAGCCTTCAACTTTGAAATATAAAAATACGGCCTGTTCAAAAAGGACAGGAAGGGAATGATAGATGAAGACCGCGAAAAAAGAGAAGACCATTCCAAAGACAAGGATTTCAGGTCTCTTCGAAGACCTTAAGGCAAGAGGCGAAAAGGCCCTGGTGGCCTTTATCACCGCCGGTGACCCGGACCTTGCCGCGACAAAAGACATAATATTGACTCTTGAAAAATCAGGCGCAGATATCATCGAGCTTGGCATCCCCTTCTCAGACCCTGCAGCTGACGGGCCTACCATTCAGGCATCATCAGAGAGGGCCGTTAAAAAAGGCGTGATGCTTCCTGATGTGCTTGGGCTTGTAAAGGAGGTCAGGAAAGAATCCGAAATACCCATTGTGCTCTTTGGTTATTATAATCCCGTTTTCACCTTCGGGCTTAAGAAGTTCGCGAAGGCCGCAAAGTCCGCAGGCGCGGACGGAGTGCTCATCGTGGACCTTCCGGCTGAAGAATCGGATGAGCTGAAAACCGAGCTTGACAGGGAAGGGATTGATTTCATCTTCCTGGTAACCCCTACAAGCGATGACAGGCGCATGAAGACGATAGCTGACAAGGCATCAGGGTTCCTGTACTTCGTAAGCGTCACAGGAGTGACAGGCGCAAGGACACAGGTCTCAAAGGATGTCTCCTCATATGTAAAGAGGCTTAAAAAGTTCACTGACCTGCCCGTGGGAGTAGGCTTCGGCATCTCTACCCCGGCGCAGGCAAAAGAGGTCGCATCCTATGCTGACGGCGTAATCGTCGGAAGCGCCATAGTCAACAAAATAGCCCAGAACTCCGCCTCAGACGGGCTTCTCAAGGAAGTAGGAGATTTTGTTTCAGGCCTGAAGCAAGGCATTGGTTCTAACTGAAAAATCCGGTGGTCTGATGTCCGAATCCAAAAAAACAAAATCAACCCCTGCCCTGAAAAATAATCTCGCCCTGTGCAGGAAAAAGCTCGGCGTCATGAATATCGAGCTTCAGATATACAGGGAGATAGGCGGAATGGCCGTAAAAGGCTCTTCCAGGGCAGCCATGCTGAACCGCGTCATGGAATTTACCCTCAAGGCTACCTCCACGGATTCCGGCACCCTTTACCTTATTGACCGGGACAAAAAAGAGCTTGTATTCGAGGCAGTCAAAGGCCCCGGCTCAAAAAAGCTCAAGGGCCGCAGGATGTCTGTTGACAAGGGTATCGCAGGACTTGTAGCCAGCACAGGCAAACCCCATATAAGCTCGGATATAAAGACCGACAAGCTCTGGGCTGACTTAAAGATATCCAAAACAAACAAGAATATAATGGCCGCCCCCCTCTTGCACAAAAAGCAGGTCATCGGGGTAATCGAGGTCATCAATAAATCAGGCAAACAGCCTTTCAGCAAAGACGATGTAAAGATACTTAATTCCATCTCCAACCATTTCTCAATAATAATGGAGAGGGCTGAGCTCTTTGCCGAACAGGATGAAAGGGTAAAGCAGTTCTCAATACTTAACGAGGTCGGAAACCTCCTCATCTCAACCCTTGACCAGAGCGTGGTCAGGCACAGGGCAATGGAGGCGATAACAAAGCTCATGAGGGCGGAGACAGGCTCGCTTCTGCTTGTCGACAGGGAGAAGAACCAGCTCTACTTCGAAGTGGCCCTCGGTGAGAAAGGCAAGACCTTAAAAGAGATACGCCTCAATATCGGAGAAGGCATCGCCGGCTGGGTGGCAAAGCACGGCAAGCCCGTCATCATCCACGATGTAACAAAAGACAAGAGATTCCAAGCGAACATTGACAGAAAGAGCAAGTTCACAACAAGGGACATGATATGCGTCCCCGTAAGCATAAAGGGCAACATAATAGGCGTGCTTCAGGCAATAAACAGGATCGGGGGAGGTTTTAAGGACGAAGACCTTCAGCTCTTCCAGCTCTTCTCCAACCAGGTCGCCATAGCCCTTGATAACGCGCGGCTTTATGAGGAGATAAGGGAGACTTTCTACGCCACTTCAGGCGCGCTTGCCGAGGCAATCGAAAAGAGAGACCCGTACACGGGCGGACATACAAAAAGGGTGCTGCTCTACAGCCTTGCCATAGCAAAATATATGGACCTGCCCCATGAGGCCCTTGAGGTGCTCAAGCTCTCGGCAGTCCTTCACGATATCGGAAAGATCGGGATAAAAGACAGTATCCTTCAGAAGAACGCGCCTCTGGATTCGGATGAAGCCGCCTCCATGAGAACGCACCCTCTGCTTGGCGCGGAGATTCTAAAGCATGTGCCCCAGTTAAAAGAGATAGTGCCGGGCATGCTCTATCACCACGAGAGGGTTGACGGGTTGGGCTACCCGCAGGGCTTCAAGAATGAAGAGATACCGTTAACCGCCCGCATCATCGCTGTTGCGGACACATATGACGCGATGACAACTACAAGGCCCTACAGGGACGGCCTGCCTCCGGCAGTAGCCTTAAGCGAGCTTAAGAAGTTCGCGGGCAAGCAGTTCGATGAGGGCGTGGTGAACGCTTTTTTAAAAGCGTTCAGGAACGGGGACATTGACGGCAAGGCGCAGAATGCCGCATCCCCCATCAAGCGTCCGCAAAGCTCAAAACAATTGTGAGGAACTATGATCTGGTTTAAAAAAGATATATTATCCAACGGCGAAGAAAGCAAAAGCGTAAAAGTCCCTTTCGGGCTTTGGGTCAAGTGCGACCACTGCGGGGAAATTATTTATAAAAAAGAGGTCGAGAGGAATCTCGATGTCTGTCCCAAATGCAATTATCACTTCAGGATATCAGCGCGCTCGCGCATAAACATCCTTGTCGATGAAGGCACATTCAAGGAATTCGATGCCAATGTAGAGCCTGTTGACGCCCTCGACTTCAAGGACCTGAAAAAATACAAAGACAGGATAAAGTCGTCCCAGAAGGAATCGGGCCTTAAAGACGCCATGGTCTCAGGCGAAGGCCTCATAAACGGCCAGAAGGCCATGCTTGCCGTATTTGAATTCTCTTTCATGGGCGGCTCCATGGGCTCGGTAGTCGGTGAAAAGATTACAAGGGCTGTAGAGCGCGGCATAGATAATAAGTGCGGAGTAATCGTATTCTCCTCTTCAGGCGGAGCAAGGATGCAGGAGTCCATTTTATCTCTTATGCAGATGGCAAAGACATCCGCAGCTCTGGCAAGGCTCCGTGAAGCAGGATTGCCGTATATCTCAGTCGTAACAGACCCCACAATGGGCGGAGTCACCGCAAGCTTTGCCATGCTTGGCGACATAATAATCGCAGAGCCGAGGGCGCTTGTAGGTTTTGCGGGGCCAAGGGTCATAGCGGAGACAATCAGGCAGAAACTACCCGAAGGCTTTCAGAGGGCTGAGTACCTTTTAGAGCACGGCATGATAGACATGATAGTCGAAAGAAAGCTTATGAAGGATACCCTCTCAAGGCTTCTGGCAATGCTTACCGAAAAGCAGAACTAAATGCCCTCTTCCAAGGACATCCTCAGCTATCTTTACGGCCTGCAAAAGCACGGGATAAAGCCGGGACTTAAGCGGATAAAAGAACTCCTTGAAGCCCTCGGAGACCCGCAGGCCCGTTTTCCATCCATACACATAGCCGGAACAAACGGCAAAGGCTCAACCTCAGCCATGCTGGCCTCGGTGCTGAAAAGCGCAGGCCTCAAGGTCGGGCTCTACACCTCCCCTCACCTCGTAAGGTTCAATGAACGGATACGCATCTCAGGCAAAGAAATCTCCAACAAAGATATTTCAAGGTTAGCCTCCGTCGTCAAAGAGGCCGCCGCAAAGACAAGCTCTGCTGACAAGATAACATTTTTTGAGTTCACCACAGCCATGGCCTTCCTGTACTTCATGGATAAGAAGGTCGATATGGCAATACTTGAAACAGGCATGGGCGGAAGGCTTGACGCCACAAACACGGTTGCCCCGCTTGTGTCAATCATCACCAATATCGGCATGGACCATACCGATTACCTTGGGGATACGATAGAGAAAATAGCCTACGAAAAGGCAGGCATAATAAAAAAGAATACGCCTGTGATAACGGCTGCGGAAAACACTGACGCTCTCGATGTGATTAAAAATATTGCCGATAAAAAAAATGCGCCGCTTTATGTTTTCAAAAAAGACTTCAAGGTCTCCCCACATAAAGACAGGTTCAACTACAAAGGGCTCAGCGCTGACCTCAGAGAGCTTAAGACAAACCTTGCTGGCAGGCACCAGTTTAAAAACGCTTCGTGCGCTCTTGCTGCCTTGGAGATTCTCAGAGATAAAGGTTTCAATATAAGCGATAAAGCTATAAAACAGGGTTTAAATGAGGTCGAATGGCCGGGCAGGATTGAGATAATAAACAAAAAACCCCTTCTTATCCTCGATTCGGCGCACAACCCTGAAGGCGCGGCCACATTAAGGCAAGCCCTTAAAGAGTTCAAGTATAAAAAGCTCACCCTCGTTCTCGGCATTATGGCTGACAAGGACATAGACGGCATTATAAAACGCCTTGCCCCGCTTGCGGACTGGGTCATCATCACCCGCCCAAAGACTGACAGGGCAGCTTCCCTTGAGCTTTTAAGTGAACGGCTAAAGAATTATCCGTGTGAGGTCACTGCTGAAAAAAACCTTAAAAAAGCATGTAGAATGGCTCTGCTTGAGGCAGGCAGACTTGACGCTGTCTGCGTCACCGGCTCAATCTTTACTGTGGGCGAGGCTAAACAGTGCCTGCCAAAGATATTAAAAACAATATAATCTCCCGCGCTGTTTTCCATCAACTCTCAAATGCTTGTAAAAAAAGCTCTTGTATGCTAATTTTTTAGGCTAATTAAACAAGGTAAGTAGAAGGGCTGCAAAGCCTTTTTTAAAAGAGCTTTTTAATGCCTAAACTAAAATTCAGGTTTTATATATTAGCTGTTTGCCTCCTTCTGCTCTCTCCTTTTCAGGCTTTTTCCGAAGAGGCGGACAATCTTTTCAGCAGCAAGGCCCCTGTTGACATCACCGCTGACTTCCTTTCATATGACAAAGCCACCGAGACATATTACGCAAGGGGAAATGTCGAAATAACACAGGAAGGCACTACCCTCATTTCAGACTCAGCCATGCTCGATATGACTACCGGCGTCGCTACCGCGTACGGGGATGTAAGGGGTGTAGATGAAGGCGGCAATACCGTAACAGGCGAGAGCTTCCAGTTCAACACCAGAGACAAGACCGCCGTGCTTGTAAACGGCAGGATATTTTATAAAGAAGAGAACATCCACATCACTGCCGACATCCTGAAAAAAACAGGGCCTGAGACCTACACCACCGAAAAGGTCACATATACTACCTGCGACTGCCCTGAGCCTGATAAAGAGCCTGCGTGGAGCTTCTATGCCTCAAGGGCAAAGGTAACTGTCGGCGAATTTCTCACAGGCCGCAATGCCTTTTTCAATATCAAAGGCGTGCCTGTCTTTTATACCCCTTACATCTCCGTTCCGATAAAGAGGGACAGGCAGACAGGATTCCTTCAGCCCCGTCCCGGCTACTCAAGGCTAAGGGGCTTTGTGCTGCAGAATTCATTTTTCTGGGCCATATCAAGAAATACCGACGCGACTTTCTACCTCGATGTCGAGACCACAAGAGGCATCGGAAAAGGGATAGAGTACCGTTATATCAGAACAAGGAAAAGCTCAGGCGAGCTTAATATCTATCACTTCAAGGAAAAGGACATAGACCGGGTAAGGGAGTTCAGGAGCAATGTAAACAACCTCTCACGGCCTGCCACCGCAACGGATGACAGGTGGAGACTTCAGTACAAGCATCACGAGATATTATGGAACGACATCAATCTAAGGGTCAACCTTGACCTCGTAAGCGATGACGAATACTTTATAGACTTTGGCAAGAACACGCAGGACCGCTCGCTCGAATCCCTTGAGAGCAATATTTCACTGAGCAAGAGCTGGTCTGCCTACAGCCTTGTAGCGCAGTGGAGATTTTTTAATAATCTCGTCTCAGCAAATGACAAATCAACGCTGCAGAGATTGCCTGAAGTAACTTTCACCGGCTCGGATAAAAAAATACTGAACAGCCCTTTCTACCTTTCGCTCGAATCATCTCTCATAAATTTTGTCAGGGAAGAGGGCGTTCACGGCCTGAGGCTTGATGTGCACCCGAGGCTCTCACTGCCTTTGAATCCGGGCGGGTACTTCGATATCGTCCCATCAATTGCCCCAAGGGCAACTTTTTACCTTGCGAAAGACGACCCCAACGGCAGGTTCGCTGACAGGTATCTTTATGAGTTCAAGGTAGATGCCACAACCACATTTGTAAAAATACTCGAGACAGGATTTGACAGCCTTCAAGCCCTTAAGCATACGATACGCCCCAAGGTTACTTACTCCTATGTGCCAGAGGCAGTCCAGACCGACCTGCCGAGCTTTGACGGGGTGGATAACATAGGATCAACCAACAGCATCACCTATTCTCTCAATACAACACTGACAGCTAAAATAATCGAGGACGGCATAAAGAGGTACTTCGAATACATATACCTCGATGTAAGCCAGAGCTATAACATAAACGAAGCTACGAAAAAGCTTTCATCGCCTGAAGAGAAGAGAAGGCCGTTCTCCGAGATTTCCGCTGAGCTTATAGTCAGGCCCTCTGTTTGGGTAACTGCCACGGCAAAGGGCAAATACGATGTATACAAACACTGGTTCAACAGCTATGACACATCCCTGATCGCAAATGACAAAAGGGGGGACAACCTGAACCTTTCATACAGGTTCGTAAGGGACGGGTCACGCTACCTTGAGGCATCCGCAAGGGCAAAGACGATTAAATCGATAGACCTTACATACCTGAACAGATACTCTTTTGATGAGGCCCGCTCGCTTGAGACCACCTATGGGATGGAGTACACCCACCAGTGCTGGAGCACAGTACTGACATACACTGAAAGGCTTGAGGAGAAGATAGTATTTATTACATTCACCCTCAAAGGGCTTGGAAAAGTCGCCGGAATTCAGGGCAGACTGGAGCCGAAATAAAGCAAAACCTGCTTTCCTGCAGGAACTCATAAAAAAAGCAAGGATTTGAGTTATTGACACCTAAGTTGTATTAAGATAAACTGTTTTTTACCCTAAACTAAGCTTTAAACCTTTTGAATTTACTCATATTTTGCTTTTTTAAGGAAAAATGGCCGCCAAGAAAGAATCGATAGAACTGCATTGTTCCCATTGCAATTTAGACTTCAGGCTCTGGATACCTTATGATGTTCTTCCCGAATGGGAGAATGGCGTAAGGGTAAATTGCATCAGGTGCGGTGCGCAATATTTCATAAAAAAAGGCCCCGGCGGGTTTGAGTCCTCATTAATAAAAGAAATCAGGTTTGATGAAAAACCTGTGGCAACGGTGCCTGTTGCCCCTCCTGCACAAAAGATTGTGCCTGAGATACCTTCAATGCCTGAAAGAAGGCCTATAAACCCTGCCCATATGTCAGCCGACACGGTTATCATCGTAGAGGATGACAGGCTTTCGAGGGAGATGGCTGAAAATACCTTGAAAGACCTTGGCATGAGGCTTGTGACACTGAAAAATGCAACCGAGGCTGTCAAGTTCCTTAGGAAAGAGCATGTAAGCCTTATCGTAACAGACCTCTACCTTAAAAACCCCTCTGACCCGGAATCCCTTATAGACGGGGAAGAGATGCTTAAGCGGATAGCTGATTCAGGGCTCAATATCCCTGCCATCATAACCACGGGAAAAGACATCATAGACGACCTTGTGCTTGACCCCAAGTGGTTCGACCTTCATGTTAAGGGCTTCATACAGAAGGGAAACCCGTTCTGGGCAGAAGAATTAAAGCTCAAAATAAAAGAAGTGCTCTACAAAGGCTGACATTATTTTATAAAAAACAAAAAGCCCGGAGGCGATAAGCCCCGGGCTTTTTTAATTTGTTCTTATAAATATTTAGGAGTTTTTCCTCTCAAGGAATGCGTAAGCGCTGTGGTTGTGAATCGACTCCCAGTTCTCCGCCTCTATCCTGAACCATTTTACCTTTTTTATCTTATTGAGGTTCACCGCAACTTCCCTGACCACATCCTCGACAAACATCGGATTATCGTAGGCATGCTCAGTGATGAACTTCTCATCCACCCTCTTAAGGAGGGAGTAGACCGGGCTGCTGGCAGACTCTTCTATGGTTTTTATTATATCCTCTATCCAGACAAAGCCCTCAAACCTTAAGGAGACCTTTACCAGCCCCCTCTGGTTATGCGCTCCCCTTTCGCTTATCTCTTTTGAGCACGGGCAAAGCGTAAGCACGGGGACCATAAGCTCAAGGAGGAAATCCTTCTTATCGCTGAGTATGCCCGTGTATTTGCATTTGTACTCCATCAGGCTTTTTGATTTGGAGACAGGGGCTGACTTTTCCATGAAATAAGGGAATTCGACCTCAAGGTGCGCTGTAGAGGCGCTGAACCTCTTTTTCATCTTCTTGAGTATGTCGGGGAAGTTCTTAATCGTGACCTCGCCCCTGTGCTCATTGAGTATCTCAATGAACCTGCTCATGTGGGTGCCCTTGAACTGATGGGGCAAGTCGACATACATGCTGATGGAGGCTATCGTATGCTGGAACTTGTTCTTCTTGTCAAGCACGACTATGGGGTAGCGGATGTCCTTTACCCCTACCTTGTCTATGTTGATGTGCCTGTAATCAGGCTCTCCCTGAATGTCCCTGAGTATATCGTTTTTTGGAAGGCTCTTCTTTTTATTCATAATAGGCGGCGGCAGCGTTCTCAGACTCCCATACTTTTATTTTAGCAACTTTTATATTCCCGTCATTAAATGCGCGGGCAAGCTCTTTGTAGATGAACCTTGCTATATTCTCCGCCGTTGGATTGATTTTGTCAAATGGAGGCACTTCATTGAGGTATTTATGGTCAAGGTACTCCATTATCCGTTTTGTTTCCGCTTTAAGCCTTTTGAAATCGATTACCATATCAAGCTTATCCAGCTTTTCAGAGGTAACAGCGACCTCAACCTTCCAATTGTGCCCGTGGAGGTTCTCGCAGGCGCCTTCATAGCCCCTCAGGTTGTGGGCCGAGGAAAAAGATGATTCTATAGTGAGTTCATACATAATATCTTCAGTTTATCATATCCCCTTGCCTAAAAATCAAGAAAAAGATGAGAAAACAGGTATTTTTATGCAAATTCCCATAAAATCGCACACGGCTAAAGGTTAAAAAAAGATTTGCAGAGCATTAAAAAAAGAAAATCTGCCCTTGACCGCAACACGGCTATATATTTTTACGATAAAGTGTCTCAATGAAACTGTCCGCACCCCAAAAATTCCCTCTTTTAAAGCTCCCCCGGATGCCATGACGCTCCTTTCTTAATCCTTGACATAAGCATGCCTCAACGGATATTCTGGTGAGTGATTTTTTCACCAGCCACGAGATTGTTTTTTCAATAAAATCAAAGGATGGCCGCCATGAAAAAAGGTTTCAGATATATGCTTGCTCTTTCAGTCTGCGCAGGGCTACTTTTCAGCTCGGCACAGGCGTTCTCAGCCGTACCAAAGACAAATTTTAAAAAGCCTTCGGCATCTGAAGTGAAGGCTGAAAAAAACTCAACCGCAAAGGTTGTTTTTGACGCGTCCCATTCAGAGATATTCTCTCCTGTCAAAAGCGGCCCTCTTAATTACACTGAATTTGCAGGGCTAATAAAAAATACAGGGGAAGATATATCCTTAAACCGGAGCCCTGTAAACAAAAAGACTTTAGAGAAGGTAAAGACATATATAATAGCAGGTCCTGCAAAGCCCTTTACCGCTGATGAAGGGCAGGCGCTTAAGTCCTTTGTGAATGACGGGGGCAATCTCCTCATACTTCTTCATATCTCACAGCCTGTGGCAGGCATTACAGGCGAGTTCGGCATAATAGTGTCGAACTTCGTAATATCTGAGCAGGCCAACACGATAAAGGGCCAGTCACAGGATTTTCAGGTCGTAAAGTTCGCGAACCATCCTGTCACCGCCGGCCTTGAGAAGATTGCCGTATTCGGCACATGGGGATTGATGACGGAGCAGGGCGCAAGCGTAGTAGCCCAGACCTCTGATAAGGCATGGGCAGACCTTAACCGCGACAGGATATTTGAGGCTGATGAGCCTGCACAGGTCTTCGGCATAATCGCGGTAAGCCAGCATGGAAAAGGCAAGGTCGTTGTGGTAGCCGATGACGCGCCGTTTGCCAACCAGTTCCTTGGCGAGGCTGACAACAGGAAACTTGCGGGCAACATCATCAAATGGTTTAAGGAATAACAGGGTTAATAGAAGTGATGAAAAAGATCTGGAATTTTTTCGCCTCCCTCTGGCTTACGATAACACTTGCCATACTCATCTGCGTTGATGCCGCCTGGGGCTCGCTTGCCGCAATGAAGCACCCTGAGTTCTACAGGGCGCTTGACCAGGAGATACTTCTGCCGTGGCTTCTAAAGAACGGGACAGAGTACCTTCCCCTCACCTTCTGGATGTTCGCGCTCATATTCCTTGTGGTCATCTTTACCATCAACACTGTTGTATGCACGGCTGACAAGGTCTACGCCATATTCAGGCAGAAAAGGCCGATTCAATCACTTTACCCCCATATAGTCCATATCGGATTCCTTATAGCGCTTCTGGGCCACCTTGCCGGAAGCGCATGGGGATTCAAGTCAAACGGCAATGTCCTTTTTAAAGGCGAACCAAAGCCTGTGCCGCATACAAGCGGGCTTATGGTCAGGCTCGATGATTTTGAGGCAAAACCCTCCCCTTCAGGGGACCTCGAATCCTTAAAGACAAGAATAACACTCCTTAGGGAAGATACCGGGATACTTACCGATGACATAGAGATAAACGGCCCAGTAATATACAAGGGTATAGCCTTTTACCATTTCGACCAGGGAGAGACTCCGTCAGGTTTATTGCTGGATGTAAGCGGTGAAAATGTAAAAGTCAGCTTCGACAGCTCATTTACCTCTTCTGACGGAAGCATATTCAAGCTCGGAAACATCTATCCGGATTTTGCGATGGATGAACAGGGCAGGCCCAGCTCAAGGTCAGCTGAGTTTGTAAACCCGCACATAGAGATAATCTCGGAGAGCGGGATAACTTCTTATCTGGACCTTACGCAGCCGGGCTCGCTTGTGACACTCAACGGAAAAACAATCAGGTTTGAGGATTTCATCATAAGCCCGTATGTGGTACTTGCAATAAACAAAGACCCCGGCATAGGGTTGATCATAGCCGGCTCAATAATACTGGTAATAGGCATGGTGCTTCTCCTGTTCTTCAGAGGGGAGAGGGGCGAGCTTGTACGCCAGAAAATATAGTAAGGGAGTAAGGGGGAGGGGAAATGGGTTACGAAATTCTTTCACTGCTGTTTTTTCTTGTAGTCATCATAGCCGCGAGCGAAATATTCACCAATGCCATAGAAGCGCTCGGCGCAAAGCTTAAATTCTCGGAGGGCGTCACAGGCAGCATCTTTGCCGCGGTAGGCACAGCCCTTCCTGAGACAATGGTCCCGCTTGTAGCCATCTTCGGCGGAAATACCGCTGCGGCAACCGAAGAGGTAGGTGTCGGCGCAATCCTCGGAGCCCCTTTCATGCTCTCTACCCTTGCCATGTTCCTTATAGGCTGGGCCATGTGGCAGTTCAAAGGACTGAGGAAAAAAGACACGCTTGAGCCTGAACGCACTGGCTTCAGGAGGGATATAGAGTTCTTCCTCTTCGCCTTCACCCTGTCATTCCTTGTGGCTTTCACACCGTACGAGTACAGGCTGGTGCGCATGTTCGTCGCCTCAGTCCTTGTGCTTACATATTTCTACTATGTAATGGAGACGATAAAAGCAAGCGCGGCTCTTGTCAAGGACGGACACGCCACCGAGAACTCGAATTCCCTTTACCTTGGGCTCATATTCAAGGAGCACATGGGAATAGTGGTGCTGCAGCTCCTTATAGCCCTTGGCCTGATAATCGTCGGAGCTAAAGGTTTTGTCCACGGCGTTGAGGCTTTGGCAGACATCCTGAAGATGCCTGTAATAGCCTTGTCGCTCCTGATAATACCTATAGCAACGGAACTGCCTGAGAAGGTCAACAGCATTCTGTGGATAAGAAAAGGCAAGGATACCATGGCCATAGGCAACATTACCGGCGCAATGGTATTTCAGGGAAGCCTACTGCCTGCGATAGGTATCTTTCTTACGCCCTGGACAATAAACTTAACCGTCATGACCAGCGGCATAATAACGATACTGGCAGGCGTATGGCTCTATATCATATCCCTAAGGGTGAAAAAGATAACAGCCCCGCTGATGATAGTAAACGGGATACTCTACCTGACATTCGTGAGTATAGTTATATACATGAGCTTAAGCGCATAGCTTATACCAAAAGATACATTAAAGACACCAAAAGGGTTACGGCTTGAAGACCTTTAAATACTAAGTCATTCATTTTCAAGCACTTCCTGCAGTGGCATGGATTATGCTTTATAAATCCTCAGTTTTTTAAATTTCCTATTTGGGAGGATTTCCGAAATGAAAAGAGCATTAATCGCAGCAGTAGCAATGTTCGTAACAGTATCATTTGGCGGCATGACAATCGCAGCAGAAAAGGCAGCTGAGCCCGCAAAGGCCGCAACAGCAACAGCAGCCCCTGCCGATGCAGCAAAAGCTGATGCCACAAAAGAAGCAAAGCCTGCCAAGAAGAAAGTAGCCAAGAAAAAAGCTGCAGTAAAAGCCGAAGCAGCCAAGGCCGAAGGCACAAAGGCAGCCGAGCCCGCGAAGGCCGCTGAACCAGCAAAGAAATAATCCAAGTAAAATCAGTATCTTAAAGGCATTGAAGCAAACGCTTCAATGCCTTTTTTTATGTGCCCGCCTGATTAAGCAGCTTTTCAGATATAATGTATGAATGCGCATTAAACTTTTTTTCCTTTCTACAAGGCCTCAGTTCCTGCCGGCCATTATTGTTCCGGTAACACTCGGCGCTTCAGCCGCCTGGCACACCACAGGCAGGTTCAACCTTCTTTTTTTCCTGATATCTGTTGCCGCAGCCGTCTTCTACCATGCGGGCATGAATGTCATAAACGATTATTATGATTACAGGAACGGCACGGACAATATAAATAAAAAAGGACTTACCCCGTTTACTGGCGGCAGCCGCTTCATCCAGAAAGGCCTCATAACGCCCAAAGAGACTCTTGCCTTCGGGCTTGGCCTTATAACGCTCGGAACAATTGCAGGGCTGTTCCTGTCATACTTTAGCCCCTGGCTTCTGGCCATAGGGGCAGTTGGTCTTTTTTCAGGCTATTTTTATTCAGCCCCACCGATATTCCTTGCAGGAAGGGGGCTTGGAGAGCTTACGGTCGGGGTTAACTTCGGGCTTCTGACAGTGCTCGGCTCTTATCTCCTCCAAGCAGGCTCCATCGGCACTGACGCCGTTTTTCTGTCCATCCCCATATCTTTTCTCATAGCCGCGCTCCTGTTCATAAATGAGTTCCCTGACTTTGAAGCTGACAGGCAGGCCAACAAAAGGAATCTTGTCGTAAGGCTCGGCCCCAAAAAGGCCAGAGGTCTTATATTCTTATTCATCGCTGGGGCATATCTCGGCATCATAGCAGGAGTTATGACAGGCTTCCTCCATGCTCTGACCCTCATTGTCATGCTGTCCCTGATACCGGCTCTCCTCTCGGCAAAGGGACTGATAAAAAATTACGAGGGAGGGCAATCGCTCATACCTTCAATAAAATCAATCATTCTTGCGCACTTATCTTCAGGCATACTTCTGGTCATCTCTAATTTATTTTAAATATGTAAAATATGAATCCCGCCCGCTTGACATTGACCTGTTTGGTACCTATCCTATAAATGTAGCTGATAGCATGAGAGCAGAAAGGAGGCTTTTAAAATGGCGCTTGATAAATGGAGCCCTTTGAAGGAGCTGGAGACTATGAAAAAGGAGATGGACAGGATCTGGGAGGATATTTTCCCTTCAGGCAGAAGGGTTGATATACCCTGGAAAAAAGAGGCCGCCCCCAAAGGACCGGGTGTTGCAACGCCTGCCATTGATATCATAGACAAGAACGGAGAGGTCATCGTAAAGGCAGAGATGCCGGGGGTAACAAAGGAAAATATTGATATCTCCCTGCAGGAAAATACGCTTACCATAAAAGGCGAATTAAAGGCAGAGCCCGGGGTCAGCGAAGAGAGCTATTCATATTCCGAAAGGAAGTACTGTTACTACGCAAGGTCGATAAATATCCCCTTCAAGATAGAAAGGGAGAACATAAAGGCAAGCCTTAAGGACGGAATTTTGAGCATCCATATCCCTAAGGTCCAGGAAGCTCAACCCAGAAAAATCAATGTAGAGATATCTTAACCTCCCTGCATGACGGACGCCCCGGCTCTGCAAAGCCCGGGCGTCCCCTTTACCTTTGCACCACATCTAATCCCTTTACCTGCTATATGCTATTTTAAGAATTATGCTGCCTCCCACTCCTACTGACCTGTCCGGACGGAATCGGAATAGCAAAGGGATTTTTAAATTTAATATACCCCGCCATCAATGGAAGGCAGCGCATTTTTTAATAATCTCAGTAATAGGAAAATGGGTTGAATCGAGGCGGGCTATTCCAGGTCTTCGGGCGTGATCGTCCAGACAGTTATTCCGAGATTTCCTGATATCCTTTCAAGCCTGTCCAGATATCTTTTATCAGCTTCCTTCTCAAGTATAAGGAGTACGGCGGGCCTTTTTTCAGTCATGGTCGAATAATAAAGGGCCTGCCCCACGGCTTCAGCCCACTTCGGGGCAAAGTCCACCTCTACGGCGTACTGCTTTGTAACGCAGTCAACGCGCGTTGAGTCGGACAGCCTGAATTCAGCCACTCCTCCTGCCTTTTCGCACCAGTTCCTCTGATAAACCTTCTCGGCTTTAAGGTGACCGGCCTCGGCAAACGGCACGCAAAGGAGCATGGCGGAAAGAAAGCCTGTAAAAAAGCCTTTTTTCATTCCTGCGCTCTTCTATTTGATTTTTTACAGATTGAGTCGGTGCGGATTTACAGAGATGAGTCTAAGGTGCGGCTTTAATAAAAAATCAGTTTGCCTCGTTATCAACTGCCTCGACATCGGTTGTGAGCATGAGACGGTTCGTTGTAAAAAGCCCATACCACTTGATAACTGAGTCAACTACAGCAATTATAGCAAGGGTTGCCATAATTGCAACCAGCGCAGAATCAAGACGATAGGTGAACACATCGGCAGGCTTTACGGCTGCGGAGGCCTTTGCCCCGAATATCCAGAAAAGCTTCCACGCGGCGACAAGCGTCATTACGAACATAAATACCATGGGGATGAATGTCACCCACGCGTACCTGAGCTTGCCCATTTTAAGAAGAATTGTAGTGCCTACGCACAAGGCAAGCGCTGCCAAAAGCTGGTTTGCAACCCCAAACATGGGCCATATGGTTGAAACGCTTCCCGAACTTATCAGGTAGCCCCACGCTATTACTACCGCCGCGCTTGTAAGTATTGTTCCGGGGAGCCAGTTCGTCTGCCCGAGCGGTTTATAGGCGTATCCGCCAAACTCCTGCAAAATGAACCTTGCCACCCTTGTGCCTGCATCAACAGTGGTGAGGATGAAAAGCGCTTCAAACATAAGGGCGAAGTTATACCAGTACGGCATCAGCCCCTTCATTCCGGGCAGGCCCGAGAATATATAGGCCATGCCAACAGCAAGAGAGACCGCCCCTCCGGGCCTTCCTGCCACATTTACGCCAACAGTCTCCGAAAGCTCTGCTATCTTTGAAGGCGGGAAACCAAGGGCAGTAAGCGCGTCAGCTGAAAGGGTAGTATTTATCGCGAAGTAATCGCCCGGTATAAGGACGGTTGCGGCAATTATAGCGATGACCGCCACAAACCCCTCGCACAGCATTGCTCCGAAGCCGATTATCTTTATGTCACTCTCCCTTTCTATCATCTTGGGAGTAGTGCCTGAAGAAATAAGAGAGTGGAAGCCTGAGATTGCCCCGCACGCAATGGTTATGAACATGAACGGAAAGACAGTGCCGGGGATAATGGGGCCGCCGCCCTCAATAAACTTTGTAACCGCAGGCATATGTATGTCAGGGGCAAGGAATATTACGCCTGCGGCAAGTATCAACACTGTGCCTATCTTCATGTATGTTGACAGGTAATCCCTTGGAGCCAAGAGCATCCATACAGGCAAAACCGAGGCAAGGAAACCATAGATTGCAAGCGCCCATATCAGAAAATTCCTGTCATGGGTAAACAAGGGCTCAAGTATTGAATCGGGTATATACCTGCCGCCGATTACCGCTATGATAAGGAGCCCTACCCCAATTACGCTGACCTCAGCTACCTTGCCCGGCCTGAACCTGTAAAGGTAAAAGCCCATGAGAAGGGCTATGGGGATTGTGGCGAATATGGTGAATGTGCCCCACGGGCTTTTATAAAGTGCATTGACTACGGCAACACCCAAGCCTGCAAGGGCTACTATGATTATAAAGAGGATTGCAAGGGCCGCGGTAAATCCCGCTACAGGGCCGACCTCGTTCTTTGCCATTTGGGCAAGGGAACAGCCGTTCCTGCGAACAGAGGCCGCAAGTATTATCATGTCATGCACAGCCCCGCCGAATGCCGCGCCTATGAGTATCCAGAGAAAGCCCGGCAGATACCCGAACTGGGCTGCCAGAACAGGCCCGATAAGGGGCCCCGCCCCGGCGATAGCCGCGAAATGGTGTCCGAACAGCACAAGCGTATGCGTGGGGTGGTAGTCTTTTCCGTCATTGAGCCTTATTGCAGGAGTGGTCTTTCTGTCATTAAGCGCAAGCACCTTCGCCGCCATGAATGAGCCGTAAAGCCTGTATATTATTACAAAAAAACAGGCTGAGGCTACAACGAGCCAAAGGGCGTTGACGCTCTCAGACGGGCTTATAAGGCGTGTCGCCACCCCGAATGAAAAAGCGAATACAATTGATAATATCGCAAGGACGATATGGGAGAGTTTCATAAGAGTAAGTACCTGAGGGGATATTTTAAGGTAAATGGAGGCGGGCTGTCAATAAACAAGGGAGTTCGTTCGCCAAAAACACAGGCAAGGTCATTCGTCCTTTATCCAGTCTTTTTTCCCTGAGAGATAGCCTTCAGGGTCTCTTTCAAACCTCTTCATGCACCCCATGCCGCAGAAATAGTAAGCCGTTCCCTTGTACTCGTATCTGAAAGGAGTGGTATTCTCATCAATTATCATGTTGCATATAATGTCTTTTACCATGGTCAGACCTTTACATCGCCTCCGACGACTATTTCGGGGATTCTCAATGTAGGCTGCGCATCCGAGACAGGCACACCCTGATTATCCTTGCCGCAGGTTCCAATACTGTATCCAAGGTCATTTCCTACCATGTCTATTATCTGGAGCACCTCAGGGCCGTTGCCCGTAAGGGTTGCGCCCCTTACCAGTTCCCCAATCCTGCCGTGCTCTATTATGTAGCCCTCTGTCACCTCGAAGACAAAATCTCCGTTTACGGTGTTGACCTGCCCTCCGCCCATCTTTTTAACAAAGAGCCCTTTATCGAGAGATTTTACGATTGTCTGCGGGTCGTCCTTGCCCGGAGCTATCAATGTGTTCGTCATCCTTGGGATGGGCCTGTGGTGATAGGACTCCCTCCTGCCGTTGCCTGTTGATTTAGCGTTCCCCTTCATTGCGCCCAGCCTGTCATACATGTAGCTCTTCAATACGCCGTTTTCTACAAGCACAGTCTTTTCAGCGGGAGAACCTTCGTCATCATAGAAGAAAGACCCTCTTTTGTACGGGATAGTGGCATCGTCAAGCACCGTGATAATGGAGGCCGCTACCTTCTGCCCCATCTTGCCTGAATATACGGAGAGGTTCTGCAATGCAAGGTCAGCCTCAAGCCCGTGGCCGACTGCCTCATGTATCATCGTGCCTCCGGCTTCGCTTGAGAGTATGACTCCCATCTTGCCGCCCGGGGCTCTTCTGGCTGAAAGCATTGAGATGGCCCGTTGTGCCGCTATCTCTGCGACCTTCTCAGGCGGGTTCTCTTCAAAGACCTCAAGCCCGATGGCGCCGCCAACAGGCTCATAGCCTGTCTGTATCACATCATTCTCTTTTGATACGGCGTTGCAGAGGAATACAAGGCCTGTCCTCTCCTCTTCGATATGCTCTCCAAGGGAGTTTATGATGGCAACCCTTTTGAAGCCGTCGCCGTAAACTACCCTTACCTGCCTTATCCTTTTGTCAAAGGCCCATGCGGTCTCATCTGCCCTCTTTACGAGCTTTACCTTTTCCGACAACTCAACCTGTGACGGCAGTATCTTTATGTCAAAGCCCTTGGCCTTTTCTTTCTTTATTATGCCGATGTCTCCGGCAGGCTTGCCTTCCTTTACGCCTTTGGAGACTACATCAGCTATCTCAAGCAGACCTTTTTCAGTAAGGTCGTTCGTATACGCGTAGTATGTCTTGAAATTGGAGATGACCCTGATGCCGCACCCCCTGTCCCTTCCTGCTATGACCTTCTCAATCTTGTGCTCCTCGGCTACAATAGATGTATTGAATGTATCTTCAACATAGAGGTCGGCGAACTCTCCGCCGTTCTTAAGAGCGGCCTTTATTATTTTGGCGGCATCAAATCCTACAAGCCCCATAATCTCCCCTTATTAGAATAAAATTTTCGAAAGTATAGCAATAGAGTATAAGCAGGTCAAGGCTTGTTCCTGCTTAAATCCTTTACCTCAAACGCCTGACATTCAAGCCCTGATGAACGCCTTACAAAATCTGACGGCATCTCCCTGCATTTAAAGTTCAACGCCCTGCATCCCCTTGGAAAGGATTGGTCGAATGTTATATAGAAGTGCTTGCATTTAAAGCAATCGATGCGGCCCATCTTTGAGAATCAGAAGTCCTTTCGGCAATTACCTGTAATCGAAATACCTGATAAGCTCGTAGAATTCCTGCCTGCTCTGCATCCTTTCAAGCAGGCCCTTTTGCGTCCCATTCCTGTTCAGTTCAACAAGGGCGTCTTCCATGGACTTCATGGCTATTCTAAAGCATGTCATGGGAAAGAGCACAATGGAGTATCCCATATTTCTGAAGTCATATAAAGTCATATAAGGGGTCTTGCCAAACTCAGTCATGTTTGCCATCAGGGGGGCTTCGACCTCCCTGGCGAACCTTGCGAACTCATCTTTTGATTCAAGGGCCTCAGGAAAGATTATATCCGCGCCGGCCTCGATATACATGTTGGCGCGCCTTATGGCTCCGTCCAGCCCCTCAACCGCCCTTGCGTCAGTGCGGGCGATAATGAGAAAGTCCTTTGACTTCCTTGCCCCTGTTGCCGTCTTTATCTTTTGGATAAATTCTTCGGCAGGGATAACGGTTTTTCCTGGCAGGTGGCCGCACCTTTTCGGGAACTCCTGGTCTTCTATCTGGATAGCCCCCGCACCCAGCCGTTCAAACGCCTCTGCCGTTTTTTTTACCTCAGCAGGGCCGCCAAAGCCTGTGTCGACATCGACTATGGCAGGGATTTTTACGGCCTTAATAATATAGGAGGAAAGGTTTAAGACCTCTTCCAATGAAAGCACCCCTGCGTCAGGCACTCCGCTGGAATTGGAAAGCCCTGCCCCTGATATATAGACGCAGTCAAACCCCGCCTTTTCAATGAGCAGGGCTGAGGCCGCATTGAATGCGCCCGGTGCGGCAATCGTAGTTTTCTCGATAATGCTCTTAACGCTTGCGGGCATGGAGCCTCTCATTCCTTCTGAAAAGCCTTAGGATCTCCCTCACATCTTTGACCTCTTCAAGCCTCCACAGGAGGTTGAGCGCGGAGTTTACTTCAGTATTAACAAGATACCATTCGGCAAGGCTCCTGAACTTCTCCTCTACCTCAAGGTCTGAAAGAGGGTTCTTCGGGTGCCCTTTGGGGTATATTATCTCACGGGTGAGGAACTCGCCTGACTTAAGCTTCACTTCTACCCTGTTGGGCATTGCAACAGGGTACATCTTATCGAGGTCGTCGTCCTTTACAATTCTCACCTTCTGCACAAGCTTCAGGAGCTTCTCATCGTGAAGCCTTTCCGAAAAAGTAGAGAGCTTTATGTTGCCGTCCATGAGCGCGGCGGCAACGCAAAACGGAAGGCTGTGGTCAGCCGTCTCCCTCGTCTTAGGGTGCCACTTCTCCTCGCCTGAGCCTATTATCTCGTATGCCGCGGCGAATGTGCTTACGGTAACGGATTCTATATCATTAATATCTTCTATGTCTTTTGTAAGCTCGATAGCAGCGCCTATGGCGCTCTGGGAGTGGTATTCGGCAGGGTAATATTTAATGTATGTATCTACGATTTTATAATGTGAGTTTTTTGAATTTGCAAGCTCAGGCATATCAAAGGGGCCTGACACGACCTTCTGAAAACCGAACTCGCCTTCAAAAATCGGCGCAGGCCCTGTCATTCCGTTCTTTGCCAAGATAGCGGAAAACAAGGCGTTCCTTGCGGTATTCGCGAACGCGCATCCCTTCCACATTGAAAGCTCCCCTGCCCTTGTCTGCCTGAGAGCCGGTGAAGTTGTGCCGGATATGCCGAGAGCATGCACTGTCTCATCCCTTGAGAGCCCCATGAGCATCGAAGCCCCGAGGGTAGCTGAGAATGAACCGTAGGCCACATGATCCCAGCCCTTGAGCCGCAGTGTAGCCGCATCACAAAGCCTGCATTGCACTTCATAAGCGGCAACGATTGCCGTAATAAAGTCTTCTCCGTTCTTTGCGCCTGCCTCAGCCGCGGCAAGCATTGCGGGGATATTATCAGAGGGGTGCGCAGGCTCTTTTGAAAGGTATGTGTCGTTAAAGTCGAGGTATCTGACCATGATGCCGTTGACGAATGCCGCGTAGTCAGGGTTTGTCGGAGAGCCGCTTCCTATCATGTACGCTTCAAGCCCGTCTATGACGCGGGGGGCTGAGGCCATTGCGGCCTTTGCGGGCGGACTTGAGAAGGCCCCCAAGGCGCAGGCAAAGGCATCAATTACCCTCCTTTTTGCCTCATGAACAGCCTCAGAGCTTAAATCACTGAACTTAAGCCCTGCTCCGTAATCAGCCAGCCTCTCAGCTATTGTCTTTGGCATATCCTTATCTTCTTGTTTTAAAGGTTGATGCGGATATCTGCTTTGCATGCCGTTCCATCTGTTAATCGAGACCATGTGCCGACTTTAACTGAATTTCTTAAAACTATAGCTTAGAAACGCTGTTACGGCAAGGGAGCAGGGCCAAAAATCACACTTCGAAAACCGCTGGAAACCATTGGGAAAGAGCTCCCCCGCAGCCTTGACAAAATCCTTTTAAAAGATAAGATTTATTTAAAACCTGAGGTAATGAATGCATTATACACCGACCCCATACGAAGACAGGAGAGAGGCTGGGAAAGCCCTTGCCGAGAAGCTTGTTGAATACATGGGAGCCCATCCTGTTATTATAGGACTGCCGAGAGGCGGGGTCGTAGTAGCTGATGAGATAGCAAAAAGGCTCAAGAGCGACCTTGATGTCATAATAGCCGGAAAACTGAGAGCCCCATTCAACCCTGAGCTTGCCATAGGCGCCATAACAGAAGAAGGGCTTGTCTACCTCAATGCCCTTGCCATCAAAAGCATGCACATCTCCAACGATTATGTGCAAAAGGAGAAAAGGGCAAGGCTGGCGGCCATTACAGAAAGGCTCAAGATATACAGGACTGTAAAAAAAAAGGCGCCTCTTACCAACAGGACGGTGATATTAGTGGATGACGGGCTTGCCACAGGCTCTACCATGATATCGGCCATTCAGGCAGCTCACGCTTCAGGGGCGAAGAGGATTATTGTAGCAGTGCCCGGTGGCCCGCTGGACACGGTCGAACACATCAGGAAAATGGAAGAGGTCACCAAGGTCGTCTGCCCTGTTATACCCGATATATTTTTTGCGGTCAGCCAGCTATACCTTGACTTCAGGCAGACTGAGGATGAAGAGGTGATTGAAATATTGAAGGAATCTGAAAAAAGGAAAAAATTGTAAAAACCGGTTATTCCATCTTCTTTATGTATTCGTCTATCAAGTCCCGCTTTTCCTGGGCAAGGTCCACAAACACAACTGCCATGCCCGGATGTGATACAAGCCTTTTAAAGGGGTCTCTCGGGTTTGCGATTATGTTCAGGTCTTTATTGATGGCAACATTGTAGAGCACCCTCACTTCAGTTTCCATCTCCCCGTCAACTCCCGCAAGCTCGAATTTAAGCCTGCAAAGATAATTTATTGGCAGAGGATTAAGGGTCACTATAAACATCCCGTCCCTTGAAAGCAGAGAGCAGGTGGTCCTGATGACCTTTGAGCCTGCCTTAAGCTCAACAGGTATGCTTACAGGGATTCTGGGGTTACGCTTGAGCATCTTATTATAAAAGATAGCCTTATTTAAAAGGAAGGCGACATCTTCAAGGGAAGTCCTGCCTGAGATAACGCCCATCAGCCCTTTTTCTTTCAGGCGTGAAATATCTTCTGCGGGCAGTTCGATGTCCGAATAGATTATGAAAGGCTCTGATGAAGAGGGGTTCAGGCCGGCAAGGCCGGAGGCTTCCGGGATAATATATAGATGAAGGTCGTCAAGGCCCTGCGTAATCTGACTTTGAGTGTCGATTACTGTCCCAAAGCCGCAGTCCTCTATTATTTTCTTAAGCTCTTCAATCAAAGGCCCTGCTAAAATAACCCTGTTCATATGTCAGCCCTGCAAAGTAATTTTGTTCATCTTTATCGCCGCTATCGCCGTGCGGTGCTGCTTTGTGGCAAAATCCTTTATCGTCAACTGTCCGTTATCCTTTGCAATCTCTCTCCAAAGGACCTTTTTCGAGAAGAATATCCTCCCGCCCTGATAGATGATGGTCTCTATGGAAGGGTTGGGGCCGCCCTGCACCTCTGTCTGGACATGCAGCACCGTTCCCATATGGCTCACATTATCATTGAAACCAAAGACATCCTGCTCTCCTGCAGGCTCTTCAATAATTGCCTCGGGACTCGGCTCAGGGGTTGAACCAATGAGATTATTGATGACTTCATCCATATCCCGCCTGGCGTCAAAAGCTGTATCTTCAAGCATGAAAGGGCGCATCTTTCTTGCCGCGGCCTTTATTGCGCCCCTTGAATATATCGTTCCGATAAAATCAGTATCAAGGCTTAAGAATGTGCTCGCGGCCCCCTTGAAGGCCTCAACAACCTTAATGTCCTCAGGGGAGGATGCCATATTAAGGAGTATCTTCGGCCTGTAGCTCTTAATCTCTGAAAGGGCCCTTTCCGCTGAACGGCGGTCCTCCCTCGATATCCTCTCGCAAAGGTCAGAGAATGTTTTTACGCTTTTGGGGCTCCTTAAGTCTGTCGCCTCTTTTATTATATCCGTGATAAGCGCATTTTCGGAGAATACCCTCTGAAGCCTCCTGTAAACAAAGCTCTTGAGGAATATATAGGCATTCTGTATGGCGGCAGGCTCAGGCACAAGCACGACTATGCCTTCATTGGATATTGAAAAGAAATCAAGCACATTGTAGGATGACCCTGCCCCAAGGTCTACAATGATATACTCGGCATTAAGTTTCTTTATATGGGAGATAAGCTTCTGCTTCTGGGTGAATGCAGGGTTGGCAATGCCCAGGAATTCGCCCGCCCCGCTTATCAACCGCAATGTTTTAACGGGGGTCTCGATGGCAGCGTCCTCTAACGAGGCAACCCGGCCCTTGAGAAAATCCTCAAGCCCTTTCGAGGGGTACTTTATTCCGAAATAGGTATGTAGGTTCGCCCCTCCCAGGTCAGCATCTACAAGAATGACCTCTTTGCCTCTCTGCGCGAGGGCACAGCCGATATTGGCGGTAGCGACACTTTTACCTACTCCGCCCTTGCCTCCGCCGACAGACCATATGGTTTTATATTCTGACATTGGGAATATTGTTAACTTTTTATGAGAGAATTGTCAACATTATTCAAATTTTTCAGGTATTTAAATCTTGACAAAATCTGGTGCCGTATAGTACAAAGTAACATAAGTGGTAAAGTGTCAAAATTATAACTTGAAAGTTCAAACACGGTGCAATGAAGTGAAGGCGTTCTTAAAACAGCTCTGGAATTCAAGGTTTCTTCCGATAGCCTTTACCGCGCTGATAATCCTCAGCGGTTGCGGCATAAGCGAATCGCTGGACAGCGTTATTAATTCCGACCTTCCTAAGCAGAAAGTTGATGATTTCGGCCAGCAGGACGATTATTACGAAAAATTCTATAAAGAAATGACGATGCGTACCAAGGTAAGCCACGGCTCAAGCGATATACTTGCGCTGGACGCCCTGCCCAAAGACCCTGCGGGCAATGTAAACTGGACCGCTGCCGTCGTAAAAGGTTATATCAATCCCCGCCCCTCGCTCGACCCCAATGTAGAAGATGAGCTTCCGCTGAACCTCAATGTATTCATAGAAGCAAAGGTCCCGCTGATGGCCAATGTGCTTTTTCCGCACTCAATACACACTTATTGGTTAAGTTGCAACAACTGCCATCCGAAGATATTCATACCGGAGGCCGGAGCCAACCCCATTTCCATGGATGAGATATTCAAAGGCCAATGGTGCGGCAGGTGCCACGGCAAGGTAGCCTTTACATTCTGGCCAAGGGAAAATTGCGTCAGGTGCCACATAGTACTCAAAGGCCAGTCGCTCGAAAAAGAAAGATGGAAGTAACCGTTTGCCTTTCGTGAAACTTGACTTTAAGCGATACGGCATAGTAATATTTGAATCGGAATCTTTGTTCACCCCCTTTTTCCAAGGGGCCTTATCCTCCAAAGAGGGAGAGAATCCAATCGAGGACAATAATTATGAAAAGAACGCTTAAAAAGATCCTGCTTACACTCGCCTTACCGGTAATCATTTACGGTTGCGCGGCCCCGCCGCTTCCTGACATCTACTGGCCTGAAGCGCCGGACGAGCCGAAGATAAAATATATAAGGGACTACAGGAGCGGCAACTCATTCAAGGAAAGCAATATGGCTGCCGACATCCTCCTCGGCGCTGATGCCGCAAGCGCCCTTAAAAAGCCGATAGGCGTGCACACCGACACTAACGGCAAGATATTCGTTACAGATACCGCCGGGGCGGATGTCTTTGTATTCGACCCAGCAAACAAGAAAGCAACCACCCTCGGTGAGATGGGAGCGAAGCTGTTCTACAAACCCATTGGAGTCGCTTCAGACGCAACAGGAAAAATATTCATATCCGACTCACAGACGGACAAGGTCATTGTGCTTGACCAGAGCGCCAAAATAATCACAACGCTTAACCCTGACCCCCCGTTCAAACAGCCTACAGGGCTTGCCGTGGACAGCGAACGCAAGAGGCTCTATATAACAGATACCCACACGCATGATATCAGGGTCTTTGATACAGAGACATTCAAGCAGATCAAGGTCATAGGTAAAAGGGGCAAAGAGGACGGCGAGTTCAACTTTCCCTCAAATGTCACGGTGGACAACAAAGGCAATGTCTATGTAGTCGATACCATGAACGGAAGGGTTGAGATATTTGATATGGACGGCAAGTTCATAAGGGCGTTCGGCCAGTTCGGGGATTCCCCAGGGATGTTCGCAAGGCCCAAAGGCATTGCCGTTGACAGCGAAGGCCATATATATGTCGTTGACGCCGCTTTCAATAATGTCCAGATATTCGATGAGGAAGGCAATATCCTCCTTGCTTTTGCCAGTTACGGAAGCGACAGGGGCCAGATGATACTGCCGGCAGGCATCTCAATAGATAAAGACGATTTTATCTATGTCATTGATTCATGGAACCGCAGGGTTGAGGTCTTCGAATACATCGGTGAGAAGCATAAGTCAAGGCAGAGCGCCGTTAAAAAGAATTAAATTACATTAATCCATCTAAAGGGCTTTCGATTGACGAAAGCCCTTTTTTTTATTGCCGAACAATGCATATTTTACACAACTCGTTGTTTTACTTGAGATTTTCTTAGGTCATAAAATTATTAATTTAAGATTAATTTTCCGCTTGACACATTTTAATTTTGTAATATAATAGGGATAACAAACGGTAAGTCTGGATGGTTCATGAAGGGCCCTCCAAAAGACTTCGCAGGTGATGATGCCGCGGTACTGCCGATGACAGGTGGTAGTATTGACGGCATTTTTTTATTCCAAAAATGCCGGTAGAGAAGACAAAAAATTAAAAACATTCAACCTAAAGAATGAAAGGAGCAATACAATGAAAAGGTTTCTTACAGCAGCCCTCGTAGCTTCAATGGGTCTTTTCGCAGCCGGTTCAGCTTCAGCCATCGACACATACACAGCAGGTGAAGCAGCCAATGGTATCGGTTCTTCAAGGCATAACCTCGGTTCACTCGGCGAGCACATCACAGCCGCACAGACCACAGAAATTTGTATCTTCTGCCATACACCGCATCACACAAACACAACAAACAACCTTAAGCCCCTTTGGAACAGAGGCACATCAGCCCCTTCAGCCTTCACAGCTTATGGTACAACAATCGGCGGAACAACAATCAACAGCTCAGACATCGGCTCAACATCACTTGCCTGCTTAAGCTGCCATGATGGCGTAACAACATTTGACAACATCGTCAACGCCCCTGGTAAGAACTTCGCAGGTACAACACAGATCGGCGGCAACACAGTAGGCGCCGGTGCAGACCGTGGCTACTCATTCTGGGACGCAGCTGTCCCGGGCTATGTTTCAGACTTCATGACAAGCGGCAGGTTGAATATAGGCCTCAATCTTTCAAACGACCACCCGGTTTCAGTAACATACAACTCATCAGTTGCGTCACTCAGGCCGACAGCAACAGTACTCAGCGCAATCGATCTTACAGCAGAGCTCGCCGCTTCAGCAGCAACATATGATAACGGCAACCTTGCTTCAAACCTCTGGGCAGTAAAAGGTTACATCTCTAACACAGCCACAATCGCTGACCTCCTCAGGTCAAGCAAAGTTGAGTGCTCCTCATGCCATGATCCCCACTTCAACAACAAGTCATGGAACGAAACAGACAACGCATGGGCCGGCGCAGGCATCACCAACCTCGAAGCTGAGTCAAACGGTCTCTTCCTTAGAAGGGTCGGCGGTAACTCAGGTTCAGGCGTATGCAGAACCTGCCACAACAAGTAATAAAAACCTGATGCAGTGTTAAAACTGCGAGGTGCAAAAGGGGGCCGAATTATTCGGCCCCCTTTTTTTATTTTAATTAGCCAATAACTGCGCCCTCGACTTTTCTTATAATCCATTCAGCATTCCTCCATACCGCGAACCCCCGGAACATAGGGCTTTTATATAGCCTTTCCGAGATAGTAAGTTCAATTACCCCGCCATTAATGGCAGTGATAGTTGGTAAGACACTTTCCTCCACCGCCCATTAAAAATTTTTAATCTATATCTAATGCTGAATTCAGGAAAAAAGCATACAATCATAGCTGTCTTGCATTGGAAAAAACTCATTTCAGTTTTTGCTGACTCTGCCGAAAAGATATAGGTTATGTCAATTGCCATGCGTATGTTTTTAGATTTATTATTTAGGTGCTTTGTATTATAATACCGACTTATTAAAACTGGAGGATATCAATATGACCAGCTTTACCAAAAGAATGATACTGACTTCTGTTTTCCTTGCCTTTTTTGCGCCTGTCGCCTATTCTGCCACCGCACCCGCGAAAGAGCCTCAAAAGGCCGTAGCAATCTCCTCACCGACCGAGATTGTAGCGAAGGTAAACGGCAAGAACATTACAAAAGACCACCTGGAGATCGCGGTCAACAGTCTCCTTCCCATAATGACCTACCATAACACTGTCAATACCGACAAGCTTAAGGACATTGAAAAGAAGGCTATAGAGAACATCATCAATAACGAGCTTATATACAAGGCCGCGAAGGACGCAAAGCTTGATGATGTAAACCAGAAGGACATAGATGCCGAGGTAAAAAAACTTAAAAAACAGCTTCCTAAAGGCGATACCCTTGAGAAGGTCCTTAAAAGGAGCAGCATGACAATGGCTGACCTCAGGGATGACTTCAAAAAGGATATCGTCGTTAAAAAAATGGCCAAGGTAAAAGGCGAAGAGATTAAAAAGAAGTCCGAGGAAAGCGTTAACGAAGCCTTCATGAAGGATTACTATCAGAAGAACCTCAATAAATTCAAAGAGCCTGAACAGATACGCTTAAGGTCAATCCTCATAAAGGCCGACCCGTCAGGCGGACAAAGGGCATGGAACGATTCTTTGAAAAAGGCTCAGGAAATATCAAAGAAAGCAAAAGCAGGTGAGGACTTTGCCAAGCTTGCCGAGACAAACTCACAGGATCCCTTCGCGAAAAAAGGCGGAGACATGGGCTGGGCGCATAAAGGCAGCCTGTTCCCTGAAATAGATACCGCTGCAGGCAAGATGAAGGTGGGTGAAGTAAGCGACCCCATTATGACCATCTACGGCTATCATATAATCAAGTTTGAGGAGAACAAACCCACCGTACAGAAAAAATTCGAGGACCTTAACCAGAAATCCCTTGAAAAAGAACTGGAGCAGAAGGAATACAAGAGGCTCTGGGATGAATGGATAAAGGGACTTCGCGCCTCAGCGCAGATAGAAATACTTAAGCCGGACCTTAAATAAACCCTGACCCGGCGTTTTCCAGACAAAACCATAGCTTGCTTTCTACAGATAAAAACAGAGGAAAAGGACAGATTTCATGTCTAAAAAACCTTTTGAACTAAAAAGATATTTAAAAACCGGATTACCGGGGTTAGCGGTGATCTTATCCATTGCCGTTGTTTCGGGTTGCTCCAACCAGAAACAGCCTGCTGAAAACACCGGCGCAAAGGCCCCCGCTGCCGCAGTTACCAAGACGCAGGGCGACCTGGCTGTAGGCAAAGAGATCTACTTCAGATATTGCCATTTCTGCCATGGACAAAAAGGAGAAGGAGACGGCCCTGTGGGTATCGCGCTCTCCCCTCATCCGGCAGATTTCGTCAATGACTCAAAAAGGATGTCAAAGACGGATGAGGAACTCTATAAATCCATTACAGAGGGCATACACAAGGATATAGGCGGTGAGGCAATGTCAATGCCGAGATGGCAGGACATATTGTCTGATAAAGAGCGCAGGGATGTGCTCTATTTTATCAGGCATCTTGAGCAGGAAGGCAAAAAGGCTCAGGGGCAGAACAAATAATTCTCACTTTCCATCTGAAGGGACCGATTAAATGAAAAGAAGATCATTAAAACTTTTTGTCGCGCTTGTGTGCAATGCAGTTCTTTTAAGCTATGCCTATGCCTCCCCCGCTGACTACGACCCTGTCTCAGGAGAGCCTGACTGCACGAAATGCCACACGCAGGACAGGAGATACTCCATAGACTACACGAGGGACGAGACCTGTGTTGAGTGCCACGGTCCGGGACTCAGCCCGAAGTTCATAGAGATGAATGACCGCCACAGGCACGACCCTGAACAAGAAAAAATCGCGGCAATGGTAGCGGCAATCGACAGGAAAGACACCGAGAAAAAAGCAACAAAAGGGCCTGCTCCCAAAAACATGATACTTGTGCCCGGAGGAGAGTTTACAATGGGCGCCAATGACTGGTGGCCCAAAAGCCAGCCCGAGCATAAGAGGAATGTCGAGGCATTCTATATTGACAGGTACGAAGTAACAAACAAGCGCTACAAGGCTTATGTGGACGCAACAGGCGCGCCTTTACCCGACCATTGGGTGGGCGGAAAGATACCCGAGGGCAAGGCCGACCATCCTGTCGTGTATGTAAGCTGGTATGACGCTGACGCATTCTGCAAGTGGGAAGGCAAGCGCCTTCCAAGGGAAGACGAATGGGAAAAGGCAGCCCGCGGCACTGACAGGAGGGCTTTCCCGTGGGGCGATAAATTTGACAAGAACAAGGGCAACACCCCTCAGTACGGCAATGAGGACACAATGCCTGTAGGAAGCTTTGAGAGCGGCAAGAGCCCTTACGGCGTCTATGATATGGCTGGAAATGCCTTTGAATGGGCTGACAACTGGTTTAAACCATATCCCGGCAATACGCATCCTGATGAGAATTACGGAGAGAAGTATAAGGTTTTAAAAGGCGGTTCATGGTATGACTGCACATACTACAAGTGCGGCATAAGCGCGCCTGCATATAACAGGATTTTCTTCCATCCCAAGACAAAGAACAACAACTTCGGATTCAGGTGCGCTAAAGATGCCAAATAATATCATTCCCGGCAAAGCCTATGCCGGAAAATAAAACCGCTTCAGGCGACAGATATCTTGTCTTAACGACTTTTATCTGCGGCGCCATCATTATGGTAGTTGAGCTTTTAGGCTCCAGGGTAATTGGCCCTCCTTTCGGGGTCAGTCTCTTTGTCTGGACCTCTCTCATTACCGTAACCCTTGTATCTCTTGCGCTTGGTTATTGGATAGGCGGCAGGGTCTCTGATATAAAAAACAGCCCAGCCGCCCTGTTTACCATAATACTTGCGTCAGGCATCTGCCTTCTTTTCATCCCGCTGATAAAAGGCGCCATCATTGAGCAGACCCTTAAGCTTGGGCTCAGGGCCGGTTCACTGGCAAGCTCCGTAATCCTTTTCGGCCCTCCCCTGTTCTTTCTCGGAATGGTGGCCCCGTATACCGTCAAGCTGTATATGACAGATACGGAAAAGGTAGGAAAGACTGTTGGCTGGCTTTATGCCATCTCCACCTGCGGAAGCTTTCTCGGCACAGTATTAACAGGCTTTCTGCTTATTCCAAATCTCGGCGTAAACAATATTATTTATCTTTCGTCTCTTATCCTTATCGCCATATCGGCAGGATACTGGCTTATCTTTAGCAAAAAGCCGTATTTCATGCTTATAGCCCTTCTTCCGATCGGGTTGCTGCTTGTCCCTAAAGAATTGCCTTCCATTGTAAGGCCTGACGGCACGGAAGTAAAAATGCTGATTAACCAAGACAGCGCTTACGGACAGATAAAGGTGGTTGATTATCAATATGGCGGCAATCATCTAAGGGAGTTCCTGCTTGAGAACATGATCCAGGGCGCGATAGATGTAAATACAGGCATGTCGATATCGAAATACACCTATTATATGGAGAAACTTGCACTTTCCTACAGGCCTTACGCTAAAAAGGCTCTTATCATAGGGCTTGGCAGCGGGATAATACCGAACAGGTTACTCCATGAATACGGCATCCAGACGGATGTAGTGGAGATAAACCAGGGAGTTGTAGACGCCGCACGCAAATACTTTAATTACGACCCCGCAATCCCTACCTATGTGGAAGACGGCAGGTACTTCCTGAAATCAGTCAATACGCGATACGACATCATTATGCTGGATGCGTTCGCAGGAGATACTCCCCCAAGCCATCTGATAAGCCTGGAGGCTTTCCAGTTCATAAAAAAGAGACTTGCACAAGACGGCATACTTTTGATAAATTTCGTAGGCAGCAATATGGAAGAGGATAAATTAGTCCCCTCATCCCTTTACCGGACATTGAAAGAAGTCTTCCCATCTGTCGATGTTTATCTGCCCGGCGATTATCAGACATCAAAACCCGGGATATATAACATTTCCATCGTAGCGGGAGGCGCCGGAGTAGCTCCCGCCGGAGAGACTGCCATGGCCCCGGTCTACAACGACTTCCGTGAAGATGTTTCCGGGCTTTTAACAAGAAAGGCCTTTTATGAAAAAGGCCCGCTCGTATTTACGGACGATTTCAACCCAATAGATTTCCATGACCTCAAAGCCAGGGAAAGGTTCAGGTACAATATAATCTCCAGTTCCGACCGGGGAATTGTCATCGATTAAAAACAGTTGAATTGGTACGCAGAGTATATATAATATTGCCTGCTCTGAGCGCCTTTTTTATCTTATCAGAAAGCAGCATTCAGGAGGAATTATGCAGTTTGGTAACGGAAAATATTTAGTCCTTTTAAGCACGGTCATCCTCTTGGCGGGTTGCAAATCCCCTCCGCAGGACATGGTCAAGGTTTCCAAGGGCGAGTTTACAATGGGCAGCAATGAAGTCGATAAAGAAGCCAAAGCCCTCCAGTACGGCGATAAAAGGCCGTGGTACGCCAATGAAAGGCCTGAGAGGAAAGTTAAGCTGAAGGAATTCTATATCGATAAGACCGAAGTGACTAACAAAAAATATAAGGAATTTGTCGATAAAGGGCATAAAGCCCCTGCACATTGGATAAACGGGAACTACGCCCCTGAAGTGGCCGACCACCCTGTTGTTTTCGTAACATGGAATGATGCCAAGGAATACTGCGAATGGGCCGGCAAAAGACTTCCGACGGAAGCCGAATGGGAGAAGGCCGCGCGCGGCGCTGACGGACGGAGATTCCCATGGGGCAATGAGTTTGACATAAAAAAGCTCAATACAATGGGAGAATTCGCCGGCACTACTCCCGCAGGCATGTTTGCTGAGGGCCAGAGCCCTTACGGAGCAGTTGATATGGCCGGAAATGTTCAGGAATGGACAGCGGACTGGTATCAGCAATACCCTGAAAATGACTTCAAGGACCCTGAATACGGCGAGAAGCTCAAGGTCGTAAGAGGCGGCGGATGGGGAGGAATGGGCCACTACACGCTCCAGGTATATGTAAGGTCCGCGTTCAGAAATGCCGCTCCTCCTGAGGGGGCATATAACGATGTGGGCTTCAGGTGCGCATGGCCTAAAGAATAGAACTATCGCAGAATTAAGGCGGTTACTAAAAAAGCCTTTTCAACAACCAAATAAACCGGCGCTTTGATATTGATTTATGCAGCTTTCTCCCTCTACCAAACGATTACCGCAGGAAAAGGCACGGACTCCTCTGTCCATAAGGGACCGGCTTGCCTTGATCCTGCTTTTGCTCGCGTGTTTTGTGCCTACTGCAGGCTACTGCGTTGAGGATGAGGACCCTTATGTATTCAAATCCATGGTCGGCAGGGTGTATTTTGAGCTTGAAAATCTCGACAGGAACGAAAAGACAACCGAGACCAAAACAGATAAATTCACGCAGATATACAGCCTTGACCTGAAAGGCAATATAGGTTCAAGAAGGCTTTTGATTTATGACGCAGGGGTGTCTTTAACCGATACGGATACCGATACCAACGGGACTGAGAACGGCACAAGATCGGTTAATTACTATTTCACGACCACTCTCCTGCCCAAGTCTTCAATCCCGTTTACTCTTTACGGGAACAGGACCGATGATACCAATTCCACACAGGCAGGGGATACTGACACAAAAAAAACCACATACGGCCTGCGCTGGTTCCTGAAATTAAGGACCCTTCCCGTAACCACTATCAATGTTGAGAAGAGCAGCTCTGTAAGCGAGGGCAGTGAACTTGAGACCACCCTCTACAGAACTGCCATGAAAAAAGAGCTCGGCCCGACTGTTAACGAACTGCAATTCGACCTCACCAGGAACAATGACAAGGTCAACGATACCGGTGATTCAAGCGATATGGGCCTGAATTTCACTAACAGGACCAACATCTCAAAAAGAACATACTTTTTCCTTGGCGCCTCCAGAAGCGTAAACAGTAGCGATACTACGGACACAAAAGTTAAAGGCATGAGTTTCAACCTCAACTCAAAGCCAAGTATTGACTTCAGCCAAACCCATAATTTCAGCTGGTACAAGTCTGAATCAGACGGCTCAATGGAAGGAAGCAACTATTCAGGTGATATGCAATACAAGTTCACCGACCGCCTCAGTTCCGGCTTGAGCCTGTCCGCAGGTACCACAAATAATGAGTCTTCCACATCCACATACGAATCAGAAAACCTCTCTTCACTCCTAAACACAAGCTATATACTGACCAGAAATCTCTATTTGACGGAAGTCATAAGCTATTCTGAAGTCAAGACCAACTCATCGGATGCCTCTATCAATGTCGGTGACAGAAAGGTGCTTAAGGTAACGACGAATGTCAATTATACAAAACCTCTTACATGGGCAATTTTACAATCCACGGTAGGGGCCGGCTATACCGAGGAAAAGAGCACGAACCAGCAGGCCGGTAAAGGCATCGAGTATAATTTCAACCTTGCTCTTAATGATATCAATGTAAACCCGTATGTAGGCTTCAGCACATCAGCCAGCTATTCGTTTATTGACAGTTTCTCCGGAGATATCGGCGGAAGGACCATCGCATACACTCTCGACGCATTCAACAAGGTATGGAAGAAATATGTGGCGATGACTGCAAGATATTCAAAAAGCGACCAATCCTCTTATCTTGAAGCATTGGACCAGAAAACTGAATTATACAGGTTTGATGCCAACACCAGTTATTTCAAAAATACAAAATTACAATTATTCGCCGAACGGAATAATTCATTTTACGAGGCAAACGGGTTCTCTACAAGCGATAGCACCGGTGTATCGGCTTCGCGGTCCACGCCCCTTCTTGGCGGATCACTTGACATGTCCGCAAGCTATGAACTGCTGTACAGCAAATTTACCGGGGGCACAGACAGGTCTGTCACAGCCAGCTATACCGGAAGATACACCAAGACACTTCTGAAGAATACGGCCTGGCAATTTTTAGCACAGAGGAATGATACGAAGACCTCCAACTCATTTTCAAATGTCACATATTTTGAAAACTCCCTGCTCAACCCCATCAGGAGTTGGCTGCTTTCACTGGAGCACCGCTACACAATCAACAAAGACAATAATCTGGAATATACCGAAAGCAGGATCCTGTTCAGGGCTACAAGACAATTCGTAAGGATCTGGTAGGTTATGGACAGCGCTGTTACGGATTCACCCTCAAAAGCCAATCATAACTTCTCTTACGCCTCAGCAATATTTCTTCTTATAATCACATTAGGGCTGGCTATCTCTACATACAACAGGAACTCTGTCTGGTCAAGGCCCACTTCCCTCTGGAGTGATAATGTCGAAAAGTCACCCATGAAGGCAAGGGCGCACTATAATTACGCTACGGTGCTTGCCGGAGAGAACAGGCTTGAAGAGGCCCTCGCTGAGAACAACAAGGCAATAGAGCTTTATCCGTATTACGCCAAGGCCCATTTCAATGTTGGCGCCATCTATCACAAATGGGGGCGCATCGATGAAGCATTGGAAAAATACAAAATTGCGCTTGAGCTTAAGCCTGACCTCGCCGAAGCGCATAACAATCTCGGTTTCATTTATTATTCCGGCGCTCAGTTTGAAAAGGCGGTAGAGGAGTACAGGCTTTCCCTTGCCGTGCGCCCCAATCACGCAAAGACCTATCTGAACCTTGGGCTTGCATACAGGGACATGGGGAGGTTTGAAGAGTCGATATCGGCATACAACTCGATATTAAAGACCAGACCGGATTTTGCGCAGGCCTATGCCTATATAGGCGATGTAAAAATGATGCAGGGCATGACGGATGAGGCGATAGGGGAATACTCCAAAGCGCTTAGCATAAATCCTGCCACAGCAGAGGCATATCTTGGGCTTGGAAAGGTATTTGAACAGCAGGGCAGGCTTAATGATGCTGCAGAACAATACAGGACTGCCCTTAAACTAAGGCCGGACCTGAATGAGGCAAATGAAAGATTATCCCGTATAATGGGAGGATGATCAGCTTCTTATGAGCTTAAGCGCGTTCTGAGCTTCTTTGCGTACAGGCTCGGACTGATAATCAGAGAACGCGAGCACAAAACCCTCGAAGCCCTTTGCCCTGCTCCCCAATTTCCCGGCCAGCCTTAAAAGCTCTATAAGCGACTGGCTGTCCTTTTTATCGCCCGCTACCATAAGCGCGTCAAATATCTTTGGTATCTCCTTGTCATCAAGGTGGCGGCACGCGGCAGACAACACCTCAGCCGCTGAGACCATCGCGCCTGTATTGCCTGAGCTGAGGATTGAAAGGAGCGCCTCCAGGCCTTTGCTGCCCGCGCTAAGAAGGCCCTGCGCCGAGGTTGACCGGTAGAACGGCTCGGGGTTCTCAAGGATGTGCTTTTTCAAAAGGGCCACGCCGTCACCGAAGCCTTGCGCCAGCGCTATAGCCGAAGCCTTCCTGACATGGTATGCCTCGCTGTTGGTATGCTCAACCAGAACAACCTTTGCGTCAGATGTTTTAAGCCTGGCAAGTTCCTGCGCGGCAAGAATGGAGACCTCCTCATTCTTGTGCTCAAGGCTCGCTATCATGATGTTATAAAAACCCTTATTCCTCGAAAGGGCTATTGTGTGCAGAATCGTCTTGGGAAAAACGCCGGGGGGCGGATTATCAATCAGATAGGACAATTCCTTCATGGTCTCGGCAAGGTCCTCCTTGGCAAGAGCATTTATAAGCATTGTGCCTTCTTCCCGTGTCACAGTGCCTGCCATGACTTTGGAGAACATATTTATAAGTTTTTCCCTGACAGTGCTCATAAACCTTCTTTTCCGGTACCTTTCAGCATTCTATACAAAAAACTTTTTTAAAAAAAGTGATTTTAATTACAATCCATAAATAAACATGGCTGAACTCGGCAAACCAGCCATCTAAAACCTATCTTAGTCCCTTTTCAAGTAAATTAAAAGCTAATTCAAGCATGCCCGCAGGCTGCTACTGTGCGGGGTTTGCCTCTCTAAGGCTGTTTAAGATCATGGGGTCATCAGGAGAAAGTTCAAGGGCTTTCTCGAAACTTGCAGCTGCTTCAGCCCTCCTCCCAAGGCCCATATAGGACTGCCCCATATTGTAATGGATGTCTCTGAGCATAAAAGGCTCTTTGGCGAAAAGAAGCGCTGTCCTGTAAAGCTCTACTGCCTCATTTAAGAGCCCCTTCTGCCTGTAGATGGTTGCCAGATTATAAGATGCCACAAAATCCTCAGGGGCAAGCCTGAGCAGTTCATTATACTCCCGGGCCGCGTTTTCAAGCAAACCCTTTTTAAGGTAAGTCCCGGCAAGCGCCCGATGCATAATCAAAAGCATAGTTGGGTCAGGTTGCTCGCTCGCAAGATTTAAGTTGAGCGCCTTCTCAAACATCGGGATCGCTTCGTCTACCCTGCCCTCTTTATAATGAGCGTACCCGATGGAATAAAGGGCTATGTAATTATCAGGCGCGCCCTTGGCCGCATAATTCCAGAGCGTAAGGTCGTCTTTCCAGATAAGGCTCTTTTTGCAGGCCCATGCGGAATTGGCCGCAAGGATTACCGCAAATGCCGCAACAGCCGCTTTCAGCGCAGTCTTCCTGCTTATGGCAATCTTTAATATAATCGCCACGAAAAGGGCAAGCCCAATAGATGGCGAATAGAGATACCTGTCGGCAAAAGGGGTGCGGCTTACGCCCGGCGAATACAAAGCAGGGAGAAGCGGTATAAAGAAAAATAGAGCCAGAAGATACACAGGCTTTATCCTCTTCCTGAACAGAAAGACAAGCACGGGGATTGAAAGCACAACCAGAACAGAGATGACCACAACAGGCTCAGCCATTGAAAAATAGGGGCTGAAACGCTGGAGAGGATATTCAATGGGCAGCACAAGTTCCCTCAGATACCTGAGTATCATGGGGAACGCGTTTATGAGATACTGAAAGCCTGTAAGGTTTGTATGGAGCTTTTCGGGGGGCGCCATATTGCCGAGCACCGCTATCCTTATTGCCATATATGCTGCGGCGGTTACTGCATAAGGAATGTACCTTTTAATCTTTGCAAGGCTGATAATCCTCTCGCCTCTGTACTTGATGCAATCATAGATAAAAAGCAAAGCAGGCAGTATAATCGCCGTTTCCTTGACAAGCATTGCTACAAAATACAAAACAACCGAGGCCAGCCTTAAGATATAGAGCAATTTACCGTTCTCTCTTGAGGCCATATACATATAAAATGCGCTCAGGCAAAGGAGCGTGTACATCAGCTCAGGGATACAGCCCACCCATGAAACGACCTCGGTATTTACAGGGAATGAGGCAAACAGGGCAGCTGCGGCAAATGCCGGCAGATACAGGGTCACGGGTGTTTCTTTTGAAGCGGGCTCATGCCTTTCAAGCAGGAATGCGACAGTAAAAAATACGGCAATGGAATTTGCCGCATGGAGAAGGATATTGACCAGATGCCACCCCCAGGCATTCAGGCCGAAGATGGCGTATTCGAAAAGATATATGGCAATGAAGACAGGCCTGTATGTCAAAGCCTGATAACTGTCCTCAGAGAACCCGAAGGTATGCGACCTGAAAATATCAGGCAGGAACGAGGCCGAAGTTATCCACCTGTTCCTCAATACCTGTTCATTGTCGTCATATACGAAGCCGAATGAAAGCGCCTTATGATAGATGATAAAGGAAAGGGCGACAAGTGCGGCTATTGAGATGATCGTATAGACATTTAATGCTCTTCTGTTCATATCGGACTTTTTAGCATATATCGGGGCAGAAAAACAAAAGAAATCACCTCTTGCCTACGAGGCTTCTGACCTGAGCCATATTTGAAAGTATCACTTCATCGTTCGGAGATATTTTAAGGGCATCCGCATAACTGGCCAGGGCTTCACTGAACATGCCTCTGTTCGCATAGGAGTTCCCTATTGCGTTATTGATATCCTTTATCGCCTGCGGGTCCTGTGCGAAGTTAAGCCCTTGCCTGTAGATAGAGACGGCTTCATCAAAAAGCCCCATCTCCTCAGAGACGGAAGCCAGCCCAAGCAGCGCGCCAAGATTGGCAGGCTCTGCTTTAAGAGCCTCCTTAAACTCAATTCTCGCCCCTTCAAGGTCATTCTTACTGCGGTATGCCTTGGCGATATTCATATGCGTTACCACTACCTTAGGCTTATCAGGGTCGCGCCGCTTTAAATTCGCATCAAGAGATTTTTTGTAAAAAGCAATAGCATCGTCCGGCCTGCCTACAATCGAATATTCAATGCCGATATTGAGATAGGCAAGATAGTTTGCCTCAGCCGCTTCTGCCGAGGCCTGCCATATCGTAAGGTCGTTCTTCCATGCTGAGTTACGCCTTATGGTCTCGAAAGAATACAGAGCTGTTATTAAGATAAGAACGGCTGAGACAGCCTTGACCGCATTCCTGCCTTTCCCTGCCTTATCTACAAGAAGCGAGACAATCAGTATAAGCCACACCGAAGGCAGGTAGGCCTGCCTGTCAGCAAAGGCATGGCGGCTTAAACCCGGTATGTAGAGAGCCGGAAGCATTGTTATTAAAAAAAGTACTGCAAAAACCAGATAGAACGGGTTGACCCTCTTTCTATAGAGCCAAAGGGCAGCGATGCCGATTGCAACCAATATGAGAAAAACAACGGAAAGGATTGCCTTTGGTTCCGCGATGGAATAAACAGGATTGAAAAGATTGAACGGATAGAATTTTATCGGCAGAACTATTGCCTTTATGTACTCTGCCAAAAATACGGCAGAGTTGATTAAAACCTTTGTCTGATCAAGGTAAGTGTGGAGGCCCTGATTCGGCAGCACCCCTTTGAGCGCGGTCAGCCGCAAGGCGATATAGACGAATAGGCTCACCGTAAAAGGCGCATACCTTTTGATAAGCTCACCAATCCTGAACCTGCGCTCGCCTGAGAATAAATCATAGGCTAACAGCACAAGAGGCAAAGTAATCGCCGTCTCCTTGCTCAAGAGCGCAAGCAGGAAGAAAAATGCGGCTGCTGCCAGAACGCCAATTCCATTACAGCTTATGAAAAGATAGAAAGCGGATAAATAAAAGAATGTATATGAAAGCTCCGTCACGCAGCCTACCCATGCGATTGCCTCGCTGTGCACCGGGTGCGCAGCAAAGATAACAGCGGCAAAGAATGGCGCAAAATTATACACCCTCCCCTCCCCTCCGTTTTTACTTATGATGCGGGAGGCGATAAAGAATACAAGGAGGCTGTTCAGCGTATGCAATATTATGTTTACGAAGTGCCAGCCCCAGGGCTTGAGGCCAAACATGGCGTATTCAAACGCATAATAGACTAACAGCAGAGGACGGTACGAATTGGTGGTGTTGAGCTCTTTCTTAAAGCCGTAAACATGAGAGGTGAATATGTCACGGAAATGGCTAAGGTCTTTTATCCAGGGGTTATTCTCTATCTGGAAATGGTCGTCATAGACAAAGCCGTTCCCAAGGGTATTTGAATATACCCCGAAAGATACGAGGATTATCAGAATCAAATAAACAGCCGTACTGCCTAAGCCCTTTTTCCCAGAGTCCATTTTCCTAAGTTTTGATGCTGTCGTAATATTTTAAAATGTATGTCCTGTAAAATATTGCCAGAGTGTCGAGTCCTGTCCTGTAGAGGTCGTTTGGCCGCATCCTGCCCATCTTCTTTGGCCTTCTGAAGTTAAGCACAACAGGGGCCTCAAGGATGCTGTAGCCAAGCCTGTGCGCGTTTACAAGCAGCTCCAGGTCATAAGCGTACCTCTTGCAAAGTATCTTCGGGAACACCCTTTTCAGGACTTCGTATTCATATATCTTAAGCCCTGTCTGCGTGTCCCTCAGGGGCAGATTAAAGAGTATCTTAAGGACAAGGGCATAGACCCTGCTTATGAGCTTTCTTATCCAGGGATAATTAAGCTCTGATGACGGGTGGTACTTTGAGCCTATCACGACATTGGCCTTGTGCCCGTCCATTACCTTAAGGAGCTTAGGCACCTGAGAGGGATGAAGGTCAAGGTCTGCGTCGAGGAAGACCACATAATCCCCTTTGACATACTTAAAGCCCTCTTTTATGGCGTTGCCTTTTCCGACATTTACCGGAAGGTTTACGGCAACGGCATTTTTAAGTTTTTCAGCAGCCCTCAAAGCCTCGCTGTAAGTGTTATCAGAGCTTCCGTCATTTACTATGACAAGGTCAAGGTCAAAGTCTTTCCCCAGCACGCTGTTGGTCTCCATGATGTTGTCATGGATATGCTCACCTTCATTAAAGGCCGGCATTATCACTGAGACCCTGCGGGATTTCATATCATCTTCCATCTCTTACCGAATAGTTTTATCTGATTGCGCCCCGCACTATCATAAAACCCTGCAAGGACCAAAAGCTCTGTGACCGAACTCACAGCGGAAAATCAGCAAAGAGCGTTAATGTAAATCCGGGTGGCAAAATGGTTGCGAATGACCTTACCAGTCCCAAAGCCGGGCAGCCCCTTCATATTTTCTGTCTCAGCCCTTTTCGAAGGGGTTTCCCTACAGAATACACGGTATTTTAACTTATTTAGAACGCGTCTTACAAGGTTTATCCTTGATGCGCTTGATTTAAAAACCTGTTTATTATAAGCTGAATGGAATAGTTAAAGACAATGGCTGTATCTCGCAAATTCTGGGATTCTATGTTAGAGGGCTACTCAAGAGGGCGGATTGATCTTTTCAATTCACTCCTCAAAAAACGTCTGGACATCTTCAACGGTAAGGTTTGGACCCTTGAGCCCAAGAGCCTCAGGTTTAAGCATGGCGAATCCATTGCCGAGCTTAAAGTGCCTTTCCATATGGGGGCAGAGGATGAGGCCTGCATAGAAAAAGCCATTTTAGGCCTTCTTTCCATCCTGATAAGAAGATACGAGCCGTCCAACGCTGAAGGCCGTAAAGATGCCCAGCCCCTTCCCGTACCGATTAAATCCCTGAAAGAAAAGACCTTCAGGACAGATATATTCATATCGGAAACTCTCGAAAAAAAGTTAGCCTCTGAGATACTTTCCTCAACCCCTTATGTGGACAGCTCTATCATATTCAGCTGGTTTACGGAGGGCAAGGGCAAGGCCTTTATCAGATGGGTGAGCGAGCTGGTCGAAAAAACTATCCGGGATGAGGCAAAGCACGGCGGAGATGAAAGAACCTCTTACCTCGCCCTCCTTGCTGTCATAAATACCATTTGCAAAAAGAAAGAGCTCATCAAAGGCTACCGGGTCAGGGGGCTCTCTTACGAAAAGGTCGACCTTGTCGTGGGCATGGTTTTGTTCTTCGCGTTCAAAGGCGCGCTCAAGGACACTCTTGAGAGGCTTAGGGACGCAAAGGCCTCCTGCTATAATCCTTCAACCGAAACACTGCTCTTATCATCTGTCGTTCCCAAATCCTTTATCTCCATCCAGTCCAACCTGCTTTCGGTTGCGCTAAACCCTTACGGCATCAACAATGAGATACTTGAAGTGATCTCAAAATATTCGCCTGATTTTCACGACAATCTCTCTGATATAGGCGAGCTTGCAAAAGAGACCATCGATAACATAAAAGGCACTTCCGAGGCACTTGAGTCCATCAGGCAGCAATACGAGATAATAAGGTTCAGGGAAGAGGCCATAAATTATCTCGCGGAATTTGATTTTCCCGGCAATGAATCTCAGGAGATAATCTACGAGATATACAATGAGGACCGTCTCATAAGGAACTTCCTCATTGACCAGAAGATGACCGGAAAACTCATCGTAGGGCTTGAGGACATAAAAGAGAAGTTCGCGAAGGACTCAAGAAGGGTCGAGATAATCTCATCTTTCCAGCGTTTCCTCTCTTCATTCAAAAAATCGATGCTCGACGGCATATTCAAAAGCTCAAGGCGCGAGGCTTTTGAGGCGCTTGTGCCCATTGTCGACGGGTATTACGCCTGTAGGCTCGATGACCTTGCGGAAAGATACGAGAGCCTGATGAGGGGCTACCTCATAGACAGGCGCGATGAGTTCAACCAGAATATGCTCATCGAGGAATACAACAGAGGCAGGCTCTACCGCTTCTCGACCGATGACAGGCCGGTGCTTAAGACCCTTGAGATAGAGGAAGAGGGCCAGCTCTTCATCGACATGAAAGACTTCACGAGAAAGACCCTCAAGGTCAAGGAAATAGCCATGGCCGAGTTCATGAGGGAGTACTTCTATAAGCCCATATTAAGGGCCGCAAGCCAGTACAGCGCAGGCACAGGGGTCGGCGCGGATGAGCGCGGCATTAGGCTTACAAACCTGCCCGGGGATGCCGCAATATTTTCCGGCGGTGTCACTTACCTTGTAATGCTTGCCAAAAACATTCAGCAGATAATACAGCGCTACCGCGAACAGCTCCTCATGAAACTGCCCCCTCAGAACAATGAGATGTTCCTTGAGGAAGTCCATAAACGCTTTGAGGAAAGGAAAGAGGACCTCAAAAAGAAAAGGGCAGCACTCAATAAAATGCTCGAGCGCAATGAGCACGGGGTTGAAAGCAAACTTGTCGCCCTTGGCGAGGAAGAGCACAGGCTTGAGAATACCTACAGGGACGAGCTTGAGGCCGCTATCAAAGGCGAGCTTGAGGCAGGCCTATACATCTCCTACGGCTCAAAGGCCGAGACAATGGTCATCGAATCAAGGGGAGAATTTTCAGGGCTGGCAAAAGTTTCCATAGGAGAGAAGATAAACGAGGCCGCAAGAGGCACATTCAGGAATTCCATGGTCAGGGCAAAGCTTGAAGTGCTTCTTGAGAATGAAAGGCAGAAAAAGAAACAGAAGATAACATACCCGTTTGATATCTATATAGACAGGATATACTCCATTAAAATCCCCCCTGAGCTTGACAGCGCTTTCGAGAAATTGATATCCAACAGAAAGCCTTCAAATGCCAAGGCAATGGCCCAGCTCATGGCAAACGAATATTACAATGACCTTAAAAAGATAATCTCAGGAGAGGCCTTCTCCGCTTTAAGGGTCATCTCTTCTACAACGGATATCTACAACAAGGGGCAGGCCCTTAGCATCAACGCCCTTGCCGCCTACATAAAAGAGAACAAAGGCACGAAGTGGTTTTTCGAGAAGGCAGTGGATGTGGCAGAACTTGACCGGTCGATTCAGGAATTATTTTTCTTCCCGCAGCCCCGGCTTGAGTTTTACTTCGGGGTGGAGGTGGTTAAGAACATCGAGTACATCGAGGCGTTCTGCAAGAGCGGTGAAGTTATATTCAAGGGCTTTGAGGCTGCCACCCCGATGATAGTCTATGAGATGCTCAGCCCTGAAGGGGAATTTTTCAAGCTCCTTTTGAAGCACCATATGCAGGATTGGATAACCGAGGCAAAAAAACTGGAATCAGGAGAAGCGTTCTGAATCTCTTGCAACAATAAATTTAAAAAGGGAGCGGATGTTCGCTCCCTTTTTAAATTTCAGCAATCAATCTTTATTTTTTATTCTTATCCAAGGCCTCGTTCATGCTGCCTGTCCTGTAGCCCTGAAGGTCAAGCGTCACATAAGTAAATCCTATTTTTTTAAACCCTTCAACCACCTTCTCCCTCATCTCATTATCAAGGAAAACAGGCAGCAGCATTGGAGCTACCTCTATCCTTACGATATCGTCATGGTATCTTACCCTGAACTGAGAGACCCCAAGCTCATGGAGCAGGTCTTCTCCCTTGGCTACCTTATCAAGCCTTTCCTCGGTGATGCTCGTACCGTATGGAAACCTTGATGAGAGACAGGCAAAGCTCGGTTTATTCCATGTGGGAAGCCCCATCTCTTTGCTGAGTATCCTTATCTCCTGCTTGGTGAGCCCTGCTTCCTGCAAAGGGCTTCTTACCCCAAGCTCAGATGCCGCTGTTTTGCCGGGCCTGTAGTCTTTAAGGTCGTCGGCATTGGAACCGTCCGCCACATTGGTAACACCCATGAATGCGGCATGGTTAATTGAAATCTGGAACAGCTCGCTCTTGCAGTAATAACACCTGTTCTCGTCATTTTCCGAGAAGTTGGGTATCTCCAGCTCGTTTGACTCTACTATTATGTGCTTTACGCCTATCTCACTGGCAAGCCTGCACGCCTCTTTAAATTCCCTTTCAGGATATGTCGGTGAAGTTGCAGTAAGGGCGGCGGCCTTATCGCCAAGGGTATCAACCGCCACCTTAAGCAGGAATGTGGAATCCACCCCGCCTGAGAAGGCTACAAGCAAAGAGCCCATCTCCCTGAGATTGGCTCTCAACTTCTCAAGTTTGGAAAAAGCGCAAGACCTTTCGGCCTCCCCTCCAAGGTCGAATTCAAGGGCAGGCTTCCTGCCCGCCTCCGGCTGAATATTTCCTGAACCGCTTAACATACCCTGCTCTCCTCTATCATTGCCTCGGAGGCAGGCTCTGCTACCTCGAACTCCTCGGTGTTATTATCATGCGTTGCCCTGAATTTTCTGTGTTCACCTGCTTTTTCAAGCGCGTACTTAACTACAAGGCTTCCTGCGAACTCACGCGCCTTTTCCGTGGCATTGCCGCAAATAAGGGCAACGGGGCCGGGGAAGTCCACAGCCTCTATCAAAGTGTCTCCCGGCTGGATGAGGTTTTTGACTTTTATATTGTCCGACTCATTCCTGCCGATGATTATCTTTAGGCCTTCGAACCTGAAATGCCTGCCTGCCTTAAGCAGCACAAGGTCTTTTTTCGTGACATCCTGCTTATTGACGAGCAGATCCCTGACCTTTTTTGAAAATATCTTATCGGTAAGGAGGCATCCGCCTGACGGGCAGGGGTAGTCGTTTATATCAAGCTCATCCGCCAGTTCCATCTGGGGCTTCCTGCTCCTTCCAAGCACATCAAGGAGCTTTTCACGGTCTACAAGCCCTTCCTTCTCAGGGATTGTCGGCTCAAGCTGTTTCGCGCTCAACGGGCGCAGTATCAACCCCTCAAGCCCGGACTCCCGTTCAATGACGCGGAAAGCCTCTTTCCTCTGGCTCATAGGCCTCTGTCCGAGGACCTCTCCTGTAATGATAAAAGAGGCGCCAATCTCCTTCATGTACTCTTTTGCCTGCCTGAACATGAAGATACGGCAGTCCACACAAGGGTTTATACCCTTGCCATACCCGTGTTTCGGGTTTCTGACTATCTCGATATAATCAAGCCCCTTTACCACAACCTTGATCGGTATGCCGAACTCATCGGCAACCCTTTTGGACTCGCTCCTGCAGCCGCCTTCCTTTGCCCCTCCTGAGTTACATGTGCAGAATGAGGATGTGAAATTAAGGGCATGCACCTCTATCCCCTGTTCGATCATCATTTTAACTGCCAGGGTGCTGTCAAGCCCCCCTGAAAGTAGTGCAACAGCCTTAGTCATAATGGTAAACCTCTTCTCCTTAATAGCTTGAAAGTGACTTCTTAATCAAGGCGGCATTTAAACCCTTTATTAAAACCCCTTGTAATTTAAGAAAATATTATTATACTGATTAGGAGCGTGAAAATCAAAAAAATTCAGTCGCCCTATTGAGGGAAGCGGTTTTCCGCTATTTAATATGAAATCAGAATATCTCTTATCCATCCTTCTTTCCGTACTCATAGGGTACCTGATGTATGTCGTCATGGTGCCTTTCCTTATCCCGATATTCTGGGCAATAGTCCTGGTAATACTTTTTCACCCTTACTATGACTGGCTTCTGAAAAAAGTCAGGAACCGCAAGGCGCTGGCCTCCATTCTGGCGTGTCTTTCCATAGCCTTATTTATAATAGTTCCAATGGCTATTTTAGGGACCGCGCTTGCCGCAGAGCTTGTAAATGTCTATCAGTGGGCAGAGAATTATATGGCGGAGATCTCTACGCGCGCCCACAGGTCGCCCCTGTTCCTTTTCCCCAGCCTTGAAAGATTTCTGGAGCAGTACATAGATATCTCGACATTCAACATACGGAGCATTTTTGTCAGCAGCATAAGGGATATCGCCTCTTTTGCAGGGGAAGGGATGAAGGGAGTCATTACGAGTTCCTTCACCTTTTTCTTCCATCTTATACTCGCGTTCTTCTCGATGTATTTTTTATTTAAGGACGGGGACAAGCTCTTTAACCTTATCAAAGACCTTATCCCGCTTTCAGAGAGGAATAAGCAGGATATAATTACAAAGAACAGGGCGGTAGTATTCTCAACAATTTACGGAGGGGTGCTTGTAGGCATTGTGCAGGGCGCGCTTGGCGGGCTGGCGTTCTGGTACCTTGAGTTGCCTGCTCCCCTCTTATGGGCTTGCGTAATGTTCCTCTTCTCATTCCTCCCCTCGGTAGGCTCAGGGATGATATGGGCGCCTGCGGCGGTCTATCTTCTTATTAAAGGCAATATCGTAGGAGGCGTCTCCCTCGTATTATGGGGCACCTTTGTAATAGGGCTTGTTGATAATATCCTTCGCCCTTACATCGTAAGCGGAAAGACCGACCTGCATCCTCTCCTGACTTTCTTCAGCATCCTTGGCGCGGTAAACGCGTTCGGCTTCATAGGCATTATCGCAGGCCCCCTCATATTAAGCATCGGACAGGCCACGATCGAGCTGTATCACGACTATATCAAGAACAAGAACACATGGGCCGGATAACATTTTCACTGGTTGACCATGAACGAATATAACTTTCCAAGACCAGAGATTGAAAAACCTAAAGTCATCCTGCCGTTCATACTTTTTATCGTAACCGTCATTACGACCGTTGCGGCAGGAGCTCTCTATCAGGGGGCGAACATCTTTTCAAACCCCTCGGAGCTTGCCGTCGGTGTTCCTTTTTCAGCATCGCTGCTGCTTATACTCGGCACGCATGAATTAGGGCACTTCTTCGCCTCCAGAAGGCACGGGGTCTCTACAACTCTTCCCATGTTCATACCGGGGCCTCCCATTCCGCCGATGATAGGCACCTTCGGCGCAGTGATACGGATAAAATCGCAGATAACCACCAAAAGCGCCCTTGTCGAGATAGGCTCCGCAGGCCCGCTTTCAGGCTTTGTGATAGCCCTCTTCATTACGGCTTGGGGCCTGAAGCTCTCAATCTTAGCCCCCAAGCTCGTCTCCGCAGGCTCACTTGGGCTTGGCTCTTCCCTTATCTTCAAGCTCCTGTCATATATGGTCTTCGGCCCAATACCCGACTCTTACGATGTAGTACTGCACCCAATGGCATTTGCAGGCTGGATAGGGATGTTCGTGACAGCCATGAACCTGCTTCCAATAGGGCAGCTGGACGGAGGCCATCTGGTCTATGCCCTCATAGGCACAAGGCACAGAGTGTTCTCAATAGCAATGGTAGCAACCCTTGTGGTGCTCGGATTTTTTACCTGGTCCGGCTGGTTTATCTGGGCAGCGCTCATATCTTTCATAGGGATGTGGCACCCTCCCATCGAAGACCAGCATATCCCGATGGATGCCAGAACAAGGCTGATTTCAGCTGTTACAATACTGGTATTTATATTGACTTTCATCCCTGAGCCGTTTTATATTGTGTAAATTATGAAGGTATTCGACGAAGCTGAACTCAAAAAATTCGACGGAAGCGCACCCGGAATTCCGATTTACTTCGCCTACAACGGGAAGGTCTATGAATGCACTGAGAGCCCTCTTTTCATAGACGGCATGCACTTTGAGCATTTTGCGGGAACCGACCTTACCGATTACATGGCAGACGCCCCTCACGGGGATGAGGTGCTTGAGCACCTGACCGTAATCGGAGAATATAAGAAATAGCGCCTCAAGCCCTCATGGGCTTTCGGCTATGATTTTAAGGGTCAAGGGAATACATCGGGTTGAACTGCGTGTAGGCCTGCGCCTTTTCAATTCCGCCAAAACGGACTGCGCCACTATCCAATGAAACTTATCTTTTTCGGCTGCGGCACATCAACAGGCGTCCCTGTCATAGGCTGCCACTGCGAAGTGTGCTCATCAACTGACCCAAGGGACAAGCGCACAAGGTCCTCCGTTCTCATCCGGACATCCGATAAAAACATCCTTATCGACACATCCACCGACTTAAGGACACAATCGCTTGCAAATAAAATAGAGCGGATTGACGCGGTGCTTTTTACGCACCCCCATGCAGACCATATTCATGGGATTGATGACCTGAGAGCATTTAACCTGGCCCAGGGAGGGGCGGCGATCCCGTGCTATGGAGAAGAAAATACAATCGAACGGATAAAAGTGATGTTCGACTATATTTTCAGGGAAGACGGCAAAGACGGGTGGAAACCCAACCTTAAGACGACGGTAATAGATTCCCCTTTCACCATCTTCGGCATCGAGATAATCCCGATACGCATATTTCACGGGACCGCTTCAATCTTCGGCTACCGCATAGGCAGCGTTGCTTACATAACCGATTGCAGCTCAATCCCCGAAGAATCTTTCAAGCTCCTTGAAGGGACTGAGATACTGATACTCGGGGCGCTCAGGTATAAGCCCCATCCCACCCATTTCTCCATCCAGCAGGCAATTGACACTTCAAACATCATAAAGCCCAAACGCACCATCCTGACACATCTGAGCCACAGCCTTGCCTATAACAGGGACAACGAACTGCTGCCGCCGAATGTAGAGCTTGCCTATGACGGGCTTACCGTAGAACTTTAATCAGGCAGCCCACAGATTTTACGGGCTGACCGAAGGCCCTGTTACAGGATACATCTCTTTACCGTCTCTCAGGTACAAGAGCCCCTTTACTATCCTGTATATGACCCAGATGCCTGTGGCAAAGAGTATAAAGTAGCCGATAAGTATGAAGTAAGTGATTGCCCCTATGACCCCGAAAAGCAGGCTGTACCAGAATGTCCTTATCTGCCATCTGAAGTGGGAATCGAGCCAAGTGCCTCTTACATCGTTCCATTTGACATAGTTGACTACAGCCGCGGCAATATAGGTTATGCCTATGAAAAGCCCTATAGCCTGAAGCACATACACGGTCAATGTAAGCTTTCTGGCGTAATCGAGCCTTTCTCCGCTGATTGTCTCATAGGTTGTTGAAGTTCTGTCTGCCATGATAGCACCTCTCTTATTGATAGACTTGTACGCATGTGAAACAACGGTACTCATCTAATTCAATTATATATCCGGTTATGCGATTGCACTTGGGATTTAGAGAGGCGCGGATATTGCGGAATGGTTATGATGAAACCCTAAAGGGCTTCCGTGAAGTCGTAGCCGCAGTGGCGGCAGCGAGTAGCGTTTATTTTAAGGTAGCACCTGCAATACGGACAGATTTTTGAACCGCCTCCGCCTGTCAAAATGGAATGTGGCAGGGCGACTATGAAAATGAGCGTCCCGTATATCCACCATTGAATGAAACTGAGCCCTTTTCGGCTCGCTATGTAAGCGGGTATGAGCCCTATCAGTATTGCTATCGCTATAATTTCAAAGATATAATTTTCCATGCCGCACCTTTAAGTTTTTTACTCCAGCTCTTCCATATCTTCACCACCTGAGCCAAGCTCAAGCATCTTTATCTCAGGAAGCGTTATTATGCCCTGCATATCTCCGTACATCCTGAGGGTATTCGTAACTACCCTTTCTATCTGCTTCTCCCGTTTCGCCCAGATCCTCAGCATAGCCCTTTTCTCGGCCTCAAGGTCTTCCTTCATTGATTTGAATGCCTCTACTATCGCCTCTATCTTCTGCCTGAACTCAGAGCCTGAAAGGTAATTATAGATAGCTTCCATCTTCTCGCCCTTGCCGACAGCCGAAAGCCTGGACTGGGCAACCTGAGTAAGCCCCTCCCTCAGGGCTTCTGCCAAAGACCCCGCAAGCGCAACACTCGTGACCCAGACACCTTCGATCTGAGTAAAGGCAACCACACCCTTGGGGAGCGTTTCAGTGACAAGGACGGCAATCTCCGCTTTTATCTCCCTCTGGTCGTCTTTGAGCTTCGTAATCCACTCGTCATTCCATGCCTTTGTGCGCTTGGACTCCCACGCTATAGAACCGCACGGAATCCCTGTCCTGGTATTTACCTTCTGGAGTATGTCCGCGCCCCTTATTCCTTTAGCAACAGGCTCTATGACATCGACCGGAAATTTCGCCTTCAAGAGAGCCTCAAGGTCAAGCTCAAGCACCTCCCCCTGCGTCTGCATGGAGCCCTGCTCAGCCTTTCTCTTAAGCTCCTCGATGGTCTTGAGCATGTCATTCATCTTTTTATCTTTTTCAAGGTCCTTGAGCCTGTGCTCCTCGGAGAACATCTCAAGGGTTGTCTGCCTGATGCGTTCCCTTTCGGTATCGAGCTTTCTGGCAAGTTCAAGGTCAAGGTTCTTCTTCTCCTCTTCAAGCTCCCTTGCCTTTTTCCTCAGTTCAAGCTCTGCCCTCCTCGCGTCCTCAAGCTTTCTTTCCTTCTCCGAGTTCTGCTCCTGAAGGTCTTTAAGCTCTAACGCAAGCTGGTCTTTTGCGGCCTTTTGCGCCTCATGCTGGATGCGGGCCTTTTCAACATTGAGCTTACGGGCGATAGTATCTTCCATCCCGCGCCTTGAGGCATCAAGGTCTCTCATCCTTTTTCCAAGCTCGTCCTCGCGCCTCTTTATTTCAAGCTCTTTTTCCCTTGCCCGCGCCTCAAACTCTTTTTTAAGGTTATCCTTTATCTGATTCGAGAGCGCTTCAGTAAGGGGTATCTTATGATTGCAATTGGGGCAGATTATGGTCTGGTCAGCCATATTTACACCTTCTTTGATAATTGAAAAATAATAAGAGGAAATTTGAATCAGGATAACACGACAGCCTCTTAAGAGACAAAACTTATTTATATATCCTTGTGCCTGCCCTACCCTGCATGGCCTCTTCAATCAGCTCAGGGGTGGTTATGATGACTTCCTTGCCGCCGCCCTCAAGAAACTCTATCGCGGCCTCGATCTTGGGCCCCATGCTGCCTGCGGCGAACTGCCCCGCGTTCATGTACTTACGGGCATCTTCAACCGAAAGCTCGCTTAACCCGGTTTGGTCAGGCTTTCCAAAATTCAGGTACACTCTATCTATCTGCGTAAGATTTATAAACCTCTCAGCCTTGACCTGCCTCGCAAGCAGGCTTGTGGCAAGGTCTTTATCTATTACCGCGTCAATTCCGGCAAGAGTGCCCTCTTCGTCTATTTCTATTACGGGAACTCCCCCGCCGCCCGCGGCTATTACTATTATGCCCTGAGCGGCAAGCCTGCCTATGGCATCCGCCTCTACTACCCTCTTTGGCTTCGGGGAGGGCACGACCCTTCTGTATCCCCTGTTGGAATCCTCGGCCATTATCCAGCCTTTTTCACTTATAAGGGTCTTTGCCTCTTCTTTGGAATAAAACGGCCCCACAGGCTTTGCAGGCTGTTTAAACGCAGGATCTGAGGCATCTACCACGACCTGCGTTACTACGGTGATTACATCTTTTATGTTATGGGTCTTATGGAGCCTGTTATAAAGGCTTTGCTGGATTACAAAGCCTATGCCGCCCTCTGAATCCGCGTCGCAGATATAAAGCGGCATAGGTGGAGTAATGTTTTTTGCGGTCTCGTTCTGGATTACGATATTCCCGACAATGGGGCCATTGCCGTGGGTGATGATTATGCTGTGGCCTGCTTTTACAAGGTTGGCTATGTATCCGCAGGCAATCCTTGCGTTCTCAAACTGTTCCTCGATTGTGCCCTTCTCCCCCCGCCTTACAATGGCATTTCCTCCGAGGGAGATTATGATCTTCTCTTTCGAGGAGACCAGGCTCAAGGGCACTCCGTGACAAGCTCGCCGTTCTCTATGTAGGCCTCTGCCATATAGGCGGCTATTGCTCCGTCCCCTACAGCCGTTGCTACCTGAAGTAAAGGCGTTGTCCTGCAATCCCCTGCGGCAAAGATTCCGGGAACGCTGGTCTCCATCTTCTGGTTGGTCTTGATAAAGCCGCCTTCGTCTTTTTCAACATCAACGAAATCCGTCGTGGGGTTTATGCCTACAAAGATAAATACTCCCTCTGCATCTATCTCCCTTATCTCAGAGGTATTGACATTCTGTATGACTGCCTTTTTTACAAGGCCGCCTTCGCCTTTTATTTCCTTGAGCACATGGCTCTTTATAATCTCGATATTGGCGGCTGACTCAGCCTTTTCCTGATGCATCTTCTCGGCCCTGAACTTCTCTCTCCTATGCACGAGATAGACCTTTGAAGCCAGCTTGGACAGATATACCGCCTCTTTTACGGCTGTATCGCCTCCGCCCACGACCATTACGGGAAGTTTCCTGAAAAACGGCCCGTCGCAGGTGGCGCAGTAGGATACGCCTTTGCCGGTGTATTCCTTTTCACCCGGCGCGCCGAGCCTTCTTGGCTTTGCGCCTGTTGCCACTATGATGGCCTTGGCGCGCAGCTCGCCTTCAGAGGTCTTAAGGACTTTGGTACTTCCTTCAACAGCGATATTGTAGACATCGGCGTATTTCACCTCAAGCCCGAGGCCCTTGGCATGCTCCTCAAACTTCTCCATCAAACCGGCTCCGCTTATGGAGGGAAAGCCGGGATAGTTCTCTATCACATCGCTTACGGCTATCTGGCCGCCGAGCATCTGCTTTTCTATGAGAAGTGTCTTAAGCCTCGATCTCTGTGCATAGATTCCGGCAGTGAGCCCTGCGGGGCCTCCGCCGATGATTATAAGGTCGTACATCAAAAAGCCTCCTGAATTTTATCTTCAAATATTAATCGTAAACCATAAAAGGACAAAATTTCAAGGGCTAACTTTCCAAATCCTATTTCCCTTTTAATTCCCTTACAATCCTCAGGTTCCGGGGGTCATCGTCTTCTGTTTTCTTCGGGGTCTCAAGTATCATGGGAACGGAAGCCAGTTTAGGATGGTTTACAATGGCTTTAAAGCCCTCAATGCCTATCTTGCCCTCGCCGATATGCTCATGGCGGTCGATATTGGACTCAAAGACGCCCTTGGAATCATTTAAATGGATGACCTTAAGCCTTTTAAGCCCAATCTCCCTGTCAATGGTCTTTACAAGCTCGCTGACGCTTTCTTTTGTCTCAAGGCGGTACCCTGCGGTAAAGGCATGGCAGGTGTCAAGGCACAGGCCCGCGTAAAGGCCGAACTCCTCAGCCCCGTCAAGTATATCACCGATATCTGAAAGGTTGCTTCCGAAGCCGTAGCCTGCGCCTGATGTGTTCTCAAGCAGTATCTGCGCCTTTTTTCCAAACCCGCCCGAGGCAGTATTCTTAAGCGCCTCAAGGATGCGCATAAGGGCGAATTCGCTCCCCATCTCCTGAGGGCTTCCAAGATGCGTGACTACATAATCAGCCCCGATAGCCTCAGCTATCCCGACCTCTTTTTTGAAAAGGGAGACGGATTTCTCTAAGATATCCTCATCAGGTGAGCAAAGGTTTATGAGATAAGTGGCGTGGATGACAACAGGCCACAGGCCTGCCTCCTGCCTTTTTTTCCTGAAAAGGTCGGCCTCGATTGCAGATATGGGCTTGTAAATCCAGCTCCTTGGATTCCTTCCGAATATCTGCATAGCCTCGCAGCCGAGCTCTGCGGCGCGCTCAACAGACTTGTACAGGCCGCCTGCTATTGATGTATGTACCCCTATTGGCATGAGATTATTTTTTAGCCTTTGCTTCTACTTTCCTGCGGGCCGCAGAGGCAAGGACGCTTGGTATGTTCTTGCTTTTTCCTATCTTATCAAGGTCTTTTTCGTAAAGGTGGTCTAACAGCTTTATGGATATCGAAAGAGGGGTTTTGGCGTTTGCCACCATCCCGAGCTTTACGCTGTAGTTCTTAAGCCATTCCTTGTTCCTCGCCACATGCCTTAGGAGGTCCTCGGGAGTGCCTTTTGACGAGATAAGCCTTTGCACCTCATCTTCGGTTATCCTCGGGTTCTTAAGCACTGAAAGGGCTATTATCTTGTTGCTGTCTTTAATGAGGTATTCCCTTGCCGACTTATTGCCGCTGAGCGCAAGCTTTATCTTCTGCCCGGTTGACATGCCTTTTACTGCCTGATAGATGTTGTGGTCATCGGCAGCGGCTTCATCTACAAGGGCCTTGGGAGTAGGTGCCTGTTCGGTGTGAGGCGCTGGGGCAATGGGCTTTGCCATAAGCCCTTCAACTTCATTTATCAGGAGTTTTGAGGCGAGGGGGTTTTTCTTCAGCGCGTCAATGAGGAACGGCTTTTTCTTAAGCCTTGCGATATCATCGGCAATTACGGTTATGACCTCCTCAGGGCCGGACTCGGCGAGCCACTTAAGCGTAGCGTCATCAGTACCGTCATTAAGGGCCGCCATTATAAGTATAGCGTCATCTTCCCTGTGGAGCTCTATTATCTTTTTGATTACAAGGGGGTCAAGCCTGCCTTCGAGGGCTGAAAGGTGCAGCTCTATGGAGCACTCGGCAAGGCTTTTTTTTGCGGCCTCAGCAACTTCACTGTCCTTGTCATAAGACAATACAAAAAAAGCAGTTACCTTATCTTCGGGAGCAAATTCCGTTTCTTCAAATTCGCCTTTTGCCGCCTTTAGCCGCGCTTGCGCGGGAACCTGCGGCGCGATGTACTTCATCAAACCCTGCTTGACCTTCATAATACCTAAGAGGCTTTCTCCTTCTCGACCTTGACGCTGCTGATTATCTTCTGGCTTAAGTATGTAGGCACTTCCTCATAATGCGAAAATTCCAGAGTGTATATTCCCCTGTCGGCTGTCATGCCTTTCAGGTCAGTTGCGTATGTGATGACCTCGGCCAATGGCACAAGGGCTGTAACTGTCTGACTGCCTGCCTTGGGCTCGGCCCCGAGTATCTTGCCCCGCCTTGCGTTTATATCCCCTATGATATCACCAAGATTCTCTTCAGGCACATTTATTTCCATTTTCACTATTGGCTCAAGGATTACAGGGTGCGCCTGCTCCATGCCTTTTTTAAAGCCCATTGAGGCAGCTATCTTGAACGCCATTTCAGATGAGTCAACCGAATGGTATGTCCCGTCATAAAGGGTTATCTTTATATCGGTTACGGGAAAACCCGCAAGGATTCCGCTCTGCAGGGCTTCCCTTAAGCCCTTCTCAACTGCCGGGATAAACTGCCTTGGAATGGCGCCTCCGGTTATTGCATCGACAAACTCAAAACCCTTTCCCCTCGGAAGAGGGCTCAAGTCAAGCCAGGTGTCACCGTACTGGCCTTTGCCGCCGGACTGCTTCTTATATTTGCCCTGAACTTTCACATGAGAACGGATTGTCTCTTTATACGGGATACGGGGAGCTTTCAGTTCGACCTCGCACCCGTACTTTCGCTTAAGCTTTTCAATGCTCACTTCCAGATGCACCTGCCCCACGCCTGAGAGCAGGAACTCATTTGTCTGCTCATCCCTCCTGAAATCCAGGCTCGGGTCTTCCTCAAGCAGTCTGGCTATTGCCGAAGGCGCCTTATCCTCATCACCCTTAGTCTTGGGATGTATGGCGTAAGACAACGCCGCATTCACAGGCGGAAATGGCGGGAACTGGACAGGTTCGGCAACATCGCAGAGCGTATCCCCTGTAAAGGTGTCTTTAAGCTTTGCCACGGCGATTATGTCGCCTACTGTTGCCTTTGAGACCTCTTTAAGTTTTTTGCCTTCCAGCAGGTAGAGATGGCTGAGCTTCTCCTTTGCGTCACGCGCAGGATTATAGACAGTGGCATCAGGATGTATCGTGCCTGAATATATCCTGAAAATAGAGAGCTTTCCCGTATAAGGGTCGATGTTGGTCTTAAAAATAAAGGCTGAAAAAGGCGCGCCTGGATCAGGCTCTCTTGTGACAGCCTCGCCTGTTTTGGGGTTTGTGCCTTTTATTACGCCCCTGATAGCGCCTTTATCGATTGGAGAAGGCAGGGTCAGGTTCACTGCGTCCATCAGGAGATTTACACCAATGTTCTTATAAGCAGAACCTAAAAGGACAGGTATGAACCTCTTTGTGAGCACCCCTTCCCTGAGAGCCGTCTTTATCTCATCTGTCGTGATTTCGTCCCCATTAAGGTACTTTTCGGTGAGTGTTTCATCGGATTCCGCTATCGCAGCTATCATGCTGTCACGCATCTTCGCGGCGTCATCGGCTAAATCGGCGGGAATGCTTTTTAATTCAAACTGCCCTGAAAAATCATCTTTGTAATAATATGCCTTCATTTCAAGGAGGTCGATAAGGCCCTTGAAGCCCTCTGCCTCTCCTATGGGTATCTGGATGGGCACCCCCTTGACCTTAAGGACCTTCTCCATGTCGTCCACGGCCCTTAAAAAGCTTGCCCTCTCACGATCCATCTTGTTCACGAAGGCTATCCTGCAGACCTCAAACTCGTCTGCAAATTCCCATATCTTTTCTGTCTGCACCTTTACGCCTGATATGGCGGAAAGTATTACTACTGCGCCTCCGGCAATCCTTAAAGCGTCCCTCGTCTCTGTAAGAAAATTGGAATACCCCGGAGTATCTATTATATTTACCCTGTGGCCGCCCCAGTCATAATGATGGACGGCTGCGGATATGGTTATCTTTCTTTTGTGTTCTTCAGGCTCATAATCGAGATTCGAGGTCTCGTCATCAACCCTGCCAAGCCTCTCGGTTGCTTTCGCGTTAAAGAGCATGGCTTCGGCTAAAGTCGTCTTACCGGCGCCGCCGTGGGCGATTATCGACATATTTCTTTTCTTATCCAAAGAAATATCCACGACACACCTCCTTGGTTAAAGGCCCTTACGGATTGTAAGTACTTCTTATATATTATACCTTCTTTTGGCTTTACGGCACCCCTCTTAAGCGTTTTTTTACGGATTATCAGGATTTTTTCTTTTTCAGCATATTCGGGAGCGTCCTTCTGAAGAGTATGCCAAGTATTTTATTTACCGGGTTTGAACGGTCAAGACCCGGAATAAGGGGCTTGTTCCTGAAGCCCAGGTCGATTAAAAGCTGATTGAGCTCCTCATGCTGAGGTTCGTATTTCAAGCCCTTTAAAAATACCTTTATGGCGCCTTTCTTGTTGCCAGCCGCCAGATAGACCTTTCCAAGGTTAAGATAAAATTCAGCCTTGAAAAACTCCTTTTTTATCGCGCGTGTGCAAAGCTCCAGCCCAAGGCCTATCTCTCCGCCCCGCAAGGCCTTTGCCATGCCGTAATAGGACATATAAACAGCATTGTCTTTCTCTTCCTTGTATGCCTTTTCAAAGGCCTTGAGGGCCTTGTCCATATTGTCTTCTTTTAAAAACCGTTTACCTGCAAGGAACTGTTCGTTTGCGCTCTCTGCCATCTACCTGATCCCTTCGTAAATAATCTTCAATCCCTTAAGTGTAAGGAATTCATCGCTTTCAGTCACATATCTTGATTCGTTTATCACAAGAGGGGCAAGCCCCCCTGTCGCTATTACCCTTGGTTCTGTCTTGACTTCCCACTTTATCTTCTCGATAATGCCGTCCACAAGCCCTATAAAGCCCCAGAATATGCCTGAGCGCATGCTCTCAACCGTATTCCTGCCAACTACATTATCGGGCCTTGCGGCCTCAACCATAGGGAGCTTTGCGGTCTTTTCATAAAGGGCTTCGGATGAGATGGAGATGCCCGGCGCTATCACTCCGCCGGCGTACTCGCCTTTCGGCGTTACATAATCAAATGTCACGGCAGTGCCGAAATCAACTATTATCAAAGCAGTTTTATAGGTATCGTATGCGGCTACCGCATTTACAATCCTGTCTGCCCCGACCTCCGAAGGGTTATCCGTAAGTACAGGAATACCTGCCTTTATATCTTCTCCGACTACAGGGGCCTTTATGCTGAAATAATCTGAAAAGGCATCCTGAAAGACTTTATTTAAACCTGGCACGACAGAGCAGATGACTGCGCCATTCACCTCTTTTTTATCAAGCAGTGAAGCGGCAAACAGGTTTAAGAGCATCACCCCGTACTCATCCGAGGTGCGCTTCTTATCGGTGCTTATCCTCCAGTGCCTTTCAAGGGCTTCACCTTTGAAAACGCCTACTACGATATTTGTATTTCCGATATCAACGGCAACAAGCATCAGGTCTTAAGCCCCTTATCTTAAAGTCTCTACATCGCCTGAGATGACCCTCTCAACAACACCTTTGGAATTTTTCACGAGAAGCGCCCCGTCAGAGTCCACCCCCATGCAGATGCCTTCAAAGGTATTGGTAAAGCTCACTACCCTCACCCGTTTTCCTTCAGAGCCGAAATACCTTTTCCACTCATCAAGCACAGGCGTAAAACCCTGGTCCAAGTATATCTTATACCACTTCTCAATGCTTGCATAAAGACAGCCCGCGAACTCTGCCCTGTTTACCGCACCGCCTTTTTTTTCGCATACCGAGGTAGCGATAGGCCTTAGGAAATCAGGCAGCATTGCCTCTGTCATATTAAGGTTAACACCGATGCCTGCTATGACGAAATGGACCCTGTCTATCTCCGAATCCATCTCCATGAGGATTCCGGCGACCTTTTTTGAATCAAGCAGTATGTCGTTCGGCCATTTTACTACCGGCCTGACGGGGCTGTAGAGCGATATCGCCTCCGCCACTGCCACGGCTGAGACGAATGTAAGGTTATGGGCTGATTGAGGCGGTATGTCTGGCCTGAGTATTACAGATGTATAAAGGTTTACGCCCGCAGGAGACTCCCACTTTCGGCCAATGCGCCCTTTGCCCTTTGCCTGCGTATCAGCTATTATTACGGTGCCTTCGGGAGCTGCGCTCCTGCCAAGCTCAAAGGCCTTTATGTTCGTGGAATCTATCTCAGGGTAAAAATAAATCTTTCTTCCGACAAATTCGGTTGAAAGGTTATATGAGACCTCTATCTCATTAAAATGAGCTTTTGCTATATCCGCAAGCCTGTAGCCCTTTGACGGGCTTGCCTCAATTGAATAGCCCATCTCCCTTAAATTTTTTATATGCTTCCAGATGGCTGTCCTTGATATCCCAAGCCCGTTGCTTATGGACTGGCCTGAGATAAAACCTGACCGGGCAGCCTTGAGGAGCTTTATTATTTCGACCTCTGCGGCTTCTTTTTGCTGCATGTCCCTACCACTTCCATGCTTATGTCAACCGCCCTGGCAGAATGCGTCAGAGCCCCGATCGATATGAAATCAACCCCGGTCTTTGCTACCTTGCCTACATTGTCAAGGTTTATGCCTCCGGAGACTTCCACAAGCGCCCTGTTCTTTATTATCTTAAGCGACTTTTCAATCTTCGGGATATCCATGTTGTCGAGCATTATGATATCAGCTCCGCACGCAAGCGCTTCCCTTACTTCCTTGAAATTTGTCGTCTCGACTTCCACAAGGATGCTGTCCCTGTATTTTTTATTTACCATCTTCACTGCGTTTGTGATGCTTCCCGCAGCCGCGATGTGGTTGTCTTTAATAAGCACGCAGTCAAAAAGCCCGAACCTGTGATTGTATCCGCCGCCTGCCTTTACCGCGTATTTCTCAAGGAGCCTTAAGCAGGGCGTGGTCTTTCTTGTATCCAGTATCCTTGCGTTCGTCTTATCTGTCTTTTTGATGAACTCCCTTGTATGCGTGGCAATGCCTGAGAGCCTCTGGAGGAAGTTAAGCGCCACCCTCTCGCCGATTAAAAGGACATCAAGCTTGCCTGTAAGAGTAGCTACTACATCTCCCTTTTTTACAAAGTCGCCGTCCTTGAAGTTCGCCTTATAAACAGTTTTTTTGTCGAGGTAATTAAAGACCTTCTCAACGATAAAGAGCCCGGCAAGGACAAAATCCTCTTTTGCCAGTATTATTGCCGAGCCTGCCTGCTTATGGTTTATGATTGCGGAGGTTGTGATATCGCCTCCGCCGATGTCCTCGGCAAGCGCGGCCTTTATAAGAAGCTCTGAGTACTCGTGCAGCCCCGGAAGGCTGTCAACAGCGGGTTTCCGCGCCTTGGTCGCCATCACTTTTTAATGCTCCTTATCTGCTCAAGCCCGCTCTCAAGTTTTGCCCTCTTCTCCTTGAGCCCTGCAAGGCGGGCACGGTCTTTTTCAACGACATCTTTGGGAGCCTTGGCAACAAATGCTTCGTTTGAAAGCTTTTTCTCAACTCCTTCAAGCTCCGCATTAAGCTTCTCAAGCTCCTTGTTGAGCCGCTTTGTCTCCGCCTCTATGTCGATAAGCTCTGCCAAGGGAACGAATATCTCCACATGAGAGCGTCCTTCCTGTCCTCCGGCTATGGCTGTTACCGCGTCCTTGGGCCTCTCGCCTGATTCCCTGATAGTCAGGTGCTTGACCTTTGCAAGCTGCTTTATATATTCTTCACCCTTTGTAAGGGCCTCTCTCATATCAATATCCTGAGAATAGAAAAAAGCCTCTGTCCTTATATCCTGCGCGACATTCATCTCTGTGCGGATATTCCTTATCGCCCTTATCACATCCATGATATTTTCCATATCGCCTGCCACCTGCCTGTAATCCTTGCCTGTCTTCGGATATTCGGTCAAGGACAAGGTCTTCCCGGCGCCGGGCAGGTAATTATAAATCTCTTCAGTAATAAACGGCATGAACGGATGGAGCATCTTAAGGGTATCCTTAAGCACATTGACAAGCACCTGTACGCTTGCCTGCTTTCTCTCTTCTCCGTGCTCGCCCCTTAAGTCCAGTTTTATAAGCTCTACATACCAGTCGCACAGCTCATGCCATACAAACCTGTAAAGAGCCCTTGCGGCATCATCAAACCTGTACCCGTCAAGGGCTTCGGCTACTTCGTTTATGCACAGGTCCCTTCTGGCCAGTATCCATTTATCAGCCATGTTGAGGCTTGCGTCATCGGGATAGCCCTGGGCGTTCTCGCCGATATTCATAAGCGTAAATCTTGCGAGGTTCCAAATCTTATTGCAGAAGTTCCTGTATCCTTCTATCCTGTCCTCGGCAAGTTTTATGTCCCTGCCCTGGGCAGCTAATACAGCAAGCGTAAACCGTAAGGCGTCTGTTCCGTAGCGCTCCATCATCACAAGAGGGTCAATGACATTGCCCTTGCTCTTGCTCATCTTCTGGCCCTGCGCGTCCCTTATCAGGGCATGTATGTAAACATCCTTAAACGGCACATCTCCCTTGAACTTAAGCCCCATCATTATCATCCTTGCCACCCAGAAGAATATGATGTCAAAGCTTGTCGAGAGAACGGATGTCGGATAGAACAGCTCCTGCTCTTTTGTCTTATCAGGCCAGCCAAGCGTAGAGAAAGGCCAAAGGGCCGATGAGAACCATGTATCAAGCACATCAGGGTCCTGCTCGATATTGTCGCTTCCGCACTTAGAGCATTTTGCCGGATCGATTGCGGCAACGGTCACATGGCTGCAGTTGCCGCAGTGCCACGCGGGTATCCTGTGGCCCCACCATATCTGCCTTGATATGCACCAGTCGCGGATATTGCGCATCCAGTCAAAATAGGTATTCTCCCAGCCTTTGGGCACGAACTTTATGCTGCCGTCCTCAACGGCCTTTATCGCAGGCTCGGCAAGCGGGCCTACTTTTACAAACCACTGCTTTGAAAGTGTAGGCTCTACTACAGTTGAACACCTGTAGCATGAGCCGAGCATCAGCTTATGCTTGTCAATCTTTTGCATAAGCCCGAGGTTCGTAAGCTCTTCAACTATTTTCTTTCTTGCCGCAAACCTGTCAAGCCCCTGAAACTCTCCGGCATTCTCGTTCATCCTGCCGTTGATATCCATTATCCTGATGGACGGCAGGTCATGCCTCTTTGCGACCTCAAAGTCGTTGAAGTCATGCGCAGGGGTTATCTTTACCGCGCCTGTGCCGAACTCAACGGATACGGTATCATCTCCGATGATCCTTATCTCGCGGTTCATAAGCGGCAGCATTATCTTTTTGCCTATCAATTTGCCGTAGCGCTCGTCATTAGGGTTTACCGCTACCGCGGTATCCCCAAGCATTGTCTCAGGCCTTGTTGTGGCAACCGTCAAAGTCTTCAAACCCGCGAAAGGCTCTGCAAGCGGATAATCTATATACCAGAGGCTTCCGTCCGTTTCCGTGAATTCGACCTCCAGGTCAGAAAGGGCTGTGTGGCATCTGGGGCACCAGTTGATGATATAATCGCCCCTGTATATAAGCCCTTCATCATATAATCCTGTGAATACTTCCCTTACGGCCTTTGAAAGGCCCTCATCCATTGTAAAACGAAGCCTTGTCCAGTCGCATGAGGCGCCAAGCCTTTTAAGCTGGTTTATGATTGTGCCGCCCGATTCAGCCTTCCACTTCCATACACGGTTTATGAACTCTTCCCTGCCTATCTGGTGGCGGTCAACTCCCTCTTTGGCAATCTGCTTCTCAACTACATTCTGCGTTGCGATTCCGGCATGGTCTATACCTGGCAGCCACAGGACATTATAGCCTTTCATGCGTTTGTACCTTGCAAGTATGTCCTGCAAAGTAGAATTAAGGGCATGGCCGAGATGGAGCGCGCCGGTAATATTCGGAGGGGGGATAACCATTGAGAAGGTCGGTTTTTTCGATTCAAGATCAGGCGTGCCTATCTTCTCGTCTATCCAGAATCTTGACCACCTCTCCTCAACTGATTGAGGTTCGTATGTCTTTTCAAGTGTTCTTTCGCTCATTTTTCAACAACCGCCGATTGGTATTTTTTTCAATGCAGTAGACGCACAAAACCCCGAAAAATTAAAAAATCGGCCTGAAAATCAGCCGATTAATTAATTTAACCGGATTGCAAAAATTTAAAAAAGGGACTTCAATGAGAAACGATTAAATCCGAAAGGCAAAAAATCCATGCACGGATCAGGTTTATTTTGTCCTGATCAGAGCCTCTTTGACCTTATTAATCTCAGCCTTGATAAGCTCTTCGGCAAGCTCAGGGATTACCTCCCAAGCCACCTCTTCGATTATCTCTCTGGCTGATTTTCTTACTATTTCCGCTATCTGCTCTTTAGGGATTGCAAGGCTTCTCTCAAGCTTTGCGTCAAGTTCGGTCTTTACCTTCTGCTCAACCCTTCCTGCAGCGTTCTCGATTGCCTGAGCGACCTGCGCCTCAGCCTTGCCCATTTTGACATAAAGGTCATCTTTGATGCGGGCCTCAAACTTTGCCGCAGCGGTCTCAACTATGCCGGCTATCTGCTCCTCAGCCCTTCGGGCCTTGGCATTCATCTCTTCAGTAAACCGGGTCTCAACCCTTGCAACCACGCCCTCTATCGCCTTTGAGACCTCTGCCTCGGAGGCCTGCGGGGCCGCTGAAGCCTGTATCTGCGGCTCGATTATTTCCCTCAACGGTTTTATCGGCTCAGGCTCAAAGAAAGGCTTTTCATCAAATGAAAGATCCTCTTTGACGGCAGGGGCAACGGACTTCGGCTCTTCCCTTACCTCTTCAATTATCTCGGAAGACGCCACCTCGATTACATCTTCCTGCGGCATCTCCAGGATCTCCGTATCGAAAGCCTCATCAACCCCGTTCATTTCGTTCTTCCCGGTATCTTCCCAGAAAGCCTTTGTATCGAATGTATCAACCTCAGCCTTTTCAGCCTTGAAAGGCTCTAAATCAAAAGGCTCCATCTCGAAAGGCTCAATCTTTGCGGGTTCTTCCTTCGGAAGTTCAGCGCTGAACGGATGGTCGAAATGCTCCAGATCAAAAGGCTCTGCCTTTGCAGGCTCTCCTTTAGAAGCCTCCATGCCGAATGGATTGTCGAAATGCTCCATCTCGAAAGGTTCTGAACTGAATGAATCGAATTTGCCGAACACATCTGCTGCCGGTTCTTCGGGTTTTGCCGCGCTTATCTTTTTTTCCTCTTTCGGGGCTTCCTCGCGGAATTCGATATTCATGAAATCATGCTGGTCGGGAAGCGATAATTCCTTCTCAGGCTCCTCAAAAAGACCGCTTTCAAGGAAACCAAGGTCAGGGGCCTGCGTCTCAGTCTCAGGTTTTTTATCTAATTCTTCACTGAAGCCGAGGAAATCGCCTGCCTCCCAGATATCGTCTGATATGTCAAGCCTGGGAACAGGGGCTGCCTCAACCACAGGCGAAGCTGAAATAGTTTTCTGCTCCGCTGCAGGGGCTTGCGCCTTTGCAAGCAGGCCGCTTACCTTATCTATGAGTTCCTGGGACTCGAAGGGTTTTACAATGCTGTCATCAGCCTTGACCCTTGCGGCCTCGTCTTTGTTGAGGGGTTCGAATGTGCCCGCTAAAAGCAGCACAGGGATGTCGTTCAGGGTTGAGTCGTTTTTAATTGCTTCACAGACCTCATAGCCGGTCCTGCCGGGCATTGCCACATCAGCCATTACAAGGTCAGGTTTAATTTCTTTTATTTTTCTTATAGCCGCTTCACCGTCTCCGACTACAATCAGCTCATAATCCTCAGAAGCGAATGTAATCGAAATGACCTTCTGGATGGTAATACTGTCATCTGCCAGAAGTATCTTTTTTGCCATTGAAGGCCTCCTTTTTTACACAGCTAACTTTTAAAAATTACCCTTAATCTGTTGAAAAGTCAAGGTTTTTCTGGTTTTCAAAACCCTCTCATCCTCTTGCTGTTGCATTAAAAACACATCAACATTCCTATCTCATTTTATCGGACGATCTGCTAAAATATTTATAAATATTTTATTAAATTACCGACAGAAATGGCGGGATTACCGCCGAGCGACCCGATTAAAATAAAAATGAAAAACATCATCTCTGCAAGCAGAAGGACAGACATTCCCGCATTCTATGCTGACTGGTTTACCAATAGGCTTAAGGCCGGTTTTGTCTATGTCAAAAACCCCTATTCCGGCAAAGTCAGCCATGTATCCCTCAAGCCCTCTGTCCTCCATTCGACCCTTTTCTGCTCCAAGAATTACTTTCCCTTAATTCGCAAAATAAAAGATGTAGAAAAAGTCACACGGAACCTTTTTTTCCATTTTACGATCACAGGGATGCCGAGGAATCTCGAATTAAGCACGCCTGAGACAAATGAAGCTGTAAAGGATTTTAAATGGCTTTCGAGGAGGTACTCGCCAAGGCAGGTCGTTTGGCGCTTTGACCCGATAACCATAACTGACAAGCTCTATTTTGAATATTTTGAAGAGAGCTTCATAAAAACAGCCGGGCAGCTTAAAGGCTATTCAAACCAGTGCTATATGAGCTTTGTAAGCCCGTATAATAAAACAATAAAGAACTTCAAAAAATATACAGACCAAACCCTCATCGATATCACGCCTGAAAATAAAAAATTATTCGCAGAAAGGCTCTCAGAACTGGCGGAGGGGTTCGGATTCAGACTCTATTCCTGCTGCAATGACGCACTTTTAAGCGGAAAGATAAATAAGGGACAGTGCATAAACGGCGCTGTCCTGGCAGAGATTTTTGATGATTTCGATGTGAATCTGAAACCAACGCCCACAAGGGACGGGTGCGGGTGCACAAAGGCCGTTGACATCGGCTCATATGACTCCTGCCCTCACGGATGCGTCTACTGCTACGCCAATACCGATAAGGAAAAAGCCCTGGCATTTCAGAGGAATCATAATCCTGAGTGGAACGGGCTTGGGTTCAATGTGGATGAGATTACTGCAGAAAAAGGCGGTCAGACCTCTCTATTTTAAACTAATTTACGAATGTTCCCTTTACCCTTTTTGACATCCTGAAATAAGGTATCCAGATAAGGCAGGCAACAATGCTCCTTACAAGGTCCATTGTCGGGCTCATGTCCTCTTGCTCCTCAATAATGGGTATCAGGCTTGAGCCGAAGAAATCCACAAAGAAAAAAACCAGCCCTGCTGCCAGATAGATGATCATGAGCTTTGGTACTATCTTTTTCTTTTTGAAAAAAAAGACTGAAGTGGTCAGGGCAAACCCGATTAGAAAAAGGTTTCCGATAAGGGAGAATATGAGCAGGGGCGCCCAGAGCGGATGATACAACTCTGTGCCCGGTGTAGTCAGTACTGTCCAGACCTCGCCGGTAAAAGCAGGGAGTATATATTCAATGACATCGATAAGGATCTTTATCGGGGTAAGGATGAGACCAATTGCAATGAGGATAAGCCAGCCGCCGATTTTATCGTACTGCTTTTCAGGGGCAAGGGGGTTTAGTTCTTCAGGCATTTTTTCTTTGGTTTCTTATGGAATTTGCTGGAATTGTCTTTTTTAACACAGCAGAATGAGAAAATAAACAGAAAAGATGGTCTGACGCATATTATCGCCTATTTTTATATTTTTCGATCAAATCAGACCAAAAAAATCCCCTTGAGATAGGAAAAGGGCTGTGATAACATAGTTAAGGAATTTAGAAACTATCTAACTATAAGGAGAGTCCAAAGATGATGACTCGCGATTTTTCCAAGGAGTTTTTTGCAGCATACCACGCGGCTGTAATCGAAGCGCTCGGAGAAGACGCGTCGAAGTACAACGCAAAGATCGGCTCGCTCCTCGCGAATAATTTTTTGAAGGGGCTTGAAGGTCTGCCCGCTGACAGAGCTGAATTCAAAAGGGCAATGGAAGAGTTCATGAAAGGGCCGTTCAGGTTCGCGGATATTGCGGAGCTGACATTCGGCAACGATGATCATACCGCAACGCTCTATGTAAAAGGGTGTGACATCTGCCAAGGCAATGAGATTTTAAGGAACAGCGGCAAAAAAGGTATCTGCCCGATCAGCCAGATGGTAAAATCCGCAATAGGTAAAGCGCTTAAGCATAATGTAGAACTTACTGGGAGTGAAAAACCCGGCCCTGTCGGAGAATGCTACCTCAAGTACAATCTCAAATAAATATATTCTCTGAAAAAGGGCTGCACTAGCAGCCCTTTTTCAATATCTCTTTTTGCTCCTGCAGGCTCTGCAGGAATTCATCCTGAACGGCCTACCCTGTGGCTTGAGCCTTATCCAGAGGGCTTGCGTGTTTAAAACCCTCTTCCCAATCTCTTTTATCAATGACTCGTGCCTAAAATAAGGCGCCTTTTGCTTTCCCTTCCAGCGCAAGGTCTCTCAGCGTGCTTTGAGTATCCCTTCTTACCACAGGTTAGAATGTTCCACAGCCCGTTGAGCTCCGCATGTTCCCCGAGCAAATGCCTTGAGCATAATTTAGAGACTTCAATGTCCCAAATACGCATTGTTATTCCGACCTGATGAAATCCTAACAAGCTCAGTCTATTTCAAATCCTTTTGCATCCAGACAACATCAAAAATCTTGCCGTGCTTTAGCCCTATTCTTACAAATCTGCCGCACTCAACAAAACCGTTCTTTAAGTGAAAAGCTATACTCTCCGGGTTCATGGAAGAGACGCTCGCAAGCAGGGTCTCTATACCAAGCGCCATAGCGTCATTTTCAAGCACACTTAAAAGCATTATACCCAAACCTCTATGAGTATATTCTGGCTTTATAAAATACCCCACCTCGCCGGCCCGGTTAAACACATCAAAGGCATAGACCTTTTTCAGGAGCCCGAAGCCGATAACCTGTCCCCCGGAAGCTTCGATGACATAGAAGGAGTTGCCTCGGGCAATCTCTTTCATGGAATCAAAGAAGCTGTACTCTGCCTTTTTCTCAGGGTAAGCCGCAAAACTGCTCTCAATGTAGTAATTCAGGATATCGATTACGGGCTTTTTGTCAGTCCGCTCTGCCTTTCTGATGTTGAACTCCATTCCATGCCCCTGTTCGTGAATGGTATCAAGGAGATTATAACTGAAATACATAAAAACAGCTAAAAAACAAAAAGCCCCATCACAATTAAGTGATGGGGCTTTTTAATTTAAATCCCGCAGCGTCCTACTCTCCCACACAGTCACCCATGCAGTACCATCGGCCCTGAGGAGCTTAACTACCGTGTTCGGGATGGGAACGGGTGTGACCTCCTCGGTATGGCTACGGGAAAACTTCATTCAGTATTAAGTTTTCCTCGAATAGAGTAAAGTTCATTTTAGACGATAAGAATCAGTAACCAAATCGTATAAGTAAATGGTCAAGCCTCACGGACGATTAGTACTGGTTAGCTGAACCCCTCACGGGGCTTACACATCCAGCCTATCAAACTCGTAGTCTCCGAGTGTCCTTTAGGAGCTTGCGCTCGGGAGATCTTATCTTAGGAGGGGCTTCCCACTTAGATGCTTTCAGCGGTTATCCCTTCGGCACACAGCTAACCAGCGTTGCTCTTGGCAGAACAACTGGAATACTGGAGGTGCCGCCATCCCGGTCCTCTCGTACTAAGGACAGCTTCCTTCAAATCTCCTGCGCCCACATCAGATAGGGACCGAACTGTCTCACGACGTTCTGAACCCAGCTCACGTACCACTATTGATCGGCGAACAGCCGAACCCTTGGGACCTGCTCCAGCCCCAGGATGTGATGAGCCGACATCGAGGTGCCAAACCGGGCCGTCGATGTGAACTCTTGGGCCCGATCAGCCTGTTATCCCCGGCGTACCTTTTATCCGTTGAGCGATGGCCCTTCCATACGGGACCACCGGATCACTAAGACCTGCTTTC
>JACOUO010000016.1 GCA_016177845.1 Deltaproteobacteria bacterium | reverse complement strand
GCTTATGGTGACGAGTGGGTCAAGAGATGCTTCAATAAGGCTTCTGGCATACTGAGATGCCTGCTTCTGGGCTGTTACATCACGGGCAGCGGCAAATACGCCAAGCACATTGCCCGTAAAATCCTTATATACGGAAGCGTTGTATAAGACATCCGTAAGCTTTCCAACTTTATGTCTTATGGTCAGCGGATAATCCATCACATAACCCTTAGCCAGCACCTCCTTATAACCTTCCCTTGCCTTCTCAGGTTCTGTGAAGTAATTGGCAAAATCAGTCCCTATCAGCTTCTCCCGGGCAATACCCGTTACATTGATTGTAGCTTCATTGACATCAGTGATCTTACCATCTGCGCTGATAGTGACGAGGGGGTCAAGAGACGCTTCAATGAGGCTTCTGGCATACTGAGATGCCTGCTTCTGGGCCGTAATATCACGGTCGATAGCGGAAAGACCTATCAGGTTTCCATCTTCTTCTCTTACGGGAGACACAGTCACGGCAACATCGATCAGCGACCCATCCTTCCTTTTCCTCTGGGTTTCGTATCGTTCTATCTTAATTCCTTTTTTGGCCCTTTCTATTATCTCGTTGAATTCATTAAGGCGATCAGGGGGTCCGATGATAGACATCGGTTTTCCAAGGGCTTCTTTCTCGCTGTATCCGAACATTTTTTCCGCGGCAGGGTTCCAGCTTGTTATGGTTCCGTCCAAGGCTTCACTGATTACTGCGTCTTCGGATGATTGCACAATTGCCGCAAGGCTTTTAGCATACTGCGCAGCTTGCTTTTGGGCTGTAATATCGCGGTCAATTGCAGAGAGCCCTATCAATTTTCCTTCTTCTTCTATGGGAGAAACCGTCACGGCAACATCGATCAGCGACCCGTCTTTCCTTTTCCTCTGGGTTTCGTATCGCTCTATCTTAATCCCTTTCTTGGCCTTTTCTATTATCTCCTTGAACTCATTAAGCCGGTCAGTGGGTCCAATGATAGACATCGGCTTTGCAAGGGCTTCTTTCTCGCTGTATCCGAACATTTTTTCCGCGGCAGGGTTCCAGCTTGTTATTATTCCATCAAGCGTTTCACCTATAATGGCATCTTCTGACGACCGGACAATCGCCGCAAGAAAACGAAGCTTCTTCTCAGACGAGTATTCCTCTTCCGCTTTATAGGCAAAGTGGCTCCTTTGTCTCCTGGGATTCCTATTCATATCTACCTCTTTAATTATTATGTTAAAAAACAGTTTAATACAGCACTGCGTCATTTCATAAGATAAACTCAGCCTGAAAACCATGACTTCTGCTTATGAGTGACAGCTTTTTATTGAATTTTACAATTACTCTATATTAATCGTTGCCCTATATTTAAGAATTGTCAAGGTTTCCTGCCCATGACAAACTATCAGGTAATTAAATCGTATAATTTTCAGGTTTTTTTGAAACAAAGACTTGTGTTGATTTTTTAAGAATAATCCTGGGTAACTTTGAAGGGTGGGTATCAAAGGAAAAGGGGACTCGCTTACGCGGTCCCCTTTTTATAATTTTGGCTCCCAGGGAGGGACGCTCTACAAAACTTTTTTACCTATCATTTTGTCTTTTCGTTCCCACATCTAAATCAACCTGTAAAAGAAAAACGCCTTAAGAATCAAGCGGTTGAGTCAAGAAGAAAGCTTGTTTATGGTAACCCGCTAACGCTCGCCCTGGAGTGGCAGAGGGGACTCGATGAGGGGAGATATCATTCTAAGGCCGCGATAGCAAGAAAGTTGGGCATCTCGAGGGCCAGAGTCACCCAGATCATGAGCCTCCTACATTCTGGCCCCGGATATCCGAAACTATATTCTCTCGATGCCTCGGGTTACTAAAAGGCCGGTGGTTACAGAGCGCTCGCTACACCTTATCGCAAAGTTGCAAACCTGTTGGAGCAAGTGGAAAGGTTTGTGAAATTGCAGAGGCAAGACATCAAAACCTTTATCCCATGTGTCAAATCTTTTCTCTTTCATGAAATCGTGGGTTGCCCAAGTATCTCCTCGACTTCCTCTGGGGAGAGGCTCAATTTGATTTCCTTGTTGTGCTTATCGATATAGCCCACCTTTTTTCCGCCGAGCACCATGTCCATACGCCAGGTGCCATGCTCGAAGTCTATATGAGGTTCAACTTCCATCTCTTGGACGATTTTGTTTTTTTCTTCCTCGGTCAGGCCGTAAAGAGTGCCTTCCACTGACAAGGTCTTGCCGATATAATCCACCGGGTCTTTAAACAATGCTATAGTTGGGCTAACTCCCGTGCTCCCTGTCTTGTTCCACCCCAACTCAACGGCCTAGTCTATCACTGCGAAGTGCAGGTGAGGGCCGGTAGAATGCCCGGTGTTTCCTGACAAGCCGATTTCGTCCCCTATGTAGACCTTATCTCCCTGACTTACAGAGTATGTTGAGAGATGCGCATACAGTGTATATATATGTCTGCGGTTTCCAGCTTTTGGAGCATGGTCAATGATAACGACTTCTCCCAATGCCTCATGTTCTGATGCCCGAATCACCTTTCCGCTTTCACTCGCTTTGACGGATGTGCCAACGTTTGCTTCGTAGTCGGTTCCGTAGTGGAACTTCCTCGTGCCAGTGGAGCGGAGTGTCCTCCATCCATAGGGGCTGCTGATAACAGCATTACTAAGCGGTTCACTTAACGTCAACTCTCCCATGTCCCTCCTCTTCTTACGCAGTATGGTATGAATCAGTCTATTACATTTGGTCCGCATTTGACCGTGTCGCCGGAGAGGTCTTCATGAAATTTCCACACTCCTTTTTCCAACTTCAAGATTACAGGATACGTCATATTGGGCGTTTTGGGACAAAGCTTCATGTCTGAACGTGTGTACTTGTTAAGCAGTATGGTTTGGCTGTCCTTCCACTCGATAAATCGGTACAATGCATATTCATTTGCTGGAGGGTCAAAGGGCCTGTACGAGAGATCCGGCACAATTCCGCCCTCCTCAAAGCGGCCCACAAAAACCCCGTTTTCGTTATAGCCGGAATCGTCTGCCGAAACCGAGACAAACCATTTCCTGTCGGGAGAAAATTCTGGGAAGGCTGGCACCATATACTTCTCTCCACTTTTATCAGATATCATCGAATACTCAAAGCCTTCATAGTAGGCCATGAAAACCAGATAAAAGCCGATATCCTTGAAGTAATCAACGAACCGATATAACGTACATGTTTCCCATATTGTGCAATCACTTAAATCAGAAAGGGTAACAAAAGCGCCGGACTTCAAACGAAGGCGAAGCACATCGCCTCCTCTTTTGGCATGCGGCGCAAACTTTTTTAATTGTTCTTGTTCCTTAGCGCTTATGTCCCCGATTAGTTCTGCTTCTGACGGTAGCGCATGAATAAATATCAGCAAAAAAAGTATAGTAGCAGAAAATAAAAAAATGCCCTTTTTCATTCAAAAGCTCCATTTGGCACGATTATCGTGCAATAGCATAGTCTTGCTTTTATCCCATGAGCCGAAGTTTAGTTTGTACCGCTCCCGATTATAGCAAGCCAGGACCGAATATACAAAGGCTTATACCTTAATAGTGTATTCCTTCTACCCCGGATTTTGCATCTCTCAGTTTTTAAAAGGGAATAAGACGAAAATTATTCAGCCCCCTCCCGAACTGATGTGGTCTTGAAGAGACTACGCGATTCTGGCCGAGACGAGTTTTTAGAGAAAAGTTTTAGCCAAGGGTTCGTATACCGGGAAATCCGACTTCCAGGCGTTAAACAAAAAGCCACTTATGAACGATTTTTCCCTTAAAAATAAAAGGGGTTACGACATATGTCGTAACCCCTTTCCAGTCTGGCTCCCAGGGAGGGATTGACTTCGGCCATCCATGGCCTCAGCCCTTCGGGCTTGCTCCGCAAGTCCAATTTTGCTCTCCTGCAAAATTGTCGACCCCCTTCGGGGGTTCGAACCCAACCATGGCATAAATTAAAAAAGGGGACTCGCTTACGCAAGTCCCCTTTTTATAATCTTGGCTCCCAGGGAGGGATTCGAACCCCCGACCCAGTGGTTAACAGCCACTTGCTCTGCCGGCTGAGCTACCTGGGAATATTTGGTTTTAAGGCCTTTCCGGCTCAACCCGGAAAAATATTCAAGCAATTATACTAATATTTTTAATAAACTCAAGTCAAGAATTTTGTTTCTCAGAAAAAATAATTTTTGAAGAAAATCCTCATTTAAAAGAATCGACCAATCTTCTTTTTTCCCACCCCTCATCTATGCTATAATTTTTCGTTACCGCATTCTTCTGTTCAAATTCATATAACATACTGAAATGTCGACATTTACTGAGAAAAAAACATATTCGCTGAAGGTCGCCTCAGAGCATATCTCAGCCCTTAAGCCGGGCTCTGAGTTTACTCTTACTGGCCTTTTCGGCTCTTCAAAGGCATATCTGCTCGCAAGCGCATTTAATAGCCTGCGTAAGCCGATATTGGCCATTTTGCCTGATCAGGAGTCTGCCGAGGACTTTGCGGACGACATTAAGTTCTTCCTTAAGCCGGAAGATGTATTCCTATATCCCTGCCCTGAGGTGCTACCCTTTGAGCAACAGCCCGCGCATCAGGAGATCCAGTCAGCAAGGATGGAGCTCCTTTTCAACCTCCTTAAGCAAAGGCCCTTTATCACCATAACCTCAGCCGCAAACCTGATGCAAAAGGTCATGCCGAAGGACTCGCTCGGCTCAAAGCTCATTGACATAAAAAAAGATGTGGAATATCAAAGGGATGAGCTGATTCTAAAACTTCAGGAGATAGGCTACCTTAGGATGTCGATGGTGGAAGAGCGCGGGGAGATGAGCATCCGTGGAGGGATACTCGATATCTTTCCTCCGATGCACGATTTGCCTTTGAGGATAGAATTTTTCGGCGATGAGGTCGAGTCCATCCGCACCTTTGACATCTCATCCCAGAGGTCTTTAAAAGAGCTTGATGAAGCCAGAATACTGCCTGCAAGGGAGACAACCCTTGCCAAGACCTCCCGCTTCGACGCGAGAGAAAAACTCATGGAGAGGGCGGATATACTCGGAATCAACAGGGATGCATGGGAGCCGCTTTCCGACAAAATACGCGAAGGCTCAATAATAGGCATGGACGCCCTACTGCCTTTATTCTACGACAAGCTCGATACCATCTTTGATTACCTTCAACAGGACTCCCTTATCACCATAATCGAGCCTGAGCTGGTAAGCCCCGCACTTGATAAATTCAGCACTGAGGTAAGGTCATCGGTACAGGTTTTTATCTCAAAAAAGAAGTTCTTTGTAGCCCCGGGAGACCTTTACCTTGGCTCTGATGAGACACGAGCCCTTCTTAAGAATTTTCCCATAATAAATTTCGAGGCGCTCAGGGGTTCAGGCGCGGAGGTATCAACCGAGTCCAACATAGACTTACGGCAGGAGATATCCTTACGAAAAGGGGAAGAGCTTTTAACCCCGCTTGCGGACAGGGTCAGGCAGTGGACTGGCGAAGGCCAACGGGTCTATCTGACAGCCCATAACAAGGGACCGGCCGAAAGGACAAAAGAGCTTCTCGAAGGATACGGCTTCAATCCAAAGATACTCAAAAGCCAGGAAATACTTGAAAGTTCAGGAAGCGGGTTTGCCATAGTGACAGGCTCGCTCTCATCCGGCTTCAGGTTCCCTGTTGAGTTGCTTGTTATCATTTCCGAAGAAGAGGTCTTCGGGGAGAGGGTAAAGAGAAGGGCGCCTCCATCCAAAAAGCTTGACGCCTTCCTTACCCAGCTTCAGGACCTTGCAAACGGAGATTACACTGTCCACAAGCTCCACGGAATAGGATTATATAAAGGACTTAAAAGACTTAATATAGATAATGTTGAGAACGAATTCCTTTTACTTGAATACAGGGGCGGAGACAAGCTCTATGTCCCTGTATCAAGGATGGACCTTGTAAGCAAGTATCACGGCCTTGAAGGAAGAGCCCCTGAGCTTGACAAGCTCGGAGGCCCGGGCTGGGAAAAGACAAAGAAAAAAGTCAAGCAGGCTGTTGAGAAGCTTGCCGGAGAGCTCCTTAAGCTCTACGCTGAAAGGGAAGTTGCCGAAGGCTTTGCCTTCTCTCCCCCTGATAGGCTTTTCCATGAGTTTGAGGCAGGGTTTGAGTATGAAGAGACCCCTGACCAGGCAAGGGCGATAGAAGAGACTTTAAAGGATATGGAAGAGGCCCGCCCAATGGACAGGCTCGTGTGCGGAGATGTGGGCTACGGCAAGACCGAAGTTGCCATAAGGGCAGCTTTCAAGGCTGTGCTGGATAAAAAACAGGTCGCTGTCCTTGTTCCTACAACTGTCCTTGCCCAGCAGCACTTCCGCACATTTTCCAAGAGGCTTGCTTCGTACCCTGTGGTAGTAGAGGTCTTAAGCAGGTTCAGAAGCCCGAAAGAGCAGAAAGATGTCGTAAAGAGGCTTGGCGAAGGCAAGGTCGATATCATTATCGGCACGCACAGGCTTCTTTCAAAGGATATAGAGTTTAAAGACCTTGGGCTTATTGTCATAGATGAGGAGCACAGGTTTGGAGTAGCGCATAAAGAGAAGCTGAAACAGCTCCGCAAAAAGGTCGATGTGCTTACGCTTACGGCTACACCTATCCCAAGGACGCTCCACATGTCGCTTGCAAGCATAAGGGAGCTTTCCATCATCAACACTCCTCCAGAGGACAGGCTTGCCATAAAGACCTATGTGACCCGCTTTGATGAGCCAACGATAACGGAGGCAATAGAGAGGGAGCTTAACAGGGGCGGGCAGGTATTTTTCGTCCATAACAGGATTCAATCAATGGGGGCGATTGACGAGTTCCTCAGAAGGATTATGCCAAGGGCCCGCATAGCCGTTGCCCACGGCCAGATGAATGAGCACGAACTTGAGAAAAAGATGCTTGGCTTTATAAATAAGGATTTCGATATCCTGCTCTCTACCGCCATAATCGAATCAGGCCTTGATATACCTACAGCCAATACCATTATCATAAACAGGGCTGACAGGTTCGGACTTGCCGAGCTTTATCAGTTAAGGGGACGGGTAGGCAGGAGCAAGCACAGGGCATACGCCTATTGCATCTGTCCGAGCATAAACGAGCTTACTGATGACGCAAGGAAACGCATAGAAGTTATTCAGGAGCTGAGCGACCCCGGCTCAGGCTTTAAGATAGCCTCATACGACCTTGAGATAAGAGGCGCTGGCGAGCTACTCGGCACTGCCCAATCAGGCCAGATAGCTGAAGTCGGGTTTGACATGTACACCCAGCTTCTTGAAGAGGCTGTAAGGAACTTAAGGGGCGAAGAGGTGGAAGAGGATATTGAGCCTGAGATAAACCTTAAGGTATCCCAGTACATACCTGAGGAGTATATACCTGATACAAGGCACAGGCTGAGCTTCTACAAGAGACTTGCCTCCATAAATTCAGAGGCCGAGATACATGAGACAGAAGAGGAGCTTATAGACAGGTACGGGGAAATCCCTGCGCTCCTTAAAAACTTCATAGAAGTAGTAGGGCTAAAGCTTCTCCTGAAGAGGCTTAAGGCGCGCGAACTCACGCAAAGGGGCACAAGGTTATATTTCACATTTGAGCACCTTGGGGACAGCGAGCTTGGCAAAAAGATATCCGCAAAGGCGCTTAAGCTTATGAAGGAAGAGCCAAGGCATTACAGGATAACCCCTGATTCGCAGTTCATCGTCTATATGCAGCAGGACACCAACCCCATTGAAGAGTCCAGATATATATTGAAAGAGTTTCTAAAGGGGTGATATAGTTACAAAATCTGCGGCAATGCCCGTTTAGGGATATTGCCGCGACTTATAAATGATGATAAACAGGACCCTGAAAAAAGACCGGCTGATTAGGTTTGGCCTGGCTCTTGCCGCACTTGCCTTTATTGGCTGCTCAAGCCCTGAGAAGGAGTCAAAGCAGGCCATTGTAAAGGTGAATGACCGAACCGTTACCGTAGGCCAGTACCAATCCGCCTTGAAGCGCCTCTTACCCTCAGGCCGCGGGGCAGCCAAGGAACAGGAGACCCTGGAGCTTAAAAGAGACCTCATAAACCAGCTCATAGAAGAAGAACTTCTCATGGGAGAGGCTGAAAAAACCGGGTTGTCTGTAAGCGAGGCCGAGCTTTCAGCCGAGGTTAATGGGCTTAAAAAGGAATACGGGGACCAGGACTTCAAAGACGCGGTAACCGAAAGGTACGGCAGCCTTGAGAACTGGAAGGAAGAGATAAAAAGAAAGCTCCTGATAAAAAAGATAGTAGATAAACTAACCGATAAAAAAGGGCCTACCGAACAGCAGGCAAAAAAATACTATCAGACGCACATAAAAGAGTTTGAGGCTGACGAACAGGCCAAGGCAAGGATGATAGTAGTAAGCTCAGAGGAACAGGCCAAAAAGCTCCGGGCCACGCTCACCCCCTCAAACTTCGCCGAGGTGGCAAGGCAGAACTCCTTAAGCCCTGACGCTAAAAACGGGGGCGACCTTGGGTATTTCGGCAGGGGCGATATGCCGCAGGAGTTTGAGGATGTTGTCTTCATGCTCAAGCCCAATGCGATAAGCCCTGTCATAAAGACAGATTACGGATACCACATCTTCCTGCTTGAGGCCCACAGAAAAGGCGGCAGGCTTAAATTCAACGAAGTAAAAGGCAAGATAATGGAGAAGCTCCGCCTTGATGAAAAGGATAAGGCGCTGAATAACTGGATCACCTCTCAAAAAGAGAGGGCCGTTATAGAAGTAAGGGAGGAACTGCTGTGACAGGAAAGAGAAAATTTAAAAAAATGAATTGCTTAAAAAAAGCCCTCCCGCTGGTCTTTGCTTTTGTATTTGCCCTTCCCATCATTTCATTTGCCGAGACGGTCGATAAGATAGTAGCAATAATAAATGACAGCATCATCACCCTTTCAGAGCTTAACGCGTCTACCGCGATGGCCCTTGACAAGGCTTCCCCCGAGGCAAAGAAGGACCCTAAAAAGGCAGATGCGATAAAGAGCGCCATGCTTGAGAGCCTCATTGAGCAGAAACTTGTAAAACAGGCCGCTGACAAGGCAGGCATCGATATCAGCGAAAGGGAGATAGACAACGCCGTAGAGGACATAAAAAGGCAGAACAACTTTACGCAGGAAAGCCTGCTGCTTGCCCTTGCCCAGAGCGGGCTCACATACAGGGAATACAGAGAGCAATTAAAAGAGCAGATACGGCAGGTAAAATTCATAAACAAGGAATTCCGCTCAAAGATAAGCATACTGCAGGAAGATATAGAGGATTACTACAGGAGCCATCTTGACGAGTTCTATGCTCCGGCATCTTTCAGGATAAACCTTATCTTCATACCGAATGAGAACAAGGAAGCTTTCAGGCAGAAGCTTAAGACAGTGCAGGACGGCATCAATAAAGGCGAGGACTTCAGACAGCTCGCCAGCAGCTATTCAGACGGCCCCGCAGCCTCCCTTGGCGGAGACATGGGCTATGTGTCATCAGGAGAGATATCTGAGACACTGGAAGCTGCCGCTCTTAAATTAAAACCGAATGAGATAAGCAAGCCCATCAACGCGCCCGAGGGCGTTTACTTTATCCAGCTTATAGATAAGCTTGAGCCTGCGCCAAGGCCCCTGCCTGAGGTCAAGGGCCTGATACAGGATAAACTCTACAAAAAAGCTATGGATGACAGGTTCACATACTGGCTTGCCGAAGTAAAAAAAGTTGCCCACATAGAGATAAGGCTTTAATCATTCACGAACAACCTAAAGGAAAATATGGCAAAGCCTAATATAGCTGTCACAATGGGCGACCCTGTCGGTGTCGGCCCTGAAATAATACTCAAGGCGCTGCAGAGCAAAAAGGTCTTAAGCATCTGCGAGCCGCTGGTAATCGGAGATGAAGGACTTCTTAATTCTCTGGCGGATAAGCTCAGGATAAAGCGGCTCAGCCCTGATTCAATCGTAAACGCCTCTGAGCTTGATGTAAGGAAATTAAAGCCCGGAAAGCCCAACAAGGAATCGGGCGCGGCAATGATAACCTATATCGAAGAAGCGGTCTATATGGCGGCTATGGGCGATGTTGAGGCGATTGTCACTGCCCCGATAAGCAAGGAAGCCGCAAAGCTTGCAGGCTTCAAATTCCCCGGCCATACAGAGTTCATAGCGCACCTTACGAACACCAAAGACTTCTCAATGATGCTTGGCGGCAAAGACCTTAAGGTCATCCTTGTAACCATACATGAAGCCATCAAGGATGTGCCGAAACTTATCACCAGAGAAGCGGTGCTCAAGACCATAAAGATAACGGATGAGACATTCAAAAAATATTTCGGCTTTAAAAAGCCGCGCATTGCGGTATGCGGCCTAAACCCCCACGCAGGTGAAGGCGGGCTCTTCGGAGATGAAGAGAAAAAGATAATAGAGCCTGCAATTAAAAAGGCAAAGTCGCTTGGCATTAACGCAATAGGCCCCCTTCCCCCTGACACTGTCTTTTACAGGACAGTCAGGAAGAAGGAATTTGACTGCGTCATAGCCATGTACCACGACCAGGGGCTCGGGCCTCTTAAGCTGATGCATTTTGAGGACGGGGTAAACGCCACCTTCGGTCTTCCGATAATAAGGACCTCTGTTGACCACGGGACAGCATATGATATCGCATGGAAGGGCATAGCCTCAACAGAGAGCCTCATCTCGGCAATTGAGATGGCAGTGGAAATGGCAAAAAAGAAGAAGTAAAATACTATAATAAGCATATTGTTTATTAAAGCAATCCTGGAAACGGGGTTGCTTTAATTGCTTTAAATGCCCCAAGAGAAACAATGGACAAGATAGTAATAAAAGGCGCGCGGGAACATAACCTCAAATCAATCGACCTTGTAATACCAAGGGATAAGCTTGTAGTTATCACCGGTGTTTCAGGTTCAGGCAAATCCTCCCTTGCCTTTGACACCATATATGCCGAAGGCCAGAGGCGTTATGTCGAAAGCCTCTCGGTCTATGCAAGGCAGTTCCTTGAGCAGATGGACAAGCCTGATGTGGAATCCATCGAGGGGCTTTCGCCTGCCATCTCCATTGAGCAGAAGACCACCTCAAGAAACCCCCGTTCTACCGTAGGCACTGTAACCGAGATATACGATTACCTAAGGCTGCTCTTTGCCCGCATTGGAAAGCCGCACTGCTATAACTGCGGCAAGCCCATTACATCTCAGACCATCCAGCAGATGGCTGACAGGATAATGGAGCTTCCGCAAGGCACAAAGGTCGCCCTCCTATCCCCTCTGGTAAGCGGCAGAAAGGGCGAGTACAAAAAAGAGCTTGAATCCCTTCGCAGGGACGGCTACACAAAGGCAAAGATAGACGGCGAGATGAAGGACCTTGAAGAGGTCATAAGCCTTGATAAGAGGAAAAAGCACTTCATAGATGTCGTCATAGACCGCCTCATCATAAAAGAAGGCGTCATAAGACGCCTGACTGATTCGCTTGAAGCTTCAGCCCGTCTTTCAGGCGGCATTGTAAAGGTTGATGTTCTTGGCGTAAAGGAGCTGCTCTTCAATGAGAAGCTCTCCTGCGTCAACTGCGGCATAAGCTACCCTGAGATAAACCCCACTACCTTTTCATTCAACAGCCCGCACGGGGCATGCGCCGAGTGCAAGGGCCTTGGCGAGAAGTTTTATTTCGACCCCGCTCTTGTTGTGCCTGATGAAAATCTGTCCCTTGAGAACGGGGCAATAGCAGCATGGAGCAAGGCCAGCGGAAAAAAGGCATCGGCATGGTACTACAACATACTTGAGAGCCTCGCCAAACACTATAAATTCAGCATGGTGACTCCTTTCAAAAAACTGCCTGAGAAGATAAGGGATGTGGTCTTGAACGGCAGCGCAGAAGAGGAGATAGACTTCAACTACGAAAGCGAACGGAGCAAGTACACCTATACATCTGCGTTTGAGGGCGTGCTTAAAAACCTTGAGCGCAGGTACCACGAGACAGACTCGGAGGATGTCAGGACTGACCTTGAGCAGTTCATGAACTCGCAGCCCTGCCCTCTTTGCAACGGCTCAAGGCTTAAGAAGGAAGCGCTTTTTATAAAATTGCACGATAAATCCATCGGTGACATCGTAAAGATGTCGATAAAAGAGGCCATTGTATTTTTCAAGGCTTTAAAGCTCACCGCGTCAGAAGTCGAGATTGCCCGAAGGATACTTAAAGAGATAGGCGAGAGGCTTAACTTCCTCGCCCATGTCGGGCTTGACTACATCTCTCTCGACAGGGCTGCCTCGACCTTATCAGGCGGAGAGGGGCAGAGGATACGGCTTGCCACCCAGATAGGTTCAAGCCTTGTCGGCGTCCTCTATATCCTTGATGAGCCTTCAATCGGGCTTCATCAGAGGGATAACAGAAGACTTCTCGCTGCGCTTCGCAGGCTGCGGGACATGGGCAACACGGTCCTTGTAGTAGAGCACGATGAAGAGACCATGATGGAAGCGGATTATGTCATAGACATGGGGCCGGGCGCAGGCGTCTGGGGCGGAGAGGTCGTTGCAAAAGGCACCTGCAAAGAGATTATCGAAAACCCGAAGTCCCTTACAGGCAAATACCTTTCAGGCGAGCTTGAAATACCTGTGCCAAGGGAAAGACGCACGCCTGACAAGAGATTTATCGGCCTTAAAGGCGTAAACGCAAATAACCTAAAAAATGTAAGCGTGCAGATTCCCATCGGGCTCATAACCTGTGTGACAGGCGTTTCAGGCTCAGGCAAGAGCACGCTTATCGTTGATACGCTTTATAAAAACCTTGCAAGGAAATTCTATGATTCAAAGGTCAGGGCCGGTGAAGTCGCTTCAATTACAGGCCTTGAGAATATTGACAAGGTGATCGATATAGACCAGTCGCCTATCGGCAGGACACCGAGGTCAAACCCTGCCACTTACACAGGGCTATTTACTCCCATCAGGGAGCTTTTCAGCCAATTGCCTGAATCAAAGGTTCGGGGCTATAATCCGGGCAGGTTCAGCTTCAATGTGAAAGGCGGCAGGTGCGAGGCTTGCAAGGGTGACGGGCTTATAAAGGTAGAGATGCACTTCCTGCCTGATGTATATGTCACCTGCGATATTTGTAAAGGGCACAGGTATAACCGCGACACCCTGGAGATAAGGTACAAAGGCAAGAACATCTCCGAGTGCCTCGACCTCTCGGTAACTGAAGCATTGAGCTTTTTCGAGAATGTCCCGTCCATCAAAGAAAAGCTTAAGACCCTGCAGGATGTCGGGCTCGGATATATCAAGGTAGGTCAGCCTTCAACTACCCTCTCAGGCGGAGAAGCCCAGAGGATAAAACTTTCAAGAGAACTTTCAAAGAGGGCTACAGGCAAGACCATCTACATACTCGATGAGCCTACCACAGGGCTTCACTTTGCAGATATCCAAAAACTCCTTGATGTGCTTATGAGCCTTAGGCACGCCGGAAATACAATCGTAATCATCGAGCACAATCTCGATGTCATTAAATCAGCCGATTACATTATCGACCTTGGCCCTGAGGGCGGCGATGGTGGCGGGCAGATTATCGCCACAGGCACACCCGAAGAGGTCGCAAAGGTAAAAGGCTCTCACACAGGGGAATTCCTCAAAGAGATACTCAGGAAAAAACCCGCCATACGCACTGTAAGATAATTCACTATTGCCATCTGTAAAAAATTCTTTTCACACCCGGATTGATTGATGCCATTTCTAAAATCGCTGAACCCCTTACAGTACAAGGCCGCCACTTGCACCACAGGCCCGCTCCTTATTCTGGCCGGCGCAGGCAGCGGAAAAACAAAGGTCCTCACTTCAAGGATAGCGCACCTTATAATCCATAAAAAGGTTGCCCCTTCCAATATACTTGCGGTCACTTTCACCAATAAGGCGGCGCATGAAATAAAGGAAAGGCTTGAGAAGCTCGTAGGCGATAAGTCTCAGGAAATCCTTACAGGCACATTCCACACAGTGGGGCTTAAGATACTCCGTGAAGAGGGGCACCGCATAGGCCTTAATTCAAAGCTTACCATCTATGACGAAGAAGAGCAGACGCTCCTGATAAAGCTTGTCATGTCGGAGCTTTCAATAGATGAAAAAGACGCGCCTCACAAGATGGTGCTCTATGAGATAAACCTTGCGAAGAACGGGAATCTCTCGCCTGATGAATACCGATTCCAGAGCAGCAACCCTATCGCGGATTATGTTGCGATGATATACCGGGCTTATCAGAACAAGCTCATCCTTATGAATGCTGTTGATTTCGGAGACCTCATATGCAAGCCCATCCAGATGTTTAAGACAATGCCTGATGTGCTTGAGAAGTACCGTGACCTGTTCAAGTATATCCTTGTCGATGAATATCAGGACACGAACAAGACCCAGTATGTGCTTACAAACCTGCTTGCAGCCAGGCATAAAAATATCTGCGTTGTCGGAGACCCTGACCAGTCCATCTATGGCTGGAGGGGCGCGAATATCGATAACATCTTGAAGTTTAAAGAGGACTACCCCGGCACGACCCTTGTAAAGCTTGAGCAGAACTACCGGTCAACAAAAAATATCCTGGCAGCCTCAAACTGCGTTATCCAGAACAATGAACAGAGGCTTGACAAGACGCTCTGGACAGACAACCACGAAGGCGAGATGGTAACATTCGAGGAATGCCTCAATGAATATCAGGAGGCCCGCTTTGTCGTAAATACCGTAAAAAAGATAATGGCGCATGACCAGAAGCTCAAGTACAAGGACTTTACAGTCCTCTACAGGACAAACACCCAGTCAAGGACCTTTGAAGAGGTCTGCTTTGAAGAGGGAATCCCTTATACGATAATCGGCGGTTTCAAGTTTTTCGACAGGCGTGAGATAAAAGACACGCTTGCGTACCTCAAGGCAATTATCAATCCGCATGATTCGCTCAATTTTTTAAGGATTGTCAATGTACCGCCAAGGGGGATAGGAAAGGCCGCGCTCGATAAGGTCCACGCAATAAGCAGGGCTCATAATCTGTCTCTCTACGATTCATTCAAAAAAGCGGTTGACGACAGGATACTCATTAAGCAGGAGATACGGGATTTTGTCGGAAGCTTTGATATGCTCAGAAGAGAGTCATCAGAGATGCCGCTCCATGAATTCACATCCCGCATGCTTGATATCACAGGCTACTCGGACTTCTGGGAAAAGAAGAATACCGAAGACGCACTTGAACGGGTTAAAAACCTTGATGGGCTTGTCTCTGCCATCAGCAATTATGTAAACAATCATCCGAAGGCAGCGCTTTCCGACTATCTCAATCTTGTCTCTCTGATGAGCGATGCTGACGGATACGAAGAAAAACATAACCGTGTCACCTTCATGACAATACATTCGGCAAAGGGGCTTGAGTTTCCCATCGTATTCATGGTCGGCATGGAGGAAGGGCTTTTCCCTCACAAGAGATGCATGGAAGAGGATGAGGACACGCTCGAAGAGGAAAGGCGGCTCTGCTATGTAGGAATGACAAGGGCAAAGCGGCAGCTCTTCCTTGTATCCGCAAAGAACAGGAGTGCGGGCAAGGAAACCAACCAGACTGTCCCGTCAAGATTCATAAATGAGATCTCCGCGGATTATATCAGGCGAAAAGATGTAGCGCCGCAAGGAACAGCGCAGGACCACATAGAACGGATAAGAAAACTGCTTGGTTCGTAAATAGAAAAAAGGGCACGGAAAAATTCCGTGCCCTTTTTTAATTTGAACTGTTTTTACTGCATGCCCATAAGAATCAATGCCTGAACTTTTCATGGCAGGCGTTGCAGTTTTTGATAAGCTTTGAGAGCTGCTCAAGGGCCTTATCCCTGTTGCCTGCGGCGGCTGAAGCGGAAAGCTCATCAGCAGTCTTATGGACTGCCATGCCGTAGGTCAGAAAATCCTTTTCCCCCGTCATCTCGCTTACCATGTTGCACCTCTGCTCCTCAGCCTGATTCCAGCCGAGGTTATCTTTGGCTATGGCTGCGGCCTTTGTAAGGTCATTGGCAGCAAGAGCGGCTGTGATGTCGCTTACTGTATTAAGATGCTGGCGCATCATGCCCTTCTGCATCACTTTCATTGTTTCAGGCAGTTTCAGCTCAATCCTGTCATCAGGCTTTGGCCCGCCTTTTTTCATCATCATCTCGTGCATCTGAGAGTGGTCAACGGCAAAAGATGTGCCTGCTATAAAGATACCAATTGCCGAGAGTGCGATAATTGCTCTTTTCATTAAATTCCTCCTTGGAAAATTTTAAAGTGTCGCAGATAAAAATAAAAGAACGGCACTCCGTTACCTGAGCCTCAGATGGGTGAGGTAACAGGGCGCAGTGCCGAATTGGTTAACGGTTACACAATGCCATGCCCCTGTCTTTTATAATATGACAAATGTCTGCTTCAGTTTAAAGGGACAAGCACCGAGATTATGCCCCTTAAATCACCGGCCTTGTAGTCATATGCCTTGTCTTCAGGGTATTTCTCAACTATGAATTTAGGCCTCGCGTCTTTACTGCCGTGGCATGCAAGACATGCCTCCTCAACATATATCGGCCTCGTATATCTGAAGAATTCCTTGCCATCCTTCCGGACTGTATCCCTCAATTCTGTCATGTTATTATCCGCGCTGAACTTTTTAATGAGTTCTGCTTCTTCGGGTGTTGCGGCATTTGCGGCGTTCCTGTTCTTAAGTGTTGCGTGCCTTATCTTTACATTCTCCTTTTCAGTAATCTCCATCACCCTTTTCTTGACAGCCCCACAGACCTTTTTGAAGGTGTCTTCGGTTATTTCGGTATCAGGTTTTATGAACTCCTTGGCCAGGGAACTGCGCATTTCAATAATCTCCGCCGCGTTTGCAGCAGCATTATCCTTTTTATGCTCAAGGGTGATATCACCACCCTCTGCGGCAATCGAAATGCCTGAAAAAGCGAAAACAGAAATAAGCGATAAAACCAATCTCCTCTTCATCCGCTGCCTCCTTTGGCAATCTATTCATAGTTAAGAAACTCTGAAACTATATACCACACTTTTTTGTTTTTGTACAGAGGGAGCCACCCTCTCATCAGGGGAGGGGGGAAGAAAAGTCATTGCGAGGGGCTTTAGCCCCCGAAGCAATCTTGAATTTAGTCTTTTGTTTTAAAAATACCCGAAGGCGTGAGAGGGAACAGTCCAAAATCTTTAATACCGGATTCCCGATAGAGACATTCGGGAATGACGGCTTGATTAGGAGAGGGTGAGAGCAAGCTTCGGTTATATTGCGACAGAGCCCGATAGCGAAACAGTGCCAATAGCCCCGAGAAGCGAACCCGCTGTTCGCAAAAGTAAAATAGCAATACCGCTTTCTTTAAGTCTTTATATCAGGCGGGCGCAGCCCCCTTGCAATATTGTTTTTCTAAGTGGATTAAGTGAACAGATTTCAAGAATGGAATGCGGTCAGTCCAGCCTCTCAAGCGCCCTTTTTTCACACTCAGGACAGATGCTATGGGTGAATTCAGCCTTGGAATGCTTGCGGATGTAGGTCTCTATCTGGCTCCAGTAACCCTTATCGTCACGAATCTTTTTACAGTATGAGCAAATCGGGAGCAGCCCGCTTAAGGTCTCAACCTCAAAGAGAGCCTTCTTAAGCTGGCTTATCAGGTTCTCCCTCTCCTCTTCTGCGTTCCTGCTCTCAGTTATGTCATGGCTGAAGTTGGCATAGCCGACAAGCTCGCCTTTTGCATTATAGATTCCCGATACCCGTGCTTCGATATAGCGGATGCCGCCGTCGGTACTCTTCTCTATGATATAGGAATGCTCGCCTTTTTTACGGATATTCTCAATAGCTTCATCAAAGCGGGCCGGGGCGACATTTTCTTTTGTGTGTATCTCCTGTACTGTCCTGCCAATGACCTCTTTTGCCGTAAAGCCGTGAAACTTCTCCGCAAGCGGATTATAATAAGTGATTCGGAAGTCTTTGTCGGTTGTGGCTATGGCGTATTCGGTAGCGCTCCTGAGGATATTATCCAGGTACATGGTTTTTTCGCCAAGCGCCTCCTCAGCCTGCCTCCTCTTCTTTACGATACGGGCTATGATAAGCCCGAATGACAGGAAAGAAGCCAGTATTATACCCCTCATCAGGAAGTCGTGCTCAGAGCCTCCGACAAGCAGTACATCCATGAAATTGCCTGAATTTTCATACAATCTCGGGTCAAGAACAGCGTCCAAAAACCACAGGACCATGCCGGCGAGTATGGAGATGAGGATGATTTTGCGTTCGTCCCGCATGGAGACATCCTTAAGAGATGAGAGCGCAGACCGAGGGAGTTCTGCGGCGTTAAAAATCTATAAAAAGGCAAGTTGTTTCAAAACATTATACCACGAGTTTGGACAAATCTGCGATCTTAAAATAGAGGCTGCGAATGGAATCAAGGAGTATCAAACGGTTCTGCCGTATGTCGGCATCCTCTGCCATTACCATGACCTTATCGAAAAAGGCGTCAATTTTATCCTTTATTGAGGCAAGCGTCTCAAATACCTTCTCATAATCCCCTTTGGCCCAGTATCCCTCTATAAGAGGGGCTATCTCAGAGCTTACTTTGTAAAGGGCTGCCTCTTCAGCCTCTTTGAACAGTGCCTCCTGAGGCCTTTTACCTTCAAAATCAGCGCCCTTCAGTATATTTGAGACCCTCTTGAACGCTGTGACAAGTGAGGGGCATGCAGGGTGCTTTTTAAAACCTTCGAGTGCCTTTACCCTGTTTACGGCATCCACTATGTCAAACCACGGGGCTGAGAGCACCGCATCTATCGAATCAAACGAAAGCCCCTGAGTAAGGAGTTGGTTTTTAAGCCTTTCCTTAAAGAATTCAAGGATATTTGACTTTATCTCTGCCTTGTCCCTTGTAGCCTTTTTACCGACAAGCCTTATCGCCTCATCTACAAGCTCATTAAGCCTGAGGCTTAAGCTTTTATCCAGTATGGTAGCTATGATGCCGAGTGCCTGACGCCTTAGCGCATAAGGGTCCTGCGCGCCTGTGGGGATAAGCCCAACGCTAAAGCAGCCTGCGATGGTATCAGTCTTATCCGCAATGCTTACGATTGCGCCTGGGAGAGATGCAGGCAGAGCTCCGCCTGACACATTAGGCAGATAATGCTCATAGATAGCTACAGCCACTTCATCCGCCTCACCGCTTTTTTTGGCGTAAACGCTTCCCATTATGCCCTGAAGCTTGGGGAATTCACCTACAACGCCCGAGGTAAGGTCTGCCTTGGCAAGAATAGCGGCCCTGCCGACCACAAACTTGGAATAAAGACCGGGGTCAGTGTTTTTTGAGTCAAAAGCAGCGGGATTGAAACTGTCTGACAGGAAATCAGATGCCTTCTCGCCCTCTTCAAGCGGCTTCGAGAAACCGACCTTTGAACCTATATAGACCGCAAGTTCGGTAAACCTCTCGACCTTCTCATAAGAAGTTCCGAGCTTTGCCTGAAATACAACACCTTTAAGGTTCTCTACCCTGTCGACAAGCTTCTTTTTTACATCAAGCTCATAGTAGAACTTGGCGTCATTGAGCCTTGCCCTTAAGACCCTTTCATTGCCCTTTCTTACAACATCCATATCCTTTGCAAGGGTATTGGCAACAGTCAGGAAATAAGGCATGAGGCCGCCTTTTGAATCAATGATGGTGAAGTATCTCTGGTGCTCCCTCATGGCGTTTGTGACGACATCACGGGGTATCTTTAAAAATTCCTCGCTGAATGAGCCCCGTAAAACTACCGGATACTCTACAAGATATGTGACCTCTTCAAGGAGGTTATCATCAGGCACAAGGGTTCCGCCGACTTCCCTTGCGGAGGCTTCAAGCCCCTTTATGATTATCTTTTTTCTCTCCTCAGGGTCGGGGATGACATAAGCGGCCCTGAGATTTTCAATGTAAGACTCAACCCCTGTTACCTCAATGGGCTTAAGCCTTGAGGTGGCAGGGTCTTTCTCGGCAAGGAACCTGTGGCCGTAAGTATAGGGCGCGCTCTTGACAGGGCCGTAACTGACATCTACGGGCTTACCGCCGTAAAGGGCTAATATCCAATGTACCGGACGGGCAAACGAAACATCATAGACATTCCATCTCATTGATTTAGAAAAGAAGTCCTGTGAGATGGTATTTTTAAGTATCTCGGGCAGTATAGCTGAGGTCTCGCCTCCCTTTACAAATTTATCGAAATAGACCCATTCGCCTTTTTCGGTCTTTACGGTCTTTAAATTTTTTATGTCCACGCCCTGTGATTTGACGAATCCTAACAAGGCGTTTGTAGGATTGCCGTTTGCGTCAAATGCAGCCTTCAACTGCGGCCCTTTTACTTCGGTGCTTATGTCGGGCTGCTTATCTGAAAGGTTTTTGATTATAAGTGAGAGCCTTCTCGGCGTCCCCAGGGTGCGGACCTCATCAAACCCGATACGGCTTGCTTCAAGATTTTTCTTAAGGATTGCCTCAAGCGAGTTTAACGCCTTTGGAATAAACCCGGCAGGTATTTCTTCAGTTCCAATCTCGAAAATAAGGTCTTTTGGCATGTTCAGTCTCTTTTCCTTGGCAATTGGAACAATTTATCAAAACTGTTAATAATTTCAACCCTTTTATACTTAAAATCTCATGCGTCCAAAGCAATATGCGCACCTGTAATTATAGTATAATCAATATAGCAGATAATCTTTCAGCCTCGCGTGTCCCGACAATGAAAAAGATACTCATAATAGACAAGGACGAGAATACTTCACTTTTAATCTCAAATCATTTTGGGGGCTCTTTTCATGTCTTGAGCGCCCCTTCAGGGGCAGAGGGCATAAAGGCGTTTGAGGCGCAATCACCTGAAGTCCTTATCCTTGAGATAGACCTGCCTGATATGGACGGGCTAAAGGTGCTTGACAGGATAAGGGACATTGACCCCGGGGCCTATGTAATCGTCTCTTCCTCGCTCCATAATATGGAGACAACCGTAAAAGCCATTAAAAAAGGGGCTTTCGATGTCATCCCCAAGCCTGCCAGCCTTAACGAGCTTGAGCTTTCAATCAGGAAAATACTCCAGAATATAGACCTGCACACGAGGCTTAAAGACGTTCTGGCAGATGTTTACAGGGACTATAAGATAGACACCATAATAGGCAAGAGCCACGCCATGGAGGAGATATTCAAGACAATCGGTGTGGCGTCCCAGGGCAAGGTAACAATACTCATTCAGGGAGAAAGCGGCACGGGTAAAGAACTTATCGCAAGGGCCATCCATTACAACAGCCCTGAACGGGACAAGCCTTTTGTAGCCATCAACTGCTCTGCCCTTGTTGAAACGCTCCTTGAAAGCGAGCTCTTCGGCCATGAGAAGGGAGCGTTTACCGGCGCGCTGTTCAGGAAAGAGGGAAAGTTTGAGATAGCAAACGGCGGGACTGTCTTCCTCGATGAGATAGGAGAGATGAGCCCGGCTCTGCAGGTAAAGCTCCTTCGGGTGCTGCAGGAACGGAGCTTTGAGAGGGTCGGCGGCAGTGAAGTGATAAAGACCGATGTTCGGGTAATAGCCGCTACAAACAAGGACCTCAAAGAGCTTGCATCCAAAGGTTTGTTCAGGGATGACCTCTACTACAGGCTCAAGGTAATAACAATAGAGGTGCCGCCCTTAAGGGAGAGGAAAGAGGACATCCCCCTGCTTGTAAGCCATCTTCTTGAAAAGGCCAACAGGGAACTCCATAAATCCGTACGGAAAGTGCCTGATAATGTCATGGGCCTTTTGATTAATTATCCGTGGCCGGGCAATGTCAGGGAACTTGAGAATGTAATTACAAGGGGGGTACTGCTGGCAAAGGGCGATGTACTGCTCGACCTCTATCTTCAGGGCGGGCTGGAACTGCCGGAAAATAGTGAAAGATGCCGGTGGCATCCGGCTCCCTTGTGCGATATCGAAAGAGAGCATATCGGCAAGGTGCTTGAGCATACAGGCTGGAACAAAAGCAGGGCAGCGATATTATTAGGGATTACCCTTCCAAGGCTGGACCGCAAAATTAAAAAATACAGGCTTGCGGATTGATTTATTTTACCGCCTTTTTAGTGCTTATAAGCGGCGGGATATGCCACCTGCTGCCTTGCAGTATTGTAACCATGGCTGAAGCCGGGATTGGGTCAAAAAGCTTTAGCCCTGACATGGCTTCCATGTCATTTATCGCCTTTGACCAGACAATTCGGGCTCTGCTCCTTACCTCAAGGTATTTGATATCTATGCGCACCGCGCTGTCAGGTTTAATGGGCTTACCAATATATCTTATCCTTGCGCCGTTCTTTGAAATATCCGTAGTAGAGGTAAAAGGCCTTGGAATATGTGAATCCTTTTCTATTATGCGGCAGTCTTCCTCCCAGCAGAACCTTCTCTCCAGCCTGTGGTTTACCTTCTGCGGCTCGAAGTTAAGCACTACAGGCTGCGACTCACCCGTAAATTCCTTGACCATCTCCAGCAGTTCATAAATCTCAAAAGGCTTAACCAGAAATTTCAGCCCCATGCGCTCAAGCACTGTCCGCGTCTCTTTCTCTTCGCAATCATCCTGAATAAGGAAAAGGAATTTTCCGCTCAAAGCGGGGAAGAATTTGATAGAGGTAAGATAGAGCCCTATCCCGTCAAGCTCAGGCATCTTTATATCTGCGATGATAAGGTCGTACCCGGTCCTTTTTATCTTGAAAAAAGCATCCATCCCGCTTATGGCCGCATCAACTGAATACCCCGCCGCCCGGAGCACCCCTCCATAAAGCGCCCTTATGGGTTCCTCGTCATCAGCAAAGAGTATCTTCTTCTCGCTTGCCATTTTCTTGTACCTTTTTTAATATTGGCTAAATCAAAGGCTGAATATCCGCTGAGAGACCTGAAAGCAAAACAGGACAAAGAAGGCCAGAAGCCTTTACAGAAAAAAACAGGAAGTTTAATGCCTTAAATTAACTTTATCCCCTGTATATCCTATGTCAAGGCTTCAATGCGCTGATGCCTGTAAAAAATTCACAAAAACGGTTGACAAACCATGCTTTTATTTCATAAAATGAATCAATTGACAGAAGTTTGACTCTTCTGAAGTACTTGAGGCGAATTGGGTCGGTTTGGATTCCGGCTATTTTTACCATTTCTGCTAAAGGGCCCATAGCTCAGTTGGAAGAGCCACCGGCTCATAACCGGTTGGTCCCTGGTTCGAGTCCAGGTGGGCCCACCATTTTGATTTTGAGAGGGATATCCTCTCTACTACAGGATAAAATCAGTCCCTTTTAGTTGTTCGGAGGTTTTTTTGTTAAACACAATTCGTGCTTTGGAGCAGATCCAAAGGATCGATCTTGAGATTAAAGCTGTTCACGATGAAGAAAAGAACTTTATCGAGGAAATAGAAAAATTAACCTCTGAGATAAAAAAAGAACAGGACTCTTTCAGCAAGCTCAGCGCCGAGCACGAAGAACTTAAGAATGCAGTACACGAGATTGACGAAAAGATAAGGGAAAGCACTGAAAGGGTAAGCAAGGACGAAAAAAGGCTCAACAGCATCAAAAACGACAAAGAACTCAATGCCCTTTCAAAAGAAATAACCAACGCTAACAAGACCAAAAAACAGGGTGAGCAGGAAAAAACCTCCCTTAATTCCAAACTCGATGACAAAAAGGCCTCTCTCGACGCTAAAGAGGCTTGCTTAAAAGAAAAAAGCGAAAGACTTGTTCAGCTCACGAACGAATTAGACGGTAAAAGAAATAGCTGGAAAGAGATCCTTGTAGAAAAAAATACGCTCAGGGACTCTGTAAAGGAAGGCGTAAAGCCTGAAATTTTAAAGAAATACGAACTGATAAAAACAAAAAGAGGCGGCTTGGGCATTGTGCTCGTCCAAAAAGAGATTTGCCAAGGCTGCTTCATGCACATCCCCCCGCAGGTTTACATCCAGCTTAAAAAGGGTCTTGACGAATTAATGTCATGCCCTCACTGTCACCGCATTCTTTATGTTGAGAATCAGAACCAGTTAGAGGCTGTATAACAGGTATGCCTCCAAAGGCCAAGGACGCTGATTTAATCAACCGGTTCCTGGAAGATCTCTCTGATTCTCTCGATATTTCTAAAACAATCGAAAACCTTGGCATCGCAGGCGAAGACGCGCGCGCGATATTAAAAAGCCTTATCAAGCGGCCCCGAAAAACAGCGCAGCCTGAGCTTTTTGAGGCCTTGGTTCCCTCAAAGGAAACCCCTTTCAGGGATTTTTATACGCTGAATGTGGACGGGGGCTCGCGTGGCAACCCCGGCAAGGCAGGCGCAGGTGCGGTAATAACTGACCCGGGCGGCAGGATAATCAAGAAACTGAAAAAGTACCTCGGCATAACCACAAACAATATTGCCGAGTACAATGCCCTTCTCATAGGGCTCGAGGCAGCCAGGGCGCTTAACATTGAAAAAATACGGGTGCTGGCTGACTCGGAACTGATGGTCAAGCAGATAAACGGGGTTTACAGGGTCAAGAACGAAGGGCTCAAACCCCTTTTCAATACAGCGATAGCGCTTCTCAAAGGATTCAGGGATTTTAAGATAGTCCACATCTACAGGGAAGAGAACAGCATCGCAGACAGCCTCGCCAACGAGGCAATGGACGGTAAAAAATAGTTTTTCCATGCCGGAGGAAGCCAGGCGGCCGCTGCCTTTTAACAAAGGGAGAGGAAAGTCCGGACACCGCAGGGCAGGGAGGTCGCTAACGGCGACCGGGGGCGACCCCAGGGATAGGGCCACAGAAAGTAAACCGCCTCGCAAGAGGTAAGGGTGAAACGGCGGGGTAAGAGCCCGCCAGTATGCGGGGTGACCCGCATAGCTTGGCAACCCCCTCCCGGTGCAAAGCCGAATAGGTTCCGCATCAAGGATTGCCCATCCTTTTTCCCGCAAGGGAAAGGCGGAACGGGTTGGCTGCTCGAGCGCGGCGGCAACGCCGTTGCCAGATGAATGGCCGCGGCCCTTCGGGGCCTACAAAATCCGGCTTACGGCAGCCTCCGGCATAAATTCAACAAGTGAGGAATGTGATAAAGTAGTTTTTGGAGAGTTAACCAGAATTATCTGATTTGCACCTAACGAGTACCGTTCCTTTTTACAGGTCTTTTAAAAAGACCTCTCCTTCAGGCTCTCCTAAATACAATTCTCCTTATTTAAAATATCGCATGTTACAATGCAAGAATATGTGATTGCAATCACACAGAGAGGGTTCCGGGAAAGATTAAGCTTTCCTGCCTGAGGCGGAATTAGCTTTTTTTATTAATTCGTATATAATTGTAAACTGTCTTTTGCTTTATGGCTTTTAAGAAGGCAACATCGTTTTTCTTTTTGTTTCACCAGTTAACGGATTAAAGAAGTGGAAATAAAGCTACACATGCAGGCTTTCAAAGAGCTTGCGCTAACAGATGTAACAGAACTGCCGTTTATCAGCTCAATTATCCGGTTCTTTCAGGTTATCCTTACTGCTGTGAAAATAGGCATTAAAATAAAACTGGCGGTCATCTTATCCGCGCTCCTCTTTGTGACCACCTTTTCAATCGGCATCATCATGATTGCCCACCAGAGGTCATCTCTCGAAGAGCAGATGCGCTCAATGGCAGGCACCATTACGGCCCAGTTCGCAAGCGATGCCAAGATTCCCCTGATGCAGAAGGACAGCCTTACCATGAACCTTCTCGTCCAGAATATCCTCAAATACCCCGGCATAAATGACGCCTACATTCTCAATGAGAACTTCCTTATCGAAGGCAGGAAAAACATTCAGGAGGCAGGCCTCGACTTATATGAACAAAAGGATTTCATCCTTAAAGCCAAAGGCGCGCCACCTTTTATAAGCGAAGAGAACGGCAATATAACCTTCGCCTATCCGATACTCTTTAAAAAAACAACTGTTGGTTATACCGTTGTGTCCTTCTCCAATGAGTTCATTCAGGAGAAGGTGCGCCTTGCCATAACCAGCATCATATTACTGGCCGGTGTGGCTATCATCATAGTTTCGTTCGTCTCGATCCCCCTTGCCTCGGGCCTGCTCCTGCGCCCCATCTTCAGGCTCTTTAAAGGCACAAAAGAGATTGCGATGGGCAACTTCGACTACCGCATCCCTGAGCTAAGCAAGGATGAGATAGGCGACCTTGTAAGTTCATTCAATAAAATGGCGTCCGAGCTTAAGAAAAAAGAGATACTCAAAGGCGTATTCAACCGCTATGTTAGCTCTCATGTCGCAGATGAGATTCTCAAAGACCCTGAAAGGATACGGCTCGGAGGAGACAGAAGGCTTGTAACCGTGTTCTTCGCTGACATAAGGGGATTTACCGCCATCTCCCGCCGCATGGCCCCGGAAGAGATAGTCGAGATACTGAACAGGTACTTTACCGTAATCACTGATATCATATTCCGTTTTGAGGGCACTGTCGACAAATTCATCGGGGATGCCGTGATGACGGTATTCGGCTCTCCCATAAGAAGCCGGGACCACCTTGAGCAGGGCATAAAAGCGGCCTTCGCCATCAAGAGCACGATAGCAAAGATAAATTCCTCACGCCATTCGCAGGGCCTGATACCGCTTCAGATGGGCATAGGGCTGGATTCAGGTGAAGTCATTGTAGGCAACATGGGCTCTCAGACCCGCATGGAATTTACCGCGGTAGGGGATGCGGTAAACATGGCCTCCCGTCTGACCGACCTTGCCAAAGGCGGAGATATCATCGTAAGCGAGGCCATCTATAATCTTATTAAAGATAATGTCCTTGCCGAACGGATGTCAGGCATAGATATAAAGGGCATAGAATCCCCTGTTACGCTTTATAATATAATAGCCCTGAAAGGCGCATGGGCCAATCAGGTAGAAAACATCATTCAGCAGGCAATCACCGAACTGGAGACGGAAAGCATTGTATTATAGGCTTGCCATAATATTTCTGACGGTTATCCTTCTCACAGGGTGCGTGCAGATCTCCCCCCGTTATCTCAAAGGCTCTGAGTATGATAAGGCAGTGCTCCTTTACCAGAACGGGATGTTCCTTGAGGCAAAGGCAAAGGCAGAGGCCATACCCCCGACAGATGCAGGCTACAAAAACGCGAAAAAACTGATAGCTGAGATCAATTCCATGTCCTTGCAGATTGCGCGCAGGCACATGGAGCTTGGAGATGATTACGAAAGGGCTGGCATCTACCAGAAGGCTGTTGCCGAGTACAGTACATCCCTTAAATACAACCCTTCAAATACCCTGCTGAACTCTAAGATAAGCGCCCTCAATAACGCAATGAAAGAAGGGGTAAAGATAGAGACTGAAAAGCCCAAGGCCAAAGACCCCGAATACAATGCCAATCTCCATTACATGAAGGGCAAGATGTATCTTGACTCAAAGGCCTACGGCAAGGCTGTCGATCAATTCAACGCAGTGCTTAAATACACGCCGTCCTACATGAACACCAAGGAACTTCTTGCAAGGGCACGAAAAGAGAGGGATAAAGCCGTTGACAGACACCTTAAGAACGGCATAGCGTATTTTCAGGCGGAAGAGATGGAGCTTGCCATTAAGGAATGGGATTCCGTTCTTGAACTTGACCCCGGCCATAAGACTGCGGCTGACTATAAATCACGGGCCGAGGTAATACTTGAGAGGCTTAAACGCATCAGGGAAAAACAGGCCGCCGAATAACTTTTAAATCATATCTATCTTCCGACTAACCTGCCGTCCTTGATATGCACTCCTGTATCAGCCAATCTTATAATATCTTCATCATGGGTAGAGAGCAGCACCGTTGATTTGCCTTCTCTCCCTAAATCAAAGAGCAGTTCCACAAGGCTTGTGCCTGTAGCCGTATCAAGGCTTGCCGTGGGCTCATCAGCAATTAAAAGCTTTGGGCAATGCGCTATCGCCCTTGCAACAGCCACCCTCTGCATCTCCCCCCCTGAAAGCTCCTGCGGCATTGCCTTGCCCGCGCCCTTGAGCCCGATCTTTTCAAGAAGCTCTTTAACCCTATTTTCTTTATCCTGTTTTGACGCATTGTTCAGGACAAGCGGAAAAGCGATATTCTCAAACACATTCAGGTATGAAAGGAGGTTTCCCTGCTGAAAGACAAAGCCCATGTGCTTCCTCTGAAAAAGGCTTAAGTCTCGTGATGTGAGGCTGTGTATGTCATTTCCAAAGCAGACGACCTTGCCTGCCTCAGGCCTCTCAAGCCCTCCGATGCAGTTAAGGAGCGTGGTCTTTCCTGAGCCTGATTTACCGTAAATAGCAGCAGTAACGCCCTGCGGTAATTCAAGAGAAATGCCGGAGAGGGCGCGAACCTGCCCTCTTCCAGACCTGAACTCCTTTGTTAAGTTCTCTATCTTTATCATCTAAGCTATCCTTAAGATATCAGCCGCTTTCCTGTGCGATACTATTGCCGCAGGCCAGATGGAGGCAAGAAGCCCGAAAATAAAAGAGACAAGGGGCGGCAGACAGAGGGAATAGAAAGTAAGCCTCGGATATATGATGCCTGAAACGGAAAAATACTGGTTATGCGAGGTGAATTCAGTTAAATCAATCCCTATGCCTGAGGCTATATAGGTGGCAAGCGCACCGATGACAATGCCCAGAAAACAAGCAATGAGATTCATTATTGCGACCTCAATGATAATCAAGGCGGTCATCTCGCCTGATGTCACGCCCATTGCCTTCATAATGCCGTATTCCTTCAGGTGCTTGAAGATAAAGATGCTGAACGCCCCTGCAATGCCGAGTGAGACAACCCCGAACACAAGCACAATCACTATTGTCATTGATACATAATTAAGATCGATGAGTTGTTTCAGGTCAGGCATCAGCTCGCCCCATGATTTAAAGCCGTAATCCTTTGAAAATTTTTCATTATAAACTTTGATTATTGAATCAGGCCTTATCCCGTCATCTAAAAAAACTGCTGCCTGCCACTCTGAGCTTTTTACCGGAACGGCCTCATTAGGGGAGAACGCAACAGACCTGTCCAGATAATTCACACCTGTTTTATATATTCCTGAGACCGTAAGCTCTATCGTCTTTTGGTTGAAGCCGGGGCTGAATATGACCTTGTCACCCGCAGTTGCCCCAAGTTCCTCCGCAACCGCCTCGCCAAGGAAAACAGAGTTGCCCTGTTTCAGGTACTCGCCCTTAACCGTCTTTTTCCAAAGGGCGGTATTTTGCAGCTCATCTTTAGGCTCTACCCCAACAAGGGTAACAGGCTCCATCTTCCCTTTATGCAGGATTACGCCCGGCACATGGAGGCGCCTTGAGACCCCTTTTACGCCCTCACTCTTCAAGTCTTCGGGCTTCACACCTTCCGGCAATGAGAACCCTGAAATATGGCCTGAGTAGAGAGAAACGGAGTTTCTCACCATAGCGTCATTTATGCCGACTGCCATTGAGGAAAGGAAGATAAGGACAGCAACGGATGAGAGTATCATAATGGAAAGGACAAAAGTGGAACGCCTTGAGCGGATGAGGAACAAAGAAGCTGTCTTAATCCAGAAACCAAGTTCCTTTAGGATCATCTTCAGATACCTGATATAAAGCGCTGTGCGCCAATCCGGTTGGCCAGGAATTGAATTGCAGGTTCAGTAAGAAATTGATGTCTGGGGTCCAGCAAAGCCCCGAGGCCGCTGTAAAGGTACTTCAATGAGGCCTTGGCTGCCGTTGTCCTTGCGCGGGGGAATTGCATCATAAGAGAGGATTTTTCATTATCCACAAGGCCTGACACCATAAGGGCCTGAAGTTTTCCGCTCTCTGCGGGGTCTGAATCATGGTATATAAGGGAAACTACATAGTTGTGCCTGCTCTTCTCGATATCGGATGAAAGGTCTGTCATATCGTCCATTATCTGGCAGCCCATGCCGATATCATAGAGCGCGTTCCCAAGCCCTGCTATAAGGTTCGGGTCAATATCTTCTATTATCGCAGGCACTGCCCAAGGGCATTTAAAGAGGACGCCTGTTTTATAATGATGTACTGAGCTTAGGACCTCTTCAGGCTCAAGTATATTAGAGACTCCGCCTTCTTCGGAGGCTTCCTGCACTCCGCTTCTTGTAAGCGCCCTTATAGTCTCAGAACTTGCCGCAAGGACATGCTCTGCGGCAATATCTCCCCTTTTGCTGCTTTGCAGGAGTATCTCAAAAAGCACCCTGTCAGATACCATGATATCTATAATCGACCTGAACTTTGTGCCTTTTTCAGGCAGGTCCGTATCAAGGGTCTTTTTGTACTCGTCATCGAGGATATTATCGCAGCCAGTGACCATGCCTCTTAAGCACTGGTTTATTGCGGCGTATAAGATACGCCGCTCTTTTGAGATACCCGCCCTTTGGAACGAATACAGGAAAAGGGCTGAGAAGAAGTTCTTATCAAGTGAGTGAAAATCTGACGGGAGGGGCTTTAAGTTTATGCCGCTGCCTTTAAGTATCCTGTCGGCAGTTGACCAGTAAAGGGAAAGCGCGCCTGCAAGCTCTTCTTCAAGGATACCCAGCGGGTCAGCTCCGCGGACAGTGCCCGCAAGCTCTTTCATGTTTTTTATTATTCCGAGGATATTCATGGAAGCCAAGCTTCTTTTAACAGAAAACGCCGTTTAGAACAGGTCCGATTGCTTTTAATTCCAATTATATTTCAAAGCTTTGCGTAAGGTACAAACTTCAGCAATTATATTACAGTTCTCTTCCCTATGGAATATCTTTTTATTTCTCTCTGTCGCCAAGCTTAAGTATGCTCTTTGGGCTCAGAGACGGCAGGCCCATTACATAGCCTACGGAACCTCTCCGTTGCTCCTCGGTTGCGTTGTTTATAAACCTCTGATTGGTCTGTTTTCCTGAAGCATTTCTTGTGACTTCCTCAAAAGGATGCTGGATGTTGGTAAATATATACAGCTTGTCATCTGCCTCAAGCCTGTGAAAAGACCCGGTTGACTCAGCCCCTGTAGGAAGAGTCATTATCCTTGTAAGCGAGCCTTTTACCATGTCATAGGCCCAGACCATGTTATTCAAGTGAAAGGTAGAATCCTCTCCGATAAAGAGAATGTTCTTCAAAACCCCGATATTATCGGGGTTTGCGATTGAATCAGGGTGGCACCCGAAGTCCTCTGAGAACTCCTGGCCCGGCTTTAACGGCCTGCCCGAGATGACGGCTGCCATCTCAATGCCTGCGAATTTGCTTTTAATGGGTTTTCCCTGCTCATCTGTTGCCTCCCCGAACTTGACCGCATAGATTGCGCCGCACCTGTTCCTGGGGAGTTTGATGTGGTCCGCAGGGTCTTTCTGGGACTGCTCCATGGACCTCTCAACAGAGCTTATGGCAACGTAGAGGATATTTTTATCCGGGTCATAGGCAAGCCCCTCTTCCTTGCCGAATTCACTTGTAGCCCCAAGGTATGAGCCGTATTTTCTGGTCTCAAGGAATGCCGCTGCCTTGAGAGCCTCATCAGCATCCGCAAACCTTTCTGAAAGGGTTGAGCCGCTTCTGCCGTCCTTCAGGCGCAGGCACATCAGGCCTGTTCCTCCTGCCTTTATGAGCCTGAAACCTTTCGGGCAATTCTCAGGGGCTTCCGAATCAAATATATCGCTGAAAAGAGGTCTTTTTTCGATGATTTTCCTGACATCCTTATCTGAGGACTGCCCAAGCCTTATCCAGTTAAGCTCTGCCCTGCCGCCGTTCTCCGCGCTCTTCTGCACCCATTTTGCCATATACAAAGTGCCTGCGGAGAGGTCTTTCTCCTTTTCGGCCACAAACATATAAAAACCTGAATATGAGCCGTCATCCGTGATATAGACTGTCCTCAGGTCAGGCATTACAAGCCCAAGCTCCGGGGTGCTCTTTCCCATTACATAATGCTTTCTGATATCGGGCCACGCTTCATTATCAAGGGAGATCTCTACGACATAGCCATAGTCATAGGGATTCAAATCAGAAGGCGAATCGACCTTGAGATAGCTCCTCATGCCTTCAAGGGATTCGCAGAAAAATCCCTGTTTTTCCTCATCGCAGTTCAGTATATGAGTGGGTGAATAATCAGAGGTGCTTGAATCAAAATAAAAGGCATCGAAGTTGTAGTCCTCCTCTCCTCCAAGATGGGTATCCCAGGGGGTCTTTGAGCCCGCGCAGTTAAGCACAGTGCCGTTGACATTAGAGAAGTCTATATCCCTGAACTTAACCGGAAGGAAGGTATCAGCCTCGGTCTTGTGGAGTTCTGTCAGATAAGCGCCGCCCGGATATGTCTCGAAATGGGTAAGGAGATAGTACCTGTTATTTCTCTTGAAGGCTGAGTTTGCGTCAGGGGATGCGCTTATCCAATTGGGAGTGAGGGGAGTCTGTATTATTTTACCGTCCCTGTCATGGCTAAGCCCGAAAATATTGCCTGATGCGTCCTTATCCCCTGTCCTGGCAAGCGTCCTGTAAAAGATGGGGAATTCCTTTGTCGTCCCGTCGCTGTAGCTTACATATGCCCTGTTGGTGACCCTGAAGGAGACCTTGCCTTCATCTGCCTCAGGCAACTCCAGGTTTTCAAAAGAGAGCCCGATTGCCTGCGCTGAATGGGAGTATTGGGGGAGTGCAAAGGTAAGAGAAGCGGTTAAGACAAGTGCCGTCGTTAAAAACTTCATTCCTGCTCCGAAAAAATTATTTACCGGGAGATTATACCATTTTCAGAGCTGCCATGCACTTGGTTAGTTAGAAGCTTAAGAAAGCGGTGTTGCTTATTTAGTTTTGCGAACCGGGGTTCGGGCATTGGCTCCGTTTGGTGTCAGGCTCTTTAATAATAGATACCAAAACTTGTTCTCTCTCCCTCTCCCTTATGCTCTCTGCGCAACGCCCCTTGGTTGTGTGTTTTTAAAACAAGACAGAACAAACAGAATCTGTCATTGCGAGCAAAGCGAAGCAATCTGTCTTTCATTTAGTATTCCCCTCCCTTGATGGGAGGGGATAAAGGGGAGGGTGAAAAGTGCCCCCTCACCCCAGCCCTCTTCCACAAGGGGAGAGGGAGAAAATCGCTGTCATTGCGAGGAGCGAAGCGACGAGGCAATCTTTTTTGTGTTTTGTCTTTACAAAACCCCAAGGGCGCAAATGGCGAAGCATCCCCTAAGGGAGGCAGGGCGAGCGAGCCGAGGCTGCGGGAGCTTTAGCGACTTAAAAACAAAACAACGACCAACTGTTTTTTCATCCAAGTATCAGTGTCGGTGGTAATGGTGGAGGTCGGGGACATGGGCATGAGAATGCACCAGAAGCCCGTGTTGGTGCTCGTGGCAATGGGGCTCGACTATCTCCCCTTCATGTTTATGGTCGTGGTGCTCATCATGTATGTGGCTGTGCTCATGGCTTAATGACTGATGAATATGCTCATGTTCGTGGGATTCCTTAAGTATCATCCACAGGCCCGCAAGCATAAGGATTGCGGCAGAGACAATCTGAAGGTTAACCCTCTCATCAAGGACGATAATCGAAACTATTACCCCGATAAAAGGCGCGGCCCCGAAAAATGTGCTGGTGCGCGAGGCCCCAAGGTTTCTTAAGGCGTAGATAAAAAAGACGAGGCTTGCCCCGTACCCTACAACACCGAATGCTATCGCGCCAGTTGCATAGGTAATATCAGGCAAAGGCTCTTTTAATATAAAATATGCTATGGAGAAGTTGACAATGCCTGCCACAAAACCCTTATACATGGCAATCACATAAGGGTCCCTGTGCGAAAGGTGCCTTGTGAGGTTATTATCAATCGCCCACATAAGCGAAGATAAGGCTACAAGCACCGCACCCCATTGGAAAGACCAGCCCGAAATATCAGGGGCATAGGTAAGGATGAGCCCTGCAAGAAGCATACTGGTTGCTGCCGCCCATATCCTTTTGCCCGCAGGCTCCTTGAATACAATAGTAGCTATTATGACCGTAAGTACGCCTTCGATGTTAAGAAGCAGTGAGGCTACAGACCCAAGCGTGCTGATAAGGCCGTAGATTAGGAATACCGGGGCTGCAAACCCTCCGCTTACAATCGAGCCGGCAAGATACAGGAAGTCCTTGCCGCGAAGCCGCGCCTCTTTCGGGGCCGAACCGCCTGCAAGCAGGTGGCGGATAATAACGATTACGACAAGACCTGCCCAGCTCCCGATATACAGAAGCCCTGCCAGCATAAGAGGAGGGATATTCTCAAGCAGAAGCTTGGAGACAGGCGCGCTTATCCCAAAAAGGCTTGCCGCCGCAAGCGCGGCGAGCATCCCGTACCTGGCTGATCTATAGTGGCTGGTATTGAGATTGCCTGACATTTGTACCTTACCGTACCTGAGATAGAAAACTCTCGAAAATCAAGTATTTTGCCTTTATACAGTATAGTTCCAAACCTATTGGCTTTCCATAGAATTAATAAGATTCCGCCATAAATGGCGGGGATTTGCGGCAAGTATTTTATTATTAGGTTATACGGCTTTAAGTGCAGGACTAAGCGACGGTAATGGCTGTTTTCATTATCTGAAGGAGGTCGGGGATTTCATAGGGTTTCTGGAGAAAAAGGAACTGCTTTTCCTTGATAATCGGCCATTGGTAGTCGATGTCAATGTATCCGCTTGTGAGTATTACTCTTATATCGGGTTTTATGACAAGGAGGTCTTCCACAAGCTCTATCCCATTCTTATCTTTTAGAATCATATCACTGAATATTAGATCAAACATTCCGGATTCTTTATGAAATATCTCGGCAGCCTCCTGGGCGTTCTCGGCTTCAAATACCTTGTAGCCATTTTTCGTAAGTACCAGCGCGACACTCTTTCTTAGCATCCTTTCATCTTCTATCAGGAGCACCCTCTCCCCGCCCCCTTCAGGCTTCCTGATATTTATCTTCTTTTTGTTAATCGGAGCCGCATCCGATGAGACAGGCAGGAACACCTTGAATGTAGAGCCTTCGCCGGGTTTACTGCTCACATCGACCCAGCCTTTGTTCTCCTTTACGATGTTTGAGACAACGGCAAGCCCAAGCCCTGTTCCCTTACCGATTCCCTTGGTAGTAAAGAACGGCTCAAATATCCGCTTGAACACCTCTTCATCCATTCCCTCGCCTGTATCCTCAATCGTAAGGCAAATATACTTGCCCTCCCTGATATCCCTTTGCGCTTCAGAGCCCTCGAAGTCCACATTTTCCGTCCTTATTACAATTGTGCCGCCATTTGGCATGGCATCTTTCGCGTTTATGACCATATTCATTATCAACTGCTCGATATTGCCTTTATCAGCGGATATCATTGACAGGGACGGCTCCAGTTCCGTCCTTATCGTAATGTTTTCCGAGATAAGCCTGTTAAGTATCTTTAACAGGTTGGTTATCCTGTCGTTGATATTGAAAATATTAACTTCCGTAGGCTGATTTCTGCTGAATATAAGAAGCTGCCTTGTAAGATTTGAGGCCCTTTCGGCGGCAGCGCTTATCTGCTCAAGGTAATTAAAGGAGGCGGTCTGTTTTTTGAGATTTTTCAAGGCAAGGTCGCTGTTGAGCTGAATGATGACCATCAGATTATTGAAGTCATGGGCTATGCCGCCGGCAAGATTCCCGATTGTCTCCATTTTCCTTGATTGAAATAACTGCGCCTGTATGCGCTCCCGCTCCTGCATCGCGAGCTTGCGGCTGGTGATGTCGCGGTCAATGCCCCTGTAGCCCGCAAACTCCCCGTTTTTATCAAAAACAGGCGTCCCGCTGGTCTCGATTACGACCTCGCGCCCGTCTTTGTGTATGTTTATATTCTCAAGGAGGTCAAAGGGCTTCTTTTCCGCCTCAATTTCACTGAATATCTTAAGGACCCGTTTTGACTCCTGGTCGGGCATGAAATCAAAGGGTGATTTCCCTATTATCTCCTGAGGCTCATAACCAAGCACATCCTTTACCTTTGGGCTTGCGTATGTATAGATCGCATTATGGTCAACCTCCCAGACCCAGTCGCTTGAGGTCTCAACAAGGCTCCTGAATCTCTCTTCACTCTGCCTCAGGGCCTCTTCAGTCAATTTTCTTTCCGTAATATCAGTAGAGATGGCGCAAACAGCCTTAAGCATGCCCGCGGAATCAAAGATGGGGAATTTACTTGTTATAAAAGTGCGCGGGCCGTCACCCAAATGCATGCTGTTCTCAAATTCAATGGGCATACCTGTCTCAATAACGGTCTTATCTGAGGAGACCAGTTTTTCAGCAGCTTCCTTTGGAAAGATATCAAAATGAGTAAGGCCTATTATATGCTCCCTCCTGAGGCATGTAACAGCCTCAAAACGGCGATTTACCATAATATAGCGGCCTTCGGTGTCCCTTACATGAATAATTGCCCTTGAATTATCCATTATTCCCTGAAGGAGCTCAAGGTTCTCTCCCAAGGCCTTTTCCGCCTTCTTTCGCTCCGTCACATCCTTAAGAGAGTAAACAAGGAATTCAACCTCGCCATTGCTGTCAAGGATAGGCACAAGGGTCCAGTCCCAGTAAATCTCGCCCCACTCCGGGTGATCAGGATAGATGAACGGCTTGCCTATGGCGAAAAAAGGCTTTTTTCTCTCAACAACGCTTCTGAATATATTTTCATTATCTTCGGACGGATACAGCTCGAAATGATTACGGCCTATAAAGAAAGAGGGCTCGCGGCCCGCGGAGTTGGCATAGCTGTCGCTTACCATAATAAAATTAAAATTCCTGTCAAGGAACGCGAGAGGAGTGATAGTATGCCTGAAAAATGCCTCAAGCCTTCTGGATTGAATTATCAGCTCATCGCTTATCTTCTGCCTTTTGACAAACTCTTCCTGAAGCTTTCTATTAGACTCTTGAAGGGCGGCAGTCCTCTCGAGAACTCTTTTTTCAAGGCTGTTGCGCGCTATGCGCAGCTCTTCTTCCAACTGCTTATGCTCGGTTACATCCTGTATTGTGCCGACCATCCTGACCGGTTTTCCGGCCTCGTCATAAATAACCTCGGCTTTTTCATGGATATACCGTTCAGCGCCATCAGGCAGAATAATCCTGTGCTCTACATTGTAAGGCTTGCCATCATAGATGGCTTCGTAAACGGATCTTTCAACTGCTTCAAGGTCATCGGGATGGATTGAGTTTACAAGGGCCTCATAATTGGAGCTGAAGTCATCAGGGCTGATATTGAAAATCCTGTATATCTCATCAGACCAATAAAGATTCTTATTTACAAGGTCCCAGTCCCAGTTGCCAAGGCGTGCTATCCTCTGGGCTTCCGAGAGGCTTGCGCGGCTCCTCAGGAGTTCCTGCTGGGCCTGCCTGCGCTCTGTAATGTCTCTTATTATTCCCCACATGCCTGCGGGCTCATCCTTTTCACCCCTGACAAGCCAGACCCTGATGCTGATAGGAAAGATAGAACCGTCTTTCCTTATATATTCTTTTTCATAAACATTGGAGTAACCGTTTGAAATGATTTTGGCAACAATCTTTTCTTCAGGTTCGTGCCATTTTTCAGGTGTGATATCGATGTAAGTGAGCTTTTTTATCTCTTCCTTTGTATAACCGAGCATGTCCTGGTAAGCCTGATTGCAATCCAGAATCCGGCCCTTCATATCTGTTTGAACAAGGCCGTCCTTTATTGATTCATAAAGCCCCCTGAACTTTCGCTCTGATTCGAGCAGGCCTGCCTCAGCCTTCCTGCGCCCTGTAATCTCTTTGCCTGCGCCGGTTATTCCGATTACCTGGCATGCTTCATCCCACTCGGGCATTAACTGAACCCCGAGCCATATCAACGCACCATCCTTTGTTCTGAGGCGGAACTCAAAATTCCCTGAACCCCCTTCAAAGACATCGGAGATAAATTCCATGAGACCGTTATAATCTTCAGGATGGATTATATTCTTCCATTTATCCTGCCTGTCTATTTCTTCAAATGAATACCCTGATATCCTGAACGCCCCATCCGTAATCCATTCAAGGTTGAGCAGTCCTTCAGGATTGATTTTGAGAGAAAAAACAAAATCCGAGGTAAGCTCAGAGATAAACCGGTACTTTTTTTCTTTATCCCGCAAATCCTGTTCCGTAAACTTATGCTCTGAGCCTTCTATAAAATCCCATTTACCATCTTTTTTGATAAGCGCCAACTGATGGTTTGAGATAACATCTATAAGGTCAGCCGCACTGCACCTGTCAACGGGGTAGGTGCAAAGGGCTATTATCCTGTAGCTCCCAAGCTTTTCGTCTACCTCTTTTTCATAGTCTTTGAAACTCACCCAGTCTCTTTTTTGGAGCCAGAAGGTATTGCCGGTAAGCCTCATGCCGTCAAATCCCCTGGAAACGGCCTTATCATACCTTTCAAGCCATCCGTTCAACACTCTTTGGGCATTGAAACCGTCTGCCTTGTAATACCATTCATTGTAGGGGAGTATCTCTATCTGGCCATTTGAGAGGAAAATGTCAAAATCAGGGATTGCCGCCCTCATTGCCGCAAGGGCGTCATCGGTGGTTAAGGGTTCTGAAGTAATCCAAATGCAGTATTCATTATTTTCAAGGCCTGTCTTGAAGTACGGGACGAGGATATCGATAAGGTCTTGTTTTGACTGATAAAATTGAGAGAAATGAGCGCCCCAGGGCACATCTCCTATAATCTCAATCCCTGTTTTCCTCAATTTATTCCCCATACGCCGACCGCCTCGAAGGAAAAATTTGGGCCTGAACCGGGATTTTATACAATATTTCTAGGTTTTTTACAATACAAAGTTTCAAAAACACTATAAAATCAAATCCGAATTACAGCGGGGAATTTAGATTAATTTATTATTCTGCAGGATCAGGCTTTCTATCTGTCTGGCTGTAGAGTCCTCGTTTTTAACGAATTTTACGCCCATAAGATTACCATTGCCTATCCACATTGTCTTTCCCTGTATGCTGAATCCTTCTGTCCCGTCTCCTTCAAAATGGAGTTCTATATCGTTCCACAATTTTGCAAGGGTCGATATCTTTCCGCAGTCGATGCACGCCCCTGTTACACTGAGATTTACAAGCCTGCCCTGATATTCCTGTTTGTTTATGGTGTACAGGACAGACCTCTCCCCAAGCGGATGCCTTGTGCTATTTCTGCACCCATCCAGCATCTCCTTAAGATTCCCCAGAAAATTTGTCATGGTATTTACCGAGACATCATAAGTCCTAATCCCGTCGCCTCTTTTTTTAAGGTCCTCTATTTCCTTTTCCGCCTCAAGGATAAGCCTTTTGTATTTATACATATTTTTAAGGAGGATATCCCTGAAAATCAGGAAAGGCCCTGCAGAGACATAAACATCTTTTACCGGGATTTGCGAACCGCAATCTGGGCAGGTAGTCTCTTCCACATTGCCGTGAAATGGAAGATGGACCCAACTGCTGCAGTTAGGGCATTCGGTCTTAAGCATTTTTCACCTATGCAATTTAAATTTTAGGGTAATCCATTTACTATAGTATTTAGGCGGTAACAGATAGGTTACAGATTAAAACTAAACGGAACCACATGTTTTCCTTATTTTATTTGGCCTGTGCGCCTCCATGAATTCGCTTTCATCTTCGCTTCTGTTGTAAAAAACCTCAGGACAGGCTAAACTCTTTTTAAAAAGCGCGGGACAGTAAATGATAAATATACTTGCCTATTCACCCGAAAAAGGTTTTTTCGAGCCGGGGCCTGAAAGCCTGCCTGCCCTTCTCAAGGATAATTCCATACTCAAGTGGATAGACTTCGACAACCCGACCAATGAAGAGGTCAGGGTCTTATCCGATGTATTCAGGTTCCATCCCCTTGCGATAGAGGACTGCCTGAGCTTTGTGCCCAATCCCAAAATAGATGACTATGTGGATTACCTCTATGTTGTCATACACGGCATAAATGCAGAGGCCCTTAAAAGGGATGAGCTTGAGACGCATGACCTTGACATATTCCTCGGGAAGGATTACCTGGTAACATTTCACAAGGGGTTTTTCAGGAGCATAGCCTTAATAAAGGAGAGGTGCAGAAAAAACCCTTCAATCCTGGCAGGGCATTCGGAAGCCCTGATGCACAAGATAATAGATTCGGTGATTGATAATTATCTGCCGATAATGGATGATTTCGGGGAAGATATAGACGCTATTGAAAAGGAGATCTTCGCCAAACCGAACAAAAAAACGCCTGAGAAACTTTTAGCCCTGAAAAAAGACCTGCTCTACTTAAGAAGAATAGTTCACCCGCAGAGGGAGATACTGCGGCAATTAAGCGGAGGGGAGTACAAGCAGATATGCCTTGAAGACTCGTTTCATTTCAAGGATATTTACGACCATATATTCATGATATCGGAACTGATTGAGACATACAGGGACTCCATCACAAGCTCGATGGATGTATACCTGTCCATAGTATCGAACAGGCTCAATCAGATAATGAAGGTGCTGACCATTATAGCCACCATCATGCTGCCGCTTACGCTGATATCAGGGATATACGGCATGAACTTCGCCTATATGCCTTTGAAAGATTCGCCTTACGGCTTCTTCATCTTAATGGGCATAATGGCTCTGATTGGTACGGGAATGCTCTGGTTTTTCAAAAAAAGGGATTGGTGGTAGGATTACGGGATTAATTCCTGTGTTTTTTATCTTCTGCGTTACTCTTTTCAATCTCAGAGGCATCTTTTACAAGGTCAGCCATGGTTTTACTGTCAAGCACTTCAAAAAGCCTCTTCTGAGCCTCTTTCCAGACAGGATGTACAGGACAGAATACATCCCTGTGGCACTCGCCTTTCTTTATCAGGCAGACATTTAAAAAAATCGGGCCTTCTACAGCCTCTATCGTCTCCCTTAGGGTAATGGTATCAGCCGGCCTGCCGATTACGAAGCCGCCCTTTGCGCCCCTGCGTGATTTTACAAGCCCTGAACGGGTAAGGTGCTGCATTATCTTGGACAGATAGCTCTTGGGGACTTCCTGCGCCTCTGAGATTTCATTTATGAGAGATATCTTACCCTCAGGCTGGGAAGCAAGAAAAAGGACTGCCCTTACTGCGTATTCACCGTCTCTTGTAATCTGAAGCATGGAATCCTTGCATGATAAAAGATAATTAGGATGATTTTAGTCTTGATTAAGAGACATGTCAAGGAAAAACCTGCGGGTACGGCGTTTGTGGGTTTTGTTTTGCTGTTTAGGCGGATGAGAGGAAGAAAATATTCTCTCCGTTCTGTGCTGTTTTAACTTTAACGCCCTGCCGGGCTCTTTCTGGCGAATGGCTCACCACCCCGTGCCTCCCCTAAATCCGCTCACCTCAAAACTTAGGTCGCTTACGCTCCCGCAGCCTCGGCTCGCCCGCCCTGCCTCCCTTAGGGGATGCTTCGCCATTTGCGCCCTCGGGGTTTTGTAAAGACAAAACACAAAAAAGATTGCCTCGTCGCTTCGCTCCTCGCAATGACAGCGATTTTCTCCCTCTCCCCTTGTGGGAGAGGGCAGAGGTGAGGGGTAGAAAAAACAGATTGCTTCGCTCTGCTCGCAATGACAGCTTTAGTAATTGTCATTCCCGCGAAGGCGGGAATCCAGTATTTTAAAAAGTAGATTCCCGATAGAGACATTCGGGAATGACGGCTTGATTAATGCCCCGAAAGGCGAACCCGCTGTTCGCAAAAGTAAATAAGCAATAGTGTTTCGCGTAAAAAACAGATTGCTTCGCTCTGCTCGCAATGACGGCTTTAGTAATTGTCATTCCCGCGAAGGCGGGAATCCAGTATTTTAAAAAGTGGATTCCCGATAGAGGCATTCGGGAATGACGGCTTGATTAGGGTTGTGGTTGTTTCAGCTTCATGGATAGCACTGTGGTAAGGGGGCCGTTATTCAAAGAGTTTTTCCTCCCCTTACTTGACACTCCACATACCCTCTGTTAGGTTTAATAGTGTAGCCTGTTTTTTACCTGCCGTTTTAACCTTCCACAAAAGTTCACATTATAAAAGCCGTTAAAACTAAATAATGGGTAATGCCATGGCAGAGTCTTTCAAATTCTTTGAGTGTTACGCGCTGATAAGGATGACCGGCAGAAAGGCTTCCGACATCCTTGAGTTCATGGAGATACTCAAACAGGTGAGCGCCGAGAGCATTTTTCACCATGTGCACCAGTATTTCCTGAAGCCTCATATAAGCCCTCCCGACTTCTCAAACGACTTTGCCGTGTGGGCAGCTGAGAACCTTGGGGAGCAGAACCTTGCAGAGGCGCTTGCGAACCTCAATCCCTTCGAGTTCTCAAATGTCGAAGATATCAGGGCTGAGCTTATCAGGATAATTACGGAGCACCTCAAGAGCTATCCTCCGCCAAGGCCAGTACTGCCTGGCAAAGAATTTTTCTTCAACGAGAGCATTACAATCGTTGTGCCGACAGGGCTTGAGGCTACCCAGCTCCATGACTTCGCCATGATACTCAAGGAGATAGATTACTCAAGCATATATTTTCATTTCTATGAGGCACGGCTCAGGCTTGGCAAGGAAAGGGATGACTTCAGCCACTTCCTTGACGAATGCCTCGACTGCCCAACCCTTGCAGCAAGGATAAAATCATTTGACCCGTACATGTACACAACCGAAGACCTCAGGGCTAAAATAATCAAGCTATTGGAAGAGGCATTATGAAACTTGAAGATTATAAAGGCATATCAGCGCCGGGCGACCTAAGGGCTATCGAGAAAATGGCGGAGAGGCTCAGGGGCAAGAAGATGCTCCATGTGAACTCTACCGCCGCGGGCGGAGGCGTGGCCGAGCTTCTGCAGAGGATTGTACCGCTCATTAGGGATATGGGCATTGATGTCAGATGGGAGGTCATGCAGGCAGAAAAACCCTTTTTTGAGGTAACAAAAAATTTCCATAACGCGCTTCAGGGAAAAGGCAAGCCACTTACAAGGGAGATGTGGGACACATACGAAGGGGTAAACAGGGAAAATTACGCAAGGATTGACACTGACGCTGACTGCGTTGTCATCCACGACCCGCAGCCGGCATTATTTATAGAAAAAAAGAAACGGGGCATCTGGCTCTGGAGATGCCACATAGATATTTCAACCCCTGAGAAGGCTACATGGTATCTGCTTAAAAATACAATTGAGAAGTTTGACGCGGGGATTTTCTCAGTCTCAAGCTTTGCCCAGTCTTTGCCGATTCCACAGTTCCTCATGCAGCCGTCCATAGACCCGCTGAGCGAGAAAAACATCGAGCTTTCAGAGGATGAGGTCAACCGGGTATATGAGCGGTTCGGCATCCCGATGGACAAGCCCATACTCCTGCAGGTCTCGAGGTTTGATCCGTTTAAAGACCCGCTCGGAGTAATTGATTCCTACAGGCTTGTAAAAAAATACCATGACTGCCGCCTCGTGCTTGCGGGAGGCACGGCAACAGACGACCCTGAAGGCGAACGGGTATTAAAAGAGGTTCAGGAAAAAGCGAACAACGACCCTGACATCCATATACTGCTTATCCCGCCGTTCAGCGACAGGGAGATTAACGCGCTTCAGAGGGGGGCGACCATCGTGCTCCAGAAATCCACAAGGGAGGGCTTCGGGCTTGTAGTGGCAGAGGCGCTATGGAAGAAAAAACCTGTAATAGGCGGCGATGTGGGCGGCATACCTCTTCAGATAATCGAAGGCGTGACAGGCTTCCTCATACATTCCGTAGAAGGCGCGGCCTACAGGATACGCCAGCTCCTTGAAAACCCTGAAAAGGCAAAAAAAATGGGCGAGAACGCCAAAGAACATATCAGAAGAAATTTCCTCATCACAAGGAATATCGAAAATTATCTTTCCATGTGGACCGCCCTGGAACACAAGGACCAGAAGGTCATTTATCTTTAGAAAGATGGTTCACTCTCCTTCTTTTCCTTGAAGCTGTCCCTCATGTTCGACCCGCAAAACATGACAATCAAACGGTGCCATGCCAAAACACCTTTTAAAAAATATTGAACCTGTGAAAAGCGTGCTCAGGGAGAAAAAAATATCCCTCTTCCTGGATTATGACGGCACGATAACGCCGATAGTAGGCAGGCCCGAGGACGCACATCCCTCCTATCCCGTAAGGGAGGTCTTAAAGGAGACGCTTCGCCTTTATCCGACCGCCGTAATAAGCGGAAGGAAATTATCAGACCTCATACGCTCAGTGGGCATCAAAGAGCTTGTATACGCAGGCAATCATGGGCTGGAGATATCAGCGCGTCAATTCACCATGTACTTTGATATCGGAAAAGATATAAGAAAAGAATTCGAACGCCTCAGGAAACCCTTAAAAGAGCTTACCCAAAGGTTCAGGGGAGTGCTCTTTGAGGACAAGGGGCTTACATTCACAGTCCACTACAGGCTACTTAATTCAAGGGATGTTATCTTCTTAAGCGAGCAGTTCAACCGGATCATAGACGAACCTGTAAAAAGCGGGCTTGTGAGGTTCGGCGAGAGCAAAAAGGCTTACGACATCTTCCCCAATGTAAGGTGGGATAAAGGCAAAGCTGTTGAATGGATACTTGATAGAACGAAGTTCAAAGGGACTTTTCCTTTCTACTTCGGGGATGATGTAACAGATATAGACGGCTTCAGGGCAATGCGCGGCAAGGGGTTCTCCGTCTTTGTCGGCGGGAGCTCCCCTGATACGGATTTCTATGTTTACGGTCCTGACGAGGTAAAGGCCTTTTTAAGATTCCTCTGCCGGCATCCTCTGCCCTCAGGCGAGCTCTTCAGCGATATATTTTAAAGAACCGCATACGATTATGTTCAGGTCATTGCGAGGGCGTAAGCCCGAAGCAATCCGGTTTTCAACCTCAAAATATTCCTCGCTGCTGTTTTAACTTTAACGCCCTGCCGGGCTCTTTCGGGCGAATGGCTCGCCACCCCGGCTCCTCCCCAATCCGCTCGCTTTGCCTCTTAGGTCGCTTGCGCTCCCGCTGCCTCGGCTCGCTCACCCTTCCTCCCTTAGGGGATGCTTCGCCATCGGCGCCCTCGGGTATTTTTTAAGACAAAAAAATATAAGATTGCTTCGTCGCTTCGCTCCTCGCAATGACAATATTTTTTTCTTTCCCTCTCCCCTCTGTAAAAGAGGACGGGGGTGAGAGGGGATTTAAGCGACAAAAAATAATTTTGCTGATTTAATATGGAAAATATTGTTAAAATATACGCCGCTATCACTATTACTGCGAGGGTCTATGGGCGGCACGCAAAGAAATAACGGCATTGGAAATTATCTTCCTTATCTTGCACTGTTCTCTGTCTCTTTTCTTGTATATCTGAAGACCATCGGCTTCAGCTTCATCCCCTCATGGGACGATGCCGAATATGTGTTGGAAAACCCCTACATACGGGGCCTTACTGCAGATAACATAAAATTCCTTTTTACAAATACATTCTTCGCAAACTATGCGCCCCTGCATATCTTAAGCTACTCCCTTGATTATTCGATATGGGGTCTTGACCCAAAAGGCTATCACCTTACAAATGTAATCCTGCATAGCATAAACGCCTGCCTGGCATTTGCCCTGATTGAGAAGATAACAAAAAACAAAGCAGCTTCACTGCTTGCCTCATTCATCTTTGCCCTTCACCCTTTAAATGTGGAAAATGTAGCATGGATAGCCGAGAGAAAGACACTTCTCACCACTCTGTTCTCCTTTGCCTCCATCCTGAGCTATATCAGGTTCAGGGAAAAGGGCGGGCTTATCTTCTATATCCTGTGCCTCATATTATTTATTCTTGCCCTGTTATCCAAGCCCCTTACTGTAACGCTTCCGCTTACGCTTGCGGCATATGAGATATTTTTTAAAAAAGCTGACAGGAAACTTTTAATCATCCTGCCGCTTTTTGCAATTTCAATACTTGGGGCCTTGACCGCTGTTTGGGCGCACATAGAGCATAAGTCCATTGAACAAGGCGCAATGACAATCGATGTGCTCCTTGGCGCTGTCTACCCCACAATGCTCCCGATATTCTGGAAGTACATAAGGATGATTGCATGGCCTTTCAATCTAAGCGGTTTTTACGACGCAACGGTTTATGATTCATTCTTCAGGCTCCCTGTGCTTGCGTCCCTTATAGGATGGCTTGCCGCATTCATTGCCGTTATATGGAAGGGAACTCCCCAGATAAGGTTCTGGTTCTTCTGGTTCTGGATATGGCTGCTGCCCGTATCAAACATCATCCCGATACCTGTTTATTACGCTGACAGGTATATGTATCTTCCGGCTATCGGTTTTTTTGTAATGGCGAGCCTTCTGGTCATTAAGCTTACGGGAGCCATTAACAGGAAAGCGGTTCTCTATGCGGTATTTGCCGCTTTGGTGATTTTCTACGGCGCGGCCTCATTCATGCGCGCCGATGTATGGAAGGATGAGCTGGCATTCTGGGCAGATACGGCAAAAAAATCTCCGGGGCAGGATAAGGCGCACCTAAACCTTGGCTATGCCTATGAGATGAAAGGCCAATACAAAGAAGCTGAGAGAGAATACATGGCAGCTGTAGCAATATATCCAAGCCCGGAGGCGCTCTCAAACCTGAACATGGTGAGGATGAAGATGGGTCTTGCCCCGCAATAGGCGGGTCATGCCCCGATTGGGATAATTTTATATTGCCCTGATATGTTTTTTGTCAACCGTAATTCACACCTGTTTTATCTTCACCGGGAACCCTTGCCCTCCAGTCGGCTATTCTATATAATTAACTGTGACATTAATTTATATGGTGTGTGAAGAATGAAAATAACATTAATTGCAGTATCCCTTGCCGCGCTTTTTACGCTTGGCGCGTGCGGCAATAAGGCCGGCCAACAGGAACAGATAGCGGCTGTGAATAATGCCCCCATACACCTTAAGGATTTCCGCAAAGAGGTGGCGCTGGCCTCAAGGCGCGACCCGAACCTAAAGATAACCGATGAATCCCTTGAGACCATTCTTGACGGGATGATAGAAAGGAAGCTTCTGGTGCAGGAGGCCGTGAAAAGGGGCCTTTCACAGGATGAGAAGTTCCTTGACTCGCTCAAGGCCTACTGGGAGCAGACCCTGATACGCGAGCTTATAGAGACCAAGAACAAGGAATGGTCTGACAGGCTCTTTGTGACCGATGATGAAGTAAAGAGGCATTATGAGCGCATGACGCAGAAGATAACGGTAAAGACCGCCGAGTTTGAAAGTGAGCAGCGAGCGCAAGAGGCAAAGGATAAATTCACGAAGGGCGAGCATGTGGAAGAAGAAAAGATAACAGGCCCGCTCCTCATCGAAAACATCCAGCTCCAGAACCCTCTCTACAACGCATTCTACCAATCAGTGGGCGAGACCCGTGTCTTTAAGGGTGACGAGGATTATATAGTAATTCAGGTAATCAGGAAAGAGGACGCACCCGCGCCCCCGATAGAGCAGGTCTATACCCAGATAAAAGAGAACCTGCTTGAGCAGAAAAAACAAAAGGCCCTTGATGAGTGGCTGCATGAGATGAAAAAAAGCTCAAGCATAAAAATCGAAAAAGACAAGCTTAAGAAGGCCGAGCATGAATAATCCGCAATTCAAACGAAAGAATATATTTATAAAGAAACGGTTCCAGACAGATTTTTCCATCAGGTTCCTTGTGCTGATAGTAATTGAATCCCTGCTTGCGATAGCGCTTTTCAGCTATTTTTCAAGGGGCACTATAATTACCGGATTTTCCGGTTCGGAACTTATAATTGAAAGCACGAGGGATTATTTTCTGCCTACCGTCATCGAGATTAACATTGCGGTAATAGGCGTTACCGCAATAGCGGGCTTTATCGTAATGCTCTATGCCTCGCATAAGATAGCGGGGCCGCTCTATCGGTTCGAGAAGAGCCTTGAGGAGATAGGCAAAGGCGATCTCACGCACAGGTTCAAGCTCAGGGACAAGGACCAGATGAACACTCTGGCTGAAAAGATGAATGAGTTCAATTCCAAAATGGACTCATCCATTGCCGCTATCCAGAGGGATATTGAAGAATTAAAAATACTTTTGACCGAACTTAAATCTTCACATGAAAGGGAAAAGGCCGAAGCGCTGCTCAACCGGTCCCTTAAAAAACTTGAAGAACTTGAGAAAGCCGCTGGGCATTTCAGAACGACTGAAAGCCTTAGAAGATAGAATTTGAACTCGTACGCAAACCATAATGCCCGCAAAGCCATGCCGCACAGGGAACGGTTTTTTATTTTTTTTCTGTGCGCTCTCAGCCTGTTTTTCCTCTGCTCTCCCTCTTTTTCAGCGGAGAGGCAAACAAGGACAATTGAAACCAGATACTCTGTCATTCACTTCACGACTGACGAAGATTTAGCCGAGTTTGGCAGGAAGATCGGCGGAAGCGCGGCCTACCTGACAAGGGACAGTGAAAAAACCCTTCTCCTGGCAAAGGAAAATGTAGACCGCATAGTCTATAGGGTAAAATCACTGCTTGACATGTACCCGCCCCAACTTCATTTCAGCATAAAAATTTATTCCACACAGGCAGAGCTGAAGGACATTTACAGCGAGATGGGTATCATCGGAAAAGCCCCTATAGCTTTTTACGCACAAAAGTCACATACAATCTATTTGTCTACTGATAGACTCAGTGACGGAATTTTCGCGCATGAGGTTGCGCACGCAGTAATCAACTCGTATTTTGCAACTCCGCCGCCTGCCCTGATGCAGGAGATACTGGCGCAATATGTTGACAAGCATCTGAAAGACGAGTAGGGAACTTGCGAAGTCACAAGAAATAAATATACTTATTTAGTGGCCTTTAAAAGGCTGAAATGTTTTTTAACAATTCACTATCGGAGGAAAAGTAAAAATGAAAAGAGTATTCGGAAAGATATTCCTGGCTTCGGCATTGACAATCTTCGCAGCAGGCTCACTTGGGGCGCCCGGCCTTGCCAGCGCGGCTTCAAACTCTGAAAACAAAAGCGCCATAGCAAAACTTGAGTCCATAAAGAGCTGCTATCTTGCCAGCATCCGTCAGGAAGCCCTTCAGACAAAGAACGCAGTGCCTGAGAGGATATCAACAGGGCCTGCTTCAGGCTGGCTTTCAAATGTAGCCGCAAGCCGGGTAAACATGGTGACGAACAAAGTGGAAAAAACCGCTCAGAAAGCAGTGAACCTCAACGGCAAGACATACTTTGCAGGTGAGAACTACGCATCCACAATGATGCAAAACCAGTCGCTTCGCTTTGCCGCAGACCCCCTTACCAATAAGAAGATTGACAAGGCTGACGCAGTAATCTTCGCTGATGCCTCTGGCAGGGTCTTTTATTTCGAGTCAGAGAACTCGTATAAGGATTTTATCGGGCTTGCCACCCCTGAAACTGTTTACGGCTATTCAGAAGCAAAATAAATACCAATGCTAAGAAGCCCCGCTGGAAAATCCAGCGGGGCTTCTTATTTTCGATGAACCTGTTTAAGTATGGATTTAAGTACTGTGTCCTTCGCCCTTTATCCGCCTTATCCTCTCAATCACAGGCGGATGCGAATAATGGAATTTCACATAAAGCGGATGCGGGTGCAGATTGGAGAGATTATCTTTGGAGAGCTTTACAAGGGAACTGACCATTGCCTGCGGGTCCTGTGCCAAATCCTTTGAATACCGGTCAGCCTCTATCTCATGCCTTCTTGAAAAATACATGAATATCGGGCCTATCGGAAAAGATACTATCGAACCTAAAAAACCAAGGACAACTGCCTTTGTAAAAAAGCTCCCACCATCAATCCCGAATAGATTATTCAATAGCTCGCCTTGAAGAAGCCTGTGAGAAATAAACAGAGCGGCCAATGCTATCAGTTCCGTTGCGGCAATGAATTTTAATATATGCTTCTTTTTCCAATGGCCTATCTCATGCGCCAGTACGGAGATTATCTCATTTTTATCAAGCTGCTCCATGAGGGTGTCATAAAGCACAATCCTCTTCACATGGCCAATGCCCGTAAAATACGCGTTGGTGTGGCGCGTCCTCTTTGACGCGTCTATCTTTAAAATCTTCTTTACCTTTATCCCTGCTTTTTCAGCTATCCTGCCAATTCCATCTTTTAAGGCCTCATCCTCAACAGGCTCAAATTTATTGAACAGGGGCTCAATTACATAAGGCGAGAGATACATAATAAAAATACTGAAAGCTAAAAAGAAGCACCATATCCACAGCCACCACAGGCCCGGGCTCTTCTGTATTATCCACAACCCTGCCGATACCATTACCGTAAATAGGACAGTCGAAACTAAAATGGATTTCATGAAATCCGCTGCCCAAAGCCTTGGGGTCATGGTGTTGAACCCGTACTTCTTCTCAATCCGAAAGGCATGATAAAGGCTCAAGGGAATGCCGAGGATTGTATCCGCATACGAAAGCAGGATGAAAAATATAAGGCCTGAGGCAATGAAAGGCAGGCCAAGGGAAGCTATCCAGCCGTTATATGCCTCCATAATCCCGAATAAAAAGAGGAGGAGTATTACGCTTTCAAAGATGGATGCAATTATGGCGAATTTTGTGTTCTCGATAGTGTAGCTTTGAGCCCTGGTCAGAAAATCAATGTCAACCTTGCCCTCAAATTCCGAAGGCACCTTGTTTGAAAACCTTCTCATGTGGCTGATGTTCAATAACTCAAGCCAATACCCGAAGGCTTGTATCAGAAGAAAAATTATTGTAAAGACGATGGCTGTTTGCATATTTTCATTTTAGCATCAAAAATGATTTTAAGAAGCATGAAATAGCAACAACGCTCTTTTAAAAGATTATATCCGGTGGGCACAGCCCGATCCTGCATAGCACCTGAAATGCCCCTCTCTTGACATCACCATTTATGCGTGTTAACTTTTTATATCCCCCTTCTTAAAACATTTCATCTTATCCAAAGGAGCTGTCCATGAGGGCCTTAAGACACATTGTCCTATCTGTTTTAGTATTGATATTTCTATCATCCATCTCATATGCCGCGAAGCTGCAGGAGCCCAAGGTAGAATATTCCGCCGACAATTACATGGAATTTGAGCAGGGCGTAATGAAAGGCAAGGTGTTCCATGCCCCCGGAAAAGAGAGAAGGGAGCAGGACGCCTCAGGGATGAAGCAGATTATAATCACCAGAATGGATAAAAAAGTAGTCTGGATACTTATGCCTGAGCAGAAGTCCTACATGGAGCAGCCCATAAAAGAGGCCATGGAAAAACAGCATGACCCGATGGAATACGATTACGAGTACACTGTGATAGGTCCTGAGAAGGTAAACGGGATGGATACAACAAAGAGCAGGATAACTGCCAAGACCAGAAATGGAGTGGTTTTCGAAGGCTTCATGTGGACGACAAAGGACGGAATACCTGTAAAGATGGATGCGACAGCAAAGGATAAAAACTCCAGGAACCGCATCAAAACCGAGCTTAAGAATATAAAGATAGGCAAAGTAGACGCTTCACTCTTTGAGGTGCCTTCAAATTACAGCAAGTTCGGTTTTGGCGGGATGGGCGGCGGGTTCAATATGCAGGAGATGATGAAGGGAATGAAAGGGCTTATACCAAATCAAGGCGATGAAGGTTCTGAAGAATAAGGGCTCAGGCAGCCCGTTCCGAGGCATTATGAAGGAGCCTGCTTAAGGTCTTTCTCAGCTCCGATATCTCATAAGGCTTTACAATCACGCCCTTAAAGCCGTAATGCCCGTAATCCGAAAGCACAGGGTCATTGGAATAGCCGCTCGACACTACTGCCTTTACCATCGGGTCAAGTTCAAGCAGGCGGCGGATAGTCTCTTTGCCGCCAAGCCCGCCGGGTATGGTCAGGTCCATTATCACAAGGTCAAAAGGCTCTCCATTCTCCTTGGCCTTCATGTACAGCTCTATTGCCTTTGCCCCGTCAGCCGCGTCCGCCACAGTGCAGCCTATCTTTGTGAGTATCTCGCCGGCTGTTTTCCTGATAAGCTCATCGTCATCCATGACAAGCACCCTACCCTTGCACGAAATATCAGCTTCAGCCTTCTTTGAAACAATTCTTTTGCCCGATGCGGGGAGATAAATATAGAAGGTCGTGCCGTTGCCCGCGCCGGTATGAAAACTTATGTAGCCGCCGTGCTTTTTGACTATTGAATAAGCGGTGGCAAGCCCAAGCCCGCTCCCCCTCTCCTTTGTTGTAAAATACGGGTCAAATATCTTACTCTGGTATTCCTTGGGTATGCCGCTGCCATGGTCGGCAATGGATATCTTCACATATCTGCATTTTTTAAGGTTTATGGTGGGCCCTGAGCATACGACATTTTCCGCGCTCACGCTGATGACGCCGCCTTCAGGCATTGATTGCTCCGCGTTGATTATTATGTTGTGAATGACTTGAGTTATCTGGCCCTCGTCAGCTTCAATGGTAAAGAGGTCAGGAGGGATATTGAACTCGCCGGCTACATTCGAGCCGTGCATGGCAAAGCTTGACGCCTCTCTTAACAGGTCTCCTATTGCAAGGGGTTTTTTAACGGGCGCGCCTCCCTTTGCAAAAGTAAGGAGCTGCTTGGAAAGGTCCTTGGCGCGCAGCAGCGCCTTTTCAGCCTCAAAGAGCCTTGTTATCAAGCCTTCTCCGTGAGGCAGTTCAGAAAGACAGGTCTGCTTGGCAAGAGATATGTTGCTGAGTATTGCCGTAAGGAGATTATTAAAATCGTGGGCTATGCCGCCTGCCAGCACCCCGAGAGACTCAAGCTTCTGCGATTTCAAAAGCTCGCACTCTATCTTCTGGCGATGGCTGATGTCCTTCACGGTTGCCAAAAAGTTTATGGCCGTACCTTTCCTGTCCCTTATGCAGGAAGGGAATCTCAGTACAGGAAAGCGTTCGCCATTTTTTCTCTTGAATACTAATTCCGCTTCCTCGAAATGCTCAGAGAGAATGCCAAGGAACGATTCACTGAGATTATCGATCTCCTCTTCAGGCCAGAACGGGAAAGGCGGCATCAGGCCAATAAGCTCGTCTCGGCTGAACCCTGTTATCTCACAGAATGCCGTATTGACATTGATGAGCCTGCCTGAAGGGGCATAAACGGTAATGCCGTCCTTCATCGAGGAGATGAGGCTCTCAGCAAATTCCTTGCTCGTCATTATTTCATCTTCGTACTTTTTTTGTTCGGTTGCGTCATGGAAGAGAGCGAGAATTAGATTACGGCCCGAGATATCAACGGCTGCCAGGCTCACGCGGACAGGAATACGGAGCCCGTCTTTTTTGATTGCTTCGCAGTCATATTCAACAGGCTCGCCTTTTTGAATAGCGCAAAATCTCTGCCAATGCTCATCGAGCTTTTCCCCGCGATGCAATTCGCTCAAACGCATTTTAAGGATTTCTTCTCTTTTCCTGCCAAGGAGTACTTCGGCTTGCCGGTTGGTCTCTATGATAGAGCCGCTTTCAGCGTCAGCTAAAAAGGCGGCCTCTGTGAGGTCTTCAAAAAGATGGCGGTACTTCTGCTCGGATTGTTCAAGGCATTCCTTTGCAACTCTGTATTGAGCCTGCGACGCTTCAAGTTCAGAAAGCCTAATTCTAAGCTCCTCGTTCTCAAGCAGGAGCTCTTCTTTTGAATAATCTTTGCTATCCATACCGAGCTGATTTCTTATTGTGTCTTATTATACCAAAAAATAGCTCGGAATAAAAAAAAATTATAAGGTATGCAGGAAAAGGACGCCTATTGACCTTTCAGCATCTTATGCACGATATCGCTCAAGTCAGAAACCCTGTATGGCTTGAGTATCACGCCGCTGAAACCGTACTCCCCGAAATCAGCAATTATAGGGTCATTTGAGTAGCCGCTCGATATTACCGCCTTTACCTCCGGGTCAAATGAACGGAGATGTTTTATCGCCTCTTTGCCGCCCATGCCCCCGGGTATGGTAAGGTCCATGATAACAAGGCCGAAAGGCTCTCCGGCAGCCTGTGCCGCCTTATATACTTCAATTGCCTCAGCCCCGTCATTTGCGTAGCCGACCTTGCAGCCGAGATAATTCAGTATCTCTCCCGCGGTCTCTTTTATTATCTCATCGTCATCCATAATCAGGACTTTTCCGCCGCTCATAATTTTAATCGAACCCTCCTTACAGGTTTTCATCGGTTCAGGAGCAGCCAGAAAAATATTAAAAACTGTCCCATTGCCAACTGATGTATGCACCTCTATGTGCCCGCCATGATTTTTTATTATTGAATAAGCAGTAGCAAGCCCAAGGCCGATGCCCTTCTCTTTTGTCGTGAAGTAAGGATCGAATATCTTCGGAAGGTGTTCATCGGGAATTCCTTCGCCATGGTCCCGTATTTCGATCTTTACGTACTTGCCTTTTTTAAGCGCTATATTTTCTGCGGCCTCCAGATTACTTAAGCTCACCTCGACTATGCCGCCTTCCGGCATTGACTGTTGGGCGTTTATCACCATATTCTTTATTACCTGCCTGAGCTGCCCCTCGTCCGCCTCGACCTTAAATAGGTCTTCGGGCACTGACATCTCGCATTTCACATTTGAGCCAAGCAGGGCGAAAGACGCCGAGTCCGCCACAAGTTTTCCAATATGAATCAGGCTCTTTACAGGCAAACCGCCCTCTGAAAAGGTAAGGAGCTGCTGAGCAAGGTCCTTTGAACGAAGCACTGCCTTCTCAGCTTCCCTGAGCCTCTTTGTAACCCTGCTCTCAGGGTCGCCGTAGAAAATGGAAAGGGATATATTGCTGAGAATGCCTGTAAGGAGATTATTGAAGTCATGGGCAATACCACCCGCAAGTATTCCGATTGATTCAAGCTTCTGGGCCTTGAGAAGCTCTTTTTCCATTCTCTTTCGTTCAGTGATATCCTTGAAGGTGGCAACATAGTTAATTACTCTGCCACTCCTGTCCTTCACCTGCGAAGGGTTTATTATAATCGGGAACCTCTCGCCGTTCTTCTTTTTGTATATAAGCTCGAATTCCGCCTCTTCACCCCTTAAGGCTCTTTCAAATACGGACTTTATGCTATCCATCTCCTCTTCAGGCCACCATGGGAATGGCGGCGTCAAGCCAAGTATTTCCTGCCTGCCATACCCTATCATCTTACAGAATGCATCGTTGCAGCTATGCATGCTCCCGTTCCTGCCAAGCACAGTTATGCCGTCATTAATGGAATAGATAAGGCTCTCGGCGAATTCCTTGCTTTGAAGGAGTTCTTCTTCTGCGCGCCTGCGTTCGGTAATATCCCTGAAAATGCCTAAAATAAACTTCTTTTCACTGAGCTTAATGACAGAGGCGCTTATATTCACCGGCACAATGGTTCCGTCTTTTCTTATTATCTCACCTTCGTAATCAGCCTCTCTGCCTCTGGCGACATGGTCCCTGAATTTCTCTTTATAAGTTTCCGGTGCAGGGTGGAGCCTGCTCTGATGCATGCCTATCAGCTCCTGCCTTGTCATGCCAAAGAGCGCCTCGGCCTGCCTGTTGACCTCGACAATCAAGCCTGTTTCCGTATCCCCGACAAGCGCCGCGTCATTGAGGTTCTCAAACAGATGCCGGTATTTTATCTCCGACTCCTTGACCAACTCTTCAGCAACCTTAAGCTCGGTCAAGTCCCTTGAAATGACAACCGCGCCATCAATCGACTCATCCTCTCCAAAATAAGGATAATAGCTGACGCTCATGAACCTGCGGCCCGGGACAGCAAAATTGAACCATTGCTCATAGCTGATGGACTCTCCCGCGAAGCATCTGTCGAGATAATCCTTTACAAAGCCGTTAAAGATCTCCTCTCCGAGGAGTTCCTTGACGGTATGCCCGATTATGTCTTCTTTTGATTTTCCGTGGACCTTAAGATATGTCTGATTTACAAGCCTGTAGGTGTAGGTCTTATCTATGAATGAGATATGGTCAGAAGCATTGGAGATGATCTTCTCGTAATTACGGAGAGCTTCTTCTGAGAATCCGGCATTGGGCGCCATTATTTACATCCTATTCAAGGGTAGGACTCCAGTATAAGTCCAAGCGCTGAACAAAGTCAATCAGGACTGCTCCTGCGGCTTTGCTTTTATCAAAGCAGGCCCTTCCTTCTCCGTCCTGGTGATTACAGGCCTGCTGAAACGCTCAGAGGGGTTCTCCCCTGAAAGCCTTAAGTACTCGGTATAGCTCTTAAGCACCTTTTTCGCGTAGTTGCGCGTCTCAGGGTATGGGATGGATTCTATGAACTCATCAAGCTCGGAGGGAAGCGTCTCAGCCCATCTTGCAACGGCATTGGGGCCCGCGTTATAGCCTGCTATGGTAAACACTATATTATTATCGAACCTTCTGGCGAGGCTGCCTAAATACCATGAGCCGAACTCAATATTAACCTCAGGGTCTAAAAGATGCTTCGAGTCAAAGGACTGCCTGCCAAGCTCCTTTGCAATCTGTTTGCCTGTTGAAGGCATTATCTGCATCAATCCCAGCGCGCCTGTCGGAGAAACGGCCTTTGGATTAAAGGCGCTCTCTTCCCTCATTACGGCTGCCACCAGATACGGGTTAGCCGCGCCTTCAGGGGCTTTATTCTTGACCACATCAATGAGCTTCAAAGGGAACGCGAAAACGGTTGACTGTCCGTTGTCATCCGCGTCCGCAAGGTAGAGACGGTATATCCTTAATGCCCTCTGGTAATCATCTGCCTGATAGAAAAGATCGGCAAGTTCATAAAGAGCCTGCCTGTCCTTTGAATATTTTTTTGTAAGGATATCTACTTCCGCCGAAGCGCTCGGCTGAAGCCCCAGCATTATGAGCTCCTTTGCCGCAATGTAGTGCCTGTCGCCGAAGAGCGGGCTTAGAGGCTCTGCAAAAGCTCCTGCCTCTGGTACGGGCATTTCAATCTCCTGCGCCTTTGCTGTCCCGTTCACCTCAATGGCGGCGTCTACATAAGGCTCAGGCATTGCGATTGCCTCCATTGAGGCCAATTTAACGGCAGGCTCAACAGTCTCATCAATCTTAGTCTCTATCTTCTGTATCTCTTCTTTTATCATGAGCTTTGCAAGACGCTCTTCAGCCATCTGGCAATAGTATGTTTTTTTAAAAGGTGCGCAAAGGCTTTCATAATAATTTATGGCTTGAGCTTCCATGCCAAGCTTCTCCGCGCTCCTTGCGCTCCAGTAAAGGTGGCGGACAAGTTCAGCTCCCTGCGGATGGATTTCCCGGTATGAAGAAAAATGCTTTAGCGACTGCTCAAACCTGCCTGCCCTGTAATTTATCCATCCTATGCTCCAAAGGGCAGTATCGGCAAGGTCGCTTCCCTTGAACTCCTGAGCGACATGCTCAAAAGCCTCAAGTGCAGGCTCATGGAGGTTTTTTCCCTCGTAGAAACGGCCTATGTAGTTCAGCACCTCGGCATGCTCCCTGCTCCTGGGGAATTTTGCTGCAAGCTTGTCTTCGACCTCAAGCAGAAGGTCTTCCTTGCCCTGCCTCAGGGCTACAAGGGCAAGTTTATTTAATGCCTCGCATTCATTCTTAGGCTTTTTGGCCTTGAGATAATCCTTAAGTACCTTTTCAGCCTTATCGTATTCCTTAAGGCGTATGCGGGATAAGGCTACCTTCATTACCGCCTTATCATAGAAAAGGTTTTTTTGTTTCTTTGCGATGGAAGAGAACTCAGCTATCGCCTCGCTATAATGCGTTGCGTCAAATAGCCTGCCTGCCCTGTTGAACCTCTCCTCAACCGTAAGCTCAGCGAGCGGTTCGCCTTTGAGCCTGATATTCTCAATCAACGCCTCAGCCTCTTTTGCGGCTGAACGGGTCGGATAGCGTACTGTGACAACCCTTGCTGTTTTAAGGGCCTCCTGAATCTCATTTAATTCAATTGAAGAACGGGAAGACTTGACAAGCGCCTCGGGGACAAGGCTGCTCTTCGGATAAGTTGATATGAACTCACTAAAGCACGCGCGCGCTTCCAAAAAATTTCCATCCTCGAAGTATGCGGCTGCCTTCAGATAAAGCGCATCGGATTTAAGGGCTGAATCAGGGTATAAGGCAAGTACGGCATCATAGAAAGCAGCCGCTTCGGAGAACTTCTTTTGAGAGGCAAATGAACGGGCCTGATAGAAAAGGGTGTAATCTTCTATTCCGGGTATGCTTGACGCTTCAACAAAGAGCTCTCCTGAGTCAGCCTTGTCCTCAACGGCTGAAATCCCGAGAAGAAATGAGGCGCGAGCCGCCCAAACGGTATCAGGGAAACGCTTGCGGATTTCAATAAGCTTAAGGCGCGTCTCCTCGATGCTGCCGTCTTTTTTAAGCCTGATGGCAGCTGCAAGGCAATCTTCGGGTGCGCATTCTTCGATTATTTCAGGCTCTTGAGGCTTCTCAGAAACAGGTTCAGGGATATTGATGGCTGGCTGTAAAGTTTCAGTATTGCCGGATGCCGATGCTTTATAGTAAAATGAACAGGACGAAAGGTTCAGAACGATAAAACCGGCTGCAAGAGCGCTGGTGAAATAATGAAGGGTCCTTCTTGATTCAGGCATTTAACTCCTCCATTCCCGCGCATTATACCAACTTCAAAGCTCAACTGCAATAAGCTAAAATCAAGACCTGAGGGGAGGAATGTACCCTCATCGGCAATAAAACACAGATTTTGCATCTGAGGCAACAAACCAAAAAAACTATATTGATTAACCGGTTTGATAAGGTATAATTGAAAATCCCCTTACGCATATGCCTCAACAGGCATATCGCGGGACATCTTTAAGGATTCGCCGTAAATCTCACTGACCCCGTCCCCTTTTTCTGATCTGATTTCGGCATGGAACAAAAGGAACCTTTATGAAATACATTCAGGAACTGACTACGGAATCAAAAATAGCCTACTTCTCGATGGAGATAGGCTTCAGGAACGACATACCTACCTACAGCGGAGGCCTCGGCGTACTTGCAGGCGACACCATCAAATCCGCCGCTGACCTGAACCTGCCAATGGTAGCCGTTACGCTACTGTACTCAAAAGGCTACTTCAGGCAGGAACTTGACTCAAAAGGCCGCCAGATAGAGCACCCTGAGATATGGAATCCGGCTGAGAACATGTCGCTGCTTCCCCAGAAGATACGCCTGAGCATAGAAGGCAGGGAAGTCGCTGTCCAGGCATGGGTTTACAACATCTCAAGCCTTGTCACAAAATGGAATGTCCCGATATTTTTCCTTGATACGGACCTGCCTGAGAACTCCCCTGAGGACAGAGAGATAACCTCTGCGCTTTACGGAGGCGATGAGCGCTTCAGGCTCAAGCAGGAGATTGTCCTTGGAATCGGCGGCGTCATGATGCTGCGGGCCCTTGGAATAAGGGTCAAGAAGTATCACATGAATGAGGGGCACGCAAGCCTCCTTACCCTTGAGCTTCTCCTGAGGCATAAAAGGGACATAGAGTCCGTATGGGATGAGAGGGAGATATGGGATGTAGAAAAAGTGAAGGACCTTTGCGTATTTACGACCCATACCCCGGTAGAGGCAGGCCATGACAAATTCTCATACGACCTTGTAAAGGAAGTAATGGGGGAGATAATCCCTCTTGATATACTTAAGGAACTTGGCGGGAGCGGCAAGCTCAATATGACGCTTCTTGCCATGAATCTGAGCCAATATATAAACGGGGTAGCCAAAAAGCACGGCGAGGTCTCAAAGGTGCTCTTCCCCGGTTATAAGATACAGGCTATTACAAACGGAGTCCATTCATTCACATGGACCTGTGAGAGCTTCGCGAAACTATATGACAAGTACCTTCCGGGCTGGGCAAATGAGCCTGAGCTTTTCGTAAGGATAGATAAGGTCCCCGGCATCGAGATATGGGAAGCCCACTTGGAAGCAAAAAAGACCCTCATAGACCATGTAAACTCGGTTACGAACGCAAAGATGGACTACGACACGCTTACAATAGGTTTCGCAAGGAGGGCAACCGCTTATAAAAGGGCAAACCTCCTCCTTTCAGACCCGGAGCGGCTTAAAAAGATTGGCAAAGGCAAGCTCCAGATAATATATGCAGGAAAGGCCCACCCAAGGGACAATGACGGCAAGAAAAATATAGAGGAAATATTCAGGAGCGCAGCCGAGATAAACGGCGATGTAAAGATAGTCTATCTTGAGAACTATAATATGGAACTTGGGGCCAGGATGGTCTCAGGCGTCGATGTCTGGCTCAATACTCCGATGAGGCCGAGAGAGGCTTCAGGCACAAGCGGCATGAAGGCAGCGCATAACGGGGTGATAAACTTCAGCGTCCTTGACGGCTGGTGGATTGAAGGACACATAGAAGGCTACACTGGCTGGGCAATAGGGCCAAACCCGACTGAATCGACCCTTACCCGCAGCACCGATGAACTTGACGCCGAAGACCTTTATGACAAGCTCGAAAACCTTGTTATCCCTACATTCTACGATAACAGGGAAATCTGGATAAAGATGATGCAGAACGCAATCGGCAAGAACGCCTATTACTTCAATTCGCACAGGATGATGAGAAGGTATGTCACAGAGGCATACATAAGGTAAGCCGAGGTTAGATATCTTGAAGCACGATTACAGCGAACTGCTCAAAGTTGCCATCCTTGAGGCAAGGACAGGGCTCGAAGAAGGCGGAATCCCTATCGGGGCCGCGCTCTTTGACAGGGACGGGGTGCTGCTTGGCAGGGGCCGCAACAGAAGGATTCAGGAGAATGACCCTTCCGTTCACGGCGAGACTGACGCATTCCGCAAGGCGGGCAGGCAAAAAAGCTACAAAGATAAGATACTTGTGACAACCCTTGCCCCGTGCTGGTATTGCAGCGGGCTTATAAGGCAATTCAAGATTGGCACTGTCATAGTAGGCGAATCAGTTAACTTCGAAGGCGGACTTGGCTGGCTTAAAGAAAACGGTATCAATGTCATTGACCTTGAATCAGAGGAATGCAGGAAGATGCTCTCTGATTTCATTTCAAAAAACCCTGAGGTCTGGAACGAAGACATCGGGGAATAGCCTTTTTATTCCAAAATAAAAATAATGACGGAGGATGAGGAATGTCCCAGGAAGCAAAAGGACAGGCCATAAATGTCGAGGAATATCTGCCCAAGATAGAGATGATGCTCATGAGGAACGGGCTGAACCTGAGTAATGTCGATATCGTGGATGATTTCCCCGGAGATGCAAACCCCCTGAGGGCTGCCAGGTGCTTTAAGATAGCCAAAAAGATAGAGATAAGAAGGCATATATCGCCTGAGAGCAAAGAAAATTACCTAAACGAATTATACAAATTTCAGGAACAGCTTGGGATGCTTCAGGACGACTGGACCTTTATCAAGCACATAGTCCTGCGCTACGCCTGCCAGATAAATAACAGGTGGAAAGACGACTACGAATGCGCCAAATGGGCGTTCTTTGACGCAAAGAATTATTAACCCCACTCTCCATTTAAGGCTATTGCTAATCTGTCATTCCCGAGTGCTTCTATCGGGAATCTACTTTTAAAAATACTGGATTCCCGCTTTCGCGGGAATGACAATCACTAAAGTTGTCATTGTGAACAGGGTGAAGCAATCTGTTTTTTTGCCTCTTTTTGCTTGAGGTAGGGGGGGTAAAAAGGTTTTCCTTCCTGCTTTTTTTCCTTTGCGAAGCTCAATTCTTCCCTTTAAGATAAAGCTTGCACTCCTCGCTCCCTATCCAGTCTATTTTCATCATGTTAGTTGCGCCTCTCATGCCGACCTTTGTGCCTGAGACGACCACTACCGTATCTCCCCAGTCCGCTATCCCGTAATCAAGGAGCGCGGCCTCACCCCTGCATATCATCTCATCGGTATGCTCGCCAAATTCCCCTAAGAACGGCTGAACCCCCCAAAGAAGGGCAAGCTTTCTCCATGTTTTCTCAAGCACTGTAAAGGCCACTATGGGGGTATGAGGCCTCAGCTTTGAAAGGATTTTCGCTGTCTCGCCTGACTGCGTAAAGACCACTATTGCCTTTGAGCTTACCTCATTGCTTGCCGCAGCCGCGGCAAAGCAAACCGCCTGCGTAAACGACCCGGCGTCTCCCTTTTTCCTTCTTAAGAGGTACTTCTGGGCAAGTGCGGCTTCCTCAGCCTCTGTGGCTATCCTTACCATCACTTCTACGCTTTCCACAGGATATGACCCGACCGCTGTCTCGCCTGAAAGCATAAGCGCATCAGTACCGTCAAAGACCGCGTTTGCCACATCAGAGGCTTCTGCCCTGGTGGGCCTCGGGTTACTTATCATGGATTCAAGCATCTGGGTGGCAGTTATGACTGTTTTACCAGCCTCATTAGCCTTTGAAATAATCTTTTTCTGTAATACAGGCACCGCTTCGGTAGAAAGCTCAACCCCAAGGTCCCCCCTTGCTATCATTATTCCATCGGATTCCTCCATTATAGCGTCAAGATTTACAATGGCTTCTGCCTTTTCTATCTTGGCGATTACGGAGATATCCGCGTCCTTTGCCTTAAGCCTCTCCTTAAGCTCGGAAATATCCGATGGCTTCCTTACAAATGACAGCGCGATGTAGTCAACCCCATTCTCTATTCCAAAATTTAAGTCCTCAATATCCTTTTCAGTCAGACAGGGCGCGCTTATATTCACGCCGGGCAGGTTTATGCCTTTGTGTTCCTTGAGCGTGCCTCCATAGACGACCTCGCATTCTATCTTTTTGCCTGATATCTTCCTGACCCTGACCTCCAACAGCCCGTCATCGAAAAGCAGCCTGTCTCCGGGCTTTACATCTTTGTAGAGGTTTTGATAGGTGGTGGATATGAGCGAGTCATCCCCGTCAGGGTTCTCGGCAGTGATAAAAATCGTCTGCCCGTGTGTAAGCTCGATACTGCCTTCCTTGAGCTTTCCTATCCTTATCTTCGGGCCTTGCAGGTCAAGCATTATGGCTACAGGCATATTAAGTTTGCCAGCGATATCCCTGATATTCTTTATGACCTGTCCGTGGACCTCGTGCGTCCCGTGGGAAAAATTAAGCCTTACTACATTCACCCCAGCCTTCAGGAGTTTCTCCATCAACTGAGGACTGCGGGATGCAGGGCCAATCGTTGCTACGATCTTAGTCTTCCTTGCTTCGAGTGATTTCATTAATTTTTCCTGTTTTATTAAATAGTTACCCTATTATCCCAATGTATAATCCAACTGTCAATAGACAGTTTGCCTATCTCCAGACCGACCTCATTTGACAAAAAATCGAATTGAGATTTAAATTGAAGAGGGCTTTTTAACCCCGGAGGACGAGCGCTATGCCTGAACAAACCGATTACAACGGGTTTTCCCTTGAGATAAACGAGATATCGACCATTACATTCAACATGAGCCACGGGGTCAACATCCTCTCCACACCTGTGATAATAGACTTTGTGAGAGCAATTGACAGGCTTTCATTCATAAAAGAAGTAAAAGTGCTGATAATAACGGGCAGCGGAAATACATTCCTTGCCGGCGCAGACATAAAGGAAATGGCTGAGTTTGACGCCAAAGAGGCTGAGAAGTTCGCAAGGCTCATCCACAACGCCATGAATATAGTCGAGAAGTTCCCGAGGCCTGTTATCGCCGCTGTCAACGGGTTTGCCCTTGGGGGCGGGTGTGAGCTTGCCCTTGCCTGCGACATTATTCTCGCATCTGAGGCCGCCGTATTTGCCCAGCCTGAGGTAAACCTTGGCATAATTCCCGGAGCAGGAGGAACGCAGAGGCTTGCAGGAAGAATCGGGCGGGAGATGGCAAAGGAGCTGATATTTACCGGCAGGAGGGTGCAGGCTGATGAGGCGTTTGATTTAAGGCTTGTGAACAGGGTGGTGCCAAAAGACGAGCTTTCGGAAGAGGTAATGACGCTTGCAAGGCTTATCGCCCAAAAACCTCTCCAGTGCATCGAGGCTGCCAAGAAAAGCATTGATTCATGCTCATTCGAGACCGAGATAGAGGAATTCACAAACCTGTTCAACTATGATGACCGTAAAAACCTGATGAATAAATTCCTAAAGAGATAAAATGGAAAATGTGGTCATAACAGCCGCAGTCAGGACTCCAACCGGGAAACTCCTTGGGAAGCTCTCCTCATTATCCGCCCCTGCCCTTTCAACCTTTGTCATTGAAGAGCTCTTAAGAAGGTCACGCATTGAAAAATCTCTCATAGATGAAGTGATAATGGGCAATGTAATATCCTCAGGCATCGGGCAGAACCCTGCGCGGCAGTCTGCGATTTTATCAGGGCTGCCTGATTCAACCGCCGCATTTACCGTCAATAAGGTCTGCGCCTCAGGGCTTAAGGCTGTGGCCTTGGCTGCGCAGGCAATAAAGCTTGGGGACACGGAAATCATTATAGCAGGCGGGATGGAGTCGATGTCAAACGCCCCTCACCTCCTGAGGGATTTGAGAAAGGGAAAACGCTACGGGGACTGCGTAGCTGTTGACTCAATGATATATGACGGACTTTGGGACTGCTACTACAACGCGCACATGGGCGCGCTCTGCGAAGATACCGCCTTGAGATATAATATCTCAAGGGAGGAGCAGGACTTCTATGCCCTTCAGAGCCATTTAAAGGCCATTGCCGCAACTGACTCAGGGGTATTTTCAGAAGAGATAGTGTCTGTTAAAAAAGGCAATACGGTAATCTTAGAGCATGATGAGACTATCAGGAGAGATACTGATTTAAAAAAACTTGCCGCGCTGAAACCTGCTTTCAAGCCTACAGGCACTGTGACAGCGGGGAATTCTCCGGGTCTTAATGACGGGGCTGCCGCCCTTATCCTAATGTCTGAGAAAAAGGCAAGGGAGCTTGATATCACGCCACTTGCCGAGATAATCGGGTATGCCCCTGCGCACACTGACCCGAAGTGGTACACAATCGCCCCTGTAAAATCTGTTCAGGCTGTGCTAAAAAAGACAGGGTTAAGGCTTGATGACTTTGACCTCATTGAGGAGAACGAGGCCTTTGCCGCGCAGACACTGGCTGTTGCCAAGGAGCTTGACATAGACATTGCGAAGCTCAATGTTCACGGGGGCGCAATCGCCCTCGGACACCCAATAGGCGCAAGCGGCGCAAGGCTCCTTGTCACGCTCATCAACGCGCTCAGGAACAGGAAGAAAAAACTCGGGCTTGCCACCCTCTGTCTCGGAGGCGGAGGGGCTTACACAATGGCAATAAGGGCGCTTTAAAAAATCTGCTGTGAAGGGAAGACGCGAATGGAATTCGGGGATTTCAGGATACACCCTGTAAGTGACGGCTTTTTCAGGCTTGACGGAGGGGCGATGTTCGGTGTCGTTCCCAAGACTATTTGGGAAAAGACAAACCCCTCGGATGAAAAGAACAGGGTGCTTCTCGGCTTGAATCCGCTTCTCATCCAGACCTCAAAAGAAAACATCCTTATAGATACGGGGATAGGGACAAGGAATGATGAACGCTTCAACTCGATATACGGGGTTGAAAGAAAGCCCACACTTGTGGAATCCCTTAACCGGCTTGGGCTCAAGCCTGAGGACATCACAATAGTCATAAACACCCACCTGCACTTTGACCATGCAGGCGGAAATACCATAAAGAAAAATGACTCAGCAACGCCTGCTTTCCCCAACGCAAGATACATTGTGCAAAAAGGCGAATGGGAGGCTGCAGTTGACCCTAACGAGAGGACAAGGGCAAGTTATCTGAAAGAGGACTTTGAGCCTGTGATGGAGGCAGGACTTTTTGAGCTAATCGAAGGTGACAGGGAAATTGTAAAGGGTATCTCCGTCTTCAGGGCATCAGGGCATAACCGCGACATACAGCTTGTCAAAATTCAATCCAAAGGGCAGACCGCAGTGTATTTAAGCGACATCATACCGACTGTCACTCATCTTAAATATCCCTATATAATGGGCTATGACCTGTTCCCGCTTGAGACGCTAAAGATAAAAAAAGAACTTATCGAACAGGCTGCAAGGGAAAGATGGCTTCTTATCTTCGAGCACGACCCGAACTCAAGGATGGGCTATGTTTCCATAAAAGATTCGAACCCTGTTTTTGAAAAGGTAATCTGACTTTTTATGCCCAATGCAAAAATCAAAAAAATCGGTGTTATAGGCGCAGGCGCCATGGGCGCAGGCATTGCGCAGGTCTTTGCCTTGCATGGTTTTGAAACTGTGCTCATGGACAGAACAGAGGCCGCGCTCAAGGCCGCTCTTGAGCGCATCAGTACGCACACAGACCCGCTCCTGTGGGATAAGGTCAGAAGCTTTATAAAGACCTCAACAGATATGAAGGATATTGCTGATTGCGATGTTGTAATTGAGGCTGTGTTTGAAGAGGCCGGGATAAAGAAAGAGGTGCTGAAAAAACTTAGCGCAGTATGCAGGCCCCAATCCATCATTGCCACAAACACATCGTCCATCTCCATAGATGAGCTTGCGGGCTCAGTAACTAAGCCTGAGCGATTTATCGGCATGCACTTCATGAACCCTCCAAAGGTGATGAAGCTTGTTGAGATAATAAAAGGCTCCATGACCTCGCAGGACACTTTAAAGGCAATCACTGACCTTTCCGTAAGAATCGAAAAAACCCCCGCGGTTGTAAAAGACTCGCCCGGCTTTATTACGAACAGGCTCTTGTTCGCCTTTCTTGGAGAGGCGATGAGGCTTTTTGAATGCGGCAACGCATCAAAGGAAGATATTGATACCGCGATGAAGTTCGGGATGAACCACCCGATGGGTCCGATTGAGCTTGCGGATTTTATCGGGCTTGACGTGTGCCTTGAGATAATGGAATACCTGCACACCCACCTGAAAGATGAAAAATTCAAACCGCCCGACATACTCTCAAATCTGGTAAAAGAAGGCAAGCTTGGAAGGAAAACAAAAGAAGGGTTTTATAGATATGAGCGGTGAATTTAATCCTCTGCAATTTTCTGACTCCACTCCAGCCCTCTTCCACAAGGGGAGAGGGTAGGGTTGTCATTGCGAGGAGAAGCGATAAAGCAATCTTTTTCATTTTCTTTCAACTCGTCTGTTTATTTACTTTTGCAAACAGCGGGTTCGCCCTTCGGGGCATTGGCTCCGTTCGCTGTCGCGTCCGTTCGCTAATAGATACCGAAGCCCGCTCTCTCCCGCTCCCTTATGCTCACTTCGAATGCCCCTTGGTGTGGTGTTTTCAAAACAAGACAAGACACAAAAAAACAAGACAAGACACAAAAACAGAACTAAGAAAGAGTTAGCTTTTATTTTTGTCTTTACAAAACCCCGAGGGCGCAAATGGCGAAGCATCCCCTGAGGAAAACCATTTTAAAAAAACGCCCTTACCCCAAGCGTATGCTCTCCTATTATCAGCTTCTGTATCTGCGAGGTCCCTTCATATATCGTTGCCACCTTTGCGTCCCTTAGATACCGTTCAACGGGAAAAGCATTTGAGTACCCGTATGCCCCGTGTATCTGGATTGCGTCTGTTGCGGCCCGCACTGCGGCCTCGCTTGCAAAGTATTTGGCAATCGAGCTCTCAAGCGTATTCCTAACCCCTTTATTCTTAAGCTCCGCTGCCCTGTACACAAGGAGCCTTGCCGCATCCCTGTCCACCACCATCTTTGCTATCATATCCTGCACCAACTGAAACGAGGCGATTGATTTGCCGAACTGCACCCTTTTCTTTGCATATTGGGTTGAGGCATCAATACACGCCTGTATGATACCCACACAGCCTGATGCTACTCCAAACCTGCCGTTATCCAGGCACGAGAGCGCAATTTTAAACCCCTCGCCCTGATTTCCCAGGAGCGCATCTTCAGGAACGAAGCTGTCCTTGAAAAACAGCACAGCCGTATTTGCTGCCTTAAGCCCGAGCTTGCCTTTTATCTCTCTCGTGGTAAAACCCTCTGTTCCCTTCTCAACTATGAATGCTGAGATGGCCTTACTCCCAGGCTCCTTCCCGACCCTTGCAAAGATTATCAGCACATCAGCCATGCCGCCGTTTGATATCCATGTCTTAACGCCATTTAACAGCCAGCCGCCATCTACTTTTTGGGCAGTTGTCTTCAGGCTTCCCGCATCGCTTCCCGCCTCCGGCTCTGTAATGGCAAACGCCCCCAAAAGCTCTCCTCTGCAGAGCCCCGGCAGATACTTTCTTTTCTGCTCCTCCGTGCCCCAGTTAAGTATCGCCTGCTCGACTAAAGAGACCTGCACGGAAAGAATGGTCCTCAGTGATGAGCACCCCCTTCCGACCTCTTCGAAGATAATGGCATCGCTTACAAAGTCCAGCTCAGAGCCTCCCCACTCTTTCGGCACTGTGCCGCCCATCAGGCCCAGAGGCCCCATCTTCTTTAATATCTCTATCGGAAAATGCTCATCTATGTCGTTTTGCCTGGCCCTTGGGATAATCTCTTCATCGGTAAACCTTTTGGCAAGCTCCTGAATCTCTTTCTGCTTATTATTAAGTCCGAATTCCATGAGATTTCCCCTTGGTTTTTTATAGTTTCGGCAGAGGGTTCATTCAGAGTATTTACATTGTTTACAGGCTTGTCAAGCAGGCCCCTGAAATCAGACACGGATGTCGTCTTCAGACAGGCATGTCCCTTTTTCAAGGCATTCTGCCATTCATGGCTTTTCCTCTCAGAGAACAAAAACAACGCCATTTTCTCTTTTAATTACGAACCGTTACAGCACTTCAGAAGCATAGTTTTTTTAATTTGGCATGAGGTTTGCTTTTATGTTTGATTACCAAAAACTGAAGCATGGAAGCTAAAAGGAGAATAGGGATATGAAAAGAGTAAATCTGAACATCAAATTCAAACTGGTTTTAATCTTAACGGTCTTTGTGCTGATAAGTACGGGCTCTGTCATCTACAGCCTGATAAATATAAAAAACCAGAAGTCTGACGCGCTTATTATCAACCTGGCCGGAAAGCAGAGGGCGCTCAGCCAGGCAATAAGCAAATCAGTCCTGGGGCTTCATAACAGCCTTGAGGACGGACAGACAAAAGAAGCTCTACAGAGGGTAGAGGCGTACAAAAATGATATTATCGAAAAGAAAAAGGCATTCAGCCGGACCCTCGCAGTCCTCTCGGACGGAGGAGTAATAAAAGAGAACGATACAGAGGTATCAATACCAGAAACAAAAGAGCCGCTAATAAAAGCCAAGCTTGCCGAATCAAAAGAACTCTGGAATAAATTCGGGGGCAACCTCGATGTAATCATCGAAGGCAAAAACCCAAAGGCCCCCGATGTTGCCGCGGCTGTCCGCTATGTCGAAGATAAGAATGGAGAGCTGTTCAAGGACATGAACAAGCTTACAGGCATGTACCAGGAACATTCTGACACAAAGCTCACTTACTTCAAAAATGTGCTCTATATCGGGATAATCCTGAATCTGCTTACTTTCGGCGCTGTTATCTGGTTCATACACAGGCTTATCATAGCGAGGCTGGATGAGCTTCATAATCACATGAAGGATATCACCTCAGGAGAGGGCGACCTTACAAAAAGGGTTCAGATAAGTAATACCGATGAGATAGGGGTTATCGGGCAGGAGTTCAATATTCTCCTTGGGAATTTTGAGGTTGTAATCTCAAAGCTCATGGGAAGCTGCGGTCTTCTCCAGCAGTCTTCCGACAGGCTTAACGGCACCTTCTCCTCAATGGTTGACGGCTTCAACAAGCAGGACCAGAAGACAGGACAAGTAGCAACAGCAATGGAGGAGATGAGCGCAACCGTTCTCGAAGTTGCCAGAAGCTCATCTGATATGGCTGAAGTGGCATCAAAGGCCGATACTGCCGTAAAGACAGGCGAGGCCTCGGTGTATAAAGTCGTAGAGAGGATGAACGATATCGCAGCAAGCACCAAAAAATCCGTTGAGGTCGTTGCAGCCCTTGGGTCTGAATCCCTGAAAATAGGCAATATCGTTCAGGTCATCAATGACATTGCAGACCAGACTAACCTCCTTGCCCTCAATGCCGCAATAGAGGCCGCAAGGGCAGGAGACCAGGGCCGCGGGTTTGCGGTAGTCGCGGATGAGGTCAGGAAACTTGCCGAGCGGACCACAAAGGCGACAAAAGAAATCAACCAAATGATAACCGGCATTCAGGAAGAGAGCAAAAAGGCTGTCGAGAGCATCGAGCGTGAGTCAAAGACAGTAGAGGAAGGGGTGCTTCTTACCAAAGAGGCAGGCTCTGCCCTCAATGACATCACTTCCAGCATAAACCATGTAAACGGCATGATCCACCAGATAGCAACAAGCACGGAACAACAGTCTGCCGTTGCCTCTACAATAAGCGCTGACATGGAGGCGGTAGCGGATATCTCGAGGGAATCTGCCAACGGAGTAAGGGGTGTGAGCACCCTTGCCCTTGAGCTTAACGAGCTTGCGGAAGAGCTTGAAAGAACGCTTTCTAAATTCAAGGTAAGCGGCAGTAACAATTGCGAGGAAGAGGAGGAAGAATTCGCTGATGATACTGCTAAACTTATTCCCTTCAAACAAACCCTTGCGGTAAACGGTTAACAAAGAAAACCAAATTTGCCTGCCCTCTGCCCTCTCCTTGCCGGAGAGGGCACATACCTTAGAACTCAAAACTCACCCCGAAAAAACTCAGAAGAAGCAGTATATTTAAAAATATGATTATGCCGCCGCAGAGGTACATGAGAAAGTTCTCGAATCTGCCGTTGGCGTACCGCCCCATTACCTTCCTGCTCCGCGTTAGTATTATCAGCGGTATTATAGTAAGCGGAAGCTGTATCGATAATATGACCTGGCTCCATATAAGGGTCATATAGGTGTTTTTCAGAATCATTATCAGCAGTATCGCAGGTACTGCCGTAATAAGGACCCCTCCTCTGAACCAGATCTTCTGGGCGTCTATCTCCTTTCCTAGAAATCCCGTAAAGACAGTGCCTCCGGCAAGGCAGGCGGTTATTGAAGATGAGATACCGGCGCAAAGGAGCGCAACCGCAAACAAAAGCTCTGCCAGATTGCCTGCAAGCGGCCTTAAGGTCTCAGCGGCCTGCACTACATCTTTTACCAGCACGCCATGCTTATAAAAGACAGCGGCGGCAACTATTATCATGGCGCTGTTGATGAGCCACCCTGTGCCCATGGCAAGGAGGGTGTCAAGGAATTCGTACCTCAGGAGTTGCCTTTTGCGCTTCTCATCCGTAGCGGTATAATTCCTCTTCTGGATGACCTCAGAGTGAAGGTATATGTTATGCGGCATGACAACAGCCCCAAGCATGCCCATTGCTATGAATATCTCGGCAGAACCTATCTTTGGCATAACGGCTGCCCTTGCTGCCTGCACCCAGTCAGGCCCGACAAGATAGAGCTCAAGGAGGTAGCAAAAGCCTATTACGGACACGAATGAAATTATGATGTGCTCGATGGTGTCATACTTCTGGATTGTTACAAGGGCAAGTATGAAACTGCCTGAGATGATGGCAGAGAGATAAAGGGGAAAGCCGAACAGTATCGTAAGCCCGATGGATGCCCCCAGGAATTCCGCCAAAGCAGTTGCGATGCAGGCAATCATTATCGAACCGCCGAAAATAATGTTAACCCACTTAGGGAACCATTTCCTGCAGGACTCGGAAAGGCAGTCGCCTGTGACAATGCCAAGGTGCGCTGACATGTGCTGGAGGAATATCAGCATGAGGGTAGAGAGCGTGATAACCCACAGGAGCGAGTAATTAAACTCTGAACCTGCGGCTATATTGGTCGCCCAGTTGCCCGGGTCGATAAATCCGACAGTCACGAGAAAGCCCGGGCCGAGGTATTTCAGAAGCTCAAGATTGAAGGTAAAGGGCTTACCATTATGATTAATGAATTTCATTGGTTACCTTTTGACGACAGTTTGCAAAGTAATTAAGCAACACCAGTTAATATAAAATACTAAGACTGCTTCGGGGCTACCCCCCCTTGCAATGAATTGATCCTTCCCCCTCCACAAGAGGGAGAAAATTGGGATTGCGAATATATTTAAACAATCTACACTTCAAACCATATCTATCTTCGCTTCACCTATCACGAGGGCAGCAAACCTGACCCCCTCTTTTAACGGGGTGCGGATAATGAGCTTGTCATTATCGAGGTCAGCCCCTTCGATTACCCCTATTCCGATATCATCCCCATTGCTGTCCCTGAAAGACACCGCCCTTTTTATAAGCCCGTCCTCATCAGCCGACCTTGTAAACCTTACCCCTGTTTTTTTAATGTTTACACGAATCTCTATCGAATTCTCGAAATAATGCCTGAACCTGACAGCCCTGAAATCAAACCTTTTAAGCCTGCTTTTAAGCTTCACCGCTTCCGGCACATCTATCCTTAAGATTGTCGGTTTTTTGAGATTTTTGTACGGGCTTAGGATATTTTCAAGCTCATGGTCCCTTTCAAGGGCTATGATGATATCGGGGGACAGAAGGTCTATCTTATACTGCTTAAAGACCCTGCCAAGAGGCTCTGACACAAGCCCTGTGGTATCTATGATGACTTTTGGGCATTTGGAAGCCGCTTTATCCCGAAGCTTTTTCGCGCCTACAAGCGCGGGCAGCAGGTTTCCCGGCGGGCTTGTCGTTCCGGTGAAGTAAAGGTCCTCTACTTTTATATCTCCCCACCCTTTAAAGCCCCCCTTGACCCTGCCCCATGCCATTGTGGTAGGCGCTCCGATATGGGACTGGCCCATATCAAGGTCGATTATGCCTGTCTCCATATGCCTTGAGAGCATATCGGAGAGACCCTCTATCAAAGTGGTCTTGCCTGAATCAGACGCCCCTATTACAATTATTACAGGCAAAGACCTGTCTGAGAGCCTATCAAGGGTGGCAGGCCCTTTGATAAACTCAGAAAGTTTTTTGCTCACGCCTGCTTTTTTTATTTCATTTTCCATAAGAATATTTTACGCTTAATAATATCATAAAAATAGCGGGTGTGCCTTGCGGCAGGCCAAGCCTTGGTATATGATAAAAAGCCGCTAAGACAAAATGAGGCGCAAAGCTGTTTTTTTGTTTTTTTCCTTTGACATTTAATTACCTTTTAGTAATAATTCAACTGCTTATACATTAATGAAAGGATTTACTTAGGCTTAACAAGCCTTTTGCATACATCATCGTGTTAAAAAGAACTCCCTTATTTGAAATACATAAATCCCTGGGCGCAAAGATAGTCGATTTCGCCGGATGGGAAATGCCCGTGCAGTACTCAGGCGTCATTGAAGAGCATCTTGCAGTCAGGAATGCCTGCGGTCTTTTTGATGTCAGCCACATGGGTGAGATCGAGATCTCCGGCGACGGTGCGATAGATTTTGTCCAGCTTATCATGACAAACGATGTAGAGCGCATCACCGACGGACAGTGCCAGTACACGCTCCTCTGCTATGAGAACGGCGGGGTTGTTGACGATACAATCGTTTACCGCTACAACATAGACCGTTACCTGTTCGTGGTAAACGCCTCAAATGCCGACAAGGTTTTTGCCTGGATGAACAAGGTTCAGGAAAAAGAGGCGATACCAGATGTAACCATTGAAAATCTCAGCAATAATTATGCTCAGATAGCGCTTCAGGGGCCCAAAGCCCTTGAGGTCATAAAGCCTTTATTGGATATAGACCCGAATGAAGTAAAGCACTTCCACTTCCACTTGGGCCTTATCAATGATGATATCGAGGTCTTGATATCAAGGACAGGCTACACAGGCGAGGACGGTTTTGAGATTTACATGGAACCCGCTGACGCAACAGCTGTCTGGAACGCATTGATGGAAGCCGGAAAAAATTACGGGATACTTCCCATCGGGCTTGGCGCAAGAGACACTCTCAGGCTTGAGATGGGATACCCGCTCTACGGGCACGAACTGAGTGAAAAGCTCACCCCGATAGAAGCCGGGCTTGGCAAATATGTAAAGTTTAACAAGGACTTCCTCGGAAGCGAAGTATTAAAGAAACAGGTCGAAGAGGGTGTTTCAAAGACCCTTGTAGGCCTTAAGATGATAGACGCAGGCATACCGAGGGCTGATTACGAGATACAGTCAAACGGCAAAAAAGCGGGCTGGGTCACAAGCGGAACAAGTTCACCTTCACTTAAGGTCGGCATAGGCATGGGCTTTATAGAGCCCTCCTTGAAAGCTCTTGGCACTGAAGTCGATGTGATGATAAGGAACAGGGCCGCCAAGGCGCAGGTCGTGAAGCTTCCCATTTACTCAAAAAAATAGGTTTTTAAACTAAATAAATATATACCTGTAGTTTTCATAAGGAAAGGAGATAAGATATGGAGTTCCCGAAGGACCTGAAGTACACCAAAGAGCATGAATGGGTAAAGGTCGAAGGAAATATCGCCACTGTCGGAATTACTGATTATGCCCAGGATTCGCTCGGAGACGTGGTCTACGTGGAATTGCCCCAGGAAGGCGGTTCAGTTACAAAAAACGAGCCTTTCGGAGTCGTAGAGTCAGTTAAGGCCGTCTCAGACCTCTACTCACCGATCAGCGGCAGCGTAGCGGAAGTAAACGACGCGATAATCGACAGCCCCGAAGTCATCAATGAGGACCCGTACGGAGATGCATGGATGATAAAGGTAGAAGTTGGAAACCCCGGCGACCTGAGCGATCTTATGAGCGCGGATGAATACCAGAAGTTCATTGAGGAAGAGAAGTAATAATCCGTGCCCTACATTCCACATACCAATAAAGATATTTCTGAGATTCTTAAAGCGGTTGGCGCCTCCTCTATCGAGGAACTGTTATCACATCTTCCTGCCGCTTTAAGGATTAAAGCGCCTCTAAATCTCCCAAAAGGACTTTCAGAGCAAGAGCTTACAGGGGTTCTCAAGGCTTTAGGAAAAGAGAACTCGACAGTCGAGGAGTATTCAAGCTTCCTCGGCGCAGGCGCGTACAACCACTACATCCCCGCAGCCGTAAATAACCTCATATTAAGGTCAGAGTTCTACACCTCTTATACCCCGTACCAGCCTGAGATTTCACAGGGCACGCTGCAGGCGATATTCGAGTATCAGACTCTTGTATGCCAGCTTACGGGAATGGATGTGAGCAACGCCTCTTTGTATGACGGCGCCTCAGCGGTTGCCGAGGCTGTGCTCATGGCAAAGCGTCTTACAGGAAAAGAGAAAATCTATTTAAGTTCCGCTCTTCATCCTGAGTACAGGGAAACTGTAAAAACATATTTAAAAGGCTCAGGCGACCATCTGTTTGAAGTTGCCTATGACGCAAAGACAGGCTCAACACTGCCTGAGACGGTAAATGCCGTAACAGGAGACGACCCTGCGTGCGTTGTAGTCCAGCACCCGAACTTTTTCGGCTCCCTTGAAGACCTTGAGAAGATTTCTGAGATTATTCATAAAAAGAATGGCCTTCTTATCGTAGTCGTAAATGAAGCAGTCTCCTTCGGGCTCCTTAAGCCTGCCGGTGAGCTTGGCTGCGACATAGTAGTAGGCGAAAACCAGTCTTTTGGCAATACTTTAAGCTACGGCGGCCCTTATCTTGGTTTTATGGCCACCAAAACAGAATTTATCCGTCAGATGCCCGGCCGTATAATAGGCCAGACAGTTGACAAGCAGGGCAAGAGGGCCTTCTGCCTCACATTTGCCACAAGGGAACAGCACATAAGAAGGGAACGCGCCACCTCAAACATCTGCACCAATCACGGTCTTTGCGCCCTTGCTGCCTCCATCCACATGGTAGCCATCGGCTCAACCGGGCTTCAGAGGCTTGCAAGGCTCAATCTCTCGAAAGCAGAGTACCTGAAAGAGAAGTTAAAGGGTGTCGAAGGCGCAGAGGTTGCCTTTAGCGCGCCCACCTTCAATGAATTTACCATTAAGCTTGCCAAAGACCCGGAAGAGGCTCTTAAAAAGCTCCTTAAAAAGCGCATTATGGGCGGAGTTTCCTTAAAGAGGTTCTACCCTGAGCTTGGAAATCATATTTTGGTTGCCGCAACAGAGATGAACTCAAAAGAAGCCATTGACGCCTTTGCCGATGAACTGGCACAGGCCTAAGATAAGATCAGGACAGAGATGGAAGCAAACGGTACAAAAGGCCTTCTCATGGAAGAAGGGCTCATATTCGAGAAATCATCAAAAGGAAGAACAGGCGTTGAGCCTGCCTCTTTTGATGTGCCTGAGGCATCTGCCGAGGCACTCATCCCGAAGAACCTTTTAAGGGATGACATCGAAGGCTTTCCCGATGTTGCGGAGATAGACGCCGTGCGCCATTACACAAGGCTTTCGCAGTGGAACTTTGGCGTTGATACAGGCTTTTATCCGCTCGGCTCATGCACAATGAAGTATAACCCCAAGGTCAATGAGGATATGGCAAGGCTTCCGGGCCTCTCCATGCTCCATCCCTATCAGCCTGAGGAACTCAGCCAGGGCGCGCTCAAGCTCATGTACGAGCTTGAAGGATTTTTAGCCGAGATTAGCGGCATGGACGCCATTACGCTCCAGCCTTCAGCCGGAGCCCATGGAGAGCTTTGCGGGCTTCTGCTCATATCCGATTACTTCAAGTCCAAAGGCAAACCAAGGACAAAGATAATAATACCCGATACTGCCCACGGCACTAACCCTGCCAGCTCGCACCTTGCAGGCTTTAAGGTCGTTCCCGTTAAATCAGAGGGCAAAGGAGTTTTAAGCGTTGAAGCGGTAAAAGCCATCATGGATACCGATACTGCCGCGCTCATGCTTACAAACCCCAATACAATCGGGCTTTTCGAAAGCAATATCAAAGAGATAGCTGAAATCGTACATAAAAAAGGCGGTTTTGTCTATTGCGACGGAGCAAACCTTAACGCCATTATGGGCATAATGAAGCTCGGGGACCTTGGAGTGGATGTTGTCCAGTTCAATCTCCACAAGACCTTCTCAACCCCTCACGGCGGAGGCGGGCCCGGAAGCGGCCCCGTAGGCGTAAGAAAGGCCCTTGAGCCATTCCTTCCTATCCCGAGGATCAAAAAGGCCGGCAAGAAGTTCAAGCTCGATTATAACAGGCCGAAGTCCATCGGCAGGATGAAGTCATTCTACGGCAACTTCTCCATAATGGTAAGGGCATATACTTACATCAGGAGAATGGGCGGCGAGGGGCTTAAAAGGGCAAGTGAAGCAGCTATCCTCAATGCGAATTACATTAAAGAGAAACTCAAGGACAGCTATGCCCTTGCGTATGATCAGCCGTGCATGCACGAGTGCGTATTTTCAGACAGGCTCCAGCTCGGAAGCGGTGTAGCCACTATGGACATAGCCAAGAGGCTTATTGACTACGGCTATCATCCGCCGACAGTTTACTTCCCGCTGGTTGTGCCGGGCGCTATCATGATAGAGCCTACTGAGACGGAGACGCTTGAAACACTTGATAAGTTTATCGAGGTGATGAAGCTCATCGCCGATGAAGCAAAGGCAACGCCGCAGGTCCTTAAAGACGCACCGACTAAGACCAAGGTACAGAGGGTCGATGAAGTAAGGGCGGCAAGAGAGCCCATTCTCAGGTGGAAGTAATAGAATAAATGTCAAAGCCCCGCATGGAAACATGCGGGGCTTTTTTAATTTCAGACTTGGTGAGGGGGGAAAGTGAAAGACCAGATTACTTCGCTCCGCTCGTAATGACAACCTTTGTTTTTGTATTTTGTATTGTTTTTAAGCCCTACACCAAGGGGCGTTGGGTAGTGAATAAAGGAGGGCGAAGGAGCAAGTCTTGGTATCTATTGCGAATGAGCACGACAGCGAACGGAGCCAATGCCCCGAGGAGCAAGCCCAGCGCGCAAAAATAAAATTAGCTCAGTGGCAGGCATAGCCCGCCCTACAATTACTCTAAATACTGGATTCCCGATAGAGACATTCGGGAATGACAGTTTAATTACTGGTGTTAGTTGATTTCAGACCTATGGAGCGAGTTTGAGTGAGGGAAAGAAAATATGTTGTCAACACAGTGCTGTTTTAACTTTAACGCCCTGCCGGGCTCTTTCGGGCGAATGGGTGCGCAACCCAGCTCCTCCCCAATCCGCTCGCCTCAAAGCTTAAGTCGCTTCGGTCCTGCAGCCTCGGCTCGCTCACCCTTCCTCCCTTAGGGGCTGCCGCACCATTAACGCCCTCGGGGTTTTGTAAAGACAAAGCACAAAAAAAGATTGCCTCGTCGCTTTGCTCCTCGCAATGACAATATTTTCTTTTCCCTCTCCCCTTGTGGGAGAGGGGGGAAACAGATTGCTTTCGCTCTGTTCACAATGACGACCTTTGGTATTTTCCCAAGAAAGGGAACAGTCCAAAATCTTTAATACTGGATTCCCGATAGAGACATTCGGGAATGACGGCTTGATTGGGCAGAAGGAAGCGAGAGAGCAAGCCTCGGTAACTATTGCGCACGAACTCGATAGCCGGGAGCCAATGCCCTGAGGAGCGAACCCGCTGTTCGCAAAAGAAAAAAGCACAGTGGCAGGCATAGCGCGCCCTACAATATTTTTCCTATGCCTACTGCCTTTGAGGAAGAATCCTGTAAACATACTCAAAATTGCCTTTTATGCTTATCTCTTCTATATCGAAGTTATCCGGAAAAGGCGGGAAAGGTTCGGCAAGCTTAATGGCGGTTATCGCCGCATCGTCAAGCACCGGATACCCTGATGATTTAAGTAGCTTTACATCACCTAATGTCCCGTCCTTTTTTATAACAAAATCTATGCGGAGAACTCCGTGCCAGCCATTTTGAGCAGCCAAGAGCGGGTAATCCCATTTTCTTAATATCCTGTCGCGCATATTAAGGAGATATTTCTGATATCTCGATTCAGAGGTATTGAGTTGTAGAGTCTTGCCCTTCTCTCCTTTTGGCGCGTCTGACTCGTATTGCCTGGTAAGCTCGGAAATCCTGTCATCTGTAAGAAAGAGATTTGGCTTCGGAGGCTTTACCCTCGTCTCTTTTATCTGCGCCTGCCCTCCTCCTGCCTCTTCGGTTACTTCTTCTTTGGGCTGAGCCTTTTCAGCTTTTGATTGCTGATTAACAGGCTCTTTTGTGATGTCCTCATTCTTACCCGCCTTCTTAAGCGGCTCATCAAGACCAGTTTTCGGCTCTTTAGCTGTCTGAATACGGGTTTTCTCATTTGTATTGAGCCCATCTTCCTTTTTCAGGGCAGTTCCCTTGCCGGGGGTTGGTTTTACAGCCTGACCCTGGCCTGTCTTGGGCTGAGGAGTCGGCGCCTGTTTAATTCTACCGTAAATCCTGCCTGATGGTTTTAAGCGGCTCGATGCCTCAGATTCAGGAAAAGTCTCTTTTTCAACGCTTTCGTTCCTGTCGGCCAGATATTTAGCAGGGTTTTTTGTTTTGGACCAGTTTACGGGAGTATCTGAGGGAAGGTCAACGACATCTATGATAATTGGGGCTTTTTCCCGGGGCTGCGGCAATAAAAATCCTTTCGGGCTCAACGAGATGAAGCCCGCCGCTACGATAAGATGTATGAGGACCGAGATAAATAAAAATACAGCGAGATTATCCGGCCCATTTCCCGGGAAACTTTTTATTGACATGCCAATATAATTCTGTCAAGATTAATTATAGTAAAATTCATATTTTACCTCAAAACACGGAGCTATATCAATGTTTGGCCTCGGCACTACAGAACTCATACTAATACTTGTAATCGTAGTGATTATCTTTGGCGTGGGCAAGCTGCCTGAGCTTGGCACCGGTTTCGGTAAGGCTATAAAGAACTTCAAAAAGTCCTCAAACGAATCCGAGATAGATGTCACCCCCGATAAAGACGGGTCAGAAAAACTCGGCTCCCATTCAAACAAGACTTCCCACAAAAAGGGCTGATTCTAAGCCTTTCACTTTGATTTAAGCAAATCCCCGGCATTGCTCTTCACCTGCGGGTGTAGGCTTTTATCTTCCATAACCTGTTTTAAATCCTGTACCATTAAAAACTCAAGCAAGGCGATGGCCGTCCTTGGAGGCGAATAAGGATTCAAGGCTATTGCCTTTATTACCTCATACCGCTTAGACCATACCTTATGAGAGGCAATAAGCTTGAGTATCGCGGCTGAATTAGGCCTTTTTGAGGCGATTTTCAATACCTCTTTTTCCGTGGTCCTCGGATTATTGAGGAGGTTGCTTATTACCATAGGGTCAGGATCTGAAAGGAGCCTGTCGATAGTTGTTTTTATCGGCTTTTTAGACAGAGCCCTCCTTTGCCCAAGCGAGAGGTACTCCATCTTTATCTCCTCTTCCTTATCATACCCGAAAGGGCCTTCCTTAACTGGCGGAAGATCTGTGAAAAAACGGCTCACCTTTGTAAGCTCAAGCCTTATGGACGCAAGATATATCTGTCTGTAATTATCTGCCCCGAGCGATTCTTTTAAATTATCTGAATTGATAAGGATGGCGCGTGCCTTTACCGCGGTCTTGTCATAATGGGGCTGGTATAAGAGGTCGATGAATCGGGCGGCTCGTTCAGGGCCAAGCTCGATAAGCCTTTTGGCAAGCAGGGTAAGCCTCATCTTGACCTCAGGCAGGGCAGCGAGGTCATTCAAAAACTTTTTTAGAAATGCCTCAAGGTCTTCCATATTGGTGGCGTGTAAAAAAACGGATTAATGAGAACCCTTTAACGGACAATATCTATACCGTATTCAGACATGCCCTCAGGTATCTCGGTAAAGGGCACCATGATGGGCACTGTCCCCTTCGGAGGTATCATGCCGCCGGAAGGGTCGTTAAACGGTTTCAAAAGGTCTTCCCTGGGAAGGTTTCTAAGGTCATCCGCAGTTACTATCCTGCCGGGAGACACGGAACGGGTAGCAAGTTTCTCCCCGCTTTTATCATAGATAACGCCTGTGACAGCCTTTACAGACTGGGGAGCGTCTGTAATATTTTTTATCTTTGCCTCGACTACAAAAACCTTGCCGAATATCTTATTCTCAACGAAAAATCCGTTTACAGTCTCTATCTCAACGACTTTTTGCATCTCGGAGTCTGAAGGAGGCATGAGCTTTTTGGCAAGCGTGTCGATAATGCCTGTATAGTAGATAAGACCGCCGCCGAGTATAAAGACGAGTACAGCTATGATGAGGCCCATCTTTTTGGGGCGCGGCTTCACTGCGGCAGCCACCCTCTCCTCAAGGCCTTCATCCTCTTCAGGCAGTTCAGGTTCATCTTTTGCGGATGAGCGCTTAAGCACATCGGCAAACGCCTTATTGTCATCGTCATCCTCTAAATCTTCCTCAAAGGCCGGGGCCGCTGGCTTGCCCTGCTTCGTGTAGCCTGACGCAAACGGTATTACATTCTCGGGCTTTTCCTGAGGAGGCGCGCTCTGTTTTCGCTCCGCATTCTCCTCCTGCTCATCTTCAGTTGAGCCGAGCCCCCAATCATCGGTCAGGGAGAAGTCTTTTGAACTATCTTCCTTCGCTTCTTTTTCTTCTTCATCGTCGAAGTTGAAATCAATGTCGTTTCCCTCGCTCTTTTCCTCTGCGGGGGCGGCGTTATTCTTTATCTGATAGACATCATCTTCGTCCTCAGGCATAGGTTCTTTGGATTCGGAGAATTGAAACGCCTTCTCCTCATCCGCCGGTTTGTCCTGGGCAAAACTGAAGTCAATGTCATTGAACGACTTGGGCGCGGGCTTCTCTTCTTCCTTTTCCCCGGGCTTTGAAGAAAGGATATCTTCGCCGGCATTGCCTGAGCCGAAATCGAATTTCAGATTAGGGTCATCCTGCTTTGGTGTTTGGGCTTCCTGCCGGGCGGCCTTTTTGGCGGGCTCTTCAGAATGGAATACCTCTTCCACCTGCGCCTCTTCGACCGGAGGCGGGGTTACAATAAAGACATTCTGGCACTTCGTGCATCTTACCTTTACGCCGTGCCCCGTAACCCTTGATTCATCAAGGCGGAATTTAGTATTGCATTTGTCGCACTGAATAATCATTTTAGACTTTCGGCTTGGGTTTCTCTTAAAATAGTTTTAGCATATGCCCACGGTGAATTCAAGGCTAATCACTTCCGAATTCTGCGGCAAAACTCAACTTGACACTTGCTGTCACAGATTATATGCTCTACATTAAATCACATGGAATATCCAAACCTTACAGAAGAAGGCCTTCTGTCATTTCTCGGGGCTGAAGAGATAGGCGCAATCGTTTACAGGCTTGCCAAAGAGATACGGGCTGACTACAAAACAAAAAACCCTATTCTTATCGGAGTGCTTAAGGGCGCCTCCCTATTTCTCTCAGACCTTGTAAGGGCGTTGAGGATACCGCTTGAGATGGATTTTATCCAGACCTCCTGCTACGGCAAAAGAGATGAGCCATGCTCAGAGGTGCTTATTCTCAGGGATATTACCTCAGATATAAAAGGACGCGATATAATAATAGTTGAAGACATTATTGACAGGGGGCATACGGCCCGCGCCCTCATTAAATATCTCGGCAAGAAAGGCCCGTCTTCCATAAAGGTCTGCTCGCTTCTGGTCAGGGACGGCAACCCTCATGACCTTGATGTTGACTACATGGGAAAATCAATAGGCCCCGGCTTTGTAGTGGGCTACGGCATGGACTATAAAGAAAATTACAGGGAATTGCCCGGACTCTATCTTATGGGACCAAAATAAAATTGGAGGCTGCATGCTGCCGCCGCTTATTCAAGCCCTCCTTGACCCGCTCTCTTATCCCGAACGCCCTGCGGAAGTAAATCTGCGCCAGACGCATATCTCATATCTGTTCTTTACTCCTGATTTTGTCTATAAAGTAAAAAAATCCGTAAACTTCGGCTTCCTTGATTTTACCTCTCTCTATAAAAGGCTTTTTTACTGCAATGAAGAGCTCAGGCTCAATAGAAGGCTTGCCCCCGGGGTCTATATTGGGGTCGCAGGCATTACCTATGAGAACGGACAGGCAAAGGTCGGAGGCGAAGGCGAACCTGTTGAGTACGCGGTCAAGATGAAGCGGCTCCCTGAGGCCTCAATTCTTGAAAAAATGTTAGAGGAAGACAAGGTTACTGAAAAAGAGGTCATCCGGATAGCGGAGAAGATTGCGGAATTTCATAAGGATGCGCAGACCAATGAAAGGATATCATCATTCGGGCTGCCCCAGATAATAAGGAATAATACTGAAGAAAATTTCATACAGACAATCGACGCAATTGACATGACCATCTCAAAACATACCTTTGACAGGATAAAGGAATATACCCACGAATTTATCTCAAAAAACGAAAGACTCTTCCTTAAAAGGGCAAAAGACGGCTTCATAAAAGACTGTCACGGAGACATCCACTGCGAGCATATATCGATAGCTGACGGCATCAATCTTATCGACTGCATAGAATTCAATGAACGGTTCAGGTTCTCGGACACTGTTGCGGATATCGCGTTCTTCTCAATGGACCTTGATTACCATAACAGGGCAGACCTCTCCCGCCTGTTCGATTCGAGGTATTTTTCATTGTCAAAAGATACTGAGGGTGTAGCATTGCTTGATTTTTACAAGTGCTACAGGGCGTATGTCAGGGGAAAGGTCGCAGGGTTTAAATCCTTTGAGCCTGAGGTAACTGATAAGGAAAAGGGAGCGGCCCTGCTTGACGCCAAATTTCACTTTCATCTGTCAAAGCTCTATGCCACAGGAGGGTTCAGGCCTGCGCTTATTATTATCATGGGGCTCTCAGGCACAGGCAAGACTACGATTGCGGAAGAGCTTTCAAGGGACTTTAGCCTTATCCGCCTGTCCTCCGATTCGATACGGAAAGAGCTTGCGGGGATACCAATTGAAGAAAAAAGGATTGAGGAGTTCAAAAAGGGAATATACTCAGAGGAATTTACGAACAGGACATATAGGGCCTTGATTGAAAGGGGCATCACTTATCTGAAAAACGGGCGGTCAGTCATCCTTGACGCCACTTTTTCAAAGCAGAAGCATATTGAAGAGCTAAAAACGGCTCTTAGAGGCATTACCGCTGATTTTCATATTATTAGATGCGCTGCCGGAGATGATGCCGTAAAGGAGCGCATCCTTGGCAGGTGCTTTGAGAAAAATAAAGCTGGCACCGCTGTCTCTGATGCTGACTGGCAGATATATCTTAAGCAGAAGGCCTCTTTCGAGCCTGTCACCGAGCCTCACCTTACGGTCAATTCCGAACTGCCTGTTAATGAAAGTGTGGCAGCCATTATCGGCAAAATTTTCGATTGAGGCTTATCTGAGGATGTGCTTTAATTAATTTATGGTAAAATCAGTCGTATTATTAAGCGGAGGGCTTGACAGCGCGGTAGCCGCGACAATAGCCGTATCAAAAGGCGAGTGCGCGTTCCTCCATATAAATTACGGGCAGCGGACAGAGGCAAAAGAGCTGGACTCATTCAACAGGATTGCCGAACATTTTAAGATACAAAAACGCCTTGTTACGGATATAAGCTATCTTAAGCAGGTCGGAGGGTCGGCTTTAACTGACGAGCGGATAGATGTGCCGCCCGCGGACCTCGACAACAAGGAAATACCGATTACCTATGTGCCTTTCAGAAATGCCCATCTGCTTTCAATAGCAATTTCGTGGGCAGAGGTTTTAGGCGCGAAAGAGGTATATATCGGGGCTGTTGAAGAGGACAGTTCGGGATACCCGGACTGCAGGGCTGAGTTTTTCAAGGCCTTTGAAAAGGCCGCTTCCCTTGGCACAAGGCCCGAGACGCAGATAAAGATAATCACCCCTCTTATCAACATGAGAAAGTCTGAAATTGTAAAAGAGGGCATCAGGCTAAGTGCGCCGCTTCAGTTCACTTGGTCGTGCTATAAGGACTCCAGTGAGGCCTGCGGAGAATGCGACTCATGCCTCTTAAGGCTTAGGGGCTTTAAAGAGGCAGAAGCAATTGACCCGATACCGTACAAGGCCAAACCGCTATAATTAATTCAGCCGCCGGACAAAAACCTATCAGGAGCGGAAGATGACATTCATAGAATTTCTCAAGGTAAAAAAAGAGATAGACACTGAAGGCAGGAATGTCTTTGAGTTCATGGACGACTACTATGACGAGTACCTCATGTACCTTAGAGGGACAAAAGACGGCTGCGGCCCCAAGTAATCATCAGGGGAACGGATAATAAGGGTAGCGGTACGGGTAAGGCCCGTAGGGGAAAGTCGGGCCGTACGGAGAATAAGGCCCATAGGGGTAATAAGGGCTGTAGGGGCCGTAGGAATATGGATATCCGTACATGTAAGGCTGATAATCGGTATATTTCGGCTCTTCGAAAAGCCTCATCTCAATGGGGTTGATGACAGGGAACTGATATTCCATTTGTCCGATCTTCCTTGACTGTGTCCCCTCGATAGTGCCGGCTACGGTTATCCTTTTATTTTCCGAATAGACTTTTGCGTCAAGGAACTTCTTGGAACGGATGATAAACCTTCCCCGTGAATTTCCGTCCTCAGGAGATTTATCATAGGCGAGCTCTGTCTCAAGCACCTCTACCTCGCTGTACTGCGCAAGGTTATCAGTGCCAAGGATTATACCGCCCCACAGGACTTTTCGGCCTATGTAGCGGTCCGGGTTTGACTGCACCATATCAAGGGTAATATTCTCGTCGACCTGTTTTCTGGTCTCCTTGGATATGACCGAACAGCCCGCTATAATGAATGTCATCAGCACGACTATCAGAGTTCTCATACTTAGATTTTATTACTCTTTGAGGATTTGTCAATGCCCAACAAAATGAGCTTTTCAGAACTTGAAGCGGAGCGCCTCGCACCATACGCCGCAAAAAGCATTGAAACAAAGGGAAGAAGACACCCTGAGCCTGAACATCCTTTCAGGACGCCTTTTCAAAGGGACAGGGACAGGATAATCCACTGCAACGCGTTCAGAAGGCTTGAGTACAAGACGCAGGTCTTTGTTTTTCACGAGGGCGACCACTACAGGACGCGGCTAACCCATACCATTGAAGTAGCTCAGATTTCCCGCACAATCGCAAGGGCGCTCCTGCTTAACGAAGATCTCGCGGAGGCAATCGCGCTTGCGCACGACCTGGGGCATCCGCCTTTCGGCCATTCCGGGGAAAAAGTCTTAAATGAGCTTATGAAAGACAACGGCGGCTTTGAGCATAACGGGCACAGCCTGCGAATAGTAGAGGAGCTTGAGAGGAGATACCCGGGCTTTGACGGACTCAATCTTACCTACGAAGTAAGGGAGGGGATAGTCAAGCACAGCTCAGAGCATGACAGGCCGGGCGTAAACAGTGAATATGACAAGGAAAAATCAGGATGTCTTGAGGCGCAGATAGTCGATATAGCCGATGAGATAGCCTATAACAACCACGACCTTGACGACGGGCTTTCATCAGAGATGCTTGAGCCTGCAAAGCTTAAGGGGGTAGAGCTCTGGCAGGAGCATTTTGAAAAGGCACAGGCCAAATACCCTGATCTCGATTTCAAGATACTGAAATACCAGACCGTAATAGGGATTATAAACGCGCAGGTCACTGACCTTGTAAAGACGATATTTGATACCATTGAGGCAGAAGGCATCAGGACAATTGAGGATATAAGGGTACGGAAACAGATAATCGCCCGCTTCAGCCCTGAGATGGAGAAGAAAAACAGGCAGCTTAAGAAATTCCTGCTCGATAACCTTTACCGCCATCACAGGGTGGAGAGGATGGCGTACAAGGCTGAAAGGATAATCCAGGAGCTTTTCAAGGTGTATTTAAAGACCCCTAAACTCCTGCCGCCCCGCGTAAATTCACTGATAGACAAATCAGGCAAGGACAAGCACAGGGTTGTGTGCGACTACATAGCCGGGATGACGGACAGGTTCGCCCTCGATGAGTTCAAAAAACTCTTTGACCCGTATGAGAAGGTGTAGCAAGCTGATAATTCTCATGTTTTTAAGCTTCAACCAGCTCTAAAATAATCATTTGAACCGTATGGGGATTTATAGTATCCTATTTTTATTAAGAGCCGTTACGGCCTAAAACTTATTTTTTTCAAGACGAAGGAGGTTTCAAGATGGGTGATTGCGGAAGCTGCGGACCGGCAGGTGGAGGTCCGTTTTCAGAAGGCGTAGAATTAGTTGAATTTGTTTATAATGCCCATGGCGGCGGCGTGCGTAATGCCCCGATCCCGGATGGCGGATTGCAGACAAAATGCCAGGGCTGCGGTGAAGCATTTGTGCTTAAAACATTTGTCGGAAAATGCCCCAAGTGCGGCGGAGTACATGCAGTATCTCCCCCGAGGTGCGATGACGCGGATAATATCCAGTTCGCCGGTGTAGGCTATAAGCTTCCTGAGGACAGATAACCCTAAAGCTATCGAAATCCAAAAAGCCCTTCCTGAATAAGGAGGGGCTTTTTTTTGGTCCAGTTAAAATAAATTGAAAATATTCAGTCAGCCAAGTGCTGTTTTAACTTTAACGCCCTGCCGGGCTCTTTCGGGCGAATGGATGCGCAACCCCGCTCCTCCCCAATCCGCTCACCTCAAAGGGCTTAAGTCGCTTGCGCGCCACAGCCTCGGCTCGCTCACCCCGGCTCCCTTAGGGGCTGCCGCACCATTAACGCCCTCGGGGTTTTTAAAAACAAATAAATTCAAGATTGCTTCGGGGCTAAACCCCCTCGCAATGACATTTTTCCCTCTCCCCTTGTGGGAGAGGGCTGGGGTGAGGGGTGGTTTTCACTTTTCACCCTCCCCTTTATCCCCTCCCATAGAAAAGCCGATTGCTTCACTTTGTTCGCAATGACGGATTATTCCAATAGTCTGTCATTCCCGCGAAAGCGGGAATCCAGTATTTTTAAGTAGATTCCCGATAGAGACATTCGGGAATGACGGCTTGATTATGGGGAGGGCGAAAGAGCAAGTCTCGGCATCTATGCGAACGAACTCGACAGCGAACGGAGCCAATGCCCAGAGGAGCGAACGGAAGTTCGCAAAAGAAAAAAGCACTGACTTGGAGGGCGCAGACCACCCTACAATACTGGATTCCCGATAAAGACATTCGGGAATGACGGCTTGATTATGGGGAGGGCGAAGAACAAGTCTCGGCATCTATGCGAACGGACTCGACAGCGAACGGAGCCAATGCCCCCGAAGGGCGAACGGAAGTTCGCAAAAGTAATAAAGCAACAACGCTCATTTGAAGATCATTTTGGTGGGCACAGTCCCACCCTACCACTAACCTTCTTCTCTATACCGCCTTTTCATTCAATATCTCAAAGGCCCTGTTAAGCTGGGCATGGCTTCCGAGCACTACGAGGATATCGCCCGCCTCTATCCTGTAGTCAGCAGGGGGGTTTGTCTTTGCCTCGCCTTTCCTGACAATGGCTATGATGGTAGCTCCTGATTTTTTCCTCAAGCCAAGCTCTGAGATGGTCTTAGTAGCAGTTGAGCAGGCCTCATCCACAAAGAAGGTATCCATCGTGGTCTTCTCAAGAATGGTTGAGAGCCTTGCAAGCCGCTCCCCTGTAAGTGACGGGTTACGGAGCATTGCATAGCCCTCCTGCCTGATAAGGTCTATCTGGTTCTGGATGATATTGCCCGGAATCCTGTAATCCCTTAAAACCCTTGAGAATATCTCAACAGAGGTCTCGAACTCCTCAGGTATGACCTGATTAGCCCCAAGCCTATAAAGCTCTTCGACCTCCCTGATGTAACGGGTGCGGACAAGGATGGAAATAGTAGAATTAAGCTCCCTGACTGATTTTATTACCATCCTTGTGCTTATGGGGTCAGAGATGGCCATGACCAGCATCTTTGCCGTTTCTATGCCTATTTTTTTCAATATCTCAGGGTGTCCTGCATCCCCGAAGTAGGTCTTATGCCCCTCGTTTTTTGCCTGCCTCAGCCTGTCCACATTCATATCTATTATAAGATGCGGGATGCCGGTCTCTTTCAGCACCCTTGCCAGGTTCCTGCCGTTAAGCCCGAAACCTACGATAATCACATGATTTGTCAGGTTGGTCTTATGATGCCCTTCCTTGTTGCCGCCCTTTCCCATCAAATGGCCGACCCCAATGGCTATCCTGCTTGACCTCTGGTAGATAAAAGGCGTTAAAACCATTGTAATGACGGACGCCGCGAGGAGCGTCTGATATATCTCCTGATTGAGAAGGCTGTACTCCTGCCCCATCTTTATGAGTATGAATGAGAACTCTCCGATCTGCGCAAGGTTCAGGCCTGCTACAATTGAAAGCCGCAGAGGATACCTTAGTATCTGTCCCACTCCGATAAGCGCCAAAACCTTGATGCCTATTATTGCCGCAACGATGACAAAAAGAACGGGCATATTATGGAGGAAGTATTGCAAATCAAGGAGCATGCCTATTGAGATGAAGAACAGGCTTGAGAATGTATCCCTGAAAGGTATGACCTCAGCCACAATCTGGTTGGAATATTCTGACTCTGAAATGGCAAGCCCTGCGATAAATGCCCCAAGGGCAAGGGAAAGACCGAATATCGAGGTCACCCAAGCAGTGCCAAGGCACACAAGAACAATGGTGAGGATAAAGACTTCCCTGTTCCTGAGCCTTACGACCTGATTGAATATCCTGGGTATTATATAGGTGACCGCTACGACTATGAGGATAAAGGCTACCAAGGAGACACCAAGGCCCTTGGCTATCTCCATGTTGGACATGCCTCCGTTGCCGCCTATGTTCTGGATGACCATGACCATAAGCACAACACAGAGGTCCTGGAATATGAGGACGCCCACTGACAAGTTGCCGTGAGGGGAATTTACCTCGCCTTTATCAGTAAGGAGCTTTAGGACGATAGCGGTTGAAGAGAGCGAAATTATGAAACCAAGAAGCAATGCGACGGAAATGGGAAAGCCCATACCGAGGCTTAAGGCCAAAACTATCAGTATGGTAAAGAGGACCTGAAAACCACCTCCAAGGATGCCTTCGCGCCTGATGCTCAACATTCGGGAGATGGAAAACTCCAATCCTATTGTAAAAAGGAGAAGGACTATGCCTATCTGGGCAAGGGTATCGACAGTATTAAGCTCTGTTACAAGCCTGAAGCCGTAAGGGCCGATGATAACGCCTGTAAGCAGAAATCCGATAATCGTAGGCAGGCCTATCCGTGTCATTATCATGCTTATTGGCACGGAGACCGCCATGAGTATTACAATGTCTTTTAGTAAGGGTATATTTTCCAATTTTTAACCAAGTATATCGCAGTGCGGCGGAAAGGCATCTAAGGATTGGCGCAGGTTCGAGGACAAATATGTGCTATCTGCCGCTTGAAGCAGAGGGACTTTCCTTTTTCCTTAAGTTCAGGATCTCCTGCTCAAGCGATTCGGTTTCAGCCTGTATCTTTTTGATTTCATCTATCAGCTTCTGAACGCCGGGCTTGAGCTGCGGATTTTCAGCAGGGTCTTTTGCCATCTCATAAACTATGCCGCCTATCTCCGCAAATCGCTTCTCCGCCTTTTTATGGAGGTTATGCATGCGGTAGCGGAGCTTGCCTATTTTAGCGTTCTCCTTTACTACAGACCAGCCTTCTTCGACAGCCTTTTTAAGCTCTTCATTTACATTCTCCCAAAAGCCCATCGGCTACCCTCCTTTTTAAGCACTGTCTTTTTATCGGCCAATTTTACAATCTTCTAAACCCTAAGATTTCATCATAATAATCTATGCAGTATCATGTCAAGTTCAAAGGCAGGGCTTGGCTTAAATACCAAAGGCATGAAAGTCTTTGCAATCTCAGGTATGTTCAAGTATACTAACCGTTAAAAAACTGTGAAGAAAATCATATGGAAAAAGTAAACTCAGCCAATATCATCAACGGAAAAGAAATAGCGGCACAGGTAAGGGAAGAACTTCGAGCGGAGATAAAGGACTTAAAGGAAAAACACGGCCTCACACCCGGCCTGACCGTTGTCCTTGTCGGAGAAAACCCTGCCTCAAAGGTATATGTCAGGAACAAGGGCAAGGCCTGCGAAGAGGTCGGTATCCGCTCAGTACAGCATACCCTTTCTGATACGACCACCGAGGAAGAACTCCTCAAGCTCATAGAAGAGCTTAATAACGACAAAGATGTGCACGGGATACTGGTACAGCTTCCCCTGCCCAAGCATATAAACGAAGAAAAAGTCCTTGAGCTTATCTCCCCGAAAAAGGATGTGGACGGATTCCACCCTTACAATATGGGAAGATTAATGGTAGGCAATCCCCTCCTCCAGCCCTGTACCCCTTTTGGCGTCATGAGGCTTCTGGAGTCTACAGGTATCGACATAACCGGAAAAGATGCCGTTATAATCGGCAGGAGCAATATAGTAGGCAAACCTCAGGCAATGATGCTCTTAAGAAGGAATGCCACTGTTACCATCTGTCATTCAAAGACAAAAGACCTTGTTGACAAGGTAAAATCCGCCGATATAGTTGTAGCTGCCATCGGAAGGGCCCAGTTCGTAAAAGGCGAATGGATAAAGGAAGGCGCGGTTGTAATAGATGTAGGCATTAACCGTAATGAAGAAGGAAAGCTCGTAGGCGATGTTGATTTTGAAGGGGCTTCGCAGAAGGCTTCTTACATTACCCCTGTTCCCGGCGGAGTCGGCCCCATGACAATAGCCATGCTCCTTAAAAATACGGTAGAAGCCGCAAAAAAGAGCGCGGGCATCTGATAATTTTAAATGATAATAACCAAAAATAAAGATATAAACCATATACTTGAGTCTCTCAAAGGGAAAAAGACCGTTTACCTTTTCGGCTGTAACTCCTGCGCTGAGCAGTGCCAGACAGGCGGAGAAAAAGAATTAACGGAGATGACCCGAATCCTTGAGGAGAACGGGATTAAGGTCCTTGGCACTTCCCTTCCTGCCGAGACATGCTACAGACAGCTCATATTAAAGGATTACAGGAATATACCTGCGCTTAAAGAGGCTGAGGCTATCCTTGTATTGGCCTGCGGAGCGGGCGTAAGGACAATTGCCGATGTTGCTGAAGAGACACAACCTGTATTCCCTGCGCTTGATTCCCTGTTCCTTGCCACAGTTGAAAGGTACGGCAGGTTTTTTGAAGGCTGCTCCCTTTGCGGAGAATGCGTACTTTCGGAGACAGGCGGCATCTGCCCCCATACCGAATGCCCCAAGGGGCTTCTAAACGGCCCTTGCGGCGGCGTTGCTGACGGAATGTGCGAGGTCGATACGGAAAGAGAATGCGCATGGGTTAGGATTTACAGGAGGCTTAAGGCACAGAACAGGCTTCATGTATTGAAGAAAATGACCCCTCCAAAAGACCATTCAGTAGGCATCCGCCCCAGAAAGGTATTGCTTCGTAACCCGGCAAGGCCTGCGGAAAAGAAGTGCAAGTAATCCTCTCCCTTAAAATCAAATAGACTAAAAACCTTCCATTTTCTTTCTGGCTTACCTCAAGGCAGCCCCTCTTTTCTCTTTCAGGGAACATTTTCCGGAATAATCCCGTTAAATTTATATGAAGTAACTGCCCATATTGCTTCATTATTTGTTTTAGGTTAAAATAGACCTTCCCACTTTAACGCTTTAGCAGGTTCTGATGTCCAAACTTTCCAGAATTTTCATATCATCGGCGCTATTTTCCATCTTATCTGTCTCCCCTGTTTTTGCACAGGAACAGCAGCTTTCGCTAACGCTGCGTGACGGCGTTTTAAAGGTGCTTGAGAATAATCTGGATATTTCAATTGAGCGCATATCGCCTGAGATAGAGGGCTCAAGGATACAGAGGGAAAAAGGCGCATACGACCCTGAGCTATTCGGCTCATTCAAAAGAGAAGACGCAACCACCCCCCTGAGCGCGCGCGGCAGCATTGCCGCAGGCGGCATTACAGCTACGGAATCAGAGACATACAGCTTTAGTGCAGGCGTTGAAGGAAAGCTCCCCATAGGCACCCAATACACACTTGAAGTAAAAGACAACTGGACAGCCGAGACCCTGAACAGGTTTGAGTTCGAGTACGAGTCCTTCACAGGGGTAAAAATAACCCAGCCTTTGCTTAAGGATTACGGCACAGCCTCGAATAATCTTCAGATAAATCTGGCAGGAAAGAACCGCGACATATCCATATATCAGCTCAAGCAAAGAATAATAGACATTGTCACTGAATACGGCTTTGCATACTGGGACCTTGTAAGGGCAAAAGAGGAGCTTGGCTTAAGGGAAGATACAAAAAGGCTTGCCGAGGCCCTACTTGACATAAACAGGAAAAAACTTGAGGCAGGCACTATCTCTCAGCTTGAGGTAACGCTTGCCGAAGCTGCCGCAGCCACAAGGCTCGATGATGTGATAGTCGCGAGAAAGAATGTCAAGGACAGGGAAAACGCAATCAAGATACTTATCACAAAAGACATCTATTCATTAAAAGATACTGTGATACTCCCAAGCGGAGAAGGCGCAATAAGGCCCTCTACAGAGTCCTTTGATGAGAGCATCAAAAAGGCGATAGCCGGGAGGCCCGACTATCTTGAAGTTAAATCACAGATAGAGAAGAGCAATATCCAGATTAAATACGCAAGCAACCAGACATTCCCCAAGATAGACCTTGAGGCAAGCTACGGGTATAACGGGCTTGGCACCTCTTTCAGGAATTCGTTCGACAACATCGATTCAAACCCCCAGTGGTCTCTTGGGGTGGTTTTCCGCTATCCGCTCGGCAACAATACCGCAAAAGGCGACCTGAGGGTCGCAAGGCTTGAGGCTGACCAGTCAATACTTAAGCTTAAGCGGCTTGAACAGCAGATAATCCTCAATGTCGATAACGCGCTGAAAGATATAAACGCTGACAGGAGCAGGCTTGAGGCTGCAAGGGTCTCCGCAAAACTCTCCGAAGATTCGCTTGCGGCTGAGGAGAAGAAACTGGCTGCGGGCCGCTCGACTACCTATAATGTCCTTAAGGTGCAGGAAGACCTTGCAAAGGCAAAGCTCAATGAAATTAACTCGATAGCTGACTTCAATAAATCCCTTATAAGATATCACAAGGAAAAAGGGAGCCTTCTTGAAGAGCTCGATATAACTTTAAAGGATTTTCCAAAAACAGGCGAGGTATACAGGTGAAGAAATGGTTTGCCATAGTCCCGATAGCTGCAATCGTCATCGGGGCGCTTATATATCTGTTCACTCCTTCCACAAAGGCAACTGACCCTTCCGAGATAAAGACCGCAAAGATTGAGAAGGGCGAGCTAAGGTTAGAGGTCGTTGCAAACGGCACTGTCACGCCTGAGATAGAGGTGGCTGTAAAAAGCAAGGCCGGCGGAGAGATAACGAATTTCCCTTTCAATGAGGGTGACATCATAAAAAAGGGGCAGGTAATCGTAAAGCTTGACCCCAGAACTGAAAGGGCACGGGCAAACCAGGCAGAGGCGAACCTCTTGATTGCCAAGGCAAAGCTCGAAAAGGCAAAGATATCCCAGAAGGATTCCGAGATAAAGCTTACAAGGAATAAAAAGCTCTTTGAGGACGGCATCATCTCAAGACAGGAGCTTGATGACTCTGAAATAACCTTTGAGAAGAGCAGAAGCGATGTAAAGCTTGCCGAGGCTGAGCTTATACAGACAAAGGAAGCGTTGAATGAAGCCAATGAACGCTTTGATGATACTCAGATAAAGGCGCCGTTTACAGGCACTATTTTAAAAAAATCAGTTGATGTGGGCCAGGTAATATCCTCTACCCTTTCCTCAGCCTCCGAAGGCACGCAGATCTTCAGCATGGCAAACCTTGATAAGATATTTGTAAACGCGCAGGTTGATGAGGTCGATATCGGAAGGGTCAAGGTCGGTCAAGCTGCGGATATCGCAATAGATTCCATCCCGAACAAGATATTTGAAGGAAGGGTCGAGCGCATCTCTCCAAAAGGAAAGATCGAGAGGACTGTCACCATATTTGAAGTAGTGATAATGATAACCGATAAAGACAAGGGACTGCTCAGGCCGGGCATGACCTCTGATGTGAAGATACTTACGGAGCTGATTAAAGATGTAGTCCTTGTGCCCAATGAGGCGCTTAAGGTCAAAGAAAAAAAGACCGGCGTTTATACAATGAAAGCCGGGCAGCCTGAGTTCATTCAGTTAAAGACTGGCGAGACCGACGGCATAAAGACCGTTGTAGCCGAAGGCATAGAGCCGGGAACTGAGGTAGTGACATCAGGGATTAATACAAAACCTGAGAAGAAGAACAGGAAGAGACTATTCTTCTAACCCCCTCGCCCCTGCCCCTTCCGCAAGGGAAGAGGAAGAGGAGAAGTTAACGCTTTGCTCGCAATGACACCTTTATTTGTCATTCCGGCGAAGGCGGGAATCCAGAGATTTACTAATAGATTCCCGATAAAGGCATTCGGGAATGACAGTTTGACATTTTTTGCCCTGATCTTTATCTTGTCCTGTTTTTAAACAACCACACCAAGGGGCATTGCTGTAGAGGATAAAGGAGAGGGAGGGAAATTACGCTTTGCTCGCAATGACACCTTTATTTGTCATTCCGGCGAAGGCGGGAATCCAGAGATTTACTAATCAGATTCCCGATAAAGGCATTCGGGAATGACAGTTTAACATTTTTTGCCCTGATCTTTATCTTGTCCTGTTTTTAAACAACCACACCAAGGGGCATTGCTGTAGAGAATAAAGGAGAGGGAGAGAAATTACGCTTTGCTCGCAATGACAACTTTGTTTGTCATTCCCGCGAAGGCGGGAATCCAGAGATTTATTAATAGATTCCCGATAAAGGCATTCGGGAATGACAGTTTAAACATTTTTTGCCCTGTTTTTTATCTTGTTCGCTATAGATAATAAGGGAGACGGAGAGGAAAAGTTAACGCTCCCGCTCGCAATGACACCTTTGTTTGTCATTCCCGCGAAGGCGGGAATCCAGAGATTTACTAATCAGATTCCCGATAAAGGCATTCGGGAATGACAATTTGATGATATCGCTATTTTAAGATTGTATTCGGTGGGCACAGCCCACCCTACAACAAACGGATAACAACACTTGATCCAGCTAAATAACATCGTCAAAAGATACAGCATGGGCGACACTGTGGTTGAAGCCCTCAAGGGAGTGAGCCTCCACATCAGAAAGGGCGAATTTGTCTCTATCATGGGCCCTTCCGGAAGCGGCAAAAGTACGCTCATGACACTTATCGGCTGCCTTGACCAGCCAACTGAGGGAACTTATACCCTAAACAACATCAATGTCGAGAACATGAACGATGATGAACTTGCCGGTGTCAGGAATAAAAACATCGGCTTTGTATTCCAGACCTTTAACCTCCTAAGCAGGCACTCTGCCCTTGAAAATGTCGAACTGCCTCTGCTCTACGCAGGCGTAAAGCACCCTGCCCCGCTTGCCATAAAGGCCCTTGAAGAAGTCGGCCTTGCCAAAAGGATGCACCATAAGCCAAATGAGCTTTCAGGCGGAGAGAGGCAAAGGGTAGCGATTGCAAGGGCTATAGTAGTAAACCCTCCCATCATCCTTGGAGATGAGCCTACCGGAAACCTCGACACCCGCACCGGCGAAGAAATAATGCAGATATTTAAAGAGCTTAGCCTTAAAGGCACTACAATGGTACTGGTAACGCACGACCCTGAGATAGCCGAACATTCACAAAGGATAGTCACCATAAGGGACGGATTGATACAAAGCGATACCAACCCTTAGAGTTGACTAAACCATTAACTTAAACATAATAGATAAATAGAGATGTTATTCTGGCAGGTCATAAGAGTAGCCTTCAGGGGCATACTGGCAAATAAGCTCAGGACTTCGCTTACCATGCTTGGCATTATCATAGGCGTAGGGGCTATCATTGCCATGCTTTCGCTTGGAGAAGGCGCAAAAAAGCAGGTTGTGGAGTCCATCTCAAGGTTTGGGACAAACCTTCTGAGGGTAAGGCCGGGTGCGGCCAAGCTTGGTCATATCAGGAGCGGCGCAGTAGAGACCCTTACGATAGATGACGCAGAGGCAATTAAAAGGTATGTGCCCGGCATAAAGTCCTTAAGCCCTTCGGTATCGAGCATGGGGCAGATAAAGTATGCCAACAAGAACGGCACTACCCTTGTCTCAGGCATAACCCCCGAATTTATCGAAATGAATAATTTTCCTGTTGCACAGGGCAGCTTCTTTGATGAATCTGATGTAAAATTGATGAAAAGGGTTGCCGCCCTCGGAACCACGGCAAAGGAACAGCTTTTTGGGGATGCCCCCGCAGTCGGTGAAAAGATTAAGATAGAGGGGCAGACCTTTACCGTTATAGCTGTCATGGGCTCAAAGGGGCAGACCACATGGTATGACCCTGACGACCAGATATTCGTGCCTATTACGACTTCCCAAAAAAGGCTTTTCAATCAGGACTTTGTGAGCGATATCCATGTGCAGGTAAACTCTGTTGAGGAGATACCTGATGTAAAGGCCTCCATAGAAAAGCTCCTGAGGGCCAGGCACCACATAAAAAACGGCTTTGAGGCGGACTTTTCAATAAGGGACTTCTCTGAAATTATCAATACCATGCAAAAGACCACTCAGACCTTTACGATACTGCTCTCGGGCATTGCCGCGGTATCGCTTCTTGTCGGCGGTATCGGAGTTATGAACATAATGCTTGTCTCGGTAACTGAAAGGACAAGGGAGATAGGCATAAGGATAGCTGTAGGCGCAAGAAGAAAAGACATAATGAGGCAGTTCCTTATTGAAGCCCTTGTCATAAGCGTCACGGGCGGCATCATAGGAATAGCCATCGGTGTGATGATGGCGTATCTTCTCTCATATTTTGGCGAGTGGGAGACGATTATTACGCTATACTCTATATCACTCGGTTTTTTCTTCTCGCTCCTTGTAGGGCTTATCTTCGGCATTTACCCGGCGCGCAAAGCTTCGCTTATGAACCCGATTGAGGCGTTGAGATATGAGTAAAATCCTGAATATGCGGCGAGGTACTAATGAAAACTGCCTTTTTATATTCGGAGAAGTTCGGTTCATATCACTACGGCGCAGACCACCCCATGAAGCCCGTAAGGCTTCGTCTGACTTACGATCTCATTGAAGAACTTGGTTTTTTAGACCTGCCCTCATCCACTGTTGTTGACGCAAGGATGGCAAGGGATGAGGAACTGCTGCTTTTTCATACCCCTGAATATATAAGGGTATTGAAAGAGGCAAATACGGGAATAATCCCTGTGGGCGGGTCTGCCCACGGCCTCGGCTTTGGGGATAACCCCGTATTCCACGGGGTCTTTGACTGGTCAAGCTACTGCACTGGAGCTTCACTGCAGGCGGCTGAGCTTGTGGCGAGAGGCAGTGCGGATATAGCCTTCAATATATCAGGAGGGCTCCATCATGCCATGCCAAACAGGGCATCAGGCTTCTGCTACATAAATGACGCTGCCGTTGCCATAAAATACCTTGCGAACATGGGCAAACGGGTCGCCTACATAGACATAGACGCCCACCACGGGGACGGGGTCGAGTTCGCCTTCTATGACTCTGACCAGGTGCTCACGATATCCTTGCACGAAAGCGGGCAGTGGCTCTTTCCGGGCACAGGGCTTGCTACCGATATAGGAATAAATCACGGCAAGGGCTACTCTATAAACCTGCCGCTGCCTCCGGGAATAGGCGATGAGCTTTATCTCAATTGTTTCAATGAGATAGTCCCTCCCTTTATCGAGGCGTTCAGGCCTGATATCATAGTCACTCAACTTGGGGTCGATGGCTTTGAGACAGACCCCATTACCCATTTAAGCCTCACTACTAACGGTTTTGAGAATATAATCAAGCAGTTCCGTTCTTTCAATATCCCCTGGGTCGCTCTCGGCGGGGGCGGATATGATTTGAGCAATGTGGCAAGGGCATGGACGCTTGCCTGGGGCATAATGAACGGGGTAAAGATGCCTGATGTGATACCCCCTGATTTTATATTGCGAAATGGCGAGATATTCAAATCGCCATACATGAGAGACCTGCCCCTTTTGCCCGAATATCCCTTGAGAAAAGAAGATAAAGAGTGCCTTGAGAGCGATATCGCGTACCTCAAAAGAGAGGTCCTGCCCCTTATCACCAAAGAGCATTCACGAAAAGGCGTAATGGAATAACCCCCCTCAAGAGGGGGGGTCTTGATAAAGCTTTGCCCGAATGATACAATTACACAATTGCATTCCTCATGTTTTTTACTTACCGCATGTTCCGCAGTAAATTAGAAAGAAGGTTTCTCCCTTAAATATGGTCATTGGCATTCCAAAAGAAATCAAGGATAACGAATACAGGGTCGCTCTTGTCCCTTCAGGCGTCAAGGCGCTTAAAGACGCAGGCCACAGCGTATTGGTCGAGACCGGCGCAGGGCTTGGAAGCTCGATTACAAACGAAGAGTACGCCAAGGCAGGCGCAGAGGTTCTAAGCGCTGAAGAGGTCTGGTCAAGGGCAGAGATGGTCATAAAAGTAAAGGAGCCGAGGCCCCAGGAATACAAATTCTTCAGGGAAGGCCTTGTAATATTTACATTTTTTCACCTTGCGGCAAATACTGAACTTGGTGAGGAGCTTATAAAAAAAGGCGTTACGGCAATCAGCTACGAGACCCTTGAGCTTGATAACAGGACTCTGCCCATATTGACGCCCATGAGCGAGGTGGCAGGCAGGCTTGCGGTGCAGGTCGGCGCGCACTACCTGATGAAGACATACGGAGGCAGGGGCGTTCTTTTAAGCGGCGTGCCCGGTGTTGAAAGGGGCAATGTCACTATCATCGGCTCAGGCGTAGTAGGAGTGAACGCCGCAAAGATAGCAATAGGGCTTGGGGCTGAGGTAACCATGCTCGATACAAGGCTTGAGCGTTTCAGATACCTTGATGATGTCTTCGGCTCAAAGATAAAGACCCTATTCTCAAACTCTTTCAACATCGAAAAGGCTGTAGCGCAGTGCGACCTTCTTATAGGCGCGGTGCATATCCCCGGCGCAAGGACGCCAAGGCTCGTCAAAAGAGAGATGCTCTCGACAATGCGCAAAGGCTCGGTAATCGTTGATGTTTCTGTTGACCAAGGCGGCTGTATCGAGACAATCAGGCCCACCACACATTCAAACCCTACTTATGAAATTGACGGCATTATCCACTACGGCGTGGCCAATATGCCCGGTGCTGTGCCAAGGACTTCCACATTTGCCCTCACAAACGCAACACTTCCGTATATCTCCTCAATCGCTGCGCTCGGCTTTACAGAGGCCGTAAACGCGGACAGCGCCATTGGCAGAGGCGTAAATATCTTTAAGGGAGAGGTCACGCACGCCTCTGTTGCCCAATCACTCTCAAAGGCATTCTGCCCTCTTGAGAAACTCCTGCCCCAGTAGAGGTCTCCGGACGCCTTTACCCAACTTAACCCTCTGAAAATCCGCTGTATTTTCCTTGACTTTATGTTCTTAAATAAGATAATTTTAAACATTAGTCTCAGGCTTACGGACCTGTTTCAGGCTTGTTTTTTATCTGTTTTTTCAGAGCAGCCTGAACGATTCAAAACCATTGTAAGCGAAAAAAAGAATTCGGAAGAGGTTGAGTGTGGAAGACAGGAGCACGGAGTTCGTTCAACGCTATCAAAAACTTGAGAACCTGAAGGCAGCGGGCATCGAGCCCTATCCCAATGATTTCAAGCCAAGTCATACAAGCGGAGAGATAATCTCCAATTACGGCGAGACCGCAAAGGAAGAGCTTGAAGAGAAAAAGATTTCGGTAACGGTTGCGGGCCGCATCATGGCAATCAGGGATTTCGGCAAGGCATCTTTCATACATATTCAGGACAGGGCCGGTAAAATACAGGCCTACATAAAAAAGGACATCCTCGGCGAAGAAGGCTATAAGCTTTTCAAGCTCTGCGACATAGGCGACATTGTCGGCATCGAAGGCATACTCTTCAGGACACGCACCAATGAGCTTACCATCGAGGCGCTTAAATTAAGACTCCTTGCAAAGGGCCTGCACCCTTTGCCTGAAAAATGGCACGGCCTTACCGATGTAGAGGCAAGATACAGGCAGAGATACTTAGACATCATGGTAAACCCTGAGGTCAGGGATGTATTCCTGAAAAGGACTCAGATAATCCGCCATATCAGGGAATTTCTCGGCGAAAGGGATTTTATAGAGGTTGAGACCCCCATGCTCCAGCCTATTCCCGGAGGCGCGGCGGCAAAGCCTTTCAAGACCTACCATAATGCCCTCGGCATGGAACTTTACATGAGGATAGCCCCTGAGCTTTATTTGAAAAGGCTTGTCGTAGGCGGGCTTGAACGGGTATTTGAGATAAACAGGAACTTCAGGAACGAAGGCATCTCAACCATGCACAACCCTGAGTTCACCATGCTTGAGTTCTATCAGGCTTACGCAACCTTTGAAGACCTGATGGACCTGACTGAAGAGATGATAAGCGGGCTTGTGGAGAAGATTCACGGCTCAAAAAAGATAGAGTATCAGGGTAAAGAGATTGACTTTACCGCACCGTGGCAGAGGATTACGGTAAAAGACGCAATTCTTAAGTTCTCAAACCCCGGAGAAGAGATATTCACGGATAAGGACAAGGCCCTTCAGTTCTCAAAAGAGCTTGGGCTTAAAATACCTGAGGGCTTAAGCCACGGTAAGATTATCACCGAGATATTCGAGGCAGTCGCCGAGCACAGGTTCATTCAGCCGACTTTCGTAACGCATTATCCCCTTGATGTATCGCCGCTTTCAAGGAAGAACGCACAAGACCCGAACCTCGTTGACAGGTTTGAGCTTCTTGTAAACGGCAAAGAGATTGCCAACGCGTTCTCAGAGCTTAACGACCCTGTTGACCAGAAGGAAAGGTTTGAAAACCAGCTTAAGGAAAAGGCTGCCGGAGATGCCGAGGCGCATGAGATGGATGAGGATTATGTAAGGGCGCTTGAGCACGGAATGCCCCCGACAGCAGGCGAAGGCATCGGTATTGACAGGCTTGTAATGTTCCTTACCAATTCGCCGTCTATCAGGGATGTGATACTGTTCCCCCAGCTTAAGAAGGAATAAAAAACACCGCGTTGCTTGAACCCCGAGGTGATTCGAACTTTGAAAAAATTAATCGGGGCATTTACTGTTTTTTTAATTTATCTGAGTTATTTTAACTCCGTTATGATTGCCCTGTTCCGGGGCAGTTTGGATAGAAAGAAATGTCTTACGAACTTTTCATAGGGCTGCGGTATCTCAAAGCCAAGAGAAAGCAGACGTTTATATCCGTAATCACCTTTATCTCCATACTTGGGATTACGGTCGGGGTCACTGCCCTCATTATAGTTCTGTCCGTAATGACAGGCTTTGAAGAGAACCTCAAGGAGAAGATTCTCGGCATCAATGCCCATGTGGTAGTAACAGGGCTTGGGCAGGGCATGAAAGACTACGGCCATGTAACCGAAGAGGTCAAAAAAGTCCCCGGCGTAACAGGGGCTACCCCATTTACCTATGACCAGGCAATGATATCCTCAAGCGGAGGCGTCATAGGCGCGGTAATACGGGGTCTTGACATGAAGACCGCCGCTGAAGCTACAGTGCTGCCGGGCAAAGTCAAAGAAGGCTCCCTCGAAGGACTGAAAATACCTTTTCAGGACGCTGGCGCAAACGGCACAAACCCGGGAATAGTAATCGGCAGAGAGCTTGCCAAGACTATCGGGGTAGAAGTCGGGGATACGATTAATGTAATCTCTCCCATGGGCACGATGACGCCCGCGGGGCCTGTACCAAGGATGGCTCCCTTTAAGGTTACAGGCATTTTTGAGCTTGGCATGTATGAATATGACTCAAGCCTCGCCTTTATCTCCCTTGAGAACGCGCAGAGGTTCTTCAGGCTTGGGGATACCGTAACAGGCGTAGAGGTGAAGATAGCTGACATATACGGGGCAGATAAAATTGCCGATGACATAATGACGCAGCTTAAGGGCTCGTACTGGACCCGCACATGGGTGGAGATGAACAAGAACCTGTTCTCGGCGCTCAAGCTTGAGAAGGTCGCCATGTTCATCATACTTACGCTTATCATCCTTGTAGCGGCGCTAAATATCATAAGCACGCTTATCATGGTAGTCATGGAGAAGGGCAAGGACATAGCCATACTTAAAAGCCTTGGGGCGACATCGCGCGGCATCATGAAGATATTCATGATAGAGGGAATAATAATCGGCGTGACAGGAACATTTCTGGGCACAGTGTTCGGGCTTTTGGCCGCGCTCAACATGGAATCCATAGTCCAGTTCATCGAGAGGATATTCCATTTCAAGGTGCTGCCTCCGTCCATTTACTATATCGACAAGTTCCCTTCAAAGGTCGAACCAATGGTAGTGCTTGCCATAGTGGTCATCTCCATCAGCATAAGTTTCCTCGCCACAATCTACCCTTCATGGCAGGCCTCAAGGTTTGACCCTGTCGAAGGGCTCAGGTATGAATGAGGCCTGATGGCAATCGACCCTAACATAGTAGCGGCGGCGAAAGACAGGGCAGAGGCCTTTTTTTCAAAGGGCAGATACAGTGAGGCCCTTGCTGCTTATGAAAAGATAAAATCCTACGGCGAAAAAGACCCGAGGATTTTTCTCAGGCTTGGCGACATAGCAAGAAAGATGGATGAGACCGAAACAGCCATCGGATATTACAACGAGGCCTCAGAGAGCTTCGTGAAGCTCGGTTTTATTATCAAGGCAATAGCAGTATGTAAGATGATAACCAATATTGACCCGTCACGGCAGGACGCTCAGGAAAAGCTTGCCGGGCTCTACGGCAGGCAGGCGGGCAGTCCGGCTTTTGAAAAGAACAAAACTCCGGGGGCTGGAACACAGGCCTCGGAACTAATTAACAATAAACACCTGCCAAGGACGCCTCTGTTCTCTGATTTCAGGGAAGAGGAGTTCCTTGATGTAATAAAAAAGGTCAGGTCAAGGAGCCTGCCCTCTGGCGAATATCTCTTTCATGAGGGTGACAGCGGCAATTCGATATTCATAGTGGCCGAAGGGGAAGTAGAGGTAATCGGCCGGGCGCAGGACTCATCCCGGGTCATCCTTTCAAGACTTAAGGAAGGTTCGATATTCGGGGAGTTCGGTTTTTTCCTCAACTCAAAGAGGACGACAGATATAAAGGCTGGCGTAAGCTCAACTATACTCGAGCTTACGAAAAACGACCTGAACGAGATCATATCCAAACACGGCAGGGTTGAGCAGGTACTATTTGATTTTTACAAGGAGCGCATCGTTGACAAGCTCATGGCGCTCTCTGAAGTATTCAGGTTCATGACCGAAGCTGACAGGAAAGAGATAATCTCAAGGCTCAGTTCAGTCAAATTTACGGCAGGTTCTGTAATAATGAGCGAGGGCGATAAGGGAGATACAATGTACCTTATCAAACAGGGTTCTGTCTCGGTAACTGCCTCAGACAAAAAAGGCGGCACTCTTAACCTTACCGGGCTTGAGGCAGGGGATTTTTTCGGTGAGATAGCCCTTGCCACGAACAGGCCGAGGATGGCAACAGTCACCGCTTCCACAGATGTTGAGCTGGTAGTATTCTCAAGGCCGATGATAAAAGACATTTTGGAAAAATACCCGCAGGTAAAGGGAGTCCTTGAGCGGGTAATAAAGGAGCGTGTGGTCGATATCGTAAAAGCGCGCGAACACGCGGGGGTTTTAATATAGCAAGTGGAACTTATAAGGATAAAACGCCTATATAAGACATACGGCAATACGCAAAAAAAGGTCGAGGTCCTAAGGGGCATCGACCTTACCATAAAAAAGGGCGAGACATTAGCCATTGTCGGAGCTTCGGGCGTGGGCAAGTCAACCCTCCTTAATATCATGGGCGCGCTTGACCGCCCTACAGAGGGAGAGGTTCTGTATAAGGGTGAGTCCATATTCAAATATGACGACAAAAAACTTGCCTCTTTCAGGAACAGGTTCATAGGCTTTGTCTTTCAGTTCCATCATTTATTGCCTGAGTTCACGGCCCTTGAAAATGTAATGCTGCCGTGCCTTATAGGTGGTGAAAAGCCTGAGGCCGCAAGGACAAGGGCGGAAGGACTGTTAAAAGAGGTAGGGCTCGGCTCAAGGCTTAACCATAAGCCGGGAGAGCTTTCAGGAGGAGAGCAACAGAGAACAGCCATAGTGCGCTCAATCATGCAGTCCCCTGAGGTGATACTTGCTGATGAGCCTACTGGAAACCTTGATACAAGAACAGGGGAAGAGGTCTTCGAGATATTGCTCGAATTAAACAAGGACAGAGATACGACCATGGCAATAGTGACCCACAATGAGAGGCTGGCATCTCGCCTTTCAAAGAGGATAACGATGGTCGATGGAAACATAAAAGAGGAATAGACAGGAAACTTTCAGCAATACCGATTTAAAAGCAGCGCCAAAGATTAGCATCAGAAAGGAACAGCCGTTTTGAGGTTTATTCGTTCGTGTTCAATCGTTTTACTGCTTTTACTGGTTTTCCCTATTTCAGCGATGGCGCAGGGAATAAAAGTGCTGGTATTGCCCTTTGATATACACAGCAAGACCGATATCTCCGCCTTGAGAAGGCTGATAATGGATTCGGTCGCAGGCTCTCTCGATGAGAGAGATGCCGAGATAGTCGGGCTTGAAGAGATAAGAAGCCTGATGCTTAAGCAGGGTGTTGAGAAGTTCGATGAAGAAAAGGCCTTTGAAATCGCCAAAAGGGTCAAGGCTGATTTCGCCGTGCTCGGCTCCATCACAAGGCTTGGAAATACAACCAATGTAGACTGGCGAATTATCGACCTTACGGATAAAAACCCGGTCGCCTTTTATTTTAAATCCTCCGTATCGGAAACAGAGATGCTTATGCAGCTTAAGGCATCAGCCGCACCGATGCAGGAGAAGATGGTCTCGGCGCTGAGCGCCCGTCCTGCCGTAAAGTCCGGGACGATTGACAAAATTATCATCACAGGCAACAGAAGGGTTGATACCGAGGCTATCGCCTCAAAGCTTACGGTCAAGGCAGGCGAGCCTTTCTCACCCGATGATGTCAAAGAGGATGTCAGGAAGATTTACGCTACAGGATTTTTTGATGATGTCGTAGCGGACCTCTCCGATACTGCCTCAGGCAAGATCCTTACCTTCAGGGTAAAGGAGATGCCTTTCATAAAAAAGATAGAGTTCAAGGGCAACAAGGAAGTAAAGGAAGAAAAGATAAAGGAAGTCCTTACATTAAAGGAAAACACAGCCCTGGACAGGGTGCTTCTAAATGAGAACGCAGAAAAGATAAAGGCCCTCTACTCACAGGAAGGATATTACCTTACAACAGTAAAGCCCGTTGTGACTTCAGACGGCCTTGAGGCGACAATCCTCTATCAGATAGACGAAGGCCCTGCCGTTAAAGTCAAGAGGATAACCTTTATCGGCAACAAGTTCTTCAGCGACAAGGAACTTAAGGACTTCATGAGCACCAATGAGGTCGGTTTCTTTACCGCCCTTACCAGCTCAGGCAAGTTCAATGAGTATGTTTTCCAGAACGATATTGCCATCATAATGAGCAAGTACTTTGACAAGGGCTTCATCAACGCGGATATCGTTGAAGAGAGAGTGCTTCTGAGCGAAGACAAGAAATGGTTCTTTATCACAATAGCCCTTTCTGAAGGCGACCAGTTCAAAGTAGGAAAGATAGATGTAGAGGGCGAGATACTCACCTCAAAAGAAGAGCTGATAGAAAAGATAAAGCTTAAGTCCGGCGAGGTCTTCAACAGGACAAAGCTTGCCAAAGGCATTGAGGCAATTACCGACGCTTACGGGGATAAAGGCTATGCGTACGCAGACATAAAGCCCGTGACAAAAGTCGACCCTGCAAGCAAGACTATTGACATCACTATCGACACAAAGAAAAATGAGCTTGTCTATATAGAAAGAATTGATATCTCGGGAAACCTCAAGACAAGGGATAAGGTAATCAGAAGGGAGCTTGAGCTTGGCGAAGGCGACCTTTTCGGCGCCTCAGAACTTAAGAGGAGCAGGAATAACTTAAGAAGGCTCGGCTACTTCGAGGATGTAAGGATAGCACAGACACAGGGCAGCGCCCCTGACAAGATAAAGCTCGATGTGGATGTAAAGGAAAGGCCCACCGGGTCAATCTCACTTGGATTTGGCTACAGCTCCGTTGACAAGCTCATAGGCACTGCCTCCGTTGCGCAGTCGAACTTCATGGGCACAGGACTTAAGCTCGACCTCTCCGGAACTGTAAGCGCCTCAAGCTCTAAATACATATTGGGAATTACCGAGCCCTGGCTCTTTGACAAGCCTCTTTCAGCTGGCTTTGACATCTATAATACAGACAGGGAATATCCTGACTTTAACCTTAGCAAAAAAGGCTTCGACATAAGGTTCGGCTTCCCGATACATGACAGGTACACAAAGGGATACCTCACTTACAAGCTTGAAGATGTAAGGATTACAAATGTGGCTGATACCGCGTCCACATTCATAAAAGAACAGGAAGGCACAAGCACTGAGAGCAGCATAAGGGCGCAGATAAGAAGAGACACCCGTGATGACGCCTTCTTCCCTACCGAAGGCCATGTTGTAAACATTGCCACTGAATTTGCGGGCGGCTTCCTCGGGGGCTCCAGCTACTTCATCAAATACGAGGCAGACGCGGTCAAGTACTTCGCCATGCCATGGGAGACAACATTTTCAGTGCGCGGCTCGGCAGGTTATGTGCAGGGATATCAGGGCCATGAAGTCCCTATCTATGAAAGGTATTACCTCGGAGGCATAAACACCATCAGGGGGTTTGAGACAAGGACGATAAGCCCCAAGGACCCTGCTACCGGGGACCTTATCGGCGGCAATACAATGATGGTTGTAAATACCGAGTTCCTGTTCCCGCTTTTCCCTGAACAGAACATCAAAGGCCTTCTATTTGTTGACGTAGGAAATTCCTACAAAGGAAAGATAGACTTTGAAAGGTTTAAGGCAGGCGCAGGCTTCGGCATCAGATGGTTCTCGCCCCTTGGGCCTTTGAGGCTTGAGATGGGCTTTAATCTTGACCCAAAGGCCGGAGAGTCTGATTCACAATTCGAGTTCGCCATCGGCTCTGCGTTCTGATAAAGGCATTTTTAAAAAATACCCCGCATTAGGCGGGAAATTAACACCAAAGGAGTATGGAGAGAAAATGAGAAAGATGAAAATATTCGGGCTTGTCTTTTTAGTATTTATGCTTTTTGCCGCACCCGCGAAATCTGCTGATATAAAGATCGGCTACGCGAACCTGCAGAAGGCGCTCAATGAGTGCGAAGCAGGCATAAAGGCAAAGGACAACCTTAAGGATGAGGCGCAGAAGCTTGAGAACGAGCTTAACGCCAAGCAGGAAGACCTCAAAAAGATGAAGGACGAGCTTGATAAGAAGGCCAATGTCTGGAACAAAGAGACAAGGGACGCGAAGGAAAAGGAATTCAGGACAAAGTCACAGGATTTTCAGAAAAAGTTCATGGACTACGGCGAGCAGCTCAACAAGAGGAAGCAGGATACTGAGGCCCGCATAATAGAGGACTTAAGGGATGTAGTTGAAGAGATAGCAAAGAAAAAAGGCTACACCTATGTATTCGAAAAATCGGTTGGCGGCCTTCTTTATGCCCCTGCTGATTCTGATCTGACAGACGAAGTTATCAAAACATACAACAAAAAGGGTAAGAAATAATCTATGCCTGAAGCCAGAACCCTTGGAGAGCTTGCCGCCCTTGTAGGCGGCAATGTCATTGGGGACAGTTCTGTCCTTATCAAAGATGTTGCGCAAATAGACGGTGCAGGAGCAGGCGATATTACTTTCGTAAGCGACAAAAAATATCTTAAGCTCCTTAAAGATACAAAGGCCTCCGCTGTAATTGTAAGCGACGAAAAAGGCGCTGAGGGCCTGAACCTGCTTGTGGTCAAAGACCCTCAGCTCGCATTTGCAGCTGTTGTTGATGTACTCAGGCCGCAGATAATGCCTCCCGCCGGCATCCACCCAGAGGCCTTAGTGCATACCGGCGCAGTAATCGGAAAAGACGCCTCCATCCAGCCGTTCTCCGTAATAGAGGAAGGCGCGGAAATCGGCGAAAGGACTGTAATCTTCCCGAATGTATATGTAGGGCGCGGCGCAAAGGTCGGAGACGACTGCATACTTTATTCAGGCGTTGCCGTAAGGGAAGGCTGCATCATAGGCAACAGGGTCATCATCCATTGCAATGCCGTAGTCGGGAGCGACGGGTTCGGATACGCCCAGACAAAAACAGGGCTTAAGAAAATCCCCCAGCGGGGCATTGTCAGGATCAATGATGATGTCGAAGTCGGCGCGTGCGTCACTATAGACAGGGCTGCAATCGGGGAGACGGTCATTGGCAGGGGCACAAAAATAGACAATCTGGTGCAGGTCGCGCATAATGTCCAGGTCGGTGAGAATTCGGTCCTCGTGGCGCAGGCAGGCATAGCGGGCAGCACTAAAATAGGAAACAGGGTAATGCTCGGCGGACAGGTAGGAGTTGTCGGGCACATTGAAATAGCGGATGATGTGATGATAGGCGCCAAATCCGGCGTTATAGGAAACATTGCGTCAAAGGGCGTTTATTCCGGCATACCGGTCCAGCCTCATACCGAATGGCTTAAATCACAGGCTGTTGCCGCAAAGCTCCCTGAGCTTAAGAAAAAGCTCCTGGAGCTTGAAAAGCGTATCGCGGAATTGGAAAAAACCAAAGCACATTAAAAAATCCAACGCAGGTGGATAATGGAAAAAGATGTAACGGCTGAACGCTCCACTCAGAAAGCCATATCGTCCAAAGGAGGCCCAATGATAGACATTAACGAAATTCTCAATATTCTTCCGCACCGCTACCCGTTCCTTCTTGTTGACAGGATAGTTGAGATGGAAACAGGCAAGTCCGCAAAAGGCTATAAAAATGTTACAATAAACGAGCCGTTCTTTCTCGGCCACTTTCCCGGGCACCCTATTATGCCGGGTGTTCTCATAATCGAAGCAATGGCGCAGGTCGGAGGCGTACTTGCCTTCAAATCAGCTTCAGTGCAGAATAAGGTCGTATATTTTATGGGAATCGATAATGCCCGATTCAGGAAACCTGTACTTCCGGGCGACAGGCTTGACCTTGTACTTAATGTTACTAAATGCAGGGGCACCATCTGGGCATTCAAGGGCGAGGCCTTTGTAGATGGCAACCTTGTTGCTGAGGCCGACCTCATGGCAACAATTATGGACAGATAGTTTTTTGTAATTGCCTCCTTTACTCAGGAGGAAATTTTAAGATGAGGTTATAATTTCATGAGCAAGACCGTTGAGAGCATCAAAGAGGTAAAGATAGACCCCACTGCCTTTGTCCACCCCACGGCGGAGCTTGATTCCGGCGTTGAGATAGGGCCTTTTTCAGTAATAGGCGAGGATGTAAAGATAGGCAAGGATACAAAGATAGGCTCCCATGTGGTCATTGACAAATGGACCTCAATAGGAAACCGCTGCAACATATTCCAGTTCGTCTCAATCGGAACTCCTCCGCAGGACCTCGGGTACAAGGGCGAACGCACGGATGTAATAATAGGGGATAACAACACTATCAGGGAATTCGTAACCATACACAGGGCAACAACAAAAGACCAGTATAAGACAATTTGCGGCAGCAACAACCTTTTCATGAACTATGTCCACATTGCCCATGACTGCAATCTTGGAAATAATATCATAATGGCAAACTCCGCCACTCTCGGCGGCCATGTCACGATAGATAATAACGCGATCGTCGGCGGCCTTGTCGCCATACACCAGCATGTAAGGATTGGCGCGTACTGCATAATCGGAGGCGCTTCAGCCGTAAGCAAGGACATTCCGCCGTATGTAATGGCCGTGGGCAACAGGGCAAAGCTCTACAGGCTCAATACGGTCGGCTTAAGAAGGCAGGGCTTTTCAAAAGAAGAGCTCGATGAAATTAAAACATCATATAATATCATCTTCAGGTCGTCTCTCAGGCTCAATGAGGCGTTTGAAACGCTTGAAAAAGAACTTCCCGGCTCAACGCACGCAAAAAGGTTTATTGATTTCATAAAAGGCTCTAAGAGAGGCATCGCAAGGGTCAGAACGAGGAGAAAGAGTGAACAGCAGGAAGAAGAGTAGAGTAGCCGTCATCGGTGTCGGCTATCTCGGCAAGATCCACGCCGAGAAGTACGCCATGATAGAGGAAGCCGAGCTTGTAGGCGTTACTGACATGAACTTCGGGCGGGCAAAGGAGATAGCCGCCCTTACTAAAACGACAGCCTACCCGGACTATAAGGATTTTTTCGGCAAGGTAGATGCCGTGAGCATAGTCACGCCAACTGAGAGCCATTGTAAAATCGGCCTTGAGTTCCTTTCAAAAGGCGTTGATGTGCTTATGGAAAAGCCCATTGCCGTAAATATGGACGAAGCTGAAAAGCTTGTAAGACAAGCAGAGCAGAGCAAGGCAGTGCTGCAGGTCGGCCATCTTGAGCGGTTCAATGCCGCGATAGCCGCGCTGGAAGGAAAGATAAAAGACCCGGTATATATCGAAGCCTTCAGGCAGTCGCCCTTCCCCAACAGGAGCATCGATGTGGATGTGGTGCTTGACCTGATGATTCACGACATAGATATTATCTTAAGCCTCGTCAAATCAGAGGTCGAATCAGTCGAGGCCGTGGGCATGAGGATAATTTCCGATAAGGAAGATATCGCCAACGCAAGGCTCACATTCAAAAACGGCTGCATTGCCAACATAAACGCAAACCGCGCTGCAAAGGAGAGGGTCAGGAAATTAAATATTTTCCAGCCTGACGCCTGCATGAATGTCGACTATATCGGCCAGCAGCTCTTCATATCAAAGATAGTGCCCGGCGCTAATGGAGCGTACGCAACTCTATCCGATGAGGTCCCTGAACTTGCGAAGAGGGACTCTCTTTTAGAGGAGCTTAAGGCGTTCCTTAATTGTTCCGTTACGAGGTCAACCCCGCCGGTATCAGGAATTGACGGCAAAAAGGCGCTTGAGGTAGCCCAGAGGATTCAGGAGGCCATGCACGCGTCAGCGAGCAGGTTTTCAAGGAATACCGTCTGCTGAACCAGCTCGCAGTTTTTTCATTTAAGGTCCCGCTACAGCTATTCCGATCCAGGCCTAATCCCCGGAATTGATAGTCCTGTTGCCGAAAGAAAAAGGCCAAAAGGCCCAATTGGTGAATGAATAATATTTTCATAGTAAGCGGCGAGGAATCAGGAGACCTTCACGGAGCTTCTCTCATAGCTGCCCTTAAAAAGATAGCCCCCGAAGTCAAGGTGGCAGGCATGGGCGGGCGCAGGATGAAAGAGGCCGGCCTTACAGGGCCTGACTCCAAGGAAGTCTCAGTGGTCGGTATTGTCGAGGTGCTTGAGAAGCTCCCGACAATACTTAAGAGGTTTAAAGACCTTAAGGCCATGCTTGAGGGCGGAAACTTCGATGCGGTCGTATTGATTGATTTCCCTGATTTCAACCTAAGGTTCGCAAAGGATGTAAAAAAGCTCGGCATACCGATAATCTACTACATAAGCCCGCAGGTATGGGCATGGAGAAAGAAAAGGATAAATAAGATTGCAGCCCTTGTGGATAAGATGCTTGTGGTCTTTCCGTTTGAAGAGGCTTTATACAAGGCAAAGGGCGTAGATGTAGAGTATGTGGGGCATCCGCTTGCGGATATCGCGAACTGCGATCTTACGATGAGGCAAGCAAGGGAGAAGCTCTACATACCTCAGGATAAGATTGTCATCTCTCTTCTGCCGGGAAGCCGTACAGGAGAGATTAAACGCCTCCTTGCACCTATGCTTACCGCAAGCGGCATAATTACAAAAGAGCTTGGCGAAAATAAACCTGTTTTCCTGCTTCCGGCGGCAAACAGTATAGATGATTCTTTGATAAATGAGTTTTTAAAAGACTCTTCCATTGATTTAAAGGTTGTTCGGGGCCAGATGTATACGGCCCTCAGAGCTTCGGATGCCTCCATTGTCACATCAGGGACTGCTACGCTTGAAACAGCGCTTATAGGCACTCCGATGGTGATAATCTATAAGATGTCATCGATATCCTTCGGTGTTGCAAAGCTCTTGATTGACTTAAAGTACGCAGGGCTGCCAAACATCGTAGCAGGGAAAAAAGCGGTGCCTGAGCTTATACAAAGCGAGGCAACCCCGGAGAACATGGCAAAAGAACTCCTTGAAATACTAAGGGACAAAAAGAAAAAAGACGCCATGATAAAGGACTACAAACGGATTAAAAAGACGCTTGGCGGGGCAGGCGCCGCAAACAGGGCCGCAGCCGCTATTAATAAAGTAATATCGCAGAAGCGTACAAACAAATAGGCGAACCGTTCAATTTAAAATATGAAAACTTACTCAAGGATACTCAAATTACTTCCGCCGTACAAGTTCCAGTTCATGATGGCTTTTGTCTGCATGGTGGGCTTTGCCCTGTCAAACGGCGCAATGGCCTATCTTATCGGGCCTGTAATGAAGTTCCTTTTTTCCAAGGATGCGCAGGCAGGGATAAACATAGTTCCCTTCAACCTTTTTACAATCCCTAAAGAGCATATGCTCATAGGAATCCCCCTTGCCATTATGGTGGTAGCGATTGTAAAGGGCGTCAGTTCCTACGGCCAGTCATACTTCATGGGCTTTGTGGGCCAGGGTGTAGTGCGCGACATACGCAAAAAGCTTTATGACCACATACTTACCCTGCCTATAAATTATTTCAGCTCAACACCCACCGGGGTTCTCATCTCAAGGCTTACCAATGATGTGAACCTGCTTCAGTCCTCAACTTCAGACGCGATTTCAACGGTTCTTAAACAGTCGCTCACAATCGTCGTCCTTGCGGGCGTCATCATAAGCCTTGACTGGAAGCTTGCGTTGGCTGCCTCAATCGCGCTGCCCTTATCAGTCTATCCCATGAGGAAACTTGGAAAGAGGATGAAGAAGGTCTCTACCCAGGGGCAGGTCACAATGGGCATGATGACAGCGCTTCTCCATGAGGCGATAGCAGGCATCAGGATAGTAAAGGCGTTCTGCATGGAGAACTACGAATCAAAACGCTTCCAGGAAGAAAATGAGAGGTTCACGCAGAACCAGATAAAGACAATAATGGTGCGCTCCCTCTCCTCTCCGCTTATGGAAACGCTCGGCTCTGTAGGCTTTGCGGTCACGATCTGGTTTGCAGCTTACAGGATAAGCCAGGGCACATTGCAGCCCGAGGCATTCATCTCGTTCTTTGCATCAGTAATCATGTTCTACCAGCCTATCAAGGCGTTAAACGGCGTCAACCTCAACATCCAGCAGGGCCTTTCAGCAGCCCAGAGAGTATTCGAGGTAATGGACAGGGACAGCGAAGTAGAAAAGAAACAGGGCGCGCTCACCATTAACGGCGTAAACGATGCAATTGAATTCAGAAAGGTATCTTTCAATTACGGCGAGAACTGGGTGCTTAAAGACCTTGACCTTAATGTAAGGAAAGGCGAGATACTTGCCATAGTCGGAAGCAGCGGCGCGGGCAAGACCACATTCGTAAACCTCATACCAAGGTTTTACGATGTTACAGGCGGCTCTATCCTCATTGACGGAAAAGATATCAAAGACCTTACGCTCCACTCCTTAAGGTCGCAGATAGCGATAGTATCTCAGCAGATAATACTTTTTAACGATACGGTAAAACACAACATCGCCTACGGGGACATGCTGGTCAGCGATGAAGAGATAATTAAGGCGGCAAAGGCTGCCAACGCGCACGACTACATCTCAAGGCTTCCGCAGGGCTATGATACAATCATCGGAGAAGGCGGAGTAAGGCTTTCAGGCGGAGAACGGCAGAGGCTCTCCATAGCGCGCGCCATACTGAAAAACGCCCCGATACTTATCCTTGATGAGGCTACATCCGCCCTTGACGCCGAATCAGAGCATGAGGTGCAGAAGGCATTGGCAAACCTCATGGAAGGCCGCACGACATTCGTAATTGCACACAGGCTCTCTACAGTGAGGAACGCCGACCGCATCATCGTCCTTGGAGGCGGCAACATAAAAGAGATGGGCAAGCACGATGAGCTACTCGCCGCAAGCGGTGAATACTCCCGCCTCTATGCCATGCAGTTCAACACTTAAGTTGTAAAATTCGCTCAAATAGGTTAAATTGCACTTCATGGAAATGAAGCTTAAAGATAAACTTACCATTGCCGTTGTGCCTGCTTTGGCGCACCTTATTATCAGGCTTATAAGGCTCACCATGCGGCTTACTTATGTCAATTACAGCCCGTACCGCAGCCTTGTGAGCGACGGCAAAAAGGTCATCATCGCATTCTGGCATGGAAGGCTTCTGATGATGCCTTACTGCTATCTCGGCAAAAAGATATCGATACTGGTAAGCCAGAGCAAGGACGGCGAGCTTATCGCAAGGACCATTCAGGGCTTTGGTATGGACTCGGTCAGGGGCTCTACGACAAGGGGCTGGTTTGCCGGGATAAAAGGCTTACTAAGGGCCGCGCAGCAGGGCAACGACCTCGCCATAACACCGGATGGCCCAAAGGGGCCGAAGTGGAAGGTGCAGATGGGGGCCATACAGATTGCCAAGGCAACGGGGCTGCCCATTGTCCCTATTACTTTTAATGCCTCAAAAAAAAAACATTTGGCAGTTGGGATGGCTTTATAGTTCCCTACCCGTTCTCAAGGGGCGTGTTCATTGCCGGTGAGCCGATAATACTCAAAAGCGACATGACGCCCGAAGAAATGGAAGAGAGCAGGGCAGAGCTTGAAAAAAGGCTTACCGATATCACAAAGAAAGCTGATGAGTACTTCTCATAAGGCTTGATTCTAATGCAGTTCAATCTTTTTAACCCATATAAAGCAAATACCTTCTGTAATGAAATATGCCATTTATGACATTCTCCTCCATATATTTGTAGTCCTCTTCTTCCCCTGGTTTATCTTTAAGATGATTACCGCGCGCAAGTACAGGGAGGGCATCCCTGAGCGGTTCGGATTCATCAGCAATGAAAAACTTCAAAAACTCAAAGGCTCAGCCGTTATCTGGGTCCATGCTGTCTCAGTAGGCGAAACAAAGGCGATACTGCCTGTACTGAAGCTATTCAGGCAAAAAAACCCCGATATTAAAATCCTCTTCTCTACCGTTACGCAGACAGGCAACCGGGTAGCTGAAAAAGAGGGCGCAGGCATTATAGATTCACTCATCTACTTCCCCTTTGATTTGTCATGGGTGATAAGGAGCGTAGCGAGGTATACCAATCCAAAAGCTTTTGTCGTTGTTGAAAAAGAGATATGGCCCAATGCCATCAGGATATTAAGCAGCTCAGGAATCCCTGTTATAATCTCAAACGGCACTATCTCTGACCGTTCGTTCAAGAGATTTCTGAAATTCAAATTCTTCTTTGGCGATATATTCGGCTCAATTAGCTCTTTCTGCGCAAGGACTGCCGAAGACCATAAAAAGGCTATGCGTGTCGGGGTAAAGCCTGAGAATGCCAAGGTGGTTGGCAACCTTAAATTCGAGGTCAAGCCTCCTGCGGTAGATGCCTCCTACCTTGATGCACTGCGAAAGGCTATCGGCATCAAACCTGATGACAAGGTGCTTGTAGCGGGAAGCACGCACGCGGGCGAGGAAGAGATAATACTTAACGCCTTCAAGGAATTAAAAAAAGAAAAAAACGATGCCAAGCTAATCCTTGCGCCAAGGCACCCTGAGAGATTTTCAGAGGTAGAGGCTCTCATAAAAAAGTCGGGGCTTTCGTATTCAAAACGCTCATCAGGCGGCAGCGGAGAAGTAGTGATGCTCGATACTGTCGGAGAGCTTATGACCGTATTCTCATTTGCCTCCGTTGCCCTTGTAGGCGGAAGCCTTGTGCCCGGAATTGGAGGACACAACCTGCTTGAGCCTGCTTTTTTCGGAAAGCCTGTTATATACGGCAAGCACCTTACAACATATATGAACATGGCGCAGATGCTTGAGGCAGAAGGAGGCGGCATAAGGGTAGCAGACCAATTCGAGCTTGCAGCAGCGCTTAAGTCGCTTTTCAGTGATGAGGCCGTGATGGTAAAAAAGGGAGCGAGCGCGAAAGCGGTTGTCGAGGCAAACAGAGGCGCGGCAATAAAGACCGTTGAAGTAATAGAAAAACAACTGCGGAAGGGATAGATGGGACTCAGAGAAAAAATAGAGGGGCTGATACACGAGCAAAAGATAAGCGTTGGTGCGCATATTGCCCTCTATCCCCTCTCTCTTCTGTACGGCGGCATTTCAAGCCTGCGCGCCAACCTATACAGGAACGGAGTTTTAAAATCATATTCACTTGGCTGCAGGGTAATCTCTGTGGGCAATATCACGGTAGGCGGAACAGGCAAGACTCCTGTTACAATATACCTTGCCGAGTATCTCCAAAGATGCGGAAAAAGAGTTGTAATTCTAAGCAGAGGATACAAAGGTACAAATAAGGGAACGGCTGTCGTAACAGACGGAGAGAAGATTCTTCTCAGCCCGCTTGAGGCAGGCGATGAGCCTTATCTCATGGCTTTGAGGCTCAAGGGCGTGCCTGTAATTGTAGGGGCTGACCGTGTTGAGAGCGGTCGATTTGCGATTGAAAAATTTTCACCTGACTTTATAATCCTTGATGACGGATTTCAGCACATCAGGCTTAAAAGGGACTTTAATATCGTCCTTATAGATGGGGCTCAGGGCTTCGGCAATCAGTTCCTGCTTCCGCGCGGGATTTTAAGGGAGCCTCTTGGCGGCCTGATGCGCGCGGATATGCTAATGGTTAAGGGCAGCAACCTTCAGTCAAGTGCCAGAGAAATTGTAAATAAGTACAAATTGCCTATAGTGGGCTTTAGTTATAAGCCTGAGCGTCTGTACGAAAGACAAGGCCATCAAAGGCCGGCGGCATTTTTAAAAGGCAAAAAGGTTTGCGCATTCGCCGGGGTTGCAAACCCTGAATCTTTTTTCAAAAGCATTGAATCGCTTGGCGCAAAGATACTGGAGAGGATTAGTTTTCCCGACCATCACGCTTATACGGAAGCAGACTTTTCCAAAATCAAAAATCTATCAGCCGATGCGGATATGGTACTGACAACAGAGAAAGACATTGTGAAACTGAAGAGCTTGACAGACCTGCCTTTATACGCGCTCGCCATAGATGTCGATATAAGCGACAGAGGACTTTTTAAAAACCTTCTTACCCCTGTTATCAAGGGGGCGCGCTGATGTTCTCTCTCCTTAAGATAATCTCATTTCTGCTCGGCCATATGCCGTTGGGACTTGTCCATATATTGGGCAGGGTCTTCGGCAGGCTTATATATAAGTACGACAAAAAGAGGAGAAAGATAACACTCGACAACATTGACAGGGCATACAGGGATGAGCTTACTCAGGAGAAAAAGCAGGAGATCGCTCAAAAGGTCTTTGTGAATCTTGCCAAAATGTTTTTCGAGTTCACAAGGATACCTTGGCTGAATCAGAAGAGTTTCATTAAATTGGTCAAGGTGCATGGAACGGAGAACCTCGCCAAGGCGCTTGAGAAGAAAAAGGGCGTCATCCTCTGCACAGGGCACTTCGGCAACTGGGAGCTTTTCGGAGCGTCTTTCGGACATATCGGGTTTAAGCTCGATGTAGTGGCCAGAGAGCTCGACAGCCCGGTACTGGAACAATTCGTCAAATGGGTCAGGACTCGTTCAGGCAATGTCATCATCTCCAAGAACAGGGCAATGAGAAAACTCATGAGGCGGCTTGCGGACAACGGAATAGTTACCATACTTCTTGACCAGAATGTCGCCTTGGCCGAAGGCGTTTTCGTGGACTTCTTCTCAGTGCCTGCCTGTACCAATAAAGGGCCTGCACTTTTGGCCGCTACTACGGGCGCGGCTGTTGTCCCTGCCTTTATCATCCGTCACGGAAGCGGCTACAGGCTTGAGATACAAAAAGAACTTGAACTCACTTTTACAGGGGACAGGGAGCGAGATGCGCTTGAGAACACGGCAAGATGCACAAAGGCCATCGAAGACATTGTAAGAAAGCATCCTGAGCAGTGGTTCTGGGTTCACAGGAGATGGAAAACCAGGCCGCCGCAAACAGGCCAGCCGATTTGACAACAACCTCCAATAGGAGTAATATAATATTAAAGGATATGCCGGACTAGATGGAGATGAACTTCAATTGAGGATTTGCTAGGGGCTCTCCCGGAACGGGGTGAGCAAGCCGGCCGTCTTCGGGCGATGTCGGAAGCCTTAACCGTTCTCTTGAGCTGCCACTTGGTTAAAAGGTCTCTTCTCCAAATCTCTGGCATATCCTGCAGATTTCTTAAGGTCTGAAAAGCCTTGACCGCTACCAGGCAAAAGGGCTTATCGGATTGTGGGAGATGAGTTTCAGTTGAGGTTATCTCTTGGTGCCCTTCAGGACCGGGGTGTGCAAGCCGACCGCTTTCGAGCGATGCCGGAAGCCTAAACCGTCCATTTTGGGCAACCGCTTTGTGAACAGGCTCCTCTTCTCCTAAAGTCTGGTAAACCCTTTCCTTTTTCGTATAAAATCCTCTAAAAACCCATATTTTTTGACCCCTTGAAGGAAATATCCTTTGTGATATAATATAAGTAAAGGCTATTAACTCATTGGCAATTTAACAGGCTTGAGATTGGACTAACGCCTGAGTGCGTGAACGCCCATCCGCAGAGTGCGTGCAAACCACTTAAGGAGGCCTGAAGGATAATCAGCCCGCAGGACTGGCAAAAACAGTCTTGAAGGTTTAGCCGGGAGGTGAGACTTAGGGGCTGAAAATTCGGAAGGTCGGCGGATTGGAAAAAAGCTGTCCGATAACTGCCTGTTAAAAACTTCAAAAAGGGCTATATGAAAATATAGCCCTTTTTTTATGCTTGAAACTCAGCGGTTTTCCAATACAATACTCAATGGAAGGGGACAGGGCCCGGTGGCCCTGCAGGTCTTCAAAACCTGTCTGTCGCCGTCAAGGGGATTGGTGGGTTCGACTCCCTCCCCCTTCCGCCAAATATTCAGACTTGTAGCCCATTCAGAGGGTCGAAGGGTCTTATTCGCCGACCAGCCGGGAGGATGAGGCTTCAGGATGAAGCCGAAAGAATAAGACCGGGGTCAGAGCGAGGAGGCAGGAAGCCGACGAGCGGAGACCGACTCCCTCCCCCTTCCGCCATTCCCCCCCCCTATGTTTTTCAAAAGCTTTGTTGAATGTACTCTGCTTTCTCCTTATACTTTATATATCTCCCCTTTGTTGTTCCAAAGAAGGCTTATATTAAAGTACGACACAAATAAAGGAGGAATTTTATGGAAGACAGGGATATTCTTAAGGAGCTGAAGTCGTTATGCCAGCTCGATATAGACGCTGTCCATGCCTATAATGAGAGCCTGCGCCATATAGATGCGCCTGATGTAAAAAAACAAATCGAAAGCTTCAGAGGTGACCACGAGCGGCATATAAACGAGCTTTCCGAATCTATCAGAAAACTCGGTGATGAGCCTCCGAAATTCTCAAAAGATTTCAGGGGTTATGTGCTTGACGCATTCACAAAGGTACGGAGCTTGACAGGGATTGAAGGCGCTCTTAAGGCTTTAAGAAGCGGCGAGAATATGACAAACAAGCGTTACGGAGAGGCAAGAAACATCGATTTTCCGGCCCTGACAAAAGAGCTTATTGAAAAGAACTTCAGAGACGAGCAGCGCCACCTTAAATACATTGAGCAGGCGATAGACAGCCGGGTATGGGAAAAGGCCGCCTGAGCTGTCTCCTCTATCCAAGAAAAAACCCCCCTCACCTTTCGGCTGAGGGGGGTTTAAAAACACTCTTCCAAAGACTATTCTTTATCGAGGCTCACCTCAAGTTCGGTGAACTGGCCTTTTCTGACAGATACCTTCTCTTTCCCCTGTTTGAAGCCCTTCTGCTTAATGGTGAACTCATATACGCCAGGGTCTATATCAAGGGTAAGGGGCGTAAGACCGTAGTAGATATCGCCCACATAGACCTTTGACCTCTCAGGTGTTGTGTTGATGACTACCCTGCCTGTGCCTTCCGGAGCAGGGATAATGTCATCTGAAGGCGGCGCAGCCTCAAGAGGCTCAATGCTTTGTGAAATCGGCTCAGCTACCTTCGGTGCGTAAGCCGCTTTTGTATTAGCAATCCTGGGTGTTACTTCATTAATCACATTCCTTATGACCTTGGCAAGGGAGACGGAAATATTATTTGAGATGGTAGCCCTTGTGTTGCCCATTACTCCGGCAAACCTTTCAGCCTTCTCAACCCCTGTGCCTGCCCAAAGGACCTTGCCTGTCTCTTTCTCAATAACCTCTGTTGCCACTTCTATATTTATCTTGTCCCTTGCCCCGATATCGAGGCTGAAGTTCTTAACTTCTCCGCTTACAATAAAGTCCGTATCATCTGCAATATTATTTCCAGTCCTTACGGCATAGCCTGCCTCAGTAAATTCCTTTACAAAGGCGTTTGTGACTATCTCAGGCACGCTGTCCTCAAGCTTGAGAGTGGTGCTGTTAATATCAGCCACATTGGCGTTAATCCTGCCGATCGTCCTCTCGCCTTTAACAGCTCTTCCGTCTTTTATGTCTTTAATGTGAACTGTTATAGGGACTTTTGTCTTGAGGGATGGAGCAATTGACTTGGGATTATAGTTTATCTTCAACGGTGCGGAACAGCCTGACAACAGAAAGACGGATAACACTATAAAGGTAAGAGAGCTTAATGCTTTTTTAAAATAATCCGGCCTGAATAAATCCTTTATTTTCATCTCTGCCCCTTTTCTTGTATATACAAAAAAAGGGAGGGCAAACTAATGCCCTCCCTTCGATTTGATTAAAACTTACTCCCTTAGAATGCTGCGAAGAGCATGAGGGTTGTAAGGTTCTTACCTGATGTTGTTGACGGGACATCGCCGGTCAGCCATGAGTGGTTAAGCTGGAACTCGACATTCTGAGCAGCTTCATACACAAAAGCCAATGTTGTGGCGTTGTCTGAATCGTTTGATGAAGCGCCTGTGTGGCCGCCGCGATAAGCTGCGCCTACTGTAAGCCTGTGGGGGATTACGCCAAGCTCGCCTGTAAGTGTCCAGGCTGTCTTGTCATCAAAAGTGTTTGTATTGTAGACGTTAGCTACTTTACCTGCTTCTGATTTCTTGGCTACGGCATATGTTGCGTAGAGGCCTAAAGGAAGACCGGCTACTTCGCCCTGAGCCTGTGCGTCAAGCGCCCAAGCATCAGCATGCTCCCTTACTACGCCTGAAGCGTCAACGATGCTCTTTGATGTTCCATTCCATACCTGGAAACCTGCGCCGAGGTCCCAGCCTGCTACTGTAGGTGTTACTGCGCCCCTGAAGTAGTTGAGGTACGGGCCGGCTGCAACTGTATTGCCGTTTGTGCCTGATGAGGGATGCTCACGCACAAAAGGGGTGTAGTTTACAAAGCCCATGCTGTGTGAAGCTACGAGAGCAAGACCTGTTGCCTTACCATCAGTGCCGATGTACTGCTGGGCTGAGGTCTGTGTCCTGTGCTCAAAAGGACGAGCCATCCTTAAAGCGCCTGTGTTGAAGGTTTCAAAACCGTAAGAAGCGCCTGCTGAATCTGTTAAGAACGGTATTGCGCTTAAGTTTACGCCGTGTACATCAAATGTAATAGGCATTTTGAAAGAGGTGAAGAGCGGGTCTCCGTCCTTAAGTGAAGCTTCGAGGAGGAAACCTACATGCTCGCCTGCGCGTCCGCCGATGAGAAATGCTGCCTCATCAGGGAACTGGAGCTGGCCTTTGTTAAGCTCGCCGGCATCGCCTGTCGTGGTTGAACCATTTCTCTTCTGATACCTGATCTTTGTTACAAGTGAAGCGTTAAGTGTTACGGGAATTGAAAGGTGCTCGCCTTCTACAAGGCTCTGCCCGCCAATCTGTGTGTAGCCGCCGGCTTTAAAAGCTCTGCCAAAGGCATTAAGTGACGGAAAGTGCTGGAAATGGCAAGAATTACATGCCATACCGGTCTGGCGCGCAAAGGCCGGAATAGCGGAAGCCTCACGCGGGGAATAGAGCGCCATGGACATGAAGAAGAATACTGCCACGACACTAAGCAACAACTTTTTACTCATACAACCTCCTTTTTTTTGAATAAATATCCGACTCAAAATCAACAAAGTAAAAAGGGACAGCTAAATCCCTGAGGCAAAAAAAACTGAAGGAGTCACCCCCTTTGGCGTTTTTTCTACCCAATTATATCAACGAAGTTTTAATTGTCAAGTTTTCTAAGTTAAATTCGCTATATTTTCCGTTTAGTTCAGGGAATTACTTAAGATAATTACTGAATTTAATCCTAAAACCTTCAACCTGTTATTATTATTTATCGACTATCATTGACAGAACTTTAATTATTTGATAAACCTTTGTGAAGCTTCTCTTTTTCGAGAGGCTTGCAGGGGCTTATGCTGTGGCATAATCAGCCCTGTCACCTGATGCCCGAGTGGCGGAATTGGTAGACGCACGGGACTTAAAATCCCGAGGTCGCAAGGCCGTGTCGGTTCGAGTCCGACCTCGGGCACCACTTTAAAAATTAAAAGGGTCGGTATTTTACCGGCCTTTTTTTATTTTTGCAGGATACTTGCCCCCAATAATTACAGCAATTTCTCCTTGTTTTTGAATCTGCTCAGAGCTAATATGGCGTAAGGACCGCTCACGGCAGGGGCAAAGACGACCAGTGGCCATAGAAGTTAATTTCAAAAAGACCTATATAGTCAATGGCAAGGAATATCACTCCCTTGAGGCAATGCCTGCCGATGTAAGGCGGTCTTACGAGGAGTTGATGAAGGCTGTCGGGCTGGAGAAACTCTCTTCCGCCTCTGATCTTGGAAAATCCTTGAAAAGCCCTGAGATGAAAACTCCAAATCCTCAGCTAAAGGCACTGACTTTTGAGGCTTCGTTCTCTCCCCGTTCTCTTATAATAATTGCCGCTCTCATTATCTTTGCGCTTGTTGCATACCTCTATTTTTAAATGAAAAAACCTCTCCCAAATAAAAGATCATCTGTTCCTGTCCTTATCCTTTTCAATAAGCCATTTCAGGTGCTTTGCCAGTTTACCGATTCCGAAGGGCGAGCGACTTTGGCGGACTACATTAATATTTCAGATGTTTACGCAGCCGGAAGGCTCGATTATGACAGCGAGGGGCTTGTAATACTTACCAATATCGGCTCTATCCAGCATAAAATCGCAGAGCCGCGCCACAAACTCCCCAAGACCTATCTTGTGCAGGTCGAAGGTGTTCCTGATGAAGAAGCCCTCAAAAAGCTCAGGAAAGGGGTGCTCCTTAATGATGGCATGACAAAGCCCGCTATAGTAGAGGCAGTAAATGAATCTCCTGAGGTCTGGCCGCGCACGCCTCCCATACGCTACAGGAAAAACATCCCTGACACATGGCTTAAGATAACCATCACAGAGGGAAGGAATCGGCAGGTGCGCAGGATGACAGCAAGCGTAGGCCACCCGACCCTAAGACTTATCAGAATAAAAACAGGGCCGTGGGAATTGAATGGGCTAAAGCCCGGAGAATGGAAAGAAGCGTCTATACCAAAGGACTGGTAAGTTATTCGATTTGAAAAACTGGCGCAGTTTGCACTGCGCCCTTATTTAATAGCCTACTAACGGCGAGGAGTTTTTATCAAAAGGATTTGTCCTCAAGGCAAGGGAAAAGAGGTACGGATAATTCCCCTGCAGGTGTTTCATATACGAGAGCCACTCAACAGCCAGACCGCCATAAGCCCTTTTAATATCTCCCTGTAAATGCTTAAGGTCAGATGCAGGCAGTTCCTTAAAGCTTTCCCTGTGTGACAGCTCTTCCGCAAGATGGAACACTGCCATCAGCAGGTCTGTAAATGACTCATGCTCAAGAAGGGTAGGGTTTTGAAGCATCTGCACAAGAAAATCCTTTTTCCCCGCAAGATACCACTTAAGCTCTTCGAGGTCGATATTCCCAATATCAACTCCGTAATCAAAACCCACGAGCCGCTTGCCTATTTTTTTTATCTCTGAGTCTGATTTACCATGGGAAAGGACGAGCTCGCCCCGTATCTTATCAAGGTTCGGGTCATAATCTGAAAATCTGGTTAATAGAGGCGTACCCATCTCGCTGAAGAAGACCCCTATTACGACATTGAGCTTCTCAAGCCTGGTCTTGGTCTCCATGCGAGTAAGGAGCTGATGGATTATCATGGTGACCAGCAGCACTTCAACAGGCAGAAAAGCCAAATCCGTTATAAGATATGAAAAGATATGATGCGCATCCCCGAAAAGGGCATAATGGGCAAAGTATATCGTTGCCGAGAGCGCTATGAGTATCACCCCGGCAATAAGCTGCCATCTGAGACCGTGCATAAAAGATTTGAAACCTTTCTGAAAATTTTTAGTTCAGTTAAAAGCTCTTGAAAATCTCTTTTGGTTTGCCGCAGAGCGGGCATTTATCTGGGACCTCTCCCTCAACCGTGTAGCCGCACTCTGCGCAGATGTGTATCTCCGCCAAGGCGTACGCCTCTCCCTTTTCTTCAGTTGCTTTGGCCTTTTCAAAAAGTTCTTTATGCGCCTTTTCAGCCTCTATGGCCCATTTTATTGCCCTGAGCGCGCCCTTTTCCTCCTGAAGTTTCGCAACCGCGTCATAAGCAGGATACATCTCAGTAATCTCAAATGTCTCGCCAGCAACCGCACTGCTCAGGTTCTCGACATTTCCGCCAATGCCGCCAAGCGTCTTAAAGTGGTTTTTTGCGTGCACCAGCTCAGCATAGGCCACAGCGTTGAAAAGACGGGCAAGGTCTTTCTTTCCTTCCTTCTCAGCGTAATAGGCGAATATCTGGTATTTTGTGTGCGCCTGGCTCTCTCCCGCAAACGCAGCCTTGATGTTGTCTTCAGTCATTTTTCTCATTTTCAAAACTCCTTTGAATAAGATCGAAACATAAGGATTTCTTAGCATAATAAGACAAGGAACTCAACCGCAATGTAAAAGGCAAGAACGCTTCCACATTGGCCCTTGCATCCGTTTTTCCCTTTCAAATTAATATAAAGCAATTCTCTACGAATTTTGATAGACTCTCTTTGCAGGTCTTACGCGCTCTCTGCCAAAAATACCCTTTTGGAGAATCCCTTGAAAAAAGCGTACCTGACACTTGTTTTTCTCCTCTCATCTCTCACGATAGCTACAATCTCAAATGCCGGGGAGCTCAGCGCAAAGGCCGGCCTCGGAATTATTTTCATAAATAAAGCCGATAATCTATGGGGACGGGGAAAGGGCGATAACATTGACCTGAACTCCGCTCCTAAATCAAGGTCAAGGGTCTTAACAGTCCCGATGATCGAAGCAAAGTACAAAAGCGGCTCCAAAGATACGGAATATTACCTTGGCGCGCTCTCTGATGAGCCGAGCAGCATCTCTCTCGGACTTAAAAATTCTTTCGGTAAAAAATCCTTTGATGCCCACGCGTTCTACTCATTCGCGGGCTCCGTATGGGAAGACCCTTATGTATCAAACAGGGTAAGGACGGACATGAAGGAGTACGGGGCAAGGCTAACCTATACCCAAAAAGAATTTTTACTCACCTACAGGCTTGCGCTTGTTGATGTTCAAAACGATGTAGTCGGAAGCAGGTTTTCTGATCTGAAAAGGGATGGCAGCGTCCACCTCTTTAAAGGCGCACTTAGAATCCCGTTGCACAAAGGCTTGAGCCTGAACCCGGGAGCCCAATACGAAATAGGCTCATTCAGGGGCGAAAGCAACAGCTACACCGGGGTTGGGCTTTCACTTGGGCTCAATTACAACGCAGGCGACCTGAACATAAACACGAACATACACGCAAAGAAAAATGATTTTAATAAGGATAACCCCATATTCAGCGAAAAACGGCAGGATAAGGCCGCCGGCGCTTCCGTTATCGCTACTTTGGCCAATCCGCTCGGCTTTAACGATTTTTTCGTAAGCGCCGGCCTCACCGCTGACAAGACGGACTCCAACATCAGGTTTTTCGACAGAAGAGCGGAAACCCTGTTCTTCGGCGCAGGCTACAAGTTCTGACCCGTCTGTACCTCTTATTCTCTTCAACTCCGCGCTGCCAAGCGATATAATATCCCCTAAAGTAAGGCATCTGAATTGCCGAAAAGGTAATGAATCAGAATAGATGCTTTACTGGACTTTTGCCGGGCAAGACCCGGCATCTTCTGACCAGTACCATAAAAAGGAATATCTAATGAGCCAACTTGACGGTCTAATCGAGAGAATTCAACACGGGCAGGAGCTTCTCCTTGAGACAGGCAAAGAGCCTTCCATGAGGACAGCCGAAGGCATAAAGGTCATGGTAAAAAAACCTCTGACCTCTTCTCAGGTTTCAGCCCTCCTTTCAGAGCTTGCACCTGATGACAAAAAAGACGACCTTAAACAGGGCAGGCACTCAGTATTCGGATACAGATTAAAAGACAGAAGTTTTCATATCACTTTCATGGCAAACGGAGAACAGGTCAGGGGCGTTATTACGCCTTCTGAGGAAGAAGCCGAATTAAAGGCCACTGAAGCTATGCACGCGCCTGTCACAGAGACCGTCCCCGCACCGGCAGGCCCTGCCGAAATAGACTCACTCTTCAGAAAAATGGTTGAGATAGGCTCATCAGACCTTCACCTTACCTCAAACCACAAGCCCATGATAAGGGTCAGCGGTGACATGGCGGAGATAGACGGAGAGCCTGTCATATCCTCCGACAGAATGAGGAAGATGCTCTATGAGATAATGCCTCAGCACAACAGGAACCAGTTCGAGGCAACAAAGGATACTGACTTTCCCTACGAGATAGAAGGGCTTGCAAGGTTCAGGGCGAATATCTTTCAGGACAGGCAAGGCATAGGAGCTGTCTTCAGGCAGATACCAATGGAGATAGTGACTGCGGAGAAGCTCGGGCTTTCCAAAGAGGTGCTTGACCTGTGCTTCCTCAGCAAAGGACTTGTGCTTGTCACAGGCCCCACCGGGTCAGGAAAATCCACTACGCTGTGCGCCCTGATAGACTACATCAACAGGAACAGGAAGCTTCATATAATCACCATTGAAGACCCTATTGAGTTCGTGCATCCGAAAAAGCAGTGCCTGATAAACCAGAGGGAAGTCCATGTCCATACAAAGTCATTCAGCACAGCACTAAGGGCCGCTTTGAGGGAAGACCCTGACATAATGCTTGTAGGAGAGATGAGGGATTTAGAAACTGTCTCCATCGCCCTTGAGACTGCGGAAACCGGCCATCTTGTTTTCGGCACCCTCCACACCTCAACTGCCGCATCTACCGTAGACAGGATAGTAGACCAATTCCCCGCGGACAGGCAGGCGCAGATAAGGACCATGCTTGCGGGTTCGCTAAAGGGAGTAATCTCTCAGACGCTCTGCAAAAAGATTGGGGGAGGAAGGCTTGCCGCACAGGAGATACTCTTCGTAAACCCTGCGGTTTCAAACCTTATCAGGGAAGGGAAAATATACCAGATACCTTCGGTGATACAGACCGCGAAAAGCCAGGGAATGATACTGCTCAATGACGCGCTTTTAACCCTCGTGGTTGAGAAAAAGATTACGCCTGAAGAGGCTGTAATAAAGTCAGTTGAAAAGACCGGCCTCATCGCGCTTCTGAAGGGCAGGGGAATCGAAGTAAACATCAAAGGCGAATAGCAAGGAGAGAGCATGTCCGTGTTCACAGTCCCTAAAGATAAACAGGAGATCTCAGTCCATTTTGAACAAGGCGTTACCTCAGGCGGAATGATATTTCTCGAGAGATATCCTGAAGAACGATCGATTCACAGCAAACTCAGCGCTTTCCTCGAAGAGCCGACCTCCTTTTTCCCCTTCCTCGTAACGGAGAAAAACACTACCGAGCTTTTAAATAAAAAACAGATCCGCGCCATTGAGATAGATTACGCGGACAAATATCTTGAGATAAGCTTTATGCACATTGAAGATATGACGGTTTTTTTCAAGGATGGGAGCGTTATAAGCGGAACCATTTTGACAGACGCTCCCGCGGCACTGTCCAGGCTTTCAGATTGCCTCAATTTCCCCGATAAGTTCATCACCGTAAAAACAGGGGACAGGCTTTTCTACATCAACAAAGAGATGATTTTAAAGGTAGTGAGCAGGTAGAATTTTTGGCATGTTCAATAAAAGAAAAACTCTGTCTTAAATTAAAAAACCCCGGGCAGATTGCCACGGGGCTTTTTTTTCAGAGTTGTTTTTTTGTTAAGCAAGGCCTGTGAGCACTGCCGCGGCAAAAAGCCTTGTCACTATCAGAACGCCTATCGCAAGTGGCACTAAAATTTTATTCATTGTCTTTCTCCTTTCTGTTACTGGCCTTGTTGCCAATTCCTATCCTACAGCCTCATTATAAAAAAGCCGTAATTAAAAAAGGATTAGAAAAAACGGATTTTGACTGGATGAAATTTTAGATGTTATACTTTAATAAGGGAGCAATAGGGAGGTAAAATGGCACTGCGTTTTTTGGCAAAGGCAAATATACTAAGTAAGATACTTGGCGCGCTTCTCTCATCAGGCCAGGTGATACAGGCTTCAAGAAATCTCATTAAAACAATAAAAAGAGAGTATCAGGATCTGCCCGAGTCAAAGCTCAAGGACCACCTCATCGAACTTGAGATAAAGGTAGAGAAGGTTGAAGAAAATATCGCGGATATAAGAAATACGCTGAAAAAGATTTCCATCCTCATAACCATTATTTTCATAATCCTCGCAGGCGGGATTATATTCGAGATATTCAGATAATCATTTATCCAGAATCTCATCTATCGAATCAAGCCCGTAGATTACAACGGGCTCATCCTTTCCCTTTACCTTTACTGAATCAAGTTCCCTTACGAACACATGCCCGATGTCCTTGTTAAACCTGCCTTCGAGCTTTCTGTAGGTGAACTCTGTTATGACTATATTCGTATCATAGTGGCGGGTCAGCCCCTCTGCCCTTGCGCCAAGGTTTACCGGGTCGCCTATTACGGTATAATCCATCTTCTTTCCTTCAGCGCCCATGTTTCCGACAACCACCTCGCCTGTGTTTATGCCTATGCCGATTGAGAGCGCCTCCTTGCCTTCCTTTGCCCACTTCTCCTGCAATCTCTTAAGCCCGCTTATCATATCAAGAGCGCACCTTACCGCGCGCTCCGCGTGGTCTTTCTGCTCGGTAGGCGCGTTCCAGAACACCATCACCGCATCACCCACAAACTTATCAAGCGTGCCGTCCCATCTGAATACGATATCTGTCATGGCCTTTAAGTATTCATTGAGAATAGCCACCACCTCTTCAGGCTGGTGCTTCTCGGAAAATGTAGTGAAGCCCCGAATGTCTGAGAACAGAACGGTTATCTCTCTCCTTGAGCCGCCGAGCTTTGCCATCTCAGGATTTCTTACAAGCTCGTTTACTACCTTCTCCGTTACATATGAGCTGAATATCCCCTTTATCTCCCGGGCCTTTCTCTCTTCTGTCATGTACCTGTAGCCTGTAATCGAGGCGTAGAGGAAAAAGACATTCAAGGTCGGAGTTATGAAATCTATCCACAGCCCTTTATATGTAAAGAGGTAGTACGCAAGATACAGATAAGAACAGAATAGCGCGCTTGCGATTACAGCCCCGCCAAACGCCCTCATTCTCTGGAGAGCGATGGCAAGTATTATTCCGCTGGCTATGATAAAACCTATTACCATGAGCCACTGTGACTCAGCCCTCTCAAGAAAAGTGCCATGTATGATATTCTCTACTACTGCGGCCTGCTTCTCCACCCCCGGCATATTGGCGTAGGGAGTTACATGTATGTCATATGTGCCGATTGCGGTTGTGCCGATGAGCACTGCCTTATCTTTCAGCGCATCCTGAGGGATGCTGCCTGAGAGCACATCAACCGCAGAGTATATGGGCACAGTGCCCGGAGGCCCCGCATAGTTGATGAGAATCTTGCCTGATTCATCCGTTGGTATAAACCCGTCCGGCCCCAATCCTACTCCGTCACCGATATAAAGCCCCATCTCCTCCTTGGGAATTCCCATGTAGAGGCGCGCCACCTCAAGCCCGAATGAGGGGTAGTAGCTTCCTTTAAAATTTACGCTCAGTGGCTCCCAGCGGATTGTGCCGTCATTATCATACGATGTATAGATATGGCCCATGCCTGCCGAGGCATTGGCAAAAGGCTCAAGCGGCGGAAGGACGCGGCTTGCCATGTACGGTGTATAGAAGCTGCCCTCCTTGGAATAGAGGAACTGTGAGCCTCTGATGTACTTAGGCTCCCTGTTCTCTGTCATGCCCTCGCCCTCTCTGGGGATGATGAACACGATAGGCAGAACTACATTGCCTGCGGACTTAAGAGAGCTTTCCAATTTGAGGTCTGCGTTAAGCCCTTTTTCAAGCGTCGAAATAGCCTTAATGAGGCTGTTGTCTGAGCGTTGGCTTTTTTTCAGTTCGCCAAGGACCTTAAGCCCTTCGCTCTTCTCCGGCTCGCTGAATATCATGTCTATGCCGATTACTGCGGGGCTATAGCGCGCAACGGACTCTATAAGACTGCCTGTGGTTGAACGAGACCAGGGCCATCGCCCCACCTCGGCAATGCTCTTCTCATCTATTGCTACGATTACGACTTCAGACCCAATGGGGCGAGTTCCCCGAAGATGAAACCTCCAGTCATAGGTCTTTGCCTCTATGAACTGGAGGAGTGAGTTCGGGTAGAGCGTCAGAAAAGAAAATATGGTTGCTACGACTGCGGCTATTAAGAAAGGGGGAAGCCTTTTCCCTGCAAGGTTCATATATTTACCTTATAATCCGGGCTAAGGCCTTTATATCATTTTAAGGATACTCCGCGCAAGTGCACGCGTTACGGCAAGGGGCCCGGGTCTATCTGCGCCAGAGGCTGGCCCGTCTGCCATGTGCCTGAGCCCGTGCCTGTGAATGTGCCTGTTGTTGATGACTCGGCATCAAGCGTATATGTGCCGCTGAGCGTACCGCTAAATGTACCGTCCGTCTTTGTACCCGACACATCCGCTGCCCACGCGCCTGAAGTCATCCAATGGCCGTTTGAGATAGTGCCTAAAACAGACCCTGAGGTATCTACGGCTACAATGCTGCCCTGCCAGACAAAACCCGTTCCCGGCAGCAGATTGGTGTATGAGCCCTGAAGCTGCATGCCCCAGCTCCCGTTATCTTTCCAGTCTCCCTGCAATGTGCCTGATACGGTCAGATAGTATGTAGTAGCCACATCCGCACCTGACATATGGCCTGAAAATGTATCGAGAGTAGTTACGCTGGAGCTGAGGAGAGATGTATGAACCTCTGAAACAGGCAGCTCAAGCAATGTATTATTGAAGTTATTCAGGGCAGGCTGTTCCATAAATGGAGTGTTGCCGTTATTAACAGGGGTGTTAAAGGCAACCCTTTCAAGACCGGCCACACCGTTTCCATGATTCCCTGAAGTGTCGTTAAGATGGTTTACTTTAACAAAGTCCTGCATGCGCGAGACTGCCTCAGCAGGAGAATCCGCTGAGATTATCGTATAAAAACCACCCCTTACCCTTAAGACATTATCCGGGAAGTTGATATTGAATGCATCGACAGCCCCATCCATTACAAAAACACCTGTTGAGCCTAAATCATAATATACAAGAAAGTCCGTTCCCCTTACACCGGCTACAGCAGTAGGGGTCTGCACCTGAAAAGTGGACGGCCCTGTGGCAATGGGTATTACCCTGCCAAGCGCCTTTGGCACAGTAGCTCTCACCTTGCCCCTTAAGAGCCTTAAGGTGCCGCTCTTCCTCTTGTCATTCTCTCCGAACTGGTATTCCTTTATCTCAATCCTTGTATTCTGGGCGAGCTTTAAGGTGGCGTTATCCTTAAAAGTTATTTCCGCGAAAGAGTCGCTCTTTGTCCTGACGATATCGCCTGGAGAGACAGCATCGTCCTTTTTAACTGACACAGCCCTTGTCTGGCCGGGCCTTAATATATCGACCTTGCCTTCTACTATGGTGAACCTTCCTGCTATGTCTGCCAGAGCTGAGCTTACGCCTGAGAGCGCCAGCATGACTATCAGGAACAGAACATAGGAAATCTTACGCGTATTCATCTTCTTCTCCTAAAGCCTGAACTCAATGCCTGTTGAAATGATATTTCTGTCGTAATCGTATATCGCGATATTCGAATCATCCCTTACATGGGTGTATTGGATAATGAAGTCCGTTTTTTTGTAGAGCTCGTATGAGGCAAGCACTGACTGGGTATATGTCCGGTCCTCCCTCTTTTTGCCGAATACCGTGTGGGTATTCTGGTAATTCTGAAGGGATGCCTCGGCAAACGCCTGGAACTTAAGCTTTTCGCTGTACGGGTACAGGAGGCTTAAAGAGGCCCTGTTGCCTACATATGTCCAGTTGACTCCGTCCGCGTCTTCCTTGTTTATCTCATATTTGAGGTTAAAGAAGCCGCCGTCGCCTCCAAAGAACCTGAAGCAGCTTAAGCTCAAGCCTGTATCGAGCGAATCCCTGTCCTCATTGGGTGAAAAAGGCTCCTTCTGGAATTCCCTTTTCTGGACCCTTGCCGAGACTACGCCGAGCCTCTCGGGGCCGAGCATAAAATTATATGAAGGGGTAAAGGTAACTGAATCAAGGTATCTTGCGTCTTCTACAAGGGTGTTGTAATAGCTCAGGTTAAAGTTGGCGGAGCTGTTCCTGAAATTGTATGAAGGTATAAGGGATATGGTGTGGCTCTGTATGTCATGCGTTTCCAGATGGTGCTGGTTGCTCATGTATAATGAGTACTGCGCCCTCAGTGACCAGGGGTTGTTGAACTTCCTGTTATACTCGCCCCTTAATGTAAAGACCTCTCTTCTGTCATCCTCGTCCGTTATGCCGTTAGCGGCTGATGAGTCGGCAGGCTTGAGTATTACATTGTCATCGTATTCATATCTTAAACCGAGAGAGAGTTTAAAGGGCCTTTCCCTCTCCTGCTTCTTATCTATCGACCTTGCGTATTCCTCAGCATAGCGTGAAAGGTCGGCTGAGGGGTCCTTTATGATTATTTCCCTGAATACTTCCTTTGCCTCGCTGAGCTTATTCTCTTTTACATAAGCGATGCCTGTCTGGTAATCCGCTACCCGGGCAAGGGCGCTGTCTGCTGATTTCGCCTTTTTAAAGGAATCGACGGCTTCATTATTCTTTTCTGCCTTAAGCTGCGTAAGCCCCCTCAGGAGATAGACTTGCCCGAGGTCTTTGCCTTTTACCTCGGCAGCGTCCAGCTCCTTTAAAGCTCCATCAAGTTCGCCAAGGTGATAGAGCGACTCGGCAAGGGCAAGGTGCGCGCCCTCAAGATTCGGGTCAAGGCTTATGGCATCAGTCAGATTGGCTTTTGCCTCCTTGAAGTTCTGGAGGCGTTTTTGGTTAAGACCGAGGTAGAAGGCTGCCTGAGCTGATTTGGGGTCAGAATGCCTTGCCTTTGAGAGGTTATCTGCTGCTTCCTCAAGGCTTTCGTCTTTGAAGTCCGCTATGCCCTGCTCAAGAGCACCTGTTTCGGCATACGCGGCAGGATGGAACAGTATGGAAGATAATGCTAAGGATAAAAAAATCTTTCTGAGTCTCATGGCTGCGGATTTGGGTCCTCCTGTTGAAAATACATCGCTGAATCAAGCCTGAGTGCCTGAATTTGTGGGGTAGATACTATTATTTTCATACAGGCCCTGTCAAGCAGAAACTTTAAGTTTTTTAAATACTTAACTGTGAGTTTGAGCTTAATAAACAACATATTTCTTCCACTGAGTTCCTTCAACTATCCCGGGGGAAATAAAAAAAGCCTGCCGGAGACCGGCAGGCTCGATTTTTCTATCTCTAGATGATTTTTAGGCTATTGGCCCAACTCTTCTGCGACTAAGGGAAAGCCCGGCAAGACCAAGCCCCAAAAGAATCATTGAGCTTGGTTCAGGCGCAGAAACAACACCGTCTATTTCAGGTTTTGACGACACTATTATTTGCGGGGGCGCCTGTTCGTTCACAACAGCACCCGGCAAAGTGTCAGGCTCCGAGATTACCAGCCCTCCATGCGAATTTACCCCGATATACCTTACAGACTCATCAAAATGCCAGTAAGAGGCGAAATCATCTTCGTCATCTGCGTGGGTAGTCTGCGTAAGAATACCCTCTGACCAGTTTTTGAGGTCATGCGACCCCCATACATCAAAGGAGAAACGGTCTCCCTCAAGATGGTCAGTGCTCAAAAAGATAATGGCGTTCCTGTACCTTGCACCCAGATCCCAGGCAAACTCCGCAGACGCATTGTTATCGATCAATGCACCTTCGTTATATATACCGGATGCGCCATCCGGCCCCGGCGTGTTCTTTATGGATTGCCTCAATTCATTGATATCAAATGTCGCGGCTGTAGAATTCGTTGCTGGGGCGGCAAACAGACCAACAGCAAGCAGAATAAATCCGATGCTCTTCATTCAGGCCCTCCTTTATTTTAAAGGTTTGCTGAAATATTTTGCAATAAAGGTGCCAAGGTACTTACAATTCACCATAAATAGTGAACCATCCGATTTATAAAGGAAAATTTATTCACCTTTTCAATTTCTCAAAGGCGATTTTTCGTCAGGCTGTATGTTTTTTTTACAGAGGTCGAATTCAATATATATTTTTTTTCAAGAACCCGCCCCCTGAAAAAGATATAAAGTTAAAGCACTTACTGCATATTCAATAATCGTGAGGAAAGGTTGTAAAAGGTTTTGTGCAACTCGGAAAAGCCTCAAAAATCCTTGAATAAGAACAAAAGGCTAATACAGGTTAAGAGAGACCCATCCCAAAGTATGATTTTTAGACTATTTTTAAAATTTTTTTTATTAAAACGCTTTACTTTTTGAAATAGTCTATTAAAATTACTCGATATCCAAATATTATAATTAATATAACTTGGCTCAGTCCCATTCTGACTTGTTCCCTTGTGCATTTTCCAAAAAATGCCTTGGAGAAGCGTTGCCAGCCGTAAAGAGACAATGTTGTCCACCTTAGAAAAGGTTTACAGGAGGCAGAGATGAATGACGAGAACAAGATAAAGCCCGGCCTTGTGAGAGAATTTTTGAAGATGAGGCAAAAGGTTGGTGAGTTGGAGTTGTTCAAGGCGGAAAATATGCGCGCGTGGTCAATATTAAACAAGTTCAAGATACTCTTCTCGGAAATAAATGACCTGGCCTATATCTGTGACTCTTCCGGCAATATCCAGTATGTAAACGAAGTGTTCGAGAGAATTACAGGCTCCAAACCTGATGAATTTATCGGCAAATCTTTTGCCCCCCTGTTTGACGAGGACAATCTCAAAATAGCCAATGACGCCTATGCCCGTACCTTAAGAGGGGAAAGGGTGGATTATGAACTGTGCTTTAAGGAGACAGGCATAATCTGTGAGTTTAAGAATATTCCCATGAGAGACGAATTCGGGAAGATTACCGGGGTGCTTGGAATTGCCCGCGACATCACTGAGCGCAAGAGAAAAGAGGCAGAGATGCTTCAGGCAATGGAAGACCTTCTGAGCGAGCGCACTTCTGAGCTTATAAGGGCAAATGAGCAGCTCCTCGAAGTCCTTCGGGAACATGAGAATACCTTAAAGGCCCTGTCAGAATCCGAAAATAAATACAAAAAGCTCCTTGAGACCGCAAACGATGCGGTTGTCATCTCAGAGGCAGATACCGGTGTTATCATCTTTGCAAACATGAAAGCTGCCGAGCTTACAGGCTTTTCTATTGAAAACCTTATCGGGATGAATCAGGCCGAACTGCATCCAAAGAAAGAAGCGGAGTTCTACTTAAAGGATTTAAAGAATGAAAGCTTGATTGCCGACCACTTCTATATTCGCCACAGGAACGGGTTTCATATACCCGTTGAGGTAAGCTCAAATCTCACCGTAGTGGACGGGAAAAAGTTGATTCATGGCATCTTCAGGGATATAAGCTGGAGGAAAAGCATTATAAAGCAGGCATACAACGCCAATTAGGAGGGGAGAGGCTTCAGCCCCCTTTCTTTTGAAGCTTGACCTCAAGGCCGTTCTATTGTATTTTTATATCATATCCCGCTACTTTCCTTAGCCATTTACTCTTCCGCGATACCCGTCTCCCCGAACCTAATAATGGTTTTTGGAAAGCCATAAGGCTTTGCCATGCACAGGGTTTTAGTCATAGATGACGAACAGGACCTCCGCTATATCCTAAAGGAGATACTCTCCAAAAGGGGATTATCCATATCCGAGGCCTCAAACGGCATGGAGGCAATCAAGCTTTTTAACCATGAAAAGTTCGATGCCGTGCTCCTTGACCATAACATGCCGGAAATGGACGGCCTTCAGACAATGGCAGAGCTTAAAAAAATAGACCCCTCAGTACCTGTCATTTTTGTTACAGCCTATAGTGAAATACCCGTTGCAGTAGAGGCCATCAGAAGCGGGGCATACGATTTCATCACCAAGCCTCCTGATTTCGAAAAACTTGCCCTTACAATTAAAAGAGCGATTGAAAAAAATACCCTTGAACAGGAAGTAAAGCGGCTCAATACGGCTGTAGGCGCTTCCGTTGAGGGGCTCCTCGGTAAAAGCGCGCTTATAAAAAGGATAATCGGCCAGCTCAACCGGGTTGCCTCCAGTGATTTCTCAATCATCATTCAGGGAGAGACCGGCACAGGCAAATCCACGGTAGCCGAGCTTATCCACAACATGAGCAAACGGGTGCATAAGCCTTTTACCCGTGTGGATATAAGCGTGATACCTGAGACACTGGTGGAAAGCGAGCTTTTCGGCTACGAAAAAGGGGCATTTACCGGGGCCGAGAAAAATAAAAGGGGATATTTCGATATAGCGAATACCGGCACCATCTTCATAGACGAGCTTGAGAACATGTCGCACAATGTTCAAAGCAAGCTTTTAAGCGTTGTGGAGCAGAAAAAGATATATCATATGGGGGGCACAAAGCAGGTGCCCCTTGATATAAGGATAATATCTGCCGCAAACAGGGATTTAAAGCAGCTTGTCAATGAAAAGAAATTCCGTGAGGACCTTTACTTCAGGCTCAATGAATTTACCATTACGCTCCCGCCTCTGAGGGAAAGAATGGAGGATGTGGAGTTCCTTGCGGAAAGGTTCTGCTCGGAGGCATGTTTTGAGCTTGATAAAAAACCCCTTGAGATAACCGGGCCTGCCTTAGACCTCCTTAAAAATTACAGGTGGCCGGGAAATGTACGGGAGCTTAAAAATGTAATACGGCGGGCCGCGCTCCTTAGCACAGGGTACAGCATAATGCCTGATGATATCAACCTCATCATCAATTGCGGGCCTGCCCCTGAGGGCATGCCCGCACAAATGCTTCCCTTAAAAGAAACTTCCGCCATTGCGGCAAGAGAAGCTGAAGTGACTGCCATAAAAAATGCCCTCGGGGTCTGCGGGGGCAACAAATCAAAAGCCTCAAACCTGCTAAAAGTCGACTACAAGACCCTCCTAACCAAAATAAAACAATTCAGCATCGAATAGTTATGGAGTTGACGCCATAGACTATGGCGTCAACTCCATAACGCGTTCACTCCTAAAAAAATTTCCCTCGTGATTTCAGTCACTTAATTTTGGCATTAGTCTTGCTACATATATTGGGCATGAAGAAATGATTTTTTTTAAAAAACGCTTAAAGTTTTCCAGTCGAACCGCCGATAGGCCATTAAGGAGGTGCTCTAATGACAACAAAATTCAAAACCGCTCTTTCAATCGTTCTCTTTGCGACAACGGTCTTTACGGTTAACGCCAACGCGAATGAACTCAGCCTGCGGGAAAAGCTCATGGACTCAGGTCCGGTGGATACGCTCTACTCGGTGGATGATTACCATACATTAATAAAGGTGAACAGTACACGGACCACAGAATTCACAGATGAGCTTGAGAAGATATGCTCTGAATCAGGCTCCAAGATTGAAAAGGCATCCGATAATTCAATAAGCTGCAAAGAGCAGTTCAACTTACTTAAGGTAGAAGAATCTTCAGCAGATTCGGAACATAAGGCATCATTCCTTCTGAAACACTCGGCTGCACAGCCTGTGGCCTATAAGAACACTGCGCTTCCTTCTTTTGAGCAGATTGCTAAATTCCCCAAAGGACAGGTAAAAGGCAACTATAACAGCCTTGATCTCTACCAGTACGCCTATGTGCTCTGCAAAAAGGAGAGCGGCGTGCCTGCGGTGGTAGTGCCCAAGAGATACGGAAAATACATGAGGCTTACTCAGGTCAACTCCGTTGAAGCGTTTAATTACCTCCTTAAGGAAGGCGAAGGAAAGGATAGCTGGCTTTTCGCCTGCGAAGGCGCCAAGAAGTTCGTACTTGAAAAAGAGCCCCAGTACACCCCGAGCGAAGATAAAAAGTTCTACTTCTATCAGAACAGGGGTCTTGAAGGGGTTGATTTTGTAAAGTCAACAGATACGGTCTATCTCTCAAGGCTCATGGCCTCTGAGGCAGAGGTAGCAATGGCAGCCCTCAGGGACAACTCAGAGTTCATTGAGAACATGGCCTGGAATCTTTCAAATGTTAAGGTAAATTTTGTAATGACAAACTCAGGGCTTAAGTTCAACGGCTATGTGACGAGCAAGACAGGAAAGGACTGCAGCAATATTACCATAAAGCAGACTGCTTCGCTTACCCTAAAGACAGATGAAAAAGTATATAAGTATGAGGTCTGCAACAGTAAGATTGCAAGGCTTGATGACAGGAAATCCTCACCAACATTTTACGCGCAGCTGACAAATGTCTTAGGCAAATAATATTGAAATTATAAAAAGCCTAACCCCTCTATTCTTAAGTTAAAAGAATTGAAGGGTTAGGCTTTTTTGCGTTGTGGAGAGACTCATTCCTCACCCTCCCATCAAGGCAGGGGATAAAAAACAGATTGCTTCGCTCTGCTCGCAATGACGGCTTTAGTAATTGTCATTCCCGCGAAGGCGGGAATCCAGTATTTTTAATAGTGATTCCCGATAGATACATTCGGGAATGACGGGTTGGTCTGGGAGAGGGCAGGGGTAAGGGGGGGTATTCAGTCTTGCTTTAACACTACCCCAAGGGGGTATTTCGTAGCGAGCACGGAGCGGCAATGAGCGAGCTTCAGTATTTATGATCTAATGAAAGCGACAGCGAACGGAGCCAATGCCCCGAAGGGCGAACCCGCTGTTCGCAAAAGTAAAGAAGCACTGCCTTAGGGGCCTGAAATTCTTGGATTATTTAGACAAAAAACCGATTACTTCGAGGCTCGCGCCTCTCGCAATAACAAATCAAAATCATTGCGAACGAATGAGACATCTCTTTACCCGTGGCACTTCTTGAACTTCTTTCCGCTTCCGCACCAGCACGGGTCATTTCTGCCCAGGGTTGACTGCGCCTTTTGCGGGAAGAGGTGCGCCGCATACTTTGAGCAATAATCCTTAAGCTGTTCAATCACCCTGTCTGCGGCCTCATCCGCTGTGCGCACGCCCTCTCTGAGGTGCTTTTCGCTTGAGGTCTTTTCAGCCAAAATCGCATCAGATACAGTTGAGGCTGACCGCCCCTCAGCCGCATGTATTATCCTGCAATATCCCTTTTCACCGGGCCTGACATTGAGAGAGCCCATATAGCCGCAATGCGGCGGGCGGATGTCATCGCCACCAAGTATCGAGGGGTGGATAAGGCAGACCTTATCTTCAGAGATAAAAAGGCACCTGAAGGCAAACATCGCAAGTATATTGATTGTGAAGGAGGTGCCGTTGATCTTTATATCTTTTATGCTTACATTATATTTTTCAGGGGATTTAAAGAGCGGCCTCTTCGGGTTCTCATTCGTAGTATAGCCCTCGATAATCCTCTGTTCCCGTGCCTTTATGCACTTCAATACCTCTGCCCTGAAACTGCTGAGGCTTGAAAGCCCGCCCTCTTTCACCATTGTATAGGAGATAATCCCCCACCACGGGTCGCAGCACATGCCTTTGCAGTCTTTTATGCAAATATCTGAAAAATATGATGTATTGTCCATTGTTGTTCCCATAAGGCGAATTATACTTTTTTACAATTCCATAGTCTAATGAATTTTTAAGCTCAATGAGACTTCTCTTTTATCGTTTAACAGAGCTGATTACCTTTTACGCCCTTGGGGTTGTTTAAAAACCAAAATAAAAGCTAATTCCTTTTTTATTCTGTTTTGTATTTGTCTTGTTTTTAAAACACACAACCAAGGGGCATTGCGCAGAGAGCATAAAGGAGGGCGAAAGAGCAGGTCTCGGTATCTATTGCGAATGAGCCCGACAGCGAACGGAGCCAATGCCAGGAGCGAACTGTAGTTCGCAAAAGTTAAAAAGCTACAACGATATGATGGGCAAAGCCCACCCTACAACTGGATTCCCGATAGAGACATTCGGGAATGACGGCTTGATTAGGGAGAGGGCAGGGGTGAGGGGAATTTAAATATCTTCACCCTCCCCTTTAGCTATAATCAGACCAGATTTGGCGGGCACAGCCCACACTATAATTTTTTACTAAAATTCTTAAATATCACACCCTTATGTCCTTACTCACCTATCCTTGACTTGACTACTCCACTTCCCTGTGCTACGAATCTTAGTTATGCCATCAGATTTCGAAATATCCAGAAACATCAAATTAAAACCTATCAGTGAGATTGCAGGCTCTATCGGAATTACGCAGGGGCATATAATCCCTTACGGACACTACTTCGCCAAGATTGACTCAGCCCTGCTCACCCAGCTTGAGGGCAGAAAAGATGGCAAACTGGTCCTCATTACCTCAATGAGCCCCACGCCGAGCGGAGAAGGCAAAACTACCCTTGCAATCGGGCTTTCGCAATCCCTTAAATTACTTGGGAAAAAAGTAGCTGCCTGCCTGAGGCAGCCAAGCCTCGGCCCTTACTTCGGGGCAAAGGGAGGGGCAACCGGGTCAGGCTATTCGCAGGTGCTCCCTGCAGAAGACATCGCCATACAGTTCACAGGCGATGACTATGCCATAGTCACTGCGCATAACCTGATATCCTCCATAATCGATAACCACATCTACCACGGCAATAAGCTAAATATAGACCCTGAGAGAATCCTCTGGAACAGGGTCTCAACCGTAAACGACCGCTCCTTAAGGAAAGTCAGGATAAGCGAAGGCAAAGCAACGGGTGAGAGGGTTGAAGAATTTCACATATCAGCCGCTTCAGAGCTGATGTCCATCCTCTGCCTCTCAAATGGGCTTAAGGATTTAAAGAACAGAGTCGGGAAGATACTCCTTTCCTATGATAAGGACGGGGGACCGGTCACTTTAAAAGACCTCAATATCAACGGCGCAGTTGCCGCGCTCCTTAAAAACGCCATCCACCCAAACCTTGTCCAGTCTCTTGAGGGCGTGCCTGTCTTTGTACATGGCGGGCCTTTTGGCAACATATCAATCGGGTGCAACAGCCTCATAGCTACCAGGCTCGCGCTTAAACTTAGTGATTTTGTGCTTACTGAGGCTGGCTTTGCAACGGAGCTTGGCGCGGAGAAGTTCTTTGATATTGTCAGCAGGGCAGGCGGGCTTAAGCCTTCGGGGGCAGTAGTAGTGGTTACTTTAAAAGCCCTTCGCTTCCACGGGGGCGCAAAGGACTACCTCAGGAGCGACACGGAAGCCATTAAAAAAGGCATGGAAAACCTTGAAAAGCACCTTGAAAATATAAGAAAATATGGTATTCCGCTCATTTGCGCAATTAACCGCTATAATGATGATACCTTAGAAGAGCTCAACCTTGCCCAAAAGCTCATCAAAGAGCTTGGAGCAGAGGCGTACATTGCCGATGTAAGCGGGGCAGGCGGAAAAGGCGGCATAGAGGCAGCGGAAGCCATCATTAAAATCACAGAAAAATCCAACGATTTCAAGTACCTTTATGATACTGAATTAGCCATACCCGAGAAAATTGAAAAGATAGCCAAAGAGATCTACGGCGCAGACGGGGTGGACTATACAGATACTGCAAAGGCTGATATTAATGATATAATCAGGCTCGGCTGCTCAGACCTGCCGATTTGCATTGCAAAGACCCCTAAATCATTATCTGATGACCCTGCGTTGACAGGGCGGCCAAAAGGGTTTCGGATAACTGTCCAGAGAATAAGGCCGGCAACAGGCGCAGGCTATCTCGTAGCTATCTGCGGCAGCATTCTCCTTATGCCGGGCCTGCCCGAGCATCCTTTGGCAGAGCATATTGATATTGACGACAACGGCAGGATAATAGGGATTTAGGATAAACTGCGTTTTTATCAAATAACAAACGAAAGTCAGAAGCTAAAATGCCTCTTGGAAGATATAAAGACCTGCTGAAGTCATTTGGCTTCCAGTCATTCCTGTGGACCCAGTTCCTTGGCGCCTTCAATGATAATGTCTTTAAGATAGTTATCTCAATGGTTGCCGTTAATCTGGCCGCTGGAAGCGGCGGGGGCTATGTCTCCCTCGTGGGCGCAATATTCATACTCCCGTTCTTCATCTTTTCAGGCTACGCAGGCTATGTAGCCGACATATATAATAAAAGAACCGTTCTCATCATAACAAAGAGCTTTGAGATACTCGCGGTCACCTTCGGCCTCTTCGCATTTATTTCAAACCGCATAGAGTTCATGCTTGCAACTCTCTTCTTCATGGCAATGCACTCTACCTTTTTCAGCCCCGCAAAGTACGGCATAGTCCCTGAGATGCTCCCTGATAAAGAGCTTTCAAGGGCAAACGGGCTTCTTGAGATGAGCACCTTCTTTGCCATCATCATCGGCACTTCAGCCGGGACAATAATGTATTCCGCCTGGAAAGACAGGCTGAGCCTTATCGGGCTTTTCCTTATAGTTATAGCGTTCATGGGCACGGTAATGAGCTTCGGCATTCCAAAGGTCGACAAATCAGGGGCAATCAAGAATTTCAATTTTAACCCGTGGTCAGAGATAACTTACGGCATAAGGACCCTTTTAAAGAATAGATTCCTGCTTCTGACAGTTGCGGGCATAACTTATTTCTGGTTTCTCGGCTCGCTCCTCCAGATGGACATACTCCTGCTTGGGAAGGAGGTAATGGGGCTGAGCGACCTTCGCATTGGCATCCTCATTACATTCCTTGCCATCGGCATCGGCGCGGGCAGCATTACCGCAGGAAGGCTTTCAGGCGATAAGGTCGAGCCCGGCCTTGTCCCGCTCGGCTCAATCGGCATGGGAATTTTCTCAATGGTACTTGCCGTTTCTACAGATTCTTACCCGAGGACAGCCGCCGCGCTCATGATGATAGGCTTTTGCGGAGGGCTTTTCATAGTCCCCTTGAACGCTCTCCTTCAGCAAAAGAGCGCGCCCGATGAAAAAGGCAGGCTTATTGCCACAAATAACTTTGTAAATACCGCAGGCATTCTTCTTGCCTCGGCAGTGCTTTGGATATTCAGGGACATCCTCAACATAACAGCTGATAAGATTGTCTTTATATTCGGCATTGTTACAATAATATGCACGCTTTTTGTAATGAAGGCGCTGCCTGCCTTTCTGGTGCGTTTCAGCCTCTGGATGCTTACGCACACCCTTTACAAGATAAAAATCGTCGGACATGAGAACATCCCCACAAGGGGCCCTGCCCTGCTTGTCTGCAACCACATGTCTTTTGTTGATGCCCTGCTTGTGGGCGCATGCGTACAAAGGTTCATCCGCTTCATGATATACAGGTTCTTCTACGACCTTAAGCTCATAAACTGGCTTTTGAAGCTCATGAAGGCAATCCCCGTATCTGACGGCAACAGGAGAGACATACTCCTGTCCATCAACAAGGCAAGGGAAGAGCTTAGGAATAACCATGTCATCTGCATATTTGCCGAAGGCACAATAAGCAGGACAGGCAATATCCTCCCATTTAAAAAGGGTTTTGAAAGGATTGTAGAAGGCCTTGATGTGCCTGTAATACCTGTGCACCTCGACAGGGTCTGGGGCTCTATCTTCAGCTTTAAGAACGGAAAGTTCTTCTGGAAGATACCTACCCACTTCCCTTATCCTGTCACGGTTTCTTTCGGCAAGCCTTTGAAAAGCACTGCTACAGCACAGGAGACAAGGCAGGCCATAACCGAGCTTGCAAGCGAGGCCGTAGAACACCGCCGCAGCCACACGGACATGCTCCATCTCAAATTCATAAAGATGGCCAAGAGGCACTGGTTTTCCTTCTGCATGGCAGACTCCACGGGAAAGGAGCTTTCATGGGGCAAGGCCCTTATTGGAAGCATACTCCTTTCAAAAGGCCTCCGGAAGAAACGCCGTGACGAGAACATGATAGCCGTTCTCCTGCCCTCTTCCGTTGGCGGGGCTATCGCCAATATTGCTATTCAGATTGCAGGCAAGGTCCCGGTCAATCTCAACTTTACCGCAGGCGCGGACGCAATGCGGTCCGCGGTACAGCACTGCGGCATAAAGACCATAATCACCTCGAGGGTATTTCTGCAGAGGGCAAATATCGATGAAATGGAAGGGATGATACTCATTGAGGAAATAGTCTCCGGCATATCTGCAATCGAAAAATTCATAACAGGGCTGATTGCGTTTATCCTTCCTTCAAGGGCAATCGAGTTCGTTTACTCCCGCGATAAATACGACCCTGACAAGATTGCTACGATTATATTCACAAGCGGAAGCACAGGCACACCAAAAGGCGTGATGCTTTCACACCACAACATCATATCCAACATAGAAGGGTTCGCGCAGGTATTCACGCTCTCAAAGAAAGATTGCGTGCTAGGCGCACTGCCATTTTTCCATGCCTTTGGTTTTACGGCGACATTATGGTTCCCGCTCTTAAACGGACTTAAGTCCGTATATCACGCAAACCCGCTCGATGCCGCCACAATCGGCGCCCTTGCCCGCCAGTATAAGGCAACGATACTTATCGGAACGCCTACCTTTTACTCGGCCTACACGAGAAAATGCGCACGCGAGGACTTCGAATCAATCAGGTACGCGCTTGCCGGGGCTGAGAAGCTCCGCTCCTCAGTCGCTGCGGCATTCAAACACAAATTCGGCAAGGATTTACTTGAAGGCTACGGCTGCACAGAGCTCTCACCCGTTGTTTCGGTAAATACGCCTGACATCGAGCACGGCACTGTCAAGCAAACAGGCTATAAACCGGGCACAGTCGGGCATCCACTGCCCGGCGTATCGGTAAAGGTCATCAGCACAGATACAGGAGAAGAGCTGCCCTGCAACACCGAAGGGCTGCTCCTTGTAAAAGCGCCCAACCTGATGCTTGGCTATCTCGGAGACCAGGAGAGGACCAAGCAGGTCATAAAAGACGGCTGGTACATTACAGGCGATATCGCCTCTATCAGCGAGGACGGGTTCATAACTATAACCGACAGGCTCTCAAGGTTTAGCAAAATCGGGGGCGAGATGGTCTCACACGGAAAGATAGAGGAGGTTTTGTCAGAGCTTTTCCATCATTTCGAGGGCTCTGTTACCGGAGTGCCGGATGAGCAGAAGGGTGAGAGGCTTGTAATCTTTTACACAAATAAGGAGATAACGCCTGCCGAGATAAGAGATAAGCTTTTGGAGACAGAACTTCCAAAGCTCTGGATACCAAAAAAAGAGAATATCTATCTTGTCGAATCAATACCTGTGACCGGTACTGGAAAAGCGGATTTAAGGAAGATAAAGAAGATGGCCTTTGAAAAGGCAGAAGCCCGGTGAGTTTGCCCTTTCAAGGAAGAGAAAAATAGATTGCTTCACTCTGTTCGCAATGACGACTTTTGGTATTTTCTCAACGAAAGGGAACAGTCCAAAAACTTTAATACTGGATTCCCGATAGAGGCATTCGGGAATGACGGCTTGATGATGGGTAGGACAAGCTTCATCTATTGAAGGAGTCCGATAGCGAACGGCAGCGCGCAAAAACAAAATAGCACTGACTTGATGGGCATAGCCCGAAAGTTAGCAATGGCAATATTATAATTTTATGTGGCTGAGCCCGGCAGGGGCGCCAGATAGACAAAATTCCTTGAAATATCCTTGGCGCGGTACATCGCCTTATCGGCTATCTTAAGGAGTTCTTTCTTGTCTTTGGTATGAATGGGGTATGTGGCAATGCCGATTGAGGCAGTAATCTTTAAGTTCAGGCTCTCATCCTCAAGGAAGTTGAACTTCTCTATTGTCGTCCTTATCCTGTCCGCAACCTTCATGGCAACATCGTAATCAGCGTCAACGAGCAGTACTACATACTCATCCCCGCCGTACCTGATGACAGTATCGACTTCCCTGACGCATTTAAGAAGTATCTTGGCTACCTCTATCAAGACCTTGCTTCCGACAAGATGATCGTTCCTGTCGTTTATCATCTTGAAGTTATCAAGGTCCATGAAAAGCACGGTAACAGGCATCATAAGCCTGTCAGCCCTCTTTATTTCCTTATCAAGCACTAAATCAAGGTATTTGCTGTTGTAAAGGTTGGTGAGGCTGTCGATGAAGGCCATCTCCTTTGCCTCGGCATACTTTTGGGCATTATCAAACGCGCTTGCCGCATGCTCGGCAATAAAGGATGCGTTCTTTATATCGCGCATGCTGTAATCGCCTTTGCCAAGCTTGCTGAGGATAAGGATAAACCCGCCGGTGACATTGCCTTTTGTAAGGGGAGCGATAAGGAAAGAGTTATAGTCCTTGAGTATCTCGTGGCCGTCCCTGATGTCCGCCTTTGAAATTACCGCGATATTCTCAATCCCTTTCAAATCTCTTTCAAAACCGTTCTTGAATATCTCGACTATCTTTTCACCGAGATTGAGGCTCAGGTGCCGTATTGCCTTGATGTCGAGCTTTTTCCTGTCATCTTCATAGAACATTATCAGGCCCGCGTCTCCGGGCACTATCTGAAGCAGCGCGTCAAGGGTAATGTTATAAAGTCTGCTGATATCAAGCGTGGAGGTGACTGCCCTGCTGACCTCAAAAAGCCTCAGGGACTGTCTCATCTCGAGATTTTCTTCAAGAAGCTTTTTCTTCTCAATGCAGGCGTTTACGGTATGGAGGAGCTCGTCCTCGTTCAGGGGCTTCCTGATATAATCAAAAGCCCCGCTTTTCAAGGCATTTATGGCAGATTCGATTGAACCGTGGCCGGTAATGACTATTACATCTATCAAGGCGTTGAGCTGCTTTGTCCTCTGAAGGACCTCAAGCCCGCTGATATCCGGCATTACAAGGTCTGTAATCACTATATCGATAGGCTCTTTTTCAATTATATTGAGGGCGTCCTGGCCTGAGGAGGCTGCTTTGACAAAAAAGCCTCCATTCGAAAGGATATCGGAACAGAGGACCCTGAAAAAAGCATCGTCATCGACTATCAGTATTTTTCCTTTATACATCGCTCAACCTTGCTGCGGAGATATTGATTTAAAATAACAAAATATGCATCGCAATGTCAATAAAACATACACGAAGGCTCTGCGGATTTTAAAAAGCGCGTTTCTTGACATGAGCTTTTTTTCAGGAATACTCAAAAAAGGTACAAACCTTTTTAGGAACTCCAATGAAAATCAAACTACCTTTTCTGACAATCGCCTTCATCCTGTTATTTTCAATACACGGCTGCGGGAACGGGAATAATGACTCAGACAGCGCGAGATCAGTAGTGCTGGCCGCCAAATCTGTTTCCGCAGGGGATTTTCACGCCTGCTCTGTTGCTACCGACGATACGGTAAAATGCTGGGGGCTTAATAATGCGGGCCAGCTCGGCAACAATTCAGCAACCGATTCAGCCCGGCCTGTAGCCGTAAGCGGGCTTTCAGGGGTCACGCAGGTTTCTGCAGGCGGAGAGCACACCTGCGCCCTGCTCTCAAACGGCACTGTGCAATGCTGGGGGGATAATGCCTTTGGCCAGCTCGGTAACGGCACTACCACGGGCTCAAAGACACCTGTTGCGGTCTCCGGCATCACAAACGCCACCGCCGTTGCCGCAGGGGGCAACCACACCTGTGCCTCTCTTTCCGACAGGTCGGTCAGGTGCTGGGGCGCAAGCGCGTTAGGACAGCTCGGAAATGGAACCCAGAACCGCTCAAGCACGCCTGTGGCAGTTGCAAACCTCACAGGTGTGACCGCAATTTCAGCAGGCGGGAACCATACCTGCACTGTTCTCAATACCGGAGGGGTAAGGTGCTGGGGCGCCAATTCATTGGGCCAGCTCGGCAATGCCTCAAGGATAAACCAAACTGAGCCTGTAGCTGTCTCAGGGGTTGCCATTGCTACAGACATTGCAGCAGGCGCAAACCATACCTGCGTAAGGCTTTCAAACGGTGGCGCACAGTGCTGGGGTGATGATTCTACAGGCCAGCTCGGAGCGCCCTGGACACTGATAAGCGGGATATCCCCCGTAGCTATCACCTTCTCGGCGACACCTGTGAATGTTACTTCAATATCAACGGCATCGGCAATAGCCGCCGGTTTTTCACATAGCTGCGCCATCCTTGCGGATTCATCCGCCAAATGCTGGGGAGAGAACGTGAACGGACAGCTCGGCAACGGCACAGTGGTCGGGTTTACTCCGCCGGGAGGCGGCGCTCCAAGCACCTCCACATATATCCCTGTTCTGGTAAGTAACCTTTCATCAGCTACCCATATTGACGCAGGCCTATTCCATACCTGCGCAAGGATATCAGGCAACAGGGTGCGCTGCTGGGGCTCCAATTCATCAGGCCAGCTTGGAGACGGTACATTCCTTGACTCTTCAACCCCGGTAGATGTCATAAATTAATTGAAAATACCTTTATTTTATTACAAAATACACTCCCATGAGATTATATTCCCTTGCCACTACCCCGTTCACCCCTGTGAGCCACAACCCTGAACTTAAAAAACAGGTGCTTATGCCAGAGCCTCTTTCATGCGTAAGGCATATCAGCCACCTTAAGCTAAGGCCCGGCAGCACAGCTGTAGAACATTCCCACAAAGAGGCCTCAGAGGTCTTTTATTGCACAAAAGGCACTATTGTATTCAGGGTCTCAGGGAAGAAAGTAGCTCTGAATGAGGGCAGCTGCCTGATCGTAGAGCCCGGCGAGAGCCATGCCATCGCGGAAGTGCCTGTTGAGTCCGAAATGGTCTATTTCCTTACCATCGGCAAATGACCCCTCCTGCCCTGAACTCAAAAATATGATAAAATTATTATTCGATATTCGGAGGTCTGAAGATGCTCAAGGAAGGCGATAAGGCAATTGATTTCAAGCTTGCGGGAATAGACGAGAACGGGAATGAGAAGGAATTCTCCCTTAAGGACTTTAAAGGCAAGAAGGTCGTCCTCTATTTCTACCCGAAGGACAATACGCCCGGCTGCACGCAGGAGGCGTGCGACTTCAGGGACAATATGTCACGGCTGGTCAAGGATAATGTAGCGGTGCTTGGGGTAAGCCCTGACAGCATCAATTCACATAAGAAGTTCAAAGAACAGCACGGCCTTGCTTTTCCCCTCTTAAGCGACCCTGACAGGAAAATAGCCTCCCTCTACGGCGCGTATGGAGAAAAACAAATGTACGGCAAGACCTCTTTGGGCATAATCAGGTCGACTTTTCTCATCGACGCCGGCGGAAAGCTTGAAAAGGCCTGGAGGGGAGTAAAGGCAGCAGGCCATGTTGATGAGGTCTTAAAGACGCTTTAAAACATTTCAAAGTGAGTTGACATAAAAATCTCTCAGGCTACCGAGAGAGGCGGATAAACGGGTTCGCCTTTTTTGCCTGCTTGCCTTACTTCCCCTGCAATCACATTGGAAATAAGGGATATCACCTCGCCTGAACGGAATTTCAAGCGTATCACGCCGTTTTTATTGGAAATACCTGATAGGAATAGATTTTTGCTGACAGGAAGGATATGTCCCGCTGCTGCGTCGACCTCGTTAAAATCAAGCACAACATCCAATTTCCTGGGGCTTGCAAGCCTTAAGAGCTTTTTATATCCTGATGCCTTCTCATTAAGAGTTAAAACAGCCTCAAAACTCCTGTACTCAGCCCTGTATGTAATACTCTCGGGGCTGACCAAAGCCCCCTCAAGATACCTTGAGGCCTCTTCCAGGTCACTGATGCCTGTAATCTTCTTAAATTCCATCTAAGAAATCCGCCTTTTGACTGAGTTTCATTTTTATCAAAATCTTTCAAGCCGTGATACTGTCTGTTCGGGCAGGTTATTTGGCAAACCTCTTAAACCCGTCTTTTACTATGACCCCCTTTCTGTCCGCAAACCCCGATGCCATAAATCCGGTTGTATGGATAATAGCGATTTTGCCTTTTGGGTTTACCGAGATGATGCCTGCCTGACCTTCTATTTTAAAAAGGTTTTTGAATGAGTCCTTTGCCGCCTTTTCAGGAGAGTTGTCCTGCATGCGCATGCAGATCTCCTTTGCGAGCGCCATCCTTATTATATCTTCTCCCCTGCCTGTGCAGGAGACAGCGCCTGAAGAATTTTCAGCGTAGATGCCTGAGCCGATTAAAGGAGTATCACCCACCCTGCCGGGCAGCATCAGCGCAACACCGCCTGTAGAAGACCCTGCCGCAACACAACCCGACCTATCAAGGGCTACTGCGCCGACCGTAGAGAAGTAATCCTCATAGAACTTCGTCAGATCAACCCCTTTTTTCTTAAATTTTTCCAGTCTTTTCAATGCCTTTTCATCGGGTTTTGCCAGGGGCTCAAGCTCTGCCGCCTCCGCGAGCCTCTTTGCCCCGATGTTAGTCAGTATCTTATGGGGCAGCTTCATCACTGCCCTTGCAGTCTTTATGGGGTTTCTTATGCCTTCAAGCCCGATGACGGACCCGCAGTTGAGGGTTCTGCCATCCATCAGGGCAGCGTCAAGCCTGCGAACACCGTCAAGCTGCAGATTTCCGCCCGCGCCCGCATTGAACTGCCCGGAATCCTCCATAATGGCAATTGTTTCCATAACAGCGTCAATTGCGCTTCCGCCATTTTCCAGGATGGCATATCCTGCCCTTAACGACCTTTCAAGGGTTTTTAAAAGCTTTTTTCGGGGCTTGCCCCAGCCTGCCCCTCCATGCGCCACGATTATCATCAGGGATTTCCTTCCCTCTTTTTATAGACTATATCAGATAATTAAATAGGTTTATGGACACACCTGTGCTAAAATATTAAAAACTTTGGTCTTTCCATAATGTTAAAAAACACTTTCTGCCATATACCAGGTATCGGCCCTAAATTCGAACGCCGCCTTTGGGATAAAGGAATATTATCCTGGGAAGCCCTTCTGAATTCCCGCGAAACCGTACTCACCAGGAGAGTTCCGTCTTTCAAGCTCCTCGTCAATGAGTCTTTGGAGCAGTTCGATGCCGGAAACCCGAACTACTTCAGCGCACTGCTTCACGCAAAAGAGCACTGGAGGATCTTCCCGCACTACAGGGACTCAATCGCCTACATCGATATTGAAACAAACGGATTTGCCGGCCCCTACGGGTATATAACCGCCATATCCCTTTATGACGGTAAAAATGTCCGCTATTATGTAAGAGGTGAGAACCTCGACAATTTCAAAAAAGACATCGAGGAATACAAGGTTATCGTCACATACAACGGCAAGTGCTTTGATGTGCCTTTTATCGAGAATCACTTCAGGATGAGGATGCCTCAGGCGCACATTGACCTGAGATACATTCTCAGAGACTTAGGCTTCAGGGGCGGGCTTAAAGGCTGTGAAAAGCAGATAGGCATAGACAGGGGCGAACTTGACGGGCTTGACGGATACTTTGCCGTCCTCCTGTGGAATGATTACAAGAGGAACAGGAATGTAAAGGCCCTTGAGACACTCCTTGCCTATAATATTCAGGATGTCATCAATCTTGAGCCACTGATGATAACGGCTTACAATCTAAAGCTCAAAAATACCCCTTTTAACGACTCCCTTGTCGTTCCCCCGGCCTCACACTCAGATATTGTCCTGCCGTTCAACGCGGATGTGGACACTATAGAGCGCATCCTGCACGAGCAGGCCTCCAGAAAATCCAAGACTGTCCAAGCCCTCTAAGCAATAATCAAAGGCATTTTTCTTTCTAACCCCATTTTATCCTAAAATTCAAATGGCCATTCCTATGAAAAGGAAACTATAGAATGGGCTATGCCCGCCAAAATACAATCTCAAAAATAGCTTGTGGTAGAGGGGTTGGGATGAGGGGTAAAAAAACAGATTGCTTTCACTCTGTTCACAACAACGGCCTTTGGTATTTTCCCAACGAAAGGGGGCAGTCCAGAATCTTTAATACTGGATTCCCGATAGAGACATTCGGGAATGACAGCTTGATTAGGGAGAGGGCGGGCTTCAGTATTTATTAGCGAACGGAGCTAATGACCTGAGGGGCAAGCCCAGCGCGCAAAAAAAAAGCACAGCGGCAGGCTTTAAAGACAAGAATAAGGAAAGAAAATATGTAGTCAGCTCAGTGCTGTTTTAACTTTAACGCCCTGTCGGACTCTTTCGGGCGAATGGCTCGCCACCCCCGCTCCTCCCCGATCCGCTCGCTTCACCGCTTAGGTCGCTTACGCTCCCGCAGCCCCTCGGCTCGCTCGCCCTGCCTCCCTTAGGGTATGCTTCGCCATTAACGCCCTCATGGTTTTTCAAAAACAAAATACAAAAAAGATTGCCTCATCGATTCGCTCCTCGCAATGACAGCAGTTTTCTCCCTCTCCCCTTGTGGGAGAGGGCAGGGGTAAGGGATAGTTTTCACTTTTCCCCCTCCCATAAAGGGAGGGGGGAAAAATCAAAGACAGATTGCTTCGCTTTGCTCGCAATGACAATCTTTGGTATTCCCCAATGAAAGGGGCAGGTCAAAATCTTTACCGGATTCCCGATACAGACATTCGGGAATGACGGCTTGAGTTGCCCAAATAAAAATTTTTCCCCTTTATCTATTTTCCTCTTGACATTGTTTCGAAATTTCGCAATAATGCAAGTATGAAAAACGAAGTCTTCGAACTACAGGCAGAAATATGTAAGACCTTGGCGAACCCCAAGAGGCTTGAGATCATAGCAGCCTTGAAAGAGGGTGAGCTCTCCGTAGGGGAGCTTGTTGAAAGGCTTGAGATTACAAAGGCCAATGTATCCCAGCATCTGGCAGTGCTCAGGCAGCGCAAGGTTGTAAAGACACGGCGTGACGGGGTTAATATCTTCTACAGCATAAATAACCCTAAGATCATCGAGGCATGCTCCCTTATGAAGGCTGTGCTCCTCGAACAGATAGAAGAGGGAGAGAAGCTCGCAAAGAGGATTAAAAAATAAAATATTACAAATCAGGAGGCTTTTATGACAGTAGATAGATATCTTAGACTTATCGCAGGTGTTTTTATCATCATTTCCCTCGTTCTCTCAAGGGTGCATTCCGAATACTGGCTCCTCTTCACGGCATTTATCGGCCTTAACCTCTTCCAGTCATTTTTCACAAACTGGTGCCCGATGATGACTTTCCTTAAAAAGCTCGGCGTCAAAGGCGACTGCTGCACAACCGCTTAAGGCCGCCCTTTTCAGCTCTACCGGTGGGGTATCACCCCACCGGATTTTTTTTAGCTATAATATATCATCAGCTTGCAGGGGAAATACCTGTCTTAAGCCCCCCGGCCTCTTCTTACCTGCTCCCTTTCAAGCTGCCAAAGGGAAAGTAACAGAACGCATTCAACCCAAGGAGGTAGAAGTATGGCAAGGATTGTCATTATAGGGGCTTCAACAGGCGGGCTTCCGGCAGCTTACGAGATAAAAGAGGTCTTGGGCGCAGACCACGAAGTAACTGTCATCTCCAATTACGAAAACTTCCATTTCATACCCTCAAACCCCTGGGTCGCCGTAGGCTGGCGCACAAGGAAAGACATAAGCTTTCCCGTAAGGCCCTACCTTGAGAAAAAAGGCATCAGGTTCTTAGCCGAAGCAGCACAGACAATAGACCCGATAAAAAACGAAGTTACAACCATAGCAGGCACGATTGTGCCCTACGATTACCTTGTGATAGCAACAGGGCCAAAGCTTGCCTTTGAAGATGTGGAAGGGCTCGGCCCAAACGGCAATACTGCCTCAGTCTGCACCGTTGACCACGCGGAGAAGACCTATGAAGAATATAAAAAATTTGTAGAAAACCCCGGCCCAATAATCGTCGGCGCGGCACAGGGCGCTTCCTGCTTCGGCCCTGCGTATGAGTTCAGTTTCATACTCGATTCCGACTTAAGGAACAAAGGCATCCGCAACAAAGTCCCGATGACATTCATCACGCCTGAGCCTTATATCGGCCACATGGGACTTGCGGGCGTGGGAGACTCAAAGAGCCTTCTTGAGCATGAGCTCCGCCAGAGACACATAAGCTGGCACACGAACGCCAAGATAAAAAAAGTGGAAAAAGAAAAGATGACAATAGAGGTGCTCGGAGAGGGCGAAAAAGAAATCCCGTTCAAGCTCTCGATGATAATCCCCTCTTTCAAAGGGGTTGACGCTGTAGCAAAGGTGGAAGGGCTCTGCAACCCAAAGGGTTTTGTCATAGTGGATGAATTCCAGAGGTCGCCAAAGTACAACAACATATATTCCGTGGGCGTGTGCATTGCCATTGCGCCTATTGAGGCTACCCCTGTCCCCACCGGAGTGCCCAAGACAGGCTACATGATAGAAAGTATGGTAACTGCTACAGCGCACAATATCAAGGCCGCAATAGAAGGTGCGCCTGCCCACGCAAAGGCAACATGGAACGCCATCTGCCTTGCCGATATGGGCGATAACGGGATAGCGTTTGTTGCCATGCCGCAGATTCCGCCCAGGAATGTGACATGGGCGAAAAAAGGCAAATGGGTGCATCTGGCAAAGGTAGCCTTTGAGAAGTACTTCATAAGGAAGATGAAAAAAGGCGTAAGCGAGCCTTTCTACGAAAAACTGATACTCAATACCATCAGCATCAAAAAACTTGAGGATGAGAGCAAGCGGCAATGAAAAGACTACTTTCAGGCATATTGGCCCTTTTATGTTTTTCAGCTCTCGCGCATGCTGATGAGCGTACCCTTTCTATAAATGACGCGCTCTCGCTTGCCATGAAGGGCAACCCTGAGCTTCGGGCCTTTGATAATTCAGTGAGCGCGGCAGGAGAGGATATCGGGATAGCCAGAAGCAACCTGCTTCCAAAGATAAATTTCGAAGAGCGATTCATGAGGACAACAAACCCTACCCTCGCCTTTGCCGCAAAGCTCAATCAGGAGAGGTTTACAACCGCTGACTTTGCGATACCGTCGCTCAACAATCCTGACGCTATCAATGACTTTCAGACCTCAATCTCTTTTGAACAGCCTTTATATGTGAGGAAGGCGTACATAGGGCTTAAGATGGCAAAGCAGGAGTTCTCCGCCAAACAGGAAGACCTTACACGGAAAAAAGAAGAGGTCGCCTTCAACATCATAAGGACAGCCCTTATGATAAACAGCTCAGGTGAATTTGTCGAGGCAGCTAAAAAAGGCGTAGAGGACGCAAAAGAGCACCTGAGGCTTGCGGAACTCAGGTATGACGCAAAGCTCGGCCTGTACTCGGATGTGCTGCGGGCGCGTACCCTTGTGGCCGAATCAGAGCAGAGGCTTATAAGCGCGAAGAAGAACCACTCAATGGCAAAGCGCACGCTCGGCCTTCTGCTCGGCCTTACTGAGCCGGTATCTATTATGGGTGATACTCCTCAGCTTGAGCTTAAATCCGTAGACCACTACTCACAGGTCTCTCTCTCAAGGAAAGACATCAAATCCCTTCAGATGAGATACGATAACGCAAAAAACAATATCGAGCTTGCCAAATCAGATTATTACCCGATGATAGGGCTTGGCGGCGCGTATATGCTCAATGACCACGATACCCCTTTCGGCGGCGAAGGGAACAGCTGGCAGGTATCGGCATTTTTAAGGTGGAGCATATTTGACGGCACGCTGAGAAAGCACGAGACAGCAAAGGCAAAGTACAAGGCACTTGAGGCTGCCGAATATCTCGAAGGCTTGAAAAAGACAGTATCATACAAGATACATGAGGCATACCTTGGGGTAGAAGAGGCGAAGAAGAACGCCGAGCTTTCAGAGGCCGCTGTAAAGACAGCCGAGGAAGGCGAGAGGCTTGTAAGGGCAAGGTATGAGAACTCGCTCTCACCCATCATTGACCTGCTTGACGCACAGGTGAGCCTTGACAACGCAAGGGCAAATGTTGTGGTGAAAAAAAACGAGTACCGCACAGCAGTAGCGAACCTGAGCTACGAAAGCGGCACTCTTTTAAAGGATTTGAATCTTGACAGCGCTGCCGGAGGAATGAAATGAAGAGATTTTTTATGCCTATGTTTTTGGGTGCGGCCATATTTGCCGCTCCCCTTATCCTCACCGGATGCGGAGAAAAGGTCGGCCCAGGCACGGCCGAGGTGAAACGGCAGGAAGTGACGGGAATCAAGGTCGCCCAAATACAGACATCTGAAAGCACTGAGTCCCTTGAAATATCAGGCTCTGTAAAGGCAAAGTCAATAAGCTCGGTAGCAAGCAAGGCAATGGGCACAGTGACCTCCATCAATGTTGCCGAAGGCGACCGAGTGAAAAAAGGCGCACTCCTTATGACAATCGATGACAGCGACATCGCACAGAAAGTCAAAGGCGCTGAAGCAGGCAAGCAGGAAGCCTTACGAGGGCTTGAGGCAACAAGGCAGCAGATGCTCCTGATGGACTCAACTTATGAAAGGTATAAAAAGCTCTATGACCAAAAGGCAGTTTCACAGCAGGAGTTTGATACCATCACCACGCAGAGGAATGCTGCGCGCCTTGATTACGAGCGCATGCAGGAATCAATAAAAAGGGCTGAAGCAGGAGTAAGCGAAGCCCGCGTTTACAGGGGTTACGCAAAGATAACCTCACCCGTATCCGGTGTAGTTACCGAGAAGAAGATAGATGTGGGAAGCATGGCTTCACCCGGAATGCCGCTCCTTACTATTGAAGACACCTCTTCATATACGCTCGAGGTAAATGTGGATGAGAGGCTTCTGGACAAAATAAAGACAGGCATGCCTGTTGAGGTGACAATCGATTCTTTGGGTAGAGACATTCAGGGAAGGATATCAGAGATAGTGCCCTCAATAAACCCGGCCTCGCGCACATTCCTTGTAAAAATTTCATTGAAAGATGAAGGGCTCAGGACAGGGCTTTACGGAAGGGTAAAATTCCCCGGAGATAAAAAGACCGTGCTCGCAGTTCCAAAATCATCGATTATCTCAAAGGGACAGCTTACCGGCGTATATACAGTTGATGAGAAAAATGTTCTCACTTACAGGCTTGTGAGGCTTGGGAGCAGTGACGGAGATAATATTGAAATTCTCTCAGGGCTTAACCCGGGCGAAAAGATAATTATAGAAGGCGCGGAAAAGGCAGCGGACGGCGCAGTTGTAAAATAGCATTTTTTTTAAAAGGACTCGTATGAGCATCGGCATATCAGGAAAAATTGCAAAGGCGTTCATAAAATCAAAACTGTCCCCTCTGATTGTAGCGGCCTCTCTCCTGCTCGGCATCTTTGCCGTAATCGTGACACCAAGGGAAGAAGAGCCCCAGATTGTCGTCCCGATGATAGATGTTTTTGTGAGCTATCCCGGAGCTTCCGCTAAAGAGGTTGAAGAGCGCGTAACCACCCCCATGGAAAAACTCCTGTGGGAGATTAAAGGCGTTGAATATGTCTACTCCATAGCAAGCCCGGGGCAGAACCTTACTATCGTAAGGTTCTATGTGGGCGAGAACATGGAAGACAGCATTGTAAAGCTCTACAATAAGCTCATGAGCAACTATGACAGGATACCTCCGGGCGTAACACAACCCCTTGTCAAACCGCGCTCAATAGATGATGTCCCGATACTTTCGCTTACATTATGGAGCGAGAGGTACTCAGGCTATGAGCTTAGAAGTGTAGCCACAGCGCTTGCGGATGAGATTAAAAAAGACAAAGACGTATCTGAGACAGCCGTAATAGGCGGGCAGAAAAGGCAGGTGCGCATCAACCTCGATGCAGCCCGCCTCAGGGCTTATTCCCAGTCGCCTTTCCAGATAATGGGCGCGCTCCAGAAGGCGAACTTCAATATCCGTTCAGGCGCATTCCCTTCAGGCAATAAGGAGATACTTGTCGAAACAGGCGGATACCTCAAAAATGCCGATGAGGTCAGGTCCTCCGTTGTCGGAGTTCACGGAGGAAGGCCGGTTTACCTCAGGGATGTGGCTGAAGTAACGGACGGGCCTGAAGAGCCTGCCAATTATGTATTCATGGGCGTGGGGCCTGCAGCAGCGCATAAAGGCATTGAGGCAAAGGACAATTCCACTGCCCAGTTTGAGGCTGTAACAATAGCGGTCTCAAAGAAAAAGGGCGCAAACGCAAGCGTTGTCAGCCATGAGGCATTGAAGAAAGTCGAAGCCCTCAAAGGCGAGATAATACCTCAAGGCATAAATGTAACCACTACCCGCAACTACGGTGAAACTGCAAAAGAAAAATCAGACGAGCTTTTAGAGCACATGATGATAGCCACTATCTCTGTCATCATCCTCATCGCCCTTGCGCTCGGCTGGAGGGAGTCGCTTGTCGTCGCTGTAGCAGTACCTGTTACCCTTGCGCTGACATTGCTTGTCAACCACCTCTACGGTTACACGCTTAACAGAGTAACTCTCTTTGCGCTCATCTTCTCAATCGGTATCCTTGTAGATGACGCAATCGTCGTGGTTGAAAACATTCACCGGCATTTCAAGCTCAAGGGCGTAAGCATAGATACCGCAGTACACGCTGTTGACGAGGTCGGAAATCCAACCATACTTGCAACCTTCACCGTCATCGCCGCGCTCCTTCCCATGGCATTTGTCTCAGGCCTTATGGGCCCTTACATGAGGCCAATTCCTGTGGGCGCATCGGCGGCAATGCTTTTTTCTCTTTTAGTAGCGTTTATCGTAAGCCCGTGGCTGAGCTATAAAGTCTTGAGGCATGTAAAGCACGAAGAAGCGGAAGAGGAAGATTCCAAATTCCACGCATTCTACGCAAAGACCTTAACCCCATTTATCGAGCACAGGAGCAAGCGGCTCATAGCCCTTGGAATAGTCGCGTTCCTGCTTCTGCTTGCGATGCTCCTTATCCCCTTCAAGGGCGTCACTGTGAAGATGCTGCCCTTTGACAACAAGAGCGAACTGCAGATAATCATCGATATGCCTGAAGGCACAACCCTTGAAGAGACGGCAAAACTTACAAGGGAGCTTGGCGAGTATTTAAAGACAGTGCCTGAGGTGACTGACTTCCAGAGCTATATCGGTGCGTCCGCGCCATATAACTTCAACGGGCTTGTGCGCCATTACTTCCTGCGCATGGGAAGCAATGTGGCAGATATTCAGGTGAACTTTGTCGGTAAGGATGAAAGGTCTGACCAGAGCCATGACATAGCAAAGCGGCTCAGGTCTGAGATGAAGAAAATAGGCGACAAATACGGGGCAAGGCTCAAGATTGCTGAAATACCTCCGGGCCCTCCTGTATTAAGCACGCTTGTAGCCGAGATTTACGGCCCTGATACAAAAGGGCAGGTTGCGGTAGCCCGGCAGGTAATGGATGTATTTGAAAATACCGAAGGCGTAGTTGATGTTGACTGGTATGTTGAAGATGACCAGAGGAAACTTGTATTTGATGTTGATAAGGATAAGGCCTCTTTAAACGGCATCACCACGGAGGCTGTGTCCCAGAGTTTAAGAATAGCTCTCTCAGGCATGGGCGCGGGGCTTCTCCATGTGGACAACGCAAAGGAGCCTGTGGAACTCTACCTGAGAATGCCAATCGAAGAGAGGGCTGACCTGTCTTCGCTCAAAGGAATCGGAGTGCCTTCGCCAAGCGGCAGCCTCGTGCCTCTCTCAGAGCTTGTGCGCGTAAAAGAGACAACGGAAGACAAGACCATCTATCACAAAAATCTCAAGAATGTGACCTATGTAGTCGGGGATGTGGCAGTCACTGCGGAAAGCCCTGTGTACGCCATCCTTGATATGAAGGCAAAGATAAAAGAGATGAAGGTACCCGCAGGCTATGAACTTGAGCAGTTCTCAGCGGTTCAGCCGTGGCTTGATACAAAATACGCGATGAAGTGGGACGGAGAGTGGCACATCACCTATGAGGTGTTCAGGGATCTGGGCATTGCCTTTGCCGCAGTGCTTGTGCTCATCTATATACTTGTCGTCGCATGGTTCAGGAACTTCATAACTCCTATTATCATAATGGCTCCGATACCGCTTACGCTTGTGGGCATTCTTCCGGGCCATTGGATTTTCAACGCGTTCTTTACGGCTACTTCCATGATAGGCTTCATTGCCCTTGCAGGCATAATTGTAAGGAACTCCATACTCCTTGTTGACTTCATCCAGATGGAGTGGGAAAAGGGAATGCCTCTGAAAGAAGCCGTCCTCAAGGCCGGCGCGGTAAGGTTCAGGCCGATACTGCTGACAGCCCTTGCCGTTGTTGTCGGCTCTTTTGTGATGCTCTTTGACCCCATATTCCAGGGGCTTGCCATCTCGATGATGTTCGGTGCGGTTGCTGCAACAGGCCTGACCCTCGTAGCAGTGCCTCTGCTTTACTATGAATTCTTCAAGAACAGGCAAATGGACAAAGAAGAAGATTAGTTTTTGAATGATAAAAATCATTTTTAAAAAAAGCGTGCCGGAGTAAAATCTGAGCAGGTTTTTTATACTGCATTATTAACTTTTTAAGAGGTGAATCAGTGAAGAGGATGATTTTAAACTTTGTTGCTTTTGGGGCTTTGATGTCTTTTATTGCAATGCCGGCCATGGCAGCCGAACACCACCACGCATCTGACCACTCAAGCCACGCATCACACGCAGTTGCCGCGGCAGACGGTGAAAACCCGCTTATCGAAGAAATGCGTCAGCTTGATAAGACCTTTCAGGAAATAGTCTCAGCCGTGGCAGTAGGCAACGGAGAACGCGTTCATAAGGCGCTTGAGGCAATGCACGGCAAAAAGGAAAAGACACAGCACGGGCTGCATACAGGGCATGTGACATTAAAAAAGAACGCAAACAAGGCAAAGGAATTTGAAAAGCTTGATAACGAATTTCATCACCAGCTTGAAGGGCTTGCAGAGGCAGCGCACAAAGGCGACCAGTCAAAAATGGTCACATTCACCAAAAAGCTCATGGACTGATGCGTAAACTGCCATAAGCAATTTAAACCATAATCTCAGGCATTATTTAAGAGTCCAAAAGCCGCAGGGGAAATCCCCTGCGGCTTTTCTTTTTTGGAAGGTGGATGGGCTCAATACGCGTATCAAGCCCCATCGGCGGGAGGAAGAAAGACTATCAAGAACAGATTGCTTCACTTCGTTCGCAATGACGGCTGCTTGGGCCATTGCGGGGAGCGCAGCGGCGAAGCAATCTGCTTTTATGTAACCATACTGTAAAACGGGCAATGCCCACAGCTTATTTACTTTTGCGAACTGCCGCTCGACCTTCAGGGCATTGAACTCCCGGCTATCGAGTTCGTTCGCTAATAAGTGCTGATTCCTCTCTCGCTCTCCCTAATCAAGTCGTCATTCCCGAATGTCTCTATCGGAAATCCAGTATTAAAGATTTTGGACTGTTCCCTTTCCTGTGAAAATACCAACGGTCGTCATTGTGAACAGAGCGAAAACAATCTGTTTTTCCTCCACACCCCAGCCCTCTCCCACAAGGGGAGAGGGCGATTAACTGAAGTCTATCATTGATTGGGGCGAAGTGAACAGATTGGGGAGGCACGGGGCTGCGCACCCATTCGCCCGAAAAAACGTACGGCAGTGCGTAATTATAAAAACCGCTGAGCCTCTAAACTAACACTCTTTGCTTTGCCGTATCCTTATGTCATTGCTCTACCCCATCCTTTTTCTGAACCTGAGCGAACTTATGGCAAGCACAGAGATGCCAAGGATGAAAAGCGAAAGAATCTGGGGCCAGAGGATTTCAAGCCCGTTGCCCTTTAAGAAAATCCCTCTTATTATCACAAGGAAATATCTGAGCGGATTTAAATAAGTGCCCCACTGTATCACCTTTGGCATATTCTCTATCGGAAACATGAAGCCTGAAAGAAGCACCGCGGGCAGATAAAATATAAATGTGGACATGAGCGCCTGCTGCTGCGTTCTGGAAACGGTTGAAATAAATAGCCCTATACCAAGCACTGACATAAGGTAAACTGCCGTACTTAAGAACAGCACCGCGGGAGGGCCTTTGATGGCGATATCAAACCACTGAGTGCCAACCACTGTAACAAGCGCCATATCGAAAAACCCGATTATGGCAAAGGGCAGAGTTTTTCCGAGTATCAGTTCAATCGGCTTAAGTGGCGTGACCATAAGCTGCTCTATTGTGCCTATCTCACGCTCCCGCACAACAGCCATCGAAGTAAGAAGCAGACAGGTGAGCATGATTACGATTGCGATAACGCCGGGCACATTGTAATTCCTGCTCCTTAAGTCCGGGTTGTACCATGCCCTTGTATTGAGATTTATCTTCTGCGTCTTTACGCCTGTTTTTTCCGCAGTAAGGTCTTTCGCGTATTTGACGATGATCCTGTTTGCATAGTCCATTGCAACCGTTGCAGTATTTGAATCAGTGCCGTCAACAAGCACCTGCACGCTCGTGCCCGCCCCTTTTTTAATGTCTTCAGCAAACCCCTTATCAACCGTTATCACGGTAAGCGCCTTGCCCCTGTCGAGGACCTCCTGCACCTGCGCCGATGAAGTCGGAGAAATATTAATCTGAAAATAGCCTGATGCCTCAAGCCTCCTTGCAAGCTCCCTGCTCTCATAAGATTTATCAAGGTCGTAGAACGCGGTTGAGATGCTGTTGACATCGGTCGTGACCGCGTAGCCGAACACCATAAGCTGGAGTATGGGTGTGACAAACACAATAGCCTTCATCCTCTTGTCCCTGAAGACCTGGATGAACTCCTTTATTATCATGTTCCTGATGCGCTGAAACACTATGCTATCCTCTTTTTAAATTTTCTGTTGGCAAGGAGAAATACCGCGAGCGCGAATATGATAAGAAATATCGCTTCGCCGATAAGAAGCCTGGCAGGGCTTCCTTTTAAAAATATGCCTTTAAGGATATTTACAAAATACCTTGCCGGGATTATTCTGGTTATCATCCTTAAAGGGGGCGGCATGTTTGCTATGGCAAACAAAAAGCCTGAAAGCAGGAACGCAGGAAGAAATGTTGCCACCATCGCCACCTGGCTTGCGACAAGCTGTGACTTGGCGACAATGGATATCAGGATACCGAGACAGAGCGCGCCTGTCAGGAACAATGACGAAAGCCCCAGCAGAAGCGGCAGGCTTCCCCTCAGAGGCACATCAAAGAGAAAGACCGCCAGCACGATAGACATTACCACATCTATAAAGCCTATTAAAAAGTATGGCGCGACCTTGCCTATGATAAGCTCAGGCACTTTAACGGGTGTTGATATCAACTGTTCCATTGTGCCCCTCTCCCATTCCCTCGCTACGGTAAGAGAAGTCAGGAGCGCGGCTATTACCATCATTATTACCGCAATGAGGCCCGGGATTATAAAGTTCCTCGACTTAAGTTCCGAGTTGTACCACACCCTCGGGCGGGGCTCTATTATCGGTTTTTTGAACTTGCCTGAAATCCTCTGCGAATATAGTTCAGGTATCGCGGAGATGTAGCCGAGGGCAATGCTTGCGGTATTTGAATCGCTTCCGTCAACAATTGCCTGAAGCTCCGCAGTTTTGCCCGCCTTGATGGACTCGGAAAAATCTTCAGGTATTGTAATGGCTACCTGAGCGTTTCCCCTGTCGAGGAAATCGGTTATGGCCTTGTCGTCACTCACATACCCTTTGATTGAAAAATAGCCTGACTCCCTGAACTCGGAAATCAGCTCACGGCTGAGGCTGCTATTGTCCCTGTCAAGAACGACCGTTGAAAGATTATTCACATCCAGCGTGATAGCATAGCCGAAAATAAAGAGGAGCATGACAGGCATGATAAATGCCATGGCAAGGCTAAGCGGGTCCCTTTTTATCTGGATGATCTCTTTTTTTGCGATTGCCCTTATCCTTGAGAACTTCATCTTATGAGACCTCGATAAGCGTTACAAAGACATCTTCGAGCGAAGGCACTATCTCCTCTATTCGTGTTACCTTAAGGCCTGCGTCATCGAGTATCTTTTTTATCCTGTCCTCAGGCCTTGGCGCAGGCGTCTCAACGGTTGCGTGCAGGAGCGCGCCGAATATCGCCGTTTCTACTCCATTGTTCTCAAGCGTCTCAACCGCCTCGAAGGGCCTGTCCACTTCTATCTCCAACACCTTTTTCTTCATGTAATTTCTTTTCAATTCCCCAGGCGTGCCTTCCGCTATTATCTTTCCCCTGTATATGAGCGCGAGCCTGTCGCAGTACTCCGCCTCATCCATATAGTGAGTTGTGACAAATACAGTCGTGCCTGAGCGCGACATCTCATAGATAAGCTGCCAGAAATTCCTTCGTGATATCGGGTCAACCCCTGAGGTCGGCTCATCAAGAAAGATTATCGGCGGCTCATGCAGTATGGCGCACCCCAGCGCAAGCCTCTGCTTGAAACCTCCGGCAAGGGTTTTGGTGACTACTCCCCTTTTGTCTTTTATGCCTGCCATCTCAAGGGCCCACTCCTTGCGCTCTTTTCTCCTGTTGGGGGCAACTCCATAAATACCGCTGAAGAAATTTATATTCTCTTCAACAGTCAAATCATCATACAGAGAGAACTTCTGGGACATGTAGCCGATTGTCTTTTTTATCTCTTCAGACTCTTTCATGATATCGAATGAGCCAACATAACCATTACCGCTTGTCGGCAGCAAAAGGCCGCAGAGCATCTTGATGGTAGTTGATTTGCCCGCGCCATTAGGCCCGAGAAAGCCAAAGACCTCGCCCTTTTTTACATTGAAGCTTATGTCATCGACAGCTACAAAACTGCCGAACTCTCTTCTGAGGTTTTCAACCTTAACAGCGCTATTATTTTCTTTCATATTCGTTAACTCTCGTGATGAAGATATCTTCAAGCGAGGGCAGGATTTCCCTCAGGCTCTTGACCTCAGCTCCATTGGATTTTATCTTTGCGATTATCGCATCGAGGCTCTCTCTTTTCGCTATTGCCATATGGAGCTTGTCTCCGTAGATGCTCACGCTCACAACACCTTCTATTTTAGAGACAAACTCTGACGAGCTTCTGGCATCATCGAGCCACAGTTCATACATCGGATAGCCGAGGCTCTTTTTGAGTTTGTCGGGCTCTTCGGTTGTAAGGAGCTTTCCTTTATGGATAAGGCCGACCCTTGTTGAGCGCTCAGCCTCATCAAGGTATGCGGTAGAGACCAGTATTGTTATCCCCTCTTTCAGAAGGCCGTAGAGTATCCTCCAGAAATCCCTTCTTGATACAGGATCAACTCCGTTTGTAGGCTCATCAAGCAGTAATACCTTCGGGGTATGGATAAGCGCACAGGCAAGCCCAAGCTTCTGCTTCATACCTCCTGAGAGCTTTCCCGCAAGCCTGTCCTTAAAAGGTGTCAGATTGCTGAAGCCAAGGAGCTTCTCAATCCTCTCCGCCCTTTCCTTTTTCGTTACCTCATATATGTCTGCGTAAAAATTTATATTCTCGATTACGGTAAGGTCTTCGTAAAGCCCGAACCTCTGCGGCATGTAGCCTATATGCTCTTTTATCCTTTCTCCGTCACTTTTTATCGAATAGCCTGTGACCCAGGCCTCGCCTGCGCTCGGCTCAAGTATTGCCGCAAGAAGCCTTAGAGTAGTGGTCTTTCCCGCGCCGTCCGGCCCCACGAGGCCAAAGAGCTCGCCTTTTTTAATGTCAAGAGTAAGCCCGTCCACTGCAAGGACATCTCCAAAGGATTTACTCAGGCCTTCTATCTTGATGGAGGAGTCGTTGTTCATTGTAAGATTATCTTCACATCTGCCGGCATGCCGGGCTTAAGCTCGTCATTCACATTCTTTACGCCTACTTTTACGCCAAAGACAAGCTTTACCCGCTCTTCCTGCGTCTGCACATTTTTAGGAGTGAATTCAGCTTCTGATGAGATGTAAGTGACCTTGCCCTGATAAGCTTTATCAGGGTAAGAGTCTGTCTTTACCTCGGCTGTCTGCCCGAGCTTGACTCTGCCGAGCTTATCCTCTTTTACATAGACCTTTATCCACGGGTTCTCAAGGTCGCCTATTGTAAATACGGGCATGCCTGCCCCTATTGTCTCGCCTGCCTCGCTATTTCTCTTAAGCACAACCCCGTCAACCGGAGAGTAGAGGACCGCGTCCTTATATCTCTCATTAACTGCGGCAAGCACTGCCTCAGCCTGCTTTAGCCTGTACTCTGCTGCCTTTATCTCTTCTTTTCTCGGCCCCTCTCGCACAAGGTTGAGTTTTTCGGCGACTGCCTTTTTCCTTGCCAGAGTTGTATCATGCGCTCTTTTATACGAATCGAATTGCGAGGCTGATATTGCGCCGTTCCTATAGAGGATGTCCGCGCGCTCAAGGTCCTTCTTTGCCTTTTCAAGCTCAGCGTCTGCGTAGCTCAAATCCGCTTCAGACCCTTTTATCTCCTGCGGTCTTGAGCCTGCCTTAAGCTCCTTAAGTCTTGCCTCTGCCTCGAATACCCCTGCCTGTGCCTTTGCCACTTCGCTTTCAAGCTCAAGGCTTTCAAGAGTAGCAAGCTTATCTCCTTTTTTAACCCTGCTCCCCTCATCTACAGTCAGTTCTGAAATCCTGCCCGGCATCTTAAACCCAAGGTCAATCTCTGTGACCTCGACATTGCCCGATACAGGAAGTGTCCCCTCGTTTTTATTTTTACCGCACCCCTGCGTAAAGAGTGTTATGCCCGTAAGCAAAGCCGCGCTTAAGATGATGAATAATATTTTTTTCATTTTACTGCTCCTTATTATGACTCTCTGAATCCCAGCGTTTTTCACCTGAATTATTGGTCCTCTCCGATTGCCTTTTTCAATAATGACAGCGCAGCCTCTTTGTCAAAGACTGCCTGATAATATTCCGACTCTGCCCTTAACAGCCCAGCCTGAGCGTCTATCACATCTGTGCTTGTGCCGGTGCCTGTCCGGTATTTCAGGTTCTCTATCCTGAGATTCTCTTTTGCGGCATCAATCGTAGTTGAAGCTGCCGCAATCCTCTCATTTGAATTCTCAATATTCAGATATGCCTCTTTCACTTCCCTTATGATTTGATTCCTCAGGGCCCTTTCCTCTTCCTTTGTTATCTCCGCTGCTTTACGCTCTTTTTCTATCTCAGACTTTATAAGACCGCCGTCAAAAAGAGGCAGAGTAAACCTGAGGCCTACTGCCCAGTTCTCATTGAAGCCAAGGTCAGCCCCTGACCTTTCACCGTATTCGCTGTTAAGGCTTACCTGCGGATGCCTTCTGCCCTGCGCAACAAGAACGCTCTGCTCAGCTATCTTTTTCTTCTTCTGGATTGCCTTGTAGTCAGGCCTCTGCGCGAGAGCAATCGAGATGCTTTCATCAAGCCTCTGCCTTAAATCAGCCTGCCTTTCCTCTCCTGCTATTTTCAGTCTTGAATCGTCTTCAAATCCTACAAGCGTCTTTAAGAATTCGTAGGCGCTCTCTATGCTATTTTTTATCAGCAAAGCATTCTGCCTTGCGTGGGAAAGCTCGACATCGGTCTTTAAAAGATCTACTCTTGGCGCAGTGCCTGTGTTAACTGAAAGCTCGACATTGTTTCTGTGCTCTTGAAGCTGTTTGACTTCCGCTTCAGTTGACTCCCTCAACTTTTCCAGATGTGAGATTTTATAGAATACGCTCCTGATATTATAAACAAGCTCCTGCCTGTTTTTGCTGAAGGTGTCTTTGGCAGCATCTTTCCTTATCTCGGCAATTGTTATTCCCCTCTCTATCCTGCCGCCCCTGTACAGAGGCAGGCTGAGCGAGACGCTTACATCGTAGATAGTCTCATCGAACTCAGGAAATTTTGTGGTTAGAGGCGAGCCTGAAATGGGCGTAACCGCCTGCGGATAGCGTGAATGAGTCACTCCGCCATTTAGATTTATTACAGGCAGCCTCTCTGCTTTGGCGATATCGACCCTGTACTCTTCGGCTTCGATATTCCTCTTTGAGGCAAGAAGGCTTGGGTTATTCTTAAGCGCCGCATCCATAAGTTCCGCAAGAGTGTATGTCTTTGCCTGTTCGCTCTTGGTGCTGCTAATTTCAGGCGTTTCAGCAAAAGATGTTGTTCCAAGCAAAAGTATTATCAGCCCTGTTCCCAAAAATCTTTTCATCCGCTGCTCCGGTTTTGTTTCAGTGTGTTAAACGAGTGATCTCTTCTTTTTGACTTCAAGGTTTTTTCTGTAGCTTGTCCAAAGCTTCTCCCCCTTTTCAGCGAGAGAATATTTAAAGCCGCTTAGAAGCCACCTGAGGGCATTAAACTGTATCATCCCGACAAGTATCGTAGCCTGCGCTTCCGCATTCACGCTGTCTTTTATGCTCCCGTCCTTTATGCCTTCCTCTATTACCTCTCCAAGCTTTTTCATATAGAGGTTTACGAATGATAATATTTTTTTCTGCAGGCCTTTTACAAAAAGACACTCTGAGGAAAAGACAATCCTCGGTATCCCGTTATTCTCCTGAATGTACCTAAGGTGCATCTTGAAGATGCGCTCCATCTTCTCAATCCCCGGCAATCTCTCTTCCCTTATGCCTTCCACATTCCATATAAGGGTATCTTCGACCGACTCGATTACCGCTGTGATTATCGCGTCCTTGTTCTTGAAATGGCGGTAGAGGTTGGCCTCTGATATGCCAACCTCCTTTGCCACTCTTGCCGTGGTGAAACTGCTTATGCCCTCATTGCCGATAATGGCTATAGCGGCATTTACAATCTGCTCTCTTCTTACTTCAGAGCTTTCCTTCTTGATGCCCATCTAATTCTTCTCCTCTTTATAGAAGTGCTCAATGATGCGCCCCCTGTACTGGGTGTGGCACTTCACGCAGCTTTTAAGCACTTCCGAGAAATGCGTAAGCACAGCTTCCTGGTCCTGCTTTTGTGCGGCCTCCGCGAGCTTTGCCGCGTTCTCATGTATCCCCTCATCTATTGCCTTGAAGCCTGAAGCGTCTGTCTTAAGAAAGCCAAGTATCCTAAGCCTCTCTGAGATAGGGGGTTTCTCATGGTCGGCCAACAAAAGCGCGTTCTTCTCGATGAGCTTGAAATCCCCTGCGCTTATCCCTCTGACTACTTCCTCTGTCCTGCTCCCGAGCTTTTTCATGATGCCCCGTATCTCAAGGTCCGCTGCCTCAGAGATAACAGGAACGAACAACGATACTGCTGCCGCAACTGCCAGAATCTTCTTTCTCATTTTTAGCCTCCGCTGGATGTAAGTGAACATTCACTTACATTATATTCTCGAAGCGGATGTTGTCAAGAGAAATGTGAGTGAGTATTCACATATGCTGATTGCGGGGTGGGCAACTAACCACCCTGCAAGACACTGCTTTCCCTCTCCCCTTGTGGGAGAGGGCAGGGGTGAGGGGTAAAAAACAGATTGCTTCACTCTGTTCGCAATGACAATCTTTTGGTATTTACTCTACGAAGGGGGCAGTCAAAAATCTTTAATACCGGATTCCACGATAAAGGCATTCGGGAATGACGGCTTGATCAGGGAGAGGGCTGGGGTGAGGGGTAAAAAACAGATTGCTTCACTCTGTTCGCAATGACAATCTTTGGTATTTACTCTACGAAGGGGCAGTCAAAAATCTTTAATACTGGATTCCCGATAGAAACTTTCGGGAATGACGGCTTGATCAGGGAGAATGCGAACAATACAGCCCTATTTGGGCACAGCTACCCTGCAAAAATTTCTTTCTTTACACCGCACTCACTTATGATGTAGAATATCAGATTCATTTTAGTTATTTATGTTTCAATGTTCCCGCAGTACCCAAAAATTGTGAGGTTTTATGGAAAACACGAATCTGAGAAATATCGCTATCATCGCCCATGTTGACCATGGCAAGACTACCCTTGTCGACGCGATGCTTAAGCAGGCCGGCATCTTCAGGGTAAACGAGAAGGTGCAGGACAGGGTCATGGACAATATCGACCTTGAAAGGGAGCGCGGTATCACCATTATGGCCAAGAATACCGCTATTCAGTTTGACGGGGTCAAGATCAACATCGTCGACACCCCGGGCCACGCCGATTTTGGCGGAGAGGTCGAAAGAACACTGAAAATGGTAGACGGGGTGCTTCTGCTGGTCGATGCCTCTGAAGGCCCGCTTCCGCAGACAAGGTTTGTTCTGAAAAAGGCCCTTGAGCTTAAATTATCCCCGATTCTGGTCGTTAATAAGATAGACAGGCCTGACGCAAGGATACAGGAAGTTTTAAATGAGGTTTACGACCTCTTTATAGACCTCGATGCCACAGAAGAGCAGCTTGAATTTCCCATCATTTATACAAACGCAAGGAAAGGCACTGCAACTCTCGACCTTGCCCAGGACTCAGAGAACTTACAACCCCTTTTCGAACAGATTGTAAAGACAGTACAGCCCCCTACAGGAGACCCAAACGGGGTACTTCAGCTTCTTGTAACCAATATAGACTATAGCGACTATGTTGGAAGGCTTGCCATAGCAAGGATTTTCTCAGGAACTATCAGGCTTGGCGACTTTGTCGCCATGGTAGGCGCTGAGAATAAGACTATAAAAATGAAGATCTCCGCCCTTTATGTGTTCCAGGGGCTTGAAAGGGTTGCCGCGAACGAGGCAGTTACCGGCGATATCGTAGCTCTTGCCGGACTCGAGGGCGTAAACATCGGGGATTCCATTACAGATTGCGAAAACCCCCAGCCGCTCCCGAGAATAAAGGTTGATGAGCCGACCATCTCAATGGTCTTCTCAGCCAATACCTCTCCGTTCTCAGGTAAAGAAGGCAAATATGTAACCGCAAGGAACTTAAGGGACAGGCTTGAGAAAGAGCTCCTATATAATGTCTCCATCAGGGTTGATTTTTCAAGGAACGATGCCTTCAAGGTAATGGGCAGGGGCGAGCTTCAGCTTGCAATCCTTATCGAAATGATGAGGCGCGAAGGCTATGAAATGTCAGTATCAATGCCTGAGACAATCACAAAGCATGTTGACGGGGTTCTCCACGAACCTATGGAACACCTTGTAATAGATGTACCTGAAGAATTTATAGGTGTTGTTACACAGCAGGTTGGTTCAAGAAAAGGCAAGATGCAGAAAATGCAGAACAACGGCCATGGCAGGGTAAGGCTTGAGTTCCGCATCCCCGCAAGAGGCCTTATCGGGTTCAGGTCGCAGTTCCTTACAGATACAAAGGGAACCGGGCTTCTCAACCATATCTTTGACGGATACGAACCGTGGCATGGCCCAATCTCAAAAAGGCCGACCGGCGCGCTCGTTGCTGACAGGACCGGCACAACTACGGTATATGGCCTTTTCCACCTTCAGCCGAGGGGAACTCTGATTGTTAAGGAAAATACCCCTGTTTATGAGGGCATGATTATCGGAGAGAACGCAAAAGAGAACGACATGGATGTAAACGCCGTAAAGGAAAAAAAGCTTACAAACATGCGCGCCTCCGGGTCAGACGACACCATGCTGCTCTTCCCTCCCAATGTCATGAACCTTGAGCAGGCGCTTGAGTTCATAAAGGAAGACGAACTTGTGGAAGTAACGCCTCAGTCAATCAGGCTCAGAAAAAAGGTTCTCGAAGCCAACAAGAGGCCCAAACAGAAGAACTAAGATCCAAGACCGCTGTTACTACAAAAGCCGCAGAGGAAATCCTCTGCGGCTTTTTTTATTTCTCTATTTTCTCTTATCAATTGTGAGCAGCCCCGCCTTCCTCCCCTGTTCCACACTTCCTCCCCGGGCTGCTCACGCTATTTATGAATGATTGTTTCGCAATAACTTTCTTATCCCTTAAAAAATCCACTTTGCCATGACAACCCAGATGCCGATGCTTGCAAAATAACCGACAGCAATGGCAGGTGTCCATTTAAGGTGTGAAGCAAAGGTATAGATATCCCTGCGAACTCCCATGACCGCAACACCCGCAGCAGAACCGATTGAAAGAAGGCTTCCGCCTGTACCTGCCGTCAGTGTTACAAGAAGCCACTGGTCGATTCCCATATCAGGGCTCATCTGAAGTATCGCATACATTACAGGGATGTTATCAATGACAGCCGAGATGATGCCGACCGCCGTATTAGCCCTTATATTTCCAAGCCCGCCGTAAAGGCCGGTGCTTAAGAGCCCCAGATAACCAATATACTGCAGCGCTCCTACCGCGGTAATGATACCGAAGAAGAAAAAGAGCGTATCAAACTCAGCCTTTTCAACCTTACGGAAGATATTAAATTGCTCCTCGGTTGTGCCATGCCCATTTCTCTTAAGGAAATAGCCTGTAAACATGAGAAGTCCAAGCCCTGTCATCATACCCAGGAAAGGAGGCAGGTGAAGGAATTGATGAAAGCTCACCGCCGTGGCAATTGTTATGAAACCTAGGAGGATTATCACCTTTGCCCCGACTTTCATCTTAACTGCTTCGCTGCCTCCTTCCGGGTTTCCCTTCGGAAGGAAGGGAAACATTATAAGGGCCGGGATAAACCAATTGGCAAGTGAGGGAACAAGGAGATAGAGAAACTGAATTGTCTCCACCTTTCCGGCTGTCCATACCATAAGAGTGGTTATATCCCCGAACGGGCTCCACGCCCCACCCGCATTAGCTGCAACAATGACGCTTACAAAAGAAGGTACTATGAATTTTTTGTTATTGCTGACCGCGCTGACCACTGTTGCCATGAGAAGCGCGCTTGTAAGGTTATCGGCTACCGCTGAAAGGAAGAATGTGATTATGCCGGTAATCCAAAAAAGTGTCCTGTAGCCATAACCCTTTATTAATAGCCAGGATTTCAATGATTCGAAAACCAGCCTCTCCTGAAGGGCATTTATGTATGTCATGGCCACCAGAATAAAGAAGAACAGTTCCCCTATCTCTCCGATCATGTGCTTCACATGCTCTTCAGCCGCATGATGGCCGCTTGAAGACTCATAGATAGCTATGAGCGCCCACATAAGACAGCCGAACAAAAGTACCGGTTTTGATTTCCTCAAATGAAGCTTTTCTTCCAGTATCACAAGCCCGTATGCCACGATAAAGGCGATAAGGCTTGTGTACCCCACCCATGTATTTGCCAAAGATTGCATTTTTTAACCCCCCCTGCCCCTTTTTTGCTGAACGGAAATAAAAAAAGGCCAACAGAACACGGTTTGTGTCTGTTGGCCTACTCTCCCAAGTATCTTATACTACGGGCGCGTCCGTCCGCTTTAAATTGTCCGCTGTATTTATGCCACAAAATACTTCTTTCGTCAAGCTGAGTTTTGGCGCAATCCAAGAGAATAATCTAATGCTTTTCAGAAAAATGCCGATATGGTCTAAGGTACTGAAATATTTTGATTTTATTCGCAAATAGTTGTATATTTGAGGTAAGTTGAACCCAGCTTTTCAATTCCGCTCCATTCAATTTATGCTGTTGCTTTCCTCTACCTAATCTTGCGGCTGAATCAAAAGAGGCATTTCAAAAAATCCGGGGCTAAAATGGGCAAACCAAAAATTTCATTATCCTTTAAGGCCTTTATTGCAGTCGTAGTTATACTGCTGCCTATCCTTGTCATTTTTACATTCAGTTATTACAGCAACAAGGAACGCCTTAAAGACCATATTCAAAAAGACCTTACCATCATTTCTGAAGTCTTTGAAGGCCAGATCTATCAGTTCCTTGAGCTGTCAAAAAGTCGTACGCAGGATTTCTCAAGCGACGGCTTTATCATTTCTGAGACCCAAAACATACTTAAAGGCAAATCCCCTGCCGCCCTTAACCAACATCTAACTGCCAATAAGCTCCCGCTTGATAAATACATACATTCGATAGACATAACAGACAAATCCGGACTTGTCATAGCTTCTTCAAATAAACAGAATATCGGGAAAAATTATCCCCGGAACGAAATTAAAGGGCCTGTGATTTCCGAGATTTTCATCAATGGCCTTCCCGAACTCGCCATTTCAGCCCCTTTGATAAACAAAAAATCCGGGGAATTTATTGGCTTAATTACAAAATATATCCATATTAAAGCGCTTGATGATGTAATAAGCGGAGAGTTCCATAAAGAGCTTGGGGCCCTTTCCTGGAACAAAGGCAAAAGGGATACCCTTGAAGCCTATATCGTAAACAAAGATAAATTGATGCTTACGCAGTCCAGATTTATCGAAAATGCTGTTTCCAAAAAAATCCCTGTAGATACCTTACCGGTCAACGCCTGCATGGATTCACATAAAGAGACTATCGGTTTTTATAAGGATTACAGGGGAGTGTCCGTTGCCGGCTCAGCCATGTGCATCCCTCAATTAAGCTGGACCGTCATCGTCGAGATGGACGAATACGAGGCCCTTGCGCCCATTACAAAGATGAGGACAAACGCGCTTGTCACTGCGTTTATCGTTGCCTGTCTATTGGGCCTGCTTTTTATTGTTTTTTTCAGAAATATCGTCCTACAGCTCCGCACCGTCTCGTCAGCCGCAAGGAAGATCTCCGGCGGAGATTACAAGGTCTCTATCCCTGAGAACTCTTCGGATGAGATTGGCGCTCTTTCCGCCGCGTTCAACAATATGGCTTCCGATATCAACGCAAGGGAGATAGAACTCCAGGTAAGCGAGCAGAAATACCGTTCCCTTATCTCCAATATCCCGGATGTTGTCTGGACATCTGACAGCGCGGGCAACACTTCTTTCATAAGTCAGAATGTCACTGAAATATTCGGCCATACGCCTGAGGAAATATACAATTCCAAAGAGTTATGGATAGACAACATACATCCCGAAGATATTATTTCAGTAATGAGGGCCTATAACGACCTGTTTACCGAAAATAAAAGATTTGATGTTGAATACAGGTTAAAACGCAAGGACGGGCAATGGATTTGGGTCCACGACAGGGCTACAGCCACTTACTACAAAGACACAGTAAAATACGCAGACGGGGTCTTTACCGATATAACCGTGAGCAAGCACGCGCTTGAGGCGCTTAAGCAAAGCGAAGAGCGGCTCAGCAGGGCGCAGCAGATAGCCCGCCTTGGCAGCTGGGATTGGGATATCGCCAACAACAAACTTTTTTGGTCTGATGAAATATACCGTATATTCGGACTTAAGCCGCAGGAATTCGGCGCTACCTACGAGTCATTCCTGAAATCAGTTCACCCCGATGACAGGGAGTTTGTAAAGAGTTCCGTAGAGAACACTTTCTCTAAAATGACGCCATATTCAATAGACCATCGAATAGTGCTGCCCAGCGGTATTGAACGATATGTCCATGAAGAAGCGGATGTTATGCTTGATGAAATTGGAAACCCCATACGCATGGTCGGCACTGTTCAGGACATCACCGAAAACAAGACTGCCGAATTCGAGCTCAAGAAGCTCTCGATGGCAATCGAGCACAGCGTAAATATCGTATTCATTACAGATGTAAAAGGCACGATTGAATATGTAAACCCAAAGTTCGAAGAGGTGACAGGATATACAAAGGAAGATGCCATCGGGCAGACCCCAAGGATACTTGCCTCAGGAGAAGTGCCTAACCAGAGATACGAAGAACTTTGGAAGACCATCCTTTCAGGAAAAACCTTCCGCAGCACGATAAAGAACAGGAAAAAAAGCGGAGGTTATTACTGGTGCAATGCCGTAATCTCCCCCATTAGCAATGACAGGGGCGAGATTACCCATTTTCTCGCAGTTCAGGAGGACATAACCGAGAAGATGTCCTCTGAAGAAAAGATAAAATACCTTGCCGATTACGACAGCCTTACAGGGCTGGTAAACCGTTCCAAATTCATAGAATTGCTGGACTCTTTGATAGAAAATTCCATCTCACCTATCAGCAACGGCATCATGTTCATGATAGACATGGACCAGTTCAAGTTCCTCAATGACACTTACGGACATGGAGTTGGCGATGAATACCTTTACCGCCTCTCCAAGCTGCTGAAGCAGAAGATTGAGACCATCTCAGATGAGAGCAGCCTGAATCTTATCACAAGGCTCAGCGGAGACGAATTCGCCATATTCCTGCCTTTTATCGAAGAAAAAGATGGTTTTGAAATAGCAGACCAATTCAGAAAGCTTGTCAGCGATTTCAGGATACCTGAAGTCCCGCTTACATGCACCGCAAGCATTGGCATGGTCAGCTTCCCTGAGCATGGCGCAAATCCAAGCGAGCTTCTTACCAAGGCAGATGCCGCAATGTACAGGGCAAAGGAATTCGGACGCAACAGGGTACATGGTTACAGGCCTGAGGACAAAGACCTTGAAAAGATGCTCTCAAGGCTTTCATGGAAAGAAAAGATTTTAAAGGCCCTTGAAGAAGACCGCTTTATCCCGTGGTTCCAGCCCATACTTGATTTAAAAGACAACAAGATCCACCATTATGAAGTGCTCGCAAGGCTCAAGGATGAATCAGGCAATATCCTTCTTCCGGGCGCGTTCATAGATATCGCAGAGAGGTTCGGGCTTATCGGCTCAATTGACAGGGTTATTACTGAAAAGGCAATGAGGGCGCAGGCTGAGATGCTCTCACAAGGCTCTGTCCTCTCATTCGGCATGAACTTATCAGGCAAGGACCTTGGGGATGAAGACCTGCTTACATTCCTGCAGACAAAGATTCAGGAGACAGGGGCTGATCCTAATCACCTTATCTTTGAGATAACGGAAACAGCGGCCATAGCTGACCTCGAAGGGGCAAAGAAATTCATAAAAGATTTAAAGGCCCTTGGCTGCCACTTCTCCCTCGATGATTTCGGGGTGGGGTTTACCTCTTTCACTTACCTCAAAGAGATGCAGGTGGACTATATCAAAATAGACGGCTCTTTCATACGAAAGCTGCACGAGAACCCAAATGACCAGATATTTGTAAAGGCGATGACTGATGTGGCAAAAGGGCTTAAGATAAAATCCATCGCCGAGTTCATAGAAGAAGAAAACACGCTTGATATATTGAGGGATTTCGGGGTTGATTACGGGCAGGGCTACCTTATAGGGAAACCGGCCCCTGAGCTGGTCTCAGAAGACATATTTATTGAAAAAAGTAAAAAATATAAGGTCAGCGCAAAAAAATAATCAGCCGAGAGCCTCAAGTATCTTCCTGCAGAAATCCGGCAGGTCTGCAGGCTGCCTTGATGTCACAAGCTTTCCGTCAACCACCACAGATGTATCCACATATAGCGCGCCTGCGTTTATCAGGTCAGTCTTTACCGAAGGCCAGCAGGTCGCCTTCTTTCCCCTTACGACTTCAGCCTCGATAAGCATCTGCGCCGCATGGCAGATGGCGGCTACAACAAGGCCCTTCTCCACAGCATCTTTTACGAGCCTCACCATCGCAGGCTTTATTCTCATCCTGTCAGGGGCCTGCCCGCCGGGTATTATCATGCACTGAAAATCACTTATTTTTATGTCGATTGGGGTCTTGTCTGATTTAAGAGGATAGCCGTGCTTACTATGGTAAGTATCTATCTTATCCCCTGCTACGGTTACCTTATGCCCTGCTTCCTGCATCCTGTAATAAGGGTAAAGCGCTTCAAGGTCTTCAAAGTCATTCTCAATTAGTAGCAGCACATTTGCCATTGTCCGCGCCTCCTTCCGTTTGGAGCTGCCTTTTAACGGATTTGCTCAGAAGGTCCGCTCTCCTCACTGGCTCGGTAAGCCTGTAGAGGCCTGTTGAACCAAGGACTACCTTTATGGAATTATGGAGGTCGATCCTATGGCCCGGAGATACGAACAGCGGGTTTACATTATCCTGCGTCCTTACGACAGCGCCCACGACCTTGCCCTTGTAATTAAGGAAACTCCAACTGCCCTTACTTTCCAAAGGCTCTTCATAAGAGCCGACAAGCCTTGATTTGGCGCACCCGATAGCAGGAATATCCAAAAGCACTCCGACAAAGGATGCGATTCCCAAACCCTTTGGGTGCGCTATGCCCTGCCCGTCAAAGATTACCACATCAGGCTTTTTCTTAAGGCTCTGTATGGCTTCTATCAGTCCCGGACCTTCCCTGAAAGACAACAGCCCCGGAATATACGGAAAAGTCAGTTCGCTTATTACAAACTTCTCCTCAACAAGGGTCAGTTCAGGGTATTTGAAAAGACAGGCTACACTTATTATCCTATCATTAAAAAAGGCAGCGTCAACTCCGGCTACATACCTTGGAACTGCGGTGAGCGGCGTTATTTTTTTCTTTTTGATCAGCGCGTCCTGGATAATCTTTGTCTTTTCCTTATCCTGAGGCCACTTCAATTTTTTTATCTGGTTTATCATCTCTTCCCCTCATTCCTCCCGCTGACTTTCCAGAAGGATTTCACTACCCCGATTAAGCTCTTGTCGCGGTACTGATAATCCGGCTTTACCTTTGACAGTTCCTCCCCTATTGAAACATCTATCGAAGATGATTTTCTTACCGCAAGCACCTGTGAGGGATACGCGCTCCTGTGCCCTGTTATCAAAAAACTTATGACGCAGGCAATGGCCGCATAGGGCGCGACTTCTGCCCCAAAAAGCTCTACCGACATTATACTTGCGGCAATCGGCGTATTTGCCGCGCCTGCCAAAAGGCTCACAAAACCTATCGCGGCGAGCATCGAGGCGTCAACATCAAGAATCTTGCTGAAAAAATTCCCCGCTGTCGCGCCTACAAAAAATATCGGAGTGCCTATGCCTCCGCTTCCGCCAAAATTCAGCGTAATGCTCGTAAATATCGCCTTCATTATAAAGGCGTACCAGGGGACATCTTTTCCTTCCAGGGCTGACTGCAATGTCTCAAGGCCAAGCCCCAGATAGTGCGTGGAGAAAATCAATGTCAGCACAACAAGCACTGCCCCCGCTGCAACACTCTTTATCTCCATCGGGAGCTTTATTGATTTTGAAATTTTATTTCCAAGCCTTAAGGTCTCAACAAGCAGAAAAGAACTAAGGCCAAAGAATACTCCTGCAATGACCACCTTCAGGAAAAATGCCTCGCTGAATACCGGCACGAAACTTACCGGGTGGTAAAAATATGTAAGCCCAAGCCATGAGGAGACCTGATAGCTTATAATGCCTGCGACAAAGGACGGCAGAAGCACCTCATACAAAATTGAGCCTGCGAACAAGACCTCAATGCCGAAGATAGCGCCGGCAAGGGGAGTGCCGAATACTGAGGCAAACCCGCCGCTGATGCCGCAGATGACAAGCTTTCTCCTGTCCGCGCCCTCGAACTTAAGCAGGTCAGCGAACATCGAGGCAAGGCCCGCGCCTATCTGCGCGCTCGGCCCTTCTTTGCCTGCTGAGCCCCCTGATGTAAGTGTTATAAAAGTCCTCAGGAACTCAACAGGCACCATAATCGGTTTTAGCTTGCCTGAGAATTTGTGGACTGATTCGATAACCCTGTTTGCGCCGTGCCCCTCTGCCTGAGGGAATATATATTTTATGATTATCGTGCTTGCGAGAAGCCCGATTGGGATCATTAAGAAATAATACGGGTATTCTTTTGTAAGCTCAGCGCCCCGGTTAAGGGTCTTGACAAATAGCGTTGTAGAGACGCCCACGATTACCCCGACAATCGTTGCCAGCACAATCCATTTGGCTACGCTGACAATGATAATCGTCTCTTCCTGAACTCTTTTTTTCATTTTATATATTATCTGATAATAATACTGAAATGAAAAGCCATTTGAAAGGCCTGTACAAAATACCAGTCCCTTACAGGTACAGGAGCCAGCCCTCGTAATCCTTGTTCCTGCCTTTAACTATATCAAAAAAGGTATTCTGGATTTCTTTGGACTCAGGGCCGGGCTTGCCTTTGCCTATCTTTCTGCCGTCAACCTGCGCTATCGGGGTTATCTCAGCGGCGGTTCCGGTAAAGAACGCCTCATCGGCAGTATACAGCTCATCCCTCGTAAATCTCTCTTCAACTGTTTTTATTCCCTTGTCAGCGGCAATTCTTAAAACAGTATCCCTTGTAATGCCTTTGAGGATGGAAGTAAGGGGTGTGGTCTTAAGCACTCCGTCCTTTATGATAAAAATATTCTCTCCGCTTCCTTCAGACACATAGCCTTCGGTATCTAAAAGAAGCGCCTCATCAAAACCCGCATCTATCGCCTCTTTCTTGGCAAAGATGGAATTCGTATAATTGCCCACAAGCTTTGCCTTTGACATGCCTGCGTTCACATGATTCCTGCAAAATGACGAGACCTTTACCTTTATTCCGTGGGCAATACCCTCATCCCCGAGGTACGCGCCCCATGCCCATACGGCGATTGCGACCCTGACAGGGTTTGTCCTGGGGTATATGCCCATTGAGCCGTCTCCAAGATATACGAGCGGACGGATATAGCCCTCGCTAAGGTCGCTTGCCTTCATTGTCTCTATAATTGCTGAATTTATCTCTTCTTTTGTGAAAGGGATTTTAAGCATCCCTATGTGGGAGGAGGCGAAAAGCCTGTCTGTATGTTCGTGAAGTCTGAAGATGGCGCTCCTGCCGTCTTCGCATCTGTAGCACCTTAAACCTTCAAAGGCGCCAAGACCGTAGTGGAGCGTATGTGTGAGGATATGGATATTGGCGTCATCCCAATCAACGAGATTGCCGTCCATCCATATTTTCTTACCTTTTTGCATGAGGAAGGCTCCCCTATCCGATTTCGCTGCCCTCAGCCGTTCCAAAATCTATAATTTCAGGTTCCGCGTCTCTCTTAAGCATAACGCAGTTGCCTTCGAAAATCACGCCCTCACCTATAATAAGCGTAGGGGTCTTTATATTGCCGAACACCTTTCCTGGTGACTGGAGCTCTACTTTACCGCTGGCCTCAAGCAGTCCTTTTACTTCACCGGTGATAATTGCACTGCCAACCTTGACCTGGCCTTCAACAACGCCGCCCTCGCCTACTACGAGTGTTCCGGCTGCGCTTATCTCTCCTTTGAAGCTGCCATCGATACGAACGGTATCGTCAAAGGAAAGCTTGCCTTCAAGGTACATCCCTTTGCCGATAAAACCGACTACATCGCCGCCTTTTTTCTTATCGTCTCTGCCAAACATCCCATGCCTCCGAAGATTATCCTAAGGAAAATCTTACGGGAAATCTTTTATAAGGGCAAGCATCTACATCACCGCGCGGCCATTAAAAACTGTTCTGCTCTGTCGAGGCCCTCAAAATCTCAATTACCCTCTCGCGCTCATCAGCCGAGAAGAAGCTTATCTCTATCCTGCCTTTTCCCTTTTTATCCTTGAGCACAACCTTTGTACCGAATATCTCCCTGAGCTCAGCCTCCAAGGGACTGTTGGAAGTGTTTGATTTTACTTTGGTTTTTGATATTTTATCGACCCCGCCCTTGTTGGCGAGGGCCTCTGTCTCCCTCACGGAAAAGCCTTTGGTGATGACCTCCCTGCAAAGCTCAACAAGCGCAGAGTGGCTCTCAATGGAAAGAAGCGCCCTTGCATGGCCCATTGAGATAGTGCCCTTGACAACCTCTTCCCTGACCTCAAGCGGCAGTTTAAGAAGCCTTAGGTAGTTGGTTACTGTTGCCCTTTCCTTGCCTACCCTTTTTGCTACCTCTTCCTGGGAAAGGCCAAAGCCCATGAGGCTCCTGTAAGACTCTGCCTCTTCAATGGCATTTAAGTCCTGTCTCTGGATATTTTCGATTATGGCAAGCTCAAGGCTCTCTTCATCCGTTGCGTCGGTGATCACGACAGGGACTTCAGTAAGCCCTGCCATGCGCGAAGCCCTCCAACGCCTCTCGCCTGCGATAAGCTCTAAGCCGCTGCCCGGAATTCTCCTGACAATAAGAGGCTCTATGATGCCTTTTTCTTTTATGGAATCCGAAAGCTCCTTAAGAGCTGCCTCGTCAAAGTGTTTTCTCGGCTGGGTCTTATTCGGGCTGATGTCCGTAATAGGGCAAAGCATGTACTTCTCTTTAGACCTGTCAACTGGAGCTGCTCTTTCAACATCCCCTATCAAAGCGCCTATACCCCTGCCCAAAACCTTTTTCTTGTTCAGCATCAGACCCTCACCTAATATTGCAACTAATTGATTTATTTATGATTTTACTGCTTCTCTGTCCCTGAGGAGGATTTCCTTGGCAAGCTCCATATAACTTACCGCACCCTTGGACTGCACATCATAGAGGATTACCGGCTTACCGAAGGACGGGCTTTCGCACAGGCGCACATTCCTCGGAATGACAGTGTTGAACGCCTTTTCCCCGAAATGCCCCCTGATGTCTTCCACTACCTGATGGGCAAGGTTGTTCCTTGAGTCAAACATGGTCAGCACGACACCTTCCATCTTAAGCTCAGGGTTAAGCTTTGCCTTGATAAGTTCTATGGTCCTTAAGATCTCGCTTATGCCCTCAAGGGCGTAATATTCGCATTGAAGCGGTATGAGAACGGAATCCGCAGCAACCAGTGCATTTACCGTAAGTAAGCTTAAGGAAGGCGGACAGTCTATGAAGATGTAATCGAACTGGTCAGCTATGGGCTTGAGGCACTCTTTGAGCTTGAATTCACGCTCCGGGCTATCTATCAGCTCGACTTCAGCCCCTATCAGGTCCATTGAGGCCGGCACGAGCTTCAGGAAGCGAAGCTCAGTATGTTTCATCAGGCTCCGTATGTCTTCTTCCTGAATAAGGGCATGATAGATGCCATTGCATGACCTTTTATCAATGCCCAGACCGCTTGTGGCATTTCCCTGCGGGTCAAAGTCTATTAAAAGCACCTTCTTTTCCGCTACCGCAAGGGATGCGGCTAAATTTACGGAGGTAGTCGTCTTACCTACCCCGCCTTTCTGGTTTGCTACTGCTATTATTCTGCCCATGGTCAAAAAAGTGTAGACCAGGTAAGCAGTTTTTTCAAGGGAAAAAGTTACAAGGGGACAAATATGATGGAAAATGAGGTAAATACATGAATTTTTAAGGAAGTTTGGGTACTAATAAAAGATTGCTTCGTCGCTTTGCTCCTCGCAATGACTCTTTCTCTGTAATTGCGAACGCAATGAAGCAATCTGAATCCCAAATTGTTCCACGTGGAACAATCAGTCTTTTTATTATAAAAACCATCTTCTGTATGTTTGTTAACAAACCAAGGGGGAGCAGAGCTTTTGAAAAAAAGCTAATACCAAAGATATGAGGGCTAACGATGTTCCACATGGAACAATTTGGCATTATGCAGTCTTGCGGAAGACCAGTATCTTATTTACCCTGTTCTCAAAAGGTACTTTTACATCAAAAATCTCAGGCCGGGTAATCTTATCCCAGTCCTCTACCTCTTTAAGCTCTTCGGATACAGCAGGCCCTTTTATAGCTACTATCCTGCCTCCGACCTCGATATAAGGCAAGCTTAGCCTCAGAAAGTTCTTCAGCTCAGAAAATGCCCTTGAAATTACGCAGTCAAAGGCCCCTTTATACCTCTCAATGACCGCAGGGTCCTCTATCCTTGCGGCAACTGCTTCTATTTTCTGATTGGAGAGCCCAAGCGTTCTGATTACCTGCCTCATAAAGAAGACTTTCTTCTCAACTGAGTCCATAAGCACCACTTCAAGCTCAGGGAGGACTATTTTAAGCGGAATTCCAGGGAAACCACCGCCTGCGCCAATATCCAAAAGCCGTTTTGAGCCGTTAACATAAGGAACTGCGGTGAGGGAATCGAGGAAATGCCTGATGATAATGTCTCTGTCAGAGTCAACAGAGGTAAGGTTTATCTTTTTATTCCAGGTTTTAAGCTCTTTGAAGTATTTGAGGAATGATTCAGGGGCACTCTCCCCTAAATCCAGCCCCAGTTCAGAGGCCCCCTGCTTTAAAAGTTCTTTAAGTTCAGTATCTGTCATAAATGTTCCACGTGGAACAATCCTTTTCACATTTTAATAAGGTCAGTGCTTTAAATTTAACGCCCTGCTGGGCTTTGTGGGGCGAACGGGTGTTAGCTCCGCTCCTCGCAATACCTGGTCATTGCGAACGGAGTGAAGCAATCCGAGACAATGTTCCACGTGGAACATTGTCTACCTGTATACCCCTGTCTTCTTCAAATGCACCATCAGCATTGATATAGCAGCAGGCGTGACGCCTGATATCCTGCTTGCCTGCCCAATGGACTCCGGCATGGCTTGTTTCAGCTTTTCCCTTATCTCGGTAGAAAGCCCTGATACCTCCTGATAGGAAAGGCTGCCCGGTATCCTTATACCTTCAATCTTTTTAAACCTATCGGCTTCCTCAAGCTGTCTTTTTATGTAGCCCTCGTACTTTGTCTCTATCTCGATTGCCTCAGCTATATCAGGCGGTACATTGAATTCTTTATCCATAAGCCCGTAAATCTTCCTCAGGTCCATGTCCTGCCTCCTGAGAAGTTCTTTAAGGGTTATGGATTTTTTAAGCTCCATTGCCCCAATGGCCTCAATTGCCCTGTTTACCTCGCCTGAGGGGTTTATCTTGGTCTCCTCAAGGAATTTCTTAATATTTTCAAGGGTTTGCCTTCTTTCAGAGAAGCCTTTATAGACATCTTCCGTAACAAGCCCTGCCTCGTAGCCCCTTTGCCTGAGCCTGAGCTCGGCATTATCTTCCCTTAAAATCAGCCTGTACTCCGCCCTTGAGGTAAACATCCTGTAAGGCTCTTTCGTGCCCTTTGTGACGAGGTCGTCTATCATGACTCCGATATAGGCCTCTGACCTGTCCAGTACAAGGGCAGGCTTTCCCTTTAATTTCAAAACAGCATTGATGCCGGCCATAAGTCCCTGCGCCGCAGCCTCTTCATAGCCCGAAGTGCCGTTGATCTGCCCTGCGAGGAACAATCCGTCAATCGCCCTCGTCTCAAGGGTCAGCTTAAGCTGAGTAGGCTCGACATAATCATATTCAATGGCGTAACCGGGCCTTAGTATCTCGGCATTTTCCAGCCCCTTTATAGTGCGGAGGAATTTTATCTGCACATCTATGGGCAGAGAAGTCGAAAGCCCGTTCGGATAGACCTCTGTCGTGTCATACCCCTCAGGCTCAAGAAAGACCTGGTGCCTTATCCTTTGAGGGAACTTAATTACCTTATCTTCAATGGAGGGGCAATATCTTGGGCCTGTCCCCTCGATAACACCACTATATAATGGGGAGCGGTCAAGATTTTCTCGTATTACCCGATGAGTTTCCTCATTTGTATATGTAATGTGGCATGGAACCTGAGGTTGGGTTATCGGGGCAGAGGTGAATGAAAACGGTTTTATCTCTTCAGGGCTTTGCAGCTCCTGCATGGTTGTTTGTGAATAATCTATGGTACGGGCATCAAGCCTTGGGCATGTGCCTGTCTTTAGCCTGCCGAGACTCAATCCAAGTTCCTTCAAGGATTCAGATAATCCGGTACTTGCCATATCCCCTGCGCGGCCACCCGGATAATTTACAAGCCCGACATGAATAAGCCCTTTAAGGAATGTGCCTGTAGTGATAATCAGGGCGTCTGCCCTAAATACCTCAGAGGTATTCAGGCGAATGCCTGTGATGCGCCTGTGTCCGTCAGGTAGTATCTCCGTCAGAATGCTCTCAACCGTCCCCTGCCTTATATAGAGGTTTTCGGTATTTTCAAGCGCCCTCTTCATCCTTTGGCGATAAAGCATCCTGTCAGCCTGCGCCCTTGTAGCCCTTACGGCAGGCCCCTTGCTGTCATTGAGTGTGCGGAACTGAATGCCTGTCTCATCAATGGCCTTTGCCATCTCGCCGCCGAGCGCGTCTATCTCTTTGACCAGATGCCCCTTGGCAATGCCGCCGATTGCAGGGTTGCACGACATCTGCCCGATGGTATCAAGATTCATTGTAACCATCAGAGTAGACATACCCATCCTGGCGCAGGCAAGGGAAGACTCGCACCCTGCGTGCCCTGCACCTATTACAATGATGTCGTATTTTTTTTCAAATAACATTTTGAATGTACAAAGGTTTTATGTTTCAATTATATGTCTTAAAAAGGTCCCCTATCCAAAAGGACAGTACCAATTGAACAAAATATTTTATAGTATATGTTCAACGGGTGTCAATCTTTTTGGGACATTGATTTTTCCTGAAAAAGAGAGACCTTAAGATAAGGAAGAAAAGAGCGCTCAAAAGACTTCTTGGCGGGTGCACGGAAGAGCCCCGAAAACAAGCTAAGAAGTTGATTTTGATTCAGAAATTCCAAAAACCCATTGACAATAAAACAAAAACCTGTATACTTCACACTTATGCCAAAGACAACTACTAAAACAAAAAAAATAGTTGCTTCCGCTAATAAAACAGAACAGCCCATTGCCAGAAAAGAAGCCTCATCAAAAAAGGCCTTAACCTCAATACCGAAAGAAGAGAAACATCCTATGACAAAAACAACTACAAAAACACCAAAGGCAGCCGAAAAGCCGAAAACCAAACTTCCTTTCAAAAAGGAAGTAGGCCAGAAGCTCCTTGATGCAAAGACAAAGATTCTTCAGGAAGTCACTCAGAAAGTTAAGAGCGAAAGCAACATCCTCAAGTTCGAGATAGGCGACATCTATGATATCGCCAGCAATGAGAGGGAAAGAGAACTTACGCTTATGCTCGGCGACCGCGACAGGGAGAAACTCTCTGAGATCGAAGACGCCCTTGAGCGCATAAAGGACAACAGCTACGGGACCTGTGAAGAATGCGGCGAGCCTATTGCCGAAGACAGGCTCAGGGCCCTTCCCGCGACAAGGGTCTGCGTCGAATGCCAGTCCAAGTTCGAGCGCGAGGCAAAGATAAAGGGCAGGTTCGAGGAAGAGTCAGGCCTCGGCATAATGGAAAGATCAGAGAGCGACGAAGAGGAATTCTAAAATCATCTGAATTCAGTGAAGCCGGGCATGCACCTGCCCGGCTTTTTTAATTTGAGCTTTTTTAAATCGTGTATGTCTAAACAGCGCATCACCTACATTTCAGTAGTATTCATCGTATTCTCACTTCTTGCAGTATCGCTTTATGTAAACAGGGAAAAAGAGAGCGTCACCTTCAGCCGCATGCAGATGGGCACGATTGTGCAGATCACGGCTATTGAGGGCAATCGGGCAAATTTCGAAAATGCTGCCAACAAGGCCTTTGATGAAATAGACAGGCTTGAGGCTATTTTCAGCTCTTATAAACCTGACAGCGATGTCTCCCGTATCTCTCAATCAGCAGGCGCAGAGCCTGTAAAAGTCTCCCCTGAGGTCATCGAAGTTTTAAAGGCAGCTCTCAAAATCTCCGAACTTTCCGGAGGCGCGTTTGACCCCACAGTCGGCTCTCTCGGAAGGGTCTGGGGCTTTTCAGGCGAGAAGGGTTTCGTGCCGACAAGGGAAGAAGTAGCTAAAATCCTTCCGCTCGTAAATTACAAAAACATTATTTTGGATGAAGCCAACTCAAAGGCAGGGCTCAGTAAAAAGGGAATGGTCTTGAACCTCGGCGGAGTTGCCAAGGGCTATATAGTGAAAAACGCCATCGAGGTATTGAAAAACAATGGGGTCGAGCGGGGCATAGTACACGCCGGGGGAGATATGTCGGTATTCCAAAAGGATGAAAAAAAGCCTTTTGTCATCGGCATACAGGACCCGAGGAAGAAAGGAAAACTTCTCGGAGAGGCCTATGTTTATAACGGGGCTGCCACTACCTCAGGAGATTATGAAAGATATTTTATAAAAGACAATATCAGGTATCATCACATCCTCGACCCTGCAACAGGGTTTCCGGCCAACAGGTCAAGAAGCGCGACAATTGTAGCAGAGGACCCGACACTTGCGGACGCGCTATCAACAGCGGTCTTTGTGATGGGCGTAGAAAAAGGAATGCCCCTTATAGAGAGCCTTGACAATGTCGAGGGAGTGATAGTGGATTCGGAAGGCAGGATATATAAGTCGAGCGGATTCAAAGGAAAGATAACCCCGCAATCACCACCGCAGTAAAAACCGGTACACTACAAAACATTCCTTAGGCTAAAGCCCTGCAAAGTGCCTTTCACTGAGACAAAATGAAATGAGTAATCTATATTTTTTGCCCAGTGCTGTTTTAACTTTAACGCCCTGCCGGGCTCTTTCGGGCGAATGGCTCGCCACCCCGGCTCCTCCCCAATCCGCTCGCTTCGCCTCTTAGGTCGCTTGCGACTCCCGCAGCCTCGGCTCGCTCGCCCTGCCTCCCTTAGGGGATGCTTCGCCATTTGCGCCCTCGGGGTTTTGTAAAGACAAAACACAAAAAAGATTGCCTCGTCGCTTCGCTCCTCGCAATGACAGCGGTTTTCTCCCTCTCCCCTTGTGGGAGAGGGCTGGGGTGAGGGGGGATATAAAACAGATTGCATTCACTCTGTTCACAATGACGACCCCAACGAAAAGGGCAGTCCAAAATCTTTAATACTGGATTCCCGATAGAGACTTTCGGGAATGACGGCTTGATTAATGCCCCGAAAGGCGAACCCGCTGTTCGCAAAAGTAGGAAAGGCTACAACCCTCTTTTTTAAAATTATATCCGGCGGGCACAGCCCACCCTACAACGCTGGAACGCAGGATATTTACCTTAAAAAAACACCAATGGCTTCGTGCTTCGCTCCTCGCAAGACACGAGCAAACTCAATATTACAGAAGCGAAAAACCTGCCTCCGCGAGCACTCCTACCCCTTCTTGGCAGTCTGCGCATTTACCTTAAAATTCCTCTGGAATTGATTTACAGCCTTATTGTGGTCTTTAAGATTTTTTGTGAAAAGGTGAGTACCGTCATTCCTGGAAACGAAATAAAGATAATCTTCGTTTGCCGGATTGAGCGCAGCGCTGATGGAGGCCTTTCCCGGGTTTGCAATCGGGCCCGGTGGAAGTCCGTAAACGACATAGGTATTATAAGGTGATTTAGTAAGCAGGTGCTTTTTGGTGAGGTTTCCGTCAAAGTCTTTTGCGTCATAAATGACTGTAGGGTCGCTCTGGAGCTTGATGCCCTTTTTGAGCCTGTTATGAAATACCGCAGATATCAGCGGCCTCTCTCCAGGCGCGCCTGTCTCTTTTTCGATTATGGAGGCAAGGGTTAATACCTTAGTCTGCGACATGCCCCTCTGCTTGGCAACTTTTTCAAACTCCGAGTTATAGACGCCCCTGAAATTATCGACCATCTTTGTAATTACCTCTTCAGGGGTCATACCTTTAGTAAAGATGTAGGTATCAGGAAAGAGATATCCCTCAAGGCTCTTGCCTTCGATACCCAAAGACGAGATAAATTTTTTGTCAGCCGCCTTTTTAAGAAAGGCCTCAGGCTCAAGTATCCCCTCTGCCTTCAGTTCCGCGGCTATGTCTTTTATATTAAAACCTTCGGGGATTGTGACGAGATGCCTCTTTATCCTGCCCTTTACAAGGAACTCAAGGACCTCCATCGGAGTCATTGAAGTGTTGAACTCATACTCGCCGGCCTTAATCTTTTTATAAGCCCCGAGAATATTGGCCGCAAAGATGAAGCTGTCAGAGTCCCTGATAACGCCAGCCTTTTCAAGGTTGGCCGCAACCACCCTGAAAGAAGTGCCTTTCTGCACATTGACTAATTTGAGTTCGCCTGTTTTTGAAGCCGGAGTATAGAAGGTAATATAAAGATGAGTAGCTGCAAGGGCTGCAACTATCAGTATGATTATCGTTATGGTTTCAAGGCGCTTACGCATGAGGAAATTCTACGGCATATCCTGTTTAGAGTAAAATTGAAAGATGGAGGCGCGAGGGATCAGTCTTTCTTCATCCTCAGGCTGTCCAGATAACCCTGAAGAATATAGGAGGCAGCCATCTTGTCAACGACCTCCTTTCTCCTGCTCCTGCTTATATCACCGTCTATAAGAACCCTCGTAACAGCCATTGTCGAAAGCCTCTCGTCCCAGGTGATGACCGGGATATTGACCTTTGCCTTAAGGGCCTCAACGAACTTCAGGACAAACTGGGTCTGCGGGCTCTCTGTCCCGTTCATATTATAAGGCAGCCCCACTAAAACGGAGGTAACCGAATACTCGCCTATAATCCTGAGGAGCTCTTCAAAGTCTTTTGCCTGTGATGTGCGTCTTATGGTGGTCACAGGCTGGGCAGTAAGACCCGACTCATCGCTTACAGCAATGCCTATGGTCTTCTTCCCTACATCCAGACCTATTATCCTCATTAAAAAAATATAACCCGACAGGGCGATTTATTCAAGGTAATTCTTGACTTTGCAGATTTGTTACTATATCATTTCCCTTTAAAATCCTGCACAAATACGGGCGGTTAACTCAGCGGCAGAGTGCCACCTTCACACGGTGGAAGTCACAGGTTCAAATCCTGTACCGCCCACCATGAAAATAGCCACCGCTCAACTCAAATTCCTTAATACAAATCGAAAACAATTTCTTAGCAGCAATACAGGCCTTATGACTTAAGATGTGAGGTCCTTAAGCCTCTTCCTGCATCTTTCACAGAACTGAGCCCCTTTTCGGTCAGTGTCCGCGATATTATTGGAGAAATACATTACGCAGTACGAGTCAGCGCAGTGATTCAACCCGAAAGTATGCCCAAGCTCATGGACTGCTTCGGTTGCCGCCCTCATCAAAAAAAGCCTTCTGTCCTCCGGCAAGCCGTAATAGCTCGGTTTTAATCTCGTAAGCGAGATTACCGCTGCCTTTGCCCCTGCCTCTCCAAAGACAAAATTCAGTCCTGCGGCATAGAGGTCCTTATCTATGATACCCAATATCCTCTCATATCTATCAAGCTCCCTTCTATCCATTATCGAATTTATCAAAAAAGTTGCGTAGTACTGGCCTCGGTTGCTGTTAAAGGCGCTCTCAGGCACAGAAAATCCTTTCCCAACCTCCACCTTTTTTTCGAATTCCTTCTCAAGGAGGTTTTTTAAGTAAAAAAGCGCCTCATCATCGATTTTGCCAAACAGCAGAAGTAGTATCATGGATTGATTATAAAGCTTTTTAAGAGACTCCGCCTGACTCCCGGATTTTGCGTTTTTCACATTCACGGACTATAATTAAGTAAGATGAGAAAGGAGGATATCCATATGGCAGTCCTTAAAAGGCTTGAGGATTATTTGAGAGAGAACCACGCGGACTATAAGGAAATAATTCACCCTGAGGCATACACAGCACAGGAGGTTGCCGCAGCAATGCATGTGCACGGAAAAGAGCTTGCCAAATCAGTAATGGTAAAGGCAGACGGAAAGTATGTGATGACGGTCCTGCCGGCAAACTGGCAGGTGGACTTCAGGAAACTGAGAGAGGTGCTCCATCAGGAGCGCATTGAACTCGCCAAAGAAGACGAATTCCGGATGCTTTTCCCTGACTGCGAAACAGGCGCGGAGCCGCCATTCGGCAACCTCTATAATGTGGAGACTCTCGTTGACAAATCCCTGGCAGAGGATGAGAACATCTTCTTCAACGCAGGCACGCACTACGAAGCGGTTGAGATGAAATACAAGGATTACGAAAAGCTTGCTAAACCAAGGGTCGCGGAGTTCAGCAAGCACTAACGGCAAAACAACTCCTTTTCTCAACCCATGGTGAAGATACCGCTTTTTTGCCCAAAAACCCCTAACCCCTAAATAACGCTTATAAACTATTGACAGTGCCTTTCAAAAGGTCTATAATCAGTTAAAATATTTATCGAATATGTAAATTCTACGGCTTAACACTGGGTGAGAAAGTAACCCTCTGAACATTCTGATCTGCGACCTCCTGGTAACAACCTTCAACGCACTTTTTGGAATGCCTCTTTACTCTTACTCACCTCCTTTAAACGGCACAAGCGCTTATTGATTTTTCACTTGGCACTTAAAAGAAATTTTAAGCCCGTTTAGCCAAAGCCAGGAATCATTCTTACTTGATATTTTTTCAATAATATAAAAACCTTAAGAAAGGTAAAAAAAGGAGAAGAAGTAAAATGGGCGTAAGTTATTCCGATATAATTGAAAGAATGAGATGGGCCGGTAAGCTCAAGAACGACTCAGCCGTTGCAAGGGTCCTTGGAGTTACACCGCAAGCCCTTTCTAATTATAAAAAAAGGGGCGAGATGCCTACAGACCTCGTCCTGAGATTTGCCAACATTTACGGCCTTTCAGTAGATTGGCTCATCACAGGTGATGGCGAGATGTACAAAGCAGGCGGGCGCGCCGAGTATGCCAAGTCATACATGATAGCCGCTGAAGAGACACCCGCATACGGCAAAGAGCCGAGGGACTTCCAGAGGGTATCTGATTTTGCTGCCCTTTCAGCCGATGAGATAATCTATGTAGGAAAGCTTTTAAAAATCCTTCGCGGGCAGAACAAGAGCACAGCCTCAGCCATAAAGTACAGCGTTGACGCTTTCCTCAAGGCATCTGAACAGCCTGAGACATATCCCCAGCAGGAACCTGCCGACAAGGAAACAAAGCAGTAAAAGACCAAAACACTCCATTGACATTCCAAAGCTGCATTTAGGTTCTAAATGCAGCTTTTTTATTTTATAATCCGCAGTATTGCGTTTCCATATACCTTATTGACCAATCCTTTTCTATGTGGTATTTTCACTCCTTATGGCAACAGATTTCTCCTATACTCTTTTGCGTGAATGGTTCAAGGCAGAGGAAGAAAGGGACAGGCCTGAGCTTAAGGGTTTAGCGCCCCATCAGAAGCTTCTGCTCCTTTCGGACGGCTCCATGACCCTTGACCTTGAACTGCTTTCAGGCTCGCGCGTCGAAATAGAGCTTAAACACAAAGGCATAAAAAAGCTCTCCGGCGAAGACGCCTCCTACCTCTGCGAACCCACAGGCACAGAGGCAATGGAACGGGAGGTCTGGCTCACGGTCAATAAAAAAAGGCTTGTCTATGCGTACTCGCTCATACCGCTTAACTGCATAAAGTACGACCTGAAGCAGGAGCTTGAAAAATACAGCGGAGAGCCGCTCGGCAGGGTTTTAAGCTCAAGGAAGATCTTTTTCGAAAAAGAAAAACTTGAGGTAAGCATCGTAAGGTGCGAGACTGCCTCAAGGGATTTGAAAATCCCGCAGGATACTGCCATGATAGCAAGGCGGTACATACTTTTTAACAAGGAAGATGAAGGGAGCTGGGTGATAAAAGCCTCGGTTACAGAGGTCTTCAGCCCGGAGATAATCGCAAGCCCGATCATAAAAGGCGGACTATGAACGCCAATGCCCTTTCAACAAACAAGCTCATAGCAATTTCAGACCTTATCAGGCTGCCTAAACAGCAGGGCACACTGCTCGTGCTTTGGCCTACGCTCTGGTCTCTCTTCATAGCCTCAGACGGAGTTCCCCAACTTAAGCACCTTATAATTTTCATCCTCGGTACTTTCCTTATGAGGAGCGCGGGCTGCGCCGTCAACGACATTGCAGACAGGAACTTTGACCCGCATGTTGAAAGGACAAAGACGCGCCCCCTTGCCAATGGCAGGCTTAATGTTGGTGAAGCCCTCTTTATTTTTGTCTCACTCCTTGCCCTTGCCTTTGTGCTCGTACTCTTTTTAAATACATTTACGATAATGCTCTCCCTCGTAGGCGTGCTCTTAGCCTCTGTCTATCCGTTCGTAAAAAGATACAGCCACTTCCCCCAGGTCGTGCTTGGCATGGCGTTCGGCTGGGGCGCGGTGATGGCGTGGGCCACGGTAAAAGGCAGCCTTGACATTATCCCCATACTCATCTTTCTCGCCAATATCTTCTGGTCAACCGCATATGATACCATCTACGCTCTCATGGACATAGATGACGATATAAAGATAGGAGTTAAATCAACTGCCATATTTTTCGGGAACAAGGTTTATCTTGCTTTAACTCTCTTATATATAAGTGTTACTATCCTGCTTGGGGTTGCGGGCGTTTTAAGCGGGCTTGGTTTTATCTACATCTCAGGGATTGCGTTATCATTGATAATGTTCCTCCTGATTGTAGCGGCTCTTAAAAAAAGCCCGACCCGTGAGATGGCTTTCAAGGGCTTTATAGCGAATGCGATACTCGGCGGTTTTATACTCATTGCTGTTATCGCTGACATGAAATTCTAAATAAGGATGTATCCGTGGCATACAATGACTTAAGGGAATTTCTGGATTTTCTGGAAAAAAAGGCCTTGCTGAAAAGGGTCAAGACAGAGGTCTCTACAGACCTTGAGGCCGCTGAGATTATGGACAGGCTTGTAAGGCGCGGCGGGCCTGCCGTGCTTCTTGAAAATGTAAAAGGATACAATATCCCGATTGTCGGAAACCTCTTCGGCACCCGTGAAAGGGTTGCGCTCGGCTTGGGAGTCGAGGAAGAAGAGCTCAGGCAGATTGGCGAATTTATAGCAACGCTTCAAAGACCTCAGCCCCCTGAAGGCCTTTGGGACGCGGTAAAAAAAATCCCGTTCTTCGGCAAAGTTCTTACGCTCGGGCCAAAGACAGTAAGGTCAGGCCCCTGCCAGGATGTCGTGCATACGGACAACGCGGACCTCTCCTCAATCCCGATTATAAAATGCTGGCCAAAGGACGCTGCCCCGCTTATCACATGGCCGCTTGTTATCACGCAAAGCCCGGAAGGCGGGCCGTACAATGTCGGCGTTTACAGGATGCAGTATCTTGACCGTAAAAGGGCAATCATGCGCTGGCTAAAGCACAGGGGCGGGGCAACTCACCAGAGGCAGTGGGAAAAGGAAGGAAAGCCAATGCCTGTAGCGATTGCTATCGGCTGCGAGCCTGCTACCATCATCGCAGGTGTAACGCCTGTGCCTGAGGATGTGGGAGAATTTCATTTCGCGGGTATCCTGAGGAAAAAGGCGATTGAGCTTGTGGAGTGCAAGACCGTCCCCCTGAAAGTCCCTGCGACAGCGGAGATAATACTTGAGGGCGAGATACGCCACGATGACACCGCGCCCGAAGGCCCGTTCGGCGACCATACAGGATACTACAACGCTGAAGAGCCGTTCCCTGTATTTCACCTGAAAGCCATCACGCACAGGAAAGACCCGCTCTACCTAACGACAATTACAGGCAGGCCGCCCAAGGAAGACGCGGTCATCGGCACTGTTTTGAATAATATCTATCTGCCTTCCTTAAAGCTCCAGTTCCCTGAGGTGGTTGACTTCAGCCTCCCGATGGAAGCGGTCTCATACAGGATAGCCGTAGTCTCAATTAAAAAGGAATACCCCGGCCACGCAAGAAGATTGATGATGGGTATCTGGGGAGTGCTAAAGCAGTTCATGTATGTCAAATACATCATTGTGGTTGATGATGATATCGATGTCCACAACTGGGCTGATGTGATATGGGCAATGGCAACAAGGGTTGACCCCAAAAGGGATTCGCTGATAATAGAGAACACGCCTATTGATTACCTTGACTTCTCTTCGCCTCTTGATAACCTCGGCAGCAAGATGGGCATTGACGCCACAAACAAGATGCCGCCCGAAGTTACCCGCAAATGGGGGGAGAAGATAGAGATGGACAAGCAAATCGTAGAGCTTGTGAACGGAAAATGGAAGGACTACGGGATTGAATGAAGAATCCCATAAAACGGAGCGCAAAGAGATGACCACGGAATCAGAGAAATTTGAAAAATACGGGCAGGAGTGGTGGAATCCCGCTGGCAAGCTCTTCTCGCTCCATAGGATTAATCCGCTCAGGTTCGATTACTTCTCAGCCAAGATTGACGGACTTGGCGGCAAACGCCTCCTGGATATTGGCTGCGGAGGAGGACTTCTTGCCGAGAGGTTCGCAAACGCAGGCGCTATTGTCACAGGCATTGACCTCTCACCTGTTGCAATCGATGCGGCAAAAAGGCATGCAGCCGAGACAGGGCTTCAGATAGATTACAAGGTCTCCTCGCCTCCCCAGTTCGTCACACAGAACACTGAGCCGTTTGATATAATAGTCTGCGCAGAGGTGCTTGAACATGTTGACGACCTCAGAGGGTTTCTTCGTGATGCGCTCTCGATGCTAAAGCCCGGGGGTCTCTTTTTCTTCGGCACCATAAATAAGACGATGAAGGCAAGGCTCCTTGCCCTTTTTGTAGCTGAAGACCTCCTTAATATGGTGCCCAAGGGCACGCATGACTACAACAGGTTTGTGAAGCCCTCCATACTCAAGCTGATACTTGAGGAAAACGGGGTAGAGATAGTTGAGCTTAAAGGCATGACATACGACCCCTTGAAACTTGAGTTCAAAATATCGAATGACACCTCAGTCAATTATCTCGGCTACGCAAGGAAGACAAAATAAAAAATTCCAGTCATTCAAGGCAATCTGAGGGTTCAATTTTTTAATTGAACCCTTTTTATTTTAAAGATAAAATCCAATTTTAGTGAATCCCCTCGGGGCTTAAGTAAAATAATGAAATTTCAGCTCATTATTATATTTCTGATACTGCTTACCTTAGCCATTCCAGTGGCTCCGATTGTATGGCTCTGGGTTGGTAAGGCTAAGACAAAGGCCAAGTTTGATTGGCTCCTTAAGGTGCTTATCACTGGGGCGGTGGTCTTTTTTGCCTTCAATGCGGGCGCGTGGGTGTTTCTGAGCGTATACCTTAAGTACGCCCTTCTCCTCCTGTTCGCTTTCGCAGGCATAAGGAATTTTCCACGCAACCTTGAGAACAGAAAGATATTCGGCAAGAGGAACAGCAAGGGTAAGATTAGCTATAAATTGGAGTTCGTCTTTCTCGCGCTGCTTATCATTCTGAACATTTTCGTTGTTAAGGGAAAGGGCTTCTCAGGCGATGCGGTTGAGCTTTCATTCCCCCTTAAAGACGGCAGGCACTATGTAATGCAGGGCGGGGCAAGCAGGCTCCTGAACCTGTTCCACGGCTCAGGCGCAGAGAAGTATGCCCTTGATATAACAAAGCTCAACAGCTACGGCAACAGGGCAGGCGGCATCTTTCCCAAAGAGCTTTCCAAGTTCAATATATATGGTGTGGACCTTTACAGTCCGTGCAATGGAAAAGTTATTGAGGCTGTTGACGGGCTCACTGATAATGTACCGGGGGTGACTGATAAGGAAAACCCGGCAGGCAACCATGTCTCTATTGACTGTAGCGGAGTCAAGGTACTGCTGGCGCACCTTAACAACGGAAGCATTCAAGTAAACAACGGTGCGCCTGTTAAGGATGGGCAGATTATCGGCAGGGTTGGCAATTCAGGTAATTCGCTTGAACCGCATCTTCACATACACGCAACAAGGGTTGACGAGCAGGGTTCGGAAATTCCGGTGCCCATGACATTCAATGGTAAATTCCTCACCATGAATAAAATCATTTCACGGTAGACCGCCTGATTGAAAATTCCTATTATTTAAAACAGATTGGTTCACTGCGTTCGCAATAACGACCTTTGGTATTTTCCCAATGAAAGGGGGCAGTCCAAAAATCTTTAATACTGGATTCCCGATAGAGACATTCGGGAATGACGGCTTGATTAGAGGGAGAGAGAAAGTGGGTATCAGTATCTGTTAGCGAACGAGCCCGACAGCAGAAAGCCAATGCCCCGAGGAGCGAACCCGCTGTTCGCAAAAGTAATAAAGCAACAACGCTCTTTTTTGTAATAATATTTGGTGGGCACAGCCCACCCTACAATACCGGATTCCCGATAGGGACATTCGGGAATGACTGCTTGATTAGGGGTGAGGTTAAGAAAAAATTTTCAGCAGCTCAGTGCTCTTTTAACTTTAACGCCCTGCCGGGCTTTTTCGGGCGAATGGATGCGCAACCCCGCGCCTCTCCAATCCGCTCGGTTCATTTCTTAAGTCGCTTCGCTCCTGCAGCCTCGGCTCGCTCACCCTTCCTCCCTTAGGGGCTGCTGCACCATTAGCGCCCTCGGGTTTTTTTAATGACAAAACAAACACAGATTGCTTCACTGTTTATGACGATCTGTGGTATTTTCCCACGAAAAACGCAGTCCAAAATCTTTAATACCGGATTCCCGATAGAGACATTCGGGAATGACCGTGCCCGTTCATAATCCCTTATTCTATTTTCCCTACCCTGCCGTTTTCCCTGTCCTTCAAGGCTTTTTCAATCTCTTCCGCGATTATGGCTGCAGCTCTCGGCGGGTCAGGCGCATTTCTTATGGGCCTGCCTACAACAATATAATCTGCGCCATTATAAATTGCCTCATAAGGGGTGACTACTCGTTTTTGATCGCCTACGGCATCCCCTGAGCCCCTTATACCCGGGGTGATTATCAAAAAATCATCTCCGAACTCCTGCCTCACAGCCTTTGCCTCCTGCCCGGAGCATACAACGCCTGAACAATTCGCAAGCCTTGCAAGGCGCGCCCTGTGAAGCACCAGGTCTTGGGGCGTCCTGTACTTCTCGTCTATACCTATCTCCACAAGGTCCTCGCCGGAGAGGCTTGTGAGCACTGTAACGCCAAGCACCTTTGTCTTTGTTCCTGCGCTTCCTTCCACAACCGCCTGCAAAAGCCCCCTTCCCTCATCGCAATGCACTGTTATGAAATCTGCGCCTAAAGACGAGGCGGACATCATCGCCCCCTTGACCGTAGCAGGTATATCGTGGAACTTCATATCAAGAAAGATACCCTTGCCCGACCGCTCGGCAACAGCTTTCACGACTGAAGGCCCGCAAGCCACAAAAAGCTCAAGCCCTATCTTAAACACCCCGACATGGTCTTTTAAAAGGTCAATGTAGTTTTCGGCTTCAGAAAGGTTCGGTACATCAAGCGCAAAAATAATCCTGTCTTTAGCGGCAATGAGGCTCATCAGTTAGGAGATCCTTCCCAAAAAAAGAGAGGCCTGCCTTACGGCACAAAGCCTCTCTTTCCTGAAATATTTTATTTTGATATGAAAAACTTAGAAATCAGCCTTGTCATCTATCGGAAGGGCCGGCGCCTGCTGTCCCTTGCCTTCCTCTTTTTCCTTTTCCTTCATGTGCCTTTCGTGTACTTCCATGAGGTCAGCCCTTGTAAAGAGAGATGTGAACTTGCATCCAGTCTCCCTCTCGATGTTCTCAGCTCCGCCTTCTTCCCTGTCAACAAGGGCAAATACCCTTCTGACCTTGTAGCCGGCCTCGCGAGCCCTTTTTACGGCCTCTATGGCTGAACCGCCTGTTGTTACCACATCGTCCATGATAATGACCCATGCGTCAGGGGGAAGACTGCCTTCAATCCACTGCTGGGTGCCGTGCTTCTTAGGCTCTTTCCTGATAACGAAGGCATCGATGTATTTTCCATGCATCGTGCTTATCAAGGCGGTGGAATACGCAATCGGGTCAGCTCCAAGTGTCATGCCGCCAACAGCATCGACCGGCTCCATCTTAAGGAGCTGGAAAAAGGCGAAACCGATAAGTTCCATTGCGGTAGCCGTAAGAGCCGTCTTTTTTGCATCGATATATATGTCGCTCTTTTTGCCGCTTGTAAGCGTAAAGCCGTGCTCAGGGTCGTGCTTGAAAGACTTTACATAAAGAATCTCAAGCAGTTCTTTTTTGTAATCCTGATCCATTACCTGTTCATCAAGTTCCATAGACGCAACTCCGTTTTAATTATTAGGCCTTAAAGCCTGATTTATTTGATATTCGGGAAATATTTTAGCCTGTCCTTAAGAATCTATCAAGGACTATTATGAAGGCTGAAATTCGGCGCTATTTTTTGCGTGGTTTGAACCTTAGGACATTCTTGTCTGTCTCTTTCAGGAGAGCAGTCAAAATGGTATCAAACCTCTTCTGCGGGTCTTCTGAGAGCTTCTCTTCTTTTGGCTTGACGGGTTTATCGGTAAGCCAGTTGTGGATATAGGAATTGGTGTCAATGATGTTTTTAATGATATCGTTGGACATAGATATACCTCCGAATTTGCCCCATTACGCAAAGGTCCATGGCTGCAAGTCCAAGGGGTCGCTTACAAAGTTAAAAAAAACGCCTATTCCGGCTCTGTATAATTGAAGATCTTGTTTTCGTAATTCCTGAGAGTTACCTTGCCCTTTGCCTGTGAGATAAGGTAAGTCGGGGCAACGGGTATTTTGCCGCCGCCACCGGGCGCATCCACGACAAAGGTCGGCACGGCGTAGCCTGTTGTGTGGCCTCTCAGCTCCTCGATTATGTTCATGCCCACTGAAACAGGGGTCCTGAAGTGGCTTGTGCCCATTGCCATATCGCACTGATAGAGGTAATAGGGCCGCACCCTTGCCTTAAGAAGCTCATGCATGAGCTTTTTCATAATGGAGGGCTTATCGTTTATACCCTTAAGGAGAACTGTCTGGCTGCCGAGCGGTATGCCCGCATCAGCAAGCTTGGCGCACGCAGTGGAAACCTCCGGCGTAATCTCCTTTGGATGCGAGAAATGGATGCTTAAATAAAGGGGGTGGTACTTTCTGAGCATGCTTACAAGCTCATCGTTCACCCTCATCGGAAGCGTTACGGGCACTCTTGTGCCTATCCTTATTATTTCAAGGTGCGGGATAGAGCGAAGCCTTGAGATGTAATGCTCAAGTATCTCAGTCTTCATCATAAGCGGGTCGCCGCCCGAGATGAGCACATCCCTTATGGATTTTTTGGATTTGATATATTTGTAAGCGTCTTCGAAACGCTCTATGGACATTGGAGGGTGTTCTTCGCCGACCATGCGTTTTCGGGTGCAATACCTGCAATACATGGCGCAGGAGTCGGTCACGATGAGGAGCGCCCTGTCAGGGTATCTGTGGACAAGCCCAGGCACAGGCGCATGGCTGTCTTCGCCGCACGGGTCTATCATCTCGCAGGAGGCAACGCTGAATTCCTCAAGCCTTGGTATGGCCTGCTTTCTGATAGGGCACTTGGGGTCCTGCCTGTCGATGAGCGAGAAAAAATAAGGGGTTATAGCCATCGCAAGACGGCCTGTCGCCCTTTTTATTCCTTCTTCTTCCCTGCGGGTCAGAGGGATAAGTTCTCGGATGACCTCAAGGGAGGTTATCCTGTTCTTGAGCTGCCACTTCCAGTCATACCAGCACTGTGGACGACTGGCCGGGTTCTCAATGAATTCCGCTAATTCAGGCTTGAGCTTACCGGCAAGATTACAACTGGGCGGTTCAGAGCTTATTGAAAGCCCTTCCATTCTGAATCCTCCTACCCTTAAGAGGGTTTTTCATTTTTTGTAAAGCTCAACTGAGGACTTGCCAATTCTTCCAGTGCCTTTTCGTACGCAATCTTGTATTTGAACCCTTTTTTCAGGTATTTCCAGATATATTCGACTTTTTTTACATCCTCTTCCGAGTATTCCCTGAACTCTTTGTCCCCGATGACAGTCTTGTGCGGCTTGATAAACCCTTTTTGCTCAAGGTAGTAGAGCTTTTGTCTGGGTATATCTATCTGCGCCAATAGCTCTGGAGTCCTTATTCCCACCCCTATATTTACTCCTGTTTTTATTAAGACTTGAATACATTTTTAAGCTTAAAGATATTTTTAATATGAGTTTAAACTTATTTTAGCACTAAAAAATAATCCGTCAAGTAATTTTTGAACTAAAATCTTGATTTCACAGGATAAATTGCCCCAAAAGCGTTTCAGGCGAGATTTGTGTGCCTCCGGCGTGAGATTCATCACTGAAAATCCCCCTTCTATATAAAAAAAACCATGAAAACAGATATTTATCAGTGATTTTAGTCATAATTCAGGTAAAATAGGGTCAAAATCAGGGGGTGGCTACGATTTTGGAATTAAGTGTTTTGATCAAGGCAGTACCGGCTCTGATATTCCTGTTCCTTTTCCTGAACGCAAAGGGCATTCTTAAATTCATCAGGTTCAGAAACGAAGAGAAAAGGGCAAGGCTTGCCAACATATATCTGCTGCTTATAGGCCTCAACATCATTATGATATTCTCAGGCATTCTGATTGAAAAGAAAGGGGGTGGGATGGAAAGACCTTCTGATTTGCCAAAGGTGCAAATAAAATCAGCGGGTTAGCGTATTTCCTCGGCTTGACTTTTAGGTTGTTTTTGTTACACTTTTCTAATGGCTTGCGTTAAAGCCTTTTAATCAAAAATCGAACATATCTCCAGGGAGTTGGAAATAATGAATATAAATACTAAATGGCGTCAGGACTTTTTTGAACAGGTTGAGCCTATTAAATTGGTAGAGCCGCTTGCTTATATATTGGGCGCACAGGATGAGGGTGAGCCGTTCGTATTCAATTACAAAGACGCGGTGCTTGTGGCAGGCCACTCATGCCCTGCGGTATCAGGGGCTTACAAGGTAACACAAAAGGGGCTCAAGGCTCTTTACGGCAATGAGCTTCCGGTAAGGGGAGAGATAAGGGTCCTTATAAAAGGCGGCCCGACAGACCTTGCCTACGGCCCTCAGTCCCATGTGATATCCCTTATAACAGGGGCGGCAGGCGTAACAGGCTTTAAAGGGCTTGGCGGAAACTACGGCAGGAACAACAAGCTCTTCTTTGATTCCAATGATGTCCAGTTCAACACCTTCATCTTCCAGAGGGAAGACAATGGAAAAGCTGTACAGGTAACCTATAACCCGCAGGCCCTCTCAGGCGACCCGAGGATGAATGACCTTATACCTCTTGTATTAAGGGGAATAGCCAGCAAAGAACAAAAAGACCTCTTTATATCCCTGTGGCAGGGTAATGTAAGGAAGATACTTCTTGAGGATGACAGGTTCCCCGGGCTTTTCGAGGTGCAGGAGCTTTCAAACTTCGAGATACCCCGCAACCTTATAAAGGAATCGGTCTACTAAATTTTTTTTGAATATTTAAGCGAAAAAGCAGGCTCTGCGGTTGCAAAACTCCGCATCCTGCTTTAAAATTTTAAGATGATTTTTTTCACAATATGTAGTAATTAAGAGTATCATTCTGGCAGGGCTTCTCCGTTTTCGTTTACTCGCTGTTTTTTGTTCACATTCTACTATTCCACTTCTGAAGGAGGCTCCATGAATATAGGGATGACCCTCACCAAGTTCCTGCTGGAGGAGCAAAGACGCTCTCCTGATTCAACGGGTAATTTTACCGCATTATTTTCAGACCTTGTCGTAGCCGCAAAGATAATCTCAAGAGAGGTGAACAGGGCAGGTCTTATCGATATACTCGGCACAACAGGCAATGTCAATGTGCAGGGCGAAGAGGTGCAGAAACTCGATGAGTTTGCCAATGAGACCCTTATAAGGACAATGGAGCACGGCGGACATCTCTCAGGCATGGCCTCTGAAGAGATGGATGAGATAATAAAGATAGACGGGAAGTACCCAAAGGGCAAATACCTTCTTCTCTTTGACCCGCTTGACGGCTCATCCAATATCGATGTCAATGTAAGCGTCGGCACGATATTCTCCATACTCCGGTGCGAAAATGGCTGCGACCTGAGCCTTGATGACTTCTTAAAGCCCGGAGTGGAGCAGGTTGCCGCAGGCTACATCCTCTATGGCTCAAGCACTATGCTTGTATATACAACAGGCAACGGCGTACACGGCTTTACGCTTGACCCCAGCGTCGGCGAGTTTCTTCTTTCCCATGAGAATATCAGGATACCTGAGAAGGGAAAGATATATTCCATAAACGAAGGCAACAGCAGGCACTGGTTCCCCGGCACAGGGCTTTATGTTGAGAAGCTTAAGGCAAATGAGAAGGGGTATACCGCGCGCTATGTAGGCTCTCTGGTATCTGACTTTCACCGCAACCTCTTGAAAGGCGGCATTTACCTCTATCCTTCAGACAGGAAATCGCAGAAAGGAAAACTGAGGCTCCTGTACGAGGCCAACCCCCTGTCATTCATCGTGGAGCAGGCAGGCGGCAGGTCTTCAAACGGCGAACACAGGATTCTTGATATAGTGCCTCAGGAGCTCCATCAGAGAACGCCCCTTATCATCGGCAGCAGGCATGATGTAGAAGAGGCTGAATCGTTCTGGAAGCTGCAGGAGGCATAAAACTGCCAACTCTTTTCGTTTTCAATGTCATAATGACCCTCTTGTAATTTCCGGTTTCTTAAATGGAAGATAAAAGGAAATTCGTCAAAAAGGCGCTCCTGCTCGAATATATAACAGTCGGGTACAATATCCTTGAGGGGATATTCTCTATCCTTGCGGGCTATCTCGCGGGCAGTATCGCGCTCGTGGGTTTTGGGCTTGACAGCGGCGTAGAGTCAGTCTCGGGCGGCGTGCTTATCTGGAGGCTCCTAAAGCACGGGAAGAGCACTGAGGCGGAAGAGGAGGAGGCAGAGTCAAAGGCTATAAAATTTGTCGGCTACAGCTTTTTCATTTTGGCGGCATATGTGTTTTTCGAATCAGCAAGAAAATTATACTTCCATGAGATGCCTGACCCGTCTCTCTTCGGCATCATCATCGCCATACTCTCGATAATCACCATGCCTGTCCTTTCATACGCAAAGCTTAAAACCGCAAGGCAGATGGGCAGCAAGTCCCTTGAGGCTGACTCAAGGGAAACCCTTGTGTGCGCCCTTCTTTCAGTCGCACTCTTAATCGGTCTTGGGCTTAATTATCTCTACGGGCTCTGGTGGGCAGACCCGGTATCCGCCCTGGTAATTGTAGGGTTTATTGTAAAAGAAGGTTTTGAAACGCTTGAAGAGGCTGAGGAAGGGGAATGAAACTATAAAGGGTGATTGAAGGTCTCGACCCGGTTCCTGCCTTTATTTTTTGCGACATACAGGGCAATATCTGCCTTTTCAATCAGGCCTTCGGCCTCAGGAGCATCCTCAGGATAACATGAAATCCCCTGACTTACGGTAAGATTGCCGCCCGGCTGGTTTTCCTTATTGGCAAAAGGCTGTATCGCTACAAAGCTCCTTATCCTTTCGGCTATGACCATTGCTTCTTTTTTGTCTGTTTCAGGCAATATGACAGAGAATTCCTCTCCCCCATACCTTACTACAATATCTATGTCCCTTACATTCTGCACGAGACAGTCGGCTACGCCTTTTAGAACCTTATCCCCTTCAGGATGTCCGTTCACATCGTTATAATGCTTGAAATGGTCTATATCGAGCATTATGAGCGATACATTTTTTGAATAGCGCGCCGCGCGTTTTATCTCTGCCGTAAGGCGTTCATTGAAATGCCTCTTATTAAAGATACCCGTAAGCCCGTCTGTCAAGGAGAGCTCTTTCAGTTTTCTGTTGGCCTCGTTCAGCTCCTTTGTCCTCAACTCAACTTTATTTTCAAGCGAGGCGTAAGAGTCCTTGAGCTTGCCTGCCATTGTGTTGAACTCATAGGCAAGGTCATTCATTTCTATTCCGTCTTTTATCTCAATCTTGTGGTCAAGATTTCCCCTGCCTACGATCTGTGCGCTGCTGGTGAACAGCAGAATAGGCCGAATAATAGAGTTAAAAAGATAGAGTATTACAAATATTATAAGCGCTGCGCTTACTATGACGCCGAAGATAAGGAGCTGGTCCACCTTTTTCCTGAAGAACTCCTCCTTCTCTATCTGCGAGCCGATCTGCTCATGTATCAGGCTATAATATTGATTCAGATGGACTTGCGTAATATCAGAGGCAATCTCATCAATTTCCTTCATGAGCCTCATGCCATTTTTATTTCCTATAGGATTATCAAGCGAAAAGATTTGAGCTGCTTTGACCTCAATCCGTCCGAACGATTCTTTTATGTTATGCCCTATCTCTTTCTTCTCTCCATTCTCCACCATGACTTCAAGTTGGTCGAGGGATTTGCGCACATCCACCGCTATTTTATTAAAGTGTTCTTCCTCGCCCTTATCGCCTGTAATAAGATAGTCGTTCGGAGGCATTACCGATAGGTTGACTGACTGCTGGAGGTTATTGAAGACGGCAAGCTTGTTTATCTCAGACTCAAGGCCCGTAATGCTTTTGAAAAGAAGGTTCCTGTTGTAGTATGTCAGAAAGCCGAGAAATGAAAGCAGAATGATTACAGAGCCAAAGCTCAAAAAAATCTTTGTTCTTATGCGAAGGGATAACATAGATGTTTTTTCCTGTAGCTGGAATTGTATCTCTTTTTTTAGTTTTTGAAAAGGGATGAATGAAATTGAATTTCCATTGACATTCTACCTAACGTAGAATATATTATCGGTGCTACATTCCTTAATTTCAAACGGAGGAAAACAAAATCATGTCATTCAATTTAAAACAGATTGCGGCGGCAGCCCTCCTTTCAACAGGAATCCTTCTGGCCCCTTACGCACAGGCAAATGAGTCAAAATCACAGGCTCAAACCATAGAGGTAAGGGCTGAGAAGCACAGCGATGTCTGCATGGTCACAAACAATGTCGCTCTCATGAAGATGATACCTGTTGAGGTGGAAGGAAAGACCTATTACGGATGCTGTCAGGGATGTGTGGGCAAGCTTAAGTTCAAACGCTCTGTAAGGTTTGCGGTTGACCCTGTTACAGGCAAAGAGGTGGATAAGGCAGATGCCTTCATAGTAAAGGATGAGAACAACAAAGCCGTTTACTTCGAGTCAAAGGAAACTGCCACCAAATTCTTCTCCAACAAAAATTAATCTATTCTTCTAATCTTAATCAAAAGCCCTCTTCTTTGCAAAAGAGGGTTTTTGATTTTTTTATATTTCGATTTGGCTGGATTTTTATAATGCCCCGACAACTTACTTCCCAATGCAAAACTCTGAGAATATCCTCTCAAGAATATCTTCGGTAGTAGTTTCGCCGGTTATCTCTCCAAGCCTGTCAACAGACCACCTAAGATCAGTCGCTATGAATTCCTTGGCAAGTTTTTCGGTTATTGCCGTCCTTGTGCGCCCGATGCCTTCAAGGCACGCTAGCAGTGAGTTCCTGTGCCTGATGGACACTACAAGCTCACCCGGATTTGCCTCTCCGACAGAGCCGTATGAATGCCCGACAGACCCTTCATAGATATTATCCTTTAATTCCTCAATCCCGGCCTCTGTCTTTGCTGAGATGAAGTTTATCCTGTAATCCCCAAAGGCTTCCCTCAACTCCTGGGAATCCGAATCCTGCGTAAGGTCGATCTTGTTCGCAACAATCAAAATCTTTTTATCTTTGATACCCTTTAATAATTCCAAATCCTCAGAAAAATGCACTCTTAAAGATGAATCAACCACAAAGAGTATTATCTGGGCATCAGCAATCCTCTCCCTCGCAAGCCTCACGCCTATTGATTCCACATGGTCTGTCGTATCCCTCAGGCCTGCGGTATCCATAAGCCGCACAGGTATCCCGCGTACATTTATGACCTCTTCGATGACATCCCTGGTCGTGCCTGCCACAGGCGTTACAATCGCCCGCTCTTCCTGCAATAAAATATTAAGCAGGCTCGATTTGCCGACATTGGGCCTGCCGAGTATGAGGACTCGCACCCCGTCCCTTATTGCCTTGCCTTCTTCATAGGTTGAAAGGAGCGTCTCCAGGGCTTCCCGGGCTTTAAAAAGCCCGTTCAAAAAAATATCCTCCGGAAGCTCATCTATCTCTTCCTCTGAAAAATCAAGCTCAGCTTCAATTCTCATCAGGAGATTCAAAAGTATTTCTTTTATATCGTTGACCTTTTTGGAAAGACTGCCCTCAAGCCTGCCTCTTGCGGATGAGAGAGAAAGATCTGTCTGCGCTCTTATTACATCTATTACGGCCTCAGCCTGAGTAAGGTCGAGCTTTCCGTTCAGGAATGCCCGTTTTGTAAACTCGCCCGGCTCAGCAAGCCTTGCCCCTGAGCAAGAGACAAGCTCAAGAACTTTTTTGAGTATTAACGGGCCGCCGTGGCAATGCAGCTCCACAACATCCTCTCCCGTATACGAACGGGGGGATTTCATGTAAACCAGAAATCCGTTGTCGAGCGCAGAGCCCTTACAGGCAATCTCCCCATAATGGAGATATCGCTCTTTTATTTCAGGAGAGCCTTTTGCCTTAAAGACCTTTTGCCCAACGGCTAAGGCCTCAGGCCCGCTTATCCTGATGATGCCTACTCCGCCTTCGCCCCAGGCAGTTGATATGGCTGTGATGGTGTCTGTCATTGTCATAAACTAAAAACCCTCTCCCATTTAAGGGAGAGGGTAACTGATATTTACTTTATTATACGAAAATTAAAAGGAAGTAGCAACCGGCCTTTTTATGCCTTTGCAGGGGCTTTATAGATGTAGTACTGCTGGGCAACTGAAAGGATGTTATTCACAAGCCAGTAAAGGACAAGCCCGGCAGGGAAATTCAGGAACATGAATGTGAATATTATCGGCATAAAGAGCATTATCTTTGCCTGTGACGGATCCATTGACGAAGGCGTCATCTTCTGCTGGAGGAACATGGTCGCACCCATAAGGAGCGGGGTAATATAGTACGGGTCCTTGGCCGCAAGGTCATGTATCCAGAGGTAGAACGGCGCGTGCCTGAGCTCAATGGCAACATAAAGCACTTCATAAAGACCGATGAATACGGGTATCTGGAGGACCATCGGGAGGCAGCCGCCAAGCGGGTTTATCTTATACCTCTTGTAAAGATCCATCAGCTCCTTGTTCATCTTTTCTTTGTCGTTCTTATATCTCTCTTTTATGGCGGCAAGCTGCGGCTGCATCTTCTGCATCTCTTTCATTGAGGTGAGACTCTTTTTTGTAAGAGGGTAGAAGAGTATCTTTATCAGCACTGTGAGCACGATGATGGCAATGCCATAGTTCTTCATATATTTGGTAAAGAAGTTAAGCACGACAAGGAATGGCCTTGCTATAAAATCAAACCAACCAAACTCAATTGCGTCCTCAAGCCCTATCCTCTGCTGCACAAGGCGGTCATATTCCTTGGGGCCAAGGAACGAACTGTATGAATACACGGCCTGTGTGCCTGCCGCAAGGTTTACCGGCATCTGGAGCGAAGCCTTTGATGTGGAACCGGAGATTACCTCTGTAAGCCAGCCAAGGTTTGAATCCTTGGGAGGTATCATGGCGGCTAAGAAGTACTTATCTTCAAGTCCGACCCATTTCAGCTTGTTTGTATCTGACATCTGCGCTTCATCCGCATCCTGCCTTATAAGCTTTTTCTTTGTGTAAATAATCGGGCCCTGATGATAGCCTGTGGCGTCTTTGCCTGCAATTGAGGCTGTTACAATGGTTTCAGCCTTGCCTTCTATGGAGCCGGCAGACTGGTTTATTATCCTAACATTCGTATCAAACTGGTAGCTGTCAGCGGAGAACTTATACTTCTTTTCTACTACAAGCCCTGTCTTGGTAGTGCCTGTAAGAACGAGCTCGGCTGTCTGGTTCTCAGAGATGACTATATTTGTTGCCGAAGGCTGGAATATTACGGTTTCCATGACGCCGTTTGAGGTGACCTGGGTCTTGAATGAGTTCATCCTTGCCACTTTTTCAGCGGCATTTACTAAAGGAGACTTTTCTTCAATTGCTTCTTTGTATTTCTTAAGCTCCCAGCTCTTTACTCCGCCGCCTGCGTTTGAAAACATGGCCTTGAATAAAGGGGTCTCAACTGTAATGAACTGCTCTTTTATCTCAGGGACCGCGGGTACAACGGGTTTGCCGGCCTCAGGGGCCAGCGCTGTTGGTGCGCCGGCTTGCGGCGCCTCTGTTTTTACAGGGGCTGCCTGCTGCGGATAGAATTTAGTGAGAAAATAAGGATAGAAAAATAAAACGATAAGCGAAAGCACTACGGCTAAAATAACCCTTTTATCCATTTATACCAGACCTATTCATGTTTTTTTATGGGAGCCGCGCAAAAATGATGGCGGGAGTGCGGCACGGGGTCATATCCCCCGGGATTGAATGGATGGCACCTTAAAAGCCTTTTTGCGGCAAGCAAAAAACCTTTGCTTACGCCATGTTCATCAAAGGCCTTATAGGCATAATCAGAACAGCTTGGATAAAACCTGCAGGAAGGCGGCAATACCGGAGAGATAAAGTTCTTATAAAGATATATAAGAAACATCAAAGCCTTTTTTATCATAACTCATCCGGTGCGGCTTGCTTTTCCGAAACCCTATAATAACGCTCGAAGGCAAAGACTCTTTTTCTGACCTGATACATAAAGCCTTTTATTTTTTAGCGGTAAAAAGGCTTCCAAGTTCGCGCCAGACATCCCAGTAGCTCTTTATGGCAGAGGCATTTTTAACTGAGATCATAATATCGGATGATTCAGGAAAAGAACCTTTGTTAAGCCTGAAAAATTCCCTGAGCAGCCTTTTAACCCTGTTACGGACTACCGCATTTCCAATTCGAGAGCTGACCGAAAGGCCCAGCCTTCTCATGGCGAGCCCGTTAGGCAGAACATATATCGTAAAACTTTTTGTGGAGTGCCTTTTGCCAAGTTTACGGGTTTTTTCAAACTCCTCAGGCTTTAAAAGCCTTTCACTCTTGGCAAAAGAGAACTCACCCACTTATTTGTTTGTGCTGACGGTTACTGAAAGGCGCTTCCTGCCTTTTGCTCTTCTTCTGTTGATAACTGCCCTGCCGCCTTTTGTTGCCATTCTTTCAAGAAATCCGTGTGTCCTTAATCTTCTTTTTTTGCTGGGCTGAAAAGTTCTTTTCATTTTTCCATATCCTCTTGATTATCTTTATTCGAAATTCCCAAAGTAAACCAATATTATAGACACAAAGCTAAAGGCTGTGTCAAGGTAAATTTTTCTCTTCGTTTTCTCTACGAATCTGTCAGAGCCTCATCGGCATTATTATATATGTATAGTCCATTGAGCCGTCAGGCCTCAGGAGCCCGGGGCTTAAAGAGTCTTTAAGGGATATCCTGACCTTGTCTTCCTTTAATGCCTCAAGCATGTCTATGAAGTACCTTGCGTTAAAAGCTATTTCAATATCTTCCCTGTTGTAATCAATATCTACCTCTTCGGTGGCTTCACCGATATCAGGGCTTGATGAAGATACAGTAAGCTTTGCGTCAGAAAAGCAGAACTTAACGCCTTTTATCTTGTCGGTTGAAAGGATGGAAACCCTTTTAAGTGAAGAAAGCAGCATTGCCTTATCTGCTACGACATCTTTGTCATTATCTTTCGGGATGACCTTTTTATAATCAGGAAATTCTCCTTCAAGCAGGCGAACGCTTATCACGGCATTGTCTTTTTTCATTATCGCGCTCTTCTGTGAGATTCCGAGCTGAAAGTTGCCTTCTTTCTCATCCAGAAGCTTTCGCATCTCCATTACGCCTTTTCTGGGTAAGAGCACTCCTTCTTTTTCCTCTGTAGGCATGTTCTTGCCGTCTTTTTTTTCTATAAGGGCAAGCCTGTGTCCGTCTGTTGCTACCATCCTGATGGTAGTGTCATCCTTTTCTAAAAGAAAGCCGTTGATATTATAACGGGTCTCATCAGTAGATACTGCAAAGGATGTCTTATCAATCATATCTTTTAAGATATCGCTTTCTATTGTCTGGAGCCTGGATTCATCTATGGCAGGAAATGCAGGGAAGTCTTTTGAAGGCAGTCCCATGATATTGAATTTGGCTTTGCCTGCTTTAAGGCTTACCTTATCGTCCTTGCCTGTAGAGAAATCAATAGTATCGCTTGGAAGCTCTTTTACTATTTCAAATACTTTTCTTGCATTTATTGTTATAGACCCGTTTTCTGAGACCTGGGCAAGGGCAGAGTCTTTAATAAATACCTCAAGGTCTGTTGCCATTATATTGATTCTGTTGTTGTTAGCCTCAATAAGTACATTTGCAAGGATGGGCATTGTGTTTCTCTTTTCTACAATTCCCTGTATCCTCTGGAGGACTTTTATGAAATTACCTTTATCAATAGTAAACTTCATCCCTCTCTCCTCTAAGTATTGTATTTATATTTCTTTAGTACCAGTAGTAGGGCCTGTAGATATGTTGGTAACCCTCTAACCTACTGAAGTTAAGCATTAATTGCCTGTCAAAGCGTGTTGATAAGAACAGTGCCTTTATCAACAGAAACAGGTTTTGAAAATTGCCGGGTATAACCCACCGTGTTTCGAACAGTTCATCAACAGATATTCACAGCTTGCCAACTAAGTTATCATTTTGGCAAAAACAGGTCTAATTTATTCCAAGGTTCTGCTTTATTGACTTTACGGCGTGCTTGAGCTCCGGGTTCTCTTTGATATCTTTTTCAATCTTTTTACACGCATGGATGGCGGTTGAGTGGTCCTTTCCGCCAAATGCCGACCCTATCTCAGGGAAAGAGAATTTTCCGTACTCGCGCGCAAGGTACATGGCAGCCTGCCGCGGCAGGGCAATGGTCTTGTGTCTTCTCTTGGACTTTAAATCGGAAAATTTAATATTATAAAAGGCTGATACAGCCTTCTGTATCTCATCTATCGTAATGATCTTCTCTTCTTTTTCCTTAAGGAGGTTTTTTAAAGCCTCCCTGCTCATGCTAAGGGTTATTTCCTGGTTTGTGAGGCTTGATACGGCGATTATCCTGTTTAAAAAACCCTCAAGCTCCCTCACATTCGAGTTGCTGACCGATGCAAGCCAATTGGCAACATCATCCGGCAGTTTTACGCCTTCGCCCTTTGCCTTCTTCCTTAATATAGCTATCTTTGTCTCTGTGTCAGGGGGCTGGATATCGGCTACAAGGCCCCATTCAAACCTTGACCTGAGCCTTTCTTCAAGCCCGTCAATGTCTTTTGGGAATTTATCGCTTGTAACGACTATCTGTTTATGAGCCTCATAAAGGGTGTTGAAGGTGTGGAAAAACTCCTCCTGGGTCCTTTCCTTGCCTGCCCAGAACTGGATGTCATCGATTAAAAGGACATCTACATTCCTGAACCTGCTCCTGAACTCAGACATCTTCTGGCGGCTTACAAAGTTAATGAAATCGTTCATGAACCGCTCAGAGGTATAGTAACAGACCTTTGCGGACGGGTTTGCCGTAAGCACCTTATGGCCAATGGCCTGCAGGAGATGGGTCTTGCCAAGCCCTACGCAGCCGTATATGAAAAGCGGGTTATATTTGCTGCCTATGCTGTTTGCCGCAGCCGAACAGGCTGCATAGGCAAACTCATTGGCCTTGCCTATTACAAAGTTATCAAAAGTGTACTTGTGGCTTAAGTTAAGCCCCACAGGCTTCTGGGCCTTTGCTGTGCCTGATTCTTTGGATGAGCTTTTCTTTGCGGGCGCGGCTACAGCCTCAGGCATCTCGTCGCACACCCTCCAGACAAGGCTGATATCCTTTTTCGCTTCTTTCCTCAGTACATCAAGGATAAGGGGCAGGTAATGCTCCTTTATCCATTCAAGGAAGAAGCGGTTAGGCACTTCAAGTTCCAGTTCGTCAGAACTGCCGCCGATAAGCTTTATCGGACGGAACCATGTAGAGAAATGCTGAGGGCTCACGAACTCTACAATGGTATCAAGGCAACTTTTCCAGATATTTTCGGAATCCATAGTCAATGCGAGCCGGAAAGCCGGATAGGCATGGTACGCTAAGCCTAATTCGGTAGCCGGGAATTATTCACAGGGTTATTCACAGATGTTGATAACTGCGGACCTTTAGTAGATGGCCAATTTATCAGAGTGCAACCCCTTTTTCAAGATTTTTAATTTAAAAAAATTCGGCTTAAAAAAGCGGAATTTTATCAGGCACTTAGGGATAGGGCATTCTGCTGTAGGGATATTGTGCAGGGGGCGGCAGCAGCCTTCGTACAACAGTGCATAAGCTTTGGAGCCGGTGTTGTCACCCGCATTTAAGGCAAATCTGCCCGCAAGGCCCGCAATTGGGGAGGGTTGTTTCTCAAAAGGATTTTTATGGATAAAGCCCTCTTGTAATTACGGCATCAGCTACCCTTTTTACACCGAGGACAGTTGCCGCTGTCCTCATATCCACCTTCTTTTCCTGTGCAATATCCAAAACCTCTTTAAAGGCCTTTGTCATTATTGTGGTAAGGCGGGCGTCAATCTCATTCTCATTCCAGAAAAACCTCTGCAGGTCCTGCACCCATTCAAAATAGGAGACTACGACCCCGCCTGCATTGGCAAGTATTCCGGGAAGTAAAAATACACCGTTTGCCTTTAATACCTCATCCGCTTCAAGCGTTACAGGGTTATTTGCGCCTTCCGCAAGAATTTTAGTCTTTATCCTGTTAACATTTGTTAAGTTTATCTGGCCTTCGAGCGCAGCCGGGATGAGCACATCGACTTCTATCGTAAGAAGCTCTTCATTGGTAAGGTTTTCGGCATCTTTAAAGCCCTGGACCGTATCTGCCTTTGCCTTATGCGCCGCAACAGCATCTATATCAAGGCCCTGTGGGTTATAGATGGCGCCTTTTGAGTCTGACACGCCAATTATCTTTGCGCCAAGGTCCTGCAGTATCTTGGCGGCATGGAAGCCGACCTTGCCAAAGCCGAGCACTGTGACGGTAAGCCCGTCAATGCGCATGCCAAGGTGCTTCAGTGCCTCAAGTACAGTTGTGACAAGGCCTGATGAGGTAGCCTTGTTTCTTCCAAGAGAGCCGCCAAGGCATATGGGTTTACCCGTAACAACACCCGGCACGGAATAGCCCTTCATCATGGAATATGTGTCCATCATCCATGCCATTACCTGTTCATCGGTATATACATCAGGGGCCGGTATGTCAGACTCAGGCCCGATTATAAGCCCAAGTTCGTAAGTAAATCTCCTTGTTAGCCTTTCAATCTCACCCTTGCTCATAATTGTCGGGTCGCAGGCTACTCCGCCTTTTGCCCCGCCGAACGGGATATCAACCACGCCGCATTTCCATGTCATCAGGGCAGCAAGGGCCGTTATCTCGTCATGGTTTACTTTAGGATGGTATCTGATGCCGCCCTTTGCGGGCCCGCGCGCAAAGTCGTACTGCACTCTGTAGCCCGTGTAGTAGTTTACGGAGCCGTCATCCATCTGTACGGGGACAGATACGATAAGAGAGCGTCTGGGAACCCTGAGGCGCTCATATACTGCGGTCGGCAGTTTAAGATGCCTGTTCGCAATTTCAAGTGTTGAGAGGATTTCCTGAAAAAAGGTCTGACTTGAGGACATGTTATCACTCCTCTTTAAGCATGTTTTGGTTGGCGGAAAAATCTAAAAGGATCGGCAAGCTGAATTCAGGGATTATTTAAATATCAAGCCTGAACCCGTTTAATTAAATTCCAGAACAGGGGGTTTGTCAAGATTTTTTATGTAAGGTAGCTTGTCATTTGGGAACAGAGTGAGGCAATCTGAGTTAGTATTGTAGGGTGGGCTTTGCCCACCGGATATAAAGATTTAAAGAAAGCGGTATAATACTGGATTCCCGATAGAGACATTCGGGAATGACGGTTTGATCAGGGAGAGGGAGAGAGCGGGCTACAGTATCTTGTTATTATGCTCTCTGCGCGATGCCCCTTGGTGTAGTGTTTTAAAAACAAGACAAAATACAAAATAAAAGGCCTCCCCTCCCTTGATGGGAGCGGATAAAGGGGAGGGTGAAAAGTTACCACTCCTCACCCCAACCCTCTCCCACAAGGGGAGGGAGAATGGTTTGTTGTAGGTAGGGCTTAGCCCACCCAAATAATCTTACGCTCCTCGCAATCACCTAAAGCGAGGTCAATAAAAGCTATTTCCTCTCAATCACAATGCTGCTGCCTTCTATTGCGGTTGATGCGTCTATCGGGGCAGCGGTCTCGCTGTGCTCGCTTGAGGGCTGAATTACAGGGGGTTCTTCCGTGGCGTTCTTGGGCCCCATCCAGAAGATACCTATGAGCGAGCCAATGACAAGCCCTGTTATGAGCATCACAAGTATCCAGATAATGAGCTTTAAAAAGCTTTTGGGTTTCTGAACGGTTTCTTTCTCAAGCTGCGTATAGACTGTATCAAGTGGTTTTTGAACAGGGTGATGGCTCTGTTCGACCCTCTCTTCAAGGTTCCTGTAAGGCTCTGCTGGAGTTTCCTGTGCTGGGGCCGGCGGTTCAGGCTCGTTATGGGTAATCTCAGGTGCAGCTTCTGCCTTTTGCTCCTGAGGCTTTTCCTCAGGCATAGAAATAATCTCTTCTGCTTTTGCCTCTTCGTGCGCTGTGACAAACGGCTCTTGTTCCGTGTAAGGCTCCTCAGGCGACTTTTCCTCAATCTCAAAAATATCCGAGAGTTCAGGTGAGGGCGGGGTCTCCTTTTCCCTCAGTACGCCTGAAGTAAGCACATCGTCTATGGTGGTCAGTTCAAGTTCTGCCGCGCTCTCCAGCACTTGTGCGGCCTTGGCATTGACTATCGAAGGCACGCCGCCGCTTTCCTCAAAAAGTATTTTGATGGCGTCCGTAGAGAATGCGAGAATTGAACTGCCGGGGTCCTGAAGCACGCTGTCCACCCTTGCCGAGACATACTCACCAACCTCATCGAGCGTAAGGGGATGGAGCTCAAGGCGCAGCGCAATCTTACCGTCAAGCTCGGTGAAGTCCGGCTCTTTTAGCCTGCTGGAAAGCAGAGGGTCGCCGATAAGTATTATCTGCAGGGTTTTAAGCCTTGAGAGATATTGTATGAGCTTAAGGCATCCTGATGAAAGCAGGTGTGCGTTATCTATTATTATTGCAGTGTGCCCGCCCTGTATCTTATTCTGGGAGACGCGCATGCCAAGGCTAAGGAGCTGTTCTTTTATTGTCGTGCCGTCTGTTGATGCGTTAAGCTCGGTATTTATCGCTTTGATGAGCTGTATCTCCCTCTCCTGAGGGTTGAGTATCACAGCGGCAAGCATCTTATCGTTTGAAAGCCTTCTGAGCAGTTCAAGGCATATTGTCGTCTTGCCTACACCGGGAATGCCTTCAAGGAGTATAGGGCCGCTCTTTTTCTTTACTGCCTTGGCAATGGCGTCAAGAACCTGCGTCCTGCTCTCTATCAGAGTGGTTTTTCGAGCTGAAGGCACATTCAGGAACGGGTCATCTGTAAAGCCGTAGGAATGCCTGTAGCCCTTTTCCTGTTCGACAGGCAGAGACTTTTTAAGTTCGATCCTTTTAAGCTCGCTTACCGCCTCAAGGTTCCACGGGTTTTTTAAGGCGGCATTGCGGAAAGAAATCTCCGCAAGCATTGCGTTACCCATGCTGAGGCAGACTACCCCGAGGAAATACCATGCGCTGTCAAGCTCGTTATTCAGGTCTATCGAGTCCTTGATTATCTTCTCAGCCTCTTTCGTAAGCTGAGGGTTATCATTAAAGATAGCCCATCCGAGATAAGCCCAGTACTCGCCCTCTGTGGGGTTGAGGTCGGTTATCTCCTTAAGTATCTTTATTGCTGACTTGAAGTCTTTAGCGAGAAGAGCGCTTTTGGCGCGCATGAAAAGGATTTCAGCGTTAAGCCTCGAAGGCCCGCCTGTCTCAATGGCGTGAGCCTCTTTTTCACCTTCTTCAAATTCAGGTTCAGGTCTTGTGCCCGGGCCTGCAAGAAGACCGGTAATGATCAAGCTTAGGGAAATGGCAACAGCCCTGTGCCTTAAGAGGTCAGAGCCTTCGAGTGTCTCCCTTAAGGTCTTTGTGCCGTTGAATGATTCGAAAAACCTTTTTTCCTGAAGATTAAGGCGGAAGCTGTCAAGGTTATACCTGCCGGGTTCGGTTGATTTTGAAATCTGCTGGTCGAGGTATTCTCCAAGCTCATCCTTGACCTTTGATACAGGGTAGAAGCCGAGGCTTATGCCTTCAAGTATCAGAGAGGCAGGATGGAGCGGAAACTGCGTCATGCTGTCAGGCAGGGCATCAGCTTTTGTGTACCTGTATGTGCCGTCCGTCCATTCGAATACCTTAAGGAGCCTTCTTTTTGTCTGGAGAGTAAGGAAGGAGTTGAGCTGTTCGTTATTGATAAGGCCCATGGAGATCAAGACCTCTCCATGTTTCCTCTTTTCTTTTATTACTATCTCAAGGGATTTTTCGTATTCTTCCTGAGTGATTATGTTCTCCTGCATCAGGAGCCTGCCAAGCACCTCGTTTAATATATTGGAGCTTGCGGCAACAGGCATTCCGTTCTTGAAATAGAACCTTTTTTTGACCGGCTCCCTTATTATGTCGAGAACAGCGGCTGGGTCGGCTTTTTTATAAATAAGATGCAGAAGCTTTGGCAACCCAATTTTAGAGAGATTTCCTTGTTTATCTTTCAACTAAGCCCTCCTTTGAAACCGGCTTGCTGCATCCTTTAAATGTCGTCTGTGTCATTTTGCCTCGGTCTTAAGCGTTTCCAGCATCTTCAGATAACTTTCCCGTACTGCGCCGGAGTATTCCTTATAATCGTTTAAGAGCTTCTCGTTTGCGTCAGCGCCCATGTAGCCCGCGCGCCTGGCAAGGGTTGTAAGCTCCTCCGAACCAATGTTTAAATAACCCTCAGGCCTGTCATGCACTATCCGCAGCCTCATCTCAAGGAGCCTGTAGAACGCGTAGGCCCTTTTAAGGAACTGCCGCTCGTCTTCCGTGATGATATGCCCGCCTGCAAGCCTCTTAAGCGCCTTCATCGTATAAGGCGTCCTAAGGGATTTTTTTTCCCCGCCATAATAGAGCTGCAGGGCCTGAATAAGGAACTCGATATCCACAAGCCCGCCTTTGCCGGTCTTGATATTATATCGTGATGCGTCTTCCTTGGCAATTTCAGTCTCCATCCGCCTTCTTATCCTGAGCATTTCTTCTATATCGCCTTTTTTCAGGGGTTTTGAATAGATAATCTCTTCAAGCTCTTTTGCGATATCGCATCCAAAGGCAATGTCGCCCCCTGTGGAGCGGGCCTTTATCATTGCCTGCCTCTCCCATATCTGGGTGTCGCCTGAGTGATATTTTATCAAAGCTGCCCTTGATACCACAAGCGGGCCTGCGCTGCCCGAAGGCCTGAGCCTTGCGTCAACGCTGAACGCGTAGCCCTCTTTTGTGCGAAGCGTCAGCGCGCTGATGATCCTCTGGCCGAGCTTTACAAAATACTCCTGATTTGAGATTACCTTTGGCCCTGAGGTGGAGCCGTCAGTGTCCGAATATACAAAGATGATATCAAGGTCAGAGCCGTAGATAAGCTCCTTGCCCCCGAGCTTCCCAAGCCCGAGTATGGCAAATTTTGCGTCCCCTTCAGGCTCGCCGAACCTGCTCAGCTCCTTAATGGCTATCCTGTACGAAGCCTCAAGGATTGCCTCTGCAAGAAATGTAATCTGCTTTGAGACCTGATGTGAGTTAAGCCCTCCGGCAATGTCATTTATGCCTATCCTGAATATCTCCTGGTTCTTAAGCCTTCTTAAGGTATCAAGCCGTTCCTCGTAGTCCTCTTTTGGCTCTATCTCCCGTGAAAACTCTTCAAATATCTCTGCCTTTGCCTTGTAGGGGATGGAAAGCTCTTTTGAAAGCAGGATATCAAGGCTCTCAGGATGCTCTATTAAATCCCTTGATAAAAAGAGGCTTGTGCCGAAGAGCTTTACAAGCTCATCAAGCACCCTCGGGTTTTCAGCAAGCAGCGAATAGAATGTGGTGCGCGCGCCGATTGATGAGATAAACCTTTCAAGGTGGAAAAGCGCCTTGTCAGGGTCGGGGGATGCCGCTGCCCTGTGTAAAAATCTCGGCGCAAGTTTTTGCAATATCACCTGCGCCTTTGCCGAGAGGTGGAGGAAAGCCGGGCCGCTGCGCAGTAAGCTGATATTTCTGTAAGCTGCCACAGCATCTTTAAACCCAAGCTTTATGAGGCGCACGGTTGCCTCTTCTTCTGTCATGTCAGGAGAAAGGAGGACTAATATATCCTCAGGTACTTCATTTTCCTCTTCACTCCTGTGGAAGAGAGACCTGTATATCTCGTGGACGGAGTTTGTGACCTTCTTATATTCAAGCCAGAAAAAGTCCCCGGCCTTTTTATCTTCCGTATCTTTAAAGCCCATCATTCGGGCAAGGCGCTCAAGAGCCTTCGGGTCAGCAGGTATAACCTGGCTCTGCCTGCCTTCCACTATCTGTATTCTGTGCTCAAGGTTCCTGAGGAATATGTAGCCCTTTGTCAAGGTGTCTCGCTCCTGAGGTTTTACATAGCCCTTGTCGGTAAGTTTTTTAAGGGCCTTCAAGGTGGTGCGTTCCCGTATCTCTTTGTCTTTTCCCGCGTGTATGAGCTGGAGCGCCTGACAGAAGAACTCAATCTCTCTTATGCCTCCCGCGCCGAGCTTCACATCTATGGCGTCAGGGTTTCTCCTGAGAAGGCTTAAGTCGATCTTCTCCTTCATTGATTTGATTTCTTCTATGGCCGTAAAGTCCAGATACCTTCTGAACACGAACGGCCTTATCATCTCAAGGAACTCTTCACCGAGCTTAATGCTTCCGGCTACAGGGCGGGCCTTAAGCATCGCCGCCCTCTCCCATGACTGGCCCCATGATTCGTAGTATATCTCCGCGCTCCTTAGGGAGTTGGCCATGTCTCCGCTTCTGCCCTCAGGCCTCAGGTCAAGGTCGACCCTGAAGACAAAGCCTTCACCCGTAACAGCGGAGATGAGCTTATTTACCATCATAGAGAGCTTTACGAAAAAAGCGTGCAGGCTTATCCTTGAATCAGGCTTACCATTAATTCCGGTTGTCTCGCCTTTATCAGATGAATAGAGATAGATGATATCTATGTCAGAGGAGAAGTTAAGCTCTCTGCCCCCAAGCTTTCCAAGCCCGAGCACAACGAACCGGGCTTCTTTCGTCTCTTCGTCTTCATCAATATATACTGGAGCGCCGTAGAGCGCTTTACAATGCCTGAATGAAAAATCAACAGCCGCGTCAAGCGAGGCAGAGGCAAGGTCGGATAATTCCCTTGTAATCTCATCTACACGGGTAATCGAGAGCAAATCCTGTGAGCCTATCCTTAAAAACTCTTTCTGCTTGAAAAGGCGAAGCTCCCTTGCCATGTGCTCGAACTCAGTTATTCCCTTTGTCCTTTCATCAAGCTCTTGCCTGAAGACATCGGTATCTTTTACCTCATCAAGCCCGTTTTCAATAAAGATCCATTTGAAGCAGTCAGGATGCCTTGACAGTATATTGGATAAGAACAGGGATGAGCCGCAGACGGTAATGAGCCTTTCAATGAAGGCAGGCTTTTTAAGCGCCTCATCAATGAGCCCGGAAGGTATGTTCTGAGATATCACCTCAAGGTTATTGAGCGCGCTGCCAGGGGAAGGGGAGCAAAGGGCTGAATCTACAATATTGGCAAGAAAGCCTTTGAAAGGGCCTGATGATAAAAGAACAAGGTTTTTATACGCCGCCTTGCCATCCGGGAAGCCGAGGGCGCATAACTTTACAGAAGCGGTATTTTCTGCGTTACTTAATATATCCTGGATCATCATTTTTTATTTAAACCATAATAGAATATTTACCGATAAAAGGCAATAGCACTGCATAAGGGCTAAATAGTTTTTTTTAAAATGTTTTTCGGTATTCCGCCGGCTTGACAAAGGGCAGCGGCAGCCATAAATTATAAGAGAAGTTTTCTTCAGGCGGGCAGTTAATAAGGAGATATCCCCATGAGGCTTGATAAATTCACGATTAAATCACAGGAGGCCTTGCAGGAGGCCCAGAGCAGGGCAGAGTCTTTTGAACAGCAGGAAGTCTCTGCCGAGCATCTCCTTCTTGTCCTCATTTCACAGGAAGGCGGCATAACAGCCCCCATCCTCCAGAGGATAGGCGCCAATGTGCCCCTTTTAAAAAACCAGCTTGAAGAGGCCATCAGAAGGATACCTAAGGTTTACGGCGCAACAGGGGAGACCTATGTCTCCCAGAGACTCAAGACCATCCTTGATTCAGCCCAGAAAGAGGCGCGCGAGATGAAGGACGAGTTCGTCTCTTCCGAGCATCTTCTCCTTGCAATCGCATCTGACAAGGGGGCTGAGGCGGCAAGGCTTCTGGCGCTTCAGGGCGTGACAAGGGATACCATTTTAAAGGCAATGCAGGCAGTAAGAGGCTCGCAAAGGGTAACTGACCAGATGCCTGAGGAGAAGTATCAGGCCATTACAAAATATACAAGGGACCTTATAGAGCTTGCAAGAGGCAATAAGCTTGACCCAGTCATAGGCAGGGATGATGAGATAAGACGCGTCATTCAGGTACTTTCCAGAAGGACAAAGAACAACCCTGTGCTCATAGGCGAGGCAGGCGTAGGAAAGACAGCGATAGTGGAAGGCCTTGCCCAGAGGATAATCGGGGGGGATGTGCCTGAATCCCTTAAGAACAAAAGGCTTCTTGCACTTGATTTGGGGGCCTTGATAGCGGGCACAAAATACAGGGGAGAGTTCGAGGACAGGCTTAAGGCTATCCTTCGCGAGATATCGGAGGCGCAGGGCGATATCATCCTCTTTATAGATGAGCTTCATACGCTTGTGGGCGCAGGCGCGGCAGAGGGTGCAATGGATGCCTCGAATATGCTCAAGCCTGCTTTGGCAAGAGGGGAGCTCAGGTGCGTGGGCGCAACCACGCTCGATGAGTACAGGAAGCATATTGAAAAGGACGCGGCCCTTGAAAGGAGGTTCCAGCCTATTTATGTGGGAGAGCCTTCCGTAGAGGATACGATTGCTATCTTAAGGGGACTTAAGGAGAGGTATGAGCTGCATCATGGGGTAAGGATAGCGGACTCCGCTATCGTAGCCGCAGCTACCCTCTCAAACAGGTATATCGCCGACAGGTTCCTGCCGGATAAGGCAATAGATTTAATAGATGAGGCTGCCTCACGCTTAAGGATAGAGATTGACAGCATGCCCCTTGAGATAGACGAGATAGAGAGGCGTATGATCCAGCTTGAGATAGAGCGGCAGGCCCTCCTTAAAGAAACAGACAAGACCTCGATGGAGAGGCTTGAGAAGATAGAGAAGGAGCTTACATCATTAAAGGATGAGGGTAATATTCTTAAGCTCCATTGGGATAAGGAAAAAGAGTCCATAGGCAGGATACGCGACACCAAGAAAAAGATAGAGGAAGTCAAGAACCAGGCAGCGCAGGCTGAAAGGATGGGCGAGCTTGGCAAGGCGGCTGAGCTTAAATACGGCAGATTAGCCGAACTCCAGAAGGAATTTGAGGAGTACCAGAAAAATCTTATCGAGCTTCAGGGCGATAAAAGGATGCTTAAGGAAGAGGTTGACGGCGAGGATATCGCCTCCATTGTCTCAAGGTGGACAGGCATACCTGTATCAAGGATGCTTGAGGGCGAGAGGGCAAAGCTCCTTAAGATGGAAGAAGGGCTTAAAAAGAGGGTAATCGGGCAGGACGCGGCCCTTGTTGCCGTTTCAAGGGCAGTAAGAAGGGCAAGGGCAGGGCTGCAGGATGTAAACCGCCCTATCGGCTCCTTTATATTCCTTGGGCCTACCGGCGTAGGAAAGACCGAGACCGCAAGGGCGCTGGCGGAGTTTCTCTTTGATGATGAGCGTGCAATGGTAAGGATAGATATGAGCGAGTTCATGGAGAAGCACTCCGTGGCAAGGCTCATAGGAGCGCCTCCCGGCTATGTGGGCTATGACGAAGGGGGTTATCTTACGGAAGCCGTAAGGAGAAGGCCGTATTCAGTAATATTATTCGATGAGATAGAAAAGGCGCACCCGGAGGTATTTAACCTGCTCCTCCAGATACTTGATGACGGCAGGCTCACGGACGGGCACGGCAGGACAGTGGACTTCAGGAACACTGTTATTATAATGACTTCGAATATAGCAAGCCAGCACATAACCGAGCTTGGCGAGAAGGACTACGAGGAGATAAGGAACAGGGTGATGGAAACCCTGAGGGTGACATTCAAGCCTGAATTCCTCAACAGGATAGATGACACTATCATATTCCACCCGCTAACGCGGGAGCATATGAAAAATATTGTCATTATTCAGCTTGGCAACCTGAAAAAGCTCCTTAAGGATAAAAATATCGAACTTGCCCTGACCGAGAGGGCAAGGGACTATCTTGCGGATACCGGCTATAGCCCTGTTTATGGGGCGCGCTCCCTTAAGAGGCTCATACAGAAAGAGCTGCAGGATGAGCTTGCGCTTAAGTTCCTGGAGGGCGAGTACGGCGAGGGCGACAGGGTGATAGTGGATTATAAGGACGGACATCTGGTCTTCAGCAAGGACGAGAGGGCAGTTGAGGAGGACAGGTATGCCGCGAGCTGAGGCGCAGGGAGAAAATCCTTGTACCTTAGGGGTTTAGGCGTTCGTTCTTCTTGACAAAAAAGCTTTTATGAAATAAATTTAAGTAAAAAGCCGGAGGTGTAGTCTTATGGGCCTGATGAGAAGGGATCCTTTTAAGGACCTGCTTTTCCTGCAGGAGAGAATGAGCCGGATTTTTGATGAGGCCCTTCTTAAGTACAGGGGTTGCTCAACAGCGGGGGCGAGCTGGTACCCTCCTGTTGACATCTACGAATCAGAAGATAACCTGATACTCAAGGCCGAACTTCCGGGCATAGAATCAGAAAATGTGACTATAGAAGTAAATGAGAATACCCTTGTGCTTAAGGGCGACCGCAAGCTCCAGAAGGACCTCAAAGAAGATTACCACAGGATGGAGAGGTTCTATGGCTCCTTCCAGAGGTCTTTTAGCTTCCCTTATGTTGTGGACGGCACAGGGATAAAGGCCAACTTCAAGGACGGGGTCTTAAAGATAACAGTACCCAAATTAAAGGAAAGCAAGGCAGAGAGCATAAAAGTAAAGATACTGTAAAACGGATTACAAAGGAAAATATAATGGAAGATAAGGCAATCAAAGACACGCAGGAAAAGAAGCCGGGTGCGGACAAGCCCGGAATAGAGGTGCTCCCTCCGCTGGATTTCAATACATTCATCCTTTCCCTCTCCACATCGGTGCTCATGCAGCTTGGCGTCGTTGAAAACCCTATTACAAAGCAGATAGAGAAAGAGCCCGCAGTGGCAAAACAGACTATTGACCTCATCTCTTTACTTAAAGATAAGACTAAAGGCAACTTGACCCCGGAAGAGGCAAAGCTTATAGACGATGTGCTCACCGAGCTTCGCCTCTGGTATGTAAAAACTGTTGTATAGCCGCTTTTTTGATATATAATCAGAATGCAGCCGTCTTTTTTATTTAAACAGCAAAATCAGTAATAATCATAAGATGCAGGACAGCCCCAAAAATTGAAAATGGGGTTGTCCTGCTATATTTTATTTTAAATTGATCAGTTAAAAGGAGAATCATGAGAGACAAAAAGAAGGGGTTTGGGTTTAAGACAATCTTTTTTGTCGCCTTTGCGTCTATCCTGATAGGAATCGCGATAACCGCAAGGTTTGACATGACAAATTATACAACTGCCCAGAACTTCTGGAGAGACCCAAGCTCAGGGTCGCCTAACGGCACAGGCATAGTGCCCAACAACTTTGTGGAAATAGCCAAAAAGCTCTCTCCGATGGTTGTAAACATTTCAACCACACAGGTCCTGAAGGAAAGGCCGATGATACCTTTTCCCGAATTTAAAGGGCCTTTTGATGAGTTCTTCGGCGATGACTTCAACAAATTCTTCAACGAACAGCCCCACGGCGGCAAAGAACTTAAGAGACAGAGCCTCGGTTCAGGCTTTATCCTTAATAAAGAAGGCTATATACTCACGAACTTCCATGTTATAGAGAACGCAACCGAGATCCTCGTAACCCTTCCTGACACAAAAAAGGAACTTAAGGCAAAGGTAATCGGACAGGACCAGAAGCTCGATATCGCCCTTATCAAAATCAAACCTGATACAGACCTTCCCGAGGCGGTTATCGGGGATTCTGACGCGCTCCAGATTGGAGAGTGGGTTCTTGCCATCGGAAACCCGTTCGGCCTTGGCGGTTCTGTTACCGCAGGCATTGTCAGCCAGAAAGGCAGGGTAATCGGCGCAGGCCCTTATGACAATTTCATCCAGACAGACGCTTCCATCAACCCCGGCAATTCAGGCGGCCCGCTATTTAATATGAAGGGCGAGGTTGTGGGCCTTAACACAGCGATAATCGCAGGCGGGCAGGGCATAGGCTTTGCAACCCCGATAAATATGGTAAAGGAAGTCCTTGTACAGCTTAAGGATAAAGGCAAGGTAACAAGGGGCTGGATAGGGGTCAGCATTCAGGAGCTTACGCCTGAGCTTGCCAAGTCCTTTGGCCTTAAAGAAACGAAAGGCGTGTTGATATCATCGGTAAACCCCGGCGACCCGGCTGATGCGGCAGGGATTAAGGCAGGAGATATCATCATATCTTTTGACGGCAAGCCTATAAATGAGCTTAGCGACCTTCCGAGGACAGTTGCTTCAACAACTCCGGGCAAGACCGTGGATGTAAAGGTCTTGAGGGACGGCAAGGAAAAGAGCGTTGCGCTCAGGATTGGCACAAAGACAGATGAAGAGGCTGTTGAGCAGGTCCCGGCGGAGAAGGAGACAGCGCCTGACCAGAAGCTTGGCATAACAGTACAGCCCATAACCCCTGACCTCGCAAAGAGGCTTGGGGTAACGGATACTGACGGCGTAATCGTAACCAATATCAAGCCGGACAGCCCGGCTGCTACGGCAGGCATCAGGCGCGGGGATGTGATAAAGGAGATAGACAGGAAGCCAGTGAAGAATGTAAAGGACTACAGCAAGGCAATCACAGCTGCTGAGAAAAACGATGTAGTCCTCTTCCTTATAGTAAGGGGCAACAATACCATCTATGTGGTGGTTAAGCCCAAAGGCTAAAAATAGAAGTATTCGAGGAGTTTTTTTTGGCAGGTTATATAGTTGCCCTTACCGGGGCGAGCGGCGCAATATACGGATTAAGGCTTGTTGAAGAGCTTCTCAAAAGGGGAGATGATGTTGATATTGTCATCTCCCCTTCGGGTTTTTTGCTCTTAAAAGAAGAACTTGGGATAGACTGCGCCGGAGGGGATGTTGCCGGAGAGATATCCGCCTTTCTTTCTTCCAGATCCGCTGAAATTTCCAAAGGAAAACTGAAGTATTGGCCCCCTGATGACCTGACCGCAGGCTTTGCAAGCGGCTCTGCCCTGAAAAGGAGCATGGTCATATGCCCCTGTTCAATGGGCACTCTGGCAAGGGTTGCCTCGGGCATCTCCGGCAACCTTATAGAGAGGGCGGCTGACTGCATCCTGAAAGAGAGGGGGAATCTGGTACTTGTCCCCAGGGAGACCCCGCTTAATACCATTCACCTTGAGAATATGCTTAAACTCTCAAGGATGAACGCGGTAATACTGCCTGCCATGCCCGCTTTCTACTCAAAGCCCCGTAGTATAGATGATATGGTGGATTTTGTGGTGGGAAAGGTTCTTGATGTGCTCGGAATAGAGAATAATCTATACAAAAGGTGGAAAAAATAGATTTTTTCGTATATATTTAATCGGTTTTTCTATTATTTTTGAATAAGTGCCGATAATTCTTTTATCAGGGAGATATTTTAAAAATGCTTGATATAAAATTCGTAAGGGAAAACCTTGAAGAAGTCGAAAGGCGGCTTAAGACAAGGGGCGGGGCAATCGACCTCTCAAGGGTCAAGGAACTCGATGAGAAGAGGCGTAAGCTCCTTTCTGAAACAGAGTCGCTCAAGGCAAAGAGGAACGCTGCCTCTGAAGAGATAGGAAAGCTCAAAAAGGCAAAGCAGGATGCCTCTCATATACTTGAGGCAATGGCGGACGAGTCCGCAAAGATAAAGCTCCTTGATGTGGAAGTGGATAAATGCGAGCAGGAACTGAGGGATTTTCTCCTTCAGATACCTAATCTTCCGCACCCGAGCGTGCCTGTAGGCAAAGATGAGAACGATAACCCTGTTGTCAGGACCTGGGGCGAGAAGACTCAGTTAGGTTTTACCCCTAAAGAGCACACCGAAATTGGTGAAAATCTTGGAATAATTGATTTTGAAAGGGCAGGCAAGCTCTCAGGCGCGCGGTTTTCACTCCTTAAGGGCGCGGGCGCACAGCTTGAGAGGGCTTTGATTAACTTCATGCTCGACCTGCATACCACAAAGCACGGATATGTTGAGGTACTGCCTCCGTTCATGGTGAAAAGCACGGCCCTTTTAGGCACCGGCCAGCTCCCGAAGTTTGGCGATGATTTGTTTAAAATTGAGGGCTGGGACCATTACCTTATCCCCACTGCCGAGGTGCCGGTAACCAATATCTACAATGACGAGATAATAGAGGAGGAGAAGCTCCCTATCTGTTATACGGCTTATACGCCCTGCTTCAGGAAAGAGGCAGGCTCATACGGCAAGGATGTAAAGGGCCTTATCAGACAGCACCAGTTCAATAAGGTGGAGCTTGTAAAGTTCTCAGCCCCGGAGACTTCATACAATGAGCTTGAGAAACTTACAAATGATGCAGAAGAGGTGTTGCATCTGCTTAAGCTCCCTTACAGGGTAATTGCGCTTTGCACTGGTGATATGGGTTTTTCTTCAGCCAAAACCTATGATATAGAGGTGTGGCTGCCCGGTCAGGATAAATACAGAGAGATATCTTCCTGCAGTAATTTCGAGGACTTTCAGGCAAGAAGGGCCAATATAAGGTGTAGGGCCAAGGGAGGCAAAACGCGCCTCCTCCATACGCTTAACGGCTCAGGCCTTGCGGTGGGCAGAACCCTTGTAGCCATACTTGAGAACTACCAGCAGGAGGACGGAAGCGTGATTGTTCCGGAAATTTTAAGGAAATACATGGGAGGGCTTGAAATCATCTCCAAAAAAGTATAATATATCATTTCTTTGCGGAAACCTCTCGCCACAACTACGGAGGGCTAGGCTAATGGTAAGTCACTAGTCTTGAAAACTAGCGGGTTAACGCCCTTGGGGGTTCGAGTCCCTCGCCCTCCGCCATATTTAAAAAACTCCAGAAAATTACAACATGCGCTCATCGTTCCTTTTTGGGCCGGCAAACTGATCGTTCCTCAACCTATAAACTAAATATTTATATAGTTCTTGTTATGTTGAAAATGCGTCTGGCTTGGGATAAAAATGTTTGTATTCCTTTCATTCCTGCCATATAATCCTTCTTTCTACGATGGCTTACAAAGTATCGATTAGCAGGGAAAGATTAAGAAGTAAATTAAGGTATCAATGATATGAAGGAAGGGAGCAGTTTTATTACCTGGCCGCCTCAATTACTTAAATATGGATTGGATTAAGAATAGCACCGCAGGTTTAATTCACAAAATCCCTTTCTTTTCATTTCAAAATATAATCCCTATAGAACGCATATATAAAATAGCCAAGCACGATGATTCCGAAGATAAGGTTGACCACTCTTGTCCTGTCGCCTGCGTTAGGCATGAAGAGCGTGTCAACTCGCAAGGCCTCCGTAAACCTATTTTTTGCGAACATCGTCCATATCAGGGCAATGCCGTAAAATACTCCGCCAATTGTCATCACTAAATCGAGAGACATCTTTAAAACCCCTTTGGTCTTAGTATTCAGATTTCAAGAAGTGTACCATAAATGCGTGCGCAAACCTCTGATTTTTTATATCGAAGGTGGCGCGTGTAAATCTTCCTTTCAAAAATCTTTTACCATCCTCGGGATTTCTTGATTACCTGTAAAATAATTTTATACGTAATTTAATGCTGAATGATTTAACACTTGCCCGGCAAGGGGCGGGGTTGTTTGACATTCGGTTGATTTAGGACAAACTAAGAATTGGAGGAGAATAAGCTCTGCAGGCTCAAGCCCTGCATTTTCCGGGCGTAAATAAAAATCTAAAAGGAGCATTAAAATGAGGATCGCGCAAATCTCGCCTCTTTTCGAAAGCGTTCCGCCTTCTCTTTACGGAGGCACGGAAAGAGTCGTCTCATACTTGACGGAAGAGCTTGTAAAGGCAGGCCACGAAGTTGTGCTTTTTGCGTCAGGAGATTCAAAGACATCCGCAGAGCTGGTGCCGATTTGTGAAAAGGCTCTGAGGCTTGATGAAAGGTGCATGGACCCTTTTGGTCTGCACTTCGTGATGATGGAAGAGGTGCTTAAAAGGCAGGACGATTTTGATATCATCCATTCGCATATCGAGTGCCTTGGCTTCACCCTTGGCAGGAGAACGCAAGTGCCTGTTGTAAGCACGCTTCACGGCAGGCTCGACTACTGGGAGCATGGCATGATTTTCAGGGAGTATAATGAATTGCCTGTTATCTCAATATCAAACGCGCAGAGAAAGCCCCTTCCGAATGCGAACTGGATAGCAACCGTCTATCACGGGCTGCCGCCTGAACTTTATACATTCAATGAGAACAGAGGGAACTACCTTATATATGTAGGGCGCGTCTCGCCTGAGAAGAAGGTGGAATCCGCTATAAATATCGCCCTTAAATCAGGCATACCGTTAAAGATAGCGGCAAAGGTCGATAAAAAGGACGAGGAATATTTTGAGACTGATATAAAGCCCCACCTGAATAATCCGCTTATTGAATTCCTTGGTGAGATAAATGACAGAGAGAAGAATAAGCTCATAGGCTCTGCGCTCGCGTTCCTTCATCCTGTTGATTGGCCTGAGCCGTTTGGTCTGTCCATGCTTGAGGCAATGGCGTGCGGCACGCCCGTAATAGCAAGGAGGAGAGGCTCGATACCTGAGGTGGTTGACCACGGCGTCACGGGCTTTGTCTTTGAAGACGATGACGAGGCAGTCAGCTACATTAAGAACTACTGCCCGGGATTTTCAAGAAAGGCCTGCAGGAAGAGGTTTGAGGACCGCTTCAAGGCGCAGAAGATGGCGGAAGATTACCTCAAGGTCTATGGGATGTTTTTGGAATCAGGAGGCGCAAAGCTAAATGCCTGAGATAAGCCGCATAGAAGATAAATTCTATATTGTCGCTACTTCCGAGATACTCGACCCTTTCAGGCTGATATTGAAAGAGGGCGACATATTCGGCGTCTTTGACAGGTTCGGAGATATCCTGCCTCTCGGAAAAAACGAGCAGGGGCTTTACTTCGAAGGCACAAGGTTTCTGTCGTATTACGAGCTTAAGATAAACGGGGCGCGGCCTCTGTTTTTAAGCTCCAATATAGATGAAGATAATCTCCTGATGAATATAGACCTTACAAACCCTGACATATACGAAAGAAACGAGCTTGTGTTAAGCAGGGATTCGGTCCATATAATGCGCTCAAAGCTCCTGCTTGAGAACAGGTGCCTTGAGCAAATAAAGCTAAGGAACTTTGGGCAGGAGAAGATAAACTTTGAGCTTGAGATATCGGCTGACGCGGACTTCAGGGATATCTTCGAGGTCAGGGGAATAAAGAGACGCAAGCGAGGTACACTGCTTGAACCTGAGTACAGGGATAAGGAGTTCAGGGTTAGCTATGAAGGGCTTGATAATATACGAAGGACTATGGCATTGCAGTTCGCGAAAAAGCCAGACAGGGTAGAGGGAAGGAAATTTTTCTATGTGATAACACTTGATAAGGGCGGCGTTGTTGACCTTTACTTTTCAATAGACTGCCTCTCAGACGGCGCAGGGAAACTCAATCTGGATTTTGAGCAGGCAATCTCAGAGGCACGCAGAAAGCTTGCCGTAAAAAATAAAAAGACCGCTGCCGTCTATACATCAAATTCGCAGTTCAACCGCTCCATAAGCAGGTCCATCGCCGATATAAACATGATGCTCACTGAAACAAAACTCGGGACATATCCGTATGGCGGCATCCCGTGGTTTTGCACGCCTTTCGGAAGGGACGGGATAATCACCGCGCTTGAGTGCCTTTGGATAAAGCCCGATGTAGCAAAAGGAGTGCTTAAATATCTTGCCACGCTCCAGTCACAGAATTTCGATAAGTCAAAGGCATCGGAGCCGGGAAAGATTCTGCATGAGTCGAGGCTTGGTGAGATGGCAGGGCTTGGTGAAATCCCTTTTGGGCTTTACTACGGCAGCGTTGATTCAACCCCTCTTTTTATAATCCTTGCAGGCGCGTACTGGAGGAGGACAGGAGATACCGTTCTCATAAAAAAACTCTGGAAGCATATCGAGGCATCAATTGCGTGGATGGATAAATACGGGGATGTGGACGGGGACGGGTTTCTTGAATATATGCCTGATGAAAAGGGGCTTAAGAACCAGGGCTGGAAGGACTCAAGGGACTCTGTCTTTCACGCTGACGGAACGCTTGCCGAAGGCCCTATCGCTTTATGTGAGGTGCAGGGCTATTATTATGCGGCAAAAAAAGAGGCGGCTTCCCTTGCCCGGCTTTTAGGTAAGGATAATCTTTCGCAAAGGTTACTGACAGAGGCAGAGGAGCTTAAAGAAAGGTTCAACAGGGTTTTCTGGGATGAAGAGCTTGAATCATATGTGCTTGCGCTCGATGGAGATAAAAGACCCTGCAGGGTGGTTTCGTCAAATGCCGGGCACGCGTTGTTTACAGGTATAGCAGACCCTGAAAAGGCTGAGAGGATTGGCTATACGCTTCTTTCAGACAGGTCATTCACAGGCTGGGGCATCAGGACAGTATCGGAAAAAGAGGCGCGCTATAATCCGATGTCATATCATAACGGCTCTGTCTGGCCGCATGACAACGCGATGATAGCATTCGGTCTTGCCTCTTATGGGTTGATTGAGGATTTCGAAAAGATATTCACAGGTATCTTTGACGCATCTCTTTTCATGGAGTTCCACCGCCTGCCTGAGCTCTTCTGCGGCTTTCACAGGAGAAAGGGTGTTGCGCCTACTCATTACCCTGTAGCCTGCTCTCCCCAGACATGGGCTTCAGGCTCGCTCCTTTTGATGCTGCAGGCCTCATTAGGGCTTTTCTTTGAGGCTGAGAAGAAGATAGTGATATTTAAAAAACCAAAGCTGCCGGAGTTCCTCAACTACATCCGCATCAAAGACCTTCCCGTTGATTCAAAAAAAAAGTTCGATATCGAAATAAGCAGATATGGCAATGATATAACCATAGATACCATCGGCAAGCCCGGGGATGTAAGTATACTGATTATAAAATGAGATTACCTGAGCCCGAGCTGAGAGGCTCTCTGAAAATAAACCGAGGCCCTTGGGTTGTCCCCAAGTCTTGAGTACGCAAGCCCGAGGTTGTAGTTGGCTATTGCGTTGTCAGGCTGGAGTTCCAATACCTTCTGAAAATCAGCGACGGCAAGGTCAAATCTTTGTAGAGAGATGTATGCCGTGCCTCTGTTTAAAAAGGTGTTTGCGTATGCGGGATTGATTTCAGCTGCCTTGTTGAAATCCTCTATTGCTTTTCCAAGCTCGTTAAGCTCTCCGTACACAATTCCCCTGTTTACATACGCGTCCACATATTCAGGATATGCGGCAATCGCCTTGGTGTAATCTGAAAGCGCGCTATCGAATCTCCCTTCCCTGTCATAGGCAAGCCCACGGTTGTAATAGGCTATCTCGATTTTATCAGGGTAGACCTTTATCGCATGGCTCCAGAGCGTAACAGAATCCTTCCAGACAGCTATTTGTTTTACTGTCAGATATGAAAGGGGGATAAAAAATAAAAAGCTTAAAACCGCGATGATGATGCGGAAGGATTTTTTTTCACCTTTGGAATAGAGCAGCCCCAGCGCCACACCAGCCAATATAAAAAGGCTCGCACTCGGGATATAGGTGTATCTGTCAGCCGCAGCCTGATTGCCTACCTGAATTATCCCAATCACAGGAATAAGCGTAATCAGGAAATAAAGCCATGAGGCAAGAAAAATTTTCTTTTTCAGGAATATCAGGCACAGGACAGTCAAAGCGATGATAACGAGAAGCGAGATGAGAAAGACGGAGTTAAAAAGCTCAGCCTCCGAAGGCCTCGGGTAGAACGGGGACAGATTAAAAGGCAGAACGGTTTTATAAAGGTAAAAACCAAAACCCCTTACAGCAAGTCCTATGCGCTCAAGGATTGAATATGATTTAAGGGAGACAAGGGCAGTGCTCTTCTGCTGGGCAAGTACGGTCAGTATCGCTGAAATCAAAGAGAGCGCGAAAAAAGGAATTTTCTCAACTACAATCTTTCCTATATTTTTAAATGAAAATCTCTCAAGCGGGTAGAAGTCAATAAGCATCAATACAACGGGCAAGGTGATTGCCATTGGTTTGCTCATAAGCGCAAGGGAGAAAAAGATAAGAGATGAAAGAAAGCTGACTACGCTGTTTGTAGAACAGTATTTGATATAACTTAAAATCGTCAGAAAAAAGAAGAAGCCGCAGAGCACATCCTTTCTCTCAGATATCCATGCCACAGATTCTACATGCAGTGGATGAAGCCCGAAGAGCAGCCCCGAGAAAAGCCCCGCAAAAATAATCAAACCCTTCTGAGCGGATTTCAGCTCGACAAGCCTCATCGTGAGGACGGCAACAAAGAATGTATTTATCGCGTGAAGGATTACATTCTCAAGATGATATCCGAAAGGATTTAGCCCCCAGACATTGAAATCAATGACATAGGAGAGCGTTGTCAAAGGATGCCAGTTCGAATAAAAAAGCTCGGTAAATATCCATTTGAAATTGAAAGATGCGAGATTGGGATTTTCAAGTATGTAGCCGGGGTCGTCCCAGTTTACAAACCCGTTCCTGAGAGAGCCCAGGTACATCAAAAAAGTTATAATTGCTGCAGGAAGGGCAAAGACGATATTTTGTCTTTTGATATTGCATTCCATGTCAGAACCCCTGCGCCCTTATGAACTCAGCTGCCTGAGGCAGCCCAAGGTCAGCCGCCTTTCTGGCATTGGCGAGGGCAAGTTCCATGTTGCCTGTTTCGTAGTAAGCAAGGCACAGGTTGAAATAAGCGGAGGCGTTTTGCGGACTTAGTTCAATTGCCTTCTGATAATCTTTTATGGCCGGCTCGTATGCCCCAAGTTTTTTATGGAGACTGCCCCTGTTATTGTAAGCCCTTGCGAATTTTGGGTTGAGCTCGATTGCGGCATTCAGGTCACCTATCGCCTCATCGTATCTGCCAAGCTCCTTGTAAACGATTGAGCGGTTAAAGTACGCCTCTTTATAGTCTTGCTTTATCGAGATGGCCTTTGTGAGGTCTTCAAGGGATTTTTCAACCTCGCCTGCTTTACTGTAAACCGCGGCCCTGTTCATGTAGCCGAGCGCAGCGGTATCAGGATATACATTTACCTCATGGGACCAAAGCGTCATTGAATCTTTCCACACGCCTATCTGTTTGATGGAAAGCAAAGACAGAGCTATGGAGATTATGATAACTCCGGCGGCAACGGCCTTTCTGTTAATCTTTTCAGCAAAAAAAGCTGTGGCTGCCCCGGCGAGCATGAAAGGCCCTAAAGCAGGGAGATAAGTGTAGCGGTCTGCTGCTGCCTGCGCCCCGACCTGAATAAGCCCGATTACGGGTAATAAAGTGACGAGGTAGAAAAGCCATGCTGCAAAAAAAATCTTATTTCTTTTCAAGTAAACGATTGAAAAGACCGTAATACCAATAAGAACGATGGCTGAGCCGATGTACTCAATGCTAAAGAGGCTTATCTCTAAAGGATAAGGATAGTACGGGGCAAGCCCAAAAGGCAGGAGCATCTTATAGAGATAGAAGATGTATGCCTTGATGGCAGTAAGGATGCGCCACCCGAACGGGATGGTCTCAAGAGAAGCGGCGGATGACTTCTGAGCGAGTAAGGTGGCAAGAGAGGAAATGGCGCTCAGAATGAAAAAAGGGATTTTTTCAATAATCGATTTTGCGTTCAAGTTCTCCAGAGGATAAAAATCAAGTATGAGTAGAACAACCGGCAGCGTTACTGCCATTGGTTTGCTCATCAGCGCAAGCGCAAAGAGCAAAAGGCTCGTGGCGTAATTAAACGCATCTCTTTTTGAAGAGTATCTCAGGTAACAAAGCACTGTGAGGAATATGAAAAATGTGCTAAGCACATCCTTTCTGCCCGATACCCATGCGACAGATTCCACATGCAGAGGATGGATAGCAAAAAGGAGCGAGGCAACAAGGGCCATGATGAGAGAGGTTTTTGATGATGTTCCTTTTGCGGCATTTCCAAGTTTCAGGGCGATAAGAAAAAATAAAAATGTATTTACGCCGTGAAAGATGATGTTTGTAAGGTGGTGGCCGAGCGGATTAAGGCCCCAGAGAGCGTAATCAATGGCATGGGAGAGCATTGTAAGCGGGTGCCAGTTTGATATCTGAACGGTGGTAAAAATGGTCTTTACGAACTCAAGGTCAAGGGACTGGATAAGAGGGTTTTCATAAACATACTGCTGGTCGTCCCAGAAAACGAACCCGTTCCAGAGGGATGGGAGAAAAACAGCGAAAGCTATAAAGGCAACTGCGGCGGCTGAGATTAGATTTGCCGGAGTTAAACTTAAGCCTTGAGTTGAGTTTGTCTTTTGAGGCATTGTCCCTGACCCGCAGTAGGTTATAAACCTTGTTATTATTGCTTAAAACAGGCTCCAAGGTCAAAAGGTTTGTGATTGGGGCCTCCGGGTGTTTTCAATTGACATGGCAATGCCAATTTGCAATAATTTTTTCTGAAGTGTCGCAAATAACTTAGTGTTTTGGTGAATTATGCTGCATGGAAAAAAAGTAGTAGTCGTGATGCCCGCCTATCATGCGGAAAAAACCCTGCTTAAGACTTATAACGATATCCCTTTTGATATTGTCGATGAAGTTGTCCTTGTGGATGACTGCAGTAAGGACAATACGGTTGAGGAAGGCAAAAGGCTCGGCATAAAGCATATAGTCGTCCATGAGAAGAACAAGGGGTACGGCGGCAACCAGAAGTCCTGCTACACCGAGGCCTTAAGGCTCGGCGCAGATATAGTAGTAATGGTGCACCCGGACTACCAGTACGCGCCCAAGCTTATAACCGCTATGGCCTCTATGATCGCCTCTGGCGAATATGATGTGGTATTGGGCTCAAGGGTGCTGGGGACAGGCGCGCTTAAAGGCGGAATGCCTGTTTATAAGTACATATCCAACAGGTTTCTGACACTGGCTGAAAACCTGCTTTTAAATGAGAAGATATCAGAGTATCACACAGGCTACAGGGCATTCAGCAAAGAGGTGCTTGAGTCCATACCCCTGCTTGAAAATTCAGATGATTTTGTCTTTGATAATCAGATGCTTGCGCAGGCAGTCTATTTTGGTTTCAGGATAGGCGAGATAAGCTGTCCTACAAAATACTTTGCCGAAGCGTCATCGATAAACTTCAGAAGAAGCGTTATCTATGGCTTCGGCGTCCTTGGAACGGCTTTAAAGTGCAAATTGCAGAGGATAGGGCTTAAGAATTACCCCTTCCTTGATAAGAACGGCAGAAAGCTGAAGAAATAAGATTTTTAATTATGAACAGCCGCTGCCGCAGCCTCCGCCCCCGCACGAATCAAACCCGCCCGGGTCAGCAAAAAGGTTCAGACCGCAGTCCGGGCATTCCGTATCAGACTCCTTCACATTAGAGCCGCATGCCGGGCATAGCCCTGCTTCAAGCCGCTTTTCGCTTTCTTTCAGCTCAGGGTAGAGCCTTTGCCATATTGTTTCGAGTTCCTTTACTGCGCTTCTGGCTATTGCCTGGTCAACAAACAGGCCAAAGCCGCCTCCGCAGGAACTGCCTTGGCCCATCTTGTATACGCTTGCCTCAAACCCGATTGACCCGAGGGCGTTGGCGAGGTCTGAGACGCGCTCAAGCGTGCCTTCTTCTATGCATACGAGAGAGCCTGCTGCCTGAGGCTGGGCCTGTTTTTTCTTCTCAAGCTCTGAGGCGAATACAAGGGCAATTTCACAGGTTCTGCATTCAATAGCGTGCGGAAAGTATTCTGCCCCGCACTCTGGGCAGATTTTAAATTCGTCACTCATCAGGCTATCCTTTTGTTTTACTTGAGTATTGGATTCATATATAATATAAAATTCTGAGAAATGGTAATCTTTTCTCAAAGCAGCCTTGATTATACCATAAAGTCGTGGTACATATAAAGGCTTAGATTTCTGCGTTTTTCACTGGAGAGGTGGCCGAGAGGCTGAAGGCAGCTGCCTGCTAAGCAGTTGTAGGGGTAACACTCTACCGGGGGTTCGAATCCCCCCCTCTCCGCCAGTTTTTGCCTGTTTTTCTCAAATAATCAATTCAAATGCGCCCGTGGCTCAGCTGGATAGAGCATCTGACTACGAATCAGAGGGTCGGGAGTTCGAATCTCTCCGGGCGCACCAATAAAATCAAGGGGTTAGCTCAATAAGGGCTGATCCCTTTTCTTTTGATTGTGCTAAAATTGTGCTAATCCTGTCCAAGACCTCTACGCCATCCCTCAGACTCTCAGGGTAATGGTGCGAATACCTCATTGTCATCTTTATATCCTTATGGCCTAGAAGCTTTGAGATCTTGTAAAGGTCTACCCCTGCTTGAGCTAGCCTAGTTGCGAAGGTATGGCGAAGGTCATGAAACCTGAAGTCCTCTATACCTGTCTTTTCCAAGGCGTTATAGAAGGCTCTTAAAAGATTTCTATGATCAACCTTTGTTCCTGCTTCACTGGCAAAAACAAAGTTGTTCTTTATGTGTCTTACCTTCGATTTCTCCTTCAGCAATTCTAAAACCTTAAGATTTAAGGGAATGGTTCTTTTTTCCCCGTTCTTGGAACGTACAACCGTTGCAGTGCGCCGGAAAAGGTCTATGTTAGGCCATTCAAGGGAAAGGATTTCATCCTGCCTCATACCCGTATTAAGGGCAAACAGGACAATCTCCTTGAGCCAGTATCTTGGCTCCTTAACATTTTCTTTGCAGATAACATATATAACGCAGTTATCAAGAAGGCTCGTCTCTTCCTCAAAAGTAAGCCATCTATCCCTTGCGTTATTCACCTTCTCCCTGCTGATCCTGTTTACGGGGTTTTCTTTAACCCATTCCCATTCTTTAATGGCAAGATTGAAGGCATGGCGAAGTAAGCCTCGCCTGTGGTTTATGGAAGCCGGAGAAAGACCCTTTTCCCTGCAAAAGGATTTGTAGTTAGCAATGAGACGAGGCGTAACATCCATCAAGGGCGTATTGCCAAAAAAATTCTTCATCTCATTAGTCATTCCTTGATCCGTCTTTACAGTATGAGGGGCTTTGTTATGGACAGAGTATTCATTTATATACCTGTCCAGCAAGTCCCAGAGGCTTTTGTTTTCCCCTTCAAGCCTTTCAAACCACTTGCCCTCTGTGATTTGAGTTAGAACCTTTGCATGGATCTTTTCCGCAAGCTTCTTATCAGTTGCCCCTGTGGAAAAGTCCCATTAATCCTCCTTCCTGAGACCTTGACTTAGGCTGGTTTCCCGTTTGGATGGATTATACCTCTTGCCCTTTGCCTGTTCAATAGCTCTCTTGACTATCAGATTAATGTCCTCGGATTGTGCCCTTTTAAGCTCTTTATTTGGCTTGTAAGCGATTGGTTTTGAGTTCTTGACCCATTCCATTATTTCAGCCATATCGAAGCGCAGAAGCCCGTTAAGCTTGTAAAAAGGTACAATCCCGTTATGCACCCAAGAGTAAAGGGTTGATTCTTTTACTTTAAGGGTTTCGGAGATCTCTTTTATCGTTACGAGCTTCATTAGAACGGCATCTCCTTGAAGTATGAGCTTTTAACCCCGCAGAACCAATCCGTCACAGAGGCTATGTAATTCTCCTTTATAAGCGAAGCAAGTTGATTGTCCTTGTACTTCTCAAAGGCAGCTCTCTTTTCCCTACGCATTTGAGACATAAGGAACTGTAAACCTCCCAAAGAGGAAATCTTTTCATCATCTTCAAAGTTATAGAACCTGCACTTGTCAAAATAAGAGGCTAATCCGCAGTAATCATTAACTACATCTTCAAGAGTCATTTGCTTAGGTTGAATGGCGATCTCGAATCTTGTGACCGTCTTTTTAGCTTCAAGGATGTTCTTTTCATACTCAGTTATCAGATGGCCTTTTTTGACCCTGTATTTTATCTCCTTGAGCTTGTCATAAACCCTTATCAATGGATTTGAGCCTAAATACATTGTGCTGCCTGCAATTATGCTCAGCCCGTCACGCCTGTAGCCAAGAACATATAAGCGGCTTATGGCAGTATCAAATGAAAGCCCTTCAATGTCAGATGCCAAATCGATTCTTGTTACCCTAAACTTGCTAAGCTCAATAGTTTTATCTTCTCCGAATATCCGCATCATGTAGTTGTATAGATCTACAAAGTTATCAAAGTATTTTGGATTGATATCGATCTTGCAATAAGGGAAGTTAAGATTCGTTTCGGCACTGTACTTGTGAGGCTTCCACATCACCTCTGCTTTATCCAGCTTGCAGAAGTACTGGTAATGCTTCATTCTGTATTCATCTTTTTTAACATCTCCAGACCACTCCAGATATTGAATATCAGGAGCTTCATATATAGTCAGGTTAAGCTTATCAATTCCCATCTCTTTCTCTTCTTATCTCCTTTTGATTTAGTAAAACTGTACGAGTTTGCCGGTTATTACCCATATCCGGCAAACCTAATCTT
>JACOUO010000015.1 GCA_016177845.1 Deltaproteobacteria bacterium | reverse complement strand
AGGAATTGGATGCGAGGCATCCCTTGATAGGTATGTAAAATGTGCAATTGGCGTATGCGGCCAATGCGACTGCGACGGTCAGAGGGTCTGTATTGACGGTCCAGTATTTGATGCAGAATCGTTGGGAAAAATGAAAGACTTCGGTACATCTGCATTATTAAAGAGCGGCAAAAGGGTGTCCATTGCAGAGTATGTCAAGTGGCGCGCTCATAGCTGATAGCTCATAGTACTGCATGAATTATTTGCTATGAGCCATGAGCTATGAACTATTTGGAGAAAGGGGGTGGTTACATGGGGTAAAATAAAATATAAGGTGTAATAAGTCGTGGCAGTTAGAATACCTGCTTGTGCATTACACAAAGGAGGTAAAAAGGATGAAGATTATTAAAAGAATGTCATTGTTATTATTACTGGTCGCATTTATAGGACTTATGGGGTTCAATGAACCTGCATTTGCCGCTGGCAAACCTACAGTACCACCCGCATGGTATCAGAAACTGTCCGCAAATAAGCGGTTTCAACTTGTGCTGGATGGCGAGGCTGTCCTCGACAGGGAAACAGGGCTTGTCTGGGAAAGGTCGCCAGATACAACACTGAGGAACTGGTATCAAGCAATCTTTCATTGTTACAACATGAATCTTGGCGGTCGTAAAGGATGGCGTCTTCCCACGGTTGAGGAGCTTGCAAGCCTAATTGACCCGACACAGAGTAACCCAGCCCTTCCCGCAGGCCATCCCTTTCAAAATGTGCAGTCGTTTTGGTACTGGTCGGCTACTACCCTTGCCTTTGCCGGCTATACCGGCGACGCGTGGGGCGTTTATTTCAACGTTGGCTCTGTGGACAACGACGCTAAGTCCATCAACGGCTATGTTTGGTGCGTGAGAGGTGGACAGGGATATGATGGTCAGTAATTTGGTGATTTGAATTATTTGATTATTTGTTTTTTAGGGAGCAAGAGACCTCTGAAAAAGTCATAAAACAGCACACCATATCGTAAAAGTCCCCCTTAATAAAGGGGGATTAAGGGGGTTGTCAGGATGCAGAAAACAACCCCCCTACCCCCCTTTTCTAAGGGGGAATTTGTTCGTGCCATTTTGAGACTTTTACTCGTTCCCACGCTCTGCGTGGAAAGGAGGTACTTGTAGCCGCAGGCTTTAGCCGTGTGAATTGCGCAAGGTAGAGGCACGGCGCGCCGTGCCCCTACTACATATTTACCCTTTAGGTGTTTGCAACAACGTACAGTTCAAAGAGATATATGCTCAATGTCTATTT
>JACOUO010000013.1 GCA_016177845.1 Deltaproteobacteria bacterium | reverse complement strand
GCATTCTCACGCACATACGTCGCAAGAGGGTCAGGGTAAAGACGGAGGTTACTATTAGCAGCATCCTTAATGGCATCAATAACCTTCGGGGACGGTGGATAAGGATTTTCATTGGTATTAAGCTTTACATATTTCCCATCCCTTGGCTGCTCACCCGGTTGGTAGCCTGCCATTCTCTCAATATTGTCGCGAAAGTAACTCACTATTAATTTTTCTCCTCACCTTTTTGAAAAATCTGCACCATGTAGGGGCATGTGGGTGTGTTCTTTCACCACCAATACACCGGGGTCGTCCCATCATTTCCGATAATGGTGCCATGCTCAACATCCTTCACCGCAATCCTTGAACCCCCACTACCCTGGCTATAAAGCTTCTTGTAAAAGAGCTTGTTTTTTTTACCAATCTTTTTAACATATGCCTCATACACGGTAAAATTTTGACTGTTTGAATAAATAATTAACCCATCTTCACCCCTGCCGCCGTCAATAAAAGCCCTGTCCTTGCCAGGGCTCACATCGTATGTCATCGTATCTGCCCCATCCTCGCCATACATCTCGACAATGTCATCCCAATCGCCACCGTCCAGAAAGAGCATATCATCGCCCCTTCCGCCATGCTGGATAATATGGTCACTATCAGCACCACCATCTGCATCTATGAAATCATCGCCCGTCCCGCCATATTGTTTAATGCGGTCATTACCCGAGTCTCCGTTACCAATTTGAGCATCGCTGCCCTCCCCGCCAACCTGGAGGACGTGGTCGTTTCCAGTGCCACCAAGTACCGCTTGGTTGTCATCACCATCCCCGCCATTTTGTTCGAGCCAGTCGTCGTCAGCATCACCTTCAATATACTGGGTGTCATCGCCAGCATAACCATTGTGGACAATCTTATCCCTGAGCGGGGTGCCAAATGTTTCTTGAGTATCATCGCCCGGCGTGCCATTAGCGGTTACGTAATTGTCATAACCAGCATAGCCATTGTCAGGGATAGTTAGTAAGAATAACGTTACTGCAATAACACATCCCAAAATTACGTTTTTCTTTTCCATTCCACCTTTAATAAATAAATTACAAATCCCAAATAAATTTCAAGCACGAAATCCGAAACCCGAAACAAAGACCTTGTTTCGAGTTTCGATATTCGAATTTCGGATTTGTTTGTTATTTGTCATTTTAAACGTATTTTTACGGATTGTGCATG
>JACOUO010000014.1 GCA_016177845.1 Deltaproteobacteria bacterium | reverse complement strand
CGTAAGGTCGCCGTTGGCTATCGCCGTGGCAACCTTGGATACGTCTCGGAGCTGTACCGTAAGGTTTGTTGCCATTGCATTGACGTTATCGGTCAGGTCCTTCCATGTCCCTGCAACCCCCTTGACGGTCGCCTGTCCGCCGAGCTTGCCCTCTATTCCGACCTCGCGGGCAACCCTCGTGACCTCGGAGGCGAAAGCGTTGAGCTGGTCAACCATTATGTTTGTGGTGTCTTTGATCTGAAGTATCTCTCCCTTGACGTCAACCGTGACCTTCTGGCTCAAATCGCCCCTGGCGATGGCGGTGGCCACCTTGGACACGTCTCGCAACTGTACGGTCAGATTCCCGGCCATCGCATTGACGTTGTCGGTCAGGTCCTTCCATGTGCCGGCAACCCCTTTGACAGTAGCTTGCCCTCCGAGTTTGCCCTCGGTGCCGACCTCTCTGGCGACCCTGGTTACCTCCGAGGCAAAGATGCTCAACTGATCGACCATTGTGTTCATGGTGTTTTTCAACTCCAGAATCTCCCCCTTGGCCTCGACCGTGATCTTCCTCGACAGGTCTCCGTTGGCGACCGCCGTGGTGACGTTGGCTATGTTCCTTACCTGGTTGGTAAGGTTCGAGGCCATTGCGTTCACGTTCTCCGTAAGCTCCTTCCATGTGCCCGCCACTCCCGGGACCGCCGCCTGTCCGCCGAGTTTTCCCTCGGTGCCTACCTCCTTGGCGACACGGGAGACTTCGGAGGAAAAGGATCCGAGCTGTCCTACCATCGTATTTACTATCGTTCCTATCCTGGCGAACTCGCCCTTCAGCGGCCTTCCCTCTATATCCAGCATCATCTTCTTGGACAAATCGCCCTCTGCAACGGCGGTTATCACGCGGCCTACCTCTGTCGTGGGCTGCGCAAGGGCGTTGACGAGAGTATTGATTGCGTCTACGCTGGTCCTCCATGAACCGGAGACCGCTCCGAGATTAGCCCGCTCCGTCAGTTTTCCCTCCTCGCCGATAATCTTGCTTACCCTCGAGATCTCGCTGCTGAAGCCCTGGTTAAGGCCGACAAATTCATTGAAGACTTCGGCTATCTCACCGAGGCCGTCCTCAACAGGCAGGCGTACCGTAAAATCCCCGTCCCTTGCGGCCTTCAGGGCCTTAAGCAGCCTTGGTATCAGCCATGGCGGATACCCTCCTCTCGATGACGTTTCCTGCAAATGAGCGGATTGCATTCCGGAACCCGCAGCTTCTTCAGTATCTTCGATAAGCTTATGTTTCAAAATGTTCTTCCCCATTGGCGACATGGCCTACTCCTTTCCTTTATCATCCAGGTTAAAGGTCGCGCGCGTCATATATGAAATGCTCTTGCCTTACCTCCTTCATGCAATGCTTAAAAATTCAGCGGCAAGGGATGCAAAATCCTTTGCCCCGCGCGAGCTGGGTGCATAGCGGACAACACTGCTGGCAAATGAGGGCGACTCGGCAACCCTCGCGTCGCATCTTATTTTTGTCTTGAATATCCTCACATTAAAATTGAGCTTAATGTAAGCCAGCACCTCTTTGCTCAATTTGACGCGGTCGTCATATCTGACCGCGACTATGCCCTTAATCGGAAGCGGCTTTTTGAAAACACGCCTGAACTCTGTAACAGTTGAAAAAAAACCAGCGAGTCCCTGTATGCTTAAAACATCCATAAACAAAGGTATCAATAATTGATCGGCCGCTTTCAACGCGTTTATCGTTAAAATGGATAAAGAAGGCGGTGAGTCTATGAGGATATAATCAAAACTGTCCTTGTCGCCTAGGCTTTGCAGCAAGAAGTTCTCCCTGCCGAGTTTATCCCTGAGGGACAGCTCTATGTCGGCAAGCTCGGTCGACGCCGGGGCTATGCGCATGCCTTCTCTTTCAACAAGGACTTCCTCAAAGGTCCTTGTCCCGCTTAAAACGTCAGCCATTGTGCCGTTGGAGTTCAGGATGCCGAACGAATACGTAAGACACGCATGAGGGTCTATGTCAACGAGCAGTACCTTCTTACCTGCAGAGGCCAAAGCGCTCCCAAGGTTCATTGTCGTAGTCGTTTTTCCCGTTCCACCTTTTTGATTTATAACCGTTATGATTTCAGCCATAGCTGCCCCATAGAAGGATAGATAAATAGGGTATAGAGGAATGAACTCTCCCCGGACTATAAAGCCCAAGGTTTCGGATAAAACGAAATTGCTCCGCTCGGCCATTGGCGATCCTGCCAGCTTACAAACAAACGAGCAGACACACGTTGCCGTCTTTGAAAGCAGGACAGTCTTTTTGCTGCGTAGATTCAGCGCCATGAGACGCTCATGTATTGAAAAAATCACGCTAAAACTTCAGAAAAATTCCGGGGTGAAAGGCCGATTCTTTCGCAGGTTAACTGATGAGTATTCTATGATGGGCTAAATGAACTGATGGATATAAATATTAAGCCAGAATTTTGAATTTTGTCAAGTATGCGCGGCCGCGATATCTCAAAGGCCTACCCATGAAGAAGAGTTCTGCACCACTCCTTCCTAAAATGATAATAAAGCGTGGGGGCGACCCTGGCGGGCTAGGATTTGCTACCGGAGTACGAAAAAGGCTTGGGTTTCAGCTGTTCGCCCAGCGCCAATTCCTCTGACTCATGATCATCATAGCTATGTTTCCCGAGGCTTCATATAGGCATATTTCTCAACGCGGTTCCTTCCTTCTTGCTTCGCCTTATACATCGCGCTATCCGCATGGCTGATGAGCGCTTCCATCGTTGTCCCGGCTCTATAAGGAGCGACTCCCAGGCTTATCGTGGTTTCGTTTTGACTGGCGACGGAGACTCTTATCCTTTCGGCTACCTTGCAAGCATCCTCAATGCCTGTTTCGGGCAGAAGCACAAGAAACTCCTCCCCTCCATATCTGGCTACAAGATCCGTCTGCCTCGCCTCTTTTGCCAAGGCCTTTGCCATTTCCACAAGCAATTTGTCACCTGCGGTATGCCCAAAACTGTCATTGTATTGCTTGAAGTTGTCTATATCAGCCATAATGACTGAAAATAGACTCCCGTACCTCTGCGCCCTCGCAAGGCCTTTTTCCAGTTCAATGTACATAAGTCTTCTATTGGCGAGGCCTGTAAGAGGATCGTGAAGGGAAAGGGCTTTTGTGATCTCATAGAGCCTCGCGTTGTCGATGGCGATTCCAAGCTGGCTTCCTATGGAACTGAGCATTTTTAAGGTAGCTTCTCCTGCCTCCTCTTGGGCCGACATATAAAGGCATAGCACCCCGACAACGCCTTCCGCTGACTTAAGGGGCACTATGATACATCCGCAAGGGGTAGGGCCTGAAACCATCGCGCATTCCGAATCATCGCTATGCAAAACCATGATTTTCCCGGATTTGACGGCCATGCCGCAAGAACACTTGCCGATGCCTTCATCTTCATGAAAATCTATAAATTCCGCCGGAAGGTTAAATTGCGCGGCGAGCCTCAGCCTGTCGCCTTCAACCAGGAATATCGCCCCTCTTTTTTCGATGTTTAAAATCTCCATTCCGTAAATGATCAATTCAAGGCTGCTGGATGTAATCTCATCCAGGTTCGTCGTACGGTTGACGAACAACGCGATATTGTAAAGAGCGGACAATTTAGAATTGGCCGCATTCAATTCTTTATTGGCATTTTCAGTTTTGTATAAAAGATCCTCTCTCTCTTTTTCCGTATACCTCCGTCCGAACGAGCCTGAGAATATCTCACCTATCATTGTAATAAGCCTTATGTCTGCTTCCGACCAGGTTTCTTCCTGACGTATCGACTCAAAGCCGAAAAACCCTATCAGTGAAGCCCCAAAGACCAAGGGAACAATGATTGCGGATTTTACCCCGCGCGGCAGAAGGAATTCCCGCATCTCTTTTGCATCATCAGACAGGCTTGCGGCCCTGGGAATATGGATCGTTTCAATAAGACTCAGGCTTCTAATCAATCCCGGGAATGAATCAACAGTAAACCTTTGCAGATTTTCCATCAATGGTTCTATACCGTCGGCGCGCCATTCATTGGTACTGCGCATCGTGGCCCCGCCATCTGACCAGAGAAAGACATAAGTACGGTCAACCCCGGTAAATTCGCCGATGTCCTTTAACGCACCGTCTATCCCTTCGTCGAGCCGATTTGATTCCAGTCTCAAAAACCTCGTTGATAGGCTTGATATCAGCTGCTCGATCTCCACCCTGTAGTTCAAAGCCTCTTCCCCGGACTTCCGATCTGTAACGTCTTCAATCTGCGATACAAAGTACAAAGGCCTGCCCTGCGCGTCTCGCACCAGCGAGACGCTCTGACGCACCCAGACAAAATGGCTTTTTTTATGGAGGCACCTTTTTTCCGAGCGGTAATATGAGGTCTCTCCGTCCAGCAATCTTTTGTAGCCCCTGATGTCAATCGAAAGATCGTCGGAATGGGTGATGTCCTGAACCGTATTGGCAAGCAGTTCCTGTTCGGAATAGCCGAATATGGTGCATAAGGAATGATTTACCTTCAGCCAATGCCCGTCCAGGGCGGTAACGGCCATGCCGATAGCAGCGTTTTCGAACGCGATACGAAATCTCTCGTTGCTTTCCCGCAGCGCATCCTCTGCCAGCATGTTCTCGGTTATATCCTGTATGACACCAATCAGGCTGAGAGGCTTCCCGTCCCAGCCTGTCTTGGTTTTTCCCTCGGCGTGGAAGATTCGCTTTCCCACAGCCGGATGAGTGACCCGGAAATTCATATTGTAGGGAGTGTGTTCGGAAAACAATCCGTTTACTGCGTCTCTAAATATCTCACGGTCGTCATGATGGGTGATGGAAAAAATAACCTCGAAAGTCAGGGCTTTCTCTTGCGGAGCCAGTCCAAGGATCCTGTACATTTCATCGGACCACCAGAACTCGTTGTCGGAAATATCCCATTCCCAATTTCCCAGATGCGCGACCTTCTGCGCTTCGTCGAGCCTTTCCTCGCTCTTTCTCAATTCTTCCGCTACCCGCTGTTTTTCCAGCGCGTGCTGGATGTGCAGCAACAACTGCTGGACATCATATGGCTTAATGAGGTAAGAAAAAGCCCCGCGGTTTGTCGCCTCTATTGCCGATTCCAGCGTTGCATGGCCTGTCATGATTATAACCTCTGTCGAAGGCGATCTATCTTTGATACCTGCCATGACATCGGTTCCAGGAATGTCTGGAAGCTGGAGGTCTATAAGCGCAAGGTTTACCGGCCCCCTCTGCAACTCGGCAAACGCTTCGGCCCCGTCCTTCGCGGCAAGAGCCTCATACCCGTAAACATGCAGGATATCGGACAGTGTTCTGCGGGCCATCGGGTCGTCGTCTATAATCAGTATCCTGAGTTTGCCTTTCACAGCTTTTCAAACTCCTCGCCAAGGATCTCCGCTACTTTCCTTCTGCTGACGTCCCTGATCAATTCCAAAAGCTTCTCGATCTCAAGAGGCTTATACAAACAGGTGTAGGCGCCTATCTGAAGCCCCTTTTGGATCGAACCAGCCATCTCTTCCCTATAGCCTGTCACCAGCACCACCGGCTTTGAAGGATATTTAGCCCGCAGTTCCTTCAGGACGTCGAGCCCGTCGGCGTCTCCGAGCTTCAAGTCAAGAAGCACCACCAATTTGTAATTTTGCTCCATATGGCCGAGTACCTTTTCCGGGTTGCTTTCGGTTTGCACTCTGTATCCCCTCGCTTTGAGGATATCTTTTAGCGTCATGGAAAACCTGGTGTCGTCGTCCACAATGAGTATGCTCTCCTCATTCATGAGCAATGAAAGAAATGAAAGAACTCTCTGAAGGTCGAGCGGCTTGATCATTACAGCATATGCACCGTATTTTCTTGCTTCAGCCTCCATCTCTTCCGTAGCGTAGGCGCTTGCCAGGATCACCGGAAGGTTCGGCGACAATTCATGAATCCTTCCGCATGCCTCAATGCCGCTTATGCCCGGCATCCTGATGTCCATTAGGACACAATCAAATTTTTCCTTTCTGACCTTTTCCACCGCGTCCTCGCCGGTATGGACGGACACCGCCTCGTATCCTTTGTTCATAAGGATATCGAAGATCGTCCTGACCATTCTCCGGTCGTCATCCACGACAAGAACCCTTAGTTTCTTACTGTTCACCATGTCCCTCCTTGACCACAGGCAATTTCACTGTAACGACTGTACCTTTCCCGGGCTCGCTCTCCACCTTGATGCTTCCGCCGTTCGCCTCTGTAAGGTTCTTCACGATCGTCAATCCGAGACCCAGCCCCTTTGCCTTGGTCGTATAGAGCGGATGGAAAAGCCTTGACATGCCCTCAGAGGATATCCCCTGACCGGTATCGGCAATTACTACCCTCAACTCTTGGGATTGATGAATTTCTTCGGCCTTAAGCGAAAGGAATCCGCCGGAAGGCATCGCCTCAACCGCGTTTTTGAGTAGGTTCATAAACACTTGACCTAACTGCACAGGGTCGGCATATACCGCAGGGAGGCTTTCCTGGATCTCATCCAGCACGGTAACGGCTCCGGGTATCTTGTTTTTTTCGAGGCACTTTGTCAAAAGCGCTTTCAAGTTCACTGGCCTTTTTTGCGGCGTCTTGGTGCGGGCAAAATCGAGAAGATCGGCAACGATTTGCTCGGAGATGTCAACCTCCTCCCTGATGATGTCAAGGTACTCTTTAGTGTTATTGTCAGCAGCGGACAGGACCATCTTTAGATAGAAGATTGCGTTTTTTATGACCCCTAACGGGTTCCTTATCTCGTGCCCCACGCTGCCTGCGATCTGTCCAAGCACGGACAGCTTTTCCTTCCGGATCAGTTCCTCCTGGGCTTCAAGCAGCTCCCTGGTCCTCTCTGAGACCTTTAGCTCAAGTTCTTCGTTCAACCTACGTATCTCAGCCTCCGCCTGTTCGCGTTCGGCTATTTCGGCTCGCAGCGCCTCATTGGACTGCATCAGTTTGTACGACTGCGCCTCAAGCTGCTCGTTAACCTGCTGGAGCTGCCCTGGGCTGGGCAGCTCCAGCGCCCTGGGGATGAGTGGCCACAACAGCACGGCAGTAATGACAGAGGCCACGGCGGTTACGGCCTTTATGGAAGCATCGAGCCAATACAACGGCGCCCATACCGTCCATACATTCATAAGATGGGTCGTGCCGCACGCCAGGATGAAAAAACCGAACATGACGAACATCCAGCGGAAAGCCAGATCCTTGCGGGTGTACACGAAATAGACCAGCGCAACTGGAATGGAGTAATACGACAGAGTAATCAGTGAATCCGAAATTACGCTCAGCCAGAGCAGATCAGGCTGCCACAAGTAACAATGTCCGTGAGGCAGAAAGCCATTAGAGCCGAAAAACCTATCCACCAAATCCGACGCACCCATATGCGCACCTCCATCATAGACTGTCTGACAATCGAAAAACAACCATTAAGAAATGGCATTTTTTCGACCAGTTTAGACGTTTAAAATATTTACTTGAAGGCCTTGCTTTTTTCGGAGAAGATGCTTGTCTTTCGGGATGAAAGAAAGCGCGGTGAGTAAATCAGTCTTGTTGGATGGCAAGCTGTCGAGGCTCAAACTTGCTCGAATTATATCACAAAATCACGGCTCGTGGACTTCGAAGGGGCGCGTTGGACGTACAACGCCCCTGAACTTCTTTCATCACTTTAGAGGTACGGTCAGTACGTTGAAACTTTCATTGACAAAATTCGTTGAGAGCGAGGAGAAATTGACAGGTATGGACTTCTCCCCCTAGAATGAAACAGTTGAATCCTATCAAGCTGGCCTTTTTTATTTTAGGAACGAAGGGACCGAAAGTTACACAAAGACCACCAGGCCTCTCCTTTGCGCCATACTTAAAAACCGAACCGGGGCTGATTTTAAAAAATCAGCCCCGGTTTTCATTTCTCTAAATTTTATCTTCAATCACACCACTACCCTGTTCTTGCCGCTCCTTTTTGCCTTATAAAGGTTCTCATCCGCCGACTTGATAAGGTCCTCAAGATCTTTTACTCCTTCGCTCGGGAAGAAGGCTACGCCGATACTGACCGTTACCCTTCTGCCATTCATGCTCGGGAAGTCAAAATCCTCAATGCCCTTCCTTATCTTCTCTGCAAGGATGGTCATACCCTCCATCCCGCAGTGAGAGGCAAACCCTATGAACTCTTCTCCTCCGTACCTGCCCCAGGTATCCGTTGAGCGCGTCTTATCGCGCATTATCCTGCTGACCTCAACTATAACCCTGTCCCCTTGCTGGTGCCCGAAGTTATCATTGATAAACTTGAAATCATCTATATCTATCATCATGATGCCAAGTATGTACTTGTATCTCTTGGCTGCCGTGAACTCATTCTCAAGAAGCTCTATGAAATGCCTCCTGTTGTAGATGCCGGTAAGCGGGTCTGAGACGGAGAGCTTTTCAATCTCCTGATGCGTAAGCGCGTTATCAAGCGCTATGGCTATCTGGGTCACAAGATGCTCAAGATGCTTTATCTCATCCTCAATATACGGAGAAAGACTGCCTATCACAAAAACGCCGTTGAGATGCTCCTTGTAATTCATCGGGAAGTAAACAAGGCCTGAGGGCCTGAACTTTGAAAAGCCTGTCTCAAGGGAAAGGTTCGCGTCTGTTATGTCCTGAAGGATTATGGTCTTTCTTTCTGAAGCGCATTTGCCTGCAAGCCCCTCGCCTACTTTAAGCTTCTTAAGCTCCTCTTCGCCCACGCCGTATGAGGCAAGCGGCTTCAGTGATTCATTCTTATCATCATGAATATATACGACACCCATGTTGGAATCAGTAAGCTCTATCATCCTTGTAAGGGCCTTATCAAGAAGCTCCTCGGGGTCGTTATACTCCAAAAGTATCTTGGAAAGCTCGTTAAAGCGGTCAAGCCTCTCCTCCCTTATGCGGATGGAGTTGACCATCTGATTAAGCCCCTCGCCTATATTCTCAAACTCATCCTTTGTCTTTATCTCGACCCTTACCTCAAGGTTTCCCTTTGATATCTCATCCATCGCGCCTGTGATGGCGGCTATGGGCTTTGCTGTATCCCTGTAAACGAAGAATGCCAGAAGAATGCTGAAGAGCACTCCTATGCCTGCGAACATCACAATGCTCTTCTCGGTTGAGTCCACATATCGCTTTACCTCTGAGTTGTAGATACCAACGGCAAGCCCGCCTATCACATCGCCTTCATAATTGAGGATGGGCTCAGCGCCGATATACACATCAGTGTTATCAAGGGTGGAACTGCCGACAAACTTCCTGTTGGAAGCCATGGATTTGGTGACCTGTTCGGGAAGGACATCAAGTGGATTGAAAATACTTTTTGGACGCAGGGTAGATGCTATTACCCTCGATTCCTGGTTTGTCGCGGTAAATAAGGCAGAATTAATATGGAAACTTTCGAAAATGGAATTAGGCAGCCAGTCATACCTGTTAAGGAGTATGCCTGATACGAACGCGCCGACAATCCTGCCCCTGGATTCAACAGGGGTCACGACTACCTGCATGAGCCCTGCCGTATCGACTCTTGAAGCAAGTACGGTATCTTCCTTTGTAAGGAACTCCCTTGTTACCGACTCTGTCGATATGATGGACTGGCCTGTGCTCAAGGCCTTGGCTATAAGGCCGTTTATCTCAACAAAATCACCTGTATTGCCATTTCTTCTGCCGATTATCCTCTGGTTGCCGTCAACCGCAAGCCACAGGCTTACATAAGGCCTCGGGATAGTGTAATCATTCAGAAGTTTTCTCAGGAATATGGAATCTGCTCTCTCGAATGCCGTTTTAACGGCATCTTCACTGCCTGCCTGAAGCATGCCGAGCTTCATCTGCTCGGTTCTTGTATAATAGAGCCTCCAGGCTCCTTTAAGTTTCAGGTCAATTTCACCAAGGGCGTCTTTCTCAATCCTGTCGGCCAGCGTATTGCTCGTGAAATAATAAAACCCACCGGCAAGCACGCTGATTATAAGCAGGAAAGCCAAGAGGCTTTTCGTCCCTATTGACAATCTGAACCGCCAGTCACCCCAAATAACCCTGAATATTTTTTCGCCCATACTCTCCCTTAAGCTAATCGTCTGTTTAATATATCGGCTGCAAAAGAAAGCTCTTGAATTAATTGAATAATTTCAAGAACACGCAACTATTCGGGGTTAAATTAACCCTGAATAAAAAGAATAAATCAAATGTTTTGCATTTAAATACAGGCGAAGGGTTTGTAATCAGAGAAATAGCTTCAGAGGAGAAAAATGAAATCGAGTCTGGATGGATATTAATTTTTTAACTGATGGAGAATCTTCTTTGCGACTACCTCGCCTATGCGGATGCTGTCGCTGATGCCGATGCCGTGGTAAGCGCTGCCTGTAAGGTAAAGCCCCGGATGATTTGCGAGCCTCTCCTCAATCCATTTAATCCTGTCCTCATGGCCAACAGTGTATTGCGGCATGGAGTTTATCCACCTGAAGACCTTGACAAGGACAGGCTCGGCGGTTATGCCCATCGTATCCCTGAGTTCTTCCTTGACCATCTTTATCATTTCAGGGTCACTCAGGTTCACAAGCTCCATATTCTTTGAGCCGCCAACAAAGCACCTGATTAAAACAGTATCATCAGGGGCGCGGAAGCTGAACTTGCGCGAAGTCCATGTGGCAGCCATTATCCTTCTTTTTTCTATCTTCGGCACAACAAAACCAAAGCCGTTCAACGGATGTTTCACATCGCTCTTTTTAAAGGCAATCGAAACGGTAGCCGTTGAGACATACGGGATTGTAAGGAGCTTCTGTGACAGGTCAGCGTCAAACCTGCTGAGCACATTTGCCGCGGCATAAGCAGGCGCGGCAATAACTACAGCGTCAGCCTCAATTGACTTGCCCCCATCGAGAGCGACTTCATAACCGTTGTTCTTTTTTGTGACGCCTGTAACTGCCACACCCTTTTCAATGCGGGTATTTGTTTTTAAGAGAATGGTTGTCAGCGTATCTATCATTTCAGAGAGGCCGTCTTTGAGGGTCATGAACATCGTGACCTTTTTCTTAGGCCCTGCTGAGGCTTGAGGCTTATGTGTCTTTTTAAGGAGTTCCATCCTCTTTATCATGCCTTTGATGAGGCTTCCGTACTCCTCCTCAAGCTGGACGAACTTAGGGAAGCTCGCCCTGACAGACATGGTCTCAGGGTCTCCGGCATGGACTCCGGCCACAAGCGGCTCGGCTATCTTATCAAGGGCTTCCTGCCCAAGCCTTCTCCTTACGAACTGGCCAAGGGTCTCATCTTCCCTGCCTTTTTTCTTTGGCACGAATATCTCGGAGGCCATTCTTATCTTGCCGGCCCATGAGATAAGGGTGCTTGTGGCAAGCGGGAGCATCTTGGTTGGTACCATCAAAATAACGCCGTCAGGAAGGATGTGCAGCTTTCCGCCTGAAAGCACATAGGTCTTTCCGCCCTCATTTGTAGGGAGTATCTTATCCCCGAGGCCGATCCTCTTGCACAGCTCCATTGCCCAGGGTTTTTCTGAAATGAAGCAGTCCGGCCCGCCTTCTATAAGGAAGCCGTCTGTCTTTTCCGTGCGGATGTTCCCGCCAAGCCTGTTATTCTTTTCAAGAAGGATAATCTCGAAATCAGGCGTGTCTGGGGTCTGGTGTTCTCTTAAGCTGTAAGCGGCGGCAAGTCCTGCTATGCCGCCCCCTATTATTACCACTTTTTTCATTGTCTTTTTTCAGCCAGTTTAACGAGAAGGTCGGCCATCAGTTCCATGAGCTTGGGCGAATCATTTAATGAAGCGGTCCTTCTGAATTCAAGTCCCTGCTGCTCTGCCATGCCTTTAAAGAGGATGTCTATATCGTAGAGAGTTTCGACATGGTCAGCTACAAAACCAAGCGGAACTATGATGACGCCTTTTTTGCCTTTTTTCTTTGCCTGCTGGATTATGTCCTCTGTCTGCGGGCCAAGCCATTCGCGCGGGCCTGCGCCCCTGCTCTGGTAAGACACCTTGTAGTCCAGCTTGCCGAATTTTTTGGCAATCTCATTGGCGCTCTGGTTGATTATCATCTCGTAAGGGTCGCCTTCAAGCGCGCCCAGGGGAAGACTGTGATTGCTGAATATGACAAGCGCGTCATTAGGGTCGTCAAAATACTTTAACTGCTCAGCCAGCTTCTCAGCTACGGCATCAAGAAAAAGGGGCTTCATGTTCCAACGGGGGATGAACTCTACCTTGGGCTCGCCATCCAGCTCCGCAAGCGCGCTCTCTACATCCTTTTCGTATCCGCCTGTGGCGACAAGGGATGTGAACGGGGCCATGATGGCCGCAACAGCCTCTTTTATGCCGTCTGCCTTCATCTGGCTTAAGGTCTCTTTGATGAACGGGTGCCAGTAGCGCATCCCGACATAAACTTTATAATTGCCTCCGTCCTTGTTCATGAGCTTCTCAATGGCCTTGCCCTGCTCAATCGTCAAACCAAGAAGAGGCGATTTGCCGCCGATGAGCTTATACCGTTCTTTGGTCTTTTCAATAAGCTCAGGGGTAACGGGCCTGCCCTTAAGCACATTTTTTACAAAGGGCTCGACGCTTTCAATGGAGTCAGCCCCGCCGAAAGCAAGGAGCAGAACACCTTTTGGAGTAGAAGTCATCTTTAACCTCGAATTTTATTTATGTGTGAAACCTTCCGAGGCAAGGCCAGGAAGGGTTTGCTTAAAATTTATCTTTTTGAGAACTCGTGCACGCTGTCGATAACCGCCCTTACATTATCAACCGGCGTGCCAAGGATGATGCCGTGGCCGAGGTTGAAGATATGTCCGGGCCTGCCTTCTGCCATGTCGATTATTTCCTTTACCCTCTTCCTGATGGTAGCAGGATTGCTGAAGAGGACTACAGGGTCAAGGTTTCCCTGAATGGAGTGTTCATAGCCGATAGTCTTCCATGCTTCATCGAGCCTGACCTTCCAGTCAACGCCGATGACATCGCCGCCGCCCTGTTTTACAAGATTTAAGTATGTGCCGGTATTTGTGCCGAAGTTGATAACAGGCACATCCGTTGTCTTTTTGATGGTATCGATAACCCTTTTTGTATAGGGCAGAGCATATTCCCTGAAGTCATCGGGGCCTAAGCAGCCGACCCAGCTGTCAAAGAGCTGCAGGACCTGCGCGCCAGCCTTTGCCTGCGCCTGGAGATAGACGATAACTACATCGGCTATCTTGTCCATGAGTATCTTCCAGCCCTCAGGGTCTGTGTACATGAGCTTTTTGGTGTTGATGTAGTTGCGTGAGCCCTCGCCCTCGATGATGTAGCTTGCCAGCGTGAACGGCGCGCCTGAAAAGCCGATAAGGGGCACCTTGCCGTTAAGCTCTTTTTTGACAAGCTTTATGGCTTCAAGGAGATACGGCACATCAGCTTCAGGATTGATGACCTTTACTGCGTCTATGTCTTTTCTGTTCCTAACGGGATTTCTGATTACAGGGCCTTCGTTCTTTGCGAACTCGAAGTTGATACCCATGCCTTCAAGCGGAAGGAGGATGTCGGCAAAGATAATGGCGGCGTCAAGCTCAAAAGCCTTGACGGGCTGCAGGGTAACTTCACAGGCTATCTCAGGCTTCTTGCACATCTCTATAAAAGAATGCTTCTCCCTTATTGCCATGTATTCCTTCATGTAACGGCCTGCCTGCCTCATGAGCCACACTGGGGTATAGTCGGTCTGCTCCCTGCGGCACGCCTTTAAAAATGTCTCATTTGCCATAAACCTCTCCTCTCGTCCTTCAAATATTTGCTCTCAAAAACTTATCTTATATCGGATGCAATCCGTGTATCTTTACTTCTTAAAAACCCCGCAACAGGCGCGAGACGCACCATCAACAGGTAAATCAAGCATTTCATTATATTTATAACGGCGTTTTTTTTCAAGGTATTTCAAAAAGGGGGAGTTGAAAGGTAAAAGGGTGTTTTGCATTCAGCTCACCCATATCCTTTATCTCCTTGCAATCAAGGGAGGGGGATACTAAATGAAAAACAGATTGCTTCACTTTGCTCGCAATGACAGATTCTGTTTGTTCTGTCTTGTTTTTAAAACACCACACCAAGGGGCATTGCGCAGAGAGCATAAAGGAAAGGAGAGGGAGAGAGCGGGCATTGGTATTTATTAGCGAACGGACTCGACAGCTAACGGAGTCCAATGCCGCGAGGAGCGAACCCGCTGTTCGCAAAAGTTAATAAACAACAACGCTTTACTGCAAGTCTCATTTTTTTGAAGTTCTGTGATGTTTTAACTTTAACGCCCTGCCGGGCTCTTTCGGGCGAATGGATGCGCAACCCCGCTCCTCCCCAATCCGCTCGGTTCATTTCTTAGGTCGCTTACGCTCCCGCAGCCTCGGCTCGCTCACCCTTCCTCCCTTACGCACCATTAACGCCCTCGGGGTTTTATAAAGACAAAATATTAACGATTGCCTTCTCGCGTCGCTCCCAGCTCTCCCCTTGTGGGAGAGGGTTGGGGGTGAGGGGGACAAACAGATTGCTTTGCCCTGCCCACGATGACAGGTTTTAGTAATTGTCATTCCCGCGAAAGCGGGAATCCAGTATTTTAAAAGTAGATTCCCGATAGAGACATTCGGGAATGACGGCTTGATCAGGGGAGAGGGAGAGAGCGGGCATTCGTATTTATTAGCGAACGGACTCGACAGCTAACGGAGCCAATACCCCGAAGAGTTAAAGCCCGGCGTAAAAGTAAATCAGCACAAACACCTTTTGAGATTAGATTCTGTGGTCACAGCCCACCCTGCAATATTTTTCTCCCTCTCTCATTTATCCCGTCCCATTAAGGGAGGAAGTTAAACAGATTTCGCATCCATTTAATAATCTTCACAAAAAAATCTTTTTACGATATAATACAAAAACTTTCTTACACAGTAAGTTCCCCAATACGGATGAATAAATGAATACATTCCTGTTTAAGATTTTAAGTACCCCTTTTGCAGCACCCAGAAAATCCTCCTCACCGTTTTTTTTAACAATTTCAGACACAAATAACCCAAACCGCTTTGACTCAGGCAGCGAGAGATAACTATGGCAAAAGACTCGGGACTTGTGCAAAGAGCCTTTAAATTAAAATATGGAATAAGGTTTTGCCTTTTTGTAATCGCTGGCATGCTGGGCATAACGCTATTTCTGTATTTAATGACAGCAAGGACGCTCGGCGGCTCGTACGGGCAGGCCATCTATAATATATATGACCTGAAGATCAGGATATTTCCGCTTATCTTTGCCTCATTCTACTCAACAGCCCTGCTTGCGCTTATTACGGCGGCCATCATTACGATATCCGTTCTGTTCTCGCATAAAATTGCCGGTCCCATATACCGCATTGAAGAAAACCTTAAATTGATAGGCTCCGGCGACCTCACTGTAGATACAAGGTTCAGGGGAGAGGATCAGCTTGTAGCCCTTGCAGATGATATAAATAAAATGGTCCGCGACCTGAACCATAATGTAAGAAGCTGCGGTGATGCGCTGTCGGATATCGAAAAATTTGAAGAACGGCTTGCAGTGCTGCTTAAGCAGGATAATCCCTCTGACCATGACCTGAAAGAGGCCATAGCGGATTTAAAAATGGGGCTCAATGAACTTAAAAGGGCCACCTCAGGCATCAAAGTCAAAGAATAGATTTGTGAAAAAAAACACTTTTATTATCATAGCCGCCTTCATATCGCTCCTGCTTATCGGAAAACTGGTATCTTCCCAATGGGAGAGCTACCATGATTTCGAGGGGAAGTGCCTTGATTGCCACCTGACAGTGCCGCAGCCGGGTGAGACTCCCCGCGCATTTAAAAAAGATATATCTTTCATGTGCTACGAGTGCCATTCGAGCCAGAAGGAACTGTCCCATCCTGTTGATATAAACCCTTCCATGCAGGTTCCGGCAAGCTTCCCGCTTAACTGGAAAGGCGACCTGACCTGTATATCCTGCCACCCGGCGCATAACCCGGGCAAGGGCGCGTACCACTTAAGATCAAGCGCAGGCGGACAGGGTTTTTGCATGTTATGCCACAATGACCTTGAAAATGACTTGCACAAGGTCTCCATGGGCACGGCCCATGTAGTTACATCTACCAGCTCTAAATTTGTGGCATGGGAGCTTGGCAATGTGCTTGATGAGCTTTCAATAAAATGCCTCTCCTGCCATGATGCGGTATCAGCATCCGATACGCGGGTAGACAATGTCGTTTTCCATGACGCTAACCAGATAGGCGTAAGCCATCCAATAGGGGTCTCCTATCTGGAGGCAAAGCGTAAATATAAAGGCGCCTACAGAAGGGTTGAAGAACTCCCTTCACAGATAAAGCTCTTCGGCGGCGGCGTAGGCTGCGGAAGCTGTCATAACCCTTACTCCAAGCAGCATTTCGATCTTGTCATAAGCAATGAAGGCAGCGCCTTGTGCCTTGCCTGCCATGTAAAATAATTTGGACTTAAGGCGGCTCCGGTATTGCCGATATAATATTCTGTCGGTTACAGGCTTTTTAAACTCTTAATTCCGCTTTAATACTGGTTTAATATGGATGTATTAAAATCTGAGCGGGTTGAATATTCTCCTCAATTATGATAGTTTATAGGCGCATATGAGCAGAAATTCCCGTCCAAAGTACAGAAGGCGCAATTTTTTCGTAAAGAAAAGACTACAGTTGCATTTCGTGCTGGGCTTTACTTTAGCGGTCCTGCTCGGCTTCGCGCTCAACCTGTTTTTCGTATATTTTTTAATTGACAGGGAACTTTCAGCGGAGTTATATAGAATCCATCTTAAGATAAGGACGACTACCGAGATAGCCGCTCCTATCATATGGAAACTAAGCGCTATCACCATACCGTCGATCATTGCGGTCTCGGCCATTATAGGGTATTACCTTACTCGTCGCATCGAGCTTCCCCTGATGAGCTTCAGAGAGGCGCTCAGGAAAACTGCTCAAGGGGATTTCACTCAAAGAGTATCCATTAAAATGCCTATTGACCTGCCTGAAGTCTTTAACGGAATGCTGGGCTCGCTTGGGGCAAGTTTCCGTTCAGTTAAGAGGTCTGCAAATGTAATAGACGAGAAAATAACGGCTCTCAACAACATCATGGCTTCTGACAAGACCCCTTCCAAAGCAGAACTGTCGGATGTTCTCCGCCAGATCTCAAATGTAAGGAGAGAGGTTACGCAGGAGTTTTCAAAATTCAAGGTTTAAAACTGGTGAAACTATGCAGCCTAAGAAATTCCCAATACAAAAAAGTATAACCATACTGGCCCTTTCACTGGGCCTTGGCCTTTTTTCAGCTGAGGCAAAAGCCGACAGCTGGCCAATGTTCTTAAAAACCCCGGCCCATTCATCTTATACTGAAAAGGCCCCAGTACCTCCCCTTACCCTTAAATGGAAGTTCATGGCAAAAGGCGCCATATTCGCCTCCCCCGTTGTAAACAACAATACCGTTTACGCGGCATCATATGACAAAAACCTCTATGCCATCGACGCGGCAACCGGGAATATGCTCTGGAGCTTCCCCACGCAAGCAGAGATCGTCTCGACTCCGGCTGTATTTGAAGATAAGGTCCTTGTCGGCTCAAAAGACGGCAACATCTATGCTGTTGAGGCAGCAACCGGAAAGCTCGTATGGAAGCACAATACCGGTGGCGCCGTACAGACATCACTGCTTGTAGCCGAAGGCATGGTATATGCCGGCTCATCAGACCTCTACCTCTACGCCATAGATCTCTCAACAGGCAAACGCGCCTGGAGAATGAAGATGCCTGATTACGAAAAATACAGCGGCATTTACGCCACTCCGGCTTATTCGGACGGCTCCATCTATGGCGCAGGCAAAAACGGGCTGATATATTCGGTTTCAGCCAAAAGCGGCGGAAGGAACTGGTCAAAAAGAACTCAATCTGCCATCTACTCATCCCCTGCCATAAAAGACGGGATCATTTATGTGTCCTCATATGACAGGTCTATATACGCTCTGGACGCAAAGACCGGCAAATTTGTCTGGAGAAAGAACATGGACAACGAGATTGCCTATGCTTCCCCGGTTATTACCAAAGACAAGCTCTACATGGCGTTTAAGAACGGACATATCAAGGTATTCAATAAGGCAAACGGTACAGAATCGGCTGATTATAAATTCCCTGCCGAAATAAACTCCACACCGGCGGTCTCCGGCAACGGCCTCCTCTATGTAGGCTGTGAGGACGGCTATCTTTACGCGGTAGACCTGAAGGCAGGCGAAGTGGCATGGAAGTATCAAACCAACGGCGGCGTACATTCCTCACCCGTTGTTTTTGAAAATGCGGTATATATAACCTCTGAAGACGGCGGCATTTATTCATTCACGAAGTAACACAAAAGGGAACTAAACAAGCACCGCAAAAAAAGGTATGAATATGCACAGAAATTTCGGAAAGTACTTAAAACCTGCCATTCTGGCGGGAGCTTTTATATTCATGGCCGGGGTCTCATTTTCAGCGCAAAAGGCGCCGGAACCCCCGAAAGAGACCACCCCTCCCTATGAAAGAGGAGAGGCCCTCGGCACAATCATAAACCCTCACGAACAGATTAACGATGCGGGCGAGATACTCTGGGGCACCTGCACGGTCTGCCATAAGCAGATACCAGATATTAAAAAAGAGCATTCCATTAAAGATGTCCAGCTCCATTTCGAGGACAACCCGAACGAGATCTGCACGAGATGCCATCTTGTCAAAAAGCATCCCGGAACAGAGGGCGCAAGCGTTACGATGAGCGGCTATGCAGCTCCTGACCACCTCGTGGTCCCCTCATCCGCAATCGCCACCAACATGCGGATCTCTCTTAAAGATGTACCCACAATACTTCCGCTTGACCCTAAATCAGGCAAGATCATCTGCGCCACCTGCCATAACCCTCATGAAAGAGGGCTCCTTACAGGCAGGGCTGACTGGGGCGCGGATTTTACGATGCGGCTCCGCTCAGCGGGCCTGGATATCTGCCAGTATTGCCACAGGAAATAATTTTAGAGGCGATTGAATGAGCACACTTGAGCCGCAAAAAGCTCTGTCTGGAAATCAAAAGGTGAATACGGCAAAAAATTCTCAAAAAGGCGCCATCGCATCTTTGTCCATGGGACTTGCGCTTTGCGCATTTCTATTCTCATTTTCAGGTTGCGGCTCTCAGCCCATAAAAGAAGACCGGCAATTAGCGGCAAAGCCGATAATATGGCCGTCCCCTCCGGAACCGGCAAGGATCTCTTATTCAACGACAATAGCGAATCCCTCGGACATAGGCGCGAATAAAGGCTTTTTCAAGAAACTCGCAGAATTTGTCCTCGGTTCAAAATCTGAGGATATAATTAAACCCTATGGAGTTGTAACGGATTCCACCGGAAGGATAATCGTTGCCGATACCGCTTTTAAAAGGGTGCACATATACGACGCCAAGAACGGCAAATACAGCTATATAGACGAACTTGACGATAACCGGTATCTCGAATCCCCTATCTCCGCGGCTGTTGACGGCGAAGACAATATCTATATAACGGACTCTGTCCTTAATAAGATCCTGGTCTTCAGCCCGAAGGGCCAGTACCTTCGCAGTATCGGCGAGGGCAAGAGGATGACGGGAATTGCCATTAACAGGCAGGATAAGCTCCTTTATGTGTCAGATACAGGCTCGCATAATATAGGGGTATACGACCTGAAAGGCGGCCTCGTAAATACGATTGGCAAATTGGGCGATAAAGATGGAGAGCTCAACTACCCGGTCGACCTCTTCATCGACAATAAAAACGAGCTCTATGTTACTGACACAATGAATTTCAGGATACAGATATTCGATAAGGATGGCAAATTCGTCTCTAAAATAGGCAAGCACGGCGACGGTACAGGCGATTTAGGCAGGCCAAAGGGTGTTGCCGTTGACCATGACGGGAATATTTATATTGTTGATGCCATATTTGATACAGTGCAGATATTTGACAGGAGCGGGAATTTCCTTCTGAATTTCGGCTCAGTAGGCAGGGAGGCAGGAAAGTTCTGGAGCCCTTCCGGCATATATATTGACAGCGCAGATAAAGTTTATGTAGCTGATTCTTACAACAAAAGGGTTCAGGTTTTTGAATATCACGGGAATTGATATTGCCCAGCAGGAAAAATACGGCCGCAGCGGATGGTGCTAAGATGAAAAAGAAAAAATTACCTTCTTCCCTTTCTGAATTAAAGGAGGCTTTTTTATCTGCGAGGCGTACCTGCTCAAAACGACATCTGGCAGCCGCTCTGGCAGTCTCGGCAGCCGGCCTTACAATTGCATTTACCTCCACCCAGCTCTGGGCGAGCGTTTCCGGCACCAAGCATAACCTCGGAAGCCTTTCTACGGCTGCGGTAAAGACAACAGAGACCTCTGAAGTATGCGTATTCTGCCATACACCGCACAATGCCGCACCTTCAGGCCCTGTCTGGAACAAGCAGGATACCGGAGCCACCTATAATGTATATGAAAGCCAGACACTGGCTGCCACATTAAGCCCGAACTCTCCTACATTGGGCCAGCCCACGGGTTCATCAAAACTTTGCCTCTCATGCCATGACGGCACAATCGCCCTTGGCTCACTCCTAAATCAGCCGGGTAAAACACTGGCAGGCACTTTTTCTGTCACAGGCACCGGAGTCACTGCAGGCAAGCTTACTTCGGCCTCGACTTCTTACATAGGAACGGACTTAAAGGATGACCACCCTATATCATTTGAATATTCATTGGCATATCCGTCAAACCCGGAAATAAAATCCGACACACTGCTTCCGCCCAATGTAAAGGTTGACAGCTCAGGAAGGATACAGTGCACCAGCTGCCATGACCCGCACGGGACAGCTTATCCCAAATTCATGGTAAGCTCGCTTGAAAGCGGCGTGCTCTGTCTTAACTGCCATGAAAAGAGATTCTGGGAGACAAATCCGTCAATCCATAAAACATCTACGGCAACATGGAACGGCAATGGCGTAAACCCATGGCATGAAGACATGGGCTCAGCAGGCTTTTCAGATGATACGCCTCAGATGCAGAGCTGCCTTGCGTGCCATCGCTCTCATAACGGCACAGCAGGGAAATCCCTTCTCAAAGGGATAAACCCCGCCACATCGCAGACAGTTGATGAGGAATGGACCTGTCTTAACTGCCATAACGGGAATGTAACATCAAAAGATGTGGAGCCTCAGTTCAGCTATTTATACAAACATAATATAAAAGGCACCTACGGCTCTCATATAGCCTCAAGGCAGAGCCCGGGCGAGCCCGCGAGGGAGTCAGCGGCAAACCTCGGCAATAACAGGCACGCAGAGTGCGCGGATTGCCATAACTCACACGCCACAAAATCCGGCAACCATACCATAGGCGGCGTCAATGGCAACATCATAGCTCCGAATGTGCTCGGAAGCTGGGGCGTGAAGCCCTCTGCATGGCCTTCAGCAGGCAATCAGGCGCTTACATACACGGTAACGGATTTCAATTCATTGACACCCGGCTCAGATAACCTTGAAGGTTATCTCTGCATAAAGTGCCATTCCTACTATTCTTATGGCGTTACAAACCCGAGCGTGCCCTCAGGCAATGCGGACGGTTCGCTCGTCCTGCAGTCAGACCCGACGGCGGACTTCAATGTAAATAACATGAGCTACCACCCCGTGTTCGCGCAGGGCAAGAACCAGCCTTTCGTATCGGCAAATCCGAACTGGCCTGCAAATAACCTTGGACTGACAAATACATTCAGGTATGTTGACTTCCCGGGTGTCGGCCAGAGGACAGGGTTCTTCAATGTAACGCATGACAGCACCTCGACCTGCACTGACTGCCATTCTTCAAGCGTTACAGCCGACCCTAAAGGCGCGCATGGTTCAGACCAGAAGTGGATACTTAACAAGAACCAGACCGGCTCAGGCTCGCTTGTCAACTTCTGCTATAACTGCCACAGAAGAGATGTCTACGGAGATGAAGGCTATGTCGGCCCGAACGCCAACTTCTCAAGGGTTCCGCACCCTGTTGACGGGCTTGGCACAAGTTCGCCTTTCTATACCGCAGGGTCCAACACAGGCAATAACAGCAACAAATTCGGCATACTCTGCCTCTCATGCCATGGCGGAAGCTATGACTCTATAAATAATGTCATGAAGGGCGTTCACGGAAGCAATGCCGCTGCAGGCGCGCTTGCGGGCTCTGACCCGCTCGGCTACAGGCTCATGAACGGCGCTTGCGTGGAATCACACAAGCGGGCCACTACATCTACGGGCGTAGAGATGAACTTCAGGTCCGTGACACCGGCCACAGATAAGGTCTGCAATTATAACTTCACAAACTTTATCGGAGTTACGGCAACTTACAACTGCAATACGGTTTCGACCTGCGCAAATTAGTACCGCTCTGTCAGAAGGGGCGCCCGTACTTTTTTCGGGCAAATTCAAAAAATCGGGAGTTTAGCTTAAAAAACTTCCTGAAACTTAAGACGGCATAAAGACATGGACCCGAATAAATCCTCAGGTAAAAGAATTTTTAAAAAACGGTTCCATTGGAGAGGCGCCCTGATAAACCCGATTCTTATTCTTGCACTTCTTATCTTTTTGCCCGTTCTCGGAATCACAAATCCGGGAACAGCTTATTCCGAAGAAGAGGGACAGGTAAGCGCCAATCCTCATAACTATTATGATGACAGCACCTGTTCAGTCTGCCATGGGAGCGAGCCCCCGAGGCTCAGCTTTGACCCGGTTACGACATGCGCCAAATGCCATCCGGGGAATATGACCAATCATCCGGTTACCAGGCATCCTATCGGCAAGATGCCCAAGATTAAAATTCCGGCTAAACTGCCTTTAACCGATGACGGAGAGATGGTCTGCTATACATGCCATGACCCGCACAACAAGTCCAGATATCCCAAGATGTTAAGGGTGGATTACCTCAGATTATGCGCCTCATGCCATGTCGGCTATTAATAATAAAGCAATTGAGTCAATTGAAGTCAGTTTTAAAACGGAGGTCTAAAGTGCGTAGTAAAATTTTCAAGCGTCTGGCCATATTATCAACGGCCTTTGTCACAGGCCTTTTCTTTTACCAGGGAGTAAACGCGCAGGGTAATACATGGGAAACTGACCTGAAAAAAGTCAAGGCGCCCGGCTCACATGGTACTGTGCTGATGGATAAAAACACCAGAAGTTCAAAAACAATTGAGCCTGTGCTCTTTCCTCATTGGGCACACAGGGCCAAATACACCTGCAAGGCCTGCCATACTGACCTTGGCTTCGCGATGAAGCCAAATGCCACCGGGGTTACACAGGCTGATATAGAATCAGGCAAATACTGCGGATCATGCCATAACGGCACAACATCATTCCCTGTCAGCAACTGCAAACGCTGCCACTCATACGGAGCGCAGAACGCCGGGAACAGCAATATTGACGATTCCTTAAAGGACCTTCCAAAAGACCACTTCGGCAACAAGGTCGACTGGGTAAAGGCTGTAAGGGAAGGTAAGATAAAACCTGCGGCCTCGCCTGATGGCAAAGGAACGCTTGACGCCCTTGATATGGATGTAGTTATCCCTGTTACAAAGTTCACGCCACATCCGCCTGATGTGCTCTTCCCCCATAAAGCGCACACAGAGCAGATGAACTGTGAGACCTGTCACACCTCCATATTCAAGCAGCAGAAGGGCGGGAACCCTGAGATGAACATGATAAAGATTATCTCAGGCCAGTACTGCGGAACATGCCATGTTAAAGTGGCCTTCCCGCTCGATGACTGCTTCAGATGCCATTCACAGCCTGCTCCCAAGATAGAGGAGCCGAAGGATGAAAAGGCAGCGGATAAGACAAAAGCGGAAGTAAAGACCATATCAAAATAACTTGAACCGTTTAAAGGGCAGACAGCGAAAGCTGTCTGCCCTTTTTTTATTTCAGCGGGAGAGAGGCAGTTTTCACTTTTCACCCTTCCCTTTATCATCCCGATAAAGGAGGGAAATATTTTGTATTCTGTCTTGTTTTTAGCAACAACGCTCTTTTATAAGAACATTTGGTGGCACAGCCCACTCTACAATACTAAAATACTACAATACTCGATTCCCGATAGAGACAGTCGGGAATGACGGCTTGATTAGAGAACGAACTCGGTAGCCGGGAGCCAATACCCCGAGGAGCGAACCCAGTTCGCAAAAAGATTAGATTAGAGGCTATTCAGGAGTGTACACTTCAATAATATTTCTACAAAGATTGTCTAAATCGGCGAAAAGTGTAGCAGAATTTATGCCGAAATGTGAAAGGCTCTTTTTTAAAATAGGAAATCTATTATAAGGTATAATAATTTTAAATAATCTATCTTTATAGAATTTGTTTCTAATAAGAGAAATAAAACCACGATCATTTAAGTATTTATGTGCTGTAAAACAAGCGGATTGAGCGACAATTCTCTGTGATATATGATTTGGCTCAAAAATTTTTGTTCTTTTTAATGAAAATGGAGTTTTATCTTTCAACGTGTTTAAAAAATCTGAATTTTTGGGATTGAATTGCCAAACAACACCATAAGTTGAAGACCTTTTTTGTTCAGCTTCAGACATTTTTGAAGAGTCCTGCACTGCAAACCATAATGCTATTAAGGGGTTTTTCGTCCAATCTAATAATCGAGTTGGCAAACCATGGTGTTGTGCTAATGTGAGCCATTCCCACTTACCATTTGGTATTTTACCATTTAAATATGGAATTGATGCTCTGCAGAATTCTGAAAACATTTTCATTTCAAATAACAGAAAATCTTTCTGATATTTTTTCATTTCTTTAGTTGGTTTAGTTATCGGAAGCTCTTCGTCATTTAATAAGTTACTTAGATCTTTAGACGGCAAAGCCGGAATTGTTTTTTTCCAAGACTCTATAAATCTTTGGTTTTGAAAAAGACCGATACATTCAGGTCTTGCTATTTTTGGAAGTAATTCTAAATCTTCTACTTGCCCCCGGAATAAACAAATATTCCCCATTGACCGATTAACAATGTCAATATATTCATTAAAAGAATTAATTGTAATGGATTCAGATTTCATACTCATTTTTAAGAACCAACACTTTGATATTCAAAAAAAATATAAATTCAATTGTAACAAAAAAAATCTATATATCCTAATACTTTGTAACAATTTCATAAGTATGCTAATATCCATTTATGGAAGTCATTACATCTCATACAAACGCGGATTTTGATACATTCGCGTCCATGATTGCCGCAAAAAAGCTTTATCCGCAGGCCCGTCTCGTTTTTTCAGGCTCTCTTGAAAAGACACTTAAGGAGGCAATTGACAGCGGAAGCGTGAAACTCCCTTTTAAATTTGACCGCATCAAGGATATAGACATCAAAAAAATCAAGAGGCTCATTCTCGTTGACGCAAGACATCCTGGCAGAATCGGCCCCTTTGCCGAAGCGGTCTGCAAAAAAGATATCGATATCCACATCTACGACCACCATCCCTCTACAGGCGATGTGGTGAAGGGCTCAGTTGAGGTCATTGCGCCTTACGGGGCGTGTACCTCCGTGCTTACGCTTGTTATCAGAGACAGAGGGTTAAGCCTTACCCCGGATGAAGCAACGATACTGATGGCAGGCATATATGAAGATACCGGTTTTCTAACCTATCCGGGAACAACAGTAAAAGACTACGAGGCCGCGGCATTTCTCCTTTCAAACGGCGCGAACTTAACCGTTGTATCGGACCTTTTAAGAAAAGAGCTTACCCCTGAGGAAGTCTCACTGCTCAATGATTTTCTCCACTCAGAGACAAAGTACATCATCGGAGGAGTGGAAGTTGTAATAGCTGAAGGATATATTGAAAGATATGTGGGTGATATTTCCATCCTTGCGCATAAGATACGGGACATCGAGGGCATGAACTGCCTTTTCCTGCTTGTGGACTCTGAGGACAGGGTGCACCTGATAGCGCGCTCAAAGACCCCTGAAGTAGATGTTGGCAAGGTGGCGCGCGCAATCGGAGGCGGAGGGCACCCTAACGCCGCATCAGCCACCCTTAAGGGAGTAACCCTTATCGAGGCAAAGGAAAAGCTACTCTCTATCTTACGAAAGACAATCGCCCCAAGGAGAAACGCCTCCGACATAATGTCTTATCCTCCCATAACTGTGCCTGCCGCTACAACGCTCAGGCAGGCGGTTGACCTTATGAGAAGGTACAATATAAACGCCGCTCCCGTTGTAGAGGACAGCGAGATACACGGGGTAATCACAAGGCAGGTCTGCGATAAGGCAGTCTATCACGGGCTTGGCTCAGCCCCTGTAAGCGATTACATGACAACAGAGGTCGAATGGGTAAATGCGGACACATCCATTGATGAGATACGGGAAAAGGTAATCGGGCACGGCCAGAGGCTGCTGCCTGTCATAAGAGATAAAAAGGTTGTCGGCGTAATCACAAGAACGGATTTGCTCAAGCTATTGCAGGATGAGTTGAGGGAAAGCACAGAAGGAGCGCCGAAAAAAGTAAGATACCTCTCAAAGCACATGAAGGAGAGGCTGCCTGAATGGGTAATCGAGATACTCAAAGAGGCCGGGGAGATTGCCGAAGAGCTTGGCTGTAAGGCATACGCCGTAGGCGGATTTGTAAGGGATTTAATATTAAGAAGGGATAACCTCGATATTGATATAGTGATAGAAGGCGGGGACGGGATAGTATTTGCCCATGAGTTTGCCAAGAGAAGGGAACTTCGGGTACGCCCGCACCACAGGTTCAGGACAGCTGTACTCATATTCCCGGACGGGTTTAAGATAGATATCGCCACGGCACGCCTCGAATACTATGAAAAGCCGGGCGCGCTGCCTACCATTGAGCAGTCGTCACTGAAGCTCGACCTCTACAGGCGCGATTTCATCATAAATACCCTTGCGATAGCCCTTAACCCCGAAGGCTTCGGAGAGCTTATAGACTTTTTCGGGGCGCAGAAGGATTTAAAGGAAAAGACCATACGGGTGCTTCATAATTTAAGCTTTGTCGAAGACCCCACAAGGATGCTCAGGGCAGTAAGGTTCTCCGAGAAGTTTGATTTCAGGATAGGAAAGCATACCTTAAACCTTATCAAAAACTCTGTAAAGCTTGATTCTTTCAGACAGCTTTCAGGCGCAAGGCTGTTTGAAGAGCTTAAAAATATCCTTGAAGAAGAGACTGCCGTCAAATCCATCAGGAAACTCAATGAGCTTGGCCTCCTTAAGCTCATTCACAAAAGCATCACATGGGATATTGACCGTGAGCTTTTCTTTGAAAGGGCAAAAGAGGCGCTTACATGGTACAAGCTCCTGTTTACGGGAGAGCCTGTCGAGGAATGGCTTGTCTTGTTCCTCGCGCTAACTGACCCGCTGACGGAATCCGAGCTAAGCTCGCTTGTAAAAAGGCTTCTGATATCAGGTAAAAAGAGGCTCTTCGTCCTTAATTCAAGGATTGACGGCATCAAGGCATTGAACCGCCTGAATTCAGGGATGGTAAAAAAGAACAGCGATATCTATGAACTGCTCAAGCCTCTGCCCCTTGAAATCCATATCTACCTCCTTGCCCGTACTCAGAATGAGAATGTGAAAAAGGCGCTTTCAATTTTCATAGCGAAGCTGAGATACACTGAGACAATGCTAAAGGGAGCGGACTTAAAAAAGCTTGGGATTGAAGAAGGCCCTATCATGGGAGAGATATTCAGAACGCTTTTTAAAAAGCGGCTTGATGGGGAGATACATACAAAGGAAGACGAAGAGGAGTTTGTAAAGACTTACGTAAAATGGAAAAAAAACAGGAAGGCTGAGAAGAAGGCTAAATAAAAGCGGGTTGCTCAGGGCTGAAATCCCTGCACTGACTGCATCACCCTCCCCTTTATTTCCTCCCAGCAAAGACAGATTACTTCAAGTACGCAATGACGACTGCTTGGCCAGTTGCGAGAAGCAAACTCATCAACTCCTCTGCCTATTAACGCTTCTGCTATTTTACTTTTGCGAACAGCGGGTTCGCTCCTCGGGGCATTGGACTCCGTTCGCTAACAGATACTAATTCCCGCTCTCTTCCTCTCCTTTATGCTCTCTACGCAATGCCCCTTGGTGTGGTGTTTTAAAAACAAGACAAGATCTAAAATCAGAATAAAAGAATTTAGTTTTTGTTCTTAAAACCCCCGATGGCGCAGGAGGTGAAGAAAATAGATTGCTTCGCTCTGTTCTCACAGATAGATTATTCCATAATCTGTCATTCCCGCGAAAGCGGGAATCCAGTATTTTTAAGTAGATTCCCGATAGAGACATTCGGGAATGACGACTGACGAGAGAGAGGGCTGGAGTGAGGTTTTTTCACTTTCACCCTCCCCTTTATCCCCTCCCATCAAGGGAGGGGAGCTTAGTTTTTACCTCATTAAATCTCACATTTTCTCCTCAAAACCACTTTTAAATCACCTTTTCACTTTCCCTCTACAATGAAAATCCCTGTATATATTAATTATTAAACGCCAATTTACCCCTCCAAGATTTGCGTTGACCTTGCGGTGAACTATCTGATAAACTTAAAAGTTATAGGTGTATTATTATGTTCCAAGAGTATTTCCAAAGATTGCTTCTGACAGCGCCCCCTATTCTGCTCGCCCTTACCATTCATGAGTGCGCGCATGCATGGGTAGCGTACAGGCTTGGAGACCCCACGGCAAAGATGCTCGGCAGGGTTAGTTTAAACCCTTTAAAGCACCTTGACCTTGTAGGTACTTTGATGCTCTTCTTCTCAGGCTTATTCGGATGGGCAAAACCCGTTCCCATAAACCCGAGAAACCTTAAGAATATCTCAAAGTCTCTCATGTGGATTGCGCTTGCAGGCCCGTTGGCCAATCTTTTCCTTGCGGCCATCTCAGCGCTTGCTTACAAGCTTTTTATATTGGCGGAGCCAACTTTCGGCGTCAGCATGCCGGGTGTTTATAACCCGCTTTTCGTGATGATAGAGTACAGCGTGCTGATGAATGTCTCGCTTGCGGTATTTAATCTTGTGCCTGTGCCTCCGCTTGACGGCAGCAAGGTTTTGGCAAACCTGCTTCCCCCGGCAAAGGCATTCGCATACGCAAGACTTGAACAATACGGCTTCATAATACTTTTGGTCCTTATAGTCTCAGGAGTTCTGAACAAGTTCATCTCACCGATAGTATTTCTATTAGTGGGTCTTCTTACGGGAGGTATTTTGTAAATGTCGCAGGCCCGAGTTTTAAGCGGAATGAGGCCGACAGGTAAACTGCATTTTGGCCATTATCACGGGGTTCTTGCCAATTGGCTAAAGCTTCAGGAGGAGTACGAGTGTTTCTTCTTCGTAGCTGACTGGCACGCCCTTACTACCGATTACGCAAACCCCTCAGGCATCAAGGAGAATGTAAGGCAGATGGTGCTGGACTGGCTCGCCGTGGGCATAGACCCGGCAAAATCAACGATTTTCCGCCAGTCTGCCATTAAGGAACATGCGGAGCTTAATGTGCTCCTGTCCATGATAACCCCACTGCCCTGGCTTGAGAGAAACCCTACTTACAAGGAACAGATTCAGGAGATAAAGGATAAAGACCTCCATACATACGGTTTTCTCGGCTACCCTGTGCTGCAGACAGCGGATATCATAATCTATAAGGCAAATAAAGTGCCTGTAGGTATAGACCAGGCCCCTCACCTTGAGCTTTCAAGGGAGATTACCAGAAGGTTTAACTACTTCTACGGGGAGGTATTCCCTGAACCGCAGACGCTTCTTACCTCTATTCCCAAGGTGCTGGGAACTGACGGCAGGAAGATGAGCAAGAGCTATAATAACGCAATCTTTCTTTCTGACACGCCGGAAGAGATTGAAAAGAAGATTCTTTACATGATGACGGATACTGCCAGAAAAAGAAGGACAGATGCCGGAAGCCCTGATGTCTGCCCGTTCTTCCTTACATTCCATAACCTTTATTCTGATGAAAAAACAATCGAATGGGTCAGGGAAGGCTGCACAAAGGCGCTCATAGGCTGCACCGAGTGCAAAAAATCCGTTATACCTAAGGTGCTTGCCAATATAGAACCTATACAGAAAAGGCGCAAAGAGCTTGAAAAAGACCCTGAGCTTGTATGGTCAATACTTAAGCAGGGTGCGGTAAAAGCTTCTGAAGTCGCCAATCAGACCATGAAGCAGGTAAGAGCCGCTATGGGGCTTGAATAAAGCAATGTTCTATAATATCAAACTCGATATATTCGAAGGCCCTCTTGACCTCCTTCTTCATCTTATAAAGAAGAACGAGGTGGATATCTACGATATTCCCGTAGCTGTCATTACAGAGCAGTACCTTCAGTATATTGAGCTGATGAAAGAGATGAACCTTGATTTTGCGGGTGAGTTCCTCGTAATGGCGGCGAGCCTTGTGCATATCAAGAGCAAGATGCTGCTGCCCGTGGATGAGGAAGCCCCAGAAGAGGAAGAAGAAGGGGCAGACCCGAGGGAAGAGCTTGTCAGGAGGCTCCTTGAGTACCAGAGGTATAAAGAAGCTGCCAAAGAGCTTGGGGAAAGAGTAGTGCTCGGAAGAGATGTATTCCCAAGGGGCTCTGAAATACCTGTAGAAGAGCTTGAGGAAGGGGCAGGATTCATGAGCGTTTCTGTCTTTGACCTCATGGAGGCTTTGAAGGATGTCCTTGCCAAAGCCCCTAAAGAGAGAAAGATTGAGCTTACCTCTGAGCGGTTTAAGATAGCGGATAAGATAAATGATATAATGGAGCACCTCAACACCCTGAAAAGTTCCACATTTACCGCTTTATTTGCCGAAGGTTCAACAAAAGGCGAAATTGTAGTTACATTCCTTGCCATTCTTGAGCTTGCGAAGCTCACCATGATAAAGATCCACCAGACAGATGACGGTGTAATAAGAGTCTATCTGCCCGCTCCGCAGGAGAATGCCGAACAGGAACAAGCAGCGGAGCTTGCCGCAGAGCCCACTACTACAGAATCCGAAAATAACGGGTAAAGGAAGAACTTAGAGCCTATGCTGGATAAAATCAGTCTTAAGCCTGTATTGGAATCCCTTATCTTTGCCGCGGACAGCGCAATCAGCTTTGAGAAGCTCGCCAATGTGCTTGAAGGCGAGGACAGGCAAATAATAAAGGAAGCGTTAGCGGAACTGATTGAGGACTATAAAGCCAGAAGCGGTGGCTTTTTGATAGAAGAGGTTGCCGGGGGTTACCAGTTCAGGACAAACCCGGAGTTCGCGCCGTGGCTGCGGAAGTTCTTTAAAATAGGCGCACAGAAGATAAGCAAGGCGGCAATGGAAAGCCTTGCTATCATTGCATACAAGCAGCCCCTTACAAGGGGTGAGCTTGAAGCCATAAGAGGCGTGGACTCAGGTGGAGTCCTTGCTACCCTTATGGAGAAGAGATTCATAAAAATAGTAGGCAGAAGGGAAGTCCCCGGCAGGCCAGTGGTTTACGGCACTACAAGGGAATTCCTGGAAACATTTGATCTTAAAGACCTCTCGTGCCTGCCGAGCCTTAAAGATTTACAGAAAATGGAGGAAGAAAATGCCGCCCAAAACCCGCCCGAATCAGAAGAGGGCGCAGGAGAACAGGAACAGGAGGGAGGACCGTCCGAGAACGGAAGGTCGTCCGAACAGGGAAGGCCGTCCCAGGAGGCAATCAGAGACGAGGGAGAAGACTCAGTCCTGGAGGCCGGAGGAGAAGACTTCCCGGATGGATATGAAGAAGAACATCAGGAGCCAGCCTTGGAAGAAGAGGGAGGAGAACCCCTCAGAGGAAGCTCCGAAGAGATATCCGAGGAGGAACTCGGAGACGAGGGAGGGGACTCAGTCCTGGAAGCCGGAGGAGAGGACTACCCGGAGGGACTCGGAGAAGAACCAATCCTGGAACAGGGAGAAGAGGACCTCACAGGACACTGCGAAGAGATACCCGAAGAAGGAATCGGAGACGAGGGAGAGGACTCTGGTCTGGAGGCCGGAGGGGAAGACCTCACAGAAGGAACTGAGGAAGAAGCCTTGGAAGAAGGACGAGAGAGCCTCACAGGACGCTCCGAGGAGATACCCGAGGAAGGAATCGGAGACGAGGGAGAGGACAGACCAGATAAAGAAAAAGTTTGATTGGTCGTCATCCGAGAGAACCGAAAGACGGGAAAGGCCGCAAAGGTTTGAGAGACCTGAGAGATCTGAAAGAAGCGAAAGGCCTAAGAGGTTTGAGAGGTCGGAAAGGCCTGTAAGACCGAAGCGTTTTGAAGGAACTGACAAGCCAAATAGAACCGAAAGGCCCGAAAGGCCGCAAAGGTTTGAGAGGCCTGAGAGATCGGAAAGAAGCGAAAGGCCTAAGAGGTTTGAGAGGTCAGAAAGGCCTGAAAGACCGAAGCGTTTTGAAGGGACTGAAAGGCCTGAAAGACCTGAGGGTTCAGATAAGCCCAAGTGGTCGGAAAGGCCCCAGAGGCCAGCAAGGCCGAGAAGGTCTAAAACCCCACAGCCTGCACGCCATCTGGAGGAAGGGCATGAGGAAAGGCTTCAAAAGATCATCTCCGCTGCCGGTATCACATCCAGAAGAAAGGCAGAGGAGCTTGTAACTCAGGGCAGAGTAACCGTAAACAACCATACTGTTACTGAGGTCGGGGCAAAAGCAGACCCGTTCAAGGACAGGATAGCGGTTGACGGAAAGCTCATTTCGTTCAAAGGGCCAAAGGTCTATATACTTTTAAATAAGCCAAAGGATTGCATCAGCGCGGTTACTGACCCGCTTCACAGGCAGGTAGTGACCGACCTTGTCAATACAAAGGAAAGGGTTTATCCCATTGGCAGGCTGGACTATGATGCCGAAGGGGTAATACTTCTTACCAATGACGGCGAGCTTTCAAACAAGCTCATCCACCCGAACTTCAAAGTCCCTAAAAAGTACCTTGTAAAGGTCAAGGATGTGCCTAAGAGGGAAGACATTGAGAAGCTGGAACGCGGGGTTTACCTTGAGGACGGAAGGACTCTGCCTGCAAGGGCAAGGTTTGTAAAGGAAACTCAGGAGAACTCCTGGATAGAGATTACCGTAATAGAGGGCAGGAACAGGCTTGTCAAAAGGATGTGTCAGGCAATAGGACACCCTGTCATAAAGCTTAAGAGAGTTGAGTTCGCTGGAATAAAGCTTGGAAGCCTTGAGCCCGGCCAGTACAGGATGCTGACCGAAAGGGAAGTGGAACGCCTTAAAAACCTGTAATTAAAACCACGCCCAAAATGGCGGGGATTTTTGGCATTCAGTATGCGCGCTTTGAAGAAAAAAGACATCCCCTCATCACTGTTGGATTTCTACAATAGTCTATTCAAATCTTTCGGGCCACAGGGATGGTGGCCCGGAGATACCCGCTTCGAGATAATAATCGGGGCAATCCTTACACAGAATACCGCTTGGACAAATGTCGAGAAGGCAATAAAGAACCTCAAGGCAAAGGGGCTTCTTACGCCTGAGAAGATGCACCGCATTGAACATACTGAGCTTGCCGGGCTAATCAGGCCGGCAGGGTACTTCAACATAAAGGCAAAACGCCTTAAGCACTTCATAAACCATCTTTTTGATAATTATAACGGAAGCCTTGAGAGGCTTTTCAGGAAAAACGCCGCCTCCTTAAGGCAGGAACTGCTTGGGATAAACGGCATCGGCCCTGAAACAGCTGACTCCATAATCCTCTACGCCGCCTCTTACCCTGAATTTGTGGTAGATGCCTATACAAAGAGGGTCTTTTCAAGGCACGGGTTTGTAGGCGAAGATATCAGCTACGAAGAGATGAAGGCGGTCTTTATGGATAACCTCCCGAAAGACCTGACCATGTTCAACGAATACCATGCCTTGATAGTAAGGCTTGGCAAAGATTACTGTAAAACAAAAAAACCGCTCTGCGAACAATGCCCGTTAAGCAGGTTCTTATAAGCAGGAAATTTGTAAATGGCTAAGATAAAGATACTTGATGAGCTGCTTGCCTCTAAAATTGCCGCAGGCGAGGTCGTAGAAAGACCTGCCTCGGTCGTAAAGGAGCTGATGGAAAACGCCCTTGACGCAGGGGCTACCTCCATCTCCGTACATATCATCGAGGGCGGCAAAAGGCTTATCCGCATCGTTGACAACGGCCACGGCATCTCAAAAGAAGACGCCCCTCTTGCGTTCTACCGCCATGCCACTTCCAAAATATCAAGCGAAGACGACCTTTATTCCATCAGGACAATGGGGTTCAGGGGTGAAGCGCTCTCAAGCATTTCATCCATTGCCAGAGTTACCTTAAAGACAAGGCGTCCTGAGGATATCTCCGGCACAATGGTTGTCATAGAAGGCTCCACAACCCCTGAGGTATCCGAAGACGGTACGCCTGAAGGCACCTCCATCGAGGTAAAAGACCTCTTCTTCAACACACCCGCAAGGCTTAAATTCCTAAGGTCAAATGAGTCCGAGTACGGAAAGATACTTGATGTATTTAAAAAGATTGCGCTAATCAACCCTGATAAGAGGTTTAAGATAATACACGGCTCAGGCAGGGCCCTTGAGACCGCACCAGGCACTCTGAAACAAAGGATTGCGGACTTATTCGGCATTGAGGTCATAAAGAGCCTTATTGAGGTAAAATCCCCTCACCTGACAGGCTTTATCAGCTCCCCTGACCTGACATTCCCTACAAGCAAGGGAATCTATACCTATGTGAACGGGCGCGCCATCCGTGACAAAGGCGTAAACCGTGCTATAATTGACGGATATGGGTCGATAATCGACTCAAGATACCCCTTCGCTGTGCTTGACCTTATTATTCCCTTTGAGGATGTAGATGTAAACATCCACCCCACCAAGAGCGAAGTACGGTTTAAAAACACCAGATTCATCTACGACAGCGTCAAATACGCAATCAGAGGGGCTCTCTCAACAGGGCTTTTGCCTTCAAAAGCCGCCCCTTCTATTTCGTATTCAAGCCGTCCTGTTTACGGCAATAACTTAAGCTACCCTGTGTCGCAATCAAAAGAATCTTTTGCCGCCGAGACTGCCCCTTTTTATTTTGATGAGCCTGTTGAAAGACGGCTTGAGTTCCACCGGGATACTGAAGAAGTCAAAAACCCTGAACTGCTTGAGCTTGATACAATCGGGCAGGTCTGGGGCGAATTTTTACTGGCCCAGTCAAAGGCAAACGGGGGCGAGCTTTATTTGATAGACCAGCACGGCGCGGCAGAAAGAAGCGCATTTGAGAGGCTTAAAAAGCAGTTCATGGAAGCAAAGATAAAACGGCAGATGCTTCTGTTGCCTGAGCGCATTGAGACCACACCCGAAGAACGGGATTCGATAAACGAATCAATGGATTATCTGGACAGGCTTGGATTTGAGATAATGCCCTTCGGGCCTTCCATAAAGACAGGCGGCGAGACATTCCTTTTAAAGTCTGTGCCTGATTTGCTTTCAGCAAAAAGCTGCGGTACTCTTATAAGAGATTTGGCTGAAGAACTCTCCTCAGTAGGCGGCTCGTCAAGGGTTGAAGACAGGATTGAGGAGGCCCTTATGAGGATAGCCTGCCACAGCGTTATCAGGGGGCCGAGACCGCTTACAAGGGAAGAGGGAAACGCCCTTATAAGGGAGATGGTTAAGATAGATTTTGCGGGGCACTGCCCTCACGGCAGGCCTGTAATCAAAAAATTTACGAGAAGCGAGATAGAAGTGATGTTTAAAAGGTGAGGTTTAAGTGATCTCAAGGAGAGCTTTTTTTAAAAGCGGGGTACTTCTGGGCGGCGCGCTGATGCTTGAGGGTTTCGTGATAGAGCCCAGAAAGATAAAAGTCGAAGAAGTGCCTGTAAAGATAAAGGGGCTTGCCCCTGAGTTCAATAACTTTACCATCTGCCAGATTACGGACATACACCACAGCCCCATTGTCGGGCTTGAATACATCGATAATGTTGTTAAGACCGCCAACAACCTGAAACCCGACCTTACGGTACTTACAGGCGACTATATCGATGAAGAAAAGAAGTACATGGAGCCTGTGATAAAAAGCTTAAGCTCCCTAAAGGCAAAGCACGGGATAATATCCATACTCGGCAACCATGACCACTTCATCGGTAAAGAATACGCGGCAAAAGTCATTGAATCCCACAACATACCGCTGCTTGAAAACGCTCACAGGCTTATTGAAAAGGGCGGTAGCGCCCTGTGCATCGCCGGCGTAAAGGATTTCTGGGAAGATTCTCCTGATATTGCCCTTGCCTTAAAGGGAGTTGACAGGGAAATCCCAAGGGTCGTTCTCTCCCATCATCCTGATTATTCGGAGTTTGTTTCAAAGCAAGAGAGGGTTGACCTTGTGCTTTCAGGCCACACCCACGGCGGCCAGGTCAGACTTCCTTTTGGCTACGCCCCTATCGTCCCCTCAAGCTATGGGCAGAAATATTCAGGGGGGCTTGTTCAGAACGGGGAGAGCCAGACCTATGTTTCCAGAGGGGTCGGGGTCGTGATGATACCCGTACGCATAAACTGCCCGCCGGAGCTTACCTTAATCCGCCTTATTGCCGCCTAAATCTCCTTTCCCAAGCATAACTTGTTGTAAAATCAATGGGGTTTTGGTTTGATAGGTGGGGTGCAAATATAAACTTGTAGGGTGGGCTGCGCCCACCAAAAATAAACTCTTTTATGCCTAAAACCAAACTTATCCTCATAGTCGGACCGACAGCCACAGGCAAGAGCGACCTTGCCGTAGAGCTCTCAACTCTTTTTAACGGTGAGATTGTCAGCGCTGATTCCATGCAGATTTATAGATACATGGACATCGGCACTGCCAAGCCCACAAGGGAGCAGAGGGCAAATGCTGCCCATCATCTCATTGATATAGTCAACCCTGATGAGGACTACACCGCCGCGCGGTATAAAAAGGACGCCTCCGCTAAAATCGAAGAAATCAGCTCAAGGGGCAAAAACATTTTTGTGGCAGGTGGCACAGGGCTTTATGTGAAGGCGCTGACCCAAGGGCTTTTTGAAGGCCCTGCCTCGGACGCCTCCATAAGGCAAAACCTCATGGAAGAGGCGAAAACAAAGGGAAAAGAGTACATCTACGAAAAACTAAAGGAAGTTGACCCAATATCAGCCTCAACCATCCACCCCAATAACCTTATACGGGTAATCCGCGCGCTTGAGGTGTATAATATCTCAGGCAAGACCATGTCGGACTTTCAGAGAGAGCATGGCTTTTCCGAAGAGCCGTTTGAGACCTTGAAAATAGGGCTCATCAAGGAAAGGGATTCCCTTTACAGGGATATCGAACGGCGAGTCGACAGGATGATGGAAGAGGGACTATTGGAAGAGACAAGGCGGCTTCTTGGGATGGGCTACTCATCATGCTTGAAGCCGATGTGCGCTTTGGGTTATAAAGAAATGTGCAATTTTATCGCAGGTGAATATAATCTTGAGAAAGCCGTGGAGGAACTTAAGAAGAACACGCGGCATTATGCCAAAAGGCAGATTACCTGGTTTAAAAAAGATAATGAAATAAGATGGTTTCATCCTGACGGGAAAAAGGATATAATCAACCTTGTAAAGGAATTCCTGAGTTGAAAACAAAATTAGCAATAATCTACATTCTCATAGCCCTGATACTGCCTTTTAGCGCCTTTGCCGAAGATATCATCACGATAAAGGCTGAAGGCACTGCCTCACGGGTGGATGATGCCGCAGAGGTCAAGCGCATCGCAATAGACAAAGCATTGCAAAATGCCGTTTCAGACGCGCTCAAGTCCATCATGCACAAGGACTCGATAGACGCCAACAAGGCATTGACAGAGGCCAACATCACCTCAAGCCCCCGTTCGTATGTGCTCAATTATAAAGTGCTTTCAGAGGGCTGGGTCACACACATGGATTCTCCTGCCGGACTGGAAGTGCCTGAGGGGGAGAACGCCACAGGCCTTGAGGTCTATCACATATGGATAGAGGCCTCTATAAACGCAGAACAGCTAAGGACCGCACTGAACAGCATCACATCAGGTGCGGAGTCCACTTCGATTGTAACAATAAACCTTGTAGATATAACTGATTACGAGACTTACAGGACGCTCCTTGCCGCCCTTGGCAAAATAGCCATGATAAAGGACATCTCCTATGACTCATTTTATAAGGGTAGAATCGTTCTTCTGGCAAAGGCCTCGGGCAGCGGGCAGACATTATTAGAAAGGATCTCAAAAGAGGTAGAAGACAAATTCGTTGTCTTTCCGGGCGGGCCGCAGGTAATCATCATAAAGGCCTCCCCAAAACCTGTTTCCTGATAAAATGAAAAAATTAATCACAATTCTCTTCTTTTTTGTATTCATCACGGGCTGCGGCAATCTCGTTAAGCATACTGTCTCTAACGAGTACAGCTCTCTGAGCCCAAAGACAGTCGCCATCATGCCCATTGTCTACAGGGATACCGCAAATAAGGAATACCGGGACATAAGCGATAAGTTCAGGGTGATGTCGTACCAGAAGTTAAGGAACCTTAACTATCAAGTCCTTCCGCTTGAAAGCGTCGATGAAAAATATCAAGGCATAGGAAGATCGTGGTTTGAAGGGAAATCCTACGGGGATGTAGCCAACCATTTCGGAACTGATGCTATACTCTATATCCAGATAAAAGAGTGGGATAAGGACAGGTTCGCCACATATACCGCCCTTAAGATGGACGCAAGGTTTGAGATGTATTCGGCAACCGGCGTTAAGCTCTGGGAGGCGGAATACACCACAAAAGAATCAGACTTAAGGCTTGAGAAAAAGACCATTGAGCTTGCCCTGCACCAGGCTTATGAACCACGGATACAGAGGCTTATAGACGCGGTATTCGCAACCCTGCCACCAAGAGAATATCAAAAGGAACAGAAGTCATATTTCCAATGGCTGCCATAATATATGGTCTTGAATGTTCCAAACATATTGACTATATTCAGGATACTGCTTGTTCCGGTATTCCTGCTGCTCGTCCTTGAAAACCAGCTCTTCTATGCAACAATCGTCTTCGCCATCGCAGGCATTACAGACGGCATAGACGGCTTTATCGCACGCACTTACAACCAGAGAACGGAATTCGGCGCCCACATGGACCCGTTCGCGGACAAGCTCCTGCTTGTTACCGCTTACCTCTCGCTTACTCTTAAAGGGTTTCTCCCGATATGGCTGTGCGTTCCTGTAATCGTAAGGGATGCCGTTATCCTTACCGGCTTTTTCACATTAAAAGGCGCAGGTAAAAAGGTCATCATCTCCCCGTCTTTCTTCGGCAAGCTCACTACAGCCCTCCAGATAACCACAGTAATCTACGCCATGCTTATCCCCTTCAACTTCGGCCTTGACTGGCTTACACTCGTAACTGCGGTTGTTACCGTGTATTCAGGCCTCGATTATGTCTGGAGGGAGTTTAAGATACAGACAGGGAGAGAGGCGTAGGCGGGAGTAAATAAAACAGATTGCCTCGCTTCGCTCGCAATGACTGGTTTAGAATTGTCATTCCCGCGAAAGCGGGAATCCAGTATTTTAAAAGTAGATTCCCGATAGTGACATTCGGGAATGACGGGTGAGATGTCGTCATTGCAAGGGCGTTAAGCCCGAAGCAATCTATTTGACAGTTTGAGAGGGTAGAAGTAAGGGGAATAAATAACAGGATTGCCTCGCTTCGCTCGCAATGACTGGTTTAGAATTGTCAATTCCCGATAGTGACATTCGGGAATGACGGGTGAGATGTCGTCATTGCAAGGGCGTTAAGCCCGAAGCAATCTATTTGACAGTTTGAGAGGGTAGAAGTGAGGGGAATAAATAAAAGGATTGCTTCGCTCCGCTCGCAATGACAGGTTTAGAATTGTCATTCCCGCGAAAGCGGGAATCCAGTATTTTAAAAGTAAATTCCCGATAGTGACATTCGGGAAACGGGTGAGATGTCGTCATTGCGAGGGCGTTAAGCCCGAAGCAATCTATTGGACAGTTTGAGAGGGTAGAAGTGAGGGGAATAAATAAAAGGATTGCTTCGCTCCGTTCGCAATGACGGCTCAGGGCGTCCATATCAAAAAACGGCTGCCGAATTTCTCGACAGCCGTTTTTGATTTTATATTTTAATTAATATTTATATCGCTTCAGGCAAACTGTGCAGGTCTTTAAGCCTGTAAACAGGGCCTTCCTGACACACATAGGAACTGTTTATCTGGCAATGTCCGCACTTGCCTACCCCGCACTTCATCCTTCTTTCAAGCGATACGAAAATCTTATCATCCGTTATCTTTTTATCCCTGAATGAGAGGATTACAAATTTATACATCACAGGCGGGCCGATAATCACGCCGATTGTCCTTGCAGGGTCAACTTCTATCTTTGGAATAAGGGTGGTGACGACCCCGACATTGCCCTTCCAGGTCGGGTGGGGCTTATCGACCGTAAGGCGCATATCAAGCCCTTTTGCCTTCCACTCCTCAAATTCTTCTTTGTAGAGGATGTCATCAGGGTTTCTTGAGCCGTATATAAGCGAGAGCCTGCCATAGCTTTTTGTATCGTTAAGAACTGCCTTAATGAGAGAGCGCATGGGAACTATGCCGATACCTCCGGCAACAAATAATATGTCCTTGCCTTTCATCTCTTCCAGATTAAAGCCTGTGCCAAAAGGCCCCCTGATAAAGACAGTATCGCCTTTCCTGAGCCTGTGCAGGGCATTTGTCACATTGCCCACAGCCCTTATGCAAAACTCGAATTCCTTCTCCTGCCCCGGCCCTGATGTGATTGAGATAGGGGCCTCGCCATAGCCCGGCAGCCCGACCATGTAGAACTGGCCCGGACAGTAATTGAGCAGCTCTTTGTTTGAAGGGGCGATTACAAAGAGCCTCTCGTGCTCCGTAACCCTCGTTACCCGTTCAACCGTGCCCATGACAGGCACATATGGAGAGGGCGTCTCTGTATGATTATTATTTTTTATTATGTTCTCGTATAAGTTCATTTGTTATTTCCGCGATATTGATGTTTACAAGGCATGTCCTTGAACAGCGTCCGCAACCGACACAGAAGAGGGCGTCGAATTTGCCGGTTAAATATCTGAATTTCCTGTTAAAACGGTGCTTAAGCCTGTTTGCCCTCAAACCCCTGAAGTTGTGGTCGCCCGCTACCTTGGCAAAGTCCTCAACCATGCAGCCGTCCCAAACCCTTACGCGCTCGCCTTCTTTAAGATTTGCCTTTACCTCATCTTTGATATCAAAGCAGTAGCATGTGGGGCAAACATGGTTGCACGAGCCGCACCCGTAGCAAATAGCCCCAATCCTGTCCCAGACAGGGCTGTTATCGCTCTTTTCGTAAATGCCCGGAAGCTCCTCGGCAGGGGCATCCAAAGTCGTAATAAAGGAGCCCTCTTTTACCTTTTGAAGAGCCTCAACCTCTTTTATCTCTTTGAAGGCGGCAGGGCGGGATTTTGTAAGCCTTGAAAGTATCTCCTCACCTTTTACAGACCCTGTCCTCACAAGAAAGCCTTTTTTCAGCTTATGAAGGAAGATGTCAAAGCCCTCCTCCACAGTCATTGTGCCCACGCTCTTGCAGAAACAGAACTTATCGGGAAAACATTCCGTTCCTATTATAATGGTCTTGGCTCTCCTTGAAAGATAGTTCGGGTCAGGCGTGCCTGCGGCAAAGACCCTGTCCATGAGCGTAAGCGCGTGAATGTCGCAGGAATGCATGCCTATAATGACCTGTTCCCCTGATTCTATCACAGGCTCATGGGTCTTATTCTGAATATTGAATTTAAGGAGTGTTTCCCTCTGCGGGAAAAGGAATTCTTTTGCCGAGAGGTGGGTGGGAGACTGGAAAAGCTCGAGTTCGTCAAATGAGGTAATACCGGCAAAAGCCGGAAAACCGTCTTTTTTTATGGTCCCGAATACCTTATATTCCTTGATAAGACCGGTAACAAGACCTTTAAAATCTTTTTCTGTAATGAATGCGTATTTTTTATTATCCATATGTCTCAACCTCGAATAATTATAGCAAAATCTTATACTTATGTCTACACCAAGCGGTTAGATTTTTTGTTTTTTTCAGCTACAAAGCTTGTTTAAACCTTTTTTATCGTAAAAACAATACTTGACAAAATTGATAAGGTATAATAGATTGAACATTATACAGAGAAGGATTCTCATGCCCCTGGGGGCATGGGTCTTTTTCTTTTTTAGCCAAAAAAGGAGTAGAATTGAGGCTATCGACTAAAGGACAGTACGCTGTAAGGGCAATGGTCAATCTTGCCTGCCATTCCGGTGAAAAGCCTGTAACTCTTAAGGATATATCAACCGAAGAAGGCATCTCGCTCTCTTATCTTGAGCAGCTTTTTGTAAAGCTCCGCAAGGGAAAGATAGTAAAAAGCGTACGGGGGCCGGGCGGCGGCTATGTGCTTGCCAAGGCAGCCTCAAAGATAAGCGTCGGGGATGTAATATCCGTAGTCGAAGAGCCTTTAAACCCGGTTGCCTGTCTTGATGAAGACTCAAGCGGATGCGACAGGGCCACAAGATGCACTACACAAAGGGTGTGGAAGTGTCTGGCGGAAAAGATAGCCGAATTCCTTAACTCGGTCTCGATAGAAGACTTAAGCATCGAAGCAAAGGCAATACATGACGGCAAACCAAGACCAACTTCAAATATATGCACAGTCAGCGACCTAAAGGAGGAAGTATCTTGAACAAGATCTATTTTGACCATAATGCCACGACCCCAGTCATAGATGAAGTATTTGAGGCGATGGTTCCCTTTTATAAAGAACAGTGGGGAAACCCCTCAAGCATTCATTGGGCAGGCAGGGGCACAAGAAAGGCCGTGGAAGATGCCCGTGAGAATGTCTGCAAGCTCTTAAACTGCGCCCCTCTTGAGCTTATCTTCACAAGCTCAGGCACTGAGTCGGACAACCACGCCATAAAGGGCATTGCCTACGCCAAAAAAGACAAAGGCAACCACATAATCACCACAAAAGTAGAGCACCCGGCAATACTTAGCACCTGCAAGCACCTCGCTAAAGAAGGCTTTGAAATTACATACCTTGAAGTTGACAAGGACGGGCTTATCGACCTTGAACAGCTTAAGGCTGCGATAACACCCAAGACTATTTTAATAACTGTAATGTTCGCCAATAATGAAACGGGCGTACTGTTCCCTATAAAAGAGATAGGCCAAATCGCCAAAGAGCGCGGCATCACATTCCACACTGACGCTGTGCAGGCTGCAGGCAAAATCCCCATCAATGTGCAGGAATTAAATGTCGACCTCCTGACAATATCAGGCCATAAGATATACGGTCCCAAGGGAGTAGGCGCACTGTTCGCAAAAAGGGGCGTCAGGCTCACCCCGCTTATCCACGGCGGACATCAGGAGAGAAACAGAAGGGGCGGCACTGAGAATGTCGCCGGCATCATCGGTTTTGGCAAGGCCGCTGAAATCGCGATAAGGGACCTGGATAAGGAGATTGCGCACCTCTCAATGCTCAGGAACAGGCTTGAGACAGGGCTTAAAGAGAAAATACAGCATGTTTATGTAAACGGACATCCTGAAAAAAGGCTGCCCAATACCGCAAACATAAGCTTTGAATTTGTCGAGGGCGAGTCCCTCCTTTTAAACCTTGATATGAAGGGCATAGCGGCCTCAAGCGGTTCAGCCTGCACCTCAGGCAGCCTTGAGCCCTCCCATGTGCTTGTTGCAATGGGCATAAGCCTTGAGCTTGCCCACGGTTCTGTCAGGTTCAGCCTCGGTAAATCAAATACCGTGGAAGAGATCGATTATCTTATCGAGATCATGCCCCCGATAGTTGAGAGGATGAGAAGCATGTCACCGCTTTTTGCAGGACATAAATTTTAAGCAAAAATAGCAAAAAGCGATATAATAGATTGTATAAAGCCGAAGAAAACGGTTATTTTAAGGAGAGGGATATGTACAGCGAAAAAGTAATGGATCATTTCTCAAACCCGAGGAATGTCGGCGAGATTGAGGAAGCAAGCGGCACAGGCATGGTGGGAAACCCTGCGTGCGGCGATATAATGAAGCTTACTATCAAGATCGAGAACAATGTAATTACGGATGTTAAATTCAAGACCTTCGGCTGCGGAGCCGCAATTGCCACAAGCTCGATGGTAACTGAGCTTGTAAAAGGCAAGGGGCTCGATGACGCTGAGAAGATTTCAAACAATACGGTAGCCGAGGCCCTTGACGGCCTGCCGCCCGTAAAGATGCACTGCTCAAACCTCGCAGCCGACGCGCTCCATGCGGCTATTGAGGATTACAGGAAGAAGCTGGAAACAAAATAAATATTGAAGTTTAATTCAAAGCCCCTGAACCTGAAAGGTTCAGGGGCTTTTTTGTTTTTTGGTACTTAAATCACCCTCCCCTTTATCCCCACCCATCAAGGGAGGGGGAAGTATTTGTATTTCTATTTTGTCTTGTTTAAAACACCACGCCAAGGGGCGTTGCGAAATGAGCATAAGGGAGCGGGAGAGAGCGGGCTTCAGTATCTATTAGCGAACAAACGCGACAGCGAACGGAGCCAATGCCACGAGGAGCAGGCCCGGCGCGCAAAAGTAGAAAAGCACAGCGGCAGGCTTTAAAGACAAGAATAGGGAAAGAAAATATGTAGTCAGCTCAGTGCTGTTTTAACTTTAACGCCCTGCCGGGCTCTTTTGGGCGAATGGCTCGCCACCCCGCGCCTCCCCAATCCGCTCGGTTCATTTCTTAGGTCGCTTACGCTCCCGCAGCCTCGGCTCGCTCACCCTTCCTCCCTTAGGGGATGCTTCGCCATTTGCGCCCTCGGGGTTTTGTAAGGCAAAACACAAGAAAGATTGCCTTGGCGCTTCGCTCCTATCTTTAATACTGGATTCCCGATAGAGACATTCGGGAATGACGGCTTGATTAGGAAGAAGGGTGGATTTCACAACCTTTTTCCTATCCCCTTATTTTTTATATGGAAATATTCCGAATTCTTTATTAAAATGACCTTAGCGCATCCGTTAGCGGATGAATGCGGAGGAAAAACCTAAATCCAGATGTCCAGTAAAAGAGTCGTTGTCGCCATGAGCGGCGGCGTGGACTCCTCGACAGCCCTTGCGATATTAAAAGAACAGGGCTTTGACTGTATCGGGGTCTCCATGCAGCTGTGGGATTACTCCAAAAGAGAAGACGACAAAGGGGCGACTGCCGGAAGCTGCTGTTCGCTCGATGATATTTACGACGCAAGAAGTGTTGCCGACAAGCTCGGTATCCCTTTTTACGTGGTCAATGTCGAAGAAGTCTTCTCCAAAGAGGTAGTGGACTATTTTGTCCAGAGCTACCTTAGCGGAGCCACTCCAAATCCCTGCATAAAATGCAATCAGGTACTCAAGTTCGAGGTACTCCTTAAAAAGGCTATCGGCCTTGAAGCGGATTATCTCGCAACGGGCCACTACGCCCGAATCGAGCCTGCCCCTTTCGGCTACAAACTCCTTAAAGGAAAAGACACAGGTAAGGACCAGAGCTACTTCCTTTTCACCATGACTCAGGAGCAGCTCTCAAAGGTGCTGTTCCCCGTAGGAAATCTCACAAAGCCCCAAGTGCGCGCATACGCCAAGACAATCGGGCTGCGCACATCAGAGAAAAAAGAGAGCCAGGAAATCTGCTTTGTCGAAGAACCCAGCTATACCGATTTCCTCTCTTCAAGGGTCTCATCACAGGACGGCGACATCGTTGACATCTACGGCAAAATCCTTGGAAAGCATAAGGGCCTTTTCAACTACACTATCGGCCAGAGGAAAGGGCTTAACCTTTCAGGCGGGCCGTTCTATGTCCTTGACCTGGATATGGAGAGAAACCGCCTTCTGGTAGGCCCTCTTGAGAGGCTTTACTCAGGCGGACTGACCGCAAACGAAGTCAACTGGATAAACCCGGAGGCAAAGGAAAAGGCAGCATCAGGAATCCTGACCGCAACTGTTAAGATACGCTACAGGCATGAAGGCGCTTTGGCTGAGATAAAAATAACAAACGAAGGCAGCATAAAATTGGAATTTAAAGAAAGGCAGAAGGCAGTCACACCGGGCCAGGCCGTAGTATTTTATGACGGAGATGAAGTGCTTGGCGGGGGCTGGATAGAAGAGGCTCTAAAATGACAGCCAAATCCGCTTCCATTACAACGCTCGGCTGCAAATCAAATCAATACGACTCATCCGCCCTTGAAGATATCCTAAGGAATGGAAATATCGAGGTTGTCCCGTTCCCTTCATTCGCGGATGCCTACATCATAAACACCTGCACAGTTACCGGCAAGACTGATTACCAGTCTCGCCAGCTTATAAGGAAAGTCAGGAAGATTAACCCTGATGCTGTAGTAATCGTCACAGGCTGCTACGCTCAGGTCTCCCCTGATGAAGTGCGCCTTATCGAAGGAGTAGACTACATACTCGGCAACCCTGAAAAGGGCAAGGTGCTTGAGTGCATCACAAGAGGCAGGCAGACAGAGGCACAGGCCTTTGTAGGCTCAGGCGAGCAAGGCACTCCTTTCACTCTAAGGGCTAAAAGCTCAGGCGGCAGGACAAGGGCAAACTTTAAAGTTCAGGAAGGGTGCAACAGGCAGTGCTCTTACTGCATAATCCCGAAGGCAAGAGGGGCGTCAAAGAGCCTTTCGCTTGAGGAAGTGGAGCGCGAAATAGACTCGCTCGTTGAGAGCGGTTATAAAGAGATAATACTTACCGGAATCCATCTTGGCGCGTATGGCGCTGATCTCGGAGAAAAAAGCATAACATCTATTTTAAAGCTGATTGAAAAAAAGGCTTACCCCTGCCGCTTCAGGATAAGCTCGCTTGACCCGGATGAAGTGACAGAAGAGCTGATTGATATTTTAAAGGACGCAAAACGGGTCTGCAACCATCTACACCTGCCGCTGCAAAGCGGAGATAATAACATCATAAGAAAGATGAAGCGGCCTTACACGCGCGAGCTTTTTGCAGAAAGGGTCTTAGGCCTCTTTAAATCCGTGCCTGAAATTTCAGTCGGGGTCGATGTCATAGCAGGCTTTCCGGGGGAAGGCGAGGCGGAGTTTGAGAACACTTTCTCTCTTCTTGAAGAACTGCCTGTCTCGTATCTCCACATATTCCCGTTCTCAAAGAGAAAGGGCACGCCAGCGGCCGATTATCTCAATCAGGTAAACGGTAATATAATCAAGGCAAGGTGCGAAAAGTTAAAGGAGCTTGATATCGTAAAGCGCTGCGAGTTTCACAGGCATTTTACAGGCAAGACGGCAGGAGTGCTTGTCGAATCCTCAAGGGATAAAAAATCAGGGCTCCTTAAGGGCAGGGCAAGAAATTACATACAGGTATTCCTCGAAGGCAGTAATGAGCTGAGGAATATGCTTGTAGATGTTCGCCTCTCTTCATTTGATGAGAACGGCATGACCGGAGAGGCCATAGGTGAGCCGCTGATATAGACCGAGAGCGGCTAAAGCAGGAGGACTGTGAAAAGGCTGATAATTTTGGAAGATTTTAACAGGAGCTTGCCCTTGCAATTCAAGAACAAGGACCTCCTGCAAAAGGTTTTTGTACACAGGTCGTTCTTGAATGAGAAAGAGGCCATAATACTTGCCGCGCCTGAGTCAAATGAACGGCTTGAGTTTTTGGGTGACGCCGTTCTGTCAAATGTCATAAGCCACCTGCTCTATAAAAAATACCCTGATATAGACGAAGGCGAACTGACAAGGCTCAGGGCAAAGCTGGTAAACAAGCATACCCTGGCAAGGCTTGCAAAAAAATTATGTCTCAACGAATATCTACTTTTGGGCAAGGGAGAGCGCAGCTCCGGAGGAAGCGATAACATAACAATCCTCGCGGGAGTATTTGAGGCGCTTCTGGCCGCAATCTATTTTGAGTTCGGATTCCATGAAACTTTTTTATATATTGAGACCATCTTCTCACCCCATATCGATCATACTTTAATAGAGCACAGCCATTTTGATTCAAAACCGAAACTTCAGGAGCTTACACAAAGATTTTTCAAAGAGGCCCCTCTCTACAGACTGGTGAAGGAGGACGGCCCGCCGCATAAAAAGACCTTTGAGGTAGAAGTAGTAATCTCAGGAGAGGTGCTTGGGACCGGGTCTGCCAACAAGAAAAAAGATGCCGAGCAGTTCGCCGCGGGAGAGGCTTTGAAAAAGCTGCAGGAGCGCAAAAAGGAAATGTTCCCTGAAGTAACCGGTAAAATTCTAAATGGGGCGTAAAAAACAGCTCATCATCCCTATCTTCATCCCATTCGGCGGATGCCCTAACCAGTGCGTGTTCTGCGACCAGGAAGGCATTACAGGAAGCGTAAACCTGCCTTCAATAAAAGAAGTAACCGGCACAATCGACTCATATCTTTCAACATGGAAAGGCATTGGCGCGAAAGAGGCCGCCTTCTACGGCGGAAGCTTTACGGGACTGCCTGAAAATATCCAGCACGATTATCTTAAAGCCGCATCTAAGTATATCAAGGCAGGCAGGCTTGACAGCTTGCGCCTCTCCACCCGTCCTGATTACATATCAGAAGAAATAGCCTGCTATCTGAAAAAATACAAAGTTGAAATCGTAGAGCTTGGCGTCCAGTCCATGTCTGATGAGGTTTTAAGGCTCTCAGGCAGGGGACACACATCTGCCCAAACAATTCAAGCCGTAGAGATTTTAAAAGAGCATGGCATCAAGGTGGGGTTGCAGTTTATGCCCGGGCTGCCCGGTGACACGACCCAGACCATCATAGAAACAACCGAGAAGGTTATACTCCTTAAGCCGGATTTTGTAAGGGTCTATCCGACAATCGTTCTAAAAAACACGCCTTTGCACAAGATGTATCTGAGCGGCAGCTATGCCCCCTGGACGCTTAATGAAATGACGGCTGTCTGCAGGCAGGCAATGAAGCTTTTAAACGATGCCTCTATCACCGTAATAAGGGTCGGGCTCCAGCCCACAAAAGAGCTTGAGGAATCCATAGTCGCAGGCCCCTATCATCCGTCTTTCAGACAGTTGGTGGAAGGGTAGGTAATTAAGGCCCCCTCACCCTCTCACTCAAAAAGTATTGCCAGCCTGTTGCGCTGCAAGCTGTTTCAGAATTAAAAACTGAAAACTTGCAAAATTCCATTTACCATCCATAATTACTATATTGAGTAACTAACCTAAGAAGGGGCAGGGGTATGAAAAAATTATTTGCTGTCCTTTTCCTCATGATATTTCTGGCTACTTCGACTCTATCCTATGCCGAGACTCAGCCGAGCGTGCCGGAACGCGAGAAACCCTCGTCTACAGCAATAATGTTTGACCTTGTAATCACAAGGCCGCTTGGCCTGGTAGCTCTGGCGCTTGGCACAGGGGTCTTTGTAATAGGCCTGCCCTTCTCTGTACCCACAAGGAGCGTAAAGGTTACCGCAAGAAGGCTCATCGCAGACCCTTTCAATTTTACATTCCAACGGCCTGTAGGGGAACTCGATGAATTTGATTATGATAACGGGGTTTAAAGAAGGGACTTACGGTTTTGAAGGGAAACAAAAGCTTTCGACTGAGAAGCTCATTCAAAGGTTGATACTATTTTAATCTGCTGGCTGCCCCTTACCGAAGCAAGGGAAACATAGCCTATCGCACCCTTTTCCCTTGATATCTTTCTTATGATCAGGGCCTCGCTCTTCATCGCCAGAGGCGGATTCTTTGCCTGATTGGTAAGCTTAAGGTGCGCCCACTCCTCAGCTGCCTTTTCAGCCTCTTTTTCAAGTATCCTCTGTGAGAAAATATTTCTAAGCGGGTCCTGCACCGAAAGTTCATAGATGATTATCGCGGTGCCGTCAGACCAGCTCAGGATATTATTCGTATATATCTTCTTAAGTTCGCCTTCGCTGATGCTGTTTATCGGATTGGCTTTATTCACGATGACGGCAATGACCTCCCCTGCCTTGCCTGTGGAGGCAAAGATAAAGAGAGCTGCCAGAATAAAGCACACTGCCTTTTTAAAACGCATTAAAGGTCCCCAATCGCAACTACTATGGCAAGTATGACCTCATTATAGTCCTTTACAGCAGGGTCATCGAACTCATTCCTGTTATATTCAACTTTACCCACTACATTATGCGCGAAATGATAGTTTACCGCACCTGTATATCTGAACAGGTCATTTTTGCTGTCCGTATCATTACTATCATACCAGTCCCATCTTCCGGCAAATGTCCACTTGGCTATATCATATGTCAACTGGGCGTATAACCCTTTGTCATTGAAGCTGCGCGCGCTCTCAGGAGCATTATGCCTGAACTGATATTCTGTCTGGAATTTAAAGGGCGCATGGTTGAATAACAGGTGCACTCCGTAGCTGTCCGCGTTGATGTTCTGGTTGTCTTTTTCCCTGTAATATGAGGCTCCTGCCGAAAGCCCGTAGATTATATCCGCATTGACCCTTGCCCCTATTCCCTTGTTCTCGTTCCTGTCAAGGCGGCCCGGGTTGCCTGAGCCGTTAGCGATATACAGGTGGGTATCAAGTATCGAGTCATTCAGGGTAAATGAGTTCCTGAGCTGAATACCGTCACATACCTGCGGGAATATCTTTCTCACCATCAGGGGCCTTTCCTGAGTAGGGACAAATGGCGGATAATGATATATATTCCAGATGCCTGCCGGAGTAAGGAACCTTCCAAGCCTCATGTCCCATTTTACCTGCGGATGATACTCGATATACATCTGCTCCACAAAGAGCTTTCCCTGCACTTTGTCTGAGATATCTGTAGTGTGCCTTGATTCGATTAAAGGCGCGTCCTCATATTCTATTTCAGAGAAAAGCTTCCATTCCTTCTGTATATCCTTTGAGAAGAAGAGGCTTAGATGGCGGATACGGAACTTATTATTCTCATTCTCCTGGTCAGTGAAGTAAAATTCCGCGTCAGCGTAACCGCTTACCTCGACAAGGCTTGATAGCTTCTGAAGATTATGCCGTACCTCCTCATCATCCGTCTCTATCTCCTTGAGGCGAAGCTTAAGTTCATTATTCTCTTTTCTTATCTCTCCCAATTCCTTCTCTATACGGTCAAGGCGGTCCTCCTCGGCCAGAGCGGGTTTAGAAAACATGAATACGGTCATAACAAGAAGAAAAACAGAAAGAACTCTAAAAAGAACGGCCATCAAAAAAGGTCTCCTTGATTCAAATTAGTCTCAGCTTCCAGTGCCAGAGGGAATTTCAATATAAACTTAGTGCCCACGCCTTCCCTGCTTTCCACATCTATATTGCCGCCGTACTTCATGATGATCTTATATACCACATAAAGCCCGAGCCCTGTACCTTCTCCCACAGGCTTTGTAGTGAAGAACGGGTCGAATATCTGGCTTAAGTTTTTTTCGGAAATGCCGTGTCCTGTATCCTCCACCACCGCATTTACAAAAGCCCCCTCCTCCCAGCACTTAAGTATAAGGGTGCCCTGATCATGCATGGCGTGGATGGCGTTTACAATAAGGTTTACGAACACCTGCTGTATCTCTACCGGGTTTGCGTTTATATGGCAGTCTTTCCTGAGGACCATATCCACTTTTATATCTCTGAAAGAAGCGGAGTGGCGCGCCATTCTCAGCGAGTTCTCAATAACCGCCTGTACATCGACTATCGATTCCGTCATATTGTTGGCGGCCCTTGAGTACGAAGATAGCTCACGCACAATGTCCTTGGCATTCAGTGTGTACTCAATGATGTCGCCGGTATATTCCTTGATGAGCCTGAGGTCGTCCTCATCCTTTATCGCCTCAGCCATGCCGAGAATGCCGGCAAGCGGGTTATTAATCTCATGCGCTATGCCCGAAGCGAGGGTGCCGATGCCGGCAAGCTTCTCCGACTGCATGAGCTTGAAATGGAGCATCTTCTGCTCTGATATGTCCTTGCCTACTCCGACTGTTCCGATTATCCTGCCCTGGTCATTTACCATAGTAGAAAGCGTAAGGCTTATGTGGATGGCCTTTCCCGATTTAGACTTCATCACGACCTCCCTGTTCCTTACCTCCCATACCTCGCCGTTTATTGCCTTTCCGTTACTTATTGGCTCATGGCGCTCCTGAGGGGTATCATAGAGCATAAGGACATCTTTGCCAACAACCTCTTCCTTGGCGTACTCAAGGAGGTTTTCGGCCTCCTTATTGAACTCCACTATGCGGCCCTGCGTATCGGTTGTGATGATGATGACCCTTGAGTTGTCAAGTATCATCTGAAGGTAGTATTCTGTCTCATTGAGGTCGTTATATGTCTTTATGAGATTAAGGTTGCTGTTCTTAAGCTGGGAAAAGAGCCTGTTCTTCTCCCTGATGACCGCGCCCGATATAAGCAGCGCCCCAACCGGCAGAAATACGATAAGCCCGAGTGTCCAGATAAGCTTCTGCAAATATTCCAACAGCTCGATATCTGTTCCCGTAAATAATTTTATTTTAAGGACAGCCAATACCTCGCCTTCCGTGCGATGGCATGAAATGCAGGCAGATTCCGCCTTAAGCGGGACATATCGAACATACATCTTGTTTTCGGTGTCAAAGACGCCTATCGTGTTCATGGTCTCGACAGCCTTGAAAAATGCGTTTCTTTCGCTTACGCTTATCTTACGGGACGGTTGTGCCTGTGCCTGCCCTATCTCCTTAGCCTTGGTGCCGTTCTCAAATGTAGACTCACTTCCGTCAAGCCTGAATATGCCTATATCATCAATGCCTATCTGGTTTCCATAGGCAAGCACCGTTTCATAATCGGCCTTATCATGGCCCTCGTCGGCCAGCAAGTCCATTGAAGAACGGGTGATGAGGTCAGAGATGAGCTCTGTTTGCTGAACTATGCGGAAGATTACCTTTTTTTTAAGATGTACGCTTGTATAGATGAATATCGAGGTCACCGATATCATAAAGATGATTATCGTGACAACGAGGTAATTGAGCGTTGACCTTACTTTAATCATGGGAGGGAGATGCCTCCTTTGCTTAAAGCATCTGAATGGGCTGAAGGGCAGTTACTCAGAAAACACTCTTGCATGGGAAGGTAATCCATAAATTTCTTTGGGGGTTCAGGTTATTTAAGTTCAGTCTCTTTCTGAAGGAGATGGACCCTGTTGGAGATGAAAATTTCCACTATCTCGGGGTCAAGCTGAGTGCCTGACACCCGCCTCATTTCTTCCAGCACGACATCGAGCGGCAGTCCCTTTCTGTAAGGCCTGTCGCTGCTCATGGCATCAAAGAGGTCTGCAACTGATATTATGCGTGCGGAAAGGGGTATTTCGGTGCCTTTTAAGCCTCTGGGATACCCTGCTCCGTCAAAGCTCTCGTGGTGCGCCCCGATTATTTTAGCGACAGACTCCATCAGCGGAATGCCCTGAAGTATCTTTTCGCCTATAAGTGTATGTTCTTTGATATGGCAGCATTCTTCCTCTGTGAGCGGGCCCTCCTTGTTTAGCACAGCCTCGTTGACGCCGATTTTACCGAGGTCGTGCAGGAGGGAGGCGTATTCAAGTATCTCAAGTTCTTCGGGAGAAAGCCCGGCAAGGGCGCCCAGCTCCACGCAAAGGTGGCGCATGCGGTTGCAATGGCCCCTTGTATAATGGTCTTTTGCTTCGATTGTCTCGGCAAGGACATTTACGAACTGGATATTCATGGATTTCAAAAGCCCATATGCTTTCTGAAGTTCCATTGCCTTTGCGTTCAGTTCTTTTGTGCGCTCGCGTACCTTCTGCTCAAGGAAGTTCTGGTACTCCCTGTTCTCAAGCTCAAGTTCCTTGTTCCTCATCAACAGGTCCCTGTGCACAAGGGCCTTGCCGATGATATTCATCAGGTCGTCCTTCTTTATCGGCTTCATCAGATAATCGAAGGCGCCTTTTTTCATTACATCGATAGCTATATTTATATCGGTCAGTCCCGTAAGCATGATTACGGGCACTATCTCAAAGGTCTGCTTTACATACTCAAGGACCCTTATGCCGCTTACCTCAGGCATTGTTATGTCGCAGATCACAAGGTCATAGGAGTTTTGGGAGAGTGTGTCGAAAATGCCGCTGCCGCCGGCTGAAAGGATGATATTGAAACCCTCTTTTGTCAGATGGGTGTTGAGAACCTTTCGGATAGGCTCTTCGTCGTCAATGATAAGGATTGTCCTTTTCTGGTCGTCCATTATATAACCGCTCACCTGCAACAGCAATCTTTGACGCAAATCTTATTGTTCAACTTTCCTCGTAATTTTAGCTTAAATGAGGATGTATATTCAACTATTATTCCTTAAGGCGAACTCAGAAATAAAAACAAGGTTTTTTGGTATGGTTTGAGGAAATGGGGGCTTAAACAGGGTGGAATTTGCGATTTTGAGCCTTTAAAATCCCCCTCCCCTTCCCACAAGCGCCAAAAAGCGAAAATAGTTTTATTTGTAGGGTGGGCTGTGCCCACCAAATATAATCTTAAAAGAACGGTTTGCTTATTTACTTTTCGCTGGGCTTGCTCCTCGGTTCATTGGCTCCCGGCTATCGAGTTCGTTCGCTAATAGATACTAACGCTCGCTCTCGCCCTCCTCCTAATCAAGCCGTCATTCCCGAATGTCTCTATCGGGAATCCAGAAACTGAAATACTGGATTCCCGCTTTCGCGGGAATGACGATTACCAATATTGTCATTGCGAGCGGAGCGAAGCAATCTGTTTTTTAAATTCTCCTACAAGATGGGAAGAAAAATATATTTATTGCGAGGAGCGAAGCGACGAGGCAATCTTTTTTGTATTTTGTTTTTACAAAACCCCGAGGGCGCAAATGCGAACATCCCCTAAGGAAGGCAGGGCGAGCGGTCTTTTGACGGGGACTATGTCATGTGATGTTTTTAAAACAAGACAGGGTACAAAAGCAGAATAAAAGAAGTGTAAAATTAACGCACTAACTTGTCAATATTCCTCTCGATCTAGTAATTTTAACCCCCATTTGCTTTCCTCTTCGCATCTTCCATCACCTCATTCGGCACCATCTTGACAGCTATTACGATAAGCAGAGGTACGATTATTGCGTCGTCAATATGCCCGATAATGGGGATGAAATCAGGGATTATGTCAAAGGGCATAACAGTATAGCCTATGGCAAGCCAAAGGAGCATCTTGGCGGCCTTGGGAGTGCGCTTGTCCTTTACGACGAGCCTGTAGGTATTAAGTTTGTTCTTAAGTTCTTTAGCTGACTTGATGAATTCAAACATTCAAGGAATCCTTTAGCGATTTCAGCCATTTTAACACCGATTGCCTCAAAAAAAGAGTTTTATTTAAACTATGCACTAACTCTTCCTCCTATTTGACATGAAAAAAAATCAGTGCTATCTTTTCTGAATGAATTACTCATCCTATATTGATATCAGCGCAAAGGGATTCTCTGATGTAATCGATATAACGCAGAAGGTCGAGGCAGTGCTCCGCGAATCTGGCGTAAGGGACGGCCTTATTACTGTCTTTGTTATCGGCTCGACCGCCTCAATCTCCACCATAGAATACGAAAAAGGCGTGATACAGGACTTAAAGGACGCGATAGAGAGGATAGCGCCCTCAAACATACCTTACCAGCACGATAAGCAGTGGGGCGACGGGAACGGTTTTTCCCATGTAAGGGCCTCTTTCCTGAAGGCCGGCCTTACGATACCAGTAATCGGGGGTTCGATGACGCTTGGCACATGGCAGCAGCTCGTGCTGATTGACTTTGACAACAGGCCGAGAAAAAGGCGCATAGCCGTGCAGGTCGTCGGAGATTAAATGAAGGTAGCAGGCCTCGGCCAATGCTCGCTTGACTACATAGCCCTTGTAAAAAGCTACCCAAAGGAAGATACCAAGGAAGAGGCGCTTGAGTTCAGCATTCAGGGCGGAGGGCCTGCGGCAACAGCCCTTGTAGCCCTTAGCCGCTTGAAGGTAAAGACGACTTTTCTCGGCAGGATTTCCGATGATAATGCGGGAGTTGAAATCAAAAAAGGACTAAAGGACGCAGGGGTTGATGTACGGGGGCTTAAGACCAAAAAGGGCGGGAAATCCCAGCTTGCCTTTATCACTGTAAATAATAGAACTGGCGCGCGCACCATCTTCTGGCAAAGACCTACAGTTCCGCCGCTTGCCGCCGATGAAGTAGAACCATCCCTTATAAAAAAGCAGGACTTTCTTCTGCTTGACGGCCTCATGGTGGAAGCCTCGCTCAGGGCCGCTGAAATCGCTAAAAAAAACAAGATACCCATAATGCTTGATGCCGGAAGGGTCAGGCCCGGAATGCTTAAGATAGCGCAGATGTGCGACTACATCGTCTGCTCGGAGGAGTTTTCAAAGGGCATTTCCAATACCATCAAGGGCACAATAAAAGAGCTTGCCGGCTATAACCCCAAGGCAATCACCATTACGCTCGGAAAGCTCGGCTCAATCACCTGGTCTGAGGGAAAGCTGTTCCGTCAGCCTGCCTTTAAGGTAAGGGCGGTTGACACAACAGGCGCAGGAGATGTGTTCCACGGCAGCTATATCTACGGCCTGCTTAAAGGCTGGCATATAAGAAAGACCGTTGAGTTTGCCTCAGCCTTTGCCGCGCTGAAGTGCCTCCGGCTTGGCGGCAGGGCAGGTATTCCGACCCTTTCTGAGACACTCTCTTTTATCGAAGAATCTGCACCAATAATCAAAAAAACCAGATAATTTAAATATTTCGCTCAACGGAACACAAGATGCCTGTTTGTGTTAAACTCAAGGCGTAGGCTCTAATGTTCTCCCTTAAGGGGGTAATATGAAAAAATTTGACCTTGTTATCATTGGGGGCGGCGTGGCAGGGCTTGTGTGCGCCAGCGGAGCGGCCCAGCTCGGGGCAAGGGTCGCGCTTGTTGATAGGGAATCTCTGGGGGGCGATTGTCTCCGCTCAGGCTGTGTGCCGACAAAACGCCTCATTCAATCTGCAAAGGCGGCTTCCATTGTGCGCAGGGCCGCAGAGTTCGGCATTGAAACAGGCGATGTGAATGTCAATTTTCCCAAGGTCATGGAGAGCATGAGAGGGATTCAGGCCAGGATTGGGGAGAATGACAGCCCTGAAAGATTCCGCAAAATGGGGGTTGAGGTCATATTGGGGGCAGGGCGGTTTGTCGATAACTATCTCTTTGAGGTAAACGGAGAGAAGCTCTGCGGAAAGAAGTTTATCATTGCCACGGGTTCAAGCCCTGTGATGCTGCCCATTGCGGGGCTTAAGGACAGCGGAGCCCTTACAAATGAAAGCGCGCTTAAGCTTGAAAAGCTTCCCGGGTCCATAACTATCTTGGGAGGCGGCCCCATAGGGGTTGAGTTCGGGCAGGTATTTTCAAGGTTTGGCTCAAAGGTCACTATAATAGAAAGGCAAGACCGGATACTCTCGCGCGAAGACAGCGAGGTATCCGATATGCTCCTTAAGCTCCTTGTCAGAGAGGGGATAGATGTCATTACAAATACAGAGGTAAAAGAGGTCAATGAGAGTAATGGGAAGAAAGTAATCAAAACGCACTCTTCTTCAGGGGATAAGACCTTTGAGAGCGATGAGCTGATGATAGCCATCGGAAGGGCCCCGAATGTAGAGGGCTTGAACCTTGAGGGTGCGGGTATCGCATATGATAAAAGAAAGGGCATAAAGGTAAATGAGCATTTGCAGACAAGCCAGAAGCACATATTAGCGTGCGGAGATGTTGTTGGAAGTTATGCCTTTACCCATGTTGCCGAATATCATGCGGGCATAGCCTTAAGCAATACGCTTTTACCGATTGGCAAAAGAAAGGTGGACTACAGGGTTGTCCCGTGGACGACCTTTACTGACCCGGAGTTCGCAAGGGTGGGCCTGACTGAAATGGAAGCAAAAGAAGAGCACGGCGAAAAGAATATAAGCACATACAGGTTTTATTTCAATGATGTTGACAGGGCTGTAATCGAGGGCGAAGGCTATGGTATCATCAAGGTCGTCTGCCATAAAAAAGAGATACTTGGCGCGCATATACTTGGGCCGCACGCGGGCGAACTTATCCATGAGTATGTCCTTGCGATGAATGAGAATATACCGATAACGAAGATATCCCGGGCGATACATGTTTACCCGACTGACGCCATGGCATTGAAAAGGGCGGCTGACCAGTATTACAGGGCGAGGCTCTTTACCGGCCTGTTCCCCAAAATTGCCAAAAGGCTCATAAGAAGATAATGCGAAGCGGCTCGATAAAATTCCTGATATTCATAATATTCATACTCGCGGCATTCATCTCGGTCAGGGCGCTTGGGCTTGAGCAATATCTTGACCAGGATAGGCTCAGGGGGTGGATAGATAATTTTGGCGGCTGGGGCCCGATAGTCTACATACTCATTTACATTATGGGAACAGGGCTGATGCTGCCGGGCCTTCCTATTACTGTCGCGGGGGGTATTCTTTTCGGGCCTTTGTGGGGCACTGTCTATGTGATGATAGGAGCGACACTTGGGGCATCCCTTGCATTTCTGATTGCGAGATACCTTGGCAGGGATTGGGTGGAGGCGAAAATGAAGGGGGGGAGGTTAAAAGAGCTTGATAAAAAAGTAGAAGAGCAGGGCTGGAAGATAGTAGCTTTTACAAGGCTGATACCCCTTTTCCCGTTTAATATCCTTAATTACGCATTCGGGCTCACAAATATCAAGTTCAGCCATTACGCCCTGGCAACTTTTATATTCATAGCCCCTGCGGTAGTCCCCTTTGTCATATTTTCAAGTTCCATACTCGATGTATTTAAAGGAAAAATCTCAAAGGAGTTTATTGTTGGGCTCGCGCTTGTGGTCATAGTCTCCCTCATTCCGTTCATCTATAAGAAAATTAAGGCAGGCTCCAAATAGAATAGTTTTAATCCCGCAGTGAGATTCTCCCTCTCTCCATATTCACCATCAGGAGTGAATTTTTTTGGTATTTTTGTTTTTTTAAAATACACCAAGGGCATTGCGCAGCAGAAAAGCTCAGATTGAGAAGAGTATTACAGCCAGCTCAGTGCTGTTTTAACTTTAACGCCCTGCCGGGCTTTTTCGGGCGAATGGCTCGCCATCCCGCTCCTCCCCAATCCGCTTGCTTCGCCTCTTAAGTCGCTTGCGCTCCCGCAGCCTCGGCTCGCTCGCCCTGCCTCCCTTAGGGGATGCTTCGCCATTTGCGCCCTCGGGGTTTTTAAAAAACAAAGAATAAAAAAAATTCTTTTTCTGTTCTGTTTTGAATTTTGTTTTAAAACACCACACCAAGGGGCATTGCGCAGAGAGCATAAAGGAGAGGGAGAGAGCGGGTATCGGTATTTTTTGCGAATGAGCCTGACAGCGAGCAGAGTCCAATGCCCCGAGGAGCGAACCCGCAGTTCGATAGAGACATTCGGGAATGACGGCTTGATTAGGGAGAGAGCGAGAGAGTTCGAAATCTATTGCGAATGAGCCTGACAGCGAACAGAGTCCAATGCCCCGAGGAGCGAACCCGCTGTTCGCAAAAGTAAAAAAGGCACTGACTCACAATGACGAACTTTGGTATTTTCCCAATGAAAGGGAACAGTCCAAAATCTTTAATACTGGATTCCCGATAGAGACATTCGGGAATGACGGCTTGATTAGAAGGAGGGCGAGAGCGAGCGTCAGTATCTATTAGCGAACGAACTCGACAGCGAACAGAGTCCAACGCCCGAGGAGCGAACCCGCTGTTCGCAAAAGAAAATTAGCACCACGGCAGGCATAGCCCGCGCCCTACAATTACTCTAAATACCGGATTCCCGATTAAGACATTCGGGAATGACGGTTTAATTAGGGGTGTTAGTTGATTTCAGACCTATGGAGAGGGCTGGGGTGAGGGGTTATATAAATCAGACCCTAAAAAACCTTCCTGCTGTCCAGCAACAAGGTCACAGGCCCGTCATTTATACTCTCCACTTCCATGTGAGCCTGAAATTCCCCTTTTTCCACTTTAAAGCCCTTGCCTCTAAGATTATTTATAATCGCTTCATAAAGCTCTTTTGCCCTTTCGGGCGCCTCAGCCTTATCAAAAGATGGCCGTCTTCCTTTTCTTACATCTCCGGCAAGCGTAAACTGAGAGACTATCAGAAGCTCTCCTTCTGCCTCTTTGAGGTCAAGATTCATCTTGCCGTTTGAGTCCTCAAACACCCTCAGGTTCTCAAGCTTTGTTGAGATATATTCAAGGTCAGATAAGCTGTCTCCTTTCTCAACCCCAAGATAGACAAGAAAGCCTTTTGAGACAGCCCCCACTATCCTATCATCCACCCTGACCTCTGCTCTTTTAACCCTTTGCACGACTGCCCTCATCTGCTTACCTTGACCAAAACCCTTTCGCCGACTTCAGCCCCAATTATCTTTGAGGCCATGCCTGAATTTACTGCTATTTCAAGATGGTTTGAACTGCTTATCAATGCAATTACCGCCCCCTTTTCAGCCGAACTGTAAGTATTCCGTATGCCTTTTAAACTGACTCCTTTTATGGAGACCTCAATATTTTCCCCACACGACAAGATATCAGACCTTTTGATATTGGTAAGAAGATTGCCGAAGGAGTCCACATAGATGACCTCTCCAATTATCTGCCCGCCTTCTTTTACGGGCTGAGGCATCTCTATTGATTGCAGGGATTTTATCTCCTCCCCGAATAAGGCAGGGTCAACCCCAAGGCTTAGATGGGCGGCAACAGGACCGAAGATGTCCCTTCCGTGAAAGGTGGCGCTGATATCTTTACGGAAATATTTTTGATTGGTGAGATGGACTACTCGCCTGACCTCTTCCCTTTGAGCTATAAGGCTGAAAAGCCCATTGTCAGGCCCGATGAAAAAATGCCTTTTTGTCTCAATAAGAATGGGTTTGCGCGCGCCTCCGACACCCGGGTCAACTACCCCCGCGTGAATGACGCCTTCAGGGAAAAATTCATACGCGTCAAGGAGTATAAGCGCGCCCTCAAGGATATTTCCGGGCGAGACAAGGTGTGTTATGTCGATTAGTTTTGCTTTAGGATTTATTGAAAGGACGGCCCCTTTCATTGCACCCTGGTAAGGGTCTTTAAGGCCGAAATCAGTTGTAAGGGTGATAATCCTCTCCATAGTCCTTCCTATATCACCCATCCCAAGGTCTTGTCAAAAAAAAGTTTACTGATAAAAGGAAGGTCAGGAGCTCAATATAATCTCTTTCCAGTCAGACGGAAGCTTTTTCCCAAGCTCTATCAGAAGGCCGTTCCCAAGCATCTCTCTTGTAATATGTAAAACAGTTCTTATGAATTCCCTTGCCTCATCAGACTTCAGATTAAGCTGCTCCCTTATCTCTTCTATGTATTGGTCCGCTGATATCCTTTTGATATTGGCCTGATGTCCGTATAGCTTTTCAAAAGTCAACGGCTCAGGAAGCCTTTCGGTAAGCTGTCTGGCATCAGGCTCTTCCATCATGCTTGCGAGAATACCAAGTACAGCCTTCACCCCGGCATCAGCTTTCACAGGATTAGCCCTGATAAAACCAAGCCTGTTGACTTCCCTGATGAAGTTCTGATAATCCATGCAACCCCTTTCTTAGTGCACGAAAAACAGACTTAAAGAGTTTCTGGTTCTGAGTGATTAAAGATGCCGGAAGGAGGATAGCTGATTTTTTTACAATGTTCCTTGTCAGACGGCATGTAAGATTAACCTCTGGGAGTAAAGGTCTTGCAGTCTGCATGCTCGCTGTGGTGCGCAACCGTGATACCCGGAGCAAAACATTCATAAAGCTTGTTGTACTTGCATTCATGCGCCTTGCATGCGCCCACTCCTCCAATGATGTCCGCCCCGCCTTTGTTCGGTGCCCTGTAATAAGTATCACATGCGGCATGGCCTCCGTCGCCTACGGTGATGGCCATTGTGTGGCATTCGTTTTTTATGTTATAGGCGCATTCCGTAACAGTACAGCTTAATATCTTAGGCATGTTTATAGCCATAGTTCCTTCTCCTTTCCTTAGGGCAAAACACTATCCTCTTCCGGCATATTTTTGAGTATAGTCCGGTTCTCGATTATGTCAATTCACCTGCACGGAACCCTTTGTTTTTCCTTTACTTTTTTAAACTAAAGTTTTAGTCAGTTTCTGCCGATTAGTCTATATGCGTTGTATTTTCGAAATAGTCCTGAAAGAGTACATATGATTAAAAAGATTGCCATAGACGAGCTTGAGATCGGGATGTATGTCAGCGGCCTTGAAAAAGAAGGCTCCGCAGGCATATTTTTCATGAATAATATCAAAATCAAGAGCTCTGAGGACATTGAACGCTTCAAAAGGGACGGGTACAGGTATGCCCATATTGATATGGAGGCAGCCAAGCCGCCTGTTATTCTGAGAGCAGTTAAAAAGGCCGAAGTCGTTGAGTTCACTCCCCCAAAACCTGAACCTGCCGCAGAGGTTCTCGAAGAGGCAGGCGAAGCAGTGGAAGAGGCTGAAGTTGAGTTGAGCCCTGTTGAGGAAGTATCCGAAAATGAAGTCGAAGCTGCTGTAATCGACACAGAGGCTGTCGAGGAAATTTCAGAGACAGAAAACCCCTCACCGATAGTATATGCTGAACCTGAAGAGGGCAAGCCTGAATTATCTGCTGAAAAGTCGATAGCAGAACAGAGGGAAGAATATAAGGAAGAGCTGAGAGAGGCCAAAAAGATTAGAAACGAGGCTGAAGGCCTTGCCAGAGAGTTCTTAACCGCTGTAAAGCTCGGCGGGGACATCAAAACGGATAAAGTCCATAATAGCGTCGGCAAAATGGTTGACAGCATCTTCAGGAACCAGGACGCGCTTACAACCCTTTCCCGTCTGAAAAGCTTTGATGATTATACCTTTGCCCATTCGGTCAATGTCTGCATACTTTCCGTAACCCTTGGCAGGAGCATGGGACTGTCCAAGGATGAACTGCATAATCTCGGGGTCGGAGCGATACTCCATGACATAGGAAAGATGCTCGTGCCTGAGATGATACTCAAAAAGCCCGGCCGGCTCACAGAGAATGAATTTGAGGAGATAAAACGCCATACTGACTTCGGGGCTGAAATCCTCTTTAAAACCAAGGATATAAACGACAGTTCAAGGTTTGTGCCGCTGCAGCACCATGAAAGATACGACGGAAGCGGATACCAGTACCACATACCGGGCACTGAAATACATAAGTTTGCCCGTATTGCGGCAGTTGCCGATGTCTATGACGCGATGACAAGCAACAGGGTCTATCAAAACGGGATACTACCTGAAGATGCCCTTAAAAAAATCTACCTTATGCGGGAGACGCACCTTGACCCGGAAATTGTGGAGAGGCTTATAAAATGCCTTGGAATTTACCCTATAGGCGCCCTTGTTGAGCTCAATACGGGCGAAGTCGGCATTGTTAAGATGCTCAACAGGGCTTATCCGCTCCAGCCAATGCTCCTGATAGTATGCGGAAAAGATAAAAAATCTTTGGAAAGCCCCTTTGAGCTTGATCTTGTAAACGACCCGTCAAGGTCTATTATCGGAGCAAAAGGCCCCGAAGCCTTCGGTATCCCCATCGAAGGGCTAATCGCCTGAGCGCCCTCCCCTTTTCTTCATTTCAATAAAGCCTGAAAACTGATATAAATCATAGAGTACCGTATGCGCTATGGTATAATTTAACTGACTTTGAAAAGGAACAGGAGGATTTATATGTCTGAGAAGATAATTACGCTGGATCTGAGGGAAATACCGGTATTTGAAAGGCATCCGAGGATATTTGACACATGGGACGGGATGGAAGCCGAACAGGTCCTCCAGCTTATAAATGACCATGACCCCAAGCCCCTGCATTACCAGTTTGAAGGCGAGTTCAAGGACACTTATACATGGGAATATGTGAGCAAGGGTCCTGACTGGATTGTAAATATCACAAAACTGAAATTGGCCGAGGCATCAGGAGAAGAGCTCAGGAGAAAGGTTCAGGCCGCTCTTGATGAAGTAAGGCCCTTTCTGCAGGCTGACGGCGGAGATGTAGAGCTTGTGGATATAGATGATGTTGAAAAAACCGTGAAGGTGCGGCTCGTGGGTGCGTGCGGAGGCTGTCCTTCTGCCGGTATGACCCTTAAGGCTGGGGTCGAGACCGCTGTTAAAAAAGCGGCGCCTGAGATAAAAAGCGTTGATGCGGTGTAGTATCTTCGGACTTTCCTCAGGAGCACTTATCGCAATCCGGTGATATAACTAAAAAAAGCCGGGTAAGGTTTTACCTTACCCGGCTTTTTTTTCAATGCTTATCTTGCCGCTTGATCAAGCAGTCTTCCTCTTCCTGATATACTGCTCAGGGTTTCTGTCGAAGCTTTCCTTGCACTCTTCGCTGCAGAAATAATACTTATTCCCCTGATACTGAACTTCCGCTTCAGCATCTTCCCTGTCAATTTCCATTTTGCATACAGGATCTGTAGGCATGGCAACCTCCTTTATTTTTCTATTTCCCTCAGGTACAAAAGGCTGCCTGAGAGCCCCTATCCCTCTTCTTATGAAAAGGGATTTTCTTGGCGCGGCCCGGAGAATCGGGCAAGGATATTAATGAATATTAAAAGCCCGCCGAATGCCGCGCTTGCAGAGTTAAATAAAGGAATAGCTTTCCTGCTAATTCTCAGGGTTTAAACAGTCACCCCTGAAACAGCACTCAAACTGGTCACAATAATCTGTTGCAGTGCCAAAGCATGGGAAGTTGCCCTCCGCAGCCTGTATCTCACGGATCAAATCGTTTTTTTTCCTTCTTGCTGTCTTGATTCCAAGTGTTTTAGCTTTTTCCCTGACATCTTCCATCAACATCGACCGAGCCTCCTCTTTCGGGCAGATAGACCGAAAAATCTATATTTTCTGAAATCCTATATAAATTAGGACACCAATTTCGGATCCAGTCAACTCCGCAAGGGGCAAATTTGTCGCAATATGTTGAATTATTTAAAGTTTTTACCTTTTTGAATTTCTAACTCATTATGATAAACTGTTTTTCCCAATTGAATACTCTTTCAAGGAGACCCGAATTGAAACTGAAATTCGTAGGCGGCGCAAGCACTGTTACCGGCTCATGTTATTATCTTGAGATAAACAAGCTTAAAATCCTTGTGGAATGCGGCATGCACCAGGGCAACAATTCCAATGAGATGAACAGGAACAACTTCCCGTTCGTGCCCTCGGAGATCGATTTCATCTTCGTAACGCATGCACACATAGACCATTCGGGACTGCTCCCAAAATTGATGAAAGAGGGCTTCAAGGGCACGATTTTCAGCACCCCTGCCACAAGGGACCTGCTTGAGCCGATGTTATACGATTCAGCAAGCATACAGGAATCTGACGCAGAGTGGAACACAAGGAAGAGCATGCGCTCAGGGCTTGCGCCTGTGGAGCCTCTCTATACAGGAGAGGATGTTGAAAATGTACTGCCCCAGTTTGATGTAAAGCAATACAATAAGGTCTTTCACCTTGGAAGCGGGGTTAAGTACAGGTTTGTGGATGCCGGCCATATCCTTGGCTCCGCATCCCTTGAGCTGTGGTTCCAGGACAGCGAAAAGGAAAAAAAGATAATATTTTCTGGCGATATCGGTAAAAAAGGCAATCCTATAATAAAAGACCCGTCAATGCCGGATGACGCTGATTATGTGATAATGGAGTCCACTTACGGCAACAGGACGCACAAGCCCTTAAAAGAATCGATTGATGAGCTTGTCGCCGCCATAAAGATGACCTTTAAAAAAGGCGGAAATGTCTATATCCCGTCTTTCGCCGTGGGCAGGACGCAGGACCTGCTCTACATCCTCAACGGTCTTGTAAGGGAGGGCAGGCTTTACAGGATAGATGTCTATCTTGACAGCCCTCTTGCAGAAGAGGTCACAAAAATCTATGTTTCCCACCCCGAATGTTTTGATGAGGAAGCGACAAAGTACTTCACCACAAAAAATTCCGACTCTACCGTCAGACTGCACTTCGTGCGCACGCCTGAGGAATCGATGAAGCTCAATAAACTCCGCTCAGGCTGCATCGTGATTGCCGGAAGCGGTATGTGCGAAGGCGGCAGGATAAAGCACCATCTCAAGCACAACCTCTGGAGGTCTGAATGCAGCATCATCTTCGTAGGCTATCAGGCACAGAACACCCTTGGAAGAAAGATAGTTGACGGGGCAAAATCAGTGAGCGTGCTGGGTGAAGAGGTCGTCGTAAGGTCTTCCGTTTACACCATAAACGGCTTTTCAGCCCACGCAGGGCAGGAAGAGCTTATAGGATGGCTTTCCGCCTTCACCAACTCCCCGGAGATATTCCTTGTGCACGGAGAGGACGAAGCAGCTGACAAGCTTGGAGAGTTGATACAGAAGCAATACGGATTCAAGATACACAGGCCCCAAAACGGGGATGAAGTAACTTTATAAAAAATGCCGTTCGGTGGGCCAACCCGCCCTATAATGCTCTCTCCCTCCCTCTAATCAAGCTGTCATTCCCGAATGTCCCTATCGGGAATCCAGTATCAAAGGGTGGGATGTGCCCACCGGATATAAACTTAAAGAAAGCGGTTTGCTTATTTACTTTTGCGAACTGCGGGTTCGCTCCTCGGGGCATTGGCTCCGTTCGCTGTCGCGTGTTTTTTCACTAATAGATACTGATGCCCCGCTCTCTCCCTCCCTCTAATCAAGCTGTCATTCCCGAATGTCCCTATCGGGAATCCAGTATCAAAGATTTTGGACTGCCCCCTTTCGTGAGGCAAATACCAAGGGCGTTATTAAAACAGCACTGAGCTAACTTAAATATTTTCTTCCCTCACCCCGCGTGAGTTTTTATTTAAAATAATTGCAATTCCCCTTTAAATCCCCCCTTACTTGACACCTTTTATTTTCGTAGTAGAGTTAGTTTTAGACAAGTGTCTGAAATAATCTTCTGCTTCCATAATCCGTTCACTCAAAGAGCCTTTTAACCTTTGTCATTCAGCCTGCACCTGCACTGCTCCGTCCAAATTATTTTAAAGGAGAATACGAGATGAAAAGAAACCTGTTAAGGGCTTTGTTATTGGCAGTCCTGGCCACGCTCCCTGCCTCAATCGATTTTGTAAATGCTCAGGATACTCAGCCGCCTTCTTCCGCTCAGCAGGAGAAAGCAAAAAAAGAAGCTGCCAAGGCACTCGAAGGACACGGGGAAAGGCCTACTACGGAGTATGAATCCGGAGGCGGCTCTCCGCTTGAAGATGTTCCCATGCACCATGACATACACCCTGACGCGCCGAAGATGACAGAAGCCGAGTTTCTGCAAGGCAAGCAGATATATTTTGAGAGGTGCGCAGGATGCCACGGGGTTTTAAGGAAGGGCGCAACCGGAAAGCCTTTGCCTGCCGAGACAATGATAGAGCGGGGCACTGAAAATCTGAAGGCAATAATCACATATGGTTCACCCGCAGGCATGCCGAATTGGGGAACTTCAGGAGAGCTGACCACTGATGAAGTTGCCCTGATGGCAAGATACATCCAGCAGGACCCGCCCTCACCCCCTGAGTTCGGGCTTAAGGAGATGGAATCCTCATGGAAGATTATCGTACCCGTTGAAAAACGCCCTAAAAAGAAGATGAATAAATACGACATAGATAACATCTTCTCGCTTACCTTAAGGGACGCGGGCCAGATTGCCCTTATTGACGGCGACACAAAAAAAATTATTAACATTGTAAACACCGGCTACGCGGTACACATATCAAGGCTGTCTTCATCAGGCAGATATCTCTATGTAATGGGGCGTGACGGAAGGCTCAACCTCATAGACCTTTGGATGGAAGTGCCTGACAATGTAGCCGAGATAAAAATAGGTTATGAAGCAAGGTCGGTGGAAACATCGAAGTTCAAAGGTTATGAGGATAAATACGCGATAGCCGGCGGTTACTGGCCGCCTCAGTATGTAATAATGGATGGCGATACCCTCAAACCTTTAAAAGTAATCTCAACAAGGGGAACTACTGTGGATACGCAGGAGTACCACCCTGAGCCGAGAGTAGCATCCATTGTCGCATCCCACTACCGCCCTGAATTCGTGGTAAACGCCAAAGAGACCGGCAAGATAATCATGGTCAACTACGCTGACCTTGAGAACCTGAGCACAACCACAATTGATGCGGCGCGTTTTCTTCATGACGGAGGGTTTGATTCGACAGGCAGATACTTTCTTGTTGCCGCGAACGCCTCAAATAAAATCGCCGTAGTGGACACAAAAGAGGACAAGCTTGTAAAGCTCATAGATGTGGCAAAGATGCCGCACCCGGGCAGAGGCGCAAACTTCAAAGACCCCAAATACGGGCCTGTGTGGGCAACAGGGCATCTGGGCAGCGAGGATATAGTCCTTATAGGCACTGACCCGAAGGGACACCCACAATCAGCATGGAAGGTGGCGCGCACTCTAAAAGGCCAGGGCGGCGGCTCGCTTTTCATAAAGACGCATCCGAAGTCAAAAAACCTTTGGGTAGACACCCCCTTAAACCCTGACCAGAAGCTAAGCTCAACCGTAGCTGTCTGGGATATAAATAATCTGGATAAAGGCTATCAGGTAATCCCCATCGGTGAGTGGTCCGGGCTTCCGGGGCCTATGCGCGTAGTACATGGAGAATACAACAAGGCAGGAGATGAGATATGGTTCTCCATCTGGAGGGCAAAGGATAAGGAATCCGCAATCGTTGTAGTCGATGACAAGACAAGGAAGCTAAAGAGCGTTATCCGCGACCCTCGCATAATTACGCCCACGGGCAAATTCAATGTCTACAACACCAAGAACGATATCTACTAAAGGATAAGAAAAGACCATGCCACACGCAATATGGAAAGGCAGCATCAGCTTCGGGCTGGTAAACATACCAGTTGGGCTCTACTCTGCCGAAAGCAGGGAGGAGAAATTCGATTTTCATTTACTCGACAAACAGGACCTCTCCCCTGTGGGATATAAAAAGATAAGCAAGAGGACGGGCAAAGAGCTTAAGCAGGAAGACCTTGTAAAAGGCTATGAGTACGAAGAAGGCAGGTATGTAGTGCTGAGCGAAGAGGATTTCAGGCGCGCCAACGTCAAAGCGACCCAGACTGTCGAGATAATCGACTTTGTTGACGCCTCTGAGATCCACCCTGTCTTCTACGAAAAGCCTTATTATCTTGCGCCTGTCGGCAGAGGCCAGAAAAGCTATGCGCTCCTGCGGGAGGCGCTTAAAAAAACCGGCAAGGCAGGAGTGGCAAAAGTCGTCATCCATTCAAAGGAATATGTCGGGGTAGTGCTGGCATATCAAAAAATACTTGTGCTCAACCTGCTCCGATATTCAGCTGAACTCAGAAAGCCTGACTACCTTGAAGTGCCTGAGGAAGACCTTAAGAAGCTTGGGGTTTCAGATAAGGAACTGGACATGGCGCAAAAGCTTGTCGAAGGCATGATAGCAGGCTGGAACCCTGAGAAATACCATGACACATACAAGCAGGAGCTCAAGACCTACATCCAAAAAAAGATAGAGGCAGGAGAGACCGCAAAGGTAGAAGAAGCCCGGCCCGAAGAGGCAGTTCGTCCGCAGGCTGAGGTAATAGACCTTATGTCGCTCCTTAAAAAGAGCATTGAGCAGACAGAGATAAGGCAGAAAAAAGCCGCATCAAAATGAACCCAAATGGAAATAATAACCAGGACGACTCCCTCCATGAATACGCCCGAAAGCGCGATTTTTCCAAAACCGCTGAACCCAGGGCAGGCAAAAAACAATTCGCGGGCGGCATCTTCGTTATACAGAAGCATGCCGCAAGGGCGCTGCATTATGACTTCAGGCTTGAGCTTGACGGTGTTTTAAAGAGCTGGGCAATACCCAAAGGCCCTTCCCTTAACCCTGAAGAAAAGCGGCTTGCTGTCCGTGTCGAAGACCACCCTATCGAGTACGCGAACTTCGAAGGCATTATACCCAAAGGCGAGTACGGCGGCGGCACTGTAATGCTATGGGACCAGGGCTTCTGGCTCCCTGACAATAATCCTCATGAAGGACTCAGCAAAGGCGTGCTCAAATTCCGAGTGAACGGCAGAAAGCTTCACGGCGGATGGGCGCTTGTCAGGCTTGAACACGCTCAAGGGGAAAAGGCTGCTGAGGGAAAAGAGAATTGGATGCTCATCAAAGAGAAAGATTCAGAAGCAAGGGAAATTGACCTTGAACAGGAGTACCCGTTCAGTATAGCCACAGGCCGTTCAATGCAGGAGATTTCAGCGGTGCCCGGCGCTGTATGGAGCGAAGGAGAAGTTTATCCTGAACTTAAAAAACTGGCAGGTCTGCCCGGCGCAGTAAAAACGCCTATGCCGAAGATGCTGCTGCCGCAGCTTGCTACCCTTGTTGACGCGCCGCCTGAAGGCGCCCAATGGCTCCATGAACTAAAATATGACGGTTACAGGGTCTTCTCAAGGATAGATAACGGAGAGATTATCTTATACACAAGGAATGGAAACAACTGGACAGCGAAGTTTCCAACAATTGCGAATGCGCTCCTGGCGCTGCCCCTGAAAGAAGCATGGATAGACGGCGAAGTAGTTTTTCTTAAAAAAAGCGGCGTGACAAGTTTTGAAGACCTCCAGAACGCACTCAGCACAGGAAATGACAGGGAGCTGAAATATTTTATTTTTGATATCGTCTATTATAACGGATATGACCTCTCAGAGGTGCCGCTGGTTGAAAGAAAAGAACTCACCAATTTCATTCTCAGGTCAGAGAACATCGACCGCGATATGCTCAAATACAGCGATGATATTGAAGGCAGCGGGGAGAGATTTTTCAGGAACGCCTGCAGCTTTGACATCGAAGGGATAATCTCCAAGAGAAAGGACTCACCATACAGGCAAGGCCGCACAAGCCTCTGGGTAAAGGTCAAGTGCCATCTCAGGCAGGAATTTGTAATTGGCGGATACAGCGAGGCAAAAGGCGCAAGGAAAGGCTTTGGTGCGCTTCTTCTCGGTGTCTTTGACAGTCAAGGTCAATTCATCTATACGGGAAGAGTCGGCACAGGCTTCAATGAGCAGACCCTTGCTGATTTATGGAAAAGGATAGAAGGTCTTGTGATAACAACCCCGCCTTTTGCAAACCCGCCGACAGGCATCGAAGCAAGAGGCGTGCACTGGATAAGGCCTGAGCTTGTTATCGAGGTGGAGTTCAGCCAATGGACAAAAGAAGGCGTACTCAGGCACCCCTCATTTCAGGGCATAAGGGAAGATAAACCTGCAAAAGAAGTCATGCACGAAAGCCCTGAAAGCCTTAAGTCAGCACTTGAGCAAATAGGAGCAGCAGAGGTTGAATCACCTAAGCCTGAGACAATACAGCCCCGCAGAAAGGCCGTGCGCCTTTCCAGCCCTGATAAGATCTTATATCCTGAGCATGGATATACAAAAAGCGATATCGCTGATTATTATGAATCTGTCGCGGGACTGATGCTGCCGCACCTCTCAGGCCGCCCTCTCACCCTTATACGCTGCCCTGAAGGATATGACAAGGAGTGTTTCTTTCAAAAGCACCTTGATAACGCTCCCAAAGATTTAAAGCCGATAAAGATAAAAGAAAAAGAGATTGAAGAGATATACCTGATGGCGGATAGCATCGAGGGTATCCTCGGCCTTGTGCAGATGGGTGTGCTTGAGATACATACATGGGGCTGCCGCTACGAAAAACTCGAATACCCGGATAAGATAGTATTCGACATAGACCCTGACCCGAGCGTGAGCTGGAGGTACATGGCTGAGGCCGTCTATCTTCTCCGTGAATTTTTAAATGAGCTTGGACTAAAAAGTTTTTTAAAAACGACCGGCGGCAAGGGGCTCCATGTTGTCGTGCCTCTTGATGCCCTTCAGGACTGGGAAGAGGTAAAGGCATTTTCAAAGGCTGTTGCCGACTATATAGCAAGGGGCCTGCCTGACCGGTTTACATCAATGATGACGAAGTCAAAGAGGACCGGGAAGCTCTTCCTTGATTACATGAGGAACATGAGAGGCGCAACCGCAATCGAAGCATATTCAACGAGGGCCAAATGGGGCGCTACAATCGCTATGCCGGTATTCTGGGAAGAGGCGATTCAGATCAGGTCTGATTCCTTCAATATAAAAAACCTGCTCTCAAGAATAAAAAAGATCGGACGAGACCCATGGGAAGACTACTTCGAGGTAAGACAATCTATTACCGAAGATATGAAAAAAAAGATCGGCATGAAATAAAAAAAAGCGGGACGGCGAAAGCCGTCCCGCTTTCAAAATCTGATTTATACAACTTCGACAAGTTTGATATTGAAGACAAGATTTTTGCCTGCTAACGGGTGGTTCGCGTCAAGCGTGACCTTTTCATCCGTTACATCAAGCACCTTTACCATGGTCGAGCCGCCGTCTTCCTGATTTATCTGAAGCTCCATACCTACTTCAGGCTTTATGTAAGGAGGTATCTGGCTTCTTTCGAAATCAACCACAAGCTCTTTTACATAAGGGCCATAGGCCTGCTCAGCTTCGACCTTAATAGTCCTTGAGTCTCCCGGGGCCATACCCACTACCGCCTGCTCAAAAGCAGGGATAAGCATTCCGTCTCCTATTACAAACTGCAAAGGTTCGCGGCCCACTGAAGAATCGAACTCTGTGCCGTCCTCAAGTGTACCTGTGTAATGGACCCTGACAGTATCGCCTAATTTTGCCTGTGACATTTTTTCCTCCCTGTATTGGTTAATTTGGAGTGCGTTTATAATAACCCTGTAACAGGCATGGCTATCAATCCCGCGTCCCTCATATTTTAGACTCTATACTCTTAAGTACTTACAGTCAAGTTATGTAAAATAGCATTACTCGCCATCTTTGGCAATCTAAAAAACCTATTATAATTATAAGTAATACCTGCTGTCTTCAGGAGCATTAATGGCAAAAGATATCTTCAGAAGATTAAGTCCTTTCATAGCGATTCTGCTATTCTCTGCAGCCCTGTGGATACTTCACCACGAGTTGGTAAAGTATCGTTTACACGATATTATGCTTGAGCTTAAATCCATTCAGTTCAAAAGACTTCTGCTTGCATTTCTTTTTACAGTCGGCAATTACTTTGTGCTCTCCGGTTTTGACGCCCTTGCCATGTCCTATGTGCGCCGCAGGCTCCCTTATTCGAAAATCGCGCTTGCATCCTTTATAGCCTACAGCTTCAGCCACAATATCGGGCTATCGCTGCTTTCGGGGGGCTCGGTCAGGTATTACCTTTATACCTCATGGGGCTTTAGCGCCGTTGAAGTGGCAAATGTCATAGCTTTCTGCGGAGTCACATTCGTGCTCGGTCTGATATTCCTCGGCGGCATGGTAGTCACCTTTGAGCCGCATATAATACCCGCGACTCTCTACCCTGAATTTTTCACATTCAGACCCTTTGGGGTTCTCCTGCTTTTGATCACAGCGGCATACATGTTATTAAGCGTTGTAAAGATAAAAAACTTAAAGATCAAGGGCTGGGAATTCAGGATGCCAGGCCCGCTTCTTTCCTTTGGGCAGATTGCGGTATCTTCCCTTGACTGGGTGATGGTAGCCTCAATCATCTATGTGCTTTTGCCGCCCTCTCCTGAGTTATATTTTGTCGAATTTCTCGGCATCTTTCTGATAGCCAATTTTGCCGGCCTGATGAGCCATATTCCCGGCGGCCTCGGAGTTTTTGAGACTGTCATCATCTTTTTCCTCTCGCCGGTCATCCCGTCTGCTTCCGTTGTAACCGCGCTAATACTCTTCAGGGCAATATATTACCTGCTGCCTTTTATGTTCTCGCTTACGCTTTTCGGGAGCTTTGAACTTATAAGGAGAAGGGAGTCGTTGAAACTGGTCACGGCAAAGTTCGGGGCATTCGAGGAACTTATCCCTCATTTCCTGACTTACGCTGCCTTCGCCTGCGGGGCACTGCTTATTTTTTCCGGCTCAATACCCCCTCACAGCACAAAAATGGAGTTGCTCTCAAATTACATTCCTGCAGCCGTTATTGAGCTGTCTCACATACTGGCAAGCGTTGCGGGCCTGTGCCTGATACTCCTTTCACGAAGTCTTCAGCGCAGGCTTAAAAAAGCATACTTCGCGGCGATACTATTTTTGGCAGCGGGCATAATCCTATCTCTGCTGAAAGGGCTTGACTACCCCGAGGCTGTTTTTCTAAGTCTTACATTGTTAGTCTTCATCCCCTCGCGCGCGCTCTTCTACAGAAAGGCTTCCGTCTTACGAGAGCCTTTTACCTCAGGGTGGATAACAGCCATATTAATCGTGCTCATAGGTTCAATGTGGCTTGGCTTTTTCAGTTTTGAAGATACCCGTTTTTCTCCCGCACTGCTTTTGGATTTCTCATACGAAGCAACTGCCGCCAGGTCTTTTCGCTCAACGCTCTCTATTATTTTAGGCGTGATTATTTTTTCTTTAATAAAGATTTTTCTTGCAGCTCCGAAGATGCCGGGCCTGCCCGATAAAAAGGACTTGGAACTTGCGGATGCTATTATCACTCAAAACGCTTCTGTGCTCTCCAGGCTTGTGTTCTCGGGTGATAAGCCAGTCATATTCAATGACAGACGGACAGGCTTTATCATGTTCGGCATGTCAAGACGTACATGGGCTGCGCTTGGTGACCCGGTCGGAGTCAAAAATGAGCTTTCGGAGCTTGCGTGGAAATTCTACGAACTTGCGGATATTCACGGCAGCACGGCAGTTTTCTATAATGTGACCGGGAAACATCTTAATTTATACTCCGATCTCGGGCTCACATCCATAAAGATCGGCGAAGAAGCAAAAATTCCGCTTACAGGGTTTTCTGAAATTGAAGCAAAAAATAGCGGATTGACCTGCGAGATAATTTCACCTGAGAAACTGATTGGGATTTTACCTGAGCTGAAAAAGATTACAGATGAGTTCGCAAAAAGATTTGAGAAGGGCTTTTCTTCAGGCTTTTTTAATGAAGAATACTTAAGGCAAAATACAATTGCTGTCTTATACAGAGGTACGGAGATTGCAGCTTACGCCAACATATTAACTGCTCAAAAAGAGGCGCAGATTGATTTTATCCGCTCCACATCAAAGATATCCGAGCACGACCTTTATTTTTTCATTTCAGAAATTGCCCGACACTTCAAAGAAAAAAGATTTGAAAATTTAAGCCTCGGTACAATCTATTCGTTTGACACAGACTCTACGGCGCTTGGCCCCTTATGGGAAAAAACAAGTACAGCAGTTTATACGCTCGGAGAGCATTTCACGGATTTTAAAATGTTAAGGGCTTTTGCGGATAAGTTTAGCCCGGCCCTGAGCCCCCGATATCTCGCCTACCCGGGCAGTTTCAAACTACCAGCCATACTTACCGACATCGCAGCACTCATCATGAAACAATGATTTTTTAATCAGAGTTTTTTGATGGAATAGATTTGCGCCTTGAGTTGGGATGTGAAATCCTCCAAAGGCTTCATGTGGTTTGATGAGAATCTTTGCGCGGCTTCTTTTATGGAAGTGTTCGAACCGGGCAGAATCAGCTCAGGGGCAAGCTCAAAGAGCGGTATTGCTAAAAACGGGCGAAGGGTTATCTCAGGGTCGGGTATCTTTAAATCATGCTCGATAATATCATCATAGATGATAAGGTCGAGGTCTATTGTACGGGGCGCGTATTTATCCCCGTTCCTTTTTCTGCCAAGTTCAGCTTCGATTGAACGGAGCATCTCCTTGAGGTCGCAGGGAGATGATTGCGAATCTATCTCTATTACCGAATTATAAAAGACAGGCTGGTCCTGCTTCCCTTCGGGCTCTGTCTCGTAAACAGTGGAAATATTTTTCAGGTCAGTTTTTTGGGAGATGGCGCGTATCGCCTTTTTGAAATTCTCTGCAGGATTGATGTTAGACCCGATACTGATAAATGCGCGCGCCATCAGATGCCCCGCGCGCGGTTTATTTCCACGCCTACAGAATTCGCGAACCGCAGCGCCAGAGGCTTTTCCACCTTCACGCGGACTTCCTTAACCGCGGGGTTTTCAAGGCATATCGCGGCCACTGCCTCCGCGAGCGCCTCGACAAGAAAGTATTGCGAAGCCTCAACCATAGATAGCACTTTTTTCTTTATACACCTGTAATCGACCGTATCTTCAAACCTGTCGCTTAAGCCTGCTTTTCTCAGGTCTGTAAAGAGGTCGATATCTATCAGCACATCCTGCTTTTCACGGCGTTCGCTTTCATTTACTCCGATGATGCAGCGTGCGAGAAGTCCCTTAATCAGGATGCGGTCCACGGCCATACTCCATAATATGTCGTCCGCCGTCTACATTTATTACCTCTCCCGTAAGGAACTCTGTCTTTAAGAGGTATAAAATAGCGGCGGCAATTTCCTGCGGGTTTCCATGCTTCTTAAGAGGAACTGTAGAGTTGAGCTTTTCAAGATAGCTCTGGTCTTTTCCAGGCGGGGGCAATATCAGCCCGGGGTTGACCCCGTTTACGGTTATATCAGGCGCATACTGAACAGCCGTCATCTTCGTAAGCTCTGCAAATACATGCTTGCTTAAGATATATTCCACATGTGTCCAGTCGTAACCTGTCAGGCGTGAGTCAAGCATGTTTATTATCTTGCCCTTTTTGACAAGTCCGGCAAAATCGCGGCTCAGCACAAAAGGCGCCCAAGCGTTTATCTGAATATTTGCTACAAGCCCCTCGAATGTGATTTCATCAAGCGTGTTCCTGGGAAAGACAGAGGCATTGTTCACAAGGATATCGGCTTTACCGGCAAGCCCTAAAGCCCTCTCAATAAAGCCATCGTAGCCGCCCCTGGAAAAGTCAGCCTGCAATGTCCAAGCCTTAACGCCTTTTGCCTCAAGCTCTGCTTTAAGGCTTTTGGCATCATTTTCTGAGCCGGAGTAGTGGATGACCACATTTACGCCCTCGCTTCCAAGCTCAAGGGCTATCTCCCGCCCGATTCTTTTGGCCGCGCCTGTTACTATACTGGTCAGCCCGCGCAGTTCTTTAAGAGGCATTTTTATTATCCGTTATTTTTTCAGTGCGGCTTTCCAAGTGTATCAATTTTGGCAGCCAAAATAAAATCGTTCCTTGTAAGCCCGCCGACCTTATGCGTTGAAAGCTCAAGGTGGACTTTATTATATGAGACACAGATATCGGGATGGTGGTCCTGAGACTGTGCGATATCAGCGACCCTGTTCACAAAATCAATTGCCTCGGTAAATCCGCCGAACCTGTAATCCTTCTCTATTGTCCCGTCCTTTAAATGCCACTCAGGGACCTCATGCACCAGCCTTTTTGCCTCTTCTTCCTGTACGGGCTTTTCACTCTTTTCTATACGATGGCAATTCTCATCAGATAATCTCATAAGCCGCTCCTCCCTGTTTGTTTACCGGATAGCGTCTCTTAAATCCTTGTGCTTATATTTTTTGCCGCTCTTTATCATCTCTCTGGCAACCTCGACCTTCTCCCATATATTGCAGAGCATTACTCCCCTCACTTTTTTATCCCTCATATAATAAATCACTCCGGTATCATTCTCTTTCTGCCAGTCGCAGAAAATGTCCAACTCTGAGTTTACTTCGCCCACTGCCTCATAGCCGAATTCAAAGAGGTCTGAGAAAAAGTACGGCATATGCGTATAGGACTCCTTCTCACCTGCCATGTTGCGGCCCGCGTATTTCCCCTGCGTAAGCGCGTTATCCCAATGCTCAACTCTTGTCTTTATCCCAAGCGCCTGATAAGGGAAGAACGCATTATCTCCAGCGGCGTAGATATCGGGGTTTGATGTCTGAAGGAACTCATTCACAACTATGCCATTGCCGGTGTCAAGACCGGCTGTCCTTGCCAAATCAAGCACAGGGCTTATACCAACCCCAACAATAACCATATCTGATTCAATGGCGGGGCCGTTCTCAATCTTTGTAATAAACCTATGATGCCCGGCAGTGATTAGTTCAGGCTTTGATTTGGCAAATATTCGTATTCCCTTCTCCATGAAATGTTTCTGCAGCGCAACTCCCAGCTGCTCCGGGAAGACCTTATTTACAAGATAACTTGAGGGGTAAATCATTGTCACATCAATTTTATTCATGTTAAGAGCTGCGGCAATCTCGGAACCTATGAAGCCGCCTCCGATGATTATAGCTGAAGCGCCTTCAACAGCCTGCTTTCTAATGTTTTCATAATCATCAAGGGTGCGATAATAGCAGAGCCCTTCAAGGTCCCCGCCTGCTATGGGCAAAGAGCGTGGCAGACCGCCTGTTGCGATAAGGAGTTTTTCATAGCGGTATGTTTCGCCGTTCTCATCTGTTACTGTCTTATGGGTCGCATCCAATTCAACGGCATTTGTTCCAAGCAGCAGGGTGACACCGTTATTGTCGTAAAAATCTTTTTTCTGCAGGAAGATGTCCTCTACCTTTTTCTTTCCGAACCAGAGCTTTTTGGTAAGAGGCGGCCTGTCATAAGGGAGATGCTTCTCTGCGCCAATAAGCAGGATCGGGCCTTTGGTGTCGACTTCCCTGATGCCTTGGATTGCCGATGCCCCTGCAAGCCCGCCACCGACGATGATATATTTAAATGATTGTTCGGCCATTTACGACCTCCGGGGAAAAAATGGTAAAAAGAGTTGAAGCAAAGGCTGCCCCATTTTGAATTAAATTATAGCAGATAATCGGAAAGAGGGTGAGAGGGGCGTACAAAAATGTCATTGCGAAGAGCGAAGCTCCGAAGCAATCTGAAATATACTGAAAATTAACCACAAACACAAAGGCCCCGCCAATTCCGGCGGGGCCTTTGTGTTGTCTCGAAGCCTTTATCAGGCAGCCTGAGATTTTTTTATTACATGAATCCTTTCTGACTCTGAAAGGAATGAGTCAGATTCAGGATAAAGGATATGCTCTTCCTTCATATTATGGTCGCCAAGGATATTCAATAATCCGTAAGAGGCGTTTGATACCTTTGAATCATCCTGAGCCGCTGTGTTCTCAAGAATCTTGTCCAGCAGCCCTTTTATCTCAGTATGCTCCATCTTCATAACGAATGTGGGGCCGCTGTCAATCATGCCTGTCTTTTCTTCAAAAAGCGGAAAGAGTATCTCTTCTTCGACTTTTATATGCCTTCTGAGACCGAGGTTAAACTCTTTGAAGTCATTGAGCGCGTCTTCCCATCTCCTCGCCTTCACAGAGTCCTGAAACCTGCTGAAAATATCATCAAGCCTTCTGTGGTCCGACTCAAGATATTCCGTTACAGTCCTGTTGGGGTTGGCTTCTTCCCTTCTGGCTATTGCTACCCTCCACGCCTCTGGGCCCTGCTCAAGGGGCCACCAGTCAAACTCCCCGTCATGTTCGCTCTGGAACTGATATAATAACGGCTTCGGCTCGTGGTCATTCACAAGCACGAAAAACTCTCCCGGCCTGAGATTCTTAAAAGACTCAAATATCTTAGAGTGCCTCTCCTTAGGAACCATATCCCGCACATCAAGGATATTACCCATATCTATAAACCCTCCTTTTTCATTTTCCTACCATTCTGCAGCAAATAGATAGAAAATTTTATGATAAAAGTCAATACTTTAAAATATAAAGTTATTTACACACAAAATCATCATAAGGAAATCCTGCTGGCGGTGCGTGGAGTCAAACCGCAGACATAATGCTTTTGAAAGCTAAAAAACCCAAACCCCTTTGCATTTGTCTATTTTCCCCCTTAGGAGGCAATGTGCTGCGCGCATAATCCAAATGGGCAATACTAAATTAGATAAGTTATAAAAAGCGAGCAAAAATCAGATTTTTACATTGGTTCACAGCTCTATCAGTTTCTCCAATAATGCAACGGCGATAGCGTGAGACTTATTCCTTGCATTCAGTTTACGCTCAATCTTCTGCATATGGAACTTAACAGCCCTTTGGCTTAAACCAAGAATAACGGATATCTCCCAGTTCGTCTTACCTTCCTTTGCCCACTGTAAAATCTCAGACTCTCTATCGGATAACCTTTTTTTAGGAGTTATAGCTTCGGGGTTATAGTTTAATCTGACCATGGCTTCATGCAGGTGGGGGCTGACGATTGAAAGGATGTTTTTTTGATATTTTGTAAACCAGCTCTGTTCTTTTCCGGCAAAGGTAAGTATGCTGGTCAACTCCCCATTGGAAGTGCCACCGCTTACCCCATGGTACAAACCAAAATCCTCTGCGCTTGAAACAAACTTTTTGGTTTCTTTTGAATTAAAGAGCCTGTAGGTATCTTTCCAGAGCTGGGTGCCCTGATATTTAAAATTATGAGCTACAATCGGGTCCGTATAATACAGCTGCTTTTCAGCATATACCCCGAGCCAATCCCAAGGATAGCTGACATTGATTATCTTCGGGGTACCTACAAGCTCGAAACCTCTGCTCTGGCCTATCCCGAATATCAGGTAGTCGCCTCCGACAGTATCCTGCAGGCTTATGAGAGTTTTTTTTAAGTCGTCCTCTGTTTTACTTATTGTAAGCTCATTAATAACACACAGGAGATCAACCAAATCTTTTTTACGGAACTCTTTTATTTTCATAGCGCCCCTCCGGAAGTAAAGATCGAATTGATATTACAGGGAATTTTTTCAAATTTCTATCAATCCTTAGCGCTAGCCACCGCTGCCGCATGTTCTTCGCCTACGGCATGCAGCTTCCTCATTATAGTGATACATGTCTTTTACACTGTTTTTCGCAGATATTCAATATAACCGATCCATTTTTTCAAGCCTCTTCAGAAATAATATTCTTCAGATTTTTTTGATTGCCTTTAAAATGCCATTCAGGACTTGAGAAGGCGACGGCGGGCAGCCGTGTATATAAGCATCTACAGGAAGCAGTTTGCCTACTCCTCCGAGTGAAGCATAGCTGCATCCGAATATGCCTCCGTTATAGCCGCAATCGCCAACCGCCACCACGAGTTTTGGGGAAGGCATGGCTTCATAAGTCCTTTTTAATGCCAATTCCATGTTCCTTGATACAGGGCCTGTAACAAGCAGCATATCTGCAAATCTCGGAGAAGCTGTGAAGCTAAGCCCAAACCGTTCGCAGTTATAGATGGGATTATTTATCGCGTTTATCTCTACTTCGCAGCCATTGCAGGACCCGGAATCAACAAGCCGTATCGCTATGCTTCTCTTGAAGCGCCTTTCCACTTCCTTTTCCAGGTTTGCGCCTGCAATCGTCACCGTTGCCTCTTCAGCCGGCGTAAGTTTTTCAGTGACTATCCCTGTCCTGAAAATCTGATAAAGTATCTTAAGCATGCTTTCTCCTAAAGGTCATGGCCGGAATAAGATTGATTGAAGCTCTTATTGCAGAGGGGGAAATCAGGGACGATGTTGCCCCTGATCGAAAGCTCAACCGCTGGCCAGTTCATTGAGGACGGGTCGCGTACCATGCAGCGGTTTATCCCTCCATCAGGCCCGCATTGCACCCAATAGACAATTTCACCCCTCCAGCCTTCCACGGCAGAGAAACCTGATTGGCCGGGCAGAGGCTTTTTCCACTCCAAAGATATCGGGCCGTCGGGAAGCTCTCTTAACATCTCTTTTATCAACCTTATCGAATCCCTCACCTCTTCAATCCTCACCCAAGCCCTTGCATGCACATCTCCTGAGCTAAGGACTGATATGTCAGAGATAAACCTGTCGTATGGAGGATATGGCCTCTGCTTGCGCGCGTCCGTCGCCTGTCCGCTCGCCCTGGCAACAAACCCTAACACCCCGAGCTCCTTTGCTATCTCAGGCTTTAAAACCCCTGTACCATAAACCCTGTCCTCTACAGACGGGTTATCCTCATATATCCTGACAAGCCTTTCGAATTCGGGGACAATCTCTTCGATCTCCTTAAGTATTGCCTCTTTTCCGTTGGCCGGCAAATCAACCGAAACTCCACAGGGGATTATCTTATCCATCATCAGCCTGTGCCCGAATATGGCCTGGTTTGTCCTTAGCATTTTCTCTTTCAGGATAGAGAACTGGCAATTGAGAAGAGCAAAAGCCGTATCATTGCAAATGGCGCCGATGTCCCCGAGGTGATTTGCAATCCGCTCCCTTTCAATCATTATTGCCCGAAGGAACTGCGCCCTTTCGGGCGGGGTGCAGCCCGAAGCCTCTTCGGCAGCAATGCAAAAAGCAGCCGTATGCGCTACTGTTGAATCTCCTGAGACCCTTCCGGCAAGTTTTACCGCATCCTGCCACGGCATGCCTTCAAAGCGCTTTTCTATGCCCTTGTGGACATAGCCCAGCCTTGCTTCAAGATTTATTATATCCTCGCCCACAGCCTGAAATCTGAAATGCCCGGGCTCTATGATGCCTGCATGCACAGGCCCTACCGGGATTTCAAAAACGCCTTCACCTTCAGCCTTTATCCATTTATATTTGCCGTCGGTACGGGGCAGTTTTATATTGGCATCAAAGGACTTTCTCAAAGGATATGCGTCTTCAGGCCAGTCCTCGTGCTTTATCCACGGCCTCAGGTCAGGGTGCCCTGCCGGGTTAAGCCCCATGAGACTCTCTATCTTTCTTTCAAGGAGATATGCGGACGGAAAATGCTTTGTTATTGTCGGGAACGCAGAATCAGCGAAATGCAATTCGGATTTCACTATCAGATAATCAGTTTCATGGTTGTAAGCAGCATAAATGGCAAATCCCCTGTCAAAAAATGTCTCATCCGCCGCCCACTCAGCCACAAGCCTGAAATCCGCCCCTTTTAGGAGCTTGGCAACCTGCGCAAATAGCGTACTCCTTACCGAGCACGCAACAGCCCCATTGATGGAGCCATCCATCGTGACTGCGTTCTTGCTTATGAGGTACATCAGTAAATTTGTTATTTTTTCGTTCATCTTACCAGCAATACCACAGCGGCATGAAACCACTGACTCAAGAATGTGGGCAGATACAGCCCCAATACCAATATGAGGCTCATGTGTATAAAGACCGGAAGGTGCGCGGCCTTAATAGGCTTTTGAATGGAAGGAGGTTTGCCAAAGACCATGGGCAGCACCTTTCTGAAGAGCGCGGCAAAAGCAATCACCAGACCCAGTAGGAAAAATGGCATAAACATGGGCGCGTCTTTGATTGCAGCTGTCAGTATGAGAAACTCGCTTGTAAATACGCCGAAAGGAGGCAGGCCGGCAATCGCTGTCACGCCAAGCATAAATCCCCAGCCCACGGAAGGATTGCCTTTTATAAGTCCCCCGATACTCGACATCTCCTGCGTGGAATGCATTTGCGAGGCATGCCCCACCGTAAAAAAGATAGATGATTTAGTCAGAGAATGCACCAGCATATGAAGGAGCCCGCCAAAAGTGGCAACCGGCCCCCCAAGCCCGAATGCGAATGTCGCTATCCCCATATGCTCAATGGACGAATACGCGAACATCCTTTTTATATCCTTTTGCCTCAGGAGCGAAAAGGAAGCTACAAGTATTGAAAGCAGACCGAATATCATCATTATGTAGCCTGCCTTATGGCTATGAGTTGCCCCGTCCACAAGCACCTTGCACCTTACCAGCGCGTAAAGGGCGACATTAAGGAGAAGCCCTGAAAGCACGGCGGAAATCGGGGTCGGGCCTTCGCTGTGCGCATCCGGCAGCCAGTTATGCAGCGGGACAAGCCCTACCTTGGTCCCGTAGCCTACAATGAAAAATATAAAGGCTAAAGAAAGAACCGTGGGCTCAAGCTTATCGGCAACAGCGCTTAAGTTCGTCCAAAGGAGGCCTCTTGAGCCTTCCCCGAATATCTTCTCAGAAGCAAAGTAAAGCAGTACTGTGCCGAACAGCGCCTGAGCTATGCCTACGCCGCAGAGTATGAAATATTTCCACGCAGCCTCAACTGCGGAGGGCGTGCGGTAGAGCGAGACAAGAAGGACTGTTGAGAGAGTGGCAAGCTCCATCGATATCCAGAGGACGCCGATATTGTTGGTAAGGAGCGCCAGAAGCATGGCAAAGATAAAGAGCTGGAACATTGCGTGATAAAAACGCATGCCCTTGTGGCCGACCTTGCCATGGCTCCTCTCATGCCTCATATATTTCCTGCTGAATATTGCCGTTGTCATTGAAACAAAAGCGGTAAGGACGGCAAGATAGACATTGAACGCGTCCACAAAGAAAAACCCGTTTGCGGCAAGCATGGGGCCGTGATTGTAAACCTTAAGCGCAAGCCGGATGCTTGCGGCGAATGTAGCGGCTGAGCCGAATATATTAAGTTCCGGGGCGTATTTCCTGTCGCCCACAAAAGCAAGCGCAATCGAGGCGATAAGGTTTATTCCCAGCAGGACAAGAAGGATCATCTGAAGATAAAATCCCCTTTCTGAAAATTCTCAGTTTGGCTCGCAAACCTCATTCTTCCTCCTTCAGTTTCTCCATTGCCTTGAGGTCCAAAGTGTCAAAGGTCGTGCGTATCTGAAAAAAGAATATGCCGAAGATGAAGGCTGCTATAAGGATATCAAGCGCAACACCCATTTCAATAACAAGCGGCATACCATAAGTCGCGCTGGTTGCGGCAAAGAACAGCCCGTTCTCCATTGCAAGGAATCCGATTATCTGAGTGACTGCTTTTTTGCGCGTTATCATCATCAGAAGCCCGAGCATTACGGTAGCCAGCGCTACCGCAAGCGTTGAACGCGTCACAAGGGTGGATAGCTCCCTGATAGGCGCGGTAAGGTGATAAGAAAAGATGACAAGGGCTATGCCTATCAGCATGGTAGTAGGAATATTGACCATGTCTTCCACTTCCTTGTGTATTTTCAGGCGGTGTATGAGAACATAAAGTATCCATGGCAGCACTATCACCTTCAAAGAAAGGGTGAGTACCGCTGAAATATACAGGTGATGAAGGCCTGCCGAATACCCAACTATGGCCGTGCTTATGGACAGGAGAAGCCCCTGCCAGGCAAATATGTGCAGAAGACCGAATACCCTTCTTTGCACAAGAAGGCCGAATGCCGTCAGAAGGATAAATGCGGCAAGGATGCTGTTTATCTGTGCGGCAAAACTTGCGTTCATAGTTTACTCCAGAATAAAATGTGACAGCATGCCGAGGGTCGCAAGAAGGAACGCGAACCCCAGGAACTCAGGAACACGGAATACGCGCATCTTTGCCAGCACTGTCTCAATGACAACAACAAATATCCCTGCGAGCGCCAGCTTCAGGGCAAGCGCAAGCAAGGCCATTGGCAGCATCTTTATGTTATCTGCGCCTGCTATGCCCCACGGAAAAAATGAGGCTATTCCCAGGGAAGCAAAAAGAAAAAGCTTCATCATGTTGGACCACTCGATTAACGCGAGATGGCGGCCCGAATACTCCAGAATCATTGCCTCGTGTATCATCGTAAGCTCAAGGTGCGTTGAGGGGTTGTCAACCGGTATCCTCCCCGTCTCGGCAATTGCTATAAGGACAAAAGCCAGAAATGCAAATGCGAGAGAGGGCCTTAGCACTATGGGACTTGATGTTAGTGTGTGGGCCATGTGCGAAAGCGATGTCGAGCTTGAAACAAGCGACACTGTAAAGACTGACATCAGCACCGCAGGCTCAGCAAGGGAAGATACCATCATCTCACGGCTTGCGCCCATGCCGCCGAATGCAGTGCCGATATCGGTAGCGGCAAGGGCCATAAAAAAGCGGGCAATGGCAAAGATTGCCACAAGCGCGATTATGTCAGCTGTTGCGGAAAGCGGCAGGTCCACTGACAATATAGGTATTATCGCGCCTGCAAGCACTGTTGCCCCAAAAACGATATATGGCGTTGCGGTAAAGATCCATGAAACATTCTCCGCCAAAACAGTCTCTTTTATGAAAAGCTTTGATAGATCCCTGAAGGGCTGAAAAATCCCGGCAGAAGTCCGCCCCTGAGACCAACATTTAAGCATCCTTATCCATCCCACGAGCAGCGGGGCCGCAACAAGGACCATTATCACCTGAAGGCTTTCCATGAAAACAGGGTACGCTTCGTTTATCATGCGAATACCAGCAGGATTATCAGTGTTATGAACGAATACAGAAGATATATCTGTATCCTGCCATGCTGCAGCCTGCTCACCCTCCTTGCTATCCAGAATGATGCGTCCGCAAAAGGCTTATAAAATATATGCCATATGCGGTCGCGTATCTTAAGGTGATATATGAATTTATTGTTAAACATCGGCAGATACGGATTGACGCCGTATTTTACGGTTTCTTTTATATTGAAAAGGAATCCGTAAATCCTTCTTGTAGGCATTGAGAACGATGTTGAACTGTACTGCATCCTGTTTGTCAAACCTCCAAGACCGCAGTCCCATGCGGGAACTCTCCTTACTGGCATGGACTTGGAGCGGAATGCCTTATAAATGGCCAATATTATTGCGAGGACCCCTAAAAAGACCAGGGGTGCGGAATACGAAGCGCGTTCAGCGGCAACAGGAGTAAGCCACAGCCAGCCTGATGCGTTTGCGGATGTGGATATTTTAGCCTCCACCAGCATCTCCGGAATTACATCCATCCAGCCTATTACAAATGTAGGGAAGACGCCCAGAGCAAGGCAGGCAAGAGCTGCCATAATCATCCCCAGCCGCATGGCCCAGCCGGCTTCTTGAATAACCGTATTATGCTCGCCCCTCCACCGGCCAAGAAAAGTCACTCCGTAAACCTTTATATAGCATCTTGCAGCAAGGGCTCCTGTCAAGGCTACAAGAGCTGCGCCAAGCGGTATAAGCAAATTTAAAAGACTGCTGGGCAGCGCCGGAGAAAGCAGAAAACTTTGGAATGTAAGCCACTCAGAAACAAAACCGTTTAAAGGCGGCAGCCCTGAGGCGGCCAGGCACCCTAAGAGCATAAGCGGGGCTGTCCATTTCATTTTATGGATAAGCCCTCCCATGGATTCCATGTTCCTCTGGTGAGTTGAGTGAAGAACTGCGCCCGCGCCCATGAAAAGGAGGCCCTTGAACATGGCGTGATTGAAAGAGTGGTAAAGAGCAGCCATCAAGGCAAGTGAAGCAAGCACGCCCATGTTGAACGACTTAAAGATCATGGCAAGCCCGATGCTTACAAGTATAAGCCCGATGTTCTCTACAGATGAATACGCAAGGAGCCTTTTAAGGTCGTTCTGCATAAGCGCGTAGAGAACACCCATAACTGCGGAGATAAGCCCGAAGATAAGCACTATTCCGCCCCACCACCAGTCAGAAACATGCAAAAGGTCGAAGGCCACTCTGATTATCCCGTAGATAGCGGTCTTGAGCATTACCCCGCTCATAAGCGCAGATACATTGCTCGGGGCAACCGGATGCGCCTCAGGAAGCCAAGCGTGAAGGGGAAATACCCCGGCCTTCATAGCGAAACCGAAAAACGCCAGCAGGAAGGCAACTGTTGCCCAGACATCGGGCATATGAGAGTACCTCATTGCAGAGAAGGTATAGCCTGAGAAATTCTCAAAGCCGTTTGCGAACCCCGCCATAAGACCGAAAGACAAGAGTATCAGCACCGCGCCAATATGGGCCATAATGAGATAAAGAAACCCTGCCCTCCTGTTCTGGGCATGGTCATCCTCAAAACAGACTAAAAAGAAAGATGAAACCGCCATAAGCTCCCATGAGACCATGAAAAAATAAGCGTCATCAGACAAAAGCACAAGGAGCATGCCGGCCATGAACAGGTTATAAAATACTACAAGGGGAGTTACTGACCTGTGGCCTATGAAAGCCCTTACATATCCGATGGAATAGATTGAGATAAAAAATCCGAGGAGAGATATTATCGCAGCGAAAAAGCCTGAAAGCGGGTCAAGCCTTAAATAAAACGGCAAGTCGGGAAGCCCTATCAAAAGCGTTATCCTATCAACGGTTCCCGCGCTGACAGACATAAAGCCGGACATAGCCGCGATAAAGGCTGAAACTGAGGAAAATGTGAAGGAGAGCTTTATAAGAAGGCCTTGGCGTGAAGACAGCATCGGGGCTATTGCCGCAGTAATCAGGAAAAGTATTACGGAGAGTAGCGACAGTTCCAGAGGGGAGTTTTGCATTATCTCAGCACCCTCCGCACACTTTGACACTTTCCTGCTTTTGGCTCAGCAGGTGGGCTCGAAAAAATTTTGAAAAAAGAAATCCTGCAACAGGGTCGTCGTCCATGTCACCTTTGAAATTGATTTAGGTTATACTCCTGAACAAAACGCAATGAGGCCTGTGGATGGAAAATGAAAGGTCTTCTTGCGAAAGGAAAAACCTGTTAACCCAGCCAATGAATTTTTACTGCATTTTTAGAAAACCATTGGCCAAAAAGATAAGTCGGCCTGCTATTAAACAAGGCCGACATAAAGTAGCTCTTAAAAAATACCGCCCTTTTGTCTTAAATAATACCGCCCTTTTGGCGGTGCCCCCTTATTATTACAATTTTTAAAAATGCTGTCAAGGAGAAAACCTGAAGTATTTTTCGCCTTAAAGTTTCAAACCTTTAATTTTTTTGGCAGGAATTTCTGAGCTTATCTTAATCCCTCCACCCAGCTTATCAATTATTGCGTTTTTTATCAGCGTAATCCCAAAGCTTTTTAAAGATATCCCATGGGGAGATTATCCCAAGAAGCCTTTTTTTATCATCAAGGACAAGTATCGATTCGATCGGTTTTTTGGAATTGACGAACAGGGCTGCTATCTCCATCGTGGAGGTCCCAGGGGTGATGCTAACGAAATCCCTGTCAAGAAGTTCATCAATCTTTTTAAAGGCCAGGGAATCAATATTCTGGCTGAACTCGGGGAGTTCAGGCGCGAATCTTACATCCTCCACCATTCCCTCGGCAATGTATTTCGGCAATATTGCCTTCATAAGCTTTCTTGGCGTGATTACTCCCAGAACCCTGTTATCTGAATCAACTACCGGTATCTGCCTTATCTTCTGCTGACTGATGAGCTTCATGGCATCAATCACTGTTTTATCAGGGCTCAGGGCCAGGACCGATTTTGTCATTATGTTTGCCGCTATCATGTTTTCTCCTTTTTACCCGATGAAATACCTGAAGTACATATAAACGGTTGAGATTATGATCGATATAATCATAAGCGGGAAAGCGAGTTTTGTAAATTTGATAAAGCTCATCTCATGTCCGTTCTTGTGTGCCATACCTGCCACCACAACATTGGCAGAAGCTCCGATGAGAGTGCCATTTCCGCCGAGGCACGCACCAAGTGAAAGCGCCCACCATAGGGGCATGATGGCCTCCGGCCCGCCAAGTCCTGGCGCCATGCCCTTTATAAGCGGTATCATTGTAGCGACAAACGGGATATTATCGATGAATGCCGAGGCAATGGCAGAGACCCAAAGTATTGTCAAGCCAGCCACCTTCATATCTCCGCCTGTAAGCTCAAGTGTTTTTGCCGCGAGAGATTCAATCAATCCAACCTCTACAAGGCTGTGCACTATGACGAAGAGGCCCAGGAAGAAGAATATGGATGTCCATTCCGCTTTTTCCATTACCTGATGCAGGTCTTCCTTTGTTATCAGCATAAGGATTGCCGCCCCGAAAAGACCGATTGTAGCGGCTTCAAGATGAAGAGGCTTCTGAAAGACAAAAGCTGAAATAGTTATCGCGAGGACGAATAAGCACTTAATAAGAAGAGGCCTGTCCTGTAAGGCGTCCTTTTCATTGAAAGCCATAATCCTTTGCTTGATCTCGTCTGAGACCTTCAGCTTTTTGCCATATACAAATTTAAGCGGTATCAAGGTGCCTGCCATAATTGCCGGTATTATTACGCCTACATTCCAGACGAAGTCCATAAAGGCAAGCCCTACCGCGCTTCCTATCATGATATTCGGAGGGTCTCCTATAAGGGTCGCCGTACCGCCGATATTTGAAGAAAGGACCTGCGCCACAAGGTACGGATAAGGATTGACCTTTAGCTCATCCGTGATAAGAAATGTTATAGGCACCGTCAAAAGCACTGTCGTCACATTATCAAGAAGCGCAGATACTACGGCGGTCACAATTGAAAGAGCGACAAGGATTCTCCACGGGTCGCCTTTTGCCATCTTAGCTGATTTAATCGCGAGGAACTGAAACATTCCTGTTTTTTGGCATATGTTTACTATTGCCATCATGGCTATAAGGAGCCCCAGGGTATTGAAGTCAATGCCATGTATGGCAGCTTCCTGATTGAGCACGCCAAGAAGTATCAACGCCGAAGCGCCGATAAGAGCAACTACCGCCCTGTTGAACTTATCCCAGATAAGCAGGGCGTAAACAGCTGCAAATACGACCAAAGCTATTATCAGATTCGTTTCCATCAACTAACTCCCAAAAAGATTTTTTTATATCAAGCCTCCAACGGCTTGCGAAAGAGGCGGTTGCAAAGATTAGTTTTTCAGGTTCTGAACAACCTTTGATATTGAGTCTTTGGCATCGCCGAAAAGTTCTTCTGATCAGGCACTGCCGCTACCCTGGTCTCGTTGGCAAGAAGTTCCTTCGGAATCCCGGCCTTCATAGAATTCTCCTTAAAATTGAATTGTTGTGGTTTAATTTTGAAATGAGAAAAGACTGTATGCCACTTTACATGGGGATCGGATTTGACTCAATCAGCCGGATGGGGAAAATAAAATAAAAAAAGGCCTATTAAGCAGGCCTTTGCAGTAGGTCAATTCGGGTCTGACAATAGTCCATTCGGACTATTTTATTTTATATCGATTAGTCCTTTACGGATAGCGGAGATGACTGCCTTGGTGCGGTCGGTTACATTCAATTTCAGAAAGATATTATGGAGATGGTTCTTTACGGTCTTATCGCTAAGCTTCAGTTCATTGGCAATTTCCTTGTTGGATTTACCTTCAGCAAGGAGCATTAATACTGTAATCTCACGTTCTGAAAGCTCATCTTCGGCATGGGCATTTTTTTGATTTTTCAATTCTTTGTCTGATGAAAGCTGAGAAAATTCAGTAAGTATCTTACTCGCAATAGTGGGGTGAATCATGGACTCGCCTCTTGCGACAGCCTTTATCGCCTTTGCTATCTGGGTTGAGTCAGCATCTTTCAAAAGATAGCCCGCAGCCCCTGCCCTCACGAGGTCAAAAATGTATTCCTCATCAGCATACATGGTAAGCACCACAATGCCTATCTGAGGGTTTTCCTTTTTTATCTGGCGCGTAGCTTCGACCCCGTTCATGTTAGGCATGCTGATGTCCATGAGCACTACATCGAGGGAAAGCTTTCTTGCCATCGCGATTGCCTCATTACCGTCAGCAGCAAGCCCAACTACCTCGAATTCCCCTTTGCCTTCAAGGACTGAGGTGAGCCCCTCCCTTACCACCTGATGATCGTCAGCTATAAGCACCCTGATCTTTCTCGAGAACGGATTAGTCATGCGCAATCTTCTTTCTGCGGGATGAGATGCGTTTAGGTTTTAATTTATACAGCACATCTTCCCTGTCTTCAAGGGGAAGTGTGACCGTAACAGTCGTGCCGGTGCCTGGCAGAGACTCTATTATCGCCTCGCCTCCGAGAAGCTTTGCCCTCTCGCCTATGCCGCGCACTCCGAACGAGGCCCATTTTTCAGTATCGTTCTCAAGCTCCTTGAGATTAAATCCAACGCCATCATCATTTATCACCACAAGCAGATCCTTGGCTTTAACATGTATCTCCGCATGGACATGTTTTGCCTGAGCGTGCCTTTTTACATTTGATAAAGACTCCTGCACTATGCGGAATAGAAAAACCTTTGCTTTTGGTGAGATGCGCGCCTCTTCTCCTATAATCTTGATGCTTGTAGAGATGCCTGATTCCTTCTCATAGCTTTTAAGATAACTCTTAAGAGCAGGCATCAAGTCCATCTTCTCAAAATAAATGGGCTTAAGGTTAAAGACAATGTACCTTGATTCTTCAATTGCCTTTTTAAGCTGGTTCCTTATCTCTTTAAGCTTAGGCGTGGGATTGGAGGGACAGAGAGTGGCCCTTTGCTCAAGGGTATCCATCTTATAATTAAGCCCTACAAGGGTCTGAACAAGCCCGTCATGCAAGTCCAGCGCAATCCTTGTCCTCTCTTCGATTACAGCATGTCTCGCATCCCTCATATAAAGCCTCAGGAGGGCCTGGTATTCGGATAAATGGCTTTTTAGCTCTTCCTTGCTTCTTATCTGCGCTTCAATAAGCTGCCACATGAACTTAGCCTCAAAGCCGCCGATTACAGAAACTCCGGCAGGCTGAAGCCTCTTAAGTTCTTCCTGAACTTTTGCGCTTCCTGTGACATCTATAAGAGTATCAAGATTTTTAATCGTAAGGAGCTTACGAAAATCCGTTGTGGTGGGAATGCCTAATTCACGGGCGAGCTTAAGCCCGGGCGCTTTCGGGTTCTCATCAGCGATCTTAAGTATTTTGACGAGAGGGTCCTTATGGAAGATTTGAATCAGGGCAGTGCCTCCCCTGCCAGCTCCTATTATAGCTATACGGTTCATAATTTTCTTATTCTACAAAATTAAAATTTTATTATCAAGCCAATGAATTTTAAAAATTAGAACATTGAGCAAAAGTGAAATAAAAAAAGGACTACGGGCTGCCTGCTCAAATACTCCCAAAGTAATACCTTTTTTAATACAGGAGGGGTTGTAAAAACATACTTAAGAGAAGATGTCCTGACGGGCCTATAATTCTCCAAAAGCGCTAATATTCCCTATCTGAAAAAACTGCTATCATTATTTAATAGGTGTTCTTCTTGAAAATCGCTAAAGAATTTATCAGCGGGGAACCAAAACTTGAAAGGACAGACAGTTCTCATAACAGGCTCAAGCTCAGGGATTGGGAGGGAAACGGCGTATCGCTTTGCGCAGGAGGGTGCAACGGTCATACTCACATATCATAAAGGGAAGACGCGTGGGGAATCCGCTGAAAAAAGATGCAGAAAGCTTGGTGCAGCGGGTACCCTCCTTTTACATCTGGATGTGAAGGACAACAGGAATGTTAGAGAGGCGGCCCGTAAGATAAAGCGTAAGTACGGCTCTATCGACTTCCTCATCAATAATGCGGGGACCGGCACATTCATACCTTTCCTGAAACAGACCCCCAAAGAGATAGAGAGGCAGATAAGGACAAACCTTGAGGGGCTTATCAAAGTAACCCGTGCCTTACTCCCTCTGGTTAGCATTGGGATTATCAATGTTGCGAGTGTAGCAGGCAAGGAGCCTTACGAGGAGATGTCTGTATACTGCGGGTCGAAGTTCGGGGTCAGGGGATTTACTCAGACCCTTGCGCTTGAGCATCCTCGCCTTCGGGTCTGCTGCGTGAACCCGGACCAGGTGGCAACACGCCTATCGGGCTATCAAGGGAGGCCACCCGAAGAGGTGGCCGAAGTAATATTCAGGATGGCCTCAGGACGCATCAAGTGTCAGCATGGCGGAGATGTGGATGTCTGCGATTTTATATAAAACAATATATAAGACCAACATAATAAAGAGTCTTCAGATCGGGTAAAAATTCATTATTACAAAATCAATCCCAATCATAGAAAATTCTAAAGTCATTGATTTTATTGTCAAAAATTGTTAAAAGATAGAAAGATAGCAATTTAACTCTTCGACTCTCTCCCATTCTATTTCTATTCTTTCTGGTTTTTATTCTGAGCTGATAAAAAATTCAGGTAAAACTATTTTGAATCAATGAACATTAAATATCTGCTACAAATCCCTATCCGCACCCGTTTTTTAATCGGCATGCTGTTGATGCTCCTTCCTATTATTATTCTGGGCGCTACCGCGATCTATTCGATTAATAAAACCGCGGGGGCACTTGAAAAGGTCGTGGAGAAAAGCAATAAGGAGATCCTTCCCGTCATCCGCCTTCAAAAGGTTGTCCTTCAGGCTGCAATGCCGCCAAATGACTTTCTTATAGATGGAAATAAAAGCCATTATGAAAAGTTCAGAAATTTCAGCATGGAAATAGACAGCTCTTTTGAGAGCATTCTGGCATCCGATATCACCCACCCCGAGATAGTCCTCCAGGCCATGAAGGAATGGGAAACTGCACAAAAGATGAGTTATTCCATTTTGGATCTAAAAGACCCCATGACAAATGTAGATGCACAGCAGCAGATGCTTATCCTTGATTTGACAATGGACAGGATCGTGGATATCCTGAACGGGATAATAGACCCTAATTACAATGAATTGGGGCAACGCCTGAGGTCAGCGCAGGAGATAAGGTGGAAGGTATATTTGATAATTATAATCGTCTTTGGGAGCGGTCTCCTGGTGGCAGTTACCACGGGCCTGGCTTTAGCCATGTCAGTCATATACCCGGTCAGGGTCCTCCAATACGGCGCAGGCCAGATAGGTGAAGGCAATCTTTCCTACAGGATAAAACTCGATTCAAAGGATGAGCTTGGCCAGCTTGCGGGCAGCTTCAACTCGATGGCAGAAAAGGTAGAGATAAGCACTTCAATGCTCCATGAGCTTGCTACCCACGACGGGCTTACAGGGCTTTATAACAACAGGGAATTCTATCGCCGCCTTAGGGACGAGTTCAACAGGTACAAGCGGTTTTACCGCAGCTTTACGCTGCTGCTGGCGGACATAGATAATTTCAAAGAGGTAAATGACAAATACGGGCATCCGGCCGGTGACACTGTGTTAAGTATGCTTGCCTCAAACATAAAAGATATCATCAGAGAAACAGATTTCGCGGCACGCTACGGGGGAGACGAATTCGCCGTAATACTGTGCGATACAGAGTCAAATGGCGCGCTTAACCTGGCCCAAAGACTTAGAAAAAAGATTGAAGAAACTCCTATTCCTATAAACGAGAACAGATTTGCAAGCATTACGATAAGCATTGGTTTGGCTACTATTTCAGATGATATTGAATCAGAAGAGAAACTTATAACTATTGCGGATAATAATTTGTATAAGGCAAAGAATGCCGGCAGGAACAGGATTATTGCCGCACAATCCGATAAGATAAATTGAATTTCGCCTTAATTCAGGGAGGAATTTGACCTTACTGCCTTACTTTAGGTTGTCAGCCCGTTTAGGAATAACAAAAAAGAATGTAGCCCCTTCCCTGGCTCGGATTCGCCCCAGAGCCTTCGTGCCGCTCTATCATCCTTTTACTTATCGTACATGGTATTTCATCCCGTGTACGCGCTGGTAGAGAAGTAAGTCCTTTCAATATTCCTCGGCTCTATACCTCTACCATTATCTCTAACAGAAAAAACCAGCTACAATTTAGGATTGAAAGGCATCTGCTTTAACATGATTATTCGGGTGCGCCACAGGCACATACTGACTCTAACGGTGCTATAATTAATGATGATAGTCCATCGGTAGGGCTGGGAAAAATAGCTTAAGGGGGGACTTATTTTACGAGCAGTATGGGTTTTAAAATGCCAAGTCCAAATACAATAGCGGGAAATCCAATAATGAAAACAGCCCCGCGCTATAAAAAAACAATGCCTCAACATTCCATCTCTTTAAGAACAAAAAGGGATGAAGGAGAGAGACATGGAACAAAGAACAATTCGGATACTTATTCTTGAGGATATGCCTGAAAATGCGGAGTTGATGGCTCGTATACTCCGGGGATACGGCTTCAACCCTGTTTATAAAAGAGTGGATAATGAGGATGATTATATTGCCAACCTGAAACCTGACCTTGAAGTCATCCTCTCTGAATACAAGCTGCGCCATTTAACGGCACTGAAGGCTTTGCACCTTTTAAAACAGAAGGAACTGGAAATACCTTTCTTAGTTGTTACCGAGAGTATCAATGAGGAAGAAGCTGTTGACCTGTTAAGGCAGGGTGCTGAAGATTATCTGCTCAAAGACCGGCTCATCAGGCTTGGTCCTGCGATTAATCGCGCACTTGAACAAAAAACTGTCAGGCTGGGAAAAAACAAAGCAGAAAAGGAACTTCAGGAGAGTGAAAAACTTTACCGAACCATAGCAGAAACTGCTGCTGACGCGATAATATGCATCGAGGAGCCGGACAAAGTCTATTTTTGGAACAGGAAAGCAGAGGAGATGTTAGGCTATTCCAGTTCGGAAGTCATGGGAAAGGCCCTGCATGATTTCGTAGTGCCTGAAAGGTATTATCGAAGAGCCATTCGTGGGGTAAAAAATTTTTTTCAGACTGGGACAGGCCCTAATATAGGAAGGACAGTTGAATTTCAAGCTCTCCGTAGAGATAAGACAGAATTTCCAATCGAGCTGTCCATATCTTCAATGCATATAGGCGGCAAATGGAAGGCCGTCGGCATTATAAGAGATATTACGGAGCGAAAAAGAATGGAAGAAGAAAACCTCAAGATACATAAACTCGAGGCGCTCAGTCTTCTTGCCGGCGGCATAGCGCATGACTTCAACAACATGCTGACTAATATCCTGTGGAACATAGAGCTTGCGGATACGGTCAAGGACTCTGCCGAGGGGCATAAAAAACTGCTTGAGGCTCAAAAGGTGATCCTCAAGACAAAAAATCTTTCCCAGCAGCTCATTACTTTCGCAAAAGGCGGAGCCCCGTTAAAAAAGGTACTTTCAGTAAAAGATATCATTAGAGAATCACTCTGTCAGAATATAATGGCTGCGAACATAGAATGCGACTTGATATGTCCTGAAGATACCTGGCTTATAGAGGCTGATGAGGTTCAAATATCTCAGGTTTTGAATAATATAATTTTGAATGCTGAACAGGCTATGCCGGAAGGGGGGCGGATAGAGATAAGATGTGCAAACGAATTTCTTGGCAAAGGGAACATCTTTCATTTAAAAGAGGGAGAATATGTAAGAATCTCAATTAAGGATACCGGGCCCGGCATACCGAAAGAGAACCTGAAAAGGCTTTTCGAGCCCTATTATACGACAAAGCAACGGGGGAGCGGCCTGGGACTGGCACTTGCCTATTCCATTATAAAAAACCATAACGGCTTTATAACTGTTGAATCAGAGGTGAATGTTGGCACTATATTTTATTTATATCTTCCAATCTCGGAAAGAGAACCTGCTGCGCTCTCGCCAAACGGTAAAAAAAAGGTGCTTGTCCTGGAAGATGATGTGGAGATTGGCAGGCTTTTGAGCAGCCTTCTGGATCAGGCAGGATATTCAGTAGTGTTGAGCCGGGAAGGGGAGGATACAATCTTTAAATATAAGGATGCGTTGGAGGCAGGTAAATCATTTGATACGGTAATTATCGATTTGTCAGTGCATGATGGGATGGAAGGAAAAGAGGCCATAAGAGAATTGGTCGATATTGACCCGAATATCAAGGCGATAGCAACAAGCAGTTTCAATGCTGAGGAAGTGATTGCGGATTACAAAAAATATGGCTTCAGGGCAGCCTTACATAAGCCGTATAGCATAACCGAGCTGAATGAGATTCTGCTAAAGCTGAGAGAAGATTAGGAGGAAACAATAATAGCCAGGCTGTAAAAGGGGCAAATACCACTCATCATTTCTTTTCTGTTTCTATTTTGCTTTAAAGTTTTTCCCCGCCATTATATCTTTCACAGTGACCGATTTCTGGAAAGCCTTGAAAAAGGCAGAGATAAAGGAGTTCCGCTTCCATGACCTGAGGCATAGCTTCGCAACAAGACTGGTACAAAACGGGGTGGATCTGTACAAGGTGCAAAAGCTCATGCACCATCGTGAAATAAAGACGACCCAGCGTTATGCCCACCATTATCCTGAGAGCCTGCGGGAAGGCGTAAATGTGCTTGATAGCTGCTACCCAAATAAATTCACGTCACAATTTCGTCACAGTGGGGCAAAAGCTGCTTCCGAGGCCAAGCCAGCAGGGCTTGCAACCCGTTGATTTATCTGAGGATTTTTTGGTGGCGGTGCGTGGAGTCGAACCACGGACGCGGGGCTTATGAGAGCTAAAAACTAAAAAACTGTAACTCCTTGATTTATGGCTGAGTTTCCCGTTTTGCCTTAAAAATCAAGAGGTTGGAAGACCTTTGGTGGATTTGCCCATTTTGGAATTTTGTGCCTGTTTAGATCAAAATTAGTACAATTTTAGTACAGTGGAGCCTTGCCTGTCAGAAATTCTGGCAGGCAAGGCTTTTATATTACCTATACCACCGTTAGCAATATGTAACAGATACAGAACCGCCCACTCTCAGGTATAAAGCCAAGCAGAGTGTCGCCTTTTTTGAGTTTTCCAGAACGTACAAGCTCATCCATCATCAGATATATAGAAGCGGCCCCAGTATTCCCAACCGATGTCAGATTAGTAAACCACCGGTCTATAGGTATCTTGAAGCCAGCAGACTCTAATCTGTCATGAAATTTCATCCTGAAGTACTCTGAAGAATAATGGGGCAAAAACCATGATACGTCTTCAGGCTTCAGGTCTCTTTTTGTAGCCATGGAAATCAGAGCGCGAACCGATACTTCGACTATACTCTCATCGAGTATGCGAGTGTCCTGCTTGACAGCGAAATAGCTCTTCTGGACTATCTCATGCTGGTTTGACGCCTCGCGCCAGCCCTGGAAATATCCATCTTCGCCCTTTATTCCTCCTGTATACATGCAAACAGGTAATTCTCCTGCATAGGAGAGAAAATCTATCCAATCTATTCTCAGTGACAATTTATCTTTATTGGGCTCAGGTGTAATCAAGACAGCACCGGCACCGTCTGATAGCATCCAACGAAGGAAATCTTTTTCAAAGGCAAGTATAGGATTTGACTCAAGGGACTGAATGCGTGATTGAATCTCAGGTTCAAAGTTGCTTCCACGCATAAAGCTTGAGAAAAACTCAGATCCAGTGCTGATCGCTTTCTGGGCAAGCCCGGAGATAATAGCCATCGAGGCATATTTCATGGAAGTCATGCCAGAGGTGCAAACACCGGCGGCAGACATCACCTCGCAAGGCTGGCCTCCGAGCTCACCGTGAACCATGTGCCCATGACCGGGTTTTATCTGGTCGGGACTTGAAGTGCCGCAGCAAAGATATTCTATGTCGCTCATCTCTATACCTGCAGCCTTGACCAGGACACGGACAGCTTCGGCTGTAAGCTGTCGGTTGTTATGCGTGTATTTGCCTGTTTCCCTGTCTATGGCATAATACCGTGTCTTGATACCGTTATTCCTCAGCACAATATTGCGTGAACGTGAGGGTTTGCCGCCTACAAAACCGAGAATAGATTCCATTTCATTATTGCTGACAGGAGCGTTGGGGAGAAAGCTTGCAACTTCGTTGATATATGCGGTTTTCATATAATCCTCCATCTTAGTTGGGTTTAGGTTTGAGTTGCGTATTAGATGTACTGTTCCATTCTTTCTATTGAAGAACCAGAGGGCTTTTCGAGTCTCTCTACCTGTTTTTTGAGGCGTGTGGTCATGAAGGGCTTCAGTATGGCTCGAACAACCATACCGACCGGAACGAACGTGAGAATCATAAATACAAGATAAATCAAAAAAACAAAAAGCATGACTCTACGCGGCAGCTCCCCGAGCTTCCCGGCCATTCTTAACAACCTGCTCCATAGCGTAAAGGCCCTATGGCCAGCCTTTTCGCTGCCGATATAGGATTGATTCACCTTTACGGCTCCCAATCCAGACAGAAGCGGCTTGCCTGGATTTGCTTCGAGGTCGTCCAGATTATCCAGAATAGCCTTTCCGAATCGTGCTGCACCGGATATATCCCGTTGGCTTACTCCTGCAGGCGGGAAGATAGACCAGAAACCCTCTTTTTTCCCTGTCATCAACCACCTTGGAGTCGTAATGAATGTAGCCCATGGTGGGCCCTGGTCAATCAGCACGGCATTGTCAATCAGGGTAGCGCCCAAGGAGTTCAACAAAGACTTCATCTTCTCCTGCGCGCAAAGCCACATATTTCTGCATACGATCATGGTGATTACCGGCTTGCCTTTCAGAACTTTCGCGTCCAGGGATTTGAGGAAGCCGGTCACAGGCAGGGATGGTGATAGAAACCAGACCTGATAGGCCAGGATCACCAGGTCATAATGACTATCAGGTTCAAAATTCAGTGGTTTCATTTCAGGAGGGATCATCAATACGGATTCAGGAAAGACATTCAGGAATTTAAGCAGAGACCATGGATAAGGATAGGGTTTGATTGGTTGTAGGTCCCTCCAGTCGATCTGAATGTTTGGATGATTCCTCAATGGAGACAGCATTGAACGGACTGCATTTGTGAGTTGCCCTGTTTGAGAGTAATACAGGACCAATATTCTTTTTGGTTTTGTGAGTTCATTGTGTTTCTCTTCTTTCATAAAGTCCTCCTTGCCTTTAAGATGTTTTGTTGCGCCTTAAAATTCATCACCTCCTTTTTTCTATATGCCTTTGGCCTAATGCACAGGAACCATCAACCGATATTTCGAGTTCCAGTGTCTTTAAGCATCAAAGATATGCTAGCGTATACCTCCGGACCGAAATAAGTTCTACCCTCTTTGTGGGTCTGGGGTATGCAAATTCGGCAGACAAGATTTCTTCATAAGGTCTTTCTGGCTACTTTGTGCTAGAAAGATCTATTTGTTTTCTGGGGAATTTATGAATGGAAGGGGCGCTATATGGACTGGAGCTCTACATAAACCGAGGGCATAAAATAATTCACCGCACAATTCAAGCCAAAAACATTACAATAAAGAACAGCTCGATAGAGGTGCTTGCCAAGCCAGTCTCTTCTCAAAGGAACACAGGAGCGAATCGATACACATGAAGTATTTTTTTTATTAGGAAAGTATTTTAGTTTAAGCTTTCGAGTAGAAAGCCAACTTTGGAAGGGTCATGAAGGCTTTTTATAAAATTTTGATACTGAAACACTCTCATAAATATCTTTAAGTTTATTCGTAAGCACTGGTAATTCACCGCAGCCAGTGCAATCTTTCTTTGCATAAGGGTGCCCCAAATATTTACTTGCCCAAATATGTTTGCTGCCTTTATCATATACTCCGAAAAATAACGCTGGGCATTCTTTACACATAAAAAATGCGCCCTCTAAAAAGTCATAAATTCCTTTTTCTTTCGAGATCAAGCGCACTGAATACTTGTCAGGAAATGGAACGCCGGAAACAATGATAGTATTTGCAGTCCTGTCCTTCTTCAGTATTTCCAAAAAATCAGTTTTTTTTGGAATTTTTTTTACAAGCTCAATAGATGCATTCCAGCTTGGAATCCAGAATGCTGGATGAATTATTTTGAAGTTGACCACTTGCTTTTTTGAAATCTTTTGGTGACCCAAAACGCCAATTTTTTCAAAAAAACAACGCCAACTTTCTTCACTTTTCTTAGCTGATGTCATAGAACCAAAATTGGAATTTATTTTATGTTTATTAAATGTAAAAATAGATATCATAATTTGTGACTCACGACAATTCAAAAAATCCTTCATTCTTAGAGTCAGCGTGACCATTGCCTGAATCACAGCTATTCTTGGAGGGAATTTATCTCCGACCCGGTGGGTTAACAGGGCCAAAAGTTAAAAAATCATAACTCCTTGATTGAAGGCTGGTTTTCCCGTTTTGCTTTGAAAATCGAGATATTGGAAGGCTTTTAGTGGGTTTGTCCTTTTCGGGATTTTCTGCCCGTTCGGAGAAATTTGGTCACAATTTGGTCACAGTCAAATGGGGTGAACTCAACAAAAATATTTAGAGGATCAAAAAGACTCTCAAGGAAAGAGAATTCAAAAAAAGTATAAGCTTTGCTATCCATCTGACTTTTATCTCTGTTTCGAGGTATTTTTGTCTCCTCTTTTGTAAAATATAATAATGTTGTCTGGATCTTATTTATTATTTGACGCTAACCAAATCATTCCAATTATTCCGCTTAAAAGTAAAATTAATTGCTGCGTTTCTTTCTGTTGTCTTTTAGCCAACACTATACGCTCAAGCTCCTTAAAAACGGGACCTGGATTATCTCGCTCGATTTTAAGGCACGTAACACCGTTTAAAAAACCCAACTCGGAAAATTGAACATTTGAAGAGACAATTGGAATTATTGTTTTGCCTTGGGCCTTAGCACGTCCAATTTCCTGGCCAACAGACATCGCTCTAGAAATCGTTTTATCAGTCAATATAGCTAAAACAAGGTCTGATTGATCGATCCAGTTAAATATTGTAGGCCAAGCCTCATTTCCAGGAATCCGATTGTTGTCCCAATAAAATACGATTGAATTTTGCTTTATATAATTAGAAATTGAACGAACTATATTTAAATCATCGGTACTATAGCTGATGAAGATTTTCATAAAGACTTTTTCCCCTTAATATTAAAAAAGAATTCAATTTATCTATTTGACATGTAATTCCAAATCATCTTGTCAATAGATAAATAGTCTGAACCAATCAGGTCGGCCGAGTATTCGTAAATTGTTTCCAATTCGGCATATTTACAATGAGATATTCCAGCCATATTTGCAAAATTTATTAGGTGTCTATCGATTGTTATGGTTTGAAGGCCGACTAATTTCTGAAGATAATTAACTGTCTTCGGTCCTACTCCTTTAATTTGAAGAACTAAGTTTTTATTTTGATGTACTCGTAGCCATTCAGCCAGATCCTGTTCCGTTTCAAGATCTTGAGAAAATAAAAAAAGCGCCAATTCCTGAATTCGATTCAATTTCTCCTGGTGAGACCAATTCAGTATTTTTTCGAGGCCAAATTTCTTAATATTGCTAAGAAATCCGCTTGTCGTGTTGGCAGAAGGCCAACAGCAAATCATCTTGCGTACACGCGGAAGCACAACTGAATTATAATTGAGACTTGATTGAAGTCCTGCATCGGTTAATGTGGCACCAATATGCCCATAGGGTTCCAGATGTATTTTGGTTGCCCAATCTAATTCGGGTATTGATTTTATAAAATTAACAAGCTTCCTTGCGTTGACTAGTTTTTTCACTAATGCTCCTGCGCAATAGCTTCCAAAGCATCTAATCTCTCAACGCAATTTGGACAAGCACCACAAGGTATTTTAGAAGAAGTCTGACAGGAAAATGTGTTAGCAATAGGTGCGCCGAGTTCCAAGCCTAACCTTGCTACATCGAGCTTTGTCATCTCGCGAAAAGGAAGCTCAATTTTTATTGAACCGTAATTACTTAATAGTTTTGCTAATTGATCAAAAAAAGAAGTTGTGCAATCTATTTCCTTTACGTGGTTGCTATTAATAAAAGCAGCATAAACTCGCTCTATTCCATTCGTTTGGGCAAAAATTGCACCTATTGATAACATAATAAGATTTCGATATGGTAAGTACATATCTTTATCGTCAACAGGATCGAGCCATAAATCGGCTTCCTTTATTAATAGAGATTGATTTCCCTTATAAATATCAGAAATATCAATCCTCTTGATTTTTTTTGCATATTCTTCAGGTAAAACTGTGGTAAGCCTCTCATATTCAGTATTTGCACAGTGCTGACCATAATCTAAAAAAAGAGGAATATACGGAATGCTCTGACTCTTAAGCCAATAGGCTAATGTTGTGGAGTCAAGTCCTCCTGAGCAAAGAAGGACCGCTTCTTTTTTAACTTTATGATTTGATTGCATTGCTGGCCTCTGTAAAAACTGACATAATAACTTCATCGATATCAGATGTAACAAGTTTGGGCAATTCCGTGAGCATCAAGTTGTCAGAATGCTCAAACGGCTCATAAACAACGACAGGGATTCCTTTTTCAATAGCTATGCCGATTTCAATTAAGGTTCCAGGATCATGATACAGCATAACTGCTATCAACATGGAGCATTTTGTAAGCAGTTCGATGTCCTTACAACATAGACTTTTTTTCAATGAATGAGATGCTTTCTCGCCCATTTGTCCATTTTCTCTTACGGGTAATCTCGGAGTAAAATTATGATACTTTAAGGATTCAACAATTCGATCGATAGGCTTTGTGTTCACAAAGTTAAAGTCCGGCCCTGCAATATAAATTTGAAAATCGGGACGTTTTTCCCATGCGATAGATACTCCCTTTAATTGAATGATATCTTTGATTGGAATTTTCCTCCACGAACTGACATTTCTCTGAAATTCATCTGGACATGTTGTGCTTGCATATTCAGCTGATACGCAAGATGCAAACGATAATGCTTCTTGATCGCTCATCTGATGTCTCATTGAAGCAAATATAGCATTATAACAATCACCTACTCCAACAGAGTGACTAATCGAGCTTAGTTGTGCTGGAATCTGTATTTGTCTGGATAAGGACTCACCATAAAAGAAACGAGAACCACCCCGATTCTCTTTAAATAAAAGCGAATTGCAACTTGTATTTTTTGAGGATTCTAAAAGCTTAGAAGTTTCTCCCTTCATTTCCTTTAAAAAGTAATCTGATGACGTAGACAATATAATAGTTTCAATTTTCTTATCAAAGGCTTTAAAGAAGGACCAATCTTGTGGCTCAAAGTTTACATCGATGTATAGTTTTGCTTCGCAATTGCAGATATGTTTCCAGCATAGATTAAGATCAAAGCCGCCCGGAAAAACTAGTATATTGTCCCATTTCTCTGAATTTAGAACTTCGATTAATTCTTTTTCATAAGTCAATGAAGAGGATTCATACCTAAGGAGTGATTCATAACCCTGGGAGCCTGTTTCCTTGGGCTCACGGATTAGTAGAATATTTGGAGCGCCTTTAATTGAGCCTATTTTTCTCGTCAGAAAGGAGTTGAAGCTTTTTGCATATGTGCCTATTTGCTCATCGAGGTAATCTGGGGCGAAATAGGCAATTCCAAATGTGCTGTCAATAGACCAAAGTGCACGAGCTGCATGCATGATTCCGCCAAATCTTAATTTAGGTTCTATCATGGTCTTAGGAATTGAAACATCAACCATGATTTGCCCTATTATTAATGTTTTCATATCTTATGCTTATAATTGTTATTTGATTGGAGCCAAGTCTATTTTCACGATAGGTAATCTACCTAATTCCGAAAAAATTACTTTTCCTCCATATGTGTATCCTTGTTCAAGGCACTGCCTCAAATAATTGTAACGTGTTGGTAAGACTCCAACTTGCTCACCAGTAGACGTCGCGATTACTAAACGCCCTCCCAATAGCTGTGGCAACAAAAATATGTCAGTGTCAATTGAGGGCACATTATTGTAATCTTTAAAAAAAGAGCAATTTGCCACTTCCTCAAGTGATATGTCCCCAATTGCTCGCTCACATTTTCTTATATCGTTTTCTTCTCCCGAGCCCCCGCCTGATTTATTTCTCTTTCCGTTGCTACTTCCTGGATAATCTGTAAAACGGCCTGTACCTGTTGACCCCATTTGCCACCTCACAATAAAAATATGATAATTTGTATCATGGGTCCTTTAGAAAAGTAAATAATAAAGAACTCTTTCGTTTTTAGCTAAACCATTTCAAATATGTTTTAAGTATTTTATGGATAACTGCCAAGTTCTGGTTGGTAATAACAGAGTAGGAGTGCTCGAGATTTTCCAAGGAATGGATTAGTCTTTTTTCTCCTCATGTTTCAATCGCTTGGCTAAGGAGTCTAAGCAATCAGCTTGTTTGCTTGCCCAGGTTGACCATTTCTCAAGCTCGCTTCCAGGAGTAACTTCGCCATGTTTGTCTTTCACTGCTTTGATATACGCCCTAATGTACTCGGCCATATGCCAATCCGTGACTTCATTGTATAATTCTTCGACGCGGGCCTCTTCTTCCTTTCTTAATCTTTCCTTTTCTGCACGCTGGCGCTCCCTTTCAAGTCTTTCCAGTTCTTTCCGCTTCTCCTTTATTTCATTGGAACGTCTCTGGATAACTGCCTTGATTAATTCGCTGATGAAATTATTTAATCTATTTTCTACTTTAGTCCTTTCTGTATCAGACCAATTTTCACGCAGGCCATATGGCATCCCGCTCTTTATTTCTAAAGTGAATTTGCCATTATGTTCCCAAAAATATTCGATACGGTTATGAAGCCATGGATATTTTGCCCGCTCTTTCCGCTCTTCCTTCGTAAATACTTTTAATTTTCTTGTAGTATGCTCCCTAAGTCGAATTTCGAAAGACCTTCCTAGCACTTGAATACAAGTCTTACAATATGCATATTCATTATAGGTATCCTTGTTCAAGGATACTTTAAAGCCCCTCGATTCAACGGCTTTTATGAGTGTATCCATTAACCGCAAAGCTCTGTTGATACTGTTTTTTCCAACATCTATATCAAGACATATCTCGCGGTGACCTGGAGTTTTGATGCCATTTAAAATTTGTTGCGTTTGTATTACGAATGGATGGGGCGAGATTAATGACTCAGGGACTTTGATTTTATTCTCCTCAAGCTCTTCGAAAGCAATCTTTTTTTGTCCCTCTATTACCAAAGGGTCTTCAAGATCTAAAATTTCTGGTTCCTTCTCTTTCTTATCCTCGATCTCAAATTTGATTTCGTCATCACCATCATAAAAAGGCAATGGAGGACGCTCTTGAATCGGCTTGCCGAATTGCTTTTTTGCCCAATATCCCAAGGGAGGCAAAGGAATTTTGAACTTCTTGCATTTTTTTCTTAAGCCTACATCTGATAGGCCGTACTCCTTTGCAACCTGGACAACGGGTTGAGTCCAGATTCTTTCATACAGCTCTTCCCGTTTAACGCTGAAGTGCTTCTTGTGGTAATACATTCCATCACCTGCGTGGAGTGGTTTTGATACTCATTGATTGTGCCTAAGTTGCAAGTTATTCAAACCATATAGCCCAAAAGTTTTTAGACTTGTGAGATATCTTTCTGCTTGTCTTCAGTGTCTCAATTATAAGCCCGGTAGGATAGATCATCTGAATCCACTTGAGAGACTTCAGGTCGCCTACCTCAAGCACTCTTTCAATCACATAACGGTCATTCCTTTTCAGGTCAATCCTTTTCGGGTCCGTATCCCAAAAAAGATAATAGAACTCATCAGGAACTGGGGAGGGTCTTTTACTTTGTGGTCTCAAATCAGACATGACTTGCATAATTCCTTAATATGGTATAGCATAATAACTATACCATACCATATTAGTTAAAATTAATCAAAAGAACCCATATGGAAAATGTAAACCCACACATTCAAAAGAGAATAGATGAAAAACTGGCACAGCTCCAAAGCATGCGCCCGCTGCCCCATGCTGCCGTAGCGAAGCTCAAAGAGCAATTCGCAATTGAGATGACCTATAACTCGAATGCCATCGAGGGTAATAAGCTCACGCTTAAAGAGACCTTCTTGGTTATTAATGAGGGTCTTACCATAAAAGGCAAGCCCTTAAAGGACCACCTGGAAGCCAAGGACCATCATGAAGCTCTGGGTTATTTATATGAGCTCATCGAGCATGATAAGAAGCTTCCAATTTCAGAGGTGCTGATCCGGAATTTACATAAGCTGGTTGTCAGGGAAACTGACCCGTTAGCCGGATCATATCGCACGAGCAGTGTCATGATCACTGGCTCGAAGCATACCCCTCCAGAAGCATACGAGGTTGCGCGGCTTATGCGAGATTTGACCGGCTGGATCAGGAATAATAAAAAGAAGCTCCATCCGATAGAGTTGGCTGCGCTCGCGCACCACAAGCTTGTCTATATCCATCCGTTTTTCGACGGGAATGGCCGTGTTGCGCGTCTTTTGATGAACCTGCTATTGATGCGCGAAGGTTACCCCCTAGTAGTTGTTCTTAAGAATGACAGGAAGAAATACTATCAAATGCTAGAAAAAGCCGATAAAGGAAACATGACTCCTTTTGTCCAATTCACGGCTCAGGCGGTTGAGCGGTCGTTAAATATTTATTTAAAAAATTTATTTCCGACCAAACCCGGCAGACGCTACCTGCCACTTTCGGAAATAAGTAAACAGACCCCGTACTCGGAGAAATATCTGAACCTGCTTGCCAGACTTGGTAGGATTGAAGCGCATAAAGAAGGGCGGAACTGGGTTACAACTATTGAGGCGGTAAATAGCTATATAAAAGGACGTCAAAGACGAAGATAGGGCAAAAAATTCATGCAAGGATAATTCTGCAGGTTCATTTTTCCCCATCACCACGAGTATTAAAATAAGTATTCCATATATCCAGATTTTGATTCAAAAATCGTTCTATATACAATCCATCCCAGCATTCAATAGAAACTTTTCGATTTTCTTGAATGCGTTCATACTTATCATAGGTGCCAGCATCTATTGGAATATTTGTAGCTATTATAATTCCATCGGGACTGTACTCATCGATAATTTCAGAAACATTAACCTCGTTTCTCCCTAGTGATTTTTTGCTCATTGAAAATTTGCATTGAATGATCCATTTTCCATGTTCCTTAGAGAATTGTCCGGCACGAGAAACTGTCTCAGTTACTATATCGCGACCTCCATCGCGGGAACGTGAATTACCCATTTTTTTTGTTTTGCTTTTATTAAAACGACTATCACACAATATGATGTCATAGCAAAGAATTTCGAATGTTTCATTATTTAACAAAGACCAGTTGCATTTTTTTAAGAAGATATTCCCGCACCTATCAAGTAGATTGCCAACCAGATTTTGAGCTTTAGAAGTAAGTTTTTTGATAGCCCCAGCTGAAAGAATTGAAAATTCCTTCCTGAAGACGACGTAATTAAAAGAACCACCAGCGCATTTCAGGCAAGACAAATCATTTGCAATTTCGAAATTTAGTTCAAGAGCCCACAAATATCGTGAGTTCCAAAACGGATCGTCTTCAAAAGGAAAAATTACCTCGGCAGCCCGAGTAGCTTCCAAATGAATCGATAAAGGCAATTCTATTATGGTGGTTTTTGTGAATATTAATATTTTGTCGCGATCACATATCAGGTCTACCGACGGCAAAAAATACATTTGCTCTGTATTCAAGTCAGACGCATTAGCAACTGCTTTCAGGAGGTCGTTCCTATTTGACAAAAGCCAAAATGTTGGCGAAACAAATAAATCAAAACCAATTTTTGGGCTATAAGCGGATTTCCAAACATGAAATGCCCATTCTGGATTTCTTTTTAATGCTACATGCTTTTCCTCCTCGGACCAGTCGTAATTAGAGGCAATGAAATTAGCAAAATACTTATCCACGAAATCAGGTAATGCAATATTAGCTTTGCAGTTAAAATTAGAAATAAAATCTTCAAATTCAACAAAAGCTTCAGTGACATTGTACTCTTCGCCTGTTGCCTCTGTATCGTCCATTTCATCTGAATCGCGATAAAGATAGCTAAGCCAAAGTAATTTTCTACAAAAAACCCCAGGGTTCTCGTATTGTAGATTTATTTGAATGGAACTGCTGGGGTCATTCAGCTCGGTATCAACAGCAAGAATTTTAGCCACTTTGCTCAACTGATGACCAATAAACGCAATCTCAAGGTATTGATAAGCGACATCAATATGATTCCTAAGATAACCATCTAAGGGCACTACTAATTCACATAGATGGGGCTCACCAGCAGATTTTGGCAAATCAGGCATTCCATTTTCTGCAATATCGGACAGGTTAATCGAATTCCTTAAGGGTGTATTATTCATAGCTTGTTCATAAGGGGTGATGCTAAGTTGAAGCCTATCTGTCGTTAAACTGGAATAGCAACCCGGCTATTCCCTTAGGAGACTGCCATGGCAGAAATAGAGGCTTATTTACGTAAGTTGCAGAAAGCAGAAAAAAGTTGATTAATCCCGTTCGATTTTATATTATGTGAAGCTATACAAGTGTGCCTACTCCTAAATTATTTTATTTTAATTTAAACACATGTGCAATCAATAAAATTCATGTCAGGGGATTCATATAGACAAAATATCAAGGCACGTCAGAAGCCGAATGATGGCTTCAATAAAAAGCAAGAACACTTTTCTTGAGATAGCAATACGAAAACGCCTACATGCAAAGGGTCTTCGTTATCGTCTCCATCTTAAAGGATTGCCCGGAAGACCCGACATTGTTTTTCCCAAATTTAAAGCCGTTGTATTTATAAACGGCTGTTTTTGGCATCAGCATGGTTGTTATTTATCAGTAATGCCTAAAACTCGTTCAGATTGGTGGAAGAGAAAACTTACCGGAAATCAAAAACGCGATCTGTTGAATTATGAATTATTACGCGCCCAAGGATGGCGGATCGCCATTGTTTGGGAGTGTTCTGTCAAGGGCTTGAGGAAAGTAAAAAAAGAAAAAAAATTGGATGAAATCGCTAATAAGCTGATGAGTTTCCTTCTGTCAGGCAGAAAATATATCTCACTAGGTCATAAAAGAATCCCCGTAGGCTAAATAAAGCAACTCTAAATTCATTAATACTTTCTTAATATCCGAGCATTATATGAAAAAACTCAAATTCCTTGATCTGTTTGCAGGGGCAGGCGGATTATCTGAGGGGTTTATACGTGCAGGATTTACTCCGGTAGCGCATGTGGAAATTGATCAGGCCGCCTGTTTTACCCTTAAAACAAGAATGGCCTATCATTGGCTTGTCAAAAATGACCAAGTGAAAAAATATATCGAATATCTAGATGGGATGATAACGCGGGATGAATTATATGATCTTGTTTCTAAAAACCAAATTGGGTCAGTTATAAATGCCGAGATATGTCAAAAGACGCTTAATGGAATTTTTCAAAGAATTGATGAGCTGCTAAAAGGTCAATTAGATCTTGTTGTAGGGGGGCCTCCTTGTCAGGCATATTCACTGGTTGGAAGATCACGAGACACTAAACGGATGAAAGGTGATAATAGAAATTACCTGTATGTTTATTACGCAGAATTTCTGAAATATTATTTGCCAAAATATTTTGTCTTTGAGAATGTGACCGGATTATTATCAGCAAAAGATGATGACGGCGCACTTCATTTAGATAATATGAGAGAACTTTTCCGTGAGATAGGTTATGAAACCGAATACATGATTCTATCAGCGGATAAATATGGTGTCCTGCAAAACAGAAAACGAATTATTCTTGTAGGCAAAAGAGGTAAAACCACTGATTTCTACCCAGAACCCGATCTGTGGGATCCGGAAGTGAAAGTGCGTGAGGTTTTGAATGATTTGCCAACTCTTCAGGCTGGCAATGGCTCAGTTAGGCAATGTAATCTAAAAAAATACTCAGGCCAATATCTTTATAAGGCCGGGATAAGAAATGATGACGTTCCAGTTACATTTCATTGTGCCCGTTCACATACTGATCAGGATCTTGAAATTTATCGAATTGCAGCTGAAAAATGGAAAATGAATAAAACTCGCCTCGACTACAACGATTTGCCTGAAAGATTGAAAACTCACAAAAATCGCAATTCATTTTTGGATAGATTCAAAGTTGTAGCTCCTAATCTTCCCTATGCACATACTGTTGTCGCACATATTGCAAAAGATGGTCATTATTATATTCATCCGGATATCCAGCAAAATCGCTCGATTACTCCTCGTGAGGCAGCTAGGCTGCAAACTTTCCCCGATGATTATTATTTTGAGAGCGTCTCGGGTCTACCAGGACGCACTTCAGCTTACAAACAAATTGGGAATGCAGTGCCTGTTTTGCTTGCTCAAAAAATTGCAGAAAAGCTTTTAGAGGTTTGGTAATGGAAAAAAATAATTCATACTTCATAAGACCTGCTGGCCGTCATATTTTGACAATCGGCAGTGATCTTATTCAGGACCAATATGCAGCAATCCTTGAATTGGTAAAAAACGCTTACGATGCTGATTCGCCGGATGTTGAGATATCTTTTATAAAAAACAACGAGAGTGGTCATAAAATAATTATTCAGGATCATGGCCATGGCATGTCACGTGATATTGTAATCAATAAATGGTTAGTCCCATCTACTACTGACAAACTTAACAGACGAACCAGTCCGAATGGTAGGACTATGCAAGGGCGCAAAGGCATAGGTCGTTTTGCTGCATCTATACTTGGCAAAGACCTGCTACTTGAGACCACAACCCATAATGGCGAGAAGACAACCGCTTATGTCGAATGGGATAAATTTGAAAAAGCTGAATATCTTGATCAAATTGAAATTATAGTTGAGACAGAAATATCTAATTCTAAATCTGGAACAGTATTGACTATTTACGCTGATAATTTTCGGCCTTGGGATGATAATGCATTAAATAATCTTAAACGAGAGCTCAGAAAACTAATCTCCCCAGTAAATGACGATATTCTAGATATTGCCGAAGCAGAAAAATTTTCTATAATTCTTAATTTTAAAGGATTTGAAAGGTTTCCAGATAGAGAAATTCTCCAACCCTTTCCTATTTTTAATCTTTTTGATTACCGCATATCCGGCAGTATTGAGGAGAATGGCACAGGGACATTGACTTTTGTGAATCAAAAGGCCCGCAATACAAGGGATGAGGTAATAAAAATTGCTGATATAGGCCCAACAGGCTGTGGCAAGTTGTTTTTTGATATTCGTGTTTACGATAGAGAAAAGGAGGCAATAGAGCTTTTAATAAAACGTGGTTTAACAGATGAAAAGGGTGATTATTTGGGGAAATTGGAGGCAAGAAAATTACTTGATGGCATCAACGGGATTGGAGTATATCGAAATGGTTTTAGAATTAGACCTTTAGGAGATCCCGATTTTGACTGGCTTAGGTTAAACGAGCAGCGTGTCCAGAATCCTTCGTTAAGAATAGGAAGTAACCAAGTCGTAGGCTATGTTCAAATACAGTCGGAAGAGCATTCCGGCTTAGAGGAAAAAAGCGCTCGTGATGGGCTTCGCGATAATGAGGCCTACGCTAAACTTAAAAAAATAACCTTGGAAGTAATCAATGAGTTGGAAGGGCGCAGATTTTACTATAGAAGAAAAGCTGGCCTCGGCAGAACAGCATTAAAAGTAGAACGTGAGCTTGAGAAGCTTTTTGCTTTCGATGAATTGAAAAAGGGTATTCATAGAGAGCTTAGCAGAAGTGGTGTCGACAAAAAAACAGCTGAGCACATTATTGATATTCTAAGCAAGGAAGAAGTAGAAAAAAATCGGATTATAGATGATATCAGACAAACTGTTGCTATTTATCAGGGGCAAGCAACACTGGGTAAAATAATAAATGTTGTTTTGCATGAGGGAAGAAGGCCATTAAATTATTTTAAGAATCAAATCCCGAATTTAAAATTTTGGGCCGCTGAACTGAAATCAGGGTATAAGCCTGAAATACTAGATGAAATAATTCCAATTGCAGACGGCTTGGGACAAAATGCGGATACATTTGTACAGCTTTTTAGCAAGCTTGACCCATTAGCGACTGGAAAGCGAGGAAAAAGTAAGCCATTAATACTTAAACAAAGTATCCAGGGCGCATTTCACGTATTTGAAAATGAGTTGTTGCAAAACGGAATAAGCTTTGAGGTCAATGGCTCCAAGGAGATTCAAATTTCTGGTTGGCATCAGGATATGTACTCAATTTTTACGAATCTCATAGATAACAGTATGTATTGGCTGAGTGATAAAAAAAATAAAAACAGAAAAATAATTATTGATATTGTTGGAGATGGAAAAAATTTAAGCTATATCGATTATAGAGATACCGGTCCTGGAATAGAGGCTCACTTTATTGAGAGTGAAATTATTTTTGAACCGGAATTTTCTACAAAACCAAATGGAACAGGGCTTGGCCTCTCTATTGCAGGAGAAGCTGCAATGAGAAGTGGTTTAGAACTTAAGGCATTTTATAGTGAGACCGGTGCATATTTCCGACTGCAACCAGCCTTGGAGAATAAGTAAATGAGTGAGTTGAAATTACTTATTGTGGAAGATAATCAGGCAGACTTGAATACATTTCAAGCTTCAAGAAGACGATATGAGGCGGAAAAAAAATGCACAATAAAGGCCGTTGAATGCAGAACTTTAGCTGAGGCCCTATCGCGAATTGATAACTCGTTCGATGGTGCAATTATTGATTTGAAATTGGATGCTGGTGACGATGGCAATAAGGTGATTGAGCGAATTCATGAAAATTACAGAATTCCTATTGCGATTCTGACAGGAACGCCTGACAATGAAAGGCCACAGATCTCGTATGTCAGTATCTGCAAAAAGGGCGAGATTGAGTACAGTGAATTATTCAATGACTTTTTTAGAATTTACTATACAGGACTTACAAAGATACTTGGTGGAAGAGGGCAGATTGAAAAAGCCATGAATAAAGTATTCTGGGATAACATTTTACCTCAGCTCGATTCATGGAAATTATACGTCGATAATGGAAGAAAAACAGAAAAAGCCTTATTACGTTTTACCCTCAGTCATTTGCTAGAATTATTGGGAGATGATTCTGAAGTTTTTGTGCCTGAAGAAATGTATATAGTACCTCCTGTTATTGAGGGATTTAGAACCGGCAGTATTGTAAAGAAAAAAGGGGGAGATAATTTTTTTATTGTTCTTAGTCCAGCTTGCGATTTGGCATTACATGACGGGAATTTCAAGACAGAGAGAATTCTGGTTTGTGAGATTGAGGGGCTTAGTCATTCATTAGTAATTAATGCGAGAAAAAAATGCCAAGCTGAAATAAAAGATACAGATACTGAAAAGAGTAAAAAGTTGGAGCAAAAAGGAAAAGCTGAAGCTATTTTTGCAAAACTATCGAACAACACGTATTCAGGTTATTTTCATTTTCTGCCAAGAACGAATCGATTCGAAGGTGGAATAATAAATTTCAGAAAAATTAATTCATACAAGCCAAGTGATTTTCAGGCTCAATTTGAAGCACCTTCTCTCCAAATTTCTGCAGCTTTTACAAAAGACATTGTTGCACGGTTTTCATCCTATTATGCAAGGCAAGGACAACCAGACCTTGACTTTGCCGAATTGGCTGAAATTTTAAAACGCGGGTAAGTAGGTACATTAACAACTCCAATTTAATGTGCAACCTTTTATTCGAAAAATCCTCTCCTCACAAACCCATACATCACCCAGACAATCAAAGCAGCTCCGGCAATGGCATAGAGCAGGCTGAGCTCATAATTCCTTGTTATTAGACTTAATTGGGTGAGCAAGAAAAAACCGCCGAATGTGAGAAGAAATTGTTTTGTGATGAATAAGATGTTGTCGTGCCTCATATGTTTAGACCCCTAAGATATCCTGAAATATAAATTGCAGAACGGCATAGGCAGAGAATATAAATACTAATCCAATCGTTGCCCAGATCAAGATGTTTTTTCCTTTCTCGACCTGCGTGGAATTACCGGCTGAAAGCATCCAGGTAAAACCCCCATATATGAACATGGCCAGCGCAACGGAGCCTACAATTCCAAGAAAGCCCTTAATTATTTGTCCGATTAGTTTTTGTGGAGAGTCCGTATTGAGCGGATTGTCCAAGCAAACGGAAGCTTCAGGGCAGTTTTTTTGAAAACTTTTTTCGGCTAAAGCGGAGATTGGGAGCAGAAATGATAAGATTGCAAAAGAGAAGATGAAAATTAAATGGAGCCTCATAAAAAAGAAAAAAATATTAGACACTTACATTATAGCAAACCTTCTCAAAACGAAAAAGGGGGAGATAAAAATCTCCCCCCGTGGTTATTTTACTACCAGCCTTATTTCTTGCTGGTCAGTGACAGCAACTATCTTGAACTTCGTCCGAATCTTTTGAGGAAAGGGCTCGGGTGTCCAGACAGGCACAACCTGACCGTCATCGTAGAGCAACTCGAATTTATCATCCGAGGACCCGATTGTAAAATTGGTCATCATTCCTTCTGGAAACATAACCCAGTGATCAGATTGCTCGCCTTTTTTGAGTGAAAAAAGGTATGTGCCCTTATTGCAAATCTTGTAGCTCGGAAGCTCGGACAACACCTTTTTTTCGCCAAGGTATTTGATGGCTTCATTCCTCAAGCTATCTGTTTGTTTCTCCATCTCGGGTATCTTTGCGATGCTTTTGGCGGTCTGAAGCAGCATCCGCCCTATTTCCTCATTGTGATCGGTGCAATATTTCCTGGCCTTATCATAGAAATAAAGTGCTTCTTCGATTTTCATCGAATTTCCAAGGCCGTAGAAAATATCGCAAGCCTGATTACCAAAACTGGCACTGAAATATGAGGCGATGAAAAGCTCTCGATCGGCAGCTTCGTATTGACCTTTCATGGCAAGCGCTCTGCCGGACGTAAAAAGCTCCTGAAGAGTAATCTCCTGCAATCCAGGCCCATATTCAAAGGCCTTTGTGTAGTACAGGATTGAATTCCTGTTGTCATCACCATTTTCGAGTAGGCTGGCCGCTTCTGCCTTGTAGAGCTTTGAAATTTCAGACCTGTATGCATCTCTTACCGGTTTTGCCTGAAAGCGGCTTTCAGCGCAGGCGAGATTGCCGGTTTTTAAACAATAGGCACCTTTCACAAAATGTGCTTTCGTATCAGCTGGCTCTCGGCTGATGATAGCGTCCAGACAGCTCATGGCTTCCGTGGGCATATTGTATTCCCAAAATCTCTCAGCATCCTTTACGTGCGCACATTTTTTCTCGGCGGCCGCAAAGGATATCTGAGCAGTGGCAAGCAGCATACTCAGAACAATGCATATACAGATGTTGATTTTCATCGGAAGCCTCCGTTATCTTACGGTCAATTTAATTTCGGGCTGGTCAGTAACGGCAACTATCTTAAACTTCGTCCGACTCTTTTGAGGAAAGGGCTCCGGAGTCCAGGCAGGCACAATCTGTCCATCGTCGTAGATCAATTGGAATTTGTCATCCGAAGAGCCGATTTTGAAATTGGTCATCATCCCTTCCGGAAACATAAGCCATTTTGAAGTCATTTCTCCTGACCTGAGCGAAAAAGTATATTCGCCAGGCGTATAGATTTTTGAATCTGACTCCTGAATGGCATTAGAGCCATTGGCGTGACTCGCCCTAAATGCTTCGGCAGCGCTCTTTATTGAGGCATCAGGCTGGGCAACTCTGATAATGAGCATCAGAATGCCGACTACAAGAATGCCGACCGCGACACGATAAATCGTTGCGGTGTGATCCTTTTTCCTGAGCCAGTCAATTATGGCAATTGCCCCGACTCCAAAAGCCCCGGCCCAAAACCATCCGCTCGTAAAAACCAGCGTGCCAGTCACTCCGCAAGCCATAAGGCTTATAACTACAGCCAAGCAGACGATTATTAAAAACCAGATAGCGGCCTGTACCCTGTCGTCTCCACGATCAAGCGAATTGCTTTGCAAATACCCTCCAAGCCCGTAAATGAGATTGCGTATCATCGTATCCTCCTATTCTCTATATTCTTTCGATTTGGAATTTGAAAAAGGCTGCCGAATCGGCCTGTCTTGACCGATTTTCAGCGCTTAATTAGAATGGAATTAAGGTTTAGCTCCGCTTTACAAAGAGGAGCTTATGTAGCAGCAGGAGGTATGCGTCAAAAGAAAATGGTCGTGGCCTATTGCAGGGTCTCGACCCTGGAGCAAAAGAAAAAGGGGTACGGAATAAACATCCAGATCAGGGATGCTTCTCTTTTTGCTGAAAGGAATGGCTTACTGGTTGAGCGATTTTATAAAGATGAGGCTGTAAGCGGAGTGAAGGAAGACAGAAAAGAGTTGCGGCGTCTGATGAAGGCCTGTAATAAAGGTAAGATTGGAGTTTTGATTCTTCCTTCCCTGGATCGGCTCTCAAGGGAGGTCCGCATTTCGGAAAACCTCTTTTATGAATTCAAAAAGCTCGGTGTCAAAGTCCTAATCGCGGACATGCCGCAGTACAATGGAGAATCAAAGGACGTATTGATGAGGCAGATACTGGCAGCGGTAGCCGAAGAGAACAGGCGAGGTATTATCGAGCGGCTACTGAAAGGCAGACAGGAGCGCGTAAGAAAAGGACGATTCCCTGGCGGCAACCTTCCCTATGGTTATATGAGAGATAATAAGCGTGTGGTCATAAATCCGTCTGAAGCGGAGTTGATTCGAATGATCTTCAGTCTGGAGGTTGACGGCTATAAAGGTCAAAAGATAGCAGACGAGCTCAATTCCAGAGGCTATGCCCTAAGAAATGGAAGAAATTGGACCCAAAGGCAGATTTGCCGGATTCTCCACAGAAAAGACCTCTACCAGCATGGATTGATCCATTATGGGGAGACTTTCGGAGAAATTGAAAATCAGGTAATCTTAGCCAAAAACATTGATGAATCGATCGTTTCAGGAGGCGCTCACTCTTGACAAAATCCTGAAAAAATGGATAGATATAAGAACATTGTACCTTTAAAATAAAACAGCTCCGCTTTGTAAAGCGGAGCTGTCTTTATTTTGGCCTATTTTTATCAGAAGTGTGGTATAGAGTCAAAAAAAATCTAAGCTTAAGGCCCACAGTATTTAGCTATTAGGGAGAGTATGGATGAATAGTGATATTGAATTAGCTGCTGAGGGCGTTAAAAGGGTCATATTGGCATCTGCACCAGAACGGATAGAAGATTTCAATGACATTTGGGAAAAATATAATCCACAAATTATATTCACAAAGGACAAGAAAGATTTTTCAATTCAAGCAGGACCGTTTAATTCGATTCTATTTAATCATAAAACTATGTGTAAAATTTGGATTCTTGGCTTTGCCATGCAAAAAGCATTTAACGCGTATTCTTCTTGGCTAATAACGGCGCAACTATTCCGTTTCAATATTTCAGATACAATTTTTAATGACAATGAATTAATAGAGACCGAGGCTGAAATCCAATATCTAATATCTAGTGTATTGAATTTGGCAGATCTCGAATGTATTGATGATTTTCAATGGCCAGAAAAAGTACCACCTCCTATTGGTAAACCAAAGGACATCGAAGGGAGTTTGGTTTTTGACCTGCTATGCATGGCGGCAGCTTACTGCTTTTTACATGAATTGCAGCATGTCATCATTAACGCTTCAGATGAAGAAATAGAGCCAATTGAAGAAGAAATGAGATGCGACGAATTCGCACGAAAGTTCCTTTTGGCACATATAGAAGAATATTCTACGGTAAGTGGCTATCCTTTAATGGCAGTAAAGAACAAGCGTGCCATGAGTATCGCACTTGCAACTGTTGTAATCTTAGTATTTACACCGAAAAAGAACTGGTATGGGTCGATTACTCATCCTTCGGTTGAAAAACGAATCATAGCTCTTACAGATTACTTAAACCTTTCTGAAAATGACTTATTTTGGATCTATTTTTCTTCTTTATTGTTATCTCAAATAAGAAGGGACCGGATAAAATTAGAAAATCTTGTAATCCAGAATCAAAAGAACTTTTGTTTACAGCTTATTAATTTGTTAAACAAATAGCACCATATTGATTGTTTACGTAAAATAGACGATGCTAATTATGGATTTGAAAAAGGAGACACCTTTCGGTATCTCCTTTTAAATTTTTTAGCCGTCAAAGGCCTTAAATTCCTGCGCTGGCAAGGCCAAAAGCCGTCCTCCTATCTTTTCAAGCTCTAAGCTTCCTTCCCAGCTTTCCTCCTTTTGCGCCGCTTTTGTTACGGCATTGGCTATGCCGTAGGCATCGGGCTCAGGCTCCGAGCCGAAGGCCATGAGGATGTTTTCCTTCTGGGCCTCGCTCAAGCCGTAGTGCTTTACCAGATTGTTTATGACTGCCTGAGGATTGCCGATCCTGATTTCCGTAGAATCCCTTAAGGACTGGACGATCTCTCCGAAACGCCCGAAGAGCTCCCTTATAGACCTCCGGATTGCAAGATAGACCATATCGTCATCCAGTTCTCCATTCCCACCATTCCCATTTCCTAGATGGACCTGGCGGGTCGTCAGCTTTTCTATTACCATGCCGTTTGTGCATTGGACTCGAAAAATCCTTGGCTCGACCCGTAACGCCTTGTGCCCGGTTTCGGAATTGGTGAGAAGGAGACCACCAATTATAAGGTCATCTCTATGCCTTATGAAATCTTTTAGCTGATGGCTCCGTACTTTGACGTACATCTCAGTGTCGGAAAGAAAGCAGTCATCAATCTCAGCCCTATGCGCCTGAAACTCGTTCAATGAGCAATACAGGAAGTCTAGATGGTCAATTACTCGATACCTGTCACTTAAGAAAGCCCGCACTGTATTCCCGAGCCCCCTTATAAAGACATCCTTTTCCTGTCTTGTAAGCCAGGTATTGACATTGCTAGCCAAAAGATAAGGGGCTTCAGCTTCCATACGGCTGTAATACTTTGCTGGTATATCGAGCCGCTCGGCAATCTGTAAATGGCAGGGTCTAGTAATTGCCGGAAGTGGCTCTAAACCAGGAATATCCAATTTGACTTGGTCTTCCTCAACCCGCATTACAATGGCGGATGTGTTTACCTTTCTGTCCCATTTAAGGGGGAGCTGATTTTCTAAAGCGCGGAGCAATTCAATTAAGTCCATAAGTCCTCCTTTTAAATGTATTTGAAAAGAGCAAATCTGGTTAGAGCATAGAACGGAGGACAGGAATAAATAAGGCGGGCGATTTTGCCTTTATAGGCAACTTCACTTTAAAGCGGCAGCTTCTGGGCTGTTGGCATATTCGGCGGAATACTTCTCAAGAGGATCTCCCTTTCGACTATTTTTCTTGGCTTACAATATTTAGCTCTCGAATTGGCAATGATTTGTTCCCTGAAGGAGTGTTTAGGCTGGGGAGGAGGCAAGGTTATAGCGCTGAAGGCTTCTGAACTTGCTCCGTCTATCATCAGCTTAAGAACGATATGGTGGTTTTCAAGGCTTACAAGATCGCGTTGCTCAATCACTCCATTGAACTCCAGGGCAAGCCTTTTTGCGTCCTCGGCCCCGACCCTGAATGAGATAATCGTCCCCACATTGCCAAAGATGGATTCCCGGACATTCTCATCGAGCTGAAAGATATACTGGTTTGCGAGTACGAGGCCTAATCCATACTTGCGAGTCTCTGAGAGGCTGTCTGTAAAAGAGCTTGTAATAAAATTATGGAACTCGTCCACATAAAGATAAAAAGGCCGCCTATCCTTTTCAGGGATATTGGCACGGCTTAACGCCGCAAGCTGTATTCTGGTAACAAGTAACGCTCCAAGGATGGCGGCATTGTCCTCGCCGAGTTTGCCTTTGGACAGGTTGACAATAAGGATTTTTCCTTCATCCATTGCTTTCCGGATCCTGAACGAATTCTCCTGCTGGCCAACTATATTTCTCAATGGTGTACTTGAAAGGAACTGGCCAATTTTGTTTAGTATGGGCGCGGTCGCCTCGGCTTTAAGCCAGGCAGAGTATTTTTCAAATTCAAAAAGCCAGAATTCCCGAACTTGCTGGTGGTTTATCCTTCCGACCACACTTTTCCTGAAGTCCTTATCTGTCAAAAGCGTTGGCAGGTCAAGAAGCGTGCTCTGAGGATATTCAAGAAGGGTGAAGAGCGCATTTCTCAGGATGTGTTCAAGGCGCGGCCCCCAAAAATCAGCCCAGACTTTCTTGAATACTGAAATTAGCCCTGAAACGATCAGGTAATGGCTGTATGGCGTTGCTCTCTCAAGAAGATTGAAAGCAGTAGGATACTCCAGGTCCTGCGGGTTGAAATAGATCACGTCCTCGACTCGCTCCTCAGGTACTAAATCAAGAACATCCTCGGCCAAATCCCCATGCGGGTCTATCAGGGCCAGCCCATTGCCATTCCGAATATCCGCCGCGATCAGATTCTTCAATAGCGTTGATTTACCTGTGCCGGTCTTCCCGATGACATGCATATGCCCCAGTCTGTCCTTCTCCTTTATTCCGAATCTTTTCCTGAGATGCCGGTAATCGGTGACAGCAAAGGGTGTAATTGAGTTTTTGTTATTAGAGACAAGCATTCCTTAATTGTAAGGGTTCCATTTAAAAATAAAAGAAAGCCGAAACTGTTGTTACTGGCAATTTTGCCCTCCTTTGTCCGGCCTTTGTGAAGAGATAAGCTGAAGGCAGTTCTTTAATAAAAGGAGGATACATAAAATGGAAAACAGGACGAAGTGCATGAATGTAGTAAACAAGCGTGGAGAGGTGGTTGCAAAAATCTTCCTGCAGCCAGGCGATGGTTTCCTTATCGACTACAAGGCGCTTGCCGAGGCGAACAGGACCAATAATGGAGGAGCTAAGGGCAAGGGAGGTAATGGCAATGGCAGCTCGCAGGGAAATGATGGACTGATGACCTTCCCCCAGAAAAGGCTTCTGTTCAGGCTTCTTGCGGACAAGGGAATGGAGGGCGACAAAGCACACGAGCACCTTTTAAAGGCCTTTCAGGTCAGCACATTAAAGGAGGCCTCGAAAAATGAGGCAAGCAGGCTTATAGAGCGCCTGCTTAAAGAAGCAAAGGGGGACAATCATGCCTGAGTACATATCCGCGAGCAGGATTAATCTCTACATGCAGTGCAGCCTTAAGTACAAATTCCGGTACATTGATAAGCTGCCAGTTTCCTTCAAGTCTTCGGGCCTGGCCTTCGGGAGCGCGGTCCATTCTGCGCTCGATTGGCTGCACAGGGAACGGATGAACGAGAATGGAACCTCCCTGGATCGACTTTATAAGATTTTGGAAGCGGATTGGTACTCCCAGAAGCTTGAGATGGATATTCGCTTCAAGGAGAATGAGGACGAGGAAAGGCTGGTGCTCCTGGCCAGGGAGATCCTCGGACTCTATTTTCACGAACCTGCAAATGAGCTAAAAGGGGCTGAAATCCCCTTTACCGTCCCGATCATCAACCCGTCCACCAGCGAAAAGCTGAATGTCAATCTTGAAGGGTTCATGGACCTTATTGAAAAAGACGGCACGATTGTGGAATTCAAGACTTCTCAGCAGACCATGAGCCTGGATGACATTATAAACAGCATCCAGCTGACCGCCTACAGTTACGCTTACGAAGTCCTTTACCAGAAGCCGCCAAAAGCGCTCAAAGTAGTCAATTTCGTCAAAAACAAGAAACCTAAAATCAACATCCTGGAGACTAGCCGGGTAAACTCCGATTACCAGAGGTTCTTTTGCTTAACTAAACAGGTCTTAAAAGGTATAGGAGCCCAGGTCTTCTTTCCAAGAATCGGGTTCTGGTGTAAGGATTGTGAATATGAGGAGGGGTGTAGGACCTGGCAGAAATAATCGAAGTTATATAAAGCCGTCCCGTTTTGGGATGGCTTTATTTATAAATCTTATAGGTTATATAAAAATTGCTATCCATAAAAGAGCTTGCAAATAAACAAATTTAGACAATGCTTCGGGAATTCTTTAATAAGATGATCCCGCCGTTAATGTTAATCCATCATAAACAATAGAACTTAAACTCTTAACCATTTGCAGCATATTCTGGCGCTGAAAAACGTTGCGTCCAAAGCTAATACCTAATGCTCCTCCTTTCATGGACTGCTCTGCAATCTTCAATGCCTCCTCAATAGAAGGCGTGCATTCTCCTCCAGCAATTACTATCGGTTGTGTGCATGATGAGACAACCTGATTTACTGCTTCTGAATTTCCTGGGTATGAGACTTTTACAATATCAGCGCCAAGCTCCGATGCAACTCTTGCTGCGTGAGCTATAATCGCTGGATTTTTTATTTCCCCATCAATTGTGGGCCTGACATATGTCATTGCCATAAGGGGCAAGGAAAAACGATCACATTCCTTTGCTATAATGCCTAGATCGCGTAACATTTCATGTTCGTATTTAGAGCCAATATTTATGTGTATAGAAACGCCATCTGCACCTAATGCCAAGACTTCCTCTACTGAAGTGACTATGGTTTTTCTATTATAGTCAGTACTTAAAATAGTGCTTGCTGAAATGTGAATTATTAATCCAAGATCTTTTGGTATCTGTACAGATTTTGTAATCCCTTTATGAAGTACTATGGAAGATCCCCCGCCATCTAAAACAGCTTTGATGGCAAAATCGATATCATTTAAATGACCAATAGGTCCATGTGTTACTCCGTGATCGAGAGGTATGCAAAACATTTTCCCATTTTTTATTAGTCTTCCTAAACGAAACTTTTTCCCAGTACTCATTATATTTCTGCTCCTGCAACATCTATTATTGCACCAGAGATGAAGTTGGCTTTTTCAGAGGCCAAAAAATCAACTAAGTCAGCAACATCTCTGGTTGTACATAGACGACCCATTGGGATGTTCGACAATTTTTTATTCCGATACTCGTCAAATGTGATGTTTAATCTATTTGCATCCTCATTCCAGACTCTTTCAAGCAAAGGAGTATCGATTGGGCCAGGACACACAACATTTACCGTGATATTGTATTTAGCAAGCTCCTTTGCGAGACTTTGAGTTAAACCATTTAAACCATGTTTGGAAGCACCATAGGCACTTCTAGTCGCTGGTGTTATTCTGCCGAAGATTGAAGAAATATTGATTATTCGCCCCCATCCTGACTGTTTCATTGAATCTATTGCGTATTTACAACAGATAAATGTGCCTGTTAAATTTATATCAATCGTCCTTCTCCAGGCCTCTACTTCTAGCTCCTCCGTAGAGAAGACGCCAGGACTAATTCCGGCGCAATTTATGAGGATTTGGCATTTCACATTGTTCCGCTTTAATTCTAAAAAAAAATCAGCAACATCATTTTCTTTAGTAATATCAATTTTTATTGGGATTGCTTTAAAATTACTAATTTCTTGCAATTCTGAAGCAAGTTCGGTGGCAATTTCGATCTGATCTCTATAACCGATATAAATAGTTTCAATTTTTTTCGAAAGAACTCTGCAAATTTCTTGTCCAAGTGCTCCAGTTGCACCTGTAATAAAAGCTGTTTTACCTAAGCGCAATTGATTTTCACCCCAATGGAGGCTTTATATAGGAAATCCAGGTGCCTCTTTTTGATTTAGATGTTTTTTGAGCTCCGATTCCACTCGAAAAAAGCAGATTTTATCTACGCCAGCATCGCGCCCACAATGCGTTTCGAAAATTTTAATATGCCGATTGGCTAAGCCCGATAGCATTGATTCCAAATATCCTTCAAGGAAAGTGCATAGACATGCATCTTTATTATTTCTTCCAACAGCTAAAAAACATTCATGTATTTTAATGACACCAAAAAGTTCACCATTTACAAATTTCAACTCAGGCTCAAATTTTCCCCATCCAGCGGTAACCTCCATATCAGCCCATAAATTAATCCTATTTAGCATATCCATTTCTGTATTTTTATACTCTGGCATCTTTTCACTTCCATATCTTTTTTTAATCATGAAATCACTCATATCTGGCCATGTTTTTTGTACAAAATTCATACCGATCTTACGGCCCATTTCTTTTAAGAAAGTAGCATCTGATCTAAGCAGCGTTTCTTCAAAAATAAGTTGTATGGTTTCTACGCGTGTTGCAATATGCCTATATCCCTCTTTTTTTAGAATGGCACCAGAAAGTTCATAATTGAGCATATTTTGTGGCCGTAGACGTGATATGATTTTTTGAATTTCTGGTTCAGCATCGTTTATTATTTGCACAATGAAATTCTTTATATCCTGTCTTAAATTGTTTATAAAAAAATTGACGATAGATTTGGTAACTCGAATGATTATTCTTTTTAGTAGCGGCCAAAGTACTATGGCAGTAATAATCGCAAAGACAATTGTTGCTATTTCCAAATAATAAATGCTTGCCGCATCCTTGCCTAAAAAAAACGGCAAGACGATTGTAATAAGCGTAATTATTGGAGCAATATATCTTAACGCTTCTACGATGTTTTTGAAGGGATTGCTAGACATTTAAATAGAAGCTAAAGTTATTTTTTTTGAACCCTGAATAAGCAATTGGTTAGCAGCTTTGGCAAATTCAGATAACTGATTATATTCGATTGTCGCAAAATGATTAGATGGTAGGAAACCCGTAGGACTAAACAACCATCCCTTGCCATAAAAGATTGCCAAATCCCATGTGCCACCATGGTCAACTAATAAGATCTCACCAGGTGATGGTAGAATTGTTTGATTTTCGCGTGATTCAAGCTTTAGATTGGGGAGTGGGAGCCATATCTCATTTCCACACCAGCGTGCATGTAATGCTTTCCCTTCGATTGGCAATATGGATGAAAATGCTTCAACAGTTTTAGGAGCTATATTTTTGTGTAGGACTGCTTCTGCTGAGATGTTTAATTCTGGTAATGTTATTATGATTTTTTGCATATTTTTCTCCTTTCTGTTTTATTGGGAGATGCTCTCGTAATGAGCGTCATCATTCCTTTTGATATTTGTAATAAATTTTTAAACATTTGTCAATAATGATGGTATCCGTCAAAGTAGTTTTGGAATTCATAAATATTCAAATTCCACTAAGTTTGGTTATATCGAAACTAATTTTATATTTGAGAATGGCTCATTTGATTAACTTGATGTAAACATATCGTGCCAAGGGCAATAGCCTCAAACATCCAGAAATAATATCGGTTATTACTCGATCCCTCACTATTAAGCTCATAATAAAGGTCCGGGTGGTTCTGGGCTAATAATTCGGCCAGCTTCCTTTTATTGAGTTGCTCGCTTGGTGAATAATAAGCCTCGATGTACTTAATAGGGTACTCATAGCCTGGCAGTCCCCTTTTCCCTGCAATCACCTTAATTGCACTGATGAAGGAATCGAGCTGTCTGGAGCTTCGGGAAGAATGGAGCTTTTTTAGAGCTATTGCATCAGGCTGGTGCTGGTCTATTAGGGATTGAACTATGTTTTTAAGTTTTTCTTTCTTTTTAGCAGACCACTTTCCCTTCACAACCTTTGTCCCCCAGTCCCGCAGCTCTGGACCGTAGAAGACGGCAAAGCCTATGTATCTTGTTCCGGGGTTAATGGCCAGGATTTTGATTGTCTTTTTTGTTTGCATACTTTTGAACTAAATAATTAAATAGCGCACCTCTGCTTTTTTTAATCTTTTCACGCGGCAATTCCTTCACTTCGCCCAAGACTCTTCTTAAAAGCTGTTCAGGGTATCTTTTGCAGTAGGAAACATATAAGGGCAGGTTCTTATGATCATTTAGAGCCTCGGCTAAATCCATTGCCAGAAGCTCTTTTTGAGTTCGGGGCTTAAAATCTGAATCAAAACTTTTAAAATCGATATCGCTTTTTAATATATTTCTTTTTATCGTTATATCGATAGGCTCAAATGAGCCTTCTCTTTTACGGCTAAGATAAGAAGAAATTTTGGGTAAAAAAGGCTCTGGTGAATTTACATTTTTCAACTCACTGAAATTCTGACTTTGATGTTTCTGAATTGCTTCCTTTAAAGCTTCGGCGCTCCTCCATTTCGCTATTTTTATAATCAGGCATCTCCCATTGCTCTTTGTGGCAATATATCCCTCCGTCCTGAGAATATTCAGCCACCGCATGATCATATTTTTGGAAATCCCCATATCGCCGGATATGGTCCTGAGCTTTCTTGAAAGAGCGCCGGTTTTTCTGTCCGCATTCAGGAGAAAATAGATATAAAGCCAGACAGCGTTCCTGATTCTTCGATAATGCCGGGCTTCGTGGTCCATTACCAGCCCATTCCGGACAGGCGTCCACCATTGTTTTTGATTTTGCATATAGATTGAATTATTTTCTAATAGCCTCCTCCTTGCGATGGAGATCTTCTTTTAGCGCTCTCGAAAGGTCTATAAACAAGGCGTCCACCATAGTCCTGTATATCAGGGCCAATTTGAAGGCATTAATAGTATTGGGCATGGACTGCCCCTTTTCCCAGCGCGAAATAATGCTTGCGCTCTGAAGGCCAAGTATCTCCGCGACTTCCTTTTGCTTGAGCCCTCGTACTCTTCTGTACTTCCTCAGGCTGTTCGAAATGTGTTTCATATTATCCAGTTTCTATACGACAAAGAATAGCCCAAGACAGGAATCGAGCTAAGGAGGGAAAAATTGCCTTTTCAGGCAATTTTCTGGATTGATTAGATATGCTTTTGGGAACAAAAAAACAATCCCCAAAATATCCTATGATAGCGTACTGGAGATAAAGAAAAGATAAAGAGTGTATAGAAGAATTCTAAAGAAGTGATGACTTATGGCTAAGGTTGGCAGAATTCGACCGAATTAGAAAAGGGAATAGCCTTAGCTATTCCCTTTTCTAAAATCACAGAAGCGATTTATTGAACCACCATTTTTACATATACATCGTTTATGGCTTTTATCTTGAATTTCTCGGATTTGCCAAAATAGGGCGTATCCATTTCGACTTCTTTTCCGTTCTCATAAAGTCGCAGGAAATCAGATCCCTGTCTATAGTAAATCTGATACCCTCCTCTTACTCCATCCGGAAAGTCAATCCAGTACGGTGTCATCTCCCCGGCCTTGAGCTCAAAAATGTATTCGCCCGGATCATGGACAACCACCTCGGGTAAAAGATCGTTAACAGCACTTTCGCCAAGATACTGAACTGCAAACTTCTTATATTTTACTTTTTCCGAATCATTGCCAGCCATAGCATTCTTTCTGGCTATGAAAACGAGCTTCTCGCCAGCCATCCTGTTGAAAGACGGACAATATGACTTGAAAGGAAGAATGGTAATCGCTGTCTTGTCGTCAGCTTCCAATCCGGCCGCGTATTGCTTGGCGCACGCTTCACTTTCGGAATCAGAATTAATAGAGACAGATGCTTCAAAGGCGATATCCGCTCTGGCACTCCTTTCACCGCCGATATATCCGTTACCAAGAGCGATAAGCTCACGGACCGTTTCGCCTATAATCGCAGGCTCGTAGAACAAGGCCCTATCGAAAATTGAAAGAGCAGTCTTTAGCTGCCCCTGCTTAATGGCATCTATGCCGATATTTTTCAGATCCTTGCTTATTTTGCGGCCATAGTCGCTCTTTAACTGAATAGCGCTTGCAAACCTTTCATCCGCTGAGTTCAGCTTGCCTATGCGCACATAACAGAGACCGAGGAGATACTGTGCCTCGTAATTACGAGGATTGCCCTTACTAAGGTCTCCATCTATGCCGAATACCTCTTTTTCAAGGAGAGCTATTGCGGCAGGATACATATTCGCTTGCATGAACTCTTTCGCCTTGTTCACATTGTCCTTGGCAGTAGCATCATTAAGGGAGATGAGAAGAATAAGAACAGAGCAAAGTACTACCAGAACGGATTTCAAAGGTCTCATCACCGCCTCCTTAAAATTAGCTTTTTGCTTCCGGCTACTATATAGGATTTTAAACTGATTTTGAAGCGGAATCTCGATATGCCTGTTAAGGCAAGAAGACCTTCCTTCAATATTTAGGCCCACCAACTATGATGGGCCTATGAAGGACCAAAATTACAAAATCAAAGAAAACCACTCAGAATGGACAGCTGAGGAGCTTAAGGAGGCTGAGGAGAACCTTGCGAGTTATTTTGAATTAGTGCTGAAGATTTACGAACGAATCAGGAGTAATCCGGATGATTTGCGTGATTTTCGAAATTTGACAGGGCGGAAATGAAATCATACGATTCATATACACCATTCAGAATCTCCGTTTTTTACCGAGCACATCTTTAATAAATCCATATGAAGCATTATTTTGGATACACCCGCGTATCTACCCTGAAGCAGGGTGAAAAGGGTGTCTCTTTACAAGAACAACATGCGGCCATTGAGAACTATGCCAGGCGAAACGGGTTGAATATTGCAGCATGGTTTCAGGAAAAAGAAACCGCAGCCAAGCGGGGAAGACCTGTTTTTACCAATCTGATGCGTTCATTGGAGCGTGGTGAGGCTGCCGGGCTTATCGTACATAAGATTGACAGAAGCGCCAGAAACCTAAAAGACTGGGCAGATCTTGGAGAGCTTATTGATAAGGGGGTTGAAATACACTTCGCGAACGAGAGCCTTGACCTGCACACAAGAGGAGGAAGGCTTTCGGCTGATATCCAGGCTGTCGTGGCAGCCGACTATATAAGAAATCTTCGTGAGGAGACCAGAAAGGGATTTTATGGCCGCATAAAACAGGGATTTTTCCCTTTACCGGCTCCCTTAGGATATTTGGATGCCGGAAAAGCGAAGCCAAAAATACCCGATCCTGTAAAAGCGCCATTAATTAAAAAAGCTTTCGAATTATATGCGAGCGGAAAATATACATTGGATTCTCTAAAAGAGGAGTTGGAGGCACTAGGACTAAAAAATCGACACGGAGGCAAAGTCTCAAAAAATGGACTTGCTATGCTCCTAAAGAACCCTTTTTATATCGGCTTAATTAGCCTGAATAAAACCGGCGAGATTTTTCAGGGTGCGCACGTGCCGCTTATAAGCAAATCCCTCTTTGACCAAGTACAAGGAATTCTAAGCGGCAAGGGTGTGTCAAAGATTCAAAAACACGACTTTCTGTTTAGAAGAATGCTCACCTGCAAGTATTGTGAATATACTCTTATAGGAGAGATGCAAAAAGGTAATGTTTATTATCGATGCCATACAAAGGACTGTCCGACAATAGGCATTCGAGAAGATATTGTAGAAGAGAGCATCGTTCAGGAGTTGTCATATACGCAAATTGATAGTACTTCACTCAAATGTCTAATGGAAATGCTCGCAATATTTGAGCAGAATTGGAATAAAAATAAGAAGGACCTTATCGCCTCTATCGAGCTAAATCAAAGCCAGCTCAATGACAGGCTCCGACGAATTACGGATGCCTATATTGATGGAGTGCTTGAAAGGGATCTCTTTGAAGAAAGAAAAACAGAACTGTTGATGCAGAGAAAAGGATTGGAGGACAAAATAGCCGGGCTGAAAACACCTGTAACTGGCTCCGTGCCGGACGAGGTAAGAAAATTCCTCGAACTCACAAAGAGCGCTTACGTTAGCTTTAAAATGGGCACTGTCGAACAAAAACGGGATTTGCTGAAAATTCTGACCTCGAACCGCTATATTGAAGGAAAAAATGTGGAACTTCAGCTAAAAAATCCATTCGTAACAGTGGCTGAAGCTCAAAAAAATCAAAACGGTGGCCCGTATCGAATCAGACCTCGAACTGAAATGCTTGAAAAACTATTTGAGGCCATTTGTGAATATTTTAAAACGGCACCAACAAATATTTTGCCGAGCCTAAAAGAAATTATTTCTTGTGATGATTTCAATTTGAACGATGACAATCTGGCAGAAAAAAACAACCTCGAAGCGTGATCGTTCTTACTTTCTTAATGTATCCTGTTCGGAAAAGATGAGCAAGGAGGGAAAATTTGATTTAAATGTCATTTTTTAAAGAGAAAGGCTCCAAAAAAAATCTCGCCCTCTCCCATTCTATAACCGCCACGCTTTTTTAAGAATATTATATGCCCAATCGTATCCGTACTCTTTATAAATATTTCAGATAGACCTCTCTTGGAGGTATATTGCTGTAGTAAGGTGTGGGGCCAGTAGACAATCCACCACCAGGACCTGTGGACAGTCCGCCTCCTGGACCGGTTGACAAGCCCCCACCAGGGCCAGTAGACAAACCTCCGCCAGGTCCAGTTGAAAGCCCACCCCCTGGGCCTGTAGAGAGACCTCCTCCAGGACCAGTAGATAACCCTCCACCGGGGCCAGTAGACATGCCACCTCCTGGACCCGTTGAAGCTCCTCCGCCAGGGCCTGTGGACAGCCCTCCTCCAGGACCTGTTGAAAAACCGCCTAAGGGTCCAGTAGATTCATTTCTAGGCCAGCCCTTGTTTTCTTTTGACATAAATTTAAATTTATTTTTTAGAGTATTATCATTTTAACACAAAAACATCCTTTTCTGGAAAAATTCCTTCTGAAATAATTTGTCGATAAACAGAATCAGGATCAACGGCATACAGTACGACTGCAAGGTCTTTTGTTGCACGAGAACAAATAACATAAAATAATCGCCTTGTTCGGTCTAGCACTGTTTCCTTGCCATTAGTTAAATTATCTCTATCCGTAGGAGAAAGAGGAGCGATGCCAAAAAATTTATTATAAGAAAACATAATATGTTGTCCTTCTTCATCATCTAAGACGGCAAGCACTCGAGCAAATTCTGCTCCCTTAATGCCTTGCTGTGTCGCAAATGGAGATTCATTTATAATATAAACTTTATATGCAATGAGTTGAGAAGCTGGGCATTTAAAAAACGCCATCATCGCATCAGATGACCCAAACATTTCATCACTCAAACCTTCTTTGCTTGCCAAAACACCTGACTCATAAGCATTCAAATAATCATTAAGGCGATCTTCGAAGAGAAATATTTGACTCTCTCTCGCATGCAAAAGCACCTCAATTATAGTATGATCAACAGAATCTATAAGCTCAACAAGCTTAGTGACAGCATTACTGAGTTCCGTCAAAATTTTACTGACTTTAATTTTTTTTAAGCTTTCTTCTGAAAGTAGGGGTGAATTTTTCCTAAGAAAAGTAACGATCTCGAATTCTTTCTTTTTTTTGGCTAATTCGTATAAAGGTAAAATGTAAGAAAGAATCGGCGTGAGCGCCCAACTACCTCCATCAATGAATCCTGTTTTAAGTGATGATGGTGCGTCATTATCATTAAAAGCGGCATAAAGCTCGGCAAAACCCAAACGGGAAGCAGCTACCCTATGAAGAGTAACCAAAACTTTTACATCAGCATCCTTATCATCAGAAATCCAGAGTTGATCATTGTTAGATTCAGCCAACCATTTCTTAACACCATGCAGGCGCTCACTCCTATGTTCGTCAGCAGGGATTATAAACATCCTTGCTGTTCCATCGATCCCGGCCTTGCCAGAAACTTGAACCAAGGCATCGCCACCTGCTCGTATATTGTTAATCACAGATAGGACGCTAGCAGGGCATCGAAAGTTTTCCGGTTTTTCAATTCTTATCCACCCTTTTTCCATAGGTATATCGCCAATGCCGTTTGAATAAATTTTCTGCATTGGATCCCCGAAGAATCCTAAACAAAATTTCCCTCTTCCTTGGCTTTCAATAGCTTTCATAGCCTCAACGACTACTTCTGTTGTATCCTGACTCTCATCAATAAAAATATATGGGTATTTATCAATAATTATCGACCGCAATAAAGGTCGGCTCACAATAAGCACTGGAACCATTTTTATTATATCATCATGACCTAAAATACCTTTATCATAACTACTTCCAGTGCCATAAGTAAAGCGAGATACCGACGCAAGGCTATCTAAGATCTCGCCATATTCAGCAATCTCTTCTTTGAGTTTTTCAATTGTTGCAGGTCTTGTGCGTGGTTTTTCTATGCGCTCTTGAGCCTCGGTAATCTTTTCATTAATTCTCTCGAACACCCACTTTTTAATGTCAGACTGGAATGGCCGTATTACTGTCCATAAAAAACTATGTATGGTTGAAACGTGAAAAAGTAGATTTTGTCCTACATCATTCCAAATCTCCTGCTGGGCAATTTCGGTATATGTAATGCAAACAACCTTTTGCTTTCTCCTATTTAGTTCAGCGCCATACTTTTTGCCAACATGATCCAATGCTTTAATTAAAGAAGTTGTCTTTCCTGATCCCGCTCCGGCAACCATAACAAAACTAATAGGTTTATCAGCATCGAGACATTCTCTTAGATCAACGTCAGCTTGCGTATCAGGTTGTGTTATACGAATAGTCATAAGTTATTTTTCAACCTCAGTCGTAGATACCTTGTCGACTTTGGTCTTTATTGCCTCTGTTGAAGGAGGAAGTTGCTCCTCAAGCCATTTTAAACTCTCACTAATATAGCTTGGGACCTGCCATTCGCTTGGCTTTTTTTCAAGAACCGCTAAAGCGAAGTCTGTCTTATTAAAGCCTGGGCTTTTAACTCTGGAGAATATTTTTTTGCTCATTTCTGACAGATTTTTCTCTGCATTTTTTGAGACAAATAATTTGACACTCTTATTTGCTGGATTTTGACACCAGGCCAAATTTTCATAAGCAAAATCCTCCTCAAATGTCCTGCCTGCAATTCCTATGGAATCCTCACCCCAGGTCACAACACGTGGCTTCTGGTAAGCGACTCTTATATGTGAAGGAGAAATTGCATCAGGTTTACGTGTTTTCTGCTCATCGGTAGCCGATATAAGATCGGAGATATTTTCCATTCCGGGTAGCCATTGTTTCAAGGTCTGATTTGACGTAACAGCTCCAGCTGTTGAGACGAGACAAGCTTTCAATGCGGCGCTGTCTCCTTCCTCCTCATTGTCTTCATCAGGTGAAGCCCCACTCTCAGCATCGGCACCAATACTATCCAGGTCAGTTATAATCAAAGCTACGATTCCAAGATATTCAATTAGCTTTTTAAATCGATGACCGAATGCACCTCCTATTTCCAAAATACAAATTGAGCTAGACTTTAAATTCGGAGCAGCTTTTTCTATCATGATCGGTATTAATAATCGCTCAACATTTCCCTCGACCAATATTGCCGCATCTGCGAAAAAAAGATCGCAGTGTGAGAGCCTCATATAACGCTCCAAAAAATCTCGGTCGGGCGCACCCATTTCTTCATAAAGCTTAGACATGTTCAAAACTTCGGAAATTTGAAAATCATCTGTATGTAATTTTCTGAAGTAGCGAATTGGCCTAAACCCTCGCTCAAACAAAATATGGGGAGAATGAGTTGTTATCACAAGCTGGCTGGAAAAATAATCAGCTTGTTCTTGCTCAATTTTCAATATATCAAGTATCTTGCGAGTGAATACTTGCTGTAACTGAGTATGCAAATGTGCTTCTGGTTCTTCAATGAACACTAGATGAAGAGATGGCTGATTGTCATCTTCTGGGTCTAACCATTGAGCATGGAGATCCAAAAGCTCGATAACCATATATATTAGGTTTTTAAAACCTAAACCGTTGTATCTATCAGGAAGAATATAGGATTCGCAAGCACCGCCAGTATTTTTTTCTAACGCATAGTGCACAGTTGCTCCATCTTGACTCGCCATTACTGCTGACGGGTTGAGTGCAGAACGTATCATAAGTCTCGGATTACCTAATCCCGGGTATCCTATGTCACTCAACTTATCAAGAGTAGGCCCAAAGACAGTAGCAAAGTGAGAATCTAGTCCTGCCTTTGCTCTTGCAAGAGCCTCTTGCACCTCCGGATCATCTTCTTTCTTCTTGAAATTTCTAGTATAGAAACGCGACAGACACCTTGAAAGATTTTCGGACCGAGCAGCAGAATTATCAGAGAGATGTCTCTGGGCATCAAGGCAATCAACCCTAAGCAGACTTCTCAGTATTTGAGGACCAGACCTGCCTTTTTCAGAGATCAGAGGCGACGGCTCATAGCCTGGCTTTTGGTTAAAATTATCATCAAAAAAACTCCTATCAAGAACGTAATATTTAAAACTGAACTCTTTTCCGATATTTTCTTTAATATAATCAAATAAGCTTGTTGGTGAATAACTTAACTGGTCCTCTCCTTCTACTCTTTTGGGAAGCTTTGCCCTTGAATCGAGATAACGTTGAAGCATAGAATCAGCATCGGAAGGACCAAAGGAGATGCGAAGACCAACTAGAGCACCCGACCATTCTAGACCTGGCAGCAAATCAATAACCTTACCAAGATCATTTTCTTGAACGCTAAACCACAGATCGAGGCTAATATGAGGAAACTGATCTGCAACTGTACTGGTGCCACCGGATTCTTTCTCTTTTCCAATTTCGTTGATCTTATCCCAACAATCAGCACTAAAATCGTGTATTGTTAGCCTTTCCTTTGATCCCTGTATAAAAAGTTGTACAAGATGGGTTGCTGACGTCTTTCCGCTATTATTAGCACCAACGTAAATTGATATATCCTTCTCAAGAGTAATAAGCACATCTTTAAGACGGCGAAAATTTTTTATTTTATATGCGTCTAAATACATAAATAAAATATCCTCCACTGATTAAACAAAGACAATATTTAGAATAGCATTTTTACAATATTACTTCTATACTCTATCCATTTCTTCATCATTCTAAATAAATTAGCCTGAAATTTTAGACAAGAGAGTTTATTTTTTGTACATATGAACATGAAAACTATGCCTTAACCATAGAGGCTGATTGAGGAGAAATTAGGCGAATTCCAGGATGAGCTCTTTGAGGGTAATTGCGGAATGCCTCAACTGGGCTAAAAGCCTTTAAGCTATTTATGTCTTCGCCGACCTGAAAAAAAGATTTACTTAAAAACGTCACCTCGACACGGCTCATGGATAAGAAAGCGTAGTAATATAGCTAAATACTCTCCTGTAACTTTAGAGAGGCAGCTTTTGCCAATGCAGTTTCTCCTTTGGCCGTATATGCCTCAAAAAGAGCTTTGTACGAATAACGAATATCATTTTTGTTTCCTGCAGCTATTGCCATCTCATTCGCAATTTTGGCATATTCAATCGCTTTATCCGGAGCGCCTGCCTTCAAGAATAGTTCTGATAACAGAATATGATCTAGGCTTGTCTCATAGGCGATACCGATCTTTTGACACAGTGAAATGCACCTTAGTGTCCATTCCTTAGCGTTTCGATAATGTGAATTTTTCAGGGCTGGATGGTTATCGCTTGTATGATCACCCCAGATTCTATGGAGATTTCCAATATTAAAGTAGACCGCCTGAATTCCATAAAAATAGTCAACCAAGGACCAGCATTCCAAGGCGCGTTGATAAAAGGTTAAGGATTCCTGATAATGTCCGTATTCTTTTCTTATTAGACCTAAGCCATTGTATATCTCACCGAGCACTTTGAAGTATTTATTGCCACGGGACGATTCTAAAGCTCTATAATAAAACTCTTCCGCTTTGCTTAAATTGCCCTTCCGGTACTCGATCCAGGCGTAATGAGTACAGGTTGAAGCCCTCTCATACTCGTTGAGCCACTTATTTTCAAGCAGCTTCCAGAAAACAATAAGTGCCTCATCGGTATTCCCAAGCCGACCCAAGGTCCGACCAATTTTTTGATTGACCGTAATCTTCTGTGCAGGATTCAAGGCTACTTTAGCCGCCTTTTTATATAATGACAATGCCCTTTTTAATAGCCCATCATCGAAATTAGCATCCCCTTCCCACATATATTCAACATATTTATAAAATCTTTGTTCCTGATCTGAATCAAGCCTGCCAACGTGAATTAAATTCAAAAATTCCATTAAGGAGGGAATAGTTACGTCTAGCTCTATCTGGTCTACAGGAAGGATCAGTCGAAACGGTCCATAGATCTTTTGCTTGGCTTCTATAATGTTGCGCCCAATTTTTTCCATTTGGACGATATGCCGTCTAACCTGCTTGCCTATGCTCGTAAGAGTATTATTTTCCCAATAAGGTAAAGAGATTACTTCCTCTGTTGATACAAACCCTCCCATGTGCTTCTCGTCTTTTAGCTTCGAAAAGACTAGATAACAGTAGAAATATAAAAATTGCTTCGTTAGCGGATATACGAATTCATCCGCTGTCCTTATTTCTAAGTCCTTTATGCTTACAAAAAGCCTTTTTGGTCCTGCCGGTCTGCGCTTAGATTTCATAGTGTTTGTGAAAAATTGTGAAATTACAAAATTTTAAATCCATGAATTATATGTCATCTTTGTCCTATAAAGAGTAAGGCTGTCGAGGGTGCGCAATGAATATTATAACCAAATTTAGAGTTTATGGAGAAGCATACCTTGCTGAGCGCAGCGGCATACCCCTTCCGGAATTTCTGAAGGCAAAGGCAAGGGCGCTTGTGAAGCACGCTCCTCAAGGCGAGCCGCCCTATTATATCTCCGTTCAACAGGATGGAGGTCTCTTAAGGACCGAGGTCCAGGATGAGGGCAAGGACATGCTCGATGAATTAGCGCTTCGAGCCGAGATGGGAGACAAGTACGCGGACACCCTTCAGAAGAAAGCCCAAGGAGTAATAGAGAGAATCTCGACCTGTGAGCTGGATATAAGGGTGACATCCGAAGCGATAAGGGATGAGAAACATAGACGCAATCTCAATATCAAAAACAATTATGAGTTGCATTTGAAGCGGAGAGAGGCCTTAGGCAGTCTCATACTATTTACGATTCTCGCTCTCGGGGAGATAGGTTCCGTCTTTACCCTTTTCGCTGATTTCTTTGGCATTGATCCGACACGGCTGTCCAAAGCCTTTTTAAAGGAGCCAACGGCCTTCTTGGTGGCCCTTTTACCCTCTTTCGGCTTTTTCATAGCGTCTTTATTGATTGCGGAAATGGTTCTGGCAGGAAGGAGGCGTAATTCCTGGATAATCGCACTCGCGGTTCTGGCCATTGGCATAGGCTGGATGAGGGCAAGGCAGATATTTGCCTTGCAAGATGAGATGACAGTTGGAGCATGGCTTATGCCTTTTATCTTCAGCTTTACAGCCTTCTCCTTTCCTCTTGCGGCAGCCTACTTCATAAATAGGTGGAGGGCGGCTTCAATTGCGATTGCGAAAGACAACGCAAAGCTTAAGGGCATTGAAGCGCTGGAAAGGACTTATGAGGAACGACTCGGAAAAAACGAGCAGCATCTTAAGCAGACGGAAAAGGAATTCGATCGTCTGATTGCCGAATACGTAAGCCATTACCAAAAGGCTAAAAGGGATAAAGAAAGGCAAAAGGCTGACTGGGAAAAATATGTCCGCTTTACTGAAAACTATCTTGCCGAGCTGCATATCGCTTACCTTTTTTGGTGCGGCTGGAAGCGGTCAGCAATAAGGGAAGGCCGGAGTACCGGCAAGAGATACCTTCCGGCATTTATAGCTTTCTTCCTAGTGGCCTTTTCTCAGCCAGCCTTGGCTTCTGGAGGTTTCAACCTAATAGCCATATGCGACCGGAGTAGCTCAGCCGGAGAATACGCCTGCTCAAAAGAGAATCTGGAAAAGGTAGCCAAGCTTTGGATCGGAGGGGCTGGAGATGCCGGAGGCGGCTCTTTCGAGGTCGTCATAATTGATACCGGCTTTGATTCAGCAGAAATCGCCTTTTCGGAAAAGTACCCTGAACAATTCCCAGGGCCAGTGACGCTCAATAAGAAAAAATGGACAGGCCAATTTATGGAAAGGCTCTCGAAAAAGGCTGAAGACTTACCGGAAAACAAGAGATCGGCTATTGCCGAAGCCATATACCGGGCTTCCTTACGGATTTCTCAAGGCGGCACAACACTAATCTACATACTTTCGGACATGCGCCAGGTAAATGGAGCCTTCAACTTTGAAAGAAAAGTGCCAGGTAAAGCGGAATTTATTAAGTGGCTTGATTCGAAATCCATAAAGCCCAAATTCGCGCCGGGAACAAGACTCACGGCCTGCGGCCTTCATCCATATACGTTGGACAATACGTCCACGATGACGACGGAGAATTATGAACGGCTCATTGACCTTTGGGCTGAAGTGTTTAGTAGGTGGGGCGTAAGGGCTGATATATCTGAAGTGTGTAGCTTCAACTAAGAAGGAGGACAATATGGGAAAGACACTTTTCATCGGCGGCGCTCATCGTGGCGGCAGCGCTGTTTCGGAAGCTGTCCTGGCAGGAGGCTTCTTTGACGCGACTAACCAGATCATTATCGCAGATCCAAAAGAGGAACGGGCGGAAAGACTGGCCCTGGCCTGGAGCAATAACGGCGTTCCTGCTACGGGCTTGAAGGAGCCGTGTGAAACGGCAATCGAGAAAATCATGCCGGATAGGACAATTCTATCCATAGATACGCTCAAGCCAATGGCGCAGATTATAAATACAGACCGCGTGCCTACCCAATGGCAGCTCTTGGCTCGCGGCACTGGAGCGAACGAAGCGGTAATAGGGCTAAGCGGCACAATCACCAAAGGAGATGATCAGGGCAGGCGCTCTTCTGCCTGGCTCATAGAAGCACTCGGCGATTTTATCGAGCCCCAAAGCTCCAGGGCGATAAGGGACAATCTCCTCAATGCCGATGCACTCCATATTGCACGAAGAAAAGTATCCGTGCACAGCGCGAGAAGGCTTGCGGTTTTAGATCACGAGCCCCAGGACATCAAAGGAGGCGCACTGAATCTCCATTGGGGTGAGATAGCCTATCCGCTCGCTGTCCAGGAGAAGCATGGGAAAAAATGGAGCGAAACCAAGGCTCAGGTTTTGGATGGCAGTAATAACGTAGACAAGACCTTTGCCGTTGCCCTTATCGAGAAAGATAATGTTGAATTCTTTATTGTCGAAGATATCAGAGGAAAACGGCTGATCAGATTCCATCTGCCGCTTTCAGCTACGAAGGCGTCACAAAACAGTAATTCAGGGTTGAGTTCAATCTTTGGCGTAGCTGCTGCAATAGGAGTAGCAGCACTGGTGACAGATTAGGGGCAAAGGAGCCGTCTTGCTTACCCTGCTTATAGCCCTAATTGCGATCTACGCCATGAAAAAATGGCTCCCGAACATCTACAAGCTCCTTAAGAGACTTGTAATCCGGTTTTTAAAAGGGTTTGCAGGCTGGCTCTGGGGCCAGGCTGAAAGGAAAGGCGGGGCAGTTATAAGGCAGACGCGGATGAGATGGAGGCAGTGAATGGGTATAAGGCTGAAGCGCCGGTTGATAGCTGCCGCCTATCATTGCTCCGTAATTACTGTGAGCTATGCAGGGGCGAAGGCAGGCATCGCTTTTGGAAGCGAGCTCGTCTTCCAGAGCGCTATCGCCCTTCTCATATTCCATGCCCTCACGTTCAAGGTGGTCCCTGTATCCAGGAGGCTTCAGGAACGGCATATCCCTGAAGCCCCTTGTTTTGGCTGCGGCACAAGTATTGAGCTTGTAGGCAGATATAAATGTGGTTGTGGCTTTATTCCATATAAGGATAGGCATGTCTTCAGTCCATGCCCTAATTGTGGCAAAAGGTTCCTTTTTATGGTTTGCCCATATTGTGAGACATCAATACCGGTCTGAGTATGAGAGTCCTCGAAGAAAAAAGGAAAAAAATAATTGAGGAGATGGAAAAAGGACAGGGCTCGGCTGCCGTGCTGCCCTATCCTGTCGAGTTGGAGCCGCCTTTCAAGCCATTTACCCATAAGCTGGAGAAGCGCTTATTTATTCAAAATCTTTTTGGCCGGAAAGTCGAGAGCCGAAGCGTTCAGGCCAAAATCAATTCCTTTAATTCCGGTTTCATCAGGATACTCCCGGCAAGGGATGAAAAATGCACGATAGTGAATGCAGAGCAGTTTCTGACTTCATTTCCAGACGGTTTCCCAGCATTTCTGGAGATTGTTTGCACAGGGAAACAGATCAGATTCCAGCTTGCGATTAATAAGGAGCAAACAGAAAACATAGCCGCCCAGATAAGAGCTCATTTCCCCGGAGCCGATGCTATGGTAGAGGAAAGAGATTTATTTGAAGAGGCAAAAGGGCAGCACCTCCTTGCACGCGCCTACAGGCTCAGGGCTTCGCACTTCTTCCCCTTGGGCCAGGGTACAGGGTTCGACCCATATAGGGCGCTTTTCGGCGTCTTTGATAATATCGGCTCCGGCCTTGCCGCGTTCCAGGTGTCTTTTATACCGGTCAGGCATGACTGGAAAGACAACCTTTATCTTGCGTCCAGAAGCCAATACGACCCTAGCCAGTCGCCATTTGCCGACCTTCCGCATCTTCCTAAGCTCGTGGAAAAGAAAATATCAAAGCCCCTCTTTGCCGTCTGAATCAGGGCGCTTGCTACCGATATTTCCGTTCTTGAGGCAATGGAGAGCTTTTTCAACCAATTCAGTACGGCTGAAAACGGAATAGATCGTATAAGTGGCTCGTATCCTCCTCAAAGTATCCTCAGCCGGAACACTTTCGTGCACGGGGCCATATTGAATTCTGAAGAGTTGGCATCCCTGGTCCACCTTCCTTCTCAGGAGTTGGTTTCTGCCACTCACAGCCTAAGTACAGCCAGGGCAGCCTATCCTGTGCCTGAGGAGTTTACCAATGACGGCCCTGTACTCGGCATTAACGTGTACAGGGGAATTAGAAAGCAGGTCTGCCATTCCCGAAATTTACCGAACCGGCACTGCTATCAAGCTGGCAAGAGCGGCTACGGCAAATCGAATTTGATACTTCAAACCGTAATTCAAAGGATAGAAGCCGGAGACGGAGTTGCGATAATAGATCCCCACGGCTCACTTGTAAGGCAAGGCATACTCCCAAGAATTCCGGCTGAAAGAAAGAACGATACGATTTACTTCAGCGCTGGAGACTTTGGATTTCCAATGGCGATCAACCCTCTTGCCCACAGTGGAAGCAAGCTGGAAAAGGAGCATATCAGAACCGACCTCCTGAACTTCTTCGAAGATCTTTTCGAGGCACCTCTTGGCGTAAATGTCCAGCATACGCTCAACTTCCTACTGGTCACGCTCCTTTCGCGCCATGCTTCGACCTTGCTCGATATGGAAAGGCTCATGATAGACAAGGGATTCAGGAAGGAATTCCTTGACGGAATCGAGAATGAGCGGGTTCTGGCCTTCTGGGAGCTGGAGTTTCCTTCACTTGAGCGGCGCGGGATAGCTACGGCCATAACCAATAAGCTGAGTCCCTTAATTCTTCCTGACTCAACCATAGACCCAATGCTTTCAAACCGTGAGAACAAGATAGATTTTCTGGAGATCATGGACAGGAGCAAAGTCTTTCTCTGCAATCTGTCGCATGGAGACATTGGCAAGAGGAACAGCCAGTTGCTTGGCAAGCTCCTTGTCTCTAAAATCCAGATTGCCGCTATGAGAAGGGAGGGCGCTTGTCCTGACTTCTATCTATTCATAGACGAGTTCCAGCATATGGCTTGCCCGAGCATGGCGGATATCCTATCAGGAGCAAGAAAATTCGGCCTGCATCTCTGTCTTGCAAACCAGATGATAGGTGATATTCCGGACTATATTCTTCGCCATGTGTTTAATGCATCAACTATGGTTTTCTTTGCGAGCGATTCGCCGAATGACCAGCTCCTTATGGAAAAGAATCTTTCGCGTAAATTCAAGGCCGAGGAAATCGGCCAGCTTAGGCGCGGCGAAACCCTGGTCAAAATGGTAAGCAGCACCTTCAATATGGTAACGGAAAAGGCACCGGAGCCGCCGGACATGAACTATGCGGATGAGATTATAGCCCGTTCACGGGAAAAATATACGGCCTCTAATAAGTACCAACATGTGAGACAGAGTAAGCCAGCACAGAAGGCCATAACGCCCATAGATAAGATTCCGTCGATAACAGTACAGGAAAGGGCCTTCTTGGAGTGTGCCTACAACAACCCCTTGCTTTCGGTTACTTCAATCTATAAGAAGCAGGAGTTGAGCGCCTACATGGGTGACAAGATCAAAAGCGCTCTCAAGGAAAAGGGGCTTATCCGCGAGGTCACAACGCACCTCGGCCAGGACTCCCGTATTGCCAAGTTCCTTCTCCTTACGCCATCAGGTTTCAATGCCCTTGGAATAGAGCCCGGCAAGGAAGGCAAAGGAGGGATTCAGCATCGATACTGGCAATCGGTCATAAAGTCCTATGCCGAAAGCAAGGGCTACCTGGCTGCAATCGAGAAGTCGATTCCGGAGGGCAAGGAAACGATAGACCTCGGCCTTGAGCGGGACGGATTACGGATTGCAGTTGAGGTCTCGATAACTACGGGCATTGGACATGAATCATGCAACGCGGCCAAGTGCCTTAATGCCGGATATGGCAAAGTAGTCGCCCTGTTTCTCGAAGAAGCCAAAGTGGAAGAATTTCAGAACCATATCGGAAAGGCTTTCCCTGAAGAAGACCGTCAAAAAATCCTTTCAGGGCTTGTCTATGATTTCTGCCGATTCCTTTGATTTATCAATATGTTCTGGGAATTCTGTCGTAAATAAATGTCCATATTAGAAACCAGAAAAGAAGAATATGAACCTTGTCACCATAAAAGACCTATCTGTATTCCTTAAGGTAAAGGAGTCCACCTTATATTCCTGGGTGCATGAAGGAACCATTCCTTTCTATAAGCTCAATGGGCTCCTTCGCTTTAATCTGGATGAGATATTAGAATGGGTAAATAGCTCTAAGATAATAAAGCCTCAGAGATCCCTTTCCATAAAAAAACCTGAAGACCAGGACATAAATAGCATCATAAAAAAGGCTATTGAGGGTGTAAAAGGCAAAAGGTATAATCCTTCCAAACGGGAAACCAGCCTGAATCAAGGCCTCAGGAAGGAGGTTCCGGATGGGACTGTATAAAAGAGGCCAAGTCTGGTGGATGAGGTTTAGCTACAAAGGCAAGCAGATGATGAAGTCCACTGAAACAAAGGACAAGAAGCTTGCCGAGAAGATTCATGCAAAGGTCATCACGCAAATAGCCGAAGGCAAGTGGCTGGACAGGCTGGAAGGAGAGGACAAGACCTTTAAAGAGCTTGCGGACAAGTATATAAACGAGTACGCAAAGCTAAACAAAAGGTCTTGGAAGAAGGACGAGGAGCGCCTCAATAACCATCTCATTCCCTTTTTCGGTGACATGGTCGTTACGGAGATAACACCTAAAGTTATCTCCGCATACAAGGGACACAGATATAAAAAGGATATCAGCCCTGCCACGATTAACCGAGAACTGACCATTATGAAGCATATGTATACGATGGCAGTTAAAGAATGGGAGTGGTGTAGGGACAACCCTGTTATGCGCATGAGGATGGAAAAAGAACCGCCTCCGCGTGACAGGTGGCTGACCTACGAGGAAGAAAAAAAGCTCCTTGATGCCTGTCCAGATTGGCTTCATGAGATCGTCACATTTGCCCTGAACACAGGCATGCGGCAGGGAGAGATTCTTTCCATCCGGTGGAAGGATGTAAACCTGTTCAGCGGGATTGTCATTCTTGAGATGACCAAGAATGGCGATAAGAGAGCCGTTCCCCTCAACAAGACTGTCTGGGAGCTTTTAAAGGCGAAAGCAAGGGTGAGATACCTTGCAAGCGATTATGTCTTTACAAGCGATGTGGGCACGAAAATGGACGGTGGAAACCTTAGGACTGATTTCATGAAAGCATTGAAGAAGGCCGGGATAACGGAATTCTGTTTTCATGACCTGAGGCATACATTTGCCACAAGGCTGGTCCAGCGGGGAATAGATCTCTACAAGGTTCAAAAGCTCCTCGGCCACAGGGATAATAAAACAACACAGCGCTATGCCCATCATTATCCTGAAAGCCTGAGGGACGGGGTTGATGTTCTGGATTTCAAACCACGCGCCGCAGAGCAACTAGTACAAATTTAGTACATTTTGGGATTTTGAAAATCCAAACTAAGCTTGAGTTGCTCTAACTAGTTGATTTTCGTAGTGATTTTGGTGGCGGTGCGTGGAGTCGAACCACGGACGCGGGGCTTATGAGACCCCTGCTCTGCCAACTGAGCTACACCGCCGTTTGGGGAGTTTGAAAGGAACAAAGCGAATTGAGCTTTGTATTATAAAGCAATTTTATAAGAAAGTATATAACTTTTTAAATCTCCGAAAAGTTTTTCCGTACCTTCCACTACCAGCATATTTATCTCAGGCGCGCCGTCATTATTGAGGTCATCTATAAAGAAGTCCGCCATGTATCCGCCGACCTGCTTTGTCTTCCAGTTCTCCATGAGCGCGCCGTCCCAGAAGAAGCTGTAGACCTCTCCGTTGGTAAATGAGCTTGGCCTTTCCGCGTGGCGCCCGAAGCCGCCGGGCGTATTTTTCTTTATGATAAGCTCTGCCTTGCCGTCATTATCAAGGTCAGCATGGAAGAACCTGCCCTCAACAGCAACAGGCTCCGCCTCGGTTGCGCCCGGGCGTTCATCCGTGAAAAATATATTATTGAGCGTACCCCCGAAGAAGTCGTGGCTCTTCCAGTCCTGCTCCCAGCTGTTCTTGTCTTTTTTGTATATCTTAAGGTAATTCCTGTCATCGAGCACAAGGAGGTCAATCTCGCCATTATCGGTAAACTTGAACACATCGAAACTGTAGATACCCACCTTCCTCGGCAGGGTTATCTCAAATGCGCCCTTATCAACTACCTTATTCCCTTCCTTTTTCAAAACCCTTATGGGGCCGTAAAAACCATCGCCCTTTCTAAAACTCTGGCCAATAAGCACAGGCTCATTCTTTCCAACCTGTATCGTCCTTACAGCCCACTCTACTCCGTTTATTGTTGTCTGGTAATCATTATTCCTGAACTCTATCACAGAGCCTAAGGGCTTATTATCATTTATTTTTGAGACATAAATCTCCTGCGCTCCGTCATTGTCAGAGTCAAACGCAGCAACGGCTATATTGACGATGCCTGTCTCATTCTTGATTTCCTTAATTATATCAAGTCCGTTTGCGCCAAGCTTGGCAATGATGAGGCTTGAATCAGATATAAGGAACAGCTCTTTTACATTATCCTTATTCAAGTCTGCCGCGGCTACAGCCTTAAGCATGCCTTTTACGGGTTTTGTCCTCAGTAATACCGGTTTTTTCTCCCCCTCTTTGGGCGTTACTATGAACCCGTCCTCTCCCTGCGGGGCAGGGGCTACGACCGCTACAGGCGTAATCACCTGTGCAGGGGCTGCGACGACAGGAACAGCGGGGGCAGCTATTCCGCTTGTGAGGCCAACCACATCAGATGCCAGCTTTTCAGTGAGCCCGATTATGGAGTCCATGCCCTGAGACTTTGAGTAGAACGGCGTGACCTTGCCGTCTTTAGTGCCAAGCACCTTGGCATCAAGGCTTACGGAGTTGCCGAAGATAGTGATGCTCCCATATATGACATAATCAGCCCGAAGTTTTTTAGCAATGGAGGCGGCAAGGCTGTCTGATATCTCAGAGGCCTTTTCGCCTACAGCCCCTTTTACTGCATCTGCCGTCACCATCTCCACTGTCTGAGTTGCCCCGATTCGGGAGGTGAGCATATCGGACATGGCATTTTTTACAAAATCCATGTTCTCAGCCGAGTTCACCTTCCAGGGCAGCACCGCTATCTTTGAGGTTTCAGACCAGCCGTATGAGGGGATGAGGAGAAGAACTAAAAACAGCAGACTTAATTTAATGCCGAAGGAGCTTTTTTTCATTGTTAAACCAATGCCTTTGAGTTAAAAAGTTTCGGTAATTTTAAACACTTTCCCACGTTTGGAGTCAAGCGTTTTTCCTGTCGCGTCATTTACTTTGAGAGCTTGAAATGCACAAGCCTCTCTACAATCTCACCTTTTTTAAGGTGTTTCTCGACAATATCATCTATATCCGCATGGCTGATATTTCTGTACCAAACGCCCTCAGGATATATTACCATTGCCGGGGAATATTCGCCTTCCATCTCTGTCTCTTTGCAGACCTGCAGACATCCCGACCTTGAGATGCGCACTTCGCCTTTAAGCCCTTCTTTTTTTACGCGCTCCTTGAGGTCTTCAAGAAAGTCCTCAGAGCCTTTTGCCTGACATCTCTTGCCAAGGCACACAAATATATGCAGCCTGTAAGGGTTCATCTAAGAAAGCCTCCTTACTCGATTTTATAAGATATATTCCAATATTAGACCCGCCAAATCAAGGAAAAATGTCATAATCTCCGCCCCTCCAACTTGGAATGCAACTTTAAAGGCTTTTTCTGATATAATAAAACCACTTTTGAAGCGGGGCAAAGCCTTTGAAAAACGGCAAAAACGAATACGAGCTTATTTATCAGGGCAAAGAGCCTGAAGATAAAATCCTTTCGCTTGAAAACCTGCCCGATATAAGAAAAACCAGGGCATTCGGAGAGGGAGACGCCCCAAATAAGCTCTTCTTCGGAGATAATCTTTCCGTACTGAAAGTCCTCATTAAGATGAAAAACGAGGGCAGACTTAAAAACGCCGATAATTCAGACGGCATAAAGCTCATCTACATCGACCCTCCTTTTTCCACAAACCTTGAATTCAAAGGCAAAAAAAACCAGAAGGCCTACCACGATAAAATCGTAGGGGCGGAGTTCATTGAGTTCCTCAGGAAACGGCTCATCCTCATGCGCGGGCTTTTATCCGATGACGGCTCCATCTATGTCCACCTTGACTGGAAAAAGGCACATTATGTAAAGGCCATAATGGATGAGGTATTTGGGGAGGATAACTTTCTCAATGATATCATCTGGCATTACGGCGGCAGGGGCGCAAAGGCAATAGCAGGCCAGTTCTCCCGCAACCACGATATCATCCTTTGGTACAAAAAGGGAGAACGGCATATCTTCAATCAACTCTCTTTCGGGAAAAAAATTAAAAAAGGTGAGCCCGGCTACATGATGGATGAAGACGGCAAGTGGTTCAAGACCTCGCCAAGGGGTGACTACACCGATGAGAGCATAGCCATGCTCTCAAAAGAGAACAGGATTTACAGGACCCGGACAGGCACTATCCGTATAAAATACTTCCTGAAAGAGGACGGAGATTACATAATAGAGGATAAGCTCGTAGGCGATGTATGGGACGACATCCCTGATGCCATGCACCTGCCCTTTGCGGAAAAGACTGACTACCCGACCCAGAAGCCTGAGGCCCTTCTTGCCCGTATCATCAGGGCATCATCGACCTCCGGCGATATTGTGCTGGACGCTTTCGCAGGCGCAGGCACAACACTGTTAGCCTCTGAGAAGCTTGGAAGAAAATGGATAGGGATAGACTTTGGAAGGCTTTCCATCCATACGATTGAAAGAAGGCTTCTTAAGATTTCAGAATCAAAGGACCTGGAGGAGATCAAAAAGACTTACTCACGCCAATGCAGCCCATTTGAGGTCTATACAGCCAAGCAACCCGAAAATACTGAGCCCGTTTTTGAGTACGATTTTTATTTCAACGCAGTCGGAAGTGAATTTATTTTGAAAATCGAAAAGCCTGAAATGCTTTCTTCAGTCATGCTCGATTACAATCCAACCGAAGATTTCTTCAGGATAGATGAGTTTCATACTTTAGAGGATTTGAAAGAGAACAATTTTGAATTACGGATTTCGGCAGAAAAGATTACAGAGAAGATAAGAATCATCATCTCGGATATATTCGGGAATGAAAAGGTTTTTGAAAAGAGCGTTGAGGAATTAAAGGAAGGTCTTATAAAAACCTGAACTGCGCAGCTTGATTCAAGCCAATGGGTTCTCTTTGATTTTTTTGTTCTTTCAAATCCCGAAGAGCGTTACCGCGAAAAGCCCCTTCAGAACCCAATCCCTTTGCGGGGCATCACATGAGTTCCTGCGATCCTGTCCCCAAATCTTGAGCCAAGCTCATCAGTATAGACCAGTATCATCTCTACCCCTACGACAACAGACCATGCGGCAAATACAAGGAGCTTTCCAAGATACGGAATCCAGCCGAGTATGAAGTAGATGGCAATAAGGACGCCAAAGATCGCGTTTCTTATGATGGACTGTTTAAAGTCGCATGGCATCCCCGTGACCATTGAGACTACTCTAAGCCCTATGACCCTTTTGCCGAGGCTCTGCCCGTTTAGAAGCCCGTCTGAAATCAAAATATAGGTAGTGCCCGCAAGAGGCCCGATAAATGTCGGAAAAGCGAAGAACGCGCCGACAATGAGAAAATCAATGAGCTTTGCCAGAAACCGCTCCAGCACATCTGCCTTTGGCAGGTCCTCTATCTCGCCTTCCGCGTCAAACCCCTTATAAGGCAACTCTTCAGCCACTTACTCCCCCTGAGATTTTTTTCTTACTCGGGCATCTCTTTTGTAAACAGGATAAACGCCATTGCAGGCCGCTTTGAAGCCTCACGCATCGCAAAGTGAATTCCGTCGAGGCTCCAGCCGTCCTTTACCTGGACATTAAGAGCCTTTTCAATCTCTTCATCCGTTACAATGCTCAGCTCCACTACTTTATATGTAAGCATATTATAACACCGGTTTTTAAGTCAAAGGGTTTAGATGAACTGTCTTTGTGTCTTTCCCTGCCGGAAATATAAATTAAGGCGGGGCTCATCTGAACCCCGCCTTATCTAAATGCCGCTTTACTCTGCCATTATACTAACGGCTCTTTTTTCTCGGCTGCCTTTTTCTCATCCCTTGCTTTTTTCGCGGCCTCTGTCGGCTGGTATGTGCAGAACGGCTCTTCGTCCATGTAGTTGGCTGTGAACGCAAACGCCCTTGCCCTGCAGCCGCCGCAGACCTTCCTGTACTCGCAGTAGCCGCACCTGCCGTTGTAGTCGTCCCATGCCCTCATCTGCTGGAAGACCTTTGAGGTATCCCATATCTGGTGGAACGCTTCCTTACGGATGTCGCCGCACTCTGTCTCAAGAAAGCCGCAAATCTGCACCTTGCCTGTGTTTGATACAAAGGCAAATGACTGGCCGCCCATGCAGCCTTTGCTCATGGCGTCAAGGCCGTGTGTCTCAGGAGTTACCGTGATGCCCTTCTCACGCTCTTTCTGCCTGAATATCCTGTAGTAGTGAGGCGCGCATGTAGGCTTGAACTGAAGAGGTACCTTGTCCCTCATCTCGTAGAACCATGTAAGGGTCTTCTCGTACTCTTCAGGCGCAATCTCCTGGTCTTTAAGCTGCGCGCCCCTTCCTGTAGGAACAAGCAGGAACGGATGGTGCGCTACCGCCCCAAGGCTTATGACAAGCTCAAGAATCTTGGGAAGCTCTGCAAGGTTGTGCTTTGTGATTGTCGTATTGACCTGGAAATCAAGGCCGACCTTTTTGACATTCTCGATTGCCTTCATTACGCTGTCAAACGCGCCTTTAACCCTTCTGAAGTTGTCATGGCTCTCAGCCGTAGCCCCGTCTATTGAGAAGCTCAATCTCTGTATGCCGGACTCGATCATCTTCCTGGCGGTCTCTTCGGTTACAAGGAACCCGCACGGCGCCATAACCATTCTTAAACCAAGCTTTGTGCCGTATTTGGCTATATCCCAGATATCATCACGCAGCATCGGCTCTCCGCCTGTCATGATGATGATGGGGTTTGAAAATGAAGCGACATCATCGAGGAAATCGAAACATTCTTTTGTTGTAAGCTCATTCGGATAAGGGCCGAAACGCGCAGCAGCCCTGCAATGAATGCAATCAAGGTTACATGACCTTGTAAGTTCCCAGGCTATAAGCTTAGGCAGCCATTTTCTCCCGCCGCTTTTATCCGGCCCCTTCTGCATTCCCGGTACTTCGTGCGGGTGGCCTTTTGGCATACTCCCGTGCATATGCATACTATTCTCCTTTTAAAAAACCGAAATTATTATCGTGCTATTTGTTGAGTATCTTTGCCGCGTCCTTCGCAAAGTATGTCAATATCATGTCCGCGCCTGCGCGCTTTATCGATATCAGGGACTCCATCATCGCCTTGTCCCCGTCGAGCCAGCCCTTTTCAGCAGCCGCCTTTATCATCGAGTACTCGCCGCTTACATTGTAAGCCGCAAGAGGATAACCGAAGTCTTCCTTTATCCTCCTGATGATATCGAGGTACGGAAGCGCGGGCTTTACCATCACTATATCCGCGCCTTCCTCTATATCGAGGATGACTTCCCTTATCGCCTCATTGGAATTGGCGGGGTCCATCTGGTAGCTTCTCCTGTCCCCGAACTTCGGGGTGGACTCAGCCGCGTCCCTGAAAGGCCCGTAGAACGCGCTTGAATACTTTGCCGCGTAGCTCATAATCGGGATATTGGTGAAGCCGTTATCGTCAAGGGCTTCCCTGATTGAGCCTACCCTGCCGTCCATCATGTCAGAGGGGGCGACCATGTCGGCGCCTGCCTCGGCATGGGAAAGCGCCTCATTTGAGAGCAGTTCAAGTGTGGCGTCATTATCCACATCTTTGTTTTTTATGATACCACAATGGCCGTGGGAAGTATATTCGCACATACAGACATCTGTTATAACCACAAGGTCAGGCACTTTGTCTTTTATTGCCTTTATAGCTTCCTGCACAGGCCCGTGCGGGTCGTTTGCCGATGAGCCTACCTCATCCTTGTGCTCAGGTATTCCAAAGAGGATTACCGAGGGTATCCCGAGAGATTTTATCTCCTTTGCCTCTTTTTTGATGTTATCAACTGATAACTGGAAGATTCCCGGCATTGATTTTATCGGATTTTTTATACCCTTTCCGTAGGTGACGAAAAGCGGCAGGATGAAGTCATCAGGCGTAAGGTTTGTCTCCCTTACCATCCTGCGGAGCACTTCACCTTTCCTGAGCCTTCTGGGGCGATAGAATGGAAAACTCATCTCTTATTCCTCTCTGATTATTTTTTAGCTTGCCGGGCCGTGAAGTAATCCGCCATTGCCTCGGTCAGCGCGGGTATCGTGTAATCCTTTGGCATAATATCGACTTTTATTCCGTATTCTTTAGCCTTATCCGCCGTTATCGGGCCGATACAGGCAACTGTTACGGATTTAAAGAGTAAAGGCAGTTCGGATTTTTTAAACATGCCTGCGAGATTGGCTACTGTTGACGCTGAAGTGAATGTCACGACATCTACCTCATTTTCAAGCAACAGGTTTTTAATCTCGTCCGCCGCCTTCTTAGGCTTTATCGTCTTATAGGTCGGCACTACATCTATTTTGCCGCCAAGCCTTTTTATTTCATCCGGCAGTATTTCCCTTGCTACCATTGCCCTTGCAAGGAGAAACTTCTTGCCGTTTATCCTTCTCTTGCCAAGTGTCTCAAGCAGCCCTTCCGCCTTGAACTCTTTTGGGGTAAGGTCAACTTTTAGACCAAAGGCTGATATGGCCTTTGCGGTCATGGAGCCAACGGCGCATATCTTTACACCCTTTAGCTCCCTTACATCCTTATCAAGGGCCCTTAGCCTTTCGAAAAAGTATTTTACACCATTTACGCTTGTAAAAATAGCCCAATCATAGGTCGAAAGCCTTTTGATGGCAGCATCCAGAGGCTTCCAGCTCGGTGGCGCAACGGTCTTGATGGTCGGGAATGAGATGGGCTCTGCCCCGTATTTTTCAAGCAGTTTCGCAAAATCCCCTGCCTGCTCAAGCGCCCTTGTGACAAGTACGCGTTTGCCGAAAAGGGGCTTTGTCTCAAACCAGTTAAGCCTCTCCCTCAGTCCTACCACATCCCCTACGACTGTTATGACGGGTGGCCTTATCCCTTCCTTTTGAGCAAGCTCGACTATGTTGTCGAGCCTGCCTGTAACTGATTTCTGCTTGGTCAGAGTGCCCCACCTTATCAAAGCTACAGGGGTTGAGGGCTCCCAGCCGTTCTCAAGGAGTTTTGATGCTATAAGGGGCAGGTTCTTCCATCCCATAAGGAATACGAGAGTACCCCTGCCTGTAGAAAGCCTGTCCCAGGCGATATTGGTCCTTTCTTTTAAAGGGTTTTCCTGTCCTGTTATAAAAGTAACCGCAGATGATAAATCCCTGTGAGTCAGGGGAATGCCAGCGTACGCAGGGGCCGCCACCGCGGAAGTGACCCCCGGTATAACCTCAAACTCAAGCCCCGCATTGATGGCTTCCTCGGCCTCTTCACCGCCTCTGCCAAAAATGAACGGGTCTCCGCCCTTGAGCCTGACAACTGTTTTGCCCTTTTTCGCTTTCTCAATAATGAGCTTGTTTATCTCTTCCTGTGCAATAGTCTTCTGGTTTCCTTTTTTGCCTACATAAATAGTCTCTGCGCCTGGTTTGGCAAACTCCAGCAGCCGCGAGCTTGCCAGAAAATCATAAATAATGCAGTCAGCCTCTTTTATTGCATTGAGGCCTTTTACGGTTATCAAGCCGGGCTCTCCGGGCCCTGCGCCTACCAAATAGACTTTACCTGCTTTAGGCATGAAGTAAATTCTCCTCTACTCCCTTATATCAAAGCCAGATTAAGGGAATTTTTATTTTTGGATTAAAAAAAATTAAGAAACTCAGGGATTTTAAAACGATTTTGCAACGAACGCCATTCATTTTGAAGATAAATCAGCAATCCTGTTATTATAACAAAATGGGAAGGATATTATCAATCGGGTTTGTCCGTGGGATCAGGGGGGAATGGGATTAATTTCAGGAGAATGGAAGTTAAAATAAGTGGCGGCATAACCCGCCTTAAAACGACTCCCTCTCCCCTTGCGAGAGGGCTGGGGTGAGAGGATTTTTATTTGTTTTGTTTTTAAAACACCACACCAAGGGGCATTGCGCAGAGAGCATAAAGGAGGGCGAAAGAGCAAGTATCAGTATCTATTGCGAATGAGCCCGACAGCGAACGGAGTCCAATGCCCCGAAGGGCGCGCGGCAGCGCGCAAAAGTAAAATAAGCACTGTGGCCGGCGCAGCCCCCCTTAAAAGCAAAGATGAGAGGAAAAAAATATTTAGTCAGCTCTATGCTGTTTTAACTCTAACGCCCTGCCGGGCTCTTTCGGGCGAATGGCTCGCCACCCCACTCCTCCCCAATCCGCTCGCTTCGCCTCTTAAGTCGCTGCGCTCCTGCAGCCTCGGCTCGCTCGCCCTGCCTCCCTTAGGGGATGCTTCGCCATTTGCGCCCTCGGGGTTTTTGTAAAGACAAAATACAAAAAAAGATTGCCTCGTCGCTTCGCTCCTCGCAATGACAGCGATTTTCTCCCTCTCCCCTTGCGGGAGAGGGCTGGGGTGAGAGGGTAGAAAACAGATTGCTTTCACTCTCTTCACAATGACGACCTTGGTATTTTTTCCAACGAAAGGGGGGCAGGCCAAAATCTTTAATACTGGATTCCCGATAGAGACATTCGGGAATGACGGCTTGAGCTTGAGTAGGGAGAAAGTGGGCATCAGTATCTATTGCAAATGAGCCCGACAGCGAACGGAGCCATGCCCCGAGGAGCGAATCCAGTTCGCAAAAGTTAAAAAACTACAGTGATATAGTGGGCACAGTCCACCAAACAATTCTGAGGGTACTTACCGAAATACCCAATTGCTTCGGGGCTAAAGCCCCTCGCAATGACCACAACAGTCAGCCATTGCGACAAAAGTAAAGCAATCCTGTCATTTTTTCTTTGGGAAATTATCTTTCAAGGAAGAATGGGCCGTCAACAGTCCTCATCACATGCTCTGTTGTGCTTCCTATTACCATCTCAACGAGCCTTGAATGATGGGAAGCGCCCATAAAGAGGAGGTCGTGCCCGTGCTGTTTGTAGTACTTCTCGATTGCTATTGGAGGGTCGTTATCAGTGATATGCTCAAGCCTTGTTTCAAGCTTGTAAGGCCTCAGATAATCATCGGCCTCCGCAAGAAGGGAATTGTCCTCACCGGACGGAGTTACGGTTATAACAGTAAGCGGCAGCTTAAGCGTCTTTGCCCATTCTGCTGCTGAGTGCATGGCCCTGCTTGCGGTCGGGCTGCCGTCATAGGCAAGCAGAGGCTTTTTAGGCTCGCTGAACTTATCCGGCACTATAAGAACTGGTTTGGGCGACCTTCTAAGGACGCTTTCAGTTGTAGAGCCTAAAAGACCGTACTCAAACTGGGCATTCACGCCCCTTCTGCCTATGATTACGATATCGGCTACCTTTGCTTTCTCGCATATCTCATTGGCTACTACACCGAAGGCAATTTCCGTCTCGCAATCAAGTTTTTCATTTGTGCAGGAATCTTCAAAGGCCCCTAAAATAGTCTTTCCCCTTGTTTCGAGCGCCTCCCTCATTCTTGTTGAGAAGTTGAGGAAAGGCTCGAAACCAAGGGAACCTGAAAGATCATGAAGGAACGGGCCTTCAAGAGATACGATGTCTACTACATTGAAACCGATGAGGCCTGCCTCAAATTTTTTCGCGAGCCAGATTCCGTAATCAACGGTTGACTTAGTGTAAACGGACCCATCCTGGGCAATCAATATTTTTTTTATCATATAAGGGCCGGCTCACTTACTGATGAGGATTCAACCACGATGTCTCCGCCGCCCACATCCACCTTGAAGAAATCCCCATCTTTCCATTTGAGGGTGATGGGCACTTTGACCTTTTCATCTACATGACGCTTCAAGAACCTTGCGCCGTACTTCTGGTTGTAGCCTTTTTCAACAAGTTTTTCTATTGCGTTGTCAGTTACGACCATATGCTTACCGTATCCTTCCATGTGTTCGCGTATTCTTTCAATATACATATTCGTAAGCTGCTTGACCTCGTCCCTCGTAAGAGGCGTGAATACTATTATATCATCTATTCTGTTTAAGAACTCGGGGGACAGGACATTTTCTATATCTTTCATTATATCTTTTTTGTAGGTATCCGTGTGGTTCTGTCCTTCAGAAAGGAACCCGAGCGGTTTGACAAACTTCTTGAATACCTCTGCCCCCAGGTTTGAGGTCATGATTATAACGGTATCGCTGAAATACACCCTCTTGCCCCTGCCGTCCGTAAGCCACCCTTCATCAAATACCTGAAGGAAGAGGTTGAGGACAAAGGGGTGGGCCTTTTCAATCTCATCAAGCAGTACCACTGAATATGGGTTCTCACGCACCGGATTTGAAAGCAGTCCGCCTCTTTCAGACCCTACTATGCCCCTTGGCATGCCTATGAGCTTGTCGACTGCTATAGCCGAGTCCTTGTATTCGCTCATGTCTATGCGTATCATCTTCTTCTCATCGCCAAAGAGGAATTCAGCCAAAGACTTTGCAAGCTCGGTCTTTCCTACACCCGTAGGGCCAAGGAACAGAAGCACACCGTCAGGCCGCGCGTAGTTCTCCTTAAGCGGGCCTTTATTGAGCCTCAGCCTCTTGGAAAGCGCGTTTATAGCCTCTCTCTGGCCTACGACTCTTTTGCTCAAGGACTTTTCCATATCCTTAAACCGGCCCGTAGTATCCCTGAATATCATATCCTTGGGTATCTTCGTCTCCTGAGATATAACTTCGATTACATCGTCTGATTTAACGGGCTCATCAGGCCTGTTTATCTCTACCTTTACGCAGGAGGTATCAAGCCAGCCTATTACCTTATCAGGCATCTTAAGGCTTCTCATATACCTCTGGCTCATATCGAGCGCGGTCTCTATTGCCTCATCGGTAATCTGTACAGAGTAGTTCTTCTCAAGCCTCTGCCTTATGCCGTAGAGTATCTTTCGAGTCTCATCTACTGAAGGTTCGGCAATATTGACAAGGCGGAATCTCCTTGCCAGCGCCTCGTCTTCCGCAATGAATTCCTTGTACTCAGAGAGGGTTGTGGCGCCTATTATCTGCACCTCTCCCCTTGACAGGGTTGATTTGAAGATATTTGCAGCGTCACTGGGCACTCCCATTGCGCTTCCCGCGCCTATCAGGGTGTGCGCTTCATCTATGAAGAAGATAATGTTCTTTTTCTCTTTTATCTCCTTGATTATCTTCTCTATCCTGTCCTCAAACATACCTCTGAAGATAGTGCCTGCGACAACGGAGTTCATCTGGAGGTTTACTATCTGCTTATCCCTGAGCCTCTTTGGAACCCTCTTGGGCTCAAGCTCTATCCTCCTTGCCAGTCCTTCAACGGCAGCGGTCTTGCCGACTCCGGGCTCTCCGACTATCATGACGGAGTTGGACCTGTCCACATGGCAGAGTATCTCCATTATCTGTTCTATCTCATGGTCCCTGCCGACTATTATCGGCAGCTTGTCAAACCTTGCGAGCTTATTGAGATTTACGGCAAAATGCTTGAGGTTCGGAGGGAGTTCGTATTTCTTTTTAAGCTCCTCTTCCATCTCTTCCTTGCTCCTGACCTTTACGGTTATCCGGCGCATCACATAATCGGGGTCAAGCCCGAAGCTGCGGAATACCTTTGCAGGAAGGCTGTGGTTCTCCTGAAAGATGGCGATGAAGAGGTCGGTGGAGTCGAGCTCCTCCCTACCCCATCTCTGCGCCTCTTCGCGGGCAAGCCTGAATACATTGCGCGTGGCAGGAGGTATCTTAAGCCCCAGCCCGATGTACTGGCGTGAAACATTCAAATGTTCGTTAAGGAAATTTATGACGTGGTATACATCGAGATTGAGGTCTTCCATAACTTCCCTGAAGAAGTTTTCCTCAACTTTTGAGAAGGCCAGAAAAAGGTGCTCGACACCGAGGTAGTAGTGCTGGCGGGTCTTGCTTTCCTCGATAGCCGCTTCCAAAACCTTTCGTGCAGCCGGCGTAAGCTTTTCTTTTATATCATCCAGTTCTGTCATTTTAACCTCTTTATCGTCCGGCAGAAGCAAAAACCGGAACGCGGGTTGGGCTGACAAGCCAAATGGCTTATTCAGTTCGTTAATTTAAATCCCTGAACGAGCTGTGGAATAAGACTGGTAAACCGGTAAACCTGTGGAGAAAATGCTCTGCCGAACAACACATTTTCTATTTTACCATAATCCCTTCCTCGGGTCATAGGGATTTATCTTTTCTAATTCCTCAATAAGCTCCTTTGTCTTTTCGTCAACCTTTTTCGGTACTGTAATGTGTATTAAAACATACTGGTCTCCGCGCGGGGCTGAGCGCGCTGCGTAAACTCCTTTGCCCTTTATGCGGAGTTTTTGCCCTCCCTGAGTGCAGGGGGGTATCTTTATCTTTGTCAGTCCGTCAATTGTAGGTACCTGTATTTCGGCTCCGAGCACGGCTTCCTTAATTGTTACAGGCACATCGACATAAATATCATTATCTACTCTCTTAAAATACTGATGGGGCAATACTTTTACTACAATATACAAGTCACCGCTTGGCCCGCCTTCAGCCCCTGTCTCGCCTTTGCCAGAGACCCTTACCTTTGAGCCCGTCTTTACCCCCGGAGGGATTTTCACGGTAAGCGTTTCAAGACCGGAGCGTCTTGCCGCATTGACCCTGACCTCTGCGCCCTTGGCAGCGCTTAAAAAATCAAGTTCAAGCGAGTATTCGATATCAGGCCCTTTTGCAGGCCCCCGTCTTCTTGCCCGTCCTCCGAATATCTCCCCAAAGATATCTTCGAAGCCCCCTCCCCCTCCGAACCCGAAATCCTCGAAATGTACGCCCCCGCCCTGGGGAGGGTATCCGCCGTAGCCGCCCATGCCCGGCTCATAGGTCACTCCACCCGTAAGGTCGTAATCTGACTTCTTTTTCGGGTCGCTTAAGACGCCGTAAGCCTCGTTTATCTCCTTGAACTTTGCCTCCATCTCTTTCTTATTGTTCGGATGGAGGTCAGGATGATACTTTCTGGCTAAATTCCTGTACGCCTTTTTTATATCTTCTTCCGATGCACTCCTCGGCACCCCGAGGATTTGATAATAGTCTTTAGCCATCCTAATTTTAAAATCCCGCACTGCGCTCATTGGCGGGATAACCTCTTATTTGATTATAGCCTATAAAATAGCGGTTGTGAGAAAGCCGTTTTATAATTTTTACAGTTTTCAGAGTAAACCTGCCGGGCTTTTGGCCTGCCGGTTCAAATTTTAAGTTGCCGTATGTAGAGAATCAGGGAAAGCTCAAAGGGGTGTTGGGGAAGGTCTAACGGGAATTGAAAATCAGGGCCGCCATATTGGCGGCCCTGATACATATCCCTTTAATAACCTTCCCGCCCTTTTTGGTTCCCCGGCCGGTTGCGGCTTATTTTGTGAATAAGAACAACTACTTCTGTTCATCCACAACCTCTGCGTCAACTACATCGCCCTGCTTGGCGCCTTCCTGCGCACCACCTGCCTGAGGCGCGCCCTGCTGAGCTTCAGCTGCGCTCTTATACATTACTTCGGCTACTTTATGGGAAGCTGCATTTATTTTACCGAGGGCTTCCTTTAAAGGCTCAAGTTCGTTCTGCTCAAGGGCCTTTTTCCCTTCGGCCAACGCTTCTTCAACTGCCTTTGCGTCCTCATCAGGTACCTTGGCGCGGTTCTCGTTCAAGAGCTTCTCGGTTGAGTATACGAGGGAATCGAGCTGGTTCCTTGTCTCAATTACCTCTTTTCTCTTTTTATCATCTTCGGCATGCGCTTCTGCTTCCTTGACCATCTTTTCGACTTCGTCTTTGACAAGGCCGCTTGAAGCGGTAATCGTTATCTTCTGCTCCTTGTTTGTGGCAAGGTCTTTAGCAGAGACATTCAGTATGCCGTTAGCGTCTATATCGAATGCGACCTCTACCTGCGGCACTCCCCTTGGCGCGGACGGAATGCCCATAAGATGGAATTTTCCGAGTGTCCTGTTGTCCCTTGCCATTGGCCTTTCGCCCTGAAGAATATGTATCTCAACCTGTGTCTGGTTATCGGCGGCAGTGGTAAATACCTCTTTTTTCTTTGAGGGTATAGTGGTATTCCTCGGTATCAGTGTTGTCATTACTCCGCCAAGCGTCTCTACGCCAAGTGAGAGCGGGGTGACATCAAGGAGAACGACATCCTTAACTTCTCCTGCAAGCACTGCTCCCTGAATGGCGGCTCCAATTGCTACGACCTCATCCGGGTTTACGCCCTTGTGCGGCTCTTTCCCGAAGAACTGCTTTACGAACTGCTGTATCGCGGGCATCCTTGTCATACCGCCTACAAGGACAACTTCGCTAATGTCAGAGGGCTTAAGTCCTGCGTCTTTAAGTGCCTGTTCGCAGGGCCTGTGGCTTCTTTCCACGAGGTCGGAGCAGAGCTGCTCAAGCTTGGCCCTTGAAAGCCTCATTACAAGGTGCTTGGGGCCTGTTGCGTCAGCGGTGACAAACGGAAGGTTTATCTCTGTCTCAAGTGTTGAAGAAAGCTCTATCTTTGCCTTTTCAGCCGCTTCCTTCAATCTCTGCAGGGCCATCCTGTCCTTTGAAAGGTCGATTCCCTGGTCCTTCTTGAACTCGGAGATGAGCCAGTCAATTATCTTCTGGTCAAAGTTGTCTCCGCCAAGATGAGTGTCTCCGTTTGTTGATTTTACTTCGAATACGCCTTCGCCAACTTCAAGAATGGACACATCGAATGTGCCTCCGCCAAAATCGTAAACAACGATTACTTCGTCCTTTTTCTTATCAAGGCCGTAAGCGAGTGAAGATGCCGTAGGTTCGTTAATGATTCTTTTTACTTCAAGGCCTGCAATCCTTCCGGCGTCCTTTGTAGCCTGCCTCTGAGCGTCATTGAAGTAAGCCGGAACCGTGATGACAGCCTCTGTTACTGTCTCTCCGAGATATGCCTCGGCAGACCTTTTGAGCTTCTGAAGTATAAACGCGGATATCTCAGGGGGCAGAAAGTCCTTGCCCATGTTGTCGGATTTCACTACAGCCCTGCCGTTTGAGTCCCTTTCCGCTTTATATGGAACCATCTTCATCTCTTCATTGACCTCGTCAAAGGTCCTGCCCATGAATCTCTTGATGGAGAAGATGGTGTTTTCCGGGTTTGTAACTGCCTGCCTTTTTGCAACCTGACCTACAAGAATTTCCTTATCCTTTGTAAATGCCACTACTGAGGGTGTTATCCTGCTGCCCTCTTCGTTTACGATTACCTTCGGCTCCCCGGCTTCCATGACAGCCACAACGGAATTCGTGGTGCCGAGGTCTATGCCGATAATTTTTCCCATTTTTTCTAATCCTCCCGAATTTAAACTATAGTCTTTTTTAATTATCTTGTCAATTTGGGGAAAAGCATGTTTTTACAGGCATTTTCCCTTGAAATGCTTGGGATAATCTTGAAGATAATATAGGGTTGACGTTTTACAATGTCAAGGAAAGTCGGGCTTTTTTTTAAAGAAAATCGAAGGGATTTAAGGTGTGCTTGCCTCTATATTTGAGAGGAGGGTTATTCCTTGGGCTTTTTTACATTTTTCCAGGTAATCCTGTTAAGTGCAAAAAGAAAGGCAGTGAGAATGACCATATAGGCAATTACATATTTTCCGATACGCACCCTTCCGACTTCATAGGGGTCAGCAGTTCTATGGAGATAAGCGGCTATGTCCATTGCTTTTTCCTGCAATTGCGGGTCGTCTGAAGCTATGGGCTGGGGCATGGCTATAGTACCGTCCCCCTGGGTCTCCTCTTTAAAGGCAAGGTTTTTTACCTGCCCCTTTTCATCAACATAATAAGTAGTAAGGAGCCTGTAGATATAAATGGCTCCTTCAGTTCCTTTTCCGCGTGCGCTTGCCATAAGGCTTAGGTCAGGGGGCACTACTCCGAAAGATGCCTGCGCGGTTGCCGCATCCATTGCGGGCTGTATGCCCGCGTATTTGAGCCCGTGGCAGGCCATGCAGTGCGCCATGAAAGCTGCTTTGCCCCGCTCGATTGCCTCAGGGCTTAAATCAAGCCTTCTCGATACTTCGGGCTGGTCAGAGGCAAAGGCCCCGAAAGGCATGAAGATGAGGAGTATAAAAAGGATGAGTTTTCTCATCTACCCCTCCTCAGGATGGAACCGCACCTTTTTTACCGGCTCTACCCTTGAAATAAATGGCATTGTAAGGAAATACAGGAAATAATAGGCCGCGCCTGCAAACCCGATAGTGGACATTCTCAGGCCTATAGGCGACATAGCATCAGGTGCTTTTATGCCTACATAGCCTAACATTATGAAATTCAGATAGAAAATATAGGTCAGGACGCGTTTTATTGGTCTGTACCTTGCGCTCCTTACCTCTGAGCGGTCAAGATAAGGGAGTATGAAGAGTATTAGTATCGAGCCTGCCATAGCGATAACCCCGCCTATCTTAAATGGAATCGACCGTAAGATTGCGTAAAATGGCAGAAAGTACCATTCAGGCACTATGTGCAGAGGGGTCTTAAGGCTGCTTGCAGGCTCATTATTTATTGGCTCCAGGAAAAAATCAGGCTTGAAGAACACGAAATAGAAAAAAATGGTAAATATCAGGCTTATGAACCAGAGGTCTTTCGTAATAAAGTAGGGCGAGAAAGGGATGACATCAGGCCCTTTTTTATCAAGTTCTATTCCGTCAGGGTTGTTTGAGCCGACTTTATGGAGTGCGGCAAGGTGAAATACCAGCAGCACTCCTATTACCGCCAGAGGCATGAATGTAGTATGCAGGGAGAAAAACCTTGTGAGCGTCGCGTCCCCTATGGCGAAATCCCCCCTGAGCCAAATGGTCAGGTCAGACCCTATAACGGGAATAGCTGTAAAGAGATTGGTTATGACAGTAGCGCCCCAGTATGACATCGCTCCCCATGGCAGGAGATATCCCATGAAAGATTCTGCCATAAAGCTAACGAACAAAAGAAGCCCCAGCCACCAGAGCAGTTCCCTTGGGCCTTTGTAAGAGCCGTAGTAGAGCGCCCTGCCCATGTGCACATAGATGGCAAAGAAAATCCCTGTCGGGCCGATTGCGTGGAGGTATCTTAAAAGCCAGCCCCAGTGCACATCCCTCATTATGTGCTGGACGCTGTCAAAGGCAAGGTTCACATCGGGCTTGTAGTACATGGCAAGCCACACGCCTGTAAGGAACTGCACCACGAAAAAAGCACCTGCAAGCGAGCCAAAGTTCCACCAGTAATTGAGGTTTTTGGGTGTCGGGTATTTTGTGACATGCTTTTCAATGAACTCTGAAAGCGGGAACCTCTTATTTACCCAATCAAGAACCTTGGACATTTCCTCTCCTTAGATTTTCGGGAGCTTCTCAATTGTCCTTATATTTGCCCCATAGCCCGGGAAGGTCTCAGTGCCTATTATGAGCTTAGTCTCATCCTGAATCCGGTAAGGCACAAGGTGCAGGTTTTCGGGCGGAGGGCCGCCGAGCCTCCTGCCAAGAGAATCATATTTTCCTCCGTGGCATGGGCAGTAGAATCCGGGCTGGTCGCTGTCCGGCACTCCTTCAGGCCTGAACTTCGGCACACAGCCTAAATGCGTGCAGATTCCGATAGTTACAAGCAGATCCGGTGTTATTGTCCTCTGCTCGGTTGTAGCAGGGTCAGATAGGTTTTTGGGGTCGATTGCCGCTGCCTTCTGTATCATCTCCGGCGTTCTTTTAAGTATGAAGACCGGCTGTTTACGCCAGATTATGGTACGAAGCTCGCCTTCCTTGATGCCGGAGATATCCGCCTCAAGAACGCCTGCCGCAAGAAGGTCTTTTGTGGGGCTCATCGACCTTATAAACGGCACAGCCGCAAACCCCACTCCTACGAGGCCAATGGCAGCCGTAGCCTTGGTGATAAAGGAGCGGCGAGTTATCAGAGACTTATTCTTTTCCTCAGGATTTTCAGGCATGGTTCCCCGATTCTCTCTGTTTAGAGTTTCCCTACTGGAGTATAGCAGAAAAAAAGAGGGATGATGAGAGGGGGCAAGTTGTCATTGCGAACGAAGTGAAGCAATCTGTTTTCACTTTCCCCTTCCTTGAACATATCTAATCCCCTCACCCCAGCCCTCTCCCACAAGGGGAGAGGGAAAAAACTATTGTCATTGCGAGGAGCGAAGTGACAAGGCAATCTTTTTTTGTATTGTCTACAAACCCCAAGGGCGCCAATGGCGAAGCATCCCCTAAGGGAGAAGTGCGAGCGAGCCGAGCGTAAGCGACTTAAGAGGCGAAGCGAGCGGATTGGAGAGGTGCGGGGTGGCGAGCCATTCGCCCAAAAGAGCCCGGCAGGGCGTTAAAGTTAAAACAGCACTGAACTTAAAAAATGAGACTTGCAGTAAAAGCTTTGTTGCCTGTTTGCTTTTGCGAACTGCCGTTCGCTCCTCGGGGCATTGAACTCCGTTCGCTGTCGAGTCCGTTCGCTAAGAATTACTGAAGCTCGCTCTCTTCCTCTCCTTTATTCACTACGCAATGCCCCTTGGTGTGGTGTTTTAAAAACAAAACGAGACACAAATAAAAAAGCCCCCTTCCTTGATGAGGGGGTATCAAGCGTCATTCCCGTATGTCTCTATCGGGAATCCAGTATTAAAGATTTTGAACTGCCCCCTTGGTATGTGTTTGAAAAACAAAACCAAAAACAAATACCCCTCCCTTGATGAAGGGGAAAGTATTTAATCCCCCTCACCCAATCAAACCGTCATTCCCGAATGCCTCTATCGGGAATCCAGTATTAAAGATTTTGAACTGCCCCCTTGCTATGTGTTTGAAAAACAAAACCAAAAACAAATACCTCCCCTACCTTGATGGGAGGGGATAGAGTGGAGGGTGAAAAAATTGATTATTAAAAGCTAATAAAAAAGCCGGACAGTTTTCACTGTCCGGCTTTAAAAATCACTCTGTACTGATTATGATTACTTATGCGCTGCGGCCTGTTCTGCATGCCCTGTATCGTGGCTTGCGCCGTGGCCGTGCTTCTCATGGTCAGCGTTCTTTCTTGTCCTTGGGAACTGGGGTGCGGGCTCAGGCTTTAAGGGCTGGAACCTCTTTGTCTGCACCATGTGAGGATTGTGGCACTCTGTGCATACCCACCACCTCTTTTGGCCGCCTTTTTTCCAGCTGCCTATCCTTTTGCCGTGGATGCCATCCCTCCAGTCAGAGTAGACTTCACCGTGGCATTTTCCGCAGAGCTTCTGGGGCTGGTTAAAATCTATCTCATCGCCCTGATGGGAGATAAGCGTATTGCGATTCTTTGCGTTGTGGCAGTCAAGGCACCATATTGCGCCCCTGCCGTGCTGAAGGTCCATTGCATCAGGAACTATGTCCTGATGCATTGCAAGAGGACGGGGCTTCTTGTCTTTCGGATAAGGCACCATTGAGCCGTTATGGCAGGTAGTGCATGGAGCATAGTATTTAAGCTGGCTTGTCCTTGGCTTTACCACAGCAGGCTCATGGGTGTAGTCAGCCTCAACAGGCATGGGGCCCATCTCCTGCGTGCCGTCATACGGGTCGCCCCACCACAGGACTCCGCCAGTTCTCTTTGAGCATTTAACATTAGGCAGTCCGGGCTTTATCTCTGTCTTTTGTACTGTTGTGTAGCCTTCACGGCTCTCAAAGCATTCTGTGGGCTCTTGCTCCGCAGGAGCAGGCGCGTTCTCTGCATATGCCTGCGCGCTGAACAGAAGGCCAGCAAGTACAGGAATATATAATAACCTGGAGAATTTTTTCCTATCCACGGTAAGTCTCCTCTTTGGAATGAATAATCGGCTCCCATCCTGCGCTTGCGAGTTTACCCTTGTATTTTACTTCACCAAGGAGGACTCCTGTGGCTCCCTTTACGAGCAGGGTGAAGAGCGCAAGGCCCATTGCCCAGCCGCCCAGGGAGTTGATTATTTCATATATTGAAGGTGTGTATTCGGAAAACTCTCCAATCGGTGTCGGAATAAAGGCTGGCACTACAAGGCCCATTCCCTTATCTATCCAGATGCCGAAGAATGTGAGCACGCAAGCTATGGGAAGGAAAAGGGAGTACTCTTTCCTTAACTTCGGGATAAGAAGGATGGTGAAACCGCCGAGCATCATTAAGACCGATACCCAGTACCAGGGCACGAGGCCGAAGAGCCCATGCTTGCCGAACATGAGGTAATGGAGCGAGGCCGAATGCTCTGTTGAGGGATAAAGCTCTGTTACTACCTCTGACATCGAGAGGAATATCGCTATGCCAAGGCACCATGTTACAATCTGCGACATGAAGTTGATTGCATTATCTGTTATCTCAAGCTTTGTGTTCTTCCTGATTACGAGGAAGGCAATGATGATCATTGAAGGGCCCGCGGCAAAAGCCGTGGAGATGAACTTAATGGGCATCATTGAATGGAACCACATCGGCCTTGAAGGCATTGTGTTGATGAGGAACGCCGTTACTGTGTGGATGCTGGCGGCCCATACTATTGAGATGTAAACAAGGGGCATGTAGAAAAGCTTGTTTACTTCCTGATGCGTATACTTCTTATAAAGATAATAGAAACCGCAGACAGCATTGAGGCCAAGGTATCCGTTAAGTACCAGAACATCCCATGTAAGCACTGAATTGGGCCAGTTGAAAATACCGATGCCGGGAAGTATGTGCCAGAGCCTGTCAGGGCGTCCCATGTGGAACATGATGAAGATAATGACCATGAAAACCGCTGAAACAGCAAGCATCTCGCCAAGCACTACTATCTTCTTCAGGTCTTGATGATGATAGATATAGGAGGGAAAGACGACTGTAACGGCAGCAGCCGCAACACCTACCAGAAAGACGAACTGGGCCTCATAAAGGCCCCAGCTCACCTGGTCATTGTAGTTTGTCACTATCATTCCCTTTGTGAACTGCTCATAAGCCCCGAAAAACATCAGAAGGGTCAGGAAACCCAGAAACAGCATCCAGATGCGGAATTTACTCCCGCCTTTCAGCGCGTAGGACGCGAAGTCCGTTATAAAACTTATTATAGGTCTCATTATGTACCCCTTAATCTATAAAGTAGAAGAACTTCGGGTAAGTGTTGAGATCAGCCTTAAGCCTGAAGACCCTCTTTTTCTCAAGTATCTTCCTGACTTCGCTTTCAGGGTCAAGGAGGTTTCCGAACTTCCTTGCTCCTACCGGGCATACCTCAACGCAAGCGGTGTACCTGCCCTGCCTTGTTCTCTGAAGGCAGAAGGTGCATTTCTCCGCAACACCCTTCATCCTTGGCCTGTTGCCGAGGTAATGGGTAACAGGGTTCATCTCTTCAGCCGGGAGATTGGGCTCGCCCCAGTTAAACCTTCTTGCCCAGTACGGGCAAGCTGATACGCACATCCTGCAGCCTATGCACCAGTTGTAATCTATAACGACTACTCCGTCCGGCTCCCTATAGGTCGTCCTTACCGGGCAGACCTTTACGCAGGGCGGCTTTTCGCACTGCATGCACTGCATCGGGAAGTAGAAGTAGCCCTTCTCAGGCACTTCTTCGGGCTGATAATAGTGCTCGCCCTCAAGGGTAACTCCGGCATTCTGGTAAGCATTGCCGCCGACCTGGATCCCATTGGGGTCAGGGTAGCCGTTCTTCATGTTCTCGGTTGAGAAGTTGCCCTTCTCCATCTTTATAACCCTTATCCACTGTATCTCAGGGTTATTGCGTGACTGGTTGTTCTCTTTCACGCAGGCATAGACGCATCTTCTGCAGCCTATGCACTTCTGGATATTGAGGGCATATCCGAAGAGAACGCCTTCCATTGCAGGAGTGCCGTCAACGGAGACTGATTTTCCGTATTCCTCGGAATACCTCTTCTCAAGCCTTTCAATAGCATCTTTCTTCTCTTCATCCGTCATCAGGCGATAGTTCTTCTGGAACCATTCGGACCATGTGGCCTTTGCCTGTGCGTCCTCAGAGTCAGTCAAAAGAGTTGCCGCGCCCGCTATGGCGGCTGTGGTCAACATACCTCCGCCGGCATCTTTAAAGAATTCGCGGCGCGAGGTCTCTTTTACTTCCTTATTGTCTTCCGGTTTTTTCTTTTCGTCGCTGGACACAGTTAGCCCCCTGCTTTATCAGGCTTTATTTTTATAATTTGATTCCAAATCCCTGACAAGAGCCGCCTTTTCCTGTTCTGTCATCAGGACATACTGCCTTTTGGCAAGCTCAATGTCTCCGGGAAGCACATCGTTTAAATAGAGTTTCTCAAAATTTTCAGTGGGTATGAGGGTTGAGGCCTTTTTTGCAAGTCCCGCGGTAGCTGTCACCGCTACAGTGGTAACGAGGGCTTTCTTGAAGAAGCTCCTCCTTGAGACATGCTTTTTGACCTTATTCTCAACTCCGTCCTTTATTGTATCGAGGCTTTCTGGAGCTTTCTTATCTGACATGCTTTACCTCCGGTCTATAAACCAGCAGAAAATGGAATTTTTGAATGAAAAACGATTGCGGGGTTTTAACCCGCTTAGCCGAAGGCTACAGCCCTCCGGCCATAGAGAAGATAGGACTTTCAAAAAAGGGCGTATCGCCCTTTTAATATAAAAAGTGTAACTTTGAGTGTGCCTAAATAGTATAACAATCATTACCCGTTGTCAAGGACAGTTTTTACGGGTAGAAATAGGGGCTTTGTGGTATAATTTTTGACTTATGAGCCCGAAACTTCTTAAGGATATAATCTCTGAACTGAATGAGTTGCTCTCAGGCAGCATCATCTCCAAAATCCACCAGAGCGATGAGAGAAATATCATTCTAAGGATATTCGCAAGGGGCAGAGAAGAAAGGCTTATTATCTCAGCCCACCATAAATATCCGAGAATCCATCTTACTGAGGCGGTTTTTTATAACCCTCCCTCGCCTCTTCGCTTCTGCGCTTATTTAAGGAGCAGGATAACGAATGCCCGCATCGAGGAGTTCAGGCAAAAGGATGATGAAAGGGTATTGGAAGTCGCCCTTGCCAGGAAACACGATGAAATCATTGAAAAATTCACTCTTATCGCTGAGCTTACCGGCAAATCGAGCAACATTATATTAGTGGATGAGTCGGGCATCGTTCTCGATGCGATTCGGTATTTTCCTCCTGATGGGTCTTTAAGGGTAGTTATGCCGGGTGTTGTCTTAGAGCCCCTTCCCCCGCATAAAGAGGCTTTCAGGCAAGAGGAGTTCCCAAAAGAGCCTTACATTACATGGAATGAGGCTACTGATGCCTATTACTCTTCCTTTATAAAAGAAGAAGAGTTCATATCCGAGAGGAACCGCTTCAGAAGGGTTGCGCTTGATGCTGAAAAGAAGTTAAAAAAGAAGCTTCTCAACCTGAATGGCGATAAAGACAGGGCTGAAAGGGAACGGGAGTTCTCAAAGCTTGGAGATATCCTTATATATAATCTTAATAAGATGAAGAGGGGGATGAAGGAGGTAGAGCTGGATGACTATACGGTTTACCCTCCTGAGAAGGTAAAAGTCGCCCTCGATGAAAAGCTCTCCCCAAAAGAAAATGCCGAGAAGTACTTCAAGAGGTCGAAAAAGGCAAAAACAGCGCTTAATCTTTTAAAGGACAGGATACCGCAGGTCGAGACAGACATCGAGTATATGGGGAATGTGCTCTATGAGATAGAGGCCGCAAGGAACAGAGAGGACTTAAGGCTTATAGAAGATGAGCTTGCAAAGGGAGGGTATGTAAAGAAAATGCCTGAAGAGGCCGGCCATATAAAGGAAGAAGAGAAAAAAGCAGAGCCCATAAGAAGATATACCTCATCAGAGGGCTTTGAGATACTGTGCGGAAAAAGCGGGGCAGGCAACGACATGATTGTCCAGAGGCATGCCGCAAATGAGGACATCTGGTTCCATATAGCTCATATGCCCGGTTCCCATGTGCTGATAAAGGTTGCCGGCAGGGCCAAGGAGCTGACTAAAAAGACCATTGAAGAGGCAGCAGCCCTTGCCGCATGGCACAGCAAGGCGCAGAACGCAGGCAAGGTTGAGGTCATCTACGCAGAGGCAAAGCATGTAAGAAAGCCCAAAGGCGCAAAACCCGGCATGGTGACTGTCAAAGAGCATAAGAGCATACTGGTAAGGCCAAAGGGGATGGAATGAGCTTGAATATCGATCACACCTTTCTTTTTCAGGACGGGCTTTGGGTAGCCGCAGGCACATTCATTGACAAAGATAATAATGCAATCCCTGTTGAAGGCAGTAACCGCATCATGCACACTGAGGGGCTGTGGCTCAATAAGGGTTACATGAAACTCCTTATGCCTGATGGAAAGGCAATAGAGCTGCAGAACAATTACAGGATAACTCCGTTTGAGAGCGGAAAGCTCTCTACCGTATGGGAGTCCCATAACCCTTCCCTCGGAAAGCTCTTCGGGAAGTTTGTAGTTGTCGATGACTCCATCATATCGACCTTCACATCTGAGAATAATGAGTTCAGCGGGGCTGAATATCTCCTTAGAATAAGTGACATTAATTACAGGGCAAGGGGCTTTGCAATGCAGGGCTCCACTCGTCTCTCGTCATGGTCAGCGGAACTGCTTCGGACAAACCAGGCACTGCATTGATTACCAAACCATACAATACCCTATCGGATTTCCTAAAAGAGAAGTTCGGCTGCAAGGTCTTTAAAGTGACCCTTAACGCAGGCTTTACCTGCCCAAACAGGGACGGCACAAAAGGCGTTGGCGGCTGCATCTACTGCGAATCTTCTACGCTCATGCCTAAAGAGTATTCGGGAGATGTCGATATAAAAAGCCAGCTTGCGGCAGGCATCGAGAAGGTAAGAAAAAGGCATAAGGCTCAAAAGTTCATTGCCTACTTCCAGATAAATACCAACACGCACGCCCCTGCAGAATATCTTGAGAAGCTCTACAGGCAAGCCCTGCACCCTGATGTGGTCGGCATAGCCATCTCAACAAGGCCTGACTGCGTAGATGACAGTGTGCTTGACCTTATAGAGAGGCTTAAGAAGGAGAGATATGTCTGGCTTGAGCTTGGGCTTCAGTCGGCAAACGACTCTACACTTGCATATATAAACAGGGGGCATACGGCAAAGGATTTTGAAGAGGCGATTACAAAGGCCAAGGCAAGGGGGATAGACACCTGCGCCCATGTAATAATCGGACTTCCGCATGAAGACAGGCAGTCCGTATTTAAAACAATAAAATTTCTGGCAGAATTAAATGTGTGGGGCATCAAGTTCCATCAGCTTCAGGTAATAAAGGGAACACGCCTTGAAGAGCTTTACAATGAGGGCAAAGTAAGGCTGCTCGAACTTGAAGAATACGCAAATCTCATGGTAGAATGTCTTGAGATGCTGCCGAAAACAACGATCATTCACAGGCTTAGCGGGGATGCCCCAAAGCAGTTCATCGTCGCCCCGAAGTGGGGCGCGAATAAATTCATTATAATGGATAAGATAACTGAGATACTGAAAGCTAAGAATACCTTTCAGGGCGCAAATAACCATTGATTAATGTAGGGTGCTTTATGCCTACACAGGAACAGATAAAAGACGAAGACAAAAGGATAAGGTACTTAAGACGTATGGTAGACCTCACCATGTACCTTATCATAGACAGCGACATGGGCCTTGAAGACGCACAGAGGCATGTTGAGGGAGTAAGGAATTATGCCTTGACCCTCTTCCCCGGAAAAGGTGATGTGTTTGACCTTGTGTACGGGCCGAGGTTCAAGAGGCTCTTGATTGAAAAGTACAGCCTGAGCTGATTTGCTGATAAAGCTGATAAAAAATTCCTAAAACGGAGGTTCTATGGCAGACCCGCGCATTAAAAAGCTTGCCTCAATCCTTGTCCATCATTCCATTAGCGTAAAAAAGGGGGAAACAGTCCTTATAAGCGCCTCATCCGAGCTTGCCAAGCCGCTCGTGCTTGAGGTCTATAAAGAGGTAATGAGGGCAGGCGCTCACCCGATGACCAGCATTAATTTTGAAGAGACTTCAAATATCTATTATGCGCACGCCACAAAAGAGCAGATAGCCAACTTCCCTAAGATAAAAATGTTCGAGGCAAAAAACATCGACTGCTTCGTCACCATCAGGGCAGCGGCAAATAAAAAGGCCATGTCCAATATAGACCCGAAGATCATAGCTGAGAGGAGCAAGGTAGTAAGGCCCATCAGCGAAGAGATAGTAAACAACAAACGCTGGATTCTGTGCAACTTCCCCACAAACGCGCTTGCGCAGGAAGCTGACATGAGCCTTGAGGAATACGAGGACTTTTTATACGGCGCGACCAATGTTGACTGGAAAAAGGTCAAGCAGAAGGAGATGAAGCTTAAGAATGTGCTCGATAAGGCAAACGAGGTGCATCTTGTCGGCAAGGACACAGACTTAAAACTCAGCATAAAGGGCAGAAAGGCAATCCCCTGCTACGGGGAGAGGAACATGCCTGACGGAGAGGTGTTCCTTTCACCTGTCGAGGACTCTGCCGAAGGCCATATTTTTTATGAAATGCCTGCAATCTATCAGGGCCGCGAGGTCACGGGCATAAGGCTTAAGTTCAGTAAAGGCAAGGTCGTTGAGGCAAAGGCCGATAAAAATGAAAAATTCCTTCTGACAATGCTTGATACCGATAAGGGTGCAAGGTTTCTTGGGGAATTGGGAATAGGGGTAAATTACGGGATCCAGCAGTTCTCAAAGGATATACTCTTTGATGAAAAGATAGGCGGCACCGTACACCTTGCCGTGGGCAGGTCTTATGAACAAGCGGGAGGAAAGAACATATCCGCGATACACTGGGATATGATAAAAGATTTGAGAAAAAATGGTGCAATCTATTTAGACGGAAAAGCGATACAGAAAAATGGTAAATTCCTCATCTGACAAGCGGTTCGTAGCCCTCTCCCTGAAACGGGAGAGGGCTATAAAAAACTCGCCCCAGAAACCCTCTTCCACCCTCAGGCTCTTCCGACCTGTTTTTTTAATCTATTCATACGCTTATGCCGCCGAAAGTCCTTGACACCCTATTTTACAGAAGATATTATCATAAGCTCTGAATAATGTAGTTCAAATAACCCTTTAGAAGAGAAGTCCATGGAAGAGATAGTCCTTAAATCATCGAAAGACAGCATCAAGGCAAAAGAGAAGTTTTTTAACAAAAAAAACACTGCTCTGATTGTCCAGACAGCGGAGATAATAGTAGAGTCCTTCAAGGCAGGGGGCAAGCTCATCATAGCAGGCAACGGGGGCTCGGCAGCTGACGCCCAGCACCTTGCGGCTGAATTCGTAAACAGGTTTGAGATTGAAAGGCCTCCTCTTCCGGCGCTCGCTCTTACTACCGATACTTCAAATATCACAAGCATCGGCAATGATTACTCATTTGACCAGATATTCTCAAAGCAGGTCAGGGCGCTCGGGAAAGAGTCCGATGTGCTGCTTGCCATCTCAACCAGCGGGAATTCGCCCAACATCTTAAAGGCAATAGAAGCTGCCAAGGCAATCGGGATGAAGACAGTCGGCCTTACCGGCAAGGGCGGCGGCCTTATGGCTGATAAGACCGATATACTTTTAAATGTTGACTTCAAGACAACCGCGAGGATACAGGAGGTGCACATTACAGTGTGCCATATCCTCTGCGAGCTTGTAGACCATATGCTCTTTCAGGTCGGCCTTAAGTTAGAAAAAAACGCCGAACTCCAGAAGAGCTGATAACCTTAAAAGGACCAGACGCAACGGATGAAGTTCAAACCCCTCTCTTCCAAAGGCATCAAGACCTATTCAATCAAGGATAGACAGAGCAAGGTAAAAGTAGAAGACTTCGCGGGCATTCCAAAGCCCGGCGGAAGCTTCATGGATTTTTTAAATACCCTGCCTGACATTCTGGCGGCAAAAGACCTAAAGTCTGTCGCAAAGGCCATCATCACAGCCCACAAGGGCGGCAAGACGATTGCCCTCGGCATGGGCGCCCATGTGATCAAGGTCGGGCTCGGCCCCCTTATCATCGACATGATGGAAAGAGGCATCATCAACTCGGTATCCATGAACGGGGCGTGCGTTGTCCATGACTTTGAGACAGCCTACGCAGGATGCACCTCTGAAGATGTTGACAAAGAGCTTGGAGCAGGCGCATTCGGCATGGCTGAGGAGACAGGGCGCCTCCTTAATAAGGCAATAAAGAACGGCTCAAAATCAGGGCTTGGCAGGGCTGTCGGGGAGATGATAAACAAATCAAGATTCCCCCATAAGAATAAGAGCATACTGGCCGCGGGCGCAAGGCTCGACATACCAGTAACAGTGCATGTCGCGCTTGGCACAGATATTCTGCACATACACCCGCACATGAGCGGCGCGGCTACAGGCGAAGCCTCTATAAAAGATTTTCAGCTATTCGCATCCGTTGTATCAACCCTTGAGAAAGGCGTTTATATAAATATCGGCTCCGCGGTAATACTGCCTGAGGTATTTTTAAAAGCCCTTACCCTTGTTCGCAATCTGGGGCATGAGGTAATTAATTTTTCAACAGTGAATATGGATTTCATACAGCACTATAGGCCGCTTACAAATGTAGTCAGGAGGCCCACCCTCGGAGGGGGCGCAGGCTACAGGCTTACAGGGCATCACGAGATAATGGTGCCGCTCCTTTACGCGGCGATTATGGAAGGGTTAGAGAAATAATCATGAAGAACAAGGCTTGGTCAGGACGGTTTAAAGAAGGCACGGATAAGCTCGTGGAGGAATTTAATGCCTCCATTTCATTTGACAAGAGGCTCTACAGGCATGACATACAGGGCTCAATCGCCCATGCGCAGACGCTTGTAAAAGCAGGCATCCTTACCGAGAGCGAATCAAAAAAGATTATAAAAGGCCTTAAGACCGTTGAGAAGGAAATATCGGAAGGCAAAATAGAGTTCACCTCTGCCATGGAAGATATCCATATGGCGGTTGAGATGAGGCTAACTGAGCTTGTCGGCCCGCTTGGAGGAAAGCTCCACACAGGCAGGAGCCGCAACGACCAGGTTGCCCTTGATATAAGGCTTTATCTGAGGGAAGAGATATTTGCCATACTCGACCTTATACATGATTTCAAAAAGGCCCTTGTCGAAGTCGCCGAGAAGCACATTGACTGCATAATGCCGGGCTACACGCACCTGCAGAGGGCGCAGCCGGTATTGTTGAGCCATCACCTGCTTGCCTACTACGAAATGTTCCAGAGAGACACAGGCAGGCTTGTCGATTGCCTTATCAGGATGGACGCCATGCCGCTTGGCGCAGGCGCATTGGCAGGAAGCCCGTATAAACTGGACAGGAAACTTACGGCAAAGGCGCTCAATTTTTCAGAGATAACCGCAAACAGCCTTGACAGCGTAAGCGACAGGGATTTTGCCATTGAGTTCATATCCGCCGCTTCTATCCTGATGATGCACTTCTCAAGGCTATCAGAAGAGATAATACTCTGGTCATCACAGGAATTCGCTTTCATAGAACTGTCTGACGCGTTCTCAACAGGCTCTTCCATCATGCCGCAGAAGAAAAACCCGGATGTTGCCGAGCTTGCAAGGGGCAAAACCGGACGGGTGTACGGAAACCTTATGTCTCTTTTGACCACAATGAAATCGCTGCCGCTTGCGTATAACAAAGACATGCAGGAGGACAAAGAGCCTCTGTTCGACACCATTGATACCGTAAAGGTAATACTTAAAGTCTACGGCCCCATGCTTAAGACCATGCGTGTAAAAAGTGATGCCATGTTCAAGGCAACGGGCGCGGGCTTCCTTAACGCAACTGACGCCGCAGATTACCTCACCAAAAAAGGGCTTCCCTTCCGTGAGGCGCACCATGCCGTAGGGAGCGCGGTTGCTTACTGTGTTGAGAATAACAAGACCCTTGAGGAACTTGAGCTTGATGAGTGGCAGAAGTTCTCAAAGCTCTTTGAGGCTGACATAAAAAAAACGGTCTCGATAAAGAACTCTTTGAACACAAGGAAGATATACGGCGGCACTGCCCTTGAGACAGTCAAGAAACGCCTTGAAGAGGTAAAGAAAGAATTTGAGCAGTGCGGGTGCTGCTGAGATGAAAAAGAAGTTTTCGCTCTTGCTGATAACGCTTCTTTGCGCAGTTGTGCTGGTAAACGCAGGCTGCGGCAAAAAAGGCCCGCCCGAGCCGCCTGATGAGCCGCACATAGAATCTGCAACCGGCGCATCAGGGACAGCAGAGCCTGTAAAATAGTTTTTATTAAAGGAAGCTCTGATTAATTCTCGTTTCTGGCGAGAAGTGAAACGACAAAGCAATCTCTAACTGCTTGATTTACCTGAAAACGAGATTGCTTCGCTGCGCTCGCAAAGACTACTCAATGAATTAATCAGAGGTTCCTTAAGAAAATAAAAAATTATTCGCGAGTGTTGAGGAGGACAGCAGGATATGCATTTTTTTGATTACAAGGGAAAGAACTTCTATGCTGAGGGTGTTTCTGTTGAAAAGATAATAAAAGAGGTGGGGACACCTGTATATATCTACAGCCAGAAGACGCTTAAAAGGCATTACAAGGCATACGATGCCTCATTCGCCAAGGTGCCGCACCTTATCTGCTATTCCATTAAGGCGAACTCGAATATATCGGTATTAAAGGCGTTTGCCGAAGAGGGCAGCGGCTTTGACATAGTCTCAGGCGGAGAGCTTTACAGGGCGCTCAAAGCCGGGGCAGACCCGAAGAAGATTGTATTTTCCGGCGTAGGCAAAAGGGAAGACGAGATAGAGTACGCGCTTAAGAGCAATATCCTGATGTTCAATGTGGAGTCACCCCAGGAGCTTGCGGCAATAGATTCAATAGCAGGCAGGCTTAAAAAGAAGGCCGGAATCGCCATAAGGGTAAACCCGAATGTCGACCCGAAGACCCACCCCTACATCTCAACAGGGCTTAAGAAGAATAAATTCGGCATAGAGACGGCTCAGGCCATAAAGGAATATATCAACGCAAAGAATAAGCTTAAAAATGTAGCGCCAATCGGGATAGACTGCCACATCGGCTCGCAGATAACCCAGTTGACACCTTTTGTCGATGCGCTCAATAAGACAAAGGAGCTTCTCTCAGAGCTCAGGGCGCAGGGGCTTGATATCAAGTACCTTGACATGGGCGGCGGGCTTGGCATCACATATGACACTGAAGAGCCCCCTCACCCGAGCAAATACGGCGAGGCTGTAATCGAAGGCACAAAAGGCCTTGGCGTGACCCTTATTTTCGAGCCGGGCAGGTCAATGGTAGGCAATGCCGGAATACTGGCAACAAAGGTAGTCTATACAAAGGAAGGCACTGAGAAAAACTTCGTGATAGTAGATGCCGCGATGAACGACCTTGCAAGGCCGAGCCTCTACGGTTCATATCACGCAATCAAGGCAGTTAAGAACAGCGCAAAGGAAGAGATAACCGCTGATGTAGTCGGCCCGATATGCGAATCAGGCGATTTTCTGGCAAAGGACAGGATCCTTCCCAAGCTCAAGGCAGGGGAATTCCTTGCGGTAATGAGCGCGGGCGCCTACGGGTTTTCCATGTCAAGCAACTATAATACAAGGCCGCGCGCGGCTGAGGTCATGGTAAAGGGTAAAGAGTACTCCGTCATAAGGAAGCGCGAGACAATGGCAGACCTCCTTAAAAATGAGGTACTTGTGGCTGACCCAAAACCCGCAGCAAAGAAAAAAGCGGCAAAGAAGAAATAACGGAAAAAACTTTTCAGGATAGATGAGATGAAGATAAATTTCACCAAGATGCACGGCCTCGGAAACGATTTCATACTGGTTGATTCACGCGCAAAAGATGTGCCCAATATAGTCAAGTTCCTTAAAAAGGTCTCTGACAGAAGGTTCGGAATTGGGTTTGACCAGGCCCTCATACTTAAGAAGTCAAAGGTTGCCGACTTCAGGATGGATATATACAACAGCGATGGTTCAAAGGTAGAGATGTGCGGCAACGGCATACGCTGCTTTGCGCAGTACATCTGGTCAAAGAAGCTCTCAAAAAAGAAGCGTCTTGACATTGAAACGCTTGCCGGGATAATCAGGCCGGAGAGGGACGGCGACCTTGTAAGGGTTGACATGGGAGAGCCGATACTTGAGGGCAAGCTTATCCCAACGATAGCCGAGGGCAGGATATTTGATATGCCCCTTGCCATCAATGACAAGAGCTTTAAGATTACCTGCGTATCAATGGGAAACCCGCACTGCGTCATCTTTGTCGATGATGTGGATGAGTTCCCTGTGGAGAAGTACGGGCCTCTAATAGAGATCAACAAGTTCTTCCCCAAAAAGACCAATGTAGAGTTCATAGAGGTCGTAAACAGGAAAAAGATAAAGATGAGGGTTTGGGAGAGGGGCGCGGGAGAAACGCTTGCCTGCGGCACAGGCGCATCAGCCGCGGCTGTTGCTTCCCAATTGCAGGGTTTTGTGGACAAAAAGGTAAATGTCATATTAAAAGGCGGCACCCTTAATATAGAATGGGCAAAGGACGGCCATGTGTATATGACAGGGCCTGCCCAAGAGGTGTTCTCAGGCAGCCTTGAGTTTTAAAAACGGCGCAGTCCGTTATTTTTATTTGCTTTTTTTGAATTTAGCTGTAAATTTATATGTGCAGTGTTTTTATAGGAGGAACCAATGTTCAGCGGCTCAATTACCGCCCTTGTAACGCCATTTAAGGACGGTAAAGTAGATGAGGCGAATCTAAAAAGACTTATAGAGTTCCAGATAACAAACGGGACCAACGGAGTTGTGCCGTGCGGTACAACCGGAGAATCCGCTACCCTAAGTTATGAGGAACATAACCGCGTAATAGAGCTTACCATAGAGACAGCGGCAAAACGGGTGCCTGTAATAGCCGGGACCGGCTCAAACTCAACAGAAGAGACCATATTCCTCACCAAGCATGCCAAAAAGGCAGGCGCGGATGCGGCGCTCCTTATTACTCCGTACTACAACAAGCCCACGCAGCAGGGGCTCTATGAGCATTATAAAAAAGTAGCCGAAGCAGTCGATATCCCCATTGTGCTTTATAATGTACCGGGCAGGACAAGCGTAAACATGCTGCCTGAGACGGTTGCGAGGCTCTCAGAGATAAAAAACATTATCGGCATAAAGGAAGCAACCGGCAATTTACAGCAGGTAAGCGATCTTATCGAATACTCGAAGAAGGGCTTCATAATACTTTCAGGCGATGATTTCACAACACTGCCCATGCTTTCCATAGGCGGCCACGGTGTAATTTCAGTTACTTCGAACATAGCCCCGAAAGACATGTCTGATATGATAAGGCTTTTCCTTGAGGGTAAGACCGAAGAGGCAAAGGGTCTGCATTTCAGGCTTCAGAGCCTCCACCGTTCCATGTTCATTGAGACGAACCCGATACCTGTAAAGACCGCGCTTGCCCTGATGGGCATGTGCGAAGAAGAGTTCAGGCTTCCGCTTACGAGGATGAGTGAGGCAAACAGGAATAAACTCATAAATACGCTTAAAAATTACGGGCTTGGAGTGACAAGGAGCTAATGCCATGATATCTATCGCAGTGACGGGCGCCGCAGGCCGCATGGGCCAGGCAATCATAAACGCCATAAAGGAAAATCCTGCCGTTGAACTGAGCGGGGCCCTTGAAAGGGAAGATTCTCCATATTTAAACAAGGACGCAGGCGATGTCTCAGGGGCGGGAAAGCTCGGGGTCAAGATTACTTCTGATATAGAGAAGGCCTTTAAAAAGGCAAGCGTCATAATAGACTTTACCGCACCCGAAGCATCCATGCGGCATATTGAATATGCCGTTGAAAATAATAAGGCCATTGTTATAGGCACAACAGGCTTTTCCCATCACCAGCGGGACGAGATAAAGGAACTGAGCCTTAAGACAAGGGTAGTCATGGCGCCGAACATGAGCATAGGCGTCAATCTCCTTCTTAAGCTTGTCCATGACGCCGCAAGAGTCCTTGCGCAGGACTATGACATCGAGATAATAGAAGCCCACCACAGGCTTAAAAAAGACGCGCCTTCAGGCACTGCCATCCGCATAGCTGAAGTAATCGCGAATGCGGTAAACAGGGATTTGGAGAAAGTCGCTGTCTATGAGAGAAAAGGGATAATCGGAGAGCGCAAGCCCGAAGAGATAGGCATACAGACCATACGCGCCGGAGATATTGTCGGCGACCATACGGTGCTTTTCGGCGGCATTGGCGAGAGGATAGAGCTTACCCATAAGGCCTCTTCAAGGAGCACCTTTGCAATGGGCTCGGTCAAAGCTGCCATATGGCTTACGGGAAAACCGAACGGCCTCTATGACATGCAGGATGTGCTCGGCCTCAAAGACTGAACCTGACTTTATAATACTCCTCTGAATGAATTGGAATTTGATGACCTCTGTTCTCCCGCAGTATTTTCTCCGTTCTTAAACAACAAAACGCCCGGCTTAAGTAGCCGGGCATTAACTCCTAAAAAATAAAAAAGGCAGGAGAGAAGATGATTAGAAAATTGTTTCTGGCTTTGGCATTTTCGTCCATCTGTTTAATAGCGCCGGCGGGCACAGCCTCAGCTTTTCAGGGGGCAACCGCGGGCAAATGTTCGGATTGCCATACCCTTACAAAAGAAGAGGTAGGCAAGGCGCTTAATCTTGAGAGATACAAGGCGCAGGTCAAAGACATCAGGATGAGCCCTGTGAAGGGACTCTGGGAAATCGAGCTTACGCAGGATGACAAAGTCTTTATAGTTTACATGGACTTCTCCAAGAAGTACCTTGTTGAGGGCAGATTTACCTCGCTTGAGAAGATAAAGGAGAGCGAATCTTTAAAGAAGGTCGATCTTAAAAAGATACCGCTTGAGAACGCCGTAGTGATGGGCAACCCCAAGGCAGAGAAAAAGATAATAATATTCGATGACCCGGACTGCCCGTACTGCGCAAAGCTCCATGACGAGGTTAAAAAGATACTTGCCAAGAGAAATGATGTCGCATTTTATATAAAGATGTATCCGCTCGCCATACACCCGGAGGCGTACGAGAAGAGCAAGGCAATCGTATGCAACAAATCGGCAAAGCTTTTAAACGACGCCTTCACAGGCAAGAAGCTGCCCAAGGCTGAGTGCGAGACACAGGAACTTGATAACAATATAAAGCTTGCCGAAGATTTAGGCCTGAGAGGCACACCCGCCCTTGTTTTCCCTGACGGAAGACTGCTGCCGGGCTATGTGCCTTCTGAGGCTATTTTAGGTCTCCTCGACAATCCCCAATAGAGCAAACCTTTGAAAGCCCCTGTCTGAAAGGACAGGGGCTTTTCCACAAAAGAATTGAAGAATATGACTGAAATTGCCGATAATCTTATCAGGACATGTTGATACGGGGCAATCCTCCGCCTCAAAAACGGCCAATACCCTTGTAATATCTAAAGAAATTAACTTGACTTTTTTTGTGGTTAATTATATTACAGAATCATAGTCTGCAGGCTGATAAAATCAGCCAAAAGGACTACAAAAAAGGTAGGCTTGCATTTTTAAAGTTTAGGGTGGGATTGAAGAAATGGAGCCGGCAGGGGGATTTGAACCCCCGACCTACTGATTACGAATCAGTTGCTCTACCCCTGAGCTACGCCGGCTGAAATAAAAATAGTAAGTCAAGGGTCTGGTTTTGTCAAGATTTTTAGAGAGTTAAAGGCAAATTCAGACAGTTTTCACTAAAACACCTGAAAAGAGTAAATGAAAAATGGGAGTAAACCTGATTAACGGGATGGAAACTCAGAATAAGGTCCTTATCATAGATGACAATCTGACGAACAAAAGCATTCTTGAGGACATCCTGAACGCCAACGGGTATCAGACAAGGTATGCGCTTGACGGATTAGAAGGGCTTAAGATCGTTGAGGAGTGGCAGCCTTCGGTAATACTTTTAGACCTTGTGATGCCCGGAATGGACGGTATCAGGGTATGCGAAGAGATAAGAAAGCTTAAACTGCCTTCAAGGCCTTCAATCATCATCGTCTCTATTAAGGGTGATAAGAGCACCATTGTTGATTCGCTCGCCAAAGGGGCGGATGACTTCATAGCAAAGCCCATAAATGAGTCGGAGCTTATTGCAAGGGTAAGGGCGCAGATAAGGATAAATGAATTCTACAAGGAGCTTGAAGAAGATAAGAGAAATCTTGAGACTATCCTTGAGATTACAAACGCCCTCTCAGCGACCCTCGACCCGTCAGAGGTGCTCAATACCATTGTCACAAAGGTAGCCGGTGCAACCGCGGCTGTCCGCTGCTCAATAGTCCTTATCGTCAAGGAAGACGAAGGGTATGTGCTTGCCTCCCATGAGGACCCTGCCGTAAAGGAACTCAGGCTTGACCTCTCAAAGTATCCTGAAATAAAAAAGGTAATAGAGACAAAGACCCCGCTTGCAATGGATGACATTATCAGTCATCCCCTTATGCAGGCTGTCAAAGACAATATAAAAGACCTGAAGGAGATGAGCATCCTTATCGTTCCTATTGTTTTTAATGACGAGGTGCTTGGGACTCTCTTCCTGAGAACCCGCAAAAGGGAGCGCGGATTCACTAAGAAGGACATTGATTTCTGCAGGATCATAGCGAACTCCACCTTCCATGCGCTTAAGAACGCGAGGCTTTTCGAGAAGGTAACGAGGGAGAAGGATTATCTCAAGGAGATAGCTGTAAAAGACCAGCTGACCTCTCTTTACAACCATAACTTCTTCTATTCAAGGCTTGAGGAAGAGTTTGAAAGGGCTGTAAGGTATGAGACCCCCCTTTCGCTCATAATGATGGACATTGACAATTTTAAGCAGGTCAATGATACCTATGGGCACAGGGTAGGCGATGTGGTGCTTCGCGAAATATCGGCCATGATAAAAAGGGGTGTGAGAAAGACCGATATCGTAGCGCGATACGGAGGCGAGGAATTCGCTGTCATACTGCCTCATACGCTCCTTAAAGGCGCTGTCGATGAGGCTGAAAGGCTCAGAGAACTCATTGAAAGCCATGCCTATGCAGGTCTTGTGACAGATAAGATAACGATGAGCATAGGAGTGGCGTCATATCCGCAGAAAGGCGCGATGAACTCAGGAGACCTTGTAAATTATGCGGATGATGCGTTGTACAAGGCAAAATGGAGTGGGAAGAATTGCGTTAAGGTTGCGGAAGTTTAGAAAATAATACTGCTATAATACAAATTAAAATCAAAGCGGGCCGGAAGGCCCGTTTTTTATTTGGCCTGATTAACTCCCCCTCACCCGCCCTCTCCCATAAGGGGAGAGGGAAAGCAAACTCCTTATTAGCCCGTCATTCCCGAATGTATATATCGGGAATCCCATTTAAAAGGTATCTGGACTGTCCGCTTTCGCGGCAATGACAGAACCGGCAGAAGTTGTCATTGCATTTACCCCAGCTTGAACTTCAGCAGCAGTATCGCTGTTACAAAGACAAGCGAAATTCCGTTGGCAAGTATTATCGGAAGGTCTTGTTTTATCAGCCCGTAGATAAGCCAGAGCGAGATGCCGATAAAAAGCATTGAGAACATATAGACAGAGATGTCTTTTGTGTGCTTTGTTCTGTATGCCTTTAAGAATTGCGGTACAAAAGAGGTGGTTGTAATAGTGCCGGCGATTATGCCGAGTATGGTAGGCAATTCCATTTTATCTCATTCAAATTCAATTCCCGCCATTCATGGCGGGAATTGTCGGCAGGTGGTTTTTTCTTTTTTATTGCTCGGCTTTGACCCGCCATTTCAAGGGCGGCAATCCGCCGAGCACCCGATTGAAAAGCGGAGCAGCCTTTAGCAGTTCACTCCGCTTAAGTTTTTTATAATGTGACTCCCGCGCCCTTAAGAAGCGGAAACCCTAACTGTTCCCTTGTTTTAAGATACCCTTCGGCGCATCCTCTTGCAAGGGCCCTTACCCTTCCGATAAACCTTGTCCTCTCGGCAACACTTATGGCGCCCCTTGCGTCAAGGAGGTTAAAGGTGTGCGAACACTTCATGCAGAGGTCATAGGCTGGCAGCACCAAGCCCTTTTCCTGCAGCTTAAAGGACTCCTTCTCATACATGTCAAAGAGCTTAAAGAGCATATCAATGTCAGCCTCTTCGAAATTGTATGTTGAGAACTCGACCTCGCCCCTTAAGTGCACATCCCCATAGGTCAGGTGCTCGTTCCATTTAAGGTCATAGACATTATCTACGCCCTGAAGGTACATGGTGATGCGTTCAAGCCCGTAGGTTATCTCGCCTGAGACAGGGCTTAAATCGATTCCGCCTGCCTGCTGGAAGTAGGTGAACTGTGTTATCTCCATGCCGTCAAGCCAGACCTCCCAGCCCAGGCCCCATGCGCCGAGCGTAGGAGATTCCCAGTCATCTTCCACAAACCTTATGTCATGGGCAAGCGGGTCAATTCCCAGAACCTTAAGGCTGTCAAGGTAAAGGTCCTGTATGTCATCGGGTGAAGGTTTAAGTATCACCTGAAACTGATAGTAGTGCTGAAGCCTGTTCGGGTTTTCTCCGTACCGCCCGTCAGTAGGCCTTCTTGAGGGCTCCACATAGGCTGCTTTCCACGGCTCAGGGCCAAGCACCCGTAAGAAAGTGGCCGGGTTGAATGTGCCCGCGCCTTTCTCGACATCATAGGGCTGCTGGATTATGCAGCCTTTCCGGGCCCAGAACTTCTGTAGGTTTAAAATTACATCCTGAAAATGCATCTGCTCCTCCTGATGAGCATAATGAAAAGTATAATTTGATTTTACATAAAAAAAGCCTGCAGGTCAAAGGGAAGCGTTTCTCATCTTATCGAGAAACTTTTTTGTCTTAAGCTCCTTGCCTATCTGGTGCTTTATGAAGTCGTAGAGTATCCTTTCGCTTTCCTCAAGGAATACGGCATTGGGCTTAAGCCTGCCGAGCTTTGCAGTGTCGAACTTTGCCGCCATGGAGAGAAAACCGGCTGTGCCGAGCGAGATAGGGATAACACTGCCGGCACCGAATGAGCACTTTTTGCAGACGGCCCCGCCCTTCTCAGAGCTGAAGTAAGCCTTTGAATCAGCTGATAGAGGCTGCCTGCAGGTAACACAGCCGCTTAAGTGCGGCAGATATCCTAAAATCGCAAGAAGCCTTATCTCAAAAAACCTCAAAAGGCAGTCCTCACCGCCGTCATCAAGCATCTTAAGGAAATTTACCAGTAAATGGAGCACCTGAGGGGCGGCCTGGCCTTCCCTCGTCATCTCTGAGACAAGCTCAATGAGGTAACACGCCTGTGAGAGCTTATCAATATCGACCTTGAGATTATTGAAGCCGTCTATAAGGTGCGCTTCCTCCACCCTCATAAGTTCGCTTTTTTCAGAGTGGAAGAATATGAGATTTATATGGGAAGTCGGGTCAAGGTTGCCGACAAACCTTTTTTTGGAGCGTCTTGCGCCCTTTGCTATGCCCCTTATCTTGCCATGCTCAAGGGTGTAGAAGGTAAGTATGCGGTCAGACTCGCTGTAATCAAGGGAGTTGAGCACCACTGCTTCAGCCCTGTAGAGCCCCCTTTTCATAATAGGCCCATCTTCATAAAGGCTGTGGCAAGGCCCAAAAATGTAAAGAAACCGCCGATGTCAGTGCATGCGGTAACGAATATGCTGGAAGAGATGGCAGGGTCGAACTTAAACCATTTCAATATTAAAGGCATGAGAGAGCCGACAAGGCCCGCAATGACCATGTTAGCTGTCATGGCCATGAAAAGCAGCAAGCCCACAATGGGCTTTGCCCCAAGCATATACGCGATAAAGCCTGCGACAGACCCTGTCATAAGCCCGTTGGCAAGCCCTACAAGCGCCTCTTTAAAGAGCACCCATCTGGCATTTTTTAGATTGAGCTCGCCAAGGGCAAGCCCCCTTACTACGACAGTGATGGTTTGCGTGGCGGCATTGCCGCCCATGCCGGCTACTATCGGCATAAGCACGGCAAGAATTACAAGCTGCTCGATTGTGCCCTGAAATACCCTTACTACGCTTGCGGAAAGCGCGGCTGTAATGAGGTTGATGAAAAGCCAAGGCAAGCGCATCTTAATGGAGCGTTTCGGTGGGTCGAACACCCTTGCCTCGATATTCAAGCCCGCCATTTTATAAAAGTCCTCGAAGATTTCCTCTTCGATGACATCGACTACGTCATCTACCGTGATCCTTCCCACAAGCCTGTCCTCGGAATCCACAACAGGCAGCGACAACAGGTCATATCTCTGGAATATCTTGGCGACATCTTCCTGGTCAACATCCGTCCTTACGGTAATCGGGTCCGGCTCAGCGATATCTTTTATCTTTACCTTTGGGCCCGCGAGTATGAGCTTATCAAGGGCGACCGTGCCCACGAGCCTGTGGAACGAATCGACTACGAACACATTTGATATGTTCTCTATCAGCTTGCTCTTTTTCCTGACCTCTTCGATAGTCTCTTCAACGGTTGAATCCTGGTGGACAGAGACAAGCTCGGCCTGCATCTTACCGCCGGCAGTGTCTTCAGGATAGACCAGGAGCTTCTGTACCTCGATGGATTCCTGCTTGTCGATACCGTCAAGGACCTGCTTGGCCTCTTCAAGGGGCAACTCGGAGATAACGTCAGCCGCGTCGTCCGTTTCCATTTCATGGACAACCTCGATGAGTTCCTCGGAGGAGATTGAAGAGATGAGCGCCTTTCTCATGTGCTCATCGACTTCAAGCAGCACTGCGGAGGCCATCTCAGGGTCAAGGAGCTTAAAGACAGCTATAGCCTCTTCCTCCTCCATTGACATGAGCATCCTGCCGATGTCAGAGGCGTGGAGGTCGGAAAGAAGATGGGTTATAGCGTCTTCGTTCTGGGCCTCAAGAAGAGCTCTAATCTCCTCAATATGGTCATTTTTGACTTCAGTAGTCATAAAACCCTCAGAGGAACAAAATTACAGTTACAAATTAAAGGATTGTTTCGTAAAAACCCGGAAGAGTGCTGTTTTTTTAAATGCTTTGGAAGGCTATAGATAGCGGTTTTTACTCTGTAATTTAAAAAGTAGCAACAAAAAAAAGAGAAGTCAATACATATATGGCAGAATTCAGGAAAGGGGAGCAATAAAGTAGGTAACAGGCAATTTGAAACTCAGGAGCACAGCATCGTAAGGGTGGGCACAACCCACCCTGTAAGAGAAGAGGAAACAATTTTGTCATTGCCGGGGCTTGCCCCGAGGCAATCCCTTATGCCATAAGCCTTAAAATATCCTGATAACTGACAACAACGGTAAGCAGCACAAATACCATTATGCCGACTGCGCCGACAACGGTATAAGAACGCAGGCTCAAAGTCCTGCGTTTCAGCGTTTCTATGGCAAGTATCACAAGCTGGCCTCCGTCAAGGGCAGGCAGGGGCAGAAGATTGAAAATCCCAAGGCTTAAGCTGAGCATTCCCGTAAAGAAAAACAGCTCTCCCATACCAGCTTGAGCGGCCTTGCCCGCAATCATCGCTATGCCAATGGGACCGGAGAGGCTCTCAAGCCCTTTTCCCGAGAACATGCCAAATGTGCCAACAATAACATTCTTGAATGAACCAAAACTTGCCAGAATGGAATCTGCAAGTGACAGGTGCTTTCCTATCATAAAGGCCAGTGTCAGAAAGATTAAGGCAAAGGCAATGTTAAAGGCTGAACCGGCTGAAGCGATTATTGCCCTCTTCCATCTCTCTTCCTTGAGGAATTCAGGGATAACATCGTCTTTCTCGTCATCCTCTTCCTTTGAAAACCTTACAAAACCGCCAAGGGGCAATAGCCTTAAGGTAAAATGCGTCTCCTTATGCCTGAAAAAGGTAATTATCTTCGGGCTCAGGGGAAAGCCTACTGAAAACTCGTAAGCCTTTATCCCAAGCCTTCTTGCGGCGATAAAATGCCCGAACTCGTGTACGAGGACAACTATCGTAAATACAAAGAGAAAGGCGATTAACGAGGTCAATTCTGTCCCTCCAAAGCAGTTTTATAGATTATAAGCCCGTAAAATAGGATTGTCCAACCGTTCGAAGCAAAGGCGAACCATTCCGCGGCCAAAGTTCGGCTTTTTCTGCCCGTAATTAAAAAGCCCATGCCTTTTAAGGCATGGGCTTGGGTGTTCTTTTTTATGCTGAGCCCGGAGGGCTTACCTCATAGAGCTCTTTAAGGATATCGTATGCGCCTGCCTTAAGGAGCCTCTCGCCAAGTTCCGCTCCCATTGCCTCGGCTGTGTCCTTATGCCCTGAGATGGAATCCCTTACAAAGGTCTTTCCGTTCGGGCTTGCCACAAGTCCCCTAAGCGTAAGAGTATCGCCTGAAAGCTGTCCGTATGCCGCGATAGGCACCTGGCAGCCGCCCTCAAGTCTCTTAAGGAGCGCCCTTTCAGCCCTTACCGCGTATGATGTCGGCGGATGGTCAAAGAACGCGACCAGATTATTTATGAATTCATCGTTTGTGGGTGTCTCAATGCCGAGCGCGCCCTGACCGATTGCCGGAAGGCTCAATTCAACCGGAAGAAGCTCTGTGATCCTTGCTGACCATCCAAGCCTGTTCACGCCTGCGCCGGCGAGGATGATTGCGTCATATTCGCCGTCATCAAGCTTCTTCATGCGGGTATCAAGGTTGCCCCTCAGCTGGAGAATCTCAAAGTCAGGCCTTGCATGGAGGAGCTGGGCCTGCCTTCTTAAGCTTGAAGTCCCTATCCTTGCGCCTTTGGGCAGGTCAAGGAGCTTTACATTATTCCTGCTGAATACAGCGTCCCTCGGGTCTTCCCTCTCGGTTATGCACCTTAGATGGAGCCCTTCGGGGAAGAATGTCGGCACATCTTTCATTGAATGAACGGCAAGATGGACCCTGCCCTCAAGGAGAGCCTCTTCTATCTCTTTTACGAACAGCCCTTTGCCGCCGACCTTTGCAAGCGGCACATCAAGTATCTTATCCCCTGTTGTCTTTATCTTCTCAAGGGAGACCTCGATGTCGGGGTATCTCTTCTCAAGCTCTGATTTGACCCAGTTTGCCTGCCAGAGCGCAAGCATGCTGCCGCGGGTTCCTATGACTACTTTCTTCTTCAAATTTTTACCTTTCCTTTACCTTATTCGGCTAATCGTCATTACTCTGGGCAGCCTTTTTAAGCGCCTCTTCGTCAATGGTAAGATCGAATAGCTTTCTTATTGTATCGATGTAGAGGTCGCCTTCTATCTTGTTGGCTTCCTTCTTAAGATGCAGCACAGGATGATGGAGTATCTTATTGACTATGGCTGATGTCATTGCCTCAAGCGCTTTTTTCTCCTTGTCGGAGAGATTGTTCATTGAGGCAAGCGCCTTGGCAAGCTCTGCCTTCCTTATCTGGTCGCATGTCTGCCTGAGCGCGATAATGGTGGGCACCACATCAAGGGATTTGATCCAGCGGTAGAACTTCTCTATCTCTTCTTCGATGATGGCCTCAGCCTGCTGGGCCTCCTTGTTCCTCTCCTGAAGGTTGGCTACCACAACGCCCTGAAGGTCGTCAACATCATATAAATAGCAGTTATCTACATTATTGACGAGCGGGTCGATATTCCTGGGGACAGAGATGTCGATGAAGAACATCGGCTTCTGTTTCCTCTCCTTCATCACTTCCTGTATCTGGTCAGGCTTTATGATAAATGTCGGAGAGCCGGTCGATGCGATGACGATATCGACATTCTTGAGGTAATGCGGAAATTCCCTGAACATGATGGCTGTTCCGCCGAAGCCTTTTACAAACTCTATTGCCTTCTCATAGGTCCTGTTGGCAACCAGTATCTCATGGATGCCGTTATTGATAAGGTGCTTGGCGGCAAGCTCTGCCATCTCGCCCGCGCCTATGAGCATTGCGGATTTGCCTTTAAGGTCGCCGAATATCTTTCTTGCAAGCTCAACAGCGGCAAAGCTTATTGAAACGGCTGATTCGCCTATCTTTGTCTCTGTCCTGACCCTCTTGGCAACCTGGAATGCCTTATGGTAGAGCTTATTTACGATAACGCCTGCCGTATTATGCTCAACGGCATAGCCGTAGGAATCCTTTACCTGACCGAGTATCTGGGGCTCGCCCATGACCATTGAGTCAAGACCTGCCGCAACCCTGAAAAGGTGTTTTACCGCATCCTCTCCGCAGTGGACATAGAGATGCTCATCGAGCTTTTCAAGCGGTATGCTGTGGAACTCTGAAAGGAACCTCTTTGTCTTCCAGACGCCCTGCTCCATGTCGTTGGTAATGGCAAGCACCTCAACCCTGTTGCAGGTCGAAAGTATTACTCCCTCATTGAGCCCGAAGTGGTTTGTAAGCCTTTTAAGGGGCTCCCCGATAGTGGCAGCCGGGAAGGACAGCTTCTCCCTTATTTCAACGGGTGAGGTCTTATGGTTCAGTCCTACTACGATTAGGTTCATACTTTTCTATTGGATGGATCTCTGCCAGATTTTTTAATGCAAAAAACTGAAAACCGCCGTAACTAAAAATCTAATCCGTCAAACCATGCGCCCCGCCTGAAACGAGGTTAATGATGATGAATGAGCCAATAAGGGTCACGAATGCAACGCCTGAGAATATGGCGGCCTTTCTGCCGCGCCAGCCTGCTGTGAGCCTGCCGTGCAGAAGAGCGGCATAAAGGAACCATGTGATTATCGACCATATCTGCCTCGGCTGCCAGTTCCAGTAGCTGCCTATGGCGTATTCAGACCATACCGCGCCTGTGATGATGGCAACGGAAAGAAAGACAAAACCGAACTGCAGGCACCTGTAATTAAGCTCGTCTATTACATCAAGCGAGGGGAGTATGAAGTAAAGCCCCCTCAATTTGCGGCTCTTAAGATAGCGTTCCTGAATGATATACATGATGCCCAGAAAGAAGGCGAGGGCGAAGAAGGCATTGCCAAGGAATGCTATTATTACATGGACAGGCAGCCAGTAGCTCTCAAGCACCGGCGCAAGCGGCATTATCTCTTTTGGAAGGAGAGAGGCCGTGATTATAAGCATCAGGGCAAAGGGGCTTACGAACGCGCCAAGCACCTTTTGCCGGTATTTGATTAAAAGGAACAGATAAAGCCCGATTATTACCCATGAAAAGAATGTAAGGGATTCGTGGAGATTTGTGGCAGGGGTATGCCCGGCCTCGAACCAGCGGCTTAAAATCGTTGCCGTATGGGTGGCAAAACCGGCAACAAGTGCGCCCTGGGCAATCGATATGAGATTGTCCTTACGGGCAAACAAATAAGCTGTGTAGACGCAAGTAGCCACCAGATACACCAACACGGTTATATGGAAAAAAATTTCACTCACTTATGAATCTTTGCTCCAATTCCTGTTATCTCTATTTTTTATCTTTATCTTTGAGCTTCACGCCAAGGCTCGATAAAGAGTACCCTTGGCCAAGTAAACCTTTAAGAAAACTGTTTATCTCTCTATCCGCGTTTTCCTTAATCCAGCCGGGCATGGGCGAAGCTATCAAATCCTTGATAACTCTCTCTTTTTTAACACGATTCACCCCGCTTTTCAACAGCTTCTTCCTAACAGCCCCGAGCACCTCTACAAAGGTTTCGTATTCTTCACCGTATGATTTCTCAAGCTCCTGCCTGATGGTCTTTGCAAGGAGCGGGCTCCTGCCGCCGGTAGATATCGCTATCGTAAGCCCCCCTCTTTGGACTACCGAAGGGACTATGAAGCCGCAGTGCGCAGGGTCATCAACCACATTTACAGGTATCCTTGCCTCCTGAGCCTCTTCGTAGACAGCCTTATTGACCTCTTTTGAGTCAGAAGCGCTTATGGCAAGTACGGCCCCGTTAAGGTCGCCCTTTTTATACTTCCTTCTAAGCCTCTCAATACTACCCTCTTTTACAAGGGTATTAAGCGTCTTAGTTGCATTCGGGCTTATGACCTTTACGGATGCGCCTGCTGAAAGCAGGCTTAACGCCTTTCTCTCAGCCACCTCACCGCCGCCCACAATAACGCAGGGCTTGCCTTTTATGTCAAGGAACACCGGATAGTAACGCATTTTGCCAATCCTATCCGCATTAAGAAACCCGGAACAATCTCTCTTCGTCAATATTTTTATAAAATTGAGAAAAAGTTTCTCACAGCGGAATAATTATCTCTTATTAAGATTAAAATACCCTTAAAGAAAGTTTTAAAATTTACTAATCTGCCCTACCCCTTATGCCTCTCCACCCTGAACTGCCGCCCATCATAAACGAGGTAATTTCTCTCAAGCCAGCTGCCCGGGTTGGCGTAAACGGCTTTTCCCAGAACCTGCACGCCAGCCACATGGGAGTGCGCAAAAACTACACAGTCAAACCCATCTGATATCTTTACCCCTGCAAATTCTTTCAGGCGGATGTCGATTGCGCTCCCGTCCCTCTTATGTTTACGGCTCTTTTTACGGCTGTTCTTTGAGAGCCGGTCAGCTATGCTCCAGACTCCGTACGGCGTAGCCAGCCAGGCAATGACGCGGTAAAAGGGGCTTCTTAAAAACGCCCTCCAGACAGTATATCCGGTTGTCATGGAGACCATGTCCCCGTGGGCAAGGTAAAACCTTTTATTATCTATGGTAAGGTCGGCGGATTCCGTATAAACCGAGGCCTTGAGGTCCTTGGTAAAAAACCTCCCCATGTCAAAATCATGGTTTCCCTCAAGGTATATTATCTTCGTGCCCCGTTTTGTCAATCTCAGGAGACTATCGAGCACTGGGCGGTAGTTGCGAAGCACGACCTTATTCCCGCCTGTCCAGAAGTCAAAGAGGTCTCCGAGGACTACAAGGTTATCTGCTTTTAATTTGTCGAGGAACTCTACGAGGCTCTTCTGATTGGGGTCGTCAAGCCCCTTTAGGTGGGCGTCAGCTATAAAGACTGTTCTCATTTTTCCTTGAGCGCCTCAAGGGCTGCCTTTTTCATGGCCTCTACCGGGGCCTTTCTGCCTGTCCACAGCTCAAAGCCGATGGCGCCCTGATAAACAAGCATTCCAAGGCCTCCGTGTGTCTTAAGCCCGATTGCTTCAGCCTTCTTCAAAAACTCTGTCTTTAGAGGCCTATAGACGATATCGGAGACTACCGAGCCCTTTGGCAAAAGGCCAAGGGGCAGGTCAAGGCTGCCCTTGTCCATCATACCCAGAGAAGTGGTATTTACGATAAGGTCAGCTGTCTTCATATAGGGATAAATGCCGTCAAAATCAACAGCCTCTATGCTTTCATTCTTTATCCTGAACTCATCGGCAAGTTTTTTCGCCCTGTCAAAGGTCCTGTTGGCTATTACGACAGAGTTTACCTCTGCCGCAAGAAATGCGCACAGTATCGCCCTGCCCGCGCCCCCTGCGCCCACTATTATGACATTCTTGCCCTTTGGGTCGAATCCTGCCTCAACGGCAAGGCTCTCAAGGTAGCCGTCAGCGTCCGTATTATATCCGATAAGCTCTCCGTCCCTGTTTACGATGGTATTTACCGCGCCGATGAACCTTGCAAGCTCATCTACCCTGTCAAGGTACATCATTACCTTCTCTTTATGAGGGATGGTAACATTCATACCCGCCATATTTAGGGCTCGGATGCTGTTTACAGCCTCCTCAAGCCTGTCCTGGGCTACTCGGAAAGGCACATAGACCATATCAAGCCCAAGCTCTCTAAATGCCGCGTTCTGGATAGCGGGCGAGAGCGAATGCTCAATAGGATCTCCTATTATGCAAAGGACTTTTGTAGAGCCGTCTATCTTCAAAATAAACTCCGCTTACACATGGAGGGTCTGCCTTGCCTTCTCGGTATCTTTTCTTATCTGAGTTACGAGAGCCTCTTTGGATTTGAAGGTCTTCTCGCTCCTGAGCCTCTTTACAAAAGAGACCTCCATCTTTTTCCCGTATATGTTATTTTTAAAATCAAGGATGTGCACTTCTACGCATCTCTCCTTGCCTCCGAAGGTAGGGGCTGTGCCGATGTTTAAAACTGCCGGGTGGCTCTTGCCTGCCACAGAGGCATAAGCCACATAAACACCGTTTTCCGGGATTATCTCGCTTGAGACCTTCAGATTAGCCGTAGGAAAGCCTATCTCTTTTCCAATATCCTTTCCACGCACTACCTTGCCTTTTATCTTGAAATTCCTGCCAAGAAGCGTTGCCGCGCCCCTGACATTGCCTGTCTTTACAAGCTCCCTTATCCTTGAGCTGCTTACAATTGCGCCGGACTTTTTAAAGGCAGGCATGACAAACACCTTAAACCCGAGCTCTTCCCCAAGGTGCCTTAAGTAATCAACATTACCTGCCTTGCCGTGGCCGAATGAAAAATCATGCCCTACCCAGACCTCTTTAACAGAAAGTCCTTTCACAAGCACATTCTCTACAAACTGCCTTGGATGGGTGGAGGCGAATTCTTTTGTGAATTTAGCGAAAATAAGGTAGTCGATGCCGAACTCGCTGATGAGCTTTGCCTTTTCTTCGGAGTCAAGGATCAGGGGCGGGCTCTTGTGCGGGGCGACCACCTTAAGGGGGTGCGGGTCAAAGGTAAAGACAACGGATTTTGTCTTAAGCTCCTTTGCCCTTTCAGCTACCTTTTTGATTATCTTCCGGTGTCCGAGGTGGAGGCCGTCAAAGTTTCCGAGGGTCAATACCGGATTTTTAATTTTACCGAAGCCTGCGCTGTTTTTAAAAATTTTCATACAATAACAAAAAATCCTTCCGAGGCTAAAGCACGGCGATTTCCGAACAGGACTATAAAAATATAATATTCTCCTAAAACTTTCCAGACCTTAATATCTGGAACGCGAGCCACAGGCCCAAAAAAGACGCGATTATGAACCCGACTATGCCGAGGGCGGGCAGCCCCAGTACCTTCGGTGATGTCTCAGCCGCTATTACCATTGATGAGCCGACAATGAGAGCGGCTACTATTATTCCGAATGTAAGCCTGTTCGACGACCTGTCTATCTCGCCCATGAAGTCTTCCAGATTTTTATGGGCAAAGTTTATCGTGACCTTATCTTCGATAATCTTTCGCATTATCCGCCCTGCCTGGGACGGAAACTCTTCTGCAAGCTCTTTATATTCCGACAGTGTCTTTGCCGTATCCTTCAAAATGCGGCTTGGGGTGAGCCGTTCTTTATACAGTTTCTCAGCGTACGGCTCGCTTTCGGCAAGGAGGTCGACATCAGGATAAAGCAGCCTTGCGAGCCCCTCCAATTCTATTAGGCATTTGTCAAAAAGCAACAGGTCCCGCGGAAGCCTGATGTTATGCCTTGCGGCAACCCTTATGTAATCAAGGAGGAGTTCGCCCAATTTTACCGATTTAAACGGCCTGCCGAGGTAGTGGACAATTATATCATAATATTCGCGCTCAAACGATGTCTTATCAATGTCTTCCGGCAGTATGCCCATGCGCTGATAGACCTTGACCGTGCCCTCAAAATCCTCTGAGGCAAAACTGATGAGTATATCGGCAAGGTTCTGCCGCATCTCATCATCTATCATGCCGGTTATGCCGTAATCAACTAAAGCTATCCTGTTCTCTTCAAGAACAAAGATGTTGCCCGAGTGCAGGTCGCCGTGGAACAGGCCGTGCTCAAATACCTGCTTAAAAAACACATCGGCAAGGAGGTGGGCAATGTTTTCTGTATCCATGCCCGCCGCTCTGAGAGATTCCACCCTGTCAATCTTTATCCCACGGACTTCCTCCATGGTCAAAACATTTCTGCCTGTAAGCTCCCAGAATACCTCCGGTATCTTAAGCCTCGGCTCCTCCCTGAAGTTCTCCCTGAACCTCTCCGTATAGCTTGCTTCAAGAGTAAAGTCCATCTCACGCCTTATCACCCTCGAGAACTCATCTACCACGCCCACAGGGTCGTAAAGCCTGCTCTCCGGCACATAGCGGATGAAGAGCTTTGCCAGAAAGTTAAGTATCTGTATGTCAGTCTCTACAACCTCCTGAATGCCCGGGCGTTGTATCTTTATTACGGCCTCTTCGCCTGAAAGGGTAATTGCCCTGTGCACCTGAGCGATAGAGGCCGCGGCAATCGGGGTCTCGTTTACATATGAGAATAACTCGGATAAAGGCTTTTTGAACTGGTTCTCTATTACTTTTACGGCGTCTTTGAAGGGGAACGGGGCTACTTCGTCCTGAAGTTTGAGCAGTTCTGTGATGAATTCCTGAGGTATGACATCGGGCCTGGTCGATAATATCTGCCCGAACTTTATGAAGGTGGGGCCAAGCTCTTCAATCGCAAGACGAGCCCTTACAGGGATTGTGAGGCCCTCCTCCGCCTTGCTCACCTTTCTGCCTATAAGGCGTTCAGGTATGGAGATAAGCGGAGTCAGGTGCAGGGTTTCCATAAGGGGGCGAAACCCATGCCTTGCCAGTATTGATACTATTGTCCGGAGTCGTTTGATGTTTTTATAAGCAAGATGAAACCTTAAAGACCTCATCTATCTGCCTCGCCCTCTCCTTTGTTTTCCTGTTTTTTTAAGCTCTTCCGCCAACAGGAAATCTATCCGTCTTCGCTCTAAATCTACATTCTCTATCTTTATCCTGACCTCATCCGCAAGGCGGAAGACCCTCTTGGAGCCCTCTCCCATGAGCAGATGGTTTTTCTCGTCAAACCTGTAGTAATCGTCAAGGAGCATCGACACATGGATGAGCCCCTCGACAAAATAATCCTTAAGTTCCACAAAAAGCCCGAAGCTTGTGACCCCTGAGATTATCCCATCGAACTCCTCGCCCACCTTATCCATCATGAACTGGCATTTCTTAAGGTCTGCTATCTCCCTTTCAGCCTCCATCGCCTTTCTCTCGCGGTTGGAGGTGTGGGTAGCGATTTCAGGCAGCGCTGTTTCCCAATGCTCTTTTTTCTCTTTGGTGTATCTGCCTCTTAAAAGGGTTCTTAAGAGCCTGTGCACCACAAGGTCGGGATATCTCCTGATGGGAGATGTAAAATGTGTGTAATCCTTAAAGGCAAGGCCGAAATGCCCTACATTCTCTTCAGAGTAGACAGCCTGCTTCATTGAGCGCAGGAGCACCTGGTTTATAAGCCTCTCTTCCTTTTTGCCTGCTACCTTCTGAAGTATTCTCTGGAAGGCCTTCGGGCCGCCGTCAGGCTTCATGTGGAGCCCGAACTCGGAAGCGAACTCTATGAAATCATTGATGGAATCCTCATCAGGCTCCTCGTGAATCCTGTAGATGAAAGGCAGCTCCCTTTTGGAGAATTCCTCTGCAACAGCCTTATTTGCCGCAAGCATGAACTCTTCTATCAATTTGTGGGCGACATTCCTCTCAGACCTTACTATTGCCTCTACATTACCCTCGATATCGATGATTATCTGGGGCTCCGGCAGGTCAAAATCAATGGAGCCTGCCTCAGACCTTTTTTCTGAGAGCCTTGCCGCAAGCTCTGCCATGACCTTAAGGTCGTCCAATATATGGGCATACCTTTTATTTAACTCTTCATCTTCATTATAAAGGAGTTTTTTGACATTGGTATAGGTCATCCTCTCGGCGCTTTTTATAACGCTCTCGTAAAACCTCTTTTTATGCGGATGCCCCTTGGAGTCGAACTCTATCTCAGCGGTCATTGTAAGCCTGTCCTCTTTGGGGTTCAGGCTGCATATGCCGTTTGAAAGGGCTTCAGGCAGCATGGGGATGCATCTGTCCGGAAAATATACGCTTGTGCCCCTTGAGTATGCCTCTGTGTCTATCTCAGTGCCTTCCCTGACATAGTGGCTGACATCGGCTATCGAGACCCTAAGCCTGTAGCCTCCGTTCGGCAGCCTGTCAACAGAGACCGCGTCGTCAAAGTCCTTTGCAGTCTCGCCGTCTATGGTGATGGTGAGCTTATCCCTTAAGTCATGCCTGCCTTCCATATCCGCATCTGCTACCTGCATTGGAATACTTTTGACCTCATGCATGACCCTGTCAGGGAACCTGTTCGGAAGCCCAAATTTTCTAAGTATTACATCTGCCTCTACATCCGGGTCGTCCGGGTCGCCAATTATCTCTAAGACCTTTCCCGCAGGGGCAAGGTTCTTTGCGGGCCACCTTGTAATCTCTGCCGAGACTATCATCCCGTCCTTGGCGTTCTTTGTCTCCTTAGGCGGTATGATTATCTCCTCAAGAATCCTCTCATCGGAAGGGATGACAACCCCGAACCCATTTCCCCTTTCATACCTGCCGACAATTACCTTATGCGCCCTCTTGGTTATCCTGATTATGCTTCCTTCGCGCTTGCCGCCTTGTTTTACGCCCTCTATCCTTGTCACCACGGTATCTCCGTGCATGGCGCCGGCGAGCCTTCTGTGATTTATGAATACATCCTGCTCGCCGCCGGTCTCAGGCCGTACAAAACCAAACCCGTCCGGGTGGCAGATGAGCTCTCCTGTCACAAGGTTCATCTTCTCGGGCAGACCGTACCTGCCGCCTCTTATCTTTATGAGAGAGCCTTCACGCACCATATCCTTAACGAGCCTTTTGAACTCATCACGCCTGTCTTTTTTTATATCAAACATAAAGACAAGCTCCCGGAAGGACATGGGCTTGTAAGCCTCCTCCTTCATAAAATCCAGTATCTTTTTTTCAGCTTCCTGCAATTAGTTTCTTCCTTCTTCCCTTTTTAAAGGGTGATTTAAAAGTTCTCCCAATCCTTATGGAAAGGGAATTTATCTTGAGTGGTAGTCAACCACCGCGGCTGATTCCCTGACCCTGTTCATGTAATCCACTACGACCTTATGCTCAGGGTGTACCTGATACGCCTCAAGGTCTGCCAAGGTCTCAAAATTCGCTACTAAAGAGAGGTCATAAGACCTCTGCGAACGGAGCACATCAATTCCGACCTCAAGTGATCTAAGCTGAGGCACTTTGCCCCAGAGCCCCGCGAGCATCTGCTTTGCCTCCTCTACTTTTTCAGGGCTGTTGTCTTTAAGTTTGAAAAGTACAATGTGCGTAATCACCTTAAAAAAACCTCCAAAATATATATTAATTGTACCTAAATTTTCATAAAAGAGCCTGTTTCAGGAGTAAAACCTTTTTTTATTCAGGTATTTCAATGAAGAAAAACTTAAGAATTGAGCTTTCAGGTCTTTTTGAATGGTGCTTTAAAGAAATGTGCGGCATCGGTGTCCTTAAATGCCGGTTAAAGCAAAAACGCCCTGCTTATCAGGCAGGGCGTCTCATCTTCAGCTCTTTGGTACCTGTTCCCAATCCTTAAGGAACCTTTCAATGCCTATATCGGTAAGAGGGTGCCTGGAGAGTTGCTCCAGGACCTTAAACGGGATTGTCGCTACATGCGCCCCCATCCGCGCGCTGTCAAGCACATGAAGCGGGTTGCGGACGGATGCGGCTATTATCTCTGTCTCAAAGCCGTAATTCATATAAATATCAAGTATCTGGGTTATAAGCTCCATGCCGTTATGCGAGATGTCATCAAGCCTGCCTACGAACGGGCTCACATAGGTCGCCCCTGCCTTTGCCGCCATAAGAGCCTGAAGCGGTGAAAATACAAGCGTTACATTTGTCTTTATTCCTTCGCTGTGGAGGGTCTTTACAGCCTTCATCCCCTCAAGCGTCATGGGTATCTTTACAACTATGTTTTTGTGTATCCTGGCAAGCTCCCTGCCTTCGCTTATAAGCCCTTTTGCGTCAAGGCTTATCGCCTCTGCGCTTACCGGGCCGTCTATGATGGAGCATATCTCTACAATCCTGTCCTTGAATGAGCACTTCTCCTTGGCGATCAGGGAGGGGTTTGTAGTGACCCCGTCAACAAGCCCCCATTCGTCGGCTGTCTTTATTTCCTGGAGATTAGCCGTATCGATAAAGAATTTCATCAAAAACTCCCTTGACTTAAATTTTGGACTATGCGAATATTTTTTATTGTCACTCCGGGCCGCATTGTTTTTATAAGACGGCTAACCGGGTGTTTTAAAAACAGAATAATAGCCTGAAACCGCTCTGATTTCAAGACTTAAATGCGCCCTGCCAACGGGGGCGGTGTTTTGAGAGCAGGGCTGAAAAACAGATGCCGAAGTGGCGGAATTGGTAGACGCGCAAGATTCAGGTTCTTGTGGGTGAAAGCCTGTGGGGGTTCGAGTCCCCCCTTCGGCACCATCTCTTTTTAGAGTTTCAGGATTTACTTTCCTTATCCCTCCCTGGTTCGACCTTCGGGCCTTTTTGGCCGTTCTTTGTTGATTTTTTTATTTTTTAATTTGCTGAAACCCTGATGAAAGACTCTAAACAAAAAATCCTGATTATAATACCTGCCTTCAATGAAGAGGCCAATATCGGCTCTGTCATCTCCAATGTCAGGAAGCATGTGTCTGAAGCTGATATCATCGTCGTGAACGACGGCTCAGGCGACGGGACAGCCCGGATTGCGGAGGCAGGCGGCGTAACGGTGCTCCATCACCCGTATAACATGGGGATAGGCGCAACCATGCAGACAGGCTACAAGTATGCCCTTCTTAACGGGTATAATGTGGCGGTGCAGGTTGACGGAGACGGACAGCACCCCGCTGACCAGATTCAATACATAATAAAGCCCATTTTAGAAGATAAGGCGGACATAGTCGTAGGCTCAAGGTTTCTTGGGAAAGGCGACTACAAGCCCTCAATTGCAAGGGGCGCGGGCATGGCGGTCTTCTCAAGGGTAGTATCATTCATCATCAAGGAAAAGGTGACTGATACGACCTCAGGCTTTCGCGCTGCGGGAAGGGACTGCATAACATTTTTCAGCAATCACTACCCGGACGATTACCCTGAAGTTGAAGCCCTTGTATTGCTGCACAAGAAGGGATTTAGTATACTGGAGGTGCCTGTAAAGATGTTCGAGAGGGCAGGCGGGCGCTCATCCATAACCCCGGTCAGGTCTGTTTATTACATGATAAAGGTCCTGCTCGCGATATTCGTTGACCTGCTCAAGAGGACTTAAAAACCCAAAGAGGCCAGATGTACTACTTTCAGATATTCTCGATTATCGGCTCCATTGTCCTTTTCGCCCTTGTCATCAACTTCATCCGGCTGGGCCTGCTCAAGGAAAAGTACTCTGTCCTTTGGCTTGCCGCAGCCCTTGTCATAATAATCCTGTCGCTTAAAAAAGAGATACTGGACTATATCGCAAAATTCCTTGGGGTAGCTTATCCGCCCTCGCTCCTTTTTTTGGTCGCTTTCATATTTGTCCTGTTGATAATACTTCATTTTTCTGTTGTAATATCAATCCTCCACGAGAGGAACAAGGTCCTTGCCCAGGAAATCACGCTCATCAAGTCAGCCCTGAAGGAATCAGGCATAGACATAAAAGGCAGGGACAAAAAAGAAAAACAGGACAACCCCAGAATCTGAAAAATGGAAAGACTCATCTCAAGCAAATGGTTCCATCTCATCATCTCAGCCGTACTTGCCATCTCCATACTTTTGGCATACTCAAATACATTTCACGCAAAATTCCAGTTTGACGATATCCTGCAGATAGTCGATAACCAGCAGTTAAAAGATCTCGGCAATCTGCCAGAAATCATAAAGAACAGCAGGGGGCTTTCATTCGCCTCCTTTGCGGTCAACTATGCCATAAGCGGCAACGATACAATAAGCTACCATGTAGTAAATGTCTCCATTCACATAATAAACGCGGTGCTTGCGTACTTCTTCCTGCTTTTGACGCTCAGGCTTATAAAAAGCGATGAGCCCTGGTGCAGGAGAATAGCCGCCTTCTCAGCCCTGATATTCGCGCTTCATCCCATTCAGACCCAGTCGGTGACTTATATTGTGCAGAGGATGGAGTCTCTTTTCAGCCTCTTCTATCTCGTTGCGCTCCTTTTCTTCATCAAATCATCCTCGGCATCATCGATGGCAAAAAGGGTTGCCCTTTACGCAGGGGTTGCAGTCTCATTCATACTTGCTGTTTATTCAAAAGAGGTCGCGATTACCCTTCCCGGAGTAGTCCTCCTGTACGATTTTTTCTTTTTAAGCAAAGGAAGCCCCAAAGAGATAGTAAAGAAATGGCCTCTTTATTTCATTCTTGCCGCGCTCTTTATCTTCTTCGCATTTTCCACATTCAAGCTCCTCGGCGGGGCAGGAGATGCAGGCAGCGGGCAGGCAATAACACAGGCGCATGCGCCGGCTCAGGAGAGCGATGCAACAACACTCAAGGCATCGAAGGCATTGCCTGAGCATTCCGCAGGGTTCAAGCAGACCTATATAAGCCCCAAAGAATATCTTTATACGCAGTTCAATGTGTTCGTATACTATATCGCCCTGCTTGCAGTACCGGTAAACCAGAACCTTGATTATGATTTTCCGGTAGCTCGCTCACTCTTTAAAGCGCCTGTTCCGAATAAAGGGACAATACTTAATATTCCCATGCTTCCCCCGATAGTCGCACTCGCCATACTCCTTGCAATAATCGGTGCAGGCATATACCTGTATTTCCGCTCAAGAAAGGGCTGCGGGGATGCGCTTGCCATCTCTTTTTTCATCTTCTGGTTCTTCATCATACTTTCTCCGACCTCGAGCTTCATACCAATCATAGATGTCATCTATGAGCATAGGGTCTATCTTGCCTCGCTCGGGCTTTTCACCGTTTTCGTCATCTGCGTTGACATGGCATTTGGAAAAATAGTTAAAGTAAAAAGCTAAGTTGCCGAAGATATATTTACTTACCCGCATAAATACGGGAATTTTTGCTGAGTATCTGAATTCCGCTCCCGCTTTAATTATCCTCTAATCTTGAAAAGGTATAATGGGCTCAAGATGAAGGCAAGAGGATTACAACTTTAAAGGAGGGAACAGATATGAAGAGCTCAAAATTAAACGGCGTTCTTGATGTGGTAGCGAACCTTGCGGTTGTATTTACAATTGTTGCCGCTATAGCAATAGGATAACCAAAAGCCTTGAAGATTTGATTCTTTCAAAGAGGGGGGCTTTACGCCCTCCTCTTTGTGCATTAAATTACCCCGCCGTTCAAATGGCGGAATGAAAGCCGGGCACCCGATTAAAAAGTAGTTGACTCAAGACGTTCAGTATATTATTCTTATCTCAAATAGTCACGAGGGCTATCGCATGAAAGCAGCGCCGATCGAAAACAATAGAGTACTCATCGCTGAGGACAATTCCAAAACAAGGCTTTTCCTCAAAAATCAGCTTGAGTTGCTTGGGTATCAGGTAATAGCGGCAGTTTCAAACGGGCAGTTGGCCGTTGAGACCGCGGCTGAATTAAACCCTGACCTTGTGATTATGGATGTAAAGATGCCTGAGATGGACGGCATAGACGCCGCAAGGGAGATTTCCTCAAAGGGCCGTCTTATCCCGATTATCCTCATTACCGGATTATCCTCTGACGAGATGGCATCAAAGGCCATTGAAGCCGGAGTCTTCGCTTATCTTGTAAAACCCGTCACCAAAAAGCAGCTTGAGCCCGCTTTAAAGCTCGCCCAGGCACGCTACGACGAATTCAAAAACCTCAAATCTGAAGTTGACGACCTCAAAGATGCCATAGAGACACGCAAGCTCGTTGAGCGCGCAAAAGGCATCCTCATGAAGAGGTGCAACATCTCGGAAGAAGAGGCCTTTAAGCTCCTGCAGGCGCATTCCCAGAAAGAAAACAAGAAGATGCGCGAAATAGCGGACACCATCATCTCCGCAAGCAAACTTATTTGATTCTCTCCCAAAAAACAAAATCTTGACTTGGCCGTAAGGGACTGCTATCCTTAAGAAATCCTTTTATTTTCGCTTACGGAGATAAAGGTTTTTACGCTAGGGGAGTCCGCAGGGACTGAGAGTTCCCGAATACGGGAAGACCCTATCGACCTGATCTGGGTAATTCCAGCGTAGGGAAGCGGCTAAAAAGTAAACTTTCTGCATGGAAAAATACCATGCTTAAAAGCCGCCCCTCAGGGCGGCTTTTTTATTTTCTCTCATAAGGCTTAAGATGGTCATCGATTCTCATCAGATTGAAAAACTGCTCAAAGAAGAAAAACAGCCGTCTGCTGAAAAAATCTCTACCATACTTGAAAAAGCGGCACAGGGAAAAGGGCTGGGCTTAAGAGAAGCTGCCACGCTCCTTTCTGTAAGCGAGCCGTTACTCCTGCAAAGGATCTTTAAAACAGCGGGAGAGGTAAAAGAGAAGGTATTCGGTAAAAGGGTAGTGCTCTTTGCGCCCCTGTACCTTTCAAATTACTGCACAAACGGCTGCCTTTACTGCGGTTTCAGGAACACGAATAAAGGGATGGACAGGACTGCTCTGGAACCTTCGCAGGTCGTGGCTGAAGCAAAAACGCTTGAGGGCATGGGCTTTAAAAGGGTCCTCCTTGTAACAGGCGAAGACCCGAGATGGGGGCTTGACTACATAATCGACTGCGTAAAGGCTGTCTATAAAAATACAGGCATGAGGATAATCCATCTCAACGCCCCTCCGACAGATACCGATTCATTGAGGAAACTGAAAGAGGCAGGGGTTGGGGTTTACCAGTCTTTTCAGGAGACCTATCACAGGCCAACATATGAATTGATGCACCCTACAGGCAGGAAAAAGGATTATGACTTCAGGCTTGAGGTAATGGACAGGGCAATGGAGGCAGGCTTTGGAGATGTTGGTATAGGCCCTCTGCTTGGGCTTTATGATTTCAGGTTCGACGCCCTCGCCTCGATTGCGCATTCATTCCATTTATATGAAAAGTTCGGGGCACATGCCCATACGATATCAATACCGAGGCTCAGGCCTGCTGAGGACTTCGCCTTAAAAGAAGTCCCTTACACAGTAACGGATGAAGACCTTAAAAAGATAGTGGCAGTATTCCGTTTGAGCGTGCCGACTGCCGGAATTGTAGCATCGACAAGAGAGACAGCCGAGTTCAGAAGCGAACTGCTGCATGTAGGCGCAACCCAGCTGAGCGCGGCATCACGCACAAACCCCGGCGGATACACAAGGGGAGAGAAAGAGACGCTTGAGCAGTTCTCAACCACAGACCACCGCTCTTTGATAGAGGTCATGGGTTCTGTAATAGATGAGGGCTATCTCCCAAGCCTGTGCACCACATGTTACCGTGTGGGCAGGGTAGGGCATGAATTTACTGAAAAGACTCTCTCAGGCTCAATGGAAAAGCTCTGCCAGGCGAACGCCATACTCACCATAAAGGAATACCTCAGCGACTATGCCCAAAACGGCTCAAGGGAGATGCTTGAGAAGGCAATCAACATGGCCCTTAACGATGTATCAGACCCTGCCATGAAAAAGGCCCTGCTCGATAAGATAAAAGAGCTTGAAGAGGGCAAGAGGGATTTATATTTTTAGATATGAAGATACGCGTAAACGGAATTGAAAGAGAGATAGAAGCAGGCACAACGGTAGAGTCCCTTCTCAATATGCTTGAGATAAAGGTTCAGGGCATTGCCGTTGACATCAACAGAGAGATAGTGCCCAAGAGGCTTTTTTCCGAGACTATCCTTAATGAAGGCGATTCAATCGAGATAGTCAGGATGGTCGGGGGCGGTTAATACCTTTTTTCAATTTTCAAAAAAGACCGAAGGAGTATCACAGATGAGTGACACATTCAAGATAGGCAAAAGAGAATTCAAATCACGCCTCATGGTAGGCACAGGCAAATATCCTTCCAATGAGATTATGAAGATTGCGCTTGAGGCATCGGGAGCAGAGGTCGTAACCGTTGCCGTAAGAAGGGTCAACCTTGACCGCTCAAGCGAATCAATGCTCGACCATATCGATAAGAAATATACCCTGCTTCCAAATACCGCAGGGTGCTACACGGCTGAAGACGCCATCCGCACAGCGAGACTTGCGAGAGAGGCGCTTGATACCGAGTTCGTAAAGCTTGAGGTGCTTGGCGACGAGAAGACGCTCTTCCCTGATAACGAAGCGCTCCTTGAAGCAGCCAAGGTGCTCGTAAAAGAAGGCTTCACCGTCCTTCCATATACAAATGACGACCCTATCATGGCAAAGAAGCTTGAGGATATCGGCTGCGCCGCGGTCATGCCGCTTGCGGCCCCCATCGGCTCAGGCCTTGGCATAAGGAATCCGCACAATATCAGGATAATACTTGAAACAATAAAGGTGCCTATCATAGTTGACGCAGGGGTGGGGACAGCATCCGATGCCGCGATAGCGATGGAGCTTGGCTGCCACGGCATCCTCATGAATACCGGAATAGCAGGCGCGAAAGACCCTGTAAAGATGGCGCGCGCCATGAACCTTGCCGTAGAGGCTGGCAGGCTCGCCTACCTTTCAGGCAGGATACCTAAAAAACTTTACGCTACTGCTTCAAGCCCGCTTTCGGGGATAATAGAATAATGCATCCGATACTTTTCAAATGGGGCCCACTGGAGATACGCTACTACGGGCTGATGTATGTCATAGCCATATTGGTCGGCAGCTACCTCATAAAAAAAGAGGTGCACCGCAAAGACATCAATATGACTGATGACGATGTGATGAACTTCATCGTCTGGACTGTAATCGGAGGAGTTATAGGCGCAAGGCTTTACTATGTGCTCTTCAACCTCGATTACTATCTGCTCAATTTAAAAGAAGTACCGGCTGTCTGGCACGGAGGCCTTGCCATTCACGGCGGCCTTATCGGCGGCATCACTGTAGCATGGCTTTATTTAAAGAGGCGTTCGGTCAAGTTCTGGCGCATGTCGGACTGCGTTGCCCCTGCCATAATACTCGGGCAGGCTTTTGGCAGGTTCGGAAACTTCATGAACGGAGACGCCCACGGCAGGCCAACGGACATGCCCTGGGGCATAGTTTTTCCTCCTGACAGCATTGCCGGCATGGAATATCCCAACATACCGCTTCACCCAACGATGCTCTATGAGTTGCTCATAAACTTCAGCATCTTCTGTTTCCTCTGGTTTGTTCTGAGGAAGAGAGAGCACAAGGACGGCTTTATATTCGCGATGTATTTTGTGCTGTACTCATTCGGCAGGTTTATCGTAGAGCACTTCAGGGCAGACAGCCTCATGCTCGGCCCCTTGAAGATGGCGCAGGTCGCAAGCCTGACCATGGCAGGTGTAGCGCTTGCGGTTATAATCACAAAGAGGCTCTGGGAGAGCGCGATAGCGAAAAAGACAAAAGGCAGGAATGGATAAGCTCTACCTCATTACTGACCGCAAAATCGCAAAACAAGGTATTTTAAAGGCAATCGAATCAGCCATCATCGGCGGGGTCAGGTTCATCCAGCTGAGAGAAAAGGATTTAAAGGGCGCTCCGCTTCTGCAGCTTGCAAAAGAAGTAAGAGAGCTTACAGGATTTTACAACGCAAAACTAATTATAAACGACAGGGCAGATATCGCGCTCTTGTGCGGAGCTGACGGTGTCCACCTTGGGCAGAATAGTTTCTCTCCAAAAGATGTACGAAAAATTTTAGGTAAGGAAAAGCTTATCGGGGTTTCCACGCACAGCATCAAAGAGGCGAAAGCCGCAAGGGACAGCGGTGCGGATTTCATCACATTCGGCCCGGTTTTTTTCACGCCGTCTAAAGCTCAGTACGGAGAGCCTGTAGGAATAAAGTTGCTGAGGAAAGTAAAAACAGAAATTGAAATTCCTGTCTATGCCCTGGGCGGAATCAAAAAAAGCAACATCAGAGAAGTCATCAAGGCAGGCGCGGACGGCATTGCCCTTATATCGGCAATAATGGGCAGCGACAATCCTCAAGATAGTACGATTGAATTGATAAATGAGATCAGTCGAGTGACTGATTAAAGGAGATAAAATGACCCAGCTTGAATCAGCCCGCAAGGGCATTATCACAGAAGAGATGAAGACCGCTGCCTCCAAAGAAGGCGTTGATCCTGAATATATAAGAAAGTCTATCGAAGAGGGCACGGTAATCATCACCAGGAACAAGCTCCACAGCACAATAGACGGGCTTGCCGTAGGCAAGGGGCTTAAGACAAAGGTAAACGCAAACATCGGCTCTTCACAGGACCATGTCGACCCTTCCGAGGAACTCGTTAAATTAAAGGTCGCAATCGATGCCGGGGCTGATGCCGTGATGGACCTTTCAACAGGCGGAGATGTGAATGCCATCAGGCGCGCCATAATGAAAGAGACGACCGTACCCATCGGCACTGTGCCGATATATCAGGCTGCGCATGACGCAAGAAAAAGGGGCAAGTCCTTTGTAGAGCTTGAGGCAAATGAGATGTTTGACTCGATAGAATGCCAGGCAGAGGACGGGGTTGACTTCATCACAGTCCACTGCGGAGTAACAAGGAACTCTGTTGAGAAGGTTAAAAAGCAGGGCCGTATCATGGGTATCGTAAGCAGGGGCGGGGCTTTGACCGCCGAGTGGATGAAGTTCAACAAAAAAGAGAATCCCCTTTACGAAGAATACCCGAGGCTCCTTAAGATAGCGAAAAAATATGACATGACACTCAGCCTTGGAGATGGCCTCAGGCCCGGCTGCCTTGCGGACGCAACCGACAGGGGACAGGTAGAAGAGCTTATCATCCTTGGAGAGCTTGCAAAGATGGCGTTTGACGAGGGCGTTCAGGTGATGATAGAAGGCCCGGGCCATGTGCCTCTTGACCAGATCGAGGCAAACATACTCTTGCAGAAAAGGATTTGCAACGGCGCGCCTTTCTATGTCCTTGGGCCGCTTGTAACTGATATTGCGCCGGGATACGACCATATCACTTCAGCGATTGGCGGAGCTATCGCCGCTTCAAGCGGAGCGGATTTCCTCTGCTATGTAACCCCTTCGGAGCATTTGAGGCTGCCAACAATCGAAGATGTCAAAGAGGGTGTAATCGCCTCACGCATTGCCGCGCATGCGGGAGATATCGCAAAAAAAGTTAAAGGCGCGATGGAGGCGGATATCACGCTTGCAAGGGCAAGGAAGGCACTTAACTGGGGTGAGCAGATAAGACTTTCAATAGACCCTGTAAGGGCAAAGAGCATCAGGGACACAAGCCCGCCTGAAGATGAAACAGTCTGCACAATGTGCGGCAGCCTTTGCGCGATAAAGATACAGAAATAGCTTATCAGGTTGTTTTCGGGCCAAAATAACAATAAAAAAAGGGCGGTTAATCCGCCCTTTTTTTATTTAAAACCACCAACGCTGTTTTTTTGAAATTATCTGTAATGCCCTCTGGAAGCGGGAAAGAAAGAGAATATTCACTCAGCTCCTTGCTGTTTTAACTTTAACGCCCTGCCGGGCTTTTTCGGGCGAATGGATGCGCAACCCCGCTCGCCTCGCCTCTTAGGTCGCTTACGCTCCCGCAGCCTCGGCTCGCTCGCCCTTCCTCCCTTAGGGGCTGCCGCACCATTAACGCCCTCGGGGGTTTTTGTAAAGACAAAACAAAAAAAGATTGCCTCGTCGCTTCGCTCCTCGCAATGACAATATTTTTCTTTCCCTCTCCCCTTGTGGGAGAGGGCAGGGGTGAGGGGTAGTTTTCACTTTCCCCTCACATCAAGGGAGGGGAAAAACAAATAAAAAGGCGGGGCTGAAAAGCCCCGCCTTGACCATAGCTCTTTAAAAAAATACCTCTTAATACTTCGACACATTCATCTCTTCCATCTTCCCTGTCACCATATACACAACCCTTTCGGCTATGTTGGTAACTCTGTCAGCTATCCTCTCGATATTATGGGCTGCCCAGATAAGATATGTAGCGTCCTCTATTATCTTGGGGCTTTCAACCATCATCAGCACAAGCTCCTTATAGATGGCATCATAGTAGGCATCCACTTCATCATCTTCATTGCATATCTGCCTTGAGGTCTCGGCATCCCTTTCTATGAATGCCTTCATGCACCTCTCAAGCATTGAGATTGCCTTCTCCGCCATCTTCGGCATATCCACAAGGGGCTTTATAAGCGGCTCTTCGCCGATGGAAACGCTTATCTTGGCAATCCCTTCCGCGTGGTCGCCTATGCGCTCAAGGTCCGTTATTATATTTACTATTGAAAAGAGAATCCTTAAATCAACAGCCATGGGCTGCTGGGTAGCTATAAGGCGCACGCACTTCTCTTCAATATCGAAACGCTTTTTATTAACAAGCATATCGCTTTTGACTATTCTTTTTGAGGCCTCAATATCTCTTTTGGCAAGGGCGTCCATCGCATCCTTCAGGGCGGTGCCTACCATGCTGCCCATGAGCAGCACCTCGTTTTGGACCTCGTTCAAAGACTTATGATAAGCTTCGCGTGTCATACGCCTCCTTTTGCTTAAAAACTCAAAAACCTAACCGAACCTTCCGGTTATATAATCTTCCGTAAGCTTGTTTGTCGGGGCTGTAAATATCTTCTGTGTATTGTCGAACTCGACAACCTCGCCCATCATGAAAAACCCTGTATATTCAGAGACCCTCGCAGCCTGCTGCATGTTGTGGGTCACTATTACGACAGTATAACTCTTTTTTATATCGGTCATCAGGTCTTCTATCTTTGCCGTAGCGACCGGGTCAAGAGCTGAGCACGGCTCGTCCATCAGAATTACCTCAGGCTCGACAGCTATGGCCCTTGCTATGCAAAGCCTCTGCTGCTGTCCGCCTGAAAGGGAAAGGGCTGAGTCATGGAGCCTGTCCTTTGTCTCATCCCAGATGGCGGAATCTTTCAGGGCCTTTTCTACCTTTGATGAAAGCTCGCCTTTATTCTTAACGCCCATGAGCTTAAGCCCGAATGTAATATTATCATAAATCGACATCGGGAAAGGGGTCGGTTTCTGAAAAACCATACCAACTTTACTCCGTAATTTTATAAGGTCAAGCCCCTTCTCCAAAATATTTCTGCCATCGAAAAGTATCTCACCCTCGTACCTGTTCCCCGGATAAAGGTCGTGCATCCTGTTAAGGCATCTCAGGAATGTCGTCTTGCCGCACCCCGAAGGCCCTATGAGCGCCGTTATTTCCTTTTCCTTTATCGGCAGATTTATGTTTTTAAGAGCGTGCTTCTCGCCGTAGTAGAAATTGAGGTTTTTTATCGTTATCTTGTCATTCATATCATGCCTTCCCTCTTACTATCACCCTTGAGATAAGGGTTACGAACAATACCAGCGCGGTTATGAGGAATGCCGCGCCCCACGCCATCTGGTGCCATTCTTCATAAGGCCCGAGCGCGTAGTTGAATATCGTCACTGTCAGTGTTGCCGTGGGTTCTGTTAACTTGAAATTCCAGAATGAGTTGTTAAATGATGTAAAGAGCAGAGGGGCTGTTTCACCCGATACCCTTGCTACCGCAAGCATGACGCCTGTTGTTATGCCCCTTATCGCTCCCCTGTAGACGACCTTGACCGTTACCATCCAGTGGGGCGCGCCAAGCGCAAGGGCCGCCTCCCTTGTTGAATCAGGCACAAGCTTGAGCATCTCTTCGGCTGTCCTGATGACTACAGGAAGCATTATTATCGAAAGGGCGACTGAGCCGGCTATTGCCGAAAACCCTCCGAAAGGCTTGACCAGCAAGGCATAGACAAATACGCCAATGACAATGGACGGTGCGCTCACAAGTATGTCCGCAAGGAACCTTACTACGGATGCGACCCTGCTTTTCCTCCCATACTCCGAGAGGTATGTGCCTGCCATTATGCCTGCGGGCACTCCTATGGCAGTTGCTATGACCGTTATCATCAAGGTGCCTAATATGGCGTTTGCAAGCCCGCCCCCTTCCACTCCGGCAGGGGTTGGAAGCTCTGTAAAGAATGAGGCATTGATAGCAGGCATGCCAAGCGTGAGCACATCTTTCAATATCCAGAACAGGAATACTATCCCGAATACGGCTGAAAGCAGAGATGCCGCCAAAGCCAGCAGGTTTATTGCCTTGCGTTTAATATAATGGAGGTCCACTTACCGCCTCCCCGTATATGAAAATCTGTTTATCAAAATTTTCGCCAGACCTAAAACTATGAATGTGATAACGAAAAGTATCAGGCCAAGCTCAATGAGGCTTGAGAGATAGATATCCTCTACAGCCTCTGTGAATTCATTTGCAAGGGTAGCTGATATAGAGGTGGCCGGGTCAAGGAGCGCAATGCTTATATCGTGCGAATTGCCTATGAGAAATGTTACTGCCATTGTCTCTCCAAGAGCCCTTCCAAGCCCCAGTATGACAGCCCCGATAATGCCTGATTTAGTGTAGGGAATAACTACTTTACTGATTACTTCCCATTTTGTCGCGCCAACACCATACCCTGATTCCTTAAGTATCGGAGGCACCATTCGGAAGATATCCCTTGCAACCGAGGATATGAACGGGATTATCATTATGGCAAGGATGAAGGCTGCAGGCAGCATTCCTATGCCCATGGGCGCGCCCCTGAAAATAGGGATAAACCCAAGATAATCTATTATATAAGGTTCTACATACTCTGAAAGCAGGGGAGCTAATATAAACAGCCCCCACATACCGTAGATAATGCTCGGTATCGAAGCCAAAAGCTCTATTGCCGTCCCAATGGGGCCTTTCAGCCACTTTGGGGCCATCTCAGTTAAAAATATGGCGATTCCAAGGCTTATCGGTAGAGCGATGATGATGGCGATGAGCGAAGACACTATGGTGCCGAATATAGCCGGAAGCGCACCGAAATCTCCGCTTACAGGGTCCCAGGCAGTTGAATAGAGGAATTTGAAGCCGAATGTTTTGATTGAAAGCCAGGATTCTTTTAACAGCACTATGAATATCAGCGCCATTAATACGATAACGGAGAGGGCGAAAAAATATGCTATGCCTTTAAAGAGGGCATCCCCTATTTTGTAGGACTTATGTCTGTCAAAAACCTGCATGATTAACGCTATCTTATACGAATTTTTAAGAGCAATCTACAAAATAACCGACTGTCCGGGAGATTTACCCGGACAGTCGGCCTTAATTCGAAATCAACTACTTTGTCCAGACAGGCGCACCATTGCACTTTATCTTCTTTGCCCATGCGTCTTCCATTATCTGAGCGACATTTTTGGGGATAGGTACATAATCCAGTGATTTTGCCATCTGGCCGCCGTTCTCGTAAGCCCAGTCAAAGAACTGAAGCACAGCTTTCGCATTGGCACAATTTGTCGGGTTCTCCTGAACAAGGATAAATGTTGCGCCTGCTATAGGCCATGCGTTCTTGCCGCTCTGGTCAGTAAGAATGACCGCAAAACCCGGAGTTCCCTTCCAGTCAGCCCCTGAGGCTGCCGCTGTAAAGGTCTCCATTGACGGCTCTACAAAGTTCTTATCCTTATTCTGAAGCTTGGTATGTACAAGCTTATTCTGAAGGGCATAGGCATATTCTACGTAACCTATTGAGTTCTTTATCCTCTTTACATAAGTTGCTACACCTTCATTGCCTTTGCCGCCGACTCCCGCAGGCCAGTTGACCGCTGTGCCGAAACCCACCTTTGAGTGCCAGTCGGCATTTGCCTTGTCAAGGTAGTTGGTGAATATCCATGTTGTGCCGCTTCCGTCTGAACGGTGGACAACGGTTATAGTGTCGTCAGGAAGATTAAGCCCTGCGTTAATGGCAGCGATTCTCTTATCGTTCCATTTAGTGATCTTGCCGAGGAAGATATCGGCGAGAACATCCGCTGTAAGCTTAAGCTGGCCCGCCTGCACTCCTTTTATATTTACTACGGGAACAACTCCGCCGATTGCCATGGGGAACTGCAGAAGGTCTGAATCACTGAGGTCTTTTACAGTGAGAGGGGCATCGCTTGCGCCGAAATCAACTGTTTTTGCCTTTATCTGCTTGATGCCGCCGCCGCTTCCGATTGACTGGTAGTTAAGCTTTACGCCTGTTTTTTTGGCGTACTCATAAGCCCACTTCGAGTAAAGCGGATAGGGGAATGTCGCGCCTGCGCCGTTTATGAGGTTTTCCGCAAGCGCAAGGCCAGAAGAACCGAAACACATTACCAGCAAAGCCAGAATCAGAGTTATTTTTTTCATTGTTTTTTCTCCGTTTTTATTCGATATGACTCTAACAGAGAATTGTTACAGTTATGTTACAGGACTGTTACGATAAGCAAAAAATTGGGGCGGTTGAGGCCGCCCCGGAGGTTGGATGAAGCCCGCTCATGCGCGGGTATTACCGGCAGTGTCGGTCCTGCCGGCAAGCTGGTCTACTTTAGAAGTACATCTGTGCCTGGACCTGGTATATGTCCTTTTTATCGTCATCGGTAAGTTTGCCTGTGGCGCTGTTCTCATACTTTGTATGCACCCAGTTTGCGCCTATCTTGAAGCTGTGGCCCTTGCCGTACCAGTTTACGCCAATTGTTGTATCTTTCTCTTTCTTGTCATTGCTCTTTGAATTCTGGTCATATACTTCATAGCGGGCTACCGGCTCAAGATTAAGGCCGTCGATGAAGTAACCTGCCTGAGCATACCAGCCTTTTGGCTTTGTGTCAGCTATTGCCGGATCATCCGAGTCAATTGACCACACATTATACTCGACCTGCGCTGTTATGCCTTTGTAGTGGCCTGAGAGGTCCACCCCCCAAAGATCCCTGCTCTCCTTGAACTCATTTGTAGTTCCATTATACTCTATTCCGCTCTGGTCCGCGTAATTGGCTCCAAAGGTAAGGTGCTGGCCCTTTCCGAGGTGCGCGTCGCTCTTTGACTTTTCAACCCAGCCCGGGGGCGAAAGCTCAACCCTTGCTACATAGAGCGGGTTTGATTTAAAGACCGTGCGGCCTGTCTGAATGAGTTGGCCATTCTGCCATCCGTCCGCAACAGCCACTTCGTAAGCTGCAATGCCGTCAAGGAATTTGCCTGCGGCTGCTATCTTGGGCTGAAAATAAGGGTCTGTAAGTCCGAATATCTTCTTGGCAGCTTCGGTTGAGACCGGCCTTTCAATTAAAAGCTGCTTTGAAGAGGATGTTAAAGAGACCCTTGAGTACGGGAGCTTTAATTTACCTACAGTAAGGCTCAGCGCGTCATCAGCTTCCCATGTCACATACGAATAAAGCACCTGAACGGCATTTGTATGGCCTGTCTGGTCCCACTTGTCAGCCTGAAGGGTAAAATTATATTTTATTGTCTTGGCAAGGAGATTGCCTCCCATCTCAAGCCTTATCCTTCTCATATAAAGGTCGCTCTCTGATTCGTAGCTCTTGCCGTCCTTGCTCTGTATGAGGTCGCCGTAATCAAATCTCGGCTGGAGCCTGACCCTGATATTGAGGTCTGAGTCGTTAGCAGTAAATGTCACGCCCTTTGTCTCTTCTCCGAAGTAAAAGCCTTCCGCGTATGCGGACCCGCATGACAGAACGCCCGCTATTACTGCAAGTGCTGCAAACCTTCTTTTCATCCTTTTTCCTTATCCTCCTTATTGTCGTCCAACACGGACTTTGCGTATTTTTAATTAATGTTGCTTGCAACCCCGGTATCGCCTCCCCTTAAGACATGGGACAGAAGCATGGGGCAGCGGTAATGCTCTTCTGTATCACAGTATGTCGTTTTCTCATCCATGCTCGGTACCATCAGCGTGAATGAGGCGTTGCAGTAAGAGGCCTTATTGCCTCCTTCCAGATATGGACATTCCATATTCTATTCTCCTTTTTATTTTTTTCATATTCTAATTTTTTATTGTTACAGGAATATTACAGCGGCGTTAAATCCGTATTAAACTGCCTGCAAAATTTATTTTTATTCTATTAAGCCTTTAGACTACTACACTAAAGCTTGTATTGTATAATACGGCATATGCCCAAAAATCTTTATTTTTATCTTCAGACGGTTTGACTGAAAGCATTAATAAATGAATACTTTCTCAAGTCCGTCAATGCAGCCGCGCCGTAAGAGCAACTGTTGCGCGATTAAAACAGGTTTATGAAAATCAGATTACAAATTGGGATTGCTTGAGGCATGCAGGTAGGATATAATTCCGTAACTTTGTGAAGAACCTACTTTTTATTTAAAAGGAGCAGGAAAGATGGGGACAAAAAAATCCGCGCAGATCATGAAAAAGGCCCAAAAGCTCATTCCCGGCGGCGTAAACAGTCCGGTGAGGGCTTTCAAAGCCGTAGGTGGCAATCCTCTTTTTATCAGCAAGGCCCGCGGCTCAAAGATATTTGACGCTGACGGAAATTCTTATATAGACTACATAGGCTCATGGGGCCCGGCTATTTTAGGCCACGCGCACCCAAAGGTCATCTCCGCCATAAAGAAGGCCGCTGACAAGGGCACCAGCTTCGGCGCGCCGACCGAGCTTGAAGTAATACTTGCGGAACACACCCTCAAAGCCTTCCCTTCAATGGAGATGGTAAGGTTCGTAAGCTCAGGCACTGAGGCCACAATGAGCGCCCTGAGGCTTGCGCGCGGCTACACAAAGAGGGACGGCATAATCAAATTCGAGGGCTGCTATCACGGCCACTCGGACAGCCTCCTCGTAAAGGCAGGCTCAGGAGCTGCCACCCTCGGGGTTCCCGACAGCCCGGGAGTGCCGGCAGACCTTGCGAAGCACACATATAACGCGACATTCAATGACCTTGACTCAGTCAAAGCGATATTCGAAAGCGCCCCTGAAGGCATTGCCTGCGTAATAATGGAAGGCGCGCCCGGCAACATGGGAGTAGTCCTGCCCAAGGACGGCTTTGTCCAGGGACTTAAGGAGATGTGCGAAAAATACGGCGCACTGCTGATAATGGATGAGGTAATGAGCGGGTTCAGGCTCTGTTACGGCGGCGCCCAGAAGATATATAATGTAGACCCTGACCTTACCTGCCTCGGAAAGGTAATCGGAGGAGGACTGCCCGTAGGCGGATTTGGCGGCAAGAGAAAGATAATGGAGATGCTTGCGCCTTCAGGCCCTGTTTATCAGGCAGGCACGCTCTCAGGCAACCCGCTTGCCATGACCGCAGGCATTGAGACGCTTAAGCTCCTTCAGAAAAAAGGCACCTACGAAAAACTCTTCAAATCAACAAACAAGCTCTGCGAGGGCATCAAGGCCATAGCCGCAAGACGCGGCGTTCCCGTGCAGGTTGCCGTAGCTGGCTCCATGTTTACGGTCTTCTTCAATGAAAGGCCTGTTGCGAGCTGGCTTGACGCAAAGACATCAGATACCGCAAGGTTCGGCAAATACTTCTCAAGGATGCTCAAGAACGGCATCTATCTGCCTCCCTCACAGTTTGAGGCGGTCTTTGTAGGCATGGCGCATACCAATGAAGATATAGAAAAAACGCTTGAAGCTGCGGAAAAAAGCTTTAAAGGCCTGTAATTAATTGATATAATTAAAGAAATTCGAAAAACCCCGGCATAAAAACCGGGGTTTTTTATGGGCTTCAATCAAATTTTAATCCAAAAGGCAGAGCAAAAACTGTCCCTTTGGACGATTGTCATTATTAAAGTATCTGTTATAATTATCCTGCTGATGAAGGCCGGTTGTGGCGATGGAGCCCCCAAGAGGACACCTATGTCTTTTTTGGGGTTTTTTTTGGTTTCTTCTTTGGGGAGTGTCATGAAAGAGATAATAGATTGGCTTACAGGGGTAGAAGAGGGCGCGTACAGGCTATATGAGAATGCTGCCTGTATTTTTCAGGATGACAAGGAATTGGCTGACCTGCTGAGGCAGCTTTCAAATGATGAGAAACTGCACTACGATGTCATGTGCATCGCGCAGGGCTATCTTCAGGACCTAAAGGCATTAAATCCCCTTATTGAGCTCGATGAAGAATCAAAGCACAAGATAGAGCGTCCGTTCCTTGAATTTAAAAGGAAGCTTGAAAGCGGGGAGCTTACAAGAAAAGAGCTAATGGAGTATGTGATAATACTCGAATTTACCGAGCTCAATCACCTCTTCCTCTACATAATCAATGCGCTTAAGGACCGTTCCAAAAAGCACTTCGCGTCTGCCGCTCTTAATATCGAGCAGCATAAGGACAGGATCAGAAAATTCCTTGAGAACAAACCCGAATACAAGGATTTTTTAAGGCGCATAAGCCAGCTTCCGAAGGTGCTCAATGAGAAGATACTCATTGTGGATGACAAAGGGGTGAATGTTAACCTGCTCAGGGCTGTTCTTGAGACCGAAGGCATAGTGGACAGCGCATCTGACGGGAACGAGGCCCTTAAAAAGGTCGAGACAGGTTATTTTTCCGCAATCGTTACTGATGTGGACATGCCTTTTATGAACGGGATCGAGTTCTACAGCAAGGCAATTGAAAAATACCCTAACATGAAGGACAGGTTCATCTTCTTTACCGCTTCAAACGACCCTGAGAGGATTACATTTTTCAGGGAGCATAATTTGAAGTACCTGACCAAGCCTACTCCCATCAATATCATCAGGAGCACGGTAAGGGAGATACTCATCAACAAAGGGGCGCATTAATCCGCTATATCGAATACCGCTTCCACCGAGCCTGTCAATGCAAGCGTGCCTGCCTCTATAGGCGCTCTGACACCCTCTTTCATTGCCGCAAGCCTCGGCTGATACACAGGAATGCCTTGCTCGCCGCATGACGGAGCAATATGCCTGACCCCTGTTATCCTCACACCCAATGCCTTTGCCGCGGAATCTGCCTGAGAACGCGCCTTTACAGCGGCCTTTGAAATGACTGATTCACAATACTTCGTATCATCCTCAATATCAAATCTCAGCTCATTGATCCTGTTAGCCCCTTCACCTATGGATTTATCTATCATCTCGCCAAGTGACTTGAGCAGTTTAGTCTTTACTACAACCTGATTTGTCGCCTTATAGCCTTTTAATACCTCGCCTTTCAACTTGTCGTATTCATAAACAGGTTGGACATTATATGCTGTTGTCTTTATGCTGTCCTCCTTGCCTATCAGTCTTTTTATTCCGTCTATTACCTTCTCGCTCTTTGAGTTGTTCTCCCGGCTTGCCTCAAAGGCTGTTTTGGCATTTGTCTCTACTGCTATCGAGATCATGGCAAAATCAGGGGCGAATTCTTCAGTGAGCGATGCTGAAATGGAAAGGGTCCGCTCTTGCACATTATCCTGAGCAAGAGCCGAATCAGAAAATGGGGCGAAAGAAAAACTGAAAAGAGCAGCGATAACCAACAACCTTTTCATGACTGCCTCCGCGATTTAAAGATTAGAGAACCTTATAAGCGAATGCCAGAAGAACTATTCCAAGAAGAACCCTGTAGATGACGAACGATGTCATCGAGGTGCGTGATATGAGCTTGAGAAAATAATGTATGGCAAGATAGGCTGATACGAAGGCAACGACAAAGCCCACCAACACTGCCATCCACGGTGTATCCATGCCTGCCTGTACCATGTCAACTCCCTCTTTTCCGCCGGCAAGGGCTCCAACGATGATGGCAAGGAGGAATGAGAAGCGCGCCGCCGCTGTACGGGAAAGGCCTGAGAAAAGCCCTGCGGTCATGGTGATGCCGGAGCGGCTTGTGCCCGGAATAAGGGCTATTGCCTGCGCGATACCTATAAATATTGCCGCGCCCCATCTCAGGTTCTTCACTTCAAGCCTGCCCGGCCTTCTGTCTGAGACCCAAAGCACGGCTCCCCAGATGATAGATGACCATCCGATTACTTCCAGATTTCTAAGTCCATGCGCCACCAGATCATGGGCAAGAAGACCGCCTAACGCAACGGGGATTGTAGCTATCAGTACCATCCACGCAAGCTCGCCTTCATGATTATATCTGAATCTCCTGTCTATGAGCGTCCTGAAAAAACCTCTCAGGAGATTTGCGATATCGTTCCTGAAATATATTACTACCGCAAGCCATGTGGCGGTATTCAGGGCAACATCATATGCAAGGCCCTGGTCTGGCCAGCCTGTGATGAACGGCACCAGTATCAGGTGGGCTGTGGAAGAAATAGGTAAAAATTCTGTTATGCCCTGTATTAACGCAAGTACAAGGGCCTGTGTCAGTTCCATTTAAGTTTCTTCCTTTACGCGAGATTGAGCGGGATGGAGTCAGGGTTTTTCTGTGCCGCTTTCAAGGCCTGTTTTGCGTAGCGTATCTCAACGCCAAGGCCCAGCTGCTCTACTTTTTCAAGCGCTTCTTTCAACATCTTTATGCCCTTCTCTGGCCTCTTTTTGAATTCCAGCTGCCCTATTGAGAGCTGGCAATATATAAGCCCTCTTCTGTCCTTTGTTTCCTTAAAGAGTTTCTGCGCCTCTTTGAAATCCTTTAGCGCGGCATCAGCTTTGCCGAGTATCTGAAGGGCAGTTCCCTCTCCCCATAGTGTATAGGCGTAGCTTACCTTATCACCTATCTTTTTATAATTTGTTTTGGCGTTTTTGAAATAAACGAGCGAGCCCTTGAAATCACCCTTCATCCTCATGGAGTTGGCTATGCCGCAATATGAATAAGCGATACCGAATGTATCCTTGATTGACCTGAAGGTCTTATTGGCCTCTTTGTAATATTTGTTCGAAGCGTCGTAGTCGCCTGCTACTCTGGAAGCGCCGCCAAGCCCTGTGTAGCAGTACCCCACGCCGCTTTTATCCTTTAGGCGTGTGAACATGGCCTTTGCCTCTTCAAAGCCTTTAAGCGCGCCGTTCAAATCTCCCTTTATCCTCAGGGCTCCGGCATTTGCCCACATGGTGAAGGCGATGCCTGCCTCATCTTTCAGCTTTTTATATCCTTTAAGGCACTGCTTAAAACTTTCAAGGGCCTGCCTGAAGTCCCCCATCGCCCTGAAGGACAGCCCCAGGCCCACAAGTGCGTCAAAGGCCCTGACCTCGTCACCAAGCTTAGTTACTATTTTATGCGCCTCAGTGTAGCACTTGCCAGCCTTTGTAAAGTCCCCTACCATCCTGTAGGTATCGCCAAGCGAAAAATAACAGGCTGTCTTAAGCTCCTTATCAACTGACGAGAGCCGCTTTGCCTCAAGGTAGAGTGGTATCGCTTCAAGGAACTTTGAAGCGTTCCTCTTCTTTTCAGCCTTTTCAAATATCGAGTACGGATTGCTTGTCATTATTATATTTTCCCCCCTGAAAAATATACATTATAAGCCTGTTGGATTTGGATGTAAAGGAGAGGATGGCGGGATAGAGGGGAAGAAAAATATTTTGCCAGCCCAGTGCTGTTTTAACTTTAACGCCCTTCCGGAAATTTTTCGGGCGAATGGCTCGCCCTTCCTCCCTTAGGGGATGCTTCGCCATTTGCGCCCTCGGGGTTTTGTAAAGACAAAATACAAAAAAAGATTGCCTCGTCGCTTCGCTCCTCGCAATGACAGCGGTTTTCTCCCTCTCCCCTTGTGGGAGAGGGCTGGGGTGAGGGGGTAGAAAACAGATTGCTTTCACTCTCTTCACAATGACGACCTTGGTATTTTTCCAACGAAAGGGGGGCAGGCCAAAATCTTTAATACTGGATTCCCGATAGAGACATTCGGGAATGACGGCTTGATTAGGGAGAGGGCAGGGGTGAGTGGTAGAAACAGATTGCTTTCAATCTGTTCACAATGACAATCCTGGAATTTTGCCCACGAAAGGGGCAGTCCAAAATCTTTTAATACTGGATTCGCGATAGAGACATTCAGGAATGACGGCTTTGATTAGGACGAGAGCGGACTTCTGTATCTGTTAGCGGACGGACGCAACAGCGAACGGAGTCCAATGCCCCGAGGAGTAAACCCAGTTCGCAAGAGTAAATAAGCACTGAGCTGATGGCACAGCCCACAAACAACAAGAAAATCCCGTTTTCCCCTGATTCCCTCTTTACACAAAACTTAGCTTTTGTTAATCTCTAAATCATGCGCACGCTTCGTATCGGGATGGCACAGATAAATCCGACTGTCGGAGACATATCCGGCAATGCGGAGAAGATTTTTTCATATACCGAGAATGCAAAAAAGCTCGGCTGTGATATCGTGTTATTTCCTGAATTAGCCCTTACAGGCTACCCGCCTGAGGACCTCCTCTTAAAGCCGAAATTCATTGACGATAACCTTCGCATTTTAAAGGGTTTGAGCCGCCAAATTAAGGGCATTACCGCTATTGTCGGTTTCGTTGACCGTGATGTTGACATCTATAACGCCGCTGCCATAATCCAGAAGGGCAAGGTTGTTGATGTCTATCATAAGATGTATCTGCCCAACTATGGCGTCTTTGACGAGCAGAGGTATTTTCAGGCAGGGGAAACTGCTCTTAACTTCACGCTCAATGACATCAAGATAGGCGTCGAGATATGCGAGGACATCTGGTATCCCGAGGGCCCGGCCCGCACGCAGGCCCTGGCAGGAGCTGAGGTGATTGTAAACATAAACGCCTCTCCCTACCATATGGGCAAGGCCTGCATAAGAGAAGAGATGCTTATGACAAGGGCGCGGGACAATGCCGTGATTATCGCCTATAATAATACTGTAGGCGGTCAGGACGAGCTTGTCTTTGACGGACAGGGGATGATAGTCGGCAATGACGGCAATATCATCGCAAGGGGCAAGGCGTTTGAGGAAGAGCTTATAGCGGCTGATATAGATGTTGACGCTATCGCAATGGCCCGCCTCCATGACCCGAGGCGAAGGGAAGTAAAACTTAAGACAAAGATAGAGGGGCTCAGGGAAATTACACTTGAGCCCCAAAGACCGAGGAAAAGAAAGCCCAAATTGCCGCAAATGGTCTCTGAGAAGTTTGAGACCACTGAAGAGGTCTTAAGCGCGCTTGTCCTCGGCACAAGGGATTATGTTAAAAAGAACGGCTTCAAGCATGTGGTTGTAGGCCTGAGCGGAGGCATTGATTCGTCTCTTGTCGCGGCTGTTGCGGCCCGCGCGCTTGGGAGCAAAAATATAACAGGCGTCCTTATGCCCTCAAAGTTTACATCAAAAGAGAGCAGGGAGGATGCGCTTGAGCTTGCGAAAAACCTTGGCATCGCAACCCTCAGTATCCCCATACAAAAGACATTTGAATGCTACAAAGATGTAATGAAGGAAGCCTTCAAAGGCATGAAAGAGGATATTACCGAGGAGAACCTTCAGGCAAGGATAAGGGGCAATACCCTTATGGCGCTTTCAAACAAATTCGGCTGGCTTGTTCTTACAACCGGAAATAAGAGCGAGATGAGCGTAGGCTATGCCACGCTTTACGGTGATATGGCCGGCGGATTTGCTGTCATAAAAGATGTGCCCAAGACGCTCGTGTACGAAGTATCCCGTACCATAAACAATCTTGCCCGAAGGACTATCATCCCTGAGCGTGTATTCGTAAAGCCGCCGACCGCGGAGCTTAAGCCTAACCAGACTGACCAGGACTTATTGCCGCCTTATGAGATACTCGACCCGATTCTCAAGGCCTATGTAGAAGATGACAGGAGCCGTGAAGAAATCATTCAGATGGGCTTTGTTGAGGCGATTGTAAAAAAAGTCACCCGAATGGTCGACCTGAGTGAATACAAAAGGAGGCAGGCGCCTCCGGGCATTAAGATTACGCCAAGGGCTCTCGGCAAGGACAGGAGAATGCCCATAACAAACGGATACGACCATGGGGAAAAGTAAAAGGAACGCGCGAAAAGACGCAAAAGACATCTTCCTTGAGGCAATCAAGGCCGCCTTCCCTGAAACAGCCCTGAATAAAATCCTTCGACTCTCCAAGACCAATCTAAAAATCAAAGACCTGAACCTTAATCTTTCCTCATTTGAAAATATATATGTAATCGGCGCAGGCAAGGCAGTCTGTCCTCTTGCCAGGGGTCTTGAAAAAATCCTTGGGCATCTGATTACCTCAGGCGTTGTCATCACCAAGTACGGACACTCATCCGGTCTTAAGCGGATAAAAGTAATTGAGGCAGGCCACCCCATCCCTGATGAGAACGGGATTAACGGCGCAAGAGAGATTTTAAAACTTGCTCAAGAGGCCACAAAAGACGACCTTGTCTTGTGCCTTCTTACAGGCGGGGCATCCGCGCTAACCCCTGCGCCTCCTGAGGGCATTACACTTTCCGAAAAACAGAGGATAACGAAACTGCTTGTAAACTCAGGCGCGACGATTCAGGAGATAAACGCGGTAAGAAAGCATCTCTCTTTATTTAAAGGGGGTAATCTTTTAAAGGCCGCTTATCCCGCAAGGGTCGTCACGCTTATCATCTCTGATGTTGTCGGGGATGACATTTCATCTATCGCCTCTGGCCCGACTGCCCCTGACCCGTCCACTTACTCTGATTGCATTGATATTTTGAAAAAATATAATCTTACTAAAAATACGCCTGCATCTGTTATTAAGAGACTTGAGCTTGGCACAGCGGGATTAATCGAAGAAACACCTAAGCCGGGAAATAAGATATTTAAAAACTCTCAGAATATAATTATAGCGAACAACTCATCTGCGCTCTCAGCCGCCAAGAGCAAGGCTAAATCACTCGGCTATAATACCATTATCCTTTCATCTGCAATAATAGGCTCTACCAAAGAAGCCGCCATATTCTTCTCTTCCGTCCTTAAAGAGATAAGGGCTTCGGGCAACCCTGTTAAAGCCCCTGCTTGCGTACTCATGGGCGGAGAGACAACCCTTGAGGTAAAAGGCAAAGGGCTTGGCGGAAGGAATCAGGAGTTTGCGCTCTGGGCAGGACTGGAGATAGCAGGAAGAATGGGAATTAAAATCCTGTCAGCAGGCACTGACGGCACTGATGGGCCAACGGATGCAGCAGGAGCGTTGGCCGATTCGAATATTTTGAAAAAAGCAAAAGCGAAAAACCTCGACCCGCGCGCTTTTCTTCAGGATAATGACTCATACCATTTTTTTGAATCAATCGGTTCTCTTCTTAAGACAGGGCCGACAGGGACGAATGTGATGGATATAGCTGTGGGGATTGTTGAGTAAAGAAGTGAGACATGTAAATATCGAATTGATTAGCTGTCATTCCCGAGTGCTTCTGTCGAAAATCTACTTTTAAAAATACTGGATTCCCGCTTTCGCGGGAATGACAATTACTTAAAGTTGTCATTGCGAGCAGAGTGAAGCAATCTGCCTTCCTTTTACTTCCTCAATGGTTTGGAATGGGGAGGATAAACCCTGTCCCCTCCCCATTCCGAAAGACTTAAAAACTATCTCTTCTCAAAGCCTGCGGGCTGGCTTGTTGCCTGCGAGACCACGAGCTGATTTTTAGCAATGATCTTGTGCCATACGCCTTTGGGCGCGAGCACTACAACGCCGGGTTTAAGGTCAAGTGTCTCTTCCTTGCCGTTGTCGCTGAAGTAAGTGCCTTCACCTTCGTGGACAAAAAATATCTGGTCGCCTGACGGATGCCTGTGATAGTCAAGCACCTGACCGGGCTTGAAATAGTATGTATCCTGAGCAAGCTGCTCTGTTTTTAAAAAAGTAACCTTATTAACAGCATCATCCTTGAACTGCGCTTTTGCCGCTACATTTGCCTGATCCATTTTTAAGTTCCTCCTGAAAAATTGTTATTTCTAAATTTTATCGGCACAGTTTGAAAGTACCTTTATGTTTTGTATTATACTTGGAAAAAAATCGAATTCAAGGAATATTTTAGACTATTTCGCTCTTTTTTGTCCTGTTTAAGGTTAAACAGTGGATTTATTTAGAAAAATTGGCTGGAAAATTTTTAGAATTCTTTTTAGAAACTGATTGGTGGGCACAGCCCGCCCTACAATTACTCTAAATACTGGATTCCCGATAGAGACATTCGGGAATGACGGTTTAATTAGGGGTGTTAGTTGATTTCAGACCTATGGAGAGGGTTGGGATGAGGGGAATTTTTTCAGTTCACCCTCCCCTTTATCCCCTCCTATCAAGGGAGAGGAGTAAGTTTATCACTTCATCAGCTTCTCAAAATATTCCACAGCTTCCATGCTGTTATAATCCTGAGGCCCTATGAGGGTGCCTTGAACAGTGCCGTCCTTTCCAATAACAACAGAGGAAGGAATTAAAGTCATCTTGTAGCTTCTCATCACCCCTCCATACTGATCAATAAGCACAGGGAAATCAGACGGGTGCTCCTTTATAAATCCCATTGTTCTCTCAAGACTGTCCTCTGAAACCGCAATCACTGCAAAGCCCCTGTCCTTAAATCTTTCCGAAAGCCTTTGGAATGCCGGGAATTCAAGTTTGCACGGCTCGCACCAGCTTGCCCAGAAATGCAGGAGTATTACCTTGCCTTTAAACTCCCCAAGGCTTCTCATCTTTCCACTGAGGTCTTTAAGTTCAAAGCCGGCTGCTTGAGTCTTTTTCAGGGGTGATTTTAAATTAAAAGCGACCCGGGCAGACTTCTCCGCCCCCACAGCCGTCCCTGAAAGGACGGCTATGAAAAGGAGAATGGAAAAAAATCGAATAGACTTAAAAACTCCAGCCAAGAGATGCAAGCACCCTCCAGTCAACTACCTGCTGATAGCCGTTAACATCCTGATAAATAGGATGCTGGTATTTAAGCTCTGCGCTCCCTGAGGCATTCGGAATTTTTACCTGCACAAGGGGCGAGATGAAGATTGAATCAAGGCCGGTATATTCAGGATTATCTATCATTGAAGTAGCGGCCCTTGCATATTTGCCCTCGTGGTCTACATCCTTTTCAGCATGGATGCCGTTCAGCTCGACCCCAAGGTTCACATAGTTTGTTGCCTGATACCTTGCGGAGAGGTCATAGCTGAACCTGTCGCCAAACTCATAACCATTATAGCCCTGCGTTGTCCACTGGTAAAGAAGGTTTGCCTGAAGCACCAGAGGGTAGTACGCCCTCATGTAATTCACCATGAAGATAGGGTCCCATGAGCCTGTGCCGGGCTGCATCATGGCATGTACGAGCGTGCCTGTGGCGGTCTTCTCCCCTGTAGAGCCTGTGGGAGCTTTCACACCAAGGCCTGCCGTAAGCCTTTCAGTGGGCCGTACCGGCGCATCGGTATAAAGGGTATATAAGCCCAGAAGCGATACATCGCCAAGCCCTGAGATGGTCTCCATCCTCATATCCATTGTCATGCCCATTGCGGATTTCGAGCGCATGTTCATATCATTTATCACGTAGGGAACGGATGCCATAAGCTGAAACCTCTCGGTTACAGGGAGCGCGCCCACAAGAGTTACCTTCTGCATCCTCATCTCTGTAGGAACGCTGTAGCTCTTCATCGGCTGCCTGTTCCTTGAGATGACCTCATCAGGACTGATATCGTCTGTCCCGTTCTTTATCGTTTCCATGTACGCGTGCTCATAGATGAGCGAGAGCCCAAAATTAGGGGCAAGGGTGATGCCTGAAGTTGCGGCACCCGCAAGACAGCACGAAAGCCCGCATTCACCGAGCGCATAGGCATTCCTGCCAGAAGTAATTACGAGTATCAGAAATAAGAGCGTGTATAATGATTTTTTCAATCGAAATCTCCTCAAGGTTATAGTGTTCAGGCAAAATCCTCCCTTTAACACGGGGACAGACCGCTGCCTTGCGCCCGAAAATGGCGTTATACGCTAAAATGTACTTAGAGGATTGTTGAAGGAGGGCGTTCAGGCCTTAAAGAGACATAATCCTTGTAATCATCAGGATTATTTAATGTGAAAAGACTTATCAGCCGGTGCCTGCCGAAAAATACCGTACCGATGAGAAAAGGCATCTCCTGAATTTGCGTAAGATTTTTATCCGTATCATCCTTTGTGCCGCACTTAAAGGATACGCCGCACTGTTTATGGTCTGCGGCCTTTACGCCTGAGGTGTGGCAGCCGTGCTTTTGGGCTGCCTTATGCATGGAACAGGTCTTTCCGTGCCTGCACTGCGGTACAGATGTAGTGCACAGCTCAAGCTTTGGGCCGCTTGAGTGGGCAAGCGGTTTAAATACAGGCGCAAAAAAAGCGATAATGATAAAAAGAATGAGGATACGGCTTTTCACGGCAAAAAGGTTATCAACAAAACAGTCCTGAAACAATGACTTTTTTCAGGTTTTTAAAATTTGCCCTCATTGACTTACAGAGGTACGCGTGTTAAATTTATTTATTGAATACAGGCTCTTACAACTATGCCCCCAAACGGGAAAATAAATAAGAAACACCCATTCACCAGGATAAAGCGCAGGATAAGGCTCACTTATCTGAAAATCATGCGCATAGACGACCCGCCTGAGAAGATAGCGGGAGGTGCGGCCATAGGGGTGCTTATGGGTGTGCTGCCGACCTTTGGCATAGGCACTTTCCTCTCGCTCGGCTTTGCTTTTCTTTTCAAGGTAAACAAGGCAGCAGCAGTCCTCGGCTCATTTATAGTAAATCCCATTACTTCCCCCTTCTTCTGGGCGCTTAGCATATCTGTGGGAAGCGTAATTATGCGTGAGGACAGTGCGTCAATCCTTGAGAGGATAAAAGGCGAGGGCTTCTTAAGCGGCGCAGGCTGGGCTTATGTAGTGTTTCTTGTAGGCAATGCTATTGTCTCTGCCGTATGCACGACGGCGGCGTATTACCTTATAAAGCAGGCCGTCATCAGACACAGGCGACACAAGGCAGCCAAGATGCTTGAAAAGGTAAGGAAAACCCCGCATCACTTCTGAATCAGGTCTTTTTCAACACCCTGTACAGGCAGTATATTACAAACCCTGACACAATCCCCCAGGAGAGTATAAGAAACAACCATCCGAACTGGCTCACTGCCCCCTCCTTTTCCATGCAAGCTTAACCGCTATGAGGAACGCTGTCAGCAGTAAGATCAGGAATATCCTTGTTGCCCAGACAGCCGGGTCTTCTTTTGCCAAAACACCAGGTAGCTGCTCGTAAGTCCAGGCGATAAGTATAACCACAAGGAAGGTCGGTGTCACATATTTCATGATGTAGAAGAAGAGCCTCGGTATCTTTATGTGGGCTCCACGCGTTATCTCTTCCCATGCGTTCTCAGCGCCGAATATCCAGAAAAATATTATCATTTCAACAAGGGCAAGGATGACAAGCCCGAAAGTACCTGCCCAGAAGTCCATCTCATCGAGCGCGCCATTGAGGAACATGGGAAGGTGCGCTGAAAGGAAAAAGAATATGCCGAGTATGGTGACAGACTTTCTCCTCGACCAGTCGAATTCATCCTCAAAGAATGCTACAACAGGCTGCGCAAGCGCGACAACCGAGGTCAGACCCGCAAAGAAAAGCAGCAGGAACCAGAGGAAACCAAAGAACTGTCCGCCTGCCATGTGAGTAAATATGGCAGGCATGCTGATAAAGCCAAGCTTGAACGCCCCGCCCTTTGCAATCTCGGAGGCCCCGTCCGCCCCGAAAAAGACGACAGCTGATGTTATTGCTATTGTAGAACCAAAAACAACCTCCGCAAACTCATTGAGGCTTGCAGTTGTAAGCCCGTCAAGCGCAATGTCTTCATCCCTTTTTACATAGCTTGCGTATGTCATTACCGCACCGAGGCCTAAAGACAATGTAAAAAATATCTGCCCTGCGGCTGCCAGCCATACCTTGCTGCTTAAAAGCCCGCTGAAATCAGGCTCCCATAAAAAGGCAAGGCCTGATACGGCGTTCACTTCAGGATTGACAGGAGAGGTAATTGAAAGCACCTTTATGAAAAGTATGAAACCCATGATAAAAAGAGCAGGTATAGCGAACTTGTTAAGGATTTCAATGCCGCCTGAAACACCCCTCCAGAGTATCCAAAGGCCAAGGATAAGCGTAACGAGGAAGAATATATATGCTACGGGCTCAGGCGTAAGCCAAAGCCCGCCTGATGAAGCCCCAATGTAATCAAATAAATAATTCTGATACGGCTTGAGATATTCGGAGGCTGGCATGGCGGCTGACGGGTCAACATTGTTCGGGTATGAGCCAAGCAGGGCAAACACGCTGAAGGCAAGCGTCCATGAGCAAAGGTAAGTATAATAGATGACAACGACAAGGGGCAGGAATACCCCAAGTATGCCGATATATTTAGCGGCCCTGTTCTTCCAGAGGGCATCAAACATGCCCGGCGCTGTGCCGTGGCCAAGGCTTCCGCCGTATCTGCCGATTCCCCATTCAACCCACATAAGAGGTATTCCAAGGATAATCAGGGATATGAAATAGGGTATCATGAACGCGCCGCCGCCGTTCTCGGCAGCCTGCACAGGGAACCTAAGGAAGTTGCCAAGCCCTATGGCATTTCCCGCCATCGCAAGTATAAGCCCCATCCGCGAGCCCCACTGCTCCCTTTGCTTCATGAAAGAACCTCTTTTTTATGGAATTTGATTTAGATATTTATAAAGGCAAGCTTTTGAAATGTCAATTTTTTTGTGCTTCTATTCGATTGCTACGAACGCAATGGCAAGCTCTCTTGAGTAAGAGATGCTAAGATGAGCAGTTCTATCGCCCAAAAGTTTTTTTGCCTCACTGCGGAGCCTTAAGTGCGGCCTTCCGTCATCTTCGTTGTAGACCTCGATATCCTGCCAGCTTAACCCTCTTGCAAGACCTGTTGTAAGGGCCTTGAGGCAGGCCTCTTTAGCGGCAAACCTGCCCGCAAGGTTTTTGAATGGCAGGCGTTTTGAGAAGGCATACCCAAGCTCCGAGTCAGTGAAGATCCTTTTAAGGAACTTCTCATTGCCCGAGGCCTTTTTTATCCTCTCGATTGAGGCTATGTCGATTCCTGTGTGCATAAATATCAACACCCCTGTCTCAGACAGGGGTGTTCCATATGATTTATCCCGAGGCTAAGCCATCGTATCAGAACTAAAAAAATTACTTTCTCTTAAAATCATCATCAAAACGGACTATATCTTCCTCTTCCACATGTTTTCCGCTCTGCACTTCTATTATTTCAAGAGGGGTGGTGCCCGGGTTTTCAAGCCTGTGCTTCACGCCCTTTGGTATGTAGGTAGACTGGTTAATGGTTAAATCAACTATCTCTTCGCCCCTCTGCACCCTTGCTGTGCCTGATATCACTACCCAGTGCTCGCTTCTGTGAGCATGCATCTGCAGGCTCAATCTCTTCTTAGGTTCGACCCTTATCTTTTTTATCTTATAGCCTTCTCCTGTCTCAAGCAGGGTGTAAGACCCCCACGGCCTCTCAACAGTCCTGTGTATCTCGTGCTCAACATAGCCTTTTTTCTTAAGGATATTGACCACATCCTTTACTTCCTGCGCCCTTTCCTTCGGGCATACAAGGGTAGCGTCAGGCGTATCCACAAGGATGATATCCTTTAAGCCTATTGTTGCAACGGCCCTGTCACAGCCCAGGATAATGGAATTTTCGCTCCCTATGTCAACGACCCTGCCCTTGATAAGGTTGCCGTTCTCATCAGGCTCAAGTATCTCTCCGAATGAGCTCCAGCTTCCCATGTCAGACCAGGGGAAACTCGCGGGTATTACCACAACATCCTTTGCCTTCTCCATTATCCCGTGGTCAATGGAGATGTCCTTGAGGAGTTTATAATTCTCGATAAGGCTCTGGGCGTCAGTTACGCAGTGGAGCTTCTCATAGATATCAGGCAGATGGAGCTTAAGCTCCTGTAAAATCCTCTCGGCCTTCCAGAGGAAGATGCCGCTGTTCCAGAAGTAGCCGCCGTTTTTTACATACTGCTTTGCCCTCTTTATGTCAGGCTTTTCAACAAACTTCTCTACAGCCCTTACCGAATAGCCGTTTATCTTTTTTACTGCCTTAGGCAGAGCCTTTATATAGCCGTAGCCTGTCTCCGGGCAGGTCGGCACGATCCCGAATGTGACAAGATGGCCGCTTCTTGCAGCCTCTATTCCAGCCTTCATGGCGTCCCTGAACTGCTTGCCGTCGTTTATGACATGGTCGGCAGGCAGAACAGCCATTACGGCATCAGGGTCTTTCTTATACAATTCCATGGCGGCAAGCCCTATCGCAGGCGCGGTGTTCTTGCCCATCGGCTCGATTATATAACCGGGGTTCAGCTCCTTGCCGTCATACGAAAGGTGCAGCCTTATTATCTCAGCCTGCTTTGAGTTTGTGACTATCATGACCCTTTCAGGAGAAACAAGGGGGCTGAGCCTTCTTATGGTTGACTTTAAAAGGCTCTCGTCACCTACTACCTTCAATACCTGCTTTGGAGTTGTCTCCCTGCTAAGAGGCCAGAACCTGCTTCCTATGCCTCCTGCAAGTATCGCGGCGTAGACCTTTCCGTTACTCTTCCTGCCCTTTTTGCTGACTGCGACACCCATCTGAAACACCTTCTTTCTTAAGGGGTTTTTTCAACCCTCTTTACGCTTTAACTTCGAGATATTATCAAGTACCGTATATGCCGTGCAAATGCCTAAATAATTAAGGTAATGGAGCCCGTTTATCAGGCGGGAGCCCGAGTACTGCCTGCAGACCGCAAGCTCCTGCTGAAATGTCGTTTTAAACGCGCTTGAGGTCTTGGACTCGCTGTAGACCCTGAAAGCCGCCAAATCCTCATTTATGATTCCCGGCCTGTACTTCCTGCCTATCCTCAGCCAGTAATCATAATCCATCACCCTGTGATGGTTTATATCAAAATACCCGAGCTCGTCTATTGCCTTCCTGTTCAGGAATGTCGCAGGCTGGGCAATGAAGTTCGTAACCAGAAGTATATTATAGTTATATCGGCTAAGCAAAAAATTTTTGTAATCCGCTATAAATCCCCTTTTTTCCCTGTCGTGCTCATCTATTATCCTGCACCTGCCCGTAACCCACATCGTAGAAGGCTGTGCCGTGAAATAGCCGGAGACCTTTTTAAGCGCGCCATTTTCATAGAGGTCGTCAGAATTCAGGTACGCCACAATATCACCTGAGGACATGCGAATGCCTTTGTTTATGGCGTCAGACTGTCCCTTGTCTTTCTCAGATATCCAGCGCAGGCGTTTTTCATATTTTTTGAGAATGGTTATCGTCTCATCCTTTGAGCCGCCGTCTACTACGATATACTCAAGGTTCGGGTAGTTCTGGTTGAGGATGCTCAGTATCGTCCTCTCAATGAATTTACCCTGATTGAATGACGGGGTTATTATGCTTATCTTTGGAGGCTTTTGCATGCCTTACCTCCGCTGCCTGAAGAGATGGCTGAAAGAGTGTCTTTTGCGGTTCTCTCCCAGCTGAACTCCTTTGCCCTTTTAAGCCCGTCTTTGATAAGCCTGTCTCTCAACTTTTTATCCCTGAGCACGCTTGAGATTCCTTTTGCCATATCGCCTGCATCCAGAGGATTGACAAAATAAGCGGCATCAGCGGCTACCTCGGTCAGAGGCTCTATCTTAGAACATACTACGGGGACGCCGCATGACATGGCCTCAAGCACAGGGATTCCAAAGCCTTCATGCAAAGACGGGAATACAAAGACATCAGATGCGCAGTATATAAGCGGGATATCCTCAAAAGGAAGCCAGCCGAGAAACACTACATCATCCTCAAGCTCAAGCTCCTTTATCTTTTTCTGTATCACATCGAAACCGTAATCACGCGCGCCGATGAGCACAAGCTTTATGCCATCTTCGCCTTGCTTTACTGTCTTAAAGGCCTCCAAAAGACGCTCATAGTTCTTGTGCGGCAGCGAAGAAGCGATATAGAGGATAAACCTCTCCGGCAGGCTATACTTCTTTCTCACCGCGGAGATTTCTTTATCCGAATGCCTGTAGAAAGATTTGTTGTCCGAGGCAAGGTATGTTACCCAGACCCTTTTATCATCAATGCCGTAGTGCCTGGTGATATCGGCCTTTGACCTGCCTGAAAGCGTAAGCACCCCGTTACTGGTCTTTGCGCTCAAATAGATTATGGTCCTAAGGAACCATAGATAAAACTTCGGAAAATTCTGAGGCTGGTTTATATGCTGAAGGTCGTAGATGGAAACATACGACGGCGCAGGACAATAAAAAGGAGATGTCATGCCGCCTGAAAAGAGTATGTCTATCTTATGTTTTTTTACCTGCAAAGGAAGCATAATCTGCTCCCATAAAATCCTTACCGGGCGGTTTGAGGCATTTATGGGGCAAAGGATGACATTTATTCCGGGCGCAATCTTTTCAAATACGCCGACGCTCTCTTTATTGATGAAGATAAAGAATTCATTGCGTCTGCCTGTCTTTACAAGCCATTTGACGAGATTTCTTATGTAAGTCTCGCTTCCGCCGACCTTGCCCGGCAAAAGATACAGCGCGTTTATGCCAATCCTCAAAAGAGCACCTGCTTAAAAAACTTTTTGACTAACCTTTGACCCTCTCCCGCCAGTATTCTAAAAGCTCTCTCAGGCTTTCCCTGAGGGTATACTTCGGAGCCCAGCCCAGCGACTGCATCTTCATCGCGTCTCCGTAAACCACCGGAGATTCCTTGGAGCGAAGCCTCTCGATATCCTGTATGACCTCGATATTTTTCTTCGAGAAAGAAAGGAGGGTATCAAGAATCTCCTGTATCTTTATTGCCCTGCCTGAGCAGATATTGTAAACCTCTCCGTACTCGCCCTTATCCATTAAAAGCTCATAGGCGGCAACAACATCGCGCACATCTATAAAGTCCCTTGATGACTCAAGGTTGCCGACCTTAAGTACCTTCTCCTGCTTGATGCCTGCCTCTATTTCGGCAATCTGTTTCGCGAATGAGGCTGCCACAAAATTATCACTCTGCCTCGGGCCGATGTGGTTAAACGGCCTGCAGCGCACCACCTTTAGATTTCTGGTCTTTGAATACTGAAAGCTCATCAGGTCTGTGGTCACTTTGCTGACAGCATAAGGATTAAGAGGCTTTAACTCCGTACTCTCTTTTACGGGCAATTGTACGGAGTCAACCTCTCCGTACTCATCGCCTGAGCCGATATTGAGTATCGTTGAATTGGGAGAGCCCGCAAGCACTGCCTCAAAAAGATTTAATGTCGAAAATATATTCGTCTTAAGCGTACCCTCCGGGTTGGCATACGACAGAGACGGCGCAGATTGAGCCGCAAGATGAAAGATACAGTCCGGTTTTATCCTGCTTACTGCCTCAAGCACGCTTGTATAATCAAGCAGCTCGCATTTAATGAGATTGAGATCAGGGATGGCTGAGATATTACTCAGGTTGGCGTCAATATAAGTACCCCAGACCTGCGCCTTTTTATGAAGTCTCTCAGTAAGGTGCGACCCTGCAAAACCTGCTATTCCTGTTATCAGTACTTTGCGCACTTTTAAAAACCCCTATTTTGAAATACCCTGATACCGGCTGTCGCCTTGAAGGGCCTTTATATCCGCATCCACCATCATCTTTACAAGTTCGACAAAACCGACCTTAGGTGTCCAGCCAAGCTTTGCCTTTGCCTTGGCAGGGTCTCCCACAAGAAGCTCGACCTCGGCGGGCCTTAAGAACTTAGGGTCAATGACCACATATTTTTTCCAGTCAAGCCCCGCGCTCTCAAAGGCTATCTCAACAAATTCCCTTACAGTGTGCGTCTCGCCTGTGGCTATCACATAATCGTCAGGCGCAGACTGCTGGAGCATAAGCCACATCGCCTCAACATAATCTCCTGCAAAGCCCCAGTCCCTTTTTGCGTCAAGATTTCCGAGCCTTAGTTCCGTAGCTAATCCCAGTTTTATTTTCGCTACATTATAGGTGATCTTTCTTGTGACAAACTCAAGGCCCCTTCTCGGGGATTCGTGGTTAAAGAGTATGCCTGAACAGGCAAAGAGGTTGTAGCTCTCCCTGTAGTTTACGGTGATGAAATGGCCATATACCTTTGCAACGCCATATGGGCTCCGCGGGTGGAATGGTGTCAGCTCTGTCTGGGGCACTTCCCTCACCTGGCCGAACATCTCACTCGATGATGCCTGATAGAACCTCGCGTCAGGCTTTATCTTCCTTACTGATTCAAGAAGCCTTGTCGTGCCCATGCCTGTCACTTCTCCGGTAAGGGTCGGCTGGTTCCATGATGTCGGCACAAAAGACTGCGCCGCAAGATTATATACCTCATCAGGCTGGATGGATTTAACAGCCTCATCAAGCGAGGACTGGTCAGTGAGATCGCCCTGTATGAGATTGAGCTTTTCCCTTATGTGCTCAATCCTGTCAAACCTCTCTACACTTGCCCTTCTTACCATCCCGTAGACTTCATATCCCTTTTCAAGCAGAAATTCTGAAAGATATGAGCCGTCCTGCCCTGTTACCCCTGTTACCAATGCTTTTTTGCCAGCCATGATTTCTCCTTCTGTATTCCTCATTTAATAAATTTATTTCTTATTTATAATTTCCAAACCTCTTCTTATGCCACTTCCAGGCGTGTTCCACTATCTTGTCTATTTCGCCGAAGACAGGCCTCCAGCCGAGAATCTCTTTCGCCTTGTCAGATGAGCCTACAAGCCCCGGGGGGTCTCCTGCCCTTCTGCTGCCTTCCACAACGGGGACTTCCCTTCCGGTTATCTGCCGCGCTGATTCAATTACTTCCCTTACAGAATAGCCTTTCCCATTGCCCAGATTCAAGGCAATTGTCCCGCCTCCCTTTGAGAGGTACTCAAGCGCCTTGACATGCGCATCAGCAAGGTCAGTCACATGGATATAATCACGGACGCAGGTACCGTCAGCAGTCGCGTAATCAATGCCGAAAATCGTTATCTGCGGCCTTCTTCCCGAAGCGGCGTCCAAAACCAGCGGAATAAGGTGCGTCTCAGGATTATGGTCCTCTCCTATGTCGCTCTCCGGGTCAGCCCCTGCCGCGTTGAAGTAGCGCAGGCTCACACTTTTCATCCCGTATGCAGTGTCATAATCAGCAAGCATCTGCTCTATCACAAGCTTTGTCTTGCCATACGGGTTTATCGGGCTTTGCGGGTGGTCCTCATGTATGGGGACTGAATTGGGAATACCGTATGTAGCGCAGGTGGATGAAAATACCACATGCCTGACTCCGTTTAGCCTTGCCACATCAAATAGATTCAAAGAGCCTGCGACATTGTTGTAATAATATTTTGACGGGTTCTCAACCGACTCGCCGACAAACGCGTAAGCCGCGAAATGCATCACTGCCTCGGGCCTGTGCTTTTTAAATACCGCTTCTATTGCAGCGCGGTCAGAGAGGTCGCATTCTTCAAGCACTCCCCACTTCACAAAACCCCTGTGCCCGTAGACAAGATTATCGAGCACTACGACTTCATAACCTTTTTCCTTCAGCGCCTTGCATGCGTGAGAGCCGATATAACCGGCCCCGCCAGTTACCAGAATTTTCATATCCCACCTTTAATGTTTGGAAATTATATTCTTGTACCTGACAATAATATCCCTGAACCTTGAATAACAGCTATTTTTAAGGTCGTTTTTGCCTCCGAGGAGCCGTTCCACTTTCGCATCGATGTAGCTCAACTTCCACAGGGCAGGCACATATCCGTAATGAGCCTTTATTGTCTTTACAATCTCGTTATGAACCTCAAGCCTTTTGGACATTGTCTTTGTCTCAAGGTATATCCTCGTATTGGCAAGAAACTCCGGCAGATATCCTATTTTAAATTTTTTTGCTATCCTTATCCAGTATTCGTAATCCATGCAGTAATGAAGCTCAGGGTCAAGCAAGCCTACTGCCTCAACCACCTCCTTTCTGAGAAAGACTGATGGCTGACATATGAAACAGACTTCAGCGAGCTTTTTGAAATCAAAAGGCTCCGTATAGTATCTTTCTATGATCTCTCCCGTATCTTTTATCTTGTATGCTTCCCCATATACCATCATTGAGTCAGGGTGCTCTGTGAAGTAATTCAGGGCCTTTGCTATCGCCCCGTTTATGTAAGTGTCATCTGAATTCAGCCAGCCCAGCATCTCTCCTTTTGCCGCCCTGAAGCCTTTATTGACAGCATCCGCCTGACCTTTGTCTTTTTCACTTACCCATTTAAAATCTATGCCTTTGCACCTGACAGGCCAATTGCCTTTTTTCAGAATGTCCTCGTACTTTTTTATAATACCAACGGTCTCATCTTTAGATCCGCCGTCCATTATAAGGTATTCGAGATAAAAATTCCCTTCCTGCGATATGACGCTTTTTATGGTCTCTTCGATAAACCTGCCCTGATTATATGAAGGCGTAACGACCGTAACCGTTTTTGTTTTCTCTACAGCCAAGGAAACCTCTTACTCATTTGATGGAAGGCATTTTACTTTTCAATACAGATAAAATGCAATCAAATCCGTATAGAAAATAACCGGGCGGGAATTTCTTCTCCCCGTATTTATGCAATAATGCCTTTATTTCCCTATACCTTTTTCGTCCGCCTGTGCTTGTCTTTGTCTGCCCGTAAAGACGGGAGGCCGCCAATAAATCAGGAAGATAGCCTATCTTGAATTTCTGCCCTATTCTTATCCATAAATCCCAGTCCAGGCACCACGAAAGGTTCATATCAAGAAGCCCTACTTCATCAAGCGCCTTTTTTTTCATGAAAACAGTGGGCTGGAGTATATAGTCCCATGTCTCAACAAGTTTTTTCAGGTCAAATTCCTGAGTTGCCGAGAACTGCCTAATTACCTTGCTCTGCTCATCTATCTCGTATCCATCCCCATAGACCATCATCAGTTCGGGATTGGCGTTAAAGCACTCGACCGCCCTTGAAACTGCGAACGGAAGGTATGTATCATCAGAGTTCATCCATGCGACTATTTCACCCTTTGCGATCCTGAAACCTTTATTTATGGCATCTGCCTGTCCTTTATCAGGCTCTGATATCCATTTAAGCCTGCCCTCGTATTTTTTAAGTATCTCAAGGGTGTTATCTTTAGAGCCGCCGTCGATTACCAGATATTCTATATTCGAGTAATCCTGATTGAGGACGCTTAAGATAGTTTCCTCTATGAACCTTCCCTGGTTAAAGGAAGGAGTTATTATGGTTACAAGCGGCTTCTTTGATGAAGTTTTTTTGCCGCGGCGGCGTTCTATTTTTTTGAAGACCTTAAATGTCTCTGCCGCTGTTTTGTCCCAACCGAATCTGGCTGCCTGCCTGAGCCCATCTTTTACCAGCCTTGCCCTATGCGTCCCATCTGTTACAACCCTGCGGATGCCTTCAGCTATCTCTTCGGGATTTTTCGGATCAAAGTAGATTGCCGCGTCCCCCGCCACTTCCGGCAGGCTTGTGGTCTTTGAGCACACAACAGGGCACCCCGACAGCATTGCCTCAAGCACCGGTATCCCAAAACCCTCGAACAAGGATGGAAACACAAGGAAAGAAGCATTCCTGAAGATATACGGCATGTCATTTTTTTCCACATAGCCGAGGAATTTTATTTTTTCCTCAAGCCCGTTTTCCTTAATCGCGACCATAAAAGCAGTATGCCCCTCATCACTTGCCCCGGTAAGGATGACCTGCGGACAACTGCCATACTTCTCTGAATAGATTTTCAGCGCCTTTATGAGGTTTAGATGATTTTTGTGAGGCCAAGTATTTGCCGGAAAGAACCCGAAGAAATCAGGCAGGCTGTGCTTTGCCTTGACCTCTTTTTTCCTGTCTTCATCACAGGCTGAATTATATTCCTCGCCTGCCGCAAGGTGTATGTCATAAACCTTCGACCTGTCAGCCCCAAGCAATTTTACTATGGTGTCCTTTGAAAATCCGGACAAGGTCAAGACAGCGGCAGCATGGTCTGCGGAGTTTTTAAAATTTTCCTTGCGCCATTTAAGCACCTTTTTTGAAAAAAACTCCGGGAAGAACTCGTGCTGAAGGTCAGGTATATTTACAACTGCCGGTATCTTGATGCCTTCGGGCTCAAGCACAAGCAACGGACAAAAATAAATATCCGCCTTCCACTGTTCAAGCCGCCTGGGTATCTCTCTCTTGAAGTTCCTGTGCGTGATTATATCTTTGCGTACCCTGGAATCAGGAAATTCAAAACTGTCGTTGTTCACAGCCGTTACAAAAAGCAGGTAGTCATGTCCGCTTTCGAGGGTAAGCATGTGCTTTAGAAGATTGCGGATATAGACTTCCATGCCGCCGGTCTTACCCGGCACCAGAAGCCTTAAGTTTATTGCTATGCGCATCGCATCACCTAAACAGCTCCATGCTCCCGCATGAAAAGCTTATCAAGGTTTTCATGCACCATTTCAGTTGAATAATACTTTGAGAAAAACATACGCGCCTGCTGCCTTAAATTTTCAAATTCTGATTCATTACCCAAAATCCTGATTATTGCCTGGGCGAATTCTGCCCCGCTTTCAGCCAGAACGCAGCCGTTCTCGGTTTTTGACAGAATACCTTTAAGTCCCCACGATGTAGTCACTACCGGCATCCCGAAGGAGAGTGCCTCAATCACTTTTATCTTGAGCCCGGTGCCGCCTTTAAGAGGGCATATCAGCAGCTTCGATTTTCGGTGTATTTCAGAGAGATCCTCAAGAAAAGGTATCCGGGTCATATTTTTCTTTTGTTCCACGTGGGAGCATATCTTGCCCACCACTGCTATCTTTAGATCGTGCGGCAGAAGAGGATAAGCCTCCTTCATAAACCAATCCATTCCTTCACGATTGAAGGGATTATCAGAGCCTATAAAGAGGATGTCAAAATCTCTCCCTGCATTCTCAATAAACCGCTTTGGAAAGGAAATAGGCGCATTTATGAAAACCGTGCCCGGACAAAAAGGACTTAAGGCCACAGTCTCTTCCTCGGAAATGCTTAAAGCGTATTCAAACCTGCTTATTGCCCGCACTTCGTCCTGAAACATCTTGCCAAGCGCAAACTCCACGCCCGGGTTTTGAAGATAAGTGTTAAGAGTGAGGAAATCCTGAAAGTTGAATATCTTTATTGCTCTGGAATCAACCTCTGCAAGTCGGCCCCAGTAGGCGTAGGTAATTATGATAAATGAATAATCGACCGCAGAGGCCATCTCCGCAATCGCGTTCTTTAAATCCTGAGTGACAAGGTCCGAGAGCCCATGGTTCTGCGCGCTTCGTGCCTGCCTTATCTTTTCCATGTAAGAGAGCTTCCATTCGCAGACCCTTATAGAATCAAACAGGTCTCTTCTGGAAAGGTCGCCTGAATTCCATTTGTTGCTGAAGCCGTTTAGGCTCAGCAGGTCTGTTGAGAAATTCCTATCCCTGAGATACGAAAGCAACTCATAGATCCTGCGGTGCGTCCCGGAGCTCATCTCATAGAAATTATGAGGATAGAAAACCAATACCTTTTTCTTTTTATCCTGCATTATCTTACTTTTCCAAGAATCAGTTTATAAGCGCATATCCTGAGAGCATATGCAGAAAGCTGTATCAATCGTACTTTCGGATATTTATTCTTAAGCACCATGCTCCAGTATTTATAAAACACTGAGATGAGATAAATATGATAAGGTTTATTGCCGTATTTTTTTATTATCCCCAGGAACTCGGAATAGCTTTTCTCCTGACCTGAGAGAGTTTTTATTTCAGGATATATCCTGAACGAAGCGAGCAATGATTTTATTTTCCTGAATTTGTATCCTTTATTGATGAGCCTTATGAAATATTCAGCGTCAAAGCAATAATTATAAGACCTTTCAATGCGCTCGCTTTTATAAATCTCTTTCCTGACGAAAGTCGCAGGCTGAAGGATGTGGTAATCAAGATAAATCAATTCGGTGAAATCCAGCCTTTCAACCTCATGAAGCCCGAACTCGCATCCGCCCCTGTCAATGAAATTGCCATCCCCCGTAACCATCTTCAATTCGGGGTCGCTGCTGAATTCATCAGCCACTCTCTGAAGCACTTTGCTGTCGTGGTAAACATCATCCGAATTAAGCCACGCGCCTATTTCACCTTTAGCCCTGGCAAAACCCTTTTCAATTGCATCGACCTGCCCTTTATCCTTTTCACTCACCCAAAAATAATCTATACCGAGGCACTTTATTTCCCATTTTCCTTCTTTGAGCAGCCGCTCGTATTTTTTGATTACATCAACGGAATTATCCTTCGAGCCTCCGTCCATTATAATGTATTCAATAAAAAATCTGCCTTCCTGCGAAAGAATGCTTTTTATCGTTTCCTCGATAAATTTGCCCTGATTGTATGAGGGGGTTATTATACTAATTTTAATCATTGCAATATGCCTTTAAGGCTTTTTAAATTTCGTCCCAAAGAAAGTGGAAAAAGTTCTTAAAGGAGCAGTTATTTTCCAACTCATGCTATTAAGCAGCGCGTTATTATACTCTTTGTTTTGCTGATTTAGCTTATTGGATAAAAGCTCAAATTTTTCCATACTATTTTTCATTTTTTTTACATCTACATTTTTAAATTCTTCTATAGCTTTAATGTAAGAATCTAAAAAATAATTTACTGTCTTTTCCCAAGTGTTTCCCAAGCGTCTTTCCTTCGAATTTTTTTTATTAGCCTCTCTGAGCTTTTCATCTTTTATAAGCAATGCAGCTTTTTCAGCGATCTGCTCAGCATCGTTTGGGTCAAATAAAAATCGCGTATCTCCTATCGTTTCGGGCAGTGAGGTAACATTAGAACAGATAACAGGAACCTCGTAAGCCATTGCCTCCATTAGAGGAAAACTCCCTGCCTCATACAATGTAGGTATTATCGCCAACTCGGTATTTTTTAAAAGAAGCCTGACATCCTCCTCAGGAATATACCCTGTAAATTTGACAAAATCCTGCAAATTTAATTTCTCGATTTCAGCCTCCAGCACAGGAAAAAAATCAGGATATTTCTGACCGGTACAAATAAGCGAAATTTTTCTTCCGTACTTTTCGTGAAGAATTTTTAACGCCCTGATGAGATTTAAATGGTTCTTATGACGCCATGTATTTGCTGAATAAAATAAATATTTTTCCGGTATTCCGTATTTTTTGCATATGCTTGAAAATTTCTCAACTTTAACCGGATTTACATCTATTGCTCCCAGGGGACAAACATCAATTTTTTCAGAAGGAATCCCGTAAAATTTAATAATATCCTCTTTTACATGATGGAAGCTGACTATTACTCTTTCTGCAAATTCTGCAGAGAGCCTATAATAAAAATTACGCAACTCTATTTCTTCTTTAGAAAAAAACTCGGGTAAATGGAATGGCTGGAGATCGTGCAAGGTTGAAATCATTGGCACGGCAAAAGTAAGGTTCTGAAAACTCTGCACTGGTGTGTGTACCACATTTATTTTATATACCTTAATAATATCCAGCAATGAACAGGAAGGCTCCAGAAAAACTTCCCTGAAATTTTCGTTTACTTTCAATGATTCAAAGACACCTTGCCCTGACCGGGATATAATAGAAACCACATGGACATCCGTATGCTTTACCAGCGCAGACACCAGCCTTAATGCGTATTGAAAAACACCGCCATGCCTGTTCTCAATATTCATCCATGTAAGATCAAAACCCACTACCATTAGAAACTTTCCTTTTTCAAATTCACCTTGTAGAAAGCAATTTATAACCTATCAGAAAATCATTGTTGTATTCCTGAAAAACAAAACCTTGCTTATCATATAATGCCTTAGCAGTTTTATTATCCTTCTTTACTTTCAACATTATTTTTGAGGCACCGCCAAGAAGCGAGGCGGCTTCCAAAAAATTCATAAATGTTTTGCCAAGGTGTTTACCTTGATATTCTTTTAAGATGCAAAGCCCAATGGATGGTATCTCATATCCTTCATCCCACCCTCTGAGCATCCCATAACCTATGATGTTAATACCGCCAAGCGTAATGCCATAATACTGGTCGCGCCCTCCGTAACAACATATTCTTTTCGCGTTATCCTCGTCAAAAGGATGCGGCGAAAAATCCTTAGTATATAAAGGAATATTAATTGTCTTAAAAAATTCGAGAAGACCGGAAAGATGAATGTCCCTTAGCCTTACTATTTCTATTATCGGCATAATTCTTTCAAGACTCCCGCAACATATTCCACATCCTCTTTTTCCAATTCATAAAAGGTCGGAAGGTTAATGCCTTTTGCGGCTATTTCTTCGGCATTTCTCAATTCTTGGGAATCTTCCTTATAAACAGGCATTATATGCATGGGATAAAAAACAGGCCGGGTCTCAATCCCATATTTTTCAAGCTGCTCCATTAGCTCGTCTCTGCTTATTCCAAATTCCTCCTCAATCAAAATAGAGTACATCCAGTAAGAATGTACTGCGTAATCCTTTTCAATTGGAAGGCTGACACCCCTAATTCCTTTGAGGCACTTAAAGTACCATTCGGCAATAAGCCGCCTTTTTTCTAAAAAAAGATTTATATTTTCAAGCTGGCCAAATCCAATCGCAGCTTCAATATTTGTCATTCTGTAATTGTAACCTATAACTGGAAACCAATACCTCCGTTGAGGATCCATGCCTTGCCCCTTTAAAAGCCGTAACTTAGCTGCCATAGAATCGTCATCCGTTACGACCATTCCGCCTTCTCCGGTAGTAATGGTTTTGTTACCATAGAAACTGAAAGTCGAAATATTGGCTATGCTTCCGCAATATTTATTTTTGTATTTTGTTCCAAGCGCTTCGGCGGCATCTTCAATCAAAAAAAGACCGTGTTTTTTTGCTATTGTAATTATCGGATCCATATCACAAGGATGACCGTAGAGCGGAACAGCAATAATCGCCTTTGTCTTTTCAGTTATAAGAGGCTCGATTTTCTCAGGGTCTATGTTCCATGTATCCAATTCAGAGTCCGCGAACACCGGAACAGCACCGGTGTATTTCACTGCATTTGCTGTGGCAACATAGGTAAGTGTAGGAATAATAATTTCATCACCCGGCCCTATCCCAAGGGCCAGTAAAGCAACATGAAGGGCGGTTGTTCCATTACAGCAGGATATTGCATGCTTAACTCCGATATATTCAGCAAATTTTTTTTCGAATAATTCAATGTATTTGCCATTGGAAGATATCCAAGTGGAATCCATGCACTCAAGCACATAATCTTTTTCGCTGCCTATAAGAGAAGGTTTGGACACTGGAATTCGTTTCTTATTTATAATATTTTTCATATCTTCTCCGCTTTTATAATCAGATGAGTTCCTGATTTAGCGCAATGAGGGTTTGAAAGATATCGCTTTACTTCTCTTTGAAATTTAAAGTTACTCAATGAGCTATATGCTCTTTCAAGTTTTCGGCAAAGCTCTTTTGACCCTGGAGCATCGATTGTGTATAACATGTCCATTCTCGCTACAAAGCTGCCGATTTTATCCGGCAGATAATATTCATATTCCAAAAGTTTAAAACCGGCTTTTTGAAGCACCGCATCCCATTCCTCCAATGAAAAAATATTCATATGATGGTGGAACAGATTATACTCTGCAATTCTATCCTCTGTAGTCAATCCGATATCTTTGAGCACCTCATCTTGCCTAATGAAATCCAGAAACCTTTTTGAAGGTACCGTAAAAACAAATCTTCCCTTATTTTTCAATACTCTGCAGACCTCCTTCAAGACAAGGTCGATATTGTTCATATGCTCTATCGCACAATTAGAAAAAACAGTGCCAAAAAATAAATCATTGAAAGTGGTACTGGTTGCGTCAGCAAGTATTGCTTTCTTATATCCATTTTCAGATGTCCCTTTTATTGCCTTCTCATCAATATCTATGCCATAGATTTCAGTAAGCCCGAGTGTTGCTGCAAAACTCCCATCTCCGCAGCCAAGGTCAAGGAAAGGGCCGGTTCCCCTATCAATGAAATCCGACAAGAGTATCGACTCCACTGAACGAATTATATAAAAATGAGGAATGCTCTTAAGCTCTTTGAATTTATGTTCTGTTAATTTCATTTTAAATTGCCAAGCTTCTTTTTAAGGTTTTGAATATGGATTTATTCGCTCTAATTGACATTAAATCTTTTGGGGGCATTAACAACTTTAGAATAGAGACAGCTGCCTTCAATTTGCCTATCTCCCTGGACTCAGCTTTCAGGTAAATGCTTGTTGCCCTTTCTCCTGCCTCGGCGTATTTTTTCCAATCTGATTTCAAAAAATTCAGTATGAAGCTATCTTCTCTAAAATCTATTTCCTTTAACATTTCTTCAATGATTTCAGGATGCCTGCCCACGAAAGGAACAATCCATGAGGGCGGAAAATCTATCAGATGTATCCTTAGAGGGTTCTGAAATTTTTCCCAACAATCCTCAGCCCATTTAAGCCCATCCTCACATCCTTTTCCCCAGCCCATCTGCGCATAATAACTCGATTTACTTTTTACGCCTTCAGGAAAAACATATGAGTAATGGTACATTGCGATTCCATGATTTGTAAAAAGCTCCTTGGCGTTTAAACTTTTTTTAATTTTTAATTCTTTTCCGTTCTCATCCATAAGCGTCGGGGGTCTATGCGTCAAATATCGCAAACCGCGCCTGAACTTAAAAATACGAATAAATTCATCTGCCCCGTAGGCATATGATGCTCCTTGCATTATTGCCTGGAAGCTCCTCCAAAAGTTCAAAGTTTTTATTGAGACTTGCTCAATCTCCGGATTTTCAGACAATATTGAAATTATTTTTTGAATATCTTCTTTTCTGTAGAACTCATCAACATCAATCTGCCAAATATAATCGCCGCTACACGCATCCATATACGCGTTTGACATCTCAGTCTTTTCAGGCCAAAACCCTTCACGGGTTATAAGCTTTATCTTAGAACTGGGATCAGGAAAATTTTTAATAACCTCCAAGGTATCATCTTTAGAATGGCCCTCGGGCGTAGAAGCATGTTTGAATTTTTCTACCGCTCCCTCCACTATCAGGATCTCATGAGCAAACGGATAGAGGTTCTCAATCTGATATTTAATAAAGGGCTCGCCATTATGAACTATTATTCCAAAGGATATCTTCAATGCCCTAAACCCTTTATTTCTACTTCTCCGCAATCACATAAATTGATTGAGAGTCGCGAACTTTTAAATCCAGTTCCGGGTCAAACTCCCTTAACCTCGGATTCTTAAACCCTGCTTTTTTCAGGATCGCTAAAATATTCTCTTCATCGAACATGTACCTGTGATGCCCGTCCATATAAGCCATGTAATTCAGATAATCTATTTTCGAATTATAATTGAACGCCGGCTTGTGCCCGCAAAATTTTTCAGGGTCAAACGCACCGGGGTTCTGATAAGCCTCTATATAAATCCTCGCGTTTGGCACGGCCGCGCTGAAAATACCATTAGGCTTCAAGATCCTTTTACACTCGCTTAACAGGCTGAAAATTTCTGAAATCTTAAAATGCTCCAGCACATGTGAAGAATAGATCATGCTTACGCTGTCATCAGGAAAAGGTATCGGTTTAAGCAGGTCAAGGTTCAGGGCGCAGTCGTCATTCATGTCAACTGAAGTCCAGCCCTCCATCCCCCTGTCCTTGCCAGCCCCAATCTCTATTTTTATAGGTCTTGCGCCATTTAGCAGGCCTTTTATCACGGCCTCATTTTTTTGACAGACGAGCTTTTCAAGCCTGGCTATGCCGTGAATAGTCATTGCCTCCAAAACAACGGGAGGCAGCGCTTTTTTTATAGTTTGTTTAATTGACATCACCTGTCCGCTAATTTCCTGTTTATCGCCACAAAGTTCTGGAAACGGAATATCTCATTTGCGGAATTATACTCAAACAAAGGAATAAGGGATTTGGAATCCAGCCTGTAGATCCTGTAGTTTGGCAGCATCTCATAAAAATCCCTCAGGAAGACCCTTGAGAACACATCGCATTCGCCGAATTCGAACTGGAGTATTTTAATCCTGTCCTCAGATAACATTCTCCGGCTGCCCTTGAGCACCTCAAGCTCATTGCCTTCGGTATCGATCTTTAAAAGGTCAATTTCCTTTATTCCCTTTTGAGCGCAAAATGCATCTATTGTAATCATCTCAAAATCAATATCAACTATCTTGTCAGCCCCGTGGAATACCTTGAATACATCGCTATAGACGCTTGCGTGGGAGCTTGTCACGCTCTCTGCGTATGTATATATCTTTCCTGTCTTAGGCTCGGAGCCCAACCCGGCATTTACGCATTCTGCTTTTTGCTTTATATTCTGTTTTAGAATTTCAAATGTATTTCTGTTCGGTTCGAATGAGAAAATTTTTGCTTCAGGAAATTCCCTCGAAAGCATCTGAGCATATTTTCCGATATTCGCTCCCACATCAAAAAGGACCGGCGCAGGGGCTTTCAGATAATCCTTCAGCACCTTGCTGACAAAAAAATGCTCTCCGCTTTCGAATTCATTTCCGAATTTTAAAATGCCCATTGAATTGTAGGCCAATGTCATCAGGTCTATATCAGAAAGCCCTGCAAGGGTCGGGATTATTTTTTTCATCCTCTCTTTGCCCACAATCCTGACAAAACCGTAGTTCAATATTTTTGCTATAGCTCTTTTCATATGGCAGTTCTCGTTGAAGTGATATCAAATTTTGGCAGAATAGCGCCTTGTATCTGTTTCGTATCAGTATAACGATACGGATTACCGTCCTCTATCTCTATCTTCACCGCATTCGTGATCCAATCCTGAATCTCATCCCTGCTCCTGATGAAAAAGGTAAGGTAATAGACATTCGGGTTTATAATATTTTCAATCTCAAAAAAATATTCTTCATCATCTGAAACATGGTCGAATCTTCTGCTTATAAACCTGTTGCTGCAGTGAATAAGAGTATTATTATTCTTGTCCGTGATAGCGATCCCGAAATCGATATCAGGAAAAGCGTTCTTCGAGCCAGTGCTCTTTAATCTCACTTTGAACCTGATAGGCCTGCCAAACACAATCGGAAAATCCAGAAATGTAATCTTTTCAAAGATCAACTCATTAGGGTATCCATGCCTCTTCAGGCCTGTTAAATCAATTTCTCTGCCCGATAGTTGGGATTCTCCCACATAGGCATCAAGGATATCCTGAACAGAGGCATTCAGCTTAAGCTCCCCTGCCGAAAGCAAAACAGCTTTTGTGCAAAGCGCCTTTACCGCAGCCAGATTATGAGAGACAAACAAAATGGTCCTTCCCTTCCTGCTCACCTCTATCATCTTATCAATGCATTTCTTCTGGAATACCGAGTCACCTACCGCAAGCACCTCATCTATTATCAGTATCTCCGGCTCAAGGTGCGCGGCCACCGCAAAGGCAAGCCTCACATACATTCCGCTTGAGTACCTCTTAACCGGAGTATCAAGGAACTTCTCAATCTCAGCGAACGCCACTATCTCATCGAACTTAGCCTTTATCTCAGCGCTCGACATGCCAAGGAGCGCGCCGTTCAAAAATATATTTTCCCTGCCCGTAAGCTCCGGGTGAAAGCCTGTGCCTACCTCAAGCAGGCTTGCCACCCTGCCCCTCATCTCGATGCGGCCTGATGTGGGCTCGGTTATCCTTGACAGTATTTTCAGCAGGGTTGATTTGCCTGCCCCGTTCCTGCCGACAATGCCTAATACTTCGCCTTCCTTCACATCAAAGGAAATATCGCGAAGCGCCCAGACAGAATCCTGCTTTTCCTTTCCTCCCCTGAAAGGGGCGGCAAGGGTCTGCATTATCTCTTCTCGGAGGCTCCCGTAAGAGGACTTTCTGCCTATCTCATACTGCTTAAAAATATTGCTTACGCTGATAATCGGCTTCATTTTAAATCACATCCGCGAAGTGCCGCTCAACGCGGCGAAAGTAAAAAATGCCTGATAAAAACACAAATAAACCGACTGCCGTTGATATGCCGAGCGCCTGCCACGGGATAGGCAGATGCCCAAGCACAGCAGGGCGGAACGCCTCGATAACGCCTGACATGGGATTAAGAAGAAGGAGCCAGCCCCACTGCCCTTCTAAAAGGGTTTTCGGATATATAACGGGAGTGGCAAACATCCAAATCTGGATTAAAAAAGGAATGGCATACTGGATATCCCTGTACCTTACATTAAGCGCGGAGAACCAGATGCCAAAGCCGATGGCGTTCATAAGGGTAATAAAGATGAGTACTGGGACAAGCAGTATCCCGGAGCTTAAATGCACTCCGTAGTAAACCATTAAAACTCCAAGCACGACAGAGCCGATAACCAGGTCAAGGAGAGCGGCTATCGCTGAGCTTGCCGGTATTATTATCCTTGGGAAATAGACCTTGCTGATGAGGTTGGCCCCTGACACAAGGCTATTGGTGGAAAGCCCCAGCACAGCCGCAAAGTAGTTCCACGGCAGGAGCCCGATATAGACGAATATCGGGTAAGGCGCACCGTCAGAGGGCATACCCGCAAATCTGCCAAAAAGGACCGTAAAGATAAGCATTGCAAGCACAGGCTGCAATACCGCCCATATGATGCCAAGGGCAGTCTGCTTATATTTTACCTTGATGTCACGCCAGGCGAGGAAATAGAGGAGCTCACGGTACTTCCATATCTCACGGAGGTTGACAGGTATCCAGCCCTTTTTGGGCTCTATTACGATTACTTCAGACATCTTTAACTCATCCGGCCCGAATTAGATCAGCCCGTGTGTTTTAAGGTGGTTTATTATCATCTCAACACCCTCATCAGGCGTAGCTTCATTCGTCCTGATGTGTACCTCTGGCCTGTGCGGCTCTTCATAGGGGTCGTCTATGCCTGTAAACTGTTTTAACTCTCCCTTGCGGGCTTTGGCGTAAAGGCCTTTTACATCCCTTTTCTCGCACTCGCATACGGGACAATCCACAAAGACCTCTATGAAGCTGCCCTTGCCGCCCGAATGCTCTACCATCATCCTTACCTCATCCCTTACTTCCCTATACGGGGATATGGCGGAGACAAGGTTCGGCACTTTATGTTTTGTAAGCAGGTGGGCTACCCAGCCGATTCTTCTGATATTGGTATCCCTATCCTCTTTTGTGAAGCCGAGCCCCTTTGAAAGGTGAGTCCTTACGACATCACCGTCAAGCACCTCGACATTTGTCACTCCTCTTTCCTGAAGCCTGTGGTGGAGCAGGTTTGAAAGGGTAGTTTTACCCGCGCCGGAAAGCCCGGTAAACCAAATGGTAAAACCCTTCTGCATGACCATTTCCGCCTCCTTAGCCTTTTTTACCGATGAGTCCACCTTACTTCACAAGCCTTTCTTTGTACTGCATTTCGTAGTAGTCCATGTACTGCCCTGATATTATTCTTTCCCACCAGGGGCGGTTGTTTATGTACCAGTCTATTGTCTTTCTGATGCCTGTCTCGAATTTATCCTCAGGCCTCCAGCCAAGCTCCCTCTGCACCTTGCCTGAATCTATGGCGTATCTCCTGTCGTGGCCGGGCCTGTCCTTTACAAAATGGATGAGCTTTTTTCTGCTCCCTTCAAAGGGATACTGTTCAGCAAGTGTTTTATCCGACTTTATCTTCTCATCCAGGATTTCGCAGATAAGGTTTACTATATCGATATTCTTCCACTCGTTATTTCCGCCGATGTTGTAAGTCTCGCCAAGCTTTCCGTTCTCCAGCACGATGTCTATTGCCTTGCAGTGGTCTTCCACAAAAAGCCAGTCGCGCACATTGAGCCCGTCACCATAGACCGGCAGATGTTTTCCCTTGAGCGCGTTGAGTATCATCAGCGGAATAAGCTTTTCCGGGAACTGGTACGGCCCGTAATTATTTGAGCAGTTGGTTGTGACAACGGAAAGGCCGTATGTATGGTGATATGCCCTTACAAGGTGGTCTGAGGACGCCTTGCTCGCTGCATAAGGTGAGTTCGGCGCATACGCTGTCTCTTCCGTAAAAAAGCCTGTATCGCCCAATGAGCCGTAGACTTCATCGGTTGATACATGGAGGAATTTTTTATTTTGAAAATCTTTCCAGTTCCTGCGCGCAGCTTCAAGCAGGGTAAATGTTCCGTTCACATTTGTCTCGATAAATGCCTTTGGCCCGAGAATGGAGCGGTCAACATGGGATTCAGCCGCGAAGTTGACGACTGTATCTATCCCCTCTTTTTCAAAGAGACTGTCAAGCAAATCGAAATCATTCAAGTCGCCTTTTACAAATATGCAGTTCTTATCATCGGATAAGCTTTTGAGGTTCTCAAGATTTCCGGCGTATGTGAGTTTATCCAGAACAAATACTTTATCTTCGGGGTGCAGCCTTCTGGTAAGGAGCACGAAGTTGCTCCCGATAAAGCCTGCCCCTCCCGTAACGAGCATCTTACGCATCAGCGCCTCCGTATAGTTCGTTTATCATGCCGCGGAGCGACACCCTCCAGTGCGGTATTGAAATCCCGAATTCTTTTTTTATCTTTGACTTATTGAATACCGAATAAGCAGGCCGCCGTGCCGGGGTCGGATACTCGGCAGTAAGTATCGGCTCAAGATTCCTGCATTTAAGGTCTGTCCTTCGGGCCGTCTCTTCCAGTATCATATGTGCGAAATCATACCAGCTCGCAACGCCTTCATTTGAGTAATGATAAACTCCGTATTTCTTCTCGCCTGTCTCAACGCTCTTTACAATTTTAAGGAGTGCAGAGGCAAGGTCTGCTGTCCATGTGGGTGAGCCTGCCTGGTCATATACTATCCTTAAAGACTCCCTTTCAGCCGCAAGCCTTAAAATCGTCTTTACAAAATTATTACCGCCTGTGCCGTAAAGCCACGATGTACGCACTATAAAGTGCTTGTCAGTGCGTTTTATTATCTCTTCCTCTCCCGCAAGCTTTGAGGCCCCGTAAACGCTCAAGGGGTTGGTCTTATCAGTCTCGCTGTACGGGGTCGCCTTATCTCCATCAAAAACAAAATCCGTAGAGACATGGATGAGGGCCGCACCTGCGGCCTCCGCGGCATCTGCAAGGTTTGCCGCGCCTGTCTGATTCACGGCAAACGCGCTCTCCTTTTCTTTCTCGGCAAGGTCTACCTTGGTATAGGCGCCGCAGTTTATAATGCATTCCGGGCTTAAATCCTTTACTGCCTTTAAGGTCTTATCCGCGCTGGTTATATCGAGCTCTTTTGAGCCAAAGCCAATTACCTCATGGCCTGCCATGTTGAGCCTTGGCACGAGGTCGCTTCCAAGCTGGCCTTTTGCTCCGGTTATTATTATCTTCATCAGTCCAACTTATAGGGTGAATTTACATCGTGCTCATAACGGACTTCATCAACAGGGTCTTTCTTGCCCTCACCTTTAAAAAGCCTGTTCGGGCAGTTGATGACAAGGCCATCCATGTCGCCGATGTTTTTATATGCGTGCACGACTTTCTTAGGCACTATGACAACCATCGGGCTCTCATGGCCTGCGGTAAATACCATTTTATGCATATATGTCTTTGATTCAGGCCTGTTATCCCACAGATAGACCTTGAATGTAGAAGGCCCGGCAAAGCAGAAGTAATCCGCCTGGTCGATATGCTCGTGCGGCCCCCTTGCCACCCCCGGCTTTGTCTGGGATATGTATGTCATTGCCGGAATATATTCCTCTTTAAGCTCATCATGGCGAAATAGCTCCATGAGCCATCCGCGGTCATCCGAAAATCTGTTGAGCTTTTTTACCTCAACCCCAAGTATCTCACCATCCTTAAACATGTCTTATACCTCCACCACGGAATCATCACCTATCATAAGACGCAGAGCCTCATGTTTATGATGGCATTTATTTACCTTTGCTTTTCTTCCTATGAGGCTGTCCTCAAGCCTGTCTATATGGCTTATCTCAGCCCCGTTGAGAATCACGCAATGCTCTATTATTGATTTGGTTATCTTCGTATCAGAGCCGATGCTTGTAAACGGCCCTATGAAGCTGTCCTCTACTATTGACCCTGACCCTATTACAATCGGGCCTCTTAAGGTGCTGTTCCTTACGACCGCGCCTGCCTCTACCGTTACCCTGCCTGTTATCTGTGAGGCTGAGTCAACGCTGCCTGCTATATTTCTCTTGAACCATTCATCAAGGACAACTGTATTTGCCGCAAGCAGGTCGTCTTTCTTTCCGGTATCGAGCCACCATGTATCAAGCACATGGCTGTGGACGGGTTTGCCCACTGTTATCAGGTTCTGTATGGCATCCGTTATCTCAAGCTCTCCCCTTGGGGAAGGCTTTATCCTTGCAATGGATTTGTGTATCTCATTTGAGAATATGTATACGCCGACAAGCGCGAGATTGCTCTTCGGCTCCCTGGGTTTTTCTTCAAGGCAGATTATCTTGCCGGTACTGTCGGCCTGCGCCACTCCGAACGCCTGAGGGTTGTCAACAGGCTTAAGCAGTATCACTGCGTCGGCCTTTGTCGTATGGAATGTATCTACAAACTTCTCGATACCGCACCCGATGAGGTTATCTCCAAGGTACATTACAAAGGGGTCGTCGCCTAAAAAATCCTGCGCTATCAGCACCGCATGCGCAAGCCCTTTCGGCTCGCTCTGCAGTATGTATTCTATGGATATCCCCCATTTTGAGCCGTCGCCGATGGTCTCTTTTACCTCGGCCCCTGTCTCAGGCGAGATTATCACCCCGACTTCTTTTATGCCCACCTTCGCTATATTGTCGAAGACATAAGAGAGTATAGGCCTGTTTGCTATCGGAACAAGCTGCTTTGCGCCCGTGTATGTCAGCGGGCGGAGCCTTGTCCCTTTGCCTCCGCTAAGTACAAGGGCTTTCATGTTTTTGCTGTTTTCCATCGGCGCATCCTCTTAGAGAATTTTTTCAGTCCTTGCGTTCCTGTACCACTCGATTGTTTTTTTAAGGCCTTCTTCAAAACCTGTTCCTGCCTTAAAGCCGAACTCCGCCTCCGCCCTTGTCGTATCAAGGCACCTTCTGGGCTGTCCGTCAGGCTTTGTGGAGTCCCATATTATCTCGCCTTTGAAGCCTGTAAGTTTGGCGATAAGCATTATCAGGTCCTTAATGGATATCTCAAAACCTGCCCCAAGGTTTACCGAGTCGCTCTTTTCGTATCTTTCCGTTGCCAGCACTATTCCTTCAGCCGCGTCCTCTACATAGAGGAATTCCCTTGTGGCCCTTCCTGTGCCCCATACGGTAATGGAGTCCGCGCCCTCCTGCATTGCGTCAAAGCACTTCTTTATCAGGGCAGGTATCACATGGGATGAGCTCGGGTCAAAATTGTCCTTTGGGCCGTAAAGGTTTACCGGAAGAAGGTAGATGCTGTTAAACCCGTACTGCTGTCTGTATGCCTCTGACTGGACAAGGAGCATCTTCTTGGCAAGCCCGTAAGGGGCATTTGTCTCTTCAGGGTATCCGTTCCAGAGGTTTTCTTCTTTAAAGGGAACGGGCGTGAACTTCGGATAAGCGCAAATCGTGCCGAGGGCGACGAATTTTTCAAGGCCGTAGAGCCTACCCTCTTCAATAAGCTGCACTCCCATCATAAGGTTCTCATAGAAGAAGCTGCCGGGGTTTTCCCTGTTTGCGCCTATGCCGCCGACTTTTGCGGCAAGGTGTATCACTATGTCAGGCCTTGCGTCTTTATACAGCCTTTTGCAGGCATCTGATTGTACGAGATTATAATCCTTGCTCCTTGGGACAAATATTTCCCTGCATCCCCGTTCTTTCAGCTTCTCCACTACGAAAGACCCGAGGAAGCCTGCCCCACCCGTTACAACGATCCTTTTGTCTTTAAGCATAATCTCTCCAATAAAAAATCGTTTTTTGACCCGAACTGTAAAGTTTACATCTTAAGCGTTAGGGCTGCAACCTCATCATAGTAATATCGGCTTAAAAAACGCCATATTAAGGATGATGCTCGATTTTCTTAAGCCAGCCTTCAACGCTTATGTCATATATCTTGTGGCCGGCAACACCTGCGCTAAGCAGGCCCTCTCTTAGCTGGCCTCCGCCCTGAAAGCAGGTTATGACAACAATATCGTAATCAATATCCTTTATGCCCTCAATGGAAAGCACATCGTGACCGAAAAATTTCTTTTTAGAAGGGTATTTATCGATTATTCCCGCAAGCTCAAGCTCAGCCTCTTTAAGTGAAAGAAAGGCAATTTCAGTGACCTCATCAACGCCGCAGAATACTATCTTTTTTATCATTGAACTGCGTACATTTTGAAAAAGTGTATGAAAATCCCGCCTTGCGACACGGTAGAGGTTAGTGAAGTTCTGAAGGTGCTGGTATGTGAGCCGTGTTTTTTCAGCGAATCCGGTCGGGGTCAGGTAATATTTGTATCTTTTCTTGGGTATTGCGGAAACAGTGATAAACCCCCTTGAAGCGAGGTTTTTTATGTAGGAATTGATAAGGCCGAGCGCGACCCCGAGGTTTTTACTCAGGTCTCTCTGAGTAAGCTCGTCATTTTTGGATATCTCGTCAAGGAGTAGAAGCGAGCGGTAGTCGTCTGCCTGTTCGTCCTTATTGTTCATAAAATGAACGATACCATAGACAGGAACAAAGGTCAAGGGGCTCGTTCATTTTATGAACGGGATTGAGAAAAAGGATTTTTCCCGTAAAAAATCTATTTTTCCGTCTCCCCTTACGCGAGAGGGCAGGGGTGAGGGGGACAAACAAATTGCTTCGCCCTGCCCGCGATAACAGGTTTAGTAATTGTCATTCCCGCGAAAGCGGGAATCCAGTATTTTAAAAGTAGATTCCCGATAGAGACGTTCGGGAATGACGGCTTGATTAGGAAGAGGGGGGAGGATTAAATATCTTCACCCTTCCCAATACCCCCT
>JACOUO010000012.1 GCA_016177845.1 Deltaproteobacteria bacterium | reverse complement strand
TTTTTGCGCCTTTTTTCTGCTTAGACAGCCTTCTTTGATATCTCTTTAGGTATTGCTCCTTGCCAAGCTTATTCTTCTTCTGCTCTGGAGTAAGATCAAACATCTCAGTACCAGCTTGGACTGGACGTGCAACTCCCCTATCAATCCCGACGGTTGATTTTCTAGGAAGCTTCGATCAGCATCACGAAGATACTTTAGATTTTCCTCTTGGGTTAGAAGGTTTGATTCGTCTAAGCTATCTTCGTAGCAAAAAGAAACCCAATATTCGCCGTGGCGTTTTTTGATATAGATGGATTTTGGAATCTGATACGAACCGTGATTCTTGATGGAAAGATAGCCAATATTATTGGTTTTCGTACCAATGAAAAGCCTAGTAACTCCATCCTCGCACGTTTCGAATCTAAAGACCTCTTGTGTTAGGTGAATACTCCCACCATCGGACTTTTTCTTCCTGTTAGGCTTGCCACAATCGCCTTTTAGAAACTTTTGATAAGTCTGATACCAGTTGACAGCAGAATTACGCAGAATCTGGCTCGGACATTTGCCTAGCCACGGCGATAGATTATCATCCTTGTACTGGGAAAACTTCTGATCGATAGGAGCGTAGGTGCCTATAGGCATATACTTGCGGGCAAATGCCCCAAGATATCTGTCCTCGTCACACTTGGCATTCCAGATGAAACGAGCACAACCCATCCATTGACTCAGGACAAGCTTTTGCTGACTGGTTGGATGTGCTTGCAACCGAATGCCCATTAACATTTTGTCTTGCTCCTATCTTGCAACCAGCATACTCACGGGTAGGAAGAGAGGCCAGTGAAAATGTACGCTCACCTTCGCTATTCGCTCAGGATCACGCATGCTCGCTTGACCCGCCCCTAAAGCCTTTGCCACCCGTCGACTTTACAACTGCGAAAATGTAACCAAGAAGCTCAGGATACTTCTCTTTAAGGAGGCGTTTGATCTTCGCCCACTTGAGCTTGCCATCTTTTGTCTTCCATTTTGAATCCGCTCGGTGGGCGTCGAGATCGAAAGCAAGCGTATAGAGCGTGTGCGTTCCCTTTGAAGGGTTGATGTAGCACGTGTTGATAAGGTCTGCGTTTCCCGACTGCGCTGAGCTTACAGGAACAGCATCGCTTCTGTTTCCGTTGATGTCCCAGGTCCAGCTTTTAAACTGGTAGTGACTTCTTCCCCCTCTGCTCTGGGAACCAGAGGGCCTACTTTCCGCCAATGCCCTACACTTTAGGAAGTTGGAACATGGAATCTGCGGAGATTTTTAACTTTATTTGGGGGTTTGGATGTTTTAAGCTCATCATCAGACACATGGCAATCGCACTTAAAACCGTTATGGCTGTAACCATTTAATATTGCAAAACAAATACCGCCGAAGGATGATCTGAGTTCTAACTCAATTGGAGACT
>JACOUO010000011.1 GCA_016177845.1 Deltaproteobacteria bacterium | reverse complement strand
GTTCCTCCCGGAACGCCTCATCCTCGCACCTGCTCGGCGCTCGAACGCCGTTCGAGTCCATATCATTATCTTATTTGTTTTTAAAATGGTGCCGGAGGTCGGACTCGAACCGACACGGGTGTTACCCCACAGGATTTTGAGGGCAATAAAGCCTAAAAACGCAACTCCCTGATATCAGGCTTGATTTTCCCGTTTTGCCTTATGAAATAGGGGGTTGGAAGGTTTTACAGGTAGTCCAAAGAGGCTACAGAGTCTAAAGACAGCTGCCAATTCTACTACAAAATTAATACAATTCCGTGCATTTCATTCGGGCTCAACTGGCCGGGAGTGGCTATCCGGATAGCTTGACTTTTTACATGAAAGACTCTTTTACTTCAGGCATGGTCTCCCAGTATCCTATCCAATTCCCCGGGGGTAAGGCTCGCCCTGACTTCCTTGTTTTGCTTATCGAAGAATCCCACTTTCCTGCCGTCAAGATACAGATCGAAGCGGCAAATCCCGCGTTCCAGGTCTATAACCGGTTCGATATCGAGGCTGTCACGGATTTTGCCTATCTCTTCTTCGGCAAAGTCGTACTCTATGGTTTCGATGTGACCGATATATTTCATTGGGTCTTTGCGGTCCCCGGGGCGTAAATCCCCTGGCCAGCCTCCGCTGAAGTCGAATCCCCTCTGAGAATCGATTATCTCGAAATGAAGATGGAAACCCCTTTTCATTCCCTTGTAATACCATGTTGTCCCGGTATTGCCGGAAATCCCGATTGCGCTCCCTTTTTTAACCTTCGTACCTGTGGAGGTTGATATGCTGTCAAGATGAGCATAGAGGGAATATATATGGCGCTGGTCCTCTCCCGCATCAGGGTCATGATCGATGACGATGACATTCCCGTAGTTGGCTTTATTTTCCGACCCCGCTCTGTTATCGGAGTATACGACCCGTCCGCCTTCGCAGGCGTATACTTCGTCAAGCTTGGCCAAGAAATCCACTCCGATGTGCGAGCCATAAGGCCGCTGCGCGCCGAACTTGCCGTATTTTTCATTTACCATGACTTCCTTGCCGACAGGCTCGGTAAACACGAGCTTAAGTGTTTTTTTCATGGCCGTCCTCCTTGATCATCTGTTATCTCAATAACAAAAAGGTCATAGCGGAAATAATTATCTGCCTTTACTGTTCCTTCAAACACGGCAGTCTCTTTGAACCTTTCAAATGCAAACCGTTTTCCGTCTGGGGAGACACCTATCACATGGACACTATCGTAAGTATCACCCCCGTACTGTGCGTCTATTTCGAGTTCGTCACCGGTCTTTCCGGGAGAAAAACGGTGTAAGCCTTTGTCGTATATTAATTCAAAGATGATATCCCCGTCAGGCAATACGTCGAAAGGGCCGAGATTTTTACGCACCATTATCTTTTCACAGACGAGGTCCGTGGATTTGATGACGCAGCGGTGGAGCAGATAGTTCCCGCGCAGTTGAGGCAGAATACCTTCCGACATTTCGAGGGCGGTTTCCGTTGTCACGAAATAAATCCTGTTTTCAAGGTCGACTTTCAGGGATGAATTGGATATGCCGGTGCCGGGCTTCCATAGATCAAAAGTTTTTACCCAACCGTTCTCACCGAAAAATTCTATCCCAAGGCGGCCCGGCACAAATGCAGTCACGCCGGAGGAATCCTTGAACCATACCGGTTCATCCATCCTCCTGATATCGCCGTTGAACCATACATAGTTAGACATCGGCGCATTCGCCGTGACGAGATGACACTCAGGCCCGAGTAAAAACTTCTTACCGTCCGGCGATACCATATTATGTGTGGGGCCAAAATCCTTTGTAATCGCAAATTTCTGTCTGATGCCGGTAGCCACCTCATAACGGTAGACCTCGTTGATCTTAAGCAATGGGGGAGCCAGGTCTGCGTCCATGCCAGTAGACTCATCATAAGTAGACTCATCAAAACCCATATTTGGGAAGAAGAGGTCTCTACTCCATCGGTGATAGAAGACCCATTTGCCGTCGGGGGTGCAATTTAGCGGTTCGTCGTCCTGATCAGAGCTTATTTTGACCTTTTTTCTGCTTATAATATCTATAAGCTCGATACCGCCAGAGGTCTTAAAAAGAAGGGCGTTACTGCCACACCATCTGGGGGTGTAAAGCATTTTGCCTCCGCTGACATCCCTTGCGACGAGTATCTCTTGTTCACCTTTGATTTTTACTGGCTTGCTTGCAGTAGCCTGTGTCTCTGCCGTATAACCTTTATTAATCGCAAAAACAAAAATCACGCTGAATAGAAAAATATTTAGGATTTTTTTGTTTTTGAGGCTTTTCACTGTTTCGCTCCTTCAATCTTTATTTGGTTTTGATTAATCTAAGGCCGACGATATAACGCTTACACCTTATACTGCATTTTTTCAACCCCTAAAATCGTATTCATCTGTTTTATAAAAGAAATAGCGCAAAAATTATTCTATCCCTTGTTTAGGGGAAGACGTGTCTTCGTAATATAGTGGATAAGGCGATTCCATGAGGCCATTGCCGGAGAAGGCGAGTCAGCAGACGGGCAAGTTCAGGCAAAGTGCCGCGGCATAAAAAATCCCGCGCGGGAAGATGTTGTGTGTTGAGAGTGAAAAGGGTAACTGACTGATTCTAAGAAGGAAAATCTGGTGCCGGAGGTCGGACTCGAACCGACACGGGTGTTACCCCACAGGATTTTGAGTTGTAAACAACAGTTTTTTCTAACCCCTTGATTTATGGTCTGGTTTCCCGTTTTGACTTATAGATCAAAGCGTTAGATGAGTTACAATGAAATTGATTGCCTTGCCTGTTTATGCCCCTTTTGGGATTTTTTATCACGATTTTAGCACAAATGCTTGGGGTGAACAGATTGACTCTTGTTTCGAATGAGGTACAATTTAGTATGATAAAAAATATTTCAAAATGGTGTATTGCTATTTTTTATTTTTTTATCAGTTCCACAACTCTTTTTGCTGAGAGCGCATGGGTTTTATGGAGCAAAAAAGAAATTACGAATCTTAAAACTTTTGAAAAATCTTTAAATTGGCAGATTCATGAAGCCTTTGAAGGAAAAAATGAATGTGAGAATCAAAAATGTGAGGATTATGAGATAGCAAGTAATATTTTCAAAAAGGATAACAAATTAATAGAAGAGGTTGGGAAGACCCCCTATGATAGCTATATAGTACTTTTTAAAGATGGCCATATGTTAAGTGAAAACTTTTATTGCCTTCCTGCCACTATTGATCCTCGTGAGCCTTCATAACCAGAAATCGAGTTTTCATTGTTGGTTTTTGATCTTTTTTAAAAATCTTTTTTAATTTGTTCGCTAGTAATTATTCTTGATGTCAGAATCTTTATTGTTTTGGTATCATATTTGGGTAATTTTATATTTTCTAGGTAATTCACCATATCAAGTATTTCATTTTCTTTATGAACGATTATGTATTTAATATCTGTGGGAGCAAAGCCAAGCTTAAGCTTTTCTAGTTCTGTATGTTTTTTCCTAAGTAGCTCAACATTTTCATATTCATCTTTCTTTAAGCTTGTTATTAAAATTTCTTTTCCATTCTCGTAATTTTGAAACGGAACATATCTCCATTCTTTCTCATTATAAAATTTAACAAGGGTGTTTTTACCTATCCTGTTTGAGATCCCTTCAAATGGCTTTATATGCCTGAGTAAATATAGTATCCCGCCTTTAATTCCCCTTGCATTGGAATCTTCAGCTGCACTTAGCGGAGTAGAATTTTCCATCACACAACATAGCCAATTTGATAGCTCTGAATCTTTTCTCAAATACATCACAGGATTTAAACCTTTAGATAATACCCACTCTCTTGACATTCCAATCCCATAATTACCGTATGTTTTAAGATGCTCTTTTACTTGAGATAATGGTATGTCACAGAAGCATACCATAGGATATGCAAATTCGGCTCTGTTTTTGCCTTTAAATTCTAAGGCCTCGAGAGAATATTTTGGATAAAATTCGTTTTTTAATATCCCCTTGAGATTGTCGCAACTTTGAGTGAAATGAAAAAGGGTTTCAGAGCTAATGTTGGGCACAGTTTACGGCCTCTTTTGAGAAAGTATGAATAATTCGAGAATGCGAGTAATTACTTAAGAAGCTATTCTATCTATAAAATGTATTTTTTTTGATTGCTACTGCATTATACTCTTCGTATTTTCTTCTTAGTCTTTTATGTCTAGTATTTCGTTCTCGTAAGATATTCTTTTGACACTCGCTTTGTAAAGTTTGTCTGCACTTGCATTATTTTTATCAAATAACGCAATATTGTAACCTCCTGAAGCCAATGCGCTATCATAGAGAATTCCGTCAAACCCCTCTTTTTTAATCTTTTCTGCCAAATATTGCGTCGCCATATATGCTGTATCATCTCTTGGATCAAAAGGTGCAGAAAACAACCATGAAATAAGTTCACGCCATGTAAGCTCAGCACCTTCATATTTTTCGAAATTCATCTTATTTAATTCTTCTAAAGATAAAGCACTTGAAAAGTTAATAAGAGTTATTGTCCGATTTAGAACAAATTTTGCAATTGTTATATTGCAACCCACCCAAGGTCTGACTTCAGCTATAGCAGTATTGCTATTATTAGCTAAATACAAGTAAGGTATTCCGACGGGATTAAGTCTGCCGTGGGTAGCTTTTTCTGGAGGTGGTGCACTCATTACATCAATAGAAAAATGTGCACTTGAATTAAACTCATATATTCTTGCTCTATAGAACTGTTCGCCTTTAATAAATTCACGCGTCTTAAACATTTTGGCGTATTTTATAATATTATTACAGAATTTCTCAGAAGCATCGTCTAAAAAAAACCTATTTTTATATCGAATCTCTTTTAAAAATTCAGAAAAAATAATTAAATCTTTAAGAGGTAAGCTAGTTTTGATTATTTGATTTTCACTCATGAGTTGATTGCCTTTTTTTTGAAAAGTAATATAGCACAATTTGAAAGTTTAAAAAATAATAGCTCTTGACAACTTTATTGCAAAAGTAATAATATGCGAATAACTTTTAATTAGGGGCTGGTCTTTATGGGTCTTAAAACTTACTCCCTCCGTCTTGATGAGGATGAATTCGAGAAGCTTAGAAAATCACTGAGCGATTATGGGGATCCTGACTTGAATGTGGGATATGTCATACGGGCTTACATTCGGGATTTGAACAGGGCTATACCTCACTTGAAGAAGTCGGATTTAGGGCTGAGGAATAATCTTGCCTTTTTCGGTTCTTTTCTCAAGAACATGGATAGATTAATTGACCTTGAGATTATGCTAAAGGGCGAGGGTAAGAAAATCTGGAAGAAGATAGAGGAAGAACAATAAAGGCGCAGGTGATAGTAAGCCAAGCCAAACAAGCCTATAAAGGTATCTGAATGCTTTTATAGGCTTTTTGTTTTAGAGGCGCGTGGGCGTTCTGCCCGCTTTAGCGGGCGGGCGCACAATGCGCCTCAAGAGGCACGGGGTTTCCAACAGCAACAAGGTTTTTTCTTTTTATAGGCCAGCAACGGCATCCAGCATTTATTTGGCAACGGGGCTTTTCCGTTGCGCATGGCACTGAGGCTTGTAGAAGCGTGTGGGGGATAACCAAGGGGAGTTCACCCCTTGGTGTAAGCGAAGCGGAGCCCGTCTTTTCATAGGCGTAGCATAAGCCCAGAACGCCAAAAAGGGGCAGGGTGCACCGCTTAGTAACACAGCACCCTCAAAATACATGAATAGAGGTTAAGTCCTTAATAAATAAGAATATGCAGAATTTGGACGGATTGGATTTAAAAAGCACCTTTACCAGCATAAAGAATGCGGTTTGCCGGTATAGGGTAATAACCGGCAAACTCGTACAGTTAAGCAAGAGATATGGACACTAAAGCTCTAAAAAACTATAATCGTACAAAACGGGAAGCCAGCCTAAGTCAAGGTCTCAGGAAGGAGGAGTAATGGGACTTTACAAGAGAGACCAGGTCTGGTGGATGAGCTTTTCATATAATGGTAAACAGGTGCGCCGTTCATGTGAGACTACATCCAAGAAGTTGGCAGAAGACATACTCTGCAAGATAAAGACTCAGATAGTTGAGGGGAAGTTCTTTGAAGTCGAGGCAAGAGAAACTACTTTTGAGGAATTAAGCCAAGGTCTTAGCACTGATTACAGGATCAACCAGAAGAAATCCATTGATAAGGTTGAAAGATGTGTAAGGCATCTTAGCCGTTCCTTTGAAGGCATGAGGGCGGTTGATATAACCTCAAGCAGGATTCAAGCCTATATACTTATGAGGCAAGAGGAAGAGGCTGAGAATGCCACAATCAATAGGGAATTGGCTGCCCTTAAAAGGATGTTCAATCTTGGCGCAAGGACAACGCCTCCAAAGGTTCTGAATATCCCTTATATACCTCGCTTGCAGGAAAACAATGTTAGACAGGGATATTATGAGCATAAGGATTATCTTGCTCTAAGAAGTGCTTTACCAGCTTATTTCAAGCCTGTTATAACAATGGCGTATTATACAGGCATGAGGAAAATGGAGATATTAAATCTCCAATGGTCTCAGGTCGATCTAATAGAGGGCAAGATCACTCTTAAGCCGCAGGACACAAAGAACAAAGAAGCAAGGATGATTTATATGGAAGGTGAGCTATTAGAGTCTATACGCTTCCAGAAGGCGTTAAAAGATAAAACCTATCCTAAGTGTCCTTGGGTGTTCTTTGGTGAAGCTGGTGAGCGTATAATCGATTTTAGAGACTCTTGGAAGAGTGCCTGTAAAGAAGCAGGGCTTGAAGGCAAGCTGTTCCATGACTTCAGAAGAACGGCTGTGAGAAATATGGTTCGTGCAGGCGTACCCGAAAGAGTAGCAATGAAAGTATCAGGTCATAAGACAAGAAGTATCTTTGACAGGTATAACATTGTGAATGAAGCTGATCTGAAATTGGCTGCAAAAAGGGTACAGGAACACGCTATCACAATTTTATCACAGTCGGATATTCCAGGGCTTGAAAAGGCTCGGACTTCTGAAAGGGTGGAAGAGGTAATTCACTAACAAATCTGATGACTTAAAATCTGGTGCCGGAGGTCGGACTCGAACCGACACGGGTGTTACCCCACAGGATTTTGAGTCCCGCGCGTCTGCCATTTCACCACTCCGGCGTTTTGACTGGATTTCCGGGAAGTGTCCCGGAAATCATTGGCATGGACTAAAAAAATTAACACAGGCACCGCATTCTGTCAATGGTAAAACAGCCCTCTTTGAAACTGCCCAAAAAACCCTTTAAAAACGCTATTTTTCAGGGAAAATTCTTCCCCGTTCAGCATGATTTTTCCGCCTAACAATTCATTGACATAAAAGCTGGATTTGATATATTGCTACGAATGAATGCAGTAGCTTTTATCCCCGCCAGATTTGGTTCAACCCGTTTAAATGGAAAGCCCCTTGCCGACATCGGCGGAAAGCCGATGGTGCAGTGGGTCTATGAACAGGCGAAGAAGGCCCGCCTTATAGATGATGTGACCGTAGCAACCGATGACGAGAGGATTTTAAAGGCTGTAGAGTCTTTCGGGGGCAGGGCGGTTATGACCTCATCCGCCCACAGGTCAGGCACTGACAGGATTGCCGAAGCGGCTGAGAAAACCTCCGCCGACATCATTGTAAACATGCAGGGGGATGAACCTCTTATCGAGCCTGAGTTGATTGACAGGGCGGTAGCTCCGATGCTTGCGGACCCGAACCTGCTGGTCTGCACCCTTAAAACAGAGATAACAGAAGAGGAAGAATACTATAATCCAAATGCCGTGAAGGTAGTTACGGACAAGGACGGGTACGCGCTTTATTTTTCACGCAGTCCCATTCCTTACGGCAAAGGTTCTTTTCGGAAGTTAAGGAGCAAGCCTTACAAGCACATAGGGCTTTATGTTTACAGAAGGGATTTTTTATTAAAATTCCCGAAGCTTGAGCCTACGCCTCTGGAGGAGACAGAGAGCCTTGAGCAGCTCCGCGCCCTTGAGAACGGCTACAGGATAAAGGTAGTTGAGACAAAATATAACCCGATTTCAGTGGATACCCCTGAGGACCTTGAAAGGGTGAGAAGGCTTATAAAAGCGCGGCCTTAAAAAAAGTATTTATAACTATGTGCGTTTCAGGTATATTAGTTAGAATTAATTCCCGATAAAAACCAAATCAATTAAATCACCCTGCCCGGTTTTATACGCCTGAGCGCAGGGACATCCCGGAGACCTTCAAAGAACTCTTATGGTGGACTTGAAAAAACAGATAAAGACAAAATTCATTTTCGTAACAGGCGGCGTTGTCTCATCCCTCGGCAAAGGGTTGGCAAGCGCCTCGATAGGAGCGCTCCTTGAATCAAGGGGGCTTACTATTACCATACAGAAGCTTGACCCGTACATAAATGTCGACCCCGGCACAATGAGCCCTTCACAGCACGGTGAGGTGTTTGTAACCGATGACGGGGCAGAGACAGACCTTGACCTTGGCCATTATGAGAGGTTTACGAACGCCAAGCTCACCAGGCGCAATAACTTCACTACAGGCCAGGTCTATGATTCAATCATTACAAAAGAGAGAAGGGGAGATTACCTCGGCTGCACTGTTCAGGTCGTTCCCCATGTCACTGATGAGATAAAAAGTAAAATCTTAAGCATAGCAAACGGTGTCGATGTTGCCATCATAGAGGTCGGGGGCACAGTGGGCGACATTGAAAGCCTTCCGTTCCTTGAGGCCATCAGGCAGTTGAGGTTTGACCTTGGCAGGGAAAGCGTGATGTATGTGCACCTTACATTGCTCCCTTACATCGCCTCAGCCCACGAGATAAAGACAAAGCCCACACAGCACAGCGTCAATAAGCTCAGGGAAATCGGTATCCAGCCCGATATCCTGCTGTGCAGGTCTGACAGGCCCGTTGCCGTAGAACTTAAGAGCAAAATCGCCCTTTTCTGCAATGTCGATAAGGACGCTGTCATCTCGGCAGAAGATGTAAAGTGCATCTATGAAGTCCCGCTGGTATTCCACCGTGAGGGCCTTGATGAGAAGATAATAAAGCTCCTTAACATATGGACGCGCGCCCCCAAGCTTGAGAAGTGGGAAGAGATAGTAAAAAAGGCAAGCAACCCCAAGGGCGAGGTCACAATCGGCATAGTAGGAAAGTATGTGAACCTGCAGGACTCTTACAAGAGCCTTCACGAAGCCCTTATCCACGGCGGCATTGCCAACGGCTGCCGCGTAAACCTCCAGTATATAGACTCTGAAGAAGTCGAGAAAAAAGGCGCGCAGTTCTTCCTTAAAAATGTTGACGGCCTCCTTATACCCGGCGGGTTCGGCAACCGCGGTGTTGAGGGTAAGATTGCCGCAATCAAATATGCCCGTGAAAACAAGCTTCCGTTCTTCGGCATCTGCCTTGGAATGCAGGTGGCGATAATAGAGATAGCAAGAGACCTTTGCGGACTTAAGTCAGCCAACTCAGCCGAGTTTGACCCTGAATCTCCTGACCCGGTAGTCGATATTATGGAGACACAGAGGGCGATAAACTCAAAAGGCGGCACCATGAGGCTTGGCGCGTATCCGTGCGTCCTTAAGAAAGGCTCAAAGGCGCACACGGTTTACGGCTCATCCGAGATAAGCGAGAGGCACAGGCACAGGTTCGAGGTAAATAATAAATACAGGGCGCCCCTTGAGAAGGTAGGCGTTGATTTCAGCGGTCTTTCACCTGATGAGGCCCTTGTTGAAATAATGGAATATAAGCACCACCCATGGTTTGTTGCCTGTCAGTTCCATCCTGAGTTCAAGAGCAGGCCCATGGAAGCTCACCCTCTTTTCAGAGGATTCATAAAATCAATTCTGACCCATAAGAAGCACGCGTCAAAAGGGCCGGCAAAAAAGAAAAAGAAGGAAACGCCGTCCCGTTCCGCATCAATCAGGAAATCCGCGAAAGCGCTTTCATTAAATGAAGCAGATAAGGGTTAAGGATTTCTCCATAGGTTCAGGCCCGCTCTTCTTCATCATGGGGCCTTGCGTCATTGAGAGTGAAAAGGCAGCCCTTGCGACCCTTGATGAGCTTAAGCGGATTACCTCAGACCTTAAGACGCCTTTTGTCTTTAAGTCATCCTATGATAAGGCTAACAGGACATCTGTTAAGTCTTACAGGGGCCCCGGCATAAAAGAGGGCCTCAGGATACTTAAAAAGGCAAAGGACGAGTTCGATGTCCCAATACTTACCGATGTCCATTGCAAAGAAGATGTGGCGGAAGTAGCCGAAGTAGCTGATATCATCCAGATACCGGCCTTCCTCTGCCGTCAGACCGATATAATTGTGGAAACAGCCAAAACAGGCCGTGTCATTAATATAAAAAAGGGACAGTTCATAGCCCCTCCTGATATGAACCAGTCTGTCCAGAAGGCATTAAGCACAGGCAACGACAACATCATATTGACCGAGAGAGGCGCAAGCTTCGGATACAACAACCTTGTAGTTGATTTCAGGTCTCTGCCAATAATGAGGTCATTCGGTTACCCTGTTGTCTTTGATGCCACGCACAGCGTCCAGATACCCGGTGGCATGGGCACATGCTCAGGCGGGGACAGGACAATGGCAAGACACCTTGCAAGGGCGGCGGTAGCCGTAGGAGTCGATGGGGTTTTCATGGAGGTCCACTCCGACCCTGACAAGGCTCTGTGCGACGGGCCCAATTCAATAGATTTAAAAGATGTAAAAGGAATTTTAGAGGAACTTACTGGAATAGATAGTCTGGTCAAAGGCTTTACCAGGGCTTAAAAATTTTCGGTTCACAACTACGGAAGCTGGATATGCCAAAGAAGGTAAAAAAGGACCTCACCCTAAGTATCGCAAAGCGCGTCCTTGAAATTGAAGCTAACGCCATAAAAGCATTGGCCAGACATCTTGACGGCGATTTCTCAAAAGCCGTTGAGATGATACTCTCCACGACAGGCAAGGTTGTCGTAAGCGGAATGGGCAAAAGCGGCATCATCGGGCAGAAGATAGCCTCAACCCTTGCTTCCACAGGCACTTCGGCATTCTTCCTTCATCCTGCCGAGGGTGTCCACGGAGACCTCGGGATGCTCATGAAAAACGACATCCTGCTTGCCATCTCCAATTCAGGCGAAACAGAAGAACTCATAAAAATAATTCCCATCGTAAAAAGGATGGGTGTGAAAATGATAGCCATGACAGGCAGGAAGAAATCTACCCTTGCCCGTTACGGAGACGCGTTCCTGTATGTTGGCGTAAAAGAAGAGGCATGCCCTTTAGGGCTGTCCCCCACAGCTTCTACAACAGCCTGCCTGGCAATGGGCGATGCCCTTGCGGTGGCGCTTATAGAGAAGAGGGGATTTAAAGCTGAGGACTTCGCAAGCCTTCATCCGGCAGGAAGCCTTGGCAGAAAACTTATGAGGGTAGAGGAGCTGATGCACTCGGGCCCCCTGGTGCCGAGGGTCGCCGCAGGCACTTTTATGAAGGATGCCATCCTTGAGATGACCGCCAAGAGGATGGGTCTCACAGGCGTTTTTAAAGGTAAAAAACTGCTTGGCGTCATCACCGACGGAGACCTTAGGAGGTCTTTGGAGAAAGGGGACAGCATCCTCAATAAAAAGGTTGAGGATGTGATGAACAAAAACCCTAAGATGATAGACAAAGCCTCTCTTGCGGAAGCGGCTTTAAGGAAGATGGAGGAACACTCGATAACATCGCTTTTTGTATGTGATGGTGAATCGAATGCGGTTGAGGGCGTTGTCCATCTCCATGATCTGATTAAGGCCGGAGTTGTTTAGAAACAATGATTTTTCCCAGTTCTATGTTTTTGGAAAGCATTAAGAACGAAATAAATCATTGTTATGATAATAATCATAATTTTTTTTAAGGACTAGTACTAAAATGCTTGACAGCATTAGTCAGGTTGTGTATAAAGAAAGCACATTTTTATAGTCAGAGGGCTCGTACAGGCTCAATATACGGTCTTCCTCTTTAGAGCAGCAGCGGATTTAGAATTCACGCGGTTTTTTCCTGCAGTGCAATGTTTGAAAGAACATGCGCCGCAGAACAGTTCCTGAAGTTGATTTACATCCGTGTCCAATGCGTTGAAAAAAAACAGCGCTTAATTCAACTGGGCAGTAATAACTATCTAACTATAGAAGGAGGAAGAAGGATGAAGAGAATTATGTTGTCGGTTTTTGCAGCTGCTATTACTGCTGCATGGGCAGTACCCTCAAGCGCGGCAGATGTAACATTTGGCGGTCAGTACAGGTTGAGGGGTGAATACAGGAATAATGCAGATTTCAATAAGAATGTAAATGACCACACAGATTCATGGGGCCAGAGGGTAAGGCTTACAGCCAATGCCAAGGCAACAGATGATGTTTCAGTAAAGATCACCCTTCAGGATACAAGGACATGGGGCGCAGCAACATCAGCCGCCGGCGGACCTAACCTCACAGATGACGGCACCAGCAATGTCACAGATCTCCACGAATCATATGTCAATGTAGATAACCTCCTCGGCGCACCCGTATCATTCAGGGCAGGCCGTCAGGAACTCGCATACGGCGATGAAAGGCTTATCGGCACATTCGGCTGGTCAAACAACGGCAGGTCATTTGATGCCCTTAAGTTCATGGTAACAACAGATGTTGCCAATGTTGACCTCTTCGCTTCAAAGCTCGCGGATAACGGCACAACAAACACAGACCAGGACTTCTATGGTATCTATGCCACAGTAAAGGCCATCCCGAACAATACTCTTGACCTTTATGCTTTAGCAGTAAGGAACGGCTCACAGACAGCAGCAAACCCGCTCGGTTTCGGCACAGTAATCGGAGCCAACGGTTTCCTTGGCAACACACCCGTAACATCAGCCACAGCAGTACCTGATGAAGCCCAGCACCTCTACACACTCGGCGCCAGGTTAAAGGGTGCGGTTGCAGGCCTTGACTACACCTTGGAAGTACCCTTCCAGACCGGCGATGTAAACACAAAAGGCACAGACTTCAACATCTCATCCTATGCCTATGCAGCAAAGGTCGGCTACACACTCCCGACACCTGTAAAAGTCAGGATTGGCGCAGAGTATGACTTTGCCTCAGGCGACAAGGATGCAGGCACAGCAGCAACACCGAACGACAAGATAAAGACATTCTTCAACCTCTTCCCCACAAACCATGACAAGCTCGGCAATATGGACCTTCAGGCCTGGAGGAACGTAAAGGCCTGGACAGTAAACGCATCAGCCGATGTAACAGAGAAAGTAAGGCTCTATGCCGCATACTGGAACTTCAAGCTTGCTGAGAAGGAAGATGCATGGTACGGCGCAGCTAACTGGAACAACACCCCGACAGGCGTCCGTGGCGCAAGGGCAGCAAACAGCAAAGATGATCTGGGCAGCGAAGTTGACGTAGTAGCTACCTACAAGTACAACAACGCCCTTACAGCAGAAGTAGGCTACAGCCGCTTCTTCACAGGCGACTTTGTTGATGACTACTTCACAACAACAGCAGCAACAGAAGACAAAGAAGATCAGGACTGGGCATACCTCCAGATCACAGCAAACTTCTAATCTCAGGATTGGATGTCTCGACGGGGCAGGTTTTTACCTGCCCCGTTTTTTTTTAAAATACCTGTTGTCCGCACGCTTCGGTTATTCCAGCTTAATCTTCGGAAAGTAATTTTCTTATGTAAATCAACCCTTATTTTGTAACCTGTATTGACAAATGAGGGAACTTGGTATATAAAATATCATCCATTATTGCTTACATTTTTCTTACCCGAAGATTCAATCCTTATCCTTTTTTCTTGTACATTAAAGATAAATTAAAAACCTGATAAAAGTCATTTATTGTCTTTGTAGTTCTTAATATATTTAATTATCAAAATATATAAGGAGGGGTGTACTCCATGCACGCAAATACAATAGTTGAAAGGAGGATGGCACGATGAGTACAAACAGGGATGAAGGGCCGATCCCGGCCTGGCAAACGCTTTACGATAATATCTATCTGCTGTTAATTTTGGGCGTGGTAGTCCCGACAGTGGTCTATACGGTATGGGGCCTTATTGAAGTGATGAATGTGCCTCAGCTGCCGATAGCCCGATAAGGAGGAGGAAAATGGCGATTTACGAACCAGAGAGAATGTGGTGGAACCCATTAAGCAAGGATGAAAGAATATGGGTTGGCGTTGCGTTGATATGGATGCTTGTTTCATTTATCTTTATGCCGATTTACCATGTTGTCGGCTCCCAGAACCCTCCCTCAGAGACTTATAAGGTCACTGCGGAGGATTTTGACAAGCTTGTTGAAGGCATGGTCGCCAAGTATAAAGTCGGCGAGGAGAACGGTTTCCCGGTCGTTCATCCCAATCCGTCTGAGCCTATATATGTAAGGGCGAGCATGTGGCAGTGGTACCCTGTTCTCGAACTTGAGAAGGGCAAGACCTACAGGCTCCATCTTTCATCCATGGATATTCAGCACGGGTTTTCAATCCTGCCGATTAACATGAACTTCATGGCGCTGCCCGGCTACGATTATGTGCTTAAGCTTACGCCCACTACAACCGGCGAGTTCCACATAGTCTGCAACGAGTACTGCGGCATAGGCCACCATACAATGGTCGGCAAAATGTATGTAAAATAACTTAAGCTCTGAATGTAGCAAAGGAGGTTATCAAAATGCCAGCACATGATCACAGAAACGAAATGGAGGCACCCGGAGTATTCGTGCTCGCGCTGATATTCCTGGCGGTCTTCGTTGTTATCTGGTTCGCGCACCTCAAATGGCTTATGGATGTTTGGGGAGTTCAGTAAATTACAAAGGGCGTTTTGCTCTATTCAAAGGTTGCACCGCTTCACTTACGCGCGCGTTTGATAAGGCTGAAATAGAAGGCCTGAATGCGCCGTAAAAGCCGGATGGTTATGATAAAAGTCATTTTTAAACTGTAAGACTTTCCATATAATCCAGGTAAATACAAAGGGCGGGTTGGTTAAATCAGAAAGGGAGGTGTTTAATACAGATGGCGAATTTTCAATTCAGAACAGATCCCTTATCAGGGCTTAAGATAGAAAAAAGCAGTGAGAACCTGATAAAGTGGAATGTAATCGCAGCCCTTGCGACTCTTGCCGTGGGCGGTTTGATGGCCCTTCTGGTAGCGTTGACAAGGTGGCCGAGCGTGCACCTGCTTGGAGCGACCAATTACTACAGGTTTCTCACACTGCACGGCATAGACGCACTGCTCGCATGGATTATTTTCTTTGAAGTGGCGCTGGTTCATTTTACCTCAACTGTCTTATTAGGCACGAGGTCATATGTCCCATGGCTCGGTTGGTTGGCGTTCGCGCTAATGCTTATCGGAGGCGGCGTAATCAATGTTATCGTCCTCCTTGGCGGCGCGGATGTAATGTTTACATCATATGTGCCTTTAAAGGCTGACCCGATTTATTATCTCGGCGTCATATTATTCGCCGTAGGCGCATTGCTCGGTTTCATAATCTTCTTCATTAACGTAACACTTTCAAAGAGGGACGGCGGATACAAACGCTCGCTTCCCCTCGGTTCTTTCGGTATGGCGGCAGGCTCCATCATCGCCGTACTTACGCTTGCGCACGGCGCGGCAATCTTCATCCCTACATTATTATGGGCATTAAACATCATCGGCTATGTTGACCCGGCAGCCTACAGGCTTGTGTTCTGGGGTCTCGGTCATCCTTCGCAGCAGATAAATGTCAGCGCGATGGTAGCCGTATGGTACATGACAGCGGCTTTTGTAGTAGGCAGCAAGCCTGTCAACGAGAAGCTCTCAAGGACAGCCTTCGTACTCTACATACTGTTCATCAATGTGGCCTCTGAGCACCACCTTCTTGTTGACCCTGTTCTTTCAACATGGCACAAGATCGTAAACACAAGCTACATGATGCACCTTGCTGTACTTGCCAGTATGATACACGCCTTCGCTATCCCGGCCTCCATTGAGGTCGCCTTAAGAAGGCAGGGCTTCACAAGAGGACTTTTCGAGTGGCTTAAAAAGGCGCCCTGGGGCAACCCGGCCTTCTCAGGCATCGCAATATCAATTCTCCTCTTCGGTTTCCTTGGCGGTATCACAGGCGTCATCTTCGGAACAGAGCAGTTCAATATTATCCGTCACAATACCTGGGCTATTACAGGCCACTTCCACGGTACTGTAGTCGCGGGTACGACAATCGCCTTCATGGGCTTCACCTACCTCCTTATTCCCTATATCTTCAAGAGGGAGATAATCTGGAAGGGCTTTGCCACAATCCAGCCCTATCTTTACGGAGTAGGCGTTGCCACCCTTTCAATAGGCATGATGAGCGCAGGCCAGTTCGGCGTGCCCAGAAGGCATTATGATATCACCTTCTCAGGCGCCCCGTTCTCCTTCACCTTTGACCCTGCCATCGATATGTTCATGAGTATGATGGGTGTGGGTGGTGTGCTTGCGGCTATCGGCGGCGTGCTCTACATCTTAATCTCCTTTGGCTCGATCATCTTCGGTAAGAAGATAGGCGATTAAGAACACAGGTTCCAACTGAAACGGGGCTGCTTCAAAGCAGCCCCGTTTTTATTTTCTCTCCGATAAAATTTTGTTTTAAATCCTATAACATGCTATAATTTCAGAGTTTTTTGAGTTCTGATACTATGTAGATACTTTAGGCCCCGGCGTGCTTATGAAGTTTGCATATATTCATAATTTCGAAACTATTTAAAAAAGAAGTTTTTGCTGATATAAATCATACAAGCTCTTTCCCCTTGCTGATAATATAATAACCGATAAATTTACTAAAGTATTGTTGCAGGGGCTTGAAGTCATATTCAGGTGTTTTCTTTTTTAAAATTCGAATCTCACGAGGATTGAATGAAGGCCGTAAAAATTGCTCTTACACTGCTGTTCATGCTGCTGCTTCTTCCAATGGCTTCTCAGGCCGGCGAGGAGCTTGATACTGTCGGGCTTAAAAAGGCATACGACAACTCCGTAAACGCTGAAGGCAAGAAGATAGATGATTACGCCTTGACTGACCAGGATGGGGTAAAGTTCAGGCTCAGCGATTATTTCAAGGACGAAAAACCGCTTGTAATAAGTTTCATATACACGAGCTGCCCCCATGTGTGCCCCGGTATCACGGCAGAGTTTAAAAAGGTAATAGATGATTCAAGGGACAGGTTCGGCAATAAGTTCAACGCGCTTACAATCGGTTTTGACACTGAGCATGACACGCCTCAGAAGATGAGGGAATACGGGCTGAAGTTTGTCAATGATTTCAACTCAATAAGGTTTGCTGCTGCTGATGCTGATACGATTGCAAAACTTACCTCACAGGTCGGTTTTTATTTTAAGAAAAAGGAAGACGGCAGTTTTGACCATATCGATATGGCCACCGTCTTCAGGCCTGACGGAACGATATACAAGCAGGTCTACAGCTTAAGGACTCAGTCTTCGGTCCTTGGCAACAGGATAGATGAGCTTATCACCGGAAAGCCTCCTGTGGACAGCTCGGCTTCAATTGTCGATAAGATTAAGTTCTTCTGCTACAAGTACGACCCGTACACCGGCAAGTATGTAATAGATTACCCGATAATCTTAAGTGTTTTCATGCAGTCGCTTGTCATCGGCCTCATCATTTACTTTGTGTGGGGAAAAAAGATAATAGGATTTTTCAGAAGGAAGGCGCGCCGCTAAAAAGCCTTAATAAAAAAAACAAAGAGGAATAAATGGGAGAGAAAAGAGAGTTCAGGCCAAAAGGGCAATTGGAGAGGTTCTGGTTATGGATTGAAAAGATAATAAACCAGATAACCACTTCAGCCTACAACCCGTTTTACTATCTCGGGGCTGTAAGCATATTTTTCCTGTGGATAATTCTTATAACAGGCATCTACCTGTTCCTTTTCTATAACATCACAGCAAGGGGAGCGTATCTCTCGGTACAGTCGCTTACCGTCAACCAGTGGTACTTAGGCGGCATCATACGATCGTTCCACAGGTATGCTTCAGACGGACTTGTGATAACGATGCTCCTGCACGCGGCAAGATGTTTTACTCTTGACAGGTACAAGCACTGGAGATGGATAGCCTGGGTCTCGGGCATAGTGATAGCATGGGTTCTCATAGCAGGCGGCATCTTCGGTTACTGGATGGTATGGGATGAAAAGGCCAGATATGTGGCTACACTTTCCTCTTACATGCTTGAGAATGTGCCTATTTTCGGCCTTCCTCTGAGCCTGAACTTCGCAAGGCTTGAGAATCTTACCGACCAGCTTTTCTATATAGTGCTCTTCATCCACTTCAGCTCCATCTTTTTTATCTTTATCCTCATACTGATCCATATTGTGAGGGTAACAAAGGCGGTCATCAATCCGCCGAGGCTTATCGGTTACGGGCTTGTTCTGGTTTTGTTCCTTATCTCCATCATCAAGCCTGCGACGAGCGCGCCTCCGGCAGAGCTTAAGACCTTGCCTGAATTAGTGCCAATTGACTGGTTCTATATGTTTATCTTCCCTCCGCTTAAGTTTATATCGGCTCATGGCATGTGGGCCTTCATTATAACGATAACGCTTATCGTAGCCATCGTACCGTGGCTTACACGCACAAAAAAGACCCCTGAGGTCGAGGTCACGCTTGAGAACTGCACAGGCTGTGAGCTTTGCATGGAAGATTGCCCTTATCAGGCTATACAGATGAGGAAGAGGACGGACGGCCTGGCGTATCCGCTTGAGGCTGTAGTCAATAAGAGCAGGTGCGCGAGCTGCGGAATATGCGTGGGTGCATGTGACTACAAGGCGCTTAACCTGCCTGATATCTCGGAAGAGTATGTAAAGGATACAGTCAGAAGGCTCTGCGCCGAACTGAAAGATGCAGGCGTTGATAAAAAGGTAATAGTATTTGCCTGCGCCAAAGGAGCCTGGCTTTCAGGCAAGGCCGACGGCACCGGTAAAATAAACGGATATGAGTGGGCAAGGGTCATAAACCTGCCCTGTATCGGAATGCTTCAGCCCTCGATGCTCTATATCCCGTTTGAAAAGGGCATTGACGGAGTGTTCGTAGCGGCTTGCAGACAGGGCGACTGCAGTTACAGGAGGGGTACGGACTGGTTTATGGGCCGGCTCGCAGGCTTCAGGCCGCCTGTAGTCAAGAAATCAATAGATAGGGCGCGGATAAATGCTGTTTACCTGTCAGCAGTTGAAACAGATACCTTCATTGCGAATCTTGAGGATTTTCAGAAGGGGCTTAAAGACAGGAGGGATGCATAATGTTAATAATAGTAATCGTATTTCTGGCGTTTTTAATACCAAGCGCATACATAATAGGTAAAGAGTTCCTTTTTAAGAAGGATAAGAAAGCGGTACCGAAAAAGAAAGAGCCGTTCTCAGCCGCAATATTCGTTAAGCTCGTGGCTGTGTTGATGGTAATCTCCTTGCCCATATTTTTTCTTTCTGATTTCTCATACTCTCATTACAGGGCAAATGACGCCGCATTCAAGGTAGCCTTCAAGCATACGGGTAAAAGGGTCTCGGATTGCGGGGAATCAGACATGATGAAGAAAGAGGGCGACCGCTACCGTAAAGAGCTTAAGGAAGTCAAAAGGGTGCAGATGAGCATGCAGAAGCTTGCCGACTGCCCCCGTGAAAGACACCCAGTGAGCGTAGAGCTGTGGGTTGACGGCAAGCAGATGCTTAATAAATCCTACTCTCCGACAGGCCTGAAAAAAGACATGGCATCATATATATATGATGAGTTCATGGTAGGGCCGGGTACGCACAGATTTCAGGCAAACCTCTATGATAAGGGGAATAAAGCCGCCCCTGATTATACGCTTGATCAGGTGGTGAACATAAAACCAAAGGAAATAAAGGTAGTAAGGTTTGACGATAAAATCAATAAGCTTGTAGTAGAATAATCCAGTCCTGTTAGGCCCGGCTTCCAGCCGGGCCTAACGTCTATGTACCGGGGCAGATGCCCTGTTCCCCGCTTTCCATAAAAAAACTTGTCAAAAGCCTGTTTTTCTTATATTATTCAAGATAATTGTACTTACGCGTACATTGCCGTTTTTTGCCTGTAGCTTCTTAAAATCTTTAGGGCCCCGCCCGGCAAGGGTTTGAATCAGCGGCAATCCTCTATTTTTCAGGTTCCCAATTTTCAGCCGATATATTCTAATTGATGAGGATTCGCGGCGGCCCTGGCAAAAGTTTCTGTGGCCGTTTATGCTTTACCTATTTGGCATTCCATTGAGGAACAGGAAGACGGATGAGATTTGGTATCAGGGTTAAATTATTGATTTTTGCGGCTCTGGTCTGGGCTGTTATATTTGGGGTCTATAGCATCTATATATATAAGGAGAGGATAGAGCAGACCCGCAGGATGGCTTTGACGACAGCCGGCTTCCTTTCCCGTGAGATATCAGCCCACAGGCAGTTCTACACTTCCACTATCGTAAAGCGCGCCCTTGAGGCAGGCATCAATGTCACAGGCTCATACCATGAAGTGGAGAAGTCCATTCCTCTTCCCGCTACATTCATTAAAGAGGTCTCCCAGTCCCTCGGCACAGAGGGCGGCTTCCACATGGAGCTTGTAAGCTTCTATCCTATAAATCCTACAAGCGCCCCCCGTGACGACTTCCAGAAAGAGGCCCTTGAGAAGTTTGCCAAGGGCGCTGAGACAAGGCATTACAGCTTCGGGAACTTTAACGGCAAGGAATCCGTAAGGTACATGATCCCTGATGTGGCTACTTCCCAGACCTGCGTTGATTGTCATAACACCTATCCTACGGCTGTGAAAAAAGACTTTAAGATCGGCGATGTGGTAGGCGGGCTTGAGATAACGCTCCCTATTGAGAGCGAGATGGCAGCTGCCATGGCCGATATCTGGCGCTCGATTGCCTACGGCTTTGCCGTAATCCTTGCAATGGGGCTTGTTGGGCTTGCCTTCATAAGAAAGGTGGTCACTTCTCCGGTATTGACCCTTGCCGATACAACCAAGCACCTTGCCATGGGCGATCTTACCAATGAGACCACGATTAAATCCAATGATGAGATAGGCGACCTCGCGACCCAGATAAACGATGTCGTAAGAAACCTTCACAGGATGATAGAGGATATAAGGCGCACCTCTGATGACGCGGTCAATATCTCCACAAGCGTTCGGGATGTGAGCAGGCATGTGCTTGAAGGCTCGAATAAGCAGGGGGCTTCACTCGATTCCATCGGCTCTAACATGCAGGATATCAATACCTCCATTTCAGAGCTTGCAAAATACACTGATACCCTCACCGTATCTGTTGAGAAAGGCTCGTCATCGGTTTTAGAGCTTGGGGCGTCAATCAGCGAAGTGGTGGATAATCTTGAGTCCCTCTTCTTAAGCGTAGAGGATACGGCTACCTCCACAAAAGATATGTCATTCTCAATCAAGGAGATATCAGAGAATATAGAAAATCTGTCTTCTGCAGTAATGCAGGTCTCCTCTTCAATGGTACAGATAAACGCAAGGATAAAAGAGGTGGAGACTAACGCCGCCGAGGCTTCAAGGTTTGCCGATGATGTCATAAAGGACGCAAGGTCCGGCCTTGAGACCGTTGAAAGCACCATTGAGGGCATTGTAAAGACAAAAGAGATAACAAAGGAATCGACAGATATAATAAACAGCCTCTCGGAAAAGATTAAAGAGATAGGCAAAATCCTCGATGTCATCCGTGAAGTTGCCGAGGAGACAAACCTTCTTGCCCTCAATGCTGCTATTATTGCCGCGCAGTCAGGCGAGCACGGAAAGAGCTTCTCTGTTGTATCCAACGAGATCAAAGACCTTGCCGAGAGGACATCGACCTCCGCAAAAGAGGTCTCTGAGATAATAGACTCGGTTGAAATAGAGAGCAACAAGGCTGTAAAGGCTATGGAAAGGGGCTACCTGAGCGTAGAAGAGGGAGTGAAGCTCTCTATGGAGGCAGGTGAGGGGCTTAAGAAGATAGTAGCCAGCGCCCAGAGATCAACGACCAGCGTCAGGGAGATAGCCCGCGCTTCGGCTGACCAGGCAAAAGAGAGCAGGATGGTTGTCGAAGCGACTGAGAAAGTCGCGGAGATGACCAGAAGGATAGTCAATGCTACGCAGGAACAGGCAAGGGGCAGCGAGCTTATCAACAAGGCCTCCGAGAGGATGGCGGACATTGCCTATAAGGTAAAAAGCTCTACCCGTTCACAGGTAGAGGCGAACAGGCAGATCAACGCCACCATCGACAATGTAGGCGAGATGGTGATGTATATAAATAATGTCATAAGAGAGCAGAGCCGCAATACCGTAAAGGTGCTTGAGGCAATAGAAGCTGTAAGGAGAATATCGGTAGAGAATACCGAAAAGGCGATGGAGGCTGACAGGGCAGTTGAGGAGATGGCCCGCCTTGATAAGGAACTGACCGAGAGCATCAAGCGGTTCAAGCTCAAAAAATAGCCGTAACACAGCCAAATATCAGTGAAATAGCTCAAACCTTTTTTGTTGCAAGGGGAGTATTAATCACATATAATACTTAGGAGCATTTCGAGGAATTCCATCAAATTTAAGCTCTTATAGCCCCAATAAGTTCAGTTTTCAGTGTTTTTCACCTGTTTTTCCGGCAAGAATGAGAAAACGACGCATTAAGCACCATTCTCGTAACTTGCGCGAGAGTGGCGGAACTGGCAGACGCGCCAGACTTAGGATCTGGTGGGCAACCATGGGGGTTCAAGTCCCCCCTCTCGCACCATGATATACCCTGCCGGCAACGCCGGGGAGTTTTCCGGCGGAATAATAAAGAGAATTGAGTTTCAAAATATTTTTGAAAAAAAGAATATAACAAAGGATAAGGGAAAATGCAGAAGAACATCAAAGCAGAAGTTGAGGATTTAAGCACCGTAAAGAAGAAGGTCGATGTAACATTACCCGCGGAAACAGTAACAGGCGAACTAAAGTCAGCTTATCAGTCCTTAAAGGCTAACGCCTCTGTCGCAGGCTTCAGGAAAGGCGCTGTGCCACTTAACATAATTAAGGCGAAGTTTGGCGACCATATTCAGGAAGAGGTGACAAAGAAGCTCATCGAGACTTCATACCCCAATGTCCTTATGGATAAGAAGCTCATGCCCGTTGAAGCCCCCAAGGTCGAGATCAAGACGCCCAAGGTTGAAGAGGGCCAGGAGTTTACATATTCGGTAACGATTGAGGTAAACCCCCAGCTTGATATTCAGGACTACAAGGGAATGGAGCTTGATAAAAAGCCTGTTGAAGTAAGTGAAAAGGATATAGATGAAGGCATCCAGAGGATACGCGAGGCCAGAGTCGATTATAAGGTTGTTGACCGCCCGGCGCAGGAAGGCGACCTCGTAGTGGTCGACTTTGACGCTGAGGTTGACGGCAAAGAGATTCCGAACAGTCACACCCATGATTACCCCATCATCATCGGCGAGAAGACAATACTTCCGGGATTTGATGAATCCTTAAGGGGAGCTTCAAAAGGCGATAAGAGGGACCCCTTGATAAAGTTCCCTGATAACTACAGCGAAGGCGGGCTTGGCGGCAAGGAAGCGACCTTCCATATTACTCTTAAGGAAGTAAAGGAAAAGACCCTTCCTGAAATTAATGAAGAGTTCGCAAAAGGCGTTGGCTGCGATTCACTCGAAGCGCTCAGGGCAAAGGTAAAGGAAGAGCTTACAAAGGTAAAGGAAACACAGGAAAAGGAAAGGCTGAAAAACGCCATCCTTGATAAGCTTATAGAAAAAAATCAGTTCGAAGTGCCTGAATCGCTTGTCAACAGGTATTATTCCGTTATCATCAACAGGGTCATCGAGAATATCAAGCGTAATGTATTCGAGCCTGGCGACAGGGAGCTTGCGCCTGATGCCCTTAAGGATAAATACACAAATATCGCCATAAGGCAGGTCAAGGAAGATGTTGTCCTCGATCATCTCGCATTCAAGGAAAATGTTCAGGTCTCGATGGAAGAGACAGAGGAAGCTGTAAAAGTCCTCGCAGCCCAGAGGAATGTGCCTTTTGAGTCGCTCATGAGCAGGATAGAGAAGGAAGGCGCTCTCAAGGTCATTCAGGACGGCATGAAGCACGAGAAGGTTTTTGATATAATTCTGGAATCAAGCAAAACTGCCGCTTAAGATTGCGGCAGAACAGCCGATACAATATTGATAACAATTTAACCTTTTGGAGGGCCCATGACATTAGTCCCGATGGTAGTGGAACAGTCAGGCCGCGGGGAGAGGGCGTACGACATCTACTCGAGGCTTCTGAAGGACAGGATTATCTTCCTTGGAACGGCTGTTGATGATAATGTCGCCAATCTTATTGTAGCTCAGCTGCTTTTTCTTGAATCAGAAGACCCGGACAAGGATATACATCTTTATGTCAACTCTCCGGGCGGGCTTGTTACCGCAGGCCTCGCGATTTATGATACAATGCAGTATGTAAAGCCTGATGTCTCTACAATCTGCATCGGGCAGGCCGCAAGCATGGGGGCGCTGCTCCTTGCGGGAGGTGCCGCGGGAAAGAGATTCGCGCTTCCGAATTCAAGGATACTCATCCACCAGCCCCTTGGCGGAGCGCAGGGCCAGGCCACCGATATCGACATCCAGGCCAAGGAGATTTTAAGGGTCAGGGAAGAGCTGGCAAATATCATGGGGAAGCACACCGGCCAGCCCATCGAAAAAGTCCACAGGGACACTGAAAGGGACTTTTTTATGTCTGGGCAACAGGCAAGGGAGTATGGTATAATTGATAAGGTCATAGAAAAGAGAGTTGCTACAGACTCACTCAAGCCAAGGTAATATATAAGAAAAAAAGAAGGCCTTGGGACTGCCCTGATGATTTTGAAAATAGAACGCATCTTGGCGGACGAGCAAAAGCCGGAGGAAAAAGATGTCAGTAAACAAAAAAGGCGGGAGTTATTTAACCTGTTCGTTTTGCAGTAAGGGGCAGGATGAGGTTCGTAAGCTCGTGGCCGGACCGATGGTGTATATCTGTGACGAGTGCATTGAGCTCTGTAACGATATCATCGCGGAAGAGTATGAAAAGGAAGAGTTCAAGAAGCGTGAACATACGATACCCAAGCCGACCGAGATAAAAAAGGTCCTTGATGAGTATGTGATAGGGCAGGACCACGCCAAGAAGGTGCTCTCTGTAGCTGTGCACAACCATTACAAGAGGATTGAGGGTAAAATAGCCCTCGGCAATGTCGAGCTCCAGAAGAGCAACATCCTCCTTGTGGGCCCCACAGGCTCAGGCAAGACCCTTCTCGCTCAGACTCTTGCCAAGATACTCAATGTCCCGTTCACGATTGCTGACGCCACCACGCTTACCGAGGCAGGCTATGTCGGCGAGGATGTAGAAAATATTATCTTAAGTTTACTGCAGAACGCCGAGTATGACATCGAAAGGTGCCAGAAAGGCATAGTCTATATTGATGAAATTGACAAGATATCAAGGAAGAGCGACAGCCCCTCCATCACCCGTGACGTATCGGGTGAGGGAGTGCAGCAGGCTCTCCTTAAGATAATCGAAGGTACTGTGGCAAATGTGCCGCCCAAGGGCGGGCGCAAGCACCCGCAGCAGGAGTTCTTGCAGGTAGATACCTCAAACATACTCTTTATATGCGGCGGAGCCTTTACAGGGCTTGACACCATAGTATCCCAGAGGATAGGCAAGAGGTCGGTCGGTTTCAATGCCGAGGAGAAAAAGGCAATCGACCCGACAAACCTTGCCAAGCTCATGCACGAGGTCGAACCGCAGGACTTCCTGAGATACGGCCTTATCCCCGAGTTCATGGGCAGGCTGCCTGTAGTCGCCGTACTTGACGAGCTCAGTGAGAAAGACCTTGTAAGGATTCTCAACGAGCCCAAGAACGCGATAATCAAGCAGTACCAGAAGCTCTTTGAATTTGAGAACGTAAAGCTCAAATTCACGGACGGCGCCCTTTCAGCGGTAGCCAGAGAGTCAATGAGAAGGAAGGCAGGCGCAAGGGGCTTAAGGGCCATCCTTGAAAATGTCATGCTCGATACGATGTACGAGCTGCCTTCACAGACAAATATAAAAGAATGCATCATCAACGAAGATGTCATCCTTGATAAAGCCAAGCCTATCATTGTGTACGGCAATCGGGCGGAGACAGCTTAACGGATAGCATTATAAAAAACGGACAAATTAAATGTACTCGTTTTTTTCAGGATTAAAGGGAGGAAGAGATTTGAAAAACAAGATGGTAATCCCATTAATACCGTTAAGAGATATCATAATATTCCCTTATATGGTAGTGCCCCTTTTTGTGGGAAGGGAGAAGTCCATAAAGGCCCTTGAGCACGCGATGGGTAACGATAAATCCATTCTTCTTGCAGCCCAGAAAAAGGCAAAGACAGAAGAGCCGGGCCAGGATGATATATATGAAGTAGGAACTCTCGGCACGATTCTGCAGCTACTTAGGCTCCCGGACGGGACGGTTAAGGTCCTTGTCGAGGGCAAGAGAAGGGCACGTATAAAAGAGTTTGTCTCCGAAGACGAATGCTTCATGGTCAATGTCGAGGAGATTGATGAATTAACGGATGAGACGGTAGAGACAGAGGCGCTCCTTCGCTCTGTCGTTAAGTCATTTGAGTCTTATGTGAAGTTTAACAAGCGTGTCCCGCCTGAGATGATAATGAGCGTGTCTTCCATTGAAGACCCGAGCAGGCTTGCGGACACGATTGCCTCGCACCTTACCATCAAGCTTGAGGACAAGCAGGCGCTCCTTACAATATCGAGCCCTACAAAGAGGCTTGAGAGGCTCTACAGCATCATGGAGAGCGAGATCGAGATACTTGAAGTAGAGCAGAAGATACGCCAGAGGGTCAAACGCCAGATGGAGAAGACCCAGAAGGAGTACTACTTAAGCGAGCAGATGAAGGCTATCCAGAAGGAACTCGGCGAAAAAGACGAGTTCAAGTCTGAGATACAGGAGTTTGAGGAGAAGATAAAGACCAAGAAGATGTCCAAGGAGGCCACGCGCAAGGCCAAGCAGGAGATAAAGAAGCTTAAGCTTATGTCTCCAATGTCAGCCGAGGCAACCGTCTCCAGGAACTATATAGACTGGCTTGTGGGGCTTCCGTGGGACCACATGACCGATGAGAAGATCGATATCTCAGGCGCCGAGGATGTGCTTGAGGCTGACCATTACGGCCTTAAGACCGTAAAGGAAAGGATACTTGAGTATCTTGCGGTAAGAGGCCTTGTCGATGAGATGAAAGGCCCGATACTGTGCCTTGTAGGCCCTCCGGGCGTTGGTAAGACTTCACTTGCAAAATCCATTGCCAAGGCAACAGGCAGGAACTTTGTCCGTCTGTCACTGGGCGGCGTTAAAGATGAAGCTGAGATAAGGGGCCACAGAAGGACCTATATAGGCTCAATGCCGGGCAAGATAATCCAGTCGCTTAAGAAGGCCGGCTCTAATAACCCAGTCTTTCTCCTTGACGAGGTCGACAAGATGAGCCACGACTTCAGGGGAGATCCGGCTTCAGCGCTTCTTGAGGTCCTTGACCCTGAGCAGAACCATACATTCAGCGACCATTATCTTGATTGCGATTATGACCTTTCCAAGATAATGTTCATTACAACGGCTAACTCGATACAGGGCATACCTTATCCGCTCCTCGACAGGATGGAGATAATAAGGATACCCGGTTATACCGAGCTTGAGAAGCTCCACATATTAAAGAACTTCCTGCTTCCCAAGCAGCTTAAGATGCACGGCCTTACGGACGCCAATCTTGACCTGAGTAACGCCACGATCCTTGCCGTCATCAGGAAGTATACAAAAGAGGCAGGGGTCAGGAACCTTGAAAGGCAGGTTGCTACCGTTTGCAGAAAGGCAGCCAAGGAAATACTCAAGAAGGGCAGGGACACAAAGGTTTCCGTTACGGTAAGGAGCCTTTCCAAGTACCTCGGAGTTGCACAGTACCGTTACGGCACAATCGAAGCAACAGATGAAATCGGCGTTGCGACAGGACTTGCATGGACAGAGGCAGGCGGAGAGCTTCTCGGAATAGAAGTAGCTCTTGTGCCGGGCAAAGGCAAGCTCATCATCACGGGTAAGCTTGGAGATGTAATGCAGGAGTCAGCGCAGGCGGCCATGACTTACATCAGAAGCCGCGCCGGAGAGCTCGGCCTTGAGAAGGACTTTTATCAGCAGCTTGATATACATATCCATGTGCCCGAAGGCGCCATCCCCAAGGACGGCCCGTCAGCAGGCATCACAATGGCTACGGCAATCGGCTCAGCCCTCCTTAAGATACCTGTACGCAAGGATGTGGCCATGACAGGCGAGATTACCTTGAGGGGCAAGGTGCTTCCCATAGGCGGCCTTAAAGAGAAGATGCTTGCGGCCCACAGGGCAGGCATTCCCAAGGTGCTTGTCCCCAAGGAGAATGAGAAGGACCTTAAGGAAATACCGCCTCAGATACTCTCCAAGGTAAAGCCTTATCTGGTCGAACACATGGACCAGGTGCTTGTGCAGGCTTTGAATGTCAAAGGCAGGGAAGAGATATTCAAGGAAATAAAGGCCAACTTCGAAAATCAGGTGCCCTCACCCGTTGTTGAGAGCGAAGTAATCAGGCATTAATACAAAAAATAAATCATATTTTCAGCTTTTTTCTTGACATCGGCTGTGAATATTGATAAATAATTGAATCCCCGTCAGACACTAAGGCGGGGTTTCTTTTCCTGAGCGCCTTAAAGCGGCAGAAAAGAAGAGTAAGGTAAAATGGGCGGGTAGCTCAGTTGGTAGAGCACAGCCCTTACAAGGCTGGGGTCACAGGTTCGAGCCCTGTTCCGCCTACCATTTTTCCTTTCCATAGGGGGCCGTAGTTAAGTCGGTTATAACGCTGGCCTGTCAAGCCAGAGGGCGCGGGTTCGAGTCCCGTCGGCCCCGCCAGACATCCAAGGGCTGATTTCGCAAGAAATCAGCCCTTTTGCTTTTTAGGGTTTTGCGCCATACGGGCCGCTCCGTTTCCCTTAATCGTGTATAATAAATAATATTCAGGCTGGCATGATTCAGGGCGGCCTTTGGGAGGACATTATAACTGTGGAAATAAATACTGAAAATAGGACACCCGCTCGAAAGTTTAAATATGAATGGCATGACTTCGGAGAGCTTCCGGTAAGGCTCGAACATCTGACAATATACCTCAATTTCCACGGAGATAAGGTCGAGGCCCGCAACTGCCTTCAGATGACTGCGGTGAAAAGCATCAATGAGATACAGCTCGACGCCAAAGACCTTGAGATAGATAAGGTGCAGTGGTGCGATGGCCCTTCAGATAATAATCAAGGCATTGCATTGGCCTTTGAATACCTCAATGAAAAAGCCAAGCTCATTATAAAACTGCCCCGGGAGATAAATTCAGGCGAGAGATTTTTTGTGAGGATATCTACCCGGTGCTTCCCGTCTGACCATATATTTGAGGGTATATATAAAGACACGGCCCCTCCGGGGGCCCCGCAGCAGTTCATCTCACAGTGCCAGCAATGGGGGTTTCAGCGCATCATGCCCATCTTTGACGATTGCCGCGCCAAATGCACTATGACGACCACCATTGAAGCTGACATGGCCTACACGCATCTGATAAGCAATGGGAACATCAACCGCAGCCTTAACCCTCATGGCAAGCCTGTGCCCAAGGCAGGCGACCCTAAGAGGCAGGTCATCACCTATGAAAACCCGGTGCCAATGGCTCCCTATCTTTTCTTTGTCTGTGCCGGCACATGGGATACCCTTACGGATGATGTCACCTATCCGTCAGGCCGCACAGTCAGGCTCGAATATCTGGTACCGCCAGGCTCAAAGGAAGATGCCCGCATACCCATGGCAATACTTAAGGAATCTGTGCTCTGGGTTCAAAAGACGCAGGACTATGAATATGGGTTTGATACCTACCGCACCATCTGCATGGCGAAATCAAATTTCGGCGGCATGGAAAACCTTGGGAATACGACCATAGTGACTGATGCCGCTCTGATAACAGAGCACACGCTTGATACCATACTTTTGTATGCCCACGCGGTAATTGTACATGAATTTGAACATAACCAGTGCGGAAGCGAAACCACCATGGAAACACCTTTTGATGTCTGGCTGAATGAGGCCTATACGGTCGATGTGGAAAGGCAGTTCATGGCTGACCTCTTTGACCCTGCCTTTGTAAGGCTCTATCAGGTTGACTCCATCAGGGCCCCTCTGCTCGGCCCTTTGACGATAGAAGATGCCGGACATTTCGGGCGCATTGTCAGGGAAGGTTTCAATGACCCCGAAGAATTGATAGACGGTGTGACATATGTAAAGGCGGCTGAGGTTATAAGGATGCTGCGCCTCCTTATCGGCGCCGAGGCTTTCAAGGCAGGAAAGATATTGTACTTCAACCGCTACCGTTCAGGAAACGCTAATACAGACCAGTTCTTCAGGTGTTTTGAAGAAGTCTCGGGAATCTCCCTTGAGCAGTTCAAGAGCGAATGGCTCTACAGGATAGGGTATCCGAAAGTGCATGCGGCCACCGAATACGAAAAAGGACGCTATCGCATACATTTTCGACAGGAGCGGGAACAAGGCAAAAGGCCTTTTATGCTGCCTGTCAGCGTTGCACTTGTAGATAAACAGGGGCAGGATATCAAGGGGACGCAAAAGGTCTTTACGCTTAAGGATTACGAAGCCGAACTTGTTTTTGAAAATCTGTCGGAACCACCTGCTTTCGCCTCCATGAACCGCGACTGTTCTTTTTACGGCACTTTTCAGCATGCAAACATAGACGCTAAAACTCTGGCTCTGCAGACACGCCTTGACCCAAACGCCTATAATCGGGTAGACGCGATGCGCAAGCTCACTGACATGGAACGGGTAAAACTCCTTGAGAAACCCGACTCTGCCATAAGCGGGGAATGGCTTGATTTATATGGCGTTTTCCTTTTAGACAAAGGTATTCCCTCATCGCTGAAGGCGTATTACCTGCGCATCGATGAGCAGCCCCTTGACCGCGGTTATGCTACATGGTACCGGGAACTGGTTCTCGCACGAGAGAAGCTTATGTCAGCCGTAAACGCGAGATACAGAGATGAGCTTCTCAGTGAATTTAAGAAGATCGGTTCCTATGCGGCAAAAGGCAAGTCCCCGCGGGATGGGTTAGAGGAACGGATGCTGAAGAATGTATTGCTGGAGCTTATTGCTATTGACGATTCCAAGGACAGCCATCGGCTTATCCTTGATTGTTTTCATACGGCTGCTACAGCAAGCGAAAGGGTAGCTGCGCTTACTGTCCTTAATCGTTCAACCGAGCCGTCCCGCAGAGCTGTTCTTGAAAAAGTTTACGAAAATTGGCATCAGCATATCAGCGGTTATGCCAATTATCTTCGCGTGATATCAAGCGGGACAAGAGAGGATGTCTTTGAGATGATAGAGGGCGAGAGGGCCCGCGTAACCTTTGACATCACGCAGCCTACATGGTGCAGGGCGCTGTTTTTGACAATGGCCTCCAACAATAAGGTCATCTGGACTGACAGGGGAATAGAGTGGGCCGCTGATACGGTTATAAACCTTGCGCCTATAAATGCGACCACTGCAGGGCGCCTATTGAATACCTTTCAGCATGTGCGCAGTTTAAAGCCTGACTTGAAGGAGAAAGTGACCGCCGCGTTAGAGCGTATCGTCCAACTTGTCCCGGAACAGGTGTGCGCCGCCATTTACGGTCAGGCATCGGCATATCTTAAGGGAAAACAGGGATAACTCCTGTATCCATGTATAGTTACCGGCAATCCCCGCCATTTCAATGGTGGGATTGATCAGGCAGGATAAAATCTCGTCTGTAAGTATTGAGGGCGCATTTTTTTATAATTCCCTTGACAACAAGCCAATACAGGACTAAAATCATCCAAATTGTCCTATATGCAATCCTCCAAACTTCAATTAACTTAGATGCTGCACATAAAAGAGGGGAGTAGCGCCTAAGGCTGTTTTCCCATGTGCTAAAAAACCTGATTTGAAGTTTTTTTGTCTGAGTTTAGTTGTCACAGAAGCGTTCAATTAAAAAGTTTGCAGCATTTTTTCTGGAGCCTTGCCAGATGGGGATGCGTCAAGTAAGCCTTGCTCCGTAACGCCGTAAACGGAGTTCCCCAAAAAAAAGGTGCTTTGCTCAGCGTGTAAAGATGCGGGGAAGAATAAAGAGCACAGGCAACCAAACTTAATTTTTCAAAACCCTCAATTTTTTTACCATTTACTAAGACTAAAAGGGTCTTTTTAATACACTTTATTCGGGCGTTCGTTTAGCCAATACCGGTCGTGCATAAGCGCGATATTTTTCATAGATAAGCACTATTATTTAATCAAGGAGGTTTTGTATGGCGGAAGAACTGGCTGCGCCCCCTCTGGCGAGGGTCGGGGTGCTGGAAGAGGCAATACCAAGGTATAACGACGCTGTAGTAAAAAAGTTCTGCATCATGGCAGTAGTCTGGGGGATAGTAGGGATGCTGGTCGGGGTCATAGCCGCGGCCCAGCTTGCGTTTCCTGCCCTTAATTTCGATCTGCCCTTTCTTTCATTCGGGAGGATAAGACCGCTGCACACGAATGCGGTAATCTTTGCCTTCGGCGGTTGCGTGCTTTTTGCCTCAATATACTACTCGGTGCAAAGGACGACAAGGACAAGGCTCTTTAGCGATGCGCTTGCCTCAATAACCTTCTGGGGCTGGCAGCTTATTATTGTTCTTGCCGCACTCACATTGCCGCTGGGCGTTACTACCGGCAAGGAGTACGCCGAGCTTGAGTGGCCTATAGACATCCTCATAGCCATAGTATGGGTAATACTGGGGATTAACTTCTTCGCTACTCTCTGGCGGAGAAGGGAAAAACATATCTATGTCGGCAACTGGTTCTTCATGGCCATGATAATTACCATTGCCGTGCTGCACATCTTTAACTCATTCGAGCTGCCTGTAAGCCTGACAAAGTCATATTCTGCCTACGCTGGGGTGCAGGACGCTATGGTCCAGTGGTGGTACGGCCATAATGCGGTCGGTTTTTTTCTCACAGCGGGCTTTTTGGGGATAATGTATTACTTCCTTCCAAAGCAGGCGCAGTTGCCCATCTACAGCTACAGGCTCTCGATCATACACTTCTGGACGCTTGTATTCCTGTATATCTGGGCGGGGCCGCACCATCTCCTCTACACGGCGCTTCCGGACTGGACGCAGACCCTTGGCATGACATTCAGCCTCATGCTCATCGCACCGTCATGGGGCGGCATGGTCAACGGAATCATGACATTAAAGGGTGCGTGGGATAAGCTCCGCACAGACCCGATACTTAAGTTCATGATAGTTGCCATATCCTTCTACGGCATGTCCACATTCGAAGGGCCCATGATGTCGATAAGGGCGGTGAACTCGCTTTCCCATTATACGGACTGGGGCATTGGCCATGTCCACAGCGGAGCCCTGGGGTGGGTTGCAATGATAAGCATAGGCGCGCTCTACTACATGATCCCAAGGGTGTTCGCCAAAACAGAGATGCACAGCACTAAGCTCATAAACGCGCACTTCTGGCTTGCTACAATAGGGGTTGTCGTCTATATCGTGGCTATGTGGATATCAGGCATCATGCAGGGCCTCATGTGGCGAGCTGTCAACCCTGACGGCTCGCTTACTTATACCTTTGCAGAGTCTGTGGCAGCCATGCACCCTTATTATGTAATGAGGCTTCTCGGAGGGTTCATCTTCTTTACAGGGATGCTGGTAATGGCTTACAACACGATAATGACGGGCAGGTCTGCCGCAGGGAGGCTTGCATGAGACACGAGGTCATTGAAAAAAACAGCCTTTTGATGGCGGTGCTTGTCATATGCCTTATAAGCGTCGGAGGGCTTGTGGAAATTACGCCGCTGTTCTTTCTTAAATCGACCATCCCTCCGCTTGAAGGTGTCAGGCCGTATGCGCCCCTTGAGCTTGAGGGCAGGGATATCTATATCAGGGAAGGCTGCTACAACTGTCATTCCCAGATGATAAGGCCGTTCAGGGCCGAAACGGAAAGATATGGCCCGTACTCAAAGCCTGCCGAGTCCATGTATGACCACCCGTTCCAATGGGGCTCAAAAAGGACAGGGCCTGACCTTGCGAGGATAGGCAAAAAGTACCCTGATTCATGGCATGTGCAGCATATGGAAGACCCGCGCTCGCTTGTGCCTGAATCCGTAATGCCGAGGTATCCGTGGCTTTCGCAGGCCGCGCTGGATGATAGCCTCATACAGAAAAAGATGCAGGCCATGAAGACGCTCGGAGTCCCGTATACGGATGAGGAGATAAGAAAGGCGCCGGAGGGGTTGAAGGGAAAGACAGAGCTTGACGCCATAATTGCGTACCTGCAGTCACTCGGCACGGCAGTCAAAAGACAGTAAAACCAAAGAGGGCTTATGGAAACATACCTTGAGATGACTAAGCCGTTTATCCTGATAGTTTTTTTCATCTTCTACTGCGCCGTCTTTTTTTGGGCTTACAGAAGGAAGAACAGGGAGAGGCTCGAAGAACATAAAAACATACCTTTTCTCGAAGATTGATTAAGGAGGCTTAAAGATGGCGGAAAAAATTCCCCACTCCATTGACGGCATAGAAGAATACGATAACCCCATCCCGCGGTGGCTCATGTGGCTGCTGTATATCGCCATAGCTTTCGCCATAGCTTACTGGATTCTTTATCCGGGCTGGTGGAAGGGCGCGACGGGCTGGAACCAGGCCCGTATGTACGAAGAAGAGATGGCGGAAGCGGCAGTTAAATACGCTTCACTGAAGAACGCGCCCGTTGATCTGAACGCGCTTGTCGCGGACCCGGGCGCGATAGCGGATGGTAAGGAGATATTCGCGCAGAACTGCACTCCGTGCCACGGCGCGGACGCGCACGGCGCAATAGGGCCTAACCTGACTGACGCGACATGGATATACGGCAGCAGGCCCGAAGAGATAGTAAAGACAATAACATCAGGCACGGCAAACGGCATGCCTCCGTGGGGGACGCTCGGAGCGAAAAAAATAGCTGATGTGGCGGCGTTCGTCAAAAGCCTCTCTGAAACTAAATGAATCTGAGGCGGGCTCCGGTAAAGGGGCCCGCCTGCTCTAATGGAAAAAGGTTATGGCGGATACTACCGAAAAAAGAGTGAAGATATATCCTAAAAGCGTATCAGGCAGGTTCAGGTCGGTAAGGTGGGCAGTAAGCGCGCTGCTTCTCGGCATCTACTTCATCCTGCCCTGGGTGAGGTACGACGGCCATCCCGCGCTTCTTTTCGATATACCCGGCAGAAAGTTCTATATCTTTAATCTCATCATCTGGCCTCAGGAGGTATATTACTTAGCTATACTCCTTGTCTTTCTTGTTTTTTCTCTTTTTTTCTTTACGGCTCTGGCAGGCAGGCTCTGGTGCGGATACGCATGCCCGCAGACCCTCTTTACAGACATATTCATGCTTATTGAAAAATTTATCGAGGGCGACAGGAGAGAGAGGATAACGCTCGATAAAGGCTCATGGACAATTATAAAAATAGGTGAAAAGGCAGCAAAGCATTCTCTCTGGATAGCGTTCTCGTTCTTTACCGCCTTTACGTTTGTGGCGTACTTTGTGCCTGCCTCAGAGCTTTTTGAAAGGCTTGCAACATTTACCCTTACTTCCGCGAACCTCTTCTGGCTGGGCTTTTTTACATTTACCACATACATGGACTGCGCTTTTTTAAGAGAGCTGATGTGTCTTGTCCCTTGCCCTTACGGAAGGTTTCAAAGCGCGCTCTTTGACCAGGACACCCTTATCATAGGCTATGACCAGAAAAGGGGTGAGCCGAGAGGGCATAAGAAAGATGCGCAAAAGGGCGCGGGAGATTGTGTCAATTGCACTCTGTGCGTGCAGGTCTGCCCCACTGGCATAGATATAAGGAACGGGCTTCAGTATGAGTGCATCGCCTGCGCCCAGTGCGTTGACGCGTGCAACTCGGTGATGGATAAGCTGGGCCTTGCCCGAGGGCTTATAAGGTACGGCTCTCTCAGGTCAATAGCAGGCGGGGCCACAAAGGTGCTGAGGCCGAGGATGTTCGTGTACGCCGTATCGCTCGTGCTGCTTGTCTCGACCTTTACATACAAGCTTTCTGTAAGAAAGCCGCTTGACCTTGATGTGCTCAGGGAGAGGTCATCGCTGTACCAGAGAACAGAGGACGGGCGCATATCGAACATGTACACGATAAAGGCAATGAACATGGACAGGGTTGACCATAAGTACATGATAAAGACAGAGGGCCTGAACGCATCAATGCGCATGGGGGCAAACCCTATAACAGTCAAAAGCGGCGAGGTTTATAAGACCTATCTCGCGCTTGTAATTGAGAACGGAATAACGGATAAGAAGGTCACGCACTTCGATTTTGTTATAGAAGATGTGGATAATCCCCGTATGGTTGCCAGACGCGGCTCAACATTCCTTACGCCTGATACGGCTGATAAACATGCTAAGGTCTCCCTTAGGTGATTTGTGTTTTAAAAGGAGAGAGTGAAGTGGAAAAGAAAAAAATATCTCCATGGCCCGCAGCCATTGTTGCATTCTTCTCAGTAATCTTTATTGTGAATTTTACATTCCTGTACTTTGCGGTAAAGAGCGATGACGGCCTTACTGATGCGGACTATTACAGGAAGGGCCTGCTTTATAATAATAAAATTACGGAAGAGCGCATGCTCGGATGGAATATAGAGCTTTCATTCGATGGCATCCCTAAGCCGCAGGGTAATACCGTAAAAGTAGATATAAAGGATTCTGAAAACAGATGGGTCAAAGATGCAGAAGTAATGCTTTTTTTAAAGCGCCCGGCTACAAATAAGTTCGACAGTAGCGTAACGCTCTACTTAAAAGACGGTTCATACTCAGGAATAATTTCAATTCCGCTTGAAGGGTACTGGTACATGGATGTGAAAGCGGCGAGGTCGGGAAAATCAATCGAGAAGAGCTTTAAGGTCAAGGTGTAGACATGGTGCTTGAAAGTACGGATACACTCGCCATAGGCGCAGCAGAAAAAAAGGCGTGTTTTCACTGTGGGCAGGAAGACGGGGCATTTTTCAGCGAAAATATAAAAGGCCGGGACCTTGAGTTTTGCTGCGCAGGGTGTGCCTCGGTTGCCAAATACATCTTTGCTTCAAACCTTGAAGGATATTATGAGAAAAGGGATAAGCTGCCGGGCAAGGCTTTATTCCTCGCTGAAAAAGAAGACCTTTTTGCAGATGATTCGTTTGTAAAAGAGACAGGGGAGCTTAGGGAGGCAACTCTTCAAATTGAGGGCATTCACTGTGCCGCATGCGTGTGGCTTTTAGAAAAGGTGACATCAAGGATTGAGGGAGTCGCCATCTCAAGCGTCAACTTTTCTACTCATGAGATGGCTGTCAAATGGAGCGCTCATAAAACCTCTCTGAAAGATATCATCAAAAAAATAAATTCACTCGGCTATAAGGCCTCAGCTTATGACAGGACAAAGGAGGCGGCCCTTGATAACGGGCGTACGGACATCCTTGTAAGGATGTCCGTTGCCGGCTTTTGCGCTGCGGCTTCCATGTTCCTTGCCGAAGGGCTCTATGCCGGTTATTTCTGGGGGATTGAAGAAAGCTATAAGGGTTTTCTCCAGTGGCTTAGTCTTTTTGTGGCAGTACCTGTTGTATTCTATTCAGGGTTTCCCTTTGTGTCCGGGGCCTTAAGAGGGCTTCTCAACAGGGCCATGACAATGGACCTGCCAATAGCCTTGGGTTCGCTTATCACATTTTTCTACAGCGTGTGGGCGACAATCAAGGGCAGGGGAGATGTCTATTTCGATTCAGTCGTAATGTTCATATTCCTGATCCTTATAGGAAGGTTTCTTGAAGCAGGCGCAAAGAGAAAGGCTGGAAACGCCATTTCCCGCCTCAGGCATATGGCAGTTGAAAAGGCCACCCTTGTCAAAGACGGTGTAAGGACAGTTGTGCCTGCGCGTACTGTAACGGTTGGCGATATTCTTGAGGTAAAGCCCGGCGAGAGAGTCCCGCTTGACGGCATTATAACTGAGGGGCTTACCAGCGTAGATGAATCGCTGCTTACAGGCGAATCAAAGCCTGTAGTAAAAGAGAAAGGCTCGGAGGTATTCGGGGCGACGATAAATACTGACGGGGTTTTTTTATTCGAGGTCACAAAGGCGGGCGGCGATACAAGGCTCTCGGGTATCACGAAATTGCTTGAGAACGCGCAGGTGAGTAAAGCCAGTATCCAGAAGCTATCTGACAGGATTGCCGGATATTTTGTTCCGATAATACTGGCCGCCGCTGTTTGTACATTCATCTACTGGTATTTGAATGACCCTTCAAAAGCTGTAGTCTATTCAGTAGCCGTTCTGATAGTGACATGCCCTTGCGCGCTTGCCCTTGCAACCCCCGCGGCAGTGCTGGCGGCTTGCGGGGAAGCGGCCCGCAAAGGCATCTTTATAAAAAGCGGTGAGGCCCTTGAAAAACTCCATAAGGCAACCCATGTGGTTTTTGATAAGACAGGGACGCTCACGCAGGGCAGGATGCTTGTTACCGATGTAATATCCGCGCGCTGCAATGATGAGAAGGAACTGCTTGGTCTTGCAGGCACATTGGAGCAGTTCTCTGAGCACCCGATAGGAAAGGCTATACATGAAGAGGCCCTTAAACGCGGGGCTTTTATAAACAAGGCCGAAGGGTTCAGGGCTTATCCGGGCAGGGGCGCTGAGGCGTTCGTCAGAAAAACGGCTTCAGCCCAAAGGACCATCACCTCAAACATTGTCCACTTCCGTGATTCCGCCTTAAAAGAAAAGATAATTGCAGGAAGCTCAGCGTTTTTCATTAAAGAGAGGTGCATATATATTCCGGCTGACCTTTTAAGACAGGAACAGGCGCTAAGCGGCCAGGGAAAATCGGTTGTATATATAGCGAAATCAAGCCAGTCAGCTTCTGAAGTAATGGGGCTGATAGCTGTGTCCGATCCGTTGAGGGCTGAGTCCGAAGAAGCCGTAAAGCGGCTTAAATCAATGGGGCTTACGATCACAATGCTGACCGGAGATAACAGGCTTGCGGCACAGGCCATTGCCGGCCCTCTCGGAATAGAAAATGTGATTGCCGGGGTGATGCCTGAAGATAAAGAGAATGTCATCAGGAAGATAAAAGGCGAGGGCTGGGTTGTTGTCATGGTGGGGGACGGGATAAACGACGGGCCTGCGCTTGCAAGGGCCGATGTAGGCATTGCGATAGGGTCAGGCGCGGATATTGCTATATCCTCCGCGGATATAGTGCTGCTCAACAGTAACCCAATGCTTGTAGTTGACTCCATCAGGACATCAAGAAATGCCTTCAAGGCCGTAAAGGGAAACCTGATGATATCGTTTGTCTACAACATCATAATGACGCCGCTTGCGGCCCTTGGCTTTATCGTGCCGGTGCTTGCGGCTGTAGCCATGCCTTTAAGCTCGCTTGCCGTTATAGGAAATTCACTGTGGACGGCACGGGAGAGATAGGGGAGGAAGTATGGAGATACTTTTTTTAATGATACCTGCGGTAATATTTCTGGGGGCGATTGGGCTGGTATTCCTTGTCTGGTCTGTCAGGTCAGGCCAGTTCGAGGATATGGAAGGGCCCAAGTACAGGATATTTTTCGATGACGGGGATGATAAATAGATGACAGATTATGTCCTTATGTTCAGCGTCGGTCTTTTGGGCGCGCTCCATTGCCTTGCCATGTGCGGCGGGCTTATCATGGCCTGCTCCATGAAGTTTGGCGGCGGTTTTTTATTCTCGTTCTTTTATAACGCAGGCAGGATTGCCTCTTATGTAGGGCTTGGGTTTTTAATGGGGCTTCTGGGGAAGATGCTTATAGCAACAGGCTTTTTCGGCAGATTCCAAACGGCTCTCCCAGTGCTGGCAGGCATCTTCATGATCCTTATCGGTATGGAAATGCTTGGCTTTATGCCTGTAAAGGTCAAAAGATTTTTTGCGGGGCTCCTGCCGCTTAAAATCCCGCAATTTTTTTCACGGCTTCGTCTGAATAATAAAAAATCAGGGGCTTTTATTCTGGGGATGATGAACGGGTTAATTCCATGCGGCTTTCTCTATGCCGCGGGTATAAAGGCCGCTTCAACCGCAGAGCCCGTAAACGGGGCCCTTATAATGGCATCACTTGGGGCAGGCACGCTTTTGCCTCTGCTCTTAGCAGGCTCTTATTCAGGGATGCTCGGCAAATACAGGTCAAGGGCCCTGTCAGCCTTTTCTTCGGTCATCATCATAGCTCTCGGAATAAAATCGATATTCTTTTCAGGCCAGTTCATGGATATGCTCATGAAAGTATATCCGCTATGCACTCTGAGCTGAAAATGGCGTATGAGCCACTATGTTTCCATATCGAGAACTTCCCGTATCTTTTTTAAAAAATAGGTGAGTGAGAAAGGCTTGGGGATAAAGCGCAGCTTCTCTTCGAGCAGGCCCTTTTTCTGGATAACCTCTTCGGTATAGCCGCTTATGAATAAGGCCTTGAGAGACGGGTTCATCTTGAGCAATTCACTGTAGACCTCCTTGCCGCTTTTTTTTGGCATTATCAGGTCGGAGACCAGAAGATCTATCATTGCTTTATTCTTTTTGAATTTTTCTACAGCGTCCTCCCCGTCTGCAGCTTCTATGACCCTGTATCCAAATCTTTCGAGTGTAAACCTTATGAGGGTCCTGATGCTCTCGTCATCCTCGGCGAGCAAAATCGTTTCAGAGCCGCCTGTTGCAGTCTCAGAGATTTTAAATTCTGCGGCTTTTTCCGACCCTAATTCGGTCAGCGGAAAATATATTTTGAATTCGGTTCCCTTTCCCGGCTCGCTGTAAACATCTATATATCCGTTATGCTGCTTGACAATCCCGTACACTATGGAGAGCCCGAGGCCGGAGCCTTTCCCGACCTCTTTGGTCGTAAAGAAAGGCTCGAATATCCTTTCTTTGGTCCTTGAATCCATCCCGACCCCTGTGTCTGATACGCTAAGCAAAACAAACCCTCCGGGTGCTCCGTAACCATGCGCTCTTACAAATTCGTCATCCAATTCTGCAAGCTCAGTCTTTATCCTTAATAGGCCGCCTGCAGGCATCGCGTGCCGCGCGTTTGTGGCGAGGTTCATTAGTATCTGCTCCATCTGGCTTTTGTCCGCGCTGATAACAGGGTCATAGCCCGTAAGAGCCGTCTTAAGTTCAATGTCTTCACCGATGAGGCGCGAAAGGAGTTTTTTGAAATTTACTATAAGCTCATTCAGTTTCAGAGGCACAAGGTCAACCGGCTGCTTTCGGCTGAAGGTGAGCAGGCTTTGGGTCAGCTTCGCGGCCTTGGCTGTTGATGAGAGGATGTTGTCAACAAAGACCCGTGCCGGGTCATCTTTCTCTATCTTCATCTCCAGGAGTTCGCCGGAGCCCATTATCGTGGTCAAAATGTTGTTAAAGTCATGGGCTATACCGCCTGAAAGCTGCCCGACAGCTTCCATCTTCTGTGCCTGTAAGAGCTGTTGCTCAAGCTTTTTACTCTCGGTAACATCCCGCAGTATGCCCCTGTACATCACAATGTTGCCCAAGTCATCGCGCACCGTATTCGCGGTCACATTCACATCGGCCTTCTGCCCGTCCTTCCTCATTAACTGCACCTCGAAGTCCCTCACAAACCCCCTTTGCTCTATTTCATGCGCGAATCTTTTTCTGTCGTCCGGGTCACAGCAAAGCTCGTTGAAGTTGATTTTGAAAAGCTCTTCTTTGGAGTGATAACCGAAAAGTTCCAGCCCCGAGCTGTTGATATCAAGGATTCTTCCTTCCGGGTTGAATATCAGGATAGTGTCTTTCGATTCTTCGAAGAGGGTGCGGTACTTTCTCTCAGAGCTTATCAATTCCTCATTCGCAAGTTTGCGCTCAGTAATGTCGGCAGTGACGCCTGCAATACGGTAAACCTCTCCTGTTTCATTCTTTACAGGAAAGGCATGCGTCTTTATCCAGCGGATAGTTCCGTCTGCGCGGATGATCCTGTATTCTTCATCGAATGTGCCGAGGTTTTGCATTGGCATAGCTTTGATTATCCGCTCACGGTCTTCCGGGTGGATGGCCTCCATAAATGACCTGGGAGATTTGTAGAGGCTCTCGCATGTGCGGCCAAATACCTTCTCATACGCTGGATTTATGTAGAACAGTTTGGATTTGTCGAGGGATGTGATCCAGAAAATCGCATCGACATTTTCAGAAAGCTGGCGGAACTTCTCCTCTTCTTCCTTCAGGTCTGTAAGGAGCAGCAGGCTGCTGAGCCTGTCGGCAACCCTGCGCCCGATTGCCTTGAAAAGCCTTATATCCTCTTCTGTCCAGACGCGGGCATTGGAACACTGGTGCATGCCGAAGACCCAGGGTTTTCCAAGCTTCGGGTAGATGGCTGTTAGAATCATGGATTTGATGGAGAACTGTTCGGATATATGCGGCGGCAGAGCCTTCTCGGATTGTGGGTCAAAAGTAACCGGGCCGTCATTGTCCAGTGCCATCTGGAAGATTTCAGCGGCTTCGGGCAGTGTCGGCATGTCTATTCCGGCAGCAAATGCGCCGGGATATTCCTTGCGGGTCCGTTCCATGGGGACCCTATGCGACGGGGCGCGGGGGTCACAAGGGTAGAGTAGCCAGGTGCGGTCGCTTTCAAAGACCGAAAGGACTGCATCAAGCACATTCATCATCATTTCATTCAGGTCCTCCGTGGAGCGGATGGCCCGGTCGATCTCTTCAAGATTCTCCAGAAAGCGCAGGTGGAGGAGATGTTCTTCCTCAGCCTTTTTTTTAGCGGTAATGTCCTGTCCGACAGCAATGATACCGGCAGGGCGGCCTCCGGCATCGAGCATACGATTGGCGTTCCAGAGAACTATTCGCTCAGTGCCGTCCCGCACCTTGATCGGGTTTTCAAAGCCTCTGGTCGGTATTCCCGCCAGGACTTTTTTAAAATCGGCAGCAACCGCATCCCGTACATTTTCAGGAAGGAACAGCTCCAAATAGTTTTTTCCAAGTGCCTCTTCGCGCTTTAGGCCATATAGCCGCTCAGCTTCTGGATTGAATTCAAGTATCCGCCCGTCAGGCGATAGGTAGAGAATGACGCTCGGGATGTTTTGAATGAGCGAACTAAAACGCTCTTCGCTCTCCCGCAACGCCTCATCAGTTTGCCTGTGTCCGGTAATGCGCAGAACTTTTGCCTGTAAGAACCTTTTCATTAGGGCATCCGTTAATACTTAATAGCAGGAAATAAATTTACATGCCATTAATATAATTATACTACCGTTCCGGAGTAGGATTTGAAATTCCAAAGGCAAAATCATGTAAAAAAGGCCAGGAAGGGCAGGCATAAAGAGAAACAGCCCGGTTTTTGAAGCAGCTGTTCCTTTTTTCATATCTAATCTTTCTTTTCATTTAAATTCATGTTAAATTTCTGAAAATTCACCTCGGAAGACATTAAGAAATTCTTCGCCGGAGCAGGTGATTTTTTAAAATTTCAATAAAATCTGCCATCCTCTTATCTCGGATGGCTTTTTCATTCCCAATAATTTCAAGGAGCTTATAATATGGAAAGAAAGAACATTTCAACAGGGTCTAAGTGGGAGCCGATTGTCGGATATTCCCGCGCTGTAAAGGCAGGCAACCAGATCTTTGTATCAGGCACTACCGCAACAGATGAGCAGGGCAATATCGTTGGCATCAATGACTCATACGCCCAGACTGTTCAGGCTATCAAAAACATTGAAAAGGCGCTTAAGACAGCCGGAGCCTCATTAAAAGATGTTGTCCGCACAAGGATTTATGTGAAAAACATCGATGAGTGGGAGAAAATCGGCAAGGCTCACGGCGAGTTTTTCGGTGAGATAAGGCCGGCAACAGCCATGGTTGAGGTCAGCAGGCTGATATCTTCTGAAATACTCATCGAGGTAGAGGCGGACGCAGTAATTTTGGATTGACATAAAAAGCGTCAATTGGGATAATGTCAGTGCCTGTTTTTAGGCTAAGTAATTAAAAATAAAAAGTTTTTTATACGCCGGCGGGATGATACAACTCTTCCATGTCTCTAAAAATTATGAAGGCGCTGCCTCTGCCCTTACTGACGTAACTTTCAAGGTCGCCAAGGGAGAGTTTCTTTTCATCACCGGGCCGAGCGGGGCCGGTAAATCGACCCTGCTTAAGATAATCTTCGGCTCGGAAGCGCCCTCACAGGGGCAGATTATCATCGACGGCAGGAATTATGTAAAGATACCGCCCAAGGAGATACCGCTCCTCAGAAGGCGTATCGGCTTTGTATTTCAGGATTTCAAGCTCCTTCCAAATAAATCGGTTTTCGATAATGTCGCGCTCTCTTTAAAGATAATGGGCGTCAACCCAAGGGATATCAAAAAGAGGGTATTGCGGATGCTTTCTTATGTGAAGCTCCAGCACAGGGCTAACTTCAATCCTTTAAGCCTCTCAGGAGGCGAGCAGCAAAGGGTTGCAATCGCAAGGGCATTGGTGAAAGACCCTGCCATAATACTGGCTGACGAGCCTACGGGGAACCTCGACCCCGCGCTTTCAAATGAAATAATGGAGCTATTCAAGGAAGTGAACAACAAAGGCACAACCGTTATCATAGCAAGCCACGACAAGGGGCTGATAGACAGGTTCGGAAAAAGGACTGTTCACATTGAGAACGGGAGGCTTGTAAACTGATGGGAGGCACAGGAAACCTCCTGTATATATTTACCGACGCTCTGCGCTCTTTACGGGAGAACCTTATTACCACAGTTCTTACCGCCATTACGCTTGGTTTCGCGCTCGCCATATTTTCCCTATTCCTGTTCATATTCTTAAACCTCAATAGCACTGTAAGCAGTCTTGGCGACAGGACGCAGATAGTAGCGTATGTAAAGGACAGCGCCGCGTCTGATTCCGCGCGGCTTAAAGAAATTCTTTTGAAAGTCCCCGGTGTAAAGAGCGCAGAATTTATACCAAAGGAAAAGGCGCTTGAGGATTTAAGGCGCGAACTTATTGGCCATGAGTCCATACTGGACGGGGTGGATGCTGCGCCTTTGCCGGCCTCCTTTGAAATAAAGGTGATGGACTCGTTTAAAAACCCTTCACAGGTCACTGCAACGGTAGAGAGGCTAAAGGCCCTCGATTGGGTTGACGATATACAATTCAGCCAGGAGTGGGTTGAGAAGTTCTCAGCCTTTTTGAAGTTTATCGAGCTTGGCGCAATCACCATAGGCATCTTCCTCGCCGCCGCTACATTATTTATAATCTCAAATACCATCAGGCTTGCGGTCTATGCCAGACGGGATGAGATAGAGATAATGAAGCTTGTGGGGGCGTCAGACTCATATATAAAGATACCGTTCTTTATCGAAGGCGTTCTTCAGGGAGTTCTGGGAGGCGTTTTCGCCCTTATCATAATGGCAGTCGGCAGGTATTTTCTTCTTTCAGAGATACCGGCTTATTTCAGCTTTGCAATAGCTTCACCTGTTTCAGGTCTCATGCTCTTTCTTATCTTTATCGGCGCAGGTGTTTTCATGGGGGTTGCGGGCAGCCTCATCTCGCTTGCAAAATTCCTGAAGGTATGAGAAGGCTTATTTTCTGCATATTTTTGCTGCTTTTTATCTTTTCAGTCCCGCAGGGCGGGTACTGCGAAAAGGCGACTCCAAAGCAGGACCTGCTCAAGAGAGAGAAAAGGCTTGAGGATGTAAAAAAGCAGATAACAGAGGAAAAAAAAGGCATAAAGCTCATGGCCGAGAAGGAGACAAATATCCTCGGCGAGCTTGATAACATAAATAAAAGCCTTGACGAAAAGCGGGAAGAGCTGAAAAAAATCGAAGGCTCGCTCGCGGAGGTGCAAAGGAATGTCGCCTCGGCCAATGCCAATATCACTCGTCTTGAGAAGGATAGAAAGGCATTATCAGAGAGGCTCATAAAGAGGCTTAAGGCGATGTATAAGATGCGCAGGGGCGAGGCAATGAAGGTCCTCTTCTCATCTGATTCAGCCGATGACCTTGGAAGGAAACACAAATACCTCACCATGATAATGGACTCGGATTCCGAGCTTATTGACGGGTATGAAAAGACTCTTCAGAAGCTTGGGGCGGAAAAGAAGAAGCTAAGCTCGCTTTACAAAGAGGTGGAGGTCTCCAAGAACGCCGCAGCAGCCAAGAAGAACGAGACCGAGGCGCTTCAGAGGCAAAAGACAGCTCTGCTAAATGAAGTAAAGAGCGAGAAAGACAGGAAGATAAAGACAGTAAAAGAGCTTGAGCAGGCTGCCGCAGCGCTTACAAACCTGCTCAATAAATTAAGGTCGCAGGGTGAAGAGGAAGTCCCTGTGCCTGCAGGCACAGGCTTTGCCGCAATGAAAGGCAGGCTGCCCATGCCTGTAGCCGGGCAGGTGGTGTCATTCTACGGCAAGGTCAAACACCCTAAGTTCAATACGGTCACATTCAATAACGGCATCATAATCGATGCTCCGTCAGGAACCCCTGCCAGAAGCGTTTTTGAGGGCAAGGTCATTTATGTAGGGTGGCTTAAGGGGTACGGGCAGGTGCTGATTGTTGACCATAAAGGCGGTTTTTATACCCTTTTTGCCCATCTCTCAAGGGCTTCGAAGGAGAAGGGCGATACGGTAAGGAAGGGCGAAGAGGTAGGCCTTGTAGGGGATACGGGAACTGAGGCGGCATCAGGACTGTACTTTGAGATACGCCAGCACGGGGTGCCGAGGGACCCCATGGGCTGGCTTGCCGGAAAATAATTTGTGAGTACCCTTTTTCTGGTTTTACTTTTGCAATCCGTAGAGTTATACTATTAGAGTTTAAGCCTTTCAGGCTTGATTCTGTTATAAAACAGGAGGAAATAGATGATAAAGAGATTGACCAGCCCAAAGTTCGTGGGCGGTGTTTTCTTCGTAGTGGTTCTCTTCTCGTTCGCCTCATGGGGACTGTCCCAGAGGGTCGTCTCCATACCGAATAATACTTACGAGAGCCTGAAGATTTACACAGATGTATTGGGAATAATTCAGGAAAATTATGCTGAAAATGTTGACACGAAAGAGGTCATTTATAATTCGTTAAAGGGCATGGTAAAAGGCCTTGACCCCCACTCAAGCTTCATGACCCCTGAAGAGTACACCGAGATGCAGATTGACACAAAGGGCAGTTTCGGCGGCATAGGCATTGAGATAGGCACAAAGGAGAATATCCTTACGGTAATCTCCCCTATTGAGGACACGCCTGCTTTCAAGGCAGGCCTGCTCGCAGGGGATAAGATAGTAAAGATAGGCGATAAATCCACAAAAGACATGGGCCTCACCGAAGCCGTAGGCCTTATGAGAGGGCCCAAGGATACGCCGATAACCATTCACATCATGAGGGATGGTTTTGACGCTCCGAGGCAGTTTACGCTCAACAGGGCGATCATCAAGGTCAAGAGCGTTAAATACAAACAGCTTGAGGAAGGGTTCGGGTATATCCGTTTAGCCCAGTTCCAGGAGAATACGACAGAAGAGCTTGAGAAGGCCTTAAAGGAACTCCAGAAGAACGGCAGCATGAGAGGCCTTATCCTTGACCTGAGGAACAACCCCGGCGGGCTTCTTCAGGAGGCTGTAAGCGTATCAAATGAATTCCTCGATAAGGGGCTCATCGTCTACACAAAGGGCAGGGCTCAGGGCCAGGACATGACATTTAACGCTGATACGGCAAAGAGCCAGCCTGACTACCCGATGATAGTGCTTGTAAATAACGGAAGCGCAAGCGCCTCTGAAATTGTGGCAGGAGCTCTTCAGGATCATAAGAGGGCGATTATCCTCGGCACGACAACCTTTGGAAAAGGCTCTGTTCAGACGATAATCCCGCTTTCAGACGGTTCAGCCGTAAGGATTACGACATCAAAGTATTATACGCCTTCAGGCAGGTCTATTCAGGCAAAGGGCATTGAGCCTGATATCGTAGTAGGCGAAGTCCCCAAGGGCCATCTTAAAGAGAAGGACCTTGAAGGCCATCTCGCCCCCGAAGGCCCTGTTGAAGAGCCCAAGAAGGTAGAGAAGAAGGAAGTAGAAAAGATAAAGGTCGAGGAACCAGCCAAGCCGGCGGCTGAAGGCGAGGATGTCCAGCTTAAGCGCGCAATCGATTATCTTAAGAGCTGGTACATTTTCAAAGGCACAAACCAGAAAGTAAGCTAAATCAAGCTCAATGAAATGGCAGGCTGTTCTTAAAGGGCAGCCTGCCATTTTTTTTTAAATAAATAACGGGGACGGACAGATGGCGAAAAGGAAAAAGAGCAAGGGTTTCAGTTCGTGGTCGCTTCTTGCGGTCGGCTTTATCTTCGGAATTGTATTTACCTTTGTTCTCTTTAAATTCTATGATTTCGGTAAGCCTTTGCCTAAGCAGCCTCAAAGGCCTCCTGTATCAAATATTCCCCCTGTCGAGGATATTCCTCAGGAGCCTCCGGCTGAACCTCTTATACATCCGACAGAGCCAAGGGTCTATCCAGTAAAAAAGACTCGCGTTGCCATAGTGATAGACGACATGGGAACTGACATGAAAAAGCTCAGGGAACTTGTGCTTCTCGGAGAGCCTGTAACTATTGCGATAATGCCCAACCAGAGATTTTCTTCTCAGACCGCTGAAGAGGCGCACACAAAGGGCCTTGAGGTAATAATGCACCTTCCTATGGAGCCGAAAGACGCAGGCGAACATAATCCCGGCACTGACGCCCTGCTGACAACCATGACGATAAATGATATTAAGGCGAGGGTCGAGGAGGACCTGAAAACTGTTCCCCACGCAAGCGGCATCAACAATCACATGGGCTCTAAATTCACCGAGCAGGACGCGCAGATGAGGGCGGTGCTTCAGGTGATAAAAAAGAATAATATGTTCTTTCTCGACAGCAAGACCTCATCCAATTCCATCGCGGGAAAGCTCGCCAAAGAGCTTGGCGTAAAGAACATGGACCGTAATGTTTTTCTTGATAACAACCGCGATGTAAAATACATAAAAGGGCAGATAGCCCAGGCTGTCGCAATTGCAAAAAAGCGGGGCCACGCCATAGCGATAGGGCATCCGTACCCTGAGACCATTGAAGCCCTTAAAGAATCAGTTTCAGCATTGGAAAAAGACGGAGTCGAGATTGTACGGCTGTCGGATTTGATGGAATAAAAAGGGAATTTGAAAATTATCAAAATAATCCTGTTCTCTGGCATTTAAAATTTTGTTTATTAAGTTTTTAAACGGTTTAGTTTTATATCGAAAAAAAGCTTGACAGGGTTTGTAGGAATTGATAGGATTAGCTTAATTTTACATGGGGCATTCTAAGTAGCAGCATGAAATTAATGCTGAATTGTGGAGTTATCGGGCCGTTGAGGACCGCAGTAACCCTCAACGGCTTTTTATTAGTGCTGCAGGAGAGTTCCAGAAAACAAGGAGGCGCAGGAAATGGCAAGAGGTAAAGTAAAGTGGTTTAATGACACAAAAGGTTTTGGTTTCATTCAGCAGGAATCAGGTGAGGATGTATTCGTACATTACACCGCAATCACTGGCGACGGATTCAAGACTCTCAAAGAGGGCGAAGAAGTAGAATTCGAGATCACACAGGGACCCAAGGGACCCCAGGCTTCAAATGTTGCAAAGCTGAGCAACGCTTCAGCCTAATTACCCATCGGTAATTTTTCCGGGCATAGAATGCCTTGGACTTAGTTCTTCTTTAAGTCGCTAAACCCCCCTTCTGCTTTGTCAGGAGGGGGTTTTTTTATTGCCTTTTTTCCCTCTGATTCATTGGTTAATTCCCTTGTTTTACGGCATATTGTAATCTTGTAATTGATTTAGTATTCTGTTATCATATATTTTACCGTATAGGCGGAAATTCCTAATACAGATGCAGCGGAAACCGGCAGCGATAGAGCGCAAGCAAGCCGGAAGCCGAATGGCCGGAAGAGAGGCAGTTTGAATCTTGAAAGTTATTTAGCGCAGCAGGCTCAATTAGTAAACAAAGGATTGGACAGGCTTCTCCCAAAGGAAGACGAATACCCGCAGAGCCTGCATAAGGCGATGCGCTACAGCATGTTTGCAGGCGGAAAAAGGATAAGGCCGGTGCTTGTCCTTGCTTCTGCCGAGGCGGTCGGGGGCAGCCCCGATGCGGCGCTCAACACAGCCTGCGCATTTGAATGCATACACACATATTCTCTCATCCATGATGACCTGCCTGCAATTGACAACGATGACCTGAGAAGGGGAAGGCCTACCTGCCACAAGATGTTCGGTGAGGCGATAGCCATCCTCGCGGGCGACGGACTTCTTACAGCCGCTTTTGAAATAATAGCTAAAACAGAAATCACAGATAAGACCGCTCTTGCAAATGCCACCTTAGAGCTTGCCAAGGCAGCAGGGTCCATGGGCATGATAGGCGGGCAGGTCGTTGATATCGAATCAGAGGGAAAGGATATTGCTTTTCCCGTGCTCGAATACATACACATACACAAGACAGGCGAGCTTATACTCGGCGCCGTACGGTGCGGGGCAATGCTCGGAGGCGCTTCAAAAGAAGAGCTTGAGAGCCTTACGCATTACGGCAGGGCAATAGGGCTTGCCTTTCAGATAGCCGATGACATCCTCGATGTCGAAGGCTCGGCTGAGGAGATGGGCAAGGCTACAGGCGGAGATGAGAAAAAGGGCAAGGCGACTTATCCTGCGCTGATAGGCATTGTTGAAGCAAAGAGGAGAGCCGCGGAGCTTGCGGATATTGCCGTAAGTTCGCTTTCAGGTTTTGACCATAAAGCAGACCCGCTGCGGGCAATCGCCCGATTCATAGTGGATAGAAAGAAATAACAGGTAGTTAAAAAAAGATGCGTAAATTGCTTGATACGATAGACTCTCCCGCTGATCTCAAAGCCATAGAGGTGCAGAAGCTGCCGCAGCTTGCGGCTGACATAAGGGAACTCATACTTGAGGTGGTATCTGAATCAGGGGGGCATCTTGCATCAAGCCTTGGCGCTGTCGAGCTTACAATCGCGCTCCATTATGTTTTCAATTCTCCGCACGACAAAATAATCTGGGATGTAGGCCATCAGGCATATCCGCATAAAATACTTACAGGCAGAAGAAAAGACTTCCATACGCTAAGGCAGTTCGGCGGCATAAGCGGATTTCCGAAGCCGGCTGAAAGCGAACATGACGCATTTGGCGTTGGCCATTCCTCAACTTCCATTTCAGCCGCTCTCGGCATGGCAGCCGCGCGCGACCTGCACGGAAAGAGGTATAAGGTAATCCCTATTATAGGCGACGGCTCGATGACAGCCGGACTTGCCTTTGAGGGATTGAACCAGGCAGGGCATCTGAAAAAAGACATTATTGTAATACTGAACGATAACGAGATGAGCATCTCCAGAAATGTAGGCGCTCTCTCTTCATTCCTAAGCAGGAAACTTACAGGCCGCTTCGCCACAATGCTCAAGAAAGAGGTGGAATCCTTTATCAAGTCAATCCCAAGGATTGGCGACAAGCTCATGGGTATAGCCAAAAGGGCGGAGGATTCGTTGATAACGCTCCTGACCCCGGGCATGTTGTTCGAAGGGCTTGGTTTTCATTATTTAGGCCCTATTGATGGGCATGATATTGAATCGCTCATAAAGACTTTTCAGGATTTAAATGACATAAAAGGCCCGATACTTGTCCATGTGGCAACCAAGAAGGGAAAGGGCTATCTGCCCGCTGAGGAAGACCCTGCGTCTTTCCACGGCGTAGGCCCGTTCGTGCTTGAGACTGGCAGGCCCAAGAAAAAATCAAAGCCTTCGTACACAAAGGTATTCAGCTCAACACTTCTTGAGATTGCCGAGAAGGATGAGAAGGTAGTTGCCATTACAGCGGCAATGCCCGAAGGAACAGGCCTTGCCCAGTTTGCAGAGAAATATCCAGACAGGTTTTTCGATGTAGGCATAGCTGAACAGCACGCCCTTACTTTTGCGGCAGGGCTTGCAAAAGAGGGTTTTGTCCCTGTTACCGCAATCTATTCCACATTCCTCCAGAGGGCGTATGACGAGGTCTTCCATGATGTCTGCCTTCAGAATCTGCCTGTTGTAATCGCAATGGACAGGGCAGGAATAGTGGGCGCTGACGGGGCAACTCACCACGGACTTTTTGATATATCTTTTTTAAGGCACATACCTAACATGGTAATTGCGGCTCCCAAAGATGAAGATGAACTCAGGCACCTATTGTATTCAGCCGTAAGATACGGGAAGCCGACAGCGATAAGGTATCCGAGGGGCACATGCCTTGGCGTTGACACGACAGGCGCGCTCAGGGAAATCCCTGCAGGTAAGGCAGAGGTATTAAAGACGGGCCCTGATATTACGATACTTGCCCTTGGCACAATGGTCTATCCCGCTATCTCAGCTATTGAGATGCTTGAGAAGGAAGGCATAAAGGCCGGGCTTATAAACTGCCGTTTCGTAAAGCCGCTTGACCATGAGTGCATATTGGATGCGGCTGCCTCAACAGGCGGCATAATAACGGTTGAGGAGAACGCGCTTCAGGGCGGGTTCGGAAGCGCGGTATTGGAACTGCTTGAAGAGCACGGCGTAAAAATCCCCGTAAAGAGGATTGGCGTGCCTGATGAGTTTGTTGAGCACGGCACTCAGGACGAACTTAGGGCAAAGTACGGCCTCAATGCCGAAGGGATTGAGGAAGCGGTAAAATCTATACTAAGAGAGAATAAAAAGTCAATCAAAGTGGCTTTTTAGATAATATGAAAAAGCCCCCAAAAGTCAGGATAGATACGCTCCTTTTTGAAAAAGGACTGGTGGGCAGCCGCCAGAAGGCCCAGGCCCTCATAATGGCGGGCAAGGTCCTTGTCAATGGGGAGATGGTAGATAAGGCAGGAAAGGAAGTAAATCCGGAAAGCCTTATCACGCTGAAGGAAGAAGTCCCGTTTGTAAGCAGGGGCGGCATAAAGCTTACGGGCGCGCTTGATAAGTTCAATGTAGTTGCAGACGGCCTTGTAATAATGGATGTCGGCTCATCAACGGGCGGCTTTACTGATTGCCTCCTTAAAAGGGGCGCAAAAAAGATATTTGCCATCGATGTAGGCAAAGGCATTCTGGATATAAGCCTGAGGAACGACCCGCGGGTCTGTGTGCTTGAGGAAAAAAATATCAGGTACATGGATTTTAACGAGGTCGGAGAGAGGGTGGACATGGCGGTCATCGATGTCTCGTTCATCTCTCTTGAGAAGGTGCTTCCGAAGGTAAAGGAGTTTTTGAAGGAAGGAGGGCTTGTGCTTGCCCTCATAAAGCCGCAGTTCGAGGTTGGCAAAGGCCAGGTCGGCAAAGGCGGCATCGTAAAAGACCCTGAGAAGCACAAAGCTGTAATCGACAGGATTACGGAATTTGCCGAAGGGGAAGGCTACAAGGCCATCGGACATACGGAGAGCCCGATAACAGGGGCAAAAGGAAACAAGGAATTCTGGATTCTTTTAAGCGCATGATTTTGTTGCGTTATAAAAGTAATTCTGATAATATTCAGCCGCTTTTCAAAACAGATAAATTGCCGAAAGCGATCATAAAAAGGAGTTCATCATGTTTGAAATAACAGAGAAGAAAGAACTTGCGCATACGGTCTATCAATTCAAGATAAAGGCGCCGTTAATCGCAAAAAAGAGGAAGGCAGGCCAGTTCGTGGTCCTCAGGATGAACGAGCATGGAGAGAGGATACCTCTTACTATAGTTGACTCAGACGAGAAGGAAGGCACCATTACCATCATTATGCAGGAAGTCGGCAAATCAACAGCCATCCTCGGTGATATGGTTACAGGCGATTCCATACTTGATGTGGTCGGCCCGCTTGGAAAGCCCACACACATAGAGAACTTCGGGATTGCTGTCTGCGTAGGAGGCGGCATCGGTACAGCCCCGGTGCTTCCGATAGCCAAGGCCCTTAAGGCCGCAGGCAACAAGGTCATATCAATAATCGGCGCAAGGACAAAGAGCCTTCTCATCCTTGAAGATGAGATGAAACAGGCAAGCGATGAGCTCTATATAACAACAGATGACGGAAGCTACGGGCACCACGGTTTTGTAACTCAGGTTTTGCAGAACTTTATCGATGAGGGCATGAAGATTGGCGTTGTAGTAGGCATCGGCCCTGTGCCCATGATGAGGGCGGTGAGCAACACTACTAAGCCGTACAACATCCACACAATGGTAAGCCTTAACCCAATCATGGTCGACGGCACAGGAATGTGCGGAGCGTGCAGGGTAACGGTTGGGGGCAAGAACCAGTTCGTTTGCGTTGACGGCCCTGAGTTTAATGGGCATGAGGTCAACTTCGAAGAGCTGGTATTGAGGAACCGCAGTTATATGAAAGAAGAAAAACTGGCAATGGAAGAGTTCACCTATCACGAAGGCGCCAAGTGCTACGAATAGCGCTAAGGCCTTGAAATATTAAAAGACTTGGACAACATTTGAAAAGGAGCAAAACCTGATGGACCCGAATGAGACCAAAGAACGGATGAAGATACCCAGGCAGTCCATGCCTGAGCAGCACCCGCATGAAAGAATAAAGAACTTTTTTGAAGTCCCTTACGGATATACAGCCGAGCAGGCAATGGAAGAGGCAAAAAGGTGCATACAGTGCAAAAAGCCTCTGTGCGTCGGCGGATGTCCTGTCAATATAGACATACCCTGGTTTATCAGATTGATAGCAGAGGGCAAGTTCCTTGAAGCTGCCCATAAGATCAAAGAGACAAACGGGCTGCCCGCGGTATGCGGCAGGGTCTGCCCGCAGGAAGACCAGTGCGAGAAGGTCTGCATTATCGGCAAGAAAGGCGAGTCAGTCTCAATCGGAAGGCTTGAGAGGTTCGCGGCTGATTATGAGCGTGAGCACGGTGAAGTGACTGTCCCTGAAATACCAAAGTGGACAGGCAAGAAAGTAGCTGTCGTAGGCGCGGGGCCCGCGGGCTTGACAGTTGCGGGCGACCTCGTAAAGAAAGGCCACAAGGTTACGGTCTTTGAGGCACTCCACACCGCAGGCGGCGTTCTTATGTACGGCATCCCTGAGTTCAGGCTTCCCAAGAGGATTGTGCAGTCTGAAGTCGAGTACCTCAAACGCATGGGAGTAGAGATAGTCCTCAATGCTGTCGTAGGCAAGCTTGAGACAATAGATGAGCTTCTTGCCAATGGCTACGGAGCTGTTTTCGTAGGCTCAGGCGCAGGACTTCCCAATTTCATGAACATACCCGGAGAGAACTTCTCGGGTGTTTATTCGGCAAACGAATACCTTACAAGGGTAAACCTGATGAAGGCTTATCAGTTCCCTGAATTTGATACACCCATCATAAGGGGTAAGAAGGTCGTGGTTATAGGCGGCGGCAATACTGCCATGGACTCAGCGCGCACAGCTCTGAGGCTGTGCCCCGAAGAGGTCACTATCGTTTACAGGCGTTCAAGGGAAGAGCTTCCGGCAAGGGCCGAGGAAGTCCATCACGGAGAGGAAGAAGGGCTTAAGTTCCAGCTTCTTACAAATCCCAAGAGGTTTATCGGGGACCAGGACGGAAGGCTTAAAGCAGTTGAGGTCGTTAAGATGGAGCTTGGAGAGCCTGATGAATCAGGTAGGAGAAGGCCTGTAGAGGTAAAAGGCTCTGAGTATTTGATTGACGCGGATGTGGCAATCGTTGCCATTGGCAACGGCGCAAACCCGCTTATCCCGCAGACAACGCCTGATATCAAGGTCAACAAATGGGGCAATATCACCGTAAATCCTGATACTGGGCGCACCAGCAAACAGGGCGTGTTCTCAGGCGGAGACATCGTAAGGGGAGGCGCTACCGTCATCCTCGCGATGGGAGACGGCAGAAGGGCCGCAGATTCCATTCATGAATACCTCACAACAGGGGTATGGTAAGATAAATGTCACTCTTAAGCCCGGCTTTTACAAGCCGGGCTTTTTTTATTCTATTAACCTGGAGCTGTCTCAGAACACCAATCAACTTGCCCTTGTCCTTGCATTGTGTTAAAAAAGAATATTGAACGATAAATAAAAGGTATTGATATGGCGGCTGAGAAAAGTCTTAGAAAAATATTGTTTGTCTGCGTTGGCAATACCTGCAGAAGCCAGATGGCAGAGGGCTTCGCTGAAATCCACGGAAAAGGCAAGGTGGAAGTGCAGAGCGCGGGTACTTCAGCCTCAGGCATTGTGAACCGGAATACCATCAAGGCAATGGCTGAGAAGGGAATAGATATCTCAGGTCACACCTCAAAGCAGGTGACTGAAGAGATGATAGGCTGGGCTGATGTCGTGGTGACGCTCGGATGCTGTTCAGCCGATATGCTATGTCCGGTTGACTTCAAAGGTAAGAAGATAGACTGGAAGATAGACGACCCGCTCGGAAGGCCGTGGGAAGTGATGCAGCGCGTGAGGGACGATATAGAAAACAAGGTAAAGGAACTGATAAGTGCAGAAACAGGAGATTAAGATACTCGTTGTAGACGATGAGAGCGATATTTTAAACCTCCTTGATTATAATTTAAAGAAGGCCGGCTTTACCGTGCTTTTGGCAAAGGACGGGCCGGAGGCAATAGAGCTTGCGAAATTAAAGAAGCCTGACCTGATAGTCCTCGATATAATGCTTCCCAACATGGAAGGCACAGAGGTCTTAAGGAGGCTTAAGAACAAAGAATCCACCCATCCGATTCCTGTCATAATGCTTACCGCAAAGGGCGAAGAGGTCGATAAGGTAATCGGCTTTGAGCTTGGCGCAGAGGACTACATAACAAAACCGTTCAGCCCGAGGGAGTTGATACTGCGGGTGAGGGCTGTCCTGAAAAGATCGGCTGAGCCCAAGGAAACTCCCGTTTCATCAGATAAGATAATTTCATTCAACGAACTTTCCGTAGATTATTCGAGGCATAAGGTAACGGTAAACGGGGCGCAGATAGTCCTTTCATCAACCGAGTTCAAGCTCCTGACCGAACTGCTTGAGGCAAAGGGCAGGGTGCTTTCAAGGGATACCATCCTTGACAGGGCATGGGGGCAGGACTGCTATGTCATACAAAGGACTGTTGACACTCATGTCAGAAGGCTCAGGGCAAAACTCAAGAGCGCGGGAAAATATATAGAGACCGTAAGAGGCGTTGGATACAGGTTCAAAGAGGATTAGCGTGGGCAAGAATATCATACTTGAGACAATTGCAAGGGAGATGCAGGCCGGAGTTCTGGTGCTCAATAAAGAGGGAGCCGCCCTTTACGCAAACCCGTATTTCCTGAACTCTTTCCCGATTGACAATGGAGTTGAAGATAAGCCTGTAGGAGAGATAATAAAGAACTCAAGCCTGCTTAAGAAGGTAGATCACTTCCTTCAGAGCAGGGGAGGGAAATCAGAGGATATTGAGATAAGCGAAGCCTCGCGGTTCTTCAAGGTGCATGTAGTGCCCTTGAAGGAAAAAGAGGATTTCAGCCTTCTTTTATTCCTGCAGGATATAACTGAGGAGAAGAGGGTAGAGACCATAAAAAAGGATTTCGTGGCGAATGTCTCCCATGAGCTGAGGACGCCTCTTGCCAGCATCAAAGGGTATTCGGAGACGCTCCTTGACGGCGGGATGGATGACAAGGAAACGCTTAAGGAGTTCCTGAGGGTCATTGACAGGCACGCAACCAGAATGGCAAGGCTTATAGACGACCTGCTTACCTTATCAAGGCTTGAGTCGCACCAGATGACCATAGTATCAGCCCCTGTTGACCTTAAAGAGCTGATACTTTACATAACGACAGGTTTTGAGAAACAGGCGAGGGACAAGGGCATAACGCTTTCTTCCCAGATACCTGACGGGCTTCCAAAGATACTTGGCGACAGGGACAGGCTTGAGCAGGTAATGGTCAATCTCCTTGATAACGCAATTAAGTATACGCCGTCAGGCGGTAATGTATCCATTAATGCCGGTAAGAATAACGGCAATGTAAAAGTGAATGTAAAGGATACGGGTTTCGGTATCCCGGCTGATGACATACCGAGGATTTTTGAGAGGTTCTACAGGGTAGATAAGGCCAGGAGCCGCGATCTGGGCGGAACAGGCCTGGGACTTGCGATAGTTAAGCACATAATACAGGGGCATAACGGCAAGCTCCATGTGGAAAGCACTCCGGGCAAAGGCTCAACATTCAGTTTTTCTCTGAAGGCGTGCGATTAGATCCATAGCTGATAAACAAATCCCCTCATATAAAACTATGAAGGGGTTTTTATTTTGTGATTGCCACAGATTTGTCTTTGCCCTTTTTTAACCCAAGGTCGTTTGTAATCTCCATAGTCTTTCCCTTCTTTTTTGTGCTATAATTCATAGCTCGAAAGTGTTCGGTTTTTCATAAAATGCCAATAATAAAAGTAGAAAACCTTGTAAAAAGATATAACAGCGTAGAGGCTGTAAGGGGAGTCTCCTTTGAGGTGAACGAAGGGGAGACCTTTGGCTTTTTAGGGCCGAACGGCGCAGGCAAGACCACTACCATCAATATCCTTTGCACCCTCCTTAACTTTGATTCGGGCATAGCCCTTGTAAACGGCTTTGACTGCCGTAAAGAGGCGCACAAGGTGCGCTCTTCCATCGGCCTCGTATTTCAGGAGATAACTCTTGATAACGAGCTGACGGCCTATGAGAACCTCAAGTTCCATTGCTATATGTACAATATGGAAAAAAGGCTCTCTGAAGAGAGGATCGATGAGATACTCGGAGTAGTTGGGCTTAGGGACAGGAAGAACGACCTTGTAAGGAAATTTTCCGGCGGCATGAAGAGGCGGCTTGAGATAGCAAGGGGACTTCTCCACAGGCCCAAGGTGCTATTCCTTGACGAGCCGACCCTCGGGCTTGACCCGCAGACAAGGGCGCATGTCTGGGAGTTCATCAAAAAGCTGAAAAAGACAGAGGGCAATACAGTTTTTATGACAACCCACTACATGCAGGAAGCAGAGGCCTGCGACCGCATAGCAATAATAGATAATGGGCAGATAATCGCCTGCGCAAAGCCCGACGACCTTAAGAGAAATCTCAGGGGAGATACCATCTATATAAAGACCTCTGATGATGAAAGGGCGCAAGTAGAAATACAAGAAAAATTCGGGCTTAAGGCCAAGAAGCTTGAGACAGGGCTTGCCGTGCTTGTCGAGTCAGGCGAGAAGTGCATACCAAAGCTCTTTGAGAAGCTTGAGACAAATATCCTCTCCATCAACCTGAAAAAGCCGAGCCTTGAGGATGTCTTCATAAACCTTACGGGAAAAGAGATAAGGGAGTACGGCCCATCGACAAGGTTTACAAAGGTGGGCAACTGAGAGATGCTATCCTATAAAGCAATATATGTAATAGTCCTCAGGGAATTTAAAAGGTTCTTCCGCCAGAAGGGCAGGCTTGTGGTGACACTGGCAAGGCCTCTGATATGGCTTTTTATCGTCGGCTCAGGATTTACCAAGCTCATCGATATAGATACGGGGGTGAACTACATCCAGTTCATTCTGCCCGGCATTGTCGGCATGACAATACTTTTCAGCTCAATATTTTCTACCATCTCTGTTGTCTGGGACAGGGAATTCGGTTTTTTAAGGGAGATGCTTGTCTCCCCTGTCTCAAGGGTGACTATCGTCTTCGGAAAGCTTTTAAGCGGCACAGCCCTTTCGGTATTTCAGGGCGCGGCACTGCTCCTTATCGCACCGCTCCTGCACCTCAATGTCGGGATAAGCGAATACATAATAATGATCTTTCTTATGTTCCTTGTCGCGCTCTCCATAACCGCGCTCGGGCTTTTCGTGGCCTCTTTTCTTACTTCGCTTGAGGGCTTCAATGTGATAATGAACTTCATAGTGCTGCCAATGTTTTTCTTAAGCGGAGCGCTATATCCTGTCAACTCACTGCCGCCTTTTATTAAGATGTTCACCTACATAAACCCGCTTTGCTTTGGAGTCGATTCATTCAAGCATATACTGCTGCCTGAGGGGGGAAGGCTTGTGGCAGAGTTCCCCTTATATGTCGATATTATCTTCATAAGCGTTTTTTCGGTCTTATTTACATTCCTCTCAGCCCTTGTTTTTGAGAGGAGGAAATGAGCTTGGATACCGGAACGCTTTATGTAGTTGCCACGCCTATCGGCAACATGGAAGATATTACCTTCAGGGCCTTGCGTATCTTAAAAGAAGTAAGCCTTATAGCCGCAGAGGACACACGCCATACAAAAAAACTTCTGACACACTTCGGAATTGCTACCCAGCTTACAAGCTACTTTGAGCACAATGAAAAGGAAAAGGCCCCTCAGCTTATCGGGAAGCTCAAGGAAGGCGCAAACATAGCCCTTGTATCTGACGCAGGCACTCCGGGCATTTCAGACCCAGGCTACAGGCTTATAAAACTTGCCGTAGAAAATGCAATCCCCGTAGTGGCCGTGCCCGGCCCATCTGCATTGATATCCATTCTAAGCGTATCGGGTCTGCCTCTTGATGAGTTTACATTCAAGGGCTTTCTTCCATCGTCATCATGGCAGAGGAAAAAGTTCCTGCTGGATTTCAAAGGTACCGAACATACATATGTGATGTACGATTCCCCGAGGCGAATAAAAGAAACCCTTGAGGACATACTTGAAGTTCTTGGCGATGTTGAAGTAATAATAGGGCGAGAGCTCACAAAGCTGCATGAGGAAGTTATGAGGGGCAAGGCTTCATCTGTGCTTGAGAGCGTCAGGGACAGGGAGCTCAAAGGGGAGATAGCCCTTATAATAAGGACTGAAAAAGAGCAAAAGGAAGAGGCCAGCCTTGATAAGGAGATAGAAAATCTCTTAAGGTCAGGCTTTAAACTCAATGAGGTCGCAAAGGCGATTGCACAGCAGTTCAACATCCCCAAAGGGGAAGTCTATAAAGAGGCACTTCGCATTAAAGAGGCATTGAACTTATAAGCAGGTGAGGCGGATATGAAAAAAATAGTTCTGGGAATTCTACTTGGAATCGTTGTGCTTGCCGTGTTCCTTTACTTTGGCGGCGCGAAATATGTAAAGACCTTTGGCAGCAAGACCCAGGAGGCAGGCCAGAAGCTTGAGAAGTATGAAAAGGGCATGAAAGATACCGTAAAGCAGACCGAGGAGAAGGTCAAGGAAACTGCAAAGGATGCAAAGGAAGCGGTAGATAAGACAGTGGATTCCACTAAAAAGGCGGTAGACAAGACCAAAGACGCTATGGATCAGACGAAGAAAAAGGTAAAGGAGTATATGCCTGAATAAGGCTAAATTACCTTTGCCTTAAGCACGAACGGGAAGGTAAGCCGAATGGTCTCTGTGCCGATATAGACTTCCTTGATGGAAAGCTCGGCGGTCTTTATGTCTTTTGAGAGGGGCTTGAATATCAGGAGCTTTGAAGACTTCTCTCCCGGATTTACTGTTTCGTTTAAGTCGTAGAATTTTCCTTTAAGCTTTGCAATCCCGTTCTCGAATCCGGGGATATTGGCAGTCATATCGTATATGTCCGTATAATCGAGTGGTTTTCTATAGTCGAATGAATCGCTCATGAGGGCTGTATAGGCTGGGTTGTACATTGCCCTTACAGGAGAATAATTTACAATATCCATCCTGACTACCACGAAATCCTTATCCAGAAGGGCGCTTACCATCGGGTCTAATTCAGGGTTTGTTTTTTCAAGCAGGCTCACGGATATCTTGATTGCCTTGCTCTCGAATACCCCGGAGTCTTTTAGCCTGTAGTAGCCCTCCTGCCCCTTTTCATCCGGGAAGAGGTGCATCGGGGATTTAGGAACAGGCGTGCAGCCTGCGATTAGAATCATGCCTGCCAATAAAAACGCCGAAGGCTTAATGTAGTTCATGAAAACTCCTGTCAATAGCTGTTATACCGTGTAAGGGCAATGAAATTATCGAATTCATCCTTGAACGGCTCCCAGCTTACATTGACCCTGTCCACCCTTGCCATAGGAGGCCCGGAGTGGCACCACTGTATCACTTTTTTCACTGCGGACTCTTCGCCCTCGATTATGGCCTCAACCGTTCCGTTGGGGTTGTTCTTCACCCAACCGCAGACGCCGTTATCGCGCGCCACTTCCACCGTATTTGCCCTGTAGGAGACGCCTTGCACAAAACCCTCGATTAAGAGATGAGCCCTGACCATCTTATCCATTTTAAAAACCTACCATAAATTCCCATTATTGGCAAGGCGCCCACGAATAAAAGACTTGAAGGAAAGTTCATTGCAGGGGTAATATAAAAACGGAGGACTTCCCATGTCAGATGAGATTACGATTATAGGCGGCGGGCTTGCGGGCTGTGAAGCCGCTTACCAGATAGCCAGGCGGGGCTGCAAGGTCAGCCTCTTTGAGATGAAGCCGAAAAGGTTTTCACCGGCGCATTCGCTCGATACACTCTCAGAGCTTGTGTGCAGCAATTCCCTTAAATCAAACAGCCTTGAGAACGCCTCAGGCCTTCTTAAAGAAGAGATGCGAATTCTCGGCTCCCTTATAATAAAGGCCGCTGAAGCAACGCAGGTCCCTGCCGGGCAGACGCTTGCTGTTGATAGAGTAGCGTTCTCGAATTTCATTACGGACAGACTCAAGGAGATTGGGGTAAATATCATAAGACAAGAGGTGACCTCCCTTCCCGAAGGCAGGCCCTTGATAATAGCAACCGGGCCTTTGACATCCGATGCGTTCGCGGATTGCATAAAAGCCCTCGTTGGTTCTGAGAGCCTTAACTTCTATGATGCGGTTGCTCCTATCGTCTATAAGGAATCCATTAACATGGATAAGGCGTTCAAGGCGTCCCGTTATAATAAGGGCGGAGATGATTACATAAACTGCCCGTTCACAAAGGAAGAATACGAACGGTTCTATTCAGAGCTTATAGCCGCTGACAAGGTAAGGCTGCATGAGTTCGAGGACATGGCAAGCTTTGAGTCATGCATGCCCATTGAAGTCATGGCGCAGAGAGGGCCAAAAACGCTTCTGTTCGGCCCAATGAGGCCGGTGGGGCTTGATGACCCGCGCACAGGCATAAGGCCGCACGCGGTAGTGCAGCTCAGACGCGAGAACAGGGAAGATACTCTTTATAATATAGTCGGCTTCCAGACCCGCCTGACATTCCCTGAGCAGAAGAGGATATTCAGGATGATACCGGGGCTTGAGAATGCCGAGTTTGCCCGCCTTGGAAAGCTCCACAGGAATAGTTACATCGACTCCCCAAGGCTTCTGACAAATTCCCAGCAGTTAAGAGCAGAGCCGAGGATATTTTTCGCGGGTCAGATAACAGGTGTGGAGGGCTACTGCGAATCATCCGTATCAGGCCTTTTGGCAGGCATTAACGCGGCAAGAATATTGAAGGGAAAAGCTGCGGTATGCCCTCCGAATACAACCATAACAGGCGCTCTTATGAACCATATCTCTGATGAGCCCCGCAAGAGATTTGAGCCTATGAATGCAAACATGGGGCTCCTTCCTCCTTTAAAGGGAAAGGACAGGAGGGAACAGCAGGCAAGAAAGGCGTTGGAAGATTTGAAGGCGTGGGCAATAGATTGTCTTGAAACCGGTAATGAAATCTGATATAGGTTAAAGCATATGGACAAGAGAAAAGAGATCCTCATAAACGCCCTCAGGGATAAAGAGGAGTTGATCAGGAAGTCCGCGGCTGAAGCCCTTGAGAAGCTTGAGATACGCGCCCGTCTCGATATGCTCTCTAAAAAGATAGAGTCAGGCGAAATGCTTGAAAAGGCCCGCGCCGTATATGCCCTTGCAGACCTTAAAGGCCCGAAGGTTATCGAGCTGCTTGCCAAAGCCGTAAAAGACCCGTCCGAAGATGTACGCGCGGCAACCGTAAGAGTGCTTGGCACCCTCGGCGATGTAAACGCTCTTCCCCTCCTGGTGGAAGCTCTTAAAGACCAGAGCGCGATAGTAGTGAGAGCTACGATAGAGGCGCTCGGCAACTACAGAGACTCAAGGCTGCTTGGCCCTCTTATGCAGACTTTGAAAAACTCTGATTCAGGAGTTGTGGAGAGGGCGCTCGAACTTATCGGCAGGTTCGGAGATAAAAGGGCAGAAGAGGCAATGACATACTTTGCCATCAAAGGCAATGTCAGGATGAGAAGCATTGCCTTAAAAGCGCTCGGAGAGATGGACCGTTAAAAAATCTTAAATAGCCGCTTCGGCAGCTTCCCTTTCAAAGAAAGCCCCCAGATCAGTATTCATCGCAGTTGGGTTCACGGTAGAGACAATATTTTTATTAGGCTCGTTCTTCAGGTCGGCCTCGTAAGGCGCTTCCAAAGAATTGCCTTCCGAATCGTATAGGACTTTGACCACGGGTGAGTCAGGCGCATCCTGCAGTTTCACTACAATCCCTATCTCGTTTGTCGAAAGCCTTACCATTGTACCCACAGGATAAAGCCCGATCATATTCATGAAAGCCTTTAGCGTCTCGGGGTTGAAGTGTCTTCCCGAGAAGTTGTTCATTACCTTTACGGCTTCCACGGGATTGTGCGGCTGCTGATAGACCCTTAGGGTCGTGAGCGCGTCGTAGGCATCGCTTATCGATATTATCTGCGTAAGCGGGTGCAGGTTCTCGGTAGTCTGCGGATAGCCTGAGTGGTCGTACTTGATATGGTGCTCATATATAAGCCTTCCTATGAGCTCTTCCATGCTGTCCATTCTTTTAATTATATTGGAGCCGAGCAGGGGATGCTGTTTGACTTTTTCCCATTCCTCGGAACTTAAGCCGCTCGGCTTTCTGATGATATCTTCGGCCACACCGGTTTTTCCTATATCGTGCAGGAGAGAGGCTACCCCTACGGCATGGAGCTCCTCTTCATTAAGTCCCATTGACCTGCCCAGAGCGATTGAAAGTATCGAGACATTGACTGAATGGTTATAGAGATAATTGTCATAGTTCTTTATCATGGTCAGCCCGATGATGGCATTTGGGTCTGAGAGGACTGACTCTGAGATTTCGCTTATGATATTGTTGACAGGCTCGGCCTTGGGAATTTTACCCATCCGGACTTCGCCCATGACATTTTTGATTACATCTACCGCGCCGTTATATATCTCAAGGATATTCCTTTTACCGATAGGAATGGATTTAAGGGTTATGTGAAATACGCTTTTAGCGGAGAGTTCCCTCTGGAGCTCTTTGCCCTGAAGCTGCGGGCCTGAAAGGATGTCAAGGAGGGTGGAAAGCTCCTTGGTGCTGAACCCCTTCTCAAAGATGAGGGCATCGATATTCTTATCCCCCATGTACTGGATGATCTCAGGGTAGAGCTTTTCCCCGTCAGGGATAAGGTCGTCCTCGAAGACAAGCGTCTCGTTCACTATGCCTATCATTACATTGTTTAAGGTCTTCAGTTCATCATTGATGAGCTGGTAAGACTTATTGACGGGAGCTGCTATGGCAGGGTGCCCCGCCGGATAGAGCTTCTTGCTCTTGAGGGAAGCGTTAAGGCTTTTCAGGAGCAGTTCTTTATTGTCAATTGCGTTCATTTATCCTCTCTCTTCCATCAAGGATTCTCTTGCAGGCCAGGTAAAGTTCCCCTTCCGAATCAGCGCACGCCTCCCTTACGGCTGCATACGCCTCAGGCCCGCCTATCATGCCGAGCGATTGGGCGGCAAGGGCGCGTATTTCTTCATTTGACTTTTTTCCGAACCATACCTTTTTAAAGAGAACCTTTGTAAGATACGGTACGCACCTGGTATTGCCGATTATGCCGAGAGCTTTTATCGCCTCTTTTTTCGGCTCCTGTTTATCCGCAAAGGGCTCTCTTCTAAGGGCGATCTCGCCGAGCGCGTCAATTGCGGTAATGTCTTTAAGCATGCCAAGGGAAATAATGGCCTGTATCACTATCGATTCATCCTCTTCGCCGAGCGCGCGCATTATCAGCTCGGTAGACCTTGGCGAAGGGATTTTTATAAGGCCTTTTAAGACCTCTCTTTTAACCCTTACATCAGGGTTTTTGTATGCTGACTCGATTGCGTCAAGGGCTCCGGGGTCTCCTATCTCGCCAAGCAGGGAGACCATCTGCCGTACAACATACCATTCGGGGCTGTTAAGCCTCTGTTCCACAAGAAGCCTTATGTTAGGGCCGAAGAGCACAAGCGTATTAAACAGGTGCCGCCTTGTTACGGCTTCAGGGGCTACGATTATCGCATCGAGCAGGTAATCCACCGAGTCCATGCCGGCAGTTAAGAGCATATGCTGAATGGCAAGCCTGTTAGCCTCTTCCTTGCTCCCGACCTTTGCCACAAGGAACTGGGTAATCTCACGGTTTATGAGCGACCTTAACCTGTCTGTTGCAGTATTCCTTATCTCATCCGTCAGATAGGAAGAAGCCATCGAATGCTCTGCGAACAGCAGCAGGACAGGAAAGGCTTCAAGGAACTTTTTCTCAAGCAAAAGGATATTAGCCTTTTCCCTGATGCGCGCTGAAAGGTCATTGTACCTTAAAAAGTCCTTTTCTTTTCTTATGCGCTCAATGAGCGCTTCGAGTGGGGCTTCCTCATCAGGTTTTTCAGGCTCAGGAGGTTTTACATCCTCTTTGCTCTTGTCGGCTTCGCCTATTTGGTCTTCTTCTGTCTTCTTCTGTGCGGCTGCCTGCTTTTCTCCCTGTTTCTTATCTTCCATTTCCTTTTTGAGCTTTTTCAGGTCTTCGTACCTGAGCTCATTGAGCTGTATGCCAATTATATCGTGTTCGGCAAATATAGTCTCAAACCCGCCTCTTTCCTGTAAGTCTTCAGGTTCGAGTTTCAAAATGGAAAGGAAGACTTTCAATTCCTCTATCGAGGTCCTTGATTTAAAGGTAATCTCTTTTATGCGCCTGAAAAATAATTTCCTCGCCAGCAGTATTATTTCGCGGTTTCCGGCGGCTATCGGGATTTTATTTGAGTAAAAACCTTTCTGGTCGATTACCCATGTGAACTCGCTCTGCTCATCGAGGCATTTCTTTAACACGACAAAGCACTTACCGAGAGCGGACTCGAAATTCGGGTGTCCGTCAGGGTAAAAATTATGCATCTTGACAGCCTTATTCAGTTCATTTAGTATGTTAGCGTAATTGACTAATTCCAAAGCCATAAGTAGTTCTTTTTCGTAGGTTAAATTTTAAAAATATCATAACAAAAATGGGATGTTTGTCAATTGTAAACATCCGTGTATTTGAAGGTCGTAACTTATGGCAAAGGCCAAAACATTTTATTCCTGCCAATCCTGCGGGCACTTCTCTTATAAATGGCTCGGCAAATGCCCTGATTGCGGCGGATGGAACACCTTCCTTGAAGAAAAAACAGTAGAGGAAAGGAAAAAGGGAGGGGTGATACTCTCCAATTCCTCAGAGCCCCAGCCTATATCCGAGCTTAACATGGCTGAGGAGTACAGGGTGCATACCGGCATTCAGGAACTTGACCGTGTGCTTGGCGGAGGCATGGTGCCGGGCTCAGCCATTCTTATCGGAGGAGACCCCGGAATAGGGAAATCCACCCTGCTTCTGCAGGCAATGGGCAAATTTGCTCAAGCCGGCCATAAGGTCCTCTATGTAACGGGCGAAGAGTCCATGCGCCAGATAAGGATGAGGGGGGAGAGGCTCGATGCCCTTTCAGAGAACCTGCTTGTCTATTCAGAGACTTCCGTAGAAAAGATAATAAATGCCATCAGGGAGCTTAAGCCCGGCGTGCTTGTAATAGACTCTGTTCAGACAGTCTTTACCGAGGCCCTTGAGTCATCTCCCGGAAGCGTCAGCCAGGTAAGGGAAATATCGGCAAAGCTGATATCCCATGCCAAATCGCTTGAGACCCCGATATTCCTTGTAGGCCATGTTACAAAGGACGGCTCAATAGCAGGCCCCAAGGTGCTTGAGCATATGGTAGATACCGTCCTTTACTTTGAGGGCGAGAGGGGCCACCCGTTCAGGATTCTAAGGGCGGTGAAGAACCGCTTCGGCTCAGTTATGGAGATAGGGGTGTTCGAGATGAAGGAGAGCGGCCTTAATGAGGTCTCAAACCCATCTGAGATATTCCTTGCGGAAAGGCCCGAAGGGGCCTCAGGGTCTGCGGTCGTCTCAAGCCTTGAAGGCACAAGGACGATACTTGTAGAGGTTCAGTCCCTTGTCTGCGCTACTCTTTTCGGAATGCCCAGAAGGACGGTTGTAGGGGTTGACTACAATAAGGTAATGCTCCTTGCAGCGGTGCTTGAGAAGAAGGCAGGCATTCAGCTTGCCAATCACGATATTTTTATAAAAGTCGCAGGCGGCATACGGCTTGATGAGCCTGCAATCGACCTTGGCATACTTGCCTCGATAACTTCGAATTATCTGGATAAGGCGGTTGACGCCAAGACAGTTATCTTCGGAGAGGTCGGGCTTGCCGGAGAGGTGAGGGCGATAAATCAGGTAGAGCCAAGGGTAAAGGAAGCGGAGAAGCTCGGCTTTAAAAGGTGCATTCTTCCAAAAGATAATCTTAAAGGCCTTAAAAAATGCGGCGATATGGAACTTGTTGGGGTCTCAACTGTCAGGGACGCCATTGAAAAGTTCTTTTGATTTTTTTCATCACCCCAGTCCTCTCCCAGAAGGGGAGATGATTGGGAGGACAGATTAAGTCATTGCGGGATTTTGGTAGGGTGGGCGAGCCCACCAAATCTGTGCTTACTCCTTTGTTTTATGTGTAGCCGTACTTTTTGTATTCTGTTATAATATTTGCGAAATTTTGCTCTGCACTCCTCTTAAAAGGCAGATAATGGGGAAATTGAATAAAAGCTCGCTTTTCCATAGAACCGTTTTAATTACCTTCTTAATCTTTCTTCTTTCATTCACTTTTAAATCAAAAGCCAATGCCCGGAACGAGAAGCCTTACTTCACTGATATAGGCCAGTTCAACTATGCCAAATTCCTCATGGGCGAAAATGATTTCAAGGTCGCTGCCAGGGAATTCGCAAGGCTCATCGAGAACTTTCCGGCAAGCCCTCTGATACCTGAGGCGCAGTTCAGGATGGCGGAGGCGTATTTCAATTCAGGAAGCTACCAGGAGGCTGAGGTTCAGTTCAGGCTTTTTATCTCAAACTTCAGTAGTAACCCGCTGGTCGAAGAGGCTGCCGTAAAACTTATTGAATCACAGAGCAGGCTTAAAAAAGACCTTCCGCTAGCCCCAGTACCTGAGTATTACCCTGAAAGACGCCCTAACCTGAGGGCAGTCCAGGTCATGCTCTTTGAGGGGAAGACGCTTGCTCAGGTAGAGCAGGAGTTGAAAAGATTAAAGGACAGCGGCATTGACACCATCATAGTCAGGGCATTCCACAACAGCGGTGACAGGTATTACCCGTTTGCGTCGCCAAAGGCCAAGGCAGGCGTTTATTTCAAGACAACTCATGCGCCTGTTGTTGATGATTCCCTCTCAGGCATAATCCATGCCGCGAGAAGGCAGGACCTTAAGGTCTTTGCGTGGATGACGACACGCTATGCCGATTACGGGATAGAGAACGAGGATGAGCTTGCCTGCAGGGGCTATGACATCTCCACGAGGCAGGGATTCAAATGCAAAGGTCTTGACCTGTTCAATGAGAAGGCCGTAAAAAGACTGGAGGCGCTCTATTCAGACCTTGCGGAGTATGATATAGACGGCATCCTTTTTCAGGATGACCTTGTATTGAGGCATAACGAAGGTTTCGGAACTTCCATGTCAGCCCTTTACAAAAAGGAGACAGGCAGGACAATCAATCCCGAATCACTCTATTTAAGGGTAGGGGAAAAGCCATCCATCCACTACACCCAGCTCTTCTGGGAATGGGCATCATGGAAAAACAAGAGGCTTCTCACCGTTGCCCAGAGGCTTAAGGAAGTAGTGCATAAAAAGAGGCCTGAGACCAGGTTCGCCATAAACCTGATGTACGAAAGCCTCACAAACCCTCCGTTTGCCCTTGCGTGGCTCTCTCAAAACCTTGAGGAAGCCAACAAAGTCGGGTTTGACTACTACTCCATCATGGCTTACCACAGGCAGATGGGGCAGGAGCTTAATAAAGACTCTGCCTCGATAAAGGGCATGATAGAAAAGATGGTGGAAGAGGCCTCAAGGACCATCGGCGAGCCGCACAGGGTGCTCATCAAACTCCAGACAATCGATTGGAAGACAGGCGCACCCCTGTCCAATGCCGAGGTAGTTGACCTCATACGGGATGTAAAGAGCGTAAAGGATGTAAGCCTTGCGGTAGTGCCGTACAGGGGGGATTTCCCTTTCAATGAACTTGGTTTTCCTAACGGGGTCGCTTTACTTAACAGGCAATAATGTTGTAAAATATGTAAATAATGAATTTTTTAGAGGTGAGTGACTGTTATGACCTTTACGATCGATAAAAACTCAGTCTGCGGACTTTGCAATTGCCACATAAAAGAGAATACGCTTTTTACCGGCCTCAATGAAGCTCAGTTGGAGGCTTTCAAGGATGTCGTGGTCATCTCCTCGTACCGCAAAAGAGAGTTGATCTTCATGGAGGGCGATGACTGCACGGGCCTCTACATCATAAGAACCGGAAGGGTAAAAGTGGTAAGGTCCTCAAGCACCGGCAAAGAGCAGATAATAAATATCCTGAATCCGGGCGACCTGCTTGGGTTTGAGGTATTTTATAACGGCAAAATTTATAAAAATACCGCTGTCTCCATGGAGGACTGCGAGCTTTGCTATATTGAAAAGCATGCGTTTTTTAAAATCCTTGAGAAAGAGCCTCATATATCTAAAAAGCTTATCTTGTCCCTTGGCAGGGAGCTTAACCACGCGTATGAGAGGATAGGGAACCTTGGCCTTCTTAACGCAAGGGAGAAGCTGGCGCACCTTCTCTATACCCTTGCCAATGAGTACGGAGTAAAAGAGGACGGAGGGGTAAAGCTGAACCTGACACTTTCAAGGCTTGAGATAGCGGAACTGCTCGGCATTACGCAGGAGACTTCCATACGGCTTCTTAAGAACTTCAAGGAAGAGGGTATCCTTGAGATAAAGAGAAAAGAGATTATTATTAAATCCCTTGCCAAACTGAAGGAATGCGGCGAATAGCCCTCCAAACCCCTACGAAGGGAGCCTGAGCTTTAGACTCTCATGGCATTTTCAATCCGCACAAAACTGACATTCTGGTATGTGACCCTCCTTACGGTAAGCCTTTTCGCCTTTGCAGGGGCGTTCTCCTATTCCCTTGCAAAGATATTCGTCTACCGCACGGACAACCAGATAAGCTCGGTTGCCAATATGATGGCGCATACCGTCATCAAGCCGTCCGGCCAGCTATTCCTTCCGAGGGATTTTGACCTCATACTCGGAAGGTTTTTTGGCGTCAGGACTGCCGGGAATTATATCCAGGTATTGGACCCTCATGGAGATGTAGTAGCCAAATCATCCAACCTTGAGTCGTTTACGCTCCCAATCACAAAAGATACCTATCTAAGCGCACTTGGCGGCGCAACAAGCTATGAAGTCGTGAGAAAAGTCGGCAGATACCCTGTAAGGGTAGTGACAATGCCTATCTTCCACCATGACAAAGGCCTTGTAGCCATTGTGCAGGTCGGCTCATCCCTTGAGGGCATGGACGAGATATTCCATTCACTTGCCTATATTTTCGTTATCCTTATGGTAGCCTCAGTCGTAATCGCCTCCGCTGTCGGGTGGTTCCTCGCGAGAAAGGCTTTAAAGCCTGTCTCAGAGATAACCAATACCGCAAGAAGGATAGGGGCAGAGAACCTTAATGAGAGGATAAATATAGCGGTACCGCAGGACGAGATAGGAAAGCTGGCCTCTACCATAAATGAGATGATAATGAGGCTTGAAAAATCCTTCAGGCAGATACAGCAGTTTACGGCGGACGCTTCGCATGAACTTAAGACCCCTCTTACAATCCTTAAAGGCGAGATGGAGATAGCCTTGAGGTCAAAAGATGATGTGGAGTTCATGAAGGAGACCCTCAGGAGCAGTCTTGAGGAGATAGACAGGATGAACTACATTGTCAAAAACCTCCTTGACCTGGCAAAGATGGATATGGAAAGCGGCGCGCTCCCCAAAGAGATTGTCAAGCTTGACAAGGTGCTTGCGGACAGGTTTGAACAGCTTAGAAGGCTTGCCCTTGACAGCGGGATTCGGATGGCTATCCTCAGAAGTAAGCCACTGATAGTCTGCGGTGACCCTGTCAGGCTGAGCCAGCTCCTGTTTAACCTTATGGATAACGCCCTGAAATATACGCCAAAGGGCGGAGAGGTGGAACTTACGCTCGATGACGAGGACGGAAAGGCAGTATTTCGTGTCAGGGACTCAGGCGTGGGCATCTCCAAAGAAGACCTGCCTTATATTTTCGACAGGTTTTACAGGGTGGATAAGGTCCGTTCAAGCAAGGTCGGCGGTGCGGGCCTCGGGCTCAGTATCTGCAAGGAAATAGCCGAATCCCACGGAGGAACCCTTGATGTCCAGAGTACGCTCGGCTCAGGTTCCACCTTCACTGCGCGCCTTCCCCTGGCCGACACTTCAGCCAATATTTAAAGTATCCGATATAATAATATTAATATCTATAACGGAGGTTTGACCATGAATGTAGGGATACTTACCGGCGGAGGAGACTGTCCGGGGCTGAACGCGGTCATAAGGGCCGTGGTAAAGAGGGGATTGCAGTTCGGCTATGAGTTTACCGGCATCAAGAACGGCTGGAGAGGCCTTCTTGAGCCTTCTACAATGAAGCTTACGCGGGAGAGCGTTTCAGGTCTGCTTCCCCTTGGCGGCACCATACTCGGCACTTCAAGGACAAATCCCTTTAAAAATGAAAAGGACGCCGAGACCGTAATAAGGAACATAAATGAGCTTAAGCTCGATGTCATCATTGGCATAGGCGGAGATGATACCCTTGGGGTAGCCGCAAAACTATATAAACGGGGCATAAAGACAATAGGCGTGCCGAAGACCATTGATAACGACCTTTCAGGCACTGATTTTACTTTTGGCTTTGATACAGCCGTAAGCATTGTCACATGGGCGCTCGACAGGCTTCATTCCACAACAGAGGCGCATCAGAGGGTGATGGTAGTAGAGGTAATGGGCAGGCACGCGGGCTGGATTGCCGTTTACGGGGGCATGGCAGGAGGGGCTGATGTCATCTTGATACCTGAGAAGCCTTTTGATATAGAAGAAGTCTGCGGCTATATCAAAAAGAGACGAAATGAAGGGAAGTACTTCAGCCTCGTTGTAGCCGCTGAAGGAGCTTACCCCAAAGAGACAGCGGGAATGATAACAAAGGACAAGGAGCTTGACGCCTTCGGCCATGTGAAGCTCGGCGGCGTGGGAGAGTTCCTTGCAACTGAAATAGAGAAGAGGACAGGGCTTGAGTCACGCTTTGTCGTGCTTGGACACCTTCAGAGGGGCGGCACCCCTACAGCTTACGACAGGGTGCTTGCGACCCGTTTTGGGGTCAGGGCAATAGAACTTGTCCATGAGAACAACTTTGGCAGGATGGTAGCCCTTCAGGGCAATAAGATAGTCGATATATCCCTTGAGGAAGCCACGAGCAAACTCAAGACAGTTGATATGGAGATGTTCAGGACAGCACAGATATTTTTCGGTTAATTGAATTAATTGAAGCCCTTGCCCTCTATTGAGGGTGAGGGCTTCAGGCATGCTTCACATATAAACCTCTATGAAACCCTTCATCAGAATCTTTTTTCCGATTCTCTTAATCCTTTTCTTTGCCATTCAAGGCTGTTCGAGGACACCTGATAAAGAGCTTATAAGACGCTCAATCGACAATGCCGTAAAAGCCGCGGAGGCAAGGGATGTTCCTGCCTTTATGGAGTCTGTCTCAAAAGATTACAGGGATGATAACGGCAACGATTACAAGGCCATCAAGCAGATGGTCTTCTATGAGTTCATGAAAGGCGAAAGGGTAAATGTTTTTTTAAGGAGCGCTGATATAGAGGTATCCGGTGATAAGGCGGCTGTAGCCGCCAATGTCATCCTTGCAAGGGGTAAAGAAGTAAAGTCTCTTAAAGACATAGTGCCTGAGGATGCTGACGGCTTTCGGTTCAACATGATATTCAAAAAGGAAAAGGGCGGTTGGAAAGCTGTTAACGCCAAATGGGAGTCAATCGGGATAGCGGGGCTCTTATGAGCGAAGAATTAAGGTTCATAGCAGATGCCATGCTCGGAAAGCTTGCCAGATGGATGAGGACTATCGGCTATGATGTGGAGTATGAAAGGGATATAGATGATTCAGTCCTTGTTCAAAGGGCGATAGAGCAGAACAGGATTATACTTACAAGGGATACTCTTTTAATAAAGCGGCGCGATGTTGGGGGCCGCTGTTTTTTTATCGAAAGCAATGAAATTGGCGAGCAGTTAAGGCAGGTGCTTGAAAGATTCAAGCCGGATAAGGGCAGATTTCTCATGCGCTGCTTAAGGTGCAATGCGGAGCTGAATGATATTGAAAAGGCAGAGGTGCGGGATAAGGTGCCTCCTTATGTTTATTTTTCACAGAATGATTTTTCAGTCTGCCCGATCTGCGGACGAATCTACTGGGCAGGCACCCACAGGGAGAGGATGATAGAGGACCTTGAGAAACTCATGGCTGAATTCGGCGAGGATGAAAAGTAAAGCCCTTAAGTCTTTCCCTTATTGATTTGTCCTTCCAAAGATGTTAGCTTCAACTTCTCCATAAAAAAATGAACTGCTCAGGAGGCCTATGGCGGACGGGTATATCGTTGTGTTTTCCACTGCTCCGAATCCGGAAGAGGCGGCCAGAATAGGCAAGCAGGCCGTGGAAGAGGGGCTTGCTGCCTGCTGCAATATAATCCCGGGGCTTCGCTCCATATATGTCTGGAAAGGGAAGCTCTGCGATGAAGGAGAGGCGCTTTGCATTTTTAAGACAAGGGCGTCTTTGTTCGAGAGGCTCAAGGCAAGGATAAAAGAGCTCCACAGCTACGAAGTGCCTGAGGTGATAGCGGTCAATATCGAATCAGGACTTAAGGAGTACCTTGGCTGGATAGACGAGAATACAAAGGCTTAAGGGTGTAAGGCGTAAACGGTTTCTTTTGACAAACAAGCCGCAATTATTTACAATATCATATTACTCTTTTGGTTTAAAAATAATTAATTAAGCGGTTAGAGCCCGCTTTCCGGAAAAGGCGAATAGTGATAGACACAAAAAGGATAAGAAACTTCTCCATCATAGCGCATATAGACCACGGTAAATCAACCCTCTCGGACAGGCTCCTTGAATTCACAGGCACCATAACGAAAAGGGAGATGATGGACCAGTTCCTCGATAAGATGGAGCTTGAGAGGGAGAGGGGCATCACCATCAAGGCGCAGACCGCAAGGCTCACATACAAGGCTGATGACGGCAATACCTATATTTTAAATCTCATCGATACGCCCGGCCATGTTGATTTCAGCTACGAGGTAAGCAGGTCGCTTTCAGCCTGCGAGGGAGCCCTCCTTATTGTAGACGCTTCACAGGGCGTAGAGGCGCAGACCCTTGCCCATCTATATACAGCCGTTGATGTAGGCATTGAGATATTCCCGGTACTCAATAAGATTGACCTCCCGTCCGCTGAGCCGGACAGGATAAAGGAAGAAATAGAGGAGATACTTGGCATTGACGCGAGCGAGGCAGTGCTTGCCAGCGCCAAGGAAGGCAAAGGCATCAAAGAGACCCTTGAGGCCATTGTCAAGCATATACCTCCTCCAAAGGGAGATGCCAATCTTCCATTAAAGGCGCTTGTCTTTGACAGCTGGTACGATATCTATCAGGGCGTTGTCGTTCAGATAAGGGTTTTCGAAGGCGTGATAAAAAAGGGCATGAAGATACGCTTCATGGCCAACGGAAAAGATTTTGATGTCGATAAGGTCGGCGTATTCTCACCTGGCCCCAAGGAGATAGAGGAACTTGGCCCCGGAGAGGTCGGCTTTGTCATAGCCGGTATAAAAGAAGTAAGGGATACCAATGTCGGCGATACGCTTACAGATGCTACAAACCCGACAGCAGAGCCTTTGCCCGGTTATAAAGCCGCAAAATCAATGGTATTCAGCGGCCTTTATCCTGTTGATTCAGCGCAGTATGAAAATCTTAAAGAGGCTGTCGTAAAGCTCCACCTAAATGATTCGTCATTTACATTTGAGCCTGAGACCTCTCTTGCGCTGGGTTTCGGCTTCAGATGCGGCTTTTTAGGCCTTTTCCATATGGAGATAATCCAGGAGAGGCTTGAGAGGGAATACGACCTTGAGCTTATCACCACTGCCCCGACAGTCATTTATAGGGTTACAAAGACGGATGGTTCGGTAGTTTTGGTCGATAATCCGGCAGACCTGCCTCTTCCGCAGGCCATAGAATTCATTGAAGAGCCGTTTATTCAGGCAACCCTTCACCTGCCTTCCGAATATCTTGGGGCAGTCCTTGGGCTTTGCGAGTCTAAGAGGGGAATACAGAGGGAGATCAAGTTTTTAAGCACCTCAAGGGTAATGGTCATGTATGAGATACCCCTTAATGAAATAGTGCTCGATTTTTATGATAAACTTAAGACTCTTACAAAGGGCTATGCCTCGATGGATTATGAGTACCTTGATTTCAGGAAGTCTGATCTCATAAAGCTCGATATACTCATAAACGGGGAAGGCGTTGACGCCCTCTCTCTTATTGTCCCGCGTGAAAGGGCGTTCATGAGGGGCAAGGACCTTGTTGAGAAGATGAAAGAGCTGATACCGAGGCAGATGTTCGAGGTTGCCATACAGGCGGCTATCGGCAACAAAGTCATAGCAAGGGAGACGGTAAAGGCGATGCGAAAGAATGTTATCGCCAAATGCTATGGCGGCGACATCTCAAGGAAAAGAAAACTGCTCGAAAAACAGAAAGAGGGAAAAAAGAGGATGAAGCAGGTGGGAAGGGTGGAATTGCCGCAGGAGGCGTTCCTTGCCGTTCTTAAAGTAAGCTGATCACCTTAAAAAAATCCATATGACAATAAAAGAAAGCGAGAACATAGATTTGAATACAAAGGCCAATGAGGCTCCCAGGGAAGGGAAAAAGAAACAGCATGTCAGGGAGATTATAGAGGCAATCGTAATAGCTCTTGTGCTGGCCCTCCTTATAAGGACTTTCGTAATACAGGCTTTCAAGATTCCCTCAGGTTCGATGGAAGATACCCTGCTTATCGGAGACCATATCATTGTCAGCAAATTCTCTTACGGCCTGCAGGTGCCAAAGCCTGCCATGATAAACTTTTTCGGGGCGAATGTGCCCTTCTTTGAGACAAAGCTTGTAAGGTCATGGGGCGAGGTGGAAAGAGGCGATGTGGTGGTCTTCCGTTTCCCCGGGGACAGGTCAAAGGACTATATCAAAAGGGTCATAGGACTGCCCGGAGACAAGGTGGAGCTTAGGAACAAGGTCTTGTATGTAAACGGAGATAAGTGGGAAGACCCTTACGGAGTAAACAAGGGTGGGCTCTACGGCGAGGACATGGAGAAGAATGTAAGCTTCGGCCCGTACAGCGTGCCTGAAGGCAATATATTCGTAATGGGTGACAACAGGGACAGGAGCTTTGATTCAAGGTACTGGGGTACTGTGCCCATATACGACATCAAGGGTCAGGCTTTCATAATATACTGGTCATGGGATAAGGAAGACCACTGGGTGAGGTTCGGAAGGATAGGAAAAATAATACACTGAACGCAGCCTAAGCCTTTGATTTTTTTATTGAAGGTCTTGAGGTTTAATGTTATAAGGGCTCTTATTTAAAAGAGCCCATTTTTTTTTGAGGTATGCAGAGGGTTTAAATCCCTTAGAGGCTTGGAAATATGCGGGGCCATGTAGAAGATTTCATCGCCTACCTTGAGGTCGAGCGGAACGCCTCGCTTCATACAAGGCTCGGATATTTAAGGGATTTGAAGCAGTTCTCAGAGTTTCTTAAGGTCTCAAAGCTCTGTCTTTCGGGCACGGAGCCCGACATATATAAGATAAATGAGGCGGCTGTCACATCTTTTGTATATAATCTGCATAGGGGATGCAAAAAGGCATCTGTAGCAAGAAAGATATCTTCGATCAGGTCGCTCTTCAGGTATCTGGTAAAAAAGGGCATCGTAAAGATGAACCCTGCGGAGCTTGTGCCGACCCCCAGGATAGATAAATTCCTCCCAACCGTCCTTACGGCTGAGGAGGCAAAAAACCTTGTTGAAGCGCCGAAAAAGATAAAATCAAGGTCAACCCTGAGAGATCTGGCTGTCCTTGAAACACTCTACTCGGCAGGAATAAGGCTAAGTGAACTGATAGGCATCAGGTTGAAAGACCTTGACCTTGGAGCAGGCACTATCAGGGTACTTGGAAAAGGCAGCAAGGAAAGAATAGCTTATCTGGGTGAATATGCAGCTTCCTCCATCAAGGCTTATCTTGATAATGAGAGGGACGGGGCGGCCTTTATCGGCGAGGCCCCTCTTTTTGCCGGCAGGAAAGGCAAAAGGCTCTCCCCGAGGACAGTCCAGAGGATAGTACAAAAATATACTGCCGTAAGCGGCATAGATAAGGCACCGACGCCGCACGCGCTCAGACATACATTCGCTACGCATCTGCTTGACGCCGGAGTTGATCTGAGGTCGATTCAGGAGATGCTCGGGCACGCAAAGCTGTCCACCACCCAGAGGTACACGAAGGTGGGGATAGACAAGATGATGGAAGCCTATGACAAGGCGCACCCGAAGGCTAAAAAGATTAGGTAAAGGAGACCCACCTTGGCTGATTTTCACGGCACGACAGTCATAGCTGTACGGAGGAACGGCAAGGTAGCAATCGCAGGGGACGGGCAGGTGACTCTCGGCTCCACCGTCATGAAAAAAGGCGCCGTAAAGGTACGCAGGATGCGTGACGGAAAGGTGCTTGCGGGCTTTGCGGGCTCTACCGCCGATGCCATGACCCTTTTTGACAAGTTTGAGGCAAAGCTCGACCAGACAAGGGGCAATATAACAAGGGCGGTAATCGAGCTTGCAAAGGACTGGAGGACTGACAGGATATTAAGGAAACTTGAGGCCCTCCTCATTGTAGCCGATATTGAACATACATTCGTCATCTCTGGCAACGGGGATGTCATCGAGCCTGAAGAGGGTATAGCCTCAATCGGCTCAGGCGGCGCATTCGCTCTTGCCGCGGCAAAAATGCTTATGAGGCATACTGAGATGGATGCGAGGTCTATCGCGGAGAATGCCATAAAAACAGCCGCAGAGATATGCATCTATACAAACGAAAATATATCAGTAGAAGAACTTTCATAAAGGTTCAATAAAATGAAGAGTTTTACACCAAGGGAAATCGTCTCGGAGCTCGATAAATACATAATCGGGCAGAAACAGGCAAAGAGGGCCGTAGCCATAGCCTTGAGGAACAGGTGGAGGCGTCAGCAGGTAAGGCCTGAACTGAGGGACGAGATATCCCCAAAAAATATCATAATGATAGGGCCTACCGGGGTAGGCAAAACAGAGATATCAAGAAGGCTCGCCAAGCTTGCTCAGGCTCCTTTCATAAAGGTTGAGGCAAGCAAGTTTACCGAGGTCGGTTATGTCGGAAGGGATGTTGAGTCCATTATAAGGGACTTGACCGAGCTTTCGGTAAAGATGGTAAAGGACGAAGAGAAGATACGGGTGAGGGTAAAGGCAAAGGACTCGGCTGAAGAGAAACTCCTTGACTACCTCCTTCCCCCTGTTGCGGTCTCGCCCTATAGCACTGACCAGGAACAGCTTCAAAAGGAACGGGAGCTTCAGAAGTCCACAAGGGAAAAGCTCAGGGGCCTCTTGCGTGAAGGCAAGCTCGATGACAGGGTCATAGAGATAGAGACTGCCGAACAGCAGAAGATGCCCTCAATCGAGATACTTTCCTCTCAGGGTGTGGAAGAGATGGACATGAACCTTAAGGACATGTTCTCAAATCTCTTCCCTAAAAAGACCCGCAAGAGAAAGGTAAAAGTGCCTGAGGCGTATGAGCTTATAATACAGGAAGAGACCCAGAGGCTCATTGACATGGAAAGGGTCATGAAAGAGGCTGTTGAAAGGGTTGAGCAGTCAGGCATTGTCTTTATTGACGAGATAGATAAAATCGCAGGCAGACAGGCAGGCCAGACCCCTGACATTTCAAGGGAAGGCGTTCAGAGAGACCTTCTGCCCATTGTTGAGGGCTCTACGGTAAATACCAAGTACGGAATGGTCAAGACCGACCATATCCTCTTTATAGCATCAGGCGCTTTCCATGTGGCAAAGCCTTCAGACCTCATCCCTGAGTTTCAGGGCAGGTTCCCCATAAGGGTCGAGCTTGAGCCTCTTGGAGAGGAAGAGTTTATAAGGATTCTGACAGAGCCTGAGAACGCCATGCTTAAGCAGTATAAGGCGCTCCTTGAGACTGAGAGCATTGAGATAACATATACTGATGACGCAGTAAGAGAGATTGCCTCCATTGCGACTATTGTAAATGAAAGGATGGAGAATATCGGGGCAAGAAGGCTTCATACGGTTATGGAGAGGGTTTTTGACGAGATATCGTACAATGCCCCTGACATGGCTGATAAAAAACTCGTTATTGATAAGGAATATGTAAGGACAAGGCTCGCCGATATAGTAAAGGACGAGGACCTTTCAAAATACATTTTATAATTCAATTACCCCGCCATGAATGGCGGGGATTGTCGGCAAGGTATTTTTTTTCTTTTTTACTGCTCGGCTTTGACCCGCCCTTGAAAGGGCGGGTCAAAGCCGAGCACCCGATTAAAGCCGCGGGGCCTGGCATTTGTGCTTGCCGTAAGATGCCCGTTCCGCGGTATTTCAATTTTGGAGCATGGGATAAGAAGTGCAGAAAAATATCGAGAAAATCAGAACTCTTTTTGAATCACTCCCTTACATCAGGAAGTTTTATAACAAGACAATTGTTATAAAATACGGCGGGCACGCCATGGTGGAGGATGAGCTTAAAAAGAGTTTTGCCCGTGATATAGTGCTGATGAAATACATCGGCATAAACCCTGTCATAGTCCACGGGGGAGGCCCCCAGATAGGCGGGCTCCTTACAAAGCTCGGCAAGGAATCACGGTTCGTAAAGGGCATAAGAGTGACCGACAATGAGACCATGGATGTAGTGGAGATGGTGCTTGTCGGCAAGGTCAACAAAGAAATTGTCGGACTTATAAACCATTTCGGCGGAAAGGCCGTGGGCCTTGGCGGTAAGGACGGCGGTCTCATAAAGGCAAAGAGGCTTCGTATAAAAGGCGAGGAGATGGGTTTTGTAGGAGATGTTGAGTCAGTTGACCCGTCCGTCATAAGAACGCTTGAGGCAAATAATTTTATCCCTGTAATCGCCCCTGTCGGAGGCGGTGACGAAGGGATGAGCTATAACATAAACGCCGATACCGTAGCAGGAAAAATCGCCTCAGCCCTCAAGGCTGAGAAGCTGATACTGCTTACCGATGTCGCAGGAGTAATGGATAAGAACAAGAAGCTCCTCTCTTCCCTCAGCCTTGCTGAGGCGCGTTCGCTTATAACAAAGAAGGTAGCGGTAGGGGGCATGATACCAAAGCTGCAGTGCTGCATGGAGGCTGTTGCGTCAGGCGTTTCAACCGCGCACATAATAGATGGCAGGGTCGAGCACGCGGTACTCCTTGAGGTCTTTACCGATGAGGGAGTCGGAACCGCCATAGGGCTTAAGAAATAATATTTTAATCAAGTTAATCAGGAGTAATCGAGTTGGACAACAAGGCAATAATAGAGCTTACCACAAAGCATGTAGCAAATACCTACGGTCGTTTTCCGATAGCCATTGTAAAAGGAAAAGGATGCAGGGTGTGGGACGGGGACGGAAAGCAGTATCTTGATTTTACTTCAGGCCTTGCCGTGTGCAATCTCGGGCATTGCCACCCGAATGTAGTGAATGCCATCAAGGAACAGGCTGAGAAGCTTATTCATATCTCAAACCTGTATCATATAGAAACTCAATCTGAGCTTGCAAGGCTTCTTACAGAGAACTCTTTTGCGGATAAGGTGTTTTTCTGCAATTCAGGGGCTGAGGCAAATGAGGCTGCCATAAAGCTTGCCAGAAAGTACTTCAGCACAAAAGGCGAGAACAGGTACCATATAATAACCATGGAGAAGTCTTTCCACGGCAGGACCTTTGCCGCGCTTGCCGCAACGGGACAGAAGAAATTTCAGGCCGGTTTTGAGCCGCTCCTTGAAAAGTTCACCTATGTGCCGTTCAATGACATAGAGGCTCTGAGGAACGCCATTACAGAGCATACCGCCGCAGTAATGATAGAGCCCATTCAGGGCGAAGGCGGGGTAAATGTGCCTTCCGATGATTATCTCAAACAGGTAAAAGAGATCTGCAAGGAAAAAGGCGCGCTCCTTATATTCGATGAAGTTCAGGTCGGGATGGGCAGGACAGGCGCCCTTTTCGGTTATGAGAACTACGGGGCAGCCCCTGATATAATGACGCTTGCCAAAGGGCTTGCCGGAGGCGTTGCAATAGGGGCCATGCTTGCTACCGATGCAGTCGCCCAGGCTTTTACGCCCGGCACCCATGCCTCTACATTTGGCGGAAACCCTCTTGCAACGGCAGCAGGGACAGCCGCTTTAAAGACGATAATCAATGAAGGCGTTCTGGATAACTGCAGAAAATCAGGCGCCTATTTAACGGATAAATTGAACGGGCTTAAAGGAAAGTTCGCCTTCCTTAAGGAAGTCAGGGGCAAGGGGCTTATTATCGGCATGGAGCTTGCCGATGGAATCAAAGGCGGCGATATAGTAAAAGAGTGCCTGAATAAAGGGCTTCTCATTAACTGCGTGGGAGATAAGACACTGAGGTTTATCCCTGCCCTTGTAGTAACAACCCAAGAGATAGACGAGATGACAGGGATACTTACGGCAGTACTGGAGGGGATTTCATGCACCTCCTTACGATAGCAGACTTTTCAAGGGAAGAGATAGACCGCCTTTTGAAAATGGCGGAGACTGTTAAGGCCCGCCACAAGAAGGGTATTCCGCACCGCCCTTTGATGGGCAAGACCCTTGGGCTTATATTTGAGAAATCTTCCACGAGGACGCGCGTCTCTTTTGAGACTGCCATGTACCACCTCGGAGGCGATGCGATATTCATAAGCCAGAGGGACTCGCAGATTGGAAGGGGCGAGCCCATAAAAGATACTGCCCGAGTTATGTCGAGATATGTTGACGCTATCGCGATAAGGACATACGGGCACGAGATAATAGAGGAGTACGCAAAGTACTCAACAGTGCCGGTTATCAATGGTTTGACTGACCTGCATCACCCTTGCCAGGTTTTGGCTGATGTGCTTACCATAGTTGAGAAGAAGGGCACTTATGAAGGCATGAAGGTCTCATGGATAGGCGATGGCAATAACATGGCCAATTCATGGATAGAGGCCGCGATGAGGCTGGGCTTTGAGCTTATTCTTGCGTGTCCCAAGGGCTATTGGCCCCACGCCGAAATATTAAAGAGGGCAAAGGCCCAAGGCTCCAATATTACCGTAACTGAAAACATTGAAGAAGCGGTAAAAAATGCCGATGTCCTTAATACCGATGTATGGGCCTCAATGGGACAGGAAGAAGAGGCCGAGAAGAGGATGAGGGCCTTTGACGGATACCAGATAAATTCAAAGGTTCTTGGGCTTGCGAAAAAAGACGCGATAGTAATGCATTGCCTGCCTGCCCACAGGGGCGAGGAGATAACCGAGGAAGTGCTCGAAGGGCCTAATTCGGTTGTGTGGGATGAGGCGGAGAACAGGCTTCACATACAGAAGGCGATTCTTGAGTGGCTGCTTGTGGAAAGCAGCCGATAAAACCATAAAGCAACAGAAAAAGCAGAGTAGAAGGAGAAGCAACCGATGGCTAAGGAAGTAAAAAGAGTAGTTCTTGCGTATTCAGGCGGACTTGATACTTCAGTGATAATGAAGTGGCTGATTGAACAGTATAAGTGCGAGGTTATCGCCTTTTCAGCGGATATAGGGCAGGGCTCTGTCGAAATAGATGAAATAAAAAAGAAGGCGTTGAAGACAGGCGCCAAAAAGGTATTCATAAAGGATTTGAGGGAAGAGTTCGTAAAGGACTTTGTATTCCCGATGTTGAGGGCAGGCGCAGTTTATGAAGGCAATTATCTGCTTGGCACATCCATAGCAAGGCCCCTTATTGCCAAGGCGCAGATGGAGATAGCCAAATCCGTTAAGGCTGACTCCGTCTCTCACGGAGCCACAGGCAAGGGCAATGACCAGGTAAGGTTTGAGCTTACATATTATTCGATGGACCCGCATATCAAGGTAATCGCCCCGTGGCGTGAATGGGATATGAAGGGCAGGGCAGACCTTATCCGTTATGCCGGGAAGCACGGAATCCCTGTTCCGGTAACAAAGAGCAAGCCCTACAGCTCTGACCGTAACCTCTTCCATATAAGCTTTGAGGGCGGTGTGCTTGAAGACCCGTGGGCAGAGCCCCCGCAGGATATGTATGTGCTTTCAGTATCCCCGGAAAAGGCCCCGAACAAGCCCACTTATTTAGAAATAGGCTTTAAGAACGGCGACCCGGTAACTGTAGACGGCAAAAAACTTTCACCCGCAAAGCTCCTTGCCCTTTTAAATGAAATAGGCGGAGCAAACGGAATCGGCAGGGTCGATATGGTCGAGAGCCGCTATGTAGGCATGAAGTCGCGCGGAGTCTATGAGACACCCGGCGGAACAATACTGCACAGCGCAAGAAGGGCCGTGGAGTCGATAACGATGGACAGGGAACTCCTCCATTTAAGGGACAGCATGGTATCGCGTTACGCTGACCTCGTTTATAACGGCTACTGGTACTCACCTGAAAGGCGCGCAGTGCAGTGCCTTATAGATGACGCCACTTCAGGCGTTACAGGCACAGCAAGGCTTAAGCTCTATAAGGGCAATGTAATGGTAGTCGGCAGAAAAGCGAATAATTCACTCTATCATCCTGACTTTGCGACCTTTGAGGAAGACGCGGTTTATAATCAGAAGGACGCCGAAGGATTTATCAAGGTAAATGCCCTGAGGCTTAAGATAAAGGCAATGGTAGAGAGCAGCATAAAATAAGGAGAATCAGTCTTGAAGCTGTGCAGGTTTGAAGCTGAAAACAGGATAGCTTATGGCCTTATTGAGGGCGGGTCGGTTTTTGAAATTGACATGGACCCTTTTTCGGGAACCCCTGCCAATGATATAAAAAAGGGGAATCAGAGAAAGCTTGAGGAGGTAAGACTCCTTTCTCCTGTCATCCCTTCAAAGATTGTCGCCATCGGGCTTAATTACAAGGCGCATGCGGCTGAGTTCAACAAGCCCTTGCCTGAAGAGCCCATGCTCTTCATGAAGCCCTCAACCGCGGTCATCGGTACAGGGGATAACATCGTTTATCCGACCCATATGTCCCACAGGGTTGATTATGAAGGCGAGCTTGGGGTGGTAATCGGCAAGGCTGCCAAGGACATCCCTGCGGACAAGGCAAAGGACTATATCTTAGGTTACACCTGCTTTAACGATGTTACCGCAAGGGACCTTCAGGGCAAGGATGTCCAGTACACAAGGGCAAAGGGCTTTGATACCTTCGCCTGCGTAGGCCCCTGCATCGAAACTGATTTTGACCCTCTGAACGCCAGAGTAGAGACCTATCTTGACGGTGAAAAGAAGCAGGACACATCGACTCAGGACATGATTTTTAATGTCTATGAGCTTGTAAGTTTTGTCTCCTATGTAATGACGCTTCTGCCCGGGGATATCATCGCCACAGGCACTCCTTCAGGGGTAGGAAAGATGAGGCCGGGCAATATCGTAGAGGTAAAGATAGAGGGCATCGGAACACTTAAAAATACCGTTACGGACGGAAAAGTCTTCAGAAAAATATGGACGAAAGCATAAAGGTTTTTTTATAATATTCTCTTTATTAATTTTTAAATTAAAGGTAAGCTACAGCAAGGGAGGAAACAAAGGATGTCTGAGGATTATATTCAGGGGCTGTTTGCCGATAGGATTGGCGGAAGCAACTTCGGCAAAGAGACCAAGATCTACAAGTTCGAGAAGATAAAAAGGGCGAAGGCAGAGGCCAAGAAGAACAGCCCTAATACGGAGCTTCTGGATTTTGGCGTGGGCGAGCCGGACGAGATGGCGTTCCCAATTGTTGTTGAGGCACTGAAGCATGAATGCGCGAAGCCCGAGAACAGGGGCTATTCAGATAACGGGATATTCGAACTTAAGGAAGCTGCCGCGAAATATTTAGAGAAGGTATATGGAGTAACAGGCATTGATCCTCAGAAGGAAATCATTCATTCCATAGGTTCAAAGCCGGCCCTTGCAATGCTTCCCGACGCGTTCATAAACCCCGGCGATGCCGTGCTTATGACAGTACCCGGCTATCCCATCATGGCAACGCATACCGAATGGAACGGCGGAAGGGTAATAAAGCTGCCGCTTCGCGAGGAGAACGGGTTTCTCCCTGACCTCGATTCATTGACGGAAAAAGAACTTAAGGGAGTAAAGCTCCTTTATATAAATTATCCTAATAACCCAACCGGCGCTGCTGCCACCCCTGAATTCTTCAAAAAGGTAGTGGAGTTCGCCAAAAAGAATAAGATAATAGTCGTCCATGACGCAGCCTATGCCGCGCTCTCCTTTGAAGGCAAGCCCTTAAGCTTCCTTTCAATCGAAGGGGCAAAGGAAGTAGGTATCGAGATACACTCATTCTCCAAGGCCTTTAATATGACAGGCTGGAGGCTTGCATTTGTAGTAGGCAATGAAAAAGTCGTAGCCGCTTACGGCAACATAAAGGACAACTACGATTCAGGCCAGTTCATAGCCATACAGAAGGCCGGTATTTATGCCCTTGACCACCCTGAAATAACCGAGAAGATAGCAGCAAAATATAAGAGAAGGCTTAAGCTCATGGTAGATGCCCTCAATGCCTGCGGCTTTAATGCCACAGTCCCCAAAGGCTCATTTTATCTTTATGTCGGCGCACCGGTAAAGGCTAAAAAGACCAATACCGAGTTTGCCAACTCCGAAGAGGTCTCTGAATACCTCATTAAAGAGGCGTATATCTCAACTGTGCCCTGGGATGATGTAGGCCAGTACCTTAGGTTCTCCGCTACATTTATCGCAAAGGACAAGGAAGACGAATACAGGGTCATCGAGGAGATGCAGAAGAGGCTTAAAGCCCTTGAACTTGTTTTCTAAACTCATTATGTGAATTCAGAAGGGCTTGGACTTAAGGGTTCAAGCCCTTTTCTATTTTAAATTATATGTCAAACCACGCATTCATAGCCCTTGGCTCAAATATCGGGGATAAGGGCGGCAACTGCAAAAGGGCCATCTCCCTTATTTCAAAACATGCGGACTGCACTGTTTTAAAGGTAAGCTCATTTTATGAGACAGAGCCATGGGGTGTAGTTGAGCAGGATAAGTTTATCAATATGGCCGTAGAGATAGAGACAGCTCTCAGTCCCTTTGAGCTGCTTGAGTTCCTTAAAGGTTTGGAGAAAGAGATGGGCAGGACAAAAGCAGAGAGATGGGGGCCTCGTCTCATTGACCTTGATATAATTTTCTACAATGATAAAATCATTGATGAAAAAGGGCTCAATGTCCCTCATCCGCATATGCACGAGAGGGCTTTCGTCCTTGCGCCTTTATCCGAGATAGCGCCGGATTTCATTCATCCTCTGCTCGGCAAGAGTATCTCGGAGCTTTTTAAATCTGTTGATTCAAGCGGGGTTAAGAAGATTACGCAGTGAAGACAATACTTATACTTATTTTAATCTATATTGGCTATCGCTATCTGAGAAAGTCTATTTCCTTCAAGGCTGTAAACATTAAGGCTGAAAGCAAGGCTGATGCGCGCCAGGCCGCACCACCTGATGCGGATTCCGAGGAGATGGTGCTTGACCCTGTATGCAAAAGCTACATCCCGATAAGCTCATCCGTAAGCTCGAGTGTCTCCGGCAGGGTTGAATACTTCTGCGGCCCTGAGTGCAGGGATAAATTCATCTCGCGCTGATTCCGTAAACCTGCCGCTACAATTTCTTAAACAAATCCGATATATTCTTTCATAAATTCAGTTGACGAAGCAAAAATACCTTGTTATCCTACTTTAAATACATCGTACTAAGCTTTTTCTTTTGTAAGTTGCTGTTTTTGAAAAGAAATTTTAAAATAAGAACTTTTAAGGAGGAATTTTTATGGACTGGGGAATGAAGAACCGCTTGTCGAAAATAATCCGCCCTGAAACAGGCAGGACTGTAATGCTCGCAGTTGACCATGGATATTTCCTTGGGCCCACAACAGGCCTTGAGGAGCCGGGAAAGACAGTTGCCCCTCTCCTCCAATACGCGGATACGCTTATGCTCACAAGAGGCGTCTTAAGGGCCTGCATTGACCCGTCCGTAAATGTGCCCATAGTATTGAGGGTTTCCGGCGGCACAAGCATACTCGGCAACCTTGCCGATGAAGGCACGACAGTATCAATGAGGGATGCGCTCCGCATGAATGTATCGGGTGTCGCCCTTTCAATATTCGTAGGTTCAGACCTTGAGAGAAAGACCCTCCTTGCGCTTGCAGACTTAATCAATGAAGCGCAGGAATACGGCGTGCCTGTCCTTGCGGTAACAGCCGTAGGCAAAGACATGGTAAGGGACGCAAGGTATTTAGGACTTGCCTGCAGGATTGCCGCTGAGCTTGGCGCGCACATTGTAAAGACATACTATTGTGACGACTTTGAAAAGGTCATAAAGAACTGCCCTGTACCTATCGTTATAGCAGGCGGTAAAAAGATACCTGAGAGGGAAGCGCTCGAGCTTTCATACAATGCTATAAAGAGGGGCGCAAGCGGTGTTGACATGGGCAGGAATATCTTCCAGTCCGACCATCCCGTTGCGATGATACGCTCGGTAAGAGAGATTGTCCACAACAACATGACAGCTGACAAGGCCTGGGATTTTTTCAACATGATAGTCAATGAGAAAAAGCCGGCAATGGCCTGAGATGTAACTTTCTGCACTGTAAATGGTTTGTAAAATCCATATACTCGGAGGTAGTCTTGAGGGCTGCTGTTTATTACAATAACAGGGACGTAAGGGTAGAAGAGGTCCCTTTTCCGAAGATAAAAGAAGGTGAAGTTCTTGTAAAGATAGAGGCAAGCGGCATCTGCGGAAGCGATGTCATGGAGTGGTACAGGATAAAAAAAGCTCCCCTTGTGCTCGGCCATGAGATAGCAGGCATAATCACTGAGGTCGGCGCAGGCGTTACAAAATTCAAGGCAGGTGACAGGGTAACTGTTGCCCATCATGTGCCGTGCAATACCTGCAGGTACTGCTTGAGCGGCAACCACTCGGTGTGCGACACATTGAGGACGACAAGCTTTGACCCTGGCGGTTTCTGTGAATATGTGAGAGTCCCGGCAATAAATGTGGACAGGGGCGTATTTTTACTGCCTGATTCCATGAGCTTTGAGGAAGGCACCTTTGCCGAGCCTCTGGGCTGCGTTGTCAGGGGTTTCAGGACTGCGCGCATGGAGGCAGGCAAAAATGTTGTCGTAATCGGCAGCGGGATGTCAGGCCTCCTCCATATAAAGCTCGCAAAGGCATTGGGCGCAGGCAAGATCATAGCAACCGATATAACGGACTTCAGGCTCGATGCGGCTGTAAAGTACGGCGCTGACCTTGCGCTCAAGGCCGATACCGATGTGCCGGCTGCTGTTAAACATGCGCTTGGGGGAAGGCTTGCGGATATAGTCGTAATATGCGTGGCAAACGACAAGGCAATCGAGCAGGGGCTTAAGAGTCTTGATAAGGGAGGCACAATCCTTTTCTTTGCTCCGAAAGAGCCCGGCGCCACTTACCCGATGCCTCTTTTCGACCTCTGGAGGGACAACATCACCATAGTCAATTCTTATGCCTCTCCACCGTTCGATACCCACATAGCAATAGACTTGATAGCGAACAATAGAGTAAATGTAGCTGACATGGTCAGCCACAGGCTTGGGCTTGGGCAGGCACAGGAAGGTTTCACGCTCGTAAGCGAGGCAAAGCAGTCGATAAAGGTAATACTTGAACCGCAGAGATGATGTGTTGAGAAATAAAGCATTAATGGAGAAGAAGTGAAAAGATTCGGAATGGTAATTAAGGCAAGCAACCCTGATGCCTTGACACTCGGCTCTGAGATAGCTGAGTGGGTTGTAGCAAGGAAAGGGGAGGTCTATGCTGATGAGGCCCTTTCCGGCATGATAAGGTCTGTTAAATTCGTTCAGCCTGAAAAGCTCCCCGAATCAATAGATATCATGATAGTGCTTGGCGGCGACGGCACAATGCTACATGCCACAAGGCTCCTTGACGGGAAGAAGATACCCATCCTCGGCGTCAACATGGGAAGCCTCGGTTTTTTGACAGCCATTACCATCAAAGAGGTATTTCCCCTTCTTGAGAGGATCGCAAAGGAAGATATCATAATCGAAGAGAGGATGATACTTTCGGTTGCCGTCATAAGGCACGGAGAGACAATATCAACTCATAAAGTTTTAAATGACGCTGTGATAAAGGGCGAGAACGCGCGGCTGATTAGACTTGAGACGCGCATCAATAAGGAATACATGAACACCTACAGGGCGGACGGGCTTATAATAGCTACCCCTACAGGCTCTACAGCTTATTCTTTGTCAGCTAACGGCCCTATTCTATACCCTACGATACATTCGATAATCGTATCCCCCATATGCCCGTTCAACCTCACCAACAGGCCTGTAGTCATACCTGACTGGATGAGCGTGGATGTCACGGTAAGCCCTGACCAGTCCAACATAGAGCTTATACTTGACGGACAGGTTGATGTCTCCCTAAGGAGCGGGGACCTGGTAAAGATAAAGAGGGCTGAGGCAAGCGCGTATTTAATTAAGTATGAAGGCAAAAGCTATTTTGATATACTTAGGGAAAGGCTCATGTGGGAGGTGAAACCGGTAAGGAATTGAAAAAGCTGACCACACTTTCCGCACAATCTTCCCCTCCGGGATGTCTATGCTCGTAGAACTGAGTATCAAGGATTTCGCCATAATCGACAGCCTCACAATTTCGTTCGGCCACGGGTTTAATATTTTTACCGGTGAGACCGGAGCCGGAAAGAGTATCATCATGGATGCCATTGCCCTTATTTTGGGCGACAGGGCAACGGCTGATATAATCAGGGAGTCGAAGGAAGAGGCGCAGGTCGAGGCAATGTTCGATGTGTCCGGCTCAAAGGGCATTGAGGCTGTGCTTAACGAGGCAGGCATTGCCCACAGCCCTGACCTTATCATAAGAAGGACCATACAGAGGACAGGACGAAATAAGATATACATAAACGGAAGCCTTGCCACCCTTGTCACCTTGACAGAGGTCGGCAGAAGGCTTATCGATGTTTACGGACAGAGCGAGCACCAGTCCCTTACAAGGCCTGAGGAGCATATCGAGGTGCTTGACTCCTTCGGGGGCTTTCAGAGCCTCAGGGCCTATATGTCAGATTCATACAGGCAGTACATATCATGTAAAAAAGAGTTAGACACATTATTGCAGGACTCAAAAACCTCTTCAGATAAAAAGGAGTTCCTTGAGTTCCAGTTAAAAGAGATAAAGGACGCCTCCCTTAAGCCGAATGAGGATGTCGAGCTTAAGAAAGAGTTCGAGAGGCTTAAGAATTCCGAGAAGATAAAGAACATAACTGTTCAGGCAGAGTCCGCTATTTACTCTGACGCAGGCTCGATAGTTGACAGGCTCGGCTCCATCGTAAAGGCCCTTAAAGAGGTATCATCATTTGATGATAAGCTCGCAAAGGCAATCGAGCCGCTTGAGTCAAGCCTCTTTCAGCTTGAGGATGCGGGGTCGTTCCTGAGGGATTACGCTGAGTCGATTGAGGCTGACCCCGATGCGCTCGAAAATGCGGGAGCAAGGCTTGACCTGATAAATAAATTAAAGAAGAAGTACGGCCCCGCGCTTGATGATGTTATAAAAAAACAGGAAACAATCGAGGCTGAACTTTCAGGCATAACAAACCTTGATGAGAAGATAAAAGGGCTTGAGGCAAATCTTAAGTCCGCAAAGGAAAAGGCCGCGGCAGCTGCTGAAAGCTTAAGCGAGGCAAGAAAGTCATCCGCCAAAGAGCTTGAGGATAAGATAGAAGAAGAGCTTGAAAGCCTCGGGATGAAGGGTTCCATATTCGAGATAGCTGCAGAGTCTGAGAAAAACCCTGACGGAAGTGTCCGCTTTAATGAGAAGGGCTCTGACAGGGTAAGTTTTTTCATATCGACAAACCCGGGCGAGGGCATAAAGCCCCTTGCAAGGATAGCCTCCGGAGGCGAGCTTTCAAGGATAATGCTTGCCATGAAGAGCGTGACCGCAAAGGGCAGGGTGCCTACTCTTATATTCGATGAGATCGATACAGGCGTCGGCGGGGCGATGGCGCAGGTGGTCGGGCTTAAATTGAAAAATGTCTCTAAGTTCCATCAGGTGCTCTGCATTACTCACCTGCCGCAGGTGGCCGCATTCGCGGATAAGCACTTTACTGTTGCCAAGCAGCAGGCAAACGGAAGGACCGTTTCAACTGTAACGGAACTTTCTGATGAAGACAGGATTGAACAGCTCTCCATAATGCTCGGAGGGCTTAAGGTAACGGAAACCACAAGAAAACACGCAAGCGAACTTGTTGAGACGGCGCGGGTCCTTTCCTCTAAAAAGGCCGCAAGGAAGAAACAGGTCGAACCGGAGGTCAGGGAATAAGAATTGGTAAGAAAAGCCGTGCTGGACGATGTTCCGGCAATACATGAGATAGTTCAGAAGTTTGCCGAAAAAGGGGTGATGCTCCAGCGCCCCATTGCAGAGATATACGATAATATGAGGGATTTCTTTGTGTTTGAGGAAGGCGAAAAGGTTGTCGGGACCTGCGCCCTCCATATCTGTTCAGGCGAGATGGCTGAGATTCGCTCCCTTGCGGTAAGGCAAAGCTCGATTGGAAAAGGCATAGGAAGAAAACTTGTGCAGGCGTGCATCGATGAGGCGCGCATGCTTGGGATAAAACAGGTATTTGCCCTTACATACCAGACAGGGTTTTTCCATAAGCTTAAGTTCAGGCTGATAACTAAAGAGGTTTTGCCCCATAAGATATGGGGAGATTGCATAAAATGCGCGAAGTTTCCGAACTGTGACGAGAACGCCGTTATAATAGACCTGTAGAGCTGATAAAACAAAACGGAAACCGGGGGCCGACATGAAAGACGCGATACTTAAGGAAGCCGGCGCAGATACGACGATAGACGCCTTAAAAAAGTTGCTCAAGGGGAAGGCTGACGCATACGAGATTTTCTTTACTCATGACAGGGGCTTTAGCGTTGAGGCAAAGGAAGGGACGGTAGACGCGCTTAAGGTCCGCTCCAATACAGGGGTAGGGCTCAGGACCATATTGAATAAAAAGCAGGGTTTCGCGTTCTCGAGCGTACTGACCGATGATGCCCTTTCTGACCTTGTTTCCAAGGCCTTGAGCGGAAGCCTTGAGGCGACAGAAGATAAATTCCTGTCGTTCCCTGAGCCTGTAAGGGCGGGAGTTGATGAAGAGATACTTGAGCTTTTTGAGCCTTCTTTCGGAAAGATTCCCGAAGAGGATAAGATAAAGGCAGCCCTTTCCATCGAGAAGAGCGCCATGGCATTTGACAGCAGGGTAAAGAGGGTAAGAAAAGCCTCTTTTGCCGAATCCTTTCATTCAGGCCGTATTGTAAACTCAAACGGAGTGGACGCGACCCATGCGGCGACTTATTATTCAGGAAGCGTCACCGCTGTTGCCGAGGCTGACGGAGAGTCACAGATGGGCTGGGAAATAGGCATGGGCCATGGCAAGGGCGCAATCGACCCTGACAAGATCGGCAGGGGAGCCGCCGGGAACGCGGTAAGGCTCCTTGGGGCGCAAAAGATAAAGACAGTAAAATGCCCCGCGATTATTGAAAATACGGTTGCCTGCGAGCTTCTTGAGGCTTTGGCAGGTTCGCTTCTTGGAGATAATGTCCATAAGGGCAAATCCATGCTTATCGGCAAAGTCGGCCAGAGGATAGCTTCACCGTCCTTGAATATCTGGGATGACGGGGTATTGAAAGGCGGATGGGCGACTTCAGCCTTTGACGGAGAGGGAGTGGCAAAGGGCAGGACGCAGCTCCTTTCAGAAGGCGTGTGCCAGGGCTATCTGTATGACAGCTACTGGGCAGTCAGGGAAGGCGTGCAGTCAACGGGCAATGCCGCCCGTTCCAATTATAAGAGCTTCCCGACTGTAGGCATCTCAAATCTTTATATAGAGGCAGGAAGCAAATCATTCGATGAGCTTCTCAAAGATATGGAAAAAGGGATTTTTGTCACAGAAGTTTTAGGAGTACATACGATAAATACCGTAAGCGGGGATTTTTCCCTTGGTGCGGCAGGTTTTTGGGTTGAAGGCGGTAAGATTGCGTACCCAATAAGGGGTATGGCAGTCTCCGGCAATTTACTCGGCTTGTTTTCACAGGTCGAGTCCTGCGGGGCCGATATACGCTTCATCGGGTCAATAGGGGCGCCGAGCCTTCTTATTAATGAGATAGAGGCGAGCGGATCATGACGGAAAATTTAAAGGAACCCGGCAGGAAACCGGAAGAGGTTTTGTCCCAGAATCCTTTATTCAGCAGTCTTGAGGACTTCTATGTAAGGGATATTCTCGCAAAAGGGGAGGTAAGGACATGGCCTGAAGGCACGCAGGTCATAATAGAAGGTGAAAGCGGGGAATCGGTCTTCTTTATACTCTCAGGCAAGGTGAAGGTCACTCTTTACGGCGAAGAGGGCAGGGAGATAGTGCTCTCCATCCTTAAAGAAGGCGACATGTTCGGCGAGATGTCCATCATCGACGATAAGCCCCGTTCCGCCAATGTCGAGGCGATAACAGATCTTGAATGCCTCCTGATAAGCAAATCCGCATTCCTTGACTATCTTTCAACCCATCACAAGGTCTATATGAGGTTTTTTGCCTACCTTACCGGAAGGCTCAGGGAAGCCACGCGCAAGATAGGCGGCCTTGCCCTTCTTGATGTCTGCGGACGCATAGCCCATACCCTTATCGGAATGTCCAAAAAAGAAGACCCCACAAAGGAGAAGGTCATAGCCATTGAACGGCCAACGCACGAGGAGCTTGCAGCAATGATAGGCTCTTCAAGGGAGGTCGTTAGCAGGGCCCTTAAAAAGATGACCCAGGAAGGCTATATAAAGATAGAAAAAGACCGTATCCTCCTCTACCCGTAAAAGGGTGACACCCGTCACTGCGCTCTAAACGGTATTGGTATAAACTGCCCCCATGTTTTTTTTAAAAATCCCTGATGAGGATTGCCCGGTGCGTAGCGGCATTCCTTGAGGGGAATAAAAACTTGACACGGGGGATGGTTCTATGCTATTCAAACAAAACCGTTAGCAGAGCCTATTCTCAGGCGTAATCTCCCGGATTACCGACAAATCAAGGCTCATCTCTAAAGAACCGGCCGATTTTCTACGGCCAAAAATGTTCCAGAATCATTCTTTTTTTAGAATCATCCGCTTCAATAATCACAAAATTCAAAGCTTTACCAAGGACTTAAATAAAGAGAAGGGGGGACCGTCAATTGAATAAACGATTTTTTACTCTGTTCGTTTTAACAAACGACGCTTCCAAACCCCGGCAGTTTAAGGTTCCAGTAAAGACATTTAAGGTTGCCGGCGCGGTTTCAGCGTTTTTCTGTCTTATTTTAGCTTTCATGCTCTTTGATTATATAAGGCTTAAGGCCGCAAGCATCGAACTCAGCGGACTGAAGAAAGAAAATACCGCGCAGAGGCTTGAGCTGCAGGGCTTTGCGGGCAAGATCAAAGAACTTGAGGCACAGCTCGCAAAACTCAATCTTTTCGATAAAAAGATTCGCTCCATAGCCAAGATTGACGATACAAAAGGTATTCCAAAAAATGACCAGCTCCTTGGCATGGGCGGAGATTCATCAGCCGAGGAAGAGGAGTTTTTCACGAGCCCGAAGGCAAAGGTTAACGAGCTTGTCGGAAAAATGCGCTCAGAGATAACACAGCTTGAGAGCCGCGCCAAGACTCAGGAGACGAGTTTTAGCGAGATACATGATTATCTCTTAAAGCAGCAAAGCTACCTTGCCTCAACCCCTTCTATCTGGCCACTTCGCGGCTGGGTCACATCGAATTACGGGGAGAGGGCCTCTCCCTTTACAGGCTCGCAGCAGCACCATAGCGGCATGGACATCGCAAACAGGGTCGGCACCCCTGTGGTAGCCACTGCGGACGGTATAGTCGTGGAGGTTGAGAGGGGTACGGCATTAGGTAAAAGTATAGTTATTTCACATGGTTATGGAATGAGAACAACTTACGGCCATCTTGAAGAGGCTTTTGTAAAGCCCGGCCAGAAGATTAAAAGGGGTACAAAGATAGGTTCAGTCGGAAATACAGGCCGCTCAACAGGCCCGCACCTCCATTATGAGGTGTCATTGAACGGGGTTGCCGTAAACCCGTCCAAGTATATACTTAACTGATTTTTAGCGTAAAGCGCCCCACAGGTTTTTACAACAGAGAAGCCCTGTCGGAAACTCCCGCAGGGCTTTTTTTATTTCCCTGAACCGCGCACGCCTGAGCTATAAAAAAAGGAATTTTCTTACGAACTGAAAAGCGTATAAAAAACAATTGTGGGATATAGAAAAATCAGTATAATTGTGTTATTATGATAGCTTGTGTTATTTTAAAAATTCTTAGAGATAAAGAAAATTAATCCTTAAACGGAGAGACATGTTTAATAATTTACTTAAAAAGGTATTCGGCAGCAAGAACGACCGTGAAGTAAAACGGATAATGCCGATAGTAGAAAAGATAAATTCGCTTGAGCCTAAAATGAAATCCATAAGCGATGAGGGCTTCAATGAGCTTACCCAAAAGCTTAAGGATGATATCCAGAAGGGCAGATCTCTTGACGATGTCCTGCCTGAGGCATTCGCGGCTGTAAGAGAGGTAGGCTGGCGCAGGCTTAAGATGCGCCACTTCGATGTCCAGCTTATAGGCGGCATTGTCCTGCACGAAGGCAAGATATCCGAGATGAAGACCGGCGAAGGCAAGACGCTTGTGGCGACCCTTCCCCTGTACTTGAACGCACTTACAGGCAAAGGCGCCCACCTCGTCACCGTAAACGACTATCTGGCGCGAAGGGACAGCCGCTGGATGGCCAATATCTATCACGCCCTCGGCCTGTCGGTCGGCGTTATTCAGCATGAGGCAAGCTTTCTTTACGACCCTGAATTCATTGGTGCTGACGGCAGCTTCCTGCACTTACGGCCTGTAACAAGGGCTGAGGCGTACAGGGCTGATATCACATACGGAACAAACAACGAATACGGTTTTGATTACCTGAGAGATAATATGAAGTTCTCTCTTGAGGAATATGTACAAAGGGAGCTTCATTACGCAATCGTTGACGAAGTCGACTCAATATTAATCGATGAAGCAAGGACGCCTCTTATCATCTCAGGCACTACCGAAGACTCAGTCGATAAGTACTACGCGATAGACAGGATAATGCCCGGTCTTAAGAAAGAGCTCCATTATACGATAGATGAAAAGGCAAAGCAGTCGCTCCTTACGGAAGATGGCGTAACCAAAGTAGAGGAGCTCCTTGGGATTGAAAACCTCTACGATGCTGAGAATATCGAGACGCTTCACCATGTAAATCAGGCACTGAGGGCCCATGTGCTTTTCCACAGGGATGTTGATTATGTGGTAAAGGACAACCAGGTAATAATCGTAGATGAGTTCACCGGAAGGCTTATGCCCGGAAGGCGCTGGAGCGACGGGCTTCATCAGGCTGTGGAGGCGAAAGAGAAGGTCAAGATAGAAAATGAGAACCAGACCCTTGCCACAGTCACATTCCAGAACTACTTCAGGATGTATGAGAAGCTTGCCGGCATGACTGGAACGGCAGATACCGAAGCCTCTGAGTTCCACTCAATTTATAAGCTCGATGTGGTCATAATACCGACGAACAGGTCAGTTGCGAGGCAGGATGGCACGGACCTTGTTTACAAGACAAAGAAAGAAAAGTTCAAGGCCGTAATAAAAGAGATAGAAGACTGGAACAGGAAGGGCAGGCCGGTCCTTGTCGGCACTATTTCCATTGAAGATTCCGAGAAGCTCTCAACGCTTCTTTCAAGGCACGGCATCAAGCACACTGTCCTCAATGCCAAGCAGCATGAGCGTGAGGCGGAGATAGTAGCCCAGGCAGGAAGGATCGGGGCGGTAACTCTTTCCACCAACATGGCCGGCAGGGGTACAGACATCCTGCTTGGAGGAAACCCGGAGTTCCTTGCGGCTTCCATGGCAGGCAAGGATGACACCACTGATACTTTCAGGACCGCGCTTGAGACCGCCAAGAGGCTCTGCGAAGAGGAGAAGGCAAAGGTAAAAGAGCTCGGAGGCCTCCATATTATCGGCACTGAGAGGCACGAGTCAAGGCGTATAGACAATCAGCTCAGGGGTCGCGCAGGAAGGCAGGGAGATCCCGGTTCATCAAGGTTCTATCTCTCTCTTGAAGACGACCTTTTAAGGATATTCGGAAGCGAACGCATATCCTCCATAATGGAGAAGATAGGCATGGAAGAAGATGTGCCTATTGAGCACGGCCTTGTTTCAAGGGCAATAGAGAACGCGCAGAAAAAGGTCGAGGCCCACAACTTTGATATAAGGAAACACCTCCTTGAATATGACGATGTAATGAACCAGCAGAGGGAGGTCGTCTACGGCTACAGGAAGCAGATACTTTCCCAGTCAGGGCTTCGCGAGATGGTAAAGGAGTTCAGCGAAGAGGTTTCCGAGGATATCGTCGGCACCCACATCGAAGAGAAGTCCTCGCCTGATGAATGGGATTTAAAGCCTATAAAAGATGCCGTGATGAAGCAGTTCGGAGTGCAGCTCTCTCCGTCTGACCTCGACGGGGTCAACGGCAGGGAGGCATTTGCCGAGGCTATAGTTGAGAAGGCATGGAAGGCATACAACGAAAAGGTAGAACTTGTAGGTGATGAGCCTTTCGCGCAGTTTGAAAAGGTCATAATGCTCCATACCCTTGACACCCTCTGGAAGGACCATCTCCTTTCAATGGACCATCTTAAGGGCGGCATTGGGCTTCGCGGATACGGACAGAAGGACCCGCTTCAGGAGTACAAGAAGGAAGGGTACAATATGTTCGTTGAGATGATATTCAGGCTTAAATCCGAAGTTGCCGAGAGGCTCTTTAAGGTCCAGATAAGGGAAAGGGAAGAGGAAGAAGCTCCTGCTCCCAAGCCTGAGCCAAAGCCCCAGAAGGTGAAGTACAGCAGGGGCGAAGAGGCTGAAGAGCCTGAGAAGGAGACTCCGGTAAGGCATGGGGATAAGATAGGAAGGAATGACCCGTGTCCGTGCGGAAGCGGGCTTAAATACAAGAGGTGCTGCGCCGAAAAGGCCGTAAGATAAAAAATAAATCTGAGGGATTTTGTCAGGGATGTCTTATATAGAAAATTTTGCTCCGGAAGACTTCAAAGTGCCCGGCTTCAAGGCATCCGGTATTGCGTGCGGAATAAAGAAAACGGGAAAAAAAGATTTAGCCCTGATAATCAGTGAAGCGCCTGCCCAGGCGGCAGGCCTTTTTACTACAAACAAAGTAAAAGCAGCCCCGGTCCTTATCGGGCAGTACAGGATAAAAAAAGGCACATCAAGGGGAGTAATCGTAAACAGCGGCAATGCCAATGCCTGCACAGGCAAGCAGGGCTATAAGGCTGCTGAAAAGATGACTATCCTTGCTGAAAAGGCTCTGGGCTTTTCAAAAGGCTCGATGCTGGTGTCATCTACCGGCGTTATAGGCGTGCCTCTTCCGGTTGAACGGGTTGAAGAGGGGATGCAAAAGCTTGTCGAAGGCTTAAGCGTTGACGGCCTCAACGATGCAACCGAAGCGATAATGACGACCGACGCCTTCCCCAAAAGGGCTCTCGTAAAGGGAAAGGTCGGAGGCAAGACCGTAACAATAGCAGGCATGGCAAAGGGCGCCGGCATGATATGCCCGAACATGGCAACCATGCTCGCCTACTTCCTTACGGACGCCAACATAAAGAGCGCCACCCTTAAGAAGGCATTCAAGCAGGCGATAGACCTTTCTTTCAACAGCATCATAGTTGATAACGACACCTCTACAAACGACACTGCCCTGATATTTGCCAATGGCGTAAGCGGCGGCACAGAGATAAAGAATAATACCGCTGATTTCAAGGCATTCACAAAGCTCCTTACCGAAGCCTCTGTAAAGCTTGCCAAGATGATAGTAAAGGACGGCGAGGGCGCAACCCGTTTGATAGAGCTTGATATCAGGGGAGCGAAAAGCGTAAATGACGCACGGAAGGCGGCCCGCACCATTGCGGAGTCAATGCTTGTAAAGACAGCTTTCTTTGGGGGCGACCCAAACTGGGGCAGGATCATGGGCGCGCTTGGGAGAGCTGGCATAAGTCTTGATGAGAGCAAGGTGGATATCTCGTTTAACGGCGTGCCGGTGGTTAAAAAAGGGCTTGATACAGGCAAAGAGGCTCAGGCTGCCACAGCCATAAAGGTCAAAGAGATAAAAGTCATCGTAAACCTGAGGAGCGGCAGTTCCGAGGCAACCATCTGGACAACCGACCTCTCTTACGAGTATGTAAAGATAAACTCTGCCTACAGGACATAAAAGTTTAACAGGAGGCCCTTGTGGAATTATTTGCTAAAGAAGCTGACAGATGGCTCAGACAGGCGGAATATGACCTTAAGGCAGCCGAATGGAACCAGCAGGGCGGCTTTTTTGCCCCCGCATGCTTTTGGGCTCAGCAGTCAGCGGCCAAATCACTCAGGGCTTTTTTATATCTCAATAGAGAGGACGCAAGGGAGACAAGGTCTGTCTATGACCTCCTTGACAGGGCGATAACCTACGAGGAGGAGTTCAAGGGGTTTGTAGGCACTTCGACAAGCCTTGACCTCTACTATAAGACCTCCCGTTTCCCTGACGCCATTCCAGGCGGAATACCGGCTGAGATAATAACAGGCAAGGACTCAAGGGATGCCATAAAGCAGGCAACCGATATCCTTATGCTTGTTGAAAAGAAGAGAAAAGGCTACCTCCCGGAAACCTTTTGACGCCCTTTCAAAAACAATTCTGAAGCAAAATCACCGATAAATAAAAAAATGACTTCAAAAGCCGATATATTATATAATTATATCGGCTTTGTATTGTACCGGGATTTTTTTAAAGGAGAGATATTGGACGGCAATTTAATACTCATTCTGCCTTTTGTCTTCGGGGCTGTAATAGGCAGCTTTCTCAATGTCTGCATCCACAGGCTCCCGCTCGGGCTCTCCGTGGTCTCCCCTCCGTCAAGATGCCCCAAATGCGAAAGGCACATACCTTTCTACGACAACATCCCGATATTCAGTTATTTCATATTGATGGGAAAATGCAGGAACTGCGGCTCCCCGTTCTCATTCAGGTATGCTTTAATTGAACTTCTTACAGGCGCATTCGCCGTTTTTCTGTTCTTAAAATTCGGGCTTACAATCGAGCTCTTTGCGTACTTCCTTTTTGTTTCCGCGCTCATTGTTATTACATTCATTGACCTTGAGCACCAGATAATCCCTGATATCATAAGCCTTCCCGGAATTGCCATAGGCTTTGCGCTTTCATTCATACTGCCTTTCCCCGGTGTTTTGAATTCCGTTATAGGCCTTCTCGCAGGCGGCGGCATTTTGATTGCCATTGCATTCGGCTGGTACTTTCTTACAGGCACAGAGGGTATGGGCGGGGGAGATATCAAGCTCCTTGCGATGGTGGGCGCGTTCCTTGGCTGGAAGTCAGTTCTGCTCACGCTCCTTTTGGGTTCGTTCCTCGGCGCTTTTGTCGGCGGCATTGTCATGCTTATCTACGGCAAGAACTCAAAACATCCCATACCATTCGGCCCCTTTCTTGCCGCCGGTGCGGTATCATACCTTTTTTTCGGTGAAGAGCTTATAGGCTGGTATATCATGCAGATGATAGGCGTCTGAATATGAATGTAGCCCTCGGCATCCGTTCACAGCTTACATTAGGCATAGTCCTGATAACCCTTGCGGGTATCGGGCTCATAGGTATTCTCAGCATAAAGATAGTTGAGAACAGCGCGCTTTACTGGAAGATAAGCGAGGCAGGGCGCATAGTAAGGATCATCCGTGTGGCTGCCAATAAGCCCCAGCCTGATGACGCGATGATAAATTATATCGGCGAGGCCTTAAGGGAAGCGGATATAGACGACTACAGGCTTAACGGGCGCAAGGGCAATCTCCTTATACAATCAGGCACACTCCCCGCGGACGGCGAGGTAATAAACGCCTCAAATGAATTCATTGTAAAAAGGGTCGGCGGAGGGTGGTTTAGAGGCCCGGGTGATTTGCTCTATATCTCCGCGCCCCTTGATAAGGCATCAGGCAGGATTGAGTTCACGCTTACATTAAGAGAAATAAAAGAGGACATGGCAGGCGTGAGAAGGTTTTTGCTTCTTTATGCCTTCCTTGATTCAGCCGTCATAATAGTTTTTGGCGTTTTCTTCCTTTCCCGTTCCATTGTAACCCCGATAAAACAACTTGATGAGGCCGCAACGCGCATAGCGGGCGGGAAGCTCTATGAACGGGCATCCGTATCAGTTGATAATGAAATTGGAAGCCTTGCCTCATCGTTCAACACAATGGCTGAGAGGCTTGAGGCTGAGATAAAGACCCTTGAAAGGGTAAACCTGGAACTGCTTACGACACAGGAGGAGCTCCTGAGGTCATCAACCCTGGCAGCGGTTGGCCGCCTTGCGGCAGGCATCGCGCATGAGGTGGGTAATCCGCTTGGCGCGCTTCACGGGTACCTTGATATTCTTGAGAAGGGGCTGCCTGATAAGGAAGATGAGAAAGAGATAATAGCAAGGGCTTTAAAAGAGGCCTCAAGGATAGATACTATCGTGAGGGAGTTCCTTGAAATATCGCGCCCTTCGAAAAGGGCCTCCGAACCTGTGGATGTAAACAGGCTTCTTGATGAAACTGTCTCGACAATTTCAGTGCATAAGGATTTCGAAGGCATCAGGACTGAATTCAGTTTTGAACATGGCCTGCCCAATGTTATCATGGATGAGGGAAAACTCAGGCAGGTATTCATGAACATACTTGTAAACGCGGCGCATTCCATGAACGGTAAAGATGAGAATAGGCTTGTGCGCATTGAGACAAGCCTTGAGAGGCGCACGCTTGGGGCCCGTCCAAGGAGGAGAAGGGACGATTCTCCGCTTGTCGAGACAGAGGCCGCGGGAAAAGATTATGTGGTGATAAGGTTTATTGATAACGGCTCAGGCATCAGTTCTGAGGACGCTAAAAAAATATTCGACCCGTTCTTCAGCACAAAGGATGTCGGCAAAGGCACGGGGCTTGGGCTTTTCATCTCCCAGAGCATCATCAACGCTTACGGGGGAGAGATAAATTTCGAGACAAGGTCAGGCGAGGGCTCTACTTTCATGGTGGTCCTGCCCTCAGGGAGTGAAGCATGAGGATAATGATAATCGATGATGAAGATTCAATGCGCCATATGCTCTCAGTCATCCTTAAGCGTGAGGGCTACGAGTCGGTTGCGTTTGCCGATTCGAAAAAGGCGCTTGAATTCCTCTTCGGTGACGGCGAGGACTTTGATTTCATCCTCTGCGATATCAGGATGCCGGGCATGGACGGGCTTGAGTTCCTCAAAACCTTGAAGGAGAAGAAATCCGACCACACTGTTATAATGATGAGCGCGTACGGCGCCATAGACACTGCAATAGAGTGCATGAAGCTTGGCGCGTACGATTATATTTCAAAACCCTTCAAGGCAGATGAAATAATACTTACGGTAAAAAAGGCTGAGGAGAGGGAGAGGCTTAAGAGGGAGAACTCAAGGCTTAAGAACGCAGTGCTGCAGGAGTATGACTTCAAGAACATCTTTACCGAAGATAAGAAGATGCTTGAGATACTCGGCCTTGTCAAAAAGATATCTGACTACGATACATCTGTTTTGATTACTGGTGAGAGCGGCACAGGCAAGGAGCTTGTGGCAAGGGCGATACATTTCAGCGGCAGGCGCGCAACGCGGCCTTTTGTGGTCGTAAACTGCGGCGCAATCCCAGGCCCTCTGCTTGAGAGCGAGCTTTTCGGCCATGTCAAAGGCGCTTTCACCGACGCTCACAGGACCAAGACAGGCCTGTTTCAGGAAGCGGATACAGGCACTATCTTCCTTGACGAGGTGGGCGAGCTTCCGATGGAGCTTCAGGTAAAACTTTTGAGGGTCCTTCAGGAAAGCGAGGTCAGGAAGGTAGGGGATGTCAAGCCTGTAAAGATAAATACAAGAGTGGTTGCGGCAACGCTCAGGGACCTGCGTGAGGAGATAAAGAAAGGCAACTTCAGGGAAGACCTTTTTTATAGGCTCAATGTAATAGAGGTCAAACTGCCGCCATTGAGGGAAAGGCCCGCCGATATCACAGGGCTTGCGGAGCACTTCATAGAAAAGTATTCCAAAAAATTCGGCAAGCCCGCAAAGAGATTATCCGACGGCGCGAGGGAAATCCTCTTGCATTATCAGTGGCCCGGCAACATCAGGGAACTTGAAAATGTAATCGAACGGGCGATGATACTCGAAGAAACAGGCGTTATAAAAAAAGAGTCCTTGCCGATAAGCGGAAAAGTAATGCCTGAACCCCATTCAAAAAAGGCTCTGCCGGAATGGGAGTTTTCCATTAAAAAGGCAACAGAGGCAATTGAAAAGGAGCTTATCTCAAAAGCCCTTGAAAAGACGAATAACAACAGGACAAAGGCAGCCGAGCTCCTTGAGATAAGCCACAGGGCCCTCCTTTATAAAATAAAAGAATACGGGCTATAGCCGTAAAAATTTCGTTACTATGCAATTTTTGCATAGTTTTCTTACACCCGCCTAAAATCAAACTCCTTACATTTCAGCTACTTAGCTTTTGGTATAGCTATTGCACCTTTATAGGTCAGAGTATACCTAAAGGACGGCTATGCTATTTAAAAACTCAAAAGGCTTCTCACTTGTAGAACTTCTGGTGGTGCTCGCGCTTATGGGCGCAATCTTTGCCATAGGCATCCCTGCGATAGTATCCCAGATGTCTCACTTAAGGCTTACCAGGTCAGTGAGGGAAGTCAGCTCTGAGCTGCAGGCCGCGCGCCTGAAGGCAATCGCGAGGAACACCAAATACAGGGTTGATTTTACGCAGGGCAGTCCTGATACATACAGGCTTGCAACATGGAACACAGGCACAGGCGCATGGGAAAACGATGCAACCCGCACGACAATGTCGCTGGAATCAGGGATAAATATCTCTACGCCCAATGCTAATTTCATGGTTGTTTTCTATCCCAATGGGATATCAAGCAGCGCTGATAACGCAACTGCCGCAGCTTCTTCGATGTGCATAGATAATACCGCAAAGGCCAATGACAAGATGACGATCACCATTCAGGGCTCAACAGGGATGATATCGGTTACGACAGGGTGCTGACGATGAAGAATATGAGAGCGATACTGAAAAGATGCAGGGCTGAAAGGGGTTTTACCCTTATCGAGGTCCTGATAGCCATGACAATACTTTCAATAGGTATTCTCGGCATAGCAGGGCTTGCAGGAACGGCTGTAAAGACATCAGGCTACAGCCAGGCCGTAACTCAGGCCACCAATCTTTCGCAGGACAGGATAGAGGCGCTTCTCAGCGTGGATTTCCTTAATATCCATACAACGGATACTACCACCGCCCGCACTGACCTCAGGAGGACTTGCGTACAGACCGATGCCACTGCAAGCAGGCCTGTTTATACATGCACTCCGACGAATGCGATTATTACCGTGGGCACCATGCCTTTTACATGGTCGTATACCGTAACTTTTGTAGACCTTGACAATAACGGCACCGCGAACCATATCTCGGACGGCCTTAAAAGGGTTGATGTGACTATTTCATGGACTGATGTTCTTTGGCATACCACAAAGAGCCTTACTTTTGTAACCTTAAGGAGCAGAGGGTAATATGTCTAATTCGTATAGGCCCCGCGTATTTTCAGATTTTGTAAGAAGGCAAAAAGGCTTCACCATTGTAGAGGTGCTCATAGCCATATTCATAACAGGTGTAGTGGCCCTGTCAGTGTATTCCCTCTACAACACATTTTTCAGGCATACGAACACGCAGGACATGATGGTTGAGGCCCAGCAGAACGCAAGGGTGGCCATAGACTCCATGGAGAGGGAGTTGATGAATGCCGGATACGCGGCAGGCACGGCGGATATAGTCACCGAGGCCACTGCGGACGCAGTAAAGTTCATCTATACCGACCCCGCGACAGACACCACCATGAGCTCTACCGCAGGCAACAGGCTTGAGGTTAAGTACGCGCTTCAAACGGTGAACGGGGTCCAGTACCTTACAAGAAAGGCTGATAATCTGTCCACAAGCTCAATAGGCAATACTGAGCAGGTAATACCTTATGTTGACGCTTTTGCGATTACTTATTATGACATTAACGGCAATGTCATTGCCGATACCTCGACACAGCCAAACCGCAATACCATCAAGTTCATTTCAGTAACGCTCACAACAAAAACGAAAGCCAATGTACAGGGAACGACTGCCCCGAAGACCTTTACCGTCGAGACCCATGTAAGGCTCAGGAATATCGGTGTGGGAACAACATCAGATGATGCGACCCCTCCCGCATCTCCGTCAGCGCTGCAGGTCAGGGACCCCGGTATATGCGGAAGGCTTAAGGTAAAATGGACAGAGAACGCCGAAGGCGACATATCAGGCTATAAGGTCTATTACGGTACTGCCCCGGGCAACTACACAGGCGTAATAAATATTCCGCTTACGGTGCTCACCGGTACGACCTATTCCTGCACCCGTTCAGGCGGAAGCCTGTCATGCAATATCTTTCCTGTAAGCCCTTCACTTGCCTACACGCCTTCGACAGCGGCGCCCGGCTCTGAGACAGTGTACTATGTCGCTGTAAAGGCTTACGATAATTCCCTTAACCACAGCGGCTTTTCTTCGGAGATAAGCGGCAATCCCACGCCCAGCAACGGAACATATGATTCCGGCTCGAATGATACGACCCTCAATCCGATGAAGCCTGTTGCCATTACAGGCATAATAGGGGCAAACGGCGCAAGCGACGGGCAGGTGGCATTAAGCTGGACAGCTTATAACACCTCTGCCAATCCTGATGTAACGGGTTTCAGGCTCTACAGGTCCGCTTCTCCTTTCAGCACATTCCCAATAGATCCTGCAACGCAGACTGCCGTTGATTGGATAGCAGGCGAGCCGGGCAGCGGAAAGCCGGAGCTTACGAAGAACTCAACGACTTATACCGATGTAGGGCCCGGACTTACGGGATGCCGCACCTATTATTACGCCATAGCGCCGGTTAATTGCGATGCCACATTGATACTGGATAACGGCGGAGACCCTAACGAGAAAAAATATCTGGTAACGGATTATAATGCTACATGCGGCAGCGGTTCAGGCACATGCACGCCGGGAACAGGCTTTGCGACTGTAACAGGTTCTGATACCGCGCCTGCGAAGTCAACACCTCCTGGTGCGCCCACAATCGATGCAAGGGCAGGCTGGAAGCGAGTCGCACTGTCACTTACGCAGCCTGCTGACGCGGACCTTGCGCAGACATGCGTTTACGAGAACGACAGCGCCACATATCCTGAACTTCATACTGATACAGGCATGTTCCCCAAGGCAAGCGGGTGTTATCAGGCCAATACTACCATCACGCCTGATGCCAGATTAGTTCCTGATTCAGGCGGCATATTTACCTCTGCGGAACTGTCAGCGGCGCAGTCAACTTCGTTCTGGCATGATTCAATGACCGTAGAGAATCCCGGAACTCCTTCGCTTGCTGAGACAGGCACATATTCATACAGGGCCGTGTCATTTGACCTGTGCGGAAATGGATCAAACATCACAGGCGCGCAGGCGACAACCGTTCTTTGCGGTGAAGACCCGGCCAGCGGTGAAAAGCCTCCGGCTGTAATGGGGGCGACATTCTCATGCTGTTCAACGCCTGTAACGCTTTCATGGACAGGAGTGTCCAGCGATACCAGCCTGCCGTCAAGCGTCAATAACCCTTATGACCTTGCGGGCTACAGGATATTCAGGAGCGCTACCGCTGATTTTGCCTCATCCACGATGATATCCGGTTCAGCTCCTTTCTGGGGCACGAGTTATAATGACACTACCATATCTGACGGCGGCACCTACTATTACAGGATAGTTACCACGGATTGCCCGTACGAAAGGAATAACCCGTCTGAAGCAACTGTCAAAAGCGATATGATCAGCGGATATCTTAATTCCGTGCTTCTCGGACCGGTCAAGCCCGGAAAGATAGACAGGGATGAAAAATGCGTGGGCACGTCAGGAAGCTGCACAAAAGATGACCACAGGGAAGTGCTTACGGGAGTTGATATAAACAATACAACAGGCACCGGCAATAACGCCAGTACGCCTATAAGCGGCTACACGCACCATACAGTGACCATGTTCCTCAGTAACTCAAGCGCGGGCACCATGACTATAACAGGCGCGAGTGTGTCATGGGTTAACTCATCCGCCTACCTTAAAGAGATTAAAATAGGCGGCGGCAGGAGCGGGATGGGCATTACAACCTCAAGCCTTGCCCTCGGCCTTACCACAGCGGTTACAGGCAACAACCCTTATACAAGAGCGGTAACTAATGCCACACTTACATCTACTCAGATACCTGCAGGCGCACGCTTTGTCCCTGTAATGTTCAAGTTTAAGGACGCGAGCGATAACCCTGTTGACATGAGGGATGACCAGCTCCTGATAACTCTCAATGTAAGGAACGATTCAACAGGCACTACAACCTGTGTAACATACCTTACGGTCTCTCAGGGCCTTGAGGCGGTTTCAGTACCATTTGGCCCAAGTATCACCGCCACACAGCAGAACAAGCCTGCAAGCCCGACCTTCAGCTATGCGGTCCCCGGCCCGACAGGCCTTAATACGGTGCCTTCAGGCTCGAACGGCTCCATTGTGGCAGGCTCCAACCTGACCGTAACCGTATCTGCCAATATCGAAGGCAATACCACGAATGAGGTTACGGGAACGAAGATAGCTGTTGCTTCTGCAAAGCTTTACTATAAGGTGACCGCAAAAACGACTACCACTGCGCCGACTTCGGGCTTCACCGAAGTGACCATGACAAATACAAGCGGCAACAACTGGTCAGGCGCAATTCCTGCAAATGACGGGCAGAGGATATGGTACTACATCGTTGCAATAGATACTGACGGCAACTTTGACAGAGACCCTGAAATAGCCGACGGCGCGTATGTGTACGATCAGGAGAACTTCAATATATGTAATGTCACCCCGAGCACTCCGGCAAATCTTACGGCAACGCCAAGCGGCTCTGATGTGGCGCTTTCATGGAGTGCGGTGACTACATATACCAATGGCGCTACAGTAGACGCTACAGATACGATAAAATACAGGATTTACAGGGGCTCTACCCAGATAGGCACAGACCAGACAGGCACGACATATTCTGATACAGCCCTTGCCGCAGGCGTTTATAACTACACAATCAAGGCTATAAACGCATGTGCCAGCCCTGGACCTAATGTAAGCAGCGCCTCAAATACAGCCGCGGCCTGTATCGGCAGTTCAGGCTCGGCCACATTGACAGTGACCCCGACAACCATTTACAGGGGCGACAGTTATACGGTCTCGATACAGGACTGTCTGGCGGTAAACGGCGGGTATTCTCTTACAACCGAAATCGTAAACTCAACAAGCGGCTTTACGGGCTTTACGAATACAAGCACCGCGCCCGGCTCGTATAACCCGACCATTACCGAGTCAGGCCCTGCTACCGGTTCATTCACAAAAACGATAACCACTACAAGCAATTCGTCTGACAGCACGAAGCTGCTTACGCTTTCAACGGATACGATAACGGTGACTTATCCTTATGCGTCGCCTTCAAGCAGGACAATAAGCGTTATCGTTGACCCGTGCACGACCATTCCAAAGGCGCCTACAGGCTTCAGCGGCTCTGTCTCAGGCCAGAACATGACAGTCTCATGGACGGCAGTCACCCAGAATACGGACAACTCCGCGATTAGCGATCTTGCCGGCTACAGGATATATGAGAAGGTCTGCAAGAGCGGCAAGCCCAATTGCACCGGGGGCGATATAAGGAAGGATTGGTTCCTGAGGACTACCGTAGGTTCAGGCACGACATCTTCTGTGATTGCGGCTGACCAGGGCAATGTAAACACATATATCTATTACTTCAAAGCAGCGGCAATAGATTCCTGCGGCACGCCTAACGAAAGCGCATACTCAAGTTCATGGAACGAGACTAACTAAAGGTGGCTATGGAAAAGATAAAAAACGAAAAAGGTTTTATCCTCATACTCGCCTTAATAACGATGCTGGCCATGACTCTCATAGGGCTGAGCGTAGTCTATAACATGAATACTGACCTGCACCTCTCAAGGAATGAGCGGGAGGCGAAAATCGCCTTTCAGCTTGCCGAAGCAGGGGTGAGAGAGGCTGTGGCAAGGCTGCATATAGCGAGCACCAATTCAAGATACATTGGCGAAAAATCAACTGACGCCAATTACAGGACGATAAGCTGGAATTCCGGAAATTCCCTTGGAAGGAATTTCTCCTCAGACAATTCCATTGTCGGCACTCTCGGCACTAACCAGAGCTACAGCGTGACCATAAGATACCTTGATGAGACCAACCCTGAGGGCTTCTGCGACGGGAACGAGGTTGGAAGCAATATATCTTCAGGAGTGGCTTCTCCGCCGACATCGTGCAGCAAGACCACCGCTGAAGTTGTAATGTACGGGCAAGACTTTAACCTTGACCCTTCGGTAACTTCAATCAGGTATGGCCAGCTCCCCGTATACAGGATCATCTCTACAGGCACTTCAAACGGCACTACAAGGACGATAGAGGCGTATCTCGGCGGCAGTAACCTTAATACCGACACCGAGAAGGCTATTAATACCAATGCCTGCATAGATGTGGCAGGCGGCTCAAACACAATCACCGGAGATGTCGTGCAGGGTCCGGGCTGCGGCTGCGACCCGCAGCTTAACGCTACATGCGTAACAAACAAAACAGCTTCTACCGACATGAACACATTCCTTGGCGATACTCTTGCCAATATAAAGACATATTCCGATGAGGTGCATAAGTGCACTACCGCCACCTGCAACGGCGCCGGGGACGACATCCCCGCAAGCGGCGCTCTTGACAACATTGTAACGGCGTGGGAAGGCGCAGGGCCTTATGAGAGCGTACTTTTATATATCGAGAACGCCGGAGGCAAGGAAGTCAGTATCTCAGGAAATTTCACGGGTGAAGGTATCCTCATTGTGACAGGCGACCTTAAGATAAGCGGAAGCTTTCACTGGGAAGGCCTCATATATGTGCTTGGAACTCTCACAGTATCAGGCGGCGGCAGCGACCTCAATGTAACGGGAGGGGTCATGGCCAATAACACGGTTGCCGTAAACGGAGGCATAACAATAAATTATGACCTTGAAGAGCTTCTTGAGCAGGCAAGACAGACAAGCACATCAGCGACAATGGTCTGGAAGAGGCTTTGATTCCGAAGCCTCTTCCTTTTAAATTAAAGTTTTATTTAATACATCCGAAGATTAACCAAGAGGTTAAAAAGGACATGCAGCCCCGAGTGTTTTGAGGGGGCTTCCCATTATCATCCGAAGTATTCCTTATCTGTTTTCTTTCCTGTCCTCCTCTGATGTAATCTAAATTACAGAAATTTTATTTTCAGGCGCTTATAATCCATTGTTAAAGGCTGTTTTGAAATTATATGTAATTATATGTCAATTATAAAAAATGTTTGACAATTCAGCTATTTTGCAATAGATTGTACCTAATCCGCCATAGCTTTTCTTAATTTAGAATTTTTTTAAAAAATTTATTTTGAATGTGACTTTAGTGCTTGTGATATGTCCAAAAATAATCTAAAAAAGATAAGAGAGAACATGCTCCTGAGCAAATCGGAGCTGGCGAGAAAAGCAGGGATATCGCCCCTTACCATCGACAGGATCGAAAGAGGATTCCCTTGCAGGGTCGATACCAAGAGGAAGATCATTCAGGCTCTTGGTTTTAAAGTTTCCGACAAAGCCAAGGTATTTTCGTAAGAGGAGTTCAATGAATTTACCGTTTTTAAAGAAGAAGGACGCCGTAGCTTTTGATATCGGTTCCAGCTCCATAAAAGTAGTGCATATGTCCCAGACCAAAAAAGGCTGGGAGCTTCAGAAGCTCGGCATTGCTGAACTCCCCCCTGAAGCGATCGTTGACGGTTCCATTATCGATTCAATGACCGTAACCAATACCCTCAAGGACCTTATCAAGGAGCACGGCATAAAGACAAAGGATGCCGTCTCTTCCCTCACAGGCCATTCTGTAATCATTAAAAAAGTAAGTTTCCCCGCAATGACGGAAGATGAACTTGCTGATTCCATCCAATGGGAGGCTGAGCAGTATATCCCGTTCCCCATAACCGATGTCAATATTGACTTCCAGATACTTGGAGCGGATATCGAGGGCAGGGGACAGATGGATGTCATGCTCGTTGCAGTTAAAAAAGATGTCATCAACGATTATACGAATGTCATCAAGGAAGCGGGCCTCAATCCCGTTGTAATCGATGTCGATTCATTCGCCCTTGAGAACATGATGGAGATAAATTATCCCGTTACTCCGGGCGAGAACATCGCAATGGTCAATATCGGCGCCAGCATCACGAGCATAAGCGTAATACTCGGCGGCCTTACCATCTTCACAAGGTCTATCCCCATGGGGGGCAACCAGTTCACGGAAGAGATACAGAGGCAGCTCAATATAAGCTTTAAAGATGCCGAGGAGATAAAGACGGGCAAAAAGGCCCCGGGCCCCGAAGCGGAGGACCTGCCCGCTGCAATAGAGGCTGTATCTACGAACCTTGTATTTGAAGTAAAAAGGTCGCTGGACTTCTTCCTCGGAGGCAGCCAGGGCTCTTATGTGAATAAGATATACTTAAGCGGCGGATGCTCAAAGATAAACGCGCTTCAGAACCTGATGCAGGAGAAGACCTCGATACCGGTTGAGCTTGTAAATTCTTTCAAGAACATAGAGGCTAATCCCAAGCATTTTGATAAGGACAAACTTAAGGAGCTGGCCCCGTATTTCGGAGTGGCCGTAGGTCTTGCTACAAGGAGGTTTGCCGACAGATGATACGCATAAACCTTCTGCCCGTAAGGGCCGCTAAAAAGAAAGAATCAGTAAGGTTCCAGTTTACGGTCGCCGGGCTTATTACATTCCTCATTTTTTCAGTTTCGATGGCCGCTTACCTGACGGTCAGGAGCGAGGCCTCAGGCCTTAACGACCAGTTAGCAAAGGGCAATGAAGAACTTGAGCAGCTTAAGAAAAAGATAGGCGAACTTTCAAAGATAAAGGAACAGAAGAGGATAGTAGAGGAAAAGCTTAATATCATCACCAAGCTTGAGGCGGCAAGGACAGGCCCCGTAACCCTCTTCAATAAGATAAGCGACGCCATTCCTGATAAGGCTTGGCTGCTTTCCATGCGTGATGAGGGCTATGTTATCACCATCAAAGGCTATGCCGCCAATGACGAAATAGTGGCGGATTTCATGAGAGGCCTTCAGCAATATAAAGACCTTGGGACCGTGGAGCTTGAAGTAGCCGAAAGGGTCATTGAAAGAGAGACCGGCGCTGATCTGGTAAGCTTCTCGTTAAGGCTTGAACGCCCGAAGGAACAGCCTGAGAAGGGCAAGGAGAAGAAGTAAGCGATGGCGATCAATCTGAAGATTAACATAGATTCGATAATGAAGCTGTCCCTCCAGAAGAGGGTGTCGATACTTGCGGCAATAAATGTCGTCATTATCGCGCTTGTCTATTGGTTCTTTATAGGCCCGAAGTATGATGAAGTAAAGCGCCTCAGGGTGAACCTTCAGGACCTGAATGTGAGACTTAATGAGAACAGGCAGATTGCCGCTGACATACCGAAGTACCTGCGCGACAAGGAAGAGATGGAGGCCAAGCTTCAGGCCGCTGTAGCGCAGCTTCCCAATGAAAAGGAAATACCCGACCTTATCGACAGCATAAGCAGCGCGGGCGAGAAGTCAGGGCTTAAGATACTGCTTTTCAGGCCCGGTGCAGAGCAGAAAAGGGGCTTTTACGCGGAAGTACCGGTTAATATGATCGTAGAGGGCAAGTTTGAAAGCCTCTACAGCTTCAGCTCCAAGGTGGGAAATCTGCCGAGGATAGTGAACATCTCCAATCTGGAATTAATATCATCGGGGCACAGGAACCGCATACCGGTCCTGAAGGCGAATTTCGTGGCTACAACCTTCAGGTTCATCCCAGGGCCCGGTGAAGGAGAACCTAAAAAGAAATGATTAGTGGCGTTTTTAAAACATCCATAATTATAGCCCTTATTCCTTTTGCCCTCATTGCCTGCAAAAAGCAGGAGCCTGAGCAGCAGATGCCTATCAGGAAGGCTCCGGCTGTACAGCAGCCCGCTGCCCAGAACCCTGAGGCGCTGGATAATAGCGCAGGCATTGCGTCGACAATCGAGGTAAAGCGCCGCAACCCGTTCCAGAGCCATATAATCATGATGAAAGGCGTTGAGAACGGCTCACAGAAGCCAAAGGGTCCGCTCGAGTGCTGCGAGCTAAATATGTTTAAAGTTGTGGCAGTGGTAGTAAGCCATAATTCATACGCCCTTATACAGGCCCCTGACGGAAAGAGATATATCGTGAGGCATGGCGATATACTTGGTGCAAGGGAAGGCAAGCTCGTAAAGATCGGCGACAGGGGCATCACTGTCAGGGAATTCATCAGGGATGAGGACGGCAAGGTTTCTTCAAGCGCTGATGTTGAACTTACGCTGCCGGATAAAGGCAGAAAATAATTTACAACGGCATTCCGTTCACAGCTTTTTAAATAGTTTTGCAGTTTATACGGAGGTTCTTTTATGCAAAGATTCGATTATCGGTTGAGGCAGGGGCTGCTGGGCTTTATGCTCGGAGGCGTGATAGCCCTCACAGGGTGCGCTTCGACCGGGCCGAAGGAAGTCAAGGATGCCGGGCAGAATCAGAAAGAGCCGCAGGCAACAGCCGCTGTTCAGGAAAACAGGATAGCGGTTGAATATATAAATGTGGTAGGCGAGGGGGACAGGGTCCTTATCGGCACGACCGGCTCCATTAAATATACTGTATTCAAGCTCTCTGACCCGTCAAGGCTCATAGTCGACATGCCGGGGGTCAATCTTGAGAAAGTCACCTCACCGGTAAGCGTCGGCAACGAGTTCCTCAATGAGATAACCGCCGTAAGCTACGGAGAAAATAAAGACATCGGCAGGGTTATCATAAGCCTTAAGGACGGTATTGACCATGAGGTGAAATCAGGCGAGAACAGCATCCTCGTAAGCCTTAAGAAATCAGGAGCAGTTGCCTCTGAAGAAAAGGCTGAAAGTGTCGTAAAGACCGCTTCTGCTTCAGAACCTGTTCAGGAACAGGCTTCAGAGCCGCAAGCCGCAAAAGAAGAGCCGGCTGTGGTTGAAGCTCCGAAAGCCCCTGTGAAGGCACAGGCCAAGGAAAGCAGTCCGCTTGCTCCGGCAAAGAAGATAGTAAGGGTAGATAACTCCGTTGAGGGCGACAATACTATTGTTAAGATTGTCACTGACGGAGCTGCTGAGAATATAAATTCGTTTGACCTTGAAAATCCCGCCCGCATCGTCATCGATGTGCCGGGGGTCGATAACTTCATCGGCAAGGATGTCGTAAAGGTCAGTGATAAGTATATCAAGACTGTAAGGGTCGGAAGCCATACTGATAAGGCAAGGCTTGTGCTTGACGGTTCCGTCAAAAAACTTCCGCCCCATTCGGTAAAAATTGTCGGCGATTCAATTATCGTGACACTTGGGCCCAAGGTAAAGCCTGAGCCTGTGGTAAATAAGATTTATCCGAAGAAGGCCATGGAGAACAAGGCCGCCCATGTGCAGCCTGAACCTGAAAAGGCAGTCTCAAAGGCTGAGGCAAAACCCGAGGCACAGCCAGAGGTAAGGGAAGCGGCTGTAAAGCAGGAAGTGTCCGCCCCGGTAATCGAAGGCAATAAGATAGAGAGCATTGATTTTAAAAAGGTCGCCGGAACAGGCAGGCTCACAATCGTGAACTCAGCCAAAACAGAATATGTTGTTCAGGAATCGCAGGACGGCAAGACCCTTGTCCTGGATATAAAAGACACCACCATACCTGACCAGCTTGCAAGGACCCTTGATGCCACAAAGCTTAAAACGCTTGTAGCTACAATCAGTTCATATCAGGAGTCAGTTCAGCCCAAGGCCGTAAGGGTGCTTGTAAAACTTCAGGACAAATCTGCTTACATAGTAAAGGAAGATAATAAGGGCACAATAAATATCGAGTTCGGCCCTGCTCCTGTAACGACAGAGAAGGCAGCTTTTGCCGTAGTCGAAGGCCCTGTTGACCAGACCAAGGCTGAAGGCGAGAAGAGATATAACGGCGAGAAGATAACCCTTGATATGATGGATGCCAATATCAGCGATGTGTTGAGGCTTCTTGCTGAGATAAGCAATTTGAACATAATCGCTTCAGACGAGGTGAAAGGCACTATCTCGTTAAGGCTTAAGAATGTCCCCTGGGACCAGGCTTTTGATATCATCCTTAAGGCCAAGGACCTTGATTCAATAAGGGAAGGCAATGTGGTAAGGGTTGCTCCTATTGCCAAGATAAGGCAGGAGAAGGAATCCACGCTTGCCTCAAGCAAGGCTCAGGAGAAACTTGAGAGCCTTGAGACAAGGTTTATCCCGGTGAGCTACGCAAATGCTGATGAGCTTATCAGCCATGTAAAGAGCGTCCTTTCAGACAGGGGCACCGTAACAAGCGAGAAACGCACCAGTACCCTTATCGTAAGGGATATAAAGAGAGGGCTTGAAGCGGCTGATGAGATCGTAAAGAAGCTTGATAAAGCCACTCCTCAGGTATTGATAGAAGCAAGGATAGTAGAGGCCTCAAGCAGTTTTGCGAGGGACCTTGGCATCCAGTGGGGACTTGATTACGGTACAGGCGGAAGCGTCAGCACCCAGACATTTGGCGCGCAGGGCACTGCAGGACAGGTAAGCACAAGAGCCCAGACGCCAAACTCCAACATCACTGTCACAGGCGGAGACCAATATGCTGTAAACCTTCCTGCCTCAGGTACGGCAGGCACGCTGGGAGCGCTCGGTTTCCTGCTCGGCACTTCAGGCAGAAACCCGCTTCTTCTTGATCTTCGTCTCTCAGCCGGTGAATCGGAAGGCCAGTTAAAGACAATATCAAGGCCGAGAATTACTACGATGGATAACAAGGAAGCCAAGATCGAGCAGGGTGAATCCATCCCGTTTGAGACGACTTCGGCTTCAGGCACCTCAACGACATTCATCGACGCAAACTTAAGCCTTACCGTAACGCCTCACATCACTCCTGATGGAAGCGTTCTGATGAAGATAAAGGCAAGCAGGAACTCGGTCGGTACATTCAGGACAAGCGCCGGCGAACCTTCCATAAATAAGAAAGAATCGTCAACCGAAGTCCTTGTAAAAGACGGTGAGACAACAGTCATAGGCGGTATCGTAGTAACCGATAAGAACGAGTCGGACAAGGGAATACCCTACCTTAAGAATATTCCCGGAATAGGCTGGCTCTTCAAGAATAAATCGGTATCGGATACGCAGACAGAGCTTCTGATATTCATAACTCCGACAATCCTTAAAGATAAGATACAGGGATAGCGCTCAACTGAAATATGGTTTAAAATGCACCCTTCGGGGTGCATTTTTTTGTATGTTAAAATAAAATCGAAGGAATGGAAGGATAGGTGAACCTATCCTGAATCTGAGAAGATGCTTAAATATCTGACCGCAGGCGAATCACACGGGAAAAGCTTAACCGCTGTAATGGAAGGCATGCCATCAGGCCTTGAGATATCATCGGCCTATGTTGACAAGGACCTCGCAAGAAGGCAGTCCGGCTACGGCAGGGGCGGCAGGATGAAGATTGAGACTGACAGGGTTGAGATAACCTCAGGCATAAGGTGGGGAAAGACCCTCGGCTCTCCGATAACCCTTATCGTAAAAAATAAGGACTGGGAGAACTGGACAGAGGTCATGGGCGCTGATGTGCCTGCTGTGAAGGATTTGAAAAAGAATGTGACAAGGCCGAGGCCGGGACACGCCGACCTCACGGGCGGGATGAAGTATGACCACAGGGACCTAAGGAATATACTTGAACGCTCAAGCGCGAGGGAGACAGCCGCAAGGGTAGCCGCGGGCGCGGTCGCCAAAAGGCTTTTGGAGCATTTTGGAATAAGCGTACTCAGCTGGGTGATTGAAATAGGCGGGCAGGCTTGGGACAGGACTGCCTCTAAAAAGTTTGATTCGCTTTTTAAATCAGCCGAAGCGTCTGAGGTAAGGTGCCCTGATAAGGAAGCCTCGTCAAGGATGATAAAGGCGATAGATGAGGCAAAGAAGAACGGGGACAGCCTCGGAGGCATATTTGAGGTTGTATTGACAGGCGTGCCTCCCGGAATCGGCAGCTATGTGCAGTGGGACAGGAAGCTTGACGGCAAGCTTGCACAGGCCCTTATGTCCATACAGGCAATAAAGGGAGTTGAGGTAGGCATGGGCTTCGGCGTGGGCTCTACACCGGGCTCAAAGGTCCACGATGAGATTTTTTATAAAAAGGAAAAAGGCTTTTACCGCAAGACAAATAACGCAGGCGGCATTGAAGGCGGCATGTCCAACGGAGAGCCTATTGTACTGAGGGCTGCCATGAAGCCTATTCCGACGCTTTACAAGCCCTTGCGTTCCGTTGACATAGATACAAAAGAGCCATTCAAGGCAAGTATCGAAAGGTCTGATGTGTGCGCGGTGCCTGCGGCTGCGGTCGTTGCCGAGGCAGCGGTTGCCCTTGAGATGGCAGGAGAGTTCCTTGATAAATTCGGCGGAGATTCCATTCGTGAGATAGAGAGTAATTACAAGGGCTATCTTAAGCAGATAACCGAATTTTGATGGGATTTAAAAATAAACTTGATGTAAATGGAACCGCAAGGTTCCATTTTTTTGTAAACATACCTTTATGAAAAATATAATCCTTACAGGTTTTATGGGAACAGGCAAATCCACCGTAGGAAGGCTTCTTGCCCGCGAGCTCGGGCTTCAGTTCCATGATATCGATACGCTCATCGAAGCTGAGGCAGGCACTGCGGTCAAAGAAATTTTCAAAGCTCACGGAGAGGCTGCTTTCAGGGAGATAGAGAAGCGTATAATTAAAAAACTCTCCGAAAACTGCTACGGCACCGGGCTTGTGATTGCAACAGGGGGAGGGGCGGTCGTAAACCCTGAGAACAGGGCAATCCTTAAAAGCTGGGGCACGATAATATGCCTTAGCGCTTCGGTAGATGAGATAATTAAAAGGGTCGGCGATAAGGGCGACAGGCCCCTTCTTGCCGCGGAGGACAAAAAGGGCGCAATTGAAAAACTTCTGAACGAGAGGGCAGAGGCTTACAGGGACTGCGATATGTGCATCGATACCACTTCAAAATCCGTTGAAGAGGTTGTTGCGGCAATAAAGGCGCGCATTAACTCCAGGTAAAAGAAATTCATATTATAAATCAATAAATTCTGATATATTTTTGATTCAATATTTAACTTAAATCTTTACGGGATTTTGCTGAATGCGAACCATAAATGTAGAACTTGGAAATAGGTCTTATCCTATTGTGATAAAAAGGGGGCTTCTTGACGAGGTCGGCCCGAGGATTGCCTCATTGGGCCTAAAGGGAAAGGCCGCCATAATCACAAATCCGCTTGTAGGCGGATTGTATGCGCAGAGGCTTACTAAAACCCTGAAGGATGCAGGCTTAAACCCTGTCATTATCACTGTGCCTGACGGAGAGGAATATAAATCCCTTCAAGAGGCGTCCTCTATCTTTGACGGGCTTATCGAGCACAGGATGGAGAGGTCAAACCCCATCATCGCGCTCGGAGGCGGGGTAATAGGGGATATGGCAGGCTTTATCGCCGCTACATATCTAAGAGGCGTGCCTTACATACAGGTTCCCACTACCCTCCTTTCACAGGTCGATAGCTCTGTAGGAGGCAAGACCGCAGTCAATCACCCAAAAGGGAAAAACCTTATTGGGGCGTTTTACCAGCCAAAGGCCGTTTTCATTGACCCTGATGTCCTTGAAACCCTTGAACCAAGGGAAGTAAGGGCAGGGCTTGCCGAGATAATCAAATACGGCGTCATATGGGACGAGCCGTTCTTTAAGTTCCTTGAGAATAATACGGATAGTCTCTTGAGCCGTAAAGATGAGCTGATAGATGCCATTGAAAAATCATGCTCGATAAAGGCAGAGGTAGTCGGTTCTGACGAAACTGAGCAGGGCATCAGGGCGATACTTAACTTCGGCCATACTTTCGGGCACGCAATCGAAGCTCTTTCAGGATACGGCAAATACAAGCACGGAGAGGCAGTGGCAATAGGCATGGTCATGGCTTCGGAGCTTTCTGAGTCGCTTGGGCTTTCAGGCAGGCAGACTACAGAGAGGATAAAAGCCCTGGTAACGGCACTGGACCTTCCGGCAGACCCGCCGAAGCTTTCGGCAGACCAATGGATAGGCTCTATGCTCCTCGATAAAAAAGTGTCGGGAAGCAGGATGAGATTCGTGCTTGCGGAGCATATTGGAAAGGTAATTATTAAGGAAGTATCGGAAGAGGAACTCAGGAAATATTTTGACTCAAAGGCGATAAAATAAATCAGTAAAAACTTTTTAAAATCGCACAGTTTCAAGGGGTATAAAAACTCCTTGACTTAATGCTGATTCTTTAATAATTTAGGTCATTAAACCAGAGTCAGCCGGGTAAATTGTATGGCAAACATAAAAGCAGGGGACGATATATTTTTTACGATCACAATGGCCGAGGTCCTTGAGAAGCAGGGGCATTACGAAGATGCCCTTATGATATACAAGATACTGGCTGACACAACACCCTGGGACCAGTCCCTTAACTTCAGGATAGAGCGTCTTAAGGGCCTTGCGCAAAGGGGCGCCAAGGGAAAAAAATCGGCTCCCAAAGCAGATGAGGCGCGTTAGCGTATGTCTTTCCTGGAAATAGTAAAGGAACTGGTTACAGGCCTTCCGGGCGGTATTGCCGCAACCATCATGGGGATGGACGGGCTTCCTATACAGCAGTACGCGGCTTCAGGTGAGTACGATGTCGAGACAGTGGGTGTTGAGTACGGCAAGGTAATAGATGAGATAAAGCACGCTTCGACTCTGCTGAACTTGGGCGAGGTCGATGAGGTGATGATAAATACGATGGGCGCGGATGTGCTCCTTAAGATGGTAACGCCTGAGTACTACATAGCATTTGTAGTAAATAAAAGCGCGAATATCGGCAAGGCAAGATACCTCATACGCAAGGCTTCATTAAAAGCAGGAAAGGAGCTCTCGTCATAGCCACTTCAGCCGACATCAAGGGCAGGATCAGGAAACTGCGCTCAGAATTGGAAACAAACGGCCTTGAGGCCCTGCTCGTAACGGATATCAGGTCCATCAGGTATCTTACCGGGTTTACAGGATCAAGCGCGTACGCTGTTGTCACAGCGAAGGCGAACTGGTTCCTGACTGACTCAAGGTACACGACACAGGCAGGCGAAGAGGTAGAGGGCTTCAAGGTAAAGACATACAAAAAGGCCCTTGAAGAGATAAAAAAGCTTGTTGAGGATTCAAAGATAAATAAGCTGGGCTTTGAGTCCAATAATCTTACTTACGATACTTTTCTTAAAATCAAAAAGGCTCTGAAGGCGGTAAAGCTCATCCCTGTGCCAAGCCTTGTCGCCAAGGTGAGGGAGAGGAAAGACCTCTTTGAGATAGCCCGCATAAAAGAGTCAGTAAAGATACTTGACAAGGGATTTGAGCTTGCGCAAAAGATACTGCGGCCCGGCGCAGCGGAAAAGGACATTGCCTTTGAAATAGAGCTCGGTTTCAGAAGGGCAGGCGGGGACGGGCTTGCATTCGATACGATAATCGCATCAGGATACAGGGGGGCTCTGCCGCACGGCAAGGCTTCTCAAAAAAAGATAAGGAAAAATGAGCTGGTTGTGGTGGACATGGGGGTTATTCTCAACGGATATAATTCTGATGAGACCCGCACCTATTGCATAGGAAAGGCTACAGCCGAGCAGAAAAAAATTTATCAGACAGTCAAGGACGCGCAGGAGCGCGCAATCGAAAGGATAAAGCCCGGCGTAAAGGCGTCATTTATTGATGAAGGCGCAAGGGGCTACATAGAGCAGGCAGGCTATGGCAAGTTCTTTGGCCACGGCACCGGCCACGGCGTAGGCCTTGAGATACACGAAGGCCCTGTTGTAGGCCCTTTCAGCAAGGATGTACTTGAAGTGGGAATGGTAATAACCGTAGAGCCCGGCATTTATGTGCCTGAGCTTGGCGGAGTAAGAATAGAGGATATGGCGCTTGTCGTAAAAGGCGGTTTTGAATTACTAACTAAAACTTCGAAAGATTTTGTTTGCCTGTAATAGGAGGATAGATGGACATTAAGGACATAAAAGCCATATATAAATTCCTGAGAGAGACCGATATCGTCGAGTTCGAGCTCGAAGGGGAAAATGGCAAGATAAGGCTTAAAAGAGGCAATGCGTCAGTTATCAGGGAAGTAACGCCTGTAGTTGAATTCGCGGATTCCGCGGCGCAGCCGCCCAGGGAAGTCAAAAAAGAAGAAGCGGAGAAGGCAAAGCCTGAGAATATCAAGATTGTGACATCTCCGATGGTAGGCACATTCTACAGGTCTCCTTCACCGGAAGCCGCTGCATTTGTCGAGATGGGCAGTATCGTAAAGAGCGGCCAGACAATGTGCATCATCGAGGCCATGAAGCTCATGAACGAGGTTGAGAGCGAGTTCAACGGAAAGGTTGTCTCCATTCTCGTTGAGAACGGCCAGCCTGTTGAATATGGAGAGCCGCTTTTCCATATAGAAGTCTCTAAATAAAGAATCAGGGGCTGTTTTGCTCGGCCCATTTTTCAAAGGAAAGATATGTTCAATAAAATACTCATCGCTAACAGAGGCGAAATAGCTGTCAGGATAATAAGGGCTTGCAAGGAAATGGGGCTAAGGACGCTTGCTGTCTATTCGGTTGCCGATAAGGAAGCGCTCCACACAAGGCTTGCCGACGGCGCCATCTGCATAGGCCCCGCAAAAAGCTCGGACAGCTATTTAAATATAACTTCTCTCATCAGCTCAATGGAAGTCGCTGATGCCGAGGCGGTACACCCGGGCTATGGCTTTTTGGCTGAGAACGCGGGGTTTGCCGAGGCTTGCGAGAAGTGCGGAATAAAATTCATAGGCCCTACATCAAGCACAATGCGCATGATGGGCAACAAGGTCCAGGCTAAAAAGATAGCCGAGGAACTTAAGGTGCCTGTCCTGCCGTGGAGCAACAAGGGACTGAGCGACGAAAAAGAGGCATTGGAAGTAGCCAAGAAGATAGGCTTTCCGGTGCTGATAAAGGCTTCGGCAGGCGGCGGCGGAAGGGGCATGAAACTTGTCCATACGCAGGCAAGCCTTGCCAGCGCCTTCAATATGGCGAAGATGGAAGCGGTATCCGCATTCGGCGACGGCGAGGTATTTATCGAGCGCTTCTGCGAACTGCCGAGGCATATAGAGATACAGGTCGTTGCCGATGAGCACGGCAATGTAATTCATCTTGGCGAGAGGGAATGCTCCATACAGAGAAGGCATCAGAAGATACTCGAAGAGTCTCCTTCGCCCCAGGTTGACGCAAGGCTCAGGCAGAAGATGGGAGATGCCGCGGTAAAGCTTGCCAAGGGTATCGGCTACACCAATGTCGGTACGGTTGAGTTCCTCCTTGATAAGAACAGGAATTTTTATTTCATGGAGATGAACACAAGGATACAGGTCGAACATCCGGTAACAGAGCTTGTTACAGGCGTTGACCTTGTAAAGGAACAGATACGGATTGCTTCAGGACAGAAGCTTACGCTCAAGCAGAAAAATGTCACCATGATAGGCCACTCAATCGAGTGCCGAATCAATGCGGAAGACCCGAAGACCTTTGTGCCTTCACCGGGTAAAATTACCGAACTTTCGCTCCCCGGAGGCCCCGGTGTCAGGATTGATACAGCCATCTACTGCGGCTACACCGTAACCCCGTATTATGATAACCTTTTGGCCAAGCTTGTAGTCTATGCCGAAACAAGGGCAGATGCAATCGCAAGGATGACAAGGGCCCTTGAAGAGTTCCATATTGCCGGTATCAAGACAAATATTCCCCTCCATCTTAAGATAATGAAGGACCACGACTTCATTGCCGGCAAAACTGATATAGACTTCTTAAGCCGTTTCACCTAAAATATATCCATGAAAATTTAAAACGCATAGGCTGCCCCGCGGTAAAGGGGGTAGTCTATGCGCTAAAAATCCATTCCAAATGAGGATATAATGGAAAAGTGGAGGCTTATTCTCGACCCTAAGCGCAGCGGCTCCGAGAATATGGCTGTTGATGAGGCTATATTAAGTGAATTTGACTCCGGCGCAACAACTACGCCTACCCTCAGACTGTATGGATGGGAAGTCCCTACGATTTCAATCGGGTACCTCCAGCATTCAGCCCCCCTTAAGGGTTATGGCCTGCCTGTAGTGAGGCGAATTACGGGCGGAAGGGCGGTGCTGCACGACAATGAGATAACCTATTCGGTTGTAGCGTCCATAGAGCACCCTCTTTTTGCCAAAGGGATACTTGAGGCGTATTCAGCCATAAGCAACTGCATAATCTCCGCTTTGAAAGAGGTTGGGATAGAAGCGGACCTGTCAAAGGGCACTGTAAGGCAGAAGGGCTCTGAGCGGGACGCCTGCTTCCATACCCCTTCGAGGTATGAGGTGCTTGTAGGCGGAAGAAAGCTTGTGGGAAGCTCCCAGAGGCGTTTTAAAAAGGCATTTCTTCAGCACGGCTCCATAATCTACGGGCTTGATAAAGAACTCAATAGCCGCATATTCGGCGATGATGTAATAAAAAGGATGGCCTGGATAGAGGATTTTGTGAGCATAGGCATGGAAGATTTCAGGGAGATACTGATACAAAAGTTCTCTGAAGGCTTTGGGGCGGAGTTCTCCTGCTTGCCTCTGTCAGAGGCTGAGGACAGGTTCAGTGCAAGGCTCATTGAAGAGAAGTACAATAAGACGGAATGGATAAGCATCTGCGGCAAGGGTTTTGACGAAAGAACACCTGTAAGCAGGTAAATTGATTGATTTTTTTACCTTTTTTTAATATCCTGATAGATGGACCCGAATACAGCAAAAGCGGCTTTTACTTATTTCCGGAATTAAAACCTTTATAAAAAACCTTTTTTACCGATTAACCGTATATGGCTCTTAAGGAAAAAATACTGGATAGGGCGCAAAAGTTTATCCAGAAGGGATATCTGGACAAGGCCATTGTTGAGTACAAGGCTGCGGCAGATGTTGACCCCAAGGATATCGCCATCCGTTTGAGGATAGGCGACCTGTATGTAAAAACAGGACGCAATGCCGAGGCTATAAAGGAATATAACGATGTAGCCCGCATCAACGCGCAGAGGGGTTTTTACCTTAAAGCGATTGCGGTCTATAAGCAGGTCTTGAAGCTTGACGATTCCTCCCTTGAGATACACAGCAAACTTGCCGAGCTTTACACCAAGCAGAGGCTCATAGCCGATGCCATAAGCGAATACAGCTACATTGTAAGCGTAATAGAGAAGAAGGGCAAAACGAGCGATGTAGTCGACCTTCTTAAAAAGATGGTCGAGGTCGACCCTGAAAATATCGGGGTGAGGCTAAAGCTTGCGGACCTTTACCAGAAGCTGTCCTTTGACAAGGACGCCCTTGCCGAATATTCATTCATCTTCGATAAGCTGCTGGCCCAGGGAAAGCTTGATAAGGCCGAGAAGGTCTATCTTGGCCTGTATAACAGCGCCCCCAAAGAGCCTGTTGTGCTTAAGGGGCTCTCAGACCTTTATAAGAGAAAGGGTGATGAGTTCCAGTTCGTAAAGTTCTCAAAGCACCTCTTTCAGTTCTATAAGGAGCGCGGTGATACTGAAAACGCAAAGGCAGTGTGCGCCTCCATCCTTGAAGTTAAACCCGGTGATGAAGAGATATCGGGCTATATGGCCCAGTTCCGGCCAAGCCACTATGTGGAGCCACCTCAAACCCCTGTAAAGACCCCTGAGCCTGAACCAGAGCCTATAATTGAATTTCCGCAACTGACTATAGAAGAGATATCTCAGGAGACCGTTGAAATACCTGAAGCCCCGCTTATTTCGTGGCCCGAAGAGGAGATAGAGATAACTCTTGAGGGCTTCGAAGCACTTGAGCAGGCCCCTGTTGAAAAAGGCTCTTTTGAAGAGGAGGTAGAGTTTAAGCTTGAGGAGCAGGCCCCTGTTGAAAGTGTTATTGAGAAACATGAAAATATTCTCGAAGAGGCCAAAGAGGTTGAGTTAGAGATTCCTGAAGTTGAAGCAAAAGAGGAGGAGCCTTTTGAGCTTGAAATAGAGGAAGAGATTGAAGTCAAAATAGCGGAAGAACCAAAAACAGAAGAAGTCAAAATAGAAGAACCTCATATTGAGGTTGAAATAGAAGAACCTGTTCAGACAGAAGAGCTCAAGGAAATAATCGAGGAAGAGAGGGCGGCCCCTGAGCCCTTAATCTCAATCCCAGAGCTTGAAAATATAGATAAAGAAGCCGCAGATGTTTTAAAAACAGAGGAGCCGGAACAAGCGCAGGAAGAGCCGCTTATCGAATTCCCTGAAATCAAAGAGCCTCAGGAGGCTATAGAGATCGAGATAGAGCCTGAGCCCGCGCCCGCGCCTGAGGCGATGCCTGAACAAAGCCATGAGCAAGCGCAGATAGAGGCAAAGGAAGAGGAAGTTCCGGTATCAGAGGAGCAGATTACTGAACAAGAGATTGCCGAAGATATCATACCCGAGGCTAAGGAAGAAGAGCCCGCTGCCCTTGCCGGCATTATCGAGGAATTAGTGGCAGAGACGGAGGAAGAGCCTGCGGAGCCATTGGCAGAAGCACCTCAGGAAATCCTGACGCAAGCCCCGTTAGATGAGATTGAGCCTGAATTTATCGAGCAAACAGTTGAACTGAAAGACGAGCCTGCTCAAGAGGACATCTTTGAAGTACAAAGCGGTGAGCAGGTCAAAACTTCTGAACCTGAACCGGAAATCACCGCATCCGAAATAATAGAAGAGCCTGTCGAAACAGCCGAAGACCTTTCAGAAGCCATATCAGAGCTTATGGAGAAGATGGAAGACTCTGAGTACGACCGGCTTGAAATTATATTTGAAGATGATCAAGCCGAACCTGAAGGGGAGATTACGGCTGAAGCTGAGCCGGAGCCGCTTAAGGCGCAGGAGATAGCCCCTTCTGAAATGATATACGAGGAAAAGAGGGCTGATGAAATCCCCTCTGAGAAGAGGGAAGATGATTATGTAGACCTTTCCGCCGAGCTTGGCATGGAAGAAGCGCTTGACGACCTTGCCGGTTCATGGGACTCCAAAGAGCCGAAGGATACATTTGATGAGTTCAAGAAGGGCATCGGAAACCAGTTAAGCAAGGAAGACACCGAGACCCATTATAATCTTGGCATCGCTTACATGGAGATGGAACTGCACGCAGAAGCTGCCAAGGAATTCAAGATAGCACTTAAAGACCCGCATCTTGAGTTTGACTGCTATATAAGGCTTGGGCTGTGCGCGATGTCTGAGCATAATCCGCATGAGGCGATAGTATATTATCTCAAGGGCCTGAAAGTGGAAGGCAAGAGCGAAGATGAACGAAAAGGCATGATATATGAGCTTGCGCTCGCCTATGAGGCCGCGGGAGAGAAAGAAGAGGCCATGCAGCTCTTTCAATCCATCTATGAGACAGACCCGCGCTACAGGGAAGTATCCTACAAGGTGAAGGAGTTTATCTCTTCAAGGCCGCTTATACCGCTTGATGACGGAATGATAGAAGTGGAGATCTTGTGAGCGAACCAAAAGATATGACAGAGCAGGGCCGATTAGAATCGGCCCTTTCTAATTTCAGGGTCAGGCTTTCAGCCCTGAAGCACGACCCTGTGCTCAAGGAGATATTTTCCCTTGTCCGCAGGGAAGGTGTAAGAGCTTATCTTGTAGGCGGCGTATTGAGGAATATTGCCCTGTCCAGAGAGGTCATACCTGATTATGATTTCGCGGTAGGCGGGGATGTCGAGGCGTTTTCTGCGAAGGTTGCCGATAGGCTTAAAGGCAGCTCATTCCTCCTTGATAAAGAGACCCTTTCATGCAGGGTCGTCGTAAAATCCGATTCAACGGAATACATGCTGGACTTCTCTCCTGTCAAATCAGATGATATTTATTATGACCTGAAGGCAAGGGATTTTACCATGAACGCGATGGGTGTTGAGGTGGTGCAGCTCTTTGAAGGCGAGCCGGAGATAATCGACCCTTGCGGGGGCTTTCAGGATTCCGCGGAGAACCTGCTGAGGGCTGCATCAAAAGATGCTTTTGATGAGGACCCGTTGAGGTGCTTAAGGGCGATAAGGCTCTCCCAGCAATACGGGCTTGAAATCGAGGAAGAGACCCTTGAGCTTATAAAGGCAAAATCAGAACTTGTCTCAGGGACATCTGCCGAAAGAGTGAGGGAAGAGACCGTGCTCATGTTCTCATCCCCCAATACCGGCACAAGCTTAAAGAGGCTTTATGATACAGGCATCGTCAAAGTAATACTGCCCGAGATAAATGACTGGGCGGATGTTGACGGTTATAATCTGCTGTCCCATACTTTAAATACCCTTGAGGAAGCGGAGAAACTCCTTTCAAACATATCAGAAAAAACTTTCCCGCAGCTTTCGGAAAATCTAAAGACCCATTTCAGCGGGTTCGAGGGCTCGATTAAAAAAGAGGCGTTCTTTAAAATGGCCGCTTTTTTTCATGACTTTGGAAAGCCGTATGCCATAAGCCGCGAGCAAGGCAGGCTTCGGTTTATCGGGCATGACTTTGAGGGAAGCAGGCATATAGTTGAAGTCCTTACCAGGCTTAAGTTCAGCAGGAGGGTGATAAACGAGCTTGCCAATCTCATAAAGAACCACCACAGGGTCTTTATGTTCGCTGTTCTTGCTCAGCCGAGCTTCAGGGCGAAGAGCCATTTTTTCAGGGCTGTCGGAGGGGAGGCAGGGCTTGACCTTCTGTGCCTTGCCCTGGCTGACGCAAGGGCAACAAGGGGAGGCGAAGATGAAGAGCTATATAAAATTGTCCTTGGCCTGATGCGTTTTTATTATGAGGTTTATATCAAGGAAAAACCCAGGCCGCTCATTGGCGGAGATGATATTATGGAGACCTTCGGGATACTGCCTGGCAGGCTTGTAGGCGAGATATTAAGCGAGGTATCCAGAGGTGTTGAGACAGGAATTATCAATAACAGAAAACAGGCTCTGGAGCATATACGGAAATGGCTCAAAGGAAAGAAAAAATAGCCGATAATGGTTGACAACGGCATACTATAGGGGTAGTATTTACCGATTCAAAAATTTTAAATAAAGTAGCGGAGGTGGTTGGATTGAAAATCATCAAACTGGCTTGCTTGTCGTTATTCATCGCGATGCTTGCGATAATCATCCCAAAAAATTCACTTGCGTTAGGAGCAAAGAAAATGGACCAGAAAGAAAAGAGAGCGGTAATTGAAACAAAGTTCGGAGAGATCGAGATTAAGTTCTTCCCTGATGAGGCCCCGAAGCATGTAGAGAATTTTGTAAATCTCTCGAAGCAGGGTTTCTATGACGGGACTATCTTCCACAGGGTCATTCCCGGCTTTATGATACAGGGCGGAGACCCGAACACAAAGGGGCCTGACAAGTCAACATACGGCATGGGCGGCCCGGGCCATAATGTAAAGGCTGAGTTCAACGATATCCCGCACAGGCGCGGCATCCTCTCGATGGCGAGGTCGCAGCACCCTGACAGCGCAGGCTCACAGTTCTTTATCGTCGTAAAGGACTCTCCCTTCCTTGACGGGCAGTACACAGTATTCGGTGAAGTTGTAAAGGGAATGGAAGTGGCTGATAAGATCGTAAACTCACCGAGAAACCAGAGGGACCTGCCGAACGAAAGAATAGAGATGAAGATAAGGATTGTAGAGTAACAGACCTTGAACAGATAAAATAAAAAAGCCCCGCAGTCCTGCGGGGCTTTTTAGTTTCGAGTTGTTTACTTGGTCTTTTTGGCTGCTGCTGCTTTGGGCTTTGCCGCGGTTTTCTTCGGGGCTGCTTTCTTTGCGGCAGGTTTTGCGGCGGCAGTCTTTTTTACGGCTGCTTTCTTCGGGGCTGCTTTTGCGGTTGTCTTCTTGGCTGTTGCTGCCTTGGCTGTTGTCGCTGGCTTTGCTGCAGTCTTCTTTACTGCTGCCTTCGGCTTTGCGGCTGCCTTTACTGTTGTCTTTTTTGCCGCTGCTTTAGGTTTTGCTGCTGCCTTTACAGAAACTTTTTTCGTCGCCATATTTTCCACCTTTTTTTCTGTTTTTGTGAAACTGTTATCCTGTATGTCAAATAATGCCATAATTTCTTTCTTCTGTGTATCAAAAAGTGAAGGCACCTTCGTTCCCTTCGGAACTATCTCCTTGCACTTGCATTCTTTTCGCAAGGGAGTGTCTATGAACAGCCTGCCTCTGTGCCATGTGACGGGATAGACTCTGCAGATTGTCGGGACGATTTTCTTGGGCAGTTTTTTCACGGCCCATAGGTAGAAGAGGGAGCAGCCTTTCTGGTCATGGAGGCGGAATGCGCAGGTCTTGTCCTTTTCCCTTGTGGCGGTCTCTCTGTAAGCCCCTCCGATGTAGTCATCATCGATCTTCAGCTTTGTAGCGAAACAGTCCTCAACCTTTGCCTTGATGAGAGGCTCGATGAGGTCCTTGTGTTTGTAGATAAGCTTGAGGGTAGCTAAATCTACATCGCAGCCGTATTCGCAGCATATTGAGTGGCAATCGCTTCCGTAACATCCTTCTCCCCACAGTCCGTTCTGTGCCATTATCTTTGGGTCAACATCGGTGATCTTGATCTTACTCATTTGAGAAACGCACGCCTCCTGAAGCTGATTTTATTTGAAAGATGTATTTTGATATTATTATATCGGACGCAGGCGGGTAAGAGTTAAGGGAGTTCGTGGATGGTTCCCGGCTCGACATTTATCATGTTGATGACTTCGTTTACGCCCCAGGTGTACCATGCGTCGTCTTCCGCCGCTTCCTTCTCCTCTTCGCTTCCTGTCACGCCTTCAAGGGTAACAACCCAGTTAACCGTGTTTACCCTTATTGAGCTTGCGTCAACAAGCCTGTCCTTCTCAAGTATCTGCTTTATGGCATCCGTTACTTCATCGTCCCGGTCCTCTTCGGGAGGGACTACCTCGATGCTGTTTATGACATCAAGGGAGCCGGGGACCCACCACGCCAGCGCACCGGCTAGCCTTTTATGGCTAAGTGAGAATACCTTGCCTTCTATATCTACGATGCCGTCTTTTACTTCAACCCCGAGATTGAATTCCTTAAGCGCCTGTTCGGACTCAAAGGCGTCGTATACATGGTTCTTTATTTCCGCATCGCTCATGTGCATTGACGGCTTTACCTTGAGCCTGTCTATGACCCCGGCTACTCCGCTTAGGCCCATGGCATGGAAAAGAGCCCTTTTCTTTTGTGAGATCTTTTCAACTGTCCCGTCGATGAGAATGGAATTATTTACCATCTCGCAGTGGAGGTGTGTCGCATTGAGGTCAATGCGCGCGTACTCGGTGAGAGCTGCCTTAAGCGCTTTTATGGGGTCTTTTGGTATCATTTCCATAATTTAGTTTGTTCATCGTTAAGACCGGAATGAATCATCAGGGAAATGCATAAATAAAAAAGAATAGTATTCGGAGTATACCAGAGCATTTCCATTTTAACAAGCTGTTTTTAAGCAGGCGGATATGGGCGATTTGCTTAATGAAATGGCGCAAAAAATCTAAATAATTTATAGAAAAAGCCCTATTTAACACTTGCAATGGCAATGTATGTGTGTTAAATTATATTCAATAAAAGCCTCTTAGATTAAAGAAAGTGGGCACTGGCTCACTTTTTTTGTTTGGGGGTAGGGGAATCTAAAAAACTCCTCGCCGGGGCGGGTTTGCGTTCCGGGTATTTTTGTTTTTTCTTTAAATTCCGGTGCGGAGTTCCATTTGAAATTAGAGGGTTTGGAAGACAAGATAAAAACGCTGGCTGAGCCTGTTGCCCAAAGCCTGGGGCTTGAGCTTGTTGATGTCACATATACCACAGAGCACGGCAAGAGAATACTTCGTATATTTATCGATAAGCAGGGCGGCGTCACGCTCAATGATTGCAGCGACTTAAGCAGGGAGCTTTCCACTGTATTGGATGTGGAAGACCCGATACCTCAGAGCTATGTCCTTGAGGTCTCTTCCCCCGGCCTTGACAGGCCTCTCATCAAGGAACAGGATTTTATCAGGTTTCAGGGAAAGAAAGCAAAGATAAAGGCCAAGGCCCCTATAGAGGGCAGGAAGAACTTCAAGGCAGTAATAGACGGGGTCGAGGACCATGAGGTGCTTGTTACTGATTTTGACGGAAAGAAGTTCCGCATACCCCTTTCAAATATCGATAAGGCAAAATTGGAAATAGAGTTTTAGTCAGCCCCATAGGGCATTCGAATAACAAATAAAATCAAAAAAGATATTTTTTAGCCGGAGGATTGAATCGGTGAATCTCTCACATATTATTGAACAGGTTGGCAAGGACAAGGGAATAGATAAGAACATTCTTATTGAGGCCCTTGAGTCTGCCTTGCTTAAAGCCGCTGAAAAGCGGTTTGGCCAGAATAAGCTTATTGAAGCGCATTATCAGGAGGAAGCAGGCGAGATAGAGCTCTTCCTTTTCAAGACGGTCGTCGAAGAAGTCGTTGACCCGGACCTTGACATATCCCTTGAGGCCGCAAAGGAGCTTGACCCGGAGGTCGCCCTTGGCGACAGCCTTGGAGTAAAGCTTGATTCAAAGGAGTTTGGCCGCATTGACGCCCAGACCGCGAAGCAGATCATCATCCAGAAGGTAAGGGAAGCTGAAAGGAACATAATATTCAGCGAATACAGCTCCAAAAGGGGCGAGATAATTACAGGCATCGTACAGAGGTTTGAGAAGGGCGACATTATTGTTGACCTTGGCAGGGCCGAGGCGATACTTCCTAAAAAAGAGCAGGTAAGAAGGGAAGGCTACAGGCAGGGCGAAAGGATAAGGGGACTTGTGCTTGAGGTCAGGACAGAGTCCAAGGGCCCGCAGATAGTCATGTCAAGGACGCATCCCGGTTTCCTTATAAAGCTCTTCCAGATGGAAGTCCCTGAAATATACGAAGGCATTGTTGAGATAAAAGGCGCAGCAAGGGAGCCGGGCGACCGCGCGAAGATTGCCGTCATGTCAAATAACTCTGATGTCGACCCTGTCGGGGCCTGCGTCGGAGTAAAGGGCTCAAGGGTACAGGCAGTTGTCCAGGAACTCAAGGGCGAAAAGATAGATATCGTGCATTGGTCTGACGACCCTGCCGTGTATGTAAAAAATACGCTCTCACCCGCGCAGATAGCGAAAGTCATTGTTGATGACGGCTCGCATGCAATGGAGGTCATCGTGCCTGATGACCAGCTTTCTCTTGCCATCGGCAAAAAGGGCCAGAATGTCAGGCTCGCCGCCAAGCTTACGGGTTGGAAGATAGACATCAGGACAGAATCTGAGTCGCAGGGCGGAAAGAAGGCGTTCTCGCCTGAAGAGGCCTTGAGGAAGGAAGTGGAAGCTGCGGACGCAAGGGAAGAGAAGGAGAGGGCTGAGGCAAAGGCAGCGGCAAGCCGCCTTGAGGAGACCCTTAAAATCTCATCCGATGCCGCAAGCGCCCTTGTTGAAGCCGGGTACCCGAGCATTGAAAGGCTCCAGCGCATCACAAGGGAGGAGCTTGAGCAGATTGAAGCTGTCAGCGAAGAGGAGATCGAGGCAATCCTTACCGCGGTTAAAGAGAGCTCAGGGAACGCTTAATGCCTGAGAGGACATGTCTTGGCTGCAGGCAGGTAAGGGAAAAAAAGGAACTTGTAAGGCTTGTTTCAAAAAATGGGGTGCTTGAAGCTGATTTAAAAGGCAGCTTGCCGGGAAGAGGCGCTTACATCTGTAAAAATGAGAAGTGCCTGAAAGAAGCCTACAAAAGAAAAGACCTCTTTTCAAGGGCCTTGAAAACAAAGATAGAACTGCCTGATGAACAGGGGCTTTGGGTAAAAATAAAGGAAAATTAATGGCCGCCGGGCTTAAGACGGAATTTTTATGAAAAAAATATACGGGAAGCATAAAAACATGTAAAATTAAATGATATAAATAACAACGAAGGGCCGTGTGCCCGTTAAGGCAGGGAATTTAAAAAAGATGACAGAGAAAGAAAAAGAAAAACAGACTAAAGAAGTTGAAGAAAAAAGGATTAAACCATCCGTTATCAGGAGGAGGTCTGCGCCAAAACCTGTTCCGGTGGAGGAGCCTGTCCAGCCTGTTGTACCTGCCGCAGCCAAGGCCGAGGAAGCTCCGGTGATAACTCAGCCCGCAGCCGAGGCTCAGCCTAAGGTTGAAGTCAAAGCTCCGGAGATAAAGGCCGAGGTAAAACCGGCTGTTGAGAAAAAGGAAGAGGCAGCAAAACCGCCGCTCAGAAAGCCCCTTATCAAAGGAAAGGTTGAAGAGAGGAAGGAAGCTCCCAAAAAGACTACTCCCAAAAAAGTAAAAGAGAAATCCGCACAGGAAATACTTGCGGAACTTAAAATAGAAGAGGCTGAAGAAGCAAAGGAAGTCACAGTAGTTCCGCCGGTCGCTGTTGAGGAAAAACCCGAAGCAGCCGCCGCAACCGTAAAGAAAGAAAAAGTATTCGAGAAGGAACCGGAGCTTAAGAAGTTCTTTGCTCCCAAGCGTCCCGGCAAAAAAGACAAATTCCAGTCAAAAGAGGCCCAGAGGAAGGCCGCGGCACAGGCCGCAGCGCAGCAGCCAAGGGCAATGAAAAAGACCGAGATTACCGTTCCCAAGGCCGCAAAAAGGGTCATTAGGATCGTTGACGCCATAAGTGTTGCCGACCTTTCCCAGAAGCTTGGCGTAAAGGCGAGCGAGATAATTAAAAAGCTTATGGGCTTAGGCATTATGGCTACCGTCAATCAGCTTATTGATATTGATGCGGTATCCCTTATTGCCCAGGAATATGAGTACGAAGTTGAAAGCGTTGCAGTGTTGGAAGAATCGCTCATGGAACCCGGCGCCGAAGGCAGCGAGGCAACAGGTGAGCTTACGCACCGCGCGCCTGTTGTAACAGTCATGGGCCATGTTGACCATGGCAAAACCTCTTTGCTTGACGCCATCAGAAAGACCAATGTCGTCAGGGGCGAGGCAGGCGGCATCACGCAGCACATAGGCGCATACCATGTCCACCTTGACAAAGGCGATGTAACCTTCCTTGACACACCCGGCCACGAGGCATTTACAGCCATGAGGGCAAGGGGCGCCAAGGCCACAGATATAGTAGTCCTCGTCGTAGCCGCTGATGACGGTGTAATGCCTCAGACAATAGAGGCCATCAACCACGCCAAGGCGGCCAATGTCCCGATTATCGTTGCCATCAATAAAATAGACCTCCCGCAGGCCGACCCGAGCAGGATTAAGCAGGAGCTTACCCAGTTCGGCCTCGTCTCAGAGGAATGGGGCGGAGAGACCATTTTTATTGAGGTCTCAGCCAAGAAGGGCATCAACATCAAGGAACTCCTTGAGATGATACTCCTGCAGTCAGAGGTGCTTGAGCTTAAGGCCAACCCGACATCACCCGCAAGGGGAGTCGTTGTAGAGGCGAAGCTCGACAAGGGCCGCGGCCCAGTATCGACCGTTCTTATTCAGGACGGCACATTGAGCGTCGGGGATGCCATTGTGACAGGGACAAGTTACGGCAGGATAAGGGCGATGATAAGCGATTGGGGCAAGAGGATCAATGAAGCAGGCCCTTCAATGCCAATCGAGATACTTGGGCTCTCAGGCGTTCCTCTGGCAGGTGAGACATTCGCCGTAGTAAAAGACGAAGCCACCGCAAAGCAGATAGCCACAATCAGACAGAAGAAGAGCCTCGAAAAAGAGAGGATGAAGACAGCAAAGGTAAGCCTTAACGACCTTTATGACAAGATAAATAAGGGTGAGGTAAAGGAACTGAACCTTGTAATCAAGGCCGATGTTCAGGGCTCGATCGAAGCTGTTAAGGAAACCCTCGGAAAACTTTCTACAGAGGCCATCAAGATAAAGATAATCCACAGCGCCGTAGGCGGCATCAATGAAGGCGACGTAATGCTCGCCGCCGCTTCAGAGGCCATTGTCATAGGATTTAATGTAAGGCCTGAGCAAAAGGCGCAGGCTTTAGCTGAAAAAGAGAATGTAGACTTAAGGCTCTATACCATCATATACAACCTTGTTGACGAGATAAGGTCTGCCATGGAAGGCATGCTTGCGCCTGTTGTCCATGAAGAGGCGCTCGGCAGGGCAGAGATAAGGGATGTCATCAGGATTACAAAGGTCGGCAATGTCGCAGGCTGTTTTGTAACTGACGGCAAGGTGGTAAGGAACGCCAAGGTGCGCCTTGTAAGAGATAATGTCGTTATTTACGACGGCAAGCTCTCGACCCTTAAGAGGTTCAAGGATGATGTGAAAGAGGTCGCAACCGGCTATGAGTGCGGTCTTACTATCGACGGCTACAGCGACATCAAAGTCGGAGATGTCCTTGAGTTTTATCTCCTTAAGGAAGAGGCCGCAAAACTTTAAACCTGAACCGGCGCGTGAAATTCGGTGGTTTGAATCATCGGTTTTCGTGCCTGAATTATAAAATTATGGTAGTAGGCGTCTGCAGGATGAGCTTGCTGATCCATGATAACCAGTCCCTCAAAGGCAAGAGGATGGTTATCAAGAGCATGATTGAAAAGGTAAAGAACCGTTTTAATGTATCGATTGCCGAAGTCGGGGAAAACGACCTGTGGCAAAGGTCAGAAATAGGGTTCTGCGCCATAGGAAACGACAAGGCATTCGTAAACTCGGTAGTTGATAAGGTCGTTGACTTCATAGAAGGCATGCATACAGCCGAGGTCATCGGCCACGAGATAGAGCTTATAAATCTGTAATCCGTCAGAAAGGCAGCAATGGGCTACAAGCGTTCAGACAGGGTCGCTGACCTGATAAAAGAGGAAGTCGCCTCCATGGTAACATTCGGGGCGATAAAAGACCCGAGGATAGGATTCGTAACCATTACCCATGTTGAGCTTACGCCTGACCTGAAAGAGGCAAAGGTCTATTTCAGCCAGATAGGCTCGGCGCAGGATAAGGAAAAGAGCAGGAACGGGCTCAATAACGCGAGCGGATTCATAAGAAGGCATCTTGCGAAGACCCTTGACCTCAGGCATATTCCTACAATAACTTTCTTGTTTGACGACTCCCTTGAATATTCTGACCATATTCAGAAGGTGCTGAAAGACATGAAAGACGGCGGAAACCTTTAGCTTCAGTTTAAAATACAGAAAGGGCATGACCTTTTTAAAGCGATAAATGGACAGACGATTCGATACTGCGATAGAAGAGGTAAAAAAGGCCAAAAAGTTCCTTGTAGTCTCCCATGTAAGCCCTGAAGGGGATGCAGTGGGGTCATTGCTTGGCATGGCATTGGCTTTAAGAAGCCTTGGCAAAGATGTAACCGCTTATCTTGAAGACCCTGTGCCGGACCTTTTCAGGTTCCTGCCCGGGGCAGATACAGTAGTTCATAACCTTGATAACGCGCGCCCTTTTGACGCCACGATTGCTGTAGATTGCGGGCAGAAGGAAAGGCTTGGAAAAGGCTTTGTTAATCTGAAAGAGCCCGGGGTCGTAATCAATATCGACCACCATGCCACAAACGATTATTTCGGCCAGATAAATGTAGTAGAGCCGGGCGCAAGCGCCGCAGGAGAGCTTGTCTATGACTTCTGCAAGGCAGCGGGCATTCCTTTCACAAAGGATATCGCCGTCAACCTCTATGTGGCTATTCATACCGATACAGGCTCCTTCCATTATTCTTCATCAACCCCCGAATCATTCATAAAAGCAGGAGAGCTGGTCAGGGCAGGGGCAGAGCCCTGGGAGGTCTCAAGAAGGGTTTACGAGAACCATCCTGCAAAGAAATATAAGCTCCTCGGATTCGTGCTTTCAACCCTTGATGTTGTCAATGTTGGTGATAACGGGACAGGAAAGGTTGCCACCCTCCTGGTCACCCTTGATATGTTCAGGCAGGTAGGCGCGGAAAAAGACCTTGCCGACGGTTTTGTGAATTACGCGCGCGGCATCGAAGGCGTTGAGGTCGGCATCCTTTTCAGGGAGGCCGGCGTAAATGAGTATAAAGTAAGCCTGAGGTCAAAAGGCGACGTCGATGTGGCGGAGGCTGCCAAGAGTTTTGGGGGCGGAGGCCACCGCAATGCCGCAGGGTTTACCCTCAAGGGAACCCTTGAAGAGATAAAGGCAAAGGTCATAGCTGCAGTAAAAGAGCAGTTCTACGCAACGCATAAGGCATGAACGGGGTTTTAATCGTTGACAAGCCCAAGGGATGGACTTCCCATGACGCGGTAGCAGCGGTCAAAAGGAAGCTTGGCGCTAAAAAAGTAGGCCATCTTGGCACATTGGACCCGCTTGCAACAGGCGTTCTTGTGCTGGTGATAGACGGGGCTACGAAGTTCGCAACTTCCCTTGATACCGGGCAGAAAGAGTACCTTTCAACGCTTAAGCTTGGGGAAGAGACCGACTCATACGATACTGAAGGCAAGGTAGTCTTTACCGGAGACTATTCCAATATAACGGCTGAAGATATTAAAAAGGCCCTTGGGACCTTTACTGGTAAGATACAGCAGGTTCCTCCCATGTATTCCGCAATCAAAAAAGGCGGCACCCCGCTTTACAAGCTTGCGAGAAAAGGAGTTGTTCTTGAGAGGGAGCCGAGGGAAGTAGAGATTTTCAGTCTTGAGGTAACAAGGATAGAGTTGCCCCTGGTAGAGTTCAGGGTCGCCTGCTCAAAAGGCACTTACATAAGGTCTATCTGCCATGATACCGGCAAGATCCTTGGGTGCGGCGCGCACCTTACGGAACTTAAGAGGCTTGCCTGCGGGGATTTTAAGATTGAAGACGCCGTAACCCCTGAGTTGACAGGCGAGCAGTTAAGGGAGAAAATTATACCGCTTGAGGAAGCGCTGAGGCGGGCGTCATTGCAAGCTCCGCAATAAGGGATTTTAAAAGAGATTTTAGCTTAATCAAGGATATTTTTTTCTTTCATTGTTGCCCTACTAATGTTAATATTCAGCCACGAGATTTGCAGGGGCTGTTTATCTATTGTTTTTTTAACGGGGTTCTTGCCCCGAATTGATTCAGGATATACCGTTTTTCGGAGAAAGGAGGTTAGGACCGAATGCTGGCTACAGAAAAGAAACAGGAGATTATCAATTCATTCAAGACCCATGAAGGTGATACAGGATCTCCTGAGGTGCAAATAGCCCTTTTGAGTGAGAGAATCAACAGCTTAAGCTCTCATTTCAAGACCCATAAGTCAGACCACCACTCAAGAAGGGGACTTCTTAAGATGGTCGGCCACAGGAGAAGGCTTCTCGATTACGTAAAGAGAAAAGATGTAGGCCGTTACAAGAGCATAATCGAAAGGTTAGGCTTAAGAAGGTAATTTTTTGGCGGTAACGCCATGATTCATGGGGTGGTGGCGCATATTTCATATGCGTTACCACAACCGGAACCAAGTAGTAAGATGCATGCACCATGCTTCAAGTAAGGCTTTGGTGTGTGCATATTCCCATTTCTAAAAGAATTAAAAGTTTGTAGTTGTAATTCGTTGATTTCATTCTGAAAAATGGATAGGCGAACTTTCGGGCTCCCTGACGGGCGATCCGATTTAATGGTGCGGTAATGGTGCCGCGTAAGTAAATAATAGACGGGAGAGAGTAATTTTAATGGCAATGTTTTTCGAGACTGATTTCGCAGGCAGGACGCTCAGAGTAGAAATCGGCAAAATGGCAAGACAGGCGCACGGTTCCTGTACGCTTAAGTACGGAGATACGGTGGTCCTGGTAACAGTCTGCAGGAATGACTCAGCATCAGCAACGGCTGACTTTTTGCCTTTGACAGTCAATTACATGGAAATGACCTATGCCGCAGGTAAGATACCGGGCGGGTTTTTCAAGCGTGAAGGCAGGCCCAGTGAAAAGGAAGTCTTAGGCTCAAGGCTGATAGACAGGCCTTTAAGGCCGCTTTTCCCTGAAGGATACTACAACGAAACACAGGTAATCGCAACAGTCCTTTCAGTGGACCAGGAGCATGACCCTGAACTGGTTGCCACATTGGGCGCATCAATTGCCCTCGGCATCTCAGATATCCCTTTCAACGGCCCGATAGCCTCCGTAAGGATAGGCTCAATCGGCGGGCAGCTCATCTGCAATCCTTCCCTTAAGCAGCAGAAGGAAAGCGAGCTTGACCTTGTGGTGGCGGGCTCTGATGAATCCATCATCATGGTTGAAGGCGGTTCCCGTTTCGTATCAGAGGAATTTCTTGTTGACGCGCTCAGCTTCGCCCAGGAAAGCTTAAAGGGCGTAATCGAGCTTCAGAAGAGGATAATAAGCGAGGTTGGTCAGCCGAAAATGACGGTGACGCCTCCTGAAATAGATAGCGCTCTCGAAGCGAGGGTAAAGGAAGTCGTAACAGATAAACTGAGGGCGGCGTTGACTGTTCCTGTTAAAAGGGAACGCTACTCAGGCTTATCAAAACTTAAAAAAGAGCTTGTTGAATCTCTTTCCACAGAGTTTCCTGACAGGGGCGATGAAGTTGAGGCCATCTACGGGGACCTTAAGTACAAGATGATGAGAGAGATGATAATCAGGGAAAAGAAGAGAGTGGACGGCAGAGGGCCCAAGGACATCAGGAATATCACCTGTGAAGTCGGGCTTCTCCCCAGGACCCACGGCTCAGCCCTTTTCACAAGGGGCGAGACACAGGCCATGGTCGTCACCACACTCGGAACTTCCGAGGACGAGCAGAAGATAGACGCGCTGTCAGGCTGGGAATATAAAACTTTCATGCTTCATTATAATTTCCCTCCGTTCAGCGTCGGTGAAGTCAAGATTTTAAGGGGCCCCGGAAGGCGTGAAATAGGCCACGGCGCTCTTGCTGAAAGGGCTGTTTCAAAGGTCCTTCCTTCAGAAGGCTTCCCTTATACAGTCAGGGTAGTATCCGATGTTCTTGAGTCAAACGGCTCTTCTTCAATGGCAACTGTTTGCGGCGCTTCGCTCTCGCTTATGGATGCGGGCGTGCCTACGACAAGCCATGTAGCTGGTATCGCGATGGGACTTATCAAAGAGGGCGATGAAACAGTAGTTCTCTCGGATATCCTTGGCGATGAAGACCATCTCGGAGACATGGACTTTAAGGTAGCTGGTACAACAGAGGGCGTAACAGCCCTGCAGATGGATATAAAGATAGGCGGAGTAAATGCCGCAATTTTAAAGGAAGCCCTTTATCAGGCAAAGGAAGGCAGGCTTCATATCCTTGAGATTATGAAGACAGCCATCCAGACCCCGAGGACTGAGCTTTCAGCCTATGCACCGCGCATTACCACCATATATGTCAAACCCGAGAAGATCAAAGATGTCATCGGGCCCGGCGGAAAGAATATCAAAGGCATTATCCTTGAGACCGGCGTAAAGATAGACATAGATGACACAGGCAAGGTAAATATCGCCTCAACTGACGGTGTGGCTGCCCAGAAGGCAATCGATATCGTCAAGAGGCTTACGCAGGAAGCTGAGATCAACAAGCTCTATATGGGCAAGGTCAAAAAGATCGTTGATTTCGGCGCTTTCGTTGAGATATTCCCAGGCACAGAAGGGCTTGTCCACATATCCCAGCTTGCCGAAGAGCGCGTAAAGAGCGTAAGGGATATCCTTAAAGAAGGCGATGAAGTCCTTGTAAAGGTTATAGAAATCGACAAGGACGGCAAGATCAGGCTCTCAAGGAAAGATGCCTTGGGACAGAGCCTGTAATTAAAGTAGTTCTTTTAGGACTGCCATGGAATAATCCATGGCAGTTCTCTTCTTTTAACTCCAATCTCTCTAATGGAATGACCAAATGGCTCGTATCCAGAAGACTGCCCTTCAAAGCGGAATCAATGTAATAACTGAAGAAATGCCCGATGTAGAGTCCTGTTCCATTGGGATTTGGGTCCATACCGGCTCAAGGAACGAGGACAGGGAAGTAAACGGCATCTCCCATTTTATCGAGCACCTTCTTTTCAAAGGCACCGAAAAAAGGTCTGCCCTTGATATCTCGCGCGAAATCGAATCAGTAGGCGGCATACTTAACGCCTTTACAAGCAGGGAATACACCTGCTTTTATGTGAAGGTGCTAAAGAAAGACCTGCCTCTGGCCATAGACCTGCTTTCTGACATCTTCATCAATTCCAAATTTGATGAGAATGAGATGGAGAGGGAGAAGCTGGTAGTATTGCAGGAGATAAAGATGGTGGAGGACACCCCCGATGACCTTATCCACGACCTATTTGCTGAAAGGTTCTGGAAAGACCATCCGCTTGGCTGGTCTATACTTGGCCCGGCAGCTACCATTAAATCAATAAAACGCAGCAACATTATAAATTATTATAAAGACCATTACCTTACCGACAGGGTTTTTGTGACAGCGGCTGGCGGGCTTAAGCACAAGGATATTGTAAAGCACCTGCAGCCCTCTATCGGCAAGATAAAGATAAGCAAAAAGAAGAACAGTCTTAAAAAACCTGCTTCCGCACCGGGCCTCCAGTTGTTCAAGAAAGACCTTGAGCAGGTTCACCTATGCCTTGGCGTGCCCGTAACACCCCAGTCCCATGATGACAGGTATAAGACCTATCTTATGAATACCATCCTCGGAGGCGGCATGAGCTCGCGCCTGTTCCAGGAGATAAGGGAGAAGAGAGGGCTTGCCTATTCAGTCTATACTTACCTTAATCTCTGCATGGACGCAGGCTCGCTTATTGCCTACGCAGGCACATCCAAGGACAGCTTCGCAGAGGTCCTTGAGCTTATCATGAAGGAATACGCCGAGCTTCATAAGAACATCACCGAAGATGAGCTTAAGAACGCCAAGGAACAGCTTAAAGGCGGAATGCTTCTGGGATTAGAGACAAGCGAGAACAGGATGACGAAGCTTGCCAGGGATGAGATATATTTCAAGAGGGTAATATCGGTTAAGGAAATAGTTGAAGGGATTGACAGCGTGACTATGAAGGAGATGAGACAGCTTGCCAAAAAGCTGCTTGCCCCTGAGAGGATGACGCTTGTGGCAATGGGCAAAGTCACCAATAAAGACCTTCCCAAAAGTTTGAAATTCCTCAATTAAAAAAAGTATTTGTATCTCTTAAATAATATCCTGTATCATATGTTTTCAGGCAGGAGATGGGGCTATGAGGATACTTGTAATAGAAGATGAGAAGAAAGTAGCGGCCTTCGTAAAGAGGGGCCTTGAGCAGGAAAGCTATGCCGTTGATGTGGTGTATGACGGAGTAGAGGGCCAGCACTATGCCGAGGTCAACGAGTATGACGCCATTATTCTTGATATAATGCTTCCGCTTAAGAGCGGGCTTGATGTGCTTAAAGAGATTAAGGCCGCAGGGGTAAAGACTCCCGTGCTGCTCCTTACCGCGCGTGATTCTGTCGAGGACAGGGTAAAGGGGCTTAATCTCGGGGCTGATGACTACCTGACAAAGCCTTTTGCGTTTGAGGAGCTTCTGGCGCGCCTCAGGGTGCTTATGAGGAGGGGCGGCTACGGCTCTCCGATGCTTAAATTCGCTGACCTTGTCCTTGACCCTGCAACACGCAAGGCAAAGCGAGGGGAGCTTGAAGTAGAACTTACTGTCAAGGAATATGCGCTGCTTGAGTACCTTTTAAGAAACCCCAACAGAGTCCTTACAAGGACGCTTATTGCCGAGCATGTCTGGGACCAGACTTTTGACAGCGAGACAAATGTGGTCGATGTCTATATCAACCACTTAAGGGGCAAGATAGACACAAAGGACTTTACCAAGAGACTTATCCACACTGTAAGAGGTGTAGGGTATGTCCTTAAGGAAGAGTAGCTTTATCAAGCCTTTTTCCGTACTTCCATACCTTTTACGGCGATTTGACCAATGGACTTTCGCCGCCTTTTCTGATAATCTTTTTTAAGGGACAAAATTAATGGAAATGCCTTTTCCTGCCCTGAAGGGAATTTTTTATGTCCCTTCGAGGATTTTAGAGAATGTATTTGCCCAAAAAAAGCCTTTAAAAGGAATTTTTAAGCCTTTTTCTTACACAACAGGCATAAGATGCTTACAAATATAGTAAAAAACGAGCTTAAGCGTATTGTCGGGGCTGATAACGCCTCTTTCTCAAAAGAGGATTTGCTCTGTTATTCCTATGACGCTACAAATTCTCTCCATCTGCCGGAAGCCGTGGTCTTTCCGGCAACTGCCGAAGAGATATCCCTTATTTTAAAGATGGCAAATGCCGAAGGTTTCCCTGTAATCCCAAGGGGTGCGGGAACCGGCTTTTCAGGGGGAAGTCTGCCTGTTGAGGGAGGGGTGGTCATCTCAACCGAGCGGATGAAGGCAGTTATAGAAATAGACCCTGACAACCTTACGGCAATAGCAGAGCCGGGAGTAGTCACATGGGAGTTCCAGCAGGAAGTTGAAAAACTTGGATTATTCTATCCGCCTGACCCGTCAAGCCTTAAGTTCTCAACAATCGGAGGCAATATCGCCGAATGCGCCGGGGGGCCGAGGGCTGTTAAATACGGCGTGACCAAGGACTATGTGCTAGGGCTTGAAGTGGTGCTGCCAACAGGTGAGATAATCAATACAGGGGTAAGGACCGCCAAGGGTGTTGTAGGCTATGACATTACAAAGCTTATGGTTGGTTCAGAAGGCACGCTTGGCATTGTGACCAAGGCAACCTTAAAGCTTCTGCCGCTGCCTGAGACGATTAAGACCATGCTTGCCATATTCCCTGACCTGAAAGATGCCGCAAAGGCTGTCTCAGGCATAATCAGGGCAAAGGTCATCCCTTCGACATTGGAGCTTATTGACAGCGTTTGCATCAAGTGTGTTGAAGAGTACGCGCAGGTAGGTCTTCCGCAGGCTGAGGCAGTCCTTCTTATTGAGGTTGACGGAAGTTTTGATACCGTTGATAAGGACTCGGAGGTAGTAAAGAGGATATGCGCCGGGAACGGCTCAACAGAGGTAAGGATAGCCAATGACAAGAAAGAGGTAAAAGACCTCTGGAAGGCAAGGAGGGCTATTTCAGCCTCTTTATTCAGGGTTAAGCCCAATAAGATAAATGAGGATATTGTAGTGCCGCGCTCCGCAATCCCGGAGCTTATAGCAGGGCTTCAGGAAATAGGCAAGAAGAGGAATCTCCTTATTGCGGGCTTCGGGCACGCAGGGGACGGCAATATCCATGTCAATATCATGTATGATAAGAAAGACCCCAAAGAGTCCAAAGAGGCGCAAGAGGCTGTAGTGGATGTGTTCGGGCTTACGATAAAGCTTGGCGGCACGCTCTCAGGGGAGCACGGGGTAGGCATAACAAAGGCGCCGTACCTTAAAATGGAACTTACCGAGGCTTCCATTGATGCCATGAAGAGGATTAAGGCGGCATTTGACCCGAAAGGCATACTTAATCCGGGCAAGATTTTTCCAAAGGCAGACAAGGCGCAGGCAGATAGATTAAAAGAGCCTGTATAGCATATGAGAGATTTAAGCGACCTTAAAGATGAACTTGAGAAGTGCGTGCGCTGCGGCACCTGCAGGTCTGTATGCCCTGTTTTCAGGGTAGCGGGCAGGGAACCGTCTGCAGCAAGGGGAAAGCTCACCCTCATAGAATCGTACATGAAAGGCGAGATAGGGCTTACCGAGACCTATCTAAAGCATTTAAAGGAATGTACGCTGTGCGGAGCTTGCAGGCAGAACTGCCCCAATAGCGTAAACACGGTTGAGATATTCAACGCGGCAAGGATAGATGCCGCTACAAAGAACGGGATACCGCTTGCGGCATCCCTGATATTTAAAAACCTGCTTGATGACAGGATACTGCCGTGGGCGCTTAAGATGGCAACACGCCTGCAGGGCCTGATATTCAAGGACTCTTCAGTTGAAAAAGGGCTTCTTTCAAGGTTTTCCCTGCCGATTATTGGCAGCGGCAGGCTTCTTCCTCCGCTTGCGAATAAGTTCTTCATGGAACTTCCTGAGGTAAAGGCGCTCTCAAAACAGGAGCAGGGTTCAAAAGGCCCTAAGATAGCCTTCTACGCAGGGTGCGGGATAAATTACCTTATGCCTGAGGTTGGCACAGCCACTTTAGAGGTGCTGAAAAAGGCAGGTACAAGGGTCATCGTGCCTGAAGGGCAGGTCTGCTGCGGAATGCCGGCCTTCTCAATGGGAGATGAAAAGATAGCAAGGAACATGGCCCTGAAAAACCTTGAGGCCTTTGAGGCGCATGAGTTTGATTTCATCACCACTTCGTGCGCTACCTGCGGCCACGGCCTTAAAAACCTCTTTAGAAAGCTCCTTGGGGACAACTCTGAACTGAAAGACAGGGTAGAGGCGTTTTGCTCAAAGGTAAGGGATATAACAGAGCTTCTTGTAAATGAGCTTGATTACCTCAATAAGGCGGGCAATGAAAAGAAGGGTGAGTTGATAGCAACTTACCACGACCCCTGCCACCTCGGAAGGGCGCAGGGCTTAAGGGACGCGCCAAGATATTTGATAGAAAAATGCAGCGCGGTCAATCTCAAAGAGATGAAAAACCCGTGCAGCTGCTGCGGTCTTGGCGGCGGCTTGAGTACCACAAACTATGACCTCTCGATCAATATCACCAAAAGGAAGGTCGATAATATAAAGGGAAGCGGCGCGGACATAGTCGTGACCGCTTGCCCCGGCTGTATGGTCCAGTTAAGGGACGGGCTCCATAAGTTCGGAGTGAAGGCGAAAGTTGCGCATGTTGTAGAACTTCTGTAGTCGTTTGCCGAAAAATTTTATTTCGACTCTCCACGGGTTTCGATAGCCCCCATTTTGCGCCGGAATCAAAAATTTTACGCCGTTCCTGACAGGAGGCCATAACCTAATGACATATTTTGTCTTCTGCATCCATAATCATCAGCCTATCGGAAATTTTGAAAATGTAATCGAGGAATCCTACCAGAAATCATATTGGCCTTTCCTTGAGGCGCTCTCAAGGCATCCCACAATAAAATTATCGCTCCACAATACAGGGTTCCTGCTTGACTGGATGGTGAGAAACCACCCTGAGTATATTGAACTGTTACAGCCAATGGTCTCAGCCGGACAGGTCGAGATAATGGGAGGCGGCTATTACGAGCCGGTGCTCTCAGTCTTATCCGAGAAGGACAGATACCGCCAGATAACATCTTTTTCAGACAGGATAGAGGCGCTCTTCAGGGTGAGGCCAAGGGGAATCTGGCTTGCCGAAAGGGTATGGGAGCCGACCCTTCCAACCACCATTAAAAAAGCAGGGCTTGAGTATCTTGTAGTCGATGACTACCACTTCATAAAATCAGGGCTTAAGAGGCAAGACCTTGGCGGGTACTACATTACCGAGGACCAGGGGGATGTGATAAAGATATTTCCCGGAAGCGAAGCCCTTAGATACCTTATCCCGTTCAAGACCCTTGACCATCTCGAAGGGCATCTGAAAGGGCTTAATCACTTTTTAAAGAAAGGCAATGCCGCCATCTACGGAGATGACGGGGAAAAATTCGGGAGCTGGCCTGAGACATACAAATGGGTTTTTGAAGAAGGCTGGCTTGAGAACTTTTTCAGGACGCTTGAGCATAATTCAGAGTGGCTTAAGCCGGCAAGCCTTGGCGACTACATGGACAACGAAGAGCCGATCGGCCAGATATATCTGCCAACCACTTCATATATGGAGATGGGCGAGTGGTCTTTGCCTGCCGAAGCCTCAAGGGACTATACCCAGCTTATAGATGAGGTCAAACACTGGGAGCAGGGCGACAGGATCAGGAGATTTCTCCAGGGCGGCATCTGGAGGAACTTCTTTGCCAAATACCATGAAGCAAACTGGATGCACAAAAGGATGCTCCACATAAGCAGGCTTATTCAGAACCAGACAGACAGCGGCAGGAATGACGACATAATCAATAACGCGGAGCACGCCCTCCATAAAGCGCAGTGCAATGACGCGTACTGGCACGGGGTCTTCGGCGGACTTTATTTGCCGCATTTAAGGACTGAGGTATATAAAAACCTGCTGACAGCGGAGAACCTTGCCATCTCCGACTGGGAGTTCAAGGATGATGAGCCGCTCTTCCTTGATACTGATATGGACGCTGATAATCACAAGGAAGTCATAATGAGGACGAGGGACTTAAACCTTTTCTTCAGCCCCCGTAACGGAGGCCATCTATTTGAGCTTGATTTCAAGCCTAAGGCAGTGAACCTCTCCAATACCCTTACAAGGTGGTACGAGGGCTACCATTACAAGCTTGAGAAAAGGGATACCGGGGAGAGCCACATCGGGGCAAAGAGCATACACGATATTATAAAGGTCAAGGAAGAAGGGCTGGAAAGATACCTGAAGTACGACAAGGTCAGGAGGGCCTCATTCGTAGACCATATAATCGGGCAGAATGAGACCATCGATAATTTTTACTCAAATACATATGAAGAGCTTGGAGATTTCCAGCTCGGCAAATATGACTGGTCAATAAGGGACAAGGCGCTCTCCCTTTCAAGGATGGGAAGGGTAAGCGGGGAAGAATTCTTCGTAAATAAAGAAATAAGGGCAGTCGGCTCAAACGCCTTCAAGGTCGATTATGTGGTAAAAGGGCCGCATAAAGAGGGACGTTATTTCGGGGTCGAGCTTAACCTGATACTGCCGTGCTGTGACGGGCCGGCCTGCTTCTACAGGTCAATCCCTGAGATGATTGATGGGTCAGGCATAGGGCTTGGAAGTATCGGAGAGATGGAGGATATCAAAAAATTAAGCCTTGTGGACTCTCATGTGGGGGTAGTAGCCACAATTGAGCTTGATAGGGGCGCAAAGCTCTGGAGGTTCCCCGTCCATACGGTCTCGCTCTCTGAGGGAGGATTTGAAAAGATTTATCAGGGCTCATGCCTTACCTTTCTTTTCCCCCTTGAGTTTGACAGTGAAGGGAGCCTTAAAATGAGCTTTAAAATAAGGGCTGAGAGCCTTGTTAAATAATAAAAACAGATTAAAGAGACAGACAGGAGATGTTGATGAAAGCCGTACTTAAGGAAGAGATAATTGAGAAGATAAGGCCTGTGAGGCTCTTTATATTCGATGTTGACGGGGTTTTGACAGACGGGCGCATTATCTACAATGATTCAGGGCAGGAGACCAAGTTTTTTGATGTGAGGGACGGCCACGGAATAAAGCTCCTGATGAGGGCAGGCATAGAGGTAGGCATCCTTTCCGCAAGGGAGTCGAATGTAGTAAAGTACAGGGCGGATAATCTTGGGATTGAGCTTGTGTATCTTGGCAGGAAAGATAAGCTGAGCGCCTTTGAGGAGATACTTAAGAGCAAGTCTATCACCCCGAAAGAGATAGCCTATATGGGGGATGATATAATAGACCTGCCTGTCATAAAAAGGGTCGGCTTCTCGGCTACTGTGGCGGACGGGGTTGATGAGGTCAAGGCAATGGCGGATTATGTCGCCGCGAAAAAAGGCGGCAGGGGAGCGGTAAGAGAAGTTGCTGAGGTGGTGCTTAAGGCAAAGGGCAAATGGGATGAGATAATGAGCCATTACCTGAGATAGTCAAACCGTACAGGTCTTGTGAACCTGAAAAATCTTTACATCATCAATTTGCTGATGGTATAATTTTTGCTATACTTGGAACAGGTGATGAAAAAATCCTGTAAATATTTGAAAAATAGAGCGTTTAACGGCTTTGCGGTATTGTTGATATCTTTATGAACCGAAAGATAAGGATTTCCCTTTTAGCGTTTATCGCTCTTTCCATAATAGGTCTTACGGCCTTGGTTTTTGTCCATTACGAGACAAAGGACAGCTACAAGGTCACTTTTAATCAGGACAGGAAATTCGAGGTAAAAATAGAAAAAATCCACTACTCTGGCACGAATAGCGAAGGCCGGATAGAGTGGGAGCTTGTGGCGGATTCAGCCAAACGCACCAAAGATGTGGATTTGACGATACTTAGCAATGTGACCCTTGTGTTCTTCTCAAAGCAGGGTGAGCCTTACACCCTTAAGGCAGCCGAGGGCCGTTTTAAGGAAGGCACCGGAGAGGTGACTGTCACAGGCAATGTAGTCGTGAATTCGGAGGAAGGCTACAGAGTAGCTACGGAGAGCCTGAATTATTCGATGAAGACAAAGGTCATAACGACCGATGCCGAGGTTGAGTTAAGCTCAAAGGGAATGAATATTAAAGGGGTCGGGCTTTTGGCCGAGGTTGACAAGCAGAGTTTTCAATTATTGAAGAATGTAAGGGCGGTATTTAGCGATACCTCCGTAAAAGGTGCTTCATGACCAAGCATAAAAGTTCTTTTGCCGCATTATTATTCTCAGCCGTGCTTTTCCATTCAATCGCAGTCGGAGCCGCTGTAGAGACGAAAAAGAAAGAGGCCCCTAAAAAGCCCGTTACCGTAACTTCCGATATAATGGAGGCTAAGACAAGCGACAATATGGTCGTGTTCAAGGGTAATGTGGTGGCGGTAGAGGACTTCACTCTCTGCTCCGATGAGCTTTTTATCAGGTACGATGAGAATAAGGATGTAAAAGAGATAGAGGCAACCGGCAATGTAAGGATATTTCAGCAGGAGAAGACCTCCACATCCGACAAGGCTGTCTATAACAGGCTGGACAGGATAATAGTCCTCACCGGAAGGCCTCAGGTAAAGCAGTGCACCGATATGATAAAGGGCGATAAGATTACCGTCTATATCGACCAGGACAATGCCCTTGTAGAGAGCGAGAAGGGGAGCAGGGTAAAGGCAGTGATAATGCCTGACAAGAACTGCCCACAGGATAACAAAGCCGGGGAGAAGCCGATAAGTGAAGAAGCTCGCTGTAAAGGGTCTCGTTAAGACCTTCAAGAAAAGGAAGGTCGTTGACGGGGTAAGCCTTCATATTGAACCCGGTGAGATAGTAGGGCTTCTCGGGCCTAACGGAGCCGGTAAAACTACATCGTTTTACATGATAGTCGGGCTGATACCTCCTGATGAAGGAAAGGTGATGCTCGGCGATAAAGACATAACGGATATGCCGATGTACGAAAGGGCGCGTAACGGAATAAGCTACCTGCCCCAGGAAGCCTCGGTATTCAGAAAACTTACTGTTGAAGAGAATATAAGGTCGATTATCGAATTCCTTGATATCCCGAGGGCTGAGGTAAACGCAAGGCTTGAGAGGCTCATGGATGAGCTTGGGGTCCTCCATATAGCAAAATCAAAGGCGTTTGCCCTCTCAGGCGGCGAAAGAAGAAGGGTAGAGATAGCAAGGGCGCTTGTAAATTCGCCTTCGTTTTTACTTCTCGATGAGCCGTTCTCAGGCATCGACCCCATAGCCGTAGGCGATATTCAGGACATAATGCTTGAGCTTAAGAGAAAAGGCATCGGCATACTTGTAACAGACCATAATGTCGGCGCGACCCTTGGCATATGCGACAGGGCTTATATAATCGGGAGCGGCAAGCTCATCAAGGCAGGCTCTCCCACTGAGATACTTGACAGCAGGAAGGTCAGGGAAGTATATCTTGGAGAGAAATTCAGGCTGTAAGTTCCATAAAATCTACCCAAGGCAACTATGGCATACGAACTTAAGCAGGAACTAAAGCTCACCCAAAATCTTGTAATGACCCCTCAGCTGCAGCTTGCGATAAAACTGCTGCAGTTATCAAGGCTGGAACTTGTTGACCTGGTAAGGGAAGAGGTCCAGACCAATCCCGTTCTTGAAGACAATGTCGAGCCCGAAGTCGATCAGGACGCGCCAGCCCCTGAGACTCCCGAAAAACCGGAAGTCGATTGGGAGGCTTATCTTCAGGACCAGAGCGACTCTGACTTCAGGGCGCCGGGCATAGACTTCAACGAGAAGGAAGATGATGATTTCATGGGCAACCTCTCTTCCTCAGGCGGAAGCCTAAACGAGCACCTGATGTGGCAGCTCATGATGCAGTGCATGCCCGAAGAAGAGTTAAGGATAGGCGAATTCATAATAGGCAATATCGACGAGGACGGATACTTAAGGCTCATAGAACAGAAGGAGATGAGCGAAGCCGAACTGGAAGCCGCTACCATCGCCGAAATATCCAGGGTAACAGGCTCAGCGCCTGAACTTGTAGAAAAAGTGCTCTCAATAATCCAGCATTTCGACCCGCTTGGGGCAGGCTCCCGCAACCTGAGGGAATGCCTCCTGATACAGGCGACCAGCCTTCCGGTACGGGATACTGTAGTAGAAGAGATAATAGCCGTACATCTTTCAACCCTTGCCAGAAAAAATTATAAGGTGATAGCAAAGGCCTTAGGGATAAGCTTAGAGGAAGTCTATGAGGCCGTTAAGACCATAAATAAATCCTTGAACCCTTCTCCCGGCTCAGGCTATGGGACAGACGCGGAGTCCAGGACAATAGTGCCTGACATATATATCCATAAGATAGGCGATGAGTATGTGATATCCCTTAACGAAGACGGGATGCCCAAACTCAAGATAAGCTCTTATTACAGGCAGCTTCTAAAGGGTGACGGCTCTGTGCCCGATAAGGCTAAAGGATATATTCAGGATAAGCTCAGGAGCGCCGTGTGGCTCATAAAGAGCGTTCACCAGAGGCAGAGGACAATATACAGGGTCGTTGAGTGTATAGTTAAGTTTCAGAGGGAATTCCTCGATAAAGGGCTTAAGTTCTTAAAGCCACTTGTGCTTAAGGATGTGGCCGAAGAGATAGGGGTTCATGAGTCAACCGTAAGCAGGGTGACCTCCAATAAATATGTGCAGACGCCGAGGGGAATATTTGAGCTTAAGTACTTTTTTTCTACAGGCATGAGCAAGGAAGACGGAAGCGATATCGCTACCGAGTACATAAAAGAGAAAGTTAAGGATATAATAAAGGCTGAGGATACCAAAAACCCTCTGAGCGACCAGCAGATAGTCGAGAGGCTAAAGGAGTCGGGCATTGTCGTGGCAAGGCGCACTGCCACGAAATACAGAGAGGCCTTAGGGTTTCTTTCATCAAGCAGAAGAAAGGTCCATTACTAAGCATTCCCGGGCAGTTTCTGCCTTTTGCCGTTCTTTCTCATGTAACTAATCATAAAGGGAAATACATGATGTGCCCCCTGCAACAGAATGTTTTCAGGCGGGTCTGTATTTTTATGTTCCCTGTTAAGTTTTATTGACTTTTGCCGTATTTAAGCTTAAAAGAAATAGGTTAAGCTCAATATAAAAATCATTGATTTACCCAGCGTAATTTTCTCCCAGCGCAGGGGAGTAGTGAAGAATTTAAAACCGGAGGTTAGGACATGAACATTACAGTTACTTTCAGGCATATGGATTCCTCTGAAGCCCTGAGGAAGTACGCCGAGGAGAAGACTGAGAGGTTAGCTAAATACCTTGTTGAGCCCATTGAGGTGCATTGGGTCCTTTCAGTTGAGAAGATCAGGCAGATAGCCGATATTACGGTTACAGCCAATGGTGTTACCTTAAAAGGCCAGGGAGATACTTCTGACCTTTATGCCGCAATCGATATGGGTATAGACAAGGTTGAGAACCAGGTAAGAAAGCATAAGGAAAAGGTAAAGGACCATCACAACTCAAGCATACGCTACGGAGCGGCCCCTGCTGAGGCAGCCCCCGGCATACGCCCGAGGATAGTAAAGAAAGAAAATGTTTTCCTCAAGCCCATGTCCGTTGAAGAGGCAGCCCTTCAGATGGATATAGCTAAAACTGATTTCCTCGTATTTACAGACTCAAATACAAGCAATATTAATGTAATTTACAGGCTTCAGGACGGTGATTACGGCCTTATAGAAACAAGTAAATAAGCTGTAGTTATTTTATGGGATTTGGCTATGGCCCGGGCGCAGGAATGCCGCCCGGGCCGTAAAAAGGTCCGGGCTTCGCATTCAGTTTGATCAAGGTGGTTCGGTATGAGGCTGGCGGATGTCTTAAGGCAGGATTGCATTATTGCCGACCTGAAGGCCAGGAGCAAGAACGACCTCCTGGATGAAATGGTAACGGGCGTATTATCCAAGATAAAATACCTTGAAAAGGAGAGGGTTATGACCGCCCTCCTTGAAAGGGAGAAGCTCGGGACCACAGGCATAGGGCATGGCGTTGCCATACCCCACGGCAAGATCAGGGGATTAAGGGAGATAATCGTATTCTTCGGCAGGAGCAGGAGAGGTGTTGAGTTCAATTCAATGGACAATATGCCGGTATACATCTTCTTCCTTATAATAGCTCCTGAGAATTCCGCAGCGGCGCATCTTAAGGTACTTGCTTCGATATCCCACCTTCTCAAGAACCATGACTTCAGAGGCAAGCTCATGAGCGCGCAGGACAGCTCTGAGATATTCAGGATTATAACAGAGGCGGAGAGAAAGACAGGAATTGCTTAAAAGGATTTTTATAAAACAGACAAACAAACAAGGTAATTAAAAATGGGTGTTCCTGTAAAGGAATTTCTGGAGGCTCGCCAGCTTGAAGAATTTCGCCTGGAGCTTGTAGCAGGCGAAAAGGGCCTGACCAGAGAAGTAACGACTTCCCGCATACAAAAGCCGGGCCTGCTTTTGACCGGTCTCCTCGAAGAGCTTCATCCCGACAGACTCCAGATATTCGGCGCCGCCGAAATAGGATATTTAACCAGCCTTCCGCCGGAAAAACTTGCCCGCGCTCTCGGGGTGCTTGAGAAGACCGATATTCCGGCTATAATCGTCACCAGACAGCTTGAGCCTCCTAATTTCCTGCTCAACCTGTGCCGGAAAAAAGACATACCTCTTTTCAAGACAAGCTTCAGCTCATCTGCGTTTATCGAAGGCATTACAAAGTACCTTGAGGAGAGGCTTGCCCCTTCAACAACTCTCCACGGCGTTCTTGTAGATGTGCTTGGCGTCGGAATTTTGCTCATCGGAAAGAGCGGCATAGGCAAAAGCGAATGCGCCCTTGACCTCGTATCAAGGGGCTTCAGGCTTGTGTCCGATGATGTGGTGATAGTTAAAAAAATGCCTCCTTCCGTGCTCTTCGGCACTTCATCGGATATCATCCGCTACCACATGGAGATAAGGGGCCTTGGGATAGTAAACATAAAAGACCTTTACGGCATTACAGCCATCAGGGAAAAAAAGCAGATGGACCTTGTGGTAGAGCTTGTAAGGTGGGAGTCTGACAGCGAGTACGAACGGCTCGGTTTTGAGGAGAAGACATATAACATCCTCGGTGTCGAACTGCCTTATTTAAGGATTCCGGTAAGCCCGGGCAGGAGTGTAGCCACGATAGTAGAGGTAGCGGCAAGGAACCAGATACTCAAGATTATGGGCCATCACTCAGCAAAGGCGCTTGAGGCGCACCTTGATAACGCAATGAAAGGTCTGAAAAGGTAGACATATTTGAAGGATATTAGACTGGTGGTGCTTAGCGGCCCTTCAGGGTCAGGCAAAAGCACGGCTATAAAGGCTCTCGAAGACCTCGGGTTTTTCTGCGTTGATAATATGCCGGTATCCCTTCTGCCCAAGTTCCTTGAGCTTGTGCAGTCAGGCGAGATTGCCAAGGTGGCGGCAGTTGTCGATGTAAGGGAGCGTGAGTTCCTCAGGGAATTTACCCCTGTCTTTGAAACATTGAAAAAATCAGGCTACAAGGTGGAGATACTCTATCTTGAGGCTTCGGACGAGTCCCTTGTAAGAAGGTTCAGCGAAACAAGGAGAAAGCACCCTCTTGCTTCCAGCGAGAGCCCTCTTGAGGGCATACTCAGGGAACGGGAGATGTTAAATGAGCTTAAGGCCCATGCCGATAAGGTAGTGGACACTACCCAGTTCACGGTACATCAGCTGAGGGACACCATAAAGGAGTACTTTTCAGGCCCGGTCACAACCGAGAAGATGATCATAAACCTTATCTCATTCGGCTACAAGTACGGCATACCCACCGACGCCGACCTTGTCATGGATATAAGGTTCCTGCCCAATCCGTTCTTCAGCAACTCACTTAAATGGCTGGACGGTACGGACGAAGAGGTAAAGAAGTTCGTGCTTGGCAATGAGCAGTCACAGGAGTTCCTGAACAGGTTCAGGAACTTTCTTGATTATCTCATCCCCCTGTACTGGAAAGAGGGCAAATCTTATCTTACGATAGCCATCGGATGCACCGGGGGCAAACACAGGTCAGTGGTAATAGCCGAGAAGCTTGCCGAGGATATTAATTCTGATATAGCTGTTGCAAGAAAACGGCACAGGGATGTGCACAAAATATAAAGAACAGGCCGGGGTGTAAAATGGTTGGAGCAGTTATAATAACTCATGGCAGCCTTGCCGAAAGCCTCATAGAGGTTGCGCAGTCCATAACGGGAAAGATGGAGAATGTCAGGGCCGTAGCAGTGAAGAACTCTGACAGCACCGACAACATAAGAGGTCTGCTTGCCTCAGCTGTAAAGGAAGTGAATAAGGGCAAAGGCGTTATCATCTTTACCGATATGTTCGGAGGCACACCGACAAACATAGCCCTTTCGCTCCTTGCAGAGGGTAAGGTGGATGTGATCACAGGCGTCAATCTGCCGATGGTAATAAAATTTGTAACGCACAGGGCAGAGAAGCCGCTTGGGGAATTGGCGCTCCTGCTTAAGGATTACGGCCAGCAGAGCATTGTTTTGGCAGGAGATATGCTCAGGGATAAGAAATAATTTTATTTTCGGCAAGATGCGTTCTATCGTAGCAATTTAGTTGGTTTTTTTGATAAAATGTACAAATGAATGGATGTCACTCTCAGGGAAACGAAAATGGTAATTGTAGTCAGAGTTGATGATCGCCTCCTTCACGGGCAGATAATATGCGCATGGGTGCCGTTCGCTAATGCCGACTCTCTGCTTGTAGCTTCGGATGAGGCCGCAAGCGACAGCCTTGTAAGCGATATAATCGAGGCATGCGGCTGCAAGGGGCTGAGCGTCTATGTGAAGTCGATAGAAGACTCGGTCAGATATGTCTCTGATACCGATGAGGCGGACGAGAGGATAATACTGATTACCGGAGACCTGCATGATGCCATGAGAATATATGAGAAGGGCATGAGGTTTACTTCATTGAACCTTGGGAATATCCACCATGAGGAGAATGGCAGGAAAATAACGCCTTCCATAATCGTCAATCAAGAGGACGAGGAGATTATAGGCAGGTTTGAATCTTTGGGCGTAAAGATAGAGATACGGGATGTGCCTGCGAGCAAGCCCATTGATTATCGTTCGGTCAAGGTTAAATAGCATTGCTGAAAGATTTGGTTTGAAGCCGGGTTTTGACAGGATAATTAATTTTCTACGGAGTGGCGACATTTAAAATATGGAAGATTCAATCGTAAAGACTTTCACCATTAAAAATAAGCTTGGCCTGCACGCAAGGGCAGCTTCCCTTTTTGTGCAGCTTGCCACTAAATTCGACTCGGATATTTATGTGGTCAAAAACAGCCAGGAAGTAAACGGCAAAAGTATAATGGGCATCCTGATACTTGCGGCGGCCCAGGGCTCGCAGATCACGGTAAAGGCCGTGGGCAGCGACGCTGTAAACGCATTGAGCGCGCTCGGAGAGCTTATTGATAATGGTTTTGGTGAAGACTGATGGGTGACGGGAAAAAACAAGTCATATTGATGAAGGGCATAGGCGTCTCTTCCGGCATTGTCATCGGAAGGGCCTACCTGATGGAGCGGGGAATAATAGAGCCGGCCCAGTTCTGCTATCTCGACAGCGCTGAAATTGAGAACGAGATAGAGAGGTTCACTAATGCCCTGAAGACTTCAAGGGACCAGCTCCTGCGCATCAAAAAGAAGATGGAGCAGGACGGCAAGGGCAAGGAGCATATCCGCATCATCGACGCGCATCTGATGATACTGAAAGACAATATGCTCATCAATGACACTATCAAGGTCATTAAGGAAGAAAGGGTCAACGCCGAATGGGCGCTTAAGACCGTCCTTAAGGATGTTAAGGAATATTTCGATAAGATCGATGACGAGTACCTGAAGGAAAGGTCCATGGATATAGAGCACATCGTCAACAGGGTGCTTATAAATCTCATGGGCAGAAAGCATGAGTCCATTGCCGACCTTAAAAATCCTTCCATAGTGATAGCGCACGACCTTGCCCCGACCGATACGGCACAGATGGTAAAAGGGACGGTGCTCGGCTTTCTTACGGATGTAGGAGGCAGGACATCGCACACCGCCATCATGGCGCGTTCTCTTGAGATACCCGCCGTAGTCGGCCTTGAGACCGTCACAAGAAAGGCTGAGACAGGCGACATCATAATTGTCGACGGCACTACCGGCACAGTAATCATCAATCCTTCAGAAAGCGTTGTCGAGGTTTACAAGAGAAGGAAGGAAAGATACGAGAATTACGGAAAGGCGCTCTTCCACTACAAGGACCTGCCCTGCGAGACAATGGACGGCAGGCGTGTAAGGCTCATGGGAAATATGGAGATAGTGGAAGAAATAGATTCCCTCATCGAGCACGGCGCCGAAGGCATAGGGCTTTACAGGACAGAGTTCCTGTATCTTAACAGGAAAGATTTGCCTACGGAAGAAGAGCATGTAAAGGCTTATAAGCAGGTCGTAAAGAGAATGGCCCCCAATCCAGTAATAATAAGGACCCTTGACATAGGCGGAGACAAGTTCCTTGCCCAGATGGAGATGGCAAAGGAGATAAACCCTGCCATGGGCCTGAGGGCCATAAGGTTCTGCCTTAAAAATATAGATATTTTCAAGATACAGCTTAGAGGCATACTGCGCGCGAGCGCCAACGGAAAGATCAGGGTCATGTTCCCCATGATATCAGGGATGGAGGAACTCAGGAGGGCCAAGGCGCTTCTTGAGCAGTGTATGGAAGAGCTTAAGGCCGAAGGCAAGCCCTTTGACCCGAATATAGAGATCGGTGTCATGATAGAGGTCCCGTCAGCCGCCATCATCGCTGACCTCATTGTAAAAGAAGTCTCTTTCATCTCGATAGGCACCAATGATCTTCTCCAGTACTCTCTTGCCATTGACAGGGTAAATGAGCATGTGGCGTATCTCTATGAACCGTTCCATCCGGCAGTGCTGAGGATAATCAAGACAGTGGCGGATGCGGCCAATAAGGCGGGAATCAGCGTCAGCGTGTGCGGTGAGATGGCTGGGGAACCTGAATACGCCCTTATTCTTTTGGGCTTTGGTGTTGACCAGCTTTCAATGAACGCATTTTCGATACTCAGGGTAAAAAGGCTTATCAGATCAATAAGCTATGCGGAGGCTAAAAAGATATGCAAGCAGATAGTGAGCCTTGCTACCGCTAAGGAGGTGGAAAACTACATTAATTCCAAGCTGCCGGGACTTTACAAGGAAGAGTTCTGGAGCTAAGCTTTCTCTCTCAAAACCAACTCGCGACCGTGAGATTTTTATATTGATTTTTAGTTGACAATCAGCAAAAAAGGTTAAATAATACATAATTCTTTGCCTAAATGATTAAAAAGGAGGGGCAATAAATGGGAAGGGAGTATTTATTTACATCAGAATCAGTTACGGAAGGTCATCCTGATAAGGTAGCGGACCAGGTTTCAGATGCTGTTTTGGATGCTATTTTGGCACAGGACCCGAGGAGCAGGGTGGCTTGCGAGACACTTGTTACAACAGGTATTGCGCTTATAGCCGGTGAGATCACGACAAACGCCCAGGTAAATTATCAGGACATTGTCAGGGAGACCATCAAGGAAATCGGCTATACCGATGCCAGCATGGGTTTTGATTACCGCACATGCGCCGTTATGGTAACTCTTGACAGGCAGTCCCCTGATATCGCGATGGGTGTTGACAGCTCAGAGGAAAAGGAGCAGGGCGCCGGAGACCAGGGCCTTATGTTCGGCTATGCCTGCGACCACACCGCGGAGCTTATGCCCATGCCGATCTCGCTTGCTCACAGGATCACGGAGAAGCTTGCCGAAGTAAGAAAGAAAGGTATTCTGAATTTCATCAGGCCTGACGGCAAAAGCCAGGTCACGATAAAATATGTTGACGGCAGGCCTGTAGGCGTTGATACCATCGTCGTATCAAGCCAGCACTCGCCCGATGTTGACCAGAAGACATTGAGGGAAGGCATCATCGAAGAAGTAATCAAGAAGGTAGTTCCTGCAAACCTCCTTGGCCCCAAGGTTAAGTACCACATAAACCCCACGGGCAAGTTCGTCGTAGGCGGCCCCCATGGCGACTGCGGACTTACCGGAAGAAAGATAATTGTTGATACATACGGCGGCCACGGAAGCCACGGTGGCGGAGCTTTCTCAGGCAAAGACCCCTCAAAGGTCGACAGGAGCGCTTCGTACCTCGCAAGGTATATAGCCAAAAATGTCGTTGCCGCAGGCCTTGCAGCCGAGTGCGAACTTCAGCTTGCCTACGCAATAGGTGTTGCTGACCCGGTCTCCGTAATGGTAGACACATTCGGCACTGAAAAGATAGCCGTAGAGAAGATCGAGGACCTTATCAAAGCGAACTTCCGCATGAAGCCCGCTGAGCTTATCAAGGACTTGAATCTCTTAAGGCCGATCTATAAAAAGACTGCCGCGTACGGCCACTTTGGCAGGAGCGGAGACGGCTTCAGGTGGGAATTGACAGACAAGGCAGAGGCATTAAGGGCAGGCGCAGGCCTCGCCATTTAATAAACTCTTTTGAATTCGGAACATTAGCAGGCTGACCTTTTTGGCGGCCTGCTAAGGTTTTTTTTAAGCCCGCGCCCGTAAGTTCATTCGAATAGTTTTGCATAAAAAGATTTTAAATTTGAGGGAGGAAAGATGGATTATCACGTAAAGGATATTGCACTTAGCCCGATGGGCAAAAAGAGGATAGAATGGGCGGAGCTCGATATGCCGGTCCTCAGAAAAGTAAAAGAAAATTTTACGAAGAAAAAGCCTCTTAAGGGCACAAAAATAGCTGCCTGCCTCCATGTAACTACAGAGACGGCCAATCTTATGATTACCCTTAAGGCAGGCGGAGCTGATGTAACACTGTGCGCCTCAAACCCCTTGAGCACGCAGGACGATGTTGCCGCTTCCCTTGTAAAAGATTTCAATATCCCGGTCTACGCCATAAAAGGCGAGGACAATAAGACCTACTACAAACACCTTAATGCCACTCTCGATAAAAAACCCAATATTACAATGGACGACGGAGCTGACCTTGTCTCCCTTCTCCATACCGACAGGAAAGACCTTGCGGCAGGAGTACTCGGTTCAACCGAAGAGACAACAACAGGCGTAATCAGGCTTAAGAGCCTTGCCGCCAATAAGATTCTCAAATTCCCGGTTATAGCCGTAAATGACGCCTCGACAAAGCACTTCTTTGACAACCGTTACGGCACAGGCCAGTCAACTCTTGATGGTATCTTAAGGGCGACAAACAGGCTGTTTGCCGGTTCGACATTTGTTGTTTGCGGATACGGCTGGTGCGGCAAGGGCGTAGCCATGAGGGCAAAGGGCATGGGCGCCAATGTCGTGGTAACGGAAATCGACCCGCTTAAGGCGCTTGAAGCAGTTATGGACGGCTTCAGAGTAATGCCTATCGCTGATGCCGCAAAGATAGGCGATATTTTCTGCACTGTAACAGGCAACCTCAATGTAATCAGGAAAGAGCATTTCCTTAAGATGAAAGACGGCGTGCTTGTCTGCAATTCTGGCCACTTCAATGTCGAGCTTGACCTTGAAGGCCTTAAGGCAGTCAGCAAAGGCAAAAAGATGGTAAGGGAATTTGTAGAGGAATATTCCCTTAAGAGCGGCAAAAAGGTATGCGTACTTGGCGAAGGCAGGCTTATTAACCTCGCCTCAGCCGAAGGACACCCCGCAAGCGTTATGGACATGAGCTTTGCGAACCAGGCCCTTGCCGCTGATTACCTCGTTAAAAAGGGCAAGACCCTTACAACACAGGTCTATACAGTGCCGCAGGAGATCGATAAAGAGATAGCGAGACTCAAACTCGCTTCACTCGGTATGAAGATAGATACCCTTACCCCTGAGCAGAAGAAGTATCTTGCCTCATGGGAAATGGGCACATAGTAATTTGATTCAGGTATTAAATCGAACGGGGGCGGAGGAGACTTCGCCCCCGTTTTTTTTATTTTTTTTGAGTTTTAAATCCTTGATTCCGGCCTCAGGGGCGGCCTTTTCTCAGGAAGATTAAAAATCTTTACATAACCGTAAGTTATGTTAAAATTATTTCTATTATTCCAAGTAGAACCTTTCAATCGGCAAGTATTGCGAGAGAGGCCGAATGAGAGCATCGGGAATAATTTTGCTGTTTTTTTAAAAACTCTTTAAGGTTCATTTACGGGCTTATTGCCCCTCTTCCAAAAAGATAGTTCCTTTCAAAATTTCATGGTTTCTGAATCGGTTTGGGCCTGGCAGCCGTAAGGACTTGACTGTGGCAAAGAGTGATGTAAAAGGAGAAAGGCTTAGAGAGTTCCTGGCTGAAGCTGAGGATATTCTCAACACAATGGGCAAGGGCCTCCTTAAGCTAGGCAAAGGAGTAAAGGCAGGTCTCATTGACCCGGCAGTGCTCAACAGCATCTTCCGCTCTGCCCATACCCTCAAAGGCATGTCCGGCATCTTCGAATTTCAGGACATGGCAAGCCTCAGCCACGCCCTTGAAGACACCCTCGACCTTTTAAGGCTCGGCAGGATCTCCCTCTCTAATGAAGTGCTTGACTCTGTAATGCGCGCCCACGAGATGCTTGCGCGCATAATCGCCTCAAGGGGCACCGGCAACTTCCATGAGGAAGTAGAAGCTCTTCGCAACAGCCTTGCCGCAAGCCGCCATTCCAAAACCTCAAAAGCCAAAGAACAGATAGATAAGGAGATTCTCTCTGTCCTGACCGAATACGAAGAGCACAGGCTAAGGGAGAACCTGAGGGCAGGGAAGAATGTCTTTGTCGTAACTGTCAGGTTTCCCATAACGAGCTTTGACAAGGGCTATGTGGCCTTGACTGAGCTTCTAAAGACCGAATCAGAGGTCATAGCGACCCTTCCGTCCACAAAGACAAGCCATGAGATGCTCTTTTTCGATATCCTTGCAGGCACTTCAAGGGATAAGGGCTTCATAATAAATCTTTTAAAGAGCCTGACCGAGCCTGAAATAAGAGTCCTCTCCGAAGGTAAATCAGCCGACCAGACAAAGCCTGACCTGACACTTGAAATAATAAAAGGGCACGGCCAGGAAGAGCCTTCCAGGGAGTCCATCAGAAAGGTATCCAATACCGTAAGAGTAAATATCTCCAAGCTTGATAACATCATGAACATCATAAGCGAGCTTGGAATACTTAAGACAAACATAGCTGCGCTCAGCACGGACCTGAAAAGCCAGAGGGAATTTTCTTTTTACGGGCTTGAGCTTTCAAGGGCGGAGAAGTACCTTGAGAGAAAGCTGAGCGAACTGAGGGACAGCGTCCTCGATGTCAGGATGGTGCAGATAGGACAGCTCTTCGGCAGGTTTGAGACTGTTATAGATAAGCTTTCGAGGGAGACTGGCAAAGAGATCAGGATGGTCACTTACGGTGATGAGACTGAACTTGACAAGCTCATCGTAGAAGAGCTTGCCGACCCGTTGATGCATATAATCAGAAATGTGATTGACCATGCAATTGAAGCCCCGGCTGTAAGGGAAGCGCTTGGGAAGTATAAGGCAGGAACAATTACCCTTAGCGCTTACCAGAAGGGAAATCATGTTGTAGTAGAGATAAAGGACGACGGCTCTGGTATAGATGTGGATTTTGTCAGGGCAAAGGCCGTTGAAAAAGGTATTGTCACGGAAGAGTACGCCAAAGGCCTTTCCAAGCAGGAAGTTCTGGAGCTTATCTTCATGCCCGGATTTTCCACAAGGGATATCGTAAGCGAGACCTCCGGCAGGGGCGTGGGCATGGATGTAGTAAAGGAAAACATCACAAAGCTCAGCGGCATTATCGATATCGAGACAGTTAAGGGCAAAGGCACGCGGTTCATGCTCACAATACCCATAACCCTTGCAATCATTCAGGCCCTGATAGTGGAGGATGCGGGTAAGAGATACGCAGTGCCTCTTAACTCTGTCCTTGAAATAATCGAACTGCGTTCTTCCTCACTGGAGTCAATTGACGCTCAGGAGGTAATCTCTCTTCATAACAGGAATGTGCCGTCTGTGAGGCTTTCGAAGTTTTTCGGCAAGGAGCGTAAAACTGAAAAGGAAGTCTGCTATGGGATTGTCGCAGGCCTTGCCGAGCACAGGCTTTGCGTAATAGTCGATCAGCTTATAGAAGAGCTTGATGTGGTAATAAAGCCGCTTCCGAGGATACTTAAGGTGCCGGGCATTGCCGGAGCAACCGACATGGGAGAGAAAGGCACGCTCCTTGTACTTGATATAACGGGCATACTTGAGCAGGTAATTAAGGAAAGAAAACCGGGCTTTGGGCCGCACCCGCAGTTTAAGATGAGTGCCGAAGTATTACAGTCATGATAAAAAAGACGCTGGAATTCCTAAAGACAAAAGAGGCGCAGGTGGCCATCCATCAGGACACTGTAGCGCCTACCGAGGACAATTACGAGGAAAGCCTTAAGAAGAGCTCTCAGAACGAAGAGAAGCTTAGTATCATCTCTTTTTTCCTTGGGGTAAATGAATACGCCTTTGAAGTGACTGATGCGGTAGAGGTCTTGAAGGCGCGCCAGCTCACGGAAGTCCCGAGGACCCCGGAGTTCATAAAAGGCATCCTTTCCCTGAGGGGAGAGATGATACCTGTAATTGACCTTAAAAAAAGGCTCGGTATCAGTCTTACCGCTGATAAGGCATCTTCAAGGATACTTGTAGCCGCGATCGAAGATGTAAAGGCCGGCTTTCTTGTGGATAAGCTCTCAGGCGTAAAGGAAGTGAGCGCCGGGGCAGTAGAGGTTGCAGAGCCTCAGAAGTTCATTAAAGGCGTCATCAAGGTATACGATTCAAACATACTCCTTCTCGATACTTCAAAGCTGATAGATTTTTCTGATATCATATAATGAAAAGAATAAGGTCTAAATATACTCACCCCGAATTCCAGTTCGCCCGTTTCAGGCTTGCCTCCAATGATTTCGGCATAGACATAAAAAATGTAAAAGAGATAATCAGGCACAGGGAGATTGTAAAATCAGCTTCTTTTCCGCCATTCCTTGAGGGATTTATAAGGCTTCGCAGCATGGCCGTCCCTGTTATAGACCTGAGAAAAAGGTTTTCCCTTGAGCAGTCCTTTAATGATTCCACAAGGGTCATAATCGCCTCTGTTCAACGCCACATAGCGGGTTTGATAGTTGATGAGGTCACGGATATTACAATGGGCGGAAAGGAATTGATGGTGGAGCCGGGGACCTTAAGCGGCAAATGGGGCGGCTCGATTGACGCGGTGATAGAGACAGGCAGGGGCACTGTGATGATAATGAACCCTGCGCTTTTATTGACAGATACGGAAAAAAGTTCGCTCGATGATCCGTTAAAACTTCCTGAATGATATGCCACTGAAAATACTCGTAATAGATGATTCGGCCTACAGCAGGGCAGCCCTTACCGGCCTTCTTAAATCCATTCCCGGAGTTGAGGATGTCTCAACTGCCGTTGATGGTGTGGACGGCTACAGGCAGGCGCTTAAAATAATGCCTGACCTTATCATGTTAGACCTTGAGATGCCTAACATGGACGGGTTTACATTCTTAAGGCTTATTAAAGGCAAACAGCAGGCCCCTGTAATCGTCCTTACGAGCAGGAGGTGGGAGACTGATGCGGCCACTGCCCTTGAGCTTGGTGCGGTTGATTTCCTTGAGAAGCCTGCACTGTGCCCTTCCGATAGGTTTTTCTCGATTAAAGGAGAGCTGGCTAAACGCATAGGCCTTATCCCCTACATGCGTCCGCAGAACGGTTTAAGCCTCAAGAGGCAGGTAAAGGCAGCCGGCAAGACCATGCCTGATATAATTGCGATAGGGGCTTCCACAGGCGGTCCCAAGGCGATTTCAACTATCATCAGGGCCTTGCCCTCTGATCTGGGGGCTGCCATCGTAATCTCGCTCCATATGCCGCCGTGGCTCACTGAGCCTTTTGTGGAGCGGTTGAATTCAGAGTCCCTCATACAGGTAAGGATTGCTGAGGACGGCTGCATGGTAGAGAGGGAAAGCGTCCTTATTGCCCCGGGCGGGGCGCATATGACATTTTTAAAGTCGGGCAGTAATTTTATGGTGAAGCTTGAGCAGAGAGGCTCGGAAGACCATTATGCACCTTCTGTTGACCGTATGTTCTCTTCAGCCGCAAAGGTCTGGGGGCCGCGGCTTACCGGCATAGTGCTCACAGGCATGGGCACGGACGGAAGGCAGGGGGCAGAAGAGATAAAAAGCAATGGCGGCTATGTGATAGCCGAATCAAAGGAAAGCTCAATTTTATTCAGCATGCCTGAGGCAATAATCTCGGCAGGCATATCCGATGAAGTGCTTTCGGTCGGGGAAATTGGTGAATGGATAATTGAGAAATGCAGCCTAAAACATTAAAATACTTGAAAAAACCGGCATTTCTGTGATAGGCTGAAATGCTGTTCTAACGCCTTTCAGTGATGTTTTATCTACACGGAGCATTCATGTTGAGCTTAATTGCCGCAATTAGCAGATTTAAATTAAAAAGATTATTCCCAATACTGGTTCTGCTTGTGTTTGCCGGGTGCGGCTCTGTCGAAGTGGTTGGGACAAGGGACCCGAAAGAGCTATATGACACCGCAATGACGGCTTACTACAGGGAAAAATTTGAGGAATCTGAAAAGATATTCAAGACGCTGATGGAAGAGTATCCGCTGAGCCCCTATTCGGTTGAGGCGCAGCTCATGCTTGGGGATGCGTGCTACGCGCAGGAAAAATACGATGAATCAAGCTCGTATTATACAAACTTCGTAGCGCTTCATCCGACCCACCAGAAGGCTGCGTATGCTATGTTCCAGAAGGGCATGAGCCACTTCAGGGATGTGCTTACCATTGACAGGGACCAGACAGCGACCAAAAAGGCGCTCTTTGCCTTTCAGGACCTTGTCTCAACATACCCTGATTCTCCGTATTTTGAAAAATCAAAAGAGTTTATAACCTTTTTGAAAAAGAGGCTTGCCGAAAGGGAGTTCTACATAGCCTATTTCTATTACAAGGACAAGAATTACAAGGGAGCCCTTTCAAGGCTCAGGGATATACTCAAGGAATATCCTGAGGCAGGGCTTGCGGACAAGACCCTTTTTTACATCGGTGAATCATATTCAAGGCTTGGGGAAAAAAGGCTTGCCGATGACGCCTTCACAAACATCATCACCAATTTCCCTGAAAGCCCTTTCGCGAAGAATGCCAAGAGCAGGCTTAAGCAGAGCTGATTTTTATTTCTGATTCTGAGCTATTGAGGAGATATATGGAGAAGGGCTGGCAGCACAACTACGACCTTGGCAAAAAGGCCTTTGAAGAGAAAAAATACGATATTGCCCTCCAGTACCTTGAAAAAGTAGCATCTGAAAAGACCAATTATGCCGATGTCTATAATATGCTCGGCCTGATATACTACAACGCGTCACGGTTCGAGGACGCCATCAGTTCGTTCCGCCGCGCCATAGAGATAAACCCCAACTACACTGAAGCCGCTCTCAACCTCTCAGTCGTTTATAACGAGCTCGGCCATTTCGATAAATCCGCACAGATCTACGCAAAGGCAAAGGAAGCAAGCAAGGAGGCGCAATCCTACCTCGACCCTTTTGTAAAGGGCAAGCTCGCCAATATGCACGCCAGCCTCGGAGAGATATATAAAGACCTTGGCTTCTACGCCGAGGCCGCTGATGAATACAGGAAAGCCCTTCTTTTAAGGCCTGAATTTGCCGATTTAAAGACATGTCTTGGCGTAGCCTACAGGGACATGCGGGACTTTAACAAGGCCATAGCCGAATTCGAAGGGGCCATAAAAATAAACCCTGAGTACCTGCCTGCAAGGATCCAGCTTGGGCTCACCTACTACACCATGGGCCAGCATGAAAAGGCAAAGACCGAATGGCTCAAGGTCTTAAGGAAGACCCCTGATGACAGGATGGCCCGCATGTACATGAACCTCCTCCTTACGCCATCAAAGTAATCCTCTTTTTTTAAAAAAATAAAGCATTGACATTATTCACTCTTGTTTATATAATCAGAATATTCAGAATGTGCTGATTATATGGATTTAACTTACGGAGAAAAGATAATGGCAAAGAAGAAAACCGAAGGGTGCTGCACCCCCAAAACCAATGACAGCTGCAAGGTCGAATCCATCATCAGCGTTGATGAAAGGGGGCAGATGGTGCTTCCAAAGGAGCTTAGGGCAAAGGCAAAGATAAAGCCCGGGGACAAGCTTGCGGTTGCCACATGGGAGAGGGACGGGGAGGTATGCTGCATCTCCCTCATCAAGGTTGAGGACCTCGTAGGAATGGTGAAAGACAGGCTCGGCCCGGTTATGAAAGAAATATTCTGAGGTGTGCCCATGAAGGACTTCGGCGGAAAAAAGAAGATTAGGATAGGCGACATAAAAAAAACTGTTTCGTGCTGCGGCCCGCAAACCGGCACCGGGTCGTGCTGTCCTGAGCAGCCAAAACCCAAAGCGAATTTTAAAAAGATTACGGCTGACCTCGATTGGAAAGACCACTTCGAGCACTTCAGGTGCAGGGTCGGCTCTTACAGGATGAAATACACCGTGGAGCCCGGGCTTTACGCCCTTGGCGAGCCTGATAAAAACTCGGATGTTTTCGTAAGCGCAAATTATAAAATGAGCTTCAATAAATTAAGAGGCTCTCTGCAAGGCATCAACGCCTGGATACTCGTCCTGGACACAAAGGGCATCAATGTCTGGTGCGCCGCAGGCAAAGGCACTTTCGGCACTGATGAGCTTGTAAAAAGGATTTTTGAGGCAAGGCTTTTTGAAGTGGTCTCGCATAAAAGGATAATAGCGCCGCAGCTTGGCGCGCCGGGTATTGCCGCCCATGCTGTTCAGGCTCAAACAGGATTTCGGGTTTATTACGGGCCTGTGCAGGCAACTGACATAAAAGATTATATCAAGGCCGGTTATAAGGCTACAAAGGAGATGAGGAGGGTAGAGTTCCCTGTAATTGAGAGGCTTGTGCTTACCCCGATGGAGCTTAACCCTGCGCTAAAGTACTTTCCTCTATATGCTTTGGCAGCGTTTTTTATATTCGGGCTCAGGCCGGAAGGATTGATTTTTAAAGATGCGTTTATCATTAGTCTGCCGTACCTTGCGCTCGGCCTTGCTACAATCGCCTCAGGGGCTTTTATCACTCCCTTGCTGCTTCCGTTTATCCCGTTTCGCTCATTTGCCCTGAAAGGCTGGATAATTGGATTCCTCTCAACCGCCCTTATGCTCAATCTTTTCTTCAAGGGGACTGCGCCGATACTGCAGGTATTCTCTTACATCCTCTATCCGATGCTCAGTTCCTATATAGCCGCGCAGTTTACAGGCTCTTCAACATTTACAAATATATCAGGCGTTAAAAAAGAGCTTCGCCTCGCGATTCCAGTTTATATCATATCAGCGATAGCCTCAGCCCTTATACTGATTGTCTTTAAAATCGGCCAGTGGAGCGCATTATGAAATATTTAAGGAATGTATCTACTCTTGAGCTTTTTGCTGACAAGTGCACCGGGTGCGGCAGGTGCGTTGAGGTCTGCCCGCATGAGGTCTTTGAGATAAAAGATAAAAAAACGGCCATCATTGATAAAGACCTTTGCATGGAGTGCGGCGCATGTCAGATGAACTGCAAGTACGGGGCGCTCAAGGTAAATGCCGGGGTAGGGTGCGCGGCTGCAATCATAAACGGCTTTATCACAGGTGGAGAGCCCTCATGCGATTGTTCAGGAGGGAGTAGCAGTAACTGCTGTTGAAATAAAAAAAAGGGTTCAGGCTTTTTAAGACGCCTGAACCCTTTTTAAGTTTTAGCTTTTATTTTTGTTTTTAAAATGCCTGAACTTTTTTAAGTTAAGTTTTTTATTGTAAACCTATTTCTTCAACAGTCTTATACGCAAGCTCTATTGCCTCACCAATCTTCTCCGGGTTAGTTCCGCCTGCCTGCGCCATGTCTTCCTTGCCGCCGCCCTTGCCGCCGACAACCGGGGCAAGCTTCTTGATTATCTCGCCTGCGCTGTACTTGTTTGTCAAATCTCTTGTAACAGCGGCCAATAAAAGCGCCTTGGTGTCCTGCTGAGCCGCAAGGAACACGACCCCTGAGCCGAGCTTTACCCTTAAGGCGTCTGCCATCTCACGGAGTTCCTTTGCGTCATTGATATCGACCTTTGCCGCAAGCACGCTTACATCTTTTATCTTTCTAACAAATGAAAGGAGCTTATCAGCCGCTCCTGCCTTGTCTTTTCCCTTGAGGCGTTCGATTTCCCTCTCAAGCTCTTTCTGTGCCTCCATGAGCTTTTTGATCTTATCAGGCACATCTGTCTTGGGCACCTTTAAAAGCTGGGCGCTCTCTTTAAGCGATCTTTCGTTCTCTGAGATCAGCTCAAGCGCGCTCTCACCCGTGACAGCCTCAATCCTTCTGACGCCTGAGGCAACAGAGCCTTCGCTCGTTATCTTTACCAGCCCTATGTCGCCTGTCCTGCCTGTATGGGTTCCGCCGCACAGCTCAGCGCTTACGCCCTCTACCTGCACCATACGCACAGTCTCTCCGTATTTCTCGCCAAAAAAGGCAAGCGCGCCTCTCTCGATTGCTTCTTTGTAGGAGAGCACATCTGTTTTGACCTCGATATTTTTAAGTATTATCTTATTCGCTTCAGTTTCTATTTCCTTAAGGGTCTCTTCGCTTAACGGCTCAAAGTGGTTGAAGTCAAAGCGCAGCCCTTTAGGGGCAACAAGAGAGCCAGCTTGGCGCACATGTTCTCCTGCTGTCTTTCTGAGCAGGGCGTGGAGGATATGCGTTGCCGTGTGGTTGCGGCGTGTGGCGTTCCTCTTATCTATATCGAATACAAGCTCGGCTGTGTCATCCACTGAAACAGAGCCTTCCACTACCTTTCCGTAATGGACGATTAAGTTATTCACAGGCTTTTTGGTATCGGTTACTTCGATATTGAAGCCCTTGCCTACGATTACGCCGGTATCACCGACCTGACCGCCTGATTCAGCGTAGAATGGGGTCTCTTCGGTTATTATCTCGATTGTATCGCCGTTAAAGGCAGTATCAACTGACCCTCCATCCTTTATTATGCAGAGCACCTTTGATGATACAGCCTCCATATGGTAGCCGAGGAATTCGGACTTAAGCCCTGCGGCTGAGAGGTTTTTATAAAGCTCCTGAGTGGACGCCTTGCCCTCCATGCCTTTCCATGCGGCTCTGGCCTTTTTCTTCTGCTCATCCATGTATCTGTTAAAACCTTCTTCATCAATGGAGAAGTTTTCTTTCCTGATGATGTCAGCCGTGAGGTCAACAGGGAAGCCGAATGTATCATAGAGTTTGAAAGCTACATCTCCGGGGATAACTGTAGCCTTCTTTTCCTTGAGGATGCGAATTTCTTCGTCAAGGAGTGAAAGCCCGCGCTCAAGGGTCTCGAAGAACCTTTCTTCCTCGCCTTTTGTTGCCCTTGAAATGAGGTCCTTTGCCCTTGTTATCTCTGGGTAGGCGCCTCCCATGACTTCAATTACCTTTTCATTTACCTTGTAGAGGAACGGTTCTTTGAGCCCAAGGAACCTGCCATGCCTTGCCGCCCTTCTTAATATCCTTCTTAAGACATAGCCCCTTCCTTCATTGCTCGGGAGCACTCCGTCTGTCATGAGGAAGGTGATAGCCCTTGCGTGGTCTGCTATCGCCCTTATAGATACATCGTTGTCAGCGTTTGTGCCGTATCCGACTGATGTAAGCTCTTCTATGTAATGGATCAAAGGCTGGAAGAGGTCGCTGTCGTAATTTGTCTTTTTGCCCTGCATTACGGCTGAGAGCCTCTCAAGCCCCATGCCTGTATCTATGCTTGGTTTGGGAAGAGGGGCGAGGGTGCCGTCAGCGCTCCTGTTGTACTGCATAAAGACAAGGTTCCAAATCTCTAAAAACCTGTCGCAGTCGCACCCAACCGCGCATTCAGGCCTTCCGCAGCCTACTTCAGCGCCCTGGTCTATAAGTATCTCAGAGCACGGGCCGCACGGGCCTGTGTCACCCATTGACCAGAAGTTATCCTTTGCCCCGAGCCGTACTATCCTGTCTGCCGATACGCCTGCCTTTTTCTGCCATATCCGGGCAGCCTCGTCATCGGTCTCAAAGACAGTCACCCAGAGCCTGTCCTTGGGAAGCTTCATCTCTTTTGTAAGGAATTCCCAGGCGAACTCTATGGCACCTTCCTTGAAGTAATCTCCAAAGGAGAAGTTGCCGAGCATTTCAAAAAATGTATGGTGGCGCGCAGTCCTGCCGACATTTTCAAGGTCATTGTGTTTTCCGCCCGCCCTCATGCACTTCTGGCAGGTCGTAGCCCGTTTATAGTCACGGCTCTCTTCATCGAGGAAAACGCCCTTGAACTGGACCATGCCAGCGTTTGTGAAAAGAAGAGTGGGGTCTCCCTTGGGCACAAGTCCTGAAGAGGGGACTATCGTATGCCCGTTCCTCTGAAAGTATTCAAGGAATCTTTTTCTTATTTCACCGGATTTCATAATAATTCTACCTTAATAGATTATTTTAACCTGAAAGCTTTTAAGATTCTATAATGAAAACGCATGGTTAAGGCTTATTCAATGGAATCGTTTTTAAAGCCGTTAAGCACGCTGAAAATGGCGGATGTTGAAAAACCCCTGCCATGGAGGAACCTGAAAGCCTTTTCAAATTCTTTCCTCTCAAGAGGGGCTTGAGCCCTGTTCTTTTTTACCCATTTATCAAAGGCGGCCTTTGCGGTCTGAGCCTCCTGTGCGCTGTCGACTTCCCCGACTATCTTTTTTATAATATCTTTTGAGATGCCCTTTGAATCAAGTTCCGCCGTTATCTTCCTTAATCCCCAGTTCTTGTTCCTTGTCCGTGAGCCGAGGAGGAGGTCGGCGAATTTTTCATCATCTAAGTAACCCGACTTTAAAAGATAGTCAAGGGCTGAGTTTATTTCAGGCTCACTAAAGCCCTTTGACTTAAGTTTCTCGCTTGCCTCGTATACGCTCCTTGGCCTGTATGAGAGGAAGCGTAACGCTACGGTCAATGCGTCCTGTTTGTGGGCGGGCTTTTCTTCAGCCATTTATTCTCGAAGGAGGGTTCATCTTTAGAACCGCTCTATGTCTCCGACAGGAGGGGCAGGCGCGCCTCCCTGTCCGTCCTTTTCAAAATCTTTCCAGCCCATATCGCTTGTGCCTGTCACGCCTTTGACCTTAAGGGCAAAGTCAGCAGGGTTACTGGCCTGTTTCAACGCCTCATCATAGGAGATAAGGCCCTTGTTCAGGAGCGAAAGTATTGACTGGTCAAATGTCTGCATGCCGTAGGTTGTAAATCCCTTTGTGATGGCATCGGAAATATCTTTTGTTTTTTCCTTGTCCTCGATGCACTCCCTTATCCTTGCGGTAGTTACCATGACCTCGACCGCCGGGACCCTTGCCTTGCCGTCCTTTGTCGGCATAAGCCTCTGGGATATGATTGCCTTGATGACTCCTGCAAGCTGTATCCTTATCTGCTTCTGCTGGTAAGGAGGGAATACTGATACAATCCTGTTTATTGTCTCCATCGCGTCTATCGTGTGGAGGGTAGAGAGCACAAGGTGGCCTGTTTCAGCGGCTGTAAGGGCTATCTCTATTGTCTCAAGGTCCCTCATCTCGCCTACCATTATGATGTCAGGGTCCTGCCTTAGCGCGCCTCTCAAAGCTTCTGAGAAGTTCTGGGAGTCGACGCCGATCTCTCTTTGGTTTATGATGCAGCGTTTGTCCCTGTGCAGGAACTCAATGGGGTCTTCTGCCGTTATTATATGGCCTGACCTGTGATTATTTATATGGTCCATTACAGCGGCAAGGGTAGTTGATTTTCCGCTTCCGGTCACTCCTGTTACGAGCACCAGGCCTCTTACCTCATTGGCAATGGTCTCAAGCACCTTTGGAAGATTAAGCTCATCGAATGTCTGGATTTTGATTGGGATGACCCTTAAGACTATTCCTACGGCGCCCCTCTGCTGGAATATATTGACCCTGAACCTGCCGAGGCCGGGTACGCTATATGCCATGTCCAGCTGGTGATGCTGCCTGAAGGTCTCTTTCTGGGCCTCATTCATTATCCGCATCGCCACCTTGGCGACTTCGTCAGGGGCAAGCCTGTCGTGGTTCTTTATCGGCACGAGCTGCCCATGCACCCTCAGTATTGGCGGTACGCCTGCCTTAAGATGCACATCTGAGGCCTTGCCCTTTACGGCTATATTCAATATTGAGCTTAGATCTATATCTGCCATGATGCTTACTCCTCTTTGATTGCTGCTTTTATACCGTAATGCTGGAGTATTTTCTTTTCGATATCAGCGGCTGTCTCAGGGTGCTCCTTGAGGAATGTCCTTGCCGCCTCACGGCCCTGTCCGAGCCTTTCGCCGTCATAGGAGAACCATGAACCGCTCTTCTCCACGATATTGACATTTGAGCCAAGGTCCAGTATGTCGCCCTCTCTTGAGATGCCCTCGTTAAAGAGGATATCGAACTCGGCATCCCTGAACGGAGGGGCGAGCTTGTTCTTTACGACCTTTACCCTGATCCTGTTGCCTATTACGCCCTCACCCTGTTTTATCTGGCCGGTCTTTCTGATATCCATCCTGATGGTAGCGTAGAATTTCAGGGCATTTCCGCCTGTGGTGGTCTCAGGGCTTCCGAACATCACGCCTATCTTGTGCCTTATCTGGTTGATGAATATTACGCAGGTATTTGATTTGCTGATGGTTGAGGTGAGCTTCCTTAATGCCTGGCTCATGAGGCGGGCCTGAAGCCCCATGTGGGAATCTCCCATGTCTCCCTCAAGTTCAGCCTTTGGCACGAGGGCCGCTACCGAATCTATTACGATTAAGTCAACCGCGCCGCTTCTGATGAGCACATCGGTTATCTCTAAAGCCTGCTCTCCTGTGTCGGGCTGTGAGAGGAGCAGCTCATCCGTATCTACATTGAGCTTCTTGGCGTATGTAAGGTCAAGGGCATGCTCGGCGTCGATGAATGCCACTGTGCCGCCTGCTTTCTGCGTTTCAGCGGCTATGTGGAGGGTGAGGGTAGTCTTTCCTGATGATTCAGGGCCGAATATCTCTACAACCCTTCCCCGTGGCACTCCGCCTACTCCCAAAGCTATATCGAGGGCAGTGGAGCCTGTGGAGATTGTGCCTACTTCGACAGGGACACCGTCCTTGCCAAGCTTCATGATGGAGCCTTTGCCGAACTGCTTTTCAATCTGGCTAATGGCCAGCTCGATTGCCTTGCTCTTGTTTGTTGATGTGGTCGGATTGGACATCTCTACTCTACCTCCCTTTATGGGTTGGAATTATTCATATCGGAAAAAATCTGCTTATTCTTTAAGGAACCTCTGATTAATTCATTGAGTAGTCTTTGCGAGCGCAGCGAAGCAATCCGGTTTTCAGTAAATCAAGCAGTTAGAGATTGCTTCGTCGTTTCACTTCTCGCAATGACAGCAGAAACGAGAATTAATCAGAGCTTCCTTAATATTCAATCAGCCTTATTGCCGAGGAAAATCTCGTGTAGAATTGTATATTCGGCGCCTTTGGGGCTGAGTACGCTTTTGTATAATCTGAAGGAGTTGACCTTGAAATCAAGGTTTATCTCAGGGTTGAGCTCGGTTACGGCCTTGCCGAGTTCTTTTGAATCTCCTATTGTCCTTATCCTGCAGAGCGTGAGGTGAGGGTGGAAAGGCTTTCCCTCTTTTTCAAAGCCTATCTTTGAGAGCCTCTCTTCGATGTTTTTCTGCAGTTTATAGAGGGCCTCATTCCTGTTCACGCCTACCCAGATGACCCTCGGGGTCTTAAGGTTAGGGAAGCCCCCGACACCTTCCACCGATAAGCTGAACGGCTCGATGCCCTGGGCAGAGGCATTGAGTTCAGCCTTGATATCGTCCACCCTTGCCGGGTCTATATCGCCAAGGAACTTAAGGGTAAGGTGGATGGATTCAGGCTTTACCCATGTTACCTGGTGCCTTCCATGCTGTTTAAGTTCGGCCTGAAGGACCTTTATTACATCTATGAGCCCGTCAGGCAATTTTATGGCTATGAATGTCCTCGTATTAAAGCTCCTTATCCAGCGGCTTTATCTTTAGAATACCGCTCTTAAGCATCTCAAGGGCTTGCAGGGCGGATTGCTTTTTTATCTCTTTCCTTGTTCCTTTGAACAGGAATTTCTTTACCGTTATTTTTTTCGGTGTGGAAACACCTATGAAGACTGTGCCTACCGGCTTTTTGGGGGTGCCTCCGCCTGGGCCTGCTATGCCTGTGACGGAAACCCCGACCCTTGTACCGAATCTCTCTTTTATGCCTTGGGCCATCTCAGTTGCCGTTGGCCTTGATACTGCCCCGTACTTCTTAAGGGTCTCATCCTTTACGCCAAGGAGCTGCTTCTTTGCATCGTTACTGTATACCACGACCGAGCCCATGAAATACTCCGAGCTTCCCGCAACATCGGTGACCATGCTCGACAACAGCCCTCCTGTGCAGGATTCGGCTATGGCCAGCGTCAGGCCCCGCTCTTTCAGAAGTATTCCAATTTCGGCTTCAGGTCCGGCGTTTTTGGCCATGGTTTAGAAAAACCGCAGTATTATATGAGCTGAAATATTTGCGTATATGCCGGCAGCGACATCATCAATCACAACGCCGGAACCGCCTTTGACCTTGCGGTCAATAAGCCTTACAGGATAGGGCTTTAGGATATCAAAAAACCTGAAAAGAAGAAAGATTAATATTGCGTTGGCAAGGGTAAACGGGATGAAGGCAAAGGAGACAAGATATCCGCATACCTCATCTATTACAATGCTTCCAGGGTCGTGCTTTCCGAGTATCCTGCAGCACTCGCCTGCGATATAGACAGAGGCAAGGAAAACTACTGAGAAAAGCAGTATTTTACCCTGTAATCCAAGCCCGTCCGCATACCAGGCAAGGGGAATGCCCCATAATGTGCCGAATGTGCCGGGCATAACAGGGGAGTAGCCGAGATATGTGCCTGTAGCCAGGAATTTTACAAGTGTTTTTTTCATGGTCTTTTTTATCCGGCAACACGATTAAAAATCTTAGAAGATGAACCTGCGCATCTTTATATTCAGCAGAAGCCCTGCCGCGATCATGGATGTGATAAGGAATGAGCCGCCGTAGCTTAGGAACGGAAGCGGTACGCCGACAACGGGCAGTACGCCCGATACCATGCCCAGATTAATGGCGGCCTGCCAGAAAAACATGGATGATATGCCAAAGGCAAGGAGAAACCCGAACCTGTCCTTTGCGGTATTGGCCGTATTAAGCCCTGAGAGGATAAGGGAAAGGAACAGCCCGACTACAAGCATCGAGCCTATGAGACCCCATTCTTCGGCAAGCACGGCAAATATGAAGTCTGTGTGGTGCTCGGGCAGGAACATGAGCTTGCCCTGAGTGCCTTCCATGAAGCCCTTGCCGAATACGCCGCCTGAGCCTATGGCTATCTTGGATTGCATGATGTGGTAGCCTGAGCCGAGCGGGTCGGCATCAGGGTTTAAAAAGCTTGTGAGCCTTGCCTTCTGGTAATCCTTAAGGAACATCCAGCCGATAGGGGCAAGCGCGCCGAAGACAACTCCAAGCCCTATTATCACCCTTGTCCTTATCTTGGCCATGAAGGCCATTGACCAGAAGATCATCCATAGTATTATGCCTGTGCCGAGGTCAGGCTGTTTGGCTATTAAAAGGAACGGTATTATCATCAGCAGGCCCGGAACAGCCAGGTCTTTCAGCTCCAGACCTTTTTGGGGGGCGTCCTTGGCGCTGAAGTACTTGGCCAGTATTATGATAAGGGCAAGTTTCGCAAGCTCAGAGGGCTGGAGGGTGAAGAAACCGAAGGATATCCATCTCTTTGCGCCGCTGAAAGAGCTTCCTATGAAAAATACGGATATCAATATCAGAATTGAGCCGCCGTATATGAAGTAAGCAGACCGTTCAAGGAACCCGTAGTTAAGTATGATAGCAGTGAACATCAGCACGGAGCCTATTATCACCCAGTAGATGTCTTTTTTGTATATGCCGGGCATGTGTATGTGTGTTGCGCTGTAAACGCTCGCAAAGCCTACAAGCACAAGCGCCAATACAATGGTCAGCGTTGCCCAGTCAAAATATGTAAAGAGGCGTCTGTCTATCATCAGTCTCCAATCTCCTCATCTTTGCCCGGGGCGAAAATCGGCACGACCTGAGGCGCGTTCGGGTCAGTGGTGATGCCGCTCTCAGGGGTATCTTTCTCAAGATATGCCTTGAAAAGCTCCCTCGCCACAGGCGCTGCCGCGCTTGCTCCGAATCCCCCGTGCTCGACTATTACCACCACCGCTATCTGCGGGTCGTCATAAGGGGCAAAGCCCGCAAACCATGCGTGGTCGCGGTGTTTATATGCAATCGATTCTACATTCTTTGTTCTTTTTATAAGCCTTGAGACCTGTGCAGTGCCTGTTTTACCGGCTATTTTAAGGTTTGCAGCTTTTAAAAAGTGCGCTGTGCCGCCGTCATCATGTACAACGCCTCTTAACCCGTCCCGTACAATTGCCATTGTCGCTTCCGAGATGCCAAGATGCCCATTTTCTTCGGGGCCGGTGTACTTCCTTAACTCCCTGCCGTCAGGCGTTTTTATCTCTTCTATGAGCTGGGGCTTGTAAAGAGTGCCACCATTGGCGATTGCCGCATAGGCGCCGAGGAGCTGCAGCGGAGTGGTGAGCATATAGCCCTGGCCCACTGAGACTGAAATGGTCTCTCCCTCGTACCACTTTACTCCGTATGCCTTCTGCTTCCATTCAGATGAGGGGACAAGCCCTGATTTTTCATTTAAAAGCTCTATCCCCGTCTTTGTCCCGAAACCGAATTTTTTGGTATAGTCCGCGAGCCTGTCTATCCCAAGCTTCAGGCCGACCTGATAGAAGAATGTATCGGATGACTCGACGATTGCCCTGTGGACATTTATTATGCCGTGGCCTTTTTCCTTCCAATCCCTGTAATCCCTTCCCGCAAACCTGAATGAGGGGCCTGAGAGTATCATGGTGGAAGGCGTTATGACCTTTTCTTCCAGCGCGGCTGCCGCGTGTATCGGCTTGTATGTTGAAGCAGGGGGGTATTGCCCCTGTATTGCCCTGTTATTTAAGATGTTGAGCGGGTTTTCAATCAGCTCTTTCCACTCATCCTTCGAGATGCCGGTTGACAAGGCATTCGGGTCAAAGGTGGGGGTGCTTACCATAGCAAGGACCTTGCCTGTTTTAGGGTCCATCGCAACTGCGGCACCGACCTTGCCGTTGAGCGCAGCCCATGCAGCAACCTGCGTCTTGATGTCGATTGTGAGCTTCATGTTGTTGCCCGGGTATGAAGGGGCGTATTTGACGACCTTTATCTTTCTTCCAAGGGCATCTACCTCGACATCCTTGCCTCCGTCAATACCCTTAAGCTCTTCTTCAAAGGACTTCTCAAGCCCGTATTTGCCGATGAGGTCTCCCTGAGAGTACCTTATTGGTCCGCCTTCCCTGTCCTTAAGTTCTTTTTCGCTTATCTCGCCAAGGTAGCCGATAAGGTGCGCCGTGGTTTCTCCAAAGATATACGACCTCTTTGGGGCGACATCGAGGATAATGCCGGGCATCTCGTATTTATAGCTTTCAACCCTGACGGTCTCTTCCCACGAGAGGTCTTCTTTCAGGGTGATTGCCTGAAAGGGCGGTCTGCCTTTGGATTTTTTCAGTTTTTCTTCGATGGTCTCGTCATCTATCTCGACAAGTTCCTTAAGCATTGCCTTGGTCTTGACCCAATCCTTTACATCTTCTGGTACGAGATATAGGTCAAAGCCGGGGCGGTTCTCGGCTATTTTTATGCCGAGCCTGTCATAGATGACGCCCCTTGGGGCAGGGGACTTTACAAGGCGAGTGCTGTTGTTAAGGGAAAGCTCGTTATAGTGCTCGTTCTCCTTTACCTGAAGATACCATAGGCGCACGGCAAGGGTGAAGAACACAAGGACCACGATTACATTGGTGATAAAGATCCTTTGTTTGAATTCTTTTGGTTCTTTATCTTTGAAATAGCCGTTCAATTTATATTACCCTTGAACCTGCGCGGGCTTGTAAAAGACGTAAGCCTCATAAGAAGGGTGATGATAGCAGGGGCAAAAACGCCTGTTATGATAGCCTGCAGGATTACATGGCCGAGGAAATAGACATCAATATTGGTAAACCGCAGGACCGCATATGTCAGCGCGCCTTTTACGAGCGCGGCAATTCCGGCACCTATGGCCCTTGTTCCCGGTGTAGTAAACTGCATCATTTTTGAGGTGAGGTGGACAGCCAGAAAGATGAATACGAGTGCGAATGAACTTGAGCCTATGATGCCGCCGTTAAAAGCATCGTCGAGGTAGCCGAGCACAAAGCCCATCAGCGCCCCTTCGACCGAAGCCTTGCTGTACGCCATATAGAAGACGATAATAAGGGGGAGGTCCGGCATCGGCAGATTGGGAAAAAGAGCGCTCTTGATGGTCAAGAACAATATTGTGAGTGGCAGGAAAATCAGAAACTCTTTCATTTGCCGTTCCGGAGTCTATATGCCCAGTAAGGGGCTTGGGCCGCGTTCAGCGGCGGTTAAGTTTTAAATTGGATAAAACCGGTTGAGTTCGATATGAGGGAGAGCCGCCGTAAAGCCGCTACTCTTCGAAAAAGCCGGTATCAGTAACCACAAGGACCTCTTCAATCTTCTGCATATCCGCGGAAGGCCGCACCTCTATATGCTTGAAGAAATTGTCCGTCCCTTTTTCAATATTTGAGACCTCCCCTACTATGAGCCCTTTGGGAAAGATGCCGGCAAGGCCGGAGGTCAGCACCTGGTCTCCTATCTTCACATCATCGACCTGCCTTATGTACTTCAGTACCAGTCCGCTTGTGCCATTGCCTTCGATAACGCCTTTTATTCTTGAGCGCTGCACAAGTATGTCTATATTTGACCTGAGATCGGTTATAAGGAGCACCCTTGAGGTATGGCTGTTCGCATCGAGAACCTTGCCGATGACGCCTGTTGGGCCGATTACAGCCATGTCTTTTCCGATGCCTGCGTCTTTGCCCTTGTCAAGCGTGACGACCCTTGTCCACCGCTCCATGTTATAGCTGACAATGCCTGCCGCAACTGTTTTAAAAGGCATGGCCTCCTTGAACTCAAGTATCTCTCTGAGCCTTGAGTTAAGGTTCACATCCTCTTTTAATCTGTTGTTCTCTTCACGGAGGGCAAGGATGGTCTTGTTAAGGGACTCGTTCTCTTTATTTACCCAGACGAGGTTTATGTACCCGTCCCATACCCCTTTTACAATATTCTGGGCGCCGAGCGCGAAACGCTGTACCGGAGTTACCGTAATCGAGAGGATTTCCTTTAAAACATAGCCCCGTGCGACCTCTTTCTTATCCGTAAGGGCCAGATGAAGGGAAAAGAGGGCCAGAAATATCGATATTATAATGAGCTGATGCTTTTTAAAAAAACCGCTTATATTATTCCGTTCTGACCGCATTAGGAAATCTTAATCCGAAGTAAAATTCTTTTGTGGAGCTTAGTTAGGAATTGTAACCTCTTTAAGGAGCCTCATCTCATCAAGTACCTTGCCCGCGCCTTTGACAACGCAGGTAAGCGGGTCGTCTGCTATCGTAACAGGCAGCTGTGTCTCTTCCCTTAGTATCACATCAAGGTTTTTGAGCAGGGCGCCGCCGCCGGCAAGCACGATTCCCTTGTCAACGAGGTCAGCCGCAAGCTCAGGGGGTGTTGTCTCAAGCACATGCTTTACAGCCTCGATAAGCGCGTTGATGGGTTCGTTCAATGCTTCCCTTATTTCGCCTGATTCGATCTCAAGGGTCGTGGGGATGCCTGTAATGAGGTTTGAGCCCTTTATCTCAAGTTTTTCCGTCTTTTCATCGGGCATCGGAAGGCCAAGGGTCATCTTAATGACCTCGGCTACGCCTGTGCCGATTGAGAGGTTGTATTTTCTCTTTATGTACTGGACGATAACCTCATCGAGCTTATCTCCGCCTATTCTTATTGATTTTGCCTGCACAATGCCTGCCAGTGAGATGACGGCTATTTCAGAGGTGCCGCCGCCGATATCGACTATCATGTTGCCTGAAGGCTCTGTGATGGGAAGGCCCGCGCCGATTGCCGCTGCCATCGGCTCTTCAATGAGGTAAACCTCTGCCGCGCCTGCGGAGTAGGCTGATTCCCTTACCGCTCTTTTTTCGACCTGTGTGATGCCTGAAGGCACTCCGACAATTATCCTTGGCCTTACGAGAAGCCTTCTGTTGTGGACTTTCGCTATGAAATACTTAAGCATTTCCTCGGTTACTTCAAAGTCGGCGATAACGCCGTCCTTAAGAGGCCGTATGGCGGCAATGTTGCCCGGGGTGCGGCCCAGCATCGCTTTTGCTTCCCTTCCGACTGCCAGTACTCTTTTGCCCCTGCCGTCCTTTTTAACGGCAACGACTGAAGGCTCATTGCATACTATGCCTTTTCCCTTGACATAAATGAGGGTGCTGGCTGTACCGAGGTCTATGGCAAGGTCATTTGAAAAAAGACCTAAAATATAGTTGAACATGTTTTCTCCTTAAAAACTTGATTAATAAAGCTAATCTACATACTAATCTAAAAAATATTAACAGAAAACAAAACCTTTTAGCAAGGATAAAATTATATAAAAAAGTTGAATTTATAAAGAAAATTCATTATCATAGTCAATTAAAGGAAATTTTTCCGTGACAGAAATTACAGGAGGGTTTGATGCTCGAAAGTATCAGGAAGAGGCGTAATTCGGTTATTATATTGTTAGCTTTCGCCGCGATAATAATTGTTTTTGTATTTTGGGGCATAGGCCCCACAGGCAATGGCGGCCCGACTCAGGCAGCGGTGGCCGAGGTGGATGGAGAGCAGATCCCGGTTAAAGATTATGTAAATCTTTATAACAGGGAGGTTGAATACTTCAAAAACACCTTCAAGGAGCAGTTTACAGACGAACTTGCCAAGAAGATGAACCTTAAGCAGAGAGCCCTGGATATCCTGATAAACAGGAGCCTTGCAATAAAAGAAGCTGACAGGCAGGGGATAAAGGCTACTGAGGAAGAGGTTCAGGAATCCATAAAATCAATTCCCATGTTCAGCAAGAACGGGGCTTTTGATAAGGATACATATTTTCAGGTCTTAAACGCCAATCGCATAAAGCCCGCTGATTTTGAAAAGGGCATTGAGAACGACCTCGTAACCGCGAAGATGCGCGACCGGATAGTAAAAGATATAAAGGTCACGGACGAGGATGTGAAAAAGGCTTACCTGAAAGACAACAGAAAGATCAATCTTGACTTCATTGCTGTTGACGGAGCAAGCCTTGCTTCCAAAATAAATGTTACCGACGATGAAGCGAAGGAGTACTTAAAGAAGAACGGTTCCGCATTTATGGTGCCTGCAAAGGTGAAAGTAGCTTACGCCTACGCCAATTATAATGATATGGCAAAACAGGCTAAATTCACTCCGGAAGAGGTAGAGGCATACTATAACAGGAACTCAAAACAGTTTGAGATACCCGGCGCTATCAAGGCAAGGCATATCCTTATAAGGCCTGATGCCAATGCGGCTGACAAGGAAAAGGCAAAGAATGAGGCAAAGAAAAAAACAGAGGAAGTCCTTGCCAAGGTGAAGAACGGCGGCAAGTTCGCTGAGCTTGCCAAGGCGTATTCACAGGACCCGGGAAGCGCTAAGCAGGGCGGAGAGCTCGGCTGGTTCCAGAAGGGGATAATGATAAAGAGCTTTGAGGAGACCGCCTTTGCAATGAAGAAAGGCGAGGTCAGCAATGTCATAGAGACAGAGTTCGGTTATCACATAATCCTTGTTGAGGATAAGAAGGAATCAGGGCTTGTGCCTATTAAGCAGGCAGAGCCCGCCATCAAGCGCGTGCTTGCCGTGCAAAAAGGCCAGACAATGGCAAAAGAGGCTCTCGCAAGCCTTGAAAGCCCGTTTAAGCTTGCCAAATCAATTGATGAGATGAAGAAGGCTGCCTCGGCAAAGAATCTTAAATTCGCCTCAACCGATTTCTTTACCGAAGACGACAAAAAGGTAGAGATTGTAAGGAATGAGATGCTCAGGGATGTAGTATTCACCCTTAAGGCAGGGGATGTAAGCAAGCCCATTGAAACGCCTGAAGGCGCTTTCATTATCAAATCGGTTGAGAAGGTTGATTCCCATGTGCCTGATTATGCCGAGATAGCTGGAAAAGTAAAAGACGCGCTCAAGGCTGAGAAGGCATACGCCGAAGCAGGCAAAAAGGCCGATGAGCTTTTAAAAAGGGTAAAGGGCGGAGAGGACTTCACTAACGCAGCAAAGGCTGAGAAGCTAAAGGTAGAGCAGACAGGCTTTTTCAGCAAGGCTGAAGGCTTCATGCCAAAGACAGGGATCTTCCTTGGCGATAAGGAAGGGCTTTTAGACCTTACCACAACTGCCCCGTATCCTGAGGCGCTGTCAAATAATAAGAAGTATTATATCTTCAAGCTCAATAGCGTAAAAGAGGTCGATGAATTAGGCCTTGAGGCGAAGAAGGAAGAGATAAAGGGCAGGCTTTTGGCTGAGAAGCAGGATGAGGCCCTGAATGTGTGGCTTAAAGGCCTTAGGGAGAAATCCAAGATAAAGATATTTGATAATAACCTGTAAGGTTATTATTAGCAACATAAGCAATCGAGTGAAGGGCCGGCAAAACCGGCCTTTCATTCATTTCAATATTTTTCAAAATAAAAAACTTAAGAGGAATTTCGGACCATGCGTTTCTCAAAAATGCTTTTACCCACTCTGAAGGAAACCCCCGCTGATGCTGATGTCATAAGCCAGAAGCTTATGATGAGGGCAGGCATGATAAGGAAAGTCGCCGCAGGCATATATAACCTCCTGCCGCTTGGCCTTAGGGTAATCAATAAGGTCGAAGAGATAGTAAGGCAGGAGATGAACAGGGCGGGCGCTCAGGAAGTGAGCATGCCCGTAGTTATACCTGCTGAACTGTGGCAGGAAAGCGGCAGATGGGAGCAGTACGGCAAGGAACTCCTGCGTTTCAGGGACAGGCATGACAGGGAGTTCTGCCTGGGACCAACGCATGAGGAAGTTATAACGGATATGGTGAGAAGGGAAGTGCGCTCATATCGCGAACTGCCTTTAAACCTGTATCAGATACAGACAAAGTTCAGGGATGAGATACGCCCCCGTTTCGGCCTGATGAGGGGCAGGGAATTCACAATGAAGGACGCGTACTCATTCCACGCGACCGATGAGAGCGCAGACCTTGAGTACCAGAATATGTATGAGACATACAAAAGGATATTTGAGAGGTGCGGGCTTGCCTTTAAGGCTGTTGAGGCTGACACGGGCGCAATCGGCGGAAGGTTCTCCCATGAGTTTACTGTCCTGGCTGAAAGCGGTGAGGATGCCATAGCAAGTTGTGATACATGCTCATACGCAGCCAATGTCGAGAGGGCTGAGGTGAGGGAAGCTGACTCAAAATCAACTGAAGCCCCTAAGCCTTTTGAAAGGGTGTCCTCACCCGGTAAAAAGACCATAGAAGAGGTAAGCGGGTATCTAAAAATAGCCCCTCAGAAGCTGATAAAGACCCTTATCTATGATACTGATAAAGGGCTTGTGGCTGCCCTTGTAAGAGGCGATTATGAATTAAATGAGATAAAGCTTAAAAATATAACGGACGCATCATGGGTAAAGCTTGCTGAAGAGGGGCAGGTAAGAGAGGCCACAGGCTCTCCTACAGGCTTTGCTGGCCCTATCGGGCTTAAGATACCTGTATATGCTGATAACAGCATTAAGTATATCGTTAACGGGGCAACAGGAGCGAATGAGGCTGACGCTCACCTTATAAATGTAAACCCCTCAAGGGATTTCAAGGCAACATATGCTGATATCAGGAATGCGGTAAACGCAGACCTCTGCCCAAGGTGCAACGGGCATCTTGAGATAAAAAGAGGGATAGAGGTCGGCCATATCTTTAAACTTGGCACAAAATACAGCGAGGCCATGGGGGCCACATTCCTTGATGAGGAAGGCAAGGAAAGGCCTATCATCATGGGATGCTACGGCATTGGGATAGGCAGGACAGCAGCGGCGGCAATCGAACAGAACCACGATGAGTTCGGCATAATCTGGCCCAAGCCTCTTGCGCCGTTCGGCTGTGAGGTCGTGGCGGTAAATATCAAAGATGAAGAGACTTCCAAAACAGCTGTGGCAATCTATGGCGCCCTCAAGGATAAGGGCATTGACGCGCTTCTCGATGACAGGGATGAGAGGGCAGGCGTTAAATTCAAGGATGCCGACCTTATAGGTATCCCTGTCAGGGTGACGATTGGAGAGAGAAACCTTAAGCAGGGACTTGTCGAGATAAAGGAAAGAAAAAGCGGACAGGTGAAGTTGGTCAAGGTGGAAGAGGCTGTGGCGGAAGTAGGCAGCTTGCTTTCATAAGAAATAAATAAATTAAAAACGGAACAGCCGCCCTCAAACGAGGGCGGCTGTTTTTTTTTCCATTTTAAAATAATTACTTTGAAAGCCTCTTCCTCTGTGTGTAGAGCATTGCGAGGCCGCTTCCAAGGAGAAGGAGGGTGCCGGGCTCAGGAGCCCTGTGATTATTCCCATTGCCGTTTTCGTGATTGCCGTTACCGTGGCCATTGCATGTGTAGCAGTGGTTACCATTGCCGTTTACGCCTGCCATGCTGAGAGCCGGGCTCATAAGCGTAAGGCTGAGTACGAATGCTGCCCCCTTGAGAAGTGTTTTAGCTTTTACCATTTTTTTCATCCTCCTTTCTTCCTGCGGTTTTTTAAGTATCTGTTGTGAGTAATTGCAAACAGAGTGCCAAATTAAAAAAGTTGGAAAACAACGGCTTTTGAAAGGATGAAAAATCTACTCATATTAGGGTTGTAAACCCTTTTCGCAAATTTACAGGCAAAGGCGCATGGAGACTGTAAAATAAATTTACAATTTTATTCTCGGAAGCAAGCGGAAATAAAAAAAATATACAAATGAAACTTGTCGGGACCTGGAAAACGCATCTTTTAAGCAAAATTCATAAGTTCAAAAAAGGTCTGCCTGTAATGCTGTTTATATCCCATGTAGCTTTCCTGTAAAACTTTTTTACAGGCCGGTGTTTTGTAATTTATTTATCGGCATTCTGCAGAAAATATTGGCGCCGGTAAGTTGACAAGGGCTGTTTTAGGAATATAGTTACTTATTAAAAAAACCTTCAGGAGGTATTTAAATGAAACGACTTATCGTGACCGGTTGCTCACTGGCCTTGTTCGCCGTAACCCTTATGCCCGGCTACTCAGCAGCCCAGAGCACATTTGACACCAATGTGGGATGCGGCCTCGGCAACATGATCCTGAAAGAAAAAGACACAACAGTATTTCAGGTGCTCGCCGTTACAACAAACGGCACCTTTGGAAACCAGACATTCGGCATCTCCTCAGGCACGCTCGGCTGTACCCAGCCCTCAAGATTTGTATATAATGAAAGGCTCAATAAATTCGTAGCCGATAATATGGATTCCCTTGCAAGGGATATCGCGGCCGGTGAAGGCGAAGCCCTTTCAGCGCTTACGGAGCTTATGAATGTGCCTGCTGAAAAGAAGGCGACTTTTAAATCAGTGCTTCAGTCAAGCTTCAAGAAGATATATACCTCTGACAATGTTCAGTCGGCTGAGGTAATAGATAATATCGCAGATATTAAGGCAAGTTTATAACCCATCTTTTATTGAAATGCCATGCAACCCTTAAAAAAGGTTGCATGGCAAAGTGTCCTGTTTAAATGCTTTAATAAATTGTGTTGACATCCTGTGCCATAAGTTATAAAAGTTAGAAAACTTTTAACGGAGGTGCTGAATGAAAAGATTTATCGTAGTTGGTTGCGCTCTTGCGTTCTTTGCGGGTAGTATGGTTCTGCCGGTCCAGTCATCAGCCCAGGGTTATAACACAAATACAGGCTGTGGCCTGGGAAATCAGCTTTTTCAGGAAATAGGGCAGGATTCGATTTTATTTCAGGTCCTTGCCGTGACAACGAACGGAATATTAGGCAACCAGACCTTTGGTATTACATCAGGGACTCTGGGCTGCAGCAAGCCCTCTAAAATTGTAAAAAATGAGAGGATGGAGAAGTTTGTAGCCGATAACATGGACACTCTCGCGCAGGACATAGCCACAGGCAAAGGAGAGGCTCTTGACGCCCTTGCCGAGCTTATGGCGGTTCCGGCTGTCCAAAGAGACGGGTTCTACGCGCTTCTTCAGGCCAACTTCACCAATATTTATACATCTGAAAAAATCCAGTCTTCCGAAGTAATCGACAATATCGCGGATATAGCCTCGCGCTCATAAACTGATTTGAAATATCCTACCCAAAATAAAAAGCCATGCGGAGTATTTTTAAAAGCCGCATGGCTTTTTATTTTACTGGCCTTTTTCGCTCCTCCGGCTTTCGCAGACCCTTACATAGACAATCTTGTAGAAAAAGCCTCTGAATTGAAACTGCACGAAAAACGGGATTGGCTCGTGCTCATGCACTACAAAAAGACAGTGCGCGGGTTTGAAAGCCTTATTGACGACCCTGAATTTTTCCTTTCAAAAGACGGCAAAAGAAATCCTAAAAATGAGCTTGATGCTACTGTCAGGGCTTTTTTCTCTACTGAAGAAAGCGGCGACAGGCATCCGCAGTGCAGGTTTATCGCAAGATTTAACTGGCTTAAAACAGAGCTTGCGATAAGTGAGGAGAAACTGCCAAAAGAGCAGTGCGCTGAGTTCGATGAGCTTTGGAATAATTTAAAGCCGGAGTCAGCCGTCCTAATCTTCCCTGTATCCCACATGAACAGCCCTGCTTCAATGTTCGGCCATACGCTTCTGAGGATAGATTCTTCCGCTGAGAGCAAGCTCCTCTCATACGCTGTTAATTATTCCGCCTTTACAAATGAGACCAACGGAATGCTATTTGCCGTCAAAGGCATCTTCGGCTATTACGAGGGATTTTTCGGGATACTGCCTTATTATGAAAAGATAAAAGAGTACAGCAGCATGGAGAACAGGGATATGTGGGAGTACAGGCTCAATTTCACACCCGAAGAGGTTAGAAAAATCGTCCTCCATATGTGGGAGCTCAGGAGCGTCTATTCTTATTATTATTTCTTTGACGAGAACTGCTCCTATAATCTCCTTCTTGTACTTGAGGCAGGCAGGCCTGATGTCGAGCTTTCGGATATGCTCCCGCCGTGGGTAATTCCGATGGATACGATAAGGGCCGTACAAAAGACAAAGCTCGATAAAAAGGAGCTTGTCTACAGGCCCGCCAAGGCTACCCGCATAAGGTTTATCGAGGAGAGGACAGAACCCCGATTCCAGTATCTTGCGATGGATGTGGCGGAAAAAAAGGTCTCTCCTGATGAGGTATTTGAGAACAGTGGTATCACAAGGGAAGACAGGATAAAGACACTCGACCTTTCCGCCGAGTACCTTCAGTATTCCTACTCCAAAAAGAAGATAGGCAAGGACGAATACCTGAAATTGTATTTAAGCATCCTGGCCGCAAGGAGCAAGGCAGGAAAGGCAGATTCATACGAGATACCTACTCCGGCTCCGCCTGAGGCAGGGCATGGGTCTTCACGGGCCGCTGTCGGGATTGGGGCCAGGAAAGGGGCAGTGTATCAGAGCCTTCGGCTTCGCCCTGCAAACCATGACCTCACTGACCCTGATGCAGGGTACCTTCCGGGTGCCGCTATAACATTTATGGACACCGAGGTGCGTTATAACTACACTGAACGCAAATTCTCGCTTGAAAGGTTTACTCTTGTCGATATCGTCTCCATAGCGGAGAGGGGAAGATTTTTCAAACCTATTTCATGGAAGATAAATACAGGCATTGAACGGGAAGAGTTTGAAAAGCGCGCGCACAGGACGACTTACAGAATTAATGGAGGGCCCGGGCTGAGCTACAGGTTTATGGCAAACGGGCTTGCTTATTCATTCATAGAGCCTGAAGCCAAGTTTTCAAACAGCCTTGAGGACGGCTACTCAATTGGTATTGGGGCTTCTGTCGGGATTTTAAAACCAATAACTCCCATGTGGAAGATACAGTTTGAGGGCAGGGCAGTGGGCTTCGGGGCAGGGGACAGGCACAGCATCTATTCAGCCGAGTTGAACCAGAGGTTTACGATAAATCCGAACAGCGCTATAAAGTTCGGCATTAAAAGAGAGAAGTTCGACCGCTTTCTTTCAAATGATATAAATTTAAGCCTTAACCTTTATTTCTGATTATTTTTTTTCATGTCCTTTTTTGAAGAAATCAGGGTAGAGCTTCCTTGCGCAGTCAGGGCAAAGGCTGTGAGTGAATTCGGCATTTGAGCGTTCCTCGATAAATCTCTCAACAGGCTTCCAGTGTCCATGGTCGTCTTTAACCCTTTTGCAGCTGGCGCAGATGGGCAGCAGGCCGCTCAACACATTTACTTTTTCAAACGCGGTTTTAAGTTCTGCAAACAGCCTTTCCTGTTCCCTTTCGCTTTTGATTATATCCGTAAGATCCTGATTTACGATTATCGCCCCGATTATTCCGTGTTTTTCATTTTTGATGGGTACGGCGGAGTTGAGTATGAATTTGTGGGTCTTGTCAAAGCACTCTATCTCGACCCTTTCATTAAGCGATGTTTCACCTTTTATTATCGCGCGGGCTGCCGCCCATTCCTCGGGCGCTATGGGTTTGCCCGTATCAGCCCACCAGCCCCTGTATTCTCCATATCTGTTGATGCCGACAAGCCTTTCGCCTGCCCAGATATTTCTGCCTGCCTGATTTCCCTGGATTATCTTTCCGTTCCTGTCAGTTATCCAAACGCCAACGGGAAGTATCTCCAGAATCTTTTTCAGGATGTCCCTTTCTGAGAAAATGTCTTTCTCGCACAGAGATAGCCTTGATTCCAGTTCAGAGACTCTTTTACTGAGCCGGGCGTTTTCATCCAACAGCTCTTTCAGGGATTTTGAGGTGTCTTTCATGGTTGGGGTTTTTAAGTTCAGAATTTTTCCGTATTTTAGAGTTATCGAATTCGCTGTCCCTGTGTTCCTTAAGCTCCCTCTTTGCATAGCCTATCGGCATCATGCACTGCACCCTGAAGCCTTCAGGTATTCCAAGGAGTTCCTTTATGCGCGGCTCTGCGCTTCCCGGAGGGTCTCCTGCGTCAGCCACCTGAACAAAGCAGCTTGCCAATCCCTGATTTACCGCTTCAAGATGGATGTGCTCGGCGCAAATCGAGGAGTCTTCCCTGAACCTTCTGCCTACTTTATTATTATAGCAGATGACTATCACAAGGGGGGCGTCCTTTACGAAATGTGCGTGTGCGGTTGCCTCTGAAAGCATTTTTTTTGTGTCAGGTTCTTTTACGATTATGAACTCCCATGCCTTTGTGCCCCATGATGTGGGCGCAAACATGGCTGAGCGCAGTATTTCCTTAAGCTTTTCCTCTTCAACCGCTTTTTTCAGAAATGCCCTTACAGACCTTCTCTTTCTAATGGCTTCTATCATCGGTATTTAATCTCCTCCGTTGGAAATATAAAAAGCCCTGCCTTTTCAGGCAGGGCTTGGTGTGTGAAGGTTATTTCAGGAGAGATTCGATGAGCTTTGTGTTCTCTGCGCTCATCCAGTCTGTTTTTCCTTTTACAATGGCGGCTATCACGCCGTTTTTGTCTATCACATAGGCCACAGGGGCCTGTATGACCCCGAAAGCCTCTGAAACAAAGCCTTCATCATCACGCATGGCAATAAAGGTAAATTTGTTCCTTGAAAGAAATTCCCGGACATCGTTTATCGGAGAGCTGTGCATCGTGTCAGCCCCTACTGCTGCTACGATAAGCCCGTTGTCCTTATATTTAAGGTGAAGCTCTTCAAGGGACTTCATAGCGTCCTTGCAGTCTTCGCACTTCATCCTCCAGAAATACAGGAGCACGACCGAGCCTTTCTTCCCTGATAATCTGAAGGGCTTCTCATCCATGTCCCTGTATAGGAAATCAGTTGCCGCTGCCCCGACCTTAGGCTCAAGGTTAAGCTGTTCAGCTTCTTTGCTGCCGTTTTTCCCTGAGCATCCCGTAATCATAAAAACAAGCAGTACGAGTAATATTATCCGCCTCATAAAGTACCTCCAAAGCAATATTAGCAGATAGCCGAAAATAATTAAAGCCAAGTTTTTCGTGTTTGTAATTGTTTGTAGAATAAACGGAAATCCTTCAACTTGACATAATCGCCTTTGCTGTTAAGCTCTGAATAATTTTCTGAATACCTCAAAAGGCAGGTTCGGAGAGGACATGAAAAAGTGTAAACTTCTTCTGATGACTGTCTGTGTTTATATGTTTATTGGCGCATTCTCTGAAGCAGGCGCGCTTGATATGGAGACAATAGAATGCATGAGCTGCCACGATGCCGCGATAGCAAGCGATATTACCTTAAGCGTTTGCTCTTTGCCTGACTGCGACCACCCAATAGGAGTTGATTATGCTGCCATTGCCGCCACCAACAAAGGCTTAAGGCCCGCCAGCTCCCTTTTGCCAAGTATTAAGCTCTACTCCAACACAATAGGCTGCGGTACATGCCATGTGCCTTATTCCCAGACAAACCATCAGCTCCTTTCACTCATCAGGCAAAATTCCCCGCCTGCGCCTGATCCCATGCTTGTGATGGATAACACAGGGAGCCGCCTGTGCCTTGAATGCCACCTCAAATAATTTCCAACTCACCTCTATCCCTTGCAAATCCCCTTTTTTGTTTGAAAAATTGTCTGTTTAATGGTAAAAAATCCAATTGGGCTAATTGAAATTTTCTTCTTCAAAGAGGGGATAAATGACTGAGAAATACGATCATAAGGCTATCGAGTCCCAGTGGCAGTCCGTATGGGAAAAGGACAAGGCATTCAGCACAAAGGATACCGTTGAAAAGGAAAAGTACTATGTCCTTGAGATGTTCCCCTACCCGTCAGGCAAGATACACATGGGCCATGTCAGGAACTATTCCATCGGGGATGTAATATCAAGGTTCCTGATGATGAGGGGCAAGAATGTCCTTCATCCCATGGGATGGGATTCCTTCGGCCTTCCCGCTGAGAACGCAGCCATCCAGCACGGAATCCATCCTGCCAAATGGACATATGAAAATATAGAGAATATGAAAAAACAGCTCATGCGCATGGGCCTGAGCTACGACTGGGACAGGGAGGTCGCTACCTGCTCCCCTGAATATTATAGATGGAACCAATGGCTATTCCTCAAGCTCTACGAGAAAGGGCTTGCCTATAAGAAACGCTCTTCTGTCAACTGGTGTCCCGGCTGTTCAACTGTTCTGGCAAATGAACAGGTCGAGGACGGGCTTTGCTGGAGGTGCGATTCAGTAGTTGAGATAAAAGAGCTTGAGCAGTGGTTTTTCAAGATTACCGAATACGCCGAGGAACTGCTTGACTGCACTAACAGGATGCCGGGCTGGCCTGAAAAGGTCCTTATCATGCAGAGGAACTGGATTGGCAAGAGCACTGGCGCGGAGGTTTATTTCAGGCTCGAAGGCTCTGATGAATCAATAAAGATATTCACGACAAGGCCTGATACCCTTTTTGGCGTAACATTCATGAGCCTTGCTGCGGGACATCCTGCAATAGAAAAGATAACCACTCCCGACAGAAGGGAAGAGGTTGAGAAGTTTGTAGCAAAGGTCAAAGGCGAATCAAAGAACCAGAGGATAAACCCAGAGGACATTGTAAAAGAGGGCGTATTTACGGGAACTTATTGCATTAATCCGCTTACCGGAGATAAGGTGCCTGTATATGTTGCCAATTTCGTACTGATGGAGTACGGTACAGGCGCGGTCATGGCAGTGCCTGCCCACGACCAGAGGGACTTTGAGTTCGCAAAGGTCTACGGGCTTCCGATAAAAGTGGTCATAAACCCGGCTGATGTAGAGCTTGACCCTGCTTCAATGGATAAGGCATATGTCGATGAAGGCATAATGGCAAATTCAGGGATTTTTGACGGCCTCCCTAATACGGCGGCTATGGATGCCATCATAGACCACCTTGAAGAGAAAAAGGCAGGCAAAAGGTCAATCAATTACAAGCTCAGGGACTGGGGTATCTCAAGGCAGAGATACTGGGGCTGCCCCATACCCATGATATATTGCGACAAGTGCGGCACAGTGCCGGTGCCTGATGACCAGCTTCCCGTAATACTGCCGGAAAATGTCGTGCTTACCGGAAAAGGCTTGTCACCCCTTGCCTCAGCCGCTGACTTTGCCAATGTGAAATGCCCGAACTGCGGTTCTTCCGCAAGGCGTGAGACAGATACCATGGATACCTTTGTTGACTCTTCGTGGTACTTCCTCAGATATATTTCCCCTAAGAATGACAGACTCCCGTTTGATAAGAACGAGGCAAGATACTGGATGCCTGTTGACCAGTACATAGGCGGCATTGAGCACGCAGTACTTCATCTTCTGTATTCAAGGTTTTTTACCAAGGCCTTGAGAGACCTTGGGCTGCATGACTTTGATGAGCCGTTTAAAAACCTCCTTACCCAGGGAATGGTCTGCAAGGAAATCGTAAAATGCCCTGAGCACGGCTATCTGTACCCTGAAGAGGTGAAGGACGGCAAATGCGTGATGTGCGGCAAGGCCGCTATAATCGGCGCGGTTGAGAAGATGTCCAAGTCAAAAAAGAATGTCGTTGACCCTGATAAGATAATAAGCAGATACGGCGCGGATACCACAAGGCTGTTCTCGCTCTTTGCCGCCCCTCCTGAGAAAGACCTCGACTGGAACGAGGAGGGTGTCGAAGGCGCATCCAGGTTCCTTGGAAGGGTCTGGAGGCTTGTCGTAGAAAACCTTGAAGAGCTTAACAGGACTGCACCGTATAATGCTTCGAAAGACGGCTCCCTTGAGGGCGCGCCTAAAGATATCCACCATGTCACGCATAAGACAATAAGCAAGGTGACGCAGGATATCGGCGAGAGGTTCCATTTCAATACTGCCATAAGCTCGATAATGGAGCTTGTAAATGCCCTGTACCAGTTCCAGAACAGGAACTCGGAAATAGACGCAAAGGTATTCAGGGAAGCAGTTGAGGCGGTTGTCCTCCTTATTGCCCCGTTCGCGCCCCATATCTCCGAAGAGCTTTGGAGAAAGCTTGGGCATGATACGCCTGTTTTCAGGACGCCTTGGCCTGCAGTCAATGAAGGCGCACTCGTTAAAGAAGAGGTCACTATCGTTATCCAGATAAACGGCAAGGTCAGGAGCAAGATAAGCGTGCCCGCTGGCTCAGGCGAAGATGCTGTAAAAGAGCTTGTGATGAAGGATGAAAAAGCGGTAGAGTGGACAAAGGGCAAAGAGGTAAAGAAGTTTGTCTATGTCCCGAATAAGATTGTTAATATGGTGGTTGCCTGATGTTGAAGAACCCTTTAATGCTGCTTGTTGCCGTTTTCTTCGCCGCTGTTGTCAGCGGTTGCGGTTATCATGTGGCCGGCAAAGGCGGAGCAATGCCCGGCGGCATCAAAGAGCTTTCAATACCGGTATTCACCAATACGACCTCCAAGCCTGATATTGAGGCTACTATCACATCGGCTTTTGTAAATGAGTTTATTACTACCGTTGAGGTCTTGAACGAGAGCGAGTTCCTGCTTCAGGGCACAATCAAGTCATACGCCTTAAACCCTGTATCCTTTACGAAAAGCGATGTGAACCAGGAATACAGGCTTACGGTCGTCATCGATGTCCGCTTATTTGACAAAGAGACTGGAAGGATGTACTGGATAGAAGAAAATATTACTGATTATGAGGACTTTACCGTAAACATAAACGATGTCTCGGCGACAAGGGACGCGGAGACAGCGGCTCTAAGAAAGCTTTCAAAGGACACCGCAAGGGCAACAAAGGAACGCATGTTGGAGAGGTTTTAAACCCGGAGCAGGGCAACCCCGAATTGATTTACCCCTTTATCGTCCCTTAATCAGGCATTTTTCAAAAAAATATGGCATTAAAACCTGTCTATTATATATTCGGCTCCGATGATTATCTTGTTCAGGAGGCGCTTGAAGGCATAAAGAAGGAGGCCCTCACAGGCCCTTTCGCCTCGATGAATTACCAGGCATTTGAGGCAAAGTCCCTTGATGCCGGGGAAGTAATATCCGCTGCCTCCACCATGCCTGCGTTTGCCGATACAAGGCTTGTGCTTGTAAAAGGCGCTGAATCCATAAAGGCTGCCCAGCTTGAGCCCCTTCACCAGTACATAAAAAATCCTTCGTCTTCCACCTGTCTTGTATTTGTATCCGATGCCGCCAAAGTGGAGCGCAACTCTCCGTTCTTCAAGACCCTCACTGAGAAAGGCTACCTTAAGCCTTGTAATACCTTAAGCGAGAGAGAACTGCTGGCATGGATAAAAAATGACGCAAAGGCGCAGGGCAAAACGATTTCCGATACCGCTGCCCAGAGGCTCCTTGCAACAGCAGGCAACAGGCTAAGGGACATAAAAGGCGAGCTTGATAAGATAATACTCTTTGTAGGCAATGCCCCTGAGGTAAAGGACAGCGATGTAGAGGATGCGGGGATAGATTGCAAGGAAGAGACGATATTCGGCCTGTCTGACGCCATAGCGGCAAAGGATTTGAAGAGGGCGCTTAAGATATACGATAAGATCTCACGGGAGCCTCTTATAAAGGTGCTTGGGGCTATTTCAAGACAGATGAGGATACTTCTTAAGCTTAAGGCCCTTCAGAGGAAAAAGGCTGACCCAAGGCAATACCCGTCCGCGCTCGGTGTTCCGCCTTTTGTGGTGGATAATTTTGTAAGGGCGGGCAGACAGTTTACCGAACCTGAACTTATGACAGCAATGGAGAAACTCTACAGGGCTGATACCGACCTTAAAACAGGCCGTCTTCCAGAGCAGATAGTATTCTCAAAGCTTATCATAGAGCTTTGCGGTAAATAGAGGGGACTGCAGGAAATAAAAAAAGCCCCATGGTTATAGACCAAGGGGCTTTTGAATTGATATCTATAAAGGACGGCTTATTTGCCTGCCGCGCTTACTTTAACTGTAAGGCGTGAGATCTTCCTTGAGGCATTGTTCCTGTGGAGAACGCCTTTTGAAACAGCACGGTCAAGAAGTGTTACCGCTTCTTTAAGAGTTGCTGTAGCTTCATCAGCCTTGCCTGCCGCTGTTGCTTCTGTTACCTTCTTTATTGCTGACCTTAAGGTTGATTTTGTGGAAGCGTTGCGAAGCCTCCTTTTTTCACTCTGTTTGTGTCTCTTTATAGCTGACTTATGGTTAGCCAAAATCTTTTACCTCCATTTAATATTCAAATTGTGATAGATTATTTACTTTGTTGGACGGCATAAAAATGCCGTGCGCTTATAAAATAAAAGATGATATTATTCTTTTTTGATAGGTTTGTCAAGTCTTTTGGTATGGGATTTTCGGAAAGGTACTTTACTTTTATATACGCCCCATTAAGACCCTCAGATTATGTCCGCTAAAAATTCGCATGAAAGACGCATAACAGGGGCTGCCTCCATCGTAGGCTCCGCAACCATCTTAAGCAGGATCCTTGGTTATATAAGGGACGCGGCTGTTGCCTTTGTCTTTGGCGCGGGGATGTTTGCCGATGCCTTTTTCATGGCATTCAGGATTGCAAACCTCTTCAGAAGGCTTGTAGGCGAGGGCGCGCTTACCTCATCATTTATCCCTATCTTTACTGAGGAGCTTAATCTCCGTTCAAAAGAGAGCATCAGGGGACTTGTCTCAAGCGTTTTTACCCTTTTTGCCATAATACTTATAATAATGACTATCCTTGGGATGGTATTCTCAAGGGAAATTGTCCTTTTCATGTCCCCGGGCTTTGCCTCAGACCCGCAGAAGTTTGAAGCTACCGTAAACCTTACCCAATTGATGTTCCCCTACATGGTCTTTATCGGGCTTATGGCCATTGCCATGGGAGTGCTGAATTCGCTCAAGCACTTTACTGCGCCTGCGCTTGCCCCTGTTTTCTTCAACCTTGCCATTATCGCCTGCGTTTTTGGGGTGGCCCCGTTCCTCAATACCCCTGTCTATGCGCTTGCCATAGGGGTCTTGATAGGAGGCGTCCTGCAGTTCGGCCTGCAGCTGCCCTACCTTAAAAGATACGGCATGATGCCAGGCATTCGCTTTAACTTCAAAGACCCTGCCATAATGAAGATTTTTACGCTCATGGGGCCTGCGGCCTTTGGGGTAGGCGTATATCAGCTTAATATCTTTGTTACCCTGTGGTTTTCCTCTCAATTGGCAGAGGGCAGCGTTTCATACCTATATTACGCAGGCAGGCTCATGGAGCTTCCCCTGGGGGTCTTTGGAGTTGCAGTAGGCACAGCAGTGCTTCCGAGTTTATCTGAGCATGTTGCCAAAAAAGACTGGGACGGCTTTAGGGGCTCCCTTACATTTGCCTTAAGGATTGTCAACTTTGTCACAATACCTGCTACTATCGGCCTCTTTGTCCTTAGTTACCCGATAATCGAGGTCTTGTTTAAGAGGGGCGAGTTCGGTAATGAGGCTACATACGGCACTGCCGTAGCCCTCTATTATTACGCCATCGGCCTTATCCCCGTATCTATCTCAAGGATACTCACATCTGTATTTTATTCGATAAAGGATACTGCAACACCTGTCTATGTGGCGCTCGTCTCATTCATATTCAATGTGATATTCTGCTTTGCCCTCACAGGCCCCATGGGGCACGGAGGCCTTGCGCTTGCCACTTCGCTTTCCTCTGCCATAAATATGATAGTTCTCTTTCTTATCCTTAAGAAGAGGTTCGGCAGGTTCGGGGGCAGTGAGATATTCTCTTCAGCTTTAAAGTCGGGTGCGGCTTCTGCCGTAATGGGAATAGTGACCTATCTTGTCATCCGTTGGACAGGCTTTGAGGGGATGGGGGCGGCAACCAAATCAGGCGTTATTGCCCTGTGCCTGTTGATAGGCGTGGTGACCTTTGTTACGGTAGCAAAGCTCCTGAAATCACCTGAGGTCGCGTTTTTAAAAGGAATTTTGAAAAAACGCAGGCAAAAAACAGCCTAAATGAAAACAGTTCTAAAATGGCCTAACTTATCGTTTTATTTCAGAAATCACCTGCCTAAAAATTAAGCAACCTGCGGAAAGCCCATATTTTAAGATTACCATAATTTTGCATTTGATAGGTTTTCAACAAGTTATCCACAGCTTGTGGGGAAAGGTCTTTCAAGGGGCTGGTTTACTTACCTTTTTTCATTCACCTTTGATTCCTGCCAGAGACGCTCCATTTCCTCTATCGGCGTAGTCGAAAGATCCATGCCTTTCTCATCTAATCTCTTCTCTATATAATGGAAGCGGTTTATGAACTTTCCGATGGTCTTTCTCAGGGCGTTCTCTGGGTTGACCTCAAGGAACCTTCCGATATTGACAACGGTGAAGAGAAAGTCCCCAAGCTCCTCTTCCATCTCTTCGGTGTTTTTAGCCAGCACAGCCTGCCTGAACTCGTTCATCTCTTCTTCCATCTTTGCCAGCACTTCGCTGACATCCTTCCAGTCAAAGCCGACCTTTGCAGCCTTCTGGCTTACTTTATGCGCCCTAAGGAGCGCGGGCAGCACCTCAGGTATGCCTGAGAGGTAGCCTTCTTCCTTTTTGCCTGCCTCTTTCTTCTCTTCCTTTTTTATTTCAGCCCAGTGCTTTAGTACCTCTTCAGGGGTTTCCGCCTTTACATCGCCGAACACATGGGGGTGCCTTCTGACCATCTTGGTAAAGGAGGTGTCGATTACATCGGCTATATCGAACTCGTTCTTCTCCTTTGTTATCTGGCTTGCGAAGATAACCTGAAACAAGAGGTCTCCAAGCTCTTCCTTAATATGGGAGGGGTCTTTGGAATCTATGGCTGAGATTACCTCATAGGCCTCTTCTATGATGAAGGGGATGAGTGACTCAAGGGTCTGCTCCTTATCCCACGGACAGCCGTTCGGGGCCCTTAGCCTTTCCATCAGGTTTATCAGTTTTTCCAGTTCAGCTTTTTTTTCCACTTTGTTATTTGTGTCCTATCCTTGTAAGGTCGTCCTGTGTGTTTACATTTTCCACGGACTCTATTATTGGTATGCCTTTAAAATGCTCCTCAGTAAGCCTTTTAACCCGCACCTTTTCAAAAAGGTCGGTAATCCTTAAATTGCCTTCCTCTATCATGGTCTTTATGGGTTTGAGGCATTTTTTGGAGTAGAGCGTGTGCATGGGGTGGAGCTTTCCGCCTATAAAGGGCACGATGCAGTCGCTCCCATCTGCTGATTTTATCATCTTTTTGATTGCTTCGGGGCTCAGGAACGGCATATCGCAGGCAACCACGAAGGCGTAGTCGCTCTTTGCGTGAAAAAGGGCGGTAAATACGCCGCCGAGGCTTCCCGCGCCTTTTATGAGGTCTGAATATATGAGGGTTGAGAGGTGTTCGTAAAGGAGTACTTCGTTGGCTACTATAAAGACTTCATCGAACTCTTTTTTAAGGAGCCCTACATTCTTTTCAATGATGGTACGGTCGTCTATTTTTATAAGGGCCTTGTTAAAGCCCATGCGCCTTGATTTGCCGCCAGCAAGAACCGCACCGGTCATTTTTTCCTTATCCTGAGCTCTATTTCGTTGGCATCAGAGCAGTCCTTAAGGCTTCCTATCATGCCAAGGACGCTGTCCTTTATGAAATTCTCGATAAACGGCTTTAAGACAATAGGCTTGCCGTTTACCATAAGGGAGATTTCTTTTTTATCGTGCTTCTTTATAATCTCTTTCTCGATAAAACGGGCAATGCCTTTGTAGTCGTTTATATCGAAAAGGGGCAGTTTTGTCTTGATTTTTACATCGGTCGCATAGGCTAAGAGTTCCTTATGCCCGGCGCATACAGGCTTTGTTGAGTGGGCCTTCCTCAATACCTCTATCTTTGGGAACCAGTAGGTCTTAAAGCCCTCTGTTATCACCACATCAGCATCTGAAAGGTATGAATATATAATCCTTTCAGGCACCCATTCCTTTTTGACATCCTTTATTACCGCAAACTTTTCAGGGGAGGAGAGGGCAACCGTCATTGCGCCTGCCTTCTTGTGCCTCCATGAGTCCTTGCCCTCGTGGTCTATCTCAAAGCCGTGCGCGTCGTGCTTAAGGATGCCAACGGAGTAGCCCTTTTTTACAAGCTCTTTGATGACCTTTTCAAGGAGAGTGGTCTTGCCGCTTCCTGATTTGCCTACTATTGATATGACAGGTACCATCTATTTCGCTCTTTGGTTATTTTATTTATATTTTAATATACTATTGTCTTGGAACCGTGTAAATATTTTTTAAAAAAATCCCGCTCTTATGAAAGGAATCCTGTTCTCTTCCTTGACCGGTTTTTTACTCTCAGGTAATATTGCTGATATGAAAAACAACCTTTTAAGGGAAATCCCCTCTGTAGATGAGCTTTTAAAGAGCCTTGAGCTTAAGAACGCCTCCGCTGTCTACTCCGCTCCCCTTGTCACTGCTGCACTAAGGCGGGCAATAGATAAGGCAAGGGGCGAGATAATCTCAGGCAGACGGAAAGATGTCTGCGCCTCTGCCTTGATCGAGCTTACTTTTGAGGAGGTTAGAAGCATGCTTAAGCCTTCGATAGTAAAGGTAATAAATGCTACCGGCACGATATTGCACACCAATATCGGCAGGGCTGTCTTAAGTAAAGACGCTATCTCTTCAATTATCTTAACTGCGGAAGGTAATGTTAACCTTGAGTTTGACCTTGAGAAGAACGAACGGGGCGAGAGGGACAGCCACATAGATGGTCTTGTCAAAAGGCTTACCTCGGCGCAAGGCTCATGCGTGGTCAATAACAATGCCGCAGCCGTCCTTATTACGCTTAATACCCTTGCCGAAGGCAAAGAGGTAATCATCTCAAGGGGAGAGCTTATCGAGATAGGCGGCTCGTTCAGGCTGCCTGAGATAATAAAGAAAAGCGGCTGCATATTAAGGGAGGTCGGCACTACAAACAGGACCCACCCTAAGGATTACATAGAGGCCATAAATGAGAATACCGCCCTGATATTCAAGGCGCATACAAGCAATTATAATGTAGTCGGCTTTACCTCTGAGGTTAAGCTCGATGAGCTCGTAGCAATAGGAAAGGCGCATAATATCCCTGTCGTGGAAGATCTGGGCGCAGGGTCTTTGATAGACCTCTCCGAGTACGGCCTTCCAAAAGAGCCTGTTGTAAGGGAGAGGGTTGAGACAGGGGCTGATGTAATCACATTCAGCGGGGATAAGCTCCTTGGGGGGCCGCAGTCAGGCCTGATTGTCGGTAAAAAGGAATTTATCGACAAGATAAAAAAGAACCCGCTTAAAAGGGCTTTAAGAGCTGATAAGCTTACACTGTCTGCTCTTGAGGCAACGCTTAAGCTCTATCTCAACAAAGATACGCTTCCCGAAAGGCTTCCCACCCTTAAATATATGGTTAGGCCTATTGCCGAAATAGAGGTTGTGGCAAATAAGGCAAAGGAGCTTTTAAGTATAAAGCTTGAAGGCTTTGAGATAGTTATAGAGGATAGCGAGTCTGTTGTCGGGGGCGGGGCGCTGCCCGGGCATAATATCCCTACAAAAGTTATTTCAATTACCCATAAAGACCTCAAGCCTGAAGATATCATGAGGCTTTTTCTTAGAAACTCTCCGCCCATACTTGGAAGGATAAAGAAAGAGAAATTCCTGTTGGATATGAGGACTGTGGAAAATCCTTCGGAAGTAGTGCCTGAGTTCAAATAAAAAAAGGACGGAAGCACAATGCTTCCGCCCTTTTTTGTAGGGGATGGTAATTGTAAGGATTACCTGCTGCCTGCTGAACCGCTTGTTGCGCCACCCGATGTCGCTCCGCCTGATGTCGCGCCACCGCCCATTGAGCCTGATGTGCCGCCGCTCATGCCGCCTGATGTACCGCGCTCAGAAGGTGTGGAGGGTGCGGGTGTTGAAGGGGTCCTGCCTGTTGTGCCCTTTGCGCCGCTCTGGAACATTCTGGCGTGCTCCATTGATTTTTCGGCATTGTCGAGGGCTGACTTTGCGTTATTTACTGCTTCCCTTAAATGCTCATCTTCCGCGCCTGCTGACTTCTGGGCCTGTTCATAGCTGTTGATAGCTGACCTTAAATTATCTATGGCCTGCTGTGTCTGCTTAACGGCCTTTGACTGCTGTTTCTGTGCGTCATCGGCTGCGGCTGCTGAAGCTGTGCCTGCGTTGATGGTGAACACTGACAGGAAAAATGATAATACGAATGCGGAAAAGATTGCTGATCTCCTCATGGTGCATACCTCCTTTTGCTTTGGTTGAACGGTTTGATTTGAGCGGCTGTTATTATGTCTCCCAGGCCTGGGACGATTACTCAACTGATACGCTATTACGGACAAAATATCACCACCCCCTTCGTGATTATTCAGGCCGTTTTTCTAAGTATACAGGAAGATGCCCAAGCCGCAATTGAAAGTATTTTTACAGTGCGGCGCGATTTGGCTAACTTACGATTGTACTTGATTTTTTCGGCTATTTGATTAAACTTAAATTATGAAGTTCAGCAGATTCCTCTTTATTTTTGCTTTAGTCGCACTTTTTTCACTTACCCCCGGCTATGTCAGGTCAGAGGCTATAAAGGAATTCCCGCTTGAGCCTGCCACAGTAAAATCTTCCACCATCGCTGACGCTTTCCTCAATGAAGAGCTTACCTATACAATCGGGTTCTGGTTTTTCGATGATGTCGCCACAGGCAAGGTAAGCTTAAGAAAAGGCGAAAACGGCGACTACATAGCCACTCTTAATGCCAAAACTACAGGCTTTGTCGGAAAAGTCATGAAAAACAGGAAGGATTCCTATGTGGCTCACCTGAGGCTTGCCGAAGGAGGCAGAAGGTTTGTTACCCAGTCATTTGAGAAGATAGTGGAGATTGACGGAAAAGTAAAAAAGAGTGTAACCGTCCTCGACTATGACAAAAGGGTGATGAAGTGGAAGAGCTGGATAAATGGCAAGGAAGAGCACTCCAAAGAGGTCAAGCTTCCTCCGGGAATCTATTGCGATGGCCCTCTTGCTGCATTTTATAACTTCAGGTTTGGCGTTTACGGTCCTATAAAGGAGGGCAGGGAATATAGGATGTTCTATTTCCCTAAGGAAGACCATGTGCCTGAGATAAAGGTCAGTGTCGCAACACAGGAAGAACTGAACAAGAGGTTCAGGGACAGGCCTGCGTCCGCGGATTATCTTGCCAATGTGCAGATAGACAAAGAGCTTTTCGGCTCACAGTCAGGGGATGTTGATATAATCTTTACCGATGACCTGCTCCCGACACAGGTGCTTGTAAAAGACCTCGTCTTTTTCGGCGATGTCAGAGGCAAGCTCACTCAGCTTGGCACGAGCTTAAGCTTCAGTAAGCAGCCCACCCTGGAGTAACTCCCGACTCCTTTTTTTACCCTTTATCTCTTTTTCCTGCTGCCGCAAATATTATTGCCGCTATTATCGACATCGCGCTTCCGTACAAAAATGTCGTTCCTGGTCCGATATTATCCCATAAATATCCCGCGATAATGCTTGCAGGCAAGAGCATAAGCCCGCTTACCGTGTAGTATATTCCAAAGGCTGTTGCCTTGTGCTCTTTAGGGGAGAGGAAGGCAAGGTAAGCCTTTTGCGTGCCCTCGGTCATGCCTTTATAAATCCCGTAAACAGGGAACAGTATCCAGATATGGAGTGCGGAAGTCGCCTGAGATACGCCAAGGTAGATAAGTGAGAAGAATACAAAACTTGCCAGTATGACATTTTTGATGCCGACCTTATCCGCGAGAGCGCCAAGCAGGACTGATGAAATTGCGTAGATTATATTATAGACAAGATAGATTATGGGGATAAGCTCTTTGCTTACGCCGAGGTTCTGAGCCTGCAGCACGAGAAATGCGTCAGCGAAATTACCCAATGAAAAGAGCCCTATAACGACCATATAGCTCCTGAAAGGGCCGTTAAACTGCCTGATATTGAGCTTTGGCAGGTGCGCAAGCTCCTCTTTCGTCTTTTTCCTCTCTGTAATGAAAAAGATTATCAGGGCTACAGCTATGATGGCAGGGATTGTGGATACGAGAAAGACGAGCCTCAGATTATCTACAAAAAATAACAGGAGAACAAACGCAACTGCCGGGCCGATTATCGCGCCTACAGTATCCATTGAACGGTGGAACCCGTAGGCAAGCCCGAGGCTGCCGACCTCGGTTGAGTCTGCTATAATGGCATCCCTTGGGGATGTTCTTATGCCTTTTCCGAACCTGTCTATAAATCTTGCGGTCAGGACTTCAAACCAGGTGCCTGAGTATGCTATAATCGGCCTGCTTACGGCGGAGATGCCGTACCCGATAGTCATCAGAAGCTTTCGTTTGCCGAGCCTGTCCGACATATAGCCGGAAAAGACCTTGAGTATCGAGGCGGTTGCCTCTGCTATGCCTTCGATTATGCCGACGGTTGTCTTTGTTGTGCCCAGGACGCCGGTAAGGAAAAGGGGGACAAGGGGATAGACCATTTCGGATGAAATGTCCATGAACAGGCTTACAAGGCCGGTAAAAAAGACATTTCTGCTCAGACCGAGAAAAAAGGGCTTTTCATTGTTCATCTTCAAGATTCTATCGGTTTTTGCCGGGTTTGCAAGATGGTGTTTTTTCTTTACAAACTTCTTGACAACGCTCATTAAAACCAGTAATATTTAACATTCAATATACTCGGAGGACAAAAAGAGATGTACGCAGTCATAAAAACAGGCGGAAAACAGTATAGGGTTTCACAGGGTGATGTCGTCAATGTTGAGAAACTTGCGGGTGAGGTAGGAACAAGTGTAGAACTCTCCGATGTTCTCGCAGTAGGCGAAGGCGATACTTTAAAAGTAGGCACACCTGTAGTGGATGGGGCAAAAGTGGTAGCCGAAATAATTGAGCATGGTAAGGACAAAAAAGTCCTGATATTCAAGAAGAAGAGAAGGAAAGGCTATACAAAGAAGCAGGGCCACAGGCAGCTCTTTACAAGCCTCAAGATCACAGAAATCAAGGCATAATTTAATTTTAAAATACAATTTTTGAGTCAATAGCAGGGAGGATCTTTAAAAAATGGCACATAAGAAAGCAGGCGGCAGTTCCAGAAACGGTAGAGACAGTAATGGCCAGAGAAGAGGCGTGAAGAGGTTTTCAGGCCAGCTGGTCTCAGGCGGCTCTATCTTAGTAAGACAGCTTGGCACAAAAATATGGCCGGGCACTAATGTAGGTCTGGGCAGGGATTTCACACTTTTTGCCAAGGTCACAGGCGTTGTCCAGTTTGAAGAAAAAGGTCAGAAGAAGTTCGTAAACATTCTGCCGCAGTAAAATATAAAATCAGATAAATGATAAGGGCGGAGAGGAGAGGCTTGGTTGGCCTTTCCGTAACCGCCCTTTTTTTATGGATTGAATCACCGCTTAGGTGTATCTTTATATACAAAGGGCAAGAATTTCGAATACTTATAAAATTAATTTAAAGGTAATCAGCAGCAATGAAGTTCATAGATGAAGCAAGGATATTTGTAAAGGCCGGAGACGGCGGCAGGGGCTGTGTAAGCTTCCGCAGGGAAAAATATGTGCCCAAGGGCGGGCCTGACGGCGGAAACGGCGGCAAAGGCGGAGATGTTGTCTTTGTAGCTGACAGCCGGCTTGCAAGCCTTTTGGATTTCAGGTACAAGCGCGAATTTGAGGCAGAGCGCGGCGAGCACGGGATGGGAAGCCAGTGCAGCGGCAAAAATGGGCTTGATTTGAGGATTCATCTGCCTGTAGGCACTGTTTTAAAGGATGAAGAGACCGGCGAGGTAATCGCTGACCTCACATACGATGGTCAGGAATTCGTCTGCTGTAAGGGCGGGAGGGGCGGCAAGGGGAATGAGCATTTTGCTACATCGACCCATCAGGCCCCCAAGTTTGCCCAGCCCGGAGAACCGGGGCTGGCAAAACAGCTGAAACTTGAACTCAAGCTCCTTGCGGATGTCGGTATAATAGGTTTTCCCAATGCAGGGAAATCTACTTTGATTTCGCATATTTCGGCTGCAAAACCTAAGATAGCGGATTATCCTTTTACAACGCTTGTGCCCAACCTCGGCGTTGTCCAGTACGGAGAGTTTGGCGGGTATGTCGTGGCCGATATTCCGGGCCTTATCGAAGGCGCCCACGAGGGAAAGGGCCTTGGGATAAAGTTCCTTAAGCATATCGAGAGGACAATGCTCTTTATCCATGTGCTTGACCTTTCTCCGTTCACAAAGAGGGACCCGATTGAGGATTTCAAGGTAGTCAATGAGGAGCTCAGGTCATTCAACCCTGAGCTTGCCCAAAGGCCGCAGGTCGTAGCCCTCAATAAAATAGATATAACCGAAGCAGATGAGCAGATGCCTAAGCTGTTGAAATTCTTTAAGGGTTTAGGTATAAAAGTATTTCCCATATCAGCCGCAACAGGCTCAGGGCTTAAAGACCTTGTCAATTATGTCGGCAGGGAAGTAGAGCTGCACAAGAAAAAAGAAAAATAGGTTTTTAATTTAATTTTTTTAATTAAGATGAAAGACCTTAGAAAAAAGATAATTAAAAAGGCGAAAAGGATTGTGGTAAAGGTCGGGAGCGCGGTTGTTGCCGGTGAGCCTGTGCTTGGCCGCACCATATTCTCCCGTCTTGCCGATGAAATACACGGGCTTAAAAAGGAAGGCAAAGAGGCTGTAGTCGTAAGCTCAGGCGCCATTGCTCTGGGGATCAGGAAGCTGGGGCTTAAGGAAAAGCCTGTAAGCATACCTGAGAGGCAGGCGGTTGCCGCAGTGGGGCAGGGCTCACTCATGTCTTTCTATGATGCCGCTTTCTCCGAAATCGGCGACAAGGTCGCACAGGTATTATTGACACATGATGACCTTGGGAGCAGAAATCGCTTTCTTAATGCCAGAAATACCCTCCTTACGCTCTTAAGGCTCGGGATTACCCCAATTATCAACGAGAACGACACGGTTGCGGTTGAAGAGATAAAGTTCGGCGATAATGACGCGCTCTCAGCCCTTTCAACAAACCTTGTTGAAGCAGACCTTCTTCTCATCCTCTCAGATATAGAAGGGCTTTTTGACAAAGATCCCAAAAAAGACCCAACGGCTAAAAAGGTGCCCCTTGTAGAGGATATTGACTGCTTTAAATTTGACGGACTGACAAGCGGGACCAACAGCCTCGGCACAGGCGGCATAAGGTCAAAGTGCGAGGCCGCACGCAAGGCCGCACACTTTGGCATACCTACCATCATAGCCAACGGCAACACACCCGATATAATAGCTAAGATACTCAAAGGCGAGGACGCAGGCACGCTTTTCCTTCCCAAAGAGGACAGGCTTACAAGCAGAAAGCACTGGATAGCATTCTCAACAAGGCCCTCAGGAAGGGTCTTTGTTGACGAAGGCGCAAAGGAGGCTCTCCTTAAGGGAGGCAAAAGCCTGCTGCCTTCAGGCATTAAGGATGTTGACGGTCTTTTCGAGGCTGGCGAGGTCGTCCACTGCGTTGACATGCTGGGGATGGAATTTGCCAGAGGGGTTGCTAATTACAGCTCTGCCGAGATTGAAAAGATAAAAGGACTTAAGACCGCAGAGCTTGAAGGTGTACTCGGATATAAAGTGTACGATGAAGTTATCCACAGGGATAACCTTGTCGTGCTTTAGCTGATTTTCTTTATTTTTCAAATAGTTTCTGAAAATTTTCCAAGGAGTTTCTTATGTCTGTGAAAGAGGATATCCTGAAAATAGCCCAAGCCGCCAGGCAGGCCTCCCTTGGAGTTGCAAGGCTTGGCACAGGTGTAAAGAATAAAGCCCTCATTAAGATGGCTGAGGGGCTTGAGGCAAATGCCCCATTCCTTAAGGAAGAGAACAGGAAGGACACCGAGGCTGCCGAAAAAAAAGGCCTTACAAAGGCGATGATAGACAGGCTCACGCTTACTGACAAGGTCATCTCGACAATGGCAAACGGACTGCGTGAAGTAGTTGCGCTGCCTGACCCTGTTGGTGAAGTCACCAAGATGTGGAAGAGGCCGAATAACCTCATGGTCGGCAAGATGCGCATCCCAATCGGCGTTATCGGCATTATATATGAATCAAGGCCCAATGTAACCGCGGATGCCGCAGGGCTTTGCCTTAAATCAGGCAATGCCGTTATCCTGAGGGGCGGCAGCGAAGCCATACATTCAAATACCGCGATAGCAAAGGTATTGAATGACGCATGCGTGGAAGCAGGCGTGCCGGCAAACGCAATACAGGTAATCCCGACAGTAGAGCGCGAAGCTGTGCAGGAGATGCTTAAGCTTGAGGACTACATCGACCTTATCATCCCAAGGGGGGGAGAGGGCCTTATAAGATTCGTGGTCGAGAATTCAAAGATACCCGTCATAAAACATTATAAGGGCGTCTGCCATGTATTTGTGGACGAGTCAGCGGATACTGAGATGGCAGAGAGGATTTGCTTTAATTCCAAGGTGCAGAGGCCGGGTGTGTGCAATGCAATGGAAACACTCCTTGTCCATAAGAACATAGCTGATGAGTTCCTGCCCGGAATGTATAAGAAATACAAAGAGGCAGGAGTAGAGCTAAGGGGCTGCGAGAGGACAAGAAAGGTCCTGCCGGATATAAAGGCTGCCATCGAAGAGGACTGGTCTGCCGAATATCTTGACCTGGTACTTGCTGTAAAGGTTGTGGATACGCTCGATGAGGCAATCGACCATATTGCAAAGTACGGCTCGCTCCACACAGAGTCCATCATTACAAAGGATTACGCCAACTCACAGAGATTCATCAGGGAGGTAAATTCTTCAACCGTCCTTGTAAACGCTTCAACCCGCTTCTCTGACGGATTCCAGCTTGGGCTTGGAGCTGAAATAGGCATCTCCACAACCAAAATACACGCCTTCGGCCCTATGGGGCTTGAGGAATTGACCACTCAGAAGTTCATAATCTTCGGCGAAGGGCAGGTCAGGGAGTAGCTTTTTAGCCCTGGACAGCGTAAATTATTGAAGCTCCCGCAGCAGGCTTCGTGGAGTGCGCTCGCCATGAATATTCATCTATATGGAAAAAAAAGTTAATTTATTGTAAAATAAGCCGAAATGTAATGTGATGTGGTGCGAGTCAGCCCCACACAAAATGGTTTGCGGAGGCTTCTGTGGGAGTAAAAGGCAGGCTTAAGGATATGGGGCTTGTCGATATAATCCAGATCTTCAATGCCGAGAGAAAGACTGTAGCTATTCACCTCGGCTCGGAGATGGGTTACGGCAGGGTCTATATCAAGAACGGAAATATCGTTCATGCCTCTTACAGGGAATTTACCGGCCCTGAGGCTTTTTTCAGTTTACTCGCGTGGAAAGACGGGGAGTTCGAAGTAGAGCCTGACGCCAATCCGCCGGATAAATCCATAAACCAGCCTGCCGAGGCATTGATACTTGAAGGTTTAAGAAGGCTTGATGAGGCTTCAAGGGGAAAAGGCGGGGAAGCCGGTGAATATGTCGGAGACCTTGAATCAATAAGGCTTATCAACAGGCTTCTTGAGCTTGGCATTCTGGAGAAGATCTGACCTTAAAAAGCTATGCCAAACGACCTTAAGAACATAGCCATCATCGGCGCCAACAAGGAAGGGCTCAAGCTCCTGCCCATACTCCTCAATGACGGGAAGAGCCGTATCTGCATGATTGCCGATACGAACAGGGATGCCATGCTCTTTAAGCTCAATGAGCTCGGCTACCGCCTTGCCAAAAACCTCGATATCAAAATCATCCACGACCTTAACGAAATTAAAAAACAGCAGGGCCTTGATATAATCATAAACGCGCTTCAGGACCAGGCTACAGAGAAATTCCTCGAAAGCCCTGAGTTCAGGGACATAGAAAAGTTAGGCCCTCTGAGCACAAGGCTTATCTGGGGAGTAAGGGCCTCAGCCCCCAAAGAAGGCGCCGTGGATAAAGGGCATGAGCAGTTTACGCTCCTTTCATCCTTCCGCGAGATAGTCGATGCGGTGCGCCTCACAATAGACCGTAAAGAGCTCCTTTCCGTAATTTTAAAACTTGCTACCGAATACACCCACGCGGAGCGCGGCTCCATCATGCTCCTGTCAGCCGAAGAAGGCACGCTGAGGGTTGAGATAGCAAAGGGCATGGATGAAGAGGTCATAAGAAAGATAAGGGTCCCGCTTGGCGACGGCATCTCCGGTAAAGTTGCCAAAGAAGGCAAGCCCATGCTCATATCAGGCAAGGCAAAGGGAGATGAGTTCACCCGCCCCATGGACAGGAGCGATGTCAAGAACTCCATGTGCGTGCCCCTGCTTGTAAACGGGGAGGTCATCGGCGTAATAAATGTAAGCTCAAGCGAATCAGCCCATGTGTTTACAAATGACGACCTGAACTTCCTCACAAGTCTGGCCTCACTGGCAGCCGAGGTTATCCAGCGGTCGAATGAATACGAACGCCTGAGGGTCGATGCTGCCAAGTTCACATTCTGGAAAGAGGTGGATACTGTCATGTCCTCCGCCTCTCCGCTTGATAAGAGGCTTAATGTCGTAGCCAGAAGGCTTTCCGAAATAGTGCCGGGGCTGACCTGTTTCATATACATCTATGATGACGACAGGAACAGGCTCTTCCTGCAGGCTTCAAGCATAAAGGACGCCAAGGGTCTTGGGCTGCTGAGCCTCAGGGCAGGCGAGGGCATGGAAGGCGCGACAATGGATTCAATGGATGATGTGTTCCTTGTTGACAGGACTGAGCACGGCGCGACCAAGAGGGTATATCTTACACTGCCGATGGTATCAAATAATACGCTTGTCGGCACGCTTAACGGCCATGTGGTCTCTTCACACGGGCTATCCGTTTACCATGAGTCATTCCTCAAAGACATAAGGACCTTGATAGCTGAGAGCGTCTATAAGCAGAATAAGCATGAAAAAGAAAAGCTCAGGTCAAGGAAGATGTTCGCTGTAGATGAAGCAGGCCTTGAGATGATATCGATAAAAGACCCCAAAAGGCTTGTTACCATCATTTCAACCACCCCTGCCGCGATACTCGGGGCCGAAGGCTCTCTCTTAAGGATACAGCAGGCAGGCTCAAAACGCTTTCAGACAGTGTCTACCTACGGGCTTGACGATAAAAAGATAAGGGAATATTTCCTCCCCATTGAGAAAGAGACCGTAATGGAGGTCTTGAGGAAAAAGACGGCTGTCGTGAGGGAATTTTCCGAAGAGGCAAGCCCTTATATCAGGTCAGTGCTTTCGCTGCCGCTAAGGGTTGAGAACAACATCATAGCCGTACTTACATTATTCAATAAATCGAATGAAGCTACCGTTTACCCATGCGCTTTTTCCAGGGCTGACGCCGATACATTCACAAGGTTCGCGGTCTATGCCGAAAAGGCGCTTGCCAATGTCATAATGCTTAACTCCAGGGCAGAGCAGAAGCCTGAGAGGAAGCTTGAGACAGGGCAGACGCCGCTCCATCTCTTTGAGCAGAGGGTTGAGCAGGAGCTTAACAGGGCGCGCAGAATGGATAAGAGCCTTGTGCTTGCTACCGTAAGGATAGCAGGGCTCAAGGATGCCTTCAGGAACAGGAAGGCTGAGTTCGAGACAAAACTCATAGGCTACATCAGGAAAAGGACAAGGAACTTTGATGTCGTGGTAAGGCTTAATGAAGAGACCTTCGGCTTCCTGTTCCTTGATACGAATGAAAAAATTTCAAGGCTCCTCGGCTCGATAACCGAGGTGATAGCGAATGACGAGGACTTCCGCAAGGCCTTCGGAGAAGGCAAGGCCGATATACTTTACGGCTATGCTTCATTCCCGAATGAAGGGGACTCATTCGCAGAGCTTTTCTCTAAGGCGTCAAGCAGGGTCAAGCTCGACCTGAATAAAAACTTTGGCGCGGAATTGAGCAACTGAAAATGATATCAGTAAAATTTTTCGCCATGCTTAAGAACCTTACAAAAGCAGAGGCCAAGCAGTATAATATCGAGGGCACGATTACTCTTGAAGAGCTTAAGGGGATGCTGAAAAAAGATTTCCCGGCTCTTGAGGGCGTATTCGCCAGCCGTTCGGTATTCATTTCCGTAAATCAGGAATTCGCCGACAAAAACACCGTCATCAAGGACGGAGATGAGATTGGGCTTCTTCCGCCGTTCTCAGGCGGTTAGTCTTTCTTTGAGCGTCAGCTTTCAGTCAAATTAAAATAAGGTAGATGAAAATGCCGGAACTTGTAAGAATACAAAGAGAGAATTTTTCAATAGAAGCTGAGATGGAAAATGTAAAGAAGGCCTCGAAGGGCATAGGCGCGGTAGTGACATTCCTCGGTACCGGAAGGGACAACTCAAAAGGCTTTGAGATATCAGGGCTTGATTTTGAGCACTATCCCGGGATGGCTGAGAACAAGCTTAAAGACATCCGAGAGAGGGCGCTTAAGAACTTCAATATCATTGAGATGGGCATTGTACACAGGATAGGCAATATCGATGTCGGAGAGGATATCGTTTTGATTGTGGCTGCTTCAGCCCACCGTAATGATGCTTTCATGGCCTGTGAATGGGCGATAACAGAGCTTAAACGCACTACGCCTATCTGGAAACGGGAGACTACAAAGACAGGGGATGTCTGGGTCTCCGAGACACCATAAAACCAAACGGGAAAGAATAAGATGATAACAGTAGGCATACTTACAATGAGCGATAAGGGCTCAAGGGGCGAGAGGGAGGATTTAAGCGGCAAGGAAATCGAGCGCATGATAATTGAGCTTCCCGCTCAGGTCAAGGCCTATGAGGTAATCCCTGATGAGACCTCTGTAATAAGGGAAAAGCTCATCGAGTATGCCGATATTAAGAAGCTCGACCTGATACTTACTACAGGCGGCACAGGCGTAACCCCAAGGGATGTAACGCCTGAGGCTACAAAGGCAGTGATAGAGAGGGAACTGCCGGGCATGTCAGAGGCGATGAGGGCGGAGAGCCTTAAGAAAACACCGAACGCCATGATATCAAGGGCTGTGTGCGGAATCAGGGGCGAATCCCTTATCATAAATCTTCCGGGAAGCCCGAGGGCAGTAAGGGAGAACCTTGCGGTAGTAATGCCTGCGCTATGCCATACCATTGAAAAGATAAAAGGCAGCCCGTCCGAGTGCGCACTTCCTTACCCGACTGACAAGAAATAATTTTTTTTGTTTTAGTCAAAGATATTCTTTAATACAAAATAGATATTTTCCTTGCGCTCCCTAAACCTTCGAAGGGTATAAGGGAGCCATTCAGCCCCGTAAGGCACATATACCCGCATCTTAAAACTTTCGTCAGCAAGCCTTTTCTGCAGCCCTCTTTTTATCCCAAGGAGCATCTGGAACTCGAAGCTTTCTTTTCCGATTGCGTTGTCATTGGCAAACCTGATAGCCTCATTTATCAGCCTCTCATCATGCGTTGCTATGGCAGGCCTGTTTCCGTGCAGGAGAAGTTCTTTCATCAGAGCCTCATAATTCGCATCCACATCTTTCTTATCCGCAAATGCTATTTCAGGCGGTTCTTTGTAAGCGCCTTTGACAAGCCTTACGCTAATACTATTTTTATTGAGGAGCGTTATGTCAGCTGCGCTTCTTTTAAGATAGCTCTGTATGGCGATGCTCACATTAGGATAATCTTTCCTTAATGAGAGGCATATATCGATTGTCCTTTTGGTATATCCTGAGCCCTCCATATCGAGGCAGACTGAATTGCCGTACTGCATTGCCTTTCTGAGTATTGACTCGGCATTTGCCCTTGCAAGGTCTTCTGAGATATCAAGCCCAAGGTGGGTCAGTTTAAGCGATACTGTTGATTTGACCTTTGCCTTGTCTATCTCTTCAAGCAGCCTGTGATACTCCCGTACCGAAAGTTTTGCCTTATGGATATCGGATACATTTTCGCCAAGGTTATCTATTGTAGCAAGTATGCCGAGGCTGTTGAGCCTGCGCGCGGCCTCAATGGCATTTTTTATCTCTATGCCTGCTATATACCTTTTAGCGAAAAAGGCGAGCAGTCTCCTCACGCTGTCCTCTTAAGGAATTGTGTTATAACGCCTTTAAGCCCTGGGGTTTCAATCTCAGCTATCCCGTAATGCACCCTTGTAAAAGGTTTTTTGATGTTGATAAGTTTGGCAAGGTCGATTGGAGTGGCAATAAGGACCATGTCGCAGGGAGTCCTGTTTATACTCTCTTCAAGCTCGCGCATTTGTGTTGGCGAGTAGCCCATTGCAGGAAGAAGGTTTTTTATATGGGGATAACGCGAAAGCGTATCTTTGATAGTGCCTACCGCATAAGGGCTCGCATCAACGGGCTCTGCCCCGTAGAGCCTTGCGGCTATGATGCCTGCGCCGTAATCCATACCGCCGTGGGTGAGGGTAGGGCCGTCCTCTATGACGAGTACCCTTTTGCCTTTTATCGGCTCCTCAACATCAACCGAAGAGGCTGTAAGTATTATTTGAGCGGTTGTGTTGACCGACCTTATATTCTTTTTCAGCTGTTCAATATCATCACACTTTGCGGAGTTTGCCTTATTTATGATTACGCAATCCGCTCTTCTTAAATTTGCTTCTCCGTGATAGTATGAAAGCTCATGGCCTGTCCTTAACGGGTCAGCTACCACAAGTGAGAGGTCAGGCCTTATAAAGGGCAGGTCATTATTGCCGCCGTCCCATATTATTATCTCTGCCTCTTGTTCAGCCCTTCTCAATATCTTTTCGTAATCCACTCCCGCATATACGGTAATGCCCGCATTGATAAGGGGCTCATATTCTTCCATCTCTTCAATCGTGCAGTTTGCCTCTGTTAAATCCTGGGGTTTGGAGAAGCGTTGTACAGCCTGTTTTTCAAGGTCACCGTAAGGCATTGGGTGTCTTATGGCAACAGGCTTTCTGCCAAGCTCTTTCAATAGCTTTCCAATGTATCTTGTAACGCCGCTCTTGCCGCAGCCTGTTCTTACCGCGCAGACCGATATGACAGGCTTACTTGATTTGAGCATTGTTTTTTCAAACCCAAGGAGGACGAAGTCGGCCCCGAGCGCGGTCACAAGAGACGCCCTGTGCATGACATAATCATGCGAAACATCGCTGTATGAAAATATTACTTCGTCAATGTTCTGTGATTTTATAAGTCCAGCTAATTCTTCTTCGGGGTGTATGGGGATGCCGTCAGGATAAAGCGGGCCTGAAAGGCTTGGAGGATATGTCCTGTTACTTATGAATGGTATCTGGGTTGCGGTGAAAGCGGTGATTTCGTAATCTTCGTTGTGCCTGAAATAGGTGTTGAAGTTGTGAAAATCCCGTCCTGCCGCACCCATTATGATCGCTTTTTTCTTCATAGGTTTTAGCTGAGGGCTATCAACTCTGCCCTGACTTTTAAAGGATATACAGGTAAGACGGAAAAATCAAGTCAGCGGGCCTGGAATGGAGGCAGGCCTTCGGTGCCAAGGAGCATGTATTCTTTTGTAGAGTCTATCACTTTAAGCCCTTCGTAGTCTTTGACCTCGTTGTATCTTGACGGGCTTGTGATAAGGAGGAATTTTTGTTTTTTGGCGAACTCTTTTATGTTGCAGGCATCCCTCTGCTCTATTTTTATGACCTTTCGCTGTGAGTAGAACGCAATGGAAGGTTTGTTTATCTCATAAGTCGCCAAGACCCCGTCCTTGCCCAGGTTGCGGGCGTAGGTGGAATAAGTATAGAGCGTCTTCTGGAAAAAGATATTTACAGGGGGGAGCGCGTACAATCTAAGGAAAATAATAAGTACGGCTGACATGCCCGCGATGCCGAGCATGGCGGGCATTGGCCTGAAAATGGCTACAAGCGCAAGCACAGCGATAATGAAGAATATCAGGCCGAGCTCAAAGAAGAAGATGGGGTTAAACGGTATCTGAGCCTTCATCTCAATGAACGGCAATACGAAGATGGCATTGGCAATGATGCCAGCAAGTATCATCATTATGTATATTCCGTTCTTTTTCCTCTCCGGGCTCTTGCCGGCTATCTCCGCTATGACAAGACCTGCCATTATCGCCGCGGGAGGATAGAGAGGGAATATGTAGTTAGGCAGTTTTGTCTTTGCGATTGAGAAGAATATGAGCACAAAGACAAACCATATGGATGTCAGGAGATACAGGCCGTCAGAGTCTTTTGAGCTTTTTTCCTTGTAGCCTTTGTATATGCCTGTGGGGAGCATTGAGACCCACGGGAAAAAGCCTATCAATAGGACGATGATGTAGTAGTAGAACGGGCCGCTGTGGCTTGAGATGACTTCCGAATATCTCTGGAAGTGGTGCTTTATGATAAATGCGTTGAAGAACTCCCAGCCGTTCACATAGAATTCAGCCGCAAACCAGGGCACTGATATCAAAAGGAACTGAGCGATGTACGACGGTTTTAAAAAGTCCTTTGCCCTTGAGAGCTTTTTGGAAAGGAACAGGAATAAAAACCCTATTACAACAGGGAAGAGTATGCCGATAACGCCCTTTGTAAGCACGGCCAAGGCTGAAGCTGCCCAGAACGACATATACCATAACCGCTTATTTTCCCGTATAGCCAGATAGAACGAGTAAACGGATGCCGTGATGAAAAAGGCAAGGGTCATATCCGTCACTGCGGAGTGCGTATAGACGAAGTATTCAAGGTTTAACAGGAGCGCGAGCGAGACGAATAGAGCTGCGCCGTTGCCTTTGTTGCGCCTTATGAAGAAAAATGTCATCAGCACGAGGAGCGTGCCGAATAGCCCTGAGGTAAACCTTGCGGCGAATTCGGTGATGCCGAAGAAGGTAAACGCCGCGGACATGAACCAGTATATGAGAATGGGCTTATCATATCTCGGTTCGTAATTGTATGTGGGCGTTATAAGGTCGCCTGTCTCTACCATCTCCCTTGACGCCTCTGAAAAGACCGCTTCATCAACATCAAAGAGAAGGAAGCCGCCGGTCTTGAAAAATGAAACGGATATGATAAGAACGGCAAGACCTGCTATGAGCCATTTCTCTGCTATCCGCTCCCTTGTCATAAGGAGATACCCTACCGAGATTCCGAGGAAAGCGCCTATCAGGGTGTCAGTGGGGTAATGCGAGCCGAGATAGACACGGGAAGCCGCTACCAATAACGCTATAAGATAAAAGAGGGGCATCAGGCGTGGGAACTTCTTTGATAATACATAAGCAACCGCAAAAGTTACTGTCGTGTGGCCTGACGGAAAAGAATTATACTTTCCTGTAAGGTCGAAAAAAGACGGGTTCTGAAGGAAGTGGAATATGGCATCGCTTCCGTGCTCGATGCGGGGGCGTTCAAAGGCTGCCTTGAGAATATGTACGGCAACCCCTCCGACAATGACGGAGAGTATTCCTCTTATACCTGCCTCTTTTATTTCCATATTCCTGCGCCGGTATCCTATCCCGAAAATTATGGCGCATACAGAAATTAGAAATAGACCGTTGCCAACGAGGCTGAAAAACCTCGCGACAGCGACCAGGCTCTCTGACTGGGGAATCCTTCCTGCGAAGAGATAATCAAGCTGGATGGAAAAGATAATCAGGACTGCGATGGATATCAGGACGGCAAAAGCCTTTTGAAACCTAATCAACAAGCGCCTCCTCAAAAATATCGAGGGCCTTTTTCATCTCAGACTCGGTTGTGGTCAGCGGAGGCATAATGCGGGCAATGTTCTTGTCAATCCCGCACTCAATTATTATAAGCCCATTTTCTAAACATCTTTTCATGACTCGTTCCAGTAATTCCTTATCGGGACTGCCGTCCGGTTTAATGAGCTCAACCCCTATCATCAGGCCAAGGCCGCGCACATCCCCGATCGCGGTGTGGTTCTCCGCAATAGTACGCAGGCGGTTGATTGCGTACAGCCCTACATTAATCGCGTTATCAAGCAGGGACTCTTTTTCTATCTTGTCAATCGTTGCGCAGGCTGCGGCGCATGAGACAGGGTTTCCCCCGAATGTAGTGCCGTGCGCGCCCGGAGCCCACTTGGACATTATATCTTTACGCGCGCCTACCGCGCTTAAGGGAAAGCCTGAGGCTATCCCCTTTGCCATTGTCATAATATCAGGGGCAATGCCGCAGTGTTCTATGGCGAACCATTTTCCTGTCCTGCCGAATCCGCTCTGCACCTCATCAGCTATCAATAATATGCCTTCTTTTGTGCAAAGGTCTCTAAGTTTTACCATAAAATCAGCGGGAGGTACAATATAACCGCCTTCGCCGAGAACAGGTTCAATAATAATGCAGGCTACCTCCTGCGGAGATATCTGGTACCTGAGTATCCTTTCAAGATAATCAAAGCATTCTGTCTTGCAATCTATCCTGCTCTGCCCCATATGGCACCTGTAGCAGTAAGGGTAGGGAGCATGATAGACGCTTGGCAGAAGCGAATGATAATTTTTCCTGTACTTTGAGCTTGAGGCAGTAAGGCTTAATGCGCCCATTGTCCTGCCGTGGAAGCTGCCTGTAAATGCTATGATGCCTTGTCTACCTGTTGCATATCTCGCAAGCTTTACCGCCCCTTCGACTGCTTCGGCCCCGCTGTTTGAGAAAAAGAACATTTCAATGCCTTCCGGTGTTATGCGGGCGAGCTTTTCTGCAAGGTTTACTTCAGATTCATAATAAAAAATGCAGCCTGAATGGATGAGCTTATCCATCTGTGCCTTGGCCGCCTCGGTTACTTCAGACGGGCAATGGCCTGCATTGGCAGTGGCAAGCCCAGCGGAAAAGTCCATATATACCTTGCCGCCTATGTCTTCCACATAGATACCGTTTGAACTTTTAGCAACGATTTCAGTGTGGAAGACAAGGGCAGGGGCAATATATTTTCGGGCTCTATTTATAATGTCGTCATTCATTCAGTTTCCGGTTGCGGCAACAAAGGTTTTTTTTATCTCCGACCAGAAAACCATCAGCACCGGGAGGCGTTATTCCTCGTCAATGGGAGCTGGCTCGCATAACTGCGTGTCATAGATTGAGAGCCTGCCGCATTTCTTGCAGATATATTCAAGCTTGTCCACCATTGTCGGGCAGACATGCCTCGGGTCGTTGACTGATTTACCGCAGAATTCGCAGGTGAATGGAAGGTTCTCCGTGCTCGGGTGGCAAAGGTGCCCCCTTCCGCTTGCAAGTCCTGAACATGTAGGGCAGGAATAAGTCTTTACATACTGTGTCGTCATACCAAAAGACTCCTTTCATCTCTCTCTTAATTTGAACCGAACATCTTCTGCTGCAGCCCGGTGAGCTTCTTTAAGTGTTCCTTTTCCTGATTGATAAGCTCTTCGACTATTTGCTTATCCTTCTGGTTTATCATCCTCTGGAGCTCGTAATAGAAAAGCAATGAGTCCTTTTCCAGGCCGATTGCCACATCAAGCGCATCGTTCTCATCGTATACAGTTGTCGCGAGGCGTTTGCCTTCTTTTTTAGGGTCAGGGAATACCTCTGTATCCGCCATTGCCTTAAGGTAGTCTGAAGCCTGGGCTAAGTAAGGGTCAAAAGCTTCTGTAGCTGACTCTTCGTCATCCAGAAGGTCTCTAAGTCTTTTAAATACTTTTATATGCTGGCCTTCTTCTTCGGCAAGCATTTTGAAGAGAGCTTTTATCTCTATTGACCGTGTTTCCTTGCTTGCTTCGGTATAAAATACAAGCCCGTTCTCTTCGATCTTTACGGCCATCTCAAGGACCTCTTTCCCTGAAAAATGCACTGGGTCCATAATACCCTCCTTTGCGAAAATATGATTGAGGCGGATTATAACAAAAAGAGCCCTAAAGTTACAGCTTAAGTTTTAAGTTTTCTGAAAAATCCCCTTGAATTTCATAATGGCTCACTCTTTATCTATCTGCGCTTTTTGAAGCCTTCCGCTGTAGTCCCTGTAGATTACCTTCCATTTTGTGAACATATCAAGGGCTCCGCCCCTTCCTCCTGCCTCTTTCCGCCCAAGCCCGCTCTTTTTCGTCCCTCCGAAGGGGAGCTGTATCTCTGCGCCTATGGTCGGGGCGTTGATGTAGACGATGCCTGCGTCAAGGTCCCTTTCGGCGATAGCGGTATAGTTCACATCCTGGGCATATATGGATGATGAGAGCCCGTACGGGATACCATTGGCAATATTTATCGCATCTGATATGTCTCTTGCCTTTATGATGGAGACAACCGGGCCGAATATCTCTTCCTGCGCTACCCTCATCTTTGGCTTTACCTCGGTAAAGATGGTAGGCTCGATAAAGTAGCCTTTCTTTAATCCGCCTTCTGTTCGGGCGCTTCCTCCGAGGGTGAGCTTTGCGCCTTCTTTTTTGCCTATTTCGATATAGCCAAGGACTTTCTTCATCTGTGATTCATTTATCACAGGGCCGACCTTTGTATCGCTCTTAAGCCCGTCACCAAGCTTTAAGCCCTTTGCGGCTGAGATGAACATCTCAAGGAATTTATCATGTATTTTTTCATGCACTATGAGCCTGCTTGCGGCTGTGCACCTCTGCCCTGTAGTGCCAAACCCTCCCCAGATTGCGCCCTCAACGGCAAGGTCAAGCTTTGCGTCTTCCATGACGATTATCGGGTTTTTGCCGCCCATCTCGCATGATATCTCTTTATCAAGCCCTCCGCAGAGTTTGGCCAGTTTTTCTCCCACGGCTGTTGAGCCTGTGAAAGATACCCCGTCTATTCCCGGATGGGTGGCAAGGTACTCTCCTATCTCTTCTCCTGCCCCGTGGATAAGGTTCAATACGCCTTCGGGGATGCCTGCCTCTACTATCAGTTCTACAAGCCTTGTTGCTGCTACAGGGGTATAGCTTGAAGGCTTGAAAACTACGGTATTGCCGCTGATGAGGGCTGGAAAGAGCTTCCACGCGGGAATTGCCGTGGGGAAGTTCCAGGGGGTGATAAGGGCGAATACGCCGATAGGAACACGGACAGATTTGCAGTCTTTAAAGGGCAGTTCGGAAGGTACGGTCTCACCTGAAAGCCTCCTGCCTTCGCCTGCCATGTAGTAGGCCATGTCGATTGCTTCCTGCACATCGCCAAGCCCTTCGGGCAGTACCTTGCCCATCTCTCTTGTAACGAGCCTTCCAAGCTCTTCCTTGTTCTTTGATATGAGTTCAGCCGCCCTGAAGAGGATTTCGCCTCTTTTGGGGGCTGGGGTTAGCCGCCATTTCTCAAAGGCGTTCCGTGCGGCCTCGACCGCCTTATCCACATCAGGCCGGGAAGAGGCAGGCACTACTCCGACAACCTCATCTATATTCGCGGGGTTGATGCTATTAAGGGTCTTGCCTGATGCGGACTCCACCCATTTGCCGTTTATCAGGTTCTTAATGACCGCCATAAACCCCTCCTGTGATTGTATTTTTTTGATATGAATACCCCAAAAAGTATATCAGAGGGCATATAACCGCGCAAGGCAGGGGGATAAAGGAATTATGAAAATTCTTAGTCGCTCATAAATTTTAACTTTGTTTTTTGTCTTCAAGATGTTATTAATATTTTCATTCATTTTTTACTTATAATTAAATTAGAGAAGGGCAAATCTTATGAGGCTTGTTGAAATTGCTGTAAAGAATTTTCGAGGAATTGGCGCAACTTCTGTATCCATTTCATTTTTAAATTCAGATATCATTTTTCTTATTGGTAAAAATAATGCTTGTAAATCTACAGTACTTACAGCATATGAATACCTAGTTAAACCAAAACAGAAAGCAACTTTAAATGATTTTCATGGATACTCAAAGAAAAATCCTATTGAAATTGAGGCAATTTTTCAAAAAGAAACCGGAGATGAAAAAGAATTCGAAGAAAAAGGTTTAAATAAATGGGTAAATAGTACTGGTTTAATTAAATTTAATAAAGTTTGGGTTGATACTGATTCGGAAGGTCAAAAAAGTACATATGATCCAACTATAAATCGTTTTTTGGAAGATGGATTTGGAGGATTTGAGTCACATTTTAAAAAACACGCACCAACTCCTATTGTAATTCCAGCAATGCCCAATCTAGAGGATCTATCAAAATTTGTTAGTGAGACAATAAAGAAAACAGTTCTTAAAAAACTTTCGGATGAAGAAGAAAATTTTTGCAAAAATTTTCAGCAAAGATATAAAGAACTTAAAGAAAATTTGGTTTCTTCAGATAAGCTGAAAAAAATAGAAGATCAAGCAAATGAAAATTTTAAAAAAATATTTCCAGAATTAGAAATGTCAATCAAACCCGTTGATGAAGATAAATTTGATTTGTTAAAGTCACTTGAAAAAGAATATGCAGTAACAATTAAAGACGGACATTTTAATGAGATTGAGCAAGATATACTGTCTCAAGGTAGCGGAGTAATAAGGCAGGCTATGTTCAATTTTCTTGGCTTAGTAAAAGAAACCATTGAGGATGCTCGTAAAGATTTTATTATTTTATTTGAAGAACCTGAAATTTATTTACATCCAAAAACAATTTCTCTTCTTAAAAACTCTTTATATAATCTTTGTTATAAATCTCCATTTCAAGTGCTTTGTGCTTCCCATAGTCCTGCTCTTATAGATCTTTCCAAACCCCATACATCATTAGCTAGATTGCAAAGAGAGGCGCGCAGGATATCAGTTTACCAAGCCGGAGATAATCTTTTTGGTATAAATGATGAGCGTAAGAAAATGGTTCAAATGAATAATAGGTTTAATCCTCATCTGTGTGAAATATTTTTCTCTGATGATGTTATTTTGGTAGAAGGCGATACAGAGGCGATTGTAGTCCGTGAGCTATTAGAGGAAATTGAACCAACTGCCGACATATTTGTTCTTAATACAGGGTCGAAAAATAATATTCCATTTTTTCAGGAAATTCTTACTCACTTTCGAATTCGCCAACATATAATCCATGATGGCGATGATCGTTATTTAGAAGATTCTACTGGAAAAACTATTTTTAATAAAGATGGTTCGCCTCGAAAGAATAGTGCTTGGGAATTAAATCAATCAATATGGGATAGAGTTGTATTGGCGAACAATTTCAGTTCGGGGCTGTCGCATAGATATGTACACATAAGGAATTTTGAACAAGCTCATAATTATATATACGACCAAAGTAAAGGAAAACCTTTATCAGCATTTGAGTTTGCAAAGAATATGGAAAGAAGTAAATCGATGCCAATATTTAAATTTGTTAATCAAATTCTTGGAAAACTTCCAAAAGATAAAGAGTTTACACCTATTGAAATTGAAGAATTAATACTCTAGCAAAAATGAATTAACTTCCCTTTGCTATTGTGTTTAGGGTTACATTTGGACTTGACTAATATTTTTTTTTAGGTATTTTATTATCTAACTTGCGGGCGTAGTTCAATGGTAGAATGAAAGCTTCCCAAGCTTTAGACGTGGGTTCGATTCCCATCGCCCGCTCCATAAAAAATCAAAGCCAATCAGGGTTTCCCGGTTGGCTTTTTTATTCCCCTATCAATTTAATCCTAAAAAACTCAATATTATCAACCACATTGCAAAAAGTAATTAATTCTAATAGAATATTGAATTATGCCGAAAAGATATATAATGACATTCGGAAGGTAATGACATGATATTTGGTCTGAATAAATTAGGCGATATTCTCCTTGAGAAAAATTTTATCAAGCCTGAGCAGATATATGAGGCCCTGAAGTATTCGAGGCAGAGTTCAGTCAGGTTCGGAGAATCCTGCATGCGGCTCGGCTTTATAGATGAGAACCAATTCGCCATAGGGATAGCCGAGCAATACGGGCTGGAAGTGATGAAGCCTGATGAAACCGAGGTCGATCAAGCGGTGCTAAGGCTTATTCCGGTTGAACTGCTCCATAAATCAAGGGTAGTTCCCGTAAAGAGGAAGGGTGTATCTTATATAGCAACCTCAGACCCCACCAACATAATGGCTCTCGACAGCATCGGCAGGATAATAGAGGAGAAGGGGCAGACACCAGGCACAGTTATAGTCGCCCCTGAAAGCGCCATTGAAAGGCTGCTTGTGCAAAGCAGCAGATTTGAAAGAATGGAAGAGACTGCGGAGAACCTGCGGCTGGAGGTCTTGAGGGAGGCTGAAGAGCAGGAGGAAGTCGCCCTTGAGAAGATAACCGAAGGCTCAAGCCCTGCGGCAAGGCTCATTGACAAGATAATCTATGATGCTGTCTCAAAGAGGGCGAGCGACATTCACCTCGAATCAGCGCGTGACGGGCTTATAGTCAAATACAGGATAGACGGAGTGCTGCACAGGATGGTTGAGCCTGTTGAGAAGAGATTTCAGCAGGTGATAATCTCAAGACTTAAGGTGATAGGCGAGCTTGACATAGCTGAGAAGAAAATACCTCAGAACGGAAGGTTTAAACTAAGGCTCAGGGATAAAAATATTGACTTCAGGGTATCTATCATCCCTGCGTTAAACGGAGAGGATGCCGTAGTAAGGATACTTGATAAAGGTCATATTACGGGGGATTCCAATGAGTTCAGGCTGGACCTTTTGGGCTTTAATGATGATGAACTGGCTGTATTCAGAAGGCAGGTCTGGGAGCCGTATGGAATGACTTTGGTGACAGGGCCCGCCGGAAGCGGAAAGACTACAACCCTTTACGCAGCGCTTTCCGAGATAAACAGCGGCGAGCATAAGATACTTACAATCGAAGACCCTGTGGAGTATGAGCTTAAAGGCGCGGTTCAGGTACATGTGGATGACAAGAAGGGGATTACATTTGCAAGCGGGCTTAATTCCATTTTAAGGCATGACCCTGATAAGATAATGGTAGGGGAGATACGCGACCCTGAAACAGCCCAGCTTGCAGTAAATACCGCCATAAGCGGCCATGCCCTCTTTACGACAGCACGGGCCAATAATATCTTTGATGCCATCGGAAGGTTCATACATATGGGGGTTGACCCGTATAATTTTGCCTCATCGCTTAACTGCATACTTTCACAGAGGCTCATAAGGATTATCTGTGATGAATGCAAGGCTCCTCTTAAGATAACCGAGGCAGAGCTTATTGAAGCGGGGCTCGATAAAAAGGAGTATTCAGGTAAGACCTTCTATGAGGGAAAGGGCTGCAGGAAGTGCAGCAATACAGGCTACCGCGGGAGAAAGGCGATAATCGAGCTTCTTGAACTGGACGAAGAGATAAGGGAGGCTATAGCCGCCAATAATATATCGAATCTTAAAAGGAAAGTGACTGAAAGCAGCATGAACTCTTTAAGGCTTAAGGCCATTGATAATGCCTTAAACGGAAAAACGACGCTCAAAGAGGTAAACAGGGTAACATGCGGTTGAAGGGCTTGCATCCCGGTCAGCAATACTGGGGTATCTGCTCTTCCAGAGCCTTTATAAGCTCATAGGCTATTTGCCTCACGCTTGCAAACTCAATGGGTATCATTGAGAGCTGAAGCGCTGCCTTCTCATCAACCCACCCAAGCCCGCACTTAAGTATCGTCTCATTGTAAAAATCATTCAGCTTAGGGTCCACCTGCTCCTTGCTGAAAGTATTTGCCACCGCCTCTATTACGCCTTCTCTGGTAAGATCGATATTGAATTCCTCATCGACTATTACCTTTTTATTCCACCACTGCTCATATGTGACCTTGTTTGTCTTGACATTAGGGTTCTGTCCAAGCCTGGGCACATATTCCGGGTCGTCTTTTGCCATTCCTGCAAGCGCGAGCCCGCTGAACGGCATATGTATCTCAGGCCTGTAATTCGGGCAATTATCATAAAAGAACAGGTCTGTTAAGCCCAGTTCTTCAAGTATTGAAAGTGTTCCGGGTGAGCCATGCACTATTGAGCGTATGGCCACGGCAAGCCTGTGCGCCTCTCCAAAGTAGCCTTCATCATACGAACGCGATGAAGATTTGATAAACAGAATCAGGTCTTTTAGCAGACTGCCGGATTCATTTTTGTTTCTGGCCAGTTCTGTTGATGACGGTTTTTCCATTATAAGTACCCTACCTCTAAACTAATTCTATTATAAATTCAGGAATATTGCCAAATCCTTTTACCTGTTATTTCCATGCCCTCCAATTTTTTTTTGCCCAAATCCCTGCAGAATTTTTTTTCTGCATTATACTTATTCTATCGCAAAGAGCGCCCTCTAAAAAAATACCAGAATGGAGCCTGCGCGCCCTTAATAAAGCGCCCTGAGCTCCTTAGAGCTTGATTATGCCTGAGCCGTCCTGTTTTTCTTTTTCATATTTTTTATTCAAAAAAATAGATACTTACGCTAAGTGTTCGCGTTGAAAGAATCGGGGAATGGAGCTGGACTTACAAAAAATCATAAAAGAATCTTCTAAATACCTTAGGGCTGAAGGTACTTGCGTTTGCGAGGATTGCGGGAAAGAATATAAGCAGCATCCTATTGACGGTACATTCATCTGGCTGACAAGGATATGCTCGGGAGAGTTGGTTAAACTGTGAATAAAAAAGAATTATCTCTTTATTCTAAGACCGACGAAAAGAAGAAGGGCATTGACGGCTGCCTTAGCCTGAAATCCCTTAAAGAGGGCTATTGCAGGCTGGGCGCTGTTTTATGCCTTGGCCTTGCTTTCTTTTTGTTAAGCTCATGCAGCCTGATAAAGAGCTCCCCTGAAAGGCAGGAGATTTCGGAGAGGCTCAAGACCCTTGATGAGCAGTTGGAAAATGCCAAAAACCTTAGGGTGGACGCTCTCCGAAATATGGAGGAAGCCCTCTTATGGGGAAGCCATCTGGCCTCAGTGAACCCTGACCTGACGACGCAGGAAATCTATCAAATAGGCAGGGCAATAGTCAATTACAGTGAACTGTATAACCTTTCGCCGAGCTTGATAGTTGCTGTAATTAAAGTTGAGTCGCACGGGAAATTGAAGGCTGTAAGCCCGAGAGGGGCGAGGGGGCTTATGCAGGTAATGCCGCTTTGGAGGCAGGAACTTGGCATAAAAGACGACCTCTTCTCGATTGATACCAATATAAAGGCAGGCTGTTTCATACTCTCGTATAATATAGCGAAGTGGGGTTACAAAGAGGGTATTTTAAGATATTACAGGGGCAGCGGCCCATCTGATGACGGCTATTTTGTTAAGGTCCAAAGGGCGATGTCCGGTCTTGCAGGTTGAAACTACCCTTATTTTTTACTTTATAAGCCCGATGTATGTTGATATCATATATAAAACATCGGATAGGGGTTTTTCATGAAGATAAAAATTGAAGTTGGGGAGCCGCGCGGTTTTGATGCCGGCGATAAGACAAATATAATAATCGGGAATTTTGTTGAAGGTCTTGACGGTTTCCGTGAGGTTGATCCTGAGCCGGATCTCCCGATCATAGTACAGGGGCCGGGCAGGGAGAAAAAGCTCGCCAAGCTTTACCAGTACTGGTTTGTTATTGCCTGCAAGCCCATTGTCTTTGAAGAATCCCGCATATCAAGCATACTTTTTGTGCCGAGATATAAAACCAAAAAACCTCCTTTTGAACTGTTCGGCGAAGGACAGGAGCTGGTGGTAAACGGCATCTGGAGGCAGGACGGGAAAGACTGGGACCAGCAGTCAATAGCTGAGGCCCAGGACGGCAAGATCGAGATAGGCGGAATGATAGTGGCAAGCACTAAAATGGTCACTGAGTAATATTGAAGTTATATGTGAAAAGGGCGGGTAAAACCCCGCCCTTTTTTATTGCCCAATTAAAAATAATCCCTTCAAAAAAACCGGCTTTCCTGCATTTTTTTCTCTGAAGTCTTCCCTGTATTCAGCTTCTCTTATATAATCTATGATACGGGTTTGTAAAAGAAATTCTATTTTGCTATGCTCAGATTCGTATCGTGACTTCTCATAAGGGGCTCTACTGATGAAAAAAATCATCAAACCGCTTGCTGCATCCGTTATTCTGATATTTATTGCCGCAGGCATTTATTCAGTGTTTTTCAAAAAGACAAAGGAATTTGATTACATCGAATCAACAGGCATCATAGAAGCTACCGAGGTGGAGTTGACCTCTAAAATAGCTGGCAGGATACAGTGGCTCTGCTGCAGGGAAGGTGACGCCATTGAGGCAGGGGCAATTAGCGTCCGCATTGATAATAATGAGCTTAAGGCGCGCATTGAAGAAGCAAGGGCAGCGGTTGTCGGGGCTGAACAGTCGGTCAACGAGGCAAGGGTAAGCCTTGAGAATGCTAAGGTCCAGAACGAGGCCGCCAAATATGATGTGGAGGCTTCGCAGGCCGAGGTGGAGAGAGTAAGGGCGATACAGGGAGAGGCGAGGGAGAACCTTGAAAGGGCTAAGGGCCTGTTTAAGGACGGCTTCATAGCTAAAAAGGACCTTGACGCCGCGCAGGCCGCATTTGATTCAAATAATGCCCAGCTTGAGGCCGCAGCAGCCCGCAGGCGGGCCGCAGAGGCAAATCTGCGTAACTCTGCGGTGAATATAAAAGCGGCAAGGGCAAGAATATCGCTCGGAGAGGCCAAAAAAGCCCAGGCGCAGGCACAGGTAAATGTGCTTCTGGCGCAGCTTGATGATACCGAGATAGCTTCACCTATTTCAGGTGTTGTGGTCTATAAGGCATTTGAAGCGGGTGAGTATGTGAACCCCGGCGCATCGATCTATACCATTGATGACCTGAAAAATATCTGGGCAAGGGTTGACATAGAAGAGACGCAGATACAAAGGATAAAGCTTGGAAGCAGGGCAGAAATAATTCCGATGGGCTCTGAAAAGGTTTTTTTTGAGGCAAAGGTGATTGAGGTCAGCGAGGTCGGCGGTTTTGCTACTCAGAGGGATGTGACAAGGGGAAGGTCTGACATAAAGACCTTCAGGGTCAAGGCAGGCATTGAGAACGCGCAGGGCGCGTTAAAGCCGGGCATGACCGTAACCGTGAGGATCCATTTTAAATAAAAAAAATTATGGCAGCCATTGAGACAATAGAACTTACAAAGAAATACGGAGAACTGGCCGCGCTTGGCGGGGTCTCTTTATCAATCCCCGAAGGGGATTTCTTCGGCCTTTTGGGGCCGAACGGCGCGGGAAAGACTACGCTTATAAGGATACTTACGACGCTGCTGCGCCCCACAAATGGTAAGGCCGGAATCCTCGGCCTTGATGTGGTCAAAGACAGGGCAAAGGTGCGGAACTTAATCGGCGTAGTGCCTCAGGCAATGACCAGCGACCTTGACCTTACGGGCATCGAGACCATGGATATCTATGCAAGGTTCTACGGCATGCCAAAAAAAGAGAGGCAGGAAAGGATATACGAGCTCCTTGAGATGGTGGGCTTGAGGGAAAGGGCAAAAGACCTTGTTGCGACTTATTCCGGAGGCATGAGAAGAAGGCTTGAGATAGCCAGAGGACTTGTGCATAAACCTTCGATACTCATACTCGATGAGCCTACTATCGGACTTGACCCCCAGTCAAGGCATGTTGTCTGGGAACTGCTTGAAAAATTCAGGAAGATGGACAAGCTTACGATACTCTTGACAACGCACTACATGGAAGAGGCTGAAACCCTCTGCGACCATGTCGCTATCATAGACCACGGAAAAATTGTGGCTCTCGATTCGGTCGAAGGGCTTAAAAAACAGGTGCCTGAAAAAGATATTGTAGAGCTTACAATAAGCGGTGTGGATTTAGAAAAGGCAATCGAATGGGTCAAGACCGTTCCTACCGTAAAATCATGCGTGAACAGGGATGACGCACTGATAATAGGTTCTGATAACGGGGCGCAGGCAATCCCTGTCCTCATAGAAGGCCTGAACAAAATGGGCGCCAATATCAATAAGGCGCTTCTTAAGCAGTTATCGCTTGAAGATGTTTTTATCCATTTTACCGGAAGGCCGATAAGGGAAGAAGAGGCAAAGAAGGTAAGCTTCCTTTTAGGCGCAGGAGTGCCTTCCAAGTGGGGCAAGTAGCATGGACCGCTTCTACGCCATACTTGAGAGGGATTTAAGGAAGTTCATAAGGAACCCGCTTGTGGTTGCCATGAGTCTTCTTATGCCCATCATCTATCTTGTGATACTCGGCAATTCTTTTCAGGGCGAGCTTAAAAACCTGCCGCTTGCGGTCGTTGACCTTGATAGAGGCCCGTATTCTGAAAAGGTGCTTGAGCTTCTTAGGTCATTGGAGGCAGGGCCAAAGACTATCAATGCACAGATGATATCAGACCAGGGCTTTGCCATGCAGGGCTTAAGGGAAGGGGTCTTTAAGGCGGTCCTTGTAATACCGCCGGACTTCAGCAGGAATGTCATACGGCAGACAGGCTCCGAGCTCGGACTGTTCCTTGATAACGCGGAGACAATATCCGCAAATACGATATCAGCTGCCATCTCAAGGGCTATTCCTGAATTGAGGGCTGATTATATATCGGTGCGCGAAGAGCGCACAAAGACCTACTTAAGGAGTGTTGAGCTGTATAAAAAGATAGATTATGACCAGACCCTTATCCCCGGGGTCGTCATCATGGCGATATTTTTAGGGGCAATGACAACAGGCGCTTTCAACATGGTCATGGATAAGTTCCTTGGCGTGGAGGAGAGCTATTTTCTGACGCCTCTTACCAAGATGGATATAGTGATGGGATTGGTCGGAAGCGGGCTTTTGATTACGACTATACTTGCGGTACTGGTCCTGTTCCTAAGCTCTTTAATCTCAGGCATTTATCTCTGGCAGATGCTTCATCTGCAGGATATCATCTCAATCCTGCTTGTGATAATGCTATCAACCCTTGGCCTGCAGGGGCTGATGTTCATGATAATGGGCAGGATAAACCACCCCAGGATAGTAGGAGTGCTCGGAGGGTTTTTGAATGTCATCTTTTTCTTTCCAAGCGGGGCAATTTATCCCATAGAAAGCTTTCCGGGCTGGCTTAAGGCATTTGCCAAGGTAAACCCTGAGACTTATTCTGTCCATGCGCTCAGGTCCATCCTCTTTAAGGGGGCGGGTATCAGCGCTGTTGGGGGCGATATAATCTTTCTGGCGGCATTCGCCTGCGTGACGATAGCGCTTGGGATGCTGGTATTTAAGCGCGCCCTTTAGGCGCGCGTTAATCTTAAGATGTGTGAGGTAGGATATGGAGAAGAAAAAAATAAAAGAAGGTATATACTGGGTCGGCGCGGTTGATTGGGACAGGAGGCTTTTTGACGCCCTGATACCTCTTCCTGACGGGACAAGCTACAACGCTTATCTTGTAAAGGGAAGCAAAAAAACAGCCCTGTTCGATACTGTTGACCCAACCAAGACTGATATGTTACTCTCTACCCTCGCCGGGGTAGATGAGATTGATTATATAATCTCACACCACGCTGAACAGGACCATTCCGGTTCCATCCCTCAAGTCCTTGAAAGATATAAAAATGCCAAGGTAGTCACAAGCCCGAAGGGCAGGGAGCTGCTGTTAGACCTCCTTAAGATACCTGCCGAGTCCATTATAACGGTAGCTGACGGGGAGACGCTTTCTTTAGGCGATAAAACTATAGAGGTCATCTACACCCCTTGGGTGCACTGGCCTGAGACCTTCTCCACCTATATCCGTGAGGATAAGGTTTTATTCAGCTGCGACCTGTTCGGTTCTCATCTGTCGTTCTCAGGCGTATTTGTCGAGGATGAGGAGAAGGCCTGCGAGGCAGCAAAAAGGTATTACGCTGAAGTGATGATGCCCTTCAGGAATATCATCCGCAAGCACATGGACAGGCTTGAGAAATACGATATAGACATCATTGCCCCGAGCCACGGCCCTGTGCATAAAAACGCAGAGGGCATCATGAAGTCCCATGCGAAGTGGATATCAGAAGACCTGGCAAATAATGCCGTAATCGTATATGCCTCAATGCACGGAAGCACCGAGGCAATGGTCAACCATCTGACCGACGCGCTCTCCCAAAGGGGAGTCAATGTCGAGAGGTTTAATACCTCTGTCATGGACAGCGGTAAATTTGCCATGTCGCTTGTCGATGCGGCAACCCTTATATTCGGCTCTCCCACCGTGCTTACGGGGGCGCACCCGAATGTGATAGCAGCGGCATTTCTGGCCAATGCCCTAAAGCCCAAGGTCAGGTTCGCCTCCATCATAGGCTCTCAGGGATGGGGCGGAAAGGTTGTAGAGCAGATTACATCAACAATAGGCACGCTAAAGGTCGAGATGCTCGCGCCGGTTTTGGCAAAGGGAATGCCAAAGGAAAATGACCTTAAGGCTCTTGAAAACCTTGCCGAAGAAATTGCAAAGAGGCATAAGGAAAGTAAACTGCTATAAAGAAAACAGAAGGAGCGCCAATGAAATCCTTTCGTAAAGAGCTCTTTATGAATGTTCCGGGCAGGAGAGGTTTTGTGAACATCACCCCTGAGGTCAGCTCTCTTGTAGCTGAAAGCGGGGTAAAGGAAGGCCTTGTGCTTGTAAATTCCATGCACATCACCTCCTCTGTTTTTATAAACGATGACGAATCTGGCCTGCACCATGATTTTGATGTGTGGCTTGAGGGGCTTGCTCCCCATGAGCCTGTTTCACAATACAGGCATAATGACACGGGCGAAGACAACGGGGATGCTCACCTGAAAAGGCAGGTCATGGGCAGGGAAGTTGTGGTAGCCATTACAAACGGCAGGCTTGACCTCGGCACATGGGAGCAGATATTTTACGGAGAATTTGACGGCAGAAGAAAGAAAAGGGTACTTGTAAAAATAATAGGGGAGTAATGCTTAAATGTTGGAAAGAGCCGTAAGTGTTGTCGGACTTTTGGTTTTTATCGCTATCGGATGGGCGCTTTGCAATAACAGAAAGGCAATAAGCTGGCGTTTGGTAGGTTGGGGCGTTGCTCTCCAGTTGATATTCGCAGTTCTTATCTTAAAGACTCAGCCCGGGTTGATTGTTTTTGATTTCGCAAGGGTCGCGATGGTAGGGTTGCTGGACTTTTCAGACCTCGGCGCCAAATTCCTTTTCGGCACCCTTGTAAGCGATCACCATGTCGGGGCGATAGTAGCCTTCAAGGTCATGCCCGTTATCATCTTCACATCCGCTTTGATGGGAGTGCTTACCCACCTTAATATCATCCAGCAGATAATCCGCTTGATGGCAAGGATAATGGAATGGACAATGAAGGCCTCAGGTGCTGAGGCTCTCATGGCAGCCATGTTCGTCTTTATGGGCATTGAAGCTACTTTCGGTATCAAGGATTATATGGACAGGCTGACCCGTTCGGAGATGTTTACTGTAATGGTAGGGTTCATGTCAACGATAGCCGGCAGCATCATGGCTGTCTATGTGAGCTTCGGTGCAAGCGCGGGGCACCTGCTTGCCGCTTCGGTAATGAGCGCGCCCGCGGCAATCGTCATGTCCAAACTCTTTATGCCTGAGACAGAACAGCCGATGACGGGAACGGATTCAGTGCCGTCCCTTAAGGGAGATAATGTGAATGTGTTTGAGGCTGCCGCAAACGGGGCGCATGACGGGCTAAAGCTTGCGGCTACCGTCGCAGCAATGCTCATCTCATTCATAGCTCTTCTTGGCATGCTCAACCATGTCTTAGGCTATGCCAATACATCCTTTGAATTGATAATGGGGTATTTCTTCACTCCCTTTGCTTTTATAATGGGTGTGCCGTGGGAAGACTGCCTCAAGGTCGGCCAGCTCCTTGGCATCAAGACCATCTTCACGGAATTTCTCGCATATCAAAAGATGCAGACTTTTATTGCTGATGGTACGCTTGCTCCCCGTTCGATAACCATTGCTACTTATGCGCTTTGCGGTTTTTCCAATTTCATCAATGTAGCAGTATTGATTGGCGGAATCAGCACAATAGCCCCGAACAGGAAAAAGGAAGTGGCAAGCCTGTGCATAAAGGCGCTCATCGCCGCTACCATCGCAAGCTTCATGACAGCTACCATTGCAGGGATACTGATTTAAGGAAAGAAGGAAGGAATAAAAAAAAGCGGCTCAGGCGTTTGCCTGAGCCGCTTTTTTTTGAGCGTTTTAGAATCTCGGCTCTCCCTCAATTATCACTTCTATCTTCTGCTCGCCTCTTATGACCTCAAGCGTTGGTTTGAAGAATATGAAGTCCTGATGGAATGGGACCGCTACCTTCCCTCCGAACGAGGAGTTGTCTCCGAGCGCGATATGGATAGTGCCAAGTATCTTTTCAGTCTCTAAGATATTATCAGGCCGTTCCGCCTTTTCATTCGTGCCAATCCCAAGCTCTGCGATATTGCCGATAAGCGGATTTACCGAGAGCTTTTCCCTCAGGTCATGGGCAAACTCGTCCTCGCCGTCAATGTCAACGACACGGCCTCCTTTTACGATAAGGCTTATGGGCCTGTGGAGTTTTTTTGTAGGCGCCCACTCAAGCACAAGTACGCCCTCGGCAGTTCCTTCAAGAGGGGCAAGAAAACCTTCCCCTGCGGGAAGATTGCTGAAAGACCCCTTCTCTGTGATTATGCCTGTATCAGGCAAGGGGTCGCGTCCCTGCATAGAAAAAGAGATGGATGTGCCGTTAGGCGTGGTTATATAGACCATGTCAGCGCCGGACATCTTTTTCACAAGCCTTAAGGTGCGCTCCTTTACCTCGTTCCAGTCAGCAGTCATTGCCCCTGAGAGCATCGACTTTTCAAAAAGGGGCATGCTGGCATAGCGCACACCCATGCACCTTGTAAGGAAATCCCTGAACCTTGTATGGGAGGTTGAGAAGTTTGAAAGGGCGATTATAGCGTCAGGGGATTTAGCCCCTTTTACGATAATATCCTCTGCCGTTTTCAGGTCCTCTGGGCTTGCTGCCTTGTCCATTATCTTTTTAAGCACGCCTTTTTTGGTCAGCTCATCCGTGACCTTTTTCCCGAAGCATGCTTCCCAGACCATCTGAGGCGGCTCCTTGCCGTGGCCCATCACAGAGGGGAATTCAAGGTACTCCGTAGAGCAGAATTCCTCTCCTATCTCTGCCAGGTCTTTGGCAAGCTCCTGAAGTTCAAGCCTCCTTCTGGCATCTCCCTCCAGTATTCTCTCACCGTCTTTTATTATGTCCGTAAAAACCAGGACCTTTTCATTGCTTTTGACCCCAAGGTTTACGGTATATATCTTCCTCATTACATCATTTATATCTACAACCGCCTTATTCATCCAAAACACCTCTGTTTAGGGATATTTACAACTTCAATATACCACTGCCCGTTTTTTTGTCAAATATCCTTCCATCTGATATAAGCTTTTGTGTTTTAATGTTCAAATTATTGACATGCCTATAGGCATTCGGTATAATGCACGAGCGAAACCCCCTTTATGACAGCAACTTAGGAGATTTTTTTATGGGAGAGCGGCATATCCTTTTAGTTGAGGATGAAGAGTATATTCGTGAGAACTTAAGCGAAATACTTGAGATGAACGGCTATAAAGTTGTAACAGCGGCAAACGGCGAAGAAGGAATAAATGCCGCGAAGAAGAATGACTTTAGTGTCGTGCTCACTGATTTAAGGCTCCCGGGCATGAGCGGTATAGAAGTCATCCGCAATGTAAAGGCCATCTCTCCAAATACCGCCTGCATAATACTTACCGGCTACGCTACTGTTGAGACAGCTGTTGAGGCCATGAGGGTAGGCGCTTTTACCTATCTGAAAAAACCCTTTGGAAAAGATGAACTTCTTGTAACCATTGAAAAAGCCAACGAGGTATTCAGTCTTAAGCAGGAAAATAACAAGCTTAAGAACGAAATAAAGAAGAACTGCACCACAGCCATCCTCGGAACAAGCTTAGAAATCCAGAAAATACGCGATATAATTGACAAAATTGCTGATACAGACTCAACCGTCCTGATACTTGGGGAAAGCGGGACAGGCAAGGAGCTTGTGGCAAGGGCCCTGCATTACGGAAGTACGCGCAACAGTAAGCCATTTGTCCCCATCAACTGCGGTGCAATACCCGAGGATCTGCTTGAAAGCGAGCTTTTCGGCTATGAAAAGGGAGCTTTTACAGGGGCCATAGCAACAAAGATAGGCAGGTTCGAGGCAGCCAATAACGGCACTGTATTTCTTGATGAGATCGGGGATATGAGCCCGGGGCTTCAGGTCAAGATATTGAGGGTCCTGCAGGAGAAGGAATTTGAGAGGGTAGGCGGCAGGAATTCCATAAAGGTCGATGTCAGGGTAGTTGCGGCTACAAATCAGGACCTTGAAAAGGCAGTCGAGGAAAAGAAGTTCAGGAATGACCTTTATTATCGCCTTAATGTAATCCCCATCCATCTTCCGCCCCTCAGGAGCAGGAAAGAGGATATCCCGGCACTTCTTGAGCATTTCATTGAAAAGATAACCACAAGAAAGAAGAAAACGGTCAAGGGAATAACCTCTGAGACCGTCAGGATGTTTGAGGCCTATGATTGGCCAGGCAATATCAGGGAACTTGAAAACCTTGTGGAGCGCCTTGTAGTATTAAAGGACGAGGACAGCTATATCACGCCCAAAGATCTGCCTGAGAAGATAAGGCAGACCAAGACAGAGCTTGTTGCCGTGCCTGTAAATTTCAGTCTTCCTCCGGAAGGCGTTGATTTCAACAGCGCTGTGGATAATTTTGAAAAGGACCTCATAATCAATGCTCTCAATCAGGTAAATGGGGTCAAAAAGAAGGCAGCGGAGTACCTTGGGCTTAACAGGACTACCCTTATTGAGAAGATGAAGAGAAAGGGTCTCCTTGACCCTGCAGAGGCTACCGAGGCCTCTGAACAGACTGAATTGGCAGGGTCATAATCTTGACATTCAGTTGGTTTTTACCTGTCATAAAAGCCTTTTGATCTAAGTGGCGTGATTTTATCCACAGTCAAATCTTATCAGAACTATTTCCTCTAACTATTCGAATTAATTAAGTTTTTATCTTTTTCAAATCCCATAAATCTCTGTCTGTTCACATCTTGGCATAGTTGTTGCTATGTATCATGTCCGTGTTATTTTTTTATAAAAACACCTGGGACAGATACTCAACAATGAAGTTTTTAATTGCAATCATATGGATGTTACTTCTTATACAGCCCTCTTTAGCGGCAAAGCCCGCTTCTTCGCATAGCCATCCCCAAAAAGCTCAGGTGAAACCAAAATCACCTGAGCTCACTTCTCAAGAGCTTCAGAAAGAAACAGAAAAAGTCATGCTCCAGAAGAGGGTAGCATTCAATGACAGCTGGAGATCGACATACAGGAAAAAGGCAATGGCTATCCTCAAGGAGGAGCTCAACGCCAATGAGACGCTTAAATGGCGTGTATTTCAAAATGAGCTGAACCTTGCTTCAACCGAAAGAGCCTCGATTATAAACGATATGGGCAGAGTAGCCTCCGTCCTTGCCTCTACAGGAGATAACACAAACTCAGAGATAATCAAAAACATAGCCAAAATAGCTGCAAGCGATAAGACAGCGAAGATAAAAGAGCTTGAGAACCTTTTAAAGTTTCATCCGGAAGGCCCTTACAATCAGCTCGGATATTTCCTGCTTGGCTCCGAGTATGAAAAAAAAGGCTTTCACCCTGAAGCGCTCGGATATTTTTCAAGGATAGCAAGAGAGAAAAAAGAGGGCTTTATTGTATCAGCCGCCTTATTCGAGAAGGCTAAGATATTGTTCTATCAGGGAAAGCTCGATGAGGCAAAAAGATTATTCCAGACCAATCTTCAGGCAGGTTTTCCGGGCTCCGCGGTATGGCTTGCAAATACTCTTCTTGTAAAGGGTGAGACCGAAGAGGCATGGAAGCTCTACAGCGAGAATGCCAAGGGTGCCGAATATTCTGATTCCCTCAACCGTTTAAGCCTTGGTGACATGTATATCATCAAGGGGCATTTTGACGAGGCCCGCACCATATTTGAGAATATGCGCTTCAAGTACGCCAAGAGCGAGTTCCTCTCAAGGCTTTTCGCCCTGAAGATAGGCGATGCCTATCTTGCTGAAGGCAGAATCAATGAAGCTGTTGCCGTATATACCAAAGTAAAACAGAATGAGAAGCTCAAAGGCGAAGAATGGGCAATGGCAGGGTTTTCTCTGGCGGATGCCCTTACATTGAACAGCGATATTGACTCGCTCACCAAGGCAGAAGATATCTACGAGAGGATTACCGAGGGGGATTATGCGGGCACAGAGATAGCCAATATAGGTCTTGTGCTTACGCGCATGAAGCTCGGCAAATTCAATGAGGCCCTGGCTGATATGGCCGCCTTTGACAAAAGATATCCCACAAGCCCGATCCGGGCAACATTGCGCTCAATCACATACGACCTTGTATTCCAATGGACGGAATCACTTTACAATGCCGGTGACTATTACGGGGTTATAAAGGTAATGAATATCTTCGGGGAGAGTATTCCATTCGGTAAAAAGGGAGAGACCTATCTGAGGTCTGGCAAGGCATATGTAGCTTTAGGGCTCTTTGCCGAAGCTGTCTCAAGCTTTGACAACGCAATAAAGATAAGCAGCGGGAATACTGCTGAAGAGGCCATGTTCTCGCTTGGCAAGGTTTATATCGCGCAAAGGGATTTCGAGGCTACTGAAAGGCTCTACCGTAATTTTGCTGCACGCTTTCCTAAAAGCGCCCATTTGCCTGAGGTGAATGAAATCTTTATCAGGATAGCGTACATGAGGGGCGAAAACAGGAAAGTCGCTGAATCAAAGGCCCTGCTCTCAGACCCGGAAGACATGATGGTCAAGGCCTCTTCTTTTGTGAAGCTAGGCAGGCTCAAGGATGCGCTGTCTATTTATGAAAAGGCAGGAAAGACCTTTGAAGATGGCGGTAATTTCGAGCGCTGCGTAAATGCCTATTTAAAAATGGCTGACCTGGATTTTGAGCTGAAGAATTACGATAAGGCAATCGCAGGATACAGAAAGGCGGCCTCATTGATTAAAGAGGAAAAAAGCCAGGACAAATCCTGGGCTATCTACCGCATTGCCCAGAGCTATTCGAAATTGAACAAAAAGGACGAAAATAAAGGCGCTGTGGAAGAGCTTAAGGCTTTAAACAACGAGTACGGCAATTGGGCCGGCCCGATATTCAAGGAATCGGCGAACAATCTTTAAAAGGGAGTGGTCGAAGATGGTAGTGAACACACAAGTCGAGCTTTTGAATGATGCATTCAATATCTTTAAAGACGCTTCCCGCAAGCTTGAAGGGCAGTACGCAAAGCTGGAGAACAAGATAGAAGAGCTTAACGAAGAGCTGGCGGAAAAGAACAGGGCAATGGAGAGGAACAGGCGGCTTGCCGCAATGGGCGAGATGGCGGCAAAGATAGCCCATGAGATAAGAAACCCTCTCGGTTCGATGTCGCTTATCGCAAGTATCCTTGAAAGGGAGCTTGAAACGGATGGCGCAAAAAAGAGGCTGGCAGAACGGATCACTAAAGGGGTAAAGACCCTTGATAACATACTTACCAACATGCTTCTCTTCGCCAATTCCCCGGGCTCAAGGCTTCAGAAGACAAACCTCACCGAAGTCATCGAGGATTCTCTCCTGCTTGCCAGAGGCCATGACAAGGAAGGGGTAGATGTCATAATCGAATTCGAAGGCAACACATTGATAATGGGCGATGAGGCACAGCTGAGGCAGATGTTCATAAACCTTTTCCTTAATGCCTTTGACGCAATCGGAGAGGTCGGGACTCTGAGTGTAAGGACAAGGGTAAACGGCTCTTCCAATTCAGTGGAGGTAGAGGTTAAGGATACGGGCAGCGGAATAGACCAGGAGCATATAGACAGGATATTTGACCCGTTCTTCTCAACAAAGGACAGGGGGACAGGGCTTGGCCTTTCCATTGTCTCAAATGTCATAAACTCCCATAAAGGCTACATAGATGTAGCATCCGTAAGGAATGCGGGAACTACATTCCTTATAGGCCTGCCTATTCAAGCAGAGAAGGAGTACAGGATATGAGGAGCATCCTCGTAGTTGATGATGAAGCGGATATGAGGTTTGCCATAAGCGAGGCTCTTGAACGCAAGGGCTATACGGTTGAGCTTGCCGAGGACGGCAGGGATGGCATTACCAGGATACGCGAACACAACTACGGAATGGTCATAAGCGACATGCAGATGCCGGGAGCCGGCGGCATGGATGTGCTTAAGGAAGTAAAGAGGAAATCCCCGCATGTTCCGGTCCTCCTTATCACCGCGTTCGGCACGATTCAAAAGGCGGTAGAGGCTGTAAAAGAAGGGGCAATGGATTTTGTTCTGAAACCTTTCTCCCTTGAATCTCTGGAGACAACTGTAGAGAAGGCGTTTAAACAGTCACAGGCGACTGAGAGCTGCGTTGACGCAAAGGGCAAGCAGATGATAACCAGAGACCCTTCGATGAGAAGGCTTATGTCCATGGCCTCTGTTGCCGCTACAAGCGACGCGACTGTATTGATAGCAGGAGAGAGCGGGACAGGCAAGGAGCTTCTGGCAAGGTTCATACACAATAACAGCACAAGGGCGGATAAGCCTTTTGTTGCGGTAAACTGCGCTTCAATCCCGGATGGGCTGCTCGAAAGCGAGCTTTTCGGGCATGAGAAGGGTTCATTCACGGGTGCGCTTACGCAGAGGCAGGGCAAATTCGAGCAGGCAAACACAGGCACAATACTCCTTGATGAGATAAGCGAGATGGACCTTAAACTTCAGGCGAAGCTCTTAAGGGTAATACAGGAAAAAGAGGTCGAAAGGCTCGGCGGAAAAAATCCGGTGCCGCTTGATATCAGGATAATAGCTACAACGAACAGGGACATGAGAAAAGAGGTCAGGGAAGGAAGGTTCAGGGAAGACCTTTTCTACAGGCTCAATATTTTTCCTCTCACGCTTCTGCCTTTAAGGGACAGGGGAGAGGACATCGTCTATCTTGCCGAATATTTCATGAACAAATTTAATCGCAAATATTCAAGGCACCTTGAAGGAATTTCAAAGGAGGCGCTTGATTACATAACCGAGTGCGAGTGGCGTGGCAATATCAGGGAGATGGAAAATACGCTTGAGAGGGCGGTACTGATAAGCCAGGGAAAAACACTTGAGCTTGAGCATCTTCAGATATGCACTGATTGGGAAGACACGGAAGAGACAAAAACACCGTCACCTGTCAACGAATCAGCCAATAATATGACGCTCTGGGCAATGGAGAAGGATTTGATCTGCAAAACTCTGGATGATGTTTCAGGGAACAGGACAAGGGCTGCGGAGCTTCTGGGCATATCAGTCCGGACACTGCGCAATAAACTTAAGGAATATGGGCAAAATCTGCCCGGTTAGGGAAGATTTTGCCCGGTGTTTCCATTTTTTTAATTCATTTCCGTATTTGTAAAATAATTTTAAATCTTGGTACATTTATTGCAATTCTTTTAGTCATATTTCTTTAAGAAAGGAAAATGCTCATGGCCGGCGGTTTATTCGACAATACAATGTCACTCCTTGGGAACGCTCTTGACCTGAGGGCTTCGAGACAAAAACTCCTTGCGTCAAACATAGCCAATCAGGAGACACCGGGCTACCGGGCCGTGGACCTGAATTTTGAGAACGAGCTTAAAAAAAGGGAGAGCGGCACTGCTGATACGGTGCTTGTAAGCACCAGCCCCAGGCACATACCCATAGGCAACGGTATTGCCGGGAATCCGCTCATAGGCGACAGGGCAACTGAGATTGTAAGTTATGACAAGAATTCGGTAGGCATTGAAGGCGAGATGGTGAGGCTTTCGGAAAATTCCCTCAATTATAATATTTCGGCAAAGATGCTTAAAACCAAATTTAACCTCTTGATGACAGCCATCAAGGAAGGGGGCAGATAATCCATGTTCGATATTTTTTCAGTAAGCGCGTCAGGGATGGAGGCGCAGAGGCTCAGGATGAATGTAGTGGCCTCAAACCTCGCCAATGTTGAAACCACAAGGACGGCGGACGGCGGAGCGTACAGGAGAAAGGACATCGTATTTGAGTCCCAGAACGCAAACGGCTTTGATAGCATGCTTAAGACCAGCCTCAATAACTATAACATCGGAGTAAAGGTCACCGGCATTATTGATGACCAGAGGCCGCTTAAATACTCCTATGAGCCGACTCATCCTGATGCTGACGCAAAGGGCTATGTGGCTTATCCGAATGTGAATGTGGCTGAAGAGATGGTCAATATGATAGCGGCCTCGCGAAGCTATGAGGCTAATGTTACGGCTTTCAAGTCGACAAGGGACATGGCTTTAAAGGCGCTTGAGATAGGCCAATAGAATTATTCAGAAACGATTCAGGAGGGCTTGAAAAATGGAGTCAATCAAAGGTGCTGGATTAGCTGCCAAGGCAGCGCTTAATTCCGTTAAGGATAACTTAAATCCCATTGGCGGCAACGACACATTCAGCACTGTGCTGAAGGATTCGATAGAGAAAGTGAATAATCTCCAGACAGAGGCTGACCAGGCAATGCAAGGCCTTGCAAAAGGGGAAGTGACCAATATACATGACACAATGATAGCGGTAGAGAAGGCTAACCTGTCATTTAACATGATGGTGCAGGTCAGGAACAAGCTTGTGCAGGCATACGAAGAAATCATGAGGACACAGGTATAATCCATGGCTTTGAGCTTTGCAAACATACAGGAGCATTTTAAAAAGCTTGGCCCCGCTAAGACAGCAGGGCTTCTGGGCGTAGTCGCTTTTGTGATTGCCGCATTGGTCGTACTCCTCCTTTGGAACAAAGGGCCGGAATATCAGACGCTTTACTCACAGCTTTCAGAGGAAGACGCCGGGCAGGTCATAGAAAAGCTTAAAGAGAAAAAGATACCTTACAAAGTTGACGGCTCGAAAATCACGATTCCCGCTGACAAGGTGCATGAGACAAGGATGCAGCTTGCAGGCGAAGGCCTGCCGCAGGGCGGCGGTATCGGCTTTGAGATATTTGATAAGACAAGCTTTGGGGTAACGGATTATGTTCAGAAGATAAATTACAAGAGGGCGCTTCAGGGAGAGCTTGCAAGGACCATCTCGCAGATAAAAGAGATAGAGAACGCGAGAGTCCATCTGTCACTGCCTGAAAAAGGGGTTTTCCTCGATGACCAGAAAAAGGCAACAGCTTCTGTCATCGTGAAACTCAAGCAGGGTAAAACGCTTAATCCCGGTCAGGTAAGCTCCATAGTGCATCTGGTAGCGAACAGCTCTGAGAATCTCAATCCCGAAGATATCGCGGTTGTGGATACTGCCGGGCGGATGTGGACAAAGCCTTCAGAGGGCGATGATGCCCTCAAGCTCACATCATCCCAGCTTGAATACAAGAGGTCCATAGAGAAAGACCTTGAAACAAGGCTTCAGTCAATGCTTGAGAAGGCAGTAGGCGTCGATAATGTCGTGGCAAGGGTTGCGGTCGATGTAGATTCAAAGCATGTGGAGAGGACCGAAGAGACTTATGACCCTGACAGCCAGGTCATAAGGAGCGAGCACAGGAACAGGGAAAAGACAATCGGCGGCTCAATGGTAATGGGCGTGCCGGGAGTGCTTTCAAATCTTCCCGAGAGCAAGAATAATGCTGCGGCTAACGCAACGCCTGCGCAGTCGCAGAGGTCTGATGAGGTCATTAATTACGAAATTAACAAGGTGACAAGCCATGTCGTCGAACCCTTAGGCGGAATCAAGAGGCTTACCGTAAGCGTGCTGCTTGACGGGAGCTATGAGACTACGAAGGGCGCTGACGGCAAAGAGGTGAGGAAGTACAACGCTCGTACAGAAGAAGAGATTTCAAAATTCAGTGACATGGTAAAAGGCGCAGTCGGCTTTGACCAGCAAAGGGGAGATGTTATCACCGTCGTAAGCACTCCTTTTGAGTCTGACTACACTGAAGCAGGCATGGAGGCTGAAAAGGCCCCTGTCATTCCGCCTTACATGGTGCCTTCGATTATAAAATATTCAAGCATTCTTCTTATAGCTATTCTTGCTATATTCTTCGTACTCAGGCCCATTACAAAGAAGCTCACTGAAAGCGAGAAGACGGCTGACCAGAATGCTCTGCCAGAGGGACTTCAGGCAAGTCTGCCCGCAGGCGCAGAGCTTGCGCTTGAGGCAGGCTCCATGGATGACGGCCTTGAGAAGATAAAGAGGGCTGTGAAAGATAACCCTCAGCAGGTTGCGATGGTGCTTAAAGGCTGGATCAAGGAGAGATAAATATCAATGGCTAAGATAACAGGAATAGACAAGGCAGCCATATTATTGATGAATATCGGTGAGGAGCTGGCAAGCGAGGTATGTAAGTTCATGTCGCCTGCCGAGATGCATCTGCTCGGAGGCACCATTGTCAGGAAAGAGTCAGTTCCGCTCTCCGTGGGCAAACAGGTCGTCGGTGAGTTCGTCGAGAACATGAAGAACGGAGAACTGATGGTAGAAGGCATTGAATTTGCCAGGAATGTCATTACAAAAACACTTGGTCCTGAAAGGGCGCAGCAGATAATCGACCAGATAACAAGGGAGATGGGCGGCAAAGGCGGAATCGACAGCCTTAAATGGATGGACCCCGCTATTATAGCGAACATCGTAAAATCAGAGCATCCGCAGATAATCGCGCTCATACTCGTGCACCTCGACCCTGAAAGGGCGGCTCAGGTGCTCATGTCCCTTCCTGAAGAACGGGTCAGGGGAGAAGTAATGCTCAGGGTGGCAACCCTTAAACGGATACCGCAGGCTGCGGTAAAAGATCTTGAACTTCTTTTAAGCGACCAGATGATAAGCGCAGAGAACGGACAGGGCTCGACAGTAGAAGGGGTAAAAGCTGCCGCTGAAATACTCAACCAGATAGAGTCCAAGCTTGAAGGCGATATCATGGATGTAATTGAAAGGGCGAGCCCGGACCTCGCGATAAAGATACAGGAGAAAATGTTCGTATTCTCAGACCTTATGGGCATAGACGACAAGGGCCTGCAGCTTATAATAAAAGAGCTCAGCGGAGATGTCCTTGGTTTCGCTCTCAAGGGCGCGGAGGAAGGCATAAGAGAGAAGTTCCTGAAGAACATGTCGGAGAGGGCCTCAGAGATGCTCAGAGAGGACATGGAGACAAAAGGCCCCGTAAAGCTCAGCGATGTGGAAAAGGCACAGCAGGAAATAATAAAAATAGCGAGAAGGCTCGAGCAGGAAGGCAAGCTCGTAAGGTCAGGTAAAGGCGATGTCCTTATCTAGAATATTTAAGCATACAACCGTTTCAGTCAATGCCGAACCGTTTATATTGGAAAGCCTCGGCGAGGCATTTGTAATCGAAGAGGATATCGAGATGGAAACCCAGCCTGAAAAGGTAGGCACCGATATCGAGGCAATCGAGAGGCTCGCCTATGAAACAGGTTTCAGCGCAGGTGAGAAGGCAGGCTTTGAGTTCGGCAGGCAAAAGGCAGAGGCGCTCTTCAGCGGCCTTTCCAATATAATAAGCGAGCTCGGTTCTTTTAAGGAGACGCTTTATAAAAGCTCAGAGAAAGAAATTGTTGAGCTTAGCCTTGCGATTGCGAAAAAAGTTATCCAGAACGAGACCGAACAGAGGCAAGAGTTAGTGCTTGATTGTGTCAGGACCGCTCTTAAGGCAGTTGTCGGAGGAGGGGAGATAACCGTTAAGGTGAACCCGAAGGACTTTGAGATACTTCAGCAGCACAAGGCAGAGCTGCTCAAGCATGTTGACGGGCTTAAAGGAATAACCATCGAAGAGAATGATAATCTTTCCAGAGGCGGCTGCCTCATAGATACGAATTACGGCGAGATAGACGCTACCATCACATCGATGATGGAAGAGGTAGAGGGAAGGCTCAGAAATGCATAGAGAGCTTGCCGTATCTTTAAATAAATACACAAAGGCAGTTGAGCAGTGCAATCCGCTGAAGGTGAACGGCAGGATAACAAGGATAGTAGGCCTTGTTATGGAAGGCTTAGGCCCAGGCGCATCAGTCGGAGAGTTCTGCCATGTGTACCCGAAGGATAACGGCAGTCCCATTCAGTGCGAAGTGGTGGGGTTTGCCGATGACAAGATACTGCTTATGCCGCTTGGCGAAGTAAGGGGCATAGGGCCGGGAAGCAAAATTGTAGCCAAAAGAAATAGCGCGGCTGTGGGAGTGGGCAGAAAACTGCTCGGACGCACGCTTGACGGGCTTGGCAACCCTATGGACGGGCTCGGGCCTGTTGAAGTGGAAAAGGAATATCCGCTTTACGCGGCGCCTCCAAGCCCTTTGTCACGCAAGAGGATAGAGAAGCCGTTGAATGTAGGCATAAAGGCAATCAACTCTGTTCTTTCAGTCGGTAAGGGGCAGAGGGTCGGCATCTTCGCAGGCAGCGGCGTGGGCAAAAGCGTGCTCATGGGCATGATGGCAAGGAACACTGAAGCCGATGTCAATGTCATTGCGCTTATCGGAGAGCGCGGCAGGGAAGTAAAGGAATTCATAGAGAAAGACCTTGGCGAAGAGGGACTTAAAAGGTCTGTCCTGATAGTGGCAACTTCAGACCAGCCCCCGCTTATCAGAATGAGGGCGTCCTTGATGGCTACCGCCATTGCCGAGTATTTCAGGGATATAGGCTGTGATGTGCTTTTGATGATGGACTCCATTTCAAGATTTGCGATGGCGCAGAGGGAAGTGGGGCTCGCTGTAGGAGAGCCTCCCGCGACAAAGGGTTATCCGCCCTCTGTATTTGCGATGCTCCCAAGGCTGCTTGAAAGGGCAGGGACTTCGAGCGGGAGCGGAAGCATTACCGGGTTTTATACGATACTCGCTGAAGGCGATGATGTGAACGACCCTGTTGCGGACTGCGTCCGCTCAATAATCGACGGGCACATTGTGCTTACAAGGGATTTGGCGGCTCAGGGCCATTACCCTGCCATAGACATACTCACAAGCGTAAGCAGGGTGATGATAGACATCGTGACGCCTGAGCACAGGCAGTTCGCGATGAAGCTGAGGTCAGTGCTTGCAACATACAAGAAGGCGTATGATATCGTCAGCATAGGAGCTTACAAGGAAGGCAGCGACCCCAGGGTCGACCACGCCATAAAGGTAATCGATAAGGTGAACAGTTTTTTAAGACAGGATGTGACTGAAGGAGTAAATTACGAAGACAGCCTGCAGCAGCTTTTCGGGCTTCCCGTTTAAGGCCGTATGAATAAATTCGTTTTCAAACTTGAACCGTTATATGAGTACAGGCAGAGGCTTCAGGAACTTTGTCAGAAGGAATTCGGAGAGGCCTCAAAGAAGCTCGAAGAAGAGGAAACAAAGCTACAGGCCCTTAAGGATTTACACAGGAAATCCTGCAACGAGATCGATGATATGAAAGAAAGGTCCGAGGAGGTCAAAGACCTTCACCTTTATTATGATTATATAGCAGGGCTTAAAAGGCATATTGACCAACAGGGGATTATCATAAACAGCGTCAGGGCCGCTTTTGAAAAAAAGAGGTCAGAGCTTCTTGAATCAACAAAAAGCACCAAGGTTATAGAAGTAATAAAGGAAAAACACCTCGATATTTATAACCACGCACTTAACAAGGAAGAGCAGAAGACAAACGACGACCTTGTGACAAGCAGGTTTAAACGGAGCGGAGTATGAGAACCAAGCTTTTAATCCTTTTCGCGGTAAAGATGATTCTTATAGCCATATGGTTCACATTTGGCTGGGATGTGTTCAAGGCCAAGTCTGTTTTGGCTGAAACACCGGCTGAGGTAAAGGTAAAGCCGCCGGTATCTGATACGCAGGCTGAAAACGAGAAAGGCCTTATTGCTGCTTTAAACAGAAGGCAGAAGGAGCTTGACGCAAAGGAAGAGGAACTGAGGGTCAAGGAAGAAAGGCTTCTTGTGATAAAGAGCGATATAGACTCCAGAATAGCGGAGCTTAATTCAATCCACGGCAGGATAGAGGCTTTTACAAAGAAGATTGACGAAGTCAATGACGAGAGGGTCAAGAGGATAGTAAAGATTTACGGAACAATGGCCCCTGAAGAGGCGGCAACAAGGATAGAAAAACTCGATGAGGATATGGCAGTGCTTATCCTCTCATCTCTGAGCGAAAAGAAGGCAGCAAAGATACTCGGCCTTGTTGAACTTGATAAATCAGTAAAGCTCAGCAAGTCCCTGAAGATAAAGAATTGATAGTTGCTCTACCTCCAGCAGTACCCGCCACAAAGCAAGCAGGGCGCCCCGCCAGCGCCCTGCGCCTCCTTATCAAACCCCAAAATAAGCAGTTTTAAAATAATCTTGTTTCCAAAGCGCATTCTTCGGGGATGAATTATTCCCGTATTTTATTTCGGCTCTTCACCCGTAAATTGAACCGTTACTGCCGTATTTCTGAGAACGGGAAAAAACTTCTCTGAAGGGGAAAATTTTGCCTTCCTTGAAAAGACACCATGAATCACTCTGTCTATGATGGTGTTTGTAAGTAGTTGATTATATAAGATATTTCAAAATAGGAGACTTGGCACGGGTATTGCTATTTAATATGCCTGACAGTATTACATGATTTTAAAGAAGGTGGATATGGAAGTGAGTTTTTTCGAACCGGCAAAACCGCAGACTGCTAAAGAGGCCAAAACCTCAGAGAACAATGTTAAAAACAACACTGATGAGAAGTTCTCCGATGTTATCGGGAATGCGATATCCGAAGCTGGCATGAAAACCGGCATAACCATTGAGATTGCGCTTAAGGCTGCCGCGGCAGAAGATGAAGTTAAACAGGGCACAAAGACGAATCAGGCAGTTCTCGAAGGCACTCTTCTGACTGAAATGACTGCGGGAGAGACTGAGGCAGAGCAAAAGCTTAATGCAGATTCAGGAACAGAGGCAGAGGATAAAAAAGGCGACGAAGGTGAAACCGCAAACGCCCTTATCCTGTTCCTGCCTCCGGTAAATCAGATTGATAATAGTATAAAAATTTCCAGGACACCTTTGGGAGATCTCAAGGGAGTTGATATGAAACCTGAGAACGATTTAAAGGCTCCCGCCAATATGCCTCAGGAGGATATTACAGGGTTTCCAATTCCTGAAGTAACAGGCTTTAGCCTGAATACAAAAACAGAACTTTCTACAGCAGATTTATCTGGTGAAGACAAAGCGCTTAAAGAAACTGGAAATAGTGTGTTGGCCTCAGAGCAGGCTGTCGAATTGCCTGAGATAAAAGTTGAAAACAATTCTAAAAAAGGAACTGAAACAGAAGTAAAAACAAAAGAATTTTCAACAGAGCCTGTGGAGAAAAAGATAGCAGGCGCACCTGAAAATAAAGATTCAGAGACTTCTTTTGATCAGGGCGAAAATGCAGCCACCCAGGCAGAGCAGTCCGTGAAAATGAATGAGAAGGCGCCTGAATTCAGTGTCAGCGATACAGAGATAAAATCAGAGCCCAAAACATCTGACGCAATGCCTAAAGATGCGTTTTCCGCAGTCAATAATACCAATGGTGAAAAGACCGTTACAGCAGTGCAGCCTAAGTCTCAGGCAATTCATTCAAATGAGGTCAGCACAGAGGTATATGAGAAGTTTGACAAGGGGCTTAAGATGAGCCTTGCCCAGAGCGGCAAGGAAGTGAAGTTAAGCCTACACCCTGAACATCTTGGAGAGCTTCGCATAAAGATGAATGTTGAGGAGAATATCGTAAAGGCCGAGATTATGGTCGATAACGCCTCAGTAAAATCCATTCTTGAGGCTGACTCTGCGAAGGTCAAGGAAATATTCACCCAGAACGGGATGAACCTTGAGAAATACACGGTCGAAGTAAACCAGCAGGGCTTTCAGATGTCTGACAACAGGTCATCAGGCAATGAATGGGAGAGGGCAGGGAACTTTAAAGGACAGGCCGCTTTCAATTACGGTAAGGAAGAGGCGGGCATTGAGCCTGAGAACATAAGGCAGTACGGAGTAAACCGCAGCCTGCAAAACGGCGTGGACATTTTCATTTAAGCCTGAAAGGAGTTCATCTGATGATAGACAGCGTAAATTCGACAACTTCAAGCGCTTTGACAAGTTCGGCCTCAAGCCAGACCATGGGCAAAGACGATTTTCTTAAGCTCCTCGTAGCCCAGCTTGAGAACCAGGACCCTCTTGAGCCTACTGATAATACCCAGTTTGTAGCTCAGTTGGCCCAGTTCAGTTCGCTTGAAGGCATAACAAATCTTAATACTACAATGGAATCAGCTACAGGAAGCATAACTTCCCTGCAGAATTACTCAACAGCCAACCTTATAGGCAGGAACATAAAAGCAGAGGGCAATGAGTTTGATTACTCAGGCAGTCCCGTAAATCTGCCTTTCACGGTCGCGGAAGACGCGGATTCGCTTTCCATATCAGTATATGACCCGAAGGGTAAGCTTGTAAATTCAATCGACCTCGGTTCAAGCAAAAAAGGGGACTATGAGGCAGCATGGGACGGAAAGGATTTCAGCGGTAATCCGGCGGCAAACGGCAGGTACACATTCAGCGTGAACGCAAAAGATTCCGTAAATAATGCGGTAGATACAACGACCTACATAAGGGGCACAGCCTCAAGCGTGAGCTTTGATTCAGGCTCAGCCAGCTTACTTGTAGGCGGCTCGACAATCACACAGGATAAAATAAAAGAAATCTATTAAGGATAGAGGAGGATATAATCTCATGCAGTCATCTTTATACACAGGTATCAGCGGCCTTAACGCCAATATGTCAAAGCTCTCGGTAGTAGGCAACAATATAGCGAATGTGAACACGGTAGGATTTAAAGGCAGCAGGGTAATATTTGATGATGTCTTGAGCCAGACCCTCTCAGGCGGCACAGGCACCAATCAGATAGGCCTCGGCGTAAAGATGAGCAGCATACAGAAGATATTCAGCCAGGGGGCCTTTGAGACAACAGGTAACTCCCTTGACATGGCAATAAGCGGAAGCGGCTTTTACATGGTAAAAGACCCGGTCCTTAATTCAACATATTATTCAAGGGCAGGCCAGTTTACAACAGACAAGGACGGCTATATCACAAATCCCGAAGGCTTAAGGCTTCAGGGTTACATGGCAAATTCCGCAGGGGCCCTCCAGAATACGGTTCAGGACCTTCAGCTTACAACCAAGACAATAGCCCCCAATGCCACAACAAACGCAACGCTTACCGCAAGCCTTGACTCGAATGCCTCAATTCCCGGCTTTGTTATTACATCAGGGACAAATGACGCCATTAACTTCAGCGTAGACGGCGGCACGACATGGTTCAACGCAAGCCTCGTCTCTGACGGAGGCCTTTCTTCAGGCAGCGCATATTCAGGAAGTTCCATAGCCGCCTCGATTAAGTCAGCGCTTGAAGCCAGGAACGGCAACACTGATACCTATGATGTAAGTTATGACGACCAGACAGGTCTTTTCTCCGTAACCAATAACACCGGCAACGCCGGAACGCTTGTTCTTGACTGGAGCAGCCCGCTTTCAACCGCATCAACCATTCTCGGGCATAACGCAGTAAGCTCAGGGGCCATAGCCGCAGGCTCAAGCAATGCAAGCGATGTGGCAGCAGGTGATTTTTTCCTTGGAAAAGCGGGAGATACATCGAATTTCTCAACCCCTGTCACAGTATATGACTCACTTGGAAATGACCATGTTGTGACCTTGTACTTCAGGAAGGATTCCCTCGGCTCTGTAGGAAATAACTGGGACTGGTACGCCGTAGTCGACGGCACTGACACCACAAGCGGAGCAACCGAGATACAGGCTAAAGGCACGATATCCTTTAATACAAGCGGAGCGCTTTACTCTGAAACAGGAGTTACATACCCTTACGGCGGATTTAATTTTACCGGAGGCGCGCTTCAGAGCCAGATAATCTCATTCGATTTCGGCAACAGTATCGCACAGGCAGGCACAGGCACTGACGGCACAACACAGTACGGAACAACTTCAGGCATCTCAGCCCTTACGCAGGACGGTTACTCATCAGGCACTCTTCAGAGGATGGGGGTTGACCAGGACGGCGTTATCAGCGGTATTTTCTCAAACGGAAAGGACCTTACGCTCGGTCAAGTCCTTTTGGCTGACTTCGCAAGCCCGGTAGGTCTGTCAAGCGCGGGCATGAACCTCTACAAGGAAACATATGACTCAGGCCAGCCCTTGATCGGCGCGCCCGGCAGCTCAGGAAGGGGCCTGGTACAGGCAAGCACCCTTGAGCTTTCAAATGTCGACCTTGCCCAGGAATTTGTTGATATGATCACTGCCCAGAGAGGCTTCCAGGCTAACTCAAAGGTAATCACTACAACAGATGAGCTTCTTGCCGAACTTTCACAGCTTAAGCGTTAATCTGAACTAACCTCCTCCTGAACGGGGCTTGGCGCAGCATTGCCGGCCCCGTTCTTCCTTTTTACAGTCATATTAATGACGCCCTTACATCCAAACCTTTGACTTTAATCAAGTTCAAGTGTCTGCTTTCCTGAACAAGTGTCTGAGTAGTTTTTGATTTTCATAATTTATTCAGATAGTTAGCTGGCTTTTTTAAAGCTTTTTATCTCTGGCACGGCTATTGCAAACTTAGGTTGCAACCCAAACTAATCCATATGGGTTTAAAGGCATCTTAAGGAGGAAGCAATATGGCAGCAGAAGAGAAAGATACAAAAAAGGAAGAAGCTCCGCAGCCGCCCAAAAAGAAAAAAGGGCTCCTCATCGGAATCATAGCTGTGGTTCTGATAGGGCTTGGAGTCGGGGGCTTCTTATTTATGAAGAAGTCTTCAGCCCCGCACGGCGAGGCAGCAGCTGAGGCCGAGGAACCCGCGGCAGAAGGCGGGCATGGGGACGCTAAGACTCCGGCTGCGGGCTCGATATTCAGCCTTGAGCCTTTTATCGTAAATCTTCAGGATAACTCGGGCACAAGATACCTGAAACTTACGGTCAATCTTGAGCTGCCGCCGAATTCATCAACATCCGAGCTTATAAATCAGGCCCCGCAGATAAGGGACTCTCTCATAATACTTCTGAGCAGCAAAAGCTATTCTGATATAGGCACTGTTGAAGGGAAATATCAGATGAGGGACGAGATAATCTCAAGGGTCAATCAGTTCCTTACAAAGACAAAGGTCAAGACAGCCTTTTTTACAGAGTTCGTAATACAGTAGGCCGGCACTTACGGAGCCAGGAGAAGATAGATGGCAGAACAGATTCTTTCACAGGTTGAAGTCGACGCGCTCTTAAAGGGCCTGTCCAACGGCGATATCAAAACAGAGGCTGAAAAGCAGGAAGAGATAATCGATGAAGCCTTAAAGCCCTATGACTTCTCCAAGCAGGAGAGGACAGTCAGGGGCAAGATGCCGACCCTTGATATGATCAATGAAAAGTTCAGCCGCTCACTGAGAAGCTCGCTTTTCAATCTCCTCCGTAAAGCAGTTGATGTAAGCCCGGAAGGCGTGAAGACCATGAAATACGAAGAGTTCCTTAGAAATCTTCAGGTCCCGTCAAGCCTTAATGTCTTCCAGCCTCTCCCACTCAGGGGACAGGGGATGCTTGTTATAGACCCGAGCCTTGTATTTATTTTGGTTGACAGCTACTTCGGAGGCGACGGCAGGTTCCATACAAGGATAGAGGGCAGGGATTTCACCAATGTAGAGCAGGCTGTAATCAAAAAAGTGGTTGATGTGATTTTCCATGAGATGAACGAGGTATGGAAGGCGGTTCACCCGCTTGAATTCAAACTGACAAGGTCGGAGATGAACCCTCAGTTCGTACACATCGTAGGCAATTCAGAGCCTGTGATAGTCTCCACCTTCAGGATGGAAGTCGAGTCCGCATCAAATAGGTTTTTCTTCTGCCTTCCTTATTCTACTCTTGAGCCGATAAAGGAAAAGCTCTACGGAGGGCAGGCGGTAGAGGCAGACGAAGAGGACAAGGACTGGAGCGGACTTTTCAGGGAACAGTTCGGTTATGTGCCGCTTACGGTATCAAGCGAGATAGGCACGGCGCAGATAAATGTTTCGGAGCTTCTCAATCTTAAAGCAGGCGATGTCATCCAGCTGAACAGAAAGGCAAGAGAACCGCTTGAGATGAAAGTAGAAGGAATCTCAAAATTCACTGCCAAGCCGGGCCAGGTAGACAATCACTACGCATTGCAGATTTTATCAGCAATAACTGAAAGGAGATAAGCGCCAATGAGCACTGAAATGGAATCATCAACAAATAAATCAATTGACGACCAGTGGAGCGAGGCTTTTTCAGAGGAGCAGACCACTTCACAGAAATCAGCTCCAAAGACAAGCGTGCCTGATAATTCAAGGCCCGCGAGCTTCAGTTCCCTCAGGGCCGAAAGCTCAGGGTCTGTCGGCAACCTCGACATGATACTCGATATTCCGGTAACGATAGCGGTTGAGATCGGCAGGTCGAAGATGATCGTGAAAGACCTCCTTCAGCTCGGGCAGGGCTCTGTTGTAGAGCTTGAAAAGCTTGCAGGCGAACCAATGGAAATACTGGTGAACGGCAGGCTCATAGCAAGGGGAGAGGCAGTTGTAATAAACGAAAAATTCGGAGTGAAACTTACGGATATCGTAAGCCCCACCGAGAGGATAAATAAGCTGAAATGACGGACTCGTACACATATCTCCTGATAAAGGCGATTTTAACCCTTGTCTTTGTCCTTGGGCTCCTTGGAGTCTCTTTCTACGCGCTTAAGTCATACATGGCAAAGGGCGGCAAAAAAGGGCAGAACAGGTTCGCGAACCCGGTAAAGGTAATAACAACATCATTTCTCGGACAGAAGAAAAACATCGCGATAGTTGAAGTTGCAGGCGAGATGCTCGTACTCGGCATAACGCCGACCTCCATAACATTCCTCACCAGGATAGAGCGCGGTGAGGCGATAGAAGAGCTTAAAAAATTGGAAAGTTCACGCTCTAAAAATTTTCTCAGCATCTTCCAGAACGGGATTTGATCCATCAGAGGATTAGAAAAGCAGCCATGAAAAAAGCAATTTTAACATTAGCATTCCTTATGATACCGGTTTTAGCGTCAGCAGCTGACCCGCTTACGCTTCCAAGCGTCAGCCTTACGCTTGGCGGAGGGCAGAACAACCCGCAGGGCCTTGCTACCGCTATCCAGATTATCATCCTTCTTACAGTCCTTACGCTCGCCCCCGCTATTTTACTTATGATGACATCATTCACGAGGCTTGTGATCGTGTTCTCTATTTTAAGGCAGGCGCTCGGAGTCCAGCAGTCGCCCCCGAATCAGGTCATTATCGGCCTTGCGCTGTTCCTTACTTTTTTCATTATGTCTCCCGCGCTGAATAAAATCAACGAGCAGGCAATAAAGCCCTATATGCAGGGCGCGATGACCCAGGATGTGGCGCTTACAAACGCGCTCAACCCTTTAAGGGAATTTATGCTCAGGAACACAAGGGAGAAGGATATCGAGCTTTTCATAAAGCTCTCCAAATCACCGGCCCCGAGGACAAAAGCCGACATCTCTACAATGACATTGATACCCGCGTTCGTGACCAGCGAACTGAAAACAGCATTTCAGATAGGCTTTCTTATTTATCTTCCGTTCCTTGTAATAGATATGGTAGTGGCAAGCGTCCTTATGTCGATGGGCATGATGATGCTACCGCCTGTAATGATATCACTTCCGTTCAAGCTAATGCTCTTCGTCCTTGTTGACGGATGGTATTTGCTTGTCGGGTCACTTGTTCAAAGCTTCAGCTAAAGGGAATTTTAAATGACACCGGAATTCGTAACTTCAGTAGGCAAGCAGGCCATAGAAACACTTCTACTCGTATCAGCGCCTGTCCTTATAGCGGGAATGGTAGTGGGCCTTGCGGTAAGCATCTTTCAGGCAGTCACTCAGATTCAGGAGATGACGCTTGCGTTCGTGCCAAAGATAATAGTCGTTTTCCTCGTCCTTTTAGGCTTATCGCCCTGGATGATGGAGATAATGATGAAGTATACAAGCGATATCTTCATAAATATACCGAACTACATCAGGTAAAAATGGAAGTCATCAACTTCGTGCTCGCAAATACATCGACCTTTTTATTTGTCCTCATAAGGACAGGTGCCATTCTTTTTGTCGCTCCCATTTTTGGCGCGGTCAATGTGCCCATGCAGGTGAAGCTTGGTCTGACCCTTTTGATAGCGCTTATCATTACTCCGCTTACTCCCTTTGTGCCGATGCCTGAGAATATTCTTTCGATGGCAGTCTCTCTTTTGGGAGAGGTGCTTATCGGAGTGCTTATCGGCCTCGCCATAAAATTTGTAATAGCAGGCATTGAATTCGCAGGCCAGATTGCAAGCTTTCAGATGGGTATCGGCATGGCAACTGCTTATGACCCTATCAACAGCGCTCAGGTAACAGTGCTCGGAAGGATGATGAGCATACTCAGCCTCCTTATATTCTTAAGCATTAACGGACATCTGATGGTGTTAATGGCGCTGCAGAAAAGCTTTGAGGTAATCCCTCCGTATGGGTTTCATCTTTCAGCCGGTCTGATGGATGGATTTGTGAATTTCTCAAAAGAGATATTCATCCTTGCAGTCAAATTCTCAGCTCCTGTTGTTGCGATACTTGTCTTTATAAACGTAGCCTTCGGAATAATGGCAAGGACAGTGCCTCAGATAAACATGTTCGTAATAGGCTACGCGGTGACAATATTAGTGGGCTTCGTAATGATACTTATCTCCATGCCGGTCTTTGAGACAAGCGTAATAACGGTCTTTGAGGATATGTGGCAGGGAGTCTTTAATCTTATAAAGGTGATGTAGGATGGCGGAGAACGATCAGGAAAAAACCGAACAAGCCTCGTCGCGAAGAAAAGAACAGGCGCGCCAGGAAGGCAACTTCGCCATATCAAAGGAACTCAGTACCTTTTTCATGATCCTTGCAGGGCTGATGATCCTCTACTTTTCCGGCCTCTGGATGGCAATGGGTGTGGCTGAACTGATGAAGAAATCTTTTCACATAGTAAGAGGCGAACTTACGGTAAAGGAAGTTAGCGACCTTTTCGGAGCCATATCCTATAAGTTTTTTCTTATTATCGCGCCAATCCTTGCAATCCCTGTCATCGGCGCTGTCTCATACGCAATCCAGAGCGGATTCGCTTTCACAGGCAAGCCTTTGACGCCTGATATATCAAAGATAGACCCGCTTTCAGGATTCAAAAAGTTATTGTCACTCAACTCAATAGCGGAACTCGTTAAATCTCTGCTTAAGGTATCGATATTGACCTATGTAGTTTATGTAAATGTGGCTAAGGAATGGAACAGCCTGCCTTTTCTTATGAACATGGAAGTAGCGGGCTCAGCCGCATACATGGGCAGGGTCACTATCACGATAATGTCCAAGACCTTATGGGTGCTCGCATTGATTGCTGTAATCGATTACGGATACCAGAAATGGAACTACGAAAAAGGCCTTAGGATGAGCAAGGAAGAGCTTAAGGAAGAGCACAAGGAGATGGAAGGAGACCCTGCGGTAAAGGCGCGCATCAAGTCTATCCAGAGGGAAATGGCAAGGAAGAGGATGATGCAGGATGTCCCTACTGCCGATGTCGTTGTCACCAACCCGACCCATCTTGCGGTAGCCATAAAATATGACAGGTCAAAGGGAAACGCCCCGATAGTCGTTGCCAAGGGCGCAGGCTATATAGCACAGAAAATAAGGGAGCTCGCAAAAAATAGCAAGGTCCCGGTGATTGAGAACAAGCCTCTTGCAAGGAGCCTTTTCAAGCATGTTGAAGTTGGAAAGGAAATCCCGGTGACACTTTACAAGGCAGTAGCCGAGATTCTTGCGTATGTGTACAAGCTTAAATCAAAAAGGCACTAATCAGCAGCAATTTAATTGAGCATCAGGGGTCATCATGGCAGGTTTGCTGGAAAGCGTTTCAAAATTTAAAAAGGGCTCAGAGTTTGTGCTCCCGCTTGGAGTAATAGGCATCATATTTGTGATGATACTGCCTGTGCCTTCAATGGTGCTGGACCTGCTGCTGACATTTAATATTACGATTGCGATAATCATCCTGCTTGTAGCCGTATATGTCACCAAGCCGCTTGATTTCTCGACATTCCCGACTCTTTTACTTATTACAACGCTCTTCAGGCTATCACTCAATGTAGCTTCTACAAGGCTTATCCTCCTGCACGGGGCTGACGGGGCGGACGCCGCCGGAGAGGTTATCAAATCTTTCGGAAACTTTGTCGTAGGCGGAAACTATGCCGTTGGTTTTGTAGTCTTTGCGATACTCGTCATCATCAACTTTGTCGTCATCACAAAAGGCGCCGGGCGTATCGCTGAAGTAGCCGCAAGGTTTACATTGGATGCCATGCCGGGTAAACAGATGGCTATCGACGCTGACCTTAACGCCGGCCTCATCGGAGAGGAAGAGGCGAGGAAGAGAAGAAAGGAAGTAGCCCTTGAAGCTGACTTCTACGGAGCAATGGACGGTGCCAGCAAATTCGTAAGGGGAGATGCCGTAGCAGGCATTCTCATTACCATTATCAATATCGTAGGCGGCCTTATCATCGGCGTACTTCAGCAGGGCCTTCCTGTTGCGGAAGCCGCCATGACATATACGCTTTTAACTGTTGGCGACGGCCTTGTAGCCCAGATACCCGCGCTTGTCATATCGACTGCGGCAGGTCTTGTGGTCTCAAATGTCAATGCTGACACGGGACTAAGCAAAAGCATCGGCAATCAGTTCCTTTTGCAGTCAAAGCCGCTGTTTATCGCTTCAGGCATGCTTTTCCTCTTAGGCGTTATTCCGGGTTTGCCCCATGTGGCCTTCTTTGTACTCGCAGTCATTACCGGGGGTATCGGTTATCTCGTATCACAGAGCTCAGCCAAAAATGCCGCTGAAGAAGCTGTGCGCGAACAGGAAAAGGCAGCCAAGCCGCAGGCTAAAAAAGAGAGCTTTGATGAGATACCGCTTATCGACACGCTCGGACTTGAAGTTGGCTACAGGCTCATCCCTCTTGTGGACTCATCCGAAGGCGGAGAGCTTCTTGAAAGGATAAAGGCAATCAGAAGGCAGTTTGCGGAAGATATGGGAGTCGCAGTTCCCTCCGTACATATAAAAGATAACCTTCAGATAAAACCGTCTGAATATGTGTTCCTTGTAAAGGGTATTGAGGTTGCGAGGGGCGAGCTCCTCTCAGGCCATTCATTGGCAATAGACCCGGGCAATGCGCAGCCTGGCCTTGAAGGCATTGCTACGACAGATCCTGCGTTCGGCTTGCCTTCATTGTGGATATCTGATTCACAGAGCGAGAGGGCGCAGGTCATGGGCTATACGGTTGTCAATCATTCGGCAATCGTTGCCACTCATATAACAGAGATAGTTAAGGCGCACGCCCACGAGATACTCGGCAGGCAGGAGGTTCAGAACCTCCTTGATAAAGTCGCCAAGAGCCACCCGAAAGTTGTGGAAGAGCTTGTGCCAAGCCTCTTAAGCCTCGGCAATGTGCAGAAGGTGCTGCAGAACCTGTTAAAGGAAAGGATTTCGATCAGGGACCTTCAGACAATACTTGAAACCCTTGCGGACTACGCTCCAATGACAAAGGATGCCGACCTCCTTACCGAATATGTAAGGATGAACCTGGCAAGGCAGATATCAAAGAACCATCAGCAGGACGCGGTCATTCAGGTTGTCGCCCTGAATCAGGAGATCGAGGAGGCAATAGTAAAATCAGTCCACGAAACTCCTCAGGGGTCGTTCCTGAGCATAGAGCCGGGAGTTGCACAGAGGATTATCACAAAGATTAAGGAATCGCTTGAGGATGTGATGTCAAAAGGGCATCAGCCTGTGCTTCTGGTCTCACACCAGACACGCAGGTTTGTACGCAAGCTTACTGAGAGGAGTTTCCCGGCAATACCGGTGCTCTCTCATAACGAGATATCTAACAATGTAAGAGTTCAGACCCTAAAAGTGGTGAGGTTGTAAAATGCACATTAAAAGGTTTACGGCCCCGACAGTAAAAGATTCAATGAAGGCCATTAAGACTGAGTTCGGCGAGAACGCCCTGATACTCAGCACAAAGAGGATAAGCGCGGGAGCTTATGAGGTTGTAGCCGCAATAGATTACGACCTGTCAAACCCGGTAAACCTTAACCTTGCTGACGGGACTTTCGGAACATCTCAGACTTCTGTTATTCCGGGAAACTTCGGGAATGTAACTCTGCCCAAAGTCCAGGCAAAGGAAAATCCAAAGGCGCAGAGCGAGACAATCAAGAGAGAGCTCAAGGAGTTGAGGGAACTGAAAGAGCTCTGCAAGACAATGATAAGCAGCACCAATACCCCGGTTTCCGAAGTGTTCGTAAAACTTGAGGAGGAGCTTGTAAAAAACGGTATTGACAAGAGGCTTGCCGAGAGGATCCTTATAAATTCCTTCAGCGCCATATCAAAGGATAAGACCTCGGATGTCGCTTATCTTAAGAGCTTCATGAAAAATAAGATATCGGAAAAGATAAGTGTTGCTGACCCGCTTGGCTCAAAAGGCATTGTTTCATTTGTCGGCCCCGCAGGCGTCGGCAAGACCACAACCATCGCAAAGCTTGCTGCCATTCACGCTTTGAAAAAGAAGAGGAGAGTGGCGCTCCTTACAATGGATACATACAGGATCGCCGCGGCTGACCAGCTTAAGGTCTACGGCAAGATAATGGGTATCCCTGTCGAGGTAGCCAAGAACACGAGGGAGCTTGCCTCCTACATCGGGCTTCATAACGATAAGGATTTGATTCTTATCGATACCGCGGGCAGAAGCCAGAAGGATGCCTCACGGATGAGGGAGCTTAATGACATTGCCTCAATCAGCCCGAAGATAAAGTTCAACCTTGTGCTCAGCTCACAGACAAGGGATGAGGTCCTCTACGATTCGGTTAAATCATTCAATGCTTTGCCGATAGATTCGCTTACCTTTACAAAACTGGATGAAGGCAATGTTTACGGCCCGATACTCAACGCGATGATATTGGCTAAAAAACCGCTCGCGTACCTTACATCAGGCCAGCGCGTGCCTGAGGATATTGAGATAGCTACAAAAGAAAGACTTTTAAACTTCTTCATGCCGAATTAGGGGAGATTATTGATATGGATCAGGCTTTAACTTTAAGAAATATAGCGCTGGGCGCTGAGGGATTCGACATGGAACCTGCAAAGGCAACAAGGGTCATAGCCGTAAGCAGCGGCAAAGGCGGGGTCGGCAAGACCAACTCTGTTGTAAATCTTGCAGTGGCATTTGCCAGAACTGGTAAGAAAGTGCTTCTGTTCGATGCTGACCTGGGACTTGGGAATCTGGATGTGCTCCTGGGTATTGCCCCCAGGTACAATGTCGGCCATCTGCTGAGCGGAGAGAGGACCATTGACGAAGTTCTCGTAAAAGGCCCTGAAGGCATTCTGATACTGCCTGCAAGCTCAGGCGTGCACGAGCTTACGGACCTCGGCCCCGAAGAGAGGCTTGCCCTTGCCTCCCATCTTGAAAGCCTCAATGCCGATATCGACATAATGATAATCGACACGGGCGCGGGAATTTCCAACAATGTTCTGTTCTTCAATGTGGCGGCGCAGGAAATCGTAGTGATAGTCACGCCGGAGCCGACTTCCATCACAGATGCCTATGCGTTGATGAAAGTGCTTTTCCAGAAGCACGGAGAGAGGACATTCAGGCTGTTGGTAAATTCGGCAAAATCCAAAAAAGACGCGCTTGAGGTTTACAGGAAGATAAGCCTTGCTGCTGAGAGGTTTTTAAACATTTCCGTCGATTACCTCGGCTGTGTGCTCCATGATGAGAATGTCCCTAAGTCGGTCATACAGCAGAAGGCAGTAATGGAGCTTTACCCTCAGACAAAGGCAAGCGTGTGCTTCCGGGAAGTAGCTGACGCCATATGGGACCTCCCGATGAGAAAGAGCCTTAAAGGCGGAATGCAGTTCTTCTGGCGCCAGATTCTGAACAGGAATTTTTAAGATTTACAAAAACAACGGACAGGTGAAAACATGCTGAATACCAAACTCAAATACTCTGAACCTGTAAAAACCGAAAAAGACAATCTTCTTGAGAAAAATATCCATCTGGTAAAGATAATTGCGTATCAGGTAGCGATAAATCTGCCTCCTCATATTGATGTAAACGATTTGATAAGCGCCGGCACCATAGGCCTGCTGGAAGCGATAAACAGGTTCGATTCCGGCAAGGGAGTGCAGTTCAATACCTATGCTTCCATAAGAATTAGAGGCGCTATCATGGATGAGCTCAGAAGCATGGATTGGATGACCCGTTCCATGAGGGACAAATCAAACCAGCTTGAAAAGGCTTACGGGGAGATTGAGAGGCGCACGGGCAGGCCCGCTGAATCGGATGAAGTCGCAAAGTATCTTGAGATCTCAACGGATGAGCTGAATTCGCTCTTAAGCCAGGTGTGCGCGGTAAGCGTGCTGAACCTTGAGGACATGGGCGTGAACCATGATGACGGCATGGACATACTTGAGTGCATCAAGGACCCTGAGGGCAAAGATCCGATGACAATAGTCAAATTCAATGAACTTAAAAAAATGATCGCTGAAGCTGTTGAAGCGCTTCCTGAAAAGGAAAAGCTCATAATCTCGCTTTATTATTATGATGAGCTAACGCTCAAGGAAATCGGTAAAGTTCTCGATATCACCGAATCAAGAGTATGCCAGCTACACAGCCAGACAATGTTAAGGCTCAAGACAAAATTAAAAAAGTGCGTTGAATAGGCTCGCAGCCGCGGTTTAGCGGCGCTTTTTTTAAATTTAATTAAAGCATTCCGCTGCTGACCCGATAAGTAAATAAGGGGAGAATATGTACATTTACGAAGATATTAAAAAAATGCTTACTGACGAGGACTCTTACCTCCGAAGGGATGCCTGCGAAGCAATAGCAGAGGCCAGAGATAAAAGATTTATAAACGATCTTGTAGGCGCGCTTAGGGACGAACACCCCGGAGTGAGGGAAGCGGCTGTCAACGCGCTAACTTCCATAGGGGGAGAAGAAGTTGCTGCGGCCATTGTCTCGCTTCTGAGGCTTGAGGACGCGGCCCTGAGGAATATCGGGATAGAAATACTTGAAATAGTGGGAAGTGAGGCTTTCTCCGTAATAGAGACTCTTCTCAATGATCCTGACGATGATGTGGTGAAATTCGGAGTTGACATACTCGCCAATATTAAAGAGGAGAGGGCGGTAAGCATGCTTTCGCCTCTCATAGAGCACAAAAATCCAAATGTAAGGGCATCGGTTGCGGTATGCCTTGGAAGGATAAAGGCTGCCGCTTCAGTGCCGCTATTACTGAGGTCTTTGCACGACAGCGAGGACTGGGTCAGGTTTTCCGCTATAGAAGGGCTGGGGCTTTTGCGTGACAACAGGGCCCTTATCCCTCTTTTCGGCATTATCGAACGGGACTCAGGCCTGATTAAAGAGGCCGCAATCGAAGCGCTCAGCAAAATTGGCTCACCCGCAGATGCGGCTCAGATACTTGAGAAACTTGAGCCCTTGATAAAGAAGGGCCGCATCTTTAATGTTTCCGCAATTGTCGAGCTTCTTGAAAAGGCAGTTTCTCCGGGTTCAAGGTTCAAGCCGGGAAAAGAGTTCAAGGCAATATACTTCAAGTTCTTTTCTGATGCCATTGAAGAGTCTGACCGTTCTACTCAGGTCACAGCCCTGAAGGGTTTCGGACTGCTTAAAATGCATGCTGCCCTTGAGAAGGTATTTGAGTTTACGAATTCACGCAAGGAAATCGATGAAGACCTTGAGGCGCTGCTTGTAAACGCGGTCGTCTCCATTACGGGGCTCGGGCAGCTTCCTGAAATACTGAAAGAGGAACTTAAAAAGGGCTCGAAGAGCTTAAAGATAATTGTAAGGGCATTCGGCGAGATGCGCTCGGAAGAGGCCGTGCCTTTACTCGAAGGCCTGATGCACAGGGGAGTTGCCAAGCACGAGTTGAGGGAAGTGGTCTCAGCCCTCGAGGCAATCGGTTCAATGGATTCAGTTGAAGTCCTGTTCCAATCGCTTAAAAGCTCTGACGGCCATACAAGAAAGATATCTGCGAGGGCTTTGGCCGCACTTGCCGGTGAACGCGCCGCAGGCAGCCTCTTTGAAGCCCTCTCAGTAGAAAAATTCCGCGATGTAATGGAAGAGATCACCGATGTGATCGGACTCATTCCGTCTGATTCTGTTAAAAATGGTTTTTGCGATCTGCTCGGCAGCAAATCAGAAACTTTGCGTGAGATGGGCGCCAGAGGTCTCGGAGCGATAGGTGACGAAAATTCACTCAGGTTCCTTGCCAAGGCAGCGAATGATGAAAGCCCTAATGTCAGGAAAATAGCCTACAAGTCAATGGCAAGGCTTGGCATACCTGAAGCAGCCGATGTAATAATTAAAGGGCTTCAAGATGATAATGACGAAGTGAAACTCTCTGTTATGAAAGCTCTCGGAGGCTGGTCAGGCACGGCTATAAAGGACGCGCTTGTTTCAGCCCTGAAAGATAAAAACATATGGATCAGGTATCATGCCGTCCTTCTCCTTGGCGAGATGGGCGAGCCTGACGCAGAGGGCTTGATACTTGAACTCCTGAAAAAAGATGAAGCCCCCGTTAAAGCAGCAGCCGCAAAAGCTCTTGAAAGGCTGGGCTCATCTGAAGCGCTTGAAGTGCTTGAGCAGTTTGCCGAGCATCCTGACCCGAGTGTGCGGCTTGCCGTAGAAAACGCGATAGGTGCCCTCAGATGCTGACACTTGGACTTAACAGCAAGCCAAAGCTTTCATATGAGACCTTCTGCCTTTTGAGAGATATCATTTACGCCAAGTGCGGCATCTTCTTCGCCGACACAAAGAAATATCTCCTTGAAACAAGGCTCGTAAGGAGGCTTGAGGAAAAGAACCTCAAGACTTTTGAGGATTATTATTATTTCCTCACTTACGATTCCTCCCGTGATAAGGAAATGTTCCATGTCATCAACTGCATTGTAACCAATGAGACAAGTTTTTTCCGCGACCATGTGCAGCTTGACGCTTTCAGAAAAGGCGTTGTTCCCAAAATCCTTGAGGAGAAGGCAAAGAGCATCGGTAAGACCTTCAAGGTATGGAGCGCGGCTTCCTCGACCGGAGAAGAGCCGTATACGCTGGCCATGATGCTTCTCGAGGATGGCCTGCAGGCAAAGGGGATCTCGATAGATATAGTCGGCAGCGATATAAGCGACAATGTCCTTAGGGCATGTGAAGCTGCTACTTATGAAAAATACTCTCTCAGAAATACTCCTGAACAGTACCTTAGGAAATATTTCATCAATAACGGGGATACCTATACCATCAATAAAAAGGTCAAGGAAGTTGTCAAGTACAGGAAAATCAACCTCGTTGATTCATTAGAGACAAGGCAGATCAAAGGCGTTGATGTTGTCTTTTGCAGGAATGTCCTTATATATTTTGATGATGCCTCCAAGAAAAAGGCTGTAACGCACCTTTACGACAGCCTGAACAAAGGAGGATATCTGTTCGTAGGGTTTTCAGAGACCCTTCACAATATTACCAGGTTATTCAGGCCTGTCAGCATTGAAAAATCAGTAGTTTACCAGAAAGTATAAGGGGCAGCATATGGAAAAAAAGATTTTGATAGTGGATGACTGTGATACTACGCGCAAGCTTCTGTCATATATAATCCGCGAGCGGGGATTCAAGATAGTAGGAGCGTGCAACGGAATAGAGGCACTTGAAATTCTCGCCGCTAATCCGGTGGACCTTGTAGTAACGGACCTTAATATGCCGCAGATGGACGGATATGAGCTTTCAAGAAACTTGAGGGACTCTTACTCGGAGCTGCCGATAATAATGATAACTACCGAGGCAAGCGACGCGGATAAGAAAATGGGGATTGAATCCGGAGTCTCCACATATCTTACAAAGCCCATCTCGCCGCAGAGACTCCTGTATGAAATTGAAAAGCTTCTGTAATGAAAAAAAATTAATTCACCATTAGCGAGGAGGAGAATAGATGTTAGATCAGAATATGAAAATACTTGTTGTAGATGATTTTTCAACAATGAGAAGGATCATCAAAAATATCCTTAGGGAAATCGGCTACAGCAACGTTGATGAAGCCGATGACGGCACAACTGCTCTTGAGAAGCTCAAAGGCTCTAAGTTTGATTTTGTGGTTACGGATTGGAACATGCCTAATATGCCAGGCATCGAGCTTTTAAAGGCTATCAGGCAGGACCCGTCATTGAAGGAGACGCCTGTTCTCATGGTAACCGCCGAAGCCGCTAAAGAGAATGTCGTAACCGCGGTGCAGGCTGGTGTCAATAATTACATAGTAAAGCCGTTCACGGCCGCTGCTCTTAAGGAAAGGATCGACCTTATCCTCGGTAAGGCTGCTGTCAATTAAACCCTAAAAATCAAAATGGACCTTCTGAAAGGAGAGCAGGTAGATGAGCGAAGGCAATTGGAATGACGTGCTTAATAAGATACGGGGTGAGTTGGCAAGCCTCGCAAAATTTGTCGATAATACCAGAAAGGGTATCGACAATCTTGAACTGACAGTAAAGGTAGGCTCCGAGAAATTTCCGGAAGCCTCAAATCAGCTTAATGCCGTAACCGGAGATCTGGAGAAGGCCGCCGATAATATCATGACCATCCTTGAAGGATTGATGGCAGAGCAGGACAGGACAAACGCTCTCCTTAATTCACTTTCCGGCTGGGTGGCAACGCTTGACAGCAACAATGCCGATAAAGGGCAGGGCTTTATAAAAGAGCTTGGCGTTATAAATGAAAAGGCAAAAAAAGAGATGATGGATATATTCACGAATATGTCCTTTCATGATCTTTCAGGCCAGAAATTGAAAAAGGTCATCGGCAGCCTTGCAGTTGTGGAATCAAAGCTCCTTGAGCTCGCGCTTACCTTTGGTTTTAAGGGTGATTCGCTTGGTGAGGCAAATGCAGAGCCGCACTTTGAGACAAGCCTGCAGGGCCCGTCAAACCCGATGCCGATTGATCAGTCTGTCGTAGATAAGATAATGAAAGAACTTGGCGCTTGAGCACGGCAAAAAAAAATTAAAGAGAGGCACCATGTCTTTTCCCATAGATGAAATGGACGATATCATAAATGATTTTTTGGCGGAGTCCGGCGAAGCCCTTGAGCAGCTTGACCAGAAATTCATAGAGCTTGAAAAGAATCCGGGTGATCTGACTCTGCTGAATGATATTTTCAGGTCTGTCCATACCATAAAGGGAGCGGCAGGATTCCTTGGCTTCCAGCAGACAGTCGATGTAACCCATGTCACGGAAGATGTGCTCAATAAGCTCAGAAAGAGCGAGATGGCAGTCAATCCCGTTATCATGGACGCTATACTGCAGTCTGTTGACATGATAAAGGTGCTTCTGCGCAACATCAAGGAAAAGAATAACAGGGTAGAGGACACGAGCCATGTCGTAGCTGCCCTTGCAAATGTGCTCAATGGTTCAGCTGAGATGCCAGCCCCTCAGGCCCCATCTGCAGAGCTAAAGCCTCAGGAGCAGGAAGCGCCGAGGCAGGCAAAGCCTGATGAAACTGCAGGCGTAAAGGAAAAAGAACAGTCCATAAGGGTTGATATAGACAGGTTGGACTCTGTCTTGAACCTTGCAGGTGAGCTTGTGCTTTCGAGGAACAGGCTTATGAGGCTCGGCTCAAAACTTACTGAGAGCAACAGTGAGAGTGAACTGAGCTCGCATCTCAATGAAGCCATATCCCAGCTTGACCTTGTCACTTCAGACCTCCAGCTTGCTGTCATGAAGATGCGCATGCAGCCCATAGCAAAGGTATTCAATAAATTTCCCAGGATGGTGCGCGATCTCGCAAGACAGACCCAGAAAGAGATAGAGCTTGCGATAAGCGGCGAAGAGACTGAGCTTGATAAAACAGTAATCGAAGAAATTGGAGATCCTCTTGTGCATCTCATCAGGAACTCCGTTGACCACGGGATGGAAACACCTGAGGAGAGGGTAGCGAAAGGCAAACCGAGGTGCGGCACAGTCTCTCTTTCAGCCTATCAGGAAGGCCGTCACATCATAGTCTCAGTTGCAGACGACGGCAAGGGCATTGACCCCAACGCCATTAAAAAATCTGCCATGGAAAAGGGACTTATCTCAGCCGATGAAGCTGAGAAGATGTCTAATAAGGAAGCTTTCAACCTTATTTTCATTCCCGGTTTTTCAACTGCGAAGGAAGTCAGCAGCATCTCCGGAAGGGGAGTAGGGATGGATGTCGTAAAAACAAATATTACAAAGATAAACGGCTCCATTTCGATTGATTCTGAAATTGGAAAAGGAACAAAAATAATATTCAGCCTGCCGCTTACGCTGGCAATAATTCAGGCCCTTACCGTTGAGACCGGCGGAGAAATATACGGGATTCCGCTTGCCACCGTAATAGAGAATATAAGGGTTACTCCGTCCGAGATAAAGACAATTGACGGCAAGGAAGTCATAAGCATGAGAGATCATGTTTACCCTGTCATGAGGCTTGGACAGCTTGTTTCGGGTTGTACAAATGACACTGAAAGCGAATGGAAATATATTGTTATCATAGGAATTGGCGAGAAGAAATTCGGGCTCCTCGTAGACAGGCTTCACGGCCAGGAGGAAATAGTGATGAAATCAATGGGCGAGTACCTTAAAGGCACTGTCGGCATCGCCGGGGCATGCATCAACGGCGACGGCAATGTAATATTGGTGCTTGATATGTCCGGCCTGCTCGAGTCATTAAATAAGCTGTGCTACTGCTAAGTCTAAAGGGGATTTGAATTGAAGACAAAGGTTTTGATAGTCGATGACTCTGCGTTCATGCGCAGGGTCATAAAGCAGATGGTTGAGACAGACCATGAAATAGAGGTGGTCGGCACGGCAAGGGATGGTATGGAGGGAGTGGAAATGGCACTCTCGCTGCGCCCGGATGTCATCACAATGGACCTTGAGATGCCGAGGATGGACGGCCTGCAGGCAACTGAAGTGTTGATGGAGAAGGCCCCGACTCCGATAATTATGCTGAGCTCTCTTACAAAGGAAGGCGCGAAAGCCACTTTTGAGGCTCTTGATAAGGGCGCGGCTGATTACATCTCCAAAAATCTTGTGACCTCCGGTTTTGACCTGATGAAAATTCAGGACGAGCTGATAGGCAAGATCAAGGCTGTCACAAGAAAGACCAACAGGCTTACCGGCCTTAAGGTTTTTAAAAAACCGGAGCCGCTGGTTGTCCATAAAAAGAGCTTTGCCACACAGAAGATTGGCTTTGTTGCCATCGGCGCATCAACAGGCGGGCCAAGGGCGATACAGGAAGTCCTTTCGCACCTGCCCGGAGACCTTACCACGCCTTTTCTTGTGGCAGTGCACATGCCCAAGGCATTTACAGGCGCATTTGCCGAAAGGCTCAATGACCTCTGCAAGCTTTCGGTGAAAGAGGCTGAAAACGGTGACAAGATTACGCCGGGACATGTCTTTCTAACACCCGGGGGCGTGCAGACAAGGGTTAAGAGAAGGGGGCTTACTGATTTTTATATTGATATAAGCAATGACCCCGCTAACTCCATTTATAAGCCTTCGGTAGATGTAGCCATGACATCTGTTGCCGAATGCTATCCGGGCAGGGCGCTTGGCGTGATACTTACGGGCATGGGTCATGACGGCAGGGAAGGCATGAGGCTTATCAGGGAAAAAGGCGGTAAGACAATGGCTCAGAATGAGGAGACCTGCACTGTTTACGGCATGCCTAAGGCTGTTGTGGACGCGGGGCTTGCGGACAAGATCGTACCGCTTGATAAGATAGCCGCTGAAATTGTAAATACGATTTAACAGAAGTCAGGAGTTCTACTAATGGATTTATTAACGATAATAGGCCTTGTACTTAGTTTCGGAGCTATCTTAGGCGGTCAGGTGCTAGAGGGCGGCTCAATGCACTCTATCATGCAGCTCACTGCAGCCATAATAGTTTTTGGCGGCACAATAGGGGCAGTGCTTGTAAACTACCCCATGTCAACTTTCCTTCTCTCGCTTAAAAATGCCAAGATGGCTTTTTTTGATAAAAAACACGACCCGGTCAAAAAAATAAAGCTCATCTCAGAGCTTGCTGCGATTGCCCGGAAAGACGGGCTTCTCGCTCTTGAAGCAAGAATAAAAAAGATAGATGATCCGTTCCTGAAAAAAGGCCTTCAGCTTGTAGTTGACGGCACTGAGCCCAAGCTTACAAGAGAGATCCTTGAAATTGAGATAAGTTATTCAGAGGAGTACGATCTATCCTCTGCAAAGGTCTTTGAATCAGCCGGAGGCTATGCCCCTACCATAGGCATCCTCGGAGCTGTCATGGGCCTTATCCATGTCATGGAAAACCTTGCAGACCCTCAAAAACTCGGCGCCGGTATAGCTGTTGCCTTTGTCGCTACTGTCTATGGCGTCGCAACGGCAAACCTCATATATCTTCCTATAGCAGGAAAGCTCAAGTTCAAGATCAGGGAAGAGGCAATTACAAAAGAGATGATGATAGAAGGCCTTATTTCGCTCTCCGAAGGTGAAAACCCAAGGAGGGTCGAGGAGAAGCTTATCGGATTCCTCAGGGATTCGGAAAAGAACAAGAAGTAACCTGAAGTTTTGGAGATCAAATGTCCAGAAAGAAAAAACACGAAGAGCATGAAAATCACGAAAGATGGCTTGTGTCGTACGCAGACTTCATAACCCTTCTCTTCGCGTTCTTCACCAGTATGTACGCCATATCATCAGTCAATGAAGGTAAGTTCAGGATACTAAGCGAATCCCTCGCCATAGCTTTCAATCCTACGCTTTATACATCAACAAAAATGCAGGAAGGCCCCCGCTTCGTAAAGGAGCAGAGGTCCCACATGACTGAAGAGTTCAGGGATTTTTTTACAAACAATTCACAGAAGATACAGGCAGCTCTCAGGGACCTTGAAAAAGACAAAAAGCTCAGCCTTATAATCGATGACCAGCGCATCATAATAAGGGTAACCGAGACCTCCCTTTTCGAGCCTTCAAGCGACAAGCTTCTGGATGAAGCAATGCCGGTGCTCGATGAAATAGCAGCAGCTCTCAAGGACATGCCCAACAATATCAGGATCGAAGGACATACTGACAATATCCCTATAAACACTGACAGGTTCCCTTCAAACTGGGACCTCTCAAGCGCAAGGTCCATCAAGATACTCAAGCATTTTGTCGATTCACATAAATACGATCCGAGAAGGATGGCTGCATTGGGCTACGGAGAGTTCAGGCCCATTGACAGCAATGATACGCCCTCAGGCAGGATGAAGAACAGGAGAGTTGACATCCTTGTCATTAACGGGGATACGATAGATATCGGAGCAAAACAGCAGTATTAAATTTTTTATTAAAGTTCTTATCTATTCAGCCGAAAGATATACCATATGAGTAAATCATATCTGTTAAAAAAACGCTTACCTTGGGAGGAGGCTTAAAATGGACATAAAAAAAGATTTTGACTCAAGAGAGATTCTGCAGCTGGTGACATTCAGGCTTGGAAATGAGGAGTTCTCTTTGGATATACTCAAGGTCCAGGAGATCATAAGGCACATGGATTTGACAAGGGTACCGAGGACGCCGGAGTTCGTTGACGGCGTTATTAATTTAAGGGGCAGGGTAATTCCGGTCCTTGACCTGAGGAAGAGGTTCGGGCTTAAGGAAGATGAGAAGACAAATGAGACAAGGATTATTGTAGTTGACATCGATAATACTACAGTGGGCCTTAAAGTTGATGCGGTCTCCGAAGTCTTAAGGCTTCCGGCTGATACAGTAGAGCCTCCGCCGGCCATAGTGACAGGGGCTGAATCAGATTACATCAAGGGAGTAGGCAAGCTCGACGGAAGGCTTCTGATACTCCTCGATGTTGCCAAGATACTTACGCACACTGAAAAAGACGCGCTTGGCACAGTACAGACCGCGGCTTAAGTAGCCTGCGGCGGATATGCCGTTCACCTCATGGAGGCGAACAGTTGAACAACGGGTTTTTATGATCTCTAAAATGGGAGTGTAAAATGTTAGCGACTGCTGAAAAGACAAGGGTTGATGACGCGATATTAAAGGTAATTGATCTGCCGGTCCTGCCGATTACAAGCCAGAGGGTGCTTGCCCTGATGGCAGACCCTGATGTCTCTATCGAGAAGATAAAAAGGCTGATAAGCACAGACCCTGGACTTGCGACAAAGATACTTACTGTTGCCAATTCTGCCTTTTACGGCGGGTGCAGGAATATTCAGAACCTTTCGCAGGCCATATTAAGGCTCGGCCTCAATTCCGTAAGGAATATCGTGATAGCCACTTCCATGAAGAATGTGTACAAGAGGTTTGGCCTTGCTGAAAAACTTCTTTGGGAGCAGCTCATCGGCTCAGCCCTTGCCTCTAATGTAATAGCTAAATATACTAAGACCTCAGACCCCGAAGATGCCTTTATCGGTGGTCTTCTCCATGACATTGGAAAAGTCGTGCTCAATAACGAGTATCCTGACGCTTTTGCCAAGGTTATGGAGAGGGTCTATAATGACGGAATCCCGTATTCTGCTGCAGAACTTGAGGTGTTTGATTTTCCGCAGAGGAGAGTAGGAGCGGCTGTAGTGAAGAAGTGGGGCTTTCCTGAAAATCTCGAACTCCTCCTGCGCCATTTTGATAACCAGGAAGTAATCTCAAAGGAGAGGTATCTCTTTAATCTTGTCATAATTATAACAATGGCTGACAAGATGTGCCAAAAGTTTGGCATGGGATGGAGAACACCGGGCGGAGATGCCGTTGATTTTGGCAATTTACCCGAATCTTTGGGCCTTGATGCTGATGGAATGAAGGACCTTACTGAAAAAATACGCGAAACATTATCTCAGGGAGTTGATCTTTATTAATAAAACAGCTCCCTTTGCCACTTTTTTTGTTTTGTGCCAGCCTTTTACCCCTTTTACCAGCTCCAAATTATAATTTAGGCACGCCTCTTGCAATCTAATCCACCTAAAAATGGCTCTGTAAAAGAGAGCATCTTAGAGGTGGATTATGATCGTATGGGCTATAATACTTTTTGCTGTTGACCTTGCTCTCATGGGTGGGATCTTCTATATCCTCATCAGCAGGAGAAGCAAATACAAGACAGTTCAAAACCAGCCTCAGGAACAAGCAAATCCCAAAAATTCCTCCACCCTTATCATCGAACTCAAAAATGACATCACTTCTGTAAAAAAGCTGGCCATGCAGCTTGAAAAAAAGCAGATGGATTTTGAGAACTATGAAAAGACCCTTAAGGCAAATAACAGAAAACTTGAGACCGTGATAAAGCATGCCGAAGCCTCGGCAAAGAATCTTGAACTCCTCTATGCTGACCAAAGGTCAGATGACAATTATTCCAAGGCAATAAAGATGCTCAGGTCAGGCACTTCCAAGGAAGAGATTGTAAGGAACCTCGGGCTCCTTAACGGTGAGGTTGAGCTTATCTCATCGATCAATAATTATAAAATATAAATAACCCGCGTGAGCCGGCCACGCCCCCAACTGCCTATACCTCCTCAGCCGGCACCTGCTTTTTTGAAGGCAAAAAATGCTTAAGTAGGAATTTTATTCCTACTCTCAGAATAGAAGGAAGTTAATCTTTTTGTAAAAACGACTGGTTTTTTGAATATTCCAAGTTGGCATAGGTATTGCGTAATTAAAGTGCTGTATTGAAAACGCACCAGAGAAAAAAGGGTAGCACATGGACAGAGGAATATTTGTAGCGCTCTCAGGAGCAATGTCTCAGGAAAAAAGGCTGGAGGTCTTAACCGACAATCTCGCCAATGTAAATACCGCAGGCTTTAAAAAACAGAAGCCAATATTTGAAGAAGCCATGCCCGGCTTTGGCCCAAGGTCATTCGCATCAATGGATGAGCTTGTTACTGATATGTCTCAGGGCATGACCGAGAAGACTGACAGAAGGCTTGATGTAGCTCTCAGGGGTGATGGGTTTTTTGTAGTAAATGCGCCGAACGGCCCCCGTTATACAAGGGACGGGAGTTTTTCCATATCCGCTGACCGGACTCTTGTAACAAGGGAAGGCTACGCTGTAGCAGGGGAAAAGGGCCCCATTAAATTAAACTCTCCTGAGGTAGTCATAGACGCTCAGGGCAATGTTCAGGAAAAGGGAGTAGTGGTAGATAAGCTTAAGCTGGTCTCCTTCAATAATGAGGGCCTGTTCAGGGAAGGCAGTTTTTTCGCTACGGATATGGAGACAAAAGAGCAGCCTTTAGGCAAGGGAACAGTCGTTGACCAGGGCTACATAGAGGTTTCAAATGTCAACCCCATAAGGGCGATGACAACAATGATAGAGGCGATGAGGTCATACGAGACGCACACAAAGATGATACAGACACTCGATGACATGACCAAGAAGGCAATAGAAGAAGTCGGAAGAGGATAATAAAGCAGGAGGGTACCTAAAGATGATAAGAGCATTGTGGACAGCTTCAACAGGAATGGAAGCTCAGCAGTTGAACATAGATATAATCTCGCACAATCTGGCAAACGTGAACACTACCGGATTTAAGAAGAGCAGGGCTGATTATCAGGACCTTTTATATCAGGAGATGAAATCAGCGGGCGCTTCGTCCTCTTCATCCACCATGGTGCCTACAGGCATTCAGGTAGGCCAGGGCGTAAGGACAGTCTCGACAGAAAAGATTTTTACTCAGGGAAATTTTAAGCAGACTGAAAACCCTCTCGATGTGGCAATCGAAGGCGAGGGCTTTTTTCAGGTCACCAAGCCCGATGGACAGGTCGCATATACAAGGACAGGCGAATTTAAGGTAGATAGCGACGGCAGGCTTGTGACATCGGACGGCTATCTTATTGAGCCGCAGGTTTCACTGCCGGCTGACGCGCTTGCGATAACGATAAGCGCTGACGGTATTGTTTCAGTGACGCAGCCGAATATGGCTGTTCCCACTCAGGTAGGAAATATCGAGATTGCAAGGTTCATAAACCCTTCAGGCCTCCAGCCGATGGGAAAAAATCTTTATCTGCCTACAGCCGCTTCAGGGGACGCAGCAACAGGCACTCCCGGTTCAGAAGGCTTCGGCACTCTCTCTCAGGCATTTCTTGAAATGTCAAATGTAAGCGTAGTTGAAGAGATGGTCAGCATGATAGCTGCCCAGAGGGCGTATGAGATAAATTCAAAGTCCATTCAGACTACTGATGAGATGCTCCAGACAGCAAACGGGATGAAGAGGTAATCTTTTGAAGGTAATCAGGGTCATAATCGCTTTGCTATTCGTCCTCACATTCCCATTCGATGCGTTTGCCGATGGCAGGCTCGCATCTGAAATAAAGAGGCAGGTACTGGAGAACTCACCATGGGAAAACGGAGATGTCGAGGTAGAGGATATACAGGTCTCAGGTTATGAGCCGTCTTTAGAGGCATTTGATGAATTGAATATAGCCCTTCCCAAGGGGATGAAAAATATCGGAAAGGTATCGCTTCGCGTTACCGTTACTGAAAAGGGAGTCTCAAAGGCATATTGGGCAACAGCAAGGATAAAGGTCTACAAGGACGCTGTCGTTGCCTTGAACGCGCTCAGGATGAACCAGAAGATAACCAAAGATGATGTAAAGCTTGTCAGAATGGAAGTAAGGGATACGCCTGATATAGCCGAATTCTTAGATGATGTCGCGGGAATGACCGTAAAACGCCCGATACCTGCTGGCAGCGTAATAAAAAAGGATTACCTCAAGCCAGAAGTGATTATCAAAAAAGGCGAGAAGATAATCCTCAATGTTGAAAGTAAAAAGTTGAGAATAAAGTCGTTCGCAACTGCCAAAGAGGACGGCTCAAAGGGCAGTCTCATTGCTGCGCGGACAAATTCAGGCAGGGTTGTAAACGGCGTAGTTACGGGGCCGGGTGAGATTGTCGTTGAGTTCTGATAAAAAGGTATTTTTTAATGAAAAATAAGATTTTTATGTCAATAGCTATATTAGTGATAACAGGCTGCGCCACGCCTCAGCCGAAAAAAGTGGATATTTCAAGCATACCTGTTCAGGGCAGTTCAGCTCCGTCTACAACAGGGTCGCTCTGGCCCGGAGAGACCTCAAGGAATACGCTCTTTCAGGACCTGAGGGCGAGAAACCTCGGGGATATAGTCACGATTATTGTCTCTGAAAAGACGAGCGCGATAAAGGAAGCGACCACTTCCACCTCGCGGACATCTTCAGCAGATATAGCCGTTCAGAAGTTTTTGGGACTGCCCCTTAACTTCGGCATGAGGAATTTCCTCAATCAGGGAAATCCCTTTAGCCCGGAGGTCCAGTCAAGCTATGATGCCTCATTTGACGGCGCCGGCACTACCAAGAGGTCAGGCGAACTGAGCGCGGTTATAGCTACAAGGGTAGTTAATATCCTGCCTAACGGCAACCTCGTGCTTGAAGGGAAAAAGGACACAGTGGTCAACAATGAGCTTCAGTATATCATCTTAAGCGGCATAGTAAGGCCTGAGGACATAACCGAAGGCAATACGGTGTCATCCCAGTTGATATCAGACGCAAGGATTGAATATTCAGGCAAGGGCGTAATAGCCGATGAGCAGGGACCGGGCTGGTTAAGGAGGACGCTTGATAATGTTTGGCCGTTCTAAAATAATCTCAGCCGTTCTCTTTCTTGCGGCATTCCTTATCTCAGGCAATGCCTTTGCCGCCAGATTAAAGGACATAGCCTTTATCGACGGCGTGAGGCCCAACCAGCTTGTAGGCTACGGGCTTGTTGTGGGTCTTAACGGCACGGGTGATAAGACAAGCGCGATTTATACTACCCAGTCCATTGCCAATATGCTCAACAGGATGGGCATGAAGTTCGACCCCAAGGCAATAAGGGTGAAAAACACAGCCGCTGTCCTTGTTACAGCCGAACTTCCGGCATTCATCAGGCCGGGCAGCAAGATCGATGTTCTTGTTTCATCGCTTGGAGATTCTACAAGCCTTCAGGGGGGCACTCTTATCTCTACTCCCCTTAAAGGCCCTGACGGACAGGTCTATGCGGTAGGGCAGGGCGCAGTTGCTCTTGCGGGCTTCAGCGCGGGCTCAGAGAAGAATTCAGTTACAAAAAACCACCAGACAGCGGGAAAGATCCCAAGCGGCGCGCTGATAGAGCGGGACGTGCCTGTGATGCTCTCGGGCAGGGATGACCTGTATCTCTCTTTACGGAACCCGGACTTTACGACAGCGGAGAGGATATCAAGCGCGATAAATGAGTCCATGCATAATACCGTTGCACAGCCAATGGACGCAGGCAGGATAAGGGTTGTCGTGCCCTATGAATTTAAAACAGGGATAGTTGAATACATTGCAAAGATAGAGACCCTTGAGATAAGGCCCGATAATATCACTAAAGTCATTGTGAATGAGCGTACCGGTACAGTCGTAATGGGTGAAAATGTAAGGCTTTCTACCGTTGCCATCTCTCACGGCGACATAAGCATAGAGATAAAGACACAGTATTATATCTCTCAGCCTCCGGCATTTTCGCCAAAGGGCGAGACAGTGGTGCAGCCTGTTGAGGAGACAACCGTACAGGAAGAGAAATCAAGGCTTATCATACTGCCGGAGAGTGTTACACTCGGTGAGGTGGTAAGGGCGTTAAACCTTGTGGGCGTGACGCCAAGGGACCTCGTTGCCATACTTCAGGCAATAAAGGCAGCGGGCGCGCTTCAGGCAGAGCTTGAAATTATCTAAGAATAAGCAACAGGAAAGGATAAGGTTATGGGAGCGGCAATGTTAAATGAGGACCTCGCCATCAAGAGGGCCGGTGAGATACCAAAGGAGTGCAAGCTCTATATATCACACCATGTAAGGAACGGGCTTGTATCTATCCTCGGGCTTGCCATGAGGATTAAAGAGGAGCCTGAGGCAATCGATGAGCTCGAGGGCTACATAATGCACATAGCGGGAGACCTTGAGAAGGTCGGGTTATAGCTGCCATGAACGACATCGGTTCAATCAGCGCTCAGGGCTTAACGACAGCGCCCAATAAAAAGGATACTCCGGCTGAGCTTAAAAAAGCCCTTACGGAATTTGAGGCCCTTTTTATAAACCAGATGCTTAAGACCATGAGGGAATCTGTCATAAAAAGCGACCTCTTTCACGGAGGAAGCGGCGAGGATATCTACACCTCTCTTTATGACGCGGAACTCTCAAAGGTGATGGCGCAGGGCGGTGGAATAGGCCTTGAGAAGATGATGATAAAACAGCTTACAGGCGAATTCAATATTGTTGACCAGTCTGAAGCGCCTCTTAAAGAAACTAACACCCCGGGTAGGGCAGAACTGAGCCCTGAGGCGCACATAAGGCCTGATACAACGGCTGCTGAGGATGACAATGAGACGAGGTTTCCGATAAAGGGCAGGGTGAGCTCAAACTTCGGTTTAAGAAAAGACCCTTTTACCGGGGACGCCAAATTCCATCACGGTATTGACATAGCGGCAAATGAAGGCAGCCCCATTTATCCTGCTGCGGGCGGGACCGTAATATTCAGCGGAGTTAAAGGAGGATATGGCAATATGGTGGAGGTTCTCCATGATAACGGAGTTATCACCAAGTACGGCCATAACTCAAAAAATATTGTAAAACAAGGTGATAGGGTAAATATCTCAGACCCTATAGCATATGTTGGGTCAACAGGCAGGTCTACAGGCCCTCATGTTCATTTCGAGGTTATCAAGGACGGCAGCAGGGTTAATCCATTGGAAGTATATGGCTAAAAAGTAAAGTTTGGAATCATGATAATTTTATAATGCATCCTGCTGCCTGAGGCCGCGCTATATATTTAAAGTTTTTTCAGGTGCCATCCGATATTGAAGGTAAGAGCTACAGCAATTCAAGGTAACGGAGGGCATTATGAAGATCGGCGGCGGCAAAAAAACAGGCGGTGTTGGAACAGACACTTATGTAAAAGGTACAGGAGACAAATCCCAGGCAAAGAAGTCCGAGTCAGGCGGCAGGGCTTCATCCGGGGATAGCGTGGATATCTCCCTTAAAGGAAGGGACTTGAACAGGGCAAAGGCGATGCTTGACTCTGTCCCTGATGTAAGGGGGGAGATGGTAGTGAAGCTTAAGACAGACATCGCGCTCGGCAATTACAATGTGGATGCCGGCAAGGTGGCTGAAAAGATGATAGAAAGGGCTATAAGGGATTCAATCTACTCGAAGAAATGACCTGAAAGGGTTTTTAAAAGCCCTTGGGGGATATTTCTATACGGGAATGCCTTTGCGTGCCGGATAAAATCGGCAAGGCGATCATTCATTCGGGGAGCTTGAAAGCCAGTGTTTTTTACCGGAATATAAAACTATGGAAATTCAGCTCATAATAGATCATCTCGTAAAGGAGATAGCCCTTTTCAAGGAGCTTGTCACGATACTTCAGATTGAGACGGAAGACCTTGTCAGCAGGGATTATAAAGGGCTCTATGAGACCATAAGCCGCAAAGAGCACCTTCTGGTCAGGATCGGCTCCATGGGTAAGATACGCCAGAAGCTTATAAGCGACTGCGCCAACGGGCTTGGAATTACAGGCGAGCAGAACTTAACTTCTATTATTGATAAGACCGGCGGAAGCCGCACAGAGGAGCTTAAAAATTGCAGGGACACAATTTATTCGCTCGCTGAGAGCGTAAAGGAACTCAATGATTTAAACAGCAAGGTCATCAAGGGCTCGCTTGAAAATATCAGCAAGACGCTTGGTTTTCTCGGAAATTTCCTGCCTAACAGCAACTACAAGGCAAGCGGCGCGTTTGAGGGTTTTGCCATTAAAGGTTCCCGTTTAAACGAAGGTGCTTAAACCATGTCAACCCTGAGTTCTGTCCTCAACATAGCGAAGACCTCTCTTCTTGCAAACCAGAAGGCAATCAATGTCACTTCCCATAATATTTCAAACGCCAATACTCCGGGTTATACAAGGCAGAAGGCGGTGGTGGAATCAATGGACCCCGTCAACTTCGGCGGGCTGTTCTATGGAACTGGCGTAAAGGTTGCCAATGTAGAGAGGATATACGATAACTTTCAGGGAGTTCAGCTCAGAGGGGCTACTTCCACTCTTAACAGCTACAAGTCATTCGGAGAGAGGCTTACCTCTCTTGAGGCCGCTGTAAATGATTTCAATGACGCGGGCCTTAGCGTGCCATTAAACAATTTCTTCAACTCCTTTGAAGATATTTCCAATAATCCTTCATCATATGCCGAGAGATCGACACTGCTTTCAAATGCCACAGTGCTTACGGATAAATTCAACAGCATTGACTCAACTATCAGGCAGGGTATCGATAACATCAATAACGACATAGAGTCACAGGTCGGACAGATCAACAGCATTGCGGCCCAGATAGCGGACATTAACGGCCAGATAGGCACTATCGAAGTGGCTGGTTTGACCGCAAATGACCTGAGGGATAAAAGGGATTTGCTCCTTGATAATCTCTCGGAGATGGTTGATTTTACGACCATGGAGGACAAGACAGGGCAGGTCGATGTATATGTCGCAGGCGGGTCTTTTCTCGTCTCCGGCAAGAACGCGGCCCCGCTTGAAGTTGCCGCAAACAATGGCGATACCTATTATATACAGAGCCACGGAAGCGTCATAAACGACAGGATATCCGGCGGAAGCTTAAGAGGGGTCCTTGACGCTACAGCCTATTACCAGGACTCTCAAAACAAGCTCAACAGGATGGCGGCATCTCTTATAAAAGAGGTCAACACCCTTCATAAGCAGGGCTTTGGCCTTGACGGCTCAACCGGCGTCAATTTCTTTGCGCCCCAGTCAATTACCACAGAGCCAGGCACCTCTAATTCAGGGGGCGCGGTTATCACGGCGGGCGCGATATCAGACATAAGCCTTCTAACTCTTGACGATTACGAGGTGCGGTTTTCGGGGCCATCCAATTATAATGTGATAAATAAAAACTCTGGCTCTATAGTGACTGGCGGAGCATATGTATCAGGAAGCCTCGTTACGGTAGAGGGAATCAGTTTTAAGATATCCGACAATACCGGGTCTCCGGCTGCAGGCGATACATTTTCAATCAGCTCCACAAAGTACGCGGCCCAGTTCTTCTCTTTGAGCGTCACTGATGCCAATAAGGTCGCGGCCTCTTCAACAGCCGCAGGGCTTCCCGGAGATAACATCAATGCCCTGGCATTGGCAGACCTGAGGAACACGCAGACAATTGAAGGTACTTCATACAGCCAGTACTATAACAGCCTGGTAAGCGATGTAGGAGTTGTCATGAAGGAGTCCACAAACAATTCCGATGCCCAGACCAAGTTCGTTGAAGAGCTTCAGAGCGCGAAGGAATCGACTTCGGGCGTCTCGATCGAAGAAGAAGCCATAAACCTTGTAAAGCTTCAAAGGGCTTACGAAGCTGCGGCAAAGGTATTGACAACGGTTGATAAGATGATGGAAGCGGTCATTAACCTTAGATAAGGTTTTTTTAAAAAAGGCTCAAATTATGAGAATAACACAGAATATCTCCTATAATACTTTCATTAACGACATCATGCGCCGGCAGGAGAATGTCTATGATCTGAATAAACAGATCTCCACGAGCAAAAGAGTGAATGCGCCCTCTGACGACCCTGTAAAGGCAAAGGAGATAATCTCCGCAAAGGGGATTTTAAAAAACTTTGAACAGTATGAAAGGAATATCGATTCAGGCCTGTCATATCTAAGCACCGCTGAAGGCGCGCTGGATACAGCCAAGGATGTCCTTAGCCAGATACAGGAAATAGCTGTCAACCATGCCACAGGCACTTCTGAGGCAAGCGCGCGGCTTAACGCGGCAAATGTGGTTAGCAATCTTTATGACCAGCTTGTAAGCGTAGGCAATACTACAGTCGACAACAAATATGTTTTTTCAGGCTTTAAGACAGGCACGCAGGCCTTTACATCGACAGGCGCATACCAGGGCGATGCGAATAAGCAGCAGATAAGGATAAATACCAACAGCACCATGAACCTCGGGCTTAACGGCGGAGAAATATTTAAAGGCACTGCCGGAGGCGTTGACATAATGCAGGGGGTAGCCGACCTTAAGACTGCGCTTGAGACGAATGACGCGGCAGGCATTCAGGCCTCCATCGGAACGCTTGAGGCCTCATTCGACCAGATATCCGGGGCAGTTGCTGATATTGGCGGCAGGGTATCAAGGCTTACAACGGCCAAGGATGATTTCAGCAGTTCAAAGCTTGAACTCAAAAGTCAAATATCTGTTTTGGAGGATGCCGATATTATCCAGGTCATGTCAGACCTTAAGCTCAGCCAGGTTGCCCTTGAGGCCGCGATGAGCTCGGCAGGCAAGGTGTTTTCCATCAATATCTTCGATTACCTTTAAAATTTATTAAAAGGAGAGTGAAATGCCATCCATCGAAAGCTTCAGACAGCAGAATAAGAAGGTAAGACAAGGAGCTTTATTCGCTTGTTGATAAAATAAAGAAAGCCGTATAAGATTTTTCTGACCTTACAATTAAATAAAATGCCAGGGAGGGCGAAATGTTAGTTTTGACAAGGAAGTCAGGTGAAGCGATAAGGATCGGGGACGACATAAAAATAGTCGTGCTTGAGGTGAAGGACAACCAGATAAGGCTCGGAATAGAGGCGCCGCACAAATATACCGTACACAGGGAAGAGATTTACTTAAAGATACAGGAAGAGAATATAAAAGCCGCCGGCCTCACATCTGAAGTAGCGGATATTTTGAAAAGGATAAAGAAAAATGATAGCAACCCAAACAAGTAGCCAGGTAATCAATATCATCACAAGCCGCTTCGGTCCGCTTGCGATAACAGAAGACAAGATAATAAACTTTGTGCAAGGTATGCCCGGTTTTCAGAGGCTCAGGAGATTCATACTCATAGACCACGATGCTGAAGGGATCTTCAAATGGCTGCAGGCAGTTGATGACCCGACTGTGGCTTTCCTCCTGACTAATCCGAACTCATACAAGCCGGATTATATGGTGCCTATCCGCAAAATTGACATTGAAACGCTTGGCATCAGGAGCGCAAGCGCACTTGTTACCCTTGTCATGGTCTGCATATCTTCTGATAACGAGATGAGCCTGAACCTCAAAGGCCCGGTGCTCTTCAATTCGGATAATATGAAGGCAATGCAGTTCATAATCGACAGGGAAGACTACCTGACCCATTATGCGATAGCAGTTTAATCGGACCTAAGCCGAGCCTGATAACAGAAAAGCGCCTTTATGATACTCCGCCAATTTACGGCAGGGTAATTGAAAATCTTCCAAACTGCCGGCGGGCTTAAAAAAGCCCGCCGGAACCTTATTACACCCGTATATTCCCCCATAAGGCAAAAAATTCCTGACCCTCGGCATTTTTTTGTCAAATTAATCAAAGGCCCTTGTCAGATATTTGACTGCACAGCTTTCCAAAAAACCTTTAGCCCAAATAAAACCTTAAAAAACAGATAGTTAGGATTGGATTGTTTGATGGCACGCATGTTGCATTTGTTTCATGCAAACATCTGAGGAGTTTTTTATGGACCTTAACGGCAAAACAATACTGATAACCGGCGGCACAGGCTCACTGGGTAAGAAGCTGACAGCAAAGATACTTTCAAACTTTAGGCCCAAGAAATTGATAATACTGAGCCGTGATGAGCTTAAGCAGTCCGAGATGATGCGTTCATTTTCAGATCCGTGCCTGAGGTTCTTTATCGGGGATGTAAGGGAAAAGGACAGGCTCTACAGGGCGTTTGACGGGGTTGATTATGTTGTTCACGCAGCGGCTTTAAAGCAGGTGCCTGCGGCTGAGTACAATCCGTTTGAGGCTATAAAGACAAACATCCTCGGCGCTCAGAATGTAATAGATGTTTCTGTTGACCTCGGCGTCAAAAAAGTAGTTGCCCTGAGCACGGATAAGGCCGCAAACCCAATTAACCTCTACGGAGCTACAAAGCTCTGCTCAGATAAGCTTTTTATCGCAGGCAATTCATACGCTGGAAGCAAACCCACAAGGTTCTCAGTTGTGAGATACGGCAATGTCGTAGGCAGCCGCGGAAGCGTAATCCCGCTTTTTCTGAAGATGAGGGAGACAGGGGTTCTTCCCATAACCGACTCAAGGATGACAAGGTTCTGGATAACAATGAACCAGGGCGCTGACCTTGTACTTACCTCTCTTGATAGGATGAAGGGCGGAGAGATCTTCGTGCCCAAGATACCGAGCGCCACAATGATGGATGTGGCAAAGGCGGTGGCCCCGCAATGCGAGACAAAGATAGTAGGCATCCGTCCGGGAGAAAAGCTCCATGAGACGCTTATCTCGGAAGATGACGGAAGGCTAACGCTTGAATATGACAATTATTATGTAATACAGCCCCAGTTCACATGGTGGGGAGAAGAGAGAAAGAATGGAGGAAGGCCGGTTCCCGAAGGCTTCAGCTATTCAAGCGACAATAATAAAGAAGTCCTGAGCATCATGCAGATTAAAAATATCATAAAGGAGTTCTGCGACGGTGAGGAAAGCAATCTCTTACGGGCGGCAAACAATTGATCAGGACGATATCAACTCTGTAGTTGATGTCCTTAAGTCAGACATGCTTACACAGGGCCCAAAGGTAGAAGAATTCGAGGAGGCCCTTAAAAATTACACAGGCGCGAAATACGCAGTATGCTGCTCAAGCGGCACCGCGGCGCTCCACCTGGCTTATCTTGCGGCAAATATCGGCAAGGGTGATTCCATAATCACTTCTCCGGTCACCTTCACCGCAACGGCAAACGCGGCAATGTATGTAGGCGCTCTGCCGGTCTTTGCTGATATCGACCCTGATACCGGCAATATCGACCCTGTCGGGATAGAGGATAAGATAAAGTATAACCCTTCAGTCAAGGCGATAGTGCCTGTCCATTACGCCGGATTTCCCTGCGACATGGAGAGGATATCAAAGATTGCCCTCAAAAATAATCTGATAGTAATCGAAGACGGCTGCCACGCGCTTGGCGCAATGTGGGAAGATTCAGAAGGCAATTGGCACAAGGTCGGCTCGTCAACACACTCGGACATGACAGTCTTCAGTTTCCATCCTGTGAAGTCCATAACCACAGGCGAGGGCGGGGCAATCACGACAAACAGCAAGGCTCTTTATGAGAGGCTTAAATCATTAAGGAGCCACGGCATCACAAGGAGCGCCAAGGCATTCGTAAACGGCGAGGACGCACCCTGGTATTACGAGATGCATGAGCTGGGTTTTAATTACAGGCTTAACGATATCCAGTGCGCGCTTGGCACAAGCCAGCTTAAAAAGCTTGATAAGTTCGTCATCAGAAGGTCTGAGCTTGCGTGCCTCTACTCAAATATGCTCTCCAAATACCCATTTATCAAAACACCGGCAACAGGGGAGAAAGTCAGGAGCGCTCATCACCTCTATCCTGTCCAGATATGTTTTGATGAGCTTGGGATATCCAAAAAAGAACTTTTTGAATCATTGAAAGCAATAGGCATACACCTTCAGGTCCATTATATCCCGGTGCACTTACAGCCTTATTACAAAAAGGCAATGGGCTACAGGGAAGGGGACTACCCGAAGGCGGAGAGATTTTATAAAAATGCGGTAAGCCTGCCCATATACCCGTTATTATCAGACGAAGAAGCAGGCGCAGTATCAGAAGCGTTGATATCAACAATAGCCTACATAGCCGCAGGCTCGTTAAAAGCCGCAAGGGCCTAATAAAAAAAGGAACGGAGAAAGAAAAACATGATGCCAAAATATGTCTGTAAAAAATGCAATCACGAGTTTTACGGTTGGGGAGTCTACTACCAGCATAAGGCAGGAAGCAAGGTATGCCCTGATTGCGAAGGCGGAGAGATAGAAGAGAAAAAAAGAGAGTCTAAAGAGACTCTGATAATAAATGGCACAGCAGCTTAAAAAATACAGGGCAGCGATAATAGGCTGCGGCAGGGTCGCATGGATGCTTGAGGACGATCCGCTTGAGATAAAACCGTGCACCCATATGGGAGCATACAGGAAAGTAAGCTTTGATATTGGCAGGGTTGAAGTCGTTGCGGCGGCTGACCTGAACGGGAAGAGGCTTGAGGCGTTCGGACACAGGTTTGGCGTAAGCTCTCTATATAAAGATTACAAAGAGATGCTTGAGAAAGAAAGGCCGGAGATACTCAGCATATGCGCCTATGCCCCTGAAAGATTTACGATGCTGATGGATTCAATCGATGCAGGCGTAAAAGGCATCTGGTGCGAAAAGGCCTTCGCGACAACCCTTGAAGAAGGCCGCATGATGAAAGAGGCTCTTGAGAAGAACGGAGTAAGCCTCATAGTCTCTCACCTGAGAAGGTGGAGCGGAGATTACAGAAAGACAAAAGAGATAATCGAGAACGGCAGTATCGGAGAACTTCAGTCAATCGTATGCCACTTCAGCGGCAGCCTCATTCACACAGGCACGCACGCATTTGACATCCTGGGCTGGTTCGGAGGGCCTGTTCAGTGGGTACAGGGAGAACTTGAAAACGGCAGCGGCGAGCTCCCCTGGGATAATATTGAAGATATCGGCGGAAGGGCTTTCATAAAATTTAAAAACGGCGTTTACGCTACAGTGCACGCTGAATCAAAAGGTTATTTTTTCTTTGAGTTTGACATCATCGGGAGCCACGGAAGGATAAGGATAGGCAATAACGGTCTCCTTGAATATTATCTGCCGAAAGACAGCACACATTATACGGGGCTTAAGGAATTATTGCCGGAACAATTTCCGTCATTCGAGAACAAAAATATCTGGACAGAGGCTTTGACGCATCTATTGGATTGCGTTGACGGCAGTGATAAGAGCATAGACGGAGCGCAGGAAGGCATAGAGGCCCTTGAGATGGCCCTTGCGATACACGAATCAGCAAGGCAGGACGGAAGTAAAGTGTATCTGCCTTTGGAAAGTAAAATCAAGGTAAGGAGCAGATAGGATGAAGAGTGTCATCAGGATAGGAAACCGTGAGATCGGAAGTGGAAGACCCACCTATATCATAGCTGAGATCGGCTCAAATCACGACTCTGACATAAAGAGGGCGATGGAGCTTATAAAGGCCGCAAAGGACGCAGGCGCTGATGCGATTAAGCTTCAGTCATTTACTGCTGAGGGGCTTATAAATAACCTGAGGCCTGATGAGAGCGGTGCATGGGTAGACCATCCTGCCTTCCCGATCCTTGAGAAGCTTACAGTGCCTGAGCAGTGGCACGCGGAGCTGATGGAGTTCTGCAATAAGATAGGCGTCACATTCCTTTCAGCGCCTTTTGAGGCAGGCAGGGCAGAGCTTCTTAATGAGCTTGGAATGGAAGCCTTCAAGCTTGCTTCAGGCGAGATAACAAATGAACCGTTACTGAAACAGATTGCCGGATTTAAAAAGCCTGTGATCCTTTCAACAGGCGCCGCTTACCTCGAAGAGGTAAAAAGGGCTGTTGATATCATAAAAAGAGAAGGCAACTTTGAGATTGCTCTTCTTCACTGCGCTTCGTTGTATCCGCCATCATACGAGGATGTGAATATAAGGAGCATGGCAACGCTTAAGGAAGTATTCAGGTGCCCGGTCGGTTTTTCAGACCATACGCCGGGGAGCACAATACCTGTAGCTGCGGTTGCCCTTGGGGCGTCTATCATTGAAAAGCACATTACATTTGACAGGGGCCTTAAAGGGCCTGACCACCCATACGCAATGGAAGTCCATGAGTTCAAGGCCATGGTATCCGAGATACGGAATCTTGAGTCAGCTCTCGGGGACGGCGTAAAAAGGCCGTCAAGGAACGAGATGGGTGAAAGGGTAGGGGCGCGCAGGTCTATCTACGCAAAGGTAGACATCAATGAGGGCGCGGTAATATCCCCTGAGATGGTAAAGCTTGTACGCCATGCGTACGGCCTTGAGCCAAAGGATTTAAGTCTTGTCATCGGCAAAAAGGCATTGAAAAGAGTCAGCATGAATATGCCTGTCAGGAGAGATGACATATGCTTATAAATAACAGGATAAAACCGGTTATTGCCATAGTACAGGCACGGATGAGCTCAACAAGGCTTCCCGGCAAGGTCATGAAAGAGATATGCGGAAAACCCATCCTCTGGCATGTGGTCAACCGTTTAAAATCAGCCAAATTGGTCGATGATATCGTCATAGCAACTACAACCGAAGCCTCAGATAATGTGATAGAGAACTGGTGCAATGACAATAATGTCTTCTGCCACAGGGGCAGTCTCAATGATGTGCTTGAAAGATACTACGAGGCGGCAAGGAAGTTTAACGCCAGCACAATCGTAAGGATAACAGCGGATTGCCCGTTGTTAGACCCTTCGCTTGTGGATTCGATAATCAAGAAGTTCTCGCTTGGCGGCTACGATCATGTAAGCGTTGATTCAAACTCATTTCCTGACGGGCTTGACGCTGAAGTGTTTCCGTTTGAAGCGCTTGAAGAAGCACACCTCAACGCCAAACTTGCCTCAGAGCGTGAGCATGTGACACCGTACATCTGGAAGAACCCGCAGATATTCAGGCTCTCCGGCGTAAAAAGCCCTCTTGATCTCTCTGGAATGCGCTGGACAGTTGATGACGAGAAGGATTTCAGGCTTGTCACGGAGATATACGAGGGGCTTAAGGATGAAGGCTTTGTCTTCCCAATGAGCACGATAGTCAGGTTCCTGCACAATAACCCGCAGCTCCTTGAGATCAATTCGATGACAATGCGAAACGAAGGCTACGCTAAATCACTTAAAGAAGACAGGATAGTTGAAGGCCTGTAGAGGAGAATAGAGATGAAATTATTGGAAAAGGCATTTCCGGTATCAGAACAACTGTGGGAGAAGGCTCAGAGGCTCATCCCCGCAGGCACACAGACATTAAGCAAAGGCCCTGACCAGTTCGTAAGGGGCATTACCCCTAAGTACCTGAAAAGGGGAGCGGGCTCCCATGTCTGGGATGTAGACGGAAATGAATACATAGATTACCCGCTCGCGCTCGGCCCCATTCTTCTCGGCTATGATTACGCCCCTGTCACAGAGGCCGTAGTCAAACAGATAAAAGAGGGTACTACATTTACCCTCATGCATCCGCTTGAGGTAGAGGTCGCGGAGCTTCTTGCTTCGATAATTCCCTGTGCCGAGATGGTCAGGTTCGGAAAGAACGGCGCTGATGTCACAAGCGCGGCTGTCAAAGTCGCAAGGGCATATACCGGCAGGGAGCATATAGCGTACTGCGGCTATCATGGCTGCCAGGACTGGTACGCTGTAACAACACCGAGAAATAAAGGTATTCCAAAAGCGTTTAAAGATTACATGCACCCGTTTGAATATAACAGGATAGAGTCGCTCGAAAAAGTATTCGCAGAAAATCCGGGGAAGATTGCCTGCGTCATTATGGAAGTGCCCGGCACTGACCCTGCTATCGACCCGGCTACAGGGAAAAACTTCCTTCAGCTTGTTAAGGATATCGCGCATAAGAACGGAGCCGTTTTTGTCCTTGATGAGATAGTCACAGGGTTCCGTTACTCAATCGGAGGCGCTCAGCAGTATTATAATGTAACGCCTGACCTGGCATGTTTCGGAAAAGGCATGTCTAACGGGTTTGCGATATCTGCGATTGTAGGCAAAAGAGAGTTCATGAATGAGCTCAATGAGGTCTTCTTTTCGATGACATACTCAGGAGATACCGTAGGGCTTGCAGCCGCAAAAGCGACAATTGAAGAACTCCTGAATAAGCCTGTTATCGAGCATATATGGGAGATGGGAGAAAAACTCCATAAAGGGATAAATGATTTTGCAACGAGCGAGGGAGTCAACTTTAAGATATTCGGCAAACCTCCGCGCGGCGGCATATCAGTAAAGAACGCAAAAGGCGAAGACGACCTTCTTTTAAAGAGCGTATTCATGCAGGAGACAGTCAAGAGGGGAATACTCTACGGAGGCCCGGTATTTATAAATTATTCGCACAGCCTTGAAGACATTGAAAAAACGATAAAGGCATCATGTGAAGCCATTGAAGTATTGAAGGGCGCAATCGAAAGCGGAGACCCCGCAGGCGTTCTTGAAGGAGAGCCTGTCGGAGTAGTTTTCAGGCAGAGGAATTAATTCAGCGAAGGGACTTACTTAACTCATGAGATCTCAATTAAAGGTTTTGATAGTCGGATGCGGCTCAATAGGAAGACGGCACCTTGCCAATCTTAAGGCCCTTGGCGTCAAAAAGTTCATACTCTGCGACACGAATAAGGAACTTCTGGAAAAAGTCGCCACAGGGCTTGAAAACCCTGTCTTGACGACAAATTTTAAAGATGCGGTCCTTAGATGCCCTGATGCGGCAGTTATATGCACGCCTTCTTCAATGCATCTTGAGATGAGCCTTGAACTTGCAAAGAGAGGGGTTGACCTCCTTATTGAAAAACCGCTTTCGCACAGCCTTGAAGGATGCAGCGAGCTTGAGGAACTGGTCATGGAAAAGGATTTGGTAGCGATGCTGGCCATGTGCTACAGGTTCCATCCCGTGTTCCTGCATATAAAAAACCTTGTTGACTCGGAGATAATCGGGAAGATCTTCCATGTCAATTATTACGGCGGTCATTATCTGCCTGACTGGCATCCGTATGCCGATTACAGGAATGAATACGCCTCTCAGAAGCGTCTTGGAGGCGGAGTCATTTTAACAAGCATCCACAGCCTTGATAACATCAGGTGGCTTTTCGGAGAGGTCTCTGAGGCGCATGCGTTTGTCGATAAGGTCAGCTCTCTTGAAATGGACGCGGAGGATATCGCTACAGCCATATTCAGGCTTGAGAACGGAATATATGTCAACTGGCAGAATGATTTTCTCCAGAGGGCGAACCAGCACAGGATGGTAATAACAGGCGAGGCAGGCACCATCAGATGCGACTTTGTCGAAGGCGTAATCGAGACATACCTTACCAATTATAAAAAAACATGGAATACCGGGAAACTCACATTTGATATCAACAAGATGTACCTTGAGGAGATGGAGCATTTCCTTGAGTGCATTATCAACAGGACACAGCCTTCTATCGATCTGAAAGAAGGATACAAGACCCTGAAGCTTGCTTTAGATGTAAAGGAAACAGGCGTAAGGACACAGGAGAGTAAGATATGCAGAACGGCGTAACTTTTTGGACAGAGGGCGGAAGCGCAATAGGCATGGGGCACATCGTAAGGTGCATCAATATAGCAAAGTCGCTCAGGTCATTTAATATTCCTTTTCACTTCCTTGTGAACAAGGATTCTGCCGTGCTTCAAAGACTTGAGTCTTCAGGGATAAATCATATCGTCTATCCGATTGACAGGACGAACGGGGCCAAGCTCACAAACGACATCGTTGTCATTGACACAAAAAAAGATGTATCAAAGCATGTCTCACTGCTCAAGAAAGCAGGCAAAACAGTCATCCTTATTGACAACACGACTGCGCAGGCAGAGGCTGACGGTGTTGTAATGCCATCGGCATTCTACAACGGCCCGGTTGAAAACGAAAATTTCAATACAGGAAGCCAGTACCTGATAATAGGGGAAAATTTCCGCAGGCATAAAAAGGCGAACAATCATTTAAGGTATTCGCTCCCCTTAAAAGTCCTTGTGACAATGGGCGGGGCTGACCCGAACAACATTACTGAAGATGTCGTGAATGCGCTTAAGGGAGTGGCTGATATCGATGTAACAGTCGTGCTCGGCCCTGCGATGAAGCCATCCACTAAGCTCCGTAATTTTATTGACAGGGGCAGCGTAAAATTTGAATTTCTCACAGGCGTTACTGACATGGCACCTGTTATTGCCTCATCCCATATTGCTTTTACTGCTGTCGGCACTACTGTTTACGAGCTTGCCTATATGGGAATACCTTCGGTGCTGATATCCAATTACGAGCAGGACGCATCGGATTTAAAAGAACTTGAGAAGCTTGGCATATCCTTAAGCCTCGGTTTCCACAAGGAAGTCAAAAAAGAAGATATCATCGCCTCAGTTGAAAGGTTCAAGCAGAGCAGGTTCCTTTGGGAGTCAATGTCCCACAGGGCGCAGAACCTAACCGACGGGAACGGCGCCATCAGGATAGCAAGTCTTCTTGAGTCCATGATCATGGACTCAAGTGCCAACCAAATACACGCAGTGAATATATAAAGAGGGCGGAATATGCACATCGGGAATACGATTGATAAGGCAAGCGGCTACGGCATACTCGAATGCAAGGAGTGCGGATTCATACACATTGATCCGATACCTTCAAAGGAAGAACTGGATAAGGTCTACAGCCAGGAATATTACACCGAGGAAAAACCTCAATTCATCGAAAGAGTGCTGGAGGACCTCAGGTGGTGGGAGGCTGTCTATGATGACCGTTACGACTTTTTTGAATCAAAGCTTTCCGATGAAAGTCGCTCTATACTTGATATTGGATGCGGCCCCGGTTATTTCCTAAAAAGAGGCATGGACAGGGGATGGGATTGCCTTGGGATAGAGCCTTCCAAACAGGCCTCAACCCATGCAAGGGAACTCGGCGTTGAAGTCGTGAATGCATTTTTTGATAATTCAACCGCTGCAGGCTTGAATAAGCAATTTGATGTTGTCCATCTGTCAGAGGTGCTTGAGCATGTGCCAGACCCGGCGGATGTCCTCAAAAGGGCAAACAGCCTTTTAAAAGAAGGCGGCTTAATCTGCTGTGTTGTGCCTAATGATTACAGCCCGGTGCAGAAGGTGCTGAAGGAGAAGCTTAATTATAAGCCTTACTGGCTTGCCCCTCCGCACCATATAAATTATTTCAGTTTTGATTCTTTAAGTTCTCTTCTTGAGAAGAGCGGTTTTCAGGTAGTTGGGGAGACTTCGATGTTCCCGATAGATTTCTTCCTCCTCATGGGAGACAACTACATAGGCAATGACGAGCTTGGAAGGGCCAGCCACGCAAGGAGAAAGAGGCTGGACATAATGCTCAATGAACCCGAGCTAAAGGATTTTAAAAAGGAAATGTACGAAGTAATGGCTAAGCACGGAATAGGCAGGGAAATGGTCATATACGGGGTGAAGAGATGAGCGAAAATATCTGTAAAATATGCGGCGGTTCTGAATCAAGGCTCGTTGTAAATGTGGAAGGGCATAATTATGTAAGGTGCGCAAACTGCGGGGTAGAACGCATGGGCTCATATCCCTCATTTGACGAGATAACAAAATTTTACGAGTCTGACTACATGGTGAAGCAGTTCAATAACCTCGGCCACCACATACATTTCACGCCTGAATACAGGCAGACCTATTTTGGCGAGAAGGACCTTACATTTTCAGACCTGAGAATGGACCTTTCGAATTATACGGGGAAGAGGCTGCTTGATGTAGGCTGCGCAAACGGGCAGTTCCTTGAATATACCAACAGGTTCGGCATTGCCTCCGAAGGCATTGACATATCAAGTGAGATGGTAGAGGCAGGCAAAAAAAACGGCCTTAACTGCTCAGTAAAAGACTTTTTTGAAATGCAGGGCGAATACGATGTCATCACATTCTGGGATGTGGTAGAGCATGTTTTAAGCCCGAAGGATGTGCTTGAAAAGACAAGGGCGCTTCTCGCCAAAGGCGGTGAGGTGGTCATACAGACACCGTGCACCGGCATGGTATCAGAGCTCTTTGCCGAGAAGTGGCTCTATTACCTGCCTGTTCAGCATATCCATCTATTCTCACAGGAGGCGTTGTTCAGCCTGCTTCGTGACACAGGTTTTTCCATTGTAAGCTGGGTGAGGTTTGGAAGCTGCAACCCCAAAGGCACAATACCTGATACAAATAAGCGCGCGATAGACACAATCGTAAAGCGCATGGGCATAGGGGATACGATTGTCGTAAGGGCAAGGAGGATAGATAATTAATGGATCTGTTCAGTCTTGAAAATAAAGTTGCATTGGTCGTTGGCGGCGGCAGCGGGCTTGGGCAGGCAATAGCAGAGGGGCTCGCAGATGCAGGCGCCAATGTCATTGTGTCCGGCAGGAACAAGGAAAAACTGCAGGAGACTGTCGGAAAAATAAAAGGCGCAGGCAAAAAGGCATCAGAAATCGAGATGGACATTCTTGATAAGAAGAGTGTCGATGAAGCAATTGAGCTGGCCTTAAAAAAGTTCGGCCGCATCGATATCCTTGTAAATTCAGCAGGCATACATCTGAAAAAAAGCACTCTTGAAGTGACTGACAAGGAATGGACCGATGTTATAGATACCAACCTCACAGGGTCTTTCCGTGTCTGCAGGGCAGTCGGTAAAAAGATGGTAGAGGCAAAAAGCGGCAAGATAATCAATATCGCTTCGCTTGGGTCTTTTGCTGCGCTCACTGACGCGGCGGCATATTCAGCGTCAAAGGCAGGGATTATGCTTTTGACAAAAAATCTTGCGGTTGAGCTTGCGCCTCACAACATTCAGGTCAACGCCATCGCACCGGGAGTCTTTAAGACAGCCTTGAATGAAAAAGTGCTTAACGGCCCGAGGCTTGAGAGGATTATAAATAACACTCCGATGAAGAGGCTTGGCAAGGTCGAAGAAATTTCCGGCACGGCAATCTATCTTGCTTCAAAGGCTTCTGATTTTGTAACAGGTTCCATAATCAATGTTGACGGAGGCTTCCTCGCATGGGGAATATAACGGATAAAAAGGGCATTATAATACTCGGCGCGGGAGTAATGCAGATACCCGCCATTCTGAAGGCAAAGGAGTTGGGCCTTTTCGTAATTGCCTCTGATAAAAGCCCGAATGCGCCCGGTTTCAGGTACGCTGATTACGCGCTGACGCTTGATATTAAAAATGCCTCAGGCCATGTCGAGTTCGCAAAGGCAAATAAGGAAATGTTTAACATCTCAGGCGTCCTTGCAGGCGCGGATGTGGCGATAACAGCCGCAAAGATAGCCGTGGCTTTAGGCCTTCCGGGTATCCCTGTTGAAGTAGCCGAGAGGAGCAACAACAAGTGGCTCATGAAGCAGAAGTGGCTTTCTGACGGCATTGCTACCCCGTATGCAGAGGAGGTCTCAACCCTTGGTGAAGCAAGGATCGCAGTAAAAAAAGTAGGGCTCCCATGCATGGTAAAGGCTATAGATAACGCAGCCTCAAGGGGGTCAAGAAGGATTGATTCCGAAGCTGAGCTTGAGGCGGCGCTCATTGACGCAAAGAACCATTCCACCACAAAGACAGCTCTCATAGAAGAGTTTGTTGAAGGCAATGAACAGAGTGTGGAATTTGTAGTTCATAACGGAACTCACCACAGGTTCGGCATTGTTGACAGGCATTTCGGTTTTGAGCCCTTTCCGATTGAGGTGGGGCACACAAACCCGTCAAAGCTGTCAAAGGAAATTCAGGAAGAGCTTTATTCTCTTGTGGTCAAAGCGGCAGCATCCCTTGGAATCGAGTTCGGCCCTTACAAGGCCGACACCATCCTTACAAAAAAAGGGCCGATGATACTTGAATTGCCCGCAAGGCTCTCAGGCGGATTTCATTCACAGTACACGACACCCCTTGCAACGGGGCTTGAACCGCAGAAGGCTGCGCTCGCGCTTGCAGTCGGCATGAATATCCCGGAACAGGCGATAACACAGACTCACAGCAAGGTCACTGTGTGCAAGGCCGTATTCCCAGCACCGGGCAGAGTAGTAAGCATTAGCGGAGTTGACGAGGCGAAAACACTCAAAGGCGTAAATGAAATATTTTTGATGGTAAAACCCGGCGACATAATAGAGGAGTACAAAAACTGCGCCCACAGGGTCTGTTATATAATCGCGACCGGCTCTGATTTTAATGAGGCAGAGGAGAACTGGGCGAGTGCAGGCAATACCGTAAAAATAGAGACAATCCGTGAAGAGGAGCTGGCTGATGCTGTTGCCCTTTAAAGTAAAGGCTCCGAGGCATAATGGGTTAAATACCGTAACAAACGGGGCGATGGACTATCTCTCGCTTGATCTCCTCAGATTGGGCCTGAATGATAAATTTGAGTTTAATACTACTGAATGTGAGGCCGCGATTATCCCTTTCAGCGGTTGCGCTGATATAGAGGTCAATGGAGAGATATTCAGACTTGAAAGGAAAGATATCTTTACTGAGAGCGCAAGCGCGCTCCTTATACCAAGGAATACGAAAGTGAGATTTTCATCATCTCTTTCTGCGGAGCTTGCAATCTGCAAGGCAAAGACAGATGTTGACGGAGAGGTCATTTATATCCCCAAGGCAGGCGTTAAGGAAAAGACGGTCGGCAAGGGCATCTGGGAGAGAAAGGTAGTAGATATCATTGATTCAAAAGTAGGTGCTTCAAGGATAATCCTTGGCGAGACATTCAACCAGCCGGGCGGCTGGTCCAGTTTCCCCCCTCATAAGCACGATACCATTATCCCCGGCAAAGAAGCTAAAATGGAAGAGATTTATCTCTTCAGGATAGATAAGCCTGAAGGCTTCGGCACTCAGACCATCTATAATGACAAGAACAATTTTTCATTCAAGATAGAAGACTACGACGCGGTGGCGATACCCTGGGGCTATCATCCGGTATCTGTCATGCCGGGCTACAGCCTGTATTATCTATGGTTCCTTGCAGGCGAGGGAAGAACCCTTATGCCGAATACAGACCCGAACTATAAGTGGTTAGAGGAGTAATCAGTGCTTAGTCTTTACACTGTCTTTCATTGCAATCTTGCCTTCTCATCCATCCCAAGGGAGCACTTCCCTGATGTAGTGGAGAAGTGCTATTGGCCTATCTTAGAGCTTTGTGAGCAGGGTTTTCCTCTCGCGATCGAAATGCCTGCATGGACATTAAAAGAGGTCGAAAAAATTGACCCAGCATTTATATCAAAGTTGAGCCATTTATTGAAAGAGGGCAGGTGTGAGTTTATTGGTTCTGGTTTTTCACAGGCAATATTCCCGCTTATACCCGCTGATGTAAATAAGTGGAACCTTGAGATAGGAGATAAGTATTATAAGGAACTGCTTGGAAAGAGGCCGGCAATAGCGCTTGTGAACGAGCAGACCTATTCAAGAGGGATTGTCGATATTTACAGGGACACTGGGTATGAGGCGATAATAATGGACTGGAACAACAGCTTCCAGTATAACCGCTACCCGAAGGAATATCTCTATTCTCCCCAGAGGGCCGCAGGCATAAAGGGCGATATAAATGTGCTCTGGAGCCACTCTATTGCCTTCCAGAAGTTTCAGAGATGCGTTCATGGAGAGCTTAGCATAGAAGAATATATGGACTGGCTCTTCTCAAATGATAATGAAAATGAGGACAGGGCGTTTGCCCTTTATACAAATGACGCAGAGGTTTTTGATTACCGCCCAGGGCATGAGGCTGTAGCAAACGGCGAATATAAGAGGATGGGCGAGATACTTAAAAAAATAGCCGCAAGCGGAAAAGCCGATTTCCTCACCCCGACAGGCATCATCAATAAGTTTAAAAAGAGCAGAAGTGCTTTTAATATTATACAGCTCGAATCAGCGGAAACACCGGTTGTTTGCAAAAAGCAGGAGAAATATAATCCTCTGAGGTGGGCTGTAGCAGGCCGCGACAGCGTACACATAAACACTGAGTGCTATAAGGTCTACAATAACATCAAGACTCTGATAGGGCAGGGCAACATCGATGAAAGAACTTTAGATGATTACAGGGAGACCCTGTGCGACCTCTGGGGAAGCGATTTCAGGACAAATACCGTAGACGGGAAGTTCCAGTATTTTCAGAACAGGCTTGGCTGGCTTAAACTCGAAACAGAAAAAAATATCATTAAAACACCTGCAGCCCAGCCAGCAATGGCAGGCGCCGCAGGTTTAGAACATATTGCTGTTCCAATGATTAATAAGTCCGCAAAACAAAAAGCCACAATTACCACAACTGAGAATACTATAAAGGTCTTAACAGAGAGCGTTGAGGTCGAATTCCTGAAAGGCAAAGGTTCAGCGATTAAATCCCTCGCGTTCCCCGCTATTTCAAAAAAACCTGTAATCGGCACACTCTCGCATGGTCACTTTGAAGATATAAGGCTTGGAGCTGATTTCTTTAGCGGCCATCTCATACACACTTCAAAGGACGGCAGGAAGACGACTGATTTAAAAAACTCGGAAGTAGAAATCGATGAAGATAATGGTTCAGTAAATGTGACTTTAAAGACCCCGCTTGAGATTGGTACTTTATGGAAAAAATACTCAATTTCAAGGACAGAGCCCGCAATTACCGCATCTTACAAACTTAAGGTAAACGGCCTTCTCGCATCGTCATTAAGGGCAGGGATATTTACCTTTCTGCCGTCCGCGTTTGACCGCAGAAGCCTTTGGATAGAAACAGTGAACGGCGGTTTCAGCCCCGAGAAGTTCTACCTTAAGGGCCATGACCTCAACCACCACGAGCCCGTAAGCCAGAGTGTATCTGCCACAAGCTGCCTTGGGGCAACCGAGGGCTGGGTAAGGATAGGGGACGCTGAGAAGACCATAGAGATATCTACGGATAAATCAAAACTCTTTTCCGTACCAATGATTAATTTTCACGAACTGGAACAGGAAGACACCTTCTTTTTAAGGCTTTACCACACCTTAGGAGAAGTTGATGATACTGCCTGGTGGGTGTGGCGCGGATATAATGAAGCGGAGTTTACAATAACCGCAAAAAGGAATAAGGACTGAGGGCATGAATATTCTTGAGAGAAATTGCAAAGCGCTGAGCCTTAAGAACAAGGAACTTGCTGAAAGGCTGCTCGCATTCAGCACAGTGCCTGTTCATCTTGAAGAGACCAGGTCAGGGGATTGGACCTTTAAGATTGATGATAAGTACTTCCACAGCCGCTATGACCCCATTAAGGAAGCAAAGGTGCAGGCAGAAGAGATACTTTCAAGAAAATCAGACTGGGTCATCCTTTTCGGCCTTGGGTGCGGATATATTTTAAGGGCGTTGGCCTGCGGAAAAAAGGATAGTGCAATAGTTTACGAGCCTTCGATAGAGATACTGAGAGGGGTGCTTGAGAAAATCGATCTGTCGGATATCCTTTCCCGTGAGAAGGTCTATCTGTTTGATTCGATAGCATCTGCTATAGATATCATCAGGTGCGGGATAGACCCGATGGAGAACCTGCTTTGTTATAGCCCTGCTCCTTATAAAGTTGCGTTCGCGCAGCAATTGCAGGATTTCAACAACAGGGTCAATAACGCGCACATGACAAACAAGGTCGGTCTTAAGACAGATATCGATTCAAGGCTTAAATGGATAGAGAATTATTTTGAGAACCTCAATTATTTTCCGCAGTATTCGCCTGTTGATACATTGAAAGATAAATTCAAGGGCAAGCCCATGATAATCGCAGGCGCGGGCCCTTCGTTAAAGAAGAACGCGCATCTGCTTAAAGACCTTAAGGGCAAGGCCGTTATAGTTGCTGCAATCACTGCTTACAAGCCTCTTCTTAAGTACGGTGTTGTGCCTGATTTTATAATCGCCTCCGAAAAGGTTGACCTGCCTGAGTATTTTACATACGGCGAAGAGGATAAGAACACAAGGCTTATCCTGGCCGAGATATCCCACCCCGGCATGTTTACAAGGGAAGTCAAAGATAAATTCATCTTCTTTAATCCGTATATAAACTTAAGCCTTGAGCATGGAAAACACTGGGGTAGTAACTACTTCCCGGCAATAGGCGGAAGCGTTACGACTGCTGCCCTTGACATGGGAGTGATGTTCGGATGCAGCCCGATAGTATTCATCGGGCAGGACCTGTGCTTTGGGGAGAATGAGACCCATGCTCCGGGAGGCGTCTATATCGCGCAGAATGTAAGGATAGACAAGGAGAAGGGCGAGGTAATCATTGAAGAGGATTATGTAACGCTTAAGGATAAGGCCAGGAGCAGGTTTAACCTGCAATGGCTCAAGGGCCTAAACGGCGGTCTCGTGCCGAGTAAATTCGACTGGGCCACATTCCATCAGTGGTTTGAGAACTACATGGTGTTCCTGAAAAAGACAGGGTTGCCGATAAGCGTGATAAACGCTACAGAGGGCGGCGCTTACATAGAAGGCATGGAGCATATAACTCTCAAAGAGGCCATTGCCAGGGATTTCAGGGGCGAGTTCAATATTGATGAGATAATGGAAGAGGCTGTAAAAAGCAGGCAGCCTGTTGACTACAGGGCTCTATATGATTCGTTCTCAAGGATGCTGGTCTCTCTAAAGGGCATTGATAAGACAGCGATAAGGATATTAAAAGAGGTAAAAGAGGCGAAAAGGGAATTCAATAAAAACGGCAATACTCCAATACTTGTAAAAAGTGTCGGAAGGATAGGCCGTATGGTGGAAAGCCTTCTCGAAGAGGCGCAGGGAGCCTCTTTTCTTTGGGAGACTCTTATAGCCACCACAAGCGAGCTTAAGGAATTCCATCGTGAGGAGCAAGCCTGTGATTCGACTGAGAGGTTCGGCAGGGAACTTGGCTCAATAGAGGCGTCTTATACGCGCATGGATGAGATGTGCAGAAGGTTTATACCGATACTTGATAACATCTTGAGCATGCTCGATAGTCATCTTGAAAAGACATGCTCATCGGTTGAGAAGAAGTTTGACATCGCGTGGACGCCTGCAATTCAGTAGCTATGAATTAAAATAATAAGGAGAATTTTATGCCTGAAGTATATCTTGACGGCTCAAAGATCGATTTCGAGGATTCAGGAAAGAACTTGACCATAGGCGAGCTTATTGTATCACTCGAAAGCGAGCTTATCCGGCATAGAAGGTTTGTGCTCGAGCTATGGGTTGACGGAGAGAAGCTTGATAACTGGAGGGAAAGCCTGTTTTTGAAAAAACCGGTCTCAAGCCATGGAGATTTCAAGCTCAATACCGCCTCAGTTGACGCAATTGCCCTTGAAGGCATTGATATTGTTCAGGAATATCTAAGGGTCATTAAAAGTAACATTACAGTTTGCGTAAGGGATTTAAGAATAGGCAACATTGGAGACACAGAGCTTTCCCCGATATTTGAGGGTCTGATAGAGGTTGTAAAGACCCTTGACGCCCTGACACAGGGAGGCGGAAGGTATGGCATTGATCTGTTTAAGGAAAATCCGGGTGTATTCTATCAGCCGCTTCTAAAGAACATGGAGGCTTTAAAGAACGCAAAGGATTCAGGGGACGCTGTCCTTGCCGCCGATATCCTCGAATATGAGCTCCATCCACTTATAGAGGAGATTGAGGAAAAAGTATTTCACAAGGGGGTTTGAAATTTTATTAAAGTTTCTAAAACGCTTACCGATAAATAAATTAAGAGGCTGAGGTTAATCGGGCCGAAAAGGAGGTAGGACACTCGAAGGCCGCTTCCGAATGCTTCAAAAAAAACGGCAAGGATGCCGAATAAAAACACTACGGAGGGTACACACATGTCATCAACAATCAACACAAATATCGCTTCATTGGTCGCACAGCAGAATCTTTCAACATCAAACAGCAACCTTAAGACCAGCGTACAGAGACTTTCATCAGGCTACAGGGTAAACAGCTCAGCTGACGATGCCGCAGGCCTCGGCAGGGCAGACCAGCTTAAGGGCCAGTCAAGGATGATCCAGGCTTCAATGAGGAACATCAACGACGGCATTTCAGCAATGGAGATCAGCGACAAGGCCGCAGAGCAGATCACAAACATCGTAACAAGAATGGGCGAGTTGGCAGCCAGCTCCGCACAGGGCACACTTGACTCCACAAACAGGTCATATTACAGCGATGAGTTTGACAAGCTGAAGAACGAAATCGACAGGATCTCCAATACGACAGAATTCGGCGGTTACAAACTCAACAACGGTGACACTGCAACCCTTACAATGTACATCGGGTTCAAAAACACCAGCAATGACCAGCTTGCGGTAACACTTAAGGTCCTCACAACCGGCTCCAATGGACTCAATCTCTCAGCAGGCATACTTGCAACACAGGATGGCGCCCTGAGCGCACTTGATTCAATCAGCTCAGCTTTAAAGACAATCAATGACGCAAGAGCTATCTACGGCGCTTCAACAAACAGGCTTTCATCGGCTCTCAGCAACCTCCAGGTAACATTTACAAACTACCAGGCAGCGGAATCAAGGATCAGGGATGCGGACTTCGCATATGAAACAGCCCAGTACACAAAGAACCAGATAATGGTACAGGCCGGTACATCTGTCCTTGCACAGGCAAACACACTGCCCCAGAACGCGCTTTCATTACTCAGGTAGTTTCAGGTAATTTTGGGCTTAAAGGAGAAGGCGGGGAGAAAGCTCTCCCCGCCGAATCCATGGAGGCTTTATGAGCATCGAAATTGTACATGATACAACCCGCACTGCGACAGCTTTCCCTGAAAATTCCAATACCAGACAGGGGCATAAGGAAGTCGAGGAGCGGGTAAATTTTTTTAAGGATAGCGGGGAAGAGAAAAAGGACGAAACGCCAAAAGATATTGAAGGGGTTGCCTCAGAAGTGCAGATACAGCTTAAGAGGCTTAATACGGAACTGAGGTTCGAGGTAGATAAAGACACCAAAGACCTTGTAATAAAGATTATTGACCCGGAAACAAAGGAAATAATAAGACAGATACCTTCCGAAGAGCTTCTGGCGATAAGGTCAAGGATGAAAGAGCTTATCGGAGTGCTCTACGATGCGGAAACATAACATTACTTATAAAGAAGGCGTTTTTTAGAATTAAGGAGAGTCTGCCATGAGCATTTCAGCTACTTCAGGCGTTGTCAGCAATATCGACTACCAGACCCTTATATCGCAGCTTGTGGGCGCAAGAAGGCAGTCCATTAACCAGCTAAACACTGAGAAGAGCACCTTGGAGAGGGCCAATTCCGTCTACAGCAGCTTAAGCACAAGGGTGCAGGACCTTAAGACCGCGGCTGAGGACCTCAAAACCGCCTCCAGCTTTAAAGTATTCAAGTCTTCCGTAAGCGACAGCGCCATGATGGGCGCCACCACTACCTCAACCGCAACAACGGGCAAGTACGACATAAAAATAAGCGCGCTGGCAAAATCACACCAGATAGCGGCTGACGGTGTCGCTTTGGATACATCCACGATTGCGGCTGGTCCTGGCTCTTTCAGTTTTCAGCTTGGCACAGGCGCAGTGCAGACCGTAAGCGTTGACGCTACAACCACTCTTACAGGCCTTAAGGACTCGATAAACGCCCTGAAGGCAGGCGTGACCGCGACAATCGCAAATGACGGCTCCGGGCCAAACCCGTACAGGCTTATCTTAAAGAGCGATTCAACAGGCACGGCGAACTCTGTGGCAATCACTCAGAATGACACGAGCCTTGCATTCTCAACTACGCTGCAGGCAGCGCAGGACGCTTCGCTTACGGTTGACGGAATGACATATACAAGGTCATCCAATAGCGTATCAGACATACTGACCGGAGTCACGCTTGACCTTAAGAGCGCGGACAACACAAAAACTTTTACCCTTTCGGTTGACAGGGATACTGCCGAGATAACAAACAAGATCACGGCTTTGACCGAAAAGTATAATGGTATCTTAACCCACATAAAGACCAATAACAGGTATGATACTGACCTCAAGGTCGCGGGTGCTTTATTCGGCGATTCAGTCGCAAGGAGCATAAATGACGACCTGAGAAGGACAATGACCTCTGCGGTGTCAGGCCTGCCTGACACGATGAACAGGCTTTTGCATGCAGGCGTCACAAGCGATTCGGACGGCAACTTTACGGTTGATTCCACAAAGCTTACCGAAGCGCTGACTAATAATTTTGATGCTGTGGTAAATCTTTTCGCGGATAATACCGCTACCGGCGGAATAAAGGGTTTTGGCGGGCTTATCTCCGACATGGCCAACAGCATAGATGATGCTGTGGACGGCAGGATAAAGAGCAGGCAGGACGGCCTAAATAAGAACATAGACAGGATTGACGAGGATGTCCTGAATAAAGAGACCGCGATAAGCGCTTATGAAGAACAGCTTAGGTCTCAGTTCATGGGGCTGGAGACAATGCTCGCGACAATTAAAAGCCAGAGCAATTTCCTTATGGGATTATAGGAGCGGATAAATGAACAGGGTCAATCAGTATCAGAAAATACAGGTAATGACAGCCGATGGAGTGCGCCTGATAATAATGCTCTATGACGGGATATTAAGGTTCAATAAATGCGCCCAGCTGGCCATGTCAGGAAGTGATATAAGCGGCAGGAACACCAATATCAACAAGTCGCTTGCGATAATCACTGAATTAAGCACATCCCTGAATATGGAGCAGGGCGGGGAAGTCGCACGGAACCTTGCGAGGCTCTATGACTTTTCCACTCAGCAGCTTACGCTTGCCAATCTCAGGAATGAACCTGCTTTGATAGATTCGGTGTCTAAGGTTATCGCGGAACTTAAATCAGGCTGGGAAGCCATCGCGACTGAAAGGGCCTCAAACAGCGAGCACCCGGCAAAGAGCGTGAGCTATGGGATCTGAGACAAGACAGACGGAAATACTCAGGAGAGTCCTTGAGATATCAAAGCTTCAGGCGGGCTTTATCGAGGAGAACATGCTGGAAGATGTCCTGAGGTGCCAGGCTGAACGGGATGGCCTTTTCGATGAGTTGAAGTCCTTAAACAGCGATGTAAAAGACGACTCGGTAAAAGAGATAGTAAATGAGATCATAGAAAGGGATAACGCCATGTCCGATGCGCTTCAGGGCCGGATGTGCGGCATAAAGCATAAACTGAGGCAGGTAAAGGATAATGGCAGGGCTATAAAGGCATACAGCGCAAAATAGCTGTTTTTCCGTTTTTACAGTATAAATTGTCCTTCAATTTCCGCTTATTTTTCATCCCTTCGCCGCGGCAGCCGGCATCTTAAAAAAACTTCACCCAAGCCCGAAAAAAGACTAAAGTCACAGAAGAAAAATGACGATAAATAAGATGTCGGATAATAAAAAAATCGGAGGTCAGAGCCATGGTCAAGATTAATCCGGTTATCGCGCAGAATTTCGCAGCATCTGACAGGACGGTAAAGAGGGTGGGAAGTTTGGGGATGGAGAAGGGCAGCTGTGGCAACGATATGGTCAGCATATCCGATGAGGGCAAAAAAAGACACATTCTGGGCCAGGTAATGGCAAGCATTTCTGAACGGAATGTTTCTAAAAAGCCTTATTGACAGCCGTATTCCCGCAATTGTATGATGTTCCTATAATGATATTAGAATAATTTCTTCTTATTTTGAATTTGTGAGGCTTGCGTGTCATGCCGGAGAATTTCAGGATTCTTATAACCGATGATGATATGGACCTTAGGGAGCTTCTGACAGAAGCTGTAAGGAACTGGGGGTACTTTGTCTCGGTGGCAAAGGAAGGGGATGAGGCGCTCAGAAAGCTCAGGATGGACAGGTACGATATCGTCATCACTGACCTGATGATGCCGGGCATGGACGGGCTTTCGCTCCTCCAGAAGATAAAGGAACTTGATAAGGAGATACTCGTTATAATTATCACCGGATACGCGACCATTGAGACCGCTGTCAAGGCAATCGAGGCGGGGGCTTATGATTACATAGCAAAGCCCTTCAGGCTTGATGAACTCATGGTAGTCATTAAGAACGCATGCGAGCGGCTCAGGCTTACATCACAGAACAAGGCCCTGCTCGATGAGCTTAGGGCGGCGTACGGTGAAATTGCGGCTTTAAAGGACATGCTTGCCCAGTCAACAGGCCCTGGAATAATAGCAGGGGTTGAGAACGCCAACGGCACGAGCGGCTTGGAATACATTGAAAAAGATACGCCCAACCCGTTGAAGAAACAGGAATACCTGAAAGAAGCCGACAGGTTTTCAAGGGATAAGATCACCCCCAAATCCTGATCTGTCACTAACCTTTTATAATACAGGAGAATTACATTGCAGGCTGCAGCTACTTCGATTGACAGAATCAAGATAATGCTTGTGGACGATGATGATTCCGTAAGAGAGGCAGTAGCCGAGATACTTTCCAGGCGCGGGTGGGATGTAGATGCCTTTGATAACGCCGAGAAAGGTGTTGAGGCCCTGAGGAACGGGTTTTACGATGTCGTGCTTGCCGATATTAATATGCCCGGGCTCAGCGGCATGGACTTTCTCCAGCAGGCCAAGGAGAACGCCCCGGAAGTCCCTTTTATAATCATAACCGGATATCCTTCGATTGATCTTGCCGTTGAAGCAATGAAGATAGGCGCTGTTGATTTCCTTGCCAAGCCTTTCAAGGCAGAGGAACTTGAAGTGACTGTCAGGAAAGCTGTGTCAGAGTCAAAGGTGGCAAACGCCAACAGGACAGCCGCAGGCGCAAAGATAAGGGCAATCGGCAACCTGCCGGAGATAGCAAGGAGAAGGCTTGAGGATAAGATAAAAGAGCTTTCAATACTGCATACCATCAGCGAATCCCTTGATGAAGTAAATGAGAAAGAGGATATATTCAGAAAGACTATGGATATAGCCCAGATAATCGCTGATTCGGATAAGTCTTTCATCATGGTGGTCGAGGGCAGCAATAAAGAGCTTGTAATACAGGCGGCTTCCGGCTATGAAGGCAACTCAGTGCTCGGAAAAAGATTTCTGCTCGATCAAGAGCCGTTTCAAAGCGTCATAAAGAACAGGTGTTATTCGTATTCCCTTGTCGAAAATGACCATGTAGGCGAACTTATCTCAACAGGCGGCCCGAATAAAAGAAAACCTCTTCTGCTTGCCCCGATGGTGATAAACCGGGAGGTAGTGGTGCTGCTCGGCCTTGCCGGAAAAGAGGGCGGGGCAGAGCTTACCAATGACGCGCTTACGCTTCTGCTCAACCTTACTGCCAAGGCATCCCTGAAGCTTGAAAATATTGCTTTATCAGAGAACATCTTTTCAAGTATCATAGGGGCTCTGAATTCGCTCATTAACGCCCTTGACGCAAGGGACACTTATACAAAGGACCATTCCAACAGGGTCACGCAGTATGCGCTTCATATTGCGAAGAGCCTCAACTGCAGGCAGGATGTGATTGACAGCATAAGTTTTGCCGGGCCGCTTCACGACATCGGCAAAATAGGGGTCAGGGATGAAATACTCCTTAAAAAAGGCAGCTTTACCATTGATGAAAGAGAGATAATGAAGTCCCATGTGGTACGGGGAGAGGAGATATTGAGGCCTCTGAATCTCCTGACATCAGAAAAGGCCGTTGTCCTTTATCATCATGAAAGATGGGACGGGCAGGGCTATCCAAACGGGCTTGCGGGGACAGACATACCGGAGGTCGCGAGGATATTCAGCGTAGCTGATACCTTTGACGCCATGACCTCTTCAAGGCCCTACAGGCAAGCCTTAAGCTTTGATGTCGCAAGGGACGAAATACACAGATGCAGGGGAACGCAGTTTGACCCGATAGTGGTTGACGCTTTTCTGGAATGCGATATTCTGAAAGGAAAAGATAATGGCTGATATAAAAGGAACAGACGACGCATTTGACGCCCAGAGGGAGTATGTAAGGACGGATGACAAGATACCTGTCTATTACGAGACCCTAAACGATCTTAATGCCTCCAGAGGCTCTACTGACTGGGAGTTGATGTTTGATGACATAGAGCCGTCACCTGAGGAGAACCCGAAGCTTTACGAGCTTCTCTTTGACATCAACCAGAAGCTTAATATGCTTATAAACCATATGTCCGAGAGGAATGGCTTCAATATCCCCGAGGCCAGAGAGGTAAATATAAGCGGAGGCGGCCTGAGGTTTTTCTGCAACGACCAGTTCAAGATAGGGGACAGGCTTATTCTAAAGACTTTCCTGCCAACCTATGCCCATGTGATAAAGATAAAATGCGAGATAGTAAGATGCGAGCCGAGGAATCAGGGCGGGTATGAAATAGCGGTAAAATATGTTGATATGGATGAGACGACAAGGGATAAGATAATCAGGTATATCTTCGCAAAGCAGAGAAAGCTCTTAAGGACAGAAAGTAAAGAAAAATAATCAGCTCCATTCGTTCACCTTCGGTTTATCTTGTTTTACCCTCACTAAACTAATATAATTTAAATTAAATCCATATGCGCCTTATTAAGCCCTTCTAAAAGGCTTTTATTGAGGCGCGTATTCCCATTTTCTTATCAAAATGAATTCAACCATTAAAAACATAAAGAAAACTATCTCTAAAAACAGGATGATAGAGACAGGGGATGTGGTCATGGCCGCGGTCTCCGGCGGTATTGACTCAATCACCCTTTTAGATATCCTGGGCAGGCTCAGACAGGAGCTGTCCTTTAGCCTCGTTGTCTGCCATCTCAACCATAATCTAAGGGGCAAGGAGTCTGAGAGAGACTTTAACTTTGTAAAAAAGACCGCATTGGAATTGGGGCTTGAGTTTGAAGGCAGGAAACTCAAGGCAGGTGTGCTTGAGGGAGACGGCGAATCGTTACAGGCGCTTGCCAGGAAAAAGAGGTATGAGTTCTTTGAAAAGGCGGCTAAAAAGCACGGGGCTAACAGAATAGCCCTTGGCCATACGCTCGATGACCAGGCTGAAACTGTTCTAATGAGGCTTTTGAAGGGCGCAAGCCTTAGCGGCCTGTGCGGAATCCCCCCTGTAAGGGGGCCTTATATCCGCCCGTTGATTGAGACCTCAAGGCAGGAAATAGAGAAATACTCTGATGAAAACGGGCTCGAATTTGTGCAGGATTCTTCGAACCTTACGGACAAATACTTAAGAAATGATATCAGGCTTAATCTGATTCCGTTCCTTAAGGAAAATTATAACCCGAACATTACTGAGACTCTGGCAAGAACATCTTCGATCTTAAGTCCGGATGATGATTTTATAAACATGCAGGCAGAGGAAGCTTACAAAAAATGTATTCTGGAGAGAAAAGGTTTATCCGTCTCATTTGACAGGTTAGGGCTTTTGTCCCTGCATAAGGCAATATTATCACGGCTGCTGATAAAGGCTGTTGAGGAACTGAAGCTTCCGATAGATATCTACAGCTTTCATATAAAATCATTCCTCAATATACTTGAGAGCAGGAGGCCGAATATCTCGGTCAATCTCCCGAGTGGGCTTTCCGTAGCAAGGGAATATGACAAGGTTATTATCTCAGCCGAAGCGCCTAAAACGGGGCTGCCTTTCAGCGCAGTCCTGAAAGTCCCCGGTACTACATTATTAAAAGACAGCCCATTTAGCCTGAAAACGACTGTCCTCACCAAAATCCCCGAAAGCTTCGGGAAAGAGGGCGATATCGCCTTTTTTGATTATGATGACCTTGCGCTCCCCATAACGGTAAGGCCCATGCAGCCGGGGGACAGGATAGTTCCTTTTGGGATGAAAGGCAGTAAAAAGCTGAAAGATATCTTTATTGAAAAAAAGATTCCGAAGTGTCAGAGGCTCTCAATTCCGGTACTTGCGGCAGGTGAGGTCATCATCTGGGCAGCAGGGGTCAGGCAGTCCGACCTGTTTAAGGTGACTGAGAATACGAAGAGGGCGCTTAAGATAGAGCTGAGAAACAACGGCAGTCAGGCTGGCAGAAGCTAAATACATTTTGTTTGTGATTTTTTGAGTATTTTGATATATTTTAAGTTTTAGAAAATCGAACTGAGCGGGGTGAAAAATATGCTTTTAGCCTATAAGGGTATCTGGCCCAAGCTCCATGAGACCGTATTTGCCGAAGAAAGCGCCCGCATCATAGGCGATGTTGAAATAGGTGAGAACTCTACTATCTGGTTCAACGCCGTAGTGCGCGGAGATGTGCATTATATCAGGATAGGCAGCAGGACCAATGTTCAGGATAATTGCACCCTCCATGTCACAAAGGATACATACCCGCTTATCATTGGAGATGATATAACAATAGGCCATAATGTGATACTCCACGGCTGCACCATAAAGGACAGGTGCCTCATAGGCATGGGGGCAATCGTCCTTGATAACGCCGAGATAGGTGAGGACTGCATAATCGGCGCAGGCGCGCTTATAAAAGAGGGCATGAAGGTGCCTCCGGGAAGCCTTGTAGTGGGGCTGCCGGGTAAAGTCGTAAGGGAAATAACCCCTGAAGAAAAGGCCCGCATTAAAAGGTCGGCCCAAAATTATATCGAGTACGCGAAGAACTATCGCGTGGTCACGGTAGAAGATTAATATAGAATGTTTGAAAACCTGTCATTTATAGAACTCCTCCAAAAAGGCGGCATCAGCGTAGTAGTGCTGGGCCTGCTCTCAGTTATCTCCATTGCCATCATGCTTGAGAGGGCATGGTCTTTCAGCAAATTCAGAAAAGGGATGAGGGATTTTTTCCCTGCGCTCGATTCAGTGATAAAACAGAGCGGAGTAGAGAGCGCGGCAAAGGTCTGCCTCTCGAATCAGTCTGCTCTTGCAGCTGTTTTCCTTGCAGGCCACAGGAAAGCGGGCAAAGGCAAGGCAGAGGTCTCCGACGCGATGGAGCTGAGCGCAAGGTCAGAGCTTGCCAGGCTTGACAGGCTTTTAGGGGTATTGGGCACAATCGGAAGCACCGCGCCGTTTATCGGTCTTTTTGGTACGGTACTTGGCATAATAAGGGCATTCAGCGATCTCGCCATTTCGCAGGGCGCGAGCCCTGCAGCTGTTGCCGATGGCATAGCTGAGGCGCTTGTGGCAACCGCTGCTGGTCTTTTCGTAGCAATACCTGCCGTAATGGCATATAACTATTTCATAAGGTCAGCTTCAAGGCACGCCCTGGAGCTTGAAACGCTCGCCTCTGAGTTCACTGAGGCGCTGGGCAAGGGTAATTCAGGTGGGTTGGAAGATAAGAGGTAATCACGAAAAGACAATGTCAGAGATAAATATCACTCCCTTAACGGATGTGATGCTGGTCCTGCTCGTCATTTTCATGGTGACCACCCCCCTTATCATGACTGATTCATTCAAGGTAAAACTGCCGAAGGCAGTAACCTCTGACGCTGAGCCGGGCAAGGGCGCGGTAATAGCAATAAACGAAAGCGGGCTTATAAGCCTCAACGGAAAAGATGTCAGGCAGGAAGAGCTTTACGGGAAACTCAGGCAGGGTTTTGGCTCAGGCCTCGACAAAACAGTAGTGATAAAGGCTGACGGCGCGACACGCCACAATATTATAGTAAAAGTGCTCGATACCGCAAAAGCCGCAGGCGCGGAAAAACTGTCCATCGCAACCGAGCATGGGAGATAATTGAAATACGCATCCATTGATATAGGCACAAATACCTTAAGGCTCCTGATAGCCGAGCCCGACGGCGCAAAGCTAAAGCCGCTTATCTATAAAAGGGCTATAACAAGGCTTGGCGGAAGTTATACGGAAGAGGGCGGCATTGATAAGCTCTCAGCCAAAAGAACGGTTGACGCGCTTGTTGATTTTAAAAAGATAATCTCTGAAAATAAAATAACGGAAGTTACCGCCGTTGCCACAAGTGTAGTAAGGAGGGCTGCCAACAGGCAGTGGTTCCTTGATGAAGTAAAGAAAAAGGCAGGCATTGAAATATCGGTTATCTCCGGTGATGAGGAAGCCCGTCTTTCGCTTCTCGGCGTTCTCTCCGTAATAGAAGATAAGAGTGAAAAGCAGGTCGTAATAGATATCGGAGGGGGCAGCACCGAGTTCATCTTCACAACAGGCCTTGAGATGCATGGGGCGTGGAGCATGGAGATGGGTGTAGTGCACCTTACCGAGAATCATTTAAAGAGCGACCCTCCGAAAAAGACAGAACTTCAAGCCCTTGAAAAAGAGATAGAAAGGGTCATCTCTGAACTTAAGGGGCTGATGCTAAGGGGCGGCATCTATCCTGAAGATTACTCTTCAAGGAGAGGCGCTACTTTTATAGGCACTGCCGGCACCATCACCACCCTTGCGGCAATGGACCAGAATTTAGAGGTCTATGACAGGGACAGGATAAATAATTACAGGCTTTCAAAAAAGAGGATTCAGGAAATATACGAATACCTTGTAAGCCTTACGATAAAAGAACGCTCAGAGGTATTGACGCTTGAAAAAGGCAGGGAAGACCTTATTATTCCGGGCTCTGCCATTACTCTTTTTGTCATGGATTCATTCGGGTTTGACGAGATAAAGGTCAGCGACGCTGGCCTGCTTGAAGGTATTATTTTAAACAGGATTGACAGAATCAAAACAGTCTAAAACGGGAGGGTTTTTAATATATGGCAGATAATCTGAAAACACGCAATGCACTGACTTTTGATGATGTACTGTTGGAGCCGGCTTTTTCGCAGGTGCTTCCAAGGGATGTTGATGTATCCACAAGGCTTACCAATGAGATAAGGCTTAATATCCCGCTCCTCAGCGCGGCAATGGATACGGTAACCGAATCCAGAATGGCGATAGCCATAGCGCAGGCAGGCGGCATAGGCATAATACATAAGAACCTTACGATTGAAGAGCAGGCCGCAATGGTCGATAAGGTCAAAAAATATGAATCGGTCGTTATCACAAAACCGAGGACATTAAGCCCTGAGCAGAAGCTGGCTGATGCCCTTGATATAATGAAGACCGAGCAGATATCAGGCTTTCCCATTGTTAAAGACGGAGTGCTTGTCGGAATACTTACAAACAGGGATTTAAGGTTTGAGACAAACCCGATGAGAAAGATTTCCGAGATAATGACCAAGGAGGTCATCACCGCGCCTGTAGGTATTTCAATAGAGAAGGCAAAAGAGATACTTCATAAGCACAGGATTGAAAAACTTCCTGTAGTAGATAAGAAAAACCAGCTTAAGGGCCTTATAACGGTAACTGACATCGAGAAGAGGGAGAAGTACCCCAATTCATGCAAAGATACCTTCGGAAGGCTCAGGGTAGGCGCTGCCGTGGGTGTTTCCTATGACAGGGAAGCCCGCATAGAGGCGCTTCTTAAGGCAGGTGCGGACTGCATTATCGTAGATACCGCGCACGGTCACAGCAAGGGCGTACTTGAGGCAGTAAAGTCCACGAAAAAGAGTTTTAACTGCCAGCTTATCGCAGGCAATGTCGCTACCGCCGCAGCAGCAGAGGCGCTCATTAAGGCCGGTGTAGATGCCATAAAGGTAGGCGTTGGCCCTGGCTCGATTTGCACAACAAGGATAGTCACAGGCATCGGAGTGCCGCAGATAACCGCAGTTGCGGACTGCGTAAATGTCGCCCGTAAAAAGAACATACCTGTAATCGCTGACGGAGGCATCAAATTCTCAGGCGATATCACAAAGGCGCTTGCCGCAGGCGCGGACTCAATAATGATAGGCGGCCTCTTTGCGGGCACAGATGAAAGCCCGGGTGAGACAATACTTTATCAGGGCAGGACATTTAAGCTCTACAGGGGCATGGGCTCCATTGAAGCAATGAAAAAAGGCAGTAAAGACAGGTACTTCCAGGAAGATGTGGAGAGCGACCTTAAGCTTGTGCCCGAAGGCATCGAGGGCAGGGTCCCCCACAAGGGCCCCATTGCCGCTACCATCTTCCAGCTTATAGGCGGCTTAAGGGCAGGCATGGGCTACTGCGGCGCAAAGAACATCCCGGAGCTCCATCAGAAGGCGAGTTTCATAAAGATTACGTCTTCGGGCCTGAGGGAAAGCCATGTCCATGATGTTACGATAACAAAAGAAGCGCCTAATTATAAACAGGAGGCATAATTCCGTTTTCTACTGCGGAAGGCATACTATGGATATCCATTCACAAAAAATACTTATACTTGATTTCGGCTCACAGTACACCCAGCTTATAGCCAGAAGGATACGCGAGCAGAAGGTTTACTGCGAGATTCACCCGTTTAACTGCGGCGAGGATTTTATAAGAGAGTTTAGCCCTAAAGGCATCATCCTCTCAGGCGGCCCTTCAAGCGTCTATGACAAGGAAGCGCCGACAATAAATAAATCCATCTTTAACCTCGGTGTGCCTGTACTTGGGATATGCTACGGCATGCAGTTGACGGCCAAGCTTTTGGGTGGCAAAGTAGAAAGGTCGAAAAAGAGGGAATACGGCGGGGCTGACCTCCTTATTGACGAGGCAGGGGACCTTTTAAGCGGTATTGGGGCAAAAGCCAAGGTATGGATGAGCCACGGCGATAAGGTCATTGGTTTGCCCAAGGGTTTTAAGGCCATCAGCCATAGCGATAACTCAAGCATCTGCGCAATGAGGGACGAATCCGGCCTTGTTTTTGGAGTACAGTTCCACCCTGAGGTCGTTCACACGCCGAAAGGCGATAAGATATTAAAGAACTTTGTAATGAAGGTATGCGGCTGCAAGCCCATATGGACGATGAAGTCCTTTATTGATACCGCCATAGCTGAAATCAGGGAGAAGGTCGGCAATGACAAGGTAGTATGCGGCATAAGCGGAGGAGTTGACTCAGCCGTTGCTGCCCTTATCGTACACAAGGCAATCGGCAATAATCTTACCTGCATATTCGTGGATAACGGAGTCTTAAGGAAGGGCGAGGCTGATAAGGTGGAGGCTACTTTAAAGAAGAGCTTCCATATGAATATCCGCCGTGTCGATGCCTCTGAAAGGTTCCTTAAAAAGCTTAGGAAGATAGAAGACCCTGAGAAGAAGAGAAAGATAATCGGAGGGGAGTTCGTAAGGGTATTTGAGGAAGAGGCAAAACAGATAAAAAATGTGAAATTCCTCGCTCAAGGTACGCTCTATCCTGACGTTATAGAAAGTGTGTCCTTTAAAGGGCCTTCGGCAACGATTAAGAGCCACCATAATGTTGGCGGGCTTTTAAAGAAGATGAAGCTTAAGCTGGTAGAGCCTTTAAGGGAGCTGTTTAAAGATGAAGTAAGGGCCCTTGGCAGGGAGATGGGAATGCCTGATGAGATAATCGACAGGCAGCCGTTCCCGGGCCCCGGCCTTGCCATAAGGATAATCGGTGAGGTAAACGAGAAGAGGTGTTCCATCTTAAGAGAGGCTGACGCCATAGTGCTTGAAGAGATAAAAAAGGCAGGGCTTTACAAGAAGCTCTGGCAGTCATTCGCGGTGCTCCTGCCTATTAAGACAGTCGGCGTAATGGGTGATGAGAGGACATACGAGAACACTATCGCTTTAAGGGCTGTTGACAGCATCGACGGCATGACAGCCGATTGGGTCAAGCTCCCGTATGATGTGATGGAGAATATATCCAGAAGGGTTATAAACGAGGTCAGGGGAGTCAACAGGGTAGTGTATGATATCAGTTCAAAACCGCCAGCCACTATAGAATGGGAGTGATTTGAATGGTTGAGGACCTCAAGGGTAAGGAAACATGGCGGCTTTTCCGCATAATGAGCGAGTTTATCGAGGGCTTTGACGAGCTTTCGGATATCGGGCCGGCTGTTTCCATCTTCGGCTCAGCGCGCCTGAACAAGAACAATAAATATTATAAAAAGTGCATTGAGGTCTCAAGCCTGCTTTCCAAGAACGGCTATACCGTGATAACAGGGGGCGGCCCGGGCATAATGGAAGCTGCCAATAAGGGCGCTTCAATGAACGGAGGCGTCTCAATAGGGCTCAATATCACTCTACCGAAAGAGCAGAAGCCCAACAAATACCAGAACAGGTCGCTTCACTTCAGGTACTTTTTTGCAAGGAAGGTCATGTTCGTCAAGTACGCCATTGGCTACGTGTGTATGCCAGGCGGCTTCGGCACGCTTGATGAATTCTTCGAAGCCTTGACCCTTATTCAGACCCATAAGATATATCCTTTTCCTCTTATCCTTTTCGGCAGCGAATACTGGAGCCCTCTTATGGAGTTCATGAAGAAAAATATGGTCAAATATAAGACAATATCCCCTGAGGATTTGGACTTTATCGACATGACCGATGACCCAAAAGAGGTGCTTGATATCATCAACAAGCACATGGCAAGGAAGATGAAGCTTATAAAAAGCACCGAGCCGCTGAAGAAGGAAGAGGGACTTACAAAAATAAAAAACAAAAAAATTGTGCCTTGAGAGGTAGAATAATATGGGATGCGACCACGACCACAATCACGGCCACGGCGGGCATGACCACGAAGAGGAGTACGAAGAGCTATCAGTCCAGCTTGAGAAAGATCAGGTTGAAAAGCTTCAAGAGCTTGCCGGTGAGTACAAAAAAATGCTCGGGCAGGACTGGGACTTAAGCGCCATGGTAAGGGTTGCCGTCGGCGATTTTTTAAACAAAATGGGCAAGATAACATAGGAACAACTTCAGCTTTATTTCACACCTTGAACCAAGTATTGCGCGCAACTGCTTGCAGATCATTTTAAATTAAATTTTCCTTCATCTCTTGCCTGTTTAAATCATGACAGGAGTACCTTTTTATGCGTTCCAATTACATGACCCGCGTCAGAGGGCGGGTGAATTCCAACAAGGATATCAGCCTTGAAGAAAGGGACAGGCTTGTAGAGCTTGCCGAGGCAAAACTTTCCGAGGACTTTGAGAGATATCATTGGAATGCCAATATTCACGGCATAATGATAAGGCTCCATACCAATTCTTTCCACCTCTATGATTTTTGGGTGGAGAACTGGTTCTCGGCCCCACGAGCCCCTGCCGTGCTCCCTCACGGGCTCATCTACGCAGTAAGCGGTATTGACGGCCACGAGCCTTCAGCCTATTACAACCACGAGACAAGGACAGCAATATTCATAAATACTGAATATTACGGGCAGTGCAAGAGCTGGGCGCTTGGCATTGCAGCTGACATCCTTGAGACACAGCACAATATCCACTCCATCCACGGCTCATGCGCTGTTGTAAACGGCAAGGGAATTTTGCTCATCGCCCCTACAGGCACTGGCAAAAGCACCCATACATGGGGACTTATGCAGCTGCCGGACGGGAAAATTCATTCCGATGATTGGGTATTCCTCCAATATAAAAAGGGGCTGGCGATGGCTGATATCTCAGAACGCAAATTCTATATCAGGACGGATATGGTAAAGAGCTTTGCGAATATCGCCCCCTTGTTCGACAGGTGCAAATGCGAAAATGTCGAGAATGATGATTTTTCCTCATTCGCCAATTCAAGGGCCATCCTTGACCCTGAATGGATAGGCGGGCCTGATAAATTTGTGGAAAGGGCTGTTGTAAAGTCTGTTATACTTTTAAGGCGTGACAATGAATCTCCCGCAGAGGTCGAATTAAGTTCCGACGATGCGGTAAACATCCTTGAAGAGGGCAGGTATCAGGTGCTTGCGGGGGCAGGGGATAATATCGGAGAGTTCAAGTACGAGTCTTTCTATAACCCTTATCTCCTTATGAAGAGGAATGAGCTTCAACGGAGATTTTTCAGCCAGTTATTTGAATCAGCCACTTGCCATATATTAAATACCGGTGTAGAGACAGTCGGGCAGAGCCAGGAAAGAATAAGAAGGATTATAAAAGAGGCATAAAGAAAAAGGCATATTGAAATCAGGAGAAATATGAAAAATATTCTCAAACTTGCTGTTGTGCTTGCTTTTTTTCTTAGCGGCTGCGTGATGATAGCCCTTCCCGGCGTAGAGCCCCTGAAGGAGAAGTCCATTGCGGGAGAGGGTAAGGATAAGATACTCCTCATCGATATCTCGGGCATCATAACCGAGAACGAAGATTCAAATGTCTTTGGCGTCCAGACAAAGCAGAAGATAACCGCAAGGGTCAAGGAAGAGGTAAGCCGCGCCTCAGAGGATGAGGATGTAAAGGCGGTTATCTTAAGGATAAATACCCCGGGCGGCTCCGTTACTACCTGCGACATAATCCGCCATGAGATACAGAATTTAAAAAAGAAAAGGAACATCCCAGTAGTTGCCGAGTTCATGGATGTAGCGGCATCAGGCGGCTACTACATTGCCTCAGCCGCTGATGTGATAGTGGCGCACCCGACAACTGTTACAGGCAGCATAGGCGTTATTGCGTTTAATGTAAACGCCTCAGGCCTCATGGATAAGCTCGGCCTTACAAACCAGTCCATCAAATCAGGCGACAAGAAGGATATCGGCACTCCGTTAAGGCCCATGACAGAGGATGAGAGGCAGATACTCCAGTCAATAATAAATGGCATGTACGACAGGTTCCTCGATGTGATACTTGAGGGCAGGAATAAGAGCTTCTCAAGGGAAGAGCTTAGAAAGATAGCTGACGGAAGGATATATACAGCCTCACAGGCAAAGGATTTAAAGCTTGTAGATTCAATAGGCTACTTGGATGACGCGATAGAGGCCGCAAAGGAAAAGGCCGGCATCAAAGAGGCTCGCGTAATCACTTATACGGCTCCGAGGGCTTACAAAAATAATATCTATTCAATGATGGAGCAGCCTCCTGCTGAGATTAACCTCATCAATATCGACACAGGTTTCAGAAAACCGGGCCTGAGCTTCATGTATCTCTGGATGCCTTAAAGGAAAGGAATACGGCTTTAAGCCTACTGATGTTTACTATTGAGCTTATCTATGTAACAGGCTTTACGCTTGGGAGTTTAAGCCTGATTGTCTTTCTGCTTGGGCATTTGGGGTTATTGACCCCGAATTTTGTAGCCGCCGCTGTCATTGCCTCGCTGTTCCTGTTCTCTTATTTAAAAAAGAATCTTTCTGAGGATAGGACAGGCAAGACCCGGTTCACCTCTACTGAGAAGTTCCTGCTTGTTTCAATAGGGATACTCTTACTTTCCGTATTGCCGCTTGCCCTCACGCCTCCGTCGGTCAGGGATGAGCTTATCCAGCACCTTGCAATCCCAAAGCTCTATCTTGCCAAGGCTAAGATATTTGAAATCCCCATGATGGGTTTTTCGTATCTGCCTCAGAATATAGACCTTCTCTATTTAGTGCCCATGGCCTTTGGCGATGATATTGCCCCAAGGCTCATTCACTTCGGTTTTGCAATCCTTACAGGCTCGCTCATCTATTTCTATCTTTCCGGGAAGCTGAACCGCCAGTACGGACTTTTGGGGATGCTCATATATCTTTCCACCCCGCTTGCGGTCAATCTTTCAAGGGTTGCCTATGCTGACCACGGCGCGGCGTTCTACTCTACTCTTTCCCTGATAGCGATACTTAAATGGAAGGACAGCGGCTTTCCTGCCAAGTGGCTTATTTTCTCGGCTGTTTCAATGGGCTTTGCCCTTGGCGCCAAATTTAATAATCTCCTGAGCTTCGCGCTTCTGAATGCCTTTGTATCCTACATATATCTTAAGAAGATGGGCAAGCCTGTAAAGGCGCTTAAGTTCGGGGTCATTTATTTCGTGATAACTGCCGCAGTGCTTTCGCCGTGGCTCATCAGGAACTATATCTGGACAGGCAGCCCGCTTTACCCGATATGGGAGAGCGCGGGGCATGCCGCGGTGCGGGGAGAGGGACTGCACATAACAAGCGAGATGTCCCCGATAGGGAAGAGGTATCTCCTTTATAATGAATCTACGCTTGACCTGATATTGCTTCCAGTGCGCATATTTTTTCAGGGGGCCGATAATTCGATAGAGAGGTTTGACGGAGTGCTCAATCCCTTCCTGCTGGCATTCCTGCCATTCCTTTTGGTACGGAAGAATTTTAAGGATATCGGCTGGCTTGGGCTCTACTGCGCCCTTTTCTTCGTCATGGCCTTTTTGACAGTTGATATGGCCACAAGATACCTGCTTCCGATATTGCCAGCGTTTGTCATCCTGGTTGTGGCAGGCATAAATAACCTTGCCGATACAAAGAAGTTAAAGCTCTTTTTCCTTGCGCTCATCTCAGCCCTGTTTGTATTCAGCATCAACTATATCTCTGGGCTGCATGCCAAAGAATCTCCCTTCCTGTATATAGGTGGAGAAGCCTCCCGTGATGAGTATCTATCTGTGAAGCTTCCTGATTATAATGCCGTAAATTTCTCAAACCAAAACTTGCCTGAAAATGCAAAGGTGCTGCTTCTATTTGCCGGCGACAGGGGCTATTACTGGGAAAGGGACTATGTGTATTGGGACAGGACAGGGGTGTTCTTTAAGGATTTAGTAAAGAGGACAGGGGATGAAGAGGCCCTTAAAAAAGGCTTCAGGTCAATGGGAATTTCCCATATAGTAATGAACGATTCCATTGTCGAGAGGTTTGCCAACAACAATTTTAAAGAGCAGGAATTAAAGGTCATCGTAAACTTCTTCAATACGAATACCTCAAAGCTTTACACCTCAAACGGGTTCTCAGTTTATGCTTTGAAATAAAAATAAAAAAGCCCGCCCCCTAAAGGGACGGGCTTTTTTATATAAAGTTCAAAGGAAAGGCTATTTGCCTTCTCCTCCGTTACCGTTCGGCCCTACAACCGAGATGGTGTAAGCCTCAAGCGTAAGGTATTTTTTCGCTACCCTCAAGACATCATCCGCCGTAACCGCCTCTATCTTATCAGGATACTTTTTGAAGAAATCATAACCAAGGCCGTAAAGCTCGTTATTAGCCATGTCGGTTGACTGGTTTGAGACTTCCTGAAGCCCTATCTCATAGCTTCCGATGAGCGAGCGTTTTGCCCTTGTCAGCTCTTCGTTTGTGACCTTCTCAGCGATTATCTTTTTAAGCTCATTCATAAGCCCTTCTACAGCCTCTTCCTTTTTATCCGGGGAAGTAGCTATGTAGAGCGAGATGGAGCCTTTATCCATCGCCTCTCTTGAAGAGGCGCTTACATTATAGGCAAGCCCTTTTTTATCCCTGAGCTCAAGGAAGAGCCTTCCGCCTTGCCCTGAAAGGACCTCATTCATGACCCTTAAGGGATAGCTGTCCTCGCTTCCAATGGTAGTGCCGAGGAATCCTACTCCTATGTGGGTCTGCTCCTTTTCTTTTATGTCGCCTGTGATGCGTATATCGGTCTGGTGTTCTTCAACAGGGGGCTGCGTAAGCTCCGCTCCTGTTTTTGTAAAGTCCTTGAATGCGGCCTTTACCTTTTCAATCGCATACGGTGTGTTTATATCTCCTACAACTGTTAAGACCATTCTCTGCGGCGCAAAGAACTTCTCGTGATGGTCTATGAGGTCCTGCCTTGTGAGCGCGGAGATTGTCTCTTCAGTTCCGATTACGGGCATCCCGTACGGGTGCTCACGGTACAGCTCCCTGTATAAGAGCTTGAAGGTGTAGCCCGGCAGATAATCCTCCTGCCTGTTTATGGCGGCTATGACATCTGTCTTTAGCTTGCCTATCTCATCATCCGGGAATACCGGGTTCATTATGGTATCGGCAAGGATACTCAGCCCTTTGTCAAAGAATGACGCCAGAAACTTGCCTGAGACGCCCGTAGAGTTCCAGCCTGAAAATCCGCTGACCCCGCCTGCCATCTCTTCGACTTCCCTGGCAAGCTCTTCCCTTGTCCTTTTTGCGGTGCCCCTTGTGAGCATGCTCGCGGTAAAGTTCCCGACACCGTTCCTTGAGGCCTCTTCAAACCTGAGGCCGCCGGGGAAGGTCGCGTAGAACGCAACGGTCGGGTTTGCGTGTACCTCTTTGACGATAAGGTCTATTCCGTTCTCAAGCCTTACCTGTGTAATCTTTTCCTGTGCTTCCTTTACCTCGACAAACTCTGCCTTTGCCTTTTCTTCGGCTTTGGCTACCGCGTTTGTTACCGTTGCTTTTTCTACAAGTGCGGCTTCTTCCTTAGGCACGAGCGTGGTTACGGTCATGTTTGACGGAACGAAATATTTTTTAAGCACCCTTTTTATATCTTCGGGTGTTACCTTTCTGATGCCTTCGAGATATTTCTTTTCGTAGTTAACATCACCGAGTATCGTCTCGTAATAGCCGAGCTTTCCGGCAAGGCCGTCCATTGTCTCCCTTGAGAAGATGAAGTCGCTCTCAAGGTTGAACTTCGCCTTCTGGAGTTCTTCCGGATTAGGCCCTTCGAATTCAAGCCTGTTTATCTCATTGAGAACTCCGGTGATGGTCTTATCTGTATTTTCTGTATCAAGAGTGGCTGTCACGAAGAACAGGCCGGGGTCCCTGAGAGACATGCCGTAAGCGCCGATACTGTTAACGATCTGGTCCTCTATCTTAAGTTTCTTATATATCCTTGAGCTTTCACCGCCGCTTAAGATTACCTCAAGGACATCTATTGCGTAAGTATCATTGTTTTTTATGTCAGGTATGTGGAAGGCCATCCCGAGATGCGCTTCTTTTATCTGCTGGGTAAGCTGCTCTGTCCTGAGTTCTTTCTGTACAGGCTCTAACGGCCTTTTCGTGTGCGGGTCAGGCTTTTTCTCGAAATTTTTGAACTCTTTTTTGATAGCCGCAAGCGCTTGATCCTTATCTACATCCCCGACTATGACAAGAGTCATGTTGTTGGGGATGTACCATTTTTTGAAGGTGCGCACCATGTCTTCCCTTGTAAATGTCTTTACAGTCTCCATGGTGCCTATTACCGGCCTTCTGTAAGTATGGGTGGTGAAGGCAGTCCCGAGAATGGATTTGTAAAGGTTCCTTCCTGGGTTGTCCTCGTTCATCCTTATTTCTTCGAGAACCACGTCAAGTTCTTTTTTTAATTCTTCTGCGTCGAATGTCGAGTGCTGTATGGCATCGCTGATGATATCAAGTCCTGTCCCGAAATACCTGCTCGGCACAGTCAAGTGGTAAACAGTGTTGTCAAATGATGTATAGGCGTTTATGTCGCCTCCGACCGATTCTATAATATTCGCAATCTGCCCGACTTTTCTCTTTTCAGTTCCCTTGAAGAGCATATGCTCAAAGACATGGGAGATTCCTGCGTATTTGTCCTGCTCATCCGCGCTGCCTACCTTGACCCACATCTGGACTGATACGACAGGGGCGGAGTGTTCCTCTTCAATAATCACCGTAAGCCCGTTTTCGAGCTTTGTCTTAAATACTTCTCCGGGTTCGGCAAAGGCAAGGCTGTTGAGAATGAATAGAAAAGCGATGAAGAAAGAAACGATTGCTTTCCTGTGATAAAGGATCATCTATGCAAACCTCCGTACTTGATTTAATACAATTGTATAGAATAGACCAAAACAAGCCTGTTTTCAAGGCGGGTTTAGGCTTTTTCCTATTTTTTTACAGGTATTTAGGTAATCTTGACACATTTTCAATAAATGCTATCCTCAAATTGGAGGTTCTTATGGAGCGTAAGGTGCTTTTGGTAGTAGATGTGCAGAATGATTTCTGCCCGGACGGGGCGCTTGCCGTAAAAGGAGGGGATAAGGTCGTACCTGTGCTTAACAGATATATCGAGTTGTTTAAGAGAGCCGGTCTGCCTGTAATAGCCACACGGGATTGGCACCCTGCCAAGACCGTTCATTTCAAGGCTTACGGCGGCACATGGCCGCCCCACTGCGTTCAGGGCACAAAAGGATCGGAGTTTCATCCTGACCTCAAGCTTCCGCCTGATACAATAGTGATGTCCAAAGGCACGAGCCCTGATGAGGACAGCTATTCAGGATTTGACGGCAGGGATGATAAAGGCAGGGCGCTTCTTCAGGTCTTAAAAGAGAAGGGAATCGGGCATATATATATAGGAGGGCTCGCAACGGATTACTGCGTGCTTCAGACCGCGTTGGACGCGGCAAAAAATGGCATTGGCATAACAGTGCTTACCGATGCTGTAAAAGGAGTGGATCTGAATATTGGGGATTCAGAGAGGGCGATGAAGCGGATGAAAGCGGCAGGGGCTTTAGAGACAACTATAGCGAGGATTGAGGGAGAGCTAAAAGGAGGCGGTTATGGAAGCTCCGAGGATAAAAAAAGAAGAGCTTAAAAAAAAGATGGACAGCAAAGAAGATTTCACACTCCTTGATGTGAGAAACCCGACAGATTACGCCAACAGCAATATAAAGATTCAGGGTTCGGTCAGGATTCCTTTGAATGAACTTGAGATAAGATTCAAGGAGCTTGATAAAAACAAGGAGGTAGTCGCTTACTGTACCTGAACTGAGGAACACTCAAGCGCCCGTGCGGCGCAGATACTTCTGAATCGAGGATTTAAGGCGGCAAGCGCGCTCCTTGGAGGATTCAATGAGTGGGTCAAATCAGGAATGCCTGTTGTAAGCAAGTGAAAGCTAAAGCCGCTGCCCGTAAAATAGGCAGCGGCTTTTTTTATATGTATTTTCGTGACTTTCGGCAGGTTCTTGACATCCCCTTATTTGGTTTTATATTCAAATTAGAACTCTTTCAAGCCTGCGCTAATCCATTCCCCCTCAACCTCTTTTGACTTCCCGAAAAGTTCCTGAACTTAATGCAGGCCTCATAAATCAATCCATGGAGGTTTTTTAAATGGCACAGCATTTCAACCTTAATACAATCGGTGTTGACGAGCTTTCAAACCTTCCGATGGTGGGCAGGAGAAGGGCTGAACTGATAATAAAATACCGTAATGAGCACGGCCCTTTCAGGAGTTGGGATGACCTGAACAATATACCCGGTTTTTCTCAGGGCATGGTAAATGATCTGAGAGAGGGCGGGGCAAGCCTCGACAGTGAGGAACAGAGGCCGAGAGGAAAAAAATCAGCTTAACAGATTAGTAATACTGGAAAACCCAAGGGGCGGGAAGGATGGTTCCGCCCCTTTATGGAAAGGAGGGTTATATGCCTGAAAAACATATAAACATAAATGCGGCGCAGCTTAATGAACTGCTGCAGATACGCGGTCTTGGTCAGGATGCTGCCCAGCACATAATAGATTTCAGGAAAAACCACGGTGACTTTAAAAAATGGGAAGAGCTTAAAGATATACCAGGTTTCTCTGAAACCATTATAGAGAACCTTAAGGCCGAAGGCGCGACACTCAACGGAGGGGGAACGGAGAAGAGAAGGGAGAGCAAGCAGGATGTAAGAAGCGGAAAAGAATATGTCGGCCAGACGAAAGGGCGCGGAAAGGGCAGGATAAAAGAATAGGCGCACATCAAAGACCGCCTGAAAAGATTGTCTTACTTTAACTTTCACAATCCTCAGTCTACCTGTATTTCACGCTCAATTATAAATCAAACTTAAGCGGGGGAGGGAGAGCCCTTCGTATGCGGTTTTCTTTTTTCCTTGAAAGGGATACATAATGAAGACACTGAGCCAGAAAACACTATGGGACAAGAACTGGGAAGCTGATACTGATGTGGAAAAGCTTATCAACTCCCGTTTCACCCGTGAGGCGTATCGCCTGATAGCAGGTTCTGTCACTTTTAAGGACAGGCTCATGCTTGAGGCAGGCTGCGGCACTGGAAGGCTTTCAAATCTCCTCGCGAGGGAATTTGGACGGTCTGAAGTCATTGGCATCGACATCTCAGAAAATTCAATAAGGATGTCAAACCGCCTTAAAAAACATCTCGGATTGAGCAACGCCTCATTCGTCCTCTGCGATATGTTCAATATGCCTTTCAGGGATGATTCATTTGACTTCGTATTCAACGAAGGGGTAATAGAGCATTACGGAATTGAATGCAGCCCGACATACGAGGATGCTTTGAAAGAGATGATAAGGGTGGCAAAAAGGGGCGGCACCATACTGGCAGGCGTGCCTAACTGGTTCAACTTCCCCCATACGCTCTATAAATGGATGCTAAAGAAACGCAATAAGAGCTTCAAATACGATTACGAAAAATCATTCAGGCACTCTGAGCTTGCGGAGGTCTTTTTAAAGCTCGGACTTGGTAATCTCAGGATAGGCGCGTTTTATCCTGCCCACGGGTTCTACCGTCTCTCAGGGCCTGAAAACGGCAGGTATGACCTCATGGGCAGGCTTACGGATAATCTCCAAAAGCTCATTGACAGGCATTTTGATGATTACTTCTCATACAGGTTCGGCTTTGAGATAATGGTCAAGGGAGAGAAAGCATAAGCTTTAATTGCTTAATGAATCCTGTTTATCATAAAAGCACCTCGCTTACCGGCCTTCTCGGCGTGGGCTTGGGCTCATGTCCATATCCCATCCTGAGTATCAACTGAGGATACCCGTTTCTTTTAAGGAGGTCATGTACCCTTGTCCTGAGGTCAGGCACTTCAATAGGCTGGTTAAGGTATGACGCGGATACATTTGCCGCCTGCGCCCTTAACAGCACCCGTTCAAGGGCTTGCCCTGTCTTGAGCCATGCAGCCGGAGTTTCGGCGTCAGACCCGAGCACGGCAAGCACAGGGGAGCCCGCGGCAAGCTGCCTGTCTTTTGCAGCCTGTCCTTTTCCCCAGTCAAATGTCCTGATGATGAGAGGGCCTGCGTATGAGGCGATATCGCCCATTCCAAGGGAGTAGCCGGGCATGCCGTCATGGCTCCGTGTCCTGTTGGGATGCACCCATGCGGCAAGCTCTCTCCTGAACTGCCTGTTCGCGCCCTGTATATGGTCTCCTTCCGCTATCAAGTCGGCAAGGGCGTTCCTGTAGTCCTCTCCCTCAACGATATTCAGCCAGCAGCCTTCTACCGCTGCCATCGCCCGCAGCTCAGAGAGGACTTCCTCCGGCACTTTTTTTTTCTCAAAAGGCATCCTGTTGGTATGGCGTTTTGTGATGGCTTCAAAGAGAAGGTAGTGCTCGTCTTCTGCTTCGACTACATTTTCGCCGATCCTTACTCTGGCGAGCAGGTCAGGCACACCGGGATTAGGAAATAAGTCAACAGCGCTTGTGTAGCCGAACCTTCTGAGCGCAAGCCTTAAGTTAAAGAGCGCTGCCCCGCAGCTTATTATGAGCTCTCTGTCTTCAGGGTCAACTATCGGGATAGCTCTTGTCATATCTGCGTGCAGCTCAATCATGCTGTTTACAATTTTAAAAAGCCAGGGCTGGGAATTGTGGCTTGAAGGCGCGAGAATGGCGTAATTGATTATAAAGCGGAGCTTGCGCGTGATACCTTCATTCTTCGGAAAATCTTTCTCAGATATGTCCCATTGGTCAGGGCGTGAAATCAATGATAATTCAGATGACATAAAGTTTTTACCTCCTTACACAGGTTTTTCATGCAAGGCAGACTTAACCCCATTATATAAGTATGCCAGAAAAGAATTTATGGAAAAGAAAAAGGAGGGCAGGGGAAAATGACGCTTTTAGCGCGTTTTCATAACAAAATAAAAAAGGCAGGCGAAAAGCCCGCCCTTGGGGCCGTATTTTAAGATAAGTTATTTCTGCGCAGGTTTTCTCATGAGTGATTTTTCATCTTTTTTTCCGCTATGACACCTGTTGCACTCAGCCATTTTAAACGATACCTTTGTATGGCAATAGCCGCAGAATTTACCATTTCCCATATCCACCATGCTCATCTTGTTAGCTCCAAGCTCATCCTTGAAGATATCGTTATGGCAGGTATCGCACTTAATCCTTGAGGAATGCGTCTTATGGTCAAAGAGAACCCCTTTGATATACGGCATTGGAGGGTCAAAATAAATGGTATTGTCCCGTATCTCGTCCTTTGCGTTGGTTAATGAGTTTAATGGAGTATAGGCGTTTGCCTTTTTCATGAACTCCCAGTCAAGCTGTCCGAACCTGTCTGACGGGAGGACGCCTCCGGGAAGGCCGTCGGTTTTAAATACAGAGCCTATTTTTGAGGCGGCCTCTTTTATTGCGTTAAGGTCAGCCTTCTTTACATCGACAAGGCGGTCTGATTCAGGCTTGCCTGCCATATGGCATTTTTCACAATCTTTACCGGCATCAAAGGCTATTGTGCCGTTATGGCATTTGCCGCAGAGCTTTCCATCCTGTATGGCTGATTGGCTCAGCCCATTGCCGCCTCTTTTCATTTTGAATATGTCCTGATGGCAGGTCTTGCACTCAAAGAACAGCCTGTGCATCCAGTGGGGGTAGAGGACAGGGGCGAGCCCTTTTGCATCCATCTCTGCCTGATGCGTCCTCATTACGAAGTTGCCCGGTATCTTTTCGAACTTGTCCCATTTGCGCAGCTCTTGAAGTCTGGCATTCTCTTTTTGTATCTCTGTCTTCTGTATCGGTTCGACTTCTTTCAGGGGCCTGTCATCCTCAAACCAGTGCTTATACATGGATGCCATCGCGCTTGCAAGGTCAAGTAGCTGCATCCTTTCGCCGTAGCTTTTCTCAGGGCCCATGGCCTCGGCAATGAGTCCCTTGACCTCTGCGGGCACGCTGTTTTTGTTTGACCGTATAAGGAAACCCAAGGCGTCAAACCTGTTCTGTTCATAGCTTGTTCTGAAGTCCTGGCGAAACCTGCTTTCCGCGGAGTGAGAGAATTTTGAAAAGATAAAAAGGAGGGCTAATGAGGTAAAGATAAATGCAATAGTAAATTTTTTCATTTTTTCTCCGTTATTAAGTTAGTGAGATTATATCAATTTTCATTTTGTCCTGCCAATCTCAAATGTGAGCCTTTTTTTAAGCGATTTTTCAGCTTTTATGGACATCCCTTGAATTTTATTGTATAAAAAAGGTCAGAGTCTTACCCATAAGGAATATTAAAAAATGCCGTCTTCTGAAAAGATGAAAGTCTCTATAGTAATGCCCGTTTACAATGAGAAGGACTATGTCCTCGATGTGATAAAGAGGGTAACCGATACCGGCGTGCCTTTCGAATTGATAGTAGTCGATGACTTCTCGATAGACGGCACAAGGCATATACTTGAAAAGATAGAAAAAGGAATGACGCAGAACGGCTGCAGAATAAATGTCTTTTTTCATCAGAAGAACATGGGCAAGGGCGCGGCCCTGCGGACGGGTTTTCAGCATGTCACGGGGGATGTCGTCATTGTGCAGGACGCTGACTTTGAATATGACCCGAGGGATTACGGAAAGCTTCTCCAGCCCATAATCGAAGGAAAGGCCGATGTGGTCTATGGCTCGCGCTTTATGGGCGACAGCCACAGGGTGCTCTTCTTCTGGCATATGATAGGAAATAAGCTCCTGACATTTTTCTCAAATATGCTTACGAACATAAACTTAAGCGATATGGAAACAGGCTACAAGGCTTTCAGGACTGAAGTAATTAAAAGCATAAAGCTCACCTCAGACAGGTTCGGGTTTGAGCCTGAGATAACAGCCAAAGTTGCGCAGGGCCGTTACAGGATTTACGAAACTTCCATTTCTTACGCGGGCCGCACTTACGATGAAGGAAAGAAGATAAACTGGAAGGACGGTGTGGCGGCTTTCTGGCATATAATAAAATTCAATCTGCTGTCATGAAAAATCTGCTCAGGTTATCGGTTTTTATATTTTTTTTCTTCTACGCGCCCTTCCTCTACGCCTTTTCGCAGGATGAAGAGACGAATATCAAAATATATGAGGATGTCGGCCCGTCAGTAGTAAATATTGTCAGCACCACTGTCTCATACGATTATTTTTATAATACTGTCCCTTCAACAGGCGCGGGCTCCGGCATAATCATCGATAAAAGGGGCTATATCGTAACCAATTATCATGTGATAGAGGGCGCTCGCAGCCTTGATGTAACTCTTTTTGACGGAACGAAATTCAAGGCAGAGGTCGTTGGTACGGACCCGGGTGACGACCTTGCCGTTGTAAAGATAAAAGCCCCGCTCTCGAAGTTGATACCTGCTCCCATCGGTGAATCGTCAAACCTGAAAGTCGGGCAGAAGGTCCTTGCCATCGGAAATCCGTTTGGGCTTGAAAAGACGCTTACGGTTGGTATCATAAGCTCGCTTGGCCGCACCATGCGGGCAACGAACGGCAGGCTTATAAACGGTATAATCCAAACCGATGCCGCGATAAACCCCGGAAACTCCGGCGGGCCGCTCCTTAATAACGAAGGCAAGATGATAGGCGTAAATACCGCCATATTCAGCCCCGTTGGCGCAAGCATCGGAATTGGCTTTGCCATACCTGTAAATACGGTAAAGAAGGTTTTAAACCAGCTTATTGAAAAAGGCTATGTATCAAGGCCGTGGCTTGGAATAGCAGGGCAGAATATTGATGAGACTGATGCCAGGCTCCTTGGCCTTTCCTCAGGCGGAGTTCTCATAGCGGACATTTATAAGGGCAGCCCTGCCGAGAAAGCGGGGCTAAAAGGTTCTACAAAAAATGTCAGGATTGGAAATCTTATCATAGCCGCAGGCGGAGACTTGATTACAGGGCTTAACGGCAAAAAGATAAAGTCCATGGATGAATTTAATGATATGATGGATGAATTCGAGGTGAATCAAACAATAACGCTTGGTATAATAAGAGGCAAGCAGCCAATGTCTCTGAAAATCCGCCTTGATGAGATGCCGAGGGGAAAATGAGAAAAAGGAGCAACAGTACAATGCATACAGCCGTAAAGCCGGTAGTTATAGGGCTTCTTTTAGGTTTTTTAAGTCTTGTGTTTGGTGTCTTCTGGGCAATGTACCTTACCGTCAATCACGACAAAATCCATAAGACCCTCATTGAAAGCTCTCGGGCCGCAATCGAAGAGAAATTCATCATAAACCCCTCAGCAGGCGCAGGCGATCACAGCGCCCATATGAATCACCAGATCAGCAAGGCTGCGCCTTCACACGAGCATAGCCATGATAGCGGCATCGCATCCCATGAAGACCATATAATGGGAGCAGCAGAGCAGGCGGCAAAGCATGACCACTCAAGCCATAATGACCCTGAGATGGAGGCAGCGCACGAGAGGCTTACAAGGGGGCATCTCCATGCAATGGGGCTTGGGACACTGTCTGTCGTTTCATCCATTATCCTTGTGCTGCTTGCAGCACCATACAGGATTAAGACATTCGCGTCAGCATGCCTCGGGGTAGGCAGTATATTCTATCCCCTTGCGTGGATAATCATGGGTTTCAGGACAACAGCCTTGGGTATCGAAGAGGCTCAGGAATCTGTTTTTCCGATTGCCGCGCTTAGCATTTTTCTCGTGCTCGTGGGCATCATAATCTGCCTCTTTTATATTGTGAAAGGCGCGTTTAAAGGGGAATAGAGCCGTAAGATCAAATAGTTACAAAAAATGACGATTGTTACGATTATCTGCTTGACAAACAGAGTAGTTTTAAATTAAGATGAACATATAATAAAGATTTTCCCGTAACTGACGGAATGAAAGTGGCTACCACTGGGGAGCGGGAGATATATAGTAGTCATGCCGACCGTCTGGGCAAAAAGGTGTAACTCAAACAGAGTTGCATGTTTTGCCATGACGGTTTTTTATTGCCCAAAGCGATTTGTACAAACAAGCTGAAACGGCTTGACTTAGCAATCCCAAAATAGTATTACTTCATCACCCTTGGGAGAAAAATGGGACACAAAACATTTGATAGGGGTATTCACCCCGCATATTACAAGGAACTGACCGCCGCAAAGAAAGTCGAGCAGGCGGCTTTGCCTAAGACCGTAATCATTCCTCTTCAGCAGCATGCCGGAGCAGCCTGCGCGCCTCTCGTTAAAAAGGGTGATGCCGTTCAGGAAGGCCAGAAGATAGCCGATGTTCAGGCGTTTGTTTCAGCCCCTATCCATTCAAGCATCAACGGAAAAGTCAAAGATATAGAGCTTGCCTCACACCCCGGCGGAACAAGGGTGATGTCAATCGTCATTGAAGGCGACGGCACCACAAGGGAGTGGAAGGCTGAAGGTTCCGCAGACCTCAATGCCATTACTCCTGATATGCTTCGCGAGATAATCAGGGAAGCCGGTATCGTAGGCATGGGCGGAGCGGCATTCCCGACCTCGGTAAAGCTTGCCCCGCCAAAGGGTAAGGCAATAGATACTATCCTTCTTAACGGCTGCGAATGCGAGCCGTTCCTTACGGCAGACCACAGGATAATGCTTGAAGAGCCTGAAAAGGTAGTCTGGGGCCTTAAAGCCCTTATGAAGGCAACAGGCGCGGCAAACGGCATTATCGGAATAGAAGAGAATAAGCCTGACGCAATCGAGGCGCTTAAAAAGGCTATCGGCGGCGGCAATATAAAATTAGTAATACTTGAAGCAAAATATCCGCAGGGCGCTGAAAAGATGCTCATAAAAGCAGGCCTCGGAAGAAAAGTCCCTCCCGGAAAACTCCCCCTTGATGTAGGCGTCGTCGTAAATAATGTCGGAACAGCGGCAGCCATTTATGACGCGGTAGTCTATAAAAAGCCCCTTATCGAAAGAATTGTCACTATAAGCGGAAACGGGGTGAGGGAACCCAGGAACCTGAGAGTGCGCATAGGCACCTCTTTTGAAGAAGTATTGAACCAGTGCGGCGGATTGAACGGCACAGGTGAAACAGAGGTATTAAACGGCGGCCCCATGATGGGCATTGCCCAGTCAACATTGGCGGTTCCTGTTATAAAAGGCACATCAGGCATCACTGTAATATCAGCCGCCTCGATAAAATCAAATAATTACGACCCTTGCATCAAGTGCGCAAGCTGCGTAAGCGCCTGCCCCATGGGCCTTATGCCCTACAGGCTCGGCGATTACGGGAAGGCTGCCATGACAGCGGATTTCAAGGCATGGGACGCTCTCAGCTGCATTGAGTGCGGCTGCTGTTCATATGTATGCCCTGCCAAGAGGCCGCTTTTGCAGTGGATACGCTTAGGAAAATACAGGCTCCGCAAGGAAGCCCAGAAAGCCGCGGCAAAATAAGAGAATATGGATAAGACATTGGAAAAGACTGAGATAAAAGAATCGCCTGCAGCCCCTGCTCAGGGCGGAAAGCTGGTCATATCATCTTCTCCGCACTTCCTGAATACCGAAAGCATTCCAAAGATAATGCATACGGTAGTAATGGCGCTTTTCCCGGCAACTGCCGCAAGCGTCTATTTCTTCGGCTTCAGGGCCCTGCTGCTCATTTTAGTATGTATCGGCGCATGTCTTGTTACCGAGTATGCATTCCAGAAAATACGCAATAAACCTGTTAAGATATATGACGGCAGCGCGGCCATAACAGGTATTCTCCTTGCATTTACACTGCCTCCTGGCTTCCCGATATACGGGGCAATACTCGGTTCGGTCTTTGCCATAGGCGTAGGAAAGATGCTCTTCGGCGGACTCGGCTACAATATCTTTAACCCGGCCCTTTTGGGCAGGGCGTTCCTGATGGCTACATACCCGGTGCTTACGACAACATGGGTAGAGCCCAGGACAGTGCAGAAGGCAGTTGACGCGGTATCAGCGGCAACCCCTCTTGCAATGATGAAGTTTGAAGGCAAGTTCGCCCCGCTTTCAGACCTGTTTATCGGCAATGTAGCAGGCTCTCTTGGCGAAACATCAGTTATCGCAATACTTATCGGAGGGCTGTATCTCCGTTATAAAGGGTATGTCAACTGGAAGCTTCCGCTCGGTTATCTCGGCACAATAGCTGTTTTCTCAGGTATTTTCTGGCTTATCAACCCCGCTAAATATCCAAGCCCGCTCTTCCATGTCTGCGCGGGCGGCGCAATGCTTGCCGCTTGGTTTATGGTAACTGATATGGTAACTTCGCCCACTACGGCACTCGGCCAGTGGATATTTGTAATATGCGCCGGGATACTCGCTGTCATAATAAGGCTTTTTGGCGGTTTGCCGGAAGGCGTAATGTATTCAATACTGTTCATGAACGCCTTTGTCCCGCTTTTGAATAAGCACACAAGGCCCAAGGTCTTCGGGGAAGGTTATAAAGTCCAATAAGGCGGCATGCCTTAGGGATTTTGGAGGTTTTTGAGTTTTGAATAATCTAACTAAAATGTTTTTGAACCTTACGGTCATCGGGGCCTTTGCCGGAGTAGTCCTGTCCGGGGTCTTCAGCGTGGCAGACCCGCTTATTCAGGCCAATAAGCAGAAGGAGCTTAAGGAGTCCATATTCAAGGTGCTCCCAGAGGCAAAGGATTACAGGAAAATCGAAAAGAAAATAGGGGCCGAGGACTTTACTGTTTATCTCGGTATTGATGCAAATCAGAAGCCTATCGGTGTGGCGTTTAAGGCTGACGGAGGCGGATTCCAGGGTAATGTCGGCGTAATGGTCGGCCTTGAAATGGATTACTTAAACCTCAAAGGCATTGAAATACTTGATCAGGTTGAGACGCCGGGCCTTGGAGACAGGATCAGGGAACCCCAGTTCAAAGACCAGTTCAAGGGTGTGGATGTAAAGCCCAAGGTTGAATACATAAAGTTCAGGAAGCCTGAGAAGCCCAACCAGATTCAGGCTATAACAGGCGCTACAATCTCTTCAAATGCTGTTGTAGTCAATATCAACAGAGCAGTTGAGAAAGTCCTGACTAACTTCCCTCTGGAAGAAATTACAAAAGCACAGAGCGGTACAGTTCAGCCTGCCGCAGCCCCTGCTTCAAAGGAGACTGGCAATGGCGGAAAATAATACATCACTGTTTTACGAGTTTAAAAAAGGCCTGTGGCAGGATATTCCTCCTTTCAGGCTTGTTCTTGGCACATGCCCTACTCTTGCCGTTACCAACTCGGTAATAAACGGCATAGCGATGGGTCTTGCCACCTTATTTGTTCTTCTCGGCGCCAATATAATTATATCTGCTTTGAGAAAGTATATTGCTTCACAGGTCAGGATAGCGGCCTATGTCGTTATTATCGCGCTTCTGGTTACGGTTGCCGATATGTTCCTTGCCGCAAAGTTCCCCCCGATATCAAAATCACTCGGGCCTTATGTGCCTCTTATTATCGTTAACTGTATCATCCTTGGAAGGGCTGAAGCTTTTGCCCAGAAAAATCCGGTTGTCCCTTCTATCATGGACGCACTTGGCATCGGTATCGGGTTCACGCTGAGCCTTGCAACAATGGGCTTTATAAGGGAACTACTCGGGTTTGGAAGCGTATTGAATATTAAACTGCTTGGCGAATGGTTTGAGCCTTGGATCGTAATGATCCTTCCCGCCGGAGCATTTCTTGTATATGGCGGCCTCGTAGCCCTGGTTAATTACATATCCTCCAGGAAGACCCCGGGGACTGAGACACTTTAGGAGATTGAGCCTTGAAGTTAATAATGATTTTCATATCGGCTTCGCTGATAAACAACTTCGTCCTGACTTACTTCCTCGGTATATGCCCGTTTTTAGGCGTGTCGAACAAAACAGAGAACGCCCTTAACATGGGCCTTGCCACAACCTTTGTCATGACGCTTACGGCAGCGGCAACATGGCCTATTTATAACTATCTGCTTGTAAGATACAACATACCGTTCCTTGAATATGTCGCGTTTATCATCATCATCGCGGCGCTTGTCCAGTTCGTTGAGATGTATATCCGTAAATCAAGCCCGGCGCTCTACAGGGCCCTTGGTATCTATCTGCCCCTTATCACCACGAACTGCGCTGTCCTGGGACTCGCACTTTTTATGGTCATGAGGGAGTATAATTACTTAGAGGCAATAGTATTCGGTTTTGCCACAGGCGTGGGTTTCACTCTTGCGATGCTCATGATGTCAGGCATCAGGGAAGAGCTTGAGTTTGCAGACATCCCGAAGCATTTTCAGGGTATATCCATTACATTGATCGTAGCGGGCATGATGGCTCTTGCGTTCATGGGTTTTGCAGGTCTTATCAGGGGATAGAATTAACTTAACGCAGTTAAACACTTAAACCTTAGAATATAAAATTATGAGCGGATCATTAATCATATCAGCAGTAAGCATGGGAGGCCTTGGAGCAGCGCTTGCTCTGTTTCTCGCCTATGCGGATAAAAAGTTCACGATAGAGGAAGACCCCCGCATAGAGGCCATAATGGGCGCTCTTCCGAATACGAACTGCGGCGGTTGCGGTTATCCCGGTTGCAGGATGCTTGCAGAAGCCCTTATGAAGGGTGATGCGCCTCCGACAGCCTGTGTTGCGGGCGGAAGCGATACGGCAAATAAGCTTGCCGGCGTACTTGGAGTAGAGGCGGGCTCGGTTAAAAGAACCATTGCGGTTGTCCTGTGTAAAGGCGGTCACGCAGAGGCTGAGAGAAGGGCTACTTACAAAGGCGAGCTCTCATGCACTGCGTCAAACCTCACCGGCGGGGACAAGGGCTGCACATACGGCTGCCTTGGCTACGGCGAGTGTGTAGAAGCCTGCAAATTTGACGCAATGTCTATGAATGACAATGGTTTGCCTGTTGTATTTTATGATAAATGCGTAGGGTGCGGCGCGTGCGCAAAGGCATGCCCGAGAGATATAATCGAGATGCACCCCGAAGACCACAAGCTTTTTGTCTATTGCAAGAGCAAAGATAAGGGCGCTCAGGCCAAGAAAGTATGCAGCGTATCCTGTATTGCCTGCTCGCTGTGCGTAAAAGACTGCTCTGTGCCGGGCGGAATCGCAGTAAAGGACAACCTTGCAACGGTAAACTACGCCGTTGCCCCTCAGAACGACGAATCTACAAAGAGATGTCCTACAAAGTGTATAGCTTACGGGATAGAAGGGCAGAACACAAAGGCAAGTTTCAAGGCGTCTTCAAAGAGGGCAGGGTAGCTGAGTTTTTTAAAATAATTAATACAGGGCCGGGGTGATTCCCCCGGCTTTTTTTATTTCCTCCTGAGCCTTTCCTTCACTGCATCGGAGAAAACCTTAAAACCTGCATTTAACCCTCAAGTACCTTGGATTTAGTGCGATATATTACTGATATATCCTCCTGTTATGAGTGGATTAACAGCGAATACTAATCTTGAGTTAATATTTTTTTAATACTTGTTTGTTATTATAAACTTGCTTGAAAACGGTCAGAAAAAAGGTTATAACATTCAAATGCATAGCCGTTTTAGTATAAATAAACTGACCTTAAAAAAATTCCTGTTGGCTCCTGTCCTTTTTTCATTCCTGGCTGTTATAGCCCTTACATCATGCCAGTCGAAGACCGATGTAAAAGGCCCCGTAAGGGGTGGAGAAACACGGGCGACATTGTCTCCAATGAACTATACCGGTGAGACTGCGATGGCATATCAGGCCGCCCAGGAGATACCGGAGGTGCTCGACAGCCTCTATTGTTATTGCGACTGCGAAAAGCACCTCGGCCACAAGAGCCTTTTAAGCTGTTATGTTGATGAACACGCGGTCCATTGTGACATATGCATAAACGAAGCGCTGATGGCTTATGACCTGCATAAGCAGGGCGCTGACATAAAGACGATCAGGGAAAAAGTTGATAAGGAATTTTCAAGCTTGCATCACTAAAGAGGGGGATGACCATTGCAGATTAAAAAACTGGCAATCGGAGTAATTACATTAAGCTGTCTTGCGGCGCTCAGTCTTGGAGGGTGTTCCAAGTCTGACAAGCAGGCAACTGAGCCTAATGCAAACCAAGGCGGCGCTCCAACCGCCATGCAGGGCGGCCCGAACAACGCAACTCTTATTAACGACCTTAAAGCTCGCCTCAAGGAAAAGCCGAATGACGCCAGTGTCTACTGGGCGCTCGGAGACGCCTATCTTGAAAGCAGGCAGTACAACGAGGCTGTTGAGAATTATAAAAAGGCAATAGAGATAACTCCGAACGAATCGGATATCTACAATGAGCTCGGGCTTGCGCTCCATTATCTCGGCAGGTCTCCCGAGGGGCTCAAGTACATAGAACAAGGCATCAAGAAAAACCCGTATAACCAGCGTATCTGGCTTACCAAAGGCTTTATAACCGCTTACGGCATGGCCGACCTCGAAGGTGCAAAAGCGGCGTGGGAAAAGGCCCGCGCTTTGAATCCTGAGAGCCAGGTCGGTAAGGCTGCCGCTGAGTATCTGGCCCAGCTAAATAAAAAATAAAGGGAATACACATGCCGGAAATTAAAGAAGTGGCAAGGGCCGCTGACGAAAGAAAGCCCTGGTATAAAAATAAGCTCTGGTATCTTTTTAACTCCTTAAAGCTTACGCTTGCGGTGCTCATTACGCTTGCCGTGGTCTCTATTATCGGTACCGTAGTCGAGCAGAACCTTCCGATAGAGGAATACCTTACCAAGTACGGCGAGAAGTGGGCGAAGGCAATACTGTTTTTCCGCCTCAATGACATGTACCATTCCTACTGGTTCCTCGCGCTCCTCGGAATGCTCGCTCTCAATATCATAGTCTGCACATTTGAGAGGTTTCCGCCCAAGTGGAAATCCCTGCTTAACCATAAGCCGGAAAGATTTGACGCAAAGCTCATAGAGAGGTTCTCAAACCACCAGACGATTACGCTTAACGGCAATTCCGACGCAGTAAAGGAAAAACTTCTCAATGCGCTGAAGAAAAAGAAATACGGCATCGTTGAGTCAGGCACAAAAGGGGATTACCACTTCTACGCGTGGAAAGGCCGCATGGGCCGCCTCGGTTCAGATGTGGTGCATATAAGCCTGCTTTTAATCCTGCTCGGCGCGATAATCGGCAGCTTTGCCGGATATAAAGATTTCAGGGCCGTATTTGTAAACGGCACAATGGAAGTGCCTGATGCCGAGTTCAAGCTCAGGCTCGATAAGTTCTGGATAGACTATTACGATTCAGGCCAGATAAGGCAGTATAACAGCGTCCTTACAGTTATCGAGGGCGGCAAAGAGGTCCTTTCAAAACAGATTTGGGTAAACGAGCCCCTTTACTACAAGGGCATCCGCTTCTACCAGAGCAGCTACGGCCAGGCATGGAACAGGGTAGAAGAGGCATACATAGCAATCAAGAGAAAGGGCAGCGACGGGGTTGAGACGCCTGTTCCAGTAAAATGGGATACGGTACAGCAGCTTCCTAACAGCAGGTATTCGGTAAAGCTTGTCGGCTATGCCGCGGACTTTGCCTACGACGAGAAGACCAATCAGGTATTCTCAAAATCGGCAGAAGCGAACAATCCGGCTGTCAGGCTTGAGGTCTATGATGGCGATAAGATAGTCGCCACACCCTGGCTGTTCATGAATTATCCGGGCATCTTCCCGGCGATACCCGGGGCTGATGAAGACCTTGTCCTTACAAATTACCGTCCGACAATGTACTCCGGGCTTTCCATCAACAAGGACCCCGGCACGAATGTGGTGTGGGCCGGTACGATTGTAATGGGCATAGGCTTCATACTCGCCTTCTTCGTGTATCACAGGAGGCTGTGGATGCACATAAGGGACACAGGCAGGTCAACAGAGCTCAAGATAGGCGGCATGATTAATAAAAACACCCTTGTTTTTGAGAAAGAGTTAAAAGAGATAATTGAATCCATAAAGGCAGATTAAGAGGGATTAAGGGGGCAATTAAATGATTTTGTCATTGGTTTTCTTCACATTTTCATTTGCGTTTTACCTGATTACGGCTTTGCTGTATACAGGGTTCTGGATCTTTAAAAAGAAGTGGCTCGGCCAAACCGCCACGGCAATGGCCTTTGTGGCTCTTATGTCCACAACAATGGTGCTTGTGACAAGGGCAGGGGAATCGGGCCATGCGCCCTTCTCAAACCTTTATGAGTCAATGGTGCTCTTTATCTGGGCTACGAACGCAGGCTACCTGCTGATGGAATTCAAGCATAAGTTCAAGGCAATAGGCGCTATCGTAATGATCCTTGAGTTCCTTGCGATGCTCTCAGCTTCACTCCTTCCTTACAGGTTTAAGAGTGTAGAGCCGCTTAACCCCGCACTTCAGAACAAATGGCACTGGATGATGGACATGCTCTCGCCGATGGGCCTTCAGAACTACGCAATCGGCTGGCTGGACTTCCATGTGTTCACCACATTCGTGGGTTATGCGGGTTTTGCCATTGCTTTCGGCCTGAGCATCCTTTTTATAATCAAGGAAAGGTCAGAGCTTAGGTCAGGCTCGGGCTTCATGAATGCCCTTCCGGGAGCCGATATAATCGATGAACTGAGCTACAGGGCAATTGCCTGGGGCTTCCCGTTCCTTTCGGTAGGCATTGTGTCAGGCGCGGTATGGGCAAATTACGCATGGGGCTCATACTGGAGCTGGGACCCTAAGGAAACATGGTCGCTTATCACATGGTTCATCTATGCCGCTTACCTTCACGCCAGGGTCACAAGGGGCTGGAGAGGCAGAAGGGCCGCGTATCTCTCGATTGCGGGCTTCCTTGCGGTCATATTCCTCTACTGGGGCGTAAGCTTTATCCTCCCCGGTCTCCACGCATACGCTTAATTTTGTTTAAAATCTGCCGGCCAGTCCAACTGGCCGGTTTTTTTATAAAAGGTAAGTTCATCTTCTAATAATCCTTTAATGAAAGAACCCTTAGAATAGCCATGAGCGATATTAAAAACACTGAAAATGAAAAAGGTCTGCCCAAGGTAGCAATCATTATAATAATACTCGTTCTCATCGGGGTCGTTACAGCGATAGTGCTCGGAGGGAAGAAGAAATTCGAGCCGGTAGGCGCAGGCTCCGAGATGATCGACTTCACCTTGCCGGACCTTAACGGCAAGCCGGTTAAGTTGAGCGATTACAAGGGAAAGGTAATATTCCTTAACTTCTGGGCAACATGGTGCAAACCGTGCGAAGAGGAGATGCCCTCGATGCAGGCTCTCTACAAAGCCTTTGAAGGCCAGCAATTTGAGATAGTAGCCGTAAGCGTTGATAAGGACGGCCCCGAGGTAGTAAGGAATTATGTGAAAAAGTACGGCCTTACCTTTACGGTTCTTCATGACCAGAAAGGCAAAAATAAAGAGATATACAAGACAACCGGCGTTCCCGAAACATTCATAATCGACCAGAACGGCATCATAGCCGAGAAGGTATGGGGGCCGAGGGATTGGTCAGAAGAATCGTCCATAGCGGTAATTGTCGATCTTTTAAGGAACGGCCCGAAACCAAAGGACGCATATAAGACTGACAAGAAATAAAATGAATGCTGTAATCAGCCTTGTTTTGTTTATGTTGCTTTTTACTCCGGTAACCCTGTTTGCAGGGGACCTATGGGCTGATTTGAATATCGAGAGGATTAAAGAGCGTGACGCATCTGATTTCACGCTCAAGGATATAAGGGGCAGGGAAATATCGCTAAGCGGCCTGAAGGGCAAGGCGGTAATGCTTAACTTCTGGGCAACATGGTGTGTGCCATGCAGGGAAGAGATGCCTTCGATGGAGTCAGCCTACAGGAAACTAAGTGAAAAGGGGCTCGTCATCATGGCGGTGAACAGCCTTGAGCCGCAAGGTTCCGCGGCTGAATTCGTGAACGGAAACGGATACACCTTTCCCGTTCTGCCTGATGAGTCGGGCAGCATCAGTAAGCTTTATAACGCGCGCTTCCTTCCGACCACATACCTTATCGACAGGCAAGGGCATCTGATAGGAAAAGCGATAGGCGCAAGGGACTGGAACAGTAATAGTGCCATTAAATTTTTAGAGGAGTTGCTTGCTTATGACAAATGAAGTATCAATACCAATAGCATTTCTTGGAGGCATACTCTCTTTCATATCTCCCTGCGTACTGCCGCTCGTCCCTTCATATATCTCGTTTGTCACGGGGATATCGTTTGAGGAGCTTACCGGCGAGGACAATGATAAGCTCAAAAAGGTAATCCTGTTCAACTCATTGATGTTCATTCTCGGCTTTTCGACTGTTTTTGTCGTGATTTTGGGCTCATCGGCGCAGCTCTTCGGCTCGCTTTTCATGGAGTACCAGGATATTATCCGTAAAATAGGCGGCCTTGCCATTATACTTCTCGGCATCCATATAATCGGTATCATTAACTTCAAGATCCTTCAGAGGGATAAGAGGCTGCACTTCTTCAGGGAAAAGCCCTCAGGGCTTCTCGGCTCTTTTCTTGTCGGAATAGGTTTTGCCGCGGGCTGGACCCCTTGCATCGGCCCGATACTGTCAGCCATTTTCGCCGTTGCCGCCACATCTGATACACCCTGGTCAGGCATGATGCTTTTTGTCGCTTATTCGGTAGGCCTTGCCATACCGTTTCTTCTTACATCCCTTGGTATCAATACATTCCTCAAGCACTTCAATAAGCTTAAGAGGCACATGAGGGTGGTCTCAATTGTCACCGGAGTTTTCCTTGTAGCAACTGGGGTATTGATATTTACCAATTCTCTTGGTATTATAGCAGGGTATCTGAACAGTTTGATGCCCAGCATTAGCTAAAGCTGAAGCTGAACCTCTATCGTTAGCCGGACCCTATGCGTTATGATTAAGCCTGTTGTTGAAATTTACACTAAAAAGGATTGTATCCCTTGCAAGTACTTCTCTGCAGATGCGAAGTGCTCTCTGTGCAGAGACGCCAAAGATATAATAAGCCGAGTAAATCTGGAAATTCCCTTTGAATTCAAGGAGGTCAACATTGATGACAGTGAAGACCTCCTCAGAAGATTTCAGGAAGACGTCCCGACCGTCTTTATAAACCGAAAAAAGGCTTTTAAGTTCAAGGTTGATGAGGCAGAGTTCAGGAAGAAGATCAGAAAAGAGATCATAAAGGTCGGATTGCGGAAACTCTGGAACAAGAAAAAGAACTTGAGCTAATCGGCCTTTTTTGGTTACCCCGAACATACCTTTTCAATAACCTTTCTAAATACCTTTTTAACAAATTCCGGAATCCCTGCGCCATGAAGTCGGAGAGGATTTTCTCATATGAAAATTACTGTCATAATCCCGACCTATAATGAGGCGGAGAACATCCGCATCCTAATCCCCCGCATTCTCGGGCTTGGGCAGGAGTACCATGTCCTTGTCGTTGATGATAACTCTCCTGACCGCACTGCTGATGTTGTAAAGGATTTTATCAAAAAGGGCGAGAGGGTCAGCCTCCTTGAAAGGCCGGGGAAGATGGGGCTTGGCTCTGCTTATATAGCAGGCTTCAAGCAGGCTTTAAGAGAGGGCGCGGACTATATCTTTGAGATGGACGCGGACCATTCGCATGATTATAAAGACCTGCCAAGGTTCATGGAAAGGATCGGTGAATACGACCTTGTCATCGGCTCAAGGTATGCCAAGGGCATAAGCGTCATCGATTGGCCGCTCTCAAGGCTCCTCCTGAGCTATTTGGGCAATATATACGCCAGGGTAATTACCGGGCTGCCTACATTCGATAACACCGGCGGCTTTAAGTGCTTTAAAAGAAAGGTGCTTGAGTCAATAGACCTCGATAAGATACATTCCAACGGATACGCCTTTCAGATAGAGATGAACTTCATGGCAAACAAGATGAAGGGCTTTAAGATAGGCGAGGTACCCATCATATTCTGGGGAAGGTATTCGGGAGTATCAAAAATGTCAGGCCATATTGTGAGGGAGGCTGTCCTCATCGTATGGAGGCTGAGGCTTAAATCAATATTGGCAAAGCTTGGAATCAAAAAATAAAGCTCATTTCGGGAAAATGATAGACCGTATCTTAGAGAAAAATCTGAATATATTTTTGATACTGGCCGGGCTTGTTATTATTTCCTATGTCAACTCCCTCTGGAACCCGTTTATCTGGGATGACAAGGTGCTCATACCTGAGAACACGGGCATTCAGGAAGGCTGGAAGAGCGTAGTGACAGCGTTCAGCCCGAGGCTTTGGGGATTAAGGGCTGATAACGAGGCTTTCCAGAGCTTTTACCGTCCCACTCATACGCTTCTTTCCATCCTCGATTACCAGATATGGGGCTTAAGGCCTTTTGGCTATCATCTTTCAAATACAATACTTCATCTCGCAAACACGATATTAATATTCTTTCTTGCTGTTAAGATAACAGGGGAGAGGCTTACCGCGCTGCTTGCCGCTTCCATTTTTGCTGTCCATCCGGTCCATACGGAGTCAGTTACCTTTATCTCCGCACGGCCTGACCTGCTTGCGGCTTTTTTCATGCTCATATCATTTCTGCTCTATGCCTCACGCACCAAAGGGGAGGGAGCTGCAAACTACAGCATCCGTTACGGAGTAAGCCTCATAGCCTTCGGTATCTCGCTATTCTCAAAAGAGATGTCGGTAACATATCCTCTTCTGCTTGCGTTTTACGCATGGCTCGTTGAAGACAAAGGAGGAAGGGTTAAAAGGGTCGTCCCTTATTTTATAATACTTGCCGCTTATATCCTCTTCAGGGTCTCGGCAATGAGCGAGTTCCTTGTAAACCATAAGATGAGGGCAGGCTTTTTTACGGTCATACAGACCTCAATGGTAGCTGTATTTGACTACATCAGGCTCCTGATAATACCTTTTCCCCTGCACGCTTATTATGACCTTATCTGGTACAGCGGCTTTAGTTTTAAATTCCTGTTTGCTGTATTGCTTCTTTTAATCGCCGGGGCTGGTGCGGTCTTTTTGCTTATCCTTGGCAAGAAGCGCCCTGCCTATGCGCTCATATGGACTTTTCTGGCGCTTGCCCCTGTGCTTAATATTGGCACGCTCGGTGATTTTTCCATTGCAGAAAGGTATCTCTATCTGCCGTCTATCGGTTATTCCATCCTGGCTGCAATGGCGATTTTGACTTTGAGGCAGACCTCAATTTCAAAGGCAGTGCCTGCCATTGTAACAGCTATGCTTGTAGTCTTTATCGTTTTGACAGCTTACAGGAACCATGTCTGGGGCGATGATTACCTCTTTTACAGCGATATGGCAAAGGGAGCTCCGAACTCAGCAATACCGCACGCTAATCTGGCGCATGCGTATCTGAGAAGGGGTAATGTGCAGGGCGGGATAGAAGAGCTGGAAAAGACGCTCATTATCGCGAAAAACAATTATACTCTTCATAACGAGCTTGGTATGGTCTACGGCAAGGCAGGCAAGTTCGCTGACGCGGTACAACACTTCCGTACAGCGGTTGACCTTAAGCCTGATTATATCGATGCCTACATAGGGCTTGGAATGTCGTATATGCAACTTGGAAATGCCCAGTATGCTAAAACCGCATTTGAGGCCGCTCTTGAAATAGACCCGAATTCTGAAATAGCTGCCGCAGGCTTGAGCCGCATCTCAGGGACAAAATAAATTAAGCCATGCCTGTTCCTTAGGTTTTCCTCCGCGCAATTGCGCCTTCAAATATTATTCCCGCCGAAGGACAGGGTTGCTGCCCTTCGGCTGCCCGCTTTTTTAGTGTTTTCTTCCTCTTGCTTCTTTTGCGCCGCCTCCGTCTATTGTGGCGCCTGCATGCTGAAGGTCATCTATCATCTTTTTTGAGAAGCCGGGTACATTATCAACATCGCTCCAATCCTTAAAACCGCCATGCTCATCACGGTATTTAAGGAGCCTCTCAGCCCTGTCCCTGCCTATCATCTTCACATTAGACACAAGCTGGTCTATATTTACATCGTTGAGGTTAAAGTGTGCAATATTGAGACCTCCTTGACATATGAAATTGCACGGCTATCCGCTTGATTTCCGAATACAAAACAGCCCTATTTCAACTATAAAACCAAAAGGGGCAGAGTCAAGAAGATGGATTGTGAGAGGTTAAGGGTATGGGTGAGCCGGAGTTTATTCCTTGACGGCTTTCATTGCCATAAGCATTCCGAGGAGGAACATCTTTGTCTTTATGACCTTGAAGCCCGCTGAGTTCAGGAGCGCTTCAAGGCTTTTTCTGGTGAACTGCTGGACATGGGCCTCTTTCCAGACCTTGCCTTTCCCCATTGTCCAGAAAAACCAGATAACACGGAAAAGAAGGTTGTTCTCATTGGGTACGAGTATGAGTATCTTGCCTTTCTTTTTAAGGCACCTGTTAAGCTCAAGGAGCGCGACCTTGGGGTCGTGCAGGTGCTCAAGGACTTCAATGGCAGTTATGAGCCCAAAGGTGGAGTCTTTGAAGGGGAGCTCATAGAAGTCGGCGCACAGGAACTTAGGGCCCCTGTGGCGGGTGTTCGCGTATTTTATCGCCCCGAAAGAGGCGTCAATGCCTGCTGACCAGTTAAGTTTGGCGTTCCTGCTTATAAGGTCAAGCAGAGTGCCGCCCCCGCACCCTATGTCGAGCATCCTGGCGTCCTCGCCCCTAAGGAGGTCGGAAATGGCTGAGACCCTGCTCTTATGCCAGAACCGCTGGAAGGGGTTTTCCGCCATGGACCTGTCGTAATAATCGGGAGGCACTTCATCGTGTATCTCCCTCATCTTTTTCCTTGAATCGTCCATCCGTTCCCATTCTCCAAGAGGTACAAGCCTAATATAACAATAAGGCGGCCTGATTATCAACGGGAAAATGGGCGTTTGCAAGCTTGCTTTTTAGGCAGAAATTGGTTATATTTCTGGGGTCTGAACTGTAATTGCGGGCAGCTTAAATTAAATCGACCATTCTGTTATCCTGTATGCCATCTCCACAGTTTTGATACAGGATTTTTTATTTTAACAATCTGATAACCACGGGCCTTTAAGCCCGGTTGGACAAAGGCCGTGAAGAAACTCCTATCCTGCCTGATATTCTTATCATTTCTGCTCCTGCCTTCTTTTGGTATTTGCGAAGAGGCAAGAATAGACGATGTAACCGTAGCGAAAGCGCCGCTTAAGGTCTCTTTCCTTGTGAGGGGAGCTTTTACCAAGGATATAGAAGAGGCTATAAAAAGCGGCATACCTACTTCATTCAATTTCATTATCGAGCTCAATAAAGTAAACAGCCTTTGGCCCAATGAGCAGTTAGGCAAATGGGAATTCAAGCATACGGTCAAATATGACTCGCTCAAGGAAGAGTACGAGATAATATTCGGAGAGGGCAATGAAAAGGGAATAAGGACAAAGGACTTCGGCGAGATGAAAAGGCTTATGACAACAGCAAGCTCGGTAGCCGTGGCCCCTTATTCGCCTGTCAGGATGGGCGAGGAGTACGAGTTCAGGATAAAGGCTGAGCTGCATACGGTAGAGATGCCTCTGCTGCTTGATTATGTTCTGTTCTTTATGAAATTCTGGGATTTTGAGACAGGCTGGTATTCCTATAGGTTCATACCATAGGCAATTATGAATGAAACCCAGAAATTAGAGGTCGAACAGAAGAGGCGGCGCAGGGAGTTCTTCATAATCCTTTTTGTCGTCCCTGCCATTATTCTCTTAACCTACATCGAGTCCCACATCTCCTTGATAAGCGGCGATGTCCCAATCGCCACGAACATCTTCCTCCTCGGGCTCATAAACATAAACATCATACTTCTCGTGCTCCTGATATTCCTTGTCTTAAGGAACACGGTAAAGCTCTATATAGAGCGAAAGAGAAAGGTCATGGGCTCCAGGCTCATGACAAAGCTCATCACCTCTTTCGTCACATTCACCATTGTACCTACCTTCATATTGTTCTTCGTCGTTATCGGCTTTATCAATAAGAGCATTGACGGATGGTTCGGCATCAAGATAGAGGATTCCCTTAAAGAGTCCCTTGAGCTTGCGCAGAACTACTATAAGGATATGGCGGATAGAGTTGCCTCAGCTTCCCGCAATATAGCAGTGTCGGCAAACAAGCAGGGCTTTAATTCAGATACTGACAAGTTGAGGGAGTTCATCGAGTATAAGATGGTAGAAAATGACTTCTCTACCATCGAGGTATTCAGGGCTGACGGCACAAAGATCATCTATACTATCTCGGATAAGATAAACAAGAACATGGTCCCTGATATCGAACGGGATTATGTCATAAAGGCCTTGAGGGGAGACGCATTAGGCTTTGTGCAGACAATGCAGGTAGGGGATGTGGTAAGGGGCATAACGCCTATCCCTTCCGTCTCTGACCCGAATAAAATCGCAGGAGTGGTTGTAGTAAGCTATTATGTGCCCCGAAGCCTCATGCACAAGATGAAGGAAATATCTGCCGCCTTTGACGCTTACAAGCAGTTAAAGCTTTTAAAAAACCCTGTCAAGGCAAGCTACTTCATAATACTTCTTGTGATAACGCTTCTCATTGTATTCTTCTCCATCTGGATAGGAAGGTATCTGGCAAAGGACTTGACCGTCCCAATACACGAGCTTGCCGAAGGAACGCACGCCATTGCCAGCGGAAACCTTGATTACAAGATAAAAGTAGAGTCGAATGACGAGATAGGTCTGCTTGTAAAATCATTCAACAGGATGACAGAGGACCTTAAGGCAGGCAAGGTCAAGCTTGAAGAGGCAAACCTTGATTTAAGGCGCACGAACACGGAGCTTGACCAGAGGAGGCGGTATATTGAAATAGTCCTCGGCAATGTTCCGGCTGGCGTCATCTCGATTGATAAGCTTGGAAGGATAGTATCCCTTAACAGGGTCGCCGCCGAGATACTTGGGCTTGATGAAGGCTCAGACCTTGGCAAGAACTACAAGGAGGTCCTCAGGCAGGAAGACAGGGAGGTCTTCCGTGAGATGATACGCGAGATGAACGACCTTGGCATGGAAGCGATGGAGAAGCAGATGCGCATCGATGTCAAAGACAAGGTAATGACAGTCCTTGTCAATCTCAATGCGCTTAAGGATGAGGCAGGCAACTACCTCGGCATGGTAGCTGTCCTCGATGACCTCACCCATCTGCTTAAGACCCAGAGGATGTTCGCGTGGAAAGAGGTCGCAAGAAGGATAGCGCACGAGATAAAAAATCCGCTTACTCCCATAAAGCTCTCAGCCCAGAGGCTGCGTAAAAAATATCTTGATAAGTTTCCCGAAGATGATACTGTCTTCGATGAATGTACGGCTACGATAATCAAGCAGGTAGATGAGCTTAAGACCCTTGTAAATGAGTTCTCAAGCTTTGCCAGGATGCCGGCCTCAAACCCAAGCTCCAATGATTTGAATGAGATAGTAAACGAGACGCTCTCACTCTATAAGGCTGGGCAGAGAAAGATTGCGTTCGAGTCTTCTGTTGACAGGAGGCTTCCGGTGCTTGATATTGACCGCGACCAGATAAAGAGGGTGCTGATAAATCTTATCGATAATGCGATAGCCGCAGTAGGCGAGCAGGGTTGTGTAAGGATAGAGACACTTTTCGTCGAAGAGCTTCAGCTTGCAAGGCTTGAGGTGATAGATAACGGAACAGGCATTCCTGCTGAGGCAAAGCATAAGCTCTTTGAGCCGTATTTCTCAACCAAGAAATCCGGCACAGGCCTTGGGCTTGCAATCGTCAGCAACATCATCGCTGACCATAACGGGTACATCAGGGTCAAAGACAATACTCCGAACGGTACGAGATTCATCATAGAACTGCCGGTAAAGGCTATTTCAATATGAAGACAATCCTTGTAGTTGATGATGAAAAAGATATAAGAGACGCGCTTCAGGGCGTATTCAAGGACGAGGGTTATGAGGTCCTTCTTGCGGGCTCCGCTGAGGAGGCGTTAAAAAAGCTCGACACCGCTACCCCGGATATCATATTGCTTGACATATGGCTGCCCGGAATGGACGGCATTGACGCTTTAAACGAGATAAAAAAGCGCTTCCCTTCCATCCCCGTTGTAATGATATCAGGCCACGCCAATATTGAGACCGCAGTCAAGACAACAAAGCTTGGCGCGTATGACTTCATAGAAAAGCCTCTTTCGCTCGATAAAGTAATACTGACTGCCGAGCATGCCCTTGAGCATAAAAGGCTTATCGAAGAGAACAGCCTTTTAAGGAACAAGGAGTGGTCGAAGTACGAGATAATCGGGCAGTCAAGGAAGATAACCGCCCTTAAGAATGATATAAAGAGGGTTGCGCCTGCCAATAGCTGGGTTTTGATAACGGGAGAGAACGGCACGGGTAAGGAGCTTGTCGCAAAGAATATCCAGCTCCTTTCCAACAGGTCGGGTAAGCCCTTTATCGAGGTCAACTGCGCGGCAATCCCCGAAGACCTCATCGAAAGCGAGCTTTTCGGCCATGAGAAGGGCTCTTTCACAAGCGCGATAGCCCAGAAAAAAGGCAAGTTCGACCTTGCGGATAAAGGCACGATATTCCTTGACGAGATAGGGGATATGAGCCTCAAGACGCAGGCTAAGATATTGAGGATATTGCAGGAGAAGAGCTTTGAGAGGGTAGGGGGCACTGAGCGCATCACGGTCGATGTCAGGGTAATAGCCGCGACAAACAAAGACCTGAGAGAGGCTATTACAAAGGGCACCTTCAGGGAAGACCTGTACTACAGGCTCAATGTAATACCATTCCATGTGCCGCCTCTGCGCGACAGGATAGAAGACATACCGCTTCTTATGGGCCATTTTCTCAAGGAGTTTGCCAGGGAGATGGCGCGCGAGGTCATGACTGTCACCCCTGAGTCAATGGATATACTTGTAAACTACAGCTGGCCCGGCAATGTCAGGGAGCTTAAGAACCTCATGGAAAGACTTGTCATTATGGCGCCTTCAAATGTGATTACGCCTGATGACATACCGCTTTACATAAAAGGATCTCAGCAGCCCATACACCAGAATACCAATATATTCAGGTCAAACCTCCTTAAAGAGGCGAGGAAAGACTTTGAAAGGGAATTTATCTCAAGGAAACTGAAGGAATTCGGAGGCAATATCGCCCGCACTGCGGAGGCCATCGGCATAGAAAGGAGCCACCTGTACAGAAAAATCAGAAGCTACGGCATAGAGCACGAAAATCTTATCTGAAAAAGCAATAAAATGTAATAAAATCCAAGGGATATCTCACCACAGAAACTCACCGCAGAATTATCCGGAAGTTCTCGCAAAATAAAATTTAAACATAATATGTAAAAATAGTTGACAGGCTGCCCTATTTCTGTTAAACAATAAGTGTAATGAAATTGTTTGTTAACAGGAAATCCCGAAAATGACAACCTGAGAGGTATTTTAATGGGGCAGCCAGCAAGAAACTTCATTCTAAAAACGGTGGTGGGCATGAGAAGACCTGTTATTCTGGTAGTGGATGATGAACAGCCTGTAAGGGAGATGCTTCAGGTACTTTTAAGGGATAAGTACATGATAGTAGCGGCAAGGGACGGGAAAAGCGCGCTTGAGGCAATAAGGTCAGGGCCGGTTGACCTTGTGCTTCTGGATGTGAACCTTCCTGATACCGACGGCATAAGGCTGCTTGAGAAGATAAAAGAGTTTGACAATGAGATAGGGGTGGTGATGCTTTCTGCCTCGGACAGCGCCCAGCAGGCTGTAGCCTCTCTCAGGAAAGGCGCATATGATTATATTACAAAGCCATTCGATGACGAGGACCTTCTCCTTACAATTAAAAGATATACGGATAAGCTGACGCTTAAAAGCGAGGTTGATTATCTGAAAGAGGAACTCAGGAACAAGAACGGCTATGGGGAGATAATAAGCAAATCCCCTAAGATGAGGGCAATATTTGACCTGATACAAAAGGTAAGCATCACCTCTTCAAGTATCCTGATAACAGGGGAGAGCGGAACAGGCAAGGAGCTTGTAGCAAGGGCAGTTCAGTCAATAGGCTCAAGAAAAGGGAAACCCTTTGTTGCGGTAAATTGCGGGGCAGTGCCCGCAGAGCTTATGGAAAGCGAGCTTTTCGGCCATGAAAGGGGCGCCTTCACAGGGGCCCACACAAAAAAGATCGGAAAGTTCGAGTACGCTGACGGAGGCACAATCTTTCTGGATGAAGTCGCGACCCTTCCAATGCATCTGCAGATAAAGCTTTTGAGGGTATTGCAGGAGAAATCGTTTGAGAGAGTCGGCGGCAACATCCTCATTAAAGTAGATATCAGGGTTATGGCGGCAACAAATGTTGACCTTGAAAAAGAGGTAAGGAAAGGCAACTTCAGGGAGGACTTGTACTACAGGCTAAAGGTCGTTCCCATAGAGCTTCCGCCGCTTCGTGAAAGAAAGGAAGATATACCTCTCCTTATCCAGCACTTCCTTAAAAAGCACGGGAGAAAATGCAATAAGTTCGTGCCCGGCATTTCGAGCGATGCCATAAACGCGCTTGTTAATTATTCATGGCCGGGTAATATCAGGGAGCTTGAAAACCTTATCGAGAGGCTTGTGGTATTGGCCCGTGAGGGGCAGGAGATAAATTATAATGACCTTCCGGTGGGAATGTTCTGCGCTGATATCGAAGGGCTGTCAACAGGCGAGCAAAAGGACTTCAGGGATGCGCTTAAATCCTTTGAAAGGCACTATATAATAGGCATCCTGAATAAGACCAACTGGAACAGGATAGAGGCAGCCAAAGAGATGAAGATGCACAGGAATACCCTGCTTGCCAAGATGAAGGACCTTGGGATAAAAGAATCATAATAATCGATGAAGCCGGGCAGCCGTTGCTTGCCCGGCTTCTACTGTCTTCTACAGTAAAAAACCTCTCTATGTAAAACCCGGAAAACGCCATCCGCACCTCCCTTTTTTAAATACCTCATTTGAAAATTGAAAAATCCGATATTCTGTGGTATGAGTATTTAATTGTTCACAAATAAAAAATATTTTTATAAAACGGGGGTTATTCCAAATGTCCGGGCATTCCAAATGGGCTAATATCAAACACAAGAAAGCCAAAACAGATGCCAAAAAAGGCAAGGTTTTTACAAAACTGGTAAAAGAGATAATGGTAGCCGCAAAGACAGGCGGCAGTGACATAAACGGCAATCCGAGGCTAAGGCTTGCGGTAGATAAGGCAAAGGCCGAGAACCTGCCTGCTGACAATATTGAAAGGGCTATAAAAAAAGGCGCAGGCGAGCTTCAGAATGTCACTTATGAAGAGGGCACTTACGAAGGCTATGGGCCGGGCGGTGTCGCTGTGCTTGTAGACTTCATGACCGATAACAGGAACAGGACCGCTTCAGAGGTAAGGCATGCGTTCTCAAGCTTTGGCGGAAGCCTTGGCCAGAGCGGCTCGGTTGCATATATGTTCGATAAAAAGGGCGTTTTTACCTTTGACATGAGCTCCATAACCGAAGATAAGCTCATGGATGCCGCCCTTGAGGCTGGCGCAGATGATGTCCAGCCGAATCAGGACGATAAGGTCTTTGAGGTATATACCGCGCCTCATGAATTCAATAATGTTAAAGTCGCTTTTGACAAGGCAGGGCTTAAATACAGCAACGCCGATATTATAATGGTGCCCAAGAATACGGTAAAGGTCGAAGGTAAGACAGCGCAGCAGGTATTAAATCTCCTTGAGGAGCTTGAAGACCTTGACGATGTGCAGACAGTTTACGCTAACTTCGATATCTCAGATGAAGAGATGGCTAACCTTGCTTAAGTCCAAGAGGGCGATTTGAGAGTATTGGGCATAGACCCCGGAAGCATCAATACAGGCTATGGAGTAGTGGAAAAAGGCGGGGCAGGCAAACTTCTTCATATTGCCGACGGCACTATTTCCGCAGGCGCGGATATGCCGCTCCCTGAACGCCTTTTAAAGATATCAGAAGGGCTTAAAGAAGTATTTAACGAGTTCAAGCCTGAAGCAGTTGCGATAGAATCCCTCTTTTTTTCAAAGAATGTAAGGAGCGCCATCATGCTCGGGCATGCAAGGGGTGTGGCCCTCCTCAGCGCGGCCTCAAACGGGCTTGAGGTCTTTGAATACGCCCCAAGGGCTGTTAAACAGGCTGTAGTGGGCTACGGGGCAGCTACAAAAGACCAGGTGCAGAAGATGGTAAAGGCCCTCCTTAAAACGCCTGCGGTTTCAAAGGCTGATGCTGCCGATGCCCTTGCAATCGCAATATGCCATATACACCACGGCCCTAAAGGCACTTTGAAGTACTCGGCTGCGGATTACAAAGAGCTTGTAAAAGCAGCGTCAAAGCCGGTAAAGCCCTCCATATGATAGCGTACATAAACGGCAGACTTATCCATAAAACAATCGAATCTGTTATCATTGATGTGAACGGGGTAGGCTATGAGGTCTTTATCCCGCTTTCCACTTTTTATAAACTCCCTGAACTTGACTGCCTTCTTGCCCTTAGGGTGCATACCAATGTAAAAGAGGACGCGATACAGCTCTACGGTTTTTTGACAACCGAAGAGAAGGACGCGTTCCAGCTCCTTATAAGCGTCTCAGGCATAGGGCCGAAGCTTGCAAGGAATATCCTCTCAGGAATTCCTGTTGACGACCTGCTTACGGCAATTTCTTCTTCGGACAAGGCACGCTTAAGCTCCATTCCCGGCATTGGCGGCAAGTCCGCTGAGAGGATGATACTTGAGCTTAAGGATAAGGTCAAAAACATCGGTAAGACGGTTGAGCTTAAGACAACTGTGCCGCAGGAGAAGGATACAATCACCTCTGATGTATCCTCAGCCCTTGAGAACCTCGGGTACAAGAGCGCGCAGGCAGAAGATGCCGTGAAAAAGGCAAAGGCAATACTTAAGAGTTACGGCTTTGAGGAACTTTTTAAAGAGGCATTGAAGCACCTGTCGAAAAAATAATCTTTCAGTTCGGAATTCAATATGGATGAGCGTGAAATAGCCCCTGTAAAGATACCAGAGGACGAAGGCTTTGAGCAGAGCCTGAGGCCGAGGTTTATAGATGATTTTGTCGGGCAGGAAAAGTTAAAGGAGAATCTTAAGATCTTTGTCGATGCGGCAAAGGCCAGGGGAGAGGCTCTTGACCATGTGCTTTTTTACGGGCCTCCGGGCCTTGGCAAGACCACGATGGCAAATATCATCTGCAATGAGCTTGGCAGTAACCTTAAATCAACATCAGGCCCTGTCATAGAAAAGGCAGGCGACCTTGCCGCCATACTTACCAACCTTGAAGAAAGAGATGTCCTTTTCATCGATGAGATACACAGGCTTTCAAATGTGATAGAGGAAATCCTCTATCCTGCGATGGAAGACTACCACATAGATATTATGATCGGGCAGGGCCCTTCCGCCCGTTCCGTTAAGATAGAGATACCCAGGTTCACTTTAATCGGCGCTACCACAAGGGCAGGGCTCCTGACATCTCCCTTGAGGGACAGGTTTGGGGTTATCTTAAGGTTTGATTTCTATACTCCTGATGAGATTCAAACTATCGTAACAAGGTCTTCTTCCATCCTTAATATCGAGATGACGCCTGACGGTGCCTCCGAAATAGCCCACAGGTCAAGGGGTACGCCAAGGGTAGCCAACCGATTGCTCAGAAGGGTGCGTGACTACGCTCAGGTCAAGGCAGGAGGGGTCATCACAAGGGATGTTGCCGCAAAGGCCCTTACAATGCTTGAGATAGATTCAAAGGGCTTTGACAAGATGGACAGGAGAATACTCCTGACCATAATAGATATGTTCGGGGGAGGCCCCGTGGGGGTAGAGGCGCTTGCCTCAGCCCTGCATGAAGAGAGGGATGCAATAGAAGACCTCTATGAGCCGTACCTGCTTCAGGAGGGCTATATAAACAGGACCCCAAGGGGCAGGGTTGCCACGCGCCTTGCTTATGAGCATATGGGCAGGCAATACAAGGCAAATGAAAAGACAAAGCAGGAAGACCTCTTTTAAGCCCCCTGCTTGATTTATCCGTCAACACCCGATAAGATTTTAAATAAAAAAGGTAATTAATTGGAACCCGCACCAAAACCAATGGGACGCATACTTGTGCATATGTGCTGCGGCCCGTGCTCAATAATACCGCTTAAGACCATCCTGCAGGGCAAGGCCGAAGTCTGGGGTTTTTTCCATAACCCGAATATCCACCCTTATTCAGAGTTCAGGAAAAGGCTTGAGGCTGTCAAAACCCTTGCCTCTTATCTTTCAGTCAATCTCATCTGCGATGAGGAGTACAAACCCGTTGAGTTCATAAAGGGCATGAAGGCATCGATTGAGGGCAGCCCCAAATATCCGCCCATGAATATCAGATGCGAATACTGCTACTCAACGCGCCTTGAGGCTACTGCAAAGGCTGCCAAGGCAAACGGGTTTGAAAGTTTTTCATCGTCACTTCTTTACAGCAAATACCAGAACCATGAATTAATAAAGGGAATCGGAGTTGACCTCGCTGAAAAATACGGCATACTTTTCTACTATGAGGACTTTAGGGCAGACTGGCAGGATGGGATTGACCAATCCCGCACCATTGGCCTGTACAGGCAGAAGTACTGCGGCTGCGCTTATAGTAAAATTGAGAGATATGCCAATAAAAAATCCAAAATAAAAGCGTAATTGCCGCAAAAACTTAAACCTTAATATTAGCGCGGGCCTGTCTTTGTGAGTGAGATATCGATAGAGCTGGCAAGGCATATGCCTGTAGGCGAGCAGGCTGTGGAGATAGTGGAGAGGAAGGGTGTGGGACACCCTGACTACATCTGCGACTCTGCCATGGACAGGGTTTCTGTTGCGCTCAGCAGGGAGTATATCAAGAGGTTCGGAGAGGTACTCCATCACAATATCGATAAAGGGCTTCTGGTAGCCGGTCAGGTCGAGAAGGCATTCGGAGGTGGAAGGGTGCTTAAGCCGATGGAGCTTTATGTGGGCGACAGGGCGACCTTCTCAGTGGGTAAGACAAAGATACCCGTAGCCGAGATAGCCAAGGCCACCATCTCCGATTGGTTCAGGGAAAATCTAAGGCATGTAAACCCGAAAAGGGATATTAAAATAAAAGTCGTCCTCCAGCCCGGTTCAGTAGAGCTGTCCGATATCTTCAGCCGCAAGGGCAAGGTCAAAGGCGCGAATGACACATCCGCCTCAGTCGGTTATGCCCCCCTTACATCTACTGAAAAGGCCGTCCTTGAAGTCGAGAGGTTTATAAATTCCCCTGCTTTTAAGCTCAGGTTCCCTGAGACAGGCGAAGATGTAAAGGTTATGGGCATAAGAAAGGGGAGCGAGCTTGATATCACTGTCGCCTGCCCGCTCATGTCAGCGCTCATAAAATCAGAAAAAGATTATTTTAAAAAGAAAGCTGAAATAAATTCAGCTATTACGCAATATCTGTCAGAACTGCCCTTTAAAAAGATAACCCTTAATTTTAACTCGCTCGATATTAAAGGCCACGGCGTAAGCGGGGTCTATCTGACCCTTCTCGGCACTTCCGCAGAGGATGCCGATTCAGGCCAGGTCGGGAGGGGAAACAGGGTGAACGGGGTCATCTCTCTAAACAGGCCAATGGGTACAGAGGCTGCCGCAGGCAAAAACCCGGTAAGCCATGTCGGTAAAATCTACACAATCCTTGCCCACAGGATGGCAAATGAACTATACGAGCGCATTGACGGGCTCAAGGAAGTCTATGTATGGCTCTTGAGCCAGATAGGTTCTCCCATAAATGAGCCAAAGCAGGTATATGTAAGGGCAATACCCGGCAGGAAGCTTGATGTAAGATTTTTGGAAAAAAATGTCTCTCTTATCCTTGGTGAGATGCTCTCGGGCATTGCGGCCTTTACCACAGAGCTTTCAATGGGTGAGCACCCTGTGTGCTGATTCTCATCAAATTTTAATGAGCCTTGGATTAAATTTGCAGGAGGTTTTAATCTAAGGAAGCTCTGATTAATTCTCGTTTCTGCTGTCATTGCGAGAAGTGAAACGACGAAGCAATCTCCAACTGCTTGATTTACCTGAAAACGAGATTGCTTCGCTGCGCTCGCAAAGACTACTCAATGAATTAATCAGAGGTTCCCTAAAGGAGGATAATTGATGTTCGTGAATAATGGCCAGAGGGAAAAGCGTTTAAAAAAGATGCTGCTGGACCAAAAAAGGAAGATGTGGAACGACCTGAGGGATGAGCTTTTCAGAAAGCTCGGCAAGGAGTATAACGCTCAGTTCGACAATCCCCATGATTTTGAAGAGCTTGCCCTTATCGACATGATAGAGGATACGGGCATGGCGATAAGCGACATCAGAAGGCAGCAGCTTGAAGAGATGGACTCAGCCTTGAGAAAGCTTGATGACGGCACATATGGCACCTGCAGCAGGTGCAATGAGGATATTGATGAAGACCGCCTGAAAGTAGTCCCGTTTGCCGAGTTCTGCATAAGGTGCCAGAGCCAGACCGAAGGCGGAAGCAAGCCTACTCTTTAAAATATGTAAAAAGCCGTAAAACCTTTCGGAATTTGTTATCCTGCCATGTTTTTTATTGCCTGAGGCGCGGCTTTCCTGTAAATTATTCAGGAAAGGTCCGTGTCTATGAGGTTCCGTCCTTCTTACATAAAACTATATGAAACAGGGGAGCTGTCCAAGAGGATTTCTACGCTCAATGAAATCCTTAAAAGCTGCGTGCTTTGCCCAAGAAGATGCCGTGTGGACAGGGTAAAAGGCGCAAGGGGCGTATGCAATGCCGCAAAACTCCCTTTTATAGCCTCCGTAATGCCTCATTTCGGTGAAGAGCCCCCTCTTGTTGGCCACGGCGGAAGCGGCGCCATTTTCATGGCAGGATGCAACCTTAAATGCGTTTTCTGCCAGAATTCAGACATAAGCCACGGCTGTGACGGTGAAGAGATATCAAGCGATGAGCTCTCCGCCATCATGGTCAACCTGCAAAGGAAGGGCTGCCACAACATCAACTTCGTGACTCCGACCCACCAGATAGCCCAGATAGTCGAAAGCCTCCCGAAAGCAATTGAGAACGGCCTTGATGTGCCCCTTGTGTATAACTGCGGGGGATATGAAGAGGCCAATATAATCAAGCTCCTGGAAGGCATCTTCGATATATATATGCCTGATATCAAATACTCTGACCCGACAATTGCCCTTAACCTCTCCCTTGCCCCCGATTATGTAAAATGCGTGCAGTCGTCTGTAAAGGAGATGCACCGCCAGATAGGGGATTTGGTAATCGATAAGAACGGGATAGCTCAAAAGGGGCTTATCGTAAGGCATCTGGTATTGCCTGAAGGGCTTGCGGGCACCAGAGAGGTGATGAGGTTTATCGCAAAAGAAATATCTGCCGATACATATGTAAACATAATGGACCAGTACAGGCCTTGCTTCAAGGCGTTCATGGATGAGAGGATTACAAGGGAGATAACAAGGCAGGAGTATGAGGACGCGCTTGCCATAGCAAGGGAAGAGGGGCTTAAGAACATAGAGGGGGCTTGATGAATACCGAGCGGCAGATATCAGCCGGGGGAGTTATCTATAGGCCTAAAGGGGATTCCTATGAAGTAGCCCTTATCTCCGTAAAGGGAGGAAAGGTCTGGGGACTTCCCAAAGGCACTGCTGAAAAAGGCGAGAACCTTGCCCGTACAGCCCACAGGGAGGTCAGGGAAGAGACAGGCCTTGAAGGCAAGATACTCGATAAGCTCGGCCACATAGAATATTTTTTTACATTTAAAGATACGGAAAAGAATGAGACAAGGCGTTTTTTCAAGATGGTCTATTTTTTCCTTATGGAGTATCTGTCCGGCAATGTCACTGACCATGATGAAGAGGTCGATGAGTGCAGATGGGTCGATATTGACGAAGCAGTAAAGCTGATGAAATATAAAGACGAGAAAGAAATAATCGAGAAGGCAAAAAGGATGATAAAGGAGCTTGAGAAAAAAGACAAAAGCAAGGAGTAACAAGGGAAGCCTCAGGTCATTTTTTTCAGCAAATAAGCCCCAGTCCGTTCTGTCTGTCTTCTTTATTTACGCTTGTCATTTCAATTGTTTTAGGTTATTTTAACTTTTTAAGTCGAGCAAGGTTTTTTACCGAATGTCGAAACCCTCTAAAAAGACGAAATCAGCGCAGGGCAGGTGTTTTTTGTGCGGCGGCTCATTTGAATCAGGTTTCAAGGGAATGGCTGCCGAAGGAGGGATTTACGGGGTCGAGTTCTGCGGCTCCTGCGGGCTCGGCAAGACCACTCCTTTCCTCGATGAAAAAGAGCTTAAGAGGATATATTCAAGCACATACAGGGAGAATGACTCCACAAGGTTCTTCTCTCCCATTGAAAAGATAGTAAAGGTCATCAGGGTAGAGCGCTGCAAGAGGGTAGAACGATACGCCAAAAAAGGTAAAATCCTCGATGTGGGCTGCGGAAGGGGCGATTTTCTTGCCCTTATGAAAGAAAGGGGCTGGACCCCGACAGGCCTTGAGCTTGACAGCCGCATAGAGGGGCATGGCAGGAAGGTCGGCATGGACCTGAGGTGCGGAAGCCTCGATACCATAAAGTTTCCTGACGCGCATTTTGACGCTGTTACATTCTGGCATGTTTTCGAGCACCTGAGAAATCCTGATGCCGCGCTAAAGGAATGCGCGAGGATACTTAAGCCGGGTGGGCTGTTGGTAGTTGCCGTACCCAATGCAGGGAGCCTTCAGGCAAAGATGACAGGCAAAAGCTGGTTCCACCTCGACCCGCCATTTCATCTTTATCATTACTCGCTTAAGAACCTTTTGACACTGCTTGGAAAATACGGGTTTAAATCTGAGGGGGTAAAGCATTTCTCTTTTGAATATAACCCTTACGGATACCTTCAGAGCGTATTCAACTCACTGGGATTCCGAAGTAACCTGTTCTATGACTTCCTGAGATCTAAAAGCGAGGCCAAAAAGGCATATTTGAGCCTTGCAATGATGTTCGCATTGATGCCGATAGCGCTTCCGGCCTCCATGCTCCTTTCGGTCTTTGAGGCGATAGCGGGCTACGGCGGCACAATAGAGATATACGCAAAAAAATCATCTTAGGTTACGGGATATGATAGAAGCTGGAATAGAGATAATCAGGACGCAGGCAAGCAGGCTAAAAAAAGAAACCCTCGATAATCCGGGGTTCGGGTCGATTTTTTCAGACCATATGTTCTCACTCGACTATTCAGAGGGCGGCTGGAGGCAGCCAAGGGTGATGCCCTTCGGCACCTTTGAGGTATCTCCGGCTCTTACATGCCTCCATTACGGGCAGGCGATATTCGAGGGGCTCAAGGCCTTCTACACAAAAGACGGCTCCATAAACATATTCAGGCCTGAGACATACCACGCAAGGATGAACAGGTCGGCAAAGAGGCTATGCATCCCGGAGATGAGCTATGAGATATTCAGCGCTGGCCTCACCGAACTGATAAAGCTTGACAGGGAATGGATACCAAAGAAAAAAGGTTTTTCCCTCTACATAAGGCCGTTCATATTCGCCACAGATAACTTCCTCGGCGTCAGGGTTTCCGAAACATACAAATTTTATATAATTACTTCTCCGGTAGGCGCCTATTACAAAGAGGGCATAAACCCGGTAAAGCTTACCACCTCAGGAGAGTTCGTAAGGGCTGTAAGGGGAGGATTAGGTTCTGCAAAGACCCCTGCCAACTATGCGGCAAGCCTGCTGCCTGCGGATGAAGCAAAGAAGAAAGGCTTTTCACAGGTATTATGGCTTGACGCCATCGAGAGGAGATATATCGAAGAAGTCGGCACAATGAATATTTTCTTCCTTATCGGAGATGAGCTTGTAACGCCATCCCTTGAAGGCTCTGTGCTTTCCGGAGTTACAAGGGACTCGGTCATCTGCCTTGCCAAGGATTGGGGCGTAAAGATAACAGAGAGAAAGATCTCAATTGATGAGGTCTTCAAGGCCTCCCGCGAAGGCAGGCTTAAGGAAGTATTCGGCACAGGCACAGCCGCGGTAATCTCACCGGTTGGCGAGATACAGCACGGAGGGGATAATCTCATTATTAATGATGGCAATATAGGCCCGTTCTCTCAGAAGATGTACGATACTATCACAGGCATCCAGTACGGGGAGCTTGCCGACAGGTTCGGTTGGTGCTACACAATCAAATAAAGAAGGATATAAGTCGGATAAAAGATGAAGATAACCGCTGATATAGTAAAAGAGCACGGCCTGACAGCCGAGGAGTATGACAGGATAGTAAGTTCGCTTGGACGGGAGCCGAATATGCTTGAGCTTGGCATATTCTCGGTAATGTGGAGCGAGCATTGCTCGTATAAATCTTCAAGGATGCATCTTAAGAACTTCCCGACAAAAGGCAAGTATGTATTGCAGGGGCCGGGTGAGAACGCAGGCATAGTCGATATTGGCGGCGACCTGGCGGTGGCCTTCAAAATGGAGAGCCATAACCACCCGTCATTCATCGAGCCTTATCAGGGCGCGGCAACAGGGGTCGGCGGAATATTGAGAGATATCTTCACAATGGGCGCAAGGCCTATAGCCCTGCTCAATTCGCTCCGTTTCGGCTCATTTGAGAACTCCCGCACAAAGTACCTTGTTGAGGGTGTTGTGGCAGGCATTGCGGGCTACGGCAACTGCATAGGGGTGCCCACAGTCGGCGGAGAGGTTTATTTCAACGACTCATATAACGGCAACTGCCTTGTAAATGTCATGACAGCTGGGCTTGTCAAAAAGGACAAGATATTCAAAGGCAAGGCCGCAGGCATAGGAAACCCCGTAATATATGTAGGAAGCAAGACCGGAAGGGACGGAATCCACGGCGCGACAATGGCATCAGATGTATTCGGCGAAGGCGGAGAGGAGAGGCGTCCGACAGTTCAGGTCGGCGACCCGTTTGCGGAAAAGCTCCTTCTTGAAGCTTGCCTTGAGCTCTTTAAAACAGACTATGTTGTCGGCATACAGGATATGGGCGCGGCTGGCCTTACATCTTCAAGCGTGGAGATGGCCTCGCGCGGCAATACAGGCATAGAGCTTAACATAGACGCTGTGCCCAGGCGTGAAGAGGGCATGACAGCCTATGAGATAATGCTTTCCGAATCACAGGAAAGGATGCTCATGGTCGTAAGAAAGGGCACAGAGGAAGATGTCAAAAAGATATTCAGGAAATGGGACCTTGAGGCCGAAGTAATAGGCAGGGTCATTGAAGGCAATACAATAAGATTTGTCGAGGGCGGCAAAGTAACCGGCGAGATACCTGTTACTTTCCTTACAGACGACGCCCCTGTATATAACAGGCCCATCAAAAGGCCTGAGTGGCAGGATGAGCTTAACTCCCTTGATATGGAGTCCATTGCTGAGCCTGAGGATTTCAATGAGGCTCTCCTTAAGATACTTGCTTCAGGCAATATCGCAAGCAAGGAGTGGATATACCGCCAGTATGACCATATGGTAAGGACTGATTCAGTGGTCTGCCCGGGGTCTGACGCGGCTGTAGTAAGGATAAAAGGCACTGATAAGGCCCTTGGCCTGACAGTTGACTGCAACTCAAGGTATTGCTATCTTGACCCGTTCATTGGCGGTGAGATAGCGGTAGCCGAGGCCGCAAGGAACCTTGTTGCAAGCGGCGCAAAGCCGATTGCCTTAACAGACTGCCTCAACTTCGGAAACCCTGAGAGGCCTGAGGTGATGTGGCAGTTGAAAGAAGCCATAGACGGCATCAAAGAGGCATGCATCGCACTGGGTGTGCCTGTAATAGGCGGAAATGTCAGCCTTTATAACGAGACATCAGGGATATCCATACACCCTACGCCCACAATAGGCATGGTAGGCATTATTGACGATATCATCCACCACACGACCCAGTGGTTCAAGGGAGAAGGCGACTTGATAGCTGTCATAGGCGCCTCTGAAGGCGGCCTTGGCGGCAGCGAATATCTCAAGGTAATTCATGGACTTGAGAAGGGATTCCCCCCTCAGATGGACCTTGAGGAGGAAAGGAATGTACAGGACGCTTGTTTAAAGGCCATCAAGGCTGGTATAATAGTGTCAGCGCACGATATCTCGGACGGCGGTCTTGCGGTTGCCCTTGCCGAGGCGTGCCTGAACCCCAAAGGCATCAAAGGCGCTGAAGTGCAATTGGAGCCGTGCTGCAGGGTTGATGAGGACCTCTTCGGAGAGGCGCAGTCAAGGATAATAGTAACCGTCAAGGAAAAAGACCTCGATGCCCTTAACTCAATCTGCGAACAGAACGGCGCAGGGTTAAAGCTGATAGGCAAGGTCAAGGGAGATACGCTTAAGATAGGCAGATTCATAAACCTGAGCGCCGCAAAGATCAAAGAGGTCTGGGGCAGCTCGTTAGAGAAATTCCTCAATTCATAATCAGCGGCAGAGTATACCGGAGGCAGTCCAAGGACAAGAATGAATCCATTACTGGCAGATGACAGGTTTCATGATGAATGCGGGGTTTTCGGCATATTCGGGCACCCCGAGGCCGCAAACCTTACTTATTTAGGTCTTTATTCACTCCAGCACAGAGGACAGGAAAGCTCCGGCATAGTATCCTCTGACGGCACAAAACTGTTCTCGCATAAAGGCATGGGCCTGGTAGCCGATGTCTTTTCAAGCAGCGACATAGCAAAGCTCCACGGCAATTCGGCAATCGGACATGTCAGGTATTCAACAGCCGGGGAGTCCCACATAAAAAACGCCCAGCCTTTTGTTGTCGAGTACGCAAGGGGAGGTATAGCTCTTGCCCATAACGGCAATCTCATAAACGCGGCATTGCTTAGGGCTGAATTTGAGGCATACGGCTCAATATTCCAGTCCTCGATGGATACCGAAATAATCGTACATCTCATAGCCTCAAGCAAGGAGAATTGCCTTGTTGACAGGATTACCTCTGCTTTAAGAAGGGTGCGCGGTTCGTACTCGCTTCTTTTCCTTACAGAAAAGAGGATGATAGCTGTGCGCGACCCCAACGGGTTCAGGCCGCTTTCCCTCGGAAAGCTTAAAGGCTCATGGGTCGTTGCCTCTGAGACATGCGCCTTTGACCTTATAGAAGCCGAGTATGTAAGGGATATAGAGCCGGGCGAGATAGTCGTTATCGACCAGGACGGGCTTACTTCGTATAAACCCTTTCAGGTCGAGCCTTTTACCCCGTGCGTTTTCGAGTTTATATATTTCGCAAGGCCCGATTCTTCCATCTTCGGGGCCAATGTGCATTCAATAAGGAAAAAATTCGGCAGGATGCTGGCTATAGAACATCCGGTAGATGCCGATATAGTAATACCTGTGCCTGATTCGGGCGTGCCGGCGGCTATAGGGTACGCTGAACAGTCAGGGATACCATTTGACAAGGGTATCGTAAGAAATCATTATGTTGGCAGGACATTTATTGAGCCAAAAGACTCCATCAGGCACTTCGGGGTAAAGATAAAGCTTAACGCCATCAAGGAGCTCATAAACGGCAAAAGGGTGATTGTGATAGACGACTCCATTGTCAGGGGCACCACAAGCCGTAAAATAATAAAGATGATACGCAATGCCGGGGCAAAAGAGGTACACATGAGGATTAGCTCGCCCCCGACAATATGCCCCTGTTATTACGGGATAGATACCCCCAGCAGGGAAGAGCTCATTGCCTCAAGGCAGGGCGTAAAGGAAATAAACGACTACATCACCTCTGACACGCTCGGGTATTTAAGCGTTGAGGGCATGTACAAGGCTGCAAGCGAAGCAGGCCGCAGCTTCTGTGACGCCTGCTTTACAGGCAGATATCCCGTAGACATATTAAAAGAGGAGAATCTTCCCCAGCTTGCGCTTTTTAAATAAACAGGCGGGGAGATAATTTAGATGAGGAGGCAAAAGCTGTGAAGTTCGCAACCAAATTAGCTTCTTTACTTTTAATAACGCCGCTGTTTTTAAGCACCGCTTATGGTGCGGCTCTCGATGAGCTCGATAAGGAATTAGGCATAGGATCAGACAGCACTTTAGAGGAGCAGAAGAAGCCTGAAGAGAAAAAAATAATACCCCCGTTTAAAATGGTATTGATAAAAGGCGGGTGTTTTGACATGGGAGACGTTGCTGGCGAAGGCGATGAGGACGAAAAGCCTGTGCATCAGGTATGCGTCTCGGACTATTATATGGCAGAGACTGAGGTAACTCAGGAACTGTTTGAGGCTGTTATGGGGTATAATCCTATTAAGAGAATAACCCCCAAAGCCGCCACAGACCCGCAAAAGCCTGTCGTGTATGTAAACTGGCATCTTGCCAACGAATTTATAAAGAAGCTCAATGAGGAGACAAAGAGCTTCTACAGGCTTCCTACAGAGGCTGAGTGGGAATATGCCGCAAGGAGCGGCGGAAAAAAAGAAAAATGGCCGGGTATCAACAACGAGGCAGAACTTGGCGACTACGCCTGGTTCGCTGATAATTCAGATGATATCATGCAGAAAGTAAAACAGAAGAAACCGAACGGATTAGGCATCTATGATATGGCAGGCAATGCCTGGGAGTGGGTAGAGGATAACTTTGATTCGGAATATTACAGGAACAGCCCTAAAAAAGACCCTTACGGTCCTGATGTTTCCCAGTACCGTTCGTTACGCGGCGGGTCGTTTATCGATCAGCCTATACGGCTTCGCTCCACATACAGGTATGCCCTTGAGCCGACCCGCAGGATTGGTTCAGTGGGTTTTAGGCTTGCGGAATAACTCCTAAAAAAGGGTGCTCTATTGATTACAAGCTCAGATAAAGACATAAGACCGTATAAAGAAGCCCTCAGGATAACCTCAGGGCTTCTTATTGTCTTCGTACTCCTTGGCAGCCTGGCAGGGTGTTCCGTTTTCAAGCGCAAAAAGGAAGCGCCTCCGGCAGAGAAAAAGGCTGTCGTAAAAAGCCCGGAAGCGCAGTATCAGGAAGTCCTGAATAAATGGACAAGCGGCATCAAGCTCTACGAGGGGTTTGAGGCAAAGCTCTACATGAGCGCCACATATAAGGGGCCTGAGTTCAGAAAGGCATATATCCAGAGGTATGCCGCAGGCTATCAGCTTGAAGAAGGCTATAAAAACGCGCTGCTTGAGAGAGAGCTTGAGCAGGCGGATAAGTATAATGAGTTTTTCTTCTCAGCCTATACTCCTGATGAAAAATGGAATGACTTCAATCAGCCTAACTCCGTCTGGAAGCTTTACCTTGAAGACAATCTGGGAAACAGGCTTAGCCCCGTCTCCATAAGCAAGGTCAATAATTCCGACCCCCTGATCAGGGAATTCTTTCCGTATCTTGACCTCTGGAGCACCGGCTATATCGTAAGATTCCCAAAGTACTCTGAAACCGGCACTGAGCCGATACCTGGAGAGAACACCAAGTTTTTAAAGCTCATTGCAACCGGCGTGTTAGCAAAAGGTGAGCTTGTATGGAAACTAAAAGATTAGCTTCAAACTCCGCTCTGAAATTTCTCATACTCCTGCTTTTGATTATCTTTCCGGTCTCGTCTTTCGCATCAGTCGGTTCAATAGAAAAGATGAGCGGCACATCCTATTTCAGGCAAAAAGGCTCTGATAAATGGGCTGTCGCAGGCATAGGACAGCCTGTGGATGCGGGGGATAAGGTAAAGACAGGGCCTGACGGCAGAATGAGCCTTAAATTCATTGACGGCTCAAAGCTCAATGTTGGCAATTCAAGCGAACTTGAGATAACAGAATTTTTACTCAGAAAGAGGAACAGGAGCGCGGTATTTTCCTTATCCACGGGAAAGGCGCGCGCCATAATAAATAAGTTCTCAGGCTCAACCGATATCAAGGTAAAGACCCCTACAAGCGTCTCAGGCGTCAAGGGCACTGATTTTATTGTGATGAACCAGGGTTCTGCCAATGTGTTCTTTGGTGAGTCCGGTAAGGTCGAGGTGAGCGGCGATAAAGGCGAGCCGGTTTACCTTAAGCGCTCCACCATGACTGAGAATACGGTCGGCGCAAGCCCCGTAGCCCCGGTAAGGGTCGAGCAGGGCAGCGCGCTTGAGGAGGTCAGGGCAGAGCTTGAGGCCATAACCGATGCGGATAAGCCTGTTGAATGGGAAAAGGCTGGCCAGCTCCCGAATATCCTTGCCAGATGGAATATTAATTACGGCGATTACCTTGCCGACGGCAAAAGATATACCGAAGCCCTCGAAGTATTTAAAATAGCCATAGACTTAACTGAGCTTAAGCAGATAAAGGCAGAGGCGCATCTTGAGCGTGGCACTGTACTGGCAAGGAACATGAATGAGCCCCAAAAGGCTCTGGAAGAGTATAATACGGTAATACAGGACTATCCTGAAACCCCTTCCGCTGAGAATGCCATTTTCTCCGCAGGCATCGTCAACACCGAACTTGAGAACAGGCAAGAGGCTACAAGGCTCTTCAAAAAGTATCTCGCTCAATATCCCCAAGGCGTACACAAGGATACGGTTGAGTTCTTTCTTAGATTTCTGGAGAGGGATTGATGGCTCTTAAGAAAAAGGACGGCGAAGGCAGGTTCAGTCCCGGCAGCCGCATCGTATTCATTCTCCTCGGTATCATCTCCTCCGTTCTCGTTCTTTTTGCTTATTGGTACAGGCCGGGCTTTCTCGTTACCCTTGACCTTAAGGCAACTGACGCCATGTTCAGCGCCAGAGGGCCCTCAAAGACCCCTGACAGTGTCGTAATCGTCGCAGTAGATGAAAAGTCCGTTAATGAGCTTGGCAGATGGCCTTGGCCGAGGCAGACTACAGCGGCTCTTGTCACATCTTTAAAACCTGCAAGGGTAGCAGCACTCGATATCGTATTTTCCGAATCAGAGAACGCGGAAGCTGATAGAGTCCTTGGAGAGGGTATCAAGGCTGCAGGAAATATTGTGCCGGGTTTCTTTTTCAGGAACGATTCCACCCAGAAGCCTGACGACTTGTCCCTTGAGCGCATAAACTCCTCAAAAATAAGCTTCATACAATATAGCGGCAGTGACGACGCAATCCCTGAAGACGCTTTTCCGGGGATCGAGTTCAGCGGTGTTGAGATGAATATCAACACCATTGGCGAAGGCGCGCTCGGGTTCGGCTCATTTAATACCGTACCCCAGCAGGACGGTTTCTACCGTAAGGCGTATCTCGCGTTTAAGTATGACTCGCGGATATTCCCGTCCCTTGCGCTTGAGGCAGTAAGGCGCTATCTCGGAGGCGATATCATAATCGATATGGCCCCATACGGTATCGATGCCCTGTATATCGGAGATGAACCGATACCGGTTGATGAACAGGGCGGGCTTTCGCTTAACTTCTACGGGCCGGGCGGGTCATTCAAGACCTACTCCGCCGTTGATGTAATAAAGGGCAGGGTCAACTCAAGTGAGCTTAAGGATAAGCTCGTGTTTGTCGGCGTCACCGAGAAGGCTGTATATGATGTGAGGCCCACACCCGTTGATTCCCTTTATCCCGGTGTTGAGATACATGCCACAGCCGCAGGCAATATCATCGGAAAAAGGTTTTTGATACATGATTCAAGGGTGGCAGGCTTTGACATATTGATGATATTTTTATTGCCGCTGCTTCTTTGTATTATCATCTCAGGGCTTAGGAATACATTCTCAGGTCTTGGTTTTTTTGTCCTCTTCTTCATCGGCCTTATAGCAGGGGATTTTTACCTTTTTACGATGTACAGCGTAAAGGCAGGGGTCATATTCCCGGCGATTGCCCTGATGCTCTCTTATGTCTCAGGCGAGGCGTACCGTAATATCGTCGTTGAGAAGAGGTCGAGATACCTGAGAAAGGCGTTCTCCACCTATGTCTCATCCCAGCTTGTCTCTGAGATTTTGAAAGACCCCAACAGGCTCAAGCTCGGGGGCGAGAAAAGGGTCGTAACAGTCCTGTTCTCTGACATCAGAGGCTTTACAGGCTTATCCGAGAGGCTTGCCCCGGAAGACCTTGTAAAGCTCCTGAATGAATATTTAAATCCCATGACCTCCATCGTGCTCAATCAGGAAGGCATGCTCGATAAATACATAGGGGATGCGATAATGGCAATATTCAATGCGCCCCTTGAGGTGTCAGACCACCCAAGAAGGGCCTGCGCCTCAGCGGTTAAAATGATGGAGAAGCTTGGCGAGCTTAATTTGAAGTGGAAAGAGCTGGATTATCCGCCGTTGGAGATAGGTATTGGTATCAATACAGGGGAGGCGGTAGTAGGCAATATGGGCGCTGAGCTAAGGTTTGACTATACGGCAATAGGAGATACCGTAAACCTGGCCTCCCGTCTCGAAGGCTTGAATAAGCTCTACGGAACTGAGATAATAGTGAGCGAATTCACATATGAGGCCGTTAAGGGCGAGTTTGTTTTCAGGGAGATAGACCTTGTCCGCGTAAAAGGAAAGGCAAACCCCGTTGCCATCTACGAACTGGTGGGCAGCAGGGTTGACGGAGATATTATCGCGGATGAGTTCTCGAAGGGGCTTAAGCTTTTCAGGGCTAAGAGCTTCATAGAGGCGCTTGAGGTCTTTAAGTCTTTGTATGAAAGATACAATGATAGCCCTTCAGGGCTTTACATAAAAAGGTGCGAGGAGTATCTGCACAGTCCGCCTCCCTCTGACTGGGACGGGGTCTATGTGGCTAAAACAAAATAATTCACGCCATAGAGCCGTAAGATGAAAAATATATTTTTTAAATTTCCGGGCAGCAAACCATCTCTTTTAGTTCTGGGAGCGTTCATTTTTTCAATCCTGCTGCTGATGCCGAAAGGGGCAATCGCTTCTACCCTTGTACTGCAGGGCAACATTGAAGACGAGGTAGAGGTCGTTCAGGAGCGCTCATTCGCAGTGCCCAAAGGCGGGCTAAGGGAGCTGACCTTTAAGTTTGCCACTCCTGCGGAGTTCAGGAACGCAACCCTGAGCCAGACACTTTCCTCCCATACAATTACCTTTTATCCCAAGCCTTCAAGCGCATCAAAAACAACGGACAGGTTCGGCAACACCATCTCAATTGTCACATGGAAAGACCTTAAGGAAAACGCAAGCGTTAAAGAGAGTTTTACGGTAAACCTTGAGATAAGCCTTAAAGATATAAAAAGCAGCGCGCCTTTCCCGCTTGATTTGAAGAGTATCCCTGAAGGTGAAAGTATTTACCTGAGGCCGACCCAGATGGTGCAAAGCAGCGATGAGGAGATAAAGAGGATATCCGGGAGGCTTACGCACAAATCCCTGACAGAGCAGGAGGCTGTCTCCTCGATCCTTAACTGGGTAGTGGATAATATCAAATACAGAACGCCCATACCGAATTACGATGCCGTCTGGACATACAATACACGGCAGGGCAACTGCCAGAACTTCGCCCATGTCTCCATGGCGCTTTTAAGGTCGGCAGGCATACCCTCAAGAATAGTCGGCGGGCTTTCGCTCGGCAAGAAATGGAAGGTGCCTATCAAGAACGGCTCACTTGTCCAGTCCGCAGGGCAGGGCGGGCACGCATGGATAGAGGTCTGGTTCCCTGACCTTGGCTGGATACCTTACGACGCGCAGCAGAGCCATCTCTTTGTAGGCCCGAGGCATATAAAGCAGACCGTGGGCCTTGATTCAAACGATGTAAATGACTCATGGGAGTCTTCGCCTGTGCTGCCTGACTACAGGGAGGATATCTCGGCTGAGTACCTCAAGGACAAGATAGACCTGCGCCTTATCGAGTCGATTTCCCAGCCTGTAAATTATGTTATGGCAGGTTCAGCTCCAAAGTCTGCTGAGGCGCCTGCGCTTAAGGTCCCGGCACAGGAGCAGAAATCTGAGTTCGGCAATCTTGAATTTCCTGAGCTTATGGATTTTTACCGGATGACGGCAGGCGGAGGTGGAATAAAGACCTTTGACAAGGAGACAGCGGAGTATGTGACAGGGCAATATGCTTATGCGCAGGCTTTCGAGATATCAAAGCCGATGAAGATAGAAACGGTGTCCCTTGCCATGCACAAGTTTGGCGGCAGGTTCGGAAGCCTTTGGGTGGATATCGTGAAGGATAAGAACAATAAGCCCGGCATGGAGGGTGTAAGGAGCTTGCCTTTGGCTTTGGATACGGTTAAGTATATACCGGGCTACAAATGGTTTGACTTCAGCTTCTCAGGCGATGGAGATGAGGGGCCGCTTTTGCCCCCGGGGAGGTTCTGGATAATTCTTCGCCACTCAAGGGATGCGGTGGTGAGCTGGTTCTATAGTCCGGGAAACAGGTACGGGCTGCCTGATGACGCCCGCTCTACCGAGAAGGGTTCTGACTGGAGCGAGGTGCTTAACTACGATTTTAATTTCAAGGTGAAAGGGCGGCTGGCAGCTGATCATGGGCGTTAAAAAGTCCGCAGTTCCATAGAAATTTGGTATAATAATTTATTGACCCTTAAAATCGCATGCAATTTTCACTTGCAACAATGGTTGTATTGTGATAAATACACTCGGTTAATTACACACGCACAGGCTTAAATTCGGGGGTGCCCGAAAGGGTTCCGATGGAATGCCTGCGCGGAGGATAACAAAAAAACCAAAAAACAGGGAGGAAACAAAGAGAATGGCTTATTTAACAATGAAACAGCTTCTGGAGTCAGGCGTACATTTCGGTCACCAGACAAAAAGGTGGAACCCGAAGATGAAACCCTTTATCTACGGCGCGAGGAACGGGATATACATCATCGACCTCCAGCAGACCGTAAAACTCTTCAAAGAAGCATATGACTATGTCAGGAACACAACCGCCAAAGGCGGCAAGGTACTCTTCATAGGCACAAAAAAGCAGGCCCAGAACGCAATTGCCGAAGAATCACAGAAATGCGGAATGGGATATATCAATAACAGGTGGATAGGCGGATTCCTTACAAACTTCGCCACCGTTAAAAAGAGCATAAACAGGCTTAAGGAACTCGAAAACCTCGAGACCAATCCTATGTTCGCCTCTTCGACAAAGAAAGAAATACTGATGTTCAAAAGAGAGAGGGAACGCCTTGAGAAGTACCTTGGCGGCGTAAAGGAGCTGGACTCACTCCCTACAACCCTCTTCATAATCGATTCAAAGAAAGAAACCATCGCCATTAAAGAAGCAAAGAGGCTTGGCATAAAGGTTGTTGCCATAGTCGATACAAACTGCGACCCCGATGAGGTCGATTATGTAATTCCGGGTAATGACGACGCCATCAGGGCCATAAAGCTCTTCTCATCATCGATGGCAGATGCCTGCAACGAAGGCAAGGCGCAGTACCAGGAAGCGCTTCAGGCAAAGTCAGACAAGAAAGACAAAGAAGAAGCTCCCGCTGAAGCGGCTGCAAGCGCGCCCGCACCGGCTACACAGCCTGTACAGGGCTAATCAGCTTCTTTCAATATAAGAATTTCAGGGGGTTTTAAAGATAATGGAAATTTCCGCAGCAGCAGTCAGAGAACTCAGGGAAAAAACCGGCGCAGGCATAATGGACTGCAAAAAGGCGCTTGCCCAGACACAGGGCGACCTTGAGAAGGCAATCACCTTTTTAAGGGAAAAGGGCCTTGCCGCAGCAGCGAAAAAGGCCAGCAGGGTCGCTTCCGAAGGCGTTGTCCAGTCATACATACATGGCGGCGGCAAGGTCGGCGTGCTTCTTGAAGTAAACTGCGAAACAGATTTCGTGGCAAAGACCGACGGCTTTAACGAGCTTGTCAAGGATATAGCCCTTCACATCGCGGCCATGAGCCCGCAGTATGTAAACAGGAATGAAGTGCCGGCCGAAGTGGTTGAGAAAGAAAAGCAGATATTTGCTACACAGGCCAAGGAATCGGGCAAGCCCGAGCAGGTCATCCAGAAGATGGTCGATGGAAAGATCGAGAAGTTCTTAAAGGAGATCTGCCTTCTTGAGCAGCCTTTTGTAAAGAACCCTGATGTCACTATCGAGAAGCTTGTTGTCGAGGCCATTGCTAAGCTTGGCGAGAACATCACCGTAAGGCGTTTCTGCCGTTTCAAGGTCGGAGATGGCCTTGAGAAAAAGACCACGGATTTTGCTTCAGAAGTAGCAGCCGTACAGGCTTAAGATACAAGGGGGAATCTGCAAGGGTTCCCCCTTTTTTTACCTATCCGAAGTTACGCTGATTTTCTTAAAGCTTCAATTAACCCATTAGACGATGCAGGTTGTCCCGACTAAAGCCTGTCACTCACAAAAAAAAATGCCTGAAAAAAAATATAAGAGAATATTACTTAAACTCTCTGGCGAAGCCCTCATGGGCGAAAAAGAGTTCGGAGTCGATACAAACATCATTTCATCCATAGCCTCGGAAATAAAGCAGGTGCACGACCTCGGGGTGGAGATAGCCCTCGTAATAGGGGGAGGAAACATATTCAGGGGCGTATCAGCAAGCGCAAAGGGCATGGACAGGGCAACCGCAGACTATGTAGGGATGCTTGCCACGGTCATCAACTCCCTTATGCTTCAGGACGCGCTTGAGAAAATGGGCATATTCACAAGGGTAATGTCAGCCATTGAGATGAAGGAGCTTGCCGAGCCTTACATAAGAAGAAGGGCGGTAAGACACCTTGAGAAGAACAGGATAATCATCTTTGCCGCAGGCACCGGAAACCCGTATTTTACTACCGATACAGCCGCATCCTTGAGGGCGATGGAGATACATGCCGATGTAATACTCAAGGGCACAAAGGTTGACGGAGTGTATGATAGGGATCCTATGAAAGAGCCTAATGCCAAGAGGTATGAAAAGCTCCAGTACATCGATGTCCTCAAAGACGGCCTTAAGGTCATGGACACAACAGCCATCTCTCTTTGCATGGACAACAATCTTCCAATCATAGTTTTCAGCATCAAAGAACCGGGCAACCTTTTAAAGATAGTTAAAGGCGAATGCATCGGAACTATCGTAACTGCCTGATAATTTTTCAAAAAACAACTGAGAGATAAATAATTCTGGAGCCGGATATGACGAAAGACACTATTTTTTCCGATATGAAAGCAGGGATGGCCAAAGCCATCGATGCCTTTATCCACAGGCTTGGCGGGTTAAGAACGGGCAGGGCATCCACTACCATACTTGACGGGATAAAGGTCGATTACTACGGTACGATAACCCCTCTGAGGCAGATTGCCACATTGAATGTGCCTGAGAGCAGGGCCATAACAATACAGCCCTGGGATATCTCCGCCATACACGCTATTGAAAAGGCAATAATGTCCTCAGACCTTGGGCTTAACCCCTCAAACGACGGCAAGGTTATCAGGATCTCTATCCCCCAGCTTACGGAGGAGAGGAGAAAGGACCTTGTAAAAGTCGCACGCAAGGAAGGCGAAGAGTGCAAGGTAGCCATCCGCAATATCCGCAGGGAAGCCAACGAAGAGCTTAAAAAGCTTGAGAAGGAAAAGGTCATGAGCGAGGATGAGCACAAAAAGGCGCAGCATGAGGTTCAGGACTATACCGATAAGCAGATAAAAAGGGTAGATGAGCTTCTTGCCAAAAAAGAAGCTGAAATAATGGAAGTCTAATCCTGTAAAAAAATCCTCTGGCCGGCTCTTTTCCTGTTTTGTCTTGTGGTGGTTCGGGGTTTGTGTTAATTTTAATAAAATGGATACACTTTCCTTTTCTAAAGAAAAGCTTCCAAGGCACATAGCCGTCATAATGGACGGTAATGGCCGTTGGGCCAAGAAACGCCTATTAAACCGCATTAACGGCCACAGGCAAGGGATTGATGTAGCAAGAGATACAGTCACGGCATGCAGGGAAATCGGCATAGAGTACCTGACCCTTTATACATTTTCCAGAGAGAACTGGAAGAGGCCGGCTGTCGAAGTACAGATGCTGATGAAGTTTCTGGAAATCCATCTCAAAGGCGAAGAAAAGTCCCTTGTTGAGAATAATATCCGCTTCAAGGCGATTGGAAATATCGCTGAATTGCCTGAGGGCGTGCAGGCTGTAATAGCTGACCTGGAGAGAAAGACCTCCGTAAATACCGGAATGACCCTGCAGCTTGCGCTTAGCTACAGCGGCAGGGAAGAGATAACCCAGGCAGCGCGGGAGATTGCCAGAAAAGTCAGGGACGGACAGCTTACCCCTGATGAGATTACCGAAGAGGTATTTCAAAGGCATCTTTATACTGGCAACGCGCCGGACCCGGACCTTCTCATAAGGACAAGCGGTGAGGAGAGGATAAGCAATTTTCTCCTCTGGCAGATAGCATATACGGAGATACATGTTACTGATGTCCTCTGGCCTGACTTCACAAGGCAGCACCTTGAGGACGCCATAAGGGATTACCAGGGCAGGGAACGCAGGTTCGGCCTTGTTAAGGAACAAGTAGGGGTTGCGGGCTGATTTGTTTTTAGGCTCAGCACATTACAGAACGGGAGTGGAGTCTGAAAAGGGTAATCTCCGGGGTTATTTTAATCCCGATAATAGTATATATAATCCTCTACACCTCTATATTCTGGATCTTCGCGGCAGCTTCCGTAATAAACCTTCTTGCCCTTCTTGAATTCAATAATTTAAGCACATTAAAGCAAAGGGACAGGTTCTCTGATATTTTAGGAGTTTTGGCGGGTTTGTCAGTGCCCGCTTTATTTTATTTCTGCGGCAAAGAGGCCGCTCTTGGGCTGCTTGCCGGCTCGCTTTTCATATTTTTCTTATACAATATGCTGCGTGAAAAAGAGCTTGCGGATGCGGCATATGACACGGCTTTCAGGATTCTTGGCATTGTATATATTGCCTTGCCGCTCTCGTTTCTTATCCCCTTAAGGGGGCTTGTAAACGGCGAGTGGTGGATAATGTTCCTGTTTATCGTCATCTGGTCCAACGACACATTCGCCTATTTCGCAGGCAGGTCTCTTGGCAAACACAAGCTCTGCCCTCGGATAAGCCCGAAAAAGACTGTAGAGGGCGCGGTTGCAGGCATAAGCGGCGGAGCAATACTCGCTCTTATTTTCAATCATTACGCAGGGCTTGGCGCAGGTGCTGCCCAAGTCCTTGTTATCACCATCTTAATCGGAATTATAGGAATTATAGGGGATCTTGCTGAGTCTCTTTTAAAGAGAAGCGCAGGGATAAAGGACTCGGGGACATTGATTCCGGGCCACGGAGGCGTACTTGACAGGATTGACAGCCTCCTGTTCCCCATACCGGTTCTCTATTATTTCTTGATTTGTCAGTCGCAGGCATTCGCGGGATGAAAGTTTTTGACGGAATAAAAGGTGTCTCAGTATTGGGCTCAACCGGCTCCATCGGGAGAAATACCCTTGAGGTCATAAGAAAGCACCCTCAAAGGTTTAAGGTCATATCCTTGGCTGCCGGCAGGAATATCAGGCTCCTTAAGGAGCAGATAGATGAGTTCAGGCCTGCGTTTGTCTCCGTAGCGGATAAAGAGACTGCTTTAGAGCTTAAGAAGGCTGTCTCAGCTCCTGTAGAGATAGGTGTAGGGATTGAAGGGGCGACCCTTGCGGCCACCTATGAGGGAGTTGATATAACATTATCAGCCATATCGGGCGCAGCAGGGCTTGTGCCTACAATGGCCGCAGTCAAGGCCGGTATTGATATAGCGTTAGCGAATAAAGAGACACTTGTCCTTGCAGGCTCTCTTGTAATGGAAGAGGCGGCAAAAAGAGGGGTTAAGATACTGCCTGTTGACAGCGAACACTCTGCGGTATTTCAGTCGCTTTCAGGCCACAGGAGTGAAGATGTAAAGAGGATCATACTGACGGCGTCGGGCGGGCCGTTCCTCAACTCACCGATTGAGAGGCTTGAGACAGTAACGCGTGAAGAGGCGTTGAAGCACCCGAAGTGGAACATGGGTGAGAAGATATCGATTGATTCGGCAACCCTTATAAACAAAGGCCTTGAGGTAATTGAGGCGCGCTGGTTATTTGATGTGCCTCCTGAGAAGATTTCTGTTATAATCCACCCTCAGTCCATAGTGCATTCGATGGTGGAGTACAAAGACAGCTCGATTGTAGCTCAGATGAGCTGCCCGGATATGAAAGGCCCGATAGCTTACGCCCTTGCGTACCCGGAAAGGATAGAGTCAGGGACTCCTCCTTTGAATCTCTTTAATCTCAAGCTCGATTTTATCGAGCCTGACTTCAAGAGGTTCCCGTGCCTCGGGCTTGCCTTTGATGCTCTTAAGAGCGGCGGAACAACCCCGACAGTCTTAAACGCTGCCGATGAAGTTGCTGTTGGGATGTTCCTTAAAAAAAGACTGCATTTTACAGGGATTTATAAGATAATAGCGGAAGTGATGTCAAAATACAGCCCCAGGGAGATAACCTCCATAGAGGATGTGCTTGAGGCTGACAGGTGGGCGAGGGAAACCGCGCTGTCGTTAATAAACGAATCCTCCCCGGGCTTGAAAGCATAAACTTTTCCTGCGCGGAATAAAAAATTCAAGTTAAAAAGATAAAAAATGACAACCTTAATCTCATTTGTAATTGTTTTAGGCATACTTATCTTCATCCATGAGCTTGGTCATTTTGTTGTGGCGAAAATGTGCGGAGTCGGGGTTGAGAAATTCTCGCTCGGCTTCGGGCCAAAGCTTGTAGGCATCAAAAGGGGAGAGACCGAATACAGGATATCCATACTGCCTTTGGGCGGTTATGTGAAGATGGTCGGGGAGGCTCCCGGTGAAGAGGTTTCGGAAGAGGACAGGAAAAGGTCTTTTACGCATAAGCCGGTATCAAAGCGTGCCGCGATAGTTGCCGCAGGCCCTCTGATGAACCTTGTTCTTGCTGCCATCCTTATGCCCCTTATCTTCATGATAGGCATACAGGTGCCTGCTTACCTCGACAAGCCCGCTGAGATTGGTTATGTTGCCCCTGATGAGGCTGCCGCAAAGGCAGGCCTTAAGAAGGGAGATGTCATAAAGGCTGTAAACGGCAAAGAGACCAGGAACTGGGAAGAGGTGCTTGGCGCGCTTGCCCTTAACCCGGGCAAACCCCTTCAGGTCGAATATTCTGAGAACAGCACTGTTAAGACTACTACCATAACTCCTCAGACCTCTGAGCAGACAGGCGCAGGCGTAGGCGGCATGTTCCCGCCCATGGAGCCTGTCATCGGTGATGTTACAGGCGGATATCCTGCAAAAGAGGCCGGTATAAAGGCCGGTGATGTGATAGTTTCGGTGGATGGAAAAGAGATCACCCATTGGGCCGAGCTTGAATCGATAATACACAAAAGCGGCACTAAAAAGGCCTTTGTTGTAAAAAGGGACGGGCAGACCCTGACCTTTGAGATTACGCCTAAGCATAATAAAGACGCAAATGTCTATCTTGTCGGCATATCAAGGAAAGAAGAACAGGTACTTAAACAATTCGGCTTTGTCGAATCCATAAAAAAAGGCGCTGAGACCTCAATAGACATGACAGGGAAGCTCTTTGTGGTCATGAAAGGGCTTGTAATGGGGCAGTATTCGCTTAAGACGCTTGGCGGCCCCATAATGATTGCCCAGGTTGCGGGAAAAGCCGCGGAATCCGGCATAGCTGACCTGCTTTCACTCATGGCTTTTTTAAGCCTGCAGCTTGGTATCATAAATCTGTTCCCCATACCTGTGCTTGACGGCGGCCACATCCTCTTTTTCGGCATAGAGGGCATAAAGGGCAAGCCTTTGAGCGAGAAGTTCATGGCAGTTGCCCAGCAGATAGGCATTGCCCTTCTTATCGCGTTGATGCTTCTGGTCACTTATAATGACCTTTTCAGAATCTTTGGGTAAAGAGTGAACATACTTGCTCTTGATACATCTTCATCCTCAGGCAGCATAGCTGTTTTAAAAGACCGCAAAATGGTCGCGGAAAGCACTGTCGGAGATGCAGGCACTCATTCGCAGTGGCTGCTTAAGGCTATTGATTCCCTCCTTAAAAGCGTAAACTATTCCATATCGGATATCGATTATTTCGCAGTTGATGCTGGCCCCGGCTCATTTACCGGCCTAAGGATTGGCATAAGCGTCATTAAGGGCCTTGCCTGGGCGCTCAATAAAAAAGTCATCGGTATATCCACATTGCAGGCCCTTTCCTATAATCTCCCATACTCCAACATGGCTGTTTGCCCTATACTCGACGCCAGAAAAGGCGAGATATATTCAGCCCTCTACAGGTTTGAAAAAGAGGAGCTTAAAATTATCCTTGCCGAGCAGGCGATAGCCCCTGATGCCTTTTTCAGCAAAATTGCCGGGCTTGACCTTGGCCCTGTAATGTTTTTGGGGGAGGGGCTTAAGACCTATGAAGGGGCAGTAAGGACCGCAACTCTTGAAGCAAAGATAGCCCCGCCTGTTCTATGGAACCTGAAAGCCTCAAATGTCGCCCTCCTTGCTTTTGAAAAAATCAATGAGGCGATAACACCGGCTGAGCTGGTCCCTGTGTATTTAAGAAAATCGGAAGCAGAGATAAAGCTTAAGAAAAATAAGTAAGCCGCCTTTGAAATGCCTTGGGACTGAAATTAATTTTTTTCAGGAAAAGGCAACTAAATTATAGACTTTTCCCTCAAATTATCATAAAAAATATAGAGTGCGCAGATTCTCTTGCCGTACAGGCGCGCGAATTCGTTTCAAATCCGGCTAAATCCATGAATTATTGACAAGGCATTACCGTTAGGTTAATATCTAAAATAGGTATTTTCTAATTATTTTCGGGACTTTTAAAGCATCTAACCTTAAGGAGGTATGCCGCTCTAAGATTGGTGACAGGTTTTTAAGTTTCAGCGCATCGTGTAAAGGCATAATATCTCACATTAAAAGGAGGCCTTTATGGAAAACCAGGACCAGGAGCTGGTGAAGAAGCTGCTCGAAGAGGACGAAGAGTTCAAGAAAACATTCAAGACCCACAAAGATTACGAAACTAAGCTCGCGAGGCTTGAAAAAAAGCCCCGTTTGACATCAACAGAAACCCTTGAGAAGAACAATCTTAAGAAGCTTAAGCTTGCTCTGAAGGATGAGATGGAGAAGAAGATCTCCAGATATCGAAAAGGGGCATAAAAAGAAAAAATTGCAGGAGCAGAGATGCCGAACCGCAGTGACAGGATTAAAAAGGGCCTTGAAAGGGTCCCGCACCGTGCATTATTATACGCTACCGGAATTCCTAAAAGTGAGATGAAAAAACCCTTTATCGGGGTTGCCACAAGCTTTACCGACCTTATCCCCGGCCATATCGGGATGAGGGACCTGGAAAGATTTATTGAAAAGGGTGTCCACTCAGGCGGAGGATACCCGATGCTTTTCGGCCTTCCCGGAATCTGCGACGGAATAGCGATGGGCCACAAAGGCATGCACTATTCGCTGCCTTCAAGGGAGCTTATAGCGGATATAGTCGAAAGCGTTTCCGAAGCGCATGCCTTTGACGGCCTTGTGCTCCTTACCAATTGCGACAAGATAACCCCCGGAATGCTTATGGCAGCCGGGCGGCTCAATATACCCACCATAGTGGTTACAGCCGGCCCCATGATGACAGGACGCTACAGGGGGCAGAGGACCTCTTTTATCAGGAACACATTTGAGGCGATGGGCCGTTTCAGGACAGGGGAGATTTCAAAAGAAGAGCTTGATTCATGCGAATCAGGCGCATGTCCCGGTGCGGGCAGCTGTCAGGGCTTGTACACGGCCAACACAATGGCATGCCTGACAGAAGTCCTTGGAATGAGCCTTCCGTGGTGCGGAACAGCTCTTGCCAACTCAGCCGATAAGAGAAGGATAGCCTTTGACAGCGGCGAGAGGATAGTGGAGCTTGTAAAGAAAAAGATAACACCGAGAAAGATAATGACAAGGGCGGCCTTTGAGAACGCTGTCAGGGCTGATATGGCGCTTGGCGGTTCTTCAAATACAGTGCTGCACCTCCTTGCGATAGCGCATGAGGCAGGTGTTGAACTGCCGCTTGACGCATTTGATGAGCTTAGCAAGACAACACCGCATCTCACATCCCTTGAGCCGGTGGGCGAATTTTACATGGAAGACCTGCACTGGGCGGGCGGCATGGCAGCAGTGTTAAAGATGCTCGGCAGCAGGATAAAGGACAACCCGACAGTATCGGGCAAGAGGCTAAAGGCCATTATAGAGGGTGTGGATTTCATTGATGAGAAGGTAATAAAGCCCGTTGACAAGGCGTATCACGCCGAAGGCGGCATAGCGGTATTGAAAGGCAATATCGCCCCGCTCGGAGCCGTGGTAAAGCAGTCCGGCGTAAGCGATAAGATGATGCGCTTTACAGGCAAGGCACGCTGTTTCGATTCCGAGGAAGCGGCAATGAAGGCCATACTCGGCAAAGTAATACAGGCAGGCGAAGTAGTTGTCATCAGGTACGAAGGCCCCAAGGGCGGGCCCGGCATGAGGGAGATGCTTGCCCCCACGGCGACTCTTATGGGCATGGGCATGGGCGACAGTGTAGCCCTTATAACGGACGGAAGGTTCTCAGGCGGCACAAGAGGCCCCTGCATAGGCCATATCTCTCCTGAGGCAATGGAGGGCGGCCCCATAGCATTCATAAAAGACGGAGACACGATAGAGCTTGATATACCTAACAGGAAGATCGAGCTTAAGATAAGCGATGAGCAGTTAAAGGCAAGGCAGCAGAACTGGAAGGCGCCCAAGCCCAAGATAAAAGAGGGCTGGCTGGCAAGGTATGCCAAGGTAGTCACATCAGCCAACACGGGCGCGGTAGTCAAGGGTTAATCCCAAAACAGGACTTAAAACCACAACAGGGTAGCAGAATAATCTATGAAGAAAATCGGCGCGCAGATTTTTATCGATTGCCTCTTGAAAGAAGGGGTTGATACAATTTTCGGATTTCCGGGAGGCGCGGTGCTTCCCATTTACGATGTGCTTTATGACGCACCTCTCAACCATATACTCGTAAGGCATGAGCAGGGCGCGGTACATATGGCTGACGGCTACGCAAGGGCATCAGGAAAGCCCGGTGTAGTTGTCGTCACATCAGGCCCGGGCGCGACAAATACCGTTACGGGCATAGCCACAGCCTACATGGACTCGATCCCGATGGTAGTCTTTACAGGGCAGGTGCCAACAGCCCTTATCGGCAACGACGCCTTTCAGGAGGCTGACATAGTCGGCATCACAAGGCCGTGCACAAAACATAATTACCTCGTAAAGTCGCTTGAAGAGCTTCCGAGGATTGTAAAAGAGGCGTTCTATATCGCTACTACAGGCAGACCCGGCCCTGTGCTCGTTGATATCCCCAAAGATGTTCTTATGGCGTTTGCCGATGTTAAGCATCCGGAAAAGATAACTCTTGAGAGCTATCAGCCAAATTACAAGGGGCATCCGGGCCAGATTAAAAAGGCAATTGACATGATTATGGCCTCAAAGAGGCCGGTTGTATATGCAGGCGGCGGAGTAATACTTTCAAATGCCTCCGATGAACTGCAGACATTCATAACAAAGCTCGGCATCCCTACGACAACGACCCTTATGGGGCTTGGCGCTTTCCCCGGCACGCACCCGCTCTTTATGGGCATGCTCGGCATGCACGGCACATACTGCGCCAATATGGCGGTGACAAACACTGACTGCCTCATAGCCATAGGCGCAAGGTTTGACGACAGGGTCACGGGAAAGATAGATGAGTTTGCCCCGTTTGCGGGCATTATCCATGTTGATATTGACCCGACCTCGATAAGCAAGAATGTAAAGGTCGATATCCCGATTGTGGGCGATGTGAAAAATGTCCTCAAGGAGCTTATAAAGGGAATCCCCGGCCCGAAAGGCGTAAAGGAGTTCAAAAAGAACCTTGAAGAGTGGCACGCGCAGGTAACAGGCTGGGAAAATACCCATAAACTCTCATACAAACAGGACCCCAAGGGGAAGATAAAACCGCAGTATGTCATAGAGAAGCTCTATGAGGCCACAAAGGGAGACGCCATTGTAACGACAGAAGTCGGGCAGAACCAGATGTGGGCAGCGCAGTTCTTTAAATATGACAAGGCAAGGACATTCCTTACCTCAGGCGGGCTTGGCACAATGGGCTTTGGTTTCCCTGCGGCAATCGGCGCGCAGATAGCGTTCCCGAATAAGACTGTTATCGGTATAGCAGGCGATGGGTCTTTGCAGATGAATATACAGGAGCTTGCAACAGCCGTTCAGTACAAGCTTCCGATAAAGATAGCCATACTCAATAATATGGTCCTTGGAATGGTTCGGCAGTGGCAGGAGTTCTTCTATGATAAGAGGTACTCGCATACCTGCATCTCCGTTGCGCCTGACTTCGTAAAGCTTGCCGAGGCATACGGGGCAGTGGGCTTAAGGGCAAAGACCATTGAAGAGGTGGAGAAAGTCATAAAAGAGGCCATGTCAATAAAGGACAGGCCTGTGCTGATGGATTTCAAGGTTGACCAGTTTGAGGATGTTTACCCGATGGTCCCAACGGGACAGCCTTTAAATAAGATGCTTCTTGTATAAACGCAAGCGGAGGTTTTTGATTTGCGCCACACAATTTCCATACTCGTATCAAATGAATTCGGCGTGCTCTCGCGCATCTCAGGCCTGTTCTCAGGAAGGGGCTTTAATATCGAGAGCCTGTCTGTTGCCGAGACCCTTGACGCAAAGATATCAAGGATGACAATCGTCACCAGAGGCGACGATAAGGTAATAGAGCAGATAAACAAGCAGCTCAATAAGCTCATAAATGTAATCAAGGTGACTGACTTTACCGATGAGGAGCATATTGAAAGGGAGCTTGCACTCATAAAGGTGACGAGCAACCCTGAATCAAGGGCCGAGATACTCAGTATCGTCGATATATTCAGGGCAAAGGTCGTTGATGTAAGCCCCAGGTCCTATACCGTTGAGATAACCGGCGATGAGGAGAAGATAAACGCCATGACAGAGCTCCTGCGCCCCTTCGGCATAAAGGAGATAGTAAAGACCGGCAGAATAGCCATGGCAAGGAGCCCGAAGCAGAAGTAACTCTTTGGGCACAAGATATCACCGCAGCAAGATAATGGTATTGAGACAATATATAGAAAACAGGAGGATGGAGTTTAATGAAGGTTTATTATGACAAGGACGCTAATCTGGAAAAAATAAGGGGCAAGAAGGTTGCTGTTATCGGCTTTGGAAGCCAGGGCCATGCCCATTCCCTGAATTTGAAGGAGAGCGGTGTTGATGTAGTGGTAGGGCTTCGCAAGGACGGGGGTTCATGGAAAAAGGCAGAGGCCGCCGGAGTAAAGGTACAGAGCGTGCCTGACGCTGTTAAAGGCGCTGATGTAGTTATGATACTCATCCCTGATGAGATACAGGGTGACACATATAAAGAAGAGATCGGGCCGAACCTTAAAAAGGGCGCATATCTTGCCTTTGCCCATGGGTTCAACATCCACTTCGGCCAGATAGTGCCTTCAGCCGATGCTAATGTGTTCATGGCAGCACCGAAAGGCCCCGGACACCTTGTAAGGCATGAATACACAAAAGGCAACGGCGTACCGACACTTGTTGCGATACATCAGGATGCCTCAGGCGATACCCTTGAGGTAGCCCTTGCATATGCCAGCGCAATAGGCGGCGGCAGGGCAGGCATCATCGAGACAACATTCAAGGACGAGACAGAGACAGACCTCTTTGGTGAGCAGGCCGTGCTCTGCGGAGGCGCAAGCGCCCTTATACAGGCAGGTTTTGAAACACTCGTCGAAGCTGGCTATCCCCCTGAGATGGCGTACTTCGAGTGCCTCCATGAGCTTAAGCTCATAGTCGACCTTATCTATGAAGGCGGCATATCGAACATGAGATATTCCATCAGTAATACCGCCCAGTTCGGCGACCTCACAAGGGGCCCGAGGCTCATTACCGATGAGACAAAGAAAGAGATGAAAAAGATACTCACCGAGATACAGACAGGTGTGTTCGCAAGGGAATGGATGCTTGAGAACAAGGCGAATAAGCCTGTTTTCAACGCTCTCAGGAGAAGAGGGCAGGAGCACCAGATAGAAGAAGTAGGCGCAAAGTTAAGAGACATGATGCCTTGGCTTAAAAAAGGAAAGATTGTCGACAAATCCAGGAATTGATAAAATAAAAATAATTACGTTTTTTCAAGATAAATACCCTCCCGGTTCAGGGAGGGTATTTATTAATTTGAAGGAGAGGGAGTTTTAGTTGGGAAGGATTCCGATTGCCAGAGAGGGTTTCCCTTTTATTCTGATTGGCTTGATTTTAGTAGTCATAGTATGGTTCACGGGTATTTTATGGCTTGAGGCTATTTTTGTTCCTCTTGCGATTTTTGTAATCGCGTTTTTCAGGGACCCTGAAAGGAGTATACCCACTGACAAGAACTCCATTGTAAGCCCTGCCGACGGCAAGGTGATCAAGGTGGAGAAGATCAGGGATGACAGGTTCCTTAAGGCAGAAGCGCTTAAGATAAGCATCTTCATGAATGTTTTTAATGTGCATGTGAACAGGGCGCCTGCGTCGGGCAAGGTCCTGAATATAATTTACAATCCCGGCAAGTTCTTTAATGCGAGCCTTGATAAGGCTTCAATGCTCAATGAGCAGAACGCCTTGATACTGGAAGGCCCCGGCGGAAGAAAATTCGCCTTTAACCAGATAGCAGGACTTATCGCAAGAAGGATCGTCTGCCACGCAAAGGTCGGGATGAGGCTTCAGAAGGGCCAGAGGTTCGGGCTTATAAGGTTCGGCTCAAGGGTCGATGTTTTCCTTCCTACTGATTGCAAAATCGCGGTCAAGGTAGGGGATAAGGTCAGCGCGGGCTCAACCATCTTAGGATATTGGAATGTTAGATAACGAAATCGATACAATAGACGAGAACAAGAAGAAGGTAAAACACCAGAATATAAAAAAGGGTGTTTATCTGCTTCCTAACCTTATTACCTCGGCAAGCCTCTTCGGCGGCTTCTACTCGATAATAGCGTCCCTTGACGGCCATTTCGAGAAGGCTGCCATTGCCATCATCATCTCAGGCATACTTGACGGCCTTGACGGCAGGATAGCAAGGCTTACAGGCTCGACAAGCAAGTTTGGTGTCGAGTACGACTCTCTTGCCGACCTCATTGCGTTCGGGCTTGCGCCGGGCGTGCTGATATTTACATGGGCCTTGCGGCCTTTCGGGCGGTACGGGTGGCTTGCGGCATTCCTTTTTGTGGTCTGCGGGGCACTGCGGCTGGCGCGTTTCAATGTGCAGGTCTCAACAGTTGAGAGTAAAAGGTTTAACGGTTTGCCCATCCCTGCGGCTGCCGCGCTTGTGTGCACGACAGTGCTTATGTTTTTCTATCTTGGCCACGGAGAAGAGATGGTCAAGCACATAACAGTGCTCGTGCTTGTTTATTCCCTTGCGTTCCTGATGATAAGCAATGTCAAATACTATAGTTTTAAACAGCTTAACCCGTCTCAGAGAACGCCGTTTAAGCTGCTTGTAGGAGTGATATTCCTTTTGATTGTGATAGCGGCAGAGCCGGTTCTAATGCTATTCATCCTAACCTTCGGCTACGTGCTATCAGGCCCCATAACTACCCTATGGGACAGAAGAAAAAGGGCTCAGCTTACGGTTGCACAAAAAAACGATAAAGCCTCCGGCTTTCACAGGTAAATAAATATGGATAACAAAGTCAGAATATTCGATACGACATTAAGGGACGGTGAGCAGTCTCCGGGAGCCTCCATGAATGTGGAGGAGAAGATAATTGTTGCAAAGCAGTTGGCAAAGCTTGGCGTAGATGTCATTGAGGCGGGTTTCGCCTATAGCTCACCGGGTGATTTCGATTCGGTAAAAAGGATTGCCCATGAAGTCGAAGGCCCCATTATCTGCAGTCTCGCAAGGGCAAAGCCCGAAGATGTAGACGCTGCAGGCAAGGCCCTCGAAGGCGCGCCCAAAACAAGGATACATACATTCATATCAACATCTGATATTCACCTTAAGCACCAGTTCAGGCTTACGAGGCAGGAGGCGCTTAAGAGGGCTGTAGAGATGGTAGAGCGCGCAAGGGGCTATGTTGCCGATGTTGAATTCTCTGCAATGGATGCCTCGAGGACAGAGCCTGCGTACCTCTATGAGATGCTTGAGGCTGTCATAAATGCGGGAGCTACCACGCTGAATATCCCTGACACTGTGGGCTACGCGCTGCCTGATTCATTCGGCGCGCTCATAAGGGGCATCAGGGAGAATGTTAAAAATATTGATAAGGCTGTAATATCAGTCCATTGCCATAACGACCTTGGGCTTGCGGTCGCAAACTCATTGGCCGCTATAGTAAACGGCGCGCGCCAGATAGAGTGCACCATAAACGGAATAGGCGAGAGGGCAGGCAATGCCTCCCTTGAAGAGATAGTGATGATACTCAAGACGAGGAAGGACCTTCTTGGGCTTGAGACTTCCATTGTCTCTGAGCAGATATTCCCGTCAAGCAGGCTTGTCAGCAGCATCACAGGCATAATGGTTCAGCCTAATAAGGCAATTGTAGGGGATAACGCCTTTGCCCATGAATCAGGTATACATCAGGACGGGCTTTTAAAGGACAAATCCACTTATGAGATTATGAGGCCTGAGTCCATAGGCATCTCCCGTTCGACACTTGTGCTCGGAAAGCACTCCGGGCGCCATGCCTTCAAAGAAAGGCTTAAGGAGCTTGGCTACGATATCACAGGCGAGAGCCTTGATAAGGCCTTTGAGAGATTCAAGATAGTCGCTGACAAGAAGAAAGAAGTCTTTGATGAAGACATCGAGGCTATTGTTCAGGACGAGGTCTTAAGGATAGAAGTGCCTGACAGGTATAAGCTCATAAGGCTCAATGTGCAAAGCGGCACTGACACTCCTCCGATCGCTGAAGTCGAGATGGAGGTCAACGGAACTGTCGTAAAGGATACTGGCAAGGGCGACGGCCCGGTTGATGCCGCGTACAATACGATTGCAAAGATGACGAATACAAAGAGCAAGCTCTTGAAATACATTGTAAACGCCATTACCGGCGGAACGGATGCCCAGGGCGAGGTCAGCGTAAGGGTGCAGGAAGGCGAGCAGATTGTGCTTGGGCAGGGCTCTCACACAGACATAATAATTGCCAGCGCAAAGGCTTACATCAACGCTCTTAACAGGCTTGAGTACAAGAAGAAAGACAGGAAAGAGAACCTGGTCTTATAGTTCAGGCAAAGAGTTCAAAGATAAATTTCCCCTCCAATAGAGGGCTTTACAAACAGAAAATCTGAAAGAGGAAGGTAGAGAAGATTTTATGAGGCCGATGACAATTACAGAGAAGATATTCGCGAAGCACGCCGGTGTAAAAGAAGTGACCCCCGGAGACTTGGTAAACGCAAAGGTCGATATCGCGCTTGGCAATGATATTACAGCGCCGATAGCGATACACGAATTTAAGCGCATCGGAGCAAAAAAGGTATTCAATAAGAACAAGGTCGTTCTTGTTCCTGACCACTTTACTCCCAATAAAGACATTAAATCAGCCGAACAGTGCAAGGTCCTCAGGGAGTTTGCAATTGAACAGAAGCTGACCCATTACTATGATGGCGGAGAAGTAGGCGTTGAGCACGCGCTTCTGCCTGAAAAGGGCGTTGTAGTGCCGGGCGACCTCGTAATAGGCGCGGACTCACACACATGCACCTACGGCGCGCTTGGGGCGTTCTCAACAGGCGTCGGCTCAACAGACCTTGCCGCGGCAATGGTCACTGGAGAGCTCTGGTTCAAGGTGCCTGAGTCAATCAAGTTCGTATTCAAGGGCAAGCTCAATAAATGGGTAAGCGGCAAAGACCTCATTCTCCATGTAATCGGGGATATCGGGGTTGACGGCGCGCTCTACAAAGCAATGGAATTTACAGGTAAGCCCATCGAGAACTTAAGCATGGACAGCCGTCTTGCAATGTGCAACATGGCAATCGAAGCTGGCGCGAAGAGCGGCATAATCGCCCCGGATGCGATAACCGAGGCCTATGTGGCAAAGAGGGCTGAGAGGGCGTATAAGTTCTACGCAAGCGACCCTGACGCTCAGTACTCTGAGGTAAGGGAGTATGACTGCTCGAAGATAGAGCCCAAGGTAGCGTTCCCGCACCTTCCCGAGAACACGAAGAATGTCTCGGATGTAAAGAAGCTTAAAATAGACCAGGTCGTAATCGGCTCATGCACGAACGGCAGGCTTGAGGACCTTCAGATAGCCGCAAAGATACTCAAAGGCAGGAAGGCAGCAAAGTATGTGAGGCTTATCGTAATACCGGCGACACCTTTTATCTATAATGAAGCCATGAAGCTCGGCTACTTTGACATATTCCTCAAGGCAGGCGCTGTTATCAGCCCGCCGACATGCGGCCCGTGCCTTGGCGGCCACATGGGCATCCTTGCAGCAGGCGAAAGGGCAGTTGCCACGACAAACAGGAACTTTGTCGGCAGGATGGGCGATGTAAAGAGCGAAGTGTATCTTACAAACCCGGCTGTTGCAGCCGCTTCAGCAATCCTTGGCAGGATTGCGCACCCTGATGAGGTTATGAAGAAATAAGGTCGATGGAACGATGCGACCGTATCGTTCTCTGGCATAGCTGAAAATAAATCTGACAATTTAAATTTTTTAATATGAGGTGGCTTAAATGAAGTTGAAAGGCAAAGTCTGGAAATACGGCGCTGATATCGATACTGATAAGATAATACCCGCGAGGTATCTCAATACATCTGACCCCAAGGAACTCGCAAAGCATTGCATGGAAGATGAAGACCCGACATTCGCCTCAAAGGTTGAGGCAGGGGACATCATAGTAGCTGACAAGAACTTCGGCTGCGGCTCTTCAAGGGAACACGCCCCCATTGCCATAAAGGCAAGCGGAGTGTCATGCGTCATAGCAAAGAGCTTCGCGAGGATATTCTACAGGAACTCATTTAACATGGGGCTTTCAATCCTTGAATCAGAAGAGGTTTTTGATGCCACTGATAACGGTGACATCGTTGAGATAGACATGGACAAGGGAGAGATCCTCAATGTAACAAAAAATAAGCTCTTTACTGCGCGTCCCATCCCGCCATTCATGCAGGAGCTTATCAAGGCCGGAGGCCTGATGGAATCGATTAAAAAGAGGGGTGTCCTATGAAGAAAGAAGGGGCAAAAAGTAAGGTCCTCTCGAGCGATAAGCTGCATATCGAGAACAAGACCCTTTTTGTTGACTTGAAAGAGAACGAAGGCGGAAGGTTTCTGCAGATAGCGGAACTCTCCAACGACAGGAGAAGCACTGTAGTGATACCTTTGAGTGGATTGGCGCTTTTCATGGAAACACTCCAGAAGATATCAAGCACCTTCTGATAAATATTATAGATACCTGATGACAATTACCGGAGCCTGCCTTAAAAGGCATATCCGGTTAAGTTGTTTTTATATAAATTTTACAAATAAAAATCTTTTTTGGGGGAAGAAAAAGTGAAGCGGTTTAATGTAGCGGTTTTACCCGGTGACGGAATCGGGCCTGAGATAGTCGGAGAAGCCATAAAAGTATTAAATCTTATCGGCACTAAATTCAATGCTGAGTTCAAACTTACTGAGGCGCTTGTCGGAGGCGTTTCAATAGATGCTAACGGTGTTCCCCTTACCGAAGAAGTCCTTAAGCTTGCACTTGGAGCTGACGCAGTCCTTCTCGGAGCAGTTGGCGGGCCCAAATGGGAAGGGCTTGATTATTCAATCAGGCCTGAGAGGGCGCTCCTTGCCTTGAGGAAAGAGCTTGGGCTTTTTGCCAATGTCAGGCCCGCAAAGATATATAATGACCTTATTGATGCCTCAACCCTTAAGCCTGAGGTAATCGAAGGCGTTGACCTCGTAGTGATAAGGGAGCTTACGGGCGGCCTTTATTTCGGAACCCCGAAGGGGGTCGAACTCCTTGCTGACGGCACAGAGAGAGGCGTAAATACCATGGTATATACCACCCCTGAGATTGAGAGGATAGCAAGGGTTGGTTTTGAAGTGGCAAGGAAGAGAAGAAAGAAGCTTTGCAGCGTTGATAAGGCTAATGTTCTTGAGACAACAGAGCTTTGGAGAAAGGTAGTTATCAGGGTAGCCAATGATTACCCCGATGTAGAGCTCAGCCATATGTATGTTGACAACTGCGCCATGCAGCTTGTAAGGAACCCGAAGCAGTTCGATGTCATTGTAACCGAGAACACTTTTGGAGATATACTTTCGGACGAGGCTTCAATGCTTACCGGCTCAATCGGTATGCTCCCTTCCGCAAGCCTGGGTGCAACAAAGAACAGGGCCATGTATGAGCCGATACACGGCAGCGCACCTGATATCGCAGGCAAAGGCATTGCAAACCCGATAGCAACGATTCTTTCCGTTGCCATGATGCTTAAATACTCATTTGACATGGAAGATGCATCAAATGTGATAGAGAACGCAGTAGAAAAGGTCCTGAACAAGGGCATCAGGACTGCTGATATCGCAAAGCCGGGTGAGAAGAAGGCAAGCTGCGCTGAGATGGGCGCGGCAGTATTAAAAGAGATACAGGGATAAGTTAGTTTGATAAAGGTTTTAGTTTTCCAAAATTGTTAATACTGGATTCCCGATAGAGACATTCGGGAATGACCCATGTGGAATGACGGATTGGGAAGGTCGTCATTGCGAGGGCGTTAAGCCCGAAGCAATCTTAGCTTTAGGTTGGAGATAAAAACAGATTGCTTCGCTTCGTTCGCAATATGGTTTTTGTTTTGTGGTTTTGTTTTGCGTTTAAACACCACCAAGGGCATTTCGTAGAGGCAGCCAAAATCTTTAATACTGGATTCCCGATAAAGACACTCGGGAATGACGGCTTGGGAAGGTCGTCATTGCGAGGGCGCTAAGCCCGAAGCAATCTTAGCTTTAGAATAAGATAAAAACAGATTGCTTTGCTTCGCTCGCAATGACGGTTTTGTTTTATTTTGTTTTGCCTTTAAATACACCAAGGGGCATTCCGTAGAGGCAGCCAAAATCTTTAATACTGGATTCCCGATAGAGACATTCGGGAATGACGGATTGGGAAGGTCGTCATTGCGAGGGCGTTAAGCCCGAGGCAATCTTGCTTTAGGTTGGAGATAAAAACAGATTGCTTCGCTTCGTTCGCAATGACGGTTTTTGTTTTATTTTGTTTTGCCTTTAAACACCACCAAGGGGCATTTCGTAGAGGCAATCAAAATCTTTAATACTGGATTCCCGATAGAGACATTCGGGAATGACGGCTTGGGAAGGTCGTCATTGCGAGGGCGTTAAGCCCGAAGCAATCTTAGCTTTAGGTTGGAGATAAAAACAGTCATTGCTTCGCTTCGCTCGCAATGACTGTTTTTGTTTTATTTTGTTTTGCCTTTAAATAACACCAAGGGGCATTCCGTAGAGGCAGCCAAAATCTTTAATACTGGATTCCCGATAAAGACACTCGGGAATGACAGCTTGGGAAGGTCGTCATTGCGAGGGCGCTAAGCCCGAAGCAATCTTAGCTTTAGGTTGGAGATAAAAACAGATTGCTCGTCATTGCGAGGGCGCTAAGCCCGAAGCAATCTTAGCTTTAGGTTGGAGATAAAAACAGATTGCTTCGCTTCGTTCGCAATATGGTTTTTGTTTTGTTTTGTTTTGCCTTTAAATAACACCAAGGGGCATTCCGTAGAGGCAGTCAAAATCTTTAATACTGGATTCCCGATAGAGACATTCGGGAATGACGGCTTGGGAAGGTCGTCATTGCGAGGGCGTTAAGCCCGAAGCAATCTTAGCTTTAGGTTGGAGATAAAAACAGATTGCTTCGCTTCGTTCGCAATATGGTTTTTGTTTTGTTTTGTTTTGCCTTTAAATAACACCAAGGGGCATTCCGTCCTTCCAGGCTGGGCTTTTTTTGTACTAAGGCTCCTGAATGATTTCTTATAGCTAAAAGCTCTATCTTTTTTTATCAAGAAATATAAGATTTGTATCTTGTCGGAAATTGGTGTATATTGACTTATAAATCAAGAACTTAGCTTAAATTTCCCAAATCCGCCTTTTCCCGTTGCTCTTCTTCCTCGGCGCTTCCTTCTACTGATACCATAATCCTTTTTGTTTGGGCGGAAATCCAAGAGTGGCTCAAACGGTTTGCCTTTTGATATGAATGACTTAACTGGCAAGGCTCTAGATTCATATTCTTCCCGAAGTTATGCTCTGCGCGTCCTTTCGCTTGTCTTCCTTATTGAAACCCTTATCATGTTTTTCTTTTCTTACTTCCCGATTGAGGACCTCTTCTTCAGAACGCTTGCGGACAGCCTTCTTTTAATCGTTCTATTGTCTCCTTCTTTTTATTTTCTTATCCATATGCCGCTTACAAGGGAGATAAGTAAGCGTATAAGAGTCGAGCAGGAGCTTAAGCAAGCAAATGAAAAATTGGCTGATTATTCACATAACCTTGAACAGGCTGTGAATGAAAAGGTAAGGGAGCTTAAGAATACAGACGACCAGTTCAAGGCGCTTCTGGAGAACTCCAACGATATCATCATAGTTTTAAACGAACAACAGGAAATACTATTCTGGAACCATATAGCCGAAGAAGCATTCGGGTACAGCCGTGAGGAGGCTATAGGAAGAAAATTCTCAGACTTGATACTATCTGAAAAATGCAGGCTGGAATATGAAGGGCATTTCAGGAAATTTATCGGTACAGGCGAATTTGAAAAAATTCCGGAAGCTGAGGGGCGCAGGAAATGCGGTAGATTGTTTCCAATGGAGATCAGTTTTTCATCATATCTCAGCGAAGACGAGAAATATATCACATCCATCATCAGGGATATTACCGAGCGCAAACAGGCTGAGGTCAAGATAAAAGACCAGCTTGAGAGGCTCACGGCTCTTCGCACAATTGATATGGCCATTTCATCAAGCCTCGACCTTAGAGTGACGCTTAATATACTGCTCGACCAGATCACAGGTTCGCTCCATGTTGACGCATCTGACATATTGCTCCTGAACCATAATACAATGAGGCTTGAATTCAATGCAGGCAGGGGCTTCAGGACAGATGCCCTTAAGCATACAAGGCTTCGGGTAGGCGAGGGTTTTGCCGGCAAATCAGCGATAGAAGGCAGGGTCATCTGTATTACAAACCTCAAGAGCGATAACGGAGGTTTTTCAAGCTCACCATTATTCCATAAGGAGGACTTTGTCTCTTATTGCTGCGTTCCTATGATAGCGAAGGGCAATGTCAAAGGGGTTTTGGAGATTTTTCATCGCTCTCATGTAGTCCATGACCCTGAGAGGCTCGCGTTCGTTGAGGCCCTTGCTTTGCAGGCGGCAATAGCCATTGACAACTCTAAGATGTTCAACGAGGTCTATCATTCCAATATGGAACTGATGCTCGCTTATGAAACTACCATTGAAGGATGGTCGCACGCGCTTGACCTGAGGGATAAGGAAACAGAAGGGCATTCCCATAGGGTGACTGATACAACTCTTCGCATTGCGCGGGCAATCGGAATTAAAGAAGATGACCTTGTGCATATAAGGAGAGGCGCTCTCTTGCATGATATCGGAAAAATGGGTATACCTGATTCGATACTTTTCAAGCCCGGCCCGCTTACCGAAGATGAATGGAAGATAATGGAGAAGCACCCTGTATATGCCTATGAGATGCTTCAGCCCATCCAATACCTGCGCAGCGCGCTTGATATCCCCTACTGCCACCACGAAAAATGGGACGGCACAGGTTATCCGAGAGGGCTTCGTGGAGAGGCTATCCCTATTGCGGCAAGGATATTTTCAGTAGTCGATGTATGGGATGCCCTCCATTCAGACAGGCCCTACAGGCCCGCATGGCCTTTGGAGAAGATTAAGGACCATATCTTCGATCTGGCAGGCAAGGATTTTGACCCTGTAATGGTAGATGTGTTCTTAAAGATGGAATGGTAATAAATGTCAGGAGTAAAATCATGAATTACAAACCGTATCACCTCCTTCTAATAACCCTTGTTTCAATCTTTACTATTGAAGGAGCTATAATGCTTCTCATACTTCCAAATCTGACTTATACCAATAAATACTTTGAAGCCTTCCTGGATTCATTGCTGATCTCGGGTCTGATTTTCCCGGTGTTGCACTATATGCTTTTCCGTCCGCTTCTTAAGCAAACGGCAGAGCAGAAGTTTTCTGAAGAAGAGCTTAAGAAAGCCAATGAGCGTTTATTGGCGGTGATAAGTGAGCTTGAGGACAGGAACCGGGAGAATAATATCCTGAGGGAAATGGATGACCTGCTGCAAAGCTCAAGGACATTTGAGGAGGCTTATAAGGTCATAAACAGCTCCGCGCAGCAATTATTTCCGGATAAATCAGGCTCTATTTGTCTCCTTGCAGCCTCGCGGAATTATTCGGAAGAAGTAAGCGTATGGGGTGTAAAGAAAAGCTCTTGTACCCATGAGGCCTGCAACCCTGACGATTGCTGGGCTTTACGGAGGGGGCAGCCGCATCTTGTAAACGACTCCAATAGCGTGCGTTGTACGCATATCAGCGGCTCTGAAAAATGTAATTATATGTGCGTTCCCCTTTCAGCAAAGAGCGAGGCCCTTGGCGTGTTTTATCTTGAAAGCCCGGAGTCTATTGATTGGAGAGTAGAGGAACTGGCTATCAGAATCAGCCGACATATATCGCTGGCAATCTCAAATCTTAGGCTTAATGAGAAATTGCACATCCAGTCTGTCCAGGACCCGTTGACAGGGCTTTATAACAGAAGACATATGGCAGTCTCTCTTGAGCGTGAACTGCACAGGGCGGCCAGAAAGAAAAATCAGCTTGGCGTGATGATGCTGGATATAGACTACTTCAAGCGGTTTAATGATACATTTGGGCATCACGCAGGAGATGTGATTTTAAAAGAGCTTGGGATTTTCTTCAAAAAGCACCTCAGAAAAGATGATATCGCCTGCCGTTACGGAGGAGAGGAATTTACGATAATTTTACCTGAGGCAAGCCTTGAGTCAAGCATGCAAAAAGCGCAGTGGCTGCTTGAGCAAATAAAACACCTGATTGTAGAGCACCATGGAAGGTCTTTAGGCTCTATTACGCTTTCAATAGGTGTAGCAGCATTCCCTGAAAACGGCAGGAGCTGTGAAGAGCTCCTGGCTGCGGCTGATAAGGCTCTCTACATAGCAAAGAAACAAGGCAGGGACAGGGTGATAACGGCGAAAGACAAGAATAGCTCTGAAATCGGGAAAAAGGTTATTGGCCTCAATTTTTAAGCCAGTGTTTCAGTATCATTATCGCCCCTCTTTTATCAAGCGGTTCATTATTATTTCCGCATTTTGGGTCTTGAGTGCAGGAAGGACATGAGACATCGCAAGGGCATTCCTCCATCAGGCGTATGGTTGATTTAAACCACTCCCTTACGCATTCAAAGCCCCTTCTGGTAAGCCCTACTCCGCCTTCGTGCCCGTCATAGATGAATATGGCGGCGCTCCCAAGCTCCGGGTTGAATGTATAGCTTACTCCTCCGAGGTCCATCCTGTCGCACAGGGCAAAGAGGGGGAGGGTGGCTATTGCGGCGTGCTCTGCGCCGTGTAGCGCGCCCGCAACACTAAACCCTTTATCTTTTATCTCACCAAGTATCCCGTTATCCACTTCCATCCATATGCCTGTTGTGGTAAAGACCGAAGGAGGCAGGTCGAGCGGAAATTCCCCAAGCGTCTGGTCAGTGTGTATATTCTTTCTCCTGTAGCCTGTCACCCTCTCTGTTATCCTGAGATTGCCGAGATTGACAGTAGTCTTATTCAGGCCAAGGGTATCCTCAACGGAGATTATCTCGGACTCTTCATTGGTGATGGCGCGCGTGTAGTAGGGCAGGTCATTTGCCGCCCTGCAAAATACCTTTTTATCTTCCATGTCAAGCCTTGCGACACGGTACTGCATCCCCTTATGGAGATAGACCGCTCCGGGATGAAGTTCGAACAAGACCCTTGAGGCTGATGATTCTCCCAGGGCCTTGCCGTCGTCCTTGATGATGGTATAAGTCTCTCCCGCGCCCCTTATGGATACTTCCATCTGCGGGAGTCTCTTCCTCGGATACCAGATGTCTCCTTTTACCCAGTGCCTGATTTTCCCTTCCTGTTCAAGTTCATTTAAAATGGGCGCGTATTTATGCGTATCAAAGACCTTGTCATCTGCTTTGATGTAGTATTCAGAGGCCGCGCACATGAGATGAGATTTGAGAATTGGTTTATTATCTTTATCGAGCACCGCTGCCTCGGCACTCCGTATAAAGAAGTCATCGGGGTTGCGCATGAAGTACTGGTCAAGCGCGTCAGCCATGGCTACCATAACGATGAGGGAATCCTTGCCGCTTCTGCCGACCCTGCCGCTTCTTTGCCAAGTGGAGCTTATGGTGCCCGGATAACCGACAAGGATGCACACATCAAGTCCTCCGATGTCTACGCCAAGCTCAAGCGCGCTTGTGGATATCACTCCTGAGAGCTCTCCGCTGAAAAGTTTCTTTTCAATCTCGCGCCTCTCTTCGGGAAGGAATCCTGCCCTGTATGAACTGATATTCCCGCTCACATCAGGCGCGCCTTCCTTTACCCATGTGTGTATGAGCTCGGTTATCTTTCGTGCCTTTGTAAAGGCGATTGTCTTAAGGCCTGCTCTGACTGAGGCGATGAAAAGGCGAGTGGCAACGGTATACGGGCTGACCTCGCTTGAAGGGTTTAAAAACAGGAAATTGCGCTTGCCCTGAGGGGCGCCGTTTTCAGTGATTGCCTCGAATTCAAGGCCTGTGAGCATCTCCGCAAGTTCCTTCGGGTTTGCAATGGTTGCCGATGAAGCTATAAATATGGGGTCTGAGCCGTACAGGTTTGCAATTCTCCTGAAGCGTCTTAAGACATTTGCCACATGTGAGCCGAAAACACCCCTGTATGTATGCACCTCATCTATAATGACATATTTAAGGTTCCTGAAATAACTCTCCCACTTCTGGTGGAAGGCGTTTATCGCAAGGTGCAGCATATCAGGGTTTGTAAGGATTACTGAAGGAGGCTGCTCTCGTATTTTTTTGCGCCTGTAAGCGGTTGTATCCCCGTCATATATCTCGCTTACCGAAGGCACAAAGGATTTTCTCTTTTTCTCCTGCGTTGTCTCACGCTTTATCGGAAGGCTGTCAGTCAGTTCGCGCAGCGCGCTCAACTGGTCCTGCTCAAGCCCTTTAAGCGGGAAGATATACATTGCGTGGGAGTCAGGGTCATTCAGTATGGACTCTACAACAGGGATGTTGTAGATAAGGCTTTTACCGCTTGCGGTAGGCGTCATTATGACTACATTCTTTCCCTGCCTGATAAGCTCAATGCCTTTTGCCTGATGTGAATAGAGCTTTCCGATGCCTGCCTTATCAAGGGCTTCCTTGACCTCGGGGAGAAGCGGTAAAGACTCTTCATAGGACGGCTCAACAGGAGGGATTATCTGATGATGGACCACTTCCTTAAGGTCCCGCCTTTTCTTTATCTCATCAATGAAGGTTTTTATGTCCATTAGAAAAATATAACATTTCTGATGCGGTATTGCTACGAAGGGGAGTGGGGTTTTGAAATGGGAAAATCAGGACTGCTTCGTAATCGGAAGGTGCTTTTCAAGGCTTTTGATGATTTTGGTAGAGCTTGAGCCGAGGCCTCTTGTCATTATGTTAAGTTCAATTGAGGCAGTGTCAGTAACTTGATAGGCGATTCTGTACCAGCTGCCGTAGAACCTGAGCGCCATGGCAACAAGCACAAGAATCCCGCCCCACCAAAGTATTCCGACACCGGGGTCGTACCTATAGCTTAAAATAGCTGATTCTTCTACCTCGACAAGCTTTATATTGACCCCGTCTATCTCCATAATTGCTCCTGGCTCTATCCTTCCAAGTTCCTCGTCAGTGTCTTTGCCCGTATGCTTAACGATGGTGTAGGGCTTAAGCATTTCTATCGTGCCGTCAAGCTTATAGAGAGTGCCTGACCTGAAAGTGCCGAACTTTATCGAATCCCCAAGGCCGGGTATGAAGATATCCTCATCTTCTTTTGCCTCAAGCAGTATCGGGTTATCCTCAACGCTCAATCTGAAGTTCTGCTCAAAACCAAGGAGATAGAATGTGTAATTGCCATACTCAAGCGGTTCATTTATCTCTACTGTCTGCTCCGCAAGGGTGCCGCTGCCCTTGATTACCTTTATCTTTGCCCTCCAGTCCTTTGCGGTGAGGGATTCCCCCTTCATCTCGTAATCAGGGGACTTCCAGCCAAGCCCGATGGCAAGCCTTGAGAGCTTGTCTTTGGGGAAATCAAGCTCAGGGGCCTCAGCGTATTCGGTATGGAATGAATCAAGCTTGAGATGAAAGTCTGTCTGCCCGGTCTTGTCTTTCCAAAGGCTCTGAATGCGGCCTGTCGTGTCAGGCACAAGCGTCTGAGCCTCACGGGGCTTTAAGGTGATGGTACCCTCAAACGAGAACAGGTAAGTCAGGATAAATCCTAAAAAGCAGAGGATTATGCCTAAGTGATAGAGCCATGTAAGCCATTTGTAAGGCAGCCCTTTCTCAACTACAGTCCAGTCATCATCTTTCGAGACGACCTTGAATTTCAGTTTTGCAAAGGCATTGCGCAGCTCTGAGTGAGCATTACTGAAATCCGGCGCAAGCATTAAAATGTGGGTAGGCTCATAAGATTTGGGAAAGGTTGGACTTTCCTGAAGCACAAGCAGCCTTTCATATGTGCATATGGCAAGGTTAAGAAAGAAAATGAAGGCGAGTATCAGAAAAAGCGGCGAGCTGAAGAAATCGAGCAGGCCGAAGAGCTTTACAAAAAATACGAATCCGCCCCCTTCTTTTATATAATCATCTATGCTGCCGCCCTGAGGGAAAATGGTACCCACCATGAAAAAGAGAGCCATCAGGCCAAGCAGATAGACAGAGGTCGTGATGGAGGAAAGCTGTTTGTAGCTCCAGCAGAGAAATCTGCGGGAACCGGCATGCCTGTCCCCAAGCCCCGTAAAATAGTTTTTCAGTTTTTCCGTAAAGGAATTATACCGCATAGATATGAAGGCTTGGAACGCCCAAAAGCTTTGCAAGCCAGTTTACTCCAAGAAATGTCATCATCATGCAAATAAAGCCGACTATATTTATAACCGAGGCCGGAAGCCCTTTAAACCTTGGGATTGCCTTTGCATGGAGATAGAGCGCAAATACGGTCCATGTTATAAGAGACCAGGTCTCTTTCGGGTCCCAGCTCCAGTACCGGCCCCATGCCTCATTTGCCCATGCAGCCCCTGAGAAAATCCCGAATGTAAGCAGAGGAAATCCGAAGAGCACAAGCTTGAATGCCATTGAATGAAAATCCTCAAGCATATCAGAGGAAAATCCGTAAGCCTCTGCCCCTCGGCCAATAAGGGGCTTTACCCCAAGATATGTTGCCTCAATAGAGGCGCTTACAACAAATACAGCGTATGAGAAAAAGGCAAGAATGACATGCCATTCAAACCAGTAGCTTTGCAGGGGAGGGGCAAGCGGCTCCACGGCAGGAGACCTTGAAAGCAGGGCGTATAGGCACGCGCCCATTGCCAGAACTGTTACAAATACTCCCGGTATATGGATATCTTTCCATTTCCTCGAAACATATAGAAAGGTGAGGGAGGCTGACCATGCGAACCAAGAGAGGCTTTCATACAGGGTCTGGAAAGGCGCCCTTCCTCCTTCGAATGTCCTTAGGACTATAAGCGCGGTATGGGCAATAACCGATAGAATCAGGGTTGTCCGGGCTGCCTTGCCAAGCACAGGGGTGCGTGATAGAATATGAAAGGCAAAAAGCAGAAAAGAGAGCCCGTAAAGAAATGTTATAGACCAGAAAAGCCTCAGTTCAAACGCAAGCAGGTAAGAGTCCCTGGAGAGGATTAAATCGTAGCTTGACATAAGGCTAAATTTAACATATTCCTATTTAGTTTGACAAGCGGCATCTTTAGGGATAAGATTTAACCAAAAGCACAAAAGTGAGACCCATTTGAGCGCTGCTCAGACGGGTTTTGGTATTTTTTCAGGCTTATTTTCCAGAAAGGATTTATAAATAATGCAGAAATTACGGTGTCATAGCTGCGGCAGGGAACTTCCCAAGGGCAGCCTGAAATATATTGTAGAGATAAGGAGTTTCGCTGATTTTGACGGCTACCTTGAGGATTACGAGGGAGATGTCGAAGAAGGCATCAATGAACTGCTTGACGCAATGGAAAATATAGACCCGAAGACCCTTGAGGAAGATGTCTCCAAGGAGCTCATCTACATACTCTGCAAATCATGCAGAGACAAGTTTACGAACGACCCCTTCCAGACAGGCAAGGTCATGTTTGAGGGAGAGGACTTTAAGGGGACTATACATTAAAAAGCCGCCGCTCCCAAATCCAGGAAGGAATCTAAATTACTCGCGCCGTTAAAAGCGACTCTCTTATTATGCGCTATGCTGTTATTTCCGACATCCACTCAAATCTTGAGGCATTCTCCGCTTTTATTGACGAAGTTGAAAACCTTGATATAAACAAGATCATCTGCCTCGGAGATATAGTCGGTTATAATGCCAATCCCAACGAGTGCATTGATATCATCAGGAAGAAAAAGATAATCTGCGTGATGGGCAACCACGACTCAAGGGCCTCAGGGCTTGAGGACCCGTTTGACTTCAATCTGCAGGCGCAGACCGCCATCTACTGGACAAGGCATGCCTTGAATGCCGAGAACAAGGAGTTTTTAAGGAATCTCCCCCGCACTCTTCTGATAGACAATAAATTTCTCGCTGTCCACGGCTCAATAGACGATACCGATACCTATATCTTAGGAGAGAGAAGCGCGCTCAGAAATTTTGACCTGTTAAGAGAGATGGGCAGGCCTAACCTCTGCTTTTTCGGCCACACCCATGTGCCTGTTACCTTTGCCGAACATGACGGCTCCGCTGACATAAAAACCGACCAGACCATAAAAATCGAAAAGGGCGTCAACTATCTTATAAACCCCGGCTCTATCGGACAGCCGAGAGACAGGGACCCAAGGGCATCCTTCATCATATACGATACTCGTAAGTCAATTGTCACCTTTCACAGGATCGAATACGATATACAGTCTACCGCTGAAAAGATACTCGCCGCAGGACTTCCTGAAAGACTTGCCGAGAGACTAAAGCTGGGGTGGTAGAATATCTGCTGAAATGGAAAAAGCGGACTCAGATTGAGCCCGCTTTGTAGGATGCCTTACTAAATTAACAACTCTCAAATATAAGCCTATCCACCTATCAGGCTCATCGTCCTGCTGCACTTTTTAAATACATTCTCATTTATCCTGTGGCCGCTCGGTTTCTCGGCAACTGCCTTAAATAAAATATGCTCTATTACTTCATCACCTGAGCCGTCACGGAGCGCTGTCCTTAAATCAATCTCATTGTCTGAAAAAAGGCAGGTCCTGAGCTTACCATCCGAGGTAAGCCTTAATCTGTTGCATGAGCCGCAGAAGTGCTCAGAGATTGGGCTTATGAAGCCCACTTCGCCGGGCGCGTCCTTGAATTTATATCTCTTGGCAGGGCCTGCTGAACCGCTTGAGTCAATAACAGGCTCAAGGGGCTCGACCTTGCTTATCAACTCCCTGAGTTCCTTTGCGGAGATGCACTTGTCCCTCTGCCAGCCTTCCTGGGTGTTAAACGGCATATACTCGATAAAACGCACATGATAGGGCTTTACCTTTGACATCATGGCGAACTCGATTACTTCATCATCGTTGAAGCCTTTGATGACGACCATGTTTATCTTAACAGGGGTAAGCCCGACTTTCAGGGCCTCCTCAAGGCCGTCAAGCACATCCTGAAGATTATCTCCTCTGGTCATCTTCTGGAATCTGTCCCTCTTTAGTGAGTCAAGGCTGACATTTACCCTTTTAAGCCCGGCATCCTTTAAGTTCTGCGCGTACTGCTTAAGAAGCACTCCGTTTGTGGTAAGGCTTAAGTCGTTCAGCCCCGGTATCTCTGAAAGGGATTTGAGAAACTCAAGTATGCCTTTACGGACAAGGGGCTCTCCGCCTGTTATCCTTATCTTTGAGACGCCGTGCCCGATGGCAATCCTTGCTATCCTTAGAAGCTCTTCGTATCTCAGGATATTTTGTGAGTCGGCAAGGTCAATGCCCTCAGGGGGCATGCAATAGACGCATCTTAAGTTGCACCTGTCCGTTACCGACATCCTCAAATAATCTATTTTGCGTTCATATGCGTCAACAAGCTTTTCCATAACCGCCTCAATCCACGAATTTGGTAATGTCGGGTTTCTTGACCTTTACCGGTTTAGAATCTGTATCTATCATAAAGAAATCAGTAGAGCGTGTCTTGCCAGTAACAGGGGCGAACTCCTTCGGGGCTGTTCCTGCCTTGAATACCTCGAATATCGCATCCTGAGTCGAAGCGTTTGCAAGAAGCCCTGTCTCAGGGTCTATCTTCGCGAACTCAAGCCCATCAGGTATGGGGAAGTTTCGCACAGGCATCTGGGAGGCAGCTCCCTGCATGAACTTAAGCCAGATGGGAAGCGCGGCCTGAGAGCCAGTCTCGCCGTGTCCAAGCGGTTTTTCTTCGTCATAGCCTATCCACGCGCCTGCGGTAAGCCCCGGCACATATCCAACGAACCATGCGTCATTTAAGTTGTTTGTCGTGCCTGTCTTTCCTGCCGCCGGTCTGCCGAGCGCCCTTGCCCTTGCGGCTGTGCCATGCTCAACAACGCTTTGCAGCAGGCTTGTCATTATGTAAGCTGTCTGGGGGCTGATGACAGTCGTGGTAAACGGCTTATTCTCTTCAAGCACCGCTCCTGTTCTGTCCACTATCTTTGTGATGGAGTAGGGCTCAGGCTTTATGCCCTGCGCCGCCAATGTGGAGAAGGCCGTTGTCATCTCGGTAAGCGTTACCGCGGATGAGCCGAGCGCCAGAGACAGGTCCCTTGCAAGAGGGGAGTTTATGCCAAGCGCCTTGGCGTATGTGATAGCGTGGTCAATCCCTATATCCTGCAGTATTTTGATGGTTATGATATTACGGGAGCGCGCTATGGCCTCCCTTACGGTAGTCGGGCCGTAGAACTGGTCGTCATAGTTCTTAGGCCTCCACTGGTCGTCCTTTATCTCATCGAATACGAGAGGCGAATCTATTACAATTGATGCAGGCGTATAGTTCTTATCCAATGCCGCAGTATATATGATGGGCTTGAATGAAGAGCCCGGCTGCCTTAGGGCCTGGGTTGCCCTGTTGAACTGGGTCTTTGTGAAATCCGACCCGCCGACCATTGCCTTGATGCCGCCTGTTTCAGGCTCTATGGCTAAGAGAGAAGCCTGCGCGAGAGGCTCCTGTTCAAGCCTTAAGGGAACGAGGGTAGAGGAGCTTGCGGGAACGGATTTGACCATTACCTGAATTACATCTCCTGCCCTGAATAGCTTACTAAGCTCTTCGTATTTACCGCCGTCAGGCGAGCCTTTGGGATTATAAAGTTTTGCCCATTCCATGTCAGACTGGGCAACGATGCCGTGAGCGCTGCCGATATCCACGCTTAAGGTCATATTCTTTGTGTTTACGGCGGTTATTATTCCCTCATAGATATTTCCTGCCTCAAGGGGGTCAACGGCAAGTTTTTTATCAATCTCAGCCCTGAATGAATCTATGGTCTCTTCAGAGGCAAGGGTCTTTATTGCGCCCCTGAAGCCGCGCCTCTTGTCATGGTCCCTGAGCCCGTCCATTACTGCTATGTTGGCTGCCTTTTGCATCTCGACATCGAGGGTGGTGAATATCTCAAGGCCGTCCTTGTAAAGGGCATCGACCCCGTATTTATCCTCCATGTACTTCCTTATCTCTTCCGTGAAATAAGGTGCAACGCCGAGGCTGTCTGATTTTTTTGGCCTTATCCTGAGCTTTCTGTTTAAGGCTGCCTGCGCCTGCTCAATGGTTATGAACTTTTCCTCTACCATGCGGCCCAATATGAATTCCTGCCTCTTTTTGGCAAGGTCATAGTTGGCATGGGGCGAGTACTTGCTTGGGGCCTTTGGAAGCCCTGCCAGAAGGGCGCATTCCGCAAGGTCAAGCTCTTCTACATCCTTGCCGAAGTATGTCTCAGCCGCTGTCTGTATGCCGTACGCTCCGTTGCCGAAATATATCTGGTTAAGATAGAGGTGCAGAATCTCATCTTTATTGAGGTTTTTCTCGATTCTGAAGGCCAGTATTGCCTCACGCACCTTTCTTGAAAGCTTTCTTTCGGATGAAAGGATGCTCTTGGCAAGCTGCTGGGTTATGGTGGAGCCGCCCTGGACGACCTTGCCCGCCATTACATTTTTAAGGAGGGCCCTGAAAATACTGGTATAATCAATGCCTTTATGCTCGAAAAATTTGGTGTCCTCCGCAGCCAGAAAGGCGTTTACGAGGTGAGGGGGCATCTTCTCAAGCGGCACTACGATCCTGCGCTCTATATAGAACTCACCTATAACCCTGCCGTCATGGGAATATACCGTGGTAACGAGATTGGGGTGGTAGTCCTGGAGTGTCTCAAGCGAGGGGAGCCCCCGCGTGAAGTAAAAATATGTGCCAAACCCTGTTATAATCAGGGCAATAGTGGCGAATAGGAGCAATTTCAAGAGACGCATATACCCAAAATATAACAAAAACATGGCGGTAAAGCAAGGTAAACGCCTATTTTAGTTCTTTTAGGGAAAAAGGGGTTCTCCAGGGCGGGAATACGCATTTTAAAATCAACTTTAATTGGCATGCAGCCCCTTGTCTATTGAAAAGTTCTATGCTTTGCGTTAAATTGGAAGAATATGGTCAGATTAGAGGACATACTTGAAAAAGTAGTTTCCTATAACCCTTCCGCAGACCTTGAGATCATAAAAAAGGCTTATGTTTTTTCTGGTTTTGTCCATCAGGGCCAAACAAGGATGTCGGGAGAGCCTTACCTTATACACCCTATAGAAGTAGCTGACATACTCACAGGCCTCAAACTCGACTCCCAGAGCATTGCAACAGGCCTGCTCCACGATACAGTAGAAGATACCCATACAACAGTAGAGAAGATAGAAGAGCTTTTCGGCCCTGAGGTGGCGGCCCTTGTCGACGGCTTGACCAAGTTAAGCCGCATGACTTTCGATAAGAGACGGGACCACGAGGCTGAGAACTTCCGCAAGATGATCCTTGCCATGGGCAGGGATATCAGGGTCATACTGATAAAGCTTGCTGACAGGCTGCATAACATGAGGACGCTTTCAGCCCTTTCGCCTGAAAAGCAGAGGAAGATAGCGCAGGAGACGCTTGATATCTATGCTCCTCTTGCGAACAGGCTTGGTATCGGGTGGATAAAGGCCGAGCTTGAGGACCTGTCTTTCATGTACCTTGAGCCTGAGAAGTATTCAAGGCTTAAGGAGAAGGTCGTAAAGCTGCTGGATATCAGGGGCAACTTCATTGGCGAGGTCAAGGCCATAATAGAGCAGAACCTAAATGAGCATGAAATAGCCGGTGAGGTTACAGGCAGGCCTAAGCAGCTCTACAGCATCTATAAAAAGATGCTGGACCAGGATGTGGAGTTTGAGAATATCTATGATGTCATTGCCTTCAGGGTAATTGTGGAGAGCTTAAAGGACTGCTACGGAGTCCTTGGCATAGTCCACTCCATCTGGAAGCCTGTGCCGGGAAGGTTCAAGGACTATATAGCGATTCCCAAGGCAAACCTTTATCAATCACTCCATACAACCGTTGTCGGCCCTTACGGGGTGAGGATGGAGGTCCAGATAAGGACAGATGAGATGCACCGGGTTGCCGAGAACGGTATTGCCGCGCACTGGAAATACAAGGAAGGCAAGATTGACGATAAGGACGACAAGAGCTTTGCATGGCTCAGGCAGCTCCTTGAATGGCAGAGAGACCTTAAGGACTCTGATGAGTTCATGGAATCCCTCAAGGTCGACCTCTTCCCCGAGGAAGTATTCGTGTTCACCCCCAAAGGAGCCGTAAAGCAGTTCCCCGTTGGCGCTACCCCCGTTGATTTTGCCTATACCATTCATACGGATGTGGGAAACAGGTGCATGGGGGCAAGGATAAACGGCAAGATGGTCCCCCTTAAATACAAGCTTAAGAACGGGGATGTTGTCGAGATACTTACCTCAGTTACCCACCACCCTTCAAAAGACTGGCTTAAGTTTGTCATAAGCTCAAAGGCAAAGACAAGGATAAGGCAGTGGATAAAGACTGAGGAAAGGGAGAAGAGCATCACCCTTGGCAAGGAAATATGCGAAAAAGAGTTCAACAAGCACGGGGTTGAGTACGGAAAGCTTATAAAATCAGGCGAGCTTGAAAAGATTGCCGAAGGCTTCGGGCTTCAGGGGCTTGAGGGCCTGCTTGCGGGCGTAGGCTACGGTAAGATATCCGTCAGACAGCTCCTTGGAAAGATACTTCCTCCCGAGAAGCTTGAGCAGAGCAACAAGTTCTCGATCAGGAAGATGTTTGATAAGTTCAAGGGCACTGAGAAGTCCAATAACGCCATCGTTGTCAGGGGTGAGGAGGATGTGCTTGTCAGGTTCGCCAAATGCTGCAACCCTCTGCCCGGAGATGAGATATCAGGGTTCATAACACACGGCCAGGGTGTAGCCATACACGCGGCAGGGTGCACAAGCCTCCTGCAAATCGACAAGGACAGGCTAATAGACGTCCAGTGGGATAAGAAGGCAAAGACAACAAGGCCCGCAAGGATTGAAGTCGTATGCAGGAACGAAAAGGGCCTGCTTGCCGAGATGACCAATGCGATAAAAGCGGCTGATGCCAATATCTCAAGCGCGCAGATAAAGACAAACGAGGAGAACAAGGCGATATGCACATTTGAGGTGGAGGTAAATGACCTGACCCACCTTAAGAATATCATTAAATCCCTCCAGAAGATAAAGAAGGTACTGAAGGTAGAACGCATCAGGAGCCTTAAGGAAAGCGAGCACGAAAGCGGAAGCTGATTAACCCCCTAAGGAGAGAAAATGAAAAAAGAAGAGATAAAGACAGATAACGCGCCCAAGGCGATAGGCCCGTATTCACAGGGCGTAAAGATAGGCAGGCAGATATTCCTTTCAGGACAGATACCCATTGACCCGCGTACCGGCGATGTTATAGACGGTGATATTGCAGCGCAGACAAGGCAGGTGCTTAAAAACCTTCAGGCGGTACTGGAGCAATCAGGGGCAAGCATGAAGGATGTAGTCAAGACTACGGTGTTCCTTAAGAACCTTGCGAATTTTACTGACATGAACAGCTTATACGGAGAGTTTTTTACTGAGCCTTACCCTGCGAGGGCAACTGTAGAGGTAAGCGCGCTTCCCAAGGGAGTGGAAGTGGAAATTGACGCGATAGCAGTAATAGGGGATGAATAAGACAAGGGTGGTCAAATACTGCCGGCGCTGTTCAAAACGCCGGCAGATAATCAACTATGACCGAATGTTTATGGGAAAAAACAGGAAAAACGAGGTGAAAGGATTAGGCGGCCTTTACAACGGCGCCGGAACGGATGCACCTGCTGCAAGCCCTTATCTTCTTGACCTGGCCGTTTTTGATAGCGCGGACTGCCTGAAGGTTAGGGTTCCATCTCCTCTTGGTCTTGTTATGGGCATGGCTTACATTGTTACCGAATGTAGGCCCTTTCCCGCAAATGTCGCAATTAGCTGCCATGATTGAAATACCTCCACTAAAAATTGTAATCTTAAATAATTAGCATACAAACAATGACTTTGCAACAGATTTTTTAAAGTAAAGAGGCGTTCCTGCCGAAAAAAGCCGTATAAAAGTTATGAAAAAACGCTGGTACTTATATTCGATAGCCCTTTTAAGCGCGGTGGTCTTTTATCTTTTCTTCGATTTTGTGGAAGGAATTAAGGATTATAAGTCGCTCAATTCCCAAAAAGCTCAGGCCATTGTCGTCCTTACCGGCGGGTTTGGCAGGACAGAGGAGGGACTTAGGCTTTTAAGGAAAGACGGCTCAGCCCTTATCTTAAGCGGTGTGCACGAGGACGCTGATGTGGACTCTATCTTCTTTCCTGATAAGATAACCGACCTTGAGAGGAAGAATATAATACTTGAGAAAAAATCTACCAGCACCTACGAGAACGCAATTGAGGTGAGGAGTATTGTAAAAGAAAAAGGGCTTAAATCCATTGTGCTTATAACCTCAGGCTATCATATAAAAAGGGCAGATTATATCTTCGGTAAAATGATGCCCCCAGAGGTCAAGGTCATACCCTACGGCATCTCAACCCCGAACTTTGATGAGGACAGATGGTGGAGCGGAAAAGGATTTGTCGTAATATTAATAGAGTTCTTTAAGTATTATCTATATATGATTGGATTTAATATAGGAATTGTAGATATGTGAAGGAATGTGTTTTTCTGAAATGCACAGGCTTGAGGCCTGTGCATTTTTTGTTATCAGACCTCTAAACTCTCACCCGGGTTAAGTATCTCAACTTTTACAGCCTTGTCCTTTATCCCCGCTCTGAATGCCTCAGGGTCCTGGTTTATAATATCAAAGGTATTGTAGTGCATCGGGACGACCACTCCGGGCCTAAGCATGTCAACAGCCACTATGGCATCTTCTATTCCCATGGTAAAGTTATCCCCGATGGGCAGCAGCGCGCAGTTGATCTTACCGGTCTGCCCGATAAGCGACATATCAGAAAAAAGTCCGGTATCGCCCGCGTGATAGAGCATCTTGCCGTCCATTGTGATGAGGAAGCCGCACGGGTTACCGGCCCCTGTTTCAGCCGGTGTGCCGTGGTGCGCTATTGTCATCTTGACTTTACCGAAAGGGAAGTTGTAGCTTCCGCCGATGTTCATGGTGTGCCCTGTTGCACCCAGTGCGACGCAGTAGTTTACCAGTTCATAAGGGCCTATTATCGGGGCATTGTTCTTCTTTGATATCTCAACGGCGTCACCGAGGTGGTCAGCGTGCCCGTGCGTTACAAGCACTGCATCTACCTTGACATCGGAGGGCTTTAGCCTTGCCTTGGGGTTTCCGTTCAGAAACGGGTCGATAATGACCTTTTTCCCGTTTGATTCAACTGTGAAACAGGAATGTCCTTCAAAAGTTATCTTCATTTTCGCTCCGTATTTTAAGTTAAATTAAACTAAAAACCTTTCAGCTCAAAACCTTCTTTTTTAAGCAGAGCCGCTGTTACCCCGGAGCCATGTACGCATTCCTTGCCCCTGCGGATAGTATCTACTCCGCATGAGGGGCTTTTTTCTTTGAGAAAAGCCTTTGTAGCACCGGTAAGTTTCGCAATTTTCAAGACCTCTTTTGCGCCTTTGGTGAACTTATCAGACACATCGCCGCCGAACTCGACCTTTACATTTGCTCGCCCTTCAAGCACATCTTTGCCTTCTCCGCCGATTATCTCAGACCTTGGGCGAGGGGTGGAAAGGCCGCCAAGCTGTTCAGGACATACAGGGATGATTGTTTTGCCCTTAAGCTCATCAATAACAGCTTGGCAAAATGCGTCTTTGCCGTCATATCTTGTATTAATGCCCAAAAGACAGGCGCTTACAATGATTATTTCAGACATAATTTTAAGGGGTTCTAAGAATTTTGAGGGGGAAATCTAATCGAAAATGGCTGCTTTCGGGTTTTCCATTGCGCCAGTTTCAACTTTGTTGTTTTTTACCGTAACACGCCTGCCGCGGACCTCAAGCCTGCCTTCAGAGATAAGCTGGATAGCCTGAGAATATATCCTGTGCTCTTCGGCCAGTATCCTTTTACTTAAGGACTCTGCGGTGTCGTCATCAAGGACAGGCACGACTGCCTGAATGATAATGGGGCCGCTGTCAAGCCCTTCATCCACAAAATGAACTGTGCAGCCTGAGAACTTCACTCCGTGCTCAATTGCCTTTTTCTGCACCTCAAGGCCGGGAAATGACGGCAGCAGCGACGGATGAATATTTAAAATCCGCATTGGGAAGGCTTCAAGCATGACTTTTGAGATAAGCCTCATGAAGCCGGCAAGTACGACAAGCTCAACCCCGTAGGATTTAAGTATCCGTACAACCTCCCTGTCGTAATCCTCCCGTGAAGGAAAACTGTCCTTAAGGATGACTTCAGTGGGTATGCCGTGCTTTTTTGCCCTCTCAAGGGCAAATGCCTTTGGATTGCTGCTTATTACTACGCTGATTGAGGCATCGAGCCTTTTTGCCTCGATAGCATCTATTATCGCCTGAAGGTTGCTGCCGGAACCTGATACCAGCACACCTGTCTTTATCATCTGATTATGTACCTAATCAATGTATTCTACGGAGTCTTTGCCCTTTTTGGGAGCTATTTCTCCGATTACAAACGGTTTTTCCTTGTATTCCTTAAGCTTCTTAAGCACTGCCTTCTCGTCCTTTGCCCTTACTATAAGGATAAGGCCGACCCCGCAGTTAAATGTGCGGAGCATCTCAAGCTCGTCTATGTCTCCGCCCTTCTGTATTAGCCTGAATACTTCAGGGATTGGCCATGAGTTCTTCTTTATGACTGCTTTGAGCCCCTTGGGCAGCACCCTTGGGATGTTATCGGTGAAACCGCCGCCTGTGATATGTGCCATGCCGAGTATGTCAAACTCCTGCTTGAGCTTGAGTACCGGCTTTACATAGATGCGAGTCGGGGTGAGGAGCACTGTGCCGATGTCTTTTTTAAAGCCTTCGGGCCTGTCTTCAAGTTTAAGGCCGAGCTTTTCAAAGATGACCTTTCTGGCAAGTGAGTATCCGTTGCTGTGGAGGCCGCTTGAGGCAAGCCCTATTATTTTATCTCCGGCCTTTATCTTAGAGCCGTCGATTGTTTTTTTCTTATCTACGACACCGACCGCAAAGCCTGCAAGGTCATATTCACCCGGCTTATACAGCCCCGGCATCTCGGCGGTCTCACCGCCTACTAAGGCGCAGCCTGCGTCTTTACAGCCTTTGGCTATTCCTTTTACTACCTGTGACGCGCGCTTTGCGTCAAGCTTGCCAGTGGCAAAGTAATCGAGGAAGAAGAGCGGTTCTGCCCCGCTTACGAGTATGTCGTTTACGCTCATGGCAACAAGGTCTATGCCGACCGTGTCGTGCTTATCTGCCATGAAGGCCAGCATCAGCTTTGTTCCAACCCCGTCAGTGGAGGAGACCAGCACCGGGTCTTTCATGCCCTTGAACTTGGCTGAGAACAGGGCCCCGAAGCCGCCGATGTCCCCAAGTACTTCCTTACGGTAGCTTGAACGGACAGCCGGTTTTATAAGGTCAACCAGCTTAAGACCTTCATCGATATTAACGCCTGCGTCACTATATGTAAGTTTTTTCATAGGCGAATAGATTAATCCAAACTTTGATTAAAGTCAATAATGGTCTGAGGAATTTCAAAACGGTTTTTTAGCGTTCCAGTCTGAAAACATACAGGCCTCTGTCCATGATGGCTTCTTATCAGTTTCCCAATATTCTACACGACTTCTAAGTGCATAAAAAGCACATTTTACTGTGCATTGGTGCACAGTAAAATGTGCAAAATCCTCAACCGTTTTTTAATGCTTCAATAAACAAAATAAAAAAACATTATGATTTTATTTAATTTTTTTAAGCATGGAAAGTTTGGCATTGGCATTGCACTATTAACGGATTCAATAAACCAAAACATTTAAATACGGGCAGCCGAGCTTGACGGGTGTTTCAAATAGATTTTTTTAAAAGGGCAGGTCGCTTAAGTTCCGAATCCTTATAGAAAAGCTGTTGGGAGCCGTCTTTTTTCAATCGGGTATAAATAGCACACAAAACAAGGAGGGTTTAGCATGCGTATTACAGAGATCAAGGTATTGCCTGTGGATGGTGATGAAAAACTGAAAGCCTATGTAACGGTAAAACTCGACGATTGCTTTGTTATCAGGGACATGAAGGTGATCAAGGGAAACACAGGTTATTTTGTCGCAATGCCCGCCAAAAAAATGAAAGACGGAACTTATAGGGACCTTGTGCATCCCCTTGATAAGCCTACAAGGCAGATGCTTGAAGACCAGGTAATGGATGAATACAAAAAGGTGAACCTCACGCCTTTTACAAAAGCTGCCGTTTAAAAGAGTCACTCATGCAGCCCTGACCTTTCGGGCTGCATGAGATTTCAAGCCCCACAAAGCAGTCTTGTTTCATGCAAAAAGTTTTCTAAATCCCTTGCACTGCCAGGCCCAGACATGTGAAGGGATTTACGCCCTTACAGCAGCAGCTTCAATAAAAATAAAAGCGGAATACTGAATTAGATGCCATACAGCGATATTAAAAAAATCCTGATCCCCGCATCTATTTTTGCGGCTATCACGATAGCGGTTTATTTTCCGATTGCCGCAAATCCGCAAGGGTTTGTAAACGGCTCTCTTGACGATGCTTACGCCATACTCTGGCATTTATGGTGGTTTAAATATTCACTTTTAGACCTCTATGCTAGTCCTTCTTTCTCTGCGTTTGTAGAGAGCCCGTTCGGAGTAGGGGTCTCTCATATCACGATTGTAAACCATCTGATTGCGCTTCCCTTTACATGGTTGTGGGGGCCTGTCGCATCATACAATGTGATGATACTGCTTTCTTTTTTCCTTTCAGCTTTGGGCATGTACCTTTTGGCCCATGAGGTAACCGTGTGTAAAACTGCCTCATTTCTTTCCGCTGTTGCTTATGCTTTTTCTCCTTACCATACGACATTTTCAGCGACCGGCGGCATGGATGCCGCACAGATACAATACCTGCCATTCACGCTTTTCTTTTTATTAAGGTATGCCAGAACCAAAGATGTAAAAGATATAATGCTATTTTTCCTGTTTCTCGTCTTTTCTATCCTGTCTTTTGGCTATCACGGGCCTCTAATTGTGCTTTCGGTTGCTCTCTTTCTTATATATAAATGGGTCGCGCCTCCTGCCTTGAAATTTTCAAACCTTGAGGTAAGTCCATTAAAATTTTCAGGGGCGGTTTTTGCAGCCTACCTCTTATTTGTCCTTGCAGACAACACCCTGGAAGGCGTGCTTCCATCAATAAAAACAGCTGTATTTTTTCTCGCTCCTGTTGCGCTTTTTATATCAGCAAAAAATACTGATGCCATTCAGGGTGCATATCAAAAGGTCATAGATGAAATAAAGGGAGTAAGTCCAAGGCGGCGATTTGCCTTTTTTGCAGGCGCGTTGATAAGCGTCATTGCTGTTTTTGTATTTTTGTACCCGATATTCGGCGCTGCGAGCAGAAGTATCTCTTCCTCGTATTTTGCTCCTGTTTATAGTTTTTTTATACCGTCCCCGGATCATGCCTTGATTGGAAGTTTTGTGCCTGAAGTCCTAATCCCTTCACCTGACCCGCTTGTGGGCAAGTTTGTGAGAGTTGGTTTTGTGCTCACATTGCTAACTCTTTTTGCCTTGAGGAAAAATGAAGATGGCAGGATAAAGAACAAAGGCTTTTTCATAAGCCTTTTATTGATAGGGGTTGCCCTGTCTTTACCGCCTGCCATAAAAATAAACGATTTTACGCTCTACGGACCGATGCACTACTTCCATGCGCTTGTGCCGCCCTTTGTAGATGTGAGAAGGGTCTCTTTGCTGATACTCATCTCTGCATGTGTTCTTGCAGGGGTGGGGTATTATAATATCAACTCACGCATAAAAAGTTATCCTGCCAAGGTTTTTTTGTATCTTCCTCTGCTCTTTATCCTTGGCATTGAGTTCTATCCCGGCCTTTCCATAAAAGAGATGGGCAGAGTGCCACAGGCTTATAAGTGGCTTGCTTTACAGCAAGGGAATTTTACAGTAATCGAATATCCTCTCACTTCCATCTATGACCTTAAGAGGTATGAGCCTTTCTACGGCCAGTCAATTCATAAGAAAAATATTGTCAATCCTTTTGGAGCAGTCGGGCATGACCCCAGCCCCGCAAATGAAGCGTTAAAGCCTTTCATCAGAAGGGGCGGGCCCGCAAATGAGATATTTGCAAATTCGCTGAACGCTGTCTCAACGCTCGCAAGCCTCAATGTTGACTATGTGATTATCCGCAAAGATAAAATCCCAAATCCGATAATCGCAGGCGAAAGCGGCCTAAAGCCTATCGCCGTATTCAATGATTCCGCAGTCTACGAAATTACCGCAAGGCCTGCTGAGGCATATATCTCTTTTGCGGATTTTTATAAGAACGGATATTTTCTAAATTATTCAGAGAAGAAAAACGGCGGTTTTGTCATCGAGAACCCATTCATTCAGCCCCCGCATACTATTGAGAACAAAAAGATATGGATGTGGATGGGAAAAAGAGCAGGTCTTACCATCACTGCAATCAACGGGGATGGTGATTACGAACTTCATTTTAATGCGCGCGCTCTTACTGAGAATGCAGTCCTGAGAATTAAAGGAGAAGGATTTGAGCAAGTCTTGAATGTCAACAGGCAAGAAAAGGAATTTATAATCAAAGGCATTCATGTAAACCGTTCAAAAGGTGCCACTCTTGAGCTTGAAGTGCCTGATGACAGTTCGCTTGTTTTTTCAGAAGGCTATCTCGACCAGGCAAACGAGTCAGGCAAGGGCGCATTACTCGGAGTAGGCATAAACGGAGCAGTATTAAAAAAAGTTGAGAGGTTTGAGAAGAAAAACTTCAGAGACTTTGACGGACTCTATATCGGGGAGATATAAATTGGATTGCAAAACCAGAAGGATTCATTTCTTTGTTTTAATGCTCATTACAATGTTGCTTGGCAGTTGCGGGAATCAGTCAAACCTCTTAAAGAATGCCGATTTTGAAAAATGGAAAGATTCGGCTCCTATTGACTGGAAGATGGAGGGCGAAGGCAGTGTGAAACGCTCGGAAGGAAACGGCGCTGAACTTACAACAGTAAATGCAGGCACTCCATTTCTTTTCCAGAGCATAGAGGTAAAACGAAGGTATAAAGGGACTCAGGTCACGCTTGCGGCCTGGGTTAAAACAAATATTACGGGAAATACAGTAGTCGAATTTTCCGACAGGGCAGGACATGATTCCAAAAGCGAACCTCACCCCGGGGACGGGCAGTGGCATCTTTTGCAGACAACTGTCAGGGTGCCGGAGACAGCTGAACATGTTGAGTTCAGGGTCAGGAATTACAAACAGGGCTCAAGTTTGATTCGTGAGACTTCAATGTCAAGCGGCACTGAGCCTCTTATAGCCAAGAGCCTGGGCGGGCAGAAAAACGGCAACGACATCATCAAAGGGCTTTCGGCTCTGATTATGTTCATGCTGCTGGGCTTTATTCTCAACATCTTCAGGAACAGGCGTGAACGGCTTTGGATGAGAAGTCTTGAGGCTGTTCTTCTTATGGCAGTGCTTTCAAACCTGATGCTTGTCCTTGGCAGGCCTGTAAATGCTGAGGTTACGGCTGGTATTGTCTGGGGGGGGGCAGCTTTGTTGCTTGGCTCATATATCCTTTCAAACCTTCTGAAGTTAGCAAAAGCAGAATCAATTTTAAATTTACTTAAGATGCCTTTCGTTCCGTTTGGAGCTTTATTCATTATAACCATTTTTCTGCTGATAAGTTCCCTTAAAAGCGGGTCTATTTTATCGGCTGAAAAGGCTGCAAGGGGCGCTTACGTCTTGATGATATCTGTTGGTATCTTTTCTGTCTTAAGGTCTTTCTTCAGGGGATTCAGCTCAAAGCAGGAAGTTATCAGATATGAAGACAGCGCGATACATCAGGAAATGCTGCAGGTTGATAAGGATTTTAGCGTTGAATGATGCATAACCATTTTCAGGAGGATTGATGAAAATAACCCTGACCCGTCCTAATTACCACAGCCACCTGATAACGCCTCAGCTTGGTATCGGCTATATCTCGTCTTATTTAAAGGAACGGGGCTTTAATACCTCAATCATTGACGGCCTTAATCTAGGCCTTACAAATGAGGAGATCGTCAGAAGATGCGCTGATGCAGACCTCGTGGGTATTAACTGCCTCAGTGATTATTATCCTAAGGTAATTGACCTTTGCAGTTTACTCAAGGCAGCAGGTAAAAAGGTCGTGATAGGCGGGCCGCACGCCTCAGTGCTGCCGAGGGAGACGCTAATCGGAACAGGCGCTGACTTCGTTGTCGTAGGAGAGGGTGAAGAAACAATGCATGAGCTGACCCTGTGTCTAAAAAGCGGCAAGCCTACAGTTGCCATCGAGGGCCTTATATCAAGGGAAAATACAATCGTAAATAAGCGCCCTTACATAAAAGACCTTGATGTGCTCCCGTTCCCTGATTGGGCGTCGATGCAGCCGAGGACATATAAAAAAGCGCCCCATGGCGGCTTCGTAAAAAAGTTCCCTGTTGCTCCCATTACATCAACAAGAGGATGCCCGTATGAATGCACTTTTTGCGCGAGCCCTGAAATATGGGGCAGGCGCATCAGGTACAGAAGCCCGAAAAACGTCGTTGATGAGATAGAGGTTCTCGTAAATGAATTCGGCGTAAAAGAAATACATTTCGAGGACGACAACCTGACCCTTAAAAGAAGCCATGTCGAAGGCATATGCGAACTGATACTTGAGAGGAAGATTAAGGTAAGCTGGGCCACTCCGAACGGGATAAGGGTGGATACGATAACTCCCAAGCTGCTGAAACTGATGAAGAGGAGCGGCTGTTATTTCATCGCTTTTGGCATCGAATCAGGGAATGAGTCGATACTCAGAAAGATAAAGAAGGAAACAGACCTTGCGACCATTACCAACGCAGTGCATGAAGCCCATAAGGCAGGTCTTATGACCCAGGGCTTTTTTATCTTTGGCCTTCCTGGTGAGACCGAGCAGACCATACAGAATTCAATAGACTACGCCAAAACCATACCGCTTGATAAGGCGCAGTTCCTGCTCCTTGATGTGCTTCCAGGCTCTGCCCTTTGGTATGAGCTTAGGAGCAATTACGAGCCTGACGCAAAGAAAAGGAGCTATCAGGAAGTTACATGGATACCTGAGGGTGTCAGGAAAGATGTGCTTGAGAAAGCACCGTCCAAGGCATTTAAGAGCTTCTTTTTACGCCCAAGGCAGATGTTGAATGTACTGAGGTTTATAAAACCTTCACAGGTCCCTTTTGTAATCCGCAGGATGGCTGACTTCGGCGTCCTTCAGATAGGAAAGAAATAAACAGGAGAGGATAATGCCGCTTCCAATAGCTCACTCTGTAATAAGCGCCAGTATGTATGTGGCATATAAAGGCAGCCTATCAATCAAAGATGATTACAAATGGCTCGCTTTATTTATGTCTGTCGGTTTATTCCCTGATGTTGATTTCATAACAGTTCCTTTTATGGGTTTCGGCTCGCACAGGGGCTTCACACATTCATTCCTGTTCGCTTTTATAATAACGACGCTTATTTTCGTATATCTGAAAAAACGGGATAGCGCGCTAACAGCAAGGTTCTGGAGTTTTCTTTTCCTGACTATGGCAATTCATCCTCTATGCGACTTTTTTACATACGATTACCTTGTTGAAAGGGGCGGGGTTAAATTATTCTCTCCTTTTTCTGAACGGTATTTTGAATCGCCCGTGCCAATCTTTATGGGCATTGAGCTAAGGTATTTGCATACCATATTCAGCGCGCACACGCTGCTTGCGCTTGCGTATGAAACATTCATATCAGGCTTACTTTTTTTGACTGTGTTCTATTTTAAGACAGGTTCATTAAACCTCGACAGAGTGCTGCGAGACAGGGCAGAGGATTAGAATATGTCTGTACTTAAAAATATTTCTTTCGCCTCAAAAGTCGCTAAATCCAATATCTTTGGGGCGCGATATCCGCTTTCAGTCACCTTTATCTCTACTTACAGGTGCAATTTTACCTGTGAGTACTGCGAGGTTTGGCGTTTTAAAGAAAACGAGATGTCAACAAAAGAGGTCATCACCATGATAGATGAGTTTGCCTCTCTTGGAATGAGGAGGTTTAGCTTTAACGGCGGAGAGCCTTTACTTAGGGATGACATAGGCGACCTCATAAGCCACTGCCGCAGCAAAGGGATATTTACGACAATGTTTTCCAACGGGTCGCTTGTGCCGAGGTATGTGAGCAAATTAAGAGACCTCGATATCCTTGTCATAAGTCTTGACGGCCCAAAGGAAGTGCATGACAGGCAAAGGATGGAAGGGACCCACGGCATGGTAATCGAGGGAATACGCGCTGCCAAGAGGGCGGGGTTGAATGTATGGACAAATACAGTGATAACGAAAGACAATCTCAGCCATTTGTGCGGGCTCGTTGAAGACGCTAAAGAACTTGGCGTAAAAATGATATTTCAGCCTGTACTTGAGTACTCTCACTCATCAGAATCATCAAAGATAGAAGGGCTTGCCTCAGATTCCAAAGAGTACCAAAAACTGATAGCAAACCTTAAGGAGCTAAAGAAAAAAGGCGCTCCTATTGTTCATTCTCTCGACTACCTCGACTATATAAAGGTGCCTGTATGGGCAATAAACAAGCGTAAATGCTGGGCAGGCAAGCTCTACTGCGCGGTCACTCCGACAGGAGATGTGGCCCCCTGTTACCCTGTCTTTAAATCAGGCAAATGGCCAAACGGGCTTAAGATGGGCTTTGACAAGGCTTTCAGAAGCCTTGGAAAATTCGGATGCAACGGATGCTACTGTGCCCTGATAGAAAGCGATTTTCTTTATTCATTCAAAGTCGGTGCTATCTTAAATCTAATGAAGTCGATGGAGGCTGTATGAAGGTGCTTCTCATCAATCCTCCTTACGAAGGCAATATAAATACATGGACACCTGAATCTACAAACAGGGCCATAGGGGCGCAGCCCCCTATCGGTATCGCATATCTTGCGGCAATGCTGGAAAAGGAAAAAATAAAAGTTTCAATCCTCGATGCCAACGCGCTCGGTTTAGGCACTGCAGGCATCAAAGAGGCTATCAGAAAAGCCAATCCCGATATAGTCGGCATAACCGCGATGACCCTTATCTCCATCAACGCGGTTGCGGTTGCGAAAATATCAAAAGAGGTCTCAAAGGCGGTCACGGTTGTCGGAGGCCCTCATATTACTCTTTTCCCAAGAGAGACTCTTGAATCAAACGCTGTTGATTACGCAATGGACGGAGAGGCTGAATATACATTCCTTGAATTTGTTAAGGCGATGAAAAATGGTGAGCCGGTAGATAAAATTGAAGGGATGGTTTACAGGAAGGACGGGAAGGTTCATGTAAATAAGATTGCCATAGTAGATGACCTGGACAGCCTGCCTTTTCCTGCTGTTCATCTTTTGCCCCTCGACCATTACTCGCTCGCCAATGCCAAAAATCCTTTTGGCTCGATTGTAACAAGCAGAGGTTGCCCATTTAAATGTAAATTCTGCATCAGAGGCCCAATTGATAACAGAGTGCGCTTCAGAGACCCTAAAAATGTAGTCGATGAGATTGAGTTCCTTATAAAGGATTTTAAAGTAAGAGAGATAAACATCCGTAACGACACGGTCACTGTCAAAAAAAGCCATATCTACGGAATCTGCGAAGAAATAATCAGGCGCAATCTCAAGATACGCTGGCAGGGGCCGACAAGGGTTGACTGTATTGACAGGGAGATGCTATTGCTCATGAAGAAGGCAGGCTGCCACACTGTAAGGTACGGGATAGAGTCAGGTAATGACAGTGTCCTTGAGCGCATGGGAAAGGGAACGAGCCTTAAGCAGATAAGGGATGCCGTGAGATGGACCAAAGAGGCAGGGATAGAGATAATGGCTTATTTCATGGTGGGCTACATTGACGAGACTGAAAAAGAGATAATGGACACAATAAAATTCGCAAAAGAGATAAACCCCGACGGCGCGATATTTTCGATTGGAACGCCTCTGCCAAACACGGAGCTTTTCTATAAGGCTGTTGAGAGAGGCATTATAGAGGAGAGCTATTGGAGGGATTTTGTGACAGGAAGGCGGTATGACAGGGCGCCTTATCTCGTGAAAGACGCCGAGCAATGGGCTAAAAAGGCGCTTTGGTCTTTTTATTTCAGGCCGAGCTATATCGTAAAGAGATTGAAAAAGATCGATTCATGGGATGCCTTCAGAAAGCATGCGATAGGCGCATATTCATTTCTGAGATTCAAGATGAATAAACAGGAGCCGCTGACGAATTGATTTGTCAGGCTCAAACTGATCGGAGTTAGGATGAATATTACCTTTGCTTATCTTGCCGCTGAGAGCATGGCCATAGAGATACTATCCGCCGTATTGAAAGGCGCAGGCCACAATGTGAAGCTCGCTTTTGACCCGGGTCTTTTTGATGACAAGCAGTATCTCGACATCCCATTATTGAAAAAGGCGTTCAGCAAGAACGCGAATGTCATTGAAGAGATAAAGAAGAGTGCTCCCGACCTGGTCTGCTTTTCTGTAGGCACTGATAATTACCAGTGGGCGTGCGAGATGGCCCGCAACATCAAAAAAAAAGTGAATGTGCCTATCATCTTTGGAGGCATACATGTAACTGCAGTGCCGGAGAGAGTTATCAAGAACGACTTCGTGGACATGGTCTGCGTAGGAGAAGGGGAAGAGGCAATTATCGAACTGACAGACTGCATGCAGAGGGGCATTACAAACCACAACATACGAAATATCTGGTTCAAGGTGGACGGCAATATAGTCAGGAATGAAGTAAGGCCTCTGATAAGCGACCTCGATGTGCTGCCTTACCCCGATAAAGGCCTTTTTGAAAGGCATATCCCGATACGCAACGGCAAGTACATGATGATGACAAGCAGAGGATGCCCGTATCAATGCTCATATTGCTACAACAATGTGCTGAGGAGAAGCGTCTACGGGAAAGAAAAAAAATATGTGAGACAGCGCAGCGTGGAGAGCGTTATCAATGAACTAAAGATAATGAAGGAGAAATTTGAATTTACGAACATCGCTTTCATGGATGATTGCTTTGTCACAAACAGGAGATGGTTCAGAGACTTTACAAAAAGGTACAAGGAAGAGATAGGGCTTCCTTACAGCTGCATGGCATATACAGGGCAGATTGATGAGGAAATGGGTGCTCTCCTAAAGGATTCCGGCTGCAACAGGATGATGTTCGGCATACAGACAATGGATAAGAAGACAAGGGAAGAGGTGCTTAAAAGGTCCTTTGAAACGGATGACAAGATCAAAAAGGCGCTTGCTATCTGCGACAGTCTCGATATCCCGTACTCACTTGACCATATTTTTGGCACTCCTTTCGCTGATCCAAAGGAGCATGAAAAGACAGCTGAATTTTATTCGACAACAAAGGCAATCAGGGTCTGTTGCTACGCCTTGTTCTATTATCCTAAGACTGAGATTACCGAAGACGGAAAAAAGGCAGGGATATTGAGCGATGAGGCTGTTGATAATATCGAGGAGGGCAAGGCAAGGCTTTATGTTTACGGGAGTTCTTTAAGGGATGATGAGATGAAGGTGTTCAGGGCATTAAGGAATTTTTATGCCTTGCTGCCGATAGCTCCGTCATGGCTATTATTATTCCTCATTAAAACAAAACTTTATAAACTGCTCAGGTTTATGCCAAGGGCGTTCGCGCTTGCGTGTGAGGCATTTGTATCCATTAAAACAGGCCATGAGCGCGGGGTTGATTATATCCGCTATTATCTCCAGCACCTTAAAAAAATATTCACCCGTAAACAACTCGATACCACAGGCGCATTGGAATGAGCAGGATCATTAGTTTTAAAAGAGGAAAAGCAAGACTTCTGTATAAGAGCGCGTATTGGCATTTGAGCCATTATCTGGTGGGCAGGGATTTTCCGCTTGCGGCCACATTTCAGCTTACTAACAAATGCAACCTGCGCTGCATCATGTGTAATATCCCGAATAATCCTAATCAGGGCGTTCTGCCATTAAATGTTTTCTCATTGATTGTAAGAGAGCTTTCCTCTCTCGGCTGCTGTTTCGTCTCTCTCTCAGGCGGAGAGGTCTTAACTATACAGAATTTTTTCGAATATTTAAACTTCGCTAAAGCTAATATCCCATCCGTCAATATGGTTACTAACGGCATACTGCTTGAAGCAGAGGCTGCAAAGGAGATTGGTAAAACCTGTGTTGATTCAGTTTCAGTCAGCCTTGACGGGATGGAGACAACCCATGAGCGCATCCGGAATTTAAAAGGCGCGTTCTCAAAAACAGTAAACGCGATTGAGAACCTCAAAAGATTTGCCCATGAGGTGAAGGTCGTAGTCAATACCGTTATCACTCCGTGGAATATAGATGAACTGTATGAATTGACGAATTTTGTAGAGAGGCTCGGAGTCACTCACAAATTCCAGCCGTTGAATGAGCATCCGTTCTTTGACGGGCAAACAAGACAATATTCGATTGAAAAAGAAAAGAAGTTCGTCAGAGCCGAAATAGAGGAATTAATATGTTTTCTGCTTAGGAAAAAGAATGTAGCGAATTCACCATATTTTCTTAAATCAATCCCTGATTATTTTTCAAATAGCAACACGCACGGCCTTTTTAATGAGAGATGTCTTCTGCCTAAGTTTTTCTGTGAGTTCAGAGAGGACGGAAAAATGTACCCATGCCTTGGCGGCACAGGCTGGAAGGGCGGCTACCCTGTTGAGCAAGGGATTAAAAATATCTATTACAGCAATGAATACAGAGATGATATCAAAAGACTTGAGGACTGCAGGTTTTGTCAAAAAAGTTACTCTGTCTGCTATATAGAACCAAGAGTCACTTTTCCGATTTCGAGTTTTCTCAAATATAAGGCCCTTGGGATATAGAGCGTAACAATGAGAACAGCATACCTTTATATGAGATATCGATTTTTTGAGGAAAGAGCAGGCGGGCTTTTACTGCATGGCTTTGCCATAACGATTATTATTGTTATTATCTCACTTGTGTACCTCCATTTCAACAGTATGCCAAAAGGCTCAACTTGGCTTGAGGCTGAGGATTTTTCATTTTCAAAGGAAACATGGATTGTCCTTGGAGATGTAAATTTCTCAGGCAGCAGGGGATTGATGACAGGGAAAACTGATGCTCCGGCTTCAGTCAGTTTTAAAACGGCAGAAGATGGAGAACAGCATATCTGGATAAAATATTTCGGCAATCACGGACCGCATGACCTTGCTTTATGGAGGCGCGCATATACTAACTCATTTAAATATATTGACCTGTTCGGCTCAACCGAGCCTTTGGAGTTAGCCGTTCAAATCGACGACGGGCCTTCCGTGATAGTCAAGCAGGAGGGCAGACACAGGTACAGGTGGGCTCAAATTCCGGCAAACCTCAAGGCAGGGGAGCACACAATAAGTTTTGCCAAGGCAGGCTCCTCAGAAGGCGGGGTTAATATCGATGGTATTCTTATTACAACTGATAAAGGGTTTATTCCGGGGCAGTTTGAGATGCTTCCGAGGCAGATGTCAGAGTTTTTTGCTCCCATGTTGATAATAGGATTTCCTGTTGCTGTCTGGCTCTATGTAAGGAAAGAAAGAGGCCGTAAATGCAAGGCGCATATGTATATGTTTTATTCGATTCTCTTAAGTTCAATTCTTTCCGTGATGTGGATAGATACGGATGGAGGGTTTTGGATATGGCTTACGCAAACTAAGGAGTTTACGCTTGCCTCAATCTATACTCAAGGCGACGCGCTCCACCACAGGTATGTCTATCCTCCGCCGATAGCTGCGCTCCTCATAGGGCTGCGCACTGTGTTTTCACTTTTTGGCACGATGGATGGCATAACGCCCTTATCGCTCCTTCTCAGTAAGATTATTGTCATTCCATTTGTCATTGGGACAGGAGTTCTTTTGTATAAGCTTGAGGGCAACAGGGGTGTTTTTTTATGGGCATTCAATTCAATCCTTATTTTTACTGTTGCTGCTAATTCGATGTACTTCGGGCTCGCTTTTCTCCTGCTCCTCTGTCTTTATTTTGTAAAAAAAGAGGCATTCTATACAGCTTCATTTGTCTTCGGCCTTGCAATGGCTTACATGTCAGCGGCTGCTTTACTGCTGCCGCCTTTTCTTTTCCATCTGCGTAATTTTGGTTTCAAACAGATAGTCTTGATGACGCTTCTGGCTATTGCGCCTGGTTTTCTGATCTTAATCCCTTACCAGATAATCGACCCCGCGGGCCTTAATCTGAGGGTCATGGGTGCGGGCATAGCAACATGGATGAGCATGCATCTTGGGCTTAAGCTGGGTGGTGTAGGAGTGACTGCACTTCTTTACGGCGTGCTCCTTTCATGGCTCTGGCTGAAAAAACCTGAACTTGACTACGGCTCACTTTCTGCTACATTCGCTCTATCATCATTAATATATCTTAATATAGGGGCTCCTTACTTCCTTGCATGGACAGTTGCGTTTCAGCCCTTTATTATCATCTGGGCTTGCAGGCTCAGGCAGGAGGTCTTCTACAGCTTATACATAACCGCGCTTATTACATGGGGCTCTTTTTTTGTTAATACAGGAGGCGCTGACGACAGGGCAGGGGAGACAGGTTTCTTTCCTTATTATGTCTTTTATACATGGCCCTTTGACATATATCAGCTGGTCTCTATTTTTTATAAAAAAATAAATTATTTCTCACGCGTTGATCTTGAAACATTAAGCCATTCCATATCAGCCGGGCTTAGCATAGTAATGCTACTGATGATAGCACAAAGGCTTGGAAACGAATATGTCTCAGCGGAGAGAACAGATGCATAAGGAGAGGCTGCAAACAATACTCAACTTAGCATTAATAGTGATACTGGGCCTTACAGCTCTTACCTGGTTCAGGGGACAGTACGGCGCAGTCGGCGGCTACGACTTCGCGACTTCATTGAATCCTCTTGACGACCTTAAAAGATCAATAGCTGTCTGGGACGACAGGCTCTACGCAGGCGCCCCGAATGTGCTTTCAATAGGCGCGCTTCCTTATTTTCTGCTGCAGTATATATTTTCTGAACTGACCGGCAGCCTTTACAGAGGGCAGATGTTATTTTTTACATTAGTCCTGATGTTGCCCGGGCTGACCATGTTTTATTTTCTTCGTCTTATTTTTAAAGATGTAAAAGAGAAAGTCACTGTCACATTTTTCGGTTCCATCTTTTACATGCTCAATACCTTTGTCGTTGTCAAATGGAACAGGGGAGAGCTGATAACACTTTTCTCATACGGAATGCTTCCTATTTACCTTGCGTTTGTCGAGAGAGGACTTAAGGAATCGCTTAACCTGAAATTCATTCTTGTGTTTTATTTCGTACTCTTCTTCTATCCTGTCACATTGGGCCATTCAGCTGATTTTCTTATAATATCGGCCCTTGTTGCGTCTTTTGGCATCTGGAGACTTATAGCCACATTCAGCCTGCGAACGCTTGTGAATGCCGTACTTCTCCTTGTAATAGCGTTCTTAGGAAGTTTGTGGTGGTTTATTCCGCTTTGGTCCGGAATACACAGCGGGGCTGCTTCGATAACTTCTTTCACGACAAACGACCTTGAACTGGTGCATTATTATTCATCCTGGGCAACGCTTCTGAACCTGATGAAAATGTGGTTTTTCTCAATGTACCCTACTGCGGTTGAATTCAATACCCAGTTTTACAGGCCCGGCACGCTCATCTTTCCTGTCATTGCGTTTGCGGCTCTTCTGTTCAGCAGAAACGGATATATCCTCTTTTTCTCAACAGCTTCTCTCGTTGGGCTTTGGTTGTCCAAAGGTACGGCTCCTCCGTTTTCCGGGGTTTATGAGTGGCTCTATACCAATGTCCCGTACTTCTTTATATTCAGGGCTCCAAGCAGGTACTTTCCTCTTATTTACACTTTTACGCTTGCCGTTCTTCTGGGCTACAGTGTTGCGAAAATGACATCGTTCATAAAAAAAGTTCTTCCTGAAAACAGGTTTGTCAGGGCAATTCCCGGTGTTTTTGTCATTGCCTTGATCTTCTTTCATTCGTGGCCGATATTCAGCAGGAATACGATTTTCAGAACTGTTCAAGGTGATATCCTCTACCCATCCATTTTTTTTGACATCCCTCCGTATTATGAGGACCTGAACAGGTGGCTCAAAGAGCAAAAAGGCTATTTCAGAGTACATTCATTCAATAATCAATCATACCTTAACTATGCATGGGGCTACTCATCGACCGATATCAGCCCAAAGGTTATAGATGCCCCACAGACAGTTAAATTCAGTCAGGAACTGATATTCGGGAATTCAGGGTTCCATAATCTTCTCGGCTCTTTTGATAAAAGGTTCTGGGACTGGGACTTTGGAGGTTTTGAAAAGTTTCTTGGACTTTTGAGCGTAAAATATATAGCTGTTACGGATGATGTGTTGAGGAGATATCAGCCTGATGCGGATTCAAATGAGATTTTGCATGAAGTCATTGGAAAAACGGACGGAATAAAAAAAACGGCACAATTCGGGAAAGCTTTCATATATGAGAACAGATTTGCCCTGCCGCACGCGTTTGCCTCAAAGAAAGCTAATCTCCTGTTTGGAGATGCAGGCGCGCTGCAGACTCTTATGAAGACGGATTACTCTAAAAATCCTGTTTTTCTCACAATACAAAAAGATGAAATCGATAAGTTGCCTGTGCCGGAAAAAAGTATTGCGAGGGCAGCTTTTGTTGACTCTGATAACAGAGAACAGCATTTGCCGAATGACGGAGTGACAGTTGCCCTTGATGGTGCAGGGATTTCTCAGAGCCAAATCCTGAAAGTAAGCGGCACTGAAAAAAAAGCATATGTAAACACAAGTTCCGGATTGCTGAAAGCTCAACTGCTGCAAAGTCCTGTTAGTGATGAGCAGTCAGGGTTTACTGAAGATTATTCAAAAGGCCCTCTGAAAGAGTGGCTTCCTGTTAGAGGGAGCGCTGATTTTTCAACGGGAAAAGGCATCATTCTAAAACTTCCGAAAGGCGAGCAGGCTGCCGGCGCTACAAAATTAATAAATTTCGAATCTCGGAATTTTGACATTGAAAAATACCCTTATCTGAAAGTAACCACAACAAGCACACAAAAAGGGTATTTTGATTTGGATGCAGTCATCGGGCTTGATACAGATGATGACGGCTGGGCAGATAGCAAAATAAGGGTCCCTGTCATAAGAGGCGAAAAAGAAGAACCGGTCAATATCGGGAAACTACTTAAGGAGACTTTTGGTTATCCGGGCAGGAGTACTTATGTGCCGGTACGGATATCATTTGAACTGAAAAAGAATCCTTTTGCTACAGAAGCCGAGAATCAGTCGCTGACAATCAAGGGGGTTCATTTTTATTATAACCTGCCCTCCTTTAAATCCAAAGATGTTGACAGGATTAATATTGTCTTGGATAGCAGGAGTATAACTGCGGAAAGAACCGGTAATATTTTTAAATCTAATACAAATATTCCTGCCGGAATACATACTTTTAAATATAACGGCAATGATAGATCATCAACAATGCTTCTGGAAATCACAGGGATACGCAAAGAAGACGGTGAAAATCCTCAAATTGAAGAAGTTGAAATTGAAAAGATAAGCCCGTCCAAATACATTGTTAAAACCGGCGCCAGAGCAAATGAACCATTTTGGCTTGTTTTCAATGAAGCCTTCAATGAAGGATGGAAGGCATACATAACGCCTTCAGCAAAAGAAAGAATTAAAGAGGCTGCAATCGCTCACATGCCGGACTTTGGTTTTAGTTCGGGAGAGGAACTCAGGCATCATTACATGGTCAATGGGTACGCAAACGCATGGTGGGTCGATAAGCCGGGCACACCGATTATCATCGAGTTTACTCCGCATAGGAAATTCACTACAGGCGTATTCATGTCAATCGCATCCGGGGTCATATCTTTCATCTTTGTGCCTTTCTACGGTATAGCAAAAAAGAAATCCGAAAGCAAAGCAGGAGGAGAAGATGGGCTCTGAGAATTTTATAACCGATAAGGCATCTCTTGAAGAACCTGAACGCACGGGTTCTATCGCAAGCTGGTTGATGCTTGCGTTCATGCTTCTTGTAGGCGTATTTTATGCCTATTTTGAAAACAAATATGTCTCAAGGAATTTTGAGCAGTTCAAGCTCGATATGCTCTCGGAAGCTGATAACAGCCTTATTGCCGATGACCCAATTCTAAATACAAGAGATAAAAAGACTATCAGGGGCAATGATACATTTCTCTTATGGTTTGGCGGAGACAGCCGTTCATCAATCCCTTTTAAAATCACAGACCCGCAGGCCCTGAGGGTGAAGGTAAGAGCGTTTTTTCCTGAGATGAAATCAGGCCCTTCCGTGCTTGTTACCGTAAATGGCAATAGGGCATATGAATATGAACCAGACTGGAATGGTAAATTAAGCAGGTTTGAATTTAATATTGCGGGAAGCCTTTTGAGTGAAGGGAATAATCAAATCGAATTCAAAACAGATGGCGCTCACAACATAAAGGCAGGATATGAAACAATCAATCTCAGAAATTATATTGGCGTAAGTAAGAGGTTCCCGCGCTCATTCATTTTTTTTGATGAGAATCATCCCGAACCTTCTTTTAAGGACAAGCCATACGCTTATTTGTTTTTCACTGCCTCAATGTTCCTGGTCTGGGTTATAGGCGCTAACTTTATCCGCGCGGCAAACGATATTTCATTGGTAAGGGGTTTTAGGACAGTCATATTGTGGCATGCGCCTTTTGCGCTGTCTTTTTTCGGGTTATTTCTTTACTCAAAAATGACCGAAAATATACTTGTTCTCCATCCCGACAGTTTCTATACTTTTGTCTTTATTCCTGCCGCCTTCATATTCGTGTATTATCCTTCAAGGCTTCTTATTGTCTTTATGGCGAAGGTTAGGAAAGATGGAATACCCATAAAAGGGATTGCAACCAAATTTTCATTTTTGAAGTTCAATGCAACGCATGAAAACGACGAAGGTCTGGCGGGTTCGATTATCTGGTTTTTAATTAAGCATGCCGCTACAATCGCCATAGTTTCGTTCATGATACTTCTTTCATCAGCAGGGGCATTCATGATCTTTAAAAGACAGGATATAGCCGAGAGGATGGCAGACATAGCATATTTTTCACTTGTGTTAGGCGTCCTGCTCCGTATCTTTGATCTTAAACGGCAGGATTAACGCTTAAGGAAGCTCTGATTAATTCTCGTTTCTGCTGTCATTGCGAGAAGTGAAACGACGAAGCAATCTCTAACTGCTTGATTTGCCAGAAAACGAGATTGCTTCGCTGCCGCTCGCAAAGACTACTCAATGAATTAATCAGAGGTTCCTTAAATCCCATACATACGCCTTTTCCATCCCGAATACGCTTCCAGAACTAAAAAAATCAGGTATGTCTCTATGGCGTCAGGAATTAAAATTTTCTGGAACTGCGCCTCGATACTTACAGGTAATTTCCTGAATAAGATAATAAGCATTGTTGTGCTTATCTATCTTACAGGTTATCTCTCACCTGCTGAGTTCGGGCGGTATTCCTTCGCGATCTCTTATATCGCGTTCTTCGGTATCTTTACCGATATGGGGCTTAATACCCTCATTACGAGGGAGATATCAGGCGGCTCCATAGATGCATCCTTAGGGTTCGGGCATGCGATAATCATAAGATTCATTCTCTCCGTCTCTACTGCTGCGGTTTCCATCCTCAGCCTTTATGCAATGGGCTATCCTGTTGAAGTGCTTGGCATTACAGCCGCCGCATCGCTCTCGCTGTTCCTTTCTTTCAGGGGCCTGTTCTTCCGTACTGTTTTTGATGTGCCTTTTCAGGTTAACCTTAAGATGAGCTACCCTTCGGCAATAAACTTTTTAAATGAGATACTTACCTTTGGGCTTATTGTTTTGCTGATTAAGCAGAATGTATCCCTTCTTGGGCTTGTCCTTGCCATTAATCTTGTCAATATTCCCGGTTTTGTTGCGATCATATATTTTTCTTCAAAGGTCATAAGGCCAAGGTTCTCTATTGATTTAACCATGTGGAAGAAGATATTCACTGAGGCCCTGCCGCTTGGAGGCGCAGTCCTCCTTGAAGGCATCTTTATTATAATACCTATCTTTATCCTCTCAAGACTTGCTACTGAAGAGGCGCTCGGGCTCTACTCGCTTCCTTTCAGGCTTGTCTCATCGCTGTGGATCATACCTGTGGCTTTGATGATATCGCTCTTTCCAAAGATCAGCAGGGACGCATTAAGGTCAGAAGACCTCGTTAAAGAGGGTTTTTTGAAAGGCTTGAAAATGGTACTCCTTATCGGAGTGCCTATTGCGGTGCTTACGGATTATTATTCCTCAAATATTATTGATACATTTACCCGAGGCAGATACATGGGCTCAGCTCCTGCGTTATCACTCATGATATGGGGTACTCTCATATATTTTGTCAATACTGTTTTCTTCTACATATTCACCGCTGCGGGCAGACAGAAGATGAACACGATAGTCTGGTGTGTTGTGTCGGGCGTTTCTGTTATGCTCTGCGCGCTCCTTATCCCTGGGCAGCTTCATATGGGCGCGGCCATGGGCTTTGTAGGCTCGCTTGGCGCGGGGCTTCTTCTGAATATTTTTCTTGGCTATAGAGTCCTCGGCATAAATGTAGTTCCAGTGCTCTCCAAGTTTTTGCTTAGCGGTCTGTTGACCCTTACAGTGTTATTCTTTCTGCCGTTCCTGCCTGAGGTGAGCGTAATCCTCAGCCTCAGCGCTTATCTGTCCATTTTGTTCTTTATCCGTGCCGTATCCATAAAGGAATGGGGAGAATGGCTCAATGGGAAATAGTCTCTCTTAAGGGGCATTCAGCATGAAAAGACCTGTCCTGTTGTTGCTGGCTATCGGGCTTGTTTTCATAACCCTGCCGTCATTTTTTGAACGGCTCCATTCCGATGAGGTCATTTACTGGGAGGTTGCCTCTAACATAGCCTCCGGCCTGGGCGCGGTCAGCGAGACATCCAACAACAGGCTCTTCTTCTGGCATATGCCTCTGCCATTTTTCGCAACTGCTCCTTTTCTGAAGATCGTTCCTCACATATTTACCGCAAGGGTCATTTCATCTCTATTTACCATAGGCACATTTATTCTGGTCTTTCTTATCGGTGAGAGAAAGTTCGGACGGGATGAGGGGCTCATCGGGGCGTTTCTTTTCCTGTTCTCTTTTCAGGCATTAAGGTTTGGGGGCAGATATTACCTTGACCAATATGGCGCTTTTTTCTTTCTTCTCTCGTTATACCTTCTCATGGATAAGAGGTACTCATTCGCTGGCATATCAGCCCTTGCCGCAATACTGGCAAGGGAATACTGGCTTGTGGTTTACCCGTTCCTTCTTTTATACATTCAGGGCAGGAGAGAAAGGCTTTTATTTGTTACGCCTGCCGTAGCCGGAGTCCTTGGTTTTATTATCTTTCTTTTATTCACTTCAAACTTACAGGTATTAAGGCTCTATCTTTTTGAAAGCGCGTTGATGAAAAATTTCCATGCCTCTGTATTCGGGCATGGTTTCGGAGGCTATCTCAGGCAGCTTCTAAGAGGGTGGGTCGAGTTCAGTATTCTCAATATTCTTGTTATAGCCGGTTTCATTAGAACATTGGGCCGTAACAGGCGAATTCTTCTTTTGGTCCTGCCGCAGATTGCAATCGTAAGCCTTATACACGGCTTTATAGTTGACGGAGGGGTTACACAGTATCCGCTACCTCTTATTGCAACTCTGAGCATTTTTTCAGGCGCAGGGCTAAAGATGATTTACGAAAGGTCAATTGGCGCGTTCATCTTAAGGAGGCAGTTCACCACTGTTGCCTTTGCAGTGGTCTTTATGCAATTTATAGCTTTTAATGCCATGGCTACGGGTATTTCCCTCCATAAGAATATCGGAATCTACGCCTTCGGCTATTCTGACGACAGGGAGATTATCAGAATCCTTGAAACCGAGGCTAAGGGGCAGTTCATACATGGGATACACGGGGCTTTTATACAGGAGAGGGGCAGGTGGGACTGGACAGACTACATGATACAGGAGGCCATTGAAAAAGACCCTGACTGGCTTATAACCTATGATAATTATATTGAGATATCTTCTGAAGAAAACCTTAGAAAAGGTCTTAAAATCTACAGAATCGGGCCATATGTGATGATACATACTCTTGAAAAAGGTTTGCTTGGGCTCGCAGTCCGCCAAAAAGAGTTCCCCAAATGGGCCTTGTTGCCTATTCAGAATCCAGGTCAGCCATAATTGATATCTTTTTCCATCTTCTTCAAATTCCAAAAACATTTGACGCTCAGGAGTAAAATAACTATTATATATTGATTAATTATATTATTCAGGGAACGGGGGAGTTGTTTGAAAATCGCGTTAGATGCCCGGATGATCACATACACCGGCATAGGCAGGTATATCCAAAACCTTATTGCAAATCTCCCCGTGATAGCCAAAGATCATCAGTTCAGTATCTTATTAAATAATGAGGAGATTGACCTTAAAGATTTAAGGAATATCAGCTACAACAAACTTACCCGTAATATCCCTGTATATTCAATCGGCGAGCAGATAAGGCTGCCTGTTGCAATGAACGGCAGCAAGCCCGACCTTCTGCACTATCCGAGCTTTAACATACCCGTAGTCAATTTAAAGCCTGTGGTAACAACTATCCATGACCTTATCTATTATGTCATGCCTGAGGCTTGCCCGAATAAGATAGCCCATTATTATGCCCGGTTCATGCTTAATATGGCGGCAAAGCGTTCCGACAGTATAATTACAGTTTCCATTTACACAAAAAATGATATAGTTAAGCATCTTGGCGTATCTCCTGATAAAATTAAGGTTATCTATCACGGAGTTGATGAGATATACAGGCCTGTAAAGGATGCGAAAACCCTTGAGGCCGTAAGAAAGAGGTACGGCATTGACGGAGATTACATCTTTTACGCTGGAAACCACCAGCCGAGGAAGAACCTCAGGCGTCTTATTGAAGCGTTTTCAATATTGAAAAACCGTAAGGATTGCCGGCTTGTGCTGACAGGCAAGATTGACCCGCGGAGGGCTGAGCTTTATAATTCTGTAAAGGAACTCGGCCTTGATGGCAGGGTCCTTTTTATCGGCCCGGTGCCAGAAGAAGAATTGCCCGCGCTATATTCAATGGCAAGGATGTTTGTATTTCCGTCGCTCTATGAGGGTTTTGGGCTGCCGCCGCTTGAGGCAATGGCCTGCGGTACCCCTGTAATAACATCCAATACTACATCACTGCCCGAAGTTGTAGGCAATGCAGGCATAACAATAGACCCGTTGAATACAAAAGAACTTGCAGAGAGTATGGAGAGTATCTTATCAAGCTCAAGCCTCAGGCAGGAGTTGAAGGAAAAAGGCTTGAAGAGGGCAGCCGAATTCAGTTGGGAGAGGACTGCAAGGGAGACCTTGAAGGTATATGAAGAGGTGATGAACCTGTGAAAGTAGCTCTTATACACGACTGGCTTACCGGCATGAGGGGCGGGGAAAAGGTGCTGGAGGTCTTCTGCGAGATATTCCCTGAGGCAGACCTCTATACCCTTATCCATATCCCCGGCAGCGTATCAAATATAATTGAGAACAGAAAGATTAAGACATCTTTCGTGCAGAGGCTTCCGCTTGTGAAAAAGCGTTACAGGGCTTACCTGCCGCTTTTTCCGATGGCCATAGAGAGTTTCAATCTCAATGGCTACGATCTTATTTTATCAAGCAGCCATTGTGTCGCAAAGGGCGTAATACCTTCTCCGAAAACGCTCCATATCTCCTACATACACACGCCGATGCGCTATGTTTGGGATATGTACTATGAGTACTTCGGCAATAAGGAAGGAAAGCTCTCCGGTAAGGCAATAGCAGCATTTTCGCATTACTTAAGGATGTGGGACGCTTCCTCAAGCAGCAGGGTTGACCATTATATTGCGAACTCCCGCCATGTGGCTAAACGGGTCGAGAAGTTCTACAGGAGGGATTCAGCCGTAATAAACCCGCCTGTGGACTGCGGACGCTTCAGCCTCCTTGACTCCAAAGGCGATGATTTTTACCTGATAGTATCGGCTTTCGCCCCTTACAAAAGGCTTGATATAGCTGTAGAGGCCTTTAATAAAATAGGCGCTAAGCTTAAGATAATTGGCACAGGGCAGGATGAGCAGAAGCTAAAGTCAATGGCAGGGGCAAATATCGAGTTCCTCGGCTGGAAGTCTGATGCTGAAATAGCGGATTATTACCGCAGGTGCAGGGCGCTCATCTTCCCGGGTGAAGAGGACTTCGGCATAGTGCCCCTTGAGGCAATGGCGTGCGGAAGGCCTGTAATAGCTTTTGGCAAAGGCGGGGCCCTTGAGACCATTGTACCTTTTGAAGGGACAGGCAAGGCAAATAGCGGCCACCCTACAGGCATATTTTTCTACAGGCAGACCCCTGAGGCATTGATAGAGGCAATCAATATTTTAGAGAATAATCCAAGGTCTTTCGAGCCTTCTGCCATCAGGAACCATGCGCTCCTTTTCGATAGGCCCATATTCAAGGAAAAGATAAAGGAATTCGTAACAGAGAAATATAACGAGTTTACCGGCAAATAGGATGCTAAAAAAACACAGCCAATTATTCGAATCGCTCCTCTTTTTTGCTGACCTCCTGATAATAGCCTTCTCATGGCTGATATCATATTACTTCCGTTTTACCAGCAACCTTGTGCCTGCGCCAAAGGGCATACCTGATTTCTTCATGTACAGCCTTCTTCTTGGCCCGATTATCATTATCTGGGCATTCGCTTTCAAGGGTTTCGGGTTGTACCGTCCCAAGCGCATCGGCTCTCATCTTGCAGAGATATTTGACATTACAAAGGCATGCACCATCTCCGTTCTTGTACTGATTTCCACCACATTTTTCTTCAGGCAGTATGAATTCTCAAGGCTCGTTTTTGTGTTCTTCGCGGTCTTCAACATAATTTTTTTGAGCATCGAGAGATGGATTTTCAGGGAGACCTTAAGGTATCTGAGGCGTAAAGGGCACAACCTGAGATACGCCCTTATCGTGGGAACGGGAGAGCCCGCAAAAAACATTATCTCAAGGCTTGAAAAGCACCCGGAGGTTGGGATAAAGGTCGAAGGCATAATCACAACCGATAATACACAGTTAGGGAAAAAAGTCTCCGGTATCAATGTGCTTGATACGCATGAGAATATCAGGGAAGTAATCCTTAAACGCAGGATTGATAATGTCTTTATAGCGCTCTCCTGGAATGAGCACGCAAAGGTAGTAGAGGTGCTTAAGAACATTGGGGATGAGACGGTCGACATAAAGGTAATCCCCGATGTCTATGAGTTCATGACGCTCAGGGGAGGAGTAGAGGAGTTTGACGGCCTGCCGATACTCAATCTTCAGAACTCGCCGCTTTACGGCTGGAACCTTATTCTAAAGAGGGCGGCTGATATCATCCTCTCCTCAATTGCCATTATCATTTTATCCCCCGTCATGCTTGCAATAGCGGTTCTGGTCAAGTTTGCCTCTCCCGGCCCTATTCTTTACAGGCAGGAGAGGATGGGCATAGACGGCGATACATTTGAAATACTGAAATTCCGCTCAATGAGGATAGACGCCGAAAAAGAGACAGGGGCTGTATGGGCAAGGGAGAATGACCCGAGGAGGACAAGGCTTGGGACATTTTTAAGGAGCACAAGCCTTGATGAGCTGCCCCAGTTTTTCAATGTGCTAAAGGGAGATATGAGCCTTGTCGGTCCGAGGCCCGAACGCCCCGTATTCATAAAAGAGTTCAGGAAAGAGATACCCAAATACATGCTCAGGCACAAGATGAAGGCCGGCATCACGGGATGGGCCCAGGTCAACGGATGGAGGGGCAATACAGACCTCAAAAAGAGGATTGAGCATGACATCTACTATATAGAGAACTGGTCTTTAAGTTTTGACATAAAGATACTTTGGCTGACAATCTGGAAGGGACTTATAAACCGTAACGCTTACTAAGACGGCATCACATCTTGACTCCCGCCTTGGACAGATGCCTCCTGAAAAACTTTTGTTTTAGGAGGGTAAAATGGACAGAAACATCCTCATTACAGGCGGAGCAGGTTTTGTCGGCTCCAATCTCGCCATCTCATTTTCACAAAAGCCCGGAATCAAAGTCGCTGCCCTCGATAACCTCAAACGGCGGGGCTCTGAATTAAATCTCCCAAGGCTTAAAAGGAACGGGGTGGCCTTTATCCACGGCGACATAAGAAACCCGGAAGACCTTGAGCTTGACTTCACGCCTGATGTCATCATCGAGTGCTCGGCTGAACCATCGGTGCTGGCAGGCTATAATTCCTCCCCGTCATATCTTCTCAATACAAACCTTTGCGCCTCGATAAACTGCCTTGAAGCTGCCCGTAAGTGGAGGGCGGATTTCATCTTTTTATCCACGAGCAGAGTCTACCCCATCGAGAAGCTTAATTTCCTTAAATTTACAGAGAACTGTACAAGGTTTGAGCTCAACCGCAACCAGACTTTTCGTGGAGCTTCGGGCAATGGCATCTCGCATGAGTTTAGCCTTGAAGGCCACAGGTCGCTTTATGGTATGACAAAGCTGTGCAGCGAGCATCTCTTTGAGGAATATCATGCGATGTACGGGCTTAGAGGGGTGGTGAACAGGTGCGGCGTAATCGCAGGCCCCTGGCAGATGGGCAAAATAGACCAAGGGGTATTTGTCCATTGGGTGGGGTCGCATTATTTTAAAAAGGACTTAAGCTACTTCGGGTACGGAGGCACCGGCAAACAGGTGAGAGACCTGCTTCATATAGATGACCTGTTCACCCTTATTGAATGGCAGGTTGAGAACCTTGATAAGGTAAACGGCAAGGTCTTTAATATAGGGGGAGGTAAAAATGTAAGCCTGTCACTGCATGAGACAACAAGCCTCTGTAATGAAATTACTGGCAATAAGGTCAACATAAAAGAGCAGATGAAGGAGAGGGAGGCTGATGTGAGGATTTATATGTCAGACACCTGCCATGCGTACAATATTATGGGCTGGAAGCCGAGGAAAAACGCTCCTGAAATACTTAAAGACATCTTTGAATGGATAAAAGGAAATGAGGCAGATGTCAGGGGAGTGCTTTTCAGCTGATTTTAAGATGCAGGTCAAAGAAGATTCATTAAAAACATGGCTGAATTTCAGCTCCATATATGGTATTATTCTGTAAATTTACAATGAAGGTATGGAGATAGATGTTAAAGGCAGTTATTCTGGGCTTTGCCTGTTTTATCCTTTTTTTAGTTCTTCACATAATAGTCTTTCGTTTCTTTACTCTAAAAGAGCGTTTCAGGGCGATGACCCTGATATTTTACTCGATAATCCCCATATATATAGCCTTGTATTGGCTGATACCGACAGGATACATGATACTGACGCCAGTTGGCGACAGGGCCTTTGTGCCGTTCCTTTCAATGGACGCGATATATAAGATAACGGCAGCCCTTTATTTCCTGAGCGGGCTCATGCTCTATGCCTTTCTCTTTCTCGGCTATTGCCAGTTCTACTTCATAGTGGACAGGTCAATTTCCGTAAGGCTCATGATAGAGCTGGAGAGGGCGCCCCTTAAAAGGCTTAGTTACGAAGAGATGCAGAAGGTCTACCCGTTCTCAGGCATGCTTTCACGCCGTCTTGAACATATGGTAGAGGGCAGTTATCTAAAGGTCGAAGCAGGCTATTACTCCAATACGGGAAAGGGGAGGCTTGAGGCCCGCGTATTCAGGTTCCTGAAAGATTTTCTAAGATTAGGGATAGGCGGATAACTCTCATCCGGTATGTTTAAATCAATAAGTCTCACCATAATAGCCACATTCCTTGGGCAGGTACTCGGTTTTTTTGCAGACATACTCATTGCCAATAATTTCGGGACGACCTGGAAGGCTGACTCGTACTTCCTTGCGCTTGTAATACCGGTAATATTTTCAGACCTTTTCATGCTCTCCATAAACGCCGTTTTCATCCCCTCATACATGGAACACCAAAAGAAGGGCGGAGCGGAAGATTTTTTCAGCACCTTTACTAACGCCTCCTTGATGATTTTCATTGGTATCGGAACTCTCCTTTTTTTCTTTGCGCCATTTCTGATAGGTATAATGGCAACAAATTTCACTTCTGAGGCAAAGGTTTTGGCAACTTCCCTGACAAGGATACTGCTGCTCCTTATTCTAACGCTGCCGCTCTCCACGATACTTTCCTGCAGGCTCAACGCCCATAACCGCTTTGCCCTGCCTGCTCTCGGAAAATCGTTTAATTTCTTTTTTATAATCATAGCCCTTCTTTTTTTCAAAGGCGGCCTTGATATCTTTTCGATACCGATCGGGTACATTTTAGGGAATTTGGTATTTATTGCAGCGCTTTCATTTCTCCTTCAAAAAGAGAAGCTCGGCTATTCGCTTTCCATGGACCTCAGGCACCCTGCTTTAAAGGAGATAGCAATACTGCTTGCGCCTCTTATAGCCGCAACAATGGTCAATTACGTCAATATCTTCATAGAAAGAAGCATTGCCGCGGGTTTTGAAGAGGGCAGCATCTCAGCCCTGACCTACGCCTTCAAGCTGGTCAACATCCCTTTGAACCTATTTGTCCTTGGGGGAATGACGGTCATTATGCAAGTCTTTTCAGAGTATGCCGCGGGAGGGGATTTGAAAGGGCTGAGGGATATAACTTATCGAGGGTTGTGTTTTGTATCCTTTTTTATCTTGCCTATAATAACTTTTTTAGCAGTATACAGATATCCGATAATAAAAATACTTTTTGAAAGAGGGCAGTTTTCACAGCATTCAACTGAAGTGACCTCTTTGGCAGTGCTTTTCTACTCCATCGGGCTTTTAGGGCTTGCCTCCGTGAGCATAATGAGCAGGGTCTTCTACGCCTTGAAGGATTTGAAAACCCTCAGCATTTTAGGTACTTTCGTAATTGTTCTCAATATCGCTCTGATGCTTTTACTAAGCAGGCTTTTCGGTTTTATAGGCATTCCCCTTACTTTTTCCATCACTGCTACGATACAAATGTTAGTAATGCTGCTGCTGCTCGACAAAAAATTCAGTTCCAGCTCGGTACTCAGTTTTTTGAAGTCCGTGCTTGGCCACGGTGCGGCATCGGTGGTCATGGGTATCATATGCGCCGTCATTTTCGAGTATTTGGGCAATCACATGGATTATTCGAATAAGATCAGCCTTATGATATCCCTTGGAGTCGGGGCCTCCTTGGGTTTTGCAAGCTATCTCTCTTTATCAGCCGTCTTTAAAATAAAAGAGGCTGATTATGTGGTTAAAAAATTACATTCCATGTACTCACAAAACAATAGAATTTAGTTTTTTTTTATTTTATAATCCTCTGTTTATTCATCATTTTTGTCCTGGTCATCGGAGCGGCTATGAAAATCTTAATGATAAACCCTTCATCTTCGGCGCCTGAGAATAAGAGGGAATATATACTCGGCATACCCTACCTTGTTTCCGCTCTCAGGGCAGCTGGATATGCTGATATAGAAAGCCGTATTTTCTTTAACGCCCCCTGGACTGAGACGCAGGGACTGACGCAAAAGGCTGTTGAGGAACTTAAACCTGATATTGTCTTGATAAGCTGCTTTACCATCAACCGTGTCGCTGGTTTTAAGACCGCGGAATTGGTTAAAAAGATAAATCCCGCCATTAAGATCATAATGGGCGGTATGCATCCGTCTTTCATGTACAGGCAGATACTTGAGGCCCTGCCCGTTGATGTGGTCTGCGTAGGTGAGGGCGATGAGACCATTGTTGAGATAGCGGACGCGTTCAGGAAGAATACGCCGCTTGATAATATAAAGGGCATAGCCATTAAAAAGAATGGGAAAGTCGTAATGACTGGCAGAAGGGAATTCGTGAAAAATCTGGATACCCTTCCTTTTCCGGCGCATGATATCTATAGAGATTATCTTATCGCATCCAAAAGGGCCCATGTCATCACCAGCAGGGGTTGTCCATACGGGTGCCAGTTCTGTTCAACCACTGAATTCTGGGGCAGGTCATGGAGGGCCAGAAGCGCAAAAAATGTAGTTGATGAAATAGAGATGCTTATAAGGGAGTATGGCATTAATTATGTGAATTTTCTCGATGATGAATTTACTCTTCAGAGGAAACGCACATTAGATATATGCAATGAACTTTTATCAAGGAATGTAAAGATTAAATGGAGCTGCAGCACCAGGGTCAATACCATTGACAGGGAACAGCTCGAATACATGACAAAAAGCGGCTGCGACCATATTGTCATGGGCATTGAATCAGGCTCCCCCAAAATTATAAAGACAATCGGCAAAAAGATCTCGCTCGACCAGATTGAAAAGGCCTTTGACCTTTTAAAGGAGTTTGGACTTTCAAGGGGAGCCTTCCTTATGGTTGGCAACCCCGGTGAAGATTTCAGCACCGTGAAAGAGACCATTGAACTGGTTAAAAGGCTGGACCTTGATGTGCAGTCGGTTGCTGTTGCGGAAATCTATCCCGGAACACAGCTTTTTGAGCTTGCCAAGAAAAACGGCTTCATAACAGACGACTATTGGCTGACTGAGAGCCCGCCGCCTTTTTTCACAATCGAACATTCCGCCGAAAAACTTCAGTGGTGGGGTTTTCTCATTGTGCTTAGCAGCAAGCGCCTTAGAGGGAATCTGAATGCCGCGCGTTTCATCCTGAAATTTGCATTCTCAAAAAAGCAGAAGATAGCCAGATATTTTAAAAGGGTGTTAGTCAAAAACAAGAATAAATACACGCACAAAGAATATTAAATCAAGTCCGAAAAGCGAGATTGGTATGCGCCGCTGTCCTGTATGCCTCAAGAAATCAGACCAGAAAAAAGTAAGTGAGGCAGGCAAATATAAAATGTTCCATTGCCCCTCATGCGATGTCGTGTTCGCCGACCCTTTCAAGGCCCCTGGCGCTTCCTGGTATGAGAACGCCGAGATGTACACCGTTGGAAGGGTGATCACGAAAACCACGGAATGGTATCATAAGCAGGTATTAGGCCGGAAAATAAAGGGAAAGTCCCTGATTGACATAGGCTGCGGAACGGGGATTTTCCTCAGCGAGGCAAAAAAGCTCGGTTATGATGTCTATGGGATTGATTTTGACCGGAGTAATATAAAGGTAGCCAAAGAAAAATATAAGATAGAAAATGTCTTTTGTTATAGCGTCGCTGAGCTTAAAAAGAAGTTCGGAAAGCACCGGTTCGATATTGTCACTTTTTTCGAAGTGCTTGAGCACCTTGACTCACCAAAGAAATTTCTTGATGACATAAAAGACCTGCTCACTCCCGGAGGCGTTATCGCACTGAGCGTGCCGAACAGGAACAGGTTTATAGACACAATCGGCATCGGAGATGCCCCGCCGAATCACCTCACAAAGTGGAGCGCAGGCGCACTCAGGAATTTCATTGCCGAGCAGGGCTTTGTGGTGATAGACCTTGTGGAAAAGCCCTTGAACTCGGATGATATAGCGCACTATCTGAAAGGCAAGATAAGGTTTGGGCTTGCCCACGGCATGGTCAAAAAAGGGCTTGAAACAAATAATAATGAAAGCATCAAAAAAGCCGGCCTGTTGATGAAAGTAAAAAATGTTTTTTTCAATACCATTTCAATGCCTCCCGGAATTTTATGCGGCCTTTTAAGGTTCAAGGGAAGCAATTTGACATGTATCGCGAAACTGAAGGCGTAGGACCGGATGAAGATTGCCGTGCACGCAAAGATGTTAAGCGAGGATACGCTTAATGGCATGGGATATTATACTTATAATCTCCTTAAGGCCATTGCCTCCATTGACAGGTCAAACAGCTACGACTTATATTCCAGCCATCCTTTAATCCATAAAATCGATGCTGAAAATTTCCATGAGAAGATAATCGAATTCCCGAAGTTCTGGACATATCTTAGGCTTCCTGTGGAGTTGAGGAAAGACAGGCATGACATAATCTTCGTGCCGCATGAGAAAATGCCTCCGTTCTCAAAGGGCAGGAAGGTAATAACTGTTTTCGACCTGCACAGCCTGAAACAATATTTCAGGAGCCCTATTTCCATTTCAGCCAAACTCCATTTTCTTGCAGCCATTACCTGCACGATAAAAAGGGCCGACAGGATACTTGCAATTTCAGAATCCACCAAAAGAAGCATCCTTGATGTGACAGGTGTCGATGCCTCCAGGGTCATCGTAACTCCGCTTGGATATGACTCAAGGCTTTTCTACAAAAGAGGGCCTGAAGAAATTGAAAAGGTCAGGAAGAAGTACGGGATAAAAAAGAAGTATTTGATAAATACAAGCAGTCTTCTCTGGTACAGAAAAAACCTGCCCAGGGTCGTAAGGGCATTTGCCGGATTCAAAGGTAGAAGTGAAATGAACTTCATTATTACTGGCAGAAGGGGCGAGGATTACGAAAAGATCATCAGAACAATAGATGAACTCGGCCTAAAGGATAATGTCATACTGTTAGGTTATGTTCCCGTGGAGGACCTGCCGGTACTTATAAGCGGCGCACAGGCCCTTGTCTTCCCGTCTTTGCATGAGGGGTTTGGGCTTCCCATAGTCGAAGCGATGGCCTGCGGGTGTCCGGTCATAACATCTGATTCGTCATCCATGCCTGAGGTTGCGGGTGACTGCGGGATTTTAATCGACCCGCTTGATGAGGATGCCATGGCTTCAGCCATGGATAAGATTACCTGCGACAGCGCATTAAGGGAGCGGATGATAAAACAAGGCCTTGAGCGCGCAAAGATTTTCAGCTGGGAAAAAACAGCCAAACAAACCTTAAAGGTATTTGAAAGCCTGGCATGAGGATACTTTTTACATGGCATGCTGCCGTAGAGCCTGAATACAGAAAGCTCTTTAAAGAGATAGCAGCTCAAGGCAACGAGCTTACCGTTATTACACCTGAAAAATGGTTTGAAAGCGGCAGGCTTCAAGAAATCAAAGGCGTTCTGGAACAGGATGGGTATAAGGTCATCCCTGTGCCTATATTATTTCAAAACAAGCTGAAGCGTTTCCTTTACAGGGATATTAAAAAGCTTGCAGGACTGTTCAGGAGCGTAAATCCTGAGATTGTGCATATTTTTGAAGAGCCGTATTCCCTGTCCTGCTTTCAGATGGCCATGCTCTCAAGAAGGATTACTCCAGGGGCGAAGATAGTCGTTGAAAGTTTTGAGAATATGATAATGCCTCAAAATTTTTTATTTTCGTATCTTGAGAAGTTTGTGCTTCGCAATACCGATACCCTGATAGCGATACCCGAAGAAGGCAGAAAAATATGGTCCTCAAAAGGATTCGCAAAAAAAATAGCTCAGGCCCCGGTAGGGCTTGACGAAAACCTCTTTAAAAGGACAGAGGTCAGCTTAAAGGGCTGTGAGTTCCCGGACAGAAAAGAAAGAGCGCGTATCTGTTATGTAGGCAGGTTGACGCATGATAAAGGCGTGGACCTGTTGATAGAGGCAATCGCAAACCTTAGGGAAGAAAAGGTCAACTGCGAGCTTGTGATAGCAGGCAGCGGTGAAAAGGAGACCTTTTTGCGGATAGCTCGGGAAAAGGGAGTTTCCGGCCTCATAACCTTTATTGATGCCCTTGAGAGCCGGCTTCTTCCTGCCCTGTACAGCAAGGCAGATATTTTAGTCCTGCCTTCCCGCACCACGAAAGGCTGGAAAGAACAATTCGGCAGAGTGCTGACCGAGGCAATGTCCTGCGAAGTTGCTGTTGTAGGCTCTGATTCAGGGGAGATCCCCCATGTTATCGGAAATGCCGGACTGGTATTCAGGGAAGGCGACCCTATTGCCCTTACAGAGGCCCTGAGAAAACTCATACAGGATAAAGGACTGAGAGAATCATACGCAAAGGCAGGCAGGGAAAGGGTATTAAAGCGCTTTACATGGAAGAGCGTTGCCCAAAGATTAACCGAAATATATAAAGAGGGCCTTGAATGAATTTAGGGTTTAAATGTGAAGCCGTACTTCTGTCTTGACATAGCTGAACCCTCTGATTATACTTGATTTTGTTTTGAAAATCCAAACATCAGCAGCGAGAGTTCACCCCGACTATGAGAAAAGCGTTGGGCAGAAGTTATTTATTCCAGAAGCCTTATATGGCAATAGGACAGGGGATCATTGATTTCCTCGGCTATAGTATTTTCAGGAAATCAGGCAATGCCCAGGCTCCTTCAAATATAAAAAAGATACTTGTCTCAAGGATTGACCATTTCGGCGATGTTTTCATAGCCAGCTCCATACTTCCGCACCTGAAAATAGCCTATCCATCAGCCAAGATACATTTTATGGCAGGCGAGTGGGCAAAGAGCTATCTAAGGTCAAACCCTAACATAGACCGGGTACTGATCTATAATTCCATCAGGCATAACAGGGCAAAAGGTTTGCTTAAAAATGCCCGGACAGCATTGTCGGGCTTTGTCGGCAATGTAAGAAAGATGAGGGCAGAGGGCTATGACCTTTGCATTGACCTCAGAGCGTACCCTTTTAATTCAATCCCGCTTATGTATCTTGGCGGCGGAAGATGCAAGGTCGGCTTTGCAACAGGGGGCTGGGGCTTTCTCCTTGATAAGATAGTTCCTTACAGGGAAGGGGTCCATGAAATATCCCATGTAAATGACACACTCAAGGCGCTTGGCATATTTGTCCCGGATAAAGACATAAAACCTGAATTTACTCCTTCAAAAACAGCCCTTAAAGAGTGTTCAAGGATACTGGAAGGCCTCGGCATAACCGAAGGCGAGCAGTTCGTCCTTATACACACCGGCTGCGGCAACCCCAAAAAGCAGTGGAAAAAGGAATGCTGGCAGGAATTAATAGATAAGTTGTCAGGCATTTACGAAATAAAGGTGCTTGTCTATGATACCGAATTCGGGGATTTAAATGGTTGCATAAAGCTGCCCTCTTTGATATCTTTTGAATTGTTTGCCGCTGCCGCTAAAAGGGCGACTCTTTTCATAGGGCTTGATTCTCTGCCCGCGCACCTTGCCGCGTCCTTCTCAACACCTGTTGTTGCGGTTTGGTGCGGCATAAATGACTCAGTGCAGTGGCGTCCTGTGGGCAGGAGCGTAAGGGTGGTTAAAAACGAAGTTGACTGCTCTCCTTGTTTCCGCAAGAACGGCTGTTCTTCGATGGAATGCATGGAAATAAGGGTTGACGACTGCCTTAAGGAAGCCAGCAGATATCTGGATTTCCATAAGAATTCAAAGGTTGTACGGCTTAAATCAAAAGCCTAAATTTAATACTCAGGTGGCCTGGTTATGACAGCTTTGTTCTTCACCGCGGGCTTGCTTGCAGGGGTTTTCATCCTGACGCTTGCCGCCAAGCTTATGTTCTCAAATCTTCCGCTGGAATAAGCCTTTCTTCAAGGCTTTATACGGTCGGATGAAAGAAAAGCCCTCCCTGACACCCCTTGGGTTGGGGCTGTGTTGCGCTGTTGCTTTTTTTCTGTTAATTACTACTATTACTTCTAAAAGGGGTTTTTAGGTGAAAAATAATGGAGGTTCTGGAATGAATATTTGCGTTATCGGTACAGGTTATGTAGGGCTTGTGACAGGAACCTGTTTCGCTGACTTCGGCGTGAATGTCTCCTGTGTTGATAAAGATGTAGAGAAGATCGAGATGCTCAAAAGGGGTGAGATACCCATTTTCGAGCCCGGCCTTAAGGAGCTTGTCGAGAAGAATGTAAATGAGAACAGGCTTACATTTACTACAGATCTAAGCGATGCCATAAAAAAATCCCTCGTCATCTTTATCGCGGTCGGCACTCCTCCCAAGGAGGACGGCTCCGCTGACTTGAGCTATATCGAGGAAGTCGCAAGGACCATTGCCAAAAACCTCAACGGTTACAAGGTAATAGTCACAAAGAGCACTGTGCCTGTTGGCACAGGCAGCTTGATAGAGGGCATAATCAATAAGGAACAGGGCGAGGACCATAAGTTTGATGTGGCCTCAAACCCCGAGTTCCTGAGAGAAGGCTCTGCTGTTGAGGATTTCATGAGGCCTAACAGGGTTGTCATAGGCGCAAGGAGCGAGCAGGCGATAGCCATCATGAAAGACCTTTATTCGCCCCTTTATCTTTTAGAAACACCGGTCGTAGTCACAGACATTGAGACTGCGGAGCTGATAAAATATGCTTCCAACGCCTTCCTTGCCACAAAGATATCGTTTATCAACGAGATAGCCAATATCTGCGAGAGGGTAGGGGCTGATGTACACATGGTAGCCAAGGGCATGGGCCTTGACCAGAGGATAGGCCCTAAGTTCCTTCATCCGGGCCCCGGTTACGGCGGTTCATGCTTCCCCAAAGACACGATGGCAATAACAAAGATAGCAAAGGCGCACGGCTATACTTTTAAGATCGTTGAATCCGTCATTGAGGTGAACGATATACAGAGAACCCTCATGATGGATAAGATAAGAGGCCTTGTAGGCAACCTCTCAGGCAAGCATATCGGTATCTTAGGCCTTGCCTTCAAGCCTAATACGGACGATGTAAGGGAGTCTCCTGCCGTTGATATCGCAAACCTCCTGTTAAATGAGGGCGCTATCATAAAGGCATATGACCCTGCCGGAATGGAGAACGCAAAACGCCTTATGCCTTATACGGTCTCATACTGCAATGATGCCTATGAGGTCGCAAAGGACTGCGACGCGCTGGTAATCCTTACGGAATGGAACCAGTTCAGAAAAATCGACCTTGCGAAGGTAAAAGGCCTGCTTAAGAGCCCCAAGATAGTCGATTTGAGGAATATCTATGAGCCAGCGAGCATGAAGAAGATGGGCTTTGAGTATGTTTCGGTCGGCAGGTCTGAGAAGAGGAATGAGTTTGCCTTTCAGCCTTCTTTAGGGGAGCCTGTCGCTGAGAATTGAGCTTAAGAAAAAATAAAAATTGTATTGACTAAGCCGGACCAAAAGTTGTAATGTTTAAAGAAGTGAAGTTTGAAAGACTCCTTAGAGATAAAAGCGGTTCCATAAGCTTTAAAGCCCTGTTCTGGATATTTGTATTGGGCTCCGGCATATACGGCGCGTATAAATTTGTCCCGCCGTACTTTACCTACTATATGCTTAGGACCGATGTCTCCAATGAGGCGAAGATTGCGCATATGTACACGGATGACGCACTTGAGAGGCGCATCCTCCAAAAGGCTAATGCGTGGTCTATACCGCTTGAGAGCGAAAATCTGGAGATAGAGAGGGACGCGTACGACATTAGTATAAATGTCCACTACACAGAGACTCTCAATTTTTTCAATAAGTATTCAAAAGACCTTGAATTCAGTATAGAAGTACAAAAGCCTCTGAAAGACCCGAGCAGGGTTTTACAATAAGCTTTAAAAATACAATAGACCCATTTAATTTAATCCTGCGAGATTAAAAACGGGGAGTAGAGTTGAAGCTGAAGAGAAATTCAAAATTTTATGTACCTCCGCGCGCTTAGAAGTGTGCGGAGGTATTTTTTTTTGCCGGCCTTCAATAAAATTCCCGGGGAATTAAATGAAAAACAAGGTCGTGATGGACGAAAAGGGCATTGACAGGGCGCTCGCCAGGATTGCCCATGAGATACTTGAGCGCAATAAAGGCACTGAAAAGCTTGTTATCCTTGGCATCCCTACAAGGGGATATCAGCTTGCAATCAAACTGCAGGAAAAGATAGAGCAGTTTGAGGGCGTCAAACTCCCGGTAGGGGCAGTTGACGCAACATTGTACAGGGACGACCTTGGAATTAAAAAAGACCAGCCGTCGCTGAAAAAGATGGAAATCCCCATATCCATAGACGGCAAAAAGATAATCATGGTCGATGATGTGCTTTTTACGGGCCGTACCATTCGCGCTGCCATGAACGCTCTTATGGACTTTGGCAGGCCGCTTTCCATCCAGCTTGCTGTACTTGTTGACAGGGGGCACAGGGAGCTTCCGATAAAAGCCGATTATGTAGGTAAAAACATCCCGACCTCGATAAAAGAGGGCGTTAAGGTGCATCTTAAGGAGATTGACGGCGCAAGCGAAGTGATTGTAGAGCCTGCGCCTGAAATAAAACAATAGAGCCGATAATGAGACTTAAAAGAAAAGACATTTTAGGAATAGAAGATTTAACACCCGACGAACTGGAGAGAATTCTTGCCACAGCCGAATCCTTCAAGGAAGTCTCCGCAAGGGAAATAAAGAAAGTCCCGACCCTTCGCGGCAAAACAGTCATCAACCTCTTTTATGAGCCATCCACACGCACGCGCACCTCTTTTGAGATAGCCGCAAAACGGATGAGCGCGGACGCCGTAAATATTTCGGTATCCACAAGCTCGGTGGTAAAAGGCGAGACCCTCAAGGATACCGCAAAAAACCTTGAGGCGATGAGGCCTGACTGCATAGTTGTCCGTCATTCGTCATCAGGCACTCCGCATATGCTTGCCAAATATGTGGGCTGCTCTGTAATCAACGCAGGCGACGGGGCGCATGAGCACCCGAGCCAGGCGCTCCTTGACATGCTTACGGTAAAGGAGAAAAAAGGCAGGATAGAAGGGCTTAAAGTAGCGATAATAGGCGATATCACCCATTCAAGGGTGGCACGCTCGAACATATACGGTTTTACAAAACTCGGGGCTGAAGTGACGGTTGCAGGCCCTCCCACTATGCTGCCTCCGGGCATAGAGAATTTAGGCTGCAAGGCGACATCCGATGTCGAGGCTGCCCTAAAAGGCGCTGATGTCATAATGATGCTTAGAATCCAGCTTGAGCGGCAGAAAGAGTCTTTGTTCCCCACTTTAAGGGAGTATTCAAGGTTTTACGGGCTCAACGAGAGTAAGCTCAAAGGCGCAAAGGATGATGTGATAATACTTCACCCCGGCCCCATTAACAGAGGGGTCGAGATATCCTCTGAAGTAGCTGACGGCCCTTATTCATTGATACTCGATCAGGTCACAAACGGTGTGGCTGTAAGGATGGCGCTTTTCTACCTCCTCCTTGGGGCCGCAAGGGAAGACGCAGTAGTATAGAAAACAAATTGTAAGGACAGAACATGAACAGGCTTGTCATAAAAGGCGGAAGACTTGTTGACCCTGCCTCAGGTGTTGACGGCATATATAACATCTATATTATGGGAGGCAGGATAGCCTCCATAAAAAAGGCTGATACGGATACCTCCGAGATAATTCCCGGCAGTCCGGGCCTTGACATAATAGACGCTGAAAACCTTCTCGTAATACCCGGTCTTATCGATCTCCATACGCACCTTAGGGAGCCGGGCTATGAGTATAAAGAGACAATTCAGAGCGGTACGCGGGCCGCGGCTGCGGGCGGATTTACTACCATCCTTTGCATGGCTAATACAAGGCCTGTAAACGACAGCGAATCAGTCACAAGCTACATAAAAAAGAAGGCAGCCGAGGAAGGCAGCGGAGTCAATGTCCTGCCAATCGGCGCACTCAGCCCCGGCCAGAAGGGCGAGAGGTTGACTGAGATTGGAGAGCTTAAGGCAGCAGGTTGCGCCGCCATCTCTGATGACGGAGTGCCTGTAGAAGACCCCGGCCTTATGAGGCGCGCCCTTGAATATTCAAAGGCCTTTAAAATGCCTGTAATAAGCCATGCCGAAGACGCGCACCTTGCAGGCTCAGGAGTGATGAACGAAGGCGTTGTTGCCACAAGGCTTGGGCTCAAGGGCATTCCTAATGCCGCTGAGGATATGATAGTGGCAAGGGATATTAGCCTTGCCGAACTTACGGGTGGCAGGCTCCATATAGCGCATGTCAGCACAAAGGGGGCGGTTGAGCTTATCAGGGCCGCAAAAAAGAGAGGGGTAAATGTGACTGCAGAAGCCACACCCCACCACCTGACCTTGACTGATGAGGCTGTCATCGGCTATGACACAAATACAAAGATGAACCCGCCGTTGCGCTCCATGGAAGATGTCGAAGCGTTAAGGGCAGGGCTGAAGGACGGCACGATAGACTGCGTTGCAACAGACCATGCCCCGCATTCTACCATTGAAAAAGATGTTGAGTTTGACAAGGCGTCAAACGGAATAATCGGACTTGAGACAGCGTTCTCACTTATTTACGGGCTTGTAGAAGAGGGTGTATTGACCCTTTCCGAAGCTGTCAAAGCAATGTCAACCAACCCGGCAAAGGCGATTGGAATAGACAAGGGGAGCTTAAGGGTCGGTTTTCCTGCGGATATAACGATAATAGACCTTAACAGGAGCTGGACAGTAGAGGCATCAAGGCTTAAGTCAAAGTCAAAGAATTCCCCCTGGCTTGGCAAGACCTTGAAGGGGGTTGTAGTAAATACGATCGTCGGCGGAAATGTCATCTACAAGGCTTGATCAAGAAAAAGATGGATGAAGAAGTTTGGAATATTCTATAATGTTTTAAAGCAACCCGGCGCAGCAATTGGTTTTTTAGAATAAAAAAAGAGGTGGACAGTTGAGAAAAGCAATATTGGCCCTTGCTGACGGCACAATCTTTGAGGGTGCATCGTTCGGCGCGGAAGGCGAAGCAATAGGCGAAGTGGTTTTTAATACCTCGTTGACAGGCTATCAGGAGGTCCTTACGGATCCATCCTATAAAGGCCAGCTGGTCACGATGACATATACCCAGCAGGGAAATTACGGGATAAACAGCGAGGACATAGAATCAGTCCGCCCGTGGGTCGAAGGCTTCATTGTAAAGGATTCCTGCCTCTATCCATCAAGCTGGAGGTCTTCCGAGAGCCTGATGGGATACCTTAAAAGGAATCAGATAGTGGGCATCTCAGGCATAGACACAAGGGCGCTTACAAGGATAATCAGAGACAAGGGCGCGATGCAGGCCGTCATCTCAACAGGCGACAGGGATGTGGATAGGCTTGTGAACAAGGCCCGCACCTCTCAGGGGCTTGTAGGAGTTGACCTTGTAAAGGAAGTCACCTGCAAACAGCCTTACAGATGGACCGAAGAGCTTTGGACGCTTGAGAACGGGTATAGAAAGACTGCCCTGAAAGAGAAAAAATACAAGGTCGTTGCATACGACTTTGGCATAAAGAGAAATATACTCAGGAACCTTGCTGAAGCAGGGTGTGATGTGACCGTTGTGCCGGCAACAACAACAGCGGAAGAAGTCCTTGGGATGAATCCGCAGGGCATATTCCTTTCAAACGGCCCCGGAGACCCTGACGCAGTGCCTTACGCAAAGGAGAATATCTCAAAGCTGATAGGCAAAAAGCCTATCTTTGGAATTTGTTTAGGGCACCAGATATTGTCTCTTGCGCTCGGCGGCAGGACATTCAAGCTTAAATTCGGCCACAGGGGCGGAAACCAGCCTGTGCAGGATCTGCTGACCAAAAAGGTAGAGATTACCTCACAGAACCACGGATTCGCGGTTGAGCTTGAGTCTTTAAACGGAATTGCCGAGCTTACGCACATAAACCTTAATGACAGGACCGTAGAGGGCATAGCTCATAAGAAACTGCCCATCTTCTCAGTCCAGTACCACCCGGAGTCATCACCGGGCCCTCATGATTCACAGTATCTTTTCAAACGCTTTACGGATATGATGGACAGTTGCAAATAGCATAAATTATCAAACCCGCAGCATTTATCATTTGGAGGTTTTTCATTGCCTAAGAGAACGGATATAAAAAAGATACTCCTTATCGGCTCAGGCCCTATCGTGATAGGACAGGCCTGCGAGTTCGACTACTCCGGAACACAGGCCTGCAAGGCGTTGAAAGAGGACGGTTATGAAGTAGTGCTGGTCAACTCAAACCCGGCTACCATCATGACAGACCCGACCCTTGCGGACAGGACCTATATAGAGCCGATAACGGTTGAGATGGTTGAGAAGATTATCGAGAAGGAAAGGCCTGACGCGCTCCTTCCGACAATGGGCGGCCAGACCGCTTTGAATGTCTCTGTCAAGCTTGCCGAGGCAGGGGTGCTCGATAAATATAATGTAGAGATGATAGGCGCAAAGCTTCCTGCCATTAAAAAGGCTGAGGACAGGGAACTCTTTAAGCTCGCCATGCAGAAGATCGGCCTTGAAGTGCCGAGAAGCGGCAACGCAAGGAGCCTTGAAGAGGCGTTGAAGATAATCGAGACAATGGACTTTCCGGTTATCATCAGGCCATCGTTTACCATGGGCGGCATGGGCGGAGGGATTGCCTATAACAGCGAAGAATATGAGAACATGGTGCGCTTCGGTCTTGAATGCAGCCCCGTTAACGAGCTTCTTATCGAAGAGTCCGTCATAGGCTGGAAAGAGTTCGAGCTTGAGGTAATGAGGGATAATAACGACAATGTCGTCATCATCTGCTCCATTGAGAACTTTGACCCCATGGGCGTCCACACAGGGGACTCAATTACCGTTGCCCCTGCCCAGACTTTGACTGACAAGGAATACCAGAACTTAAGGGATGCCTCCATAAGGATTATAAGGGAGATAGGAGTAGACACAGGCGGAAGCAATATCCAGTTCTCGGTAAACCCTGAGAACGGAAAAGTATATGTCATCGAGATGAACCCAAGGGTGTCAAGGTCGTCAGCCCTTGCAAGTAAGGCAACAGGCTTCCCAATCGCAAAGATTGCGGCAAAGCTTGCTGTGGGCTATACGCTTGATGAGATTGCAAATGACATCACAAAGAAAACGCCTGCTTGCTTTGAGCCTACGATTGACTATGTAGTAGTTAAAATACCGCGCTTTGCCTTTGAAAAATTCAAGAACGCCGACCCGACGCTTACTACCCAGATGAAGTCCGTGGGTGAAGCCATGGCAATGGGCAGGACATTCAAGGAAGCGTTCCAAAAGGCTCTCAGGTCGCTTGAGATCGGCAGTTCGGGATTTGAGAAGAAGATAAGAAAGACAAGGGAAGAACTTATATTCCGCGCAACCGAAGACGAGATGGATGCCATCAGGGAGATGCTTAAGACACCGAGGGCCGAGAGGCTCTGGTACCTGGCCGAGGCTTTAAGGGCAGGGATGCATGTGGATGACATATATGAGCTTACAAAGATAGACCGCTGGTTCCTGAATAACTTAAGGGATTTGACCGAGATTGAAGAGGGCATATACTGGCAGGGGAAGAGCGGCCAGCTCTCTGAAGAAATACTCAGAAAGGCCAAGGAGAACGGCTTTTCATATAAAATGATGAGCTCTCTTACAGGCATGCCTGAAGAGGAAATAAGAAGACAGGCAAAAGAGGCGGGCATTGTGCCGGTATTTAAAACGGTCGATACATGCGCCGCTGAATTCGAGGCGTTCACGCCCTATTTCTACTCTACATACGAAAGGCCGTTCTATAACATAAATGACAGGGACAATAAGGCAAGCGCCTGTGAAGCTGCCCCGACTGACAGGAAGAAAGTCATTATCCTCGGCAGCGGCCCGAATAGAATTGGCCAGGGCATTGAGTTTGACTACTGCTGTGTCCATGCCTCATTCGCTTTGAGGGAAGAGGGCATTGAGTCCATTATGGTCAACTGCAACCCTGAGACAGTCTCAACAGACTACGACACATCTGACAGGCTTTATTTCGAGCCTCTTACCTTTGAAGATGTAATGGCAATAGTGGAGAAGGAAAAGCCCATGGGCGTAATTGTCCAGCTTGGAGGGCAGACACCGCTGAAGCTTTCAGTCTCGCTTGAAAAGGCAGGGGTAAAGGTGCTCGGCACATCTTCTGATTCAATAGACATGGCTGAGGACAGGGAAAGGTTTGATAAGCTCCTTGAAAAACTCAACCTTAAAAAACCCGCAAGCGGAACCGCAAGGTCAATTGATGAGGCTGTAAGGATTGCCGGGTCAATCGGCTATCCTGTCATGGTAAGGCCTTCGTATGTCCTTGGCGGAAGGGCCATGGAGATTGTCTATGACGAGATGAGCCTTATAGACTATATGACCCGCGCCGTTGAAGCGTCCCCCGAACACCCGGTGCTTGTCGACAGCTTCCTGCAAAACGCAATAGAGGTCGATGTGGACTGCATAAGCGACGGAGAGAGCTTTGTCATTGGCGGCATAATGGAGCATATAGAAGAGGCAGGGGTGCACTCAGGCGATTCAGCCTGCTCAATACCGCCTTACTCATTGGACCCCGCGTTAATGGATGAGATAAGAAGGCAGACAAAGCTCATGGCAAAGGAGCTTAAGGTCATAGGCCTGATGAATGTTCAGTTCGCTGTAAAAGACAATGACATCTATGTGCTTGAGGTAAACCCGAGGGCATCACGCACAATACCCTTTGTAAGCAAGGCCATTGGAAAGCCCCTTGCCAAGCTTGCCACAAAGCTTATGATAGGAAAGACCTTGAAGGAGCTTGGCTTCACCGAAGAAGTGACGCCTTCCTATACATCCGTAAAAGAGGCTGTTTTCCCGTTTATTAAATTCCCCGGAGTTGATATACTCCTCGGGCCTGAGATGAAGTCAACAGGCGAGGTCATGGGCATATGGCATGACTTCGGAGGCGCTTTCGCCAAATCCCAGATAGCCGCAGGCAACAGGCTGCCCCTTAAAGGCACAGTTTTCATAAGCGTAAGGGACGCGGATAAGCCGCAGATAGTGCCGGTTGCGCGCGAGCTTGCGGACCTCGGCTTTAAGGTTATCGCCACAGGCGGTACTGCCAGAATCCTGAAAGAGAACGGTATCGAGGTAGAGAAGGTCTATAAGGTGGCAGAGGGCAGGCCCAACATAGTTGATAAGATAAAGAGCAGGGAAGTTGCTATGGTCATCAACACATCTTTCGGAGCAAAGAGTGTTGCTGATTCATACTCGATAAGAAGGTCTTCCCTTGATTTGGGACTGCCGCATTTTACAACCGTTGCGGGTGCGCGTGCATCGGCGCAGGGCATAAGGGCGGTGCTCAAGGGCGGACTTGATGTGAAGCCTTTGCAGGAGTACCATACGGACCTCCTTGAAAGCTTGAAGCTACAGAATTTACAGCCTGCTAAATAAAAAAAGCCTTCTCAGGTAAGCAGTAATGCGAAAAATCATAAGATCTTTGGGCATTGTTTTCGGAGATATCGGAACAAGCCCTATATATACGCTCACGGTAATATTTCTAATAATGAGGCCTACCCCTACAAATATTGTAGGGGTGCTTTCGCTTATTTTCTGGACCCTTATCACCCTTGTTACCGTTGAGTACGCATGGCTTGCCACAAGCCTTGGCAAAAAGGGCGAGGGCGGCACAATAGTTTTAAGGGAATTACTTGTACCATACCTTAAATCAGGCCGTCAGGTCGCTTTCGTGACGCTCCTTTCTTTTATCGGCATCTCGCTCCTTGTAGGCGACGGCGTTATCACGCCCGCAATCAGTATTCTGAGCGCGGTTGAAGGTACGCTTCTCATCCCCGGCTTTGAGAATATATCCCAGTCAAGGCTTATCATAGTAGCAAGCCTTATAGCAGTACTCCTTTTCATATTCCAGAAGAAAGGCACCGAGAGGGTTGCCTGGGCATTCGGCCCTATCATGATGGTCTGGTTTGGAGTATTGGCCGTATCCGGCATAGCTTCCATTTACAATGTGCCTTCGGTCCTTAAGGCAGTCAACCCGTATTACGGTGTTAAGTTCATGCTTGATAACGGTCTTGCCGGATTTTTTGTTCTGTCAGAGGTCATACTCTGCGCTACAGGCGGCGAGGCCCTCTATGCTGACATGGGCCATTTAGGCAGGGTCCCTATCGTAAAGGCGTGGTATTTCGTATTTGTAGTGCTGGTCCTTAATTACATGGGGCAGGGCGCGTATGTGATAGCGCATCCTGAGGCCCATAATGTCCTTTTTGAGATGATATTCAGCCAGGCGCAGATACTCTATGTGCCATTCCTCCTTTTAAGCATCGCGGCTACAGTCATTGCCTCTCAGGCCATGATAAGCGGCATGTTCTCCGTCGTTTATCAGGGCATTACCACCCATGTAATGCCTCTGTTCAAGGTCGACTATACTTCGGTTGAGATGAGGAGCCAGATATATATAAGTTTCGTAAACTGGTTCCTGCTTATTTTTGTCCTCTTCATCATATTCGAGTTCAGGGAGTCGCATAATCTGGCTGCAGCTTACGGCCTTGCCGTCACAGGCACAATGTCTTTGACGGGCATCATGATGACCTGGATATTCCTGAGCAGGCGCAATTACTTCAGGATGTGCGTAGCCATAGTCGTAACCCTTATCGATTTTGTATTTTTATTTTCCAACGCCTTTAAGATTCCACACGGCGGTTACTGGTCGATCATTATCGCCCTACTGCCCTTTAGCCTCATCATCATCTACACCCAGGGGCAGAAAAGACTTTATAAGGCGCTGCGCCCCCTTAATCAGGAGGCTTTTCTAATAGGCTATAACCAGATATACAAGGGCCTGTGCAAGATAAGCGGCACTGCTCTTTTCTTTGCCAAGGACGCAAAGGACATCGCTCCTTACATCGTGCATACGATGTTCAAGAACAATATAATCTACGAGGATAATGTCATCGTCTCTATCGTAAGGACTGATGAGCCTTTTGGCGTGAGGTCGTATTTCACCGAAGACCTTGCACCCGGCCTCAGGGTATTCGAGATAAGCTCGGGATACATGGAGGTCGTTGATGTGGAGGCCATCCTTAAGGACTCCAGCATAAACGAAAAGACGATCTTCTACGGGCTTGAGGAGATAACCACCAGCAATATCGTCTGGAAGATATTCTCCGTCATCAAAAAGCTTACGCCGACATTTCTTATCTTCTATAAATTGCCGACAAACAAGCTCCACGGCGTCATAACGCGCGTAGAGATGTGATTGCTTCATAATCCATTATTGAGTCCGCGGCATTCCTATGGCCCAGAGCCTGAAAGAAATCCTTACTGCAATACTAAAGCCCCTTTCCTTTGCCTCAAAGGATAATTTCGTTCACCTCAATTCAGTTAAATCAATAGAGCCTCTGATATTCAGGCTCTGCGAGGAGGCTTCATCTCTTGGCCTCCCCAATGACATGAATTCCAGATTCACCGAGCTTAAGTCCCTTTTCTACTGCTTTGACAGCCATACCTCCGACAATAAAAAAGAAAAGATAACCAAGGCCATTGACCTTATAAATTCCATCTCTGCGGCAAAGCCAAAGACCCCTGCCATTCCTGTTGAAGAGGCAAAAAAGAGGCTTGAGCTCTTAAACACGCCTCTTGAGTTCGTAAAGGGAGTGGGCCCCAAGCTTGCCGAACGGCTTGGTAAAAAAGGGCTTAATACTGTTGAGGATATGCTCTATTATCTGCCTCTCAGGTATGAGGACAGGCGAAAGATAAAAAAGATACGGGAGCTGACGCCGGGATCAAATGAAGTCACTACAGGCGAAGTAGCTGCGTTCGGAGAGACCCGCTACGGACGGAGAAGGGTATATGAGGTTGTCGTAACCGACGGCAGCGCCCTCCTTAAGCTTAAGTGGTTCAACTACCATATAGCTTATATGAAAAACAAGTTCACCCAGGGCCAGCAGCTTCTTGTCTTCGGCACTATCTCAGCCTTTGGCAATCAGAAAGAGATAATTCACCCTGATATCGAGAGGATTGAGAAAGCGGATTTAGAGAACCCTCAGGATTTCGGCGGCATTATGCCTATATATTCCCAGATTGAAAACTTCCACCAGAAGACCATCAGGAAAATAGTAAGGAATTTGGTTGAGGGATACTGCGGGTACGCGCTTGGCGGCGTGCCTGAAGATGTGCGGGAAAGGACAGGGCTGCTTGATTTAAATAAGGCTTTTAGAGAAGCGCACCTGCCTACCGACATTGCCTCAAATAAGCCAATGAACCCTGCCCTTGCCAAAAAAAGCCTTGTCTTTGATGAGCTATTCATGCTTGAGCTTGGGCTGGCATTAAAAAGGAACCAGATAAAGAAAGAGGCAGGGATAAGTTTTAATAACAAAGGCAGCCTTGAAGAGATGCTCAGGGGACTCCTGCCGTTTAAGCTCACAGGCGCTCAGGAGAGGACGCTTAAAGAAGTTAAAAAGGATATGCTTTCAGCCCATCCCATGAACAGGCTCATTCAGGGTGATGTAGGCTCAGGTAAAACCGTTGTGAGCTTTATTGCTGCTCTTAACGCAATAGAGGCAGGTTATCAGTCTGCCATAATGGCGCCTACCGAAATACTTGCCGAACAGCATTTTATCAATATCCACAGATACGCTGAGAGCCTTGGGATAAAGGCTCTGCTCCTTACAGGGAGCATGTCGAAGGCAATAAAGAGCAAGGCGCTGGAGGCTATAAGAGGTTGCGAGGTAGACCTTGTGATAGGCACTCACGCGCTTATTCAGAAGGATGTGGAATTTAAAAAATTAGGATTGATAGTTATAGATGAGCAGCACCGCTTCGGGGTTGTCCAGAGGGCGGCCTTGAAGAAAAAAGGCTTCGGGGCAGAAAAGGAGATTTCGCCTGACTTTCTTATCATGACAGCTACTCCTATTCCGAGGACGCTTTCCATGACCGTATTCGGCGACCTTGATGTCTCCGTAATCGATGAACTGCCGCCAGGAAGAAAGCCAGTGTTCACAAAGATACTCAGGGATAAGGACCGACTTAATGCCTACAGGACCATCAGGCAGGAGATAGAGGCAGGAAGCCAGTGCTATATTGTATATCCGCTTGTAGAGGAATCAAAGGAGCTGAGCCTGAAAGATGCCACAAACATGAAGGAGCACCTTCAGAAGGACATATTTACAGAGTTCAAGGTGGGCTTACTGCACGGCAGGATGAAGGCGGCTGACAAGGAAGCTGTCATGAAGGACTTTAAAGAGAAGAGGCTCGATATACTTGTCTCTACTACTGTAATAGAAGTAGGTGTCGATGTGCCCAATGCAACGATTATGCTTGTGGAGCACGCGGAGAGGTTCGGGCTTGCCCAGCTCCATCAGTTAAGGGGCAGGGTAGGCAGGGGACAGAAAAAATCTTATTGTCTGCTCATGGCCGAGTGGACAAACTCAGAAGATACATACAAACGCCTTAAGGTGATGGAAGATACACAGGACGGCTTTAAGATAGCTGAAGAGGATTTAAAGATCAGGGGGCCTGGAGATTTTCTCGGTACAAGACAAGCTGGGCTGCCTGACTTCAGGACTGCCGAGGCCCTTACAGACCTTGCCATCCTTAAAAAGGCAAGGGATGAGGCGTTTAATTACCTTGTTTCAAATCCTGAGCTTTCCGGGCAGGAGGGAGCTGTACTTAAGCTCATCCTTAAGTCAAGGTGGACAGGAAGGCTTGAGCTTGCGGAAATAGGGTGAAATGAGGTATTCTGTTGTTGTATTTGCGTTTCAGGAGTACTGTTTTGAGCGTCAGATGCCTTCATTGTAAAATCGAACTTTCGGACCTGTTGGAAAAGATATGCCCTGAGTGCGGTCATTTTCAGGATGCCTCGCCCATAAACATAGGGGAGAAGGTCATCTATGACCCGAGTGAAACTGAGATAAACGACATCTGGGCAGGCTACGAGCTTGAGGGTTTTTATCCCGGTATGCTGATGCTTGTAAAAGAGATCATCTCCCAGCCTTTAAAGCATGAGGTTTTTGTAGCCACAATTAACGAGACCGGCAAATACAATCTCCACGCCCCCTCTGACCTATGCTCCTCCAAATATGTGAAAAAGGACCGCCAGCAGGCTATAATCGAGAAATTCAGGAGCGGCTGGCAGAAGAAAAAGTTTAGCCTCCTGAGCTTGCGCAAGGGGCAGAAGGTAATATTCAGGCCGTCAAGGCTTACAAGGATGTGGAACAGGACAAACCCTGAATTCAAAAAACTGAAGGCAGGGGAGGCATACACAATAAAAGAGACGGTTGAGAACAGGTTTGTTCTTCTGGATGATGTGCCTTTCAGGATTTACTGGAAAGACCTTGAGAAAATAGCTTAATATATTGAATTAAATAGGTAATTTACTAAATCCTTTTTGCGGCTTTTTCTCATTGACAACGGGATTATAGAATAGTAAATTTATTAATTCCTATCCATTTGGAAATCATAATCACAAGGGAGTTTAGTAATGGCTGAGATAATACCTTTTCGCGGGCTGCTTTATAATTCCGGCAAAGTCGGTGACCTTAATAAAGTGATGGCTCCTCCTTATGATGTAATCTCTCCTAAATTTCAGGATGAGCTCTATAACAGGCATCCAAATAATATCATAAGGCTTATACTTGCAAAGACAAATCCCTCTGATACCGAAGGCAATGACAGGTACTCAAGGGCTGCCGCGGATTTAGAGAAATGGCTTGGCGAGGGCGTGCTCGCAAAGGATGAGAAGCCTGCCATCTATTACTATACCCAGACATATACGCTTAAGACAGGCAAGAGGCAGACAAGGAAAGGGTTTATTGGGCTTTCAAAGCTTGTGGACTTCGGTAAGGGCGTGCACCCGCATGAAAGGACTCTTTCAGGCCCCAAGGCTGACAGGCTTAAGCTCATGCAGGCATGCAACGCGAATTTCAGCTGCATATTTTCACTTTATTCAGACCCGAAGCTTCTTATAAACGCTACCCTTGATGCCGCAACAAAGGGAGTAGCTCCTATAATCGAAGTTGCCGATGATGACGGCATAGAGAACAAGGTGTGGCGCATTGACGACCCCGAAGTAATCAAAAAAGTGACCGAGCCGATGAACGATAAGACGCTCTTTATCGCAGACGGCCACCACAGGTATGAGACAGCCCTTAATTACAGAAATTACATGAGGGAGAAGAACCCTGATTATACAGGCGCAGAGCTTTTCAATTATGTGATGATGTATTTCTCAAACATGGATGACGAAGGCATGACAATATGGCCGACACACAGGGTCATCCACAGCGTAAAGAATTACGACGGCAAGGCTTTCCTTGCTGAATGCGCCAAATACTTTGATATTGAAGCATTCGAGTTCACAGAGGCAAACGAGGCTGATGTGAAAAAGGCCTTCCTCGGCAGGCTTGAGGCCGCAGGCAAGGAAAAGATAGCCATGGGGCTTTGTATGCGCTCATGTAGCAGCTACCAGGTGCTCACGCTTAAAGATAATAACACCATGGATTCAGTATTCGGCAGCACTATCCCCGAAGTATTCAAAAATCTCGATGTAACAGTCCTCCACGCGCTTGTACTCAATAAAATCCTCGGAATAACACAGGAAGCTCAGGAAAAACAGGAAAACCTCCTGTATGTCAAGAGCTATGATGAGGCCCTTTCTGCGTGCAAAAAAGAGACAAACCAGCTTGTATTCCTTCTGAATTCAACAAAGATTGAGCAGGTAAAGGCTGTGGCTGAGGCAGGGCTTGTCATGCCTCAGAAGTCAACCTACTTCTACCCGAAGCTCCTCTCAGGCCTTACCCTTAACCTCTTGTGCGGAAAGGCCGCTGAGCAGGCAAAGATCTGATAATTGAGCAAAGATAAAAGCATTTCTGATAAAATCGAGCTGATCGGCCCTTATTCGATGGTACAGTCGGATAAGGGCCAGCGGCTTACCCAAGACCCGTTCCTCCTTACCGATTTTCTGCTCCCCCTTAAAAAAGAAGATACAGTAATAGACCTTGGCACAGGCACAGGCATAATCCCTCTTTTGCTCTGCTCCAGGACAGAAGCCCAAAATATCATCGGGGTTGAGATAGAGGCGAAGGCGGCTGCAATTGCCGGAAACAACATTGAGATGAACGGGCTTTCAGGCAGGGTTTCCATTATCGAGGCGGACTACAGGGAGCTACGCGGCATGTACCCACAGGGCGCTTTTACCGTCATAGTCAGTAACCCTCCGTATACAAAGGCCAATTCCGGAAGGGTCAGCCCAAATAAGGAAAGGGCGATGGCAAGGAGCGAGGTGGCTGGCACGCTATCCGAGCTTGTCTCGATTTCAAAATACCTGTTATCCGAAAACGGTCGGATTTTTTATATTTTCCCTGTTTCAAGGCTGTTTGAGATGCTTGGGGAGGTGAGGGAGGCCGGTCTTAGGGCAAGGAGGCTTAGGTTCATACATACGAGCCCCAAAAAGGCGGCAAGGCTTTTCATGATAGAGATAGGTTTTAAAGGAGAGTTGAAGGTAGAAGAGCCTGTCTTTTTGTGAGTCATGTCTCAGACTTTCTCTTTTCTATTACCCTTTTGATAAGTTCCTTAAGTTTATTGTCTTTTATCCCTGAGGTCGTATCCTCGATAAACTGTCTTTCTTCGGGTGTGATTGGCCTGCTGGGGGCTCTATAGACTTCAGCCTGCAAAGGGGTTTCAATAGGGCCTATCCTGAAGATGATGTCGGTAACTGCCTTGAAGCTCATCTGTTCGTTAATTTTTGTGATTATAAGGGCTTTTTGGTAGTTAAGCTCTGTCATCCAAGGGGAAGAGGAGACATGGCAATGCAGAACTGTCCCAATCTGGCGGACAGGCGCGGCTTTTTTGGAGATGTTTTCCCCGACGCACTGAGCCCATGCCTTTTTTACTTTATATTCCTTTATTTTTGAGGCAATGCCGAGGGAGGCGAAAGAAGAGTTTAGGATGGAAGTTATCTGGAAATTCTTTGAATCAGACTTGTTTGAGTTGGTTAGAGCCTTTTTTTCATGAGGCTTTCGCATTATTCAGTTTGCCCCCGAGGAGTTGACCGATTATCGCCCCTGCTGCTATAATTGGAATGAACTGAATGCCAAAACCTGCCAAAGTCCTCAGGATAAAGATAAATGGTATCGGCACATGGATATACAGAAACCACATTACTGAAAGCTTTTTTGTCTTTGCCCTCATATAACCGAACGGAAGGTTCAGGACCAAAGCGGCTAATGTGACAAGTGCGAGTAGTATTATGGGATTCAACGCTGTCATGCCTGATAAGGTATCAAAAATGGCGTAGCCGTGTCAATCGTATCCGCCCGCAACGGCAAATTTTTAAAAAATTTTAATGAAAGAACTCAGTAAAATTAATGATGGGGCGGAAATTTGCCCTTTTGGGGGCGGCTTTCCTGCAGGTATTTAATTAATCGGGTGCCTGGCCGAAATTTCGCCCTTTTAAGTCCGGGAATCCGCCATGCTATCTATATGAAAACAAAATTACCTTGCCTGATATCCGCGCCACTTTTGGCGGGGTAATTGAATAAATAACCTTGACACCAATGGGGGTTTTCTTATATTATTGATTAATTTGGATAAATCTGGCTCCATATTTACCTGTTTTCTTCCAAAAAGTTATCAAGCAGGGTATAATTTATTAAGGTATAATTTAACTTAGCAGGTAAATGGTTTTCCATAAAGGCAGATAATCAATGTTTGAATCACTTTCAGATAAATTCAGAAAGATATTAAAAGATGTAAGGGGACAGGGCTCCCTTTCAGAGTCCAATATTCAGGAGGCCTTGAAAGAGGTCAGGCTTGCCCTCCTTGAGGCTGATGTAAGCTTTACCGTTGTTAAGGATTTCGTCAACACGGTCAAGGAAAAGGCAATGGGCAAGGAAGTGCTTGAAAGCCTTTCTCCCGGCCAGCAGTTCACTAAAGTCGTACATGACGAGCTAACAGCCCTTTTGGGCGGCGAGGACGCAAGCCTTGAGCTTAAAGGAAAGCCGGCAGTCATAATGATGGTAGGCCTTCAGGGCTCAGGCAAAACGACAACGACCGCAAAGCTCGCGCTTCATTTAAGGAGCAAGGGCAGGAGGCCGTATATCGTTCCTGCTGACCTTTTCAGGCTTGCAGCCGTGCTGCAGCTTAAAAAACTCGCCTCTGAAGTAAAGGTCGAGTGCTTTGACAGCACTAATTATAAAAAACCGTCCGATATCTGCAGGGAGGCTTTAAGGGAAGCAAGCCTTAAAGGCCATGACATAGTCCTTGTCGATACTGCCGGAAGGCTCCACATAGATAATACCTTGATGGATGAGCTTAAGGACCTCAAGGAGATTTTAAATCCCTCTGAGATACTCTTTGTAGCTGACTCGATGACAGGTCAGGACGCGGTAAACACGGCCAAGGGCTTCAATGAGTCCATAGGCATCACAGGTGTCGTACTTACGAAGTTTGACGGAGACGCAAGGGGTGGTGCGGCCCTTTCAATGCGCATGACAACCGGCCAGCCCATCAAGTTCATAGGAACTGGCGAGAAGGTTGACTGTCTTGAGGTATTCCATCCGGCAAGGCTTGCGGGCAGGATACTTGATATGGGCGATGTGCTTACCCTTATCGAGAAGGCGCAGACCGCATTTGACGAGAAACAGTCAAAGGAACTGCAGAAAAAGCTTAAGAAAGACCAGTTCACTTTGGATGACTTTAAGGACCAGCTCCAGCAGATAAAAAAGCTCGGCTCCCTGGAGTCCATCCTTTCAATGGTGCCCGGCTTTGACGCGCTCAAGCAGGCAAAGGACATCAAGATAGACGAGAAGGAAATTGCAAGGGTAGAGGCCATTATAAACTCCATGACAAAGGCGGAGAGGGCTGAGACCTCCATTCTTAACGCAAGCCGCAGGCAGAGGATAGCCAGGGGCAGCGGCACAAAGGTGCAGGATGTCAACAAGCTTATAAAACAGTACGAAGACATGCGCAAGATGATGAAAAAACTCAAAGGCGCAGGCCCCAGAGGCATCAAGGGACTTTTCCAGAAGTGGATGTAAGCGGCCCCAAAGCCCGCATCAAATATAAAATATCAAAGATTCGGAGGTAACAAAGTAAATGGCTGTAAAGATCAGGCTTACAAGGCAGGGCGGAAAGAAGAGACCATTTTACCGTATCGTTGTTGCTGATTCAGAAGCACCGAGGGACGGCAGTTTCCTTGAAGTTATCGGAACTTATAACCCGATGACCGAGCCTGCCCAGATCGACCTTAAGAACGAAAGGGTTTCATTCTGGCTTCAGCAGGGCGCTACCCCAACTGATACTGTAAAACAGATCCTCAAAAAGGCACAGGCGAATGTAAAAGCAGCGTGACCCCTAATACTGGAGGTATCGCATGAAGGACTTAATCGAGTACATTGCCAAGGCGCTTGTTGACAATCCTGAACAGGTTAAGGTTACTGAGATTGAAGGCGAGAGGACATCTGTAGTCGAGTTATCCGTTGCGAAGGAAGACCTCGGTAAAATCATAGGAAAGCAGGGGAGAACCGCGAGGGCCTTAAGGACAATCCTTACGGCGGCCTCAACAAAGCTGAAAAAACGTTCGGTTCTGGAGATAATTGAGTAAAGAAGAACTGGTTCAAATCGGTAAGATTACCGGAGTGCACGGGATAAAAGGAGAAGTCAAGGTTTCTCTTTACGGAGACCTTGACGAATTCGTGTGGCAGACGGTAACCCTTAGCGGTAAAAAGGAAGAGAAAGTCTGTAAGGTAACGAGGGCAAGAAAGCATAAGGGAACCTTTATACTTGAGCTGGAAGGCTACTCGACCCGAAGTGACGCTGAGACTTTAACAGGCCTTGAGCTTTCAGTTAAAAAAACTGAATTGCCCGAGCTGCCTGATGGTGAATTTTATTATTCGGACCTCATCGGTATGGATGTCGTTGCTGAAGACGGCCGTGATATGGGCCGTATAGCGAATGTCATACCTACCGGCAGTAACGATGTCTTTGAGGTGGAGGGACCGCTCGGAAGCGTGCTGGTGCCTGCCATTGAAGATGTCGTTCTCAGCGTTGATCTGGAAGGCCGTAAAGTGGTTGTCCGCTTGATTGAAGGCCTGCTCCCGGGTGAGCAATGAGGTTTGATGTACTGACCCTATTCCCCGATTTTTTTACCTCCCCATTACAGCAGAGTATTATTGGCAAGGCTGTATCAAAGGGAATCCTTCAGGTAAATACAATCAACATCAGGGATTTTGCCACTGACAAGCACCGCACTACCGATGACGCTCCTTACGGGGGCGGGCACGGCATGGTAATGAAGGTAGAGCCTGTGGTAAGGGCCATAGAATCCCTTGGGGCTGACGGGGTCAAACCCAGGATTATACTTACGACACCTCAGGGTGTTCCTTTCAGTCATAGCCTCGCTAAAGAGCTTTCCGCCTGCGAGCGGATAGCTGTCATATGCGGCAGGTATGAAGGCTATGATGAGCGTATAAGGGGCTACGCCGATCTGGAGATCTCGGCAGGCGATTATGTGCTTACCGGCGGTGAGATTACCGCCCTTACAATTATTGATTCGGTCGGAAGGCTCATTCCGGGTGTATTGGGCGAGCCTGAATCAAAGGAGCATGATTCCTTTTCCAATTCGCTTCTTGAATATCCGCAGTACACAAGGCCGGAAGAATTCAGGGGCATGAAGGTGCCTGAAGTGCTTTTGTCCGGCAACCATGCGCAGATAGAGAAGTGGAGAAGACTGGAGTCCCTTGTAAGGACTTTTCAAAGGCGGCCTGACCTTCTGGAAAAGGCAGGGCTGACTGAAGATGAAAAGGCCTTCGTGGAATCCCTTAAGCAGCAGCCTAAAAGCTCCCTTTGACGATTCTAAGGCTATAGGGTATTTGAATTTTTTTGCGTTAAAGTGCATTTTTTGTTTGAAATATTCAGGGATTTAAAGCATAATTTGTGTTTCATTTTTAAAATGAAATTAAGACCACAGAATTTATCAATTTAAAGAAAAAAGCGGAGGGTTGTATGGGCGTAATTCAAGATATTGAAAAAGGATACCTGAGGAGCGACATTCCCAGCTTCAATCCAGGGGATACCCTTCTTATCAAAGTAAGGATAAAAGAGGGCGAAAAAGAGAGGATTCAGCCGTTTGAAGGCACTGTCATAAAGATGCGCGGCAGCGGAGTAAGGGCGACCTTCACAGTAAGGAAAGTCTCCTACGGCGTTGGGGTTGAAAGAATATTCCCCGTAAACTCCCCGGTAGTCGAATCCATAAAGGTAATGAGCAAAGGCAAAGTCAGAAGGGCCAAGCTTTACTACCTCAGAGGACTTAAAGGCAAGGCAGCAAGGATCAAGACAAAGAGGTAATTCCTGCTTATTAGGTTTCCATTCAGCCGCTGAAAATTCAGCGGCTGAATGGTTTTTTTGTTTGGTTATTACCTATACCTTTCCACGTACCCCTGAAAGCATATGGATTCTTTTGAGAGTGATGCCATTAAAAACGGCTTTAAGGCCGTTGCAGGTGTCGATGAGGCGGGACGAGGCCCTTTGGCCGGCCCTGTTGTAGCTTCAGCAGTCATATTCTCAATTCTCCCGCTCCATCTCGGCATTAACGATTCCAAAAAACTTACTAAAAAAGAACGCGATTCCCTTGTGCTTGAAATATACAGGACAGCGCAAAGCGTTGGAATCGGCATGGTCTGGCCTGAGGAGGTTGACTCAATAAATATCCACAGGGCAACGCTTCTGGCAATGAAAAAGGCTGTAGCCTCCTTAAATATTTCCCCTGACCTACTTCTTATTGACGGCACTTTCCCCATAGACTCTGAAATTCAGCAGAGGCCCATAATATCGGGTGACGCACTGAGCATAAGCATTGCCGCCGCATCCATTGTAGCTAAGACTACAAGGGACAGGATAATGGAGGCCTATCATCTGCTGTATCCCCAATATGATTTCATAAATAACAAGGGTTACGGCACAAAGGACCACCTTCTGAGGCTTTCGGAGGCTGGGCCTTGCCCAATTCACAGGATGAGCTTCAGGGGCGTGCTCCCTGAAAAAAGATTATTTTAACAATCTGAAAACCCTTGGGCTTGAAGCCCGGGGAGGGTTCATTTTAATTTAATTCAGGACGGAGCCGCCGTGAGCTTTTATAAGATTGCATTCGGAAAAAAGGGCGAGGAAGAGGCTGAGAGGATTTTAAAAAAGCAGGGTTATAAGATTATTGAGAAGAACTACAGGTGCAGGTTCGGCGAGATAGACATAATCGCAAAGGACGGGGACACCATCGCATTCGTAGAGGTTAAGACAAGGGTGAATGACAGGTTCGGCTCACCCAAAAGCAGCGTTGATTACAGGAAACAGAAGCATATTACAAACGCCTCTGCTTATTACCTGAATGAGAAGGGGCTTGACGACAGCTCAGTAAGGTTTGATGTGGTAAGCCTTGAGCTTGGAGGCGATAGATTCAGCTTTGAGCTGATAAAAGACGCTTTTGAGGCGCAGGAATGAATTATCTTCCGGGCTGAAATTATCTGAACCAGATGCCTTCCCCCTCATCGGGCTCTCCTTCAAACGGCGAGACATCTATCAACGGGACTGCCTTTTCAGGTTCTTTTCTCACGCCTTCCGTCTTGTGAGTGGCTTCAAGGTCAGCGAGCTTGGCTGCTTTTGATGAGTTCAGGATGGTGACGGCCTCTTCTATTTTAGTTTCCTGGCCTAGTGCGGAAGTTGAGAGTTCTTTGACTGAATCCGAAATCTGTTCCAGATATGAATTTACGATATCCTTTATCCTCTGGAATCTTTTAGGGCTTGGGGCCTCAGCCCAGTTGATTTGTTTAAGCTCAGCTACAGTCTCTTCTTTCCTTTTGAGCAGAAATTCTTTAAAATCTTTATCCGCTACTCCCTCTGTCAACAAGAGAGCTTCGTCATTGAAATCCTCTACAATGCTTATTGATGTAGAGATGCTGTCCATTTGCGCGTAAGATATCAAAGGAGAGAAAATCAGGAAGAGGAGTGAAAGTATAAGCCTTTGCATGTTTAGAGTATATAGAAGAGCCTGAAGGCTGTCAAACAACAATTATATGGAAAAAAATAATAATAAAAGACTTTTTATAATAGACGGCAGCTCTGTAATATACAGGGCCTTTCACGCCGTGCCGTCATCATTTACAAACCTAAGGGGCCTGCCTACAAACGCAGTTTACGGTTTTACCCAAACCCTAAGAAAGATCCTGCACGACTTTAAGCCCGGCTATGTCGTTGTCGCTTTCGATGTGAAAGGCCCGTCCTTCAGGCATGCGCTCTTTAAGGAGTACAAAGCTGAAAGGCCTCCGATGCCTGACCTCCTGAGCATCCAGATACCGTATATAAAGCAGATTGTAAAGGCGTTTAATGTAGCTACCCTTGAGATGCCCTTATATGAGGCTGACGATGTTATTGCAACGATTGTAAAGAGGGTAGAGGAGCACGGCTCAAAGGTTGCGCTCATCACAAGCGATAAGGATATGTACCAGCTTGTCGATGACAGGACAGTCATCCTCGACTATCTTACTGAAAAGGAATACGGCCCTAATGAGGTCGAAGAGAAGTTCGGTGTGCAGCCTGCTTTGATAAGGGACCTCCTTGGGCTTGCAGGGGATACTTCGGATAATATACCCGGGGTGCCTGGAATCGGTTTCAAGACAGCGGCATCTCTCATCAAGCAGTGGGGCCCGCTTGAGAAGATTTATGAGAACCTTGAGGCTATTTCGAAACCAAAGCTCAAAGAGAACCTCACAAATTACAGGGAGCAGGCGTTTCTTTCAAGAGAGCTTGCGACCCTTCACCCTGAAGTGCCTGTGGACTGCGCTCTTGAATCATTCCGCTATCAAGGGCCGGATTTTACGCTTCTTGAGCCCCTTTTAAACGAGCTTGATTTTAAAAAGATACTCAAGGAGATGATGCCTGAAGCCCCGCGCCATGAAGAGGCTGCATTTGAATCATCTGTTATAGACGGCGAAGAGGATTTAAAGGCCCTTGCAGGCTCCATCACTGAAAGCGCGTCAATTACCCTTTCACTTACCGAAGAGGGGATGGCAGGCAGGCTTACAGGTTTTTCAATTGGGATAAGTTCTAACAAGGCCGCCTACATACCTGTAAATTCAGACGGCGCTATGGATGAGAAGACTGCGCTTGAAGTCTTGAGGGGCTTTCTGGGAGATGAAAACATCAGGATACAAACCGACAATTCAAAAGCCTTGTACCTCTATTGCGGCAAATCCGGAATTATTGTCAAGGGTGTGGATATCGATACAGCTATCGCCTCTTATCTTATAAACCCCTCTAAATCAGACCATACGATTGAGTCGCTTGCCTACGAATATTTCAACGAGCAGGCGCATGAGAACAAAAAGCCCGACTTCAATGAGCTTGTAAGATTGTCTTGCAGAAAAGCCTGTAATATCATAAGGGTTTCAGAGATTCTTAAGAAAGAACTTGATGCTGAAAACCTGATGTATTTATATACCTCAATGGAGTTGCCGTTATCCGAGGTCCTGGCCTGCATGGAGTTGGCGGGGATAAAGGTGGATAAGGCCTTGCTTGAGAATCTGTCAAAAGAGATCGAGACAGAGCTTGCCGATATTGAAAAAAGGATATACGCGGCCGCTGGTATGGAATTCAATATAAACTCCCCGAAGCAGCTATCAGACCTGCTATTTGAAAAGCTCAAGCTTAAGCCTGTAAAAAAGACAAAAACAGGTTTTTCTACCGATGAAGAGGTGCTCACCCAGCTTGCCGCAAGGCACGAAGTCCCGCAGCACATAATAAACTTCAGGGGTCTTGCAAAGCTTAAATCCACCTATGTGGATGCCTTGCTGCAGATAACAAACCCCCAAACCGGGCGGGTGCATACATCATTTAACCAGACTGTAACGGCAACAGGCAGGCTTTCAAGCTCAAAGCCGAATCTGCAGAATATCCCTGTCAGGGGTGAGGCCGCGGGCAGGATAAGAGAGGCTTTTATAGCGGAGAAGGGTTTTAAATTCATCTCTGCGGATTACTCCCAGATAGAGCTTAGGATAGCTGCGCACATGTCAGAGGACCCAGTCATGATGGACGCCTTCAGGAAGGGCGAAGACATCCACACAAGGACGGCGAGCGAGGTGTTCGGAATTATGCCTGCCCTTGTCACCTCTGAGATGAGGAGGCGGGCAAAGGCCATAAACTTCGGCATCCTTTACGGAATGGGCCCATTCGGGCTTTCTACGGAGCTTGGGATCTCCATGAAAGAGGCGATGGAGTACATCAATAGCTATTTTGCCCATTTCAGCAGTCTTAAGGAATTTATCGACAAAACCATACAGGAGGCCTCCCAAAGGGGCTATACCGTTACTCTTTTTGGCAGGAGGAGGTTCATCCCTGAGCTGAAAAGCCCGATTGATTCAACAATAAGGCTTGGGCAGAGGCTTGCGATAAATACGCCTATTCAGGGCACTGCCGCGGACATGATAAAGGCTGCCATGATAAAGATAGCGTCTATACTGAATTCTGGCGGCTACCGATCAAGGATGATACTCCAGATACATGACGAGCTTGTGTTTGAAGTGGCTGAAGATGAATCAGCCGATATGGCAGTGATGATAAAGAGGGAAATGGAGGGGGTAATAAGGCTCAATATCCCCGTGGAAGTGAACCTTAAATCAGGCAATAACTGGAAAACTGTCGAATAAAGACCAACAATCCCGGTTTTACGATAAAATGGAAAGAAAATTCAAAAATTGTTAATACTAAAAAGGACTTGACGGAAAAATTCAATAAAGATAAGATTATAACTGTCAAAAGTATAACCTACACACTCTCAAAAGCTTTAATCTAAATATATGCCTTATGCGCATGCTTCTCACATTGCCTTAAAACTCTATTGATTTCTATTTAGCCGCTTATGATAGACAACAACAAACCTTATACAACCGGCGAGATTGCAGCTTTCTGCCATGTGACCATAAACGCGGTCAAGAAGTGGATTGCCTCAGGCAAGCTTATCGCGTTCAGGACTCCGGGCGGGCATTTCCGCGTAAACAAGGAAGATTTCATGGTCTTCCTTGAAAGGTATAAGCTTGATATTAAAGAAGAACAATTCCCCGAAAGAAAGAAGATTCTCATTATCGACGATGAGAAAAATGTTGTAGAGTACATCAAGGGCGCGATAGAATCCATGGAAGAAGGCTATCTCATTGAGACTGCCGGCGATGGGTATGACGCTTTGATTAAAGTAGGGGATTTCAAACCGGAGCTCCTTGTCCTTGACATAAGGATGCCTAAGTTAGACGGGTTTGAGGTCTGCAGGCGTATAAAAGGGGACAGTCATACAAGCGGCATAAAGATACTTGCAGTAACTGCGTATGGAAAAGAGGATATTGACATGATAATTCAATGCGGGGCTGACTACTGCCTGCCGAAGCCTCTTAAATTAAAAGAGTTTCAGAAAAATGTCCATAGGCTTTTGAAGTAGCTTTGATTGTTTTCGCGCAAGCTCAGTGCCTGCTCTCTGCTTCTAAACAGGATTTAAGATGAAATTACCTTTCACCGGCCTTTCAAATATCCAGAAATTCTTTATTTCCCTTACTATTATTTTTCTTATAGCTTTATTTGATTACAGGGCGTTTCTGAACAGGTCAAAACAGGTCGAGCTTTATGAGGACCTTAATTACCGTTTAAGCTCTGTGAGGGTCTCTATTGCAAAACTTGAATATCTGCTCGATATGTTCGTGGTTGCCCGCAGGTTTGAGAATACCACGGTAGACCTCATTAAAAATGATGTTGCCAAGCTCGATGAGAATATGAACGAGGTGCTGGGCAACGCCGAATACAGTGAGCTTCTGCAGAACAATACCCTTCTTTCGGAAGGCTTTGCCTCGATATCCGATGACTGGCTTACGATAAAGAATGAAGTGAAACGGCTTGAGCCGACAATGTCTCAGGATGAGATAATGCTCCTGCATAATGCTGTCGATGTAAATACAGTCCTTGTCACCGAGAAGGCTGACAGGCTGATAAGCGCGATAGATGAGAGCAGGAAGACGGTATTCGCTCAAGCTAAGAGCCTCGCCCTGCAAAGCATAATCGGTTTTATATTTCTCATCCTTTTCGCAAGCCTTATCCTTTATAAAAAAGTACTCACGCCCATAAATAAGGCCGTTGACATTGCTCGCCGCCTGCTTGCAGGCAATTCGGGGGCAAGGTTCAAGGAAGATTCAGGAAGCGCTATGGGCAAGCTGGCCTTTGAGCTTAATAAATTGCTTGATTCCGCCAATGATGCCAGGATCATCGAAGAGAGTAAGAATTTGATTCTTGAACAACAACTGAAAAGAAAAGACCTTCAGATTGAATCCCTTACCGGGCTTTTGACATACGCAGGCAGGTCTCTTTCTCAGACAGATATCTTCCATACGGCAGTAAGGGAAGCAATAGCTGCCTCAGGTGCTGATACAGCCGCCATATACATAGCTGAAGGCATGTCTTTAAAACTTAAGGCTTCCGCCGGGTCTGACGATATCTTTATTAAAGAGGCTTCGGTATTGAGCAGCGAGGATTTTAATTTTTTTGAGAGCCCAAAGGCATTCTGGCTGAGAGGGCCGGGAGGTTTTACCTCAAATGCGCTTGCGGAAAAGCTGAAGGCTGGAGGTTTTGAGTTCCTTGCAGTCTCTCCGATTTCCTATAACAGAGAATCCATGGGGTTTATTGTTGCGGTTTTCAGGGAGAACGCCGATGTCAATAGTGACGGAATAGCCCGCTTTCTAAGGGCTATTGCTTCGGGCATCGGAGTTTCTGCAGGCCACTCGGGCCTGTTCCAGAGTGAGCTTAATTCAAAGAAGTTCTTCGAGCGCCTCATAAACCAGGTCCCTTTCGGCCTTGCTGTATTTGACAAAGAAGGCGGCTGCCTTATGCTTAACAATGTCCTTAAGAGATACCTTGGTTTTGACCAGCGCACATCTTTTGCCGGCGCTTACAATATCTTTAAAGATGAGGTATTCTCCTCGCAGGGGATGCTGGAGACCATCCGCAAGACCTACGAGGGCTACTCAACGGAGTTCATTATCAACTATAACCCCTCTCAAATCCAAAAATATGCCTTGAGCGGCACAAATCGCACGCTCAGGATCAAGAGCTTTCCTCTCTATGATGCCGGCGGAGAGATCTCAAATATAGCGCTCATTTATGAAGAGCTTACAGAGGCGGAATCGACCCTGACCGGCGGGGAGGGCTTATGAAGAAGATCTTTAATTCCCTGAGTATCTCAAATAAGCTTGCGGTAGTCTTCCTGTTCCTTCTCTTTATGATGGGAGTCGGCGGCCTCGTAGGGCTTTATAACGCAGGTCAGCTTGCCAATACCACAAAAAGGCTTTACATAGATTCGTTCAAGAGGGGCGAGACGCTTTCAGCCGTAGAGAACGAGTTTTTGTCAGCGCGCCAGGAGATGTTCCTGCATACCATTATAAGCAGCGATGCGTCTAAATCCTATCTTGAAGGCTCCATCGATGAGCATAAGAAAAAAATAAGCAAGCTCCTTACCGAGTACAAGATAATGGGTGTAGCAAGAGGCCATGACAGGCTTTACGATGAGCTTCAGACCAATATGGCCAATTACTGGGCCGTACACGCAAAGGTCGCTGAGCTGTCAGGCAAGGGGCAAAAGGACGCTGCCCTGAGCATCATCAGGATGGAGGGCAACAAGAGCTTCATAGATACCATAAATACGCTTAAGAGCCTCATCAAGGAAGAAAGGGATACCGCTTTTGCCGCTTACCGCGAAAGTGATTTCTTCGCGCGGGTCATTATTGCGGTCACGCTTGCCTTTACACTGCTTGCCATCGTACTTGGCGGAGGGCTTTGGCTTACGCTTACGCGCGCTATAGTAAAGCCTATCCTTGCAATCGAAGATTCAGCCAAAAAGATAGGCGGTGGCAATCTCAAACAGAGGGTCCCGGTCATGACCGAGGATGAAATAGGCAATCTTGCAACCGAGTTCAACAAGATGGCTGAGAGCCTTGAGGATTACTACGCAACCCTTGAGAAAAAGGTCGAGGAGAGGACGGAAGAGCTTAAGCATGCAAATGACGACCTCTCAAGGCACAAGCAGGAGCTTGAACTTGCCAATATAGAATTGCAGGAAGCCAATAGGATGAAGAGCCAGTTCCTCGCCAATGTCAGTCATGAGCTAAGGACTCCTCTCAACTCCATCATAGGTTTTTCAGAGCTTCTTATGGAAAAGGCATTCGGCGATTTGAATGAAAGACAGCTTCAGTATGTAGAGTTTGTCCACTCAAGCGGAGGGCATCTCCTTCAGCTTATAAATAATATCCTCGACCTCTCAAAGATAGAGGCCGGAAGGATGGAGCTGGCCCCCGAGGACTTCTCAGTAATGGAGGTGCTTGGAGAGATACTTGGCATAATAAGGCCCCTTGCCCACGAGAAGAATATATCAATTGAATCAAAGACTGTGCCTGCTTCGCCAAAGCTTCGCGCAGATAAGGCCAAGTTCAAACAGATAATGTTGAACCTCCTTTCAAATGCCGTGAAGTTCAATGTGAATGACGGCAGGATAATGGTTGACTGGGAGATCAGGGAAGAGCCTTTCGGGATGAAGATGGAGAGGCTTATCATCTTTAATATCAGGGACACAGGGATAGGCATAAAGCATGAGGATAAGGAAAAGCTGTTCAAGGAGTTCGAACAGCTTGACTCATCCATCACAAGGGAATACGGCGGCACAGGCCTTGGCCTTGTGCTTACCAAAAGGCTTGTCGAACTTCATAACGGAGAGATTTGGTTTGACAGCGAGCCGGGCAAGGGCTCTGTTTTTCATGTGAAGCTGCCGCAGGGCACTGATGAGATAGACCTTCCGGTACTGACGAACAGGGTCATCATCCCCTCAAATCCAGATTCAAGGCCGCGGGTGCTTGTGGCGAGCGAAAGCCCTGATATCAATCACCTCCTGCAGATATATCTTGCCGGAGGCGTATATGATGTCTTTACCGCAACTGATGGCATCGACCTGCTGCGTAAGGCCTGTGACCAGAAGCCTTTTGCCATCATCATGGGCATAACCCTGCCCAAAAAAGACGGATGGGAAGTGCTTAAGGAACTCAAGCAAAGCAGTGAGACTTCGGGGATTCCCGTAGTAATAATTTCTTCTATTGATAACAAGGAACTTGGCTATTCGCTTGGCGCTATCGAATACATGGAAAAACCCATAAACAGGGAGCGCCTTCTGCATGTCCTTGCGCGCCTTACAATAGACAAGAACGCAGGATAAAACGGAGGATTTTGTGCAAGGCAACAAGATAAAGGTACTCATTGTCGAAGATAATCATATGAATAAGATACTCGTCAGGGAGATGCTGACCCTGAACGGGTATGAAATATTTGAGGCAAAAAGCGGTACCGAAGCCCTTAAGATGCTCACTGCCGCAAGACCCGACATAATACTTATGGATTTGCATCTGCCTGAGATGGACGGGATTACGGCTACAAGAATAATAAAGTCCGAGGAGAGGAATAAGTCTATCCCCGTTCTCGCGCTGACGGCCTCTGCCATGAAGGGCGAGGAAGATAAAATCCTCAATAAAGGCTTTGACGGGTATGTGGCAAAGCCTATTGAAATGAAGAAACTGCTTGAAGCTATTACGCAGAGCCTTACTAAAGTCGCCGGGGCTTGATTATTTCCTCTTTTTCAATTCCTTGAGGGCAGTTTTGACGCCCTCAAGCTCTTCATGCGCAAGTTCTACATCGCCGTATCTTTCCTTATGAAATGCCTCTGTGATAAGCCTTACATTACTGTTGCCGGTCCTTAAGGCGAATTCAAGCGGGGTCTCCTGAGGCGCCCTTGAAATACCTTTTCTTTTAAGTACCTTTAACGTCTCGATATAGAAGGGCGGGGTCTTGGCCTTTTTACTTTTCAGCCCTATCAGCTTCCAAAAGACAGCCGTGGTGAGGGCAATCGCTATTATTACCGCAAGCACAGATAAGAGGTATTGCGCTCCTTTGGGCTTTTGAATATTGAATGAACTGCGCAGCTTCTCAAAGATATTTTTTGAGCGTCCCTCAACGGTTTTTGCAAGTTTCTGCTGGTCGGTGAACGAATAATGGATAACATACCTGTTCCACTTCCATCTGAGCATATCGAGATAGAGCGTAACTGCCATAGGCTTATTCAAAGATGCAATCCCTGAAGGGGGTGTGGGGTCAAACCTAACCCAGCCCTTGCCGTCAATATAGGCCTCAACCCAGCTGTGAGCGTCCTGCTGGCGGATGATAAAGTAATTGCCGTAGCTGTTCCATTCACCCTGCACAAAACCTGTCACAAGCCTTGAGGGGATGTTCAGAGCCCTTAGCATTATTGTCATGGCGGTCGCGTAATGCTCGCAGTAGCCCTCCTTTGAATAAAACAGAAAATCCTCAAGCGGGCTCTCGCCCTTGCCCTGCGCCGGGTTGAGCGTGTATTTGTAATTTGACCTCAGGTATTTTTCAATTGAAACCGCTTTTTCTTCATCGGTTGAAAGGCCTTTGGTAATGTCAGAGGCAAGCTCTATTATCTTTTTGCCTTCTTTTGAGGAGTTTAAATAGGATGCGTCAGCATATTGGGCTTTGACAAATTTATCAGGAATGGGGGCGTTTACTGCTGACCACGCCTTGTACTCTATCCTCGAATAAGGAGGCGAGGGGAGGTGCATCGAGCCTGTCCCGTCTGTCCAGATACTGCTGAACATGCCGTCCACGAATACTGGCATTGACGCCGCAAAGAATACCTCGGTATCCAGAGGCTCAAGAAGGATGTTCTGCTCAAGAAGTCTTCCGTTGTGTTTCGTGAGCCTGAATACCCCGTCATAACCCCTCCTGATGAGGGTATTGTCCTTTACCTTTTTATTCCATGAAAAACCGTCATAGGTGTCAAGGACCGTTCCTCTGAAGTAAAGGATGTCTGTCGGGGCCTTTCCCTTAAGCTCGACCCTCATTATAATGGTTGAGTCCTGTTTTACCGGGCCTATCGTGCCTAAATCGACCCTGTCTGAAAAGCCGGAAACCTTTAGGGTATTTGCGGTCTTCCTTTCAAAAAAGCCAATGCCCATTCTCGGCAGTATGAAAAAGAGCATGAATGTCATTACAAGGGAAACTGCAGAAATGGCAATGATTGAGAAAAAGAAGGGAAGGCCGAAGACCATCTTCGGAAGCTCTGAGCCGTGCGCCGAGTCCTGCAGGTCTTTTTTGATGTTAAATATTATCATCGCCCATATAATGCCTATTACGAAAAGGGAGAGTATCAGGAAAAACACAGGGCTTACCGTAGAGGCGGCTGAGGCAAGTATCTGAAAGAATACAAGAAGAAAAACAATGAGGTAGTCCCTGTTTTTTTTAAGGTCATATAGTTTTAAAGCCAGAAGTATTGTAAGGAATCTCGATGCAGAGGCTATAAGGCTCTCCGAGATAAAAAGGTAATCTGAGATAAAGAAGATGAATATAGCTGCCGCAAGCACATTCCATGCAGCCCCTCTGATAAGCTCTTTTTTTCCGAGATTTAATATGAGGCTAAAAGTAGCGGCAGAGGACATTACTATCAAAAATGGCGCGCTTATCTCTTCGACAAGGCTTATGGCGGAAAGGCCAAGCGCAGCCATGAAGTATGTGACAGCGATTATGTAATATGAGAACTTCATCCTGATATAACCCTTACGCAAGGGGTTCCTTTTTGCGCGGCAGGAGTTATGAGGGCGAGAGCGTGAAGTATTTTATATAGGTGCGCTCTACCCTGGGCAGGCTTTATCTCAAGGTTAAGGGCCTTAAGCCCGACTGAATATCCCCGTTCACTGAAATGATTCGCGAATGAAGCGGCCTCATCCACTGTTTCCTCAAATGCTTCCTCCGATGATGAATAGTTATCAATAAATAGGAGTACCTTTTTCTCCCTGTCCTTTTCAAATTCCTTTAGAAGGACTTTTTGAAGCCTTCCGGCTGACATCCAGTGTATATGTCTTGCGTCGTCCTGAAGCGTATAATCCCTTAAACCGTAGAGCTGCGTGCCGTCTCCCCTTGAAGATGCATCCCTGCTGCCTGAAGCGGAATTGTCCTCCAGAAGGCGAGGCGCCTTTTTAAGTTTGATTGAAGGAAGCACTATGACATCTTCCGCAGAATCCTCAACCTTGCCCTTGATAAAGATTCCGAATGGGAATCTTGTATAGATGCTGATTGCTTCAAGAGTGTGCCTTCCCCGATGTTCAAAAACATATTCGGCTGTCTTGGTTATTCTTTCACCGGGCTTGAGTTTGAGCACATAGGCGGGGTCTGATTTCAGCCGTGTTGCCCTCACTTCCTTGATACTGAAAGAAAAAGACGGGAGCAGTTTTTTTGTGTTCTCTACCTTTATGGCGGCTATCGCAGGAGAGCCTTTGAATACATAACCTTTTATTAGACGGCTGGCTCGAACCCCTCTTAAAGTAGATTCGGACATTATTCCTGAGATTATTATCAATGAAAGGAGAGTGGCCACCACGAGGTAAAGGAGGTTGTTGCCTGTATTGATGGCGGCAACCCCGATAAAAAGGAGTATGCCCAAAAACCATTTACCCTCTCTGGTGAAGTTCAGGGTTCTTGGAAACCTGAAAATGCGTTTGCCGCTATGCTGAGTTTTTTTACCGAACAGCTTTCCAAAAAGGATGATAAGCCAGGGCAGGGGAGCTGATATGGCGGGCCTTAGATTCATTTTTTTAATTTTTCTAAAGGGTTAGACTGGAACAGTAATGCTGTTTATGACATCTTCCATCAGCGCTTGCGTTCCTTCAAAGTCCTCAATCCCATGCTCCATAGGTATTATCCTATGAGCGAATATTGGGGAGCTTAGCCTTTTGATATCATCGGGTATGCAGTAGTGCCTGCCGCTTACAATAGCTAATGCCTGAGCAGTCCTGTAAAGCGTAGTTGTAGCCCTTGGGCTTACGCCGAGTTTTATGCCTTTATGGTTCCTTGTAGCGTTTGCTATCGCAAGTATATAAGAGACAAGGTCCTCTTCGACAACGACCTTCTCTGCTAATTCCTGCATCTCTTCAACCTCTTCGAGCGAGACAACAGGGGTAAGATTGTGCATGAGAAGCTCGGATGTCGATTGGATTATCTCCCTTTCGTGCGCCTCATCGGGGTATCCCATCCTTATGCACATGGTAAACCTGTCCAGCTGCGACTCGGGTAAAGGGAATGTGCCTGAGTACTCAAGGGGGTTTTGGGTGGCAAGCAGCATGAACGGCCTTGGGAGCTTGTAAGTAGATTTATCAACAGAGACCTGCCTGTCGCTCATTGCCTCAAGCAGCGCGCTCTGGGTCTTTGGGGTAGCCCTGTTTATCTCATCCGCCAATACGACATTGGCAAAGATAGGCCCCGGCCTGAACTCGAATGTACGGGCGGCCTGATTGAATATAGTCACCCCTATGACATCGGATGGGAGCAGGTCGCTTGTGAACTGTATCCTGTGAAAGGTGCAGTTTATGCATTTGGCAAGGCCGTGGGCAAGGGTGGTTTTCCCCACGCCGGGCACATCTTCAATAAGGAGATGCCCTCTGGCAAGAAGGGCTGTAACAGCAAGCTCGATTATCTCCGGCTTGCCCTTTATGACCCGCCCGAGGTTGTCTTTTAGTAAGGCAATTTTCAGGTAAGAATTCTTATAATCCATTTCAGTCCTGATAGTCTTTAAATTTCAATAAGTTAACTGTCTATTGGATTTTATCAGATTAAAATGTGTCCAGTCAATCATATAGGATGTGAGGGCGATTTTACTCCAATAGTCCTCAGGACACAGTTGAGTTCATACAAAGGATTGATTTTACAAAAAGGATAATAATTCACTTGCGTATTGCATCTGAATTATTGTATCTTCACATACCATTATAAAATGTCGGGTATTATGTGAAAAACTTTATATCGGCGTGTATTTTTTTATTTGTTTCTTTTATAGTGCCGGTTTGCTCCTTCGCTGCCGATGACCTGATGGCACGGCTTGTATCCGACTCGGCACTGCTTAAGGAAGATTTTAAAAGCTTTTATCTTGATGCAGGCAACCTCAGGCTACTTGGGCTCAATATCGCAGGGGCAGGACTTATCGCCAATAGTTCCGTTGACAGGGAACTGCAGGAATATTACAGGGACAACCTGAGAAGCGATACAACGGACAGTCTTTCTGATGTATTCAGGGCTCCGGGAGAGATACTTTTGACTGTGCCTGTCTTGCTTGGGGCGAGGTATCTGACAGATGAAGGCTCGAAGGTAAACCTCTGGGCAGGAAAGTCGCTGAGGGCAATGTTCGTTGGAGCGCCTGCCGGGCTTTTGATACAGTATTCCACCGGAGGGGGCAGGCCCAAAGAAGGGGATTCGCACTGGAGGCCTTTTAAGAACAACAACGGGCTCAGCGGACATTCGTTTATCGGGGCAGTGCCTTTTATAACAGCCGCGCGCATGGAGGATAACAAATATTCAAGCGCCTTTTTCTACGGCGTATCAGTCCTGCCTGCACTAAGCAGGATAAATGACGATGAGCATTATTTTTCGCAGGCCCTGCTCGGCTGGTCGCTTGCGTACTTAAGCGTTGCGGCCATTGATAAAAAAGATCTTCCCGAAATAGCCGTTGTGCCAAGGGCAGACGGTTATATGGTTTACTTAAACGCTTCTTTTTAAACCTCGCACCCTTGACAGGATTTTATTTAACGATTTAATGTTTTGCATCATTTCCCGATAAGCAAGAAAGGGAGTTCGTTTTTGTAGCCGTTGATATGTTGAAGCTGTTATTTCAGGTCCTGTTCCTGCGCATGTGATAAAAAAATCTCAATCTCGAGTTGCCGCGTCCAAGTGAATCTTCTTAGTGTTTTTTACATCACGATATCCTTTGCTTTGGCTTATTTTGTCCACATACTCTCTTCAAAAGCCTTTAGCCCCGTATTGCCTATTTCAGGACAATACAGTTTTAAGCCTTCAGATATCGTTCATCTCAAACATACAAGTGTCTACTGCGCGCCGCGAGCGTTCGCTCCTGTGTCTTCCGTACTGTACCGTCATTTCAAATTTGGATTTCTGCGAGGCATAGAAGATGCTTAAAGAGAACAATAAGCTGATAAAGAACACTTTGCTGGTATTCGATATCGGGATTACCGCCATATCATTTTTTATGGCATACCACCTGAGGGCTTCATATTGGGGCCATATTCTGGGACCATTGCAGGCTACCTCTGCATATCTTTTCGTCCTGTATCTTGTCCTGCCGCTCTGGGCCGTGCTCCTTGTCTTTTACGGGTCATACGATTCGATCAGGACAAAAAGTTTTTTATCTACAACGCTGCCGATAATTAAAACGGTACTGACAGGCGGCGTCGCTATAATGACAGCTTTGTACATCTTCAGGCTTGAGGTCATTAGCAGGTCGTTCCTGATACTCTTTATGTCCGTAAACGGCATTCTGCTCATTTCTCTTAAGGGCCTTATATATTCATTTTCCCATCACATCAGGAAAAAAGGATATAACTACAGGACCGTGGTTATCGTAGGCACTGGCCCAAGGGCTGAGGAGTTTGCCGGGCTTCTCAATGAGCATAAGGAATGGGGCATAAAGGTCCTGGGCTTTGTCGACCATGAGGAGCATGGCACTAAAAAGAACAATTTCAAGCTTGATAAGATAGGCCATTTAAACCAGCTTAAGCAGATAATAACCACCTTGCAGATAGATGAAGTGATATTCGTGGTGCCTCTTTCATGGCTGGACAAGATAGAAGAGCAGATACTTAACTGCGAGCGCATTGGAATCAAGGCGAGCATAGCAGCGGATTTCTATCCGCATACAATCGCCAAGACCACGATTGAAAATCTTCAGGGCTGGCCCTTGCTTGCATTTAATCCTACGCCTCATATAGACGAGGCTATGGCTTTTAAGAGGGCGTTCGATTTGGCTGTATCTTCCATACTGCTCCTGCTCAGCTCTCCTGTGTTCCTCGCCTCAATTATAGGCATTAAGTTATCCTCCAAAGGCCCTGTTTTTTTCAGACAGGAGAGATGCGGGCTTAACGGAAGGCGTTTCAATGTGTTAAAATTCAGGACAATGGTAGCCAATGCAGACGAGATAAAAAAGAAATTCGCGCATCTTAACGAGATGTCAGGCCCTGTATTTAAGATAAAGGACGACCCGAGGATTACCGGGGTGGGAAGGTTTCTCAGGAAGTACAGCCTTGATGAACTGCCTCAGCTTATAAATGTCCTCATGGGTGATATGTCGCTTGTCGGGCCAAGGCCCCCGCTCCCCGAAGAGGTGGAAAAATACAAGCTCTGGCAGAGGAGAAGGCTCTCGGTACGCCCGGGCATTACCTGTTCATGGCAGGTGAACGGCAGGAATAAGATAGGATTTGATGAGTGGATGAAGCTCGACCTTGAGTATATCGACAGGTGGTCTTTTTCTCAGGATATGAAGATAATATTAAAGACAATCCCTGCTGTGATAAAAGGGACCGGAGTATAGGAAGATGATATCAAAGGTAATAGAGATAGCCCGTGAGGCCGGAAGCGAGATAATGAAGGTCTATGAAGGCTCTGACTTAGGCATAAGCTACAAGGAAGACGAGAGCCCGCTTACGCTTGCCGACCGTAATGCCCATAATACGATTGAAAAAGGACTTCTTGCCCTTGATAAGAATATTCCCATAATCTCGGAAGAAGGCGATGAGACGCCTTATGCCGTAAGGAAAGATTTCAAGAGTTTCTGGCTTGTAGACCCCCTTGACGGCACAAAGGAATTCATCAAGAAAAACGGCGAGTTTACCGTCAATATCGCTCTTATCGAAAATAACGAGCCTGTCCTTGGTGTTGTTTACGCCCCTGCAATGGGTTTGATGTATTATGCCTCCAAAGGCGAGGGCGCATTTAAAATGAACGGTTCCGACCCTGTCAGGCTTCCCAGGAGGGAGGCTGTAAGCGGCTCTGTCAGGGTAGTAGCCAGCAGGTCGCATCCCTCAAAAGAGACCGAAGAATATCTTGAACAATTTACAATCAAAGATACTGTCTATGCAGGAAGCTCTCTTAAGTTCTGCGTGGTAGCTGAAGGAGAGGCAGACATCTACCCGAGGATAGGCAGGACTTCAGAGTGGGATACTGCCGCGGGCCAGTGCGTTGCTGAAGAGGCTGGAGTAAGGGTAGAGGGGCTTGACGGCAAAAGGCTAATGTATAATAAAGAAACACTGAAACAGCCCGGCTTTATTGTAACCGTAATAAAATCATAAATTTTAGCTGATAAGCAAACTCGTTCACAGGTCAGCCCGCCCTGTAGTAGTTTACAATTCTACCATCCTGAATTCTATAGGAAGTAGTTAAAACCTGTCATAATTTACGGTCTTTAGCCTCTTTTAAAAACCCCTATCGTTTGACAATCCTCTTTTTTCTGCTATTTTCTGTAAAAGCTGTTTCCGTCCTGGTGTGCCTTAAATACTGCCTACAGGGGTTCGGATGCATCGCAACATCATTTGCCTGTTTCTTCTGAGCCTGTCAGTGCTTCTCACCTCATGCGGCAGCGCACAGGATGAAACAGACCCGTCCGGCTTTTCATCGGTCAGGCATTGCTTTGATACCGTAGACGGCGCTGCCCCTCTTGATTCCTCCGACAATGTAGATTATTACGGTGAATTAGACCCTTCCGTTCTCGGGAATCCCGACAATCAGATATATCCATAAACCCTTCGCTCAGCCAGTTTTTCATCCTTTTGGCGCCCGCTGCGGAACCGCAAAACTCTTGACAAGATGAGCGAGACATTGTAATATTTCAAACTCTTCCGGCATAAAATAATCTATATTTTCGTTCTGTTGCGTATTCTTCCATTTGGTTTTTATTGAGTAACTGCTGTGATTTTTCACTCTTAGGTTAAGGCTCATTGATTATGCTGCATAGAGGTATTTTTAAGTCTTTATTCATAGTTCTTTTCCTTTGTTTTTTTTCTTTCCCGGTTAAAGCTGCAGACCCTTCACCCGATAACGCTAACCAGGAAAAATCCAAACAAACCGCGCAGCAACATTCGGTTTTCGAGAACTATGCCTCGGAGACCCTGTCGCACGATTCCGAAGCTGTTCGCATTGAACAGTTCGGCTATAGACAGTTCATGCCTTCTTCCGACCCTTTTCTGCTTACAAACATCATGCCTGTCGGCCCTGATTACCTGTTAGGGCCCGGTGACGAACTCCACATAAGTATCTGGGGAAAGATAAGCGGTGAGTATAGAGTACCGCTTGACCGCGACGGCAAGATTGTTTTGCCTGAATTCGGGGTTCTCCATATTTCAGGGCTTACTTTTGAGCAGGCAAGGGATTATCTTAATAAAGAACTCGCAAGGTACTACAAGACGAGCGAAGTCTTTATGAATGTCAGCGTTGGCACGCTCAGGTCCATGCGTGTATTCGTTATAGGCAAGGCTTCAAATCCCGGCAGCCATGTTGTCTCTTCCATGTCAACCCTCATAAATGCGCTCTATGCCGCGGACGGGCCGGGAAAGTCCGGCTCCATGAGGGACATACAGGTAAAAAGAGGCGGCAAGACGATTGTCCACTTTGATTTATATGATTTCCTCATAAAAGGCGATAAGACCAATGACATAAGATTACAGCCTGATGATGTGGTCTTCATCCCTCAGGTCGGGCCTTTGGTCGCAGTTTCAGGTTCGGTAAAGTCCCCTGCGATTTATGAGCTTAAGGATGAGAAAACAATCGAAGATGTCGTCCGTCTTGCCGGCGGTTTCAACGATATAGCTTTTACGAACAGATTAAGGATAAACAGGATTGTAGACAATAACAGAATTACCGTTTTTGAGGCCCGTCTGGACGAGGCTTCATCTAACAAGGTGAAGGTCAGGCCCGGCGACATTATAAGCATCTTCCCTGTAGTATCCGAAGCAAGGACCGTGAAACTCTACGGAGCTGTCCAGAGAGAGGGTAAATACGGAGTAGGCGACGGGCTTACGATAAAAGAGCTTATCGCGCTCTCAGGCGGTTTGAAGTACTTCGCATTTACAGATGACGCTGAAATAACCCGTGTGACCCCGACCCCTAAGGGGCCTGCAACAACAAAAATACACATAAATCTTGATAAGGCGCTTAAAGGCGACCCTGAGCACAACATAAGCCTTAAAGAGGATGATTTCATCCTGGTAAGGGCGGTGCCTGAATGGGACCTCTACAAAAGCGTGCAGATATCGGGGCAGGTCAAATTCCCCGGCACTTATACGGTTATGAAGGGAGAGACAGTGTCCTCTCTTATAAATCGTGCCGGAGGTTTTACTGATAAGGCTTACCTAAAGGGGGCTTTTTTTACGAGGCCTTCCGTAAGGGGAGCGCAGCAGAAACAGCTTGACGAAGCAATAGACAGGGCAGAGTTCGAGTTTTTCTCGGAATCAGCGCAAAACATACAGTCAGCTTTTTCTTCAGAAGACGCCAAACAGCTGCAATTAGCGTCCATGGCGCAGAGAAAGTCCCTTCTTGCCAAGCTCAAGAGCGCAAAAGCAAATGGCAGGGTATATTTAAATTTTGAGCCTTTCGATAAATTTAAGGGCTCGCAGTATGACATAGTCCTTGACGAAGGCGATGAGATACATATACCCGAGAGGCCGATGCATGTTCAGGTTGTAGGCTCTGTTTACAATCAGATGGCCTTTGCCTATGTGCCGGGTGCGACTGTCTACGACTATATAAAGAAAGCAGGCGGCATCAGCAAAAATGCCGATGAAGATGAGCTGTATATACTGAAAGTGAACGGAACCGCAATAAGCAAGCATGAAAGCTCAAGCTGGTCCGTAAACTGGGACTCTGAAAGCGGCAAATGGGTGACAGGTTTCATGTCCACAAGGCTCGACCCCGGCGATACCATCGTAGTACCTGAAGATATTGAACAGGTATCATGGGTGAGAGAAGTCAAGGACCTGACACAGATACTTTATCAGATAGCAGTGACTGCCGGAGTTTTGATTGTCGCATTTTAGAATTTCAGCGATTGCTGTCCTGAGTATTTTAGTTTTTTTGTTCACAGGGGCGGCTTACGGCACAACCAATATACCTGTCGGAAGCCCTGTTTATCAGGAACTTGAGTATTTAGAGCTGAAAGGCCTGATTGCAAGCGCAATGCTTTCCTCAAAGCCGGTAAGCAGGAGAGATGCCCGGCAGCTTGTTTTTGAGGCACAAGAGAGCTTAAGGACGCGCAGGGTACCTGCTTCAAGCCTTTCTCAGAAGATCATCGAAAGATTAAAAACCGAATACGGGAGCGAGGAAAAAAGCCGGTTTAGGTTATCTGAAAAAACGGCATATCTTAAGGCATCTTACTTTGGCAGGACTCCTTATTTTCAGAACATAAACAATAACGGCGATTCTTTAATCGGCGGTTTTAACGGCAGGGTCGGCCTTTCTGCCGGGGCAGATTTTTATGACTCCGTCTCCATATACCTCAACCCGGAATACAGGATTGATGAGGGTTCATCTAATACCGAACTTCCTCTGGGGTATATTGATTTGGAAATAGGTTGGGCAAACATACTGGCCGGAAGGGATTCCCTTTGGTGGGGTTCAGGTTATAATGGGGCGCTTCTGGTCTCCAATAACGCCAAACCTTTTGACATGGTCAAGTTCACCACCTCTCATCCGGTTATACTGCCCTGGTTTTTGGGGCGTTTGGGCCTTTTTAAGCCGACAGTTTTTCTTGCCCGATTAGAGGAGAACAGGGATTTTCCGAGTGCTAATCTTTTAGGGATGAGGCTTGATTTTAAGCCGACACGGCATTTCCAGTTCGCCTTAAACAGGACCTTCATGTTCGGTGGTGAGGGCAGGAGAAGCCTTGAAGCTTCTGACTGGCTCAGGGTCTTTGTCGCCTCTAACAGCTCAGAGCATGAGACCTCTCCCATAAACGGAAATCAGCTTGCATCAATCGACGCTTCATATATCTATATGAACAGTAATTACCCTTGGCTACCTCTGTCTGCTGCCAAGTTCTATACTGAGTGGGGCGCAGAGGATTCATCGGGAAAGACAAAAACGCCTTCGAACAGGGCCAATATGTACGGCGTATATATTGACGAGCCCCTTTTTTTAAAAGATACAGACTTACGCGTGGAATGGGCGAATACCGCCCGCCACACTCTCGATACCCTCGAATGGTACAGCCATTTGATCTACAGGACGGGCTATACATTTGAAGGGCGCGTTATCGGGCATCATATCGGAGGCGATTCAAAGGACATCTTTATAAGGGGCCAGCATTATATCAACAGCGACCTCAGAGTAGCTCTTGAGGCTGAGCGGAATTGGGCGGACATACATTCAAACAGCCGCAAAAAAAGAGATTGGATAGGCGTGGATTTTAATTATGCAATGCCTAAGTCATTAACGCTGTCCGGCAGTCTCGGTTACGAAAAAGAAAAGAACGGCTTTGGCGGCGACACTAAAAATACAGTCGCATTTTTAAAGCTTGAGAAGGCATTTTAGGTTTTTATGAATAACGGAAAAAATAATCTTAACAGCTCGGAAGAGATAGACCTTCTCGATTACTGGCGAGTATTAAAGAAGCGCAGGAACCTGATAGCTTATATTATCGGAGCTTCGTTGGTTATTGCCGTGGTCCTGTGCCTGGCCCTGCCTAAATACTACATCGCAAGGGCAAGCGTAATGCCCCCTAAAGATGACAGTATGCTCCAGGGCATTACATCAGAACTATCGGGAAGCCTTGGAGGGCTTGCCAGCCTGGCCGGTGCCGATACGCCGGCAGACCTATGGGTAGGTATTCTGAAAAGCCGTAATGTCAAAGACGCCATCATCAAAAAGTTTGGCCTTATGGAAGCTTACGACATGGACACCATACAGGATACGCTTGAAGAGCTCGAAGAGAATGTAGCCATCGAAAAATCGGAAGATGACGACATAGTCTCAGTAACAGTAGAGGACAAGGACCCTGTCAAAGCCGCAAACATGGCGAATGCTTATATCCAGGAGCTTGACAGGATAAACCGCGGCTCTGTGATGACCTCAGGGCACAGGACAAGGTCGTTTATCGAGAAAAGGCTGCAGGAAGCAAAAACAGAACTGCAAGCCATCGAAGGCGCCCTCAAGCATTTTCAGGAAAGAAATAAGGCAGTAAAGCTCGATGACCAGTCAAAGGCTATAATCGAGTCCATAGGCGAACTGAAAGGGCAGCTGATGGCAAAGGAAGTGGAGCTGGACACGCTTCAGTCCTATGCCGCGCCGACCAACCCGCGCGTACAGCTTTTAAAAACCTCTATCGACGGCCTGAAGAAAAAGCTCAGGGAGCTTGAGGCCGGAAGAGGCACAAAGGCTAATCCTTCGGCGCGCGATGTATTTATACCAACTGACAGGATACCTGGACTGACGCTTGAGTACGCAACACTACTCCGTGATGGAAAGATACAGGAGACAGTCTTTGAGCTTCTGACCCAGCAGTATGAGATGGCAAGGATACAGGAAGTAAAGGATACCCCGACCGTACAGATTTTGGATTACGCAACACCGCCTGATAAGGAAGCCAAGCCGAAAGAGACGCATATTTTCGCATTTGCTTTCGCCGGAGGCATTTTATTCTCTGTATTCACCGCATTTTTTCTCGAATACATTGAGAAGAAAAAGCTCGGGGAAGCATAAAAAATAAAACGCTTTGAACAGTCCCTTAGCCTGAAATTCATCAAAGATTTCGAGGTCAGCGTAAAGGGGAGTAACCCAAGAGAACCCAACAGATAAAAAGAAAGGATGCTCAAGCTGCTTTTTGCCCGCAAAATAGCCTCGATAAGAGGAAGGCTTGACTCCCATACCATAGAGGTTGTCAGGGGCGCGTCCGTTGCATTTATATTGAAGGCTTTAGGCGCAGTTCTGGCCTTTGCGTTCAACATCCGCTTGACCAAACTGCTCGGAGCAGATGATGCGGGGATTTATTTTCTTGCCATCACGATCGTGACCATTGCCGGTTCCATGAGCTGCGTAGGACTTGATAATACTTTGTTGCGATTCGTTGCAATGAACGCGGCAGTCGATGATTGGGGCACCTTAAAAGGGGCTTGCAGAAAAGGCATCACAATAGCGCTCTTCGCGTCTGTCTCCTTAACTCTTGCTTTGTTTTTTTCCGCAGGCTGGATTTCAACCGAAATATTTTCCAAACCTGAATTGACATGGTCCTTGCGGATGATGTCTGTTGCCATTGTACCGATGACGGTGCTGACCCTTTACGCTGAGATGCTCAAGGGGCTGAAGCGCATCCGTGATTCAAACCTGGTGCAGGGGGTCGGCATATGGGGCTTGGCGCTTGTTGGGCTTTTCGTACTTAACAGCGGCGAGCGTATCCACACGGCTGTGTGGGCATATATTCTGGCGGTAGTGCTTACCGCTGTTCTCGCGTTTTCAATCTGGAGGCTTGCCACCTCTCACATCCGGTGTGAACGGGTGCGGTTTGAGACATCAAAGCTGCTTAATACCTGTATCCCGCTTTTCTGGGTGTCGCTCTTAAGCCTGCTTGTAAGCCTGACATCCACATTCATACTCGGCATTTACGGCACCAAGGCAGAGATAGGCATTTTCGGCGCGGCAAGCAGAACGGCTTTCCTGATAAGTTTCATACTTGTGGCGATTAACAGCATATCGGCGCCGAAGTTCGCGGCCCTGTACCGGCTTAAAGACATGAAGGCATTGGGCTCAACTGCGCGGAACTCCGCAAAGCTCCTTACAATCCTTTCCGCCCCGGTGCTCCTTCTTTTTATTCTTTTTCCGTCATGGGTTATGGGGATATACGGTGCAGAGTTCGTCGCCGGGGGCAGTGTGCTTATCATACTGGCTATCGGCCAGTTCATAAATGTTTCTACAGGCTCAGTAGGGTATCTCCTTATAATGAGCGGCAATGAAAAGATAATGCGTAACAATCTTATTGCCGTCACTGTTTTAAATGTAGGCCTTAACTTCCTGCTGATACCTAAGTACGGAATGATGGGGGCGGCAGTTGCCACTTCGATAAGCGTTTCCTTTCAGAACCTGATGGCGAGCTATCTTGTACATAAAAGCATCAAAATAAATACAATCCCCTGGCTACGGGCATAAAACAAGGAAGCAAATGAGCGCTGATACCAAAAAACCAAATTTTCTTATTGCCGGGGTCGCTAAAAGCGGCACGACAACATTATATGCGTGGCTCAAAGAGCACCCCGAAGTATTCATGCCCCGCAAAGAGACATTCTTCTTCATGTCCTCGGTCTATAAGAATATAAACAAGAGCGACCCGGAGGCCAGAAAAGAAGAGGATATCGTATATACACCTGAACAATATTTAAGCCTTTTTAACGCTGTAAAGAACGAAAAGGCAATAGGGGAAGTGGGGACCGGATACCTTTACTATCACAAAATTGCCATACCTATGATTAGAAAGGTAGCAGGCGATATTAAGATAATCATTGTCCTGCGTAATCCTATCCAGAGGGCTTTTTCCGGGTATTCCCATTTCATAAGAAATGTGTCCGAGCCGTATACTTTTGAACAGGGCCTTGAGCATGAAAAGGAGAGGATGAGGCAGAACTGGGATTTCATGTGGTACTACAAGGACCTTGGATTCTATTACGAGCAGGTAAAGGCATTTAAGGATAATTTTTCAAATGTAAAGGTCTACCTGTTCGATGAGTTCAAAGATGAGCCTGCGCTGGCAAAAAACATGTTTGAATTTTTAGGCATAGACTCATCTTTCGTTCCAAAGTTCGGAAAGACCAATGAGTCGGGCCTTCCCGGCAATGTCTTCCTTCAGGAGATGCTTGTAAAGCCGAACCACCCCATCAAAAGCCTGTTCAGGCCTTTGATAAGACTGGTATTGCCTCCTGAGAGGAGAAGGGAGATACTGCTTTGGCTTATCACCAAAAATATCAAGAAGGACAAGAAGCTGGTGATGAAGCCTGAGACATACGAAGCCCTCAGGTTGATTTACAGAGATGATATATTAAAATTACAGGAGCTTATAAACAAGGACCTATCACACTGGCTGAAACAGAAATGAAAATCAGGAAAGACATAGTCAAATGCCTGGGGCTGGCCATTTTTTTTGGCATAGTTTTCAGGGTTGCCTTCAGGACCCCTCTCGAAGATCTCATGTACATGACGGAGGCAGGCGTTCTTGTAGTCTTCTATGGTTATCTTTTTTTATATCTTCTCGGAAAACTTATGAAGCCGAAACGCTTCAGCTCCATAGAGATATTCCTGCTCTCTCTTATGGTTTTTCCGCTGCTCGTAGGCTACAGCGCATCAAAGGAATACCATCAGCCTCTTATATACGGTTTTCTTGCTGAAAGGGCATTTTATCTGAACCTATCCGGTTTGGTGTTGCTGTCCATGCTCAGAAAAAATACTGTCACGCTGGCAATGGTTGAAAAATCATTTATAATCCTTTCCTGGGCGCTTCTTGCCGCTTATATGCTGGTTTGGCTCGCAGTTGACCCGCAGAAGTACGCGGACTCTTCTCTGGTAGTCTTCTCGCCGGAGAAGGGCGGATATCTTTTTCTTTTCAATGTAATTTTTCTTATTTTTCCAACGATTTATTATGCCATAAGGTATTTTCATACAAAAAAAACTGCATATATTCTGTATGCGGCATTATTTTTAAGCTATCTCGCTTTTATCAGACAGGACCGTACAATAATCGTTTCACTTTTGATGGGGGTAGCTGTTTTTTTCCTGAGGAATTTTTCCTTGAAGCTGCTTCTGAAATACACGGCGTACGCCACTTTCATTGTTGTTATAATCACTTCAGGTATCTATTTGGCAAAACCTGATTTTCTTTCAAGGTACTTCGCCACTTTCAGCAATGCTTTTTTAACGGTCGCAGGCAAGGCCACAAAGGAAGACGCCACAAATATAAGGCTTATCGAGACAGCGATAGCGGCCAAGCAGATAATAAAAAATCCTTACTTCGGCAACGGCGACCTCAGCCGCCGCTGGAGAAATGGTTTCGAGAGGTTATACGGTTATTTTTATCCGTCAGATATCGGTTTGATAGGCGTGGTATTCATCTTCGGGGTTATCGGCACGCTTGCGTTGAACTTCCAGTTTTTATTCGCGTATTATTATGTAAGGAAGGCGGACGCATTGAATTACGACGCTTTCTTTCAGTCCTGTAAATATTTTCTTGTGGCCCTGTTCTTTGATTCCTTGAGCGCAGGGCACATCGTCTTTTTCTCTGCAATAAGCATTATTTTCATAGTTATCCTGTACTACTACTATGAATTGCTCGAAAAGGAAAGACATTCAATAGCCGTGGGTGCGGCACAGGCTTGAGCCTGAAGATCGACACACCTTCAAACCATCAGGAGTTCCATGCTGAGTTATTCATATAGAGAAACAGGCTTTCTAAAAGCCTTTGCAAGTGCCATCATACTTGCACTTTTGTTGCTTTTTTCGCCTGAATACGGCATTGCCGCCGAGACTAATGTTGATATCACCATAGATATGGACTCGGCCAAAAAGGTCAATCCTGACCTCTTTGGTTTTCAGATGGCAGAGTTTCGCAATTGCGATATAAGTGACACTGCCTTCAGGCAATATGTGACAACTCTCAAGCCAAAGGTGCTCCGTTTTCCTTTTGGTTCATGGGCAAATTTTTATCATCCTGACGGCATGGGTTACGGATTCAGGGATGAAGAGCTCAAGCGCATAGAAGGCACAGGCACATACGCTACCCTTGAGAGGTTCAATAAATTTTACAAAGAGAAGCCTGCGGACCGCAATTACATCAATCAGTTCATCGAGCTCAGCAAACTCACTGACTCCAAAGTCCTCGTCATAGCCAATATAGCGACAGGCACAGAGGAAGAGCTTCTCTCAATGATCAGGCAGATGAAGCAGAGCGGCGTTAATGTCGTCGGAGTCGAGCTTGGCAATGAGCTTTACCTTGATTCCTACGCAAACCTTGTCCGTAATGTTGATGATTACATAAGCAAGGCTGAAAGGTTCGCTTCAGCCGTCAGAAAGTCATATCCTGACCTTAAAATAGCCGTAACCGCGGCCCCCGCAAGGTTTGACAGGAAGATTGGTTTCCTCCGCGCGTCGTCTTACGACAACTGGAACAACTCTCTTGCAAAGAAGAAATTTTATGACGCGTATGTGGTGCACAGTTACAAATCCGTAAGCAACTGCGAAAAGGAGAGCACGCTTGAAGGCACTTTTTCATGCGCTTCAGGCGAGCTTATGAACTATTCGAATAAAGACCTTCAGAAGGTCATTGATTATTACTATTGCATATTCGGCAAGGAAAAGTCCGTATGGCTTACAGAGTGGAATATCGAGCTTCCGATAAAATTCGGCAACACTGACCTGCAGGCGCTCTATTCGGCTGACTTCCTTTTGAGCCAGACGCGTATCGATGCCACCTCAATGGGCAATATTGAGTACTCGCTCTTCCATGACCTCTGCGATAAATGGTATGCCTTCAGCGTGGTCAATACAAAATTCAGCGGGGAAGAGGCGATAGACCCGGGCTCGAATTATATCAGGCGGTGCTCATATTTCCCGTTCCAGTTCATGAAGGATGCTTTTGCTGATAATGTAGTGAGGCTTACAACGTCAAAAAGCGGCATACCTGATGACAACACTTTTTCCAGCCACGCGTTCCTGAATCAATCAAAGAGCGAGCTCTACATATATTTCCTGAATTGGTCAGGAAACACTTATATAGCAAAGAACAGCTTTAAGAATAATAACTACAGGCTTCCGAAGGAAGCTGATTTTGATTACTTCTCAGGCAACTCGCTTTTCGCCAGCAGGGGTGTTACAGGCTTTAAAAAAGAGCTGGGGGACTTGCATGCTTTTAAAACAAGTTCAGGCGTGATGTCTTTGCAGTCTGTAAAGATAAGCCCTTACAGTTTTGGTGTCCTGAAGATAAAGCTTCAATGATATTTTAAAGCTCAGATATTTTTTAGATTTTAAGAATGGATAAGGATTTTGAGATGATGAAGGTAGCTGTTATAGAACCGGTTGGCGGTCACGGAGGGATGAATTACTATGACTTCAGTCTTTGCAGGGGGCTTTCTCAGGCAGGGGCTGACGTTACCCTTTATACATGCGATGAGACCCATGTGCCTGAAGGCCTTTCTTATTCCGTAAAACTCTTTTTTAAGAAGATATACGGTGCTGACAGTAAGTATAAAAGGGCGTTAAGGTACATCACAGGCCTTAACAGCTCTTTCAGAGATGCCCGCAGGCATGGCGTGACCGTAATGCATTTCCATATCTTCCACCCCTTCTTTATGGAATGGTTGAGCCTGAAGATGGCCAAGGCGTACGGCTTTAAGATCGTTATAACTGTGCATGATGTTGAAAGCTTCTCAGGCAAGAAGATGTTCAAGCTTTCAAATGACCTCTATAAATCGGCAGACCGCCTTATAGTGCATAACAAAGCATGCAGGGATTCGCTCCTGAAGAGTTACCCTGATCTTAGCTCTGATGTTGAGATAATCCCTCTCGGCAACCTTGTCGAATACGCGAACAGGTCTGTAACTAAAAAAGAGGCAAAAGAAAAACTGGGGCTTAAGGGAGAAGGGCCTTTTCTTCTTTTCTGGGGGCAGATAAAAGAAGCCAAAGGTCTTGATATACTGGTAGATGCGCTGCCGGCTGTTGTGAAAAAAATACCGTCGCTGCGCCTGTTGATCGCAGGCAAGGTATGGAGGAATGATTTTTCAAAATACCAGGCGATGATCGATAAATACGGAATTGCTGAAAATGTCATCTCCCGAATAGAGTACATTCCCGATGAGTTGGTTGATTATTACTACAATGCCTCTGACCTTATAGTACTGCCCTACAGGCTAATCTATCAAAGCAGCGTGCTTCTGATGGCGATGAGTTACGGCAAAGCCGTAATCGCCTCTGACCTGCCGGGAATGCTCGAGATAATAAAAGACAACAGCAACGGGTTTGTATTCCGCACCAACGACCACGAGCACCTCTCAAAAAGGCTAATCGAGATACTATCAAACCCAGCGCATCTTGAAAAAATAGCGAAAAGCGGATTTGATACCGCTGTTACGCGTTTTGATTGGAATGACATAGGCGTCAGTACGCTGAACGCATATAAAAAACTCTAAACACATCTGAGAGCGGAAAGGAAGACCTGTAATGCCAATGTTCGTAAAGCCTCACGGCGGGATGTTAAAACAGCTTATTGTGCCTGAAAAAGAGGCTTCGATTATAAAGACAGAGTCAAAGAATTATATTTCATGGGACCTGACCGAACGGCAGCTCCTTGATATTGAGCTCATATTGAACGGGGCGATGTCGCCGCTTGAAGGTTTTATGAATAAAGCGGATTATGAATCTGTCCTGAAAGATATGAGGCTTTCTGACGGCACCTTCTGGCCAATGCCCATAACGCTCGATGTGACTGAAGAGTTCTCAAAAAAAATAAAACCGTCCGATAAAGTAGCCCTGCGCGACCATGAGGGCGTTTTGATTGCCGTAATGGAAGTCCGGGACTTATGGATGCCTGACAAGGCAAAAGAGGCTGAAGCTGTTTACGGCTCGGCAGATTTAAAGCATCAGGGGGTTAATCTTCTTTTCAATTCCCATCCTGTATATGCAGGCGGGGTACTGAAAGGGGTCGAGCTGCCGAAGCATTATGATTTCAACGAACTCAGAAATACTCCTTTGGAGCTTCGTGAGCGGTTCAAGAAGCTTGGCTGGAGCAGGATAATGGGCTTCCATACGCTTGACACAATGCACCGCGCGGAGCAGGCGCTTACATTCAAGTCAGCTCAGACGGCTGAAGCCAACCTGTTGCTGCACCCCGCGGTCGGAGTGACAAGGCCGGGGGATAACGACTACTTCTCAAGGGTGCGCTGCTACGAGCATATCATCCGCCATTATCCTGAGCAGACAACTGCTTTAAGCCTCCTGCCACTGGCTTCACGCATGAGCGGGCCAAGAGAGGTCCTGTGGAATGCTATTATAAGGAAAAATTACGGATGCACGCATTTTATTGCAGGCAGTGAGATAAGTGCAAAATATCAGGATGAGTTAGGCATACAGATAATTCCTTTTGATGAAATGGCATATGTCTCCGAAAGGGCGCAGTATGTGCCTATTAGTGAATTGCGTCATGGTGAAATTGTCTTAAGGATAACAGAGGACGAAGTAAAAAGAAGGCTTGATGAAGGCCTTGAGATACCTGAGTGGTTCAGCCATAAGGAAGTAATCACTGAACTCAGAAAGACATATCCTCCCAGGCACAGGCAGGGGTTTACCATATTTTTTACCGGCCTCTCAGGCGCGGGCAAATCCACTGTCGCCAATATATTAAGGATAAAGCTCATGGAGCTTGGAGGCCGTCCCGTTACCATGCTTGACGGCGATATCGTCAGAAAGAACCTATCAAGCGAGCTCGGCTTTTCAAGAGAGCACAGGGATCTCAATATCATCAGGATAGGTTTTGTTGCAAGCGAGATAACAAAGAACGGCGGCATAGCCATATGCGCTCCTATCGCACCTTACGCGAGCACACGGGCAAAGGTGAGGGCGCTTATCGAAACCCTCGGCGGCTTCCTTGAGGTCTATGTGTCAACTCCTATTGATATTTGCGAAGAGAGGGACAGAAAAGGCCTCTACGCCAAGGCGCGCGCTGGTTTGATAAAGGAATTCACCGGCATAAGCGACCCCTACGAAGCCCCTGAAAACCCTGAACTTGCGATAAACACAGGCGAATGCACGCCTGATGAGGCGGCGCAAAGAATAATACTCAAACTTGAGAAGTTCGGATATCTGAAGGGCCGGAGCAGTATATAGATTGTAGTGCCTTTTCAGCCTTGACATTGGGTAAGTGCTTTTTTAAAATGAACCCTCCCGAGGCTTAAAATACTGTTTTTTTTCATTTAATCTTAGCAGTTTTTCCCTTTGATTCTGGAAAAATGGAAATAAAGTGAGGCAGACTTGCGTTGCGCTGAATGTTGTTCATCTAAAACTCAAAAATACCTTTGTGCCCCTGCGATGGATAAATCCGCAGGCCCGTTATATCAGTACTACAGATGTGATTCGTGCGGTTTTATTTACCTCGACCACAAGCCAAGCATATCTGATTATGAGGACAGCGGCTTTTATCAGACTTCCGAGAACAGGTTCAAGAAGCTTTTAAGCCCTCTTGTGGGTGTATTCACACATCTCAGGTTCAGGTACCTTAAGAAATACAGCAAGACTGCGGGCAAGGTCGTTGATATCGGCTGCGGCAGGGGCAGGTTCCTTAATGTCGCAAAAAACAACGGCTGGAAGGTCTTCGGCATTGAACCCAATAAGCGCAGCGCCTCTTACGCCAAAGAGCAATTCAAGATAGAACTGCTGCACGGCGGCCTGGAGGATTGCAAGGCAAAAGATGAGTTTGACGCCGTAACGCTGTGGCATGTGCTTGAGCATTTTCCAACGCCTACAAAGGTCATCAGAAGGGCCTCCGGCCTGCTCAAAAAAGGCGGGATACTGGTCATAGCAGTGCCTAACATCAAAAGCCTTCAGGGAAGCATCGGGCGTGAAAGGTGGTATCACCTTGATCCTCCAAGGCACCTGTCCCATTTCAGCCCAGAGCTTCTTACTAAGATGATAGAGAAGAACGGGCTTAAGGTAGAGGCGATACATCATTTTTCCACTGAGTATAATTTTGTCGGCATGGTGCAGACCTTGCAGAACCGCATCCAGAACTCGCCAAACTTCATCTTTAACTTCCTTAAGAGAAATAAAGCCGCGCTGCCGACTAATGCTCTCGCATGGGCGCTTGGTTTCGTAAGTTCCGGCGTTGTCGCGGTGCTGTCCCCGCTGTTACTGCTTCTTTCGGTCTTTGAGGCAATGGCGCGGATGGGCGGCACCATAACCGTGGTCGCCAGAAAAAAATGAAGATAGCGCTTATAGGGACACGCGGAGTGCCTGCCAATTACGGCGGCTTTGAGACTTGCGTTGAAGAACTTGGAAAACGCCTTGCCTCAAGAGGCCATGAGGTCACTGTCTATTGCCGCGAGAGCTACTATAAAGAAAAGCGGCCCGAGTATCTCGGCATGAAGCTCGTATATCTGCCGAACCTGAAGTTTAAATCACTTGATACCCTTTCGCATACATTCCTTTCCATACTCCATTCATTCGGGCGCTCCTATGATGTGCTGATGGTATTTAACGCTGCCAACAGCCCCATGCTTTTTCTCCCGAGGCTTTTAGGAAAAAAGATTGCAATAAATACCGACGGGCTTGAATGGAAAAGGGGCAAATGGGGAAAGACCGCAAAGAGATATTATAAGCTCTCTGAATGGCTATCTACAAAGTTCGCCCAGAGGCTTGTCTCGGATTCGACAGGCATACAGGACTATTACAGGCAGACTTACGGGGTTGAGAGCACCTTCATTGCCTACGGCGCTTATGTGACCAAAAGCAAAAGGCCTGAGCTGCTTGAGAAACTCGGGCTTAAAAAAGGGGAGTACTTCCTCCAGATAACCCGCTTCGAGCCGGAGAACAATCCGCTCCTGACAATTGAAGCCTTTAAGAAGCTCAAGACAGATAAAAAACTTGTCCTTATAGGCGGAGTGCCTTACCAGAGCGAATATTCAAAGGCAATGGAAAAAGAGGCAGGCGGCAATATAATACTGCCGGGGTTTATCTATGATAAGGAACTTCTGAACGAGATATGGTGCAACTGCTTTGCCTATGTGCATGGCAATGAGGTGGGGGGTACCAACCCCGCGCTTCTTCAAACAATGGCAAGCGGAGCCTTCACAATAGCCGTAGATGTAAGTTTCAGCCGTGATGTATTAAATGACAGCGGTATCTTTTATAAAAAATCAGCCGCGGACCTTTCTGAAAAAATGAGGTGGGCTATTGATAATGCCGGGCGCCTCGACAGCTACAAGGAAAAGGCAATAGGCCGTATTTCTGAGCATTATTCATGGGAGAGCGTGACGGATAAATACGAAAAGATGTTCAGAGAGCTTGCAGGCAAATAAAAACACTGCTGTTTAGTTTGAAATATAAACTTTTAAAGGGGAAAGAAGAAAAAATTTTTAAAAAAAGCATAAGAAGTTCTTGACACAAAAATAAAGTATGTTAATATTTATCTCCGTTGTTGATTTAGTCGCGTCTGTCTTCATTGTCTCTTTTGCGGGAGTAGCTCAGTTGGTAGAGCGCAACCTTGCCAAGGTTGAGGTCGCGGGTTCGAGACCCGTCTCCCGCTCCATTTTTTCCCCGCTGATAATTCACGATTAAAAGTCTATATATTTTTGAAACAGGTGTTCCGTGGACTCTGTAAGCAAAATGGATATTCTTAAGTCGTATCTTGAGACAAAGGGGCTCAAATCAACCTCCCAGCGCGATTACATCGCAGACATCTTCTTTAAGACCAATACCCACATTAGCCTCGAAGAACTCCTTAAAAAAGTAAAAAGAAAAAATACCAATATCGGCTACGCTACCGTCTACAGGACAATGCGTTTATTGACCGAATGCGGCCTTGCCATATCAAGGCAGTTCGGCGACGGGCAGACCAGATATGAGAACCTGCCCGAGGACGGCCACCACGACCACATTATCTGCATCAAGTGCTCGAAGATAGCTGAATTCCAGAACCAGAAAATAGAACAGCTTCAGGTAGAGGCCGCAAAAAAACTCGGTTTTACTGTCGTAAACCATAAACTGGAACTCTACGGCTACTGCCCCGACTGCGTTTAAAAAATTTTTACCTTGAAATTGAAAATGAAAATCAATATTATAATTGTATGAACCATTCCCACAAGGATGAACACTCAGATTATAAAGACAAATGGCTCGTACTGATAGGCAACCCTAATGTAGGCAAAAGCGTCATATTCGGCGCGCTTACAGGCAGGTACGCCACAGTCTCCAACTACCCCGGAACATCTGTCGAGATATCAAAAGGCATGGCCAGGTTCGGCACAAAACGCCTTGGCATCATCGACAGCCCCGGCGTCAACAGCCTTATCCCCATGTCTGAGGATGAGCGCGTCACAAGGGATATCCTCATAAACGAAGACATAGGCTCAGCCCTTCAGGTAATGGACTCCAAGAACCTGAGGAGAAGCCTTCTTATTACCTTACAGCTCCTTGAGATGGGCCTGCCCATGACCCTTGCCCTCAATATGTATGACGAGGCAGGCGAGAGGGGCATAACGGTCAATATAGATGAGCTCTCAAAGACGCTCGGCCTTAAGGTAATACCCACAATAGCCACCCAGAGATGGAACCTTGACAAGCTTCAGGATGCGTTCTACAACAGGGAACTTACGGTATCTACCCTTAGCTACCCCTCAGCGATCGAAGACGGTATAAAGGCTGTAGAGCCAATGCTCCCCAAAGAGCGCATCTCCGCAAGGTCTCTGGCAATCATGGTATTGTCGAACGACGCCACCTTAAGCTCCTGGCTTGAGAAAAAGTTCGGGAGTGAAGATTTAAAGAAAATCGAAGAGATCCGCAGGAATGTTCAGACCCGTTTTCAGGAGCCTGTGGGGTATGTCATCAACCGCGTAAGGCTTAAGACCGTTGACAGCATAGTTGAGAAGGTAGTAACGCAGGAGGCTTTAAAAAAGAGCCGCATCTCAACTGTCATAGGCTCTCTTTCCATGCACCCTGTTTGGGGCATTCCCATACTTATCGGCGTGCTCCTTTTCATGTACGAGTTTGTAGGGGTGTTCGGGGCAGGCACAAGCGTAGATTTTCTTGAAGAGAAGGTATTTGGGGCCTATTTAAATCCCTGGGCGGCAAGGGTAGTTGAATACGTCTTCCCAAGCGGCCTGATACACGATTTTATAGTTGGGCCTTACGGTATCGTTACAATGGCCTTTACCTACGCAATCGCCATTGTTTTGCCTATAGTGAGCTTCTTTTTCATATTTTTCAGTTTCCTTGAAGACTCAGGCTATCTGCCGAGGCTTGCCGTAATGGTAGATAAGATTTTTAAGCTCATGGGCTTAAACGGCAAGGCAGTTCTGCCAATGGTACTCGGCCTTGGGTGCGACACCATGGCAACAATGACCACAAGGATACTTGAGACAAAAAAGGAGCGGATGATAGTAACGCTTCTCTTGGCCCTTGGTGTGCCTTGTTCAGCTCAATTGGGTGTAATACTCGGCATGCTTGGGGCGGTCTCGCTTAAGGCAACCATCATATGGGCAGGCATGGTCATTGCCGTTCTGTTCCTTGTAGGATTCCTCGCTTCAAAGGTCTTAAAAGGCCAGACTTCAGACTTTATACTTGAGATACCGCCCATGAGGATGCCTCAGTTCTCAAACATCGCCCTTAAGACCCTTGTAAGGGTTGAATGGTATCTTAAAGAGGCGGTGCCTCTTTTTATCCTTGGTACGGTATTTCTTTTTGTCCTCGATAAGACAAACTCGCTTAAAACCCTTGAAAGGGCGGCTTCTCCTTTAATAGTTGGTCTTCTGGACCTGCCGGTAGAGGCAACGCAGGCCTTTATTATCGGGTTCCTGCGCAGGGATTACGGTGCGGCAGGGCTTCTTGCCCTGCAAAAAGACGGCATGCTCGACCCGATTCAGGTGCTTGTAAGCCTTGTCACCATGACGCTTTTTGTGCCCTGCATCGCGAACTTTTTCATGATGATAAAGGAGAGGGGGCTTAAGGCAACTCTTTGGATGTCAGCCTTTATCTTCCCATTTGCTATAGCCGTCGGCGCTTTATTTAACTTCGTTCTCAGGGCATTAAATGTCTCCTTCTAAATTACCGGGAGTTTAATATTTTATGACAAAAAATAAGGCAGTAGATGAGGTCCTTGAGTTTATCTGGTCTCAGAGGGAACAGGGCAGCAACTCAATAAAACAGCTCATGGGTATTGAAGAGGTCGCTGAAGAGGCAGACTTTAAGACCCTTGAGAGCATGCGAAGGGACGGGCTTGTAAATATAAGCGGCGATACCGTCACCCTGACCCTTGAGGGTGAAAAGCTTGCCGAGGCCTGCATAAGAAGGCACAGGCTTGCCGAGAGGCTTTTGACCGAGGTCCTTGCCATGAATGACGACGGGTTGGAGAAGAACGCCTGCAGCTTCGAGCATACCTTGTCTCCTGAGGTAACTGATAATATCTGCACCCTTCTGGGGCATCCTCCCACTTGCCCGCACGGGCTTCCCATACCAAGGGGTAACTGCTGCAAGAAGACAAAAGACGACCTGAAACCCATAGTCCAGCAGTTAAGCGTCCTTGATGTAGGGGATAGGGGAAGGATAATATTCATTGCGTCAAATTCTCATATGAGGCTTGATAAGCTCGGAACACTCGGTATAGTGCCGGGCAGCAACATAAAAGTGCACCAGAAGAGGCCTGCTTTTGTCCTCCAGATAGGCGAGACAACCCTTGCGCTTGACCCTGAAATAATAAAAGAGATATATGTAAAGAAAATCGGGTAAAATATAACCAAATAGCAGTTTTTTACCAAGGGCAGCCCCTTCCGGGGCTGCCCTTTTTTACTAAATCATGGATTAAAACTTTGCTACCAAAAACTCTCGGTTTATGTTACTCTTTCGATACTTATGCATCATTCTAACTTCGTCCATCTCCACCTTCATACCCAGTACAGTCTCCTTGACGGGGCAATAAGGCCTGAGGCCCTGATTGCGCTTGCCAAGGAATACAGGATGCCGGCTGTGGCTGTCACGGACCACGGAAATCTCTTTGGCGCGGTCGAGTTCTACCAGAAGGCCATGGCAAAGGGCATTAAGCCCATCATCGGCTGCGAGGTGTATGTAGCCCCCGGAAGCCGCACTGACAAGACCAATCTTTCAAGGGGAGATGCCGCATTCCATCTGGTGCTTCTGGTGAAGAACGCCAAAGGCTACCAGAACCTCTGTAAACTGCTCACTAAGGCATATCTTGAGGGCTTTTACTACAGGCCGAGGGTTGATAAAGAGCTTTTAAGGGAGCTGAATGAAGGGCTTATCGCGCTTAGCGCCTGCCTTCACGGAGAGGTCGCCTATGCGCTTAGCATGGGGCAAATGGATAATGCCATAAGGCTTGCCTCCGAATACAAAGAGATTTTTTCAAATAATCGTTTTTATCTTGAACTCCAGCATAACGGGCTGGAAGAGCAGGAAAAGGTAAATAAGGGGCTTATCGATATAGGCAAAAAGCTGGGTATCCCGCTTGTTGCCACAAACGACTGCCATTATCTTAAAAAAGAGGACGCAAAGGTGCATGACATACTCCTTTGCATCCAGACGGGCAACACCGTAAATACACCCAACCGCATGCGGTTCTCAACGGATGAGTTCTATGTCAAATCCCCTGAGGAGATGACAGAGGCCTTCAAAGACACGCCTGAGGCAATCTCAAATACTATTGCGATAGCCGAGCGGTGCAACTTTGAGATGAAGTTCGGGGAGAATTACCTGCCTGAATACCCTCTTTCTTCAGGAGAGACCCTTGATACCGTAATCGATACCAAGGCAAGGCAAGGGCTTGAGAGCAGACTTAAAAAGATGGCAGACAGCGGCGTGGATGTAGACTCCGTGAAATGGCAGTACTACGAAAGGCTTGAAAAAGAGCTTAAGGTAATCAAGGGGATGGGATTCCCAGGATACTTCCTTATTGTCACGGATTTCATCAAGCACGCAAGGGATATGGGCATCCCGGTAGGGCCGGGCAGGGGCTCTGCCGCAGGCAGCCTTGTAGCGTATTCCCTCGGCATTACAAACCTCGACCCTATAAGATACAACCTTCTTTTTGAAAGATTCCTTAACCCTGACCGTATCAGCCTGCCTGATATCGACATCGACTTCTGCTTCGAAAAGAGGGATGAGGTCATAAAGTATGTAAACGATAAGTACGGGGCAGACAAGGTCACTCAGATAATAACCTTTGGGCAGATGAAGGCAAAGGCGTGCATAAGGGATGTGGGAAGGGCGCTTGACATGCCTTACGGCGATGTGGACAGGATTGCCAAGCTTGTCCCCAATACCCTTAATATCACTATAAAAGACGCGATCGAGCAGGAGCCCAAGCTAAAAGAGCTTATTGAGAAAGACTTTAAGGTAAAGGAGCTCATGGAGGCCGCGATAGCCCTTGAAGGGCTTCCGAGGCACGCTTCGACCCATGCCGCCGGTGTGGTCATCTCCCAAAAGCCACTTGTTGAGTATCTCCCGTTATACAAGAGCCAGAAGGAAGACTCTGTTACGACCCAGTTCCAGATGAAAGATGTTGAAAAGATAGGGCTGGTCAAGTTCGACTTTCTGGGCCTTAAGACGCTTACCGTCATTGATAAGACGATAAAGTTCGTCAAGCTCAACAGGGGAGAGGATATTGACATCGATAACCTGCCTCTTGAGGACGCCCCCACTTATAACCTTGTCGCGACAGGTGACAGCAACGGCATATTCCAGCTTGAAAGCTCAGGCATAAAAGAGCTTCTTCGGAAACTAAAGCCTGAGACATTCGAGGACATGATAGCAGCTGTGGCCCTCTACAGGCCGGGCCCTTTGCAAAGCGGCATGGTCGATGACTTCATAAACAGGAAGCACAAGAGGACAAAGATAGTCTATGAGGTCCCCCAGTTAAAGGAGATATTAGAGAACACCTACGGCGTCATGGTCTATCAGGAACAGGTCATGGAGATTGCCAAGGTGCTTGCGGGATATACTCCGGGAGACGCTGATGTGCTCAGGAAGGCAATGGGTAAGAAATTGCCTGAGGAGATGGTCATCCAGCGCACCAAGTTCCTTGAGGGCTCCAAAAAGAACAATATTAACCAGCAGAAGGCTGAAAAGATTTTTGACCTCATGGCAAAGTTCGCGGGCTACGGATTCAACAAGAGCCACAGCGCGGCCTACGCCTTGATAGCCTATCAGACAGCCTATTTAAAAGCCCATTACACGGCTGAGTTCATGGCAGCTCTCATGAGCTCTGACATGGGCAATACAGACCAGGTTGTAAAGTACATAAACGAATGCAGGGACATGGGCATCGTTGCCGAGCCTCCTGACATAAACGAGAGCGGCAAGGAGTTCTCCGTCTCAGGCAATAAGATAAGGTTCGGGCTCGGCGCGATAAAAAATGTCGGCTCAGCCGCGATAGATGAGATAATATCCCTAAGGACCGAGGGCGGGCCGTTCACCTCCCTTGTTGATTTTCTGAGCAGGGTTGATACCCGCAAGGTAAATAAAAAGGTAATTGAAAGCCTTGTAAAATGCGGGGCGCTTGATTTCACAAAGGTTACAAGGGCGCAGATGTTCTCTACCCTTGACAGCGCGATGGAGTTTGCCGCAAGCGTTCAAAGGGACAGGAACATGGGACAATCCTCTCTCTTTGATGTGCTTGGGGGCGGGGCAGCGCCCCAGCCAAGGCAGTTCGCGCAGGCCGCAAATGTTCCCGAATGGCCTGACAAGGAACTTTCCATGTTTGAGAAGGAGACCCTTGGTTTCTATTTCTCATCGCACCCTATAGCAGGCTACAGAAAGCAGCTTGACCAGCTCACATCAGGCACAATAGAATCCCTTAAAGAGATGAATGACGGGGATGAAGTCACTGTTGGCGGGATACTTACCGAGCTTAAGGAAATAAGCACAAAAAAAGGCGATCGCATGGCCTTTATCCGCATCGAGGACATGGTGGGCTCGGTTGAGGCGGTCATATTCGCTGACCTGTATAAAAAGGCAAAGGACATCATCACTGATGAGCAGCCCATAATCATCTCAGGAAAGCTCAGCAAGGATGAAGATGAAGTAAAGATAACCGCCAACGACATCACTACGATAGATGATGCCAGGAGCGTTGATAAAAAGGTAAAGATCAGAAAAACTCATATAACCGCATCAACCGACGGGCTTGATTCGGACAAACTGCTTGAGCTTAAAAAGGTGTTTGAGGAACAGAAGGGCACTTCTCCAGTATTCCTGAAGCTCGTTACAAAGGACGGCAGGGAATATGTTCTAAGCGTAAGCGAAGAGCTTAAGGTAAGCCCTTGCCCTGAGACTTTTGACAGGATAAAGGAAGTTTTAAAGGACGCTGAAGTAAAGGCCGTTTAATTACAGCCATATTATTTTTATTTTTTTATCTAAATTGTGAGGAGAACCAATAAATGTACAGGCATTGGCTTGAGTTCGAAAAACCTGTAGAGGAAATAGAGAAGAAGATAGAGGAGCTGCGGTCTTACCAGACAGAGGGCGGAAGCCGCACTGCGGATGAGATAGCAAAGCTTGAGAAAAAGGCAAAAAACCTTCTTAAGGAAGTCTACGCTAAGCTTACGCCTTCACAGGTAACGCAGGTCGCAAGGCACCCGGACAGGCCGTACACGATGGACTACATACAGAACATGTTTGAGGACTTCATCGAACTGCACGGCGACAGGTGCTTTAAGGACGACCCTGCCATAGTCGGCGGCGTTGCAAGGCTTGACGGCCAGCCCGTAGTCGTAATGGGCCAGCAAAAGGGCAGGAACACCAAAGAGAAGGTATACAGGAACTTCGGAATGCCCCACCCTGAAGGCTACAGGAAGGCGCTTCGCCTCATGAGGCTTGCCGAGAGGTTCAACAGGCCTGTCTTCACATTCATCGACACACCCGGCGCTTATCCCGGAATCGGGGCTGAGGAAAGGGGGCAGTCTGAGGCTATTGCCACTAATCTTATGGTCATGTCGTCTCTTAAGGTGCCCATCATTACTACAGTCATCGGAGAGGGCGGCAGCGGAGGAGCCCTTGCAATAGGAGTTGCTGACAGGGTGCTTATGCTTGAGTTTTCCACATATTCGGTAATCTCTCCCGAAGGATGCGCTGCGATACTCTGGAAGGACGGCAGCAAGGCAGACCTTGCGGCAAAGGCATTAAAGATAGACGCGGCTGAGCTTTTAAAGCTCGGAGTAATAGATAAGATAGTCAAAGAGCCCGTAGGAGGGGCGCACAGGGACCCTCAGACAGCCTATAAAAGCCTTAAGACAGTCCTGATATCCCAGCTTAAGGAACTCAATGTCCATACAAGGGAAGACCTTGTGGAGCTAAGGTATAACAAATTCCGCAACATGGGGGTATTCTCCGAGCCCAAGCGGTACTGACGACCTGCCCGAAGTTTCCGAAATGGCAAATATATATTGATTTTTAATATGGAATAACATAATCTATCGCTTTAATATTAAAGGGATTTCTACAGCCCTCCCGTTTGCGCAGGGGGCATTTTTTAAACAATATGAAAAAGATGAATCTTACATTGGAAGACCTGAGAAAGCAGATTGACGCCCTTGACCTTGAGATACTTGGTCTCCTTAACAGGAGGGCCGAGCTTGTCATTGAGGTCGGCCATGTCAAATCAAAAGAGCAGAAGGAATTCTATGTGCCTGACAGGGAGCGTGAGATATTTAAAAGGCTCACAGAGAACAACAATGGCCCGTTCCCTAATAATGCCCTGAAAAATGTATTCAGGGAGATTATGAGCGCATCCTTATCGCTTGAAAAGCCGTTAAAAATTGCATTTTTAGGGCCTGCCGCAACATTTACCCATCAGGCCTGCATACAGCACTTCGGGCTCTCCGGCGACTTCGTCCCAAAGAAAGACATAGCTGATGTCTTTGACGATGTGGAGAAGGGCAGAGCTGATTTTGGAGTGGTGCCTATCGAGAACACTACAGAGGGTGTTGTAAGCCATACCCTTGATATGTTCGTTAGCTCACAATTGAAAATAAGCGCAGAGGTGATGCTTGAAATATCCCTTGCGCTCTTGAATAAGACAGGAAAGATATCCGATATCGTAAAGGTATGTTCGCACCCGAACCCGCTGGCGCAGAGCAGGAACTGGATTAAAAACAATCTGCCCAATGCCCTTGTATTTGATGTCTCATCAACTGCGATGGCAGCGCAGATGGCTGCCGAAGATACCGCGATTGCCGCAATATCAAGCCCTGCCGCGGCAAACCTCTACGATCTAAGAATAGTCGAGCAGAACATACAGGACAACGCTAACAACTTTACGAGATTTTTGATTATAAGCAAGAACGGGGTGCCAAAGAAGACCGGCTCTGACAAGACCTCACTTGTCTTTGCCATTAAAGACGCGCCGGGCGCGCTTTACTCGATGCTTAAGCCTTTTGCCTCAAGGGACATTAACCTTACCAAGATTGAATCAAGGCCGCTTAAGACAAAGGCATGGGAATATGTATTCTATGTTGACCTTGACGGCCATATATCGGATGAAAAAGTAAAAGAGGCCATCGCAGAGCTTGACCATTCTTGCTCTTTCCTCAAGGTCCTTGGCTCTTATCCGAAATCAATACAAAGCTGATTTATGACACTTACAGGCGGGACTATGATTACCATGGGAAAAGACTTGAAAATTCAGGTTTCAGAAAATATCGAATCACTTGTTCCATACCCTCCGGGCAAACCCATAGAAGAGCTTGAAAGGGAACTCGGAATAACAGGCTCTATTAAACTTGCCTCAAATGAAAACCCTCTTGGGCCTTCAAAAAAGGCAGTGGCGGCTGTTGCTAAAAGCCTCGCAAACCTCCACAGGTATCCTGACGGTTCCTGCTTTTACCTGAAGGAAAAGCTCTCAAATATGCTTGGCGTTTCCCAGGATATGCTTATCTTCGGCAACGGCTCAAATGAAATAATAGAGCTTCTCATAAGGGCGTTTTTAAAGCCCGGCGACGAGGCCATCATGGCTGACCCGTCATTTGCAGTCTATCCGATTGCGGTAAAGGTAGTAGGGGGCGTTTCAAGACTTGTGCCTCTTAAGGAAATGAGGCATGACCTTAAGGAGATGGCCAAGCTTATCAACCCAAAGACAAAGATAATCTTTGTTGCCAACCCTAATAACCCTACCGGCACGACTGTCTCGGCAACTGAGTTCAGGGAGTTCATGGACAGCGTTCCTGAAGATGTTATCGTCTGCGTTGATGAGGCGTATTTCGAATTTGTTCAGGATAATGATTTTCCCGATGCAATAAGCTATATCAGGGCAGGCAGGCCTGTCCTTGTCTTAAGGACCTTTTCCAAGATATACGGACTTGCGGGCCTGAGGGTCGGCTATGGTATCTCACACCCGAAGGTCATAGATTATCTAAGCAGGGTGCGCCAGCCGTTCAATGTAAACTCTCTCGCGCAGATAGCGGCAATGGCGGCATTGGAAGACAGTGAACATTTGGGGAATACAAGAGAAAATAACATTGCAGGGCTTAAGTATCTCTACAAAGAACTGGACTCGCTCGGCTTTGAATATGTACCCACTGAAACTAATTTTTTCCTTATAAAAGTCGGCGACGGTAAAAAGGTATATAACGAGCTCTTGAAAAAAGGCGTCATCGTAAGGCCGATGGCAAGCTACGGCCTCGGCGATTATATAAGGCTCACTGTTGGACTGCCGGAAGAGAATGAGAGATTCATCAAGGCATTCGCGGAAGTGGTCAAGGCGTAAAAAATTCTTTTTTGGGTGTTCCGATGTACTGTCCTGTCAAGCCGTCTCAAGGAAAACACAACCTATCTGAAGGGGGTTTTATGATAATAGTTCTGAAAAAAGATGCCACTCAGGAAGTAATAGACCATGTAGTGGACAAGATAAAAGGCACGGGGCTCGCTGTTCACATCTCCAAGGGCAAGGAGAGGACGATAATCGGCGCGATAGGCGATGAAGCTCTTCTCTCCGCAATCCCAATGGAGGCCCTGCCCGGTGTTGAAAGCGTGATGCCGATACTGAAACCCTATAAGCTTGTAAGCAAGGAGTTCAGGAAAGAAGGCACAATCATAGATGTCGAAGGCGTAAAGATAGGCGATACTACGCTGCAGGTCATCGCAGGCCCATGCAGTGTTGAGAACAAGGACTCACTTATCGGTTGCGCCATGAGCGTAAAGTCATCAGGGGCCAATATATTAAGGGGCGGTGCATTCAAGCCTCGTACTTCACCCTATGACTTTCAGGGGCTTGGCGTAGAAGGGCTTAAGCTTTTGGCCGAGGCAAAGAAGGCAACAGGGCTGCCCATCATAAGCGAGCTTATGGACCCGAGGGACACAGAGGTCTTCTGCGAGTATGTCGACATAGTGCAGATTGGCGCCCGCAATATGCAAAACTTCAGGCTACTTACCGAAGTCGGCAAGATAAGAAAACCTGTACTCCTTAAAAGGGGCCTCGCGGCTACCCTTAAAGAGTTCCTCATGTCAGCAGAATACATCGCAGCGCAGGGAAACTCCAACATAATACTTTGCGAACGCGGCATCAGGACATACGAGACCGCAACACGCAACACGCTTGACTTAAGCGCGGTACCTGTTCTTAAGGAAGAAACACATCTGCCTATTTTTGTTGACCCCAGCCACGCTGTCGGAAGGTGGAACCTTGTTGCGCCCCTTGCAAAGGCAGCCGTAGCCGTAGGCGCGGACGGACTTATGATAGAGGTCCATCCAGACCCTGAGAACGCGCTCTGCGACGGGGCTCAGTCATTAAAGCCCAGCAAATTCGCCCGCCTCATGGAAGAAGTGAAGAAAGTGGCGTTAGCTGTAGGCAGGGAATTCTAATTTATCCTGCCCTCTTATTCGGGCTGCTTTATGCAGGCAGCCCGAAGGAATTTCTTTTCTTCTTTCGGTAAATTCTTTGAGGTGTCTTGTCTTTTTTTTAAAAAAACCCTTTATGGCGAAAACCGTTCATTTTAAAAAAATAGCGATTATCGGAGTTGGTCTCATAGGCGGGTCCCTCTCCCTTGTGCTCAAGCAAAAGGGCATGGTGGAGAGTGTTGCCGGCATCGGCAGAGGGCTTGAGAACCTTCAGACTGCCAAAAGGCTCGGCGTTGTCGATTCCTTTACGCAGGATGTCAGCGAAGGCGTAAAGGATGCTGACCTCGTAGTGGTAGCCACCCCTGTACTTAAAATAGCTGAAACAATTAAAAAGGCTCTGCCCTCCCTTAAAGAGGGCTGTATAATAACGGATGTCGGGAGCGTAAAAGAGGCGCTTATCAATCAGATAGAGCCGATGCTCCCTGCAAGCGTCCATTTTGTGCCGGGCCACCCCATAGCAGGTACAGAGCATTCAGGGGCTGAGGCCGCGTTCCCTGAGCTTTTCATAAACAGGAAATGCATTTTAACGCCTACTGAGAAGACCGGCCCCGAAGCTCTCAACATTGTAAAAGCAGTATGGGAAGCCGCAGGCTCCCAGGTAGTTGTAATGGATGCGGCCACCCATGACAGTATTTTAGCAGCGGTAAGCCATCTGCCTCACATGATAGCCTATTCGCTTGTAAATGCCATTGGAGACATCGAGGCCAAAGGCACTGACGCGCTTAGCTACTCCGCTGGAGGGTTTAAGGATTTTACAAGAATTGCATCAAGCTCTCCTGAGATGTGGAGCGATATCTGCGCCTTGAATAAGAACTCCATCGTAAGTGTTATCGAGGATTTTCAGGCAAGGCTTGAGAAGCTTAAAAATCAGATAAAAGCGTCTGACCTAAAATGCATCAAAGAGGATTTTGAGCGCGCAAAAAATATCAGGGACTCACTCCTGCAAAGGCAGAATAACAAATAGAGGTTTTTTATTTTGGCTGAGAAGAAAGATATATTTTCAGGCACATTGACGCTTGGGCCTTCCAAGGGTTTAAAAGGCGAGATAAGCGTACCCGGGGATAAATCCATCTCCCACAGGTCTGTGATACTCGGCTCAATAGCCGAAGGCATTACAGAGGTTGACGGTTTTCTTGAGGGCGAGGACAACTACAGCACCATGAACGCCTTCAGGGCCATGGGGATAGAGATAGAGCACTTTGCCGAGTACAAGCTGAGGATTCACGGCAAAGGCATGAACGGGCTGACTGAGGCCGAAGACATAATCGATGCCGGTAACTCCGGCACTACCACAAGGCTTCTGACAGGGCTTTTGTCCGCGCAGCCTTTCTTCTCCGTTATTACCGGAGATGCCACCTTGAGGCGTCGCCCCATGAAGAGGGTAGTAGACCCGCTATCAAAAATGGGCGCATCAATTACGGGAAGGAAGAACAACAGCCTGCTTCCGATTGCCATCTCAGGCCGCCAATTGAACGGCATCAATTATAAGACCCCCATAGCGAGCGCGCAGCTTAAATCAGCGCTTCTGCTTGCAGGCCTTTACGCCCGGGGCGAGACGATTATAGAGGAGCCTGAGAAGAGCAGGGACCATACCGAGAGGATGTTCAGGCTTTTTGGCGCGGATATAAAAGTAATTGAAAATTCTGTTATAGTTAAGTCGACAAATCGCCTAAACGGGTGTAAAATAAAAATACCCGGGGACATCTCCTCGGCTGCTTTTTTTATGGTCGGCGCAAGCATAACTCCTGAGTCCGAACTGCTTATTAAAGATGTGGGGGTCAACCCTACAAGGACTGGGATAATAGATATTTTAAAAAAGATGGGCGGCTCGTTTGAGGTACTCAATACAAGAGAAGTCTCTGGAGAGCCTGTTTCAGATATCCTCGTAAAAAGCTCCAGTCTCAAAGGCATTGATATTAGCGGCGAGGAACTCCTGCCCGCGATAGACGAATTCCCGATAATTTGTGTAGCAGCCGCATTCGCGCAAGGCAAGACCACCGTCAGCGGCGCAAAAGAACTCAGGGTCAAGGAGAGCGACAGGATAGCTGTCATGGCCGACTCGCTCAGAGCCGTTGGCATTACAGCCGTTGAGAAGGAAGACGGCATTATTATCGAAGGCGCCTTAGGGGAGATAAAAGGCGGAGAGATAAAAAGCCACGGAGACCACAGGATTGCCATGGCCATGGCAATGGCTGCCTTGAGGTCTAAAAACGGCATAGGCGTGCAGGGCGCGGCCTGCGTTGATGTATCGTTCCCGGGCTTTTACGGCCACCTTGACAAGGTAAGGGTCTCATGAGGGATAAAAGAGGCCCGATAATAGCCATAGACGGCCCAAGCGGCGTAGGGAAAACCACTGTAAGCAGGCTTATAGCCGAAAAGCTTCATCTTGCATATGTAAACACAGGCGCAATGTACCGCATCCTGGCCCTTGCGGCGCACGACAGCGGAGTTGATATAAACAGCGAAAAGGCTTTAGAGGACTTCTGCTCAAAGGCTGATATCAGCTTTGATAAAGCAACAGGCTCCACCTTCCTTAACGGCAAAGACTATAAAGACAGGGTACGCACGCAGGAGGCAGGTGAACTTGCCTCGATTACTTCCGCCAAAAAGCCTGTAAGGGATTTTTTGGTAGCATTCCAGAGAAGGATTGGGGAAGCAGGCTCAGTCGTAATGGAAGGCAGGGACATCGGCACTGCAGTATTCCCTGATGCTGATATAAAGTTCTTCCTTGACGCTTCACACGAAGTAAGGGCAAAGAGAAGGCATCTTGAGATAGCAGAGAAGGCAAAGGCAACAACGGAAGAAGTCAGCCGTGAGATAAAGGAGAGGGACAAGCGCGACACAGAGCGCAGGAACTCACCTTTGAAAATGGCTGATGACGCGATATTGATAGACACAAGCGATATAGGGATTGAAGAAGTAGTCAGTAAGATGCTTTTAAATGTCGAAGAAAGGTTGAATCTGAAAGTTGGAGATATTCGTAGCTAAGTCGTCAGGTTTCTGCTTTGGAGTAAAGAGGGCGATTAACATAGCCAATAAATGCGCCTCTGAAACATCCGGGGCTATCTATACCCTCGGACCGATAATACATAATCCTCAGGTCGTTCAAAAACTTGAGGCAGAACACATATTTGCAAAGAAAAATGTAGACGATATCTCAAGCGGCACAATTATCATAAGGTCGCATGGCGTAAGGCTTGAGGAACTGAACAAGGCAAAGGAAAAAGGGCTTAACATCGTAGATGCCACCTGCCCGTTCGTTAAAAAGGCGCAGGACCTTGTCTCTGAACTAAGCCATGAAGGCTATGCTGTAATCGTCGTAGGGGAGAAGGACCACCCTGAAGTAAAGGGGTTGGTAAGCTACGGGTCGATTGAGGTTAAAGTGGTTGATTCTCCTGAAGAACTTATTGATATGCCGAGGAAAAAGAAGATCGGCATCATAGCGCAGACCACACTTCCTAAAGAAAAACTGGAGGCTGTTGTCAGCTTTTGTTTAAATAAGGCTTCGGAAATTAAAGTTTTTAATACAATTTGCAACGCAACTTCAATAAGACAGAAAGAAAGCGCGGAACTTGCTGAAAAGGTTGATCTTATGATAGTTGCAGGCGGAAGGAACAGCGCAAACACCAGAAGGCTTGCCGAGATATGCACTTCCATCAGGCCGAAGACCTATCATATTGAGGTTGCTCAGGAATTGGACGCGGCATGGTTTGAGGGCGTCAATTCGGTCGGCATCACCTCAGGGGCTTCTACCCCGGACTGGGTGATTGAAGAGGTGGTGGCGCGAATAAATGAGATTTGTCTAAAATGATTTGCACTTTGAAACATGCTATGATATCTTTTTGATATTTAAAAGAAAAACAGGGGAGGTCAGGTAATTAATGATAGGGAGAGGGGAAAAATCTCACGCAGGTGATGGGCCCAAGTCGGATTTCGAGGAGCTTTTTGAATCTGAATTAAAAGAAATTCAGGAAGGAGACATCATCAAGGGAATTGTCGTTGAGATAACTCAGGATTCAGTAATGGTCGATATCGGATACAAGTCCGAAGGCCAGGTTCCTCTTAAAGAATTTCTGGATAGCGATGGTAAGCCGACCGTAAAGATCGGCGATGAAATAACAGTACTGCTCGAAAAGAAGGAAGATGACAACGGCTTTATTGTGCTTTCAAAAGCCAAGGCAGACCAGCTTAAGATATGGGATGAGATAATAGAGTCATATGAAAAGGGCAAGACCCTTGACGGCACAATTTCACAGAGGATCAAGGGCGGCTTTTATGTCAGCATAGATGGGGTTACCGCGTTTCTTCCCGGCTCTCAGGTAGACCTGAAACCTGTAAGGAACCCGGATAAGCTCATCGGCCAGACATATGCCTTCAGGGTACTGAAATACAACAGGCGCAAGAACAATGTGATCGTTTCAAGAAGGAGCATTCTTGAGGAGGAGAGGGAAGTCCTTAAAAAGACAACCCTTGAGACAATAAGCGAAGGCAGCGTTATCGAGGGCCTTGTAAAGAACATCACTGATTACGGCGCGTTTGTCGACCTCGGCGGCATAGACGGCCTGATACATCTTACAGACCTGTCATGGGGCAAGGTCACTCACCCGTCCCAGATACTTAAGATAGGCGATAAGGTAACCGTAAAGGTACTTAAGTACAATAAAGAAGACGGAAAGATATCCCTTGGGCTTAAGCAGACCAAGGAAGACCCGTGGCAGACTGTCATGCAGAGTTATCCTGTAGGAGCAAAGGTTACAGGCACGGTCGTCAATATCACCGACTATGGCGCGTTCATCGAGATAGAAGAGGGGCTTGAGGGCCTTATCCACATCTCCGAGATGTCATGGACAAAACTTAAACACCCGTCACAGAAGCTTAAGGTGGGAGATAAGGTCGAGGCGCTTGTGCTCGACATAGACCCTGCAAGCAAGAGGATCTCTCTGGGGCTTAAGCAGGTTGAGCCCAATCCGTGGGAAGATGCCGAGAGGCGTTATCCCAAGGGAAGCCGCGTTAAGGGTGTAGTTAAGAACATAACTGATTTTGGCGTATTCATTGGCATAGAAGAGGGCATTGACGGGCTTGTCCATGTATCAGACCTTTCATGGAAAAAAGTGAAGCATCCGTCAGAGATATTTAAAAAGGGGCAGGAAGTCGAGGCCGTTGTCCTTAATATCGACAGCGTCAACAAAAGGTTCTCGCTCTCGACAAAAGCCCTTGAAAGAAATCCGTGGGAAGGTGTTGAGCAGAGATACACTCCGGGGATGATAGTCGAAGGCAGGGTTACAAGTGTTGCTGACTTCGGTGCTTTCGTTGAGCTTGAGGACGGGCTTGAAGGCCTTGTCCATGTCTCAGAGCTCAGCAGGGGCAAGAAAAAAGGCGCAGACATAAATGTAGGCGACATGGTCGAGGTTGAAGTGCTCAATGTCGACCCTGAAGATAATAAAATAGGGCTCTCCATAAGGACCGTTACGAAACCTGCCGAGGCGCCGGAAGATAAGGGCGCTGCTTCCTGATGAGGGGAGAGAGGATAAGAAATTTTCTGGCAGCTTTCGGAGCCGTGTTCTTTATAATTATCGCTCTTTCGGTTATAATTGCGGTGTTTATAGGCCGTAAAGGCATATCCGGCGCAGATAAAGTTGCGGTTGTCGAGCTCACAGGGGTCATTACCGACCCTACTGAGTTTGGGCAGGAGCTTGAGGCCATTGAGGAGAGGGATGATATAAAAGCGGTTGTGGTAAGGATCGATTCTCCCGGAGGGGCGGTCGCTCCCTCACAGGAGATACACAGCCGCATCTTAAGGCTTAAAGAAGTCAAAACAGTAGTCGCTTCAATGGGAACAATAGCCGCTTCCGGCGGTCTGTACTCAGCGGTTGCGGCTGAAAAGATTGTAGCAAACCCCGGTACCATTACCGGGAGCATCGGCGTAATAGTCGAGTTTATGAACGCCGAAGAACTCTTGGGTAAGATCGGGCTTAAAGGAAAGGATATGTAGTAAAAAGCGGAAAGTATAAGGATGTAGGCTCACCTCTTCGCAAGATGGAAGATGAGGAGAAAAAGCTGATACAGGCCGTAATAGACGAGGTCAACAACCAGTTCATTAAGGCTGTGGCTGAAGGCAGGAACCTTAAATTCGAAGATGTAAAGGCAATAGCCGACGGCAGGATACTTACAGGCTCACAGGCAAAGGAAAAAGGCCTTGTTGATGAGCTCGGCGGACTGCAGGAAGCAATAGAACTAAGCGCCAGAATGGCTGGCATTGAAGGGAAACCTGAAGTAATATATCCTGAGAAAAAAGCGTTGAGCTTTTGGAAGACGGTATTCGGAGAATCAATCTCAAAAGACTTTACCGAGCTTTTTTCAGGATTTCGCGTTATGTACCTAACATCAAAACCAGATTAGTACGGATGACAAGGAGGAGAGCAGTAATGACCAAGAGTGAGCTTATCGAAATAGTTTCTTCAAAGGTAAACAACTTCTCAAGGAAGGACATCGAAATAATCGTGGATACGCTTTTTGAAAGCATGTCCTCCAGCCTTTCACAGGGTGACAAGGTCGAGATACGCGGCTTCGGCAGCTTCAAGATAAAGGACCGCGACGGCAGGCAGGGCCGCAACCCCAAGTCAGGCGAGAACATATTTATTGAGTCAAAGAAAGTCCCGTTCTTCAAGGCAGGCAAGGAAATCAGGGAAAGGATCAACAAGGCTTAGATTTTATGAAACAAATCTGGGCTCCCTGGCGCGCGGAGTACATTGAGGCTGAAAAAGACGGCAAATGCGTTTTCTGCACAGCGCCTTTAAAAGAACCTTTAGAGGGGCTTGTGCTTTACAGCGGCAAAATATCTTCCGTGATTCTCAATAAGTTCCCATATAACAGCGGTCATCTGCTCATCTCACCCATCAGGCATACCGCACTCCTTGAAGAGCTTACGCCGGAAGAATCAGCGGACATGTTCCGCCTTATGGCCCATGCTGTGAAAGTCCTTAAAGAGGTATTCAGGCCTGACGGCTTCAATATCGGCATGAACCTCGGAAGGGCGGCTGGGGCAGGCATTGACGAGCACCTCCATATGCACATAGTACCCCGCTGGAATGGGGATTTAAACTTCATGCCTGTGCTCTCTGATGTGAAGGTCATCCCTGAACACCTCCACAAAACTCTGGAAAAACTGCGACCCCGCTTCTCCGATTTATAGGAATATCCGGCCTCTTCTGAAATCAAAATATGGACTTGACAAAATAATAGTTTTGTATTACATTTATCCCGCTTCAAACATAGGCTTGCATGCAAGCCGAACTTCCGTAACTGACGGAATCAAGGTGGACACCACCGGGGAGCGGAAAGTAATATATTCGGATAAGCCGACCGTCTGGGCATTTAAAACTGGTCTTTTTTGACCTGTTTTACAATTGCTCAGGCGGTTTTTTTATGCGTGTTTTTCGAGCCCCTAACAGCTGAAAATCCTTGACAAAACAAGGAAAAATTGTTTTAGTTAGTGCCTCTAAAAAAACGCCGGTTAAGCGCAAAAAAACAGGCCTGTGTTTTTGCTGATATATATACCCTAGATCCGAATCCTTGATAATTAATTTGTTAAGGAAAATATATAGGAGGAATGTATGTCCGAAAAGATTATTTATACAGCAATAGACGAAGCACCTGCGCTGGCGACTTACTCTTTACTCCCTATCATTAAAAAATTCACCGGGGCAGCTGGCATTGATGTTGAAACAAGGGATATCTCCCTTGCGGGAAGAATCATCGCAAACTTTCCCGAAAACCTCACTGAAAGCCAAAGGATTCCTGATGAACTGACCGCATTGGGCGAGCTCACAAAATTACCCGAAGCCAATATCATCAAACTGCCGAATGTCAGCGCATCCATACCGCAGTTAAAGGCCGCAATCAAGGAACTTCAGTCTCAGGGCTTTAATGTTCCTGATTATCCCGAAGACCCGAAAACTGACGCCGAGAAGGATATCAAAGCCAGATACGGCAAGGTTTTAGGCAGCGCCGTAAACCCGGTTCTCAGGGAAGGAAACTCAGACCGCAGGGCGGCAGCTTCAGTCAAGAATTACGCGAGAAAGAACCCGCATAAAATGGGCGCATGGAGCGCGGACTCAAAGACCCATGTATCGCACATGAGCGGCGGCGACTTCTACGGCACTGAAAAATCCACAACCGTTGCCAAGCCCGAAACTGCCAGGATCGAATTTGTCGGCGCTGACGGAAAGACAACAGTCCTTAAAGATAAGTTAGCCCTTAAGGCAGGCGAGATAATTGACGCTGCCGTCATGAGCCGCAAGGCGCTTCGCAAATTCTTTGAAGAGCAGATCGAAGACGCAAGGAAACAGGGAGTACTCTTCTCTTTACACCTCAAAGGCACAATGATGAAGGTCTCCGACCCCATCATGTTCGGCCATGCCGTTACCGTTTTCTTCAAAGATGTATTCGATAAACACGCAGCCGTATTCAAAGAGCTTGGCGTCAATCCCAATAACGGATTGGGCGATGTTTACGCTAAGATAGCAAAGCTGCCCGATGCCCAGAGGTCTGAGATCGAAGCGGACCTCAAGGCTGTTTATAAGAACCGCCCCGAAATGGCAATGGTGAACTCTGATAAAGGAATCACCAACCTTCATGTGCCGAGCGATGTGATTGTTGACGCATCCATGCCCGCCATGATCCGCGAATCAGGAAAAATGTGGGGACCGGATGGCAAGCTCCACGATACCAAAGCAACAATACCTGACAGATGTTATGCCGGAGTTTATCAGGTCGTTATAGAAGACTGCAAAAAGCACGGCGCTTTTGATCCCAAGACAATGGGAAGCGTACCCAATGTCGGCCTTATGGCGCAAAAGGCAGAGGAGTACGGCTCTCACGATAAGACATTCCAGGCTCCCGGAAACGGAACCATAAAGGTTGTCACTGCCGCAGGTGAAACACTGCTTGAGCAGAATGTGGAAGAAGGCGATATCTTCCGCGCCTGCCAGGTAAAAGACGCACCTATTCAGGACTGGGTAAAACTGGCAGTCACAAGGGCAAAGGCGACAGGCGCCCCTGCTGTTTTCTGGCTGGATAAGAACAGGGCGCATGACGCGCAGCTCATAGAGAAAGTCACCCGTTATCTGAAGGATCACGATACAAAGGGCCTTGATATCAGGATCATGACTCCCGAAGAGGCTATAAGTTTCTCACTCGAGCGCATAAGGCAAGGTAAGGATACAATCTCAGTCACAGGCAATGTGCTCCGTGATTATCTTACAGACCTTTTCCCTATCCTTGAACTCGGCACCAGCGCAAAAATGCTCTCTATCGTACCTCTTATGGACGGCGGCGGGCTTTTTGAGACAGGCGCAGGCGGATCAGCCCCCAAGCATGTTCAGCAGTTCCTTGAGGAAGGCTATCTGAGATGGGATTCCCTTGGAGAATTTTTAGCGCTTGGAGTATCATTGGAGCATCTGGCCAATATGTTCAAAAATGCCAAGGCCCAGGTGCTTGCTGAAACACTGGACCAGGCAATCGGCAAGATACTGGACAACAACAGGTCGCCTGCCCGTAAAGTAGGTGAGCTTGATAACCGCGGAAGCCATTTCTACCTCGCTTTATACTGGGCGCAGGCAGTGGCTGAGCAGAATAAAGACACAGACCTTAAGAACCGCTTCACCAAAGTTGCGCAGCAGCTTTCTGAAAATGAAGCAAAGATTATTGCGGAACTTAACGGAGCCCAGGGAAAACCGCAGGACATCGGCGGCTATTATCATCCTAATCAGGAAAAGACAGCAAAGGCAATGCGTCCCAGCGCGACATTAAACGCGATTATAGACGCGATCTAAAGAATAGCGATGCATGGCTCTTCCCTGAGCCGCCTGAAAAGGCTGATCAGGGAAGAGCATTAATAATCACTGATTTACAAGATAAATTGAATAACGGAGGTAGTTATGCAGCTTACAGGCCTTCAGTGGGGCAGCAAGCTTTTAAAGCGCGTTGAGTTCCCGTCTGCCGAAGTCCTTGGCCCTGAGGCAAGTGTTGATGAGATCAAAGACCTCATCAAAAGATGCGGACAGGTCTTCATAAAGCCCATTTTCAAGGGCGGTGTCGGCAAAAAAGGCAAGGCAGGCCTTATCGGCAGGGCAAAGGATATCACAACAGCCCTCAAAGAGAAGGAAAGGCTCTATTTCATCGAGCACACCTTCGGCAATACATCAGTCAAGGCTGACGGAGTCACCTTCGAAGGCGGCGTTCCGGCAGAACATGAGGTCTATTTTTCAATCAGCGATTCAACATTATACCGTTCACCTATAATGACCATTACGCACCACGGCGGTATGGATATCGAAGAGCTTCCCAAGGACAAGATAATGGAAGTGCCCTTTGACCCGCTTACAGGGCTTAAGAGCTTCCATATCTCAAACGCCCTTACACAGCTCGGCGCGCCTTGCGAGATAATAAGCCCGCTCGTACAGAACCTGCCCAAGCTTTGGACGCTCTACAACAACTACGGCATGAGCACATTGGAGCTTAACCCGATAAGGATGAGCGCTGATTCAAAGGGAAGGCTTATTCCCGTTGCCTGCGACTTCAAAGGTTCATTTGACATCGATAACCCGGCCTGGAAAAGGCTTGATCTTCCTGCCCATCTGTTTGCATCCGATTATTCAGAGTTCGAGCAGGAAATCAACCAGTTAAGGACATACCAGGGCCAGAGCGATGTTTTCGTCATCAACCCGAAAGGCACGATAACAGCCCCCACATTCGGCGGCGGCGCGAACGCGCTTGTTACTGAGCTTCTCGGTGAGAGGGCTACAATATCTTCCGACTTCGGCGGAAACCCGCCTTACGAGAAGATGTACCAGATCTCAAGAATATGCTTCAAGCATTGGCTCAAGCAGTCCAATGTCCTCTTTATAATCGGCGGCAAGGCAAACAACACCGACATCTACGAGACATTCAGGGCAATGGCAGACGCCCTTAAGGACTACTTCTACAAAAACGGCCCCACACCTCTTTTTGTCGTAATCGGAAGGGGCGGCCCGAACCTTATCAGGGGTATGGCTTACATGAGGGATACCCTTGAGAACCTTAAGCTCCCTTACAGGATATTCGGCCACGACAGCGCCATGAGCGAAGTCGTCAACTACGCGCTCAATATCGATAAGTGGATGGAGAAGGAAGGCAGGGCTATGTTCAACCAGAAACTTGGGTCAGGCAATGCCGTAGCTGCAGAGCCTGCCAGGAAATAGCACCTAAAATTAAACTTAAGGGTGAGGAGTCATGCACAAACAAGGCCTTAAAAATTTTCCTTACTATGTAGGAATAAACTCGCTGTCTGAGATAGCGACAAGAGAAGACCGGGTAGTCGTACTTAATATCACCGGAAATGAGAGTAAGACAGTCACGCCGGTAAGCCACATATATTCAGGCGGAAATATTGTATTCGGAACAAGCCCGGGAAGATCCGGTCAGTCCCTCGAGACGAAGATAGGCAACATCCCTGTTTACAACTCGATACTCGAAGGCATCAAAGCAGGGCATAAGTTCAACACGGCAGTCATCTACCTGCCGCCTTCAGGCGTTAAGGACGGTGTCGCTGAAGCTGTAAGGCATAACCCTGACCTTAAAAAGATCATTATCCTTACAGAGAAGATATCGGTCAATGACGCAAGGATAATAAGGGCGATATGCCAGACAAACGGAATAGATGTGTTCGGCGGAAACTGCCTTGGTGTTGCGGACGCATGGAACAAGGTCAGGATTGGCGGAGCCCTCGGCGGTAACAAGCCTGAGGAATCACTTGTAAAGGGGTCGGTCGCCTTATTCTCAAACTCAGGCAACTTCACAACGACAATAGCCGTTTACCTGCTCACAAAGGGCTGGGGAACAACGACCTCCGTATCAAGCGGCAAGGATGTTTACATCCATTATGCCCCAAAAGAGTTCTTCCATGCCCTTGACAACGACGACAGGTCAAAGGCTGCGGTCATCTACACAGAGCCGGGCGGATACTATGAGCACGAGCTAAATATAACAAAGCCTACGGTAGCATGCGTTGTCGGAAGGTGGAAGGCAAGGCTTACAAAGGCTTGCGGACACGCAGGCAGCCTTGCGGGCTCAGGCGATGACGCAAAGGCAAAAGAGAAGTGGTATATGGATTACTTCGGGGTTGACGGAATCTACACCCCTCAGACCCCGATATTCTCAAAGAAGGGCGCGGTTGTAACCAATATCGCCTACATACCCGAAGCCCTTACAAAGGTAATGGAGCTTAACGGGATAAAGCCTGACTTCGAGCCAAAGGGTGACCTTTCGCTTAAGTGCTGGTTTGCGAACAATGCCTCACTGCAGCTGCCAAAGGAACTCGATGTGCCGGCAGTACGCGCGGAAGCTCCGTATGACGAGCAGATCGATCACATAAACAAGCAGGTCGGCGCGCAGTACCCGAGGCAGACAATGAAGGACGCAAGCGGCGCCTCCATGATGGACCCGAACACGCAGGTGACAAAGCTCTACAACATGTCGATCCTCGACGCTTCAAAGCGTTCACTTGAGGAAAATCTTGTGTTCTCGCTCCTTAAGGGCTACCCGGATGATTTTGGCAGGTCTCTTGCCAATATCGCTTTCAATGCCTATCTGAACCATCACAATAACCCGTCAAATATCGCGGCTGACGCGGCGAGGGAAGCTGAAAGCTCACCCAATAGCGTTCTTTCAGCGGCTATCTCGATACTTGGCAAGGGCAAGGTAAAGAAGGCAATCGGTACATCAGAACTTATACTTGAGAGCTTCCAGTCTTCAGGGCTTACAAACCCCGCTGACAAATTTGACTGCTCAGCCGTTCTTGCGGGCCTTTCAGATGACGCAAAAAAATCTCTCGTTGCCTGTAAAGACGACAAGAGGTCGGGACTGATGCTTCAGAGCCTCGCAAAGCTCGGCAAAAAGTCCGTATTCGTTGAGTTCGTAACAGAAGCCGCCGGAGGCAACCCCTCTTCAAGCGCGATTCTTGCCGCGATCTGGATGACACTGGGATGGGAGCCGCTCTTCAAGAGGAATATATCAAAGGTAACAATCACAGCTCTGCCCTGGTACTCAAGGGTATTCTCTTCATTCGTAGGCTGCAGCGTGCCTGCTGTAAAGCAGACAGACGACAGCTTCTGCGGTGTGAAGAACGAAGACCTTATCGGGAACTGGACATTTACTGACGCGGCATTCCTTGCCCTTATCGGCAGGAAACCGACTGAGGCCGAGCGTTTCGAGTTCTCAATGCTTCTTGGCCTTATCATCTCAAACGGCCCGGGCACGATCTCAGCGCAGGGCTGCAAAGGCGGCGTAAGCTCCGACGGCCCCGAAGACCCGCACAGGGTTCAGATAAACAAGGCCTTTATCGGATTCCTTACACACACAGGCTTTGCGCACGGCGGCAACGGCTTTGAAGCCATCGCGTTCCTCATCGACAGGTTCAAGGGCAAAGGGCTCAACAACCCGGCTGACAAAAAGCACGGGCTTAACCTTAAGGCCATTGCCGATGAATATGCCAAGTCATACGCCAAGTACAAGGCTGACCAGAAGGCATTCGGAAATATCGAGTACATGAAGATACCTTGCGTTAACCACCCGGTATTCAAGGGCAAGGAAGTAAACTTTGACCCGAGGGAAAGGTTCGTAAGCTCACTGTTTGAGGAAAAAGGCATCTACAATGTGTTCCTCGAATTCTATCAGAACCTTGTAAGGTCGCTTTATGAGGCAAAGGTCAGCTCCAATGTGTACTGCGTCAATGTCGATGCGGTCATTGCCGTCATCCTCCTTAAAGTCGTATGGGAAGCCTTCAACACAGGCAAGATGTCGGATAAGGAAGTCGAAGCCGCGGCATTCACCACATTCCTCTTCGGAAGGATGATAGGCTGCGCAGCCGAGATAGACGACCATATCAACAGAGGCCGCAACATGGATACAAGGACAGCGGCTTCAAAGTGCAGCTTCGTAGGCTAATCTGAACTGCATAAAACGAAACGCCAACCCGGGGGGATTTTACCTCCCGGGTTTTTTTATTTTCCCGAGCCCTATTTTAAATTTGTTTTATTTTACCTCTGCTTGGAATATAATAACCGTAATCAAAGCAGGATTTTAGATACTCTCTCATATTTATCAGCTCCATTTTATGAGTCCATCGCCTATTTTGCCGCTCCCTGTTTCTTTTTGAGCTTTAAGCCGAAAATCCAAAATCCGCTTGAAATTTGACAAGATTTTCCCAATACGATAATCTTCACAGAGAAAGTACCGGAAGGCAGAAGATGACGGTAATCAAGAAAATCCAGCCGTTGGGAGAGATACTCAAAGCCAAGGGTGTCATCACTTCTGCCCAGCTCGAAGAGGTCCTGCGTGAAGGCAAAAGGACCAATACCCGTATAGGCAAGGTCCTTGTCAACCTTGGCTATGCCACCGAAGAAGACATCGCAAAGGCGCTGGCAGACCAGTACCAGATGCCTTCCATAATGCTCTCCAACACCATCCTTGATCCGCAGACAAGCAAACTGATACCTGAGGCAATCGCAAGGCGTTACATGGTCCTTCCGATATCGACTGAGAAGGATAGCATCAAGGTAGCGATGCTTGACCCTTTGAATGTCTTTGCCATCGATGAGATAAAAAGGATTACAAACCGCACCGTAGAGCCTTTTGTAACGACAGAGACCGAGATACTCAAGGCCATTAATCAGTACTACGGCATGGAGACCTCTCTTGAGGAGATGATTAAAAAGGTTCAGGCCTCTGGCCTTGAGCTTCTTAAGGGCGAGGAAGACCTTCCTGAAAAGCTTGAGAAGATAGCGGCTGACACTTCCATCATACAGCTTGTAAATCTCATCATCTCAAGGGCTGTCATGGAGTACGCCTCAGACATCCATATAGAGCCTGATGAGGACACATTAAGAATAAGGCTCCGCATAGACGGAGTGCTGCAGGAGACGGCAAATCTTCCGCTCAGGTGGCACCCTGCGGTAATATCAAGGATAAAGATATTAGGCGAGCTTGATATAGCGGAAAAGAGGCTTCCTCAGGACGGGCGCTTTGTAGTGAAGCTCGGCAGCCATGACATTGACATAAGGCTCTCAACGCTACCTACCATCTTTGGAGAAAAAGCGGTCTTAAGGCTTTTGGATAAAAGCAAGCTTGTCCTTGATTTCGACCACCTGACGCCAAACCCCGATACCCTGGCAATACTTAAAAAGATAATAAAAAGGCCCTTCGGGATGATACTCCTTACAGGCCCGACCGGAAGCGGTAAGACAACCACCGCTTATACATTACTGAACCTCCTCAACACCATGGATAAGAACCTTGTTACTGTCGAGGACCCGGTAGAATACCACATCAAAAGGATAAATCAGGTACAGGTCAATACCAAGGTCGGAATTACATTTGCCAGTGCGCTGCGCCATATACTCAGGCAGGACCCTGATATCGTGATGATAGGAGAGATAAGGGACAAAGAAACCGCGGATATCGCCATACACGCGGCCTTGACAGGCCATCTCGTAATATCGACCATACATACCAATGACGCGATAGGCACTATTTCAAGGCTTCTTGATATGGGGATAGAGCCATATCTCGTATCCTCGGCAGTCTCGTGCATTGTCGGGCAGAGGCTTGTAAGAAAGATATGCGACAACTGCAAGGCGCCGTTTGACGCTGACCAGCGTCTTATCGCCGAGCTTGGGGTGAAATTCCCCGGCAAAGTTCCCCAGTTCTATAAGGGCTCAGGCTGCACTGCCTGCAAAAACACAGGGCTCAAGGGCAGGATCGGCATTTACGAGGTACTCGTGCTTGATGAGGAACTTCGCTCAATGATAGTTTCCAAATCAGATAACAACACTGTCATAGAAGCCGCAAGGAAAAAGGGCTTCAAATCATTAAGGATACAGGGCATTAGGGCAGTTGTCGGCGGGCACACTACTGTAGAGGAAGTCCTGCAGGCAACACAGGTCGTGGACTGAGAAAATAGAATATGCCGTCTTTTCAATACAGGGCAAGAGATAAGCAAGGCTCTTTGGTAACCGGAAGCCTTGAGGCTGAGAATAAAAGCCAGCTTGAGTCGGCTCTTGACAGAATGGGGCTCATCCCCATTCAGGTAATGGCAAAGGGCAGGTCATTAAAGCTGCCGGGGCTCGATTCATTTCAAAAAATATCTCCGCAGGACCTGATACTCTTCAGCCGCCAGCTTGCAACCCTTTTCGGGGCAGGAGTCCCGCTGACAAGGTCTCTTTACGCACTTGAACGGCAGGTCGCGAATCCCAGATTCGTTCAGATAATCAAGGCAATAAGGGAAGAAGTGGAAGGAGGCGCATCCCTTTCCGCAGCCATATCCAAACATAAGGAATTCCCTGAATTGTACGCCAATATGATAGAGGCAGGAGAAGCGGGCGGAATACTCGAAGGCGTTCTGGACAGGCTTGCCTTCATGCTTGAGAAGACCTCTGAGAACAGGTCTAAGGTAAAATCTGCGACATTATATCCGAAGATAGTAATAGGCGCTATCGTTGCCGCAGTTGTAGTCCTCATGAACTTCGTTATACCTAAGTTCGCCAAGCTATACGCGAGCTTTAAAATCGAACTGCCGCTCCCCACAAGGATACTTATCGTACTGTCAGACGCATTTGTAAATTACTGGTACATAGCTCTCGTTCTTTTTATCATTTTGTATCTGGGTTTCAGGTCGTATCTCAAGACAGAATCGGGAAAGCTCAACTGGGATAACCTGAGCCTGAGAATTCCGGTATTCGGGCCTCTCGCGCATAAATCAATACTGTCGAGGTTCTCAAGGGTCCTTGGCTCGCTTTATAAAAGCGGCCTTCCGATACTCCAGTCCCTTGATATAGTATCAAGGGCAGTTGAGAACAAGGCCATTGCCGCTGATATCAAACGGATAGAAGAAGAGGTGAGGGCAGGCAAAAGCCTCACCGAGCCAATGAGCAAAAGCAGGCATTTCCCGCCGATGATGCTGCAGATGGTCACGGTAGGCGAAGACACAGGCAATCTCGATGAGATGCTTGAGAAAGTGGCGCAATATTACGACCAGGAAGTTGATGCCACAATAAGGAATCTTACAACTCTTCTTGAACCGATACTCCTGAGTTTCATATTCGCAATGGTACTGTTCCTTGCTCTCGCGATATTCCTTCCTATGTGGGATATAATGAAGATAGTAAGGAGATAAATGAACAGCTCCGCGGAGCGAAAGCCCTTTTTTAAGCGCGCCGAAGGCAGGACGGTTTTTGAGACACTACTTGTTACTCTGCTTATAGCCTTCTTCCTTTTCATGGCGATTGAGAAGTATTCGACCTCTGTCAAGCCATTGAAGGAGACTGCATTAAGAATCGAGCTTTCTTCTTTAAGGGATGCCGTCACTCATTTCGTGCTCATAAATGACAGGCTGCCTTTATCTCTCAATGAGCTTGTTTCAAAAGATATTATTGTAGCCGGGTCTGATATCGAGGGCACCGATTATCAAATAAAGATTGTAGGAAAATATGTGGAGGCAGCCACGCTGGATACTGAAGGCAACCCGCTTGACCCTTTCGGCAACAGGTATGAATACGACCCTGAGACGGGAAAGGTCACTCCCACGACAGGCGGATACGAGACATGGTAGGCAAAAAGCGTAAGATTATTAATAACCTACGGCTTTAAAAAAGCTTGACTTAATATATGGTTATGTTATGACTAAATTACAGGAATTAACAAAGGAGGCACATATGAAAATCAGGAATGAGAAAGGCTTCACCTTAATCGAGCTTGTCATGGTCATTGTAATTCTTGCGATACTCGCGGCTGTAGCGGTCCCGAGGTTTATCAATCTGCAGGATGACGCAAGGGTAAGCACGGCAAAGGGTGTAGCAGGGGCGGTCTCAGGGGCGGCAAACATCCTCCACTCTCAGTTCCTCCTTAAGAACACAGGCTACATACTCGGCACAACGGGCGGGCCTGATACAGGCATACTTTTCAACGCCAATATCTCAGGCGCAACCGTAACACCCGGCAATACAGTGCTTACAAACGGAAGCAATAGCACATCCACTATTGCCATCAACCTTGGCGGCGCAACAAACTACACAATGACAATTACCCTTACAGGCAACGGCCCTCAGGTAGGATACGGCTTCTAAGGTAACATTAAAAAAAACAAAAACCGCAGCCTTAAGAGCTAATTCTCTTTACCGGGATTCCTTAAGGCTGCATTCATTTCAGGCATAACTAATTTGTCACGAACAAGATATGCTATCTCTTTCTTATACCTCTTCATACTCTCTTCAGGGCTTTTCCATTCTGTTTTAAGCGGTTCCCGCATACTTTCAGAAAGGGATCTGGCAGGTTTTTTCATTCCCCCAAGGCTCCTTTGGGTTGAAGCCATAAAAGCAGGAGAACTGCCTTTATGGAACCCTTATTCATTCGGCGGGCATCCTCTGCTTGCTACACTTCAGCCGGGGATCTTTTATCCTGTAAACATAATTTTTCTCGCATTGCCCTTTGACCTCGCGTTCAATTGGTCGATCATAATACATTTTTTTCTTGCCGGCGCATTCACTTTTCTGCTGCTAAGGGAACTGAAGGCAAGCTATGCGGCTTCCCTTATCTCGGCAGTTGCATTCATGCTCAGCGGTTATCTCTTCTCAGTCCATAATGTAATGAGCACCCTTTTTTCCGTAGCATGGGTGCCGCTCCTGATTCTTCTTTATTTAAGGGCACTGACCAGGGCTTCCGTTTTTTATTCTGTAATGACAGGTCTTGTCCTTGCGGTCATGTTTACAGGCGGAGGGATCGAGGTGCTTTTCGGCTCTCTTGGCTTGCTCTTCCTGTTATCATTGAGCCCGCAGATTTTTTTTAATGAAGACAAAAGCTCAACCCCTATCATCAAGAGGTTAGGCCTTTTCGTTGTTTCGATAGCAGTGTTCCTGTCCATCTCAGCCGTGCAACTGCTGCCGTTCCTTGAGCTTGCCAACCAGTCAACAAGGGCAGAGGGGCTGAGTTTTTTTGAGGCTACCATCTGGTCGTTTGACATAAAGGACTTCATCCAGTTCTTCATACCTGACATTTACGGCATAGGCATCTCGGAAGAGAAGTACTGGCTTAACCAGAGCTGGCTTAAGACAGTCTATATCGGTGTCATACCTTTCATGCTCTCGGTCTTCTTTTTTGTGAAATCGAAGCGAAAAGCCCTGCCATTTATATTTACGGCTGTTATCTTCCTTGTGCTTGCGATGGGAAAGAACTCGCTCTTTTACCATTATCTGTATTCTTATTTTCCTTTCTTCAACAAGTTCAGGTATCCGGTAAAATTCCTCTTCGTCTTCTTTCTGTTTACTTCGATTGCAGCAGGCTTTGGTTTTGACAATCTCATAAAAGGCATCAAAGAAAAAGATATCCTCATTAAAAGGATTATCCTTGCCATGTTGGCTGTAGCAACCATCTCCGCGATATCTTTCGGCCTGATGGATTTCTACGGTACGGAAATCAGGGCCGCGCTTATCAGGGGCGGCTTGGATTATCCCGAATTCAATTACGCTGACATAAATATATTCAATACAAAAAGGGCTCTCTTTTTCCTGACCGTCTTTCCTCTTGTCATCTACGCCGGATTAAAAAAAGAAAGGTTCAGGAAGGCGTTGCCTTATGCTGTCGTTGCCATACTTTCAATCGACCTTTTCTTCGCTCATGAGGGATACTACATCTCAACTCCGTCAAATGAATATCACAGCAAGAGCGAGGCAATGGAGTTCCTATCAAAAGACAAGGGGCTCTACAGGATATTTGTCACGCCAAAGACTTTTAACGCCAGTGTGGAGATACCTCAGACAAAGGCTTTTGAAAAGGTAAGGAAGATGGGGCTGAGCCTCGATAAGGAAAAACTCAACGGTTATAATATTGAACACCACATCTTCGACATATACGGGCTTGAAGTTATGAGGAGAGGGGACTTCACCGCTGTCTACGAACTGATGGCTACTCAAAAGACGCCTGACGCCACGAACATCCTTCAGATGCTCAATGTCAAATATGTCCTTTCAATCCCTGAAATAAATTCAAAAGAATTTGCGCTTAGAAAGATAATAGGGACAGATAAGGTTACGGATGAATTCGAGAAGCTCAAGACGCTGAAGATATATGAGAACCTGAATTACCTTCCACGCTTTTTCCTCGTAGATGACTACAGGGTCATAAAAAAGCCGGAAGAATATGTAAAGACGATACCTGATAAGAACTTCACGCCTGCCAGTGCCGCCCTGCTTGAAGAAGAGCCTGAGTTTTTAAAAAGCCTCGATAAGTCAGGCAGTGTTCAAGGCAAAATAGAGGTTCTGGATTACAGGAACAATTCAATAACACTTAAAGCGGCGAGCAGTGAGCCTGCGCTCCTCATTGCGGGTGAAAGCTATTATCCGGGCTGGAAGGTTTTGGTGGACGGAGTTGAGACAAAGATACTCAAGGCAAATTATGTGATGAGGGGAGTTCTTCTTTCAAGAGGCCAGCATGAAGTGAGGTTCGTCTATTGCCCTTTGTCATTTAAAATAGGCGCGTACATCAGTTCCGCAACGGCGCTTTTACTTGTCGCAGCCGGTGTTTTCCTTTCAATAAGGAAGAAAAGAATATGAATCTTCTTTCAAAATACAGGCACGCTATCCTTGTTGCCGCATTCCTTTTTATTTTCATAGCGCAGGCGTGCTCCATTGCCGATAAAAAATCCAATACATGGGACGAGCCTGCCCATATTATGTCAGGGTACGCTTACGCTACCGAAGGCATGGATTACCTTTCTCCGCTTAATCATCCTGTTTTCGGAAGGCTTTTGACAGGCATTTTGCCTGCCGCACTTACTGAGCTTGACTTTAATAAAGCTGTCAAGCCTGAAGGCTCAACAGGTTCTGATTTCTTCCCTTACTCTGTTAAATTCCTTTATGAGAATAAGACCAGTGGCGATACTGTCCTATTCCTGGCGAGGCTTCCCAATATAATACTTGGCGCGATACTCGGCATCTATGTCTTCATCTGGTCCAAAGAGCTTTGGGGGATAAAAGGCGCATACCTTTCGTTATTTTTCTATACCCTTTCCCCGAATATACTTGCGCATACAAGCCTTGCAACGACCGATATGCCAGCAACAGCCTTCTTTTTCATCTCCGCCTATTATTTGTATAAGCTCTCAAATAATTTAAGGCCCGCAAATGCCCTTGCGGTTTCTGTTGCGCTTGCGCTTGCCTTTACTTCAAAGCATACCGCAATGCTTCTTTTACCCCTGTTTGCCTTCGCGCTCATCGCAGGTATAAAGAAAGATGGCATAAAGGCAGTCCCGCATTATCTTTCCATCATACTTCTGACATATATTTTTATCTGGGGCATCTACGGGTTCAGGTATCATTCTGCAAGCCCGTATTATCAGCCCCTTATGTGGGATAAATTTGCCTCATCTTCGTTCATGCCGTTTTTCGATAAGCTCAGAGCCCTTAAAATCCTGCCTGAGGCATACCTCTACAGCATCGCAGGAGTGCTGATGGGAGTAGCGGACGGAAAGTCTGCGTTCCTCATGGGGCAATACTCAAACGCAGGCTGGTGGTATTATTTCATTATAGCCTTTCTGATAAAGACGCCGATACCGACTATCGTCTTTTTTATAGCATCAGTCCTTTACAGCATTGTAGAAAAGGAAACTCTTAAAAAATCGCTCATTTTAATCATACCCGCATCAATCATCTTTACCGTGTTTTCGCTTCAGAAGGTCAATATTGGCCTCAGGCACATCCTGCCTGCTTATCCGTTCCTTTTTACACTTATAGGCTTTGTGCCGAGCATCAAAACGCAGAGCATAAAAATGGCAAGGGCCGTTTTTTACGGCGGTATTGTCTGGTACGCCTATTCAGCCGCATTGATATACCCGAATCAGCTTGCGTATTTCAATGAACTGATAGGCGGGCCAAAGAACGGTTATAAATACCTTGCGGACTCAAACATCGACTGGGGGCAGGACCTCAAAAGCCTTAAAATCTTTATGGACGAGCATCAGATAGAGAGCATTAAACTTGCCTACTTCGGCTGCAGCGACCCTAAATACTTTGGCATCAACTACGAATATCTGCCGAGCTTTATGATACCGGAGCCTCAGAACGCAAAAGACGAGATACCCCTTAAAGGCTGGTTTGCCATCAGCGCGACAATGCTTGACGGGGTATATCTGACTGACAAGGATTTCTATGCTCCTTTCAGGCAGATAAAGCCTTACGGCAATGTCGGGTATTCAATCTACATATACAGGTTCTAAGCTTGAAGGTTTTGCCGCTACATAATATAATGCATTAAAGAAGCGTATGGATAAAAAAGGCTTTACCATTATAGAGCTTGTGATGGTAATCATTCTGGTTGCCGTTGTGGCTGTTGCCGCTTCCCCTTTGATATTCAGGGGAACGGAATCCGTTACAACAGCCGCGTTTGCCGGTAAAATCAGAGATGATATCCGTTACACACAAAGCCTTGCCCTTTTAAGGAGCAGGCTCGACACCCCAACAGCTACAAATCCCACCTTTGCCTACAGGATACGCTTCAATGTGGCTGACGCAAACTGCACAGGCACAAACCAATACACAATCGTCAATGACGCAAATAATAACGGCACATGGGGTGAGAACCCCAACGCCTCAGGAACAATAGAAAGCGCGAGGAACCCTGCAACCGGTGAAGACTATTTTTGCGTGCAGCTTGACAGCGGGACTTACGCAGGATTTACGGTAAGCGCAAACTTTGGAGGCGCAGTCGCAGGCATACTTGAGTTTGATAATTTCGGCATACCTTATGACAGCGACAGGGCAAAGCTCACAGCCGCAAAAAGCGTTGCCGTCTCAAAAGGCAGCGAATCAATGACAATAACTGTGATCCCAAATACAGGGCTTACCGCCATACAGTAGGACATAATGCGTACCACGGATAAAAAATACATGAGAGGCTTTACCCTGATAGAGGCCCTGATGGTGATAATCATCCTCGGCGTCATCGGCACAGGCATACTCATGTATTTTGTCGGCATAGGCTCAAGCCCCAACCAGGTGATACTGACGCAGGCAACCGCGCTCGCGCAGGAGAAGATGGAAAAGGTCATCGCGGATAAAAAGGCAAACGGGTTCAACTCCATTGTATCAGAAGCTGCCGCGGCGCTTCCTGCGCCTTTCGACAGGTTCACAAGGGAGGTAGAGGTCTTCTGCGTTCAGGAAGCTGACCTTAATACCTCAAACGGCACAATGCCCAATTGCACTGATTCCGATATACGGGCTAAAAGAGTGCGTGTCATTATGTCATGGCAGGGCAATTCAATCGATTACATAACCGTAATTACGAACCATTAAATGAAAATCAGGAAATACATAAAAGGCTTTACGCTCCTTGAAGTGCTGATGGTCATTGTCATCATCGGCATTGTCTCAACCGTCGTTACGGTACTTCTTCTGCAAGGCACACGGGCGTTCTCATCACTTGACAGGAGAAAGGACCTGACTGAGCAGGGGACCCTTGCACTTGAAAGGATTTCAAGGGAGCTAAGGTCAATAAGATGCACAGAGTCAGGGAGTACCTGCACGCCTCAGGCAACCGATATTACCGCCATGACAGCCTCGGAGGTAAGGTTTGTGAATACTGATTACCAGGGCAGGGGCTTCAGGCTTGACGCGGTAGCAGTCAAGCTAAGGCAGGGCTCAGGGGCTACTGACCCGGAGGATATCCTTGCCAATAATGTAAGCGCGTTCACCTTTGAGTACATGAAGCAGGACGGCACAACTGCGGCTGCGGTGACTGATATCTGGACCATAACCGTCAACATGACCCTTACAAAAGGTGAAGACAGCATTGATCTAAAAGCATCGGTCCACCCGAGGAGTTTCCGTTAAAATGAAAAGGCTGATTAATGATAAAGGCGCCTCCGTTACAGCGATAATCATAATACTCGCCATATTGACCGTTCTTGGCGTTGTCTTTGTCTCGCTCTTCTCAACAGGCCTTGAGGAATCAACAGGCGAGGTCAACTCTACAAGGGCCCTGTACGCGGCAGAGGCAGGCCTTGAGTCAGCCATAGGGCATCTGAAACAAACACCTGTAAGCACAAACTGGTCATGGAGAGACGGGTATTTAAGTAAGCCTGTCGGCAGTGGTACTGTCGATGCCGAGGTGCTTGAATACGAGAGCAGGGATTCAACGCTTTCATCCTCAAATAAGTGCGAACCGTTTGAAAGCACAATCGTAGCAACGGGCGCAAACCCGTCCCGTACAGTATATATCGCCCTTGCGTGGGGCTCGGCAAGCAATATGGGGATAGAGCTTTATGATAATACAATAGCTGATTGCAACAACCCTACGGCTTCAGCCGCCCTTATCGCAAGCTCCCTGACAACCAAGATGCCCGAGATAATCCGCTACAGGATAACCGACGCGGCACCTGCTACAGTTACTTACACGGTAAGGGTCTCAGGCACAAATGGGGACAGTTACAAGTTAAGGATTTCGCATCCCGATGAATCATCTTTCGGTTCAGGCAATACCTGCGGCCAGCCTGAGGGCGCTCCGTTTGACGCATGCATGAGGTCAATAATCTCGCTCGGAAAATATTCAAACGCAAGGAGAGAGGTATTCGCAGGGTTTAGCAGGAATCCTTAAAAGTATCCTATGAAAAAAATCGCCGTACTTATAAAGATGCTCCTGTTTTTTATATTTCTGCCCGTCCTTTCTTACGGCGCGGATACCTTCTCTGTCACAGTGCCCGCAGGGACAGAAGTAACCATGCAGGACCCTGACGCGGTAGTACCGTTTACGGTCACAAACATTGCAGGCTCTACGAAAAATATAAGAGAGATAACTTTTACAGTCGATACGACTAAATACAATATCAGCTCATCTACAGTGCCGCCTTCGGGCTGGTGCGTTAAGACAATCGACATACAAACAGTTGTATTCTCACAGCAGCAGCCAAGCGGAACATGCAGCAGCGGTTCTACGGCAAACGAGATAACCCCAGGCACAAGCACAGTATTTAATATCACGGTACTGCCACTCTCTGCGGCCTCGGATGTGACAACAGACACTCTTACAGGCGTAAGTATTGGCGCTCAGGGAGGCTTTACCCGTTCAGGCGTATTGCCCACATGGACACGCAGGTCTCTTGAGGCTTCGCTCTCTGCCGCGCCCGACTCAACCGGCGTGGGCAATACCATTACCGTTACAATGCAGGTTACGAACCGCTCTACGGCTGCCCAGTCCTCAATCAGTTCAACCCCGAACCCTCCTGCGATATCGAGTGCCATAGTTTCAAATACCGCAGGCCCTTATTACGGCTCTACACTATTAAACGGCAATCATAATGTTAACGCCTCTGTAATCAATGTAAGCTCGACCTCTGAGTTTACCGCGGCAGGCACAATCAGGATAGATTCCGAAGATATCTGCTACACGGCAAAGACCGCTACAAGCTTTATTGGAATCACAAGGGGCTGCAATTCAACAACCGCCGAAAGCCATGTCTCAGGTTCAGCCGTATACAGCCTTGACGCATTTTCCCTAACTTCAGGTCAAACCAGGACCATAATCTGGCAGTACAGCGCGGATAATACAGGCTCAGTCTATTTTAGCGCGAGGGCTACGAACAAGACAGGTACGGCAACTTCACCTCTCTTGAATTCAAATACCGTTATAATAGGTAACTTCACTGCTTCTCTTTCCATTACGCCTTCAAGCGTCATCACCGGGCAGACAATAACGGCACAGATGCTTGCGACAAACAACAGCAGCTCTGCCATTGTAAACATCAGCCCATCTATCCTTGCAGGATGCCCCGGAGGGGCAACGGAACTGCTCGTATCAGGCCCGACACCTTCGAACATCTCTTCGCTTGCCAGCGGCAGCTCAGGCGTGTTCTACTGGACATACCAGATAACAGGCTCTGTAGGGCATGCTTACTGCCTTAGCGGCTACGCAAGCGCAAACGGCCCCATTACAACAAATACTGCGAATTCAAACACAGGCTATGTCTCAAATTATTCTGTGACACTTGCCCCGTCAGTAGCCTCAAGCGCTACAGTAAACCTCCCTCTTACATGGACAGTCTATAACGGGGGCGGGTGCTCGGTTAACCAGGTAGACATTCAGACGCCCGCAGCAGGGGGCAATTGGTCATGTTCCTCAGTAACTGCCCCTGCGGGCTGGAGCGGTCCGTGTTCGAATACGGTTCAATTCCAGTCAGGAAACTCAGCCAATGACATCGCCTCAGGCTCCACAAAATCATTCACGATTACTTTCAGCACAACGGAGGCCGTTACATCGGATAAGGTCGTCTCCTTCCCCTTGACCATTACTGCCAGAGGCTGTAGCGGTCAGTCAAACACGCTTGGAAGCACTGTCACACTTACCGCTAACAGTCTATCCTTTGCTCATACTCCGACAGGCCCTCTTTATGCTGACGGAAGCTCGTATTACACCATGACAACCACCCTTACATCAGGCGGCAACCCTGTTGCAGGCAAAACCATTACATTTTCAACCACAAACGGTACATTAAACTCATCTTCTGCAATTACGGACGCCAACGGACAGGCGACCGTCAACCTTATTGCCCCAAACAGCACAACGAATACCAACGCCACAGTCACCGCAAGCTATCTGACGGCCTCTGATACAGATACCGTGAATTTCACGGCATGGACACAACCCAATCTTCAGTATTGGGGCAGTCTCAGCCCAATGGCCGTAAGCTGCGGAACTGCCTATTCATTTGCCATGCAGATAAAAAACATCAGCGCAACCGGGACAATGGCCTTAAATACAAGCAGTTATTTTGCCTTCAATGATTCATCTGCAGGAGGTAATGCCATATACAAGGCCTTCCTTAACTCCCCGGTATCCATACTTCCCGGCGCTATCCAGACAGTTACCTTCGGCTCTCCTACAAATGCAGGAGGGGGCGGGGGCGTAAGCATACCGTCTTCGTTTATTGCAGGGGTTTATTCTCCAATCGTAAATTCAAGCCCTCCGCCTGAGAGCGGCCTTTTCCTCAGTGACGGTGGCGCAAACGACCAGTACAGGACCGTAACGGATAACATCACTGCGGGAGGCGACTGCGGGACCGTGAAGATCAATGTCATCGAATGGTTTGAGATGAGGTAAAAAGGGGGCGCAGCCCAGAAAAACATTTAAAAATACGATAAAATAGAATATAATACGGGTATTTAGAACAATTCTGCTTTTTGTTCAAGGGATAGGATCGCAAAAGCGAACCTCTGAAAGAAGGTTATTAGATGTACGAGAAATTCTTTTTCCTTACAGAGAAACCTTTTCATGTAACACCTGACCCGAGATTTCTATACCTGAGCAAAAAGCACAGCGAAGCAATCGACCTGATGTCTTTCGGCATTACCGGCAGAAAAGGCTTCACCATGCTTACCGGTGAGGTCGGCACAGGCAAGACCACTCTTTGCAGGGCCCTCCTTGAAAAGCTTCCAAAAAAGATAGAAAGCGCGCTTATCTTAAATCCGGTTTTATCAGACCATGAGCTTCTGCAGACCATAACAGGGGATTTCGGCCTCAATGTCGAGGGCAGTACCGTAAAGGCGCATCTCGATAAGCTCAATGAATTCCTGCTTAAAAAGGCAACCGAGGGCGGCGGGGCAGTAGTGATAATTGACGAGGCCCAGAACTTAAGCCCCAAAACGCTTGAGATGGTAAGGCTTCTTTCCAACCTTGAGACGGAAAAAGAAAAGCTCCTCCAGATAATACTTGTGGGCCAGCCTGAACTTAAGGAAAAGCTTGGCTTGCCTGAGCTAAGACAGCTCAATCAGAGGATAATCATAAGATATCACCTCGACCCGCTTGATTACAGCGAGACGGATGCGTACATAAAAAACCGCCTGAAGATAGCAGGAGGCGCGGATACGGTCAGCTTTCCGTCTGATTCCATAATTGAGGTCTACAAAAGAAGCTGCGGCATTCCCCGCATGATAAACATAATCTGCGACAGGGCACTTACAGCAGCTTTTGTCGATAGCAAAAGGGTTATCGACCTGAAGATAATGCGCAAGGCCCTTGATGAGCTTGAAGGTGACGGATACATACGCCCTCAGAAAATGAGCCCTATCCCGGCTTACGCCAGATATATCCCGCATATTGCTTTTTCCGCATTTTTGATTGCGCTGCTTGCAGGTATTCTGCTTGGGCCGTTAGTCCTCAGTCTTGCGGCAGGCACAATAGGTGCCAATTGAGAGGTCTATGAGCCTTATCCATCAAGCATTGAAAAAGCTCGAAGGCGATGAGCCGGGCCACAGCCCCTCAGCCAATCAGGCAACTATGGTTGCAAGCCGCACCATTGCGGCAAATAGGTACCTTGCGGCCTCCGCACTAACTCTATTGGTCCTGGCAGTGTCCGCGACTTTTTCCTATAAGTTTATAAGCTCACGGGGCGAGAAGACCTCAATGCAGGCGCCTGCTGCTGTACTGCCTGCGGCCACTGTGCAGGATAAAAAGCCTGAGCTAAAAAAAGAGAGCGCGCTTGAGCGCAATGAGCAGGGGATAATCTTCTACAGGTCAGGCCACTTTATAAAGGCAAGGGAAGAGTTCAAGGCAGCCCTTGCCGTAAACAGTCAAGACGCTGTATTACAGAATAACTTCGGACTTGCCTCAATGGCTCTGGGCAATGACTTCGAGGCGGAAGAGGCATTTAAAAAGGCATTGGAATTAAACCCGAACTATCCGGAAGCCTTGAATAACTACGGCGGCCTTCTTGATAAAAGGGGCGAGTACATCAAGGCAATCGAATATTTTCAAAGGGCGCTTAAGTTAAGGCCGGAGTATTCGGAGGCACGCCTTAATATGGCAATCTCTCTTGAAAAACTTAACAGGGCCAACTCGGCCTTAAAACAGTATGAGGAATTTCTCAAGAGCAGCGCTGATAATGTCCTCAATGAAGAAGTCAGAAAGAAAGTCCTGAAACTGAAGCCGGCCCTTATCCTTAAGCAAGCCTCTGAATAAACTCTCTTGAAGGAACTATGTTCCCTTTTACCAGTAAAAATCTTATCGGCATTGATATCGGCTCGTATTCCGTAAAGGTTGTCTCCTTTAGCGGAAAGCCCGGTTCATACAGCCTGAAAGCCGCCGCCTGTTTCAAGCTCCCGAGGGAGGGCGGGCAGTCAGTCCCGGCAACTCCGGGCCTTTTGGCTGAGATAGTAAAATCCCAAAAGCTCAAGGGCTCAAGGGCAGCAACCCTCATCACAGGCTCTTCCCTTGTCTTCAGGCACATCTATCTTCCGAAGATGCCTGAGAAAGACCTGAAAGAAGCTGTCAGATGGGAAATAAGGAAAGAGACTTCAATACCGCCTGAGGAGATTGTGGCGGACTATACGCTTTCAAACGGCTCAAAAGAGGAGAACAGGCTCTCTCTCATCGCTTTTGCCGCAAGGAAGGGCGATATAGAAAAGATCATGTCCATGTTCAGGGAGGCTGATATAGACCTGCGTGTGGTTGAGGCAGTACCGACCGCGCTTTTGGCCTCTTTTCACCTTAACAACAGCTGGGAGGACGGCATCAATTACGGGGTGCTTGATATCGGAGATTCAAAAAGCACTCTTGCCATATTCAAAAATAAAAAGCTCGCCTTCGCAAGGGAGATCCCCTCGGCAGGACAAAGATTTACAACAGCGCTTGCAGACGGGCTCCGCATCGATGAGGCCCAGGCAGAGGAATTAAAGATCACTTACGGGCTTAACATGCCTGAAAAAGAGACTGCGGCAAAGGGTATACTTGCATCAGCCATAGAAGGGCTTTGCGCCGAGCTTCACAGGTCTTTTAATTTCTATCAGGCCCAGTTCAGGGAAGGCTCTGTGCAGAAACTTTTCCTTTCAGGAGGAACTGCGCGGCTAAAGGGGATTGAAGGTTTCATAACTGAGGCTGTCGGTATCCCATGCTTTGCGGACGACCCTTTCAGGGGAGTAAAAATTCCGCAAAACATGGATAAGCAGACTATATCGGCAATGGCCCCATGCCTGACAATAGCGGCAGGCCTTGCCTCAAGGAACCCATGATAAAGGGAATAAACCTCATACCTGATGACATACAGAGGCAGTGGCGGATACAAGGCATCAGAAAAAGCCTCTCAGCCGTTGCAGTAGTGTATCTGGTTATCCTGTCCCTTGTGTTCATAAACCAGAGGCTTGCAATCAGCGAAAAGAAGGCTGAGGCAGCAGGTATTCTAACTCAAAGGGATGCCCTTATCTCAAAAAGCTCTCAGTACTCGGAGCTTTCAACCAAGCTTAGAGGGATACAGCAGGCTGAGGCAGAACTTAAAAGAAGGCTTTCTCTTACCTCAGACCTCTCGGATAAAAGGATATCCTGGTCAGCGATACTAAAAAAACTGAGCAATGACATACCAAGCGGAGTATGGCTTAAGAGCCTTTCAACATCCGACATACAGGGCTCGGGAGGCAAAAAGATACGGGTACTCGGGAATTCATCATCTAACAGGGCGATAGCTGATTTTATATTCACGCTTGAGAACTCTGGTTATTTTCAGGATGTAAGCCTCTCTTATTCACAAAAAAAAGAAATAGCCAATAAAAGCCTTGTTTATGACTTCGAGGTCTATATGACCGTTAAGAGAACGGATGAGATAATGTATGAATGGTGAACTTCTGAAAAAATTCTCATCAATCGACCTAATGATGCTCAAAACTCTAAAAAAAGAGGCGTTGGGCGCCATCATACTTGTGGTCTTCTCATTTGTCTTTTTCAGATTTATCTACCCTTACAACACAAGGCAGATAAGCTCCCTTGAAGCTGAGATGACAAATGCCGGAGCAGAGATAGACAGGATAAATTCAGAGATGCAGGCTGCGGAAAGGCTCGGGAAGGCCGTCACTGACGCAACGGTAAACCTCAATATCCTTGAGGGCAGGCTTAAAGACCTCAATGAAAGGCTCCCTTCCGACAAGCATGTATCGAGGATATTATCCGAGATATCCGAAAACGGGTTCAGCAAGGGAGTCAGGATAACCTCAATAAAGCCCATGCCTGCGGAGGACAAGGGGGAGCTTTCCAGGCTTCCTTTCCAGATAAGCCTTGAAACCCGCTATACATCCTTCGGAAATTACCTTGAGATGATAGAGAACCTTCCGAGATTGATGGTTGTTGATAACTTCATGATAGAACAAAAGGATGACACTTCTCTAATCCTGAATTCTCAACTTTATTTGAGCGCCTATGTGCTCAACGCGCACTGATATGAAAAAGATAATTTTAATCCTTATAACAGGTTTGACCGTTTTTTCGATTGCGGGTTCCTCATTTGCAATTGATGAGGAATCCCTTTCATTTATCGGCAAACTGCCGCCTACAAAGTCGGTCCCGCTTAAATGGGGAAAGGATCCTTTCGTGCCGGAGGTATCTAAAACAGGCTCTGCTTCACCTGACACAAAGCTTACCGCCGTCTTTTATAATACCGCCAATCCATCGGCTATTATCAATGACAGAATAGTATATAAAGGGAGCCTTGTGGCAGGACAAAAAGTTATTGATATAGGCAGGACACATGTTATACTTCTGGGTGAAACAGGCTCTATAAGGCTTGAATTGGCCGATAATCCCGGAGTCCCTTAATGCAGTTAAAAAGTTTTAAAATAGGACTTGTCAGTTTCTTTTTTATAGTTTCAGCCTTCATCTCCTGTTCTTCCGACCTTTTTGCCGAAACCAAAATCACTGCTGACCAGAACAGGCTTTTTTCCATAGAGGTGAGGGATGCCGAGATGACCGATGTGCTGCGCGCGCTTGCCCAGCAAAGCGGGTACAATATCATCATCGGCGACGGCGTGGAAGGCAAGATCAGCCTAAGCCTCAAAGACATACCGAGCAAGGAAGCTATCGAGATCCTTATAAAATCCAAAGGGCTCATGTTCACAATCAAGAACAATGTCTTTTGGGTGGGCAAAACAGTCGATATGACTGAATCCATGTCAACCGAGATTGTCCGCCTCAATAACGCCGACCCTTCTGTGACCATTGGCCAGCTTAAGCCCATTTTGAGTACGGAGGGCGCGGCTTTCGCTGACTTGAGGACGAACTCCGTAGTCATAAGGGACCAGCCGCGCAATATTGAGAACGCCAAAAAGCTTATCAAAGAACTTGATACCCGGACTTCACAGGTAGAAATAGAAGCAAGGATAGTAGAGGCAAACAGCAACTTTGCCAGACAGCTTGGCATCCAGTGGGGGGGCACATACACCTCAGGCAGGGATGTCATCACAGGCAGCCAGCTCCTTCCGTCATCAAGCGCGGACAGGAATTTTGCGGTGAATCTGCCGGCGGCAAGCCCTACAGCAGGGCTTGGCATAATACTGGGTAATCTTTCAAGCAAGCTCTTCCTCGACCTTGAGCTTTCAGCCGCTGAGACTAAAGGCGACCTGAAGATAATATCGAGGCCCAGAATATCTACCTTGAACAACAGGCCCGCAACCATCCACAGCGGCCTCACATTCAGGGTAAAGCTTTCTCAGGCTATCGTAACCGGCACAACGGCAACGACAACAACAACATCAGGAACAAGCCTCGGCGGCCTTGAAGAGATAAAAACAGGCATTGACCTTACAGTAACCCCTCAGATATCATCTGACGGCTACATTTTACTTAATATCAGCACCAATAAGAGCGACCCTGATTTTTCCCGCACTGTTGACGGCATACCGGGAGTAGCAGAGAAGAGCGCCTCTACCTATGTGCTTGTAAGGGATGGGGATACGGTTGTCATCGGAGGGCTTTATAAATCAATAAGCTCCGAGCAGAACAATGCCGTTCCTTTCCTGTCGCGAATCCCCGTAATAGGAGCCCTTTTCCAGAATAAATCAAAAGACCTGCAGAATGAAGAACTGCTGGTTTTCATAACGCCTAAGATTGTCAATTACGAAAACAGGATGGAGGTTGCACATTGAGCTTGAACCTGAAAAACAAAAAAACCTTGGTAATAGCCGCTATCGCGGTTGTGGCAGTCATAGTACTGATAGCGATATTCTTCCCATCGGGCAACAAGACTACGGTAAGCGAAGAAGAGGTAATATCAAAGAGGGTAAAGATAAGCCTGCAGGATGAGATGAAGCCTGCGGAGGCGCTTCCTGAAGGCGCTGCCCCTGCAACGCCTGAAACTCCCCAGGATGCACAGAGCGCGCCTGTGGCAATAACGCCGACACAGCCGCCCGTTCAGGCGGCTGCTGAAAAAACCGCACTGCCCGCACCTGTAAAGGTAGAAGTAAAGCCTGCGGCTGCACCTGCTCCTCAGCCTGTAAAGGCAGTTGAAAAGAAAGAAGAGCCTCTCAAGGCAGTCAAGGCCCAAGCCCCGGCAAAAATGGAGCCTGCAAAGGAGACCAAGGCAGCGGTAAAGAAAGAAACACCTCAAAAGAATGAAGAAAAAGCCGATATAGAAAAGGCAAAAGAAGAGATAAAGGCCAAACTGGCCGCAAAGACACAGAAGCAGCTTGAGAAGGAAAAGACAATAGCCGCAAAGCCCTGGGCCATAAATGTAGCCTCTTTCCCAAGCCTCAGGGAAGCTCAGAGCCTTGCCGCCGCGCTGAAATCCGCGGGATATAACACTTACATAACCGATGTGACCAAAGAAACTGTAAAATGGCACAGGGTCAGGGTAGGATATTTCAAGACCAGAGAAGAAGCAGAGAAGGCAGGCAAGAAAATAGGCAAAAAGTTCAATGTTGACACCCCTTGGATAGTCAAGCCTACGAAAAGCGAGGGAGCCAGCCACGCAAGGTAGTTTTTATTTTAAAAAACAATAAGTTAGAGCAAGTCAGGATAAAAGGAACTTGACTAAGGCAGACCAAAAAATTTAAAATGTCTTAACGGAATGCCGCGCCCTGAATATAGCATTAAATACCATTGGGCAGGCTTTGGACAAGGGAATGGAAAACATCCATCAACACGAGCCCAAAAAGGTTTTCCTTGAGACATTCGGCTGCCAGATGAACGACAACGACTCTGACAGGCTGCTTGGTTTCCTCAAGGATATCGAATACATACGGACAGACAAGCCTGAGAAGGCAGACCTTATAATCATCAACACCTGCTCCATCAGGGACAAGGCCGAACAAAAGGTCTATTCAACCCTTGGCAGGTTCAAGGAATTAAAAAAAGAAAACCCGGGGCTTATTATCGGGGTCGGCGGGTGCGTGGCGCAGCAGGAGGGAGCAACACTGCTTAAAAGGACCCCGCACCTTGATATAGTCTTTGGCCCTCACAATGTCCATAAGATCAAAGAGCTTCTTAATGAGGCAGGCAACAAAAAGAGGGTTGTAGCTACCGGGTTCAACGAAAAGATAGATGATGACGAGTACGCCATCGGCCCTTCGGCTGACGGCATAAAGGCATTCATAAGCATAATGCGCGGATGCAACAATTTCTGCTCCTACTGCATTGTGCCATATACAAGGGGCAGGGAAGTAAGCCGCAAGAGCGCCGACATAATATCAGACGCACAAAGGCTTGCTTCGTCAGGCGTTAAAGAAGTCTCCCTCATCGGCCAGAATGTAAACTCTTACGGCACGAGCGGGGGCGGGGATGTCTCATTCCCCGAGCTTCTGAGGAAGATTGCAAGGGTGGATGGGATTGAGCGCATCAGGTTCATAACATCACACCCTAAAGATATTTCAGAAGAGCTGATATACCTTTTCAAGGACGAACCGAAGCTGTGCAGGCATATACATCTGCCGGTGCAGTCAGGTTCAAACAGCGTGCTTAAGGCCATGAGAAGGGGCTACACAAGGGAGGAATATCTTTCGAAGATAATGCTCCTTAAAAGGCTTTACCCTGAGATTTCCATATCCTCCGATATCATAGTCGGTTTTCCGGGTGAGACAGAAGCGGACTATGAGGATACGATAAGCCTGCTTAAGGCTGTACGCTTCGACAATCTCTTCTCGTTCATGTACTCGGTAAGGCCCGGCACAAAGGCCTCTGAATTTACGGACCATCTGCCGCTTGAAATAAAGTCGGAACGGCTGCACCTGCTGCAGGAGCTGCAAAAAGAGATTACTTTTTCAAGGAATCTGGAGCTGGTCGGAAAAACTCTTGAAGTCCTTGTTGAAGGGCAAAGCAGGATCGACCCGAATGAGATGACAGGCAGGACAACCTGCAACAGAATAGTTAATTTTACTACTGAGGCGCGCGGTTCAGGCTCTCTGGTAGATGTTGTAATAACGAATGCCTCTCCGAATTCACTGAAAGGCATACATAATGAAAGGGGTAACATATGCTCTTAGAGATGAAGGTCTACGGGCTTACAATAGATCCGCTTACGAACGCTCCCATAGTAATTTTAAAAGACCTGGAGGAGAAAAACGCCCTTCCGGTATGGATAGGAGTGCTTGAAGCGAGCGCAATCGCTTCAGAGCTTGAGAAGGTCCACTTCTCAAGGCCGATGACGCATGACCTCGTCAAAGAGATTTTAAAACGGGTTGACGCCACTGTGGAAAAGGTTGAAGTAAACGACCTTAAGGACAATGTCTATTACGCGACTATATACATGGTCACAAAGGCAGGCAATTTCTCACTCGATGCAAGGCCCAGCGATGCCATCGCCCTGGCTCTGCGCGCGAGCGCGCCGATATTTGTAGACACATGCGTGCTTGATAAGTCAAAAAACATTGATATGCGCACTGATAAAAAAGAGAAGGACTCAAAAACAGCCGCGGCAAAGCTTGAGGATCTCTCGCCTGAAGATTTCACTAAATACAAGATGTAGGTTCTCTGATTATTCGAGCCGATTGCCTTAACGGAATGCTCCGGCCAGTTACTATTCCCGCGACACACCTGCCTCTTTTAAGCCGTTATTTCGATTTGGAGCTGGACTGTTGGATATTGAGACAAGATCGACTCTTACTAAAAAATTATTTCCAAACAGGTTCTACGACAACTTTTTCATTTCCGAGTACGGCAAGCTTGAGGCGCTTCGCGCCACGCGCTACAACACCAACTTCTCCCTGATAGTCGCAACCATAGACGGCTTTGGGGAGCAGGAGTTAGTAGAGGACAGGGAAGGTCTTGAGTTCCTGAAAAAAGCCGCCGTCACGGTAGTAGAGTCCATAAGGAACTGCGACATAGCCGGGCTCAGCGATGACAGGCAGGTTCAGATAATACTGCCTGAGACTGATTATTTCGGCTCGCTCATCGCTTTGCGTAAACTCGCCAAGGCCCTAAACACCCTTGCCATGAAGGAGAAGTCCCCTGTAAGGCTGTATTTTTCTCAGGCGACATTTCCCAAGGACGGCAGAGGGTACGGAGAGCTTTTAAGCACAGCCCTTAAAAGAGCAGTTGAAAAACGGGGCTCACTCTGGGAAAAGCATGGTTTTAAAAACAAACTCTTCTGGGAAATAATAGGCGAGCTTTCAGGAAAAAACTATAAGGGTTTTGAGAACGCAAGTTTTGAGGCCGGGGCCGGACAAGGTATCTCGGAATTCTTCATAGACCAGATCAATGAGCTTATCATAAAGGAAATAGTCAGGACGCCGCAGAAAAGGGGCATCCTTTATTTCGCTTCAAAAACCATCGCGGCTTCCCAGCCTTTCCTGAAGTCCCTGGCATCTGCCCCGACAATGGCGACTAAAATCTTCCTTGTCGGAGAAGCGGAGCGCGATGTCCTTGAGATAAAGAACGCTACTCCCATATTCCTTGACGACCCTCGCCTGAGGGAGGCATTTTTTACATTCTTCCTCAATGAAGATTCCGGGTACGCCATCATATGCAAGGAAAGCTGGGGCGCCACATATTCGTGTTTCCATTCCTCGGATAAATATCTTGTCGAGGGCCTTATCGCAAAATTTCAGAGTGAATACACTCTTCAGGAACAGCTTGGTTAAATGAATAAGAACAGGATACTCCTCGCCTTCAGAAATGATGAGGAAATAAAAGAATTTTCAGAGTACCTTAAGGGCATCGGATATGATGCTGTCTCAGCAAGGGACGGGGCGCGCGCCCTTGAAATCGCCATTGCGGAAGTCCCTTCGCTGATAATGGCTGAACTGGACCTGCCCGTAATCGGCGGCGAGAGGATGTTCCAGATAATAAGGCATAATCCACATACTTCAAGGATACCGTTCCTTTTCATCGCGAACAATATCGCTGACATAAAAGGATTCAGGACAGGGATAGATATATTCCTCCTTCGCCCGCTGAACCTTGGAGAGCTTCAGGCAAGGATAAGGCAGACGCTTTCGTTCAAAGAGGGCAGCAGCCTTACGAGCAAGGACATCGAGGGCAAGCTCTCTCATATGTCCCTTGCGGACATACTACAGTTCCTGCACCTCAATAAGAAGGAAGGCGAGCTTAAGGTCACATCAGGCAACAGGACAGGAAGCATCTACATAAAAGACGGCCAGCTGTTCAATGCCGTAACAGAAGGGGTAGAAAAGGAAAAGGCGCTTTTCAGGCTGCTTGAATGGAATGAAGGCAAGTTCGAGTTCGTGCCCAAGACCATTTCCATTACAAAAAAGATAAAGCTTACTACCGGCAACCTCCTCATGGAAGGCATGAGGCAGATAGATGAATTTAAAAAACAGCAGGAGCATTTCCCTGATAAAAAAACAATCCTCACGGCTAAAATAGAAGCTTCCATGCTGCCAAAGGGGATTCAGCCAATAATACATGAGATAATGCAGCTTGTAAGGACCTATCCGAAGGTTTCGGACCTTGTCGAGCACTGCACGCACCCTGATTATGAGGCGTATAAGACCATCACAAGCCTCATAGGAAGGGGAGTGCTTCAGGAGGACAAGAAAGGCGATAACACGGCAATGCCTGATGAGTTCCTGACCCCTGACCAGGCAATAAGCATAAGGGAGAAGATAATATCGCGCTACGCCGATATGTTTAACTTCAGCCACGGAAAGATATGCATCATTTCTACTTCGGGCTCTCTTGCAGCAAAATTTATAAGCCTTTGCAGGAAGATTCCGGGTTTTTCAGTTTACGGCAAAACTGCCCTTTCCAATATAGCACTTGAGAACCCGTTGGGCGAGGTTGCCTCGCTTAAAATATACGGCGGCATGGAGCTTGTGCTCTTTCCGATACCGACGGTTAATAATATGGGCCCTCTATGGAAGGCGTTCTCAACCAACCTTGTGGGGCTGATACTGCTTTGGGACAAGGAAGGCACAGCAGACCTTCAGGAGATGGCAGAGGCAAAAAGGGAGATACTCTTAAAGAGGCGCGTGCCAGTGGTACACGGGTATTTTGGAGAGCCGTCGCCTGCAGAAGAATCAGCGTGCAAAAAGGCCCTTGGGCTTAAGGCAGATGAGCCTTTATTCAGGATAAACGAACAGGACAGGACAGTTGCTTTTGAGGTCTTCTATTCACTTTTCGGAAGTCTCCTGAGAGATGATTATGTGAGGGCTTAAAAATGGACGATAAAGCGGAGGCCATATGATTGACTTTCACACGCACAGTTTCTTAAGCGACGGGGTCCTTATCCCTACTGAGCTGGCGAGAAGGGCGCAGGTTATCGGATACGCCGCAATAGCCATTACAGACCATGTTGACGAATCGAATATCGAACAGGTCATAAAGCAGATAACAAAGGTCAGTACGCTCCTTAATAAAAACAAGGGCAGCATCAGGGTAATACCCGGGGTGGAGCTGACCCACATCCCTCCCGCGCAGATACCCTTGATGGTCAAAAAGGCGCGAACTCTTGGGGCCAGAGTAATCATAGGCCACGGTGAGACGCTTGCAGAGCCTGTTGCGCCGGGCACGAACATGGCATACATAAAGTCAGGTATCGACATACTCGCGCACCCCGGCCTTGTCACTGATGAAGAGGCAAAGCTTGCGGTCAAAAACCAGGTGATATTTGAAATAACAAGCAGGGGAGGGCACAACACCTCCAACGGCCATGTAGCCAAGCTTGCGAAGGCGTACGGAGTGAAGATGGTCGTCAATACGGACTCCCACTCGCCCGGAGACCTTATCACGGATGAAAGGGCAATGAAAGTGGCGCTCGGCGCCGGTCTTGACAATACTGATTTCAGGAGAATGCAGGAAAATGCGCAGGAACTGCTCAAAAAGATATCTCAACGCTAAATCATGTTTTATCGCCGCCGCTTTAATATTAACAGGATGCGCTGGGCAGGCCCCGGCGCCTGCTGATTACAAGGCGTGGAATTCATTTTCTTACAATGACGCAAGGACAAACATTTTGCCTGACAAATTGATTCTGCCCCTTGCCGTCTCATGGACAGATGACATCTCGTCATTCAGGCTGCTCCCGCCATTTCCGAAAGAGGAGTTAAGCTCTCCGGCCATCTCAAACGGAGCGCTTTATACAGGCTCAACAGACGAAAGATTTTATTCTTTCGACCTGAAATCAGGCAAGGTGCTGTGGAAGTTCAACGCCAAATACCCTCTTGAAGCGCCCCCGACGGTTGCGGGAGATCTCGTCTGCTTCGGCTCTGCTGACGGCATCATGAGGTGCTTTAATAATAAGACAGGAAAACAGCTTTGGGAGTACCAGGCAAAATCCGAGATACTCTCCTCCCCGATTATAAAAGGCGACAAGCTCTTTTTCTCATCGTCCGATGACAGGGTCTACGCGCTATCTCTTTCTACGGGCGAGAAGCTCTGGAGTTACGCGAGGGCAAACTTCTCAATGGTATCACCGAGGATATACGGCTCGCCCGCATTTGCCGATAACAGGCTCTATATGTTCTTCTCGGACGGTTTTTTAACAAGCCTGTCAGCGGATAACGGAAAAGAGCTCTGGGCAAAAAAGGTTGTAAAGGATTTCAATACAACCCGGCTTCTCAGAAGGACGCCGCTCATCGATAACGGCACTGTCTATATCATTGATGAGAATAACGCGGTACAGGCCCTGAATCAAGAGACAGGCGAGGTAAAAGGCATCTATAACATTATCAAGGCATATGACTTCATTGTGCCTGATAAAAGCTCTATTGTAATAGCAGGCTCTGAACAGATGGCCGCAATAGACAGGCTGACAGGGGCTGTACTATGGAAAAAAGATATCCCCTACAGCCCTGTCTCAACGATATTTGCGGCTGACGACCTGTTGTTCGTGCTTTCAAACTATAAGCACACGCCTCTGGGCATTGAATTCTTATCAAAGACAAAGGGCTACATACAGGCCTTAAGGCTTAAGGACGGTGAAGTGGTCTGGAGTGAAAAACTCAAATCACCTTCAACGGCTAATGCCTCAGCCGCCGAGGCAAAGGTAGCCATCCTTACGGATAAAGGCATCCTTGAGGTCTTTAAAGCTAACTTAAAGCAATGAACCCTCCCTGGGCTTAAAACCCCAGGGTTTTCAGAATATTAAAATAAATGGATAACAGATTAAATATAGCTTTTGTATGGCACATGCACCAGCCCCTGTATAAAGACCCCATGACAGGGGAGTACACAATGCCATGGGTGCTCTTTCACGGCACAAAAGACTACTATGACATGGCAGCCATCCTTGAGGAATTTCCGGATGTTCACCAGACATTCAATGTGGTGCCATGCCTTATCGAACAGATAAACGAGTACGGCTCAGGCAAGGCGCTTGACGCATACAGGAAGATAAGCGCAAAAGCCGCAGCAGACCTTACGAGGGATGATAAGGTCTTCATGCTGAGGTTTTTCTTCCAGGCGAACTGGGATAACATGATAAGACCTGTGCATAGGTATTGGGAGCTGCTTAAAAAGCGGGGAGTATCAAATGCCGCTGAAGACATCCCTTCCGTACTCAGATATTTTCATGAGCAGGATTATCTTGACCTGCAGGTCCTCTTCAATCTCGTCTGGATAGACCCTGAGATAAGGAAAAAAGACCCCTTCCTTTCTGGATTGTATCAGAAGGGCGGCTCCTATACAGAGACTGAAAAGCAAAAACTCCTTGATAAGCAGACAGAGATAATGAATATGATACTGCCGAAGTATGCCGAGCTTAAGGAGAGGGGAATAATAGAGGTCTCAACTACTCCCTATTATCATCCTATCATGCCGCTTCTTTGCGACAGTTACTCCGCAAAAGAGGCGATGCCAAACGCAGTATTGCCCAAGGAAAGGTTCATTCACCCGGAAGACGCGCAGACACAGCTTAGAAAGGGAGTGGAGCTTTATAAAGATACCTTCGGGCATGAGCCTAAAGGACTGTGGCCCTCTGAAGGTTCTGTAAGCATGGAGATACTGCCGCTTGTCGCCGAGCAGGGCTTCAGGTGGCTTGCAACCGATGAAGAGATATTATCAAATACAATAAAAAGACCGATACGCAGGGACCATTACGGACACTGCTATGACACATTCCTTTATAAGCCTTACACTATCGAGGCCGCCGGAAGGTCATTATCCATTGTATTCAGGGACCATGTGCTCTCTGACCTCATAGGTTTTGACTACGCAAAGATGGACGCGCATGATGCCGCAAATGACTTTATAGGCAGGCTCACGCATATCTACAATATGCTTGAAAAGCCTCAGGAGCATATTGTAAGCATTATACTTGACGGCGAGAACGCATGGGAGAACTTCAAGGATGACGGCAGGGATTTTTTCGTAGCCCTGTATTCAAAGCTCTCAAATAATCCGAAACTGCGCTGTGTAACGGTAAACGAATTCCTTAATGAACATAACGAAAGCGAGCCTCTGAACTGGCTGTACCCGGGTTCATGGATAAGCCATAATTTTAAGATATGGATCGGCCACCATGAGGATAATACGGCATGGGACTATATAACAGAAGCAAGGGCCGCGCTGGTCAGTTACGAAGAGTCGGTAAAAGGCACTCCTGAATACAAAAAGAATGAAGATAATATAAAAGCCGCATGGGAAGAGATTTACGCGACTGAAGGCAGCGACTGGTTCTGGTGGTATGGCGAAGAGCATTCATCCATGAGCGATGAGACATTTGATACCCTTTTCAGGCTTCACATAAAAAAGATTTATCAGCTTATTGAAATGGAGCCGCCCGAGTACCTTGAGATGCCTATCACAACAGGGGTAAAAGGTTTCAGGCCTGCTTCCGAACCTCAGGCCTATCTCAATCCCGTCATTGACGGAGCTGTTACAAATTATTTTGAATGGCTCTCCGCTGGCCGCATTGAACGGGAGTTCTTCGGCACCGCAATGCATAAGGAACTTAAGGGCAGCGGCCTTATAAGCGGGATTTCATACGGCTTTTCAAAGGAAAAGGTTTTTTTCAGATTCGATTATCACGAAGATATAAAACCATTTCTGCAGGAATGGACTTTTTCCATTAGTTTCCTGCACCCAAGCCCTGTGAAAGTGAACGCGACCATAAAGGGGAAAGAGTCAAAATGCGTTGTGCTCAAGAAAGACAATAACAAATGGACTGAGTCCGGGATAAGTGAGATCTGCTCAGAAGGGGTCGTGGAGCTTGCCATTCCGTTTAACGCCATCGGGGTAAATCCCGGCGACGACATTAGCCTTTTCTTCACGATCGACGCGGGTGAGCGTGGAATAGAAAGATGGCCTGTAAAAGGCTTTTTAATCCTCCAGACACCGTCAGAGGACTTTGAACAACAGAACTGGATAGTCTGATTTTCTTTTTTCTAATTTAAAAATTTCGATTTGAGGCTGTTGACAGATGAAGACAGGTTTAACTCCTGCCATGCGCCAGTATCTGGAGATAAAGGCAGACAACAAAGATTCCATACTGTTTTTCAGGATGGGTGATTTTTATGAGATGTTTTTTGAGGACGCAAAGACAGCTTCACGCATTCTGGGGATTGCGCTTACATCGAGGGATAAAAACAAAGACATCCCGATGTGCGGCATTCCTTACCATGCAGCCGCCTCATACATCGCAAGGCTGGTAAAAGAGGGCTATAAGGTCGCAGTATGCGAACAGGTAGAAAGCCCTAATGAAGCCAAAGGCATTATACAAAGGGCCCTGACAAGGGTCATTACCCCGGGCATTGTATTTGACGATGAGATGCTCGACCCCAAGACAAATAACTTTATTGCTTCAGCCTGCATAAGCTCAAGAAAATGCGGCTTCGCTTACATGGATGTATCAACAGGAGAATTCAGGATAACTGAGCTCTCCGACAGGGCAGCATTGCAGGATGAGGTCAAAAGGATACGCCCGCTCGAACTCCTTGTGCAGGATGAACTTGCTGAGTCCTTCCATAACACGGCAGAATTCCCTGTTAAGAAGATAACGCCTGCGGGCAAATATAGTTTTGATTACAACTCCGCTTCCGAACGGCTGAACGCGCATTTCGGCACGGCTTCTCTTGACGGGTTCGGATGCAGGGATTTAAAAGAAGCGATATCAGCGGCAGGCGCGTTATACAATTACATCAAAGACACTCAAAGGGCAGACCTCGTCCACATAAAGAAAGTCACTCCATACTCGACCGAAGATTACCTTGTGATGGATTATTCCACCAGAAGGAATCTTGAGATAATGCAGAACATCAGGTCAAGCGAGAAGGAAGGCACTCTTCTTGAACTGCTGGATAAGACCAGAACAGCCATGGGCGGCAGGAGAATCAAATCATGGCTCCTGCATCCGCTCAAAAATATCATCGAGATAAAGGCGCGCCAGAGCGCAATAGAAGAGCTTATCGACAAAAGGGAACTGCGGGTATATATACAGGAGCTTCTGAGTGAGGTCTATGACCTTGAAAGGCTCTCCGTAAAAGTAACCCTTAAAGTTGCAAACCCAAGGGATATTGTCGCGCTTAAGAATTCTCTCAACAGAATTCCTGAGATAAAGAGACAGCTTCACCTTTTTGAATCACCGCTCCTGTACTCGATATCGCGCTCAATGGATGAGGTGCAGGAAGCAGTAACTATAATCGAGCAGGCGGTTAAGGATACGCCTCCCATTTCAGTAAAGGACGGGGGAGTAATAAAAGAAGGTCATAACGCATATCTTGACGAACTGCGGAGTATCGGCTCAGGCGGCAAGGACTGGATAGCAAGGCTCGAAGCGCAAGAAAAGGTAAAGACAGGGATAAGTTCGCTTAAGGTCGGCTACAACCGGGTATTCGGCTATTACATAGAAATTACAAAATCAAATCTTACCAATGTGCCTGCCGATTATATCAGGAAGCAGACGCTTGCGAACGCGGAGCGTTTCATTACCCCCGCGCTTAAGGAATGGGAAGAAAAGATACTTACGGCAGAGGAAAAGGCGGCTGAGCTTGAGGCGTCCCTTTTCTCCGATATTGTAAGCGAGATATCAGGCTTCAGCGACAGGATCCAGAAGAGCGCTGACCTGCTCTCTGTCCTTGACGCCATAGCGTCTCTTTCACAAGTCGCTCAGGAGATGAACTATATAAAGCCTGTGGTCAACACTGACGATGCAATAGAGATAGAGGGAGGCAGACACCCGGTAATAGAGGCCAGGGCATCCGAAGGGTTTGTCTCAAACGATGTGCTCCTTGATAACGGCTCAAACCAGATAATCATCCTCACAGGGCCGAACATGGCAGGAAAATCAACATACTTAAGGCAAAACGCCCTTATAGTCCTTATGGCGCAGATAGGCTCATTTGTGCCTGCTACCCGCGCCGTAATAGGTGTAGTTGACAGGATTTTCACAAGGGTAGGGGCGTCAGACGACCTTTCAAGAGGCCAATCTACCTTTATGGTCGAGATGAATGAGACTGCCAATATCCTCAATAACGCCACTCCCAAAAGCCTTATCATACTCGATGAGATAGGGAGAGGCACCTCCACTTTTGACGGCCTGAGCATCGCGTGGTCTGTTGTGGAATATATTCACGAGAATCCGTCGCTTAAGGCAAAAACAATATTTGCTACCCATTACCACGAATTGACAGAGCTTTCCTTGACAAAGGAAAGGGTCAAAAATTATAATATGGCGGTAAAGGAATGGAGCGATAAGATAATCTTCTTAAGGAAGGTCCTTCCGGGCGGCAGCAACAGGAGCTACGGTATTCAGGTGGCAAGGCTTGCGGGCCTGCCCACTCCTGTGATAACAAGGGCAAGGGAGATACTTAAGAACCTTGAGACAGGCGAACTTAATGACTCCGGCGTGCCCCGCATTGCCATAAAAAAAGAAGATACCGCATCAGGACAACAGCTCAGCCTGCTTGGCGAGCGCGACCCCTTAAGGGAAGTGCTAAAGCACATGGATGTAGAGAACATGACGCCCATTGAGGCGCTCACGAAGCTTCACAGGATAAAGGAGATGCTGGAAAATTGAGCCATACTCAAGCGATAAAAAGAATCCTTCTGGCATTTATATTGCCTCTTCTTTATTTCATTGCCCCCTCTGAAGTAGTGGCAGAGGGCAGGGCAAGCGTTACCCAGATAAAGCACTGGTCAAATACCAATTACACAAGGATTGTCATAAGCCTCAACAAAAAGGCAGGCTTCTCGCACAGGCTTCTTAAACAGGACCCGACAATCAATGTCCAGTCAAGAAGGCTCTATATCGACATTGAAGACGCCTCTCTTGCGTCGACACTTAAGAAATCCATCCCTATCAATGACGGCCTTCTAAAGGCGGCGCGTGCCGGGCAATACGATAAAAACACCGTAAGGGTTGTCCTTGATATCGAATCCCTTGAGGACTATAAGATATTTCCTTTAAGCGACCCGTTCAGGATAGTAATAGATGTTACCGGAGTAAAGCCGCCAGTAATACCTGACGCGAGGCCGACAAAACACAGCGTCACACCGGTAATCCAAAAAATTCCAGATAAAAAGGACCCTGACCCGACCCTTATCCAGCAGCTTGGGCTTAAGGTAAATAAAATAGTGCTCGACCCGGGGCACGGCGGAAAAGACCCCGGCGCAGTAGGCAAAGGCGGGCTTAAAGAGAAGGATGTAACCCTAAAGCTCGGCAAGATGCTCAGAGACAATCTCCATTCAAAGCTCACTTCCAAGATAATCATGACAAGGGATACCGATGTATTTATCCCCCTTGAAGAGAGGACTGCCATAGCCAACAGCCAGGATGCCGACCTTTTTGTATCCATCCACATCAACGCAAGCCCGAAGAGGACCGCAACCGGCATTGAGACATACATACTCAACATATCAAATGACGAAGAGGCCAAGAGGGTAGCCGCAAGGGAGAACGCAACTTCCAAACGCTCCGTAAGCGACCTTGAGTTCATTCTGAACGACCTTATAAAGACGGCAAAGACCAATGACTCATCACGGCTTGCCACATCCGTGCAGGAGCGGCTTGTCCAGAACCTGAAAGCAAAGTACGGGGATATCAGGAGCAACGGAGTAAAGGGAGCGCCCTTCTATGTGCTTGTAGGCACAAAGATGCCATCAATACTTGTAGAGGTCTCCTTTATCAGCAACCCTGAGGAAGAGAAAAAGCTTCAGGATGAAGAATACCTCAATGAGGTAGTTGAAGGCATCTCAAACGGGCTTATGCAGTACATATCAGGCACAAGCTCAACATAAAGGCCATGAATGTATAGAACCATATTAGATTCCATGAACAGCAACAGGGCCAATGCGGCCTCTGTCATTAAGGATTACCTCGCAAATGGTGAAAAAACGCTCAGGGAAAAGCATCTGGACGGCGCTACCGGCATGGAGGTCTGCAGAGAATACACCGCCCTTGTTGATGATATCCTCAAAGCCCTTTTCACCTTCAAATCAGAAGAGCTTAAGCTAAACGACAGCACCTCGCTTGTGGCCATAGGCGGCTACGGCAGGGGCGAGCTCAACCTCAGGTCTGATATAGACCTGATGCTTCTTTACAGGAAAAAGCTCACACCGGCCATCGAAGAATTCACGCAGCAGATATTATATATCCTCTGGGATACAGGCCTTGACCTTGGGTTCAGCATCAGGTCCATAAGCGAGTGCATCGACCTTGCCAAAGATGACCTTAAGACAATGACGGCCATACTCGACCTGAGATTCCTGCTTGGGGATAAGGAACTGTTTTCTGAGTTTACCTCAAGCATTAAAAAGCACACCTTCAATAAGACAAGAGCTGCAAAATTCATAAACGACAAGATCGAAGAGAACAGGAACAGGCATGACAAGTTCGGAGGCTCCGTATATCTGCTTGAGCCCAATGTAAAGGAAGGCGAGGGGGGATTAAGGGATATCCACACCGCGATGTGGATAATCAAGGCTAAAAACGGCAAGCCCGTCGAGCCGTTCTCAATGGGACTTTTGACTGAGAAGGACAAAACATCCCTTGAGACCTCTTTAAACTTTCTCCTGTGGGTAAGAAACGAGCTGCACTTCGGAGCCGGCAGGAAGACAGACCAGCTTACATTCGACCATCAGGAACGGATTGCCGGGCTTTTGAGCTTTCAGAATACAGAGCATACCCTTGCAGTTGAATCCTTCATGCAGCAGTACTACCGGCACGCCCTTAACATCAATCATTACTCAAACCTCATACTTTCAAGGTGCCTGCACGAGGATGAAAAAAAGCTCTTCTTCTGGCCCAAGAAAAAAGTCAGAATAGACAAGCATTACTCCATTGTAGATGGCATCTTAAAGATAAAGGATAAAGACGCATTCTCCAGTGAGCCTGTTGCCGTAATAAAGGCATTTGAATATTCACAGGCCTTTGAGGTGGAAATAGACCAGCCCACAAAGGACCTCATTCTCAACTATGAACCTACGGAGGAATTCCATACCTCAAGGGATGTCTCAGATTCCTTCCTTAAGATATTGAAACATAAGACAGTTTTCAAGACTCTCAATGAAATGCACAAGCTCAAGTTCCTTGAGAAATATATCCCTGAGTTCAATGATATAAGCTGCAGGGTGCAGCACGACCTCTACCACATCTATACCGTTGACGCACATACTCTTTTTGCCATACGCGAGCTTGAAAGGCTGAGGGGGAGCTATAAGGCTGAATTCTCCTTGCTGGCTACGGTCTACGAAGAACTTCCAAATCAAGACATTTTGCTTCTTGCAGTCCTTTTCCATGACATAGGAAAGGCGCACGGCAAAGGACATGCCGAGAAGGGCGCGGCAATAGTGCCGCAGATATGCAAGAGGCTGAACCTTTCTGAAGACGACACAAACCTCGTCAAGTTCCTGGTAAAGAACCACCTGATACTCGCGGACACTGCGCAGTACAGAGACCTGCACGATGAGAAGCTCATAATAGAATTTGCCAAGAAAATCGGAGATTTGGAAAGGCTTAACCTTCTCTATCTCCTTACATTTGCAGATGTCAGGGCAGTGGGCCCTGATGTCTGGAACCAGTGGAAAGGCGCCCTGTTCCAGGAGCTTTATTTCAAGGCATTAACTATTCTTGAAAGAGGCACTTTCGAGCTTGAGGAGGCAAAGACAAAGCTCCTTCGCATAAAGGAAAAGATTGAGGATATCCTTAAGCCGGAAGGCATTAGTTCAATAATCGTGGATGATTACTTTCAGCTACTTCCTCAAAGGTACTTCCTTGCGAACAGCCCCGACTCAATCTCCGACCATATTAAAATACTTAGGGATTTTGCCGGAAAAACGCACACGCTTACCGTACGGCAGGACACTTTCAGGGAATATACCGAGTTTATAATCTGCACCCATGATGTGCACGGCCTTTTCTCAATGATTACCGGCGTTATGGCGGCAAATGCCGTAAACATCCTTGGCGCGCAGATAAATACGCTTAAGAACGGCATTGTCCTTGACCTTTTGCAGGTCAACAGCGCAATAGGCGAATACATAACCGATGAGTACAAGATAAAGAAGATAGAGACAGACCTCTCGGATGTAATAACAGGCAAGGTCAAGGTAGAGACACTTGTGCGCAAGCGCAAGCCATCAATCCTCGATAAAAAACCAAAGCCCAAGGTGCGCACATATGTGCAGATAGATAACGAGGTCTCTGACACCTATACCGTAATCGACATACACACCCAGAACAGAATAGGGCTTCTTTACGACATTACAAGCACCCTTTCCAAGCTCGGGCTCTATATCTTTATCGCAAAGATATCCACAAAAGGAGAAGATGTGGCGGATATCTTCTATGTAAAGGACATATTCGGCCAGAAAGTCTATTATAAGGAACGGCTCAAAGAGATAACCGAGACGCTCTTTAATGTCCTCACCGAAAAGGCCCAGCCTGCTGAAAAGGGATAATATGGAACAGGATGAGTTCTTAATACAGGCATTCCTTGACTTCATAGTGGTTGAAAAAGGGCTCTCCCTGAATACGAACGATTCATATAAAAGAGACCTCCGTAAATTCTCTGCCTACCTGCGTAATAAAAACACCTCAATCATCAATGCAACTTCCGAAGACATTACAGGATATCTGAAAGCTCAAAGGGATTCAGGACTTGCGGTAAGGTCCTATTCACGAGCGCTTATAGCGTTCAGGGGGTTTTATAAGTACTTTGCCAAGAAAGGCAGAATAAAGGAATCTCCCTGCGCCAATATAGACCTGCCAAAGATGCAAAGGAGGCTGCCAGAGTTCCTGAACTATGAAGAGGTAGACAAGCTCCTTTCAGCGCCTGACCTTGATAAGAGGCTCGGGCTGAGGGATAAGGCCATGCTGGAGACGCTTTACGCGACAGGCATGAGGGTATCTGAGCTTATAACTCTTAAGCTTAACGGCCTTAATCTGCAGGGCGGGTTTGTAATAGCATTTGGCAAAGGCTCAAAAGAAAGGCTTGTGCCAATAGGAGAATCTGCCATGTACTGGCTTAAAAGGTATATGGAAGAATCAAGGCCGTCTTTTATCAAAGCGCGTGAGAATAAGTTCCTTTTCCTGACTGTGCTTGGAAGCAGGATGACAAGGCAGAACTTCTGGGTGATCATAAAGCAAAATGCAATGAAGGCCGAGATTGACCGCGATAAGATAAAGCCGCACATCATCCGCCACTCCTTTGCCACACACCTTCTGGAAAGGGGAGCTGACCTGAGAATGGTACAGGCGATGCTCGGCCATGCAGACATATCCTCAACACAGATATATACCCACATCACAAACGAAAGGCTCAAAAAACTGCACAAAAAACACCCGAGAGGCTGACCTTTCTTTTTATTTTTCTTCATTTGACATAATATCCATTATGCGACATAAATCTGCTCTTTAATCCTGCTGGCAAAACAAGTGTTTGTCTGTTGAAGTAAATCGGTTTACACTGTGGAAGTAAATGTGTTTACAACAAAACGAGATGGTATTAAAGGAGGTCTTGCCCGAAGAGCTTCTCTGAAAGATTTTTATTTTTCTATTACTTAAGAGATTCTTGCAGGATTCTTAGACAGTAGGCCAGTCCGAGTTGATTGAGCCGGTTAGACCCAGCAGTTACTTTAACTTGTTGCCAGAAACCCCTCGTGAAACTCCACTTTACCCTTTGCGATATTCTCATAGAAAGGAAGGACAAGAAAAACCTCTTGAGGAATTCCTTCGTGGATTAAGTCGGGATTGTTTTTAAAGCCAAATCGCCTGTAATAATTAGGGTCTCCAACGAGAGCGCAACCTTGGCCACCAATTTCTTTTAGCATGGAAATGCCTTTAAGAATCAGAGCCGTACCGATACCTTGCTTTTGCAGCTCTGGTAATACCGAAACAGGCCCTAAGCCGTACCAATCTGTGGAACCATCAGAAATTTTGATTGGTGAAAATGCAATATGGCCGACTATTTTCCCGTCAATTTCAGCAACAAGAGAAATAGTTAATACGTTAGCGCGGCGTAGTGCATTTATTATAAATTGTTCAGTATGATTGCTGATTGGATGGTCTGAAAATGCGGCAATTGTCACCTCTGAAATTGCAGTAATGTCCTCTGGGGTCTCATTTCTGATAATCATTGATTACCTCTTTTCTTGTAAGTGCGCAGGTTGGATCATCACATCAAAATAAAACCGTTCCCTTTTCTGGTCCCGCACCGAATGGCTATAATGCGCCTCGATGCCTTTAGTCTCGCTTCATGTCTTTCTTTGCGGACTTAATGTACCTACCAAAGTCTCGATCTTTCTTTCTCTTCTCAGCGTAGGACATCCGGTAAAACTCAGATTCCTCCTTCAGCTTGATGTAATTCTCGTAGTGCTTCTGATCGATTTCGCCTGCGCTTAAAGCATTGAGTACGGCACAGCCAGGCTCGCTGGTATGGGTACAGTCCCTGTAACGACAATGGGATGCGAGGGTAATAATGTCGAAAAAGCCTCCTTCAATCCCGTCTTCCGCACAAAGGATTCCAAACTCACGCATCCCTGGGTTATCTATAACCAAGGCGCCGTTCTGGAGAATGATTAATTCCCGGCGGACTGTAGTATGCCTGCCCTCGCCTGTAGCACTAACGTCCTTTGTTTCGAGCATGTCTTGGCCGATCAGTTCGTTTATGATCGTACTCTTACCAACTCCCGATGAGCCAACAAAGCAATAAGTCTTTCCAGGCAATAATATTTGCTTTAGTTCATCAATTCCCTCTCTTGTGACGTTACTCAAGGTCAGCACCGGCGCTGAGACACCAACAGCACGAATTTGGGAAAGTTGGGTGGCCAATATATCAGGCCCAACCAAGTCTGTCTTGGTAAGCAGGACATATGGTTCCGCACCACCGTCCATCACCATAACTAAGTAACGCTCCAACCTTTTTAGGTTGAAATCAAAGTGGCAGGACTGCACGATGATTACGTAATCAACATTTGCCGCAATCATCTGGAACTCAATCGATCCACCTGCCGCCTTTCGGCGTAGACTAGTCTTGCGTTCAAGAAGTGCATGAATAAGACCTAAGTCATCGTTTTGGTGTTTCTCCACACATACCCAGTCGCCTACGCAAGGGCGCTCTTGCGATAACCGGTGACGGTATATGTAGCTGCCGGACAGTTTTGCCCGAAATGCACCCCCGTCATTCAGGAGCAACAGTTGATCGCGGTCTACAGCTGCTACACGTGCTACAGTTTCAATTGGCCTGCATTGAAGTATCGACAGCCCTTCAAACCACTTGTCCCACCCTAACTTTTCAAGACCCAATTGTTGATTTGACATTTCTTCACCTTTGTCTAAGTCCAACTTGGCGTTAACGGACCTAACCAGGATTATACCACTGCTCTTTATTATTTTATTATAATTCCAAATCAAAAACGCTAAAAATTGTTGCTAACACGACACATTTCTACCCGGATTCGCTCACAATAACTAACAGAGGACCATATTTTTTGCCCTGTGGATGATTGATTAATATGAAGCCGCTACTTTACTGTACAATGAATCGGGTAGAAAATTAATAATAAGGAAATGAAGACAGGCTGGCAAAAAGCGGAGGGCATCATGAAAGCGGACACAAAGAAATCAGCAAAGATCGTATCCAGGATTACGACAGACCATGAAGAAGTAAAGAAATGGGTCGAGTCACGGGGCGGACACCCGGCTTCAGTGAAAAAGACTCGCGACAAGGATGAACCGGGCATCATACGCATCGACTTTCCGGGTTATAGGGGAACTCAATCTCTTGAGCCTATATCATGGGATGTGTTCTTTGAGCAGTTTGAAAATCGGAAACTCGCGTTGCTTTATCAGGAGAAGACCGCCTCAGGCAGAGTGAGCCGATTTAATAAGATTATCTCGCGAGAGGCCGCTGAAGAGATATCAAAGGCAAAAAAAGCAGCTTAAGCGTTCTGGCAGAAATATTTTTATAACGGCTGATTGGTTTAGCGCTGCTTCATGGCCTTAAGTGTCTTTTCAAGAACATAGTCCACAAGCTTGTCATTTGTCAGCTGGTTTTTCGCAAGGTCATATCCGTTCTTTGCGACCTCGCTGCTTTTTTGCGGGTTATCAAGGTAATATTTGACGCGCTCTTCGAGGTCCCTGAATTCACTATCGACAAACACGCAGTTCTGTCCGTCTATCAGGTTAAATGCAAGCTCCATCGTAGGGCGCGTGATAAACATAAGGCTTCCGCAAATCATTAATTCGTAATGTTTTGCGCAGTCCCATCCCCTGCCCTCAAGACTGATGCTTATCTTGGAATCCTTGGAAATTCCATAAAATTCTTTCTTATCGAATTTACCCTGTTTTGTTGTCACAACCTTGTATTTTGCCTCTAAATTATCCAGATGAGGCAATAATTTCAACCTGTTATAACTCATATAGAGGTTTGTAAGATAAGAAATATCTACGCTTCGTGAGTTATACGGCTTGATTTCGTCAGGGTTTGTAAATGCTGCTATTGAATCAAGGTCATACGAAAGCCAAAGAGGCAGTATTTTCTCTACAAGAGGCACTTTCTGCTGCTTGGAAAGCTTTGCCTCAAAAAGCCTGAAAGTAAAAAATCTGTCAAGAGGAAGCTCTCTTTTAAAATATATCAAGCTCTTTGAGAGCAGTTCATAATCCACAGGGAATATAAAGGGATCATCCGTATCGTCAAGGACAATAAATGGAGGCAGCTTAATCCCCTGCTTGATCCAATCCAGAACCAGTGTGCCGCCAAGCTTATACATATTTGATTCAAAGGAATATTTTAATCTTCTTGAAATCTCTGAGAAAAAACCATGCTTTCCGCCGCGGTAGTCCACATGGCATACCGTTGTTATGATCAGGTCATAATGGTTTTTCTTAAGGTTTTGCTTGATTGTCTGATAATCTGGGTACGAAATATTGGTGTTGTTGAACTTTATGGAATAGGTGCCGGTTTGCCCGTAGCTTTGCGTAAGGATATTGGGATAATGGTCAAATGCCACACCGCGCTTGCTCAAACCTAAAACAAAGTTATCGAAGCCGATGTGAAAATCTCTTTTGGGGGAGCCTATTACTAAAATATTCATGTCGTTAACAATATCAAATATCGTAAATTATTTCAATGTTTTAACAGTTGTTCCTGTTTTACTAAAGTTTTTAATTTTGAATCCGATATAAAACGATAGAAAACTACTCCGGTATTATTTAATAGAAGGAATATGGTAAATACAGCACCAACAATGGCTAATTTAAAGAGAGCGCTTCTCAAATCAAAGATAGATGAAATCATTAAACTTTCCACAATTCCGACCGTACTGGAAAAAATAATGAGTGTCACCGAGGACAGCAAGTCAACTGTTGAGGACCTTGTTAAAGTGATAGAGCACGACCAGGCAATCGCTTCGAGGATCGTAGGGGTTTCAAACGCTATCTTCTACGGATTTCCAAGGAGGATAAGCTCAATATCCCAGGCAATTATAGTGCTCGGCTTTGAGATGGTAAAGGGGTTGGCTATCTCGGTCACTGTGTTCAAAGGCATAAGCAAGTCCAACAAGGCTAATGTGACTTCACTTTGGGAACACTCGTTTAATGTCGCAATTGCCGCAGTCCTGATAGCTGAAAAAAGCGGCCTGGTCAACAAAGATTCGGCTTTTCTTGCCGGACTGTTGCACGACATCGGAAGACCTGTACTGTTCCAGATTTTCTCTGATGAGTATATGAAGACATCAGGAGATAATATCGAAGCACTTCTTGAACTTGAGCAGGAGGCATTCGGCGCAACACACCCTGAAGCAGGGGCAATGTTTGCTGAAAAGTGCAAGCTCCCAGATACATGCATCACCTCAATACGATACCATCATAACCCGAGGAATTACCGCCTAAGAGATAACGGCGATCCCCTTGCGTATCTTGTACCCATAATATACCTTGCAGACCTTATAGTAGCAGATGGAAGGGAGCATTCTGAAAATCACAGAGGCATTTCTTCGGCCCACGCAGAGATACTGAAGTCCGTAAATATCACAGGGCAGATGCTGGCTGAGGTCGAAGAGATGATAAGCGGGGTTAGGGCAGAGTCGAACAAATACTACAATTAGCTACTGCGCATTTTTACTTTTTTCCTTAAAGATTCTCTCAGCCTCATCAAGCTGTACTCCGATAGTCTCTATATTGCTGAGGTGAGCTTTGCCCAAGCCCAGTTTTTCAGCTTCGATTATATGACCTACCCTTTCAAAACCAAGGAGCTTTGCGCCGATATAATCAGCCGCCACACAGTCTTTGCTTGCTATTACAAGGCCTGCCTCGAAAGTCTTACCTCCTACAGGCCCTCTTTCAATCATTACCGGGTGCCCTGTTATTATCCCAAGGTCTATCCTGAACCTCTTGCACATACCGGCAATTAAGCCCTGCATGTCAGAGAAGAAATTATGAGGATGAAGCCTCCTGTTCCTCGGGTGCCCGTAGTAATCAGCCGCCGGATAGGACATTGCGATATTTTTCATGGTGAGGGTGACTGTAGCGACCTCATGCACTTTAAGCTGGGCGAGTGAGATGAGGGTATCGTACTTAAGGACATTCTCATTTACCATCACTGTACCCTGAGGCCCGTACTCAAGGGGGACTGCTTCAAAAGGGGGCCTGTTATGGTCTATAAACTCGACCTCTTCATCTTCTATCACCTTGTCAAGGCCAAGATAGCTGAAAATCTTATCAGTCTCCCCCGCGCCTGAGCCGCCGGTAACAGTTATCTTTTTAGGATAATAATTTTTTACAAACCTGATAACAGCCCTGAGGGAGTCAGCCTGCGTGCATGCAGTCAGGTCATGGGGTGAAGCCCATGTATCATTGGGCTTGATAGCCACATGCCTACCCACAAAAAGCTCAGAGAGGCCTTCGAGATGGTCAAGGGCGCCATTTATCGCAGCGGCAATATCGTTATTATGAGATATGGACACCCTGCTCTTCATTGACCCTCCATTTAATAGGCAGGCTTTCGGGCATGATTATAATTATAGCAGACGGGAAGGGAGGTTTCAGATTTAGGAAGAACTCATTCGATTATCACATTTGTGAGAGTGCGTTTAACATAATTTATGGATTGTATCTTGCTGATGACCACATCTCCAAGCACCTTAAAGTTTGACGCTGCCACAAGAGCTATGAGGTCGTAAGGGCCTGTGACAATCCTCGCGTCCTTTACTCCTCCAATTTTAACGAGCTTATCAAGAACTTCCTTGGATTTAGCGTGCTCGCATTCGATGAAGACATAAGCTTCAACCGCCATCAGATAACCTCCTTTAAAAACAGGAATATCTAATTATAGCAGAGTTTTTGAAAGGATGAGAAAAGTGGATTACTTGAGCCTGAAACCTATATCGATGTCCATTGCAAGCTGTTTATTGTTTTCCAGTGATTTGGGGCGCGGGAACGGAGCGGCATTTTCAATTGCTTCGCAGGCAGCCTTATTCAGCGCTTCGCAGTGGCATGGCCTCACCACTTTCACCTCGCTTACGCTCCCGTCAGGAAGTATGTTGAATTTTACGCCTACAATGCCCTCATACCCTCTTTTCCTTGCCCACTGAGGATAGAACTTCGCCCTTTCTATCTTCTGCCGCACTGCGGCATTATATGCGGCCTCTTCACCTGCCCTGTTTGGGCTGAGTGCCGCAATAACATTTTCTTCAGCCTTCCTCCCCTGCCCTGTTTTTTCAAGCGGGACAAAAGATGGTGGGGCAGGTTTACTTTCAATTGCGGAAGGGGCCTGGGCAACCACAGGCCTCACTTCCTGAGGTATTATAATTTCCTTTGGGCGGGCTTCTTCTTTGACATCGGTTTTTGCAACAGGGTTTAAAGCCTTTTCCGAGCGCACAGGCTCAGCTTTAGCGCTTTCCTTAACAACCCCTTTATCCGCGCTTGAGGCTTCAATAATTTCAATAGGCGTAACCTCGGTAAAATGCGCTCCGCTGGCTGATAGCATTATGCCTGCCGCGCCAAGGGCCAGGATATGGAAACCGACAGATACGGCAAATGGTGTTTTTAAGTTGAACATGGCTTCTACCTTGGTTTCGTTGCTATGGCAAGCCGAGTGATGCCTGATAACTTAACAGTATCCATGACCTCTACGACCTTACCGTGGCTGACCTCTTCATCAGCGTTTATAATCACAAGCATCTCAGGGTTTAAAGAAAAATCCCTGTTGAGAGACTTAAAAAGCTCTTCTTTTTTTATCTCGCTCTTATCAAGATATATCAGACCTGCTTTTGATATCGTTATCGAGCGGCTATCCTTTAACTCTTCTTTTTTTCCTGTGTCTGATTTAGGAAGATTTACAGGCAGCCCCCTCGTTACCGTCATCGACATGGTAGCGACCATAAAAAATACCAGCAGAAAGAACATGGTATCTATCATGGGGATTATCTCTATCCTTGCCTTTTTTCTCGGCCTTGTCCTTTTTATCCGCATATTGCCTCAGTTCAGGGCAGGAGTTATGAATCCTTCGGAATCCGCCTGCTCCTCCAGTTCTGCCTTGATAAGGACCATCTCAAGCCTTGTAGCATACCTCTCAATATCTTCAGTGGTCTTCTCTGCCTTTGATAGAAAATAGTTGTAAGGTATAAGGGTCGTTATCGCAACTATCAACCCTGCGGCTGTAGCGATTAACGCCTCTGAAATACCGCCTGTAACTGCAAGGGGATGGCCAAGGCCTGTTGATGACATGACCCCAAATGACTGTATCATTCCGATAATGGTGCCGAGAAGCCCAAGGAGCGGGGCAAGCGTAATGATGGTATCAAGAGCCGGCAGATGCTTGTTCATCTCCTTCATCTCTTTAATTGCTTCAGCCTCCATTGCAAGTGTTGCCTGGTGGACCCTGTATATAATTCCTGCCTTAAGCACCCTCATTACAGGCCCATTGTTTGCGTCTCCCTTTTTGAGGAATTCATCAAACTTACCTGCCTCCACCAGCCTGATCATCTCAATTGGAGAAATCGAGTTCTTCTGCTTCCTCCAGTATATGAACCTCTCTATGATAAGCGTAACCGAAACAATGGAAGCTATGACAATGGGGATCATCAATACCCCGCCTTTAATAAGCAGCTCTAACATATTCCTCCCCTTGATTAAAAAAAAATTATCTTCCGACCCTCACAACTGCCCTTGCTGTTTTAATTTCCATCTTAAGCCAGGCTATGATGACCTCGCCTTTCTTATTTACGCTGATCACAGGATTTGCCGCCTTTCTCGTATCCTGATTCAACTGCTCTCTCTTGACCTCACCGTTATTCCTTGATTCAAAGATGATGTTGCTGAGAACAGGCGTGGTCTCCTGCCATGAGAGGAAAATCTTATCCCCATCTACAAAAAGCACAGGGTTGTCAGGGAATCCCTTTTTATGGGCAACTGCCTCTTTTGTAAATGTCTCACCCCTGTCCTTTGATTCAGCCAGGAATATCTTAGGGTCGCCTTCTGCTTCCGCATACCAGAAGACAAATACATTGGAGTTATCTTTTACACCGACAAAAGGCCCCCTGTGCGGGCAACCGGGAATTTCCCATTTATCCTCTCCCACAATTACAGGGCGTGTAAAACTCCTGCCATTATCAGTTGAACCGGAAAGGACAATCTCGCGAATATTGTTGTCATATATTTTACGCCATGAGACATAGACAGTACCGTCAGGGGCGACATTGACTGCGGTCCTGCAGCATGGGCATGAGTTCGGATCAATCCTTAGATTCTTCTCAAAGCTCTTTCCCCCGTCCCTCGAAGCTGTAAAGTAAGTGCCTGACCCGCCTCCCGTAACCCTGTCCCTTCCGTCAAGCCACGCAATGAATATTGTGCCGTCAGGCGCAACAGAAATTGACTCAAACCCTACTGAACCGTTCTTGTTGTCATTTACTTTTACTGAGGGAGTAAATGACCTGCCACCGTCAACCGAACGGCTGAACCTAAGGTCAGCGTTAAAGCCGCCACCCTGTACCTTTCCGGCCCAGAGAAGGTATATCTCACCTTTCTTACCAAGCGCAATGGAAGGCGATTGGTGGATGGATGCAGGCTCGTCATCTGCCCCATTGATTTTTATTTCCGCTGAGAAGGTTTTTCCCCCATCATCTGATGAAGCTATGTAGATTGAATTTACATCTTTCTCCTCTTCTATCCACGATAGGTATATCCTGCCGCTATCATCAATGAGAGCGGCAGGCGGAGAAACAGATTTTGACCTGTGCTCAATGCCTGAGGCAGGGCCGAATGTAACGGCCCCTGCCATTTGCACTGAAAGCAAAAGGAGAAAAATTATCGCAAAACTTAAAAAGGTCTTTCTCATTTAAACCCCTTTAAAAGAACTTATAGGAAAGCCCCGCGTAAATGGTCAGCGGACTGCCCGGAGCAAACTCCTCGCCCCTTGCCTGAGTAAAGCTTGCGCGTGATGAATACTTCACATCAGTAATGTTAAGGGCGCGCGCAAATAGCTCCCAATCACCTTTAAAGTAATTGACCCAGGCGTTCAAGAGATTATGTCCGCTGTACCTGTGAGTGTTATCATCGTCCATCCAATAGCCGCCAAGGCGCTCCCACTCAAGCTCCAGCTTTCCCCCGTTAAGCGCTGCGGGGCTGTAGCTGACACGAGTGCTCGCAATCTCCCTTGGCGCGCTCGACATCTCATTTCCGCTTAAATCAACGCCTGTCTTTGGAGACCACTGTTCAAATGTATGCTTGGCTATTGAATAGCTCACATCAAGCCGTACAGTATCGGTTATGCCTGCACCGAGAGCGACTTCAACTCCCCTATGAAGCGTCTCTCCTGCGTTTACTGTCTCCTGCGTGCCTGTAAGGGTATTCTTAAATGTCAGCACATCGTCTTTCACATTCATGTAATAGGCTGAGACTTCGTAGCTTACCCCTTTAAAGGCCTCGCCCCTGACTCCTGCCTCATAGCTGTTAGCCTTGACAGGCTTAAGCCCTATTGTATCCTCCGCCTGCCCCTGCCTGAAGAGCTGGCTTTCCGAAGGCACGCGGAAGGCATGGCGGTATGAAGCAAACCCGTTAACTGTGGGGGTAAACTCATATGTAAGTCCGATCTTGGGGCTTAAGTGGTCGAAATCGACTGTAGAGCTTGCAGGCCTTCTGTGCGCGCCTGCTGTAACCACGCTTAAGTTATTTTCATAATCGTACCCGACATGGTCGTATCGGAGCCCTGCCTGAAGCCTCAGCTTCTCTACAGGTGATATTTCAGTATGCACATAAGGAGAAATCCCTAAGAAGCGGACATCGTAATCGTAATTTTCCCCTGCTATTCTGTAGGCGGTAAATACCTTGCCTGTCTTTGTAGTGGTCAACGCCTGTTCATAAAGGCTTCCGGGGCTGTAGTCAATATCAATGCCCGCAATAAAGCGCGCCCTCATAGGCTCGAAGTCCTTGCGGTACTTTGCAAGGAGGCCTATCGATTTATTCTCGGTGGTATAGAGTTGAGGATCATAAGAGAGAGACCAGTTAGGCAAAATCTCCATCGAATCATAACGGGCATAGGGTGTAAGGCTTATAAGCGTATCCCTTGTCTCTTTTTCATACGCTGTCGAGAAACGAAGGGCCTGCACCTTTCTGAATGATATCGGGGTATAATTTGCCCTGGGATTATTCAGGTAATCATTTATATCGAGCTGTGAAGAGCCTGCTGTCTGCTGGTCGATATTGGAACTTGAAAGTACGGTCTTTAAAGACGCGTTATTCTTCAGGACACTGTCAACCCTGACTGTTGCGCTCTGGCGGTCATACTCAGTTGAATCCCTCCAGCCGTCCGTGTGCGTGATATTCAGGTCAGTCCTTAACCCGTTATCATTCCATGTGTTCCCTCCTGATATTAAAGCCCTGTACCAGCCGTATGAGCCGCCTTCAACAGTTGCCTCAAGCTCAGGGGTCAAAGGAGCGGGGCGCGTGAGCACATTGATAACTCCGCCTATTGCGTCAGAGCCGTAAAGCGCAGTACCAGGGCCTTTTGATATCTCGATGCCGTCTGACTGCGGGACATTTAGCTCATAAAGCGCATTGTGGTTGAAAAAGCCTGTAGAACGGGAAGGTATGCCATCCTCAAGAAAAAGATAGACCGGGCCCGTTGTCAAAGGCTGGCGTATGGCAGTAAGATGTCCTTCGCCGCTTGTAGAATTCACATGGACTCCGGGCACTCTTCTGGCGATTTCAGACGGATGCGCTGGCTTTAGCCTTGCGACATCCTTGCCGCTTACAGTCCCGATTGCAGCCGGTGTTTCGGCTATCGGCTCTTCTTCCCTTGTGCCTGTTACGGTGACTTCCCCAAGGGAAGTCACCTCATCCGCAATTGATATATTTACCGCTGAAAGCCCCAACGCAAGGCCCAGCACGACTGTTCTATAAAAACTCACCTTGATGCCCCTCCTGTACGATTTACGTTTTTCAGATTCCACTGCACAGCCTTTACAGGAGCGCCGTTGCAAAACCTTTTAAGCTTCTTTATTCCTTTAAGATACTCGTCTTTGGTAATCTCTTTAAGGAGCTTTATGCTGGTAAGCGTATTCCTCTTTTTCACCTTTGGGATGAACCTTACCTTATCAAGCACTTCACTTAAGTTGCTCTCCTCGACAAACCTTGTGACCTCGAAAGAATTGCCGCACCCGTAGTTGCATTCGACTATGAGCTTGTAGAACATAAGAGTTCCTCCGGTATTTGGTTTTTAGATAGACTGCTTATGTATCAAGCTGCTGTCTTCGGAGGAAGCTCAGGAGGGCTTTTTAAAGCCTTGCAAATAGATTCAGTATCCTTTTCCGCTACTTTTTCAGATGAAGTGTGTATCAATGCAACTGCGCTTCTATTGAATGCGACAGGAATCACCGTATCCGCAGTATCCATATCATGCCTGCAATTGCACTTAAGGTAATCTCCTTTGCCGCGTTCGCTGACTGCGTGCCTGTGGTGCGGGCACTTTTCACCGCCGATTTTGCAAACAGCTAACTCATCAAAGGATTTAAGCCCATTCTCATGGATAAACGAATTCCCGCAGATGACATTTGAATTGAATGCCATTAACCCAAATACGATTATGAGAGAGCTTATGATTTTTTTAATTTTCGAGAACATCCGTTATCCTCACCTCAAAAAAAATCATTTTGAGAGAAAGCTATTAAAGAGCTTCTTTGAGGCCTCTGAGTCCCATTTACGGGCTCCAATAATTTTGCCTGCGATGCTGCCGTCTTTTCCTATGATATAGCTCGTAGGCATCATTGTTACGCTGTAAGCGGACTTGACATCGCCTGAGGGGTCAAGGAGCACAGGGAATGTGACATCGTGCATCCTGCAGAATTCCTCTACCTTGTGCATGCTCCCCTTGTCATTGGCTACCGCCAAAATGACAAGCCCCTTGGCCTTAAACTCTGCCCATAGCTTCTCCATTGCAGGCATTTCCTCCCTGCACGGGTCGCACCATGTTGCCCAGAAGTTAAGCAGGACTACCTTGCCCTTGAATTCGGAAAGGCTCTTTTCTTTCCCGTCAACTCCGGTCAATGTAAATTCAGGCGCAGAAGTGGCGTGCCTGCTTGGCGCAAAGCCCATCTCTGAAGATGTGTCTTTGGCAAAAGCCGCAGTTGAAAACAGAAATAACAGGACAAACCTGAAGACAAACAGCCGTTTTAAAGCGAGCATGGAGCACCCCTGTAACCTGCATTTGTTCAGAGCAGACTAACCCTTATTGACGTAAATAGCCTTTCTTAAGGCAAGGCAGACCCGTCCCTGTCAGGGCAAAAAACTTTTTCTGTGAATCGTTCAGATGTTCGCAGGGGGTTTTTCTGGTAGAGGCGCAAGCGCGTCTTTGTAGATGGGGGTGTTTAAAGATACGAAGTTTTGATGGGCTTCAATGAACTCGAAGGCTATTGGCAGAGCGTTGAAATATGTCTCGTCAGCCGCAGAGACTGACATAGCGGATGAGCTTTCCTCGGCCTTGCATTTGATATATGAATCACAGGCGTCAGGTTTCTCTTCCTGCACCTGATGCCCGGTGTGGCAGACGGCCTTTTTAACTTCCTTGAACTCTTTGGCTTTTCTATGGTGCTTCATTGGGCAGGCGTCCCCGTGCTTGCAGTCCTGCGTGGCAATGTTGCATGCTGTGTGCTCGTTCGCATATGCCAGAGGCCTGAAGACAGGGGCAAAGAAAGCCAATATCACAAAAATAGCCAAAAGCTTCTTCATGCAACGGATTTTAGCACAAAAAAAGGTAAAAACAATGATATTTAGCAGGTTTTTCGGAAGGGCTTTAAAGGATTGCTTTAAAGGAATAAACAGGCTTGGTACCTATTTATCTTCTTTTGGTTCGCTTTCAACAGGTTCATTTTCAGGCGGGAACGGCCCAATCGGATATCTGCAATATCCTTTTTTAAGTAAGCATTGCTGAATAAGGTTCCTGCTCTCGTATTGATTATAACAAGACCATTTGGTTATGGATTCGTTCTTCTCATCTTTGGTAATTACAAGGAATTTACAGCGGCTGTCCATGAGATATCTCCTGACTTCAATATATCATTGACCCCAAGGGCGGTCAACAACTACAAAGCAGAAGAGATAAATGGGGATGAAAAAGTAGCGATTCAGAGGAAAAAGTGGTGCCCCCGAGACGATTCGAACGTCCGGCACACGGATTAGGAATCCGTTGCTCTATCCACCTGAGCTACGGGGGCAATTAGGAAAGTAACTATTGATTTACAGGAAGTTTTCAGGTACTTCCTGAGCATTTGCAACTCAGGAAATACCCACAGAAAACTTTATAATAGTCTCAAAAAAGATATCTGATGTCAATCCTAAAATTCAAAAAAACAGAATTAATTTTCAAGCGCGCCTCTCTCGATCTTTTAAACAGCTTGCGCCCCTTTTTTCATTGAAAGCGATATCCTGTTCCTTTTCAAATCCACTTCAAGCACTGTGACCATGACTTTCTGCTGTACCTTGACCGCGTCATTGGGATTTTTTATGAACTTGTCCGAAAGCTGGCTTATATGGACAAGGCCGTCCTGATGCACCCCGATATCGACAAAGGCCCCGAATGCCGTCACATTGGTCACTATTCCGGGCAGCCGCATGCCTGCCTTTACATCCTCTATCTTTTCTATGCCTTCCTGGAACCTGAAGCTCTCGAAAGTCTCCCTCGGGTCCCTTCCGGGCTTCGCCAGTTCTTTCATGATATCTTCCAAAGTAGGAAGCCCGACCTTGTCAGTTACATACTTTTTGAGGTCAATGCTGCTGCGAAGCTCGCTGTTGCTCATAAGGTCCTGCACCGTGCATCCTTTATCTTTGGCAATGGCATCGACCACATGATAGCTTTCAGGGTGTACCGCGCTTGCGTCAAGCGGGTCTCCCCCATCCCTTATGCGCAGGAATCCTGCTGCCTGCTCAAACGCCTTAGGCCCGAGTTTAGCTACCTCCCTGAAGTCTTTCCTTGACCTGAAAGGCCCGTGCTCATTCCTGTACTCAACGATATTTTCTGCAAGCTGTGGCCCAAGCCCTGAGATATACTGCAGAAGCTGTTTGCTCGCAGTATTTACCTCAACGCCTACGCCGCTTACGCAGCTTATGACAACATCATCAAGGCTCTGCTTCAATCCTGTCTGATCGACATCGTGCTGGTATTGACCCACGCCTATTGACTTCGGGTCTATTTTAACAAGTTCGGCAAGCGGGTCCATCAGGCGTCTGCCTATTGATACAGAGCCTCTCACGGTTATGTCATGGTCAGGGAATTCTTCACGGGCGACCTTGGAAGCGGAATATATGGAGGCCCCGCTCTCATTCACCATCACTGTCTGGATATTGCCGGGCAGGCCCATTTTTCTGATAAACTCCTCAGTTTCCCTGCCTGCAGTGCCGTTTCCTATGGCAATAGCCTCGACCTCAAATTTTTGGCAGAGTTCCTTTACCTTATCAGCGGCCCTTGCGGTCTCTCCCGCTGATAAATGGGGGGAAATAAGATCGGTATGGAGCAGTTTACCTTGCCTGTTGAGGCAGACTACCTTGCAGCCTGTACGGAATCCCGGGTCGATTGCAAGGACATTTTTCTGCCCCAGAGGCGGGGCAAGCAGGAGCTGGCGGAGGTTATCCGCAAAGACCTTTATTGCCTCTTCATCGGCCCGCTTTTTTGTCGCCAAACGGATCTCTATCTCCATTGATATGGACAGCAACCTTTTGTAGCTGTCATTGACAGAGAGGCGCACCTGATTTGAATCTTCCCCTGCTCCCTTTACGAACAGGGAATCAAGAAGGCTGATTGCCTCATCTTCCGGAGGGGCGATATTAAGGCTTAAAAATCCTTCCTTTTCACCTCGCCTCATTGCAAGAACCCTGTGTGAGGGGGCTTTATTTATAGGCTCTTCCCAGTCAAAATAATCCTTGTACTTAAGCGCGGCCTCATCCTCTGTCGCGATTGCCTTTGTCCTGAAAGTCCCTTTGGAAAAGAAAAACTCGCGCAACAGCGCCCTTGCTTTCTGGTCCTCATTTACCCACTCGGCTATGATGTGGCGAGCCCCTGTGAGAGCGTCTTGCACTGTCTCAACGCCTTTTTCAGCATCCACAAAGCCCTGCGCCTCTGCACAAGGGTCAATCCCTGCCTGTTCAAAAATCTTTTGGGCAAGAGGCTCAAGACCTTTTTCCCTGGCAATTGTCGCCTTTGTGCGCCTCTTGGGGCGATAAGGCAGATAGACATCTTCGAGCGCGGACATGGTCTCGGCTGCAAAGACCTTTTCCTTAAGCTCATCTGTGAGCTTGCCCATCTCTTCAAGGGATTTAATTATCGCCTCACGCCTCTTCTCAAGCTCTTTCAACTGGGTGAGCCTGTCGCGTATAGCGGTTATTAGCACTTCATCAAGAGAGCCCGTCGCCTCTTTCCTGTATCTGGCGATAAATGGAACGGTTGAGCCTTCGTCAAGCAATGCCGCCGTAGCCTTGACCTGTGCCGCCGTAAGATTAAGTTCTCCTGCTATCTTCTGGAAAAAATCACTGCTCATTATTATCCTTTCAGTCTGAAAAATTCGGGCCGGTCAATATATCAAAGGAACTGCCATGAAGTAAAGGTGTTATTCCGTTTAAGCTCGCATGAATATAGATTGACTCTGAAATTCCAAAATATTATTATCTGTTTATTGAATTTCATTCATATGAAAACACCTGAGCTTAAAAACCTGTACATCCATTTTGCATTCTTTTCGATAGCCGTTATTGTAAGGGTTATTCTCTGCTCTTATCTCGGCCTTATTGAATTGCCGGACTCCGAAACATACGAACTGTTCGCGCTTCAGGTCTACAACGGGCTTCCGATAACACTTCCGACCCGGCCTCTCGGTTATCCTCTCTTTATCTCTTACATCTACAATATATTCGACAGCACAGACCGCACTTATGTTATCTATGCACAGAACTTTCTTGGGGCATTCACATATTTTATCTATTATCTCATCTTCAGGCAATTCTTTAAAAACAGGTTAACTGCGGCTGCCGCTGCCCTGTGCATAAATCTCGCAGGCACATTTTTAATCTTTGAGCGCGCTATCCTTTCAGATTTCCTCAGCCACTTCTTCATCCTTATAGGCGCGTACCTGATATTGAAGTTTTTCTCATCGGGCAAGGTCTATCTGATGGCGCCTCTTGCCATTGCCACCTTTTTAGCCTTGATTATCAGGCCTACTGCAAACATCTTTTTGGTCCTGGTTTTCGGCTTTTTGAGCCTGCAGTTCTTATACAGGCTCATTAAAAAACAAGACGGCGCATTGAATACAGCCAAGGCCGCAGCCCTCTACATTGCGGTTTTTTTCGCGCTCAATGCGGGCTTTCAGCATTATTCGGAATGGAAGTACGGGTTTAAGGGTGAGCCTGTAGGGGTATTCGGCGTCAATATGCTTATAAAGACAGCCGAATACATGGATATGGACTCAGACCTGCAGCCTGAACTGAAGCGCGAATTCAAGCAATACAGGGCAGAGCTTCTTCAGGATTATGGGCAGGCCTGGTACGCGAACTTCCTCGGCGGCTATAAGCTCATCGTAAACATCCGCTGCGAAATACCCGAAGATACAAAAAAACAGTACCTTGAAGTGGCGGCAAGCGCGGACTCGTTCTACGGCTCGCATGCTGTGGGGTCGGATTACTTCAGCACCCATGACCTCTTAAGGGAGCTTCAGTGCGATATCAATACTGCTGACAGGATAGTGCTGGCAATAGCAAAGGAAGCCATACTTTCAAACCCTCTTGATTATGTAAGCTCCAGCATCAGTAACCTCGGAGGCTATATCAAGGTCAAGGCATGGGAATACAGGTTATATTCAAAACAGGCTGACAGGGTGGGCGCATACACATTAGGAAGCCTCATTAGAGGCTACGGAAAAATTGAAACCTTCATGGCAAAGCCTGCGGTTGCAGGCCTGCTGACTTTCTTACTGGCTTTTGGCGCCTTATCCTATTTTGTTCAGGAGAAAAACAAAGAGGAACTCTTTAAGATATTTTTCCTCGCATCATTTTTAATCACCAACTACCTGATGCTTGCGTTCATTGTCCCCCATCCTGTGCAGAGATATAAGATTCCCACATTATGGATACAGTTCTTTCTTTTCATTTACTTCGTCCCCTACTCCATAAGATTAGTCTCAAAAATAACGGGGCGGAAGAACTCAAAATCGTAGTAGATATTAATATTGCCTTACCTTGATTTAACCTGATATAATTCCTTGCTGTCGATGTCAAATCCATAAGCTGAAAACTCAGGTTTTTTTATGCTGCAAACACTTTCCTCCACTCAATTCCAGGGGCTTTGGCAAGAGTTCTGGGACACCAAGTTCATCAAGGGCTCTACGATAAACTATATTTCTCCCCCGCTTTCCAATCCGATAACTTTTACATTACTCATATTCACCGTAGCGGCTTTGATCTTCATTGCCGCCATTCTTATAAAAAGGCAATTTTCAAAGCAGAATTTCGCAAAATGCGCCATTGTATCATTCATGCTCGCAGGTGTTCTCTTCGGGCTCAGGATGGACCTTAACTGGCTTACCATGTTTAAAAAAGATGTAAAGATGTTTTCCGGCAAGGATATTGACGAAAGGATTGCCGCCTCTTCAGGTTTTGACCTGAAATATTTCATGGACTTTGTAAGAAAGACAGTCCCCGAAGGTGAACAGGTAAGAGAGATTAAAATAGACCCGTGGGACTTAAGCCACACCCTTACGAAACTTGGGAATTATTATCTCCTGCCAAAAATGATATCCAACAAAGGCAGATACATCTGGGTATATGATTTTTCAGTCGCTTCGTACGACCCTGAGACAAACATTTTACGGGTGAACGATTCAGTTTTCAAAGCCCGCCTCTTTGCAACTTACAGGAGCGGGGCATACATATTCAAAATAATGGATGATAATTAGATGTTGTGGATAAAACTGACAGCAGCCCTTGTCTTTCCGACCCTCGCGGGCTTTTTGCTCGTCTCGCTTCTGAACGCAAGGCGTGACCAGAGCCTTGCCGAAAAAATTTTCATAGGCTACGGGATGGGCTTTGGCATACTTTCGCTCGGCCTTTTCTGCCAGGGCGCATTCGGTATCCCGTATTCTTTTCAGGCTACACTGGTACTGCTTGGAGTAACGCTTGCAATACTGTTGATATTGAACTTCCTGTACCGCGGAAGTCATGAAAATACAGTAAAAAACCCTTCTGAAAAACGAGACATGTACGCAAATATCCTGATAATACTGCTTATCGCGTGGATTGCCTTCAGGGTCTCCATTGTCCTTTACGAAGGCTTCAACAGGCCTGTTATGTCGCAGGACTCATGGTGGAACAGGAGCGCAAAGCTCTTTTACTACAATCAAGGCCTGATGATTGACGACCCGGCTGATGAGCACTTCTTCGGTAAAGGCTACAGGGTCATTCTCGGGTATCCCCTGCTTACATTCATGCACCAGATATGGATATCTGAATTTTTAGGCGAATTTCATGAAAGCCTTATGAAAGCATGGGCCCCTCTGTATTTAATCAGCGTTTTCGGGCTAATCTTTACCGCCATAAAAAAAGAAGGCGGGCTTTTGGCAGGTCTCATCGCCGTTTTCTTCGTCTCTGCCGCTCCCCTGCTCATCTTCCATTCCTTTGAGGCATACTCAGACCTTGCGCTATCGTACAATGTCCTTGCGGGTTCCATATTGCTTTTCAGATACATGGAACATGATGAGATGAACTTACTTCCTCTTTCAGGGCTTTTCTTTGCCATGGCCGGTTTTACCAAAAGCGACGGCATGATACATCTGCTCTCAGCAGGCTTGGCCCTGCTTGCGTTTAATGTCATTGAGAAGAAATACAAATGGAAGGGGCTCATTTATTTCGGCCTGCCGGCCCTTTTGTATCTTCTTCCGTGGTTTATCTTTAAAAGCCATTACGGGCTTGGGTTCGGGCATGGCTACGGCACAGGCATAGGAGGGGCTGACGAATCAGGCGCGCTCATGTGGAGCCCGACATTTCACTTTGAGGTCTGGCCCGTATTTTTCAGGGAATTATTTTTAAGCGTTGACCACGGGCTTATCTTTGCTTTTCTCGCCCTTGTCTCTGTCCTCGGTTTTAAGACGCTCCTTAATACCAATATCAAATATCTTTTTTTGATAATCGTGCTTGCGATATCGGGATATCTTTTTGTTTACACAGCTACATTCGATTTTGAATTTGTCTTAAACCGCATGGCTACAAACAGGAATCTGCTCTCGGTAACTCCCCTCGCCTTTTTTGTCGCAGGATATATTACGGTAAAATCACTGAAGAAGAACAGCGATTAACTCCTGAGCGCGCTCCAGTCAATCACTGCCTTTATCTCATCAGGCGGGTGTGTTTTTATCACCTCCCCTAATTCTGAAGGATGGTAGCAATGGGTTATCAATCCGTCCATATGCCTTCCCCATCTAAGTTGTGAGGCCTGCAGGTCTCTTACCGCAAGCTCGAAGTGCGCCCTTGAAGAACTGACAGCCCCGATAATGGTCTGGTTATTATCGATGATGTTTCTTATCAGCTCGCCTCCTGCTACTGATATATTGCCTTTGCCTCCGGCGGAGAAAAATACGAACGCCCCGTTAGAGCCGAGTGTTTTAAGCAGTTCAAGTGAAATATCAGGGACCCCCGCAGCCTGAAATATCAGCCCGAAATTGCCGCCTGCAAGCCCGGTGAGGTTTTCCAATCTCGTTTTTTTCTCATTTATATATTGCCCGCCGATGCCTTTGAACCAGACAGGCCTTGAGCTGCTCTCATCCACTATATCGAGCCCGTAAACAGAAGCCCCCCTTAGAGTAAGGGCGACTGAGGCCAGAAGACCTATAGTGCCGAGCCCCAAAATCAGGCACCTTCTGCCCTGGAACCAATTGACTTCCGTTATTGACTCAGGCAGACGCTCCTGTGCCCTTTCTATCTCCTGAAGCGCCTTTTCTATTGCCGAAAGGGGCTCGCAAAGGACTCCAAGATTTCTCAATTCAACAGGTACTTTTATGCAGTTTATCTGGCTATCGACTACGAACTCAGAGCTGAAACCGTCCATATAATCAAGCCCGCGCTCTTTATAGCCGCCTGTCGCGCACATATCAGGCCGCCCTGTCCTGCAAGGGATGCACCTGTCACAGCCCCTGCGGACGGTAAAGGTCACATAATCGCCTGTCCTTAGGCCCTTCACATCTGCTCCTACCTCAACCACCTCAGCCAGTGATTCATGCCCGATTATAAGGTCATGTCTGCCTTCAGGAGGCAGATACCCTTTTTGGGCAAAGACCTCCCTGTCAGTGCCGCACACGCCGACACTTATCACACGCGCCTTGACCTCATCAGGCTCAGTGATATGCGGCTCAGGAAAATCAGAAAATACAAATGAGCCATTATCCTTGTTCCAAAGCAGTGCTTTCATGTTTTACCTCCCTCTAAGTATAAAAGGAGATTATTAATGAGTCAAAATTGTAAAACGAATTTCCAAATCATTCACCCTCAAGCATCTACTCTCAATTCTGCTAAGATTAATATATGGCTAAAAGAAAGCTGAATATCCTTAATTTAATACTTTTGCTGTTCGTCTTTTCCCTCGGGTGCACGAAGGTTCCCTATACAGAACGCACGCAGGTGATGATGTTCTCTGAGGAAGATGAAACGCAGATGGGAAACGCCACCTTTGAGCAGATAAAGGCGCAGTCAACCATCAATAGCGACCCCCAGATAAACTCCGTCATAAAGGAGGTCGGCCAAAGGATAGCTAAAGCCGCTGACAAGCCTGACTATCAATGGGAATTCGTCGTAATCGAAGATAAGGACGCCAACGCCTTTGCCCTGCCCGGCGGCAAGGTGGCCTTCTACACGGGAATATTACCCGTATGCAAGGATGAGTTCGGTATCGCGGTTGTAATGGGGCATGAGGTCTCCCATGTGCTTGCAAGGCACGGGGCTGAGAGGCTTTCACAGCAGAGTATAATATCTATTGGAAAGGCTGCCCTTATGTCGGGGCTTTTGGGCGGAAGCCCTGCCGCGCAGGAAGCCATGCTTTCAGCTTACGGGATAGGGACAAAGGTCGGCATAATGCTGCCTTACAGCCGCAAGCAGGAGGCAGAGGCTGACAGGATAGGGCTTATCATAATGGCAAAGGCAGGGTATAACCCGCAGTCAGCGGTTGAGTTCTGGAAGAGGATGACAGAGCAGGCAGGAGGAAGAGGCGGCCCTGAGCTTCTCTCCACCCATCCGAGCGATGAAAAGAGGATAGAGGCGCTTGAGTCATTCCTGCCTGAGGCAATGGAGCATTACAACAAGGCAATCGAGGCAAACCCAAGCCTTAAAAAAGCTCCAAAAGCTGTCGGATGATTTTTTATTTAGGCTGCCACTGCGTATTCTTGAGCAGTTCTTCAAGCTCTTCGGGGTTTATCTTGTAAAAAGATTTGCAGAACCTGCAGGTCACTTCCACTGATTCGCCTTTTTTTATGTAATCTTCAATATCTGCCTTGCCAAGCGCGGCCACCGCATCCAAGACCCTGCTTTTACTGCATGGGCAGAAGTAATTTACCTTTATCTCATCAATAAACTTTATGGGAAGCCCCACCGCCTCATTCATTATCTCTTTTGGGCCAAGGCCGTCAAGTATCATGGAGCTTACGGGACGAACTGTTTTAAGCCTGTTCTCAAGGTAATCTATGGTCTCATCAGGCGTGCCCGGCAGAGGCTGCACCATGTAGCCGCCTGCGGCTTTAACAGAATTATCAGTATCAACATAAACGCCGAGGGCAACCGCTGAAGGCACCTGCTCGGATGTGCTTAGATAATATGCGAGGTCTTCGGCAATCTCGCCTGTCTGCAGTGTGACTGTTCCTCTGTAAGGCTCTCGCCCACCAAGGCTCTTAAGCACATTCAGAAAGCCTTTTCCGACTGCTCCGCCTACATCGAGTTTGTTATTCTTAAGCTCAAGCTGGACATGGGGCCTTGCTACATAACCCCTGACCCTGCCCTGCGGGTCAGCTTCAGCGAATATCTCTTTTAACGGGCCGTCGCCTGCAACCTGCAACTCGACTTTCTGATTGTCTTTAAGGGTTGACGCAAGGAGAAGCGAGCCGCTTATAACCCTGCCCAAGGCAGCGGAGGCAGTCGGATATGTGCCGTGTATTAGGCGCGCCTTCTCAACGGTAGCCGTGTCAACAAGCCCGAATACCAGGAGTCCTTCATCGGTAAGTCCTTTTACGAGGGTGTCCATGAATTACAAAAATTTCCTTTCTATTTTCCTATTACGATATTCTGAGGATTGCCCATTATAAATGATTTTATATTGTCAACGGTAGTATAAAGTATACGCTCTACCGCCTCCTTCGTATAAAAAGCCGAATGAGGCGTGATAATGACATTTCTAAGCCTCAGGAGTATATGGTCGGCAAGCAAGGTCTCAAGAGGGAGTTTCTGGGTGATTGAGCGAAGGAGCTCAGCCTCTTCCCTTATCACAGGCTCTTCGGGCAGCACATCAAGCCCGACAGCCGCAACCTTTCCGCCTGCGATAGCGTGAAGGAGCGCGTGTATGTCAATAAGAGTACCCCTGCCGGTATTTATGATGACTACACCTTTTTTCATCATCTCGAACTGGGGAGCCGAGAGGAAGTTATGCGTTGCGGCATTTGCGGGCAGATGGAGAGTGATGATATCGGATTTCGACAGCACCTCTTCAACTGTCCCGTACCTGAAGCCAAGGTCTGCCGCATACTCCAGGTTCGGGTATAGGTCAAAGGCAAGCACATCCATTCGGAAGCCTTTGGCTATCTCGATTACGCACCTGCCGATGTGCCCTGTGCCAAAGACCCCAAGGGTCTTTCCCCTTATGTCAAACCCCTTAAGCCCCTGAAGTGAAAAATCACCTTTCCGCGTCCTTTCAATGGACTCTACCATGTTATGGCTGATTGAGAGGATAAGGGCGAAGACATGCTCGGCAACGGTATTTTCCCCGTATGTCGGCACATTGGCCACCATTATGCCATGCTCTTTACAGTAAACCGCATCCACATGGTCAAACCCCGTGGAGCGGGTAGCAATGAGCTTGAGTTTAGTAAATTTACTTAATATGGCGGAATTGAGGGTAGAATAGATGAATGTAGAGAGGACTTCTGCATCGGAGAACTCATCGGCATTTGCAAGGGTAAGCTTATCAGATGTGAATTTTATCTCATGGCCTGAGTCCACCCTTTCAAAGACAGGCCTTTCCCACTCCTCGACCTCAAAGACGGCGATCTTCATCATACCCCTCCGTTTTTAACCTTCCTATAATTCTTGGTCATAGAGGTATGATTGTCAAGGAGGGCAGAGATGGGGGAACCCGATTATCTCTTATCTATGTTAAACTCCTTCATCCTGCGCCACAGGGTCGTCCTGCTCATCTTAAGTTTTTTGGCGCATTCGTTGTACTTCCAATCCGTCTCGTCCAGGCCCTTAAGTATCATCTCCTTTTCAAGAGCCTTTAAGGGCTCTGAGTTGTTGATGACCTTGCCGATTATGCTATTGTTCTGCAGGTCTTTTGGCAGATGCTCCGGGTTTAAAGTCTTGCCTGAGCACCTTACAAATGCGTGCTCGATAATATGCTCAAGCTCCCTGATGTTGCCCGGGTAATCGTATTCCATAAGCCGCTCCATTGCCGCGGGCGAGATATTTGTGATGCCTGCGCCCATCTCTTTGTTGAACTTCTCGATGAAATACTTTACCAGAAGCGGTATATCGTCTTTCCTCTCCCGAAGCGCGGGGAGCTGAATGGGAACTACTTTAAGCCTGTAGTAAAGGTCCTCCCTGAACTCGCCCTTTTCAACCGCGGCCTTGAGGTCCTTGTTGGTTGCGGTTACAACCCTTACATTGACCTTCTGGGTCTTTGTGCCCCCTACCCTTTCAAATTCCCCTTCCTGCAGCACGCGCAGTATCTTTGCCTGCATCTGCGGGCTGACATCGCCTACCTCGTCAAGGAAGATTGTGCCGCCGTCCGCAAGCTCAAACCTGCCTGCCTTATCTGCAATGGCGCCTGTGAATGCGCCTTTGACATGGCCGAACAGCTCGCTCTCAAGGAGGTTATCAGAGAGGGCTGCGCAGTTGACCTTTATAAACGGCCCACTGCTCCTTGGTGAGTTATGGTGGATGGCATTGGCTATAAGCTCCTTGCCTGTGCCTGTCTCTCCGTGGATGAGTACCGTTGCCTTTGTTGGGGCGACCTCGTGCAGAAGCTCGAAGACCTCGTGCATGCGGTGGTTCTTGCCGATTATGTTGGTGAACGAATACTTGCCTTTAAGCTCGTCCTTAAGCTCTTTTATAAGCGATACATCCCTGAATATCTCAATGCCGCCTATGGTGTTGTTGTCCTTGTCTTTAAGTAAGGCAGTATTGATGCTTAAGATTATGGTCTTATCGCCCCGTTCAAAGGTCACTTCATAATTATAAACATGCTGTCCGGTCTTGATGGTGTTATTGAGAAGGCATCCGAAGGTGCACCCTGAGTGTCCCATCAAATCCCTGCACTTGGCTCCGCCAAGCAGGTCTTCCGCTTCTGCCCGCCCCAATATCTCTTTTGCGGCACGGTTCACAAAGAGTATATTATGGTTTAGCCCGATAACAACCACTCCGTCTGCAATGCTGTTGAGAATGGTGTCGCTGTTTACCTCAAGATACTTGTGCATGTCATACTGTTGAGGCTTGAGATTACTTTCTTCACTCATTTTAACTATATCTTCAGGCATAAATACCCCTCCAGGTACTTTGATTCTAATTTAAAAAACATGGAATGGTCAAGAGAAATCATTTCACTATGGAAACATTGTTGCTGTTTTGAAACATTTTCAAGGGACAGGCTCCCCTCATCAGGTATGCAGCCTGATGAGGGTCCGTGTAGGTTTGCCGAGGATAATTGGAGGGGTATGGTTTTGGGTTTAAAGCTTTATATTATCCGCCCTGTAAATGGCGGCTTATTTCCGGGGTTATATTTTAAAAAGTGAGCTGCAAGACAATACTGCGGCGGAGGCTGCAAAAGCTGAAATAAGCCCGAAAGCTATGATGTTGCAGATTATTTTCAGTTCCCTGTCAATGTTGTTTATGTTGTTGTTCATAAAGAGCCTCCTTCCGATGTTTTAAATATGTTTTTTAACCTAAAATCCTTTTCCTACCAGTTTGCTAAATTTGTGAAGATAAGCAGTGCTATGGTGATATGGACAGCCACTTCTATGAGATTGAATTTGGTGAACCTCTCTTTCATATGAACCTCCTTTCTGCGCGTCAACAGCTACATTTTATAATTTCAGCATTAAAACACCCTTAAAAGATCATTCCTCTTGCGGCCTGAGCAAAACCCGCTATAACCAGCGATATGACCCCAAACAACAGCACCAATACTTCCTTACTGAAAACCATATCCTTCATGTTGTTCACCTCCTTGTTCCATCAAAGCATCTCAGTTGCCTTGCACTGGTATAATACAAGAAGCGTGCCAACACCCTTAAAGACAGCTAACCTCTTGATTTATTTACAATATTTAAGAACAGATAATTCCGCCCTGCTTTTGTGTTTGTTCCAATCTGAAACATCATCGAATTAGTTCTAAAAATCATATTAAAAATCAAATAGTTGTATAAATGTTTCACTTGAGAAACATTTTTCTGTTTTGAAACAATTCAGGGCTGATTTGACTTTGGGAAGAATTAATAAATAATCAAAACAGGGAGGATTATCTGGGGTTTTAAAAATACAATAACCTATTAAACAGCAATGAGAAAAAAACATGAAAATAGCTTTTGTAGTCAGCACCTTTCCGAAATTATCCGAGACTTTTATTACAAACCAGATAACAGGTCTTTTGGATATGGGGTATGATGTCGAGATCTTTGCCGAATACAAAAACTCAAAGGAGCATAAGATACATCCTGATGTTAAAAAGTACCGCCTGATGGAGCGCACTCATTTTTTCAGCACGCCGGAGAACAGGCTTTGGCGTTCCCTTAAAGCCATCTATCTCATCGCAAAGAATTTTCACAAAGACCCGCGCCTGATACTAAAATCCGTAAATGTGTTCAAGTACGGCAAAAAAGCGATGTCGCTCAAGATGCTCTACATAGTCATCCCGTTCATCGGAAAGAACTTCGACATAACACACTGCCACTTCGGCATAAACGGGGCATTGGCAATAAGTCTGAAAGAACTCGGTTTTACAGGGAAATACATTACGACATTCCACGGCTACGATGTAAACAGCCTGCCCAAAAAGGCAAGCAGCAACTATTATGACGACCTCTTCAGAAGAGGCGACCTGTTTACGGTCAACACAAATTTTACGAAGCATCAGGTAGTAAACCTCGGTTGCGATGAGGGTAAGATAGTCACCCTGCCCGTAGGATTTAAAATAGAACGGTTTGAATTCCTGAAAAGAAGGCATGCTCACGGAGAGGCGGTAAAGTTCCTGACCATTGGCAGGCTTGTTGAGAAGAAAGGGCATGAATACGGCATAAGGGCCCTTGCCAAAGTGGCGCAGAAGCACCCGAATGTCGTTTACTACATCGCAGGGGATGGGCCTTTAAAAAAGCGCCTTGAAGCTCTCGTAGCCGAGCTGGGATTGCAGGAAAATGTAGTTTTTTTAAGTGAGGTCAGGGAGGATGAGGTCATAAGGCTCTACCACGACTGCCACATCTTTCTGCTTCCGAGCATTACCGCAACCGATGAGGACAGGGAGGGCCAGGCGCTTGTTCTGCAGGAGGCCCAGGCAACAGGCATGCCTGTGCTCTCTACAATTCATAACGGAGTGCCTGAAGGCGTGCTTGACTGCAAATCAGGATACCTTGTGCCTGAGAAGAATATAGAGGCGCTTGCCGAGAGGATGGAATACCTTATCGAGCATCCAGATATATGGCCTGAGATGGGCAGGCAGGGCAGGCAGTTCGTTGAAAAGAAGTATGACATAAAAAGGCTCAATGAAGAGCTTGCGCTAATCTATGAAAAGCTTGCGCAGAACAACTTTCTTTAAACTAAAAAAGGGCAGGGATAACTAAAACCCCTGCCCTTTTAAATGTCATTACAACTGTCTGTCTTACGGCTGATCTCTTTTTGCTGCTTCCTTGAGTTCCCCGACAAACATATTTAAATCAGTGCTGTGCATAGCGCACGCCATTGAGATCGGCTCGCCGCCGAACGCAGGACATGAGAAACAGCCTGAACCGAAATGCTTGGTAAATACCTCTTTTGTGGACGGCCACCTTGTTGTTACTTCACCGGTGGTCATATCTCCGCTAATTGTATCAGGCATCTTTGAAACCCTCCTTTTATATAATTTCAATTTATAATATACTTTGAAATACGCTTATATTATATGATTTTCGTCATAAAAAAAGCAAGCTTTTTAGCTTACTTCGACCTTCAGGCAGTGCCTTTTCCCGTTCCACTCAGCCTTAGTGCCGAACTCAGAGCACAGATTCTTCATCTTTGCAGATATCAGCTCTGCCCTTGGGACCCATGCCATCGAGGCCTGAAATTCAGAGATGATAGTGGGATGCAATGTCAGCCCCGTAATCCTTTTCCCTTCGGTATGTACAATGAAGATAAAAGACTCATCATTCCTTTCTATCTCATCTACGGCGTAATCATCGATAAAATCCCCCGCGCTGTAGATTATCGGCCTTTTCTTATATATCTCAATGCCATGAAACACATGGCACGAATGGCCGAAAACAATATCCGCCCCTGCATCTATCAGGGCATGGGCAAAAGGAATGTGCTTTGGCCTTGGCCTGTACCCCCAGTTCGGCCCCCAATGGGCTGAAGCAATGACAAGGTCTACCTTGGCCTTGGTCTGCCTTACAATCTCAAAGACACTTTTCGCCCGCTCGTCTTTTATGTCAATAGGACAGAACAATACGCCCGGAAGGCTGTCCTGCGCTTCCCATGACGGCTCATTATCGGTAAAGGCCACCAACGCTACCTTAAGCCCGTCTATGCTTATCGTTGCGGGCTGAGAGGCCTCTTTTATATTATTGCCTGCACCTGCATGTACAACACCCTCCCTGTCGAGTATAGAGAGCATCCCTGTCAGGGCATCGTACTCGAAATCGAGTACATGGTTATTGGCAAGGGATACGATGTCAATGCCTGCCGCTTTGAGGCATTTGACATTTTTCTCATCTGTGCGGAAGTGAAAGACCTTTGGAGTAGCAGACCACGGAACGCCGAAATCAGAGATAACGCATTCTAAATTGCAAACCCTCAAATCTGCTTTTCTGATAAGAGGAAGCGTATCACCCCAAGGGTATTCGGGAGTTTTTTTCTCAAGCATCCGATTGACGAGCCTTCCGAGCATAACATCGCCAAGAAATAACAGGTCCATGATTTTGCCTTACTTAAGGGGATTAAAGACCTCGTTCAAACCGCTGAAGGAGGCCCCTGTCCGGGTTCCTCCATCTATCACGTATATTTCATTGCCGACCGCTGCTGCACCAAGCCCGTGCCTTGAGGTAGGCATTGCGGGAAGTTTTCTCCATATGTTTGCCTTCGGTTCATACTCCTCGACCGCATTGTAAGTGCCTTCGGGTGCCTCTCCCCCGAATACATATACCTTGCCCTTCAAAGACGCGGCTGCTATGCCGCTTCGTTTCGTTGGCATGGGAACTGACTTATGCCAGGAGTCATCTGCAGGGTCATACTCCTCATTGACATTTAGGTTTTTATTATAAGTCTCTACCCTGCCTCCTACGGCGTATATCCTTCCGTTTACTTCAGCTGCCGCAAGGTGGTCTCTCGCGGTCGGCATGGGCGATCTCTTCTCCCATTTATCCTCTATTGGGTCATAGACCTCATTTGAGTCCACATCCCCTTCCTTGCCCATTCCTCCGATGGCATATATCTTTCCATCGACCACAGAGGCGGCAAGCGCGCCCCTTGATGTCGGCATGGGAGCTTTCGCTATCCACTTATCTTCTGATGGGACATATTCGTAGACAGTATTTACAGGAGACCAGCTTAAAAGCCCCTTAAAGCCTCCAATCACATAGACCCTTCCGTTGACCTCTGCCGCGGCAGTATGGTGGAGCGCCGTAGGCAGGTCTGCTGCCTCAGACCATGTGTCAGTCTTTGAGTCATATACCTCGACAAGGTCAGTGGCCCCCAGCATTCTGTAGCCCCCGATAACGAATATCTTATCACCTAAAGCAGCTGCAGAGACTTCGGATCTCTTGTTGGGCGAGGCCTTTTTCGATGTCCAGAACTGGTTGCCTGCAATAAGGGTAAGTGGCAGTAAAATAAAGATTACATAGAGGAGTATATTAGAGGTGTTTATTCTTTTCATTACTTACAAGTCTTAATCAGCCCCTCCTGATTGTCAAGAATCGCTGATGAAATAAAAAAAAGGCGGGCAAAATGCCCGCCTCAGGTTTCAGGTCAAATTTTCCTAAAGAGAATCACACATTCGTATAGTTATCCTCATTTACAACTGAATTCCTGCGCCACGGGAACCTGACCTTTTTAAAATACCCGAAGCCCCTCAGATCATCGAAAGCGGAATAGACAACAGGGATAATGACAAGGGTTACAAGAAGGCATAGAGCCTGTCCGCCTACGATTACCACTGCCATCGATGCCCTTGATGAAGAGCCGTCTCCCTTGCCCAGCGTGACAGGCAGCATACCGGCAATGATAGCAAGGGTTGTCATAAGTATCGGCCTGAGCCTTACCCTGTTTGCCTCCATCTGCGCGGCATATCTCTCCATGCCCCTGCCCCTCAGCGTATTGGTGTAGTCTATCTGGAGGATGGCGTTTTTCTTTACAACGCCGATAAGGATGAAAAGGCCCATGACGCTGTATATGTTCACAGTGCTTCCCGCAAGGATAATGCTCAAAATCCCGAACGGGATACTCAGGAAGATGGATACCATTATGGTTATCGGGTGCACGAAGCTCTCAAACTGCGCCGCAAGCACCATGTATATGAATATGAGGCTCAATACAAACGCTATCAGGAAGTTCTGGAAAGCGTCCTTCATAAGCTTTCCCCTTCCAAGGTAAGTCGTGCTGTACTCGGCAGGCATATTCATATCAGCCACAGCCTCATTGGCGCGCGTCACTGCCTCGCCAAGCGGTAGCATATTCAGGTTTGATATGACGGTAATCTGCCTTTCCTGCGAATACCTGTCTATCTGGCCGGGGCTTGTCCCCGGGGTAAGGGTAGCAAAGTTATTGAGCTTTATGAGCTTGCCCTCATTATTAGGTACCGAGAGCTGCTCTATTGCCTCAGCATTGCTCCTGTATGTATCGGCAAGCCTGAGCCTTACATCGTACTGCTCGTCACCTTCCCTGAAGAGAGTGACCTTTTCACCTCCGACCATTGTCCTTAGGCTTGTCGCTATGGAATCAACCTTGACGCCAAGGTCAGAGGCCTTTTTCCTGTCAATATAGACCTGCAGTTCAGGATGTTTATAGGCCTGTCCTGTATCGGTATCAACAAAGCCGGGGATGGCCTTAAGGCTTTGGATGAGCTTGCTTGAGTATTCATCAAGCTTCTGAAGCTCCGGCCCCCTGATTACGAGGTTAAACGGAGTAGCCTTGAAACCGCCGCCTGATATGAGATTTATATTCTGAACGCTTATCCTTAAGTTCGGGAATTTCTGGAGGAGTATTCGCGCCTCCTGCATAAGCTCACCTTGGGTCCTCTGCCTCTCAGAGAGATGCTTTAGGCCGACATAGATTGAGGAATCTGTTACATTTGAGAGATACTGCCCCCTTACGCCGATTGTGGTAAACACATGCACCACTTCCGGTATCTTGGCTATTTCGGCCTCCACACCCTTGAGTATCTCATCTGTTTTTGCAAGCGAAGAGCCCGGCGGGGTCTCAACGACCACCTCAAACTCGCTCATGTCATCGTCAACTATGAACTCTGCCTTGGCTATCTTAAAGAGCGGCACAACCGAGAAAAATATGGCTATGGCTGCGATGATGGCCACTATGCGGTGACGCAGGCACCAACTGAGAAGCCACAGGTATGACGCCTCCATCTTCGAATAAAGCTTTGAATCCTTTTTCTTCTCGCCGCCTTTGTGCTTAAGGAGCCTTGCTGAAAGCATGGGCGTAAGCGTGAAGGAGACAAGCAGGGATATCATTATGGCGAATGTCGCTGTCAGGCCAAAGCTCTTCCAGAACCTTCCGACAAGGCCTGACATAAAGGCAACGGGAAGGAATATAACCACAAGGGAAAGGGTTGTTGCCATAACAGCAAGGGCTATCTCCTTTGTGCCGTGGATAGCGGCCTCAACAGGGCTTCTGCCCTCCTCTTCCATGTGCCTGAAGATATTTTCAAGCACAATAATAGCGTCATCTATGACAATACCTGTGCAGACCGAAAGCGCAAGGAGCGTCATGTTATTGAGAGTAAAGCCCATGTACCTCAATATCGTGAATGTGCCTATGATAGAGGCCGGTATGGCAAGAGCCGCTATGAATGCCGTCCTCCAGTTCTTTATGAAAAGTAGGATGATGAGGCTTGCCAGAATCGAGCCTAATACAAGGTGCTCTTCGACCTGTGAGATGGATTTTTTGATGAACTTGGACTGGTCTGTTACGACCTGAATATCTATGTCAGGCGGCAGAGTAGCCTTAATCTCGGCAAGCTTTGCCTTTACATCATCAACGACCTTGACGGTATTTGTGCCCGACTGCTTTCTTACAAGCATGGATACGGCGTTATTGCCGTCAAGCCTTGAGATGGAACGGGGCTCTTCCTCTGTATCGATTGCGTAGCCTATGTCTTTGACCCTCACAGGCGCGCCTTTAAAGTCAGCGACAATGAGGTCATTGAACTCATTTACATCCTCAAGCCTGCCCATTGTCCTTAAGCCCTGCTCACGGGCATCCCAGGTGATGCGGCCTCCGGGTATCTCGACATTCTGCCTTTTAAGGGCCTCTTTTACATTGACGATTGATAGGTTGTAGGCAATCAGCCTATTAGGGTCTATTACGACCTGCACTTCCCTCTGCCTATGGCCGACAAGGGTAATAGCGCCCATATTCTCAATGACTTCAAGCTGCCTTTTTATCTTCTTGTCGGCAATTTCAGTTACTTCACGCGCTGAGCGCTTGCCTGAGACAACAAGCGACATGATGGGAGAGGCGTCAGGGTCTGCCTTCTCGATTACCGGCGAATCCGTGCCAAGCGGAAGGGTTGACAGTATTGTAGAGACCTTATCCCTCACCTCATTGGCTGCTACATTTATGTCCTTCTCAAGAAGGAATGTGGCATATATCTGCGACTGGCCTTCGATAGTGGTCGAGCGCAGCTCATCAATGCCGCTTATGGTATTGACGACCTCTTCGATAGGCTTTGTTATCTGGCTCTCTATCTCCTCAGGGCTTGCGCCTTCAAGACGGGTGGTGATGGTTACGGTCGGAAGATCGACCTTCGGGAATATATCGAGCCCGAGCTTGCCGAAAGAGGCAAGCCCCATCACAACAAGGCTCAGGATGAGCATCGTTGCGAATACAGGCCTTCTTATGCATATTTCGTATAATGACATATCAGCCCTATTTATTGGTTAGGATATTGACTTTCGCGCCGTCAAAAATATTTGAAAGGTTAGTTGTAGCTACCGTGTCGCCGGGTTTTATCTTATCGATTATCTCGACCATGTCGTTTTGCCTTACGCCGGTTTTAACGAGCCTTTCAGCGGCAGTATTATTGTTTATTACAAATACCTTTGTGATGCCTACGAATGTATAAACAGCGCTCTCAGGCACAAAAGGCACATTTGCCTCTTTCCTGGTGAGTATCATACCTCTGGCGAAAAAACCCGGTTTCAGCACACCCTGCGGATTAGGCACTGAGGCCTCTATCTCAAGGGTCCTTGTCTGCATATCTACGGCAGGGCTTATCCTTGTGACCTGACCCTTGAACACCTTGTCCTTGAAAGCCTCTACATTTATAAGCACCTGCTGGCCTGCCTTTACATCCGGGACAGAGGCCTCGGCAATGGTTCCGCGAAACTTAAGCGTGCCTGTGGACACAACTGTAAACAGGGGCTTACCTATCTCTACACTCTCACCTGTGGATACATTCCTCTTCTTGATCTCGCCTGTAAGAGGGGATTTGATTGTGATATCGGCAAGGCGCTTTTCAGCGAAGTTCAGCTTTGCGAGAGATTGCTCGACCTTTGCCTCAGCCTCATTCACCTGCGCCTGCGCTACATCATAAGAGGTGCGGGCATTGTCGTACTGGCTTGCCGCAACCATGCCCTGCTTGAACAATTCTTCGTACCTCTTCAGGGTTGTAGCTGCATCCGAAAGCCTTGCCTTCTCCCTCTCCAACGCCTTTACGCTGGTCTTGTAGGCTGCCTCGGCGTCCGCGTGGTTTATCTTCATCTCCCTCTGGTCAAGGATGGCAAGTGTCTGCCCTGCCTTTACCCTGTCCCCGAGGTCGGCTGAAATCTTATCAATGGTGCCGTGCACCTCACTGCTTACTATTGACTCATCCCAGGGAAGAAGAGTGCCTGTTGCCTCTACGCTCCTGTCAACCGTGCGCGCCTCAACGACAACTGTCTTTACATCCATTATCTGCGCAGTGGAGGGCTTTGCCGCTGCCGCGCCTTCAGGCTTTTTCGGGGCTTCTTTCTTTGAACAACCGGCTGCGGCAATTATCAGCGCGGCCAGAATCGGAAAGATGGTCTTATTTTTAATTTTCATCAATTTGCTCCTGCTATTTAGGGCTTTTTTCTGTAAAACCTGCGTCCTGCGCAAGTATCCCAAGCCTGTACTTTAATTCAATAATTGATAACTGCAGGTCGTAAGCGGCATTTGCCAATGACCTCTGAGCCTGCACAAGTGTAGTATCGGAATCAATGACCTCTACTGTTGTTGCAATGCCGAACTTGAACTGCTCAAATACCATCCTGTAGTCCTCCTCGGCAAAAGAGACCTGCTTGGTGAATGAATCTATGACAGCCCTGAAGGATTCAACATTGTTTATGGCGTCCCTTACTTCTATTTCAATATCTCTTCTTAAGCCCAGCTTCCTGAACTCGGCTTCCCTGAATTTACTCCTTGCCTCCGCTACTTCAGCCCTCCTTAACCCGCCTTCAAATATAGGATAAGTAAGTATGAGGGAAGCGGAGAGGCTGTCCTCCTGAAAAAAAGTCGTCTGAGGATTCTGGTCCCTCCACGAATAAAGTCCCTCTAATTTAAGCTGCGGATAGAAATTGCCTTTGGCAAAGGTGATGCCTTCGGATGCTACCCTCTGATCAAGTATGCTCTGCTTATAATCATTCCTTGAATCAAGCGCGCGTTTTACGAGCGTCTCTGTATCGCCTTCTACAGAGCCATGCTGGGCAGGCTCAACTACGGCAAAGTCCTCTGTTACGCCTAAAATTCTTTTAAGGTTATTGCGGGCATCCAAAAGATTGCTTTTTGAGGTGATAAGCTCTGCCTCTGCTCCTGCCAACTCTGCCTCAGCCCTAAGGACCGCAGACCTTGTTACTTCGCCTACCTTGAATCTTGCGTCAGCTACCTTTCTTCTCTCATCAGCCCTTTTGAGAGCGGCATCTTTTATCTCCACATCCTTTTGGGCCTTGAGAAGTCCGAAATACGCGCGAGCGGTTGCGCGAAGGACATTTTCAGTAGAAAGTTCAACTCCCTCTTTTGACTTTTCTATGAGGGCTCTGGCCTGCCTTCTGTTTGCCCACTCCCTGCCGCCCGTATAAAGCGGCTGAGTGACCCTTATATCGACCTTGGAGTTGTCTTCAGGCTGTGTGACGAAACTGCCAGAGGACTTCTGTTCGTTATATCTTGTGTATGTGCCTTCCACTGTCAGGTTCGGAAGTATCCTTGCGGTAGTCTTATCAAGGTTGCTCTGTGCCTGAGAGACCGCCTCACCTGCAATCTTTACCGCTTCGTGGTTGTCAACCGCGGTCTTATATGCCTCATCAAGGGTTATTACCCTGTCCTGCGCGAAAAGAGGCGAACTTATTAAAATAGCCATTACAAGAGCTGATAAAAAGAGAAGATAAACAAAGCTCCCCCGGTGATCTTGTGCCAAACACAATGTCTTTGGAACTGTTTTTCGCATCTTACCTCCTCTTCATTCCATCAAAGAAAATATCAACGAATGTATCGACAACATCACTGTTCTGCCTCTTGAAGGTCTTTTTAAGGCCGTATAGCTCCTGGGCAATATTGAAATGAAGCACCATGCCGAGGAAGGCGCGGGCCGCAAGCTCATGGTCAGCCTTTCTGAATACGCCTTCATCCATAAGGGATTTTATATGGGATACAAGGAACTCGATCAGCTCCATTGCCTTGGTCTTTATAAATATATCCGAAAGTGTGTGTTTCTCCAGCGCGCTATAGGTAAGTAGCTTTAAAAAGGTGGAATCGTTCTGATGCTCTGTTATGAGAAACATTGCTACTTCGCTGAACACTTCCCTCCCTTGTTTCTGCTTAAGGAGTTTAAGTAGTCTCGATTCCCCGCCGCCGTCATTACAGCACTGGTCTATTATTGCATTATACAGGTCTTCTTTTTTGGAGAAATGCTTGAATATGACAGCCTCGCTGATGCCCGCCCTGCGGGCTATTTCGCGGGTCGTAGTGCCTTTAAATCCCTCTTCGGCAAAAAGCTGCATGGCAACAGTTACTATCTGCGCCTTGCGCTGCTCACCCGACATCCTCTTTTTGGAGTCTTCTGCGGATTTTGGCATTTTACGGGATTCTTTATACATAGATTCTCAGCCTAAAAGGTAAGTAAGTGCTTACTATAATACAGACGAACAAAGGATTTGTCAAGAGGGTACGATAGGAATAATTAGGACAGCTAAAGATTATTTGGTTCTTATATCCACGCCTGATGAGCCGCTGATCTTACCGGTGTCATCCACAATAACAGCTTCAATGCCCTTAAGTTTACTGATAAGTTTAAGGCCTTTTTCAGGCCCGAGCACAAAGATTGCGGTTGAGAAGGCGTCAGAGGTCATTGTGTCATGGGCAATAATGGTCACGCTCTGGCTGCCGCGCGCGGGATAGCCTGTTTTGGGGTCCATTATATGATGGTAAAGGACGCCGTCCCTGATGAAAAACCTTTCATAATCGCCTGAGGTGGATATCGAGATGTTTGTAAGATGAAGCTTTGCTATAAACTTTTCCCTGTCCCTCGGATGGCGGATACCTATTGGCCAGGGCTTGCCATTCTCCTGAGCGCCTTGGACGCGCATGTCTCCGCCTGCCTTTATCACAAAGTTCCTTACGCCTGAATTGAAAAGTATCTGGGCAGCCTTGTCTACAGCGTACCCCTTTGCTATTGCTCCAAGGCCGATTGCCATGCCTTTGGTCTTGAGGTAAACGGTCTTTTTCTCATTATCAAGCTCTATGTTTTTATAATTGACGAGCGGCAGCCTTTCTTTTATCTCTTCTGCTGTGGGAAGCCTCTCGCTCCCCTTTGCAAAGCTCCACACCCCCCTCATGGATGCCCATGAAATATCAAAAGCCCCTTCCGTAAGTTCAGAGACCTGAATGGAAGCTGATATCAGATTAAAAAGTTCTTCCGTGACCTCTACCGGCTTTATCCCGGCATTCCTGTTTATCTCAGAGACCTTGGTGCCTTCCCTCCATTCGCTCATCACATTTTCGATACGGTTCATCTCTGCGACAACCTTATCGAAGGCAGCGTTGACAGCCGTCTCATCTTCGGCAACGAGATTCATCTCAAGGTCTGTACCCATTACAACGGTACTCTTTTTAAAGCTGCCCGCATATGCAGGATTTGAAGAGATGAATATGAAAAGGGTCAGGAACAAAAGGAATGTTTTACGCATTTTTAAAGAATAACAAAATCGGGTATCCATATCAATTTTTTAGTTTATCTCAAAAAAAGACAAGGGAGGCCCAAAAGGCCTCCCTTGAAGGTGGGTTGGGGAGCGGGATTTTAATGCGGATGATTTAGGATATGATGACCGCTGATACGATTACTATCACAACGGCAAGATTGGCAATTATGTCAAAGATTTCATTCATCCTGTTTTCCATTACAGAGCCTCCTTTTAAAGACCGGATTTTGTTCCGTTACATGACTCCATTATACGAATTCAAGATTAAGGGAAAATTAGAGGTGATAATGAATCAAAGGGGGTCTTGTAAAAAAATACGGAGAATAGGTAAATGACAGCGGTTTTCTCCCTCTCCTCTTGTGGGAGAGGGCTGGGTAAAGGGGTAAATCTCATTGCGAGGGCCAAGGGTTGAATGGTACAACGGCATAGCAATGAGAGGGCTGGCTGAGGGGATAAATGTCATTGCGAGGGCCAAGCCCGAAGCAATCTATTTTTCAGTTGGAGGCAGATCAGATTGCTTCACTTCGTTCGCAATGACAGTTTAGTAATTGTCATTCCCGCGAAAGCGGGAATCCAGTATTTTTAAAAGTAAATTCCCGACAGAGACATTCGGGAATAACGGTTTATCCCTCTCCCCTTGTGGGAGAGGGCTGGGTGAAGGGGTAAATGTCATTGCGAGGGCTAAGCCCGAAGCAATCTATTTTTCAGTTGGAGGCAGATCAGATTGCATCACTTCGTTCGCAATAACAGTTTAGTAATTGTCATTCCCGCGAAAGCGGGAATCCAGTATTTTTAAAAGTAAATTCCCGACAGAGACATTCGGGAATGACAGCTTGATTAGGGGCACAGCCCACCCTACAAAGCTTTAAAGAGCAGGATAAAGGAAAGAAAATATCAGTGTTCAGTGCTGTTTTAACTTTAACGCCATGCCGGACTCTTTCGGGCGAATGGATGCGCAACCCCGCTCCTCCCCAATCCGTTCACCTCAAAGCTTAAGTCGCTACGCTCCTGCAGCCCCGGCTCGCTCACCCTTCCTCCCTTAGTGGCTGCCGCACCATTAACGCCCTCGGGGTTTTGTAAAGACAAAATCAGACCACATAATCAAAAAGGGCTGCGGAGTTATCCGCAGCCCTTTTTAAAAATATAGAAAAGTTTTAGAAGTTGAACCTTACTGCGGCCATGATGATATGGGCATATACATCTGTTGATTCTGCCCACGCTTCATACTTGCCTTCAATTGACCCGAGCCTGATGCCTGAGGATTCATCCTCCTCGAATTCATAAGTAAGCTTTACGCCTGCAAGCTGCGTATCCTTGCTTACAAGCTGAGGAGAAGATGACTTGAACTCATCGGACGCAGTGTATATATCTTTTACAAAATACGCTGCTGTCTGCGTGTAATACCTGTAATCAAGCCTTAGCAGCAAGCGGTCGTTAAGGTACTTGTTCCACTCTGCCTCAGCCATGTATGACTCAACATCCCAGCTGTCAGTGTAATAACGTAGCGTGAACTTGACCGATGACTCCTCAAGGAACTCATATGGGCTGTTGAGGAAATAGTGGTTGATGCCAAGTATATATGCGTCCCTATACCTTGATGACGGATGCGCTTCATCAACGCAGGTGGCTGACTCGGCAGTACAGGTGCTTGCGGCTACCCCGTTAAGAGGCACCAGCCTGATGCCTTCCGACATCTGGCCCCTTGAGTTGCTCCTTGAATAACCTATCTGGGCAACAGTTACCGGGGAGATGACCTGCGTGACGCCCAGGAAGAAGTTATCGGTTGTCCTTGTCTGGGTATTGCCTAAAAATTTGCCGCTTATATCATCGTCATTCCTCGAATAGCCGAGCGACAAAGTCGTATTCTTGTCAAAAAGGTCTTTTTTAAGGGTTATTGTCGGCGTCTTTGAAGTGTAGTCAGTCTCTTTGCTGTAATCGTAGTACGCTTCAAGGCCGATGATGTTCTTAAAATTATGAGTAAAACCGAGATTAATATCATTACGGGTATCTGAAACTCCGGTGGTAGCCGCGCTTGAGGCCCCGGACACTACGGTTCCCCCCTCGTCATCGCCCGATGAATTGATTACATCGACCGAGTATTTCAGATAGGCCGATGTATCCATGGATAGATCTTTATTGAGTGCGAATACGCCTGAGGTGACGCTGATATTATTGGTGAAGCTATGAAAATAAGTCTGCGCGGCAGCGTAGTCCTCAGCATTTGCCTGAGTTGCAAACGGGGCTGAAACAAGTGCAATTGCGAAAGCAGTCTTCAGAAAGCTTCTTTTTACGAGATTAATTGCAGCCACAGCCACCTCCGCTTACGCCGAAGCTGCCGGCACTGCCTTCACGGGTGCCCAGGAAATGCTCCCTGACAGCTTTTTCTTCTTTGTTGTAATCATATTGCATTATGGGTTTAGCCAGATACTCCCTTTCCCAAGGCTTGACCCTTGCGCATCCTGTTGCCGCGCCCAAAACCAAACAAAGCGCCAATGCCCAAAATACGGTCTTCACGGCTCTTCTCTCCTTTTTCATTCAAAAGTCCTCGGGCACCATGCCCGGGAATCACTTCAAAAGCTTGTTTATCTCATCCACCCACGCGAACGGGTCTGTCTCCTGATATCCGAAATGCACATAGCGTATAACACCGTTCTTATCGAGCACGAAAGATGTCGGCATTGCCTTAGCCTTGTAAGCCGAGATAACCAATGAATCGGCATCATGAAGGATAACCATCTTTTTGGAAAGGTTCGGCACCTTTGAGACAAAATCCGCAGCCTGCGCTTTGTTCTTATCTACATTTATCGCCGCCACTACAACATCAGAGTCTTTATACTTATCCATAAGCTTATTGAGCTCAGGCAGTTCCTTTTTGCACGGAGGGCACCAGCTTGCCCAGAAATCCACGAAAACGACCTTGCCTTTGAGGCTCTCAAGGGTAACAGTCTTGCCGTTTAAGTCCTGCAGGTTGAAATCAGGAGCCTTTTGGTTGGTGATGCCTGCCCATGAAAGCGGAGCAAGACAAAACATGAAAATAAGTGCCAAAGCTATTTTCAGTCTCATAGATTAAGACCTCTCTTTTAATGGTTGTTCGTCAGACAATTTTACAATCAGAAGATTAAAAGAAGATTAGAGGTACATAGGAGTACCATTTTGAACGATTTAAAATCAAGTCAATTTTTCGTAACCGTATGTTTATACTGCAATTTTTTAATTTTTATATTTTTTAACAATTATCATTTGCTTAAGGTTTTCCATCTGTTAAGATTCAATTGGTGATTTGCCCGTAAGGTACTCTACTTTTATATAGCCCGGAGGATAAAAAGGAATGGAAGACAAAAGCATCGTTTTTAACGGCATAAAATATGAGTGGCTTGGGCAATCCACAATGCGCATCACAACCGCTGACGGCTACATTATCTATACGGACCCTGTCATGCTTGACGCCAATCCGCCAAGGGCTGATCTCGTCCTTATAACACACCACCATGTTGACCACTGCCTGCCGGAGTTCATAAGCCCGATAAGGGATGAAAACACAAAGGTAGCGGCATTTCACGAGAGCTATTTAAAATACTGCGTTCAGGACATAAAAGGAGTAAGGACTATAAAGGTAGGGCAGACCGTTGACTTCGGACAGGCAAAGGTAACAGGCACCGAGGCGTATACGCCAAGAGGGTTTCACATGAAAGGCGAAGGCTGCGGATTCCTTATCGAAACAGGCACTCAGAAGATATACTTTTCGGGAGATACTACCAACATAGCTGAGATGGAAGCCCTTAAGGGGGTGGATGTAGCGATACTTCCGATATGCGATAACGCCTATGCAATCGACACAAAAGAAATAATAAAGGCGGTAAAAGTGATAAGCCCTGCTCTATTCATACCGGTTCACTACACCCCTGTAGATGAGCCCGAACCCAAGGTCAAAGGTGATATATTCTTCTCCAAGGACCCGAAGTTCTATACAAGGAAAGAAAACCCTTTAATACTCCTGCCGCATTTTGAAAATACAGGCATAAAGGTGGCAATACTTAAGAAACTTACTTAAAAAAAAGGGCAACCCCTTGGAACCTCTGATTAATTCATTGAGTAGTCTTTGCGAGCGCAGCGAAGCAATCTCGTTTTCAGGTAAATCAAGCAGTTAGCGATTGCTTCGTCGTTTCACTTCTCGCAATGACAGCAGAAACGAGAATTAATCAGAGCTTCCATAATTTAAATATTAGCAGATTATTTCTTCGGGATTGAAACCGCGTCTTCCTCAAAATTTCCCTGTGCGCCCTGCGTATGGCATGCGCCGCAGTTTGAGAAGCTTCCTATGGAAGGCCTCTGGAATACCTCAGGTTTAATCCTTCTGTGCTCCTTTTTTATCCAGGGCACTTCGGTAATCCTCTCCGGGGTAGCCGAACCAACACTCCTCATTATCTTATTAGACCACTCTGTATCGGTCCTTTCAGCCGAATTATTCTTAAGGAAGGAAGTAATCTCCTTTTTGGTATTCTCATCAAGCCCAAGGTTCTCGCCAAAGTGCTTATCGGAGTTATTCATTACCGCTTCCCATGAACGGGCAGGCAGCAGCCCCGGCAGATAAAGGAAATGGCAGGATGAGCACTCCTGTTTGTAAGTAGCGTTTTCAGCGACTTTGGGCATATACCTGCTATGCCTCTCACCTCTCTCTCTGTGATCTTCATCGGCAAACCCGGTGCCTGCGACAAGCCCGGTTAACATTAACCCTGCCGCTAAAAAGGGTATTATCGTCTTTCTGAGTACCATCTCCGTCTCCTTTCAGATTACATAATTATAATGATGTCATAAATGTAATGTAATCGCCCTTTTCCTTGGGCGTGCATTCCCTCTCAAGCACCCACTCACAGTTCCTCTTAAACCACTTCTCGACCTTTTTAGGGTCCGTGAACCTGTCTTTTGTAACCGCAGGGGAAATCGGGTCAATGGGTTTGCCGACTACGGTCTTGCCTGTCTGGGCAGGATTAGTAGTATGGCATGTCGTACATGAGCGCTCCTCTTTCTTTACCGAGTGCATTCTCTTTGACATGAACAATTTCTTACCTTCGTCTGCGCTGAATGCCTTTACCCCTGCTTCCTTCTGGTATGAATCCACAAGCGCCTGCATCTGCGGATTGAGCTTTGTGGCTGCATCAGCGCTGCCAGTCCCAATAGCAGTTATGGAAACGGCAAGCGCCAGCAGGTAAGATATTTTCCTCCTCATTGAAACCTCCCTTTTTAATTCGGAATTCGTATATCTTTATCTTCGAATGAGCCTACCTCGGAACCAGGATGGCAGGCCACGCAATTACTTTTGCTTACAACAGACTTTTTGGCGAAGACCTCTTCTTTAATTTCAGAATGTTTCACCTTCCAGTACGGCACCTCAGTAATCCTTATCGGAACATCACCCTTTTTTATTGAGCGCAGTATCTTTGTCGAAGCCTCTGAGGTCGAATGCTCGGCTGAAGAGGCCATAAGGTAATCGAAAATCTCCTTTTTTGTATCATCGTCAAGGGTAACATCATCCCCGAAGTGGTCGCTTAAGCCTTCAGAGAGCTTATTCCACGACCGGGCCGGGAGCAGTGTCGGGTGGAATGCGTTATGGCATGATGCGGCGCATTCAGCCTTCCATGTCTCATTGGGCGTAAATTCCACTGAAACGCCTTTTTCATCTATAATCTTAGGCGGCCCAAGCTCGGAGGCGCTTTTTTCCCCTTCGGGTGGGAGGTAAATAAGCCCAAGCCCGCCCATCACGGCGACAAAGACCCATACCCCAAGCCTTAAGGCTGAGCGCCCTTCATCGGGCTTAAGGTGCGACACCCTCTCCTGCCATGACTCGGCATCTTCCTTTGTGCCGGTTACCATGGACAGTATTATGTTTTCCTTTAAAATAAAATCATGAAAGAGAGCGGCGCAGACATGCACCACTATCATCAGTATAACAAATTTTGTCAGGAAGAGATGGACCGTTTCGGCATAAACGGCTGTCTCATAGCTGAAATAGGAAGAGAAAATGCCCCTGCCCTCTTCCCCGGAATAGGTAATAATGCCTGATACTGTAATGGCAGCGGTCAGTAAAAGCATGAAAAGAACGACCCAGCCTACGGCAGGATTATGCCCAAGATACCTCGGCGGCTTTAGACGGGCTGTTTTGGCTATATAGTCCTTAACAGGGGCCCATCCCTTTACAAAATCCGAAAAACGAGCGTATTTATTACCGCTGAAACCCCAAAGAATACGGAAACTTACAAGACCAAAAGCTATATAGCCCGCGACGGTATGATATTCAAGGTACCATTCGCTCTCAGATGTAAAAAAAGCGCCGATGTATGCACCCACAAGAAGCCAGTGGAACATACGGGTCGGTATATCCCAAACTTTGATTTTCATTTAAATTATCTCCACCTTACATGGAGATTCTAAGACATGGAGGGTTAAGACTCAAATAATTTTTAAACCATTGAGCAAAAAAATTTTAGGTCAGGGCTATTTCAGCGGCAAAGGCAGCAACACTCAATATGAACATGAAAATTGAGAACATATCAAAAGCTTTTATCTTTTTTTCCATAGTACCCTTTCCATTTTGAATGCAGGATTTCTGATATACTTTTAAGTGTTGCAATTTATGTAAACATTCTAAGGTCCTGAAGATTAAAAGAAGATTAGAATCAATCCCCCTGCGCCGCAAAAAATACAAATTTCTTGACCGGCAGCCGGGAATATTGCATATTTAAAAATTCCATGAAAATACTTGAAGTCAAAAATCTTAATATAGAGATCAACGGGAACAGGATACTCGAAGACCTTAATTTCGATGTCAATAAAAGCGAGGTGCTTGCCATTATAGGCCCTAACGGGGCAGGCAAGACCGTGCTTTTAAAGACACTTATAGGGCTTGTGCCTTATAAAGGCACAATCAGCTGGCAGCGCGGCATCAAAACAGGATATGTGCCTCAGAGGATGGATATAGAGACCGATGTGCCTCTTACGGTAAAGGAATTCTTCCATTTACGAGGGATATCTGCTACGGACAAGAAGATTGCCGAGGTTCTGGAGTTTGTCCAGCTTGAGCCAAAAATATTGAAGAAGGGCTTTGGCGAGATATCAATAGGACAGAGGCAAAGGGTCCTTGTGGCCTGGGCAGTGCTCAGCACCCCTGATGTCCTCCTCTTTGATGAGCCTACGGCTGACATAGACATTGCCGGCCAGGAATCAATCTACAAGATGCTCTACCATCTTCAGAAGAACCTTGGGCTTACCATTATCCTCGTCTCCCATGACCTCAATGTCGTCTACAGGCATGCGGCAACGGTACTTTGCATAAACAGGAAAAATCTCTGCTTCGGCTCTCCGAAGGATGTGCTGAGCACAGAGCAGCTCATGGCGCTTTACGGCGGAGAAAAAGCGTTTTTCCAGCACAACCACAAAACATAACATGCAAGATATAATACTGCCCTTGATAGTTGCCGCCTTTGTGGCGGCAAGCGCGAGCCTTCTCGGCTCGTTTGCCATTTTAAAGAGGATGGCCCTTGTCGGCGACGCGCTCTCCCATGTGGCATTGCCCGGAATGGCCCTTGCCATACTTTTCAAATTCGACCCCTTTATCGGGGCCATAAGCTTTCTTGTATTCACTGTCTGCGGCATCTGGATTATAGAGTACAGGAGTTCGCTTTCTCTTGAGACCATTGTAGGCGTATTCTTTACGGCAAGCCTTGCCATAGGTGCGCTCATAATGCCTGAGCACGACCTGATTGAAGCGCTTTTCGGCAATATCACCGACCTCACTATTCAGGAGTCACTGGCCTCAATCCTGCTCTCGGCAATACTCATAGCCGCTATTCTTTCAATCTATAAAAAACTTACGCTGAACATGGTTTCCCAGGAGATAGCCCAGTCCATTGGGATAAATAATAAAAGGCTGGAGTTCATTTTCCTCTTAAGCTTCGCACTTGCGGTCGCCTTGGGGATTCGCTTTGTAGGGGCGCTTCTGATGGGCTCTCTTGTCATAATCCCGGCAGCTTCAGCAAAAAATATCGCAAGAAGCCTTACCGCTTTTATGGCAGGGAGCGTATTCTTTGGAGTGATAGCAGCGGTTTTCGGGATATACTTCTCGCACACCTATTCACTTTCACCGGGGCCTGTCTTTATCCTGATAAGCTCCCTGATATTCCTTTCAACGCTTATCATGCGCCAGTTCAGAAAGCTCTGAAAATCAGCCCTGCTTTGTAATGTGGGACAGCTTAAGGCTTATGTCAAGAAGGTCGGGGTTTTCGAACCTGCTCTTCATTGAAAATTCCCTGACTACGAGCAAAGATGTATTGTTCTCTGTCTGGTAGAGCAGATTAACAAGCTGATTTAAGTCAATCCCGTCTATCTTAATCTCAAACTCCCTTTCGGTATAGCCGAGCCTTTCAGTTTCCCCAACAGGATTTATTGAGGTAATTTTGTTCTTCACCCCTATCCTGCTTCCGATATTCTCAAGCAGGGATACGGTAGAGATTCCGGGGTCGGCCAATGCCTTTCTGGAGATGGAATCAACAGCCGCTTTTTTAACAAGGTACTCCTGCTCAAGGGCCTTAAATCTTTTGACATCTTCAGCCTTTAGCGCGGCGCCCCTCCTTATGGTAGTGTACCTGTAAACGGCAGTATAGCCGAGGATGAGAATGAGAACAGGGATAACGGCAAGAATGGCAAGCCGCTTTGCCTTTTGCCTGTCAAGCCCGCCTTTGAAATACTCCTTATATTTGAGCACATCCCTATAGTCCATAAGCCGCCTTGTTCAGAGTGAGATTGAGGCTGAAGGAGGTTCCTCCGCCGGGCTTGGCCTTGATGTCCGATACTGAAGCCTCTTTAAAAAGAGGGTCTTTGGATAACGCCTCTTTCAGTTTATTTGCCCCTTCAAACGAATCAGCCTCTCCCCTTGCCTTGACCCTGCCGCCGCTTATCGACAGCTCAAATATCTTAAACCTATGGCCGTCAGCAGAGGCATTTGCAATCCCGTTCATTATCTTAAGTGCGCTTACCCCTCCCCCTACAACATCAGCCTCCTTATCAAGGGCCTTTAGCTTTGCCTCAAGCTGATAGACCTCATCCCCTGTATTCTTCTCATTGGGAAAGAGCTGCTGATAAGATGTCTTAAGCGTGTCATTGTAGGCGTTAAACTCCTTTTTCATTCCAAGATACCTTATATAAAGGTCGCCGATTATCATGAGCAGTATTATGCCTAAGACAATCGCCGTAATCCTCGCATAACGCCTCAGGTGCGCCTTCTCCTTCGTATATTCGAACTCGCCCTTTCTGAAGTTGATAGTCTCCCCAAGCGTGCCGTTCCTTAACACGAGTGAAAGGGCGTATATTCCTGCCCCGTCCGAAGGGTAGCCAGCCGGAAGCATCAATTCTTCAATCTTCACATCAGGCATCAACACCCTCAGGTCATCGAGGTCCCATCCTGTTGCATAGGCCTCGTTTATCCGTATATTCTCTGCGTCAAGATAGGCAAGCCCAAGCCTGATTCCGTCAATCCTTTTAATGGGCTTGAAGAACTTAGGATTACCGTCCTCAGAGACGCTGAGTGAATCCCTCGCGATAAACGCCTTAATGCCGGGCAAAGGATAGAGCTCTTTAAGAAGAACCGGCAAGGAAAACAGGGAAGAACCTACCCAGGCCGGGTCAATCCCTGATTCATTCAATATCTCAAGATACTCGCGGATTATTTTTTTCTCGATTGCGATGGCCAGCACCTTATTTTCGCCAAGCGGGATAGAATCAACCTCCATCTCCTCGATATCCATATGAAGGAGCCCCGCAAGCTCAAAGGGCAGCACCTCGCCTATCTTTCTCCTGTCCTCGAAAGGCACTGTGACTATCCTGATGCTCATGTCGGAAGGCGGAATGCTGACAAGGACTTTCTCAAAGCTCTCAAATGCCTTGCCCATGCTTTTAATTGAGGTAAAGAGCGATTCAAGCGCTCCCTTTACCTCTTCTTTGACAGAAATAGACCCGTTGCGTCCGGCGTGTATCGGGGCAGTAAAGAAACCTGCGGGCTCAAGCTTCTGGGAAAAAAGCCCTGCCCTCACTGTTTCGCTTCCTATATCCAGTATAAGGATAGCCATCCTACATCTCTCTCCAGTAGATAATGCCTCCGCCCGTCCTTACTACAGCCTCTGCCTCGCGCACAGCGTCCCCTGCCCTTGCCCTCGAATATATCCTGAAGATATTGCTGGAGACGGTTATCTTGTCCTGAAGGCTGAAGCCGATAGTCTCAAAGCCGGGCACTTTCATTATCTCTGACCTGTCCTTTAAGGGTGAACCCTTTCGAAAGGATATTATTTTTTCAGCCAGCTCCGGTGTCATATCATCTGACAATGACATTAAGACCTCTTTGGGGGCGGTATTTATGTTAATAAGCCCGTCCTGATTATAGACAGTCACAAACGGGCTTATCTTCTCAAACCCCTCTTTCGTATAGTCCTTGACCATAAGAAGCTCATCAACGCTGTCCGGGTAGTTATTCCTCGGACTGTACGGGGCCCTCAATTGCCGGTAATAATCATTTGCCTCAGCCCCGTAGTGCCGCACATCGTTATCAGAATCTATCCAATCAGCCAATGTGTCCTTCAGGTGTTCATCAAGGGAGAGGTTTTTTAAGAGCCTTATGTAACTTCCTTCCGCCCTCTCATTTGAAAGCCCTGTTTTGGGGTACACTATAAAAAGCGATGCCTTGCCTTTTTCATCCACTATCCTGATATCAACAGTCAGGTCGTCCCCTACAGGGCGGCTCATCTTCAGGCCATCCTCTTCGATATTTAGATTGGGCCTTCTCTTCAGCAGTTCCTCAAGGCCTGCCTTGGCAATAATGACACCGTCCTCAGCAACAAGGGCTGCGCGGGCGCTGTCCTTGTAATTTGCCGCACGGGCGGTTGATACATAAGTCTTAAATATAAATTCAGCTACAATGGTTACAAGTATAGCCGTAATAAGGAGCGTTGTGATTAAAGCGAGCCCTTTTTCAGAAGTTTTCAGTTTCATCTTGCCATGATCCGCGCTGTGGCAAAGACCTCTTCCCCGTTTTCAAGCCTTACGGCTGCCCTTACAGCCATAGGCATCCTGTTCTCAAGGCCTGTGTCCCACGCCTTTGCCCAATCCTTGCCGTTAAAAAAACTAACCTCAAAATCCTTTATCTGCCCTGTCATCCCGGCAGAGAACTTCTCGCCTATGTACGGGTTCCATGATTCCCGCAGTATCCTTTGTCTGCCCTCTGACCTGTCAATGTAGTATCTTACGGCTGCGAAATCGCCTGTCGGCTCTCCCTTCCTTGGAGAAGGGTATGAGCGAATCGTGAGAACAAGGGACGAACCGTCGGAAGTCTTCTCCCCTTTAAGGAGCGTAAGCTCATCCTTGGGCTTATAGTAAGCGCTGTGTACATCTGAAGTAAATCTGTCAAGGAAGCGGCCTGCCTCAAGATAATCATCCATGCTTTCCTGAGCGGTTTTTGTGCCGGTAAGTATTGAAAAGAATGTCCCGTACAGAGCGGTAAGAAGTACTGCCATGAGGGCTGCCGCGATAAGGACTTCAATGAGCGTAAAACCCTTTTGGGCTGCATTCAGGGATAATATCGAAGATTTGAAAAATCTATTTTTCCTGCCTGAAAGTAATGAACGATATCCCATTCGTATCCCAGATGATATTAAGCTCACGGCGCTTAAGCCCAGGTATCTCGGTATTCTCCTCGCTCAGCTTCCATGAATATTGGCTGAACTCAGGGCTGAAATCACCTTCAAGCGCGCCTGTATTTTCCATAAGCTTAAGCTCTTCAGCCTTTTCCTTGCCGAGTATTGTGCCAAGTACGGTCTGAGTGACCTTTGAAGAAACTTCCATGTGGTAATTGACGCTTGCGACAAGTGAAATGATGACGCCTGCCAGTATGGCAAGCCCTATCATCACCTCAAGGAGAGTAAAGCCTTTTTCATTATTTTCTAAATACATCTATGTAGCCCTCAAGTACCGCAGCCTTTCCCGTATACGGATTAAACGATACAGTCAATTTTTTTTCATCCGCCTTAAGGTGTATTGCTACAGGCTCTGAAGCGCCAAGCGGCCCAAAGACAAGTGCGGCCTTGCCTGTAGTTACCCTTCCAAGCCCAGGCGTAACGATGTCTTCGAGGTCGGACTTTGGCCTGATTATCCTGAATGTAGTCTCAGGCTCGGGTTCATATTCCAGACCTGTTTTTGAAACCTCTATATCGAGCCTGTCACTATCAAGGTCAAACCACACCCTGTAGTAGACCTTTTTAGTTGCCGAAGCTTCGTTCAGATATATAAGCAGGCTTGATATGCGCTCAGAGTCAGACTTCAGATTATGCTCATCGAAACCCGTTATCCTCGGGAATACCAGCGCAAGTATGATGCCGATTACTGCGAGGACAGCTATAAGTTCAATCAGTGTAAAGCCATTTTGCTTTTGAGGAGCAACAGGTAAACCGGGGGAGGCAATGCTGCTTACTGGATAATAACCCCTTAAGGGCGTATTGGTTGGCTCCGGCCCCGGAGGGCCCTTGGCAAAATAATGGCCGGATGAGAATATACCCATTTGTCTTCCGTTCTGAGCTATTCGATACTCCAGCTTTCAATGTCCGAAGAAAAACCCTCACCGCCGCGCGCGCCATCAGCGCCGTAGGAGATGATATCATAATCGCCGTGCAGGCCCGGAGAGACATATGTGTACGGGTTTCCCCAGGGGTCGGAGGGGACTTTCTTTTTTTCCAGATATCCGCCTTCCTTCCAGTTCCTGGGTATTATGCCTGTAGCAGGCTTCTCAACAAGCGCGTCAAGGCCCTGCTCGGTAGAAGGATAGACCCCGTTGTCCAGCTTGTAAAGTTTAAGGGCTGTTTCAAAATTTTTTATCTGTACCTTGGCCTCGGTTACCTTGGCCTCATCGGTCCTCCCGATGATCTTCGGAGCGATAATCGCCGCGAGAACGCCGAGAATTACGATGACCACCATCAGTTCTATCAGCGTAAAACCTTTGTCTCTCTTGCTTTTCATTAGTATATTGTATCCGTAATCAGAGTTCTTCGCAACAGGCGGGCGGCATATTCAACTTGAAATGACGCAGATTATCGATTAAAATTTAAAGTAACTGCCACGGTAAAAAAATTTTACAACGGCTTATGGCGAAAATCAAAAAACCATATATAATTCTTTTAGAAGGGATGTGAATACGCTCAGACAGATTTAAAGTAGCTCTTCCGATGGTGCCGCAGGCTGCTGATTCCTTAACAGTCGAAAAGAAAATTAACACAAAGGCGGAGCTATGGACATAAAAGTTACAGTCGCATTCAGTAATCTGCTTTTTTCCGAAGGCATAGCCAGGCTGCTGGAAGACGATGACAGTTTCGCAATCTCCCTCACTGAAGCGGGCACGGAATACCCGCCTGACCTTTTCGAATCCTCTGATGTTATTCTCACTGACTTCACCGCCCTCTATAATAATTTTCCAAATCTGGAAGCCTCTAAAAAATACGGCTTTATCCTTTTCGATACTGACTGCGGCAGAGAGAACATAATGTCCGCCATAGTTTCAAAAAACTTAAGCGGCGTGCTTATGAGCAACGCGACTGTGCCTGTTCTGAAAAAAGCGATCAGGTCTGTCGCAAAAGGAGAGGTCTGGATTGACAGGAACACTGTCAAGGACCTCCTCTACGGTATAAACAACCTTAGAAAGGATAAGGCTGAGGTCCTGTCCGAGAAGGAAAGAGAGATTGTAGCCCTGGCCGGAAAGGGCCTGAGGAATAAAGAGATAGCACAGAAGCTTGAGATAAGCGAACTGACCGTCAAGACGCATCTGCACAGGGTATTTAAAAAGCTCAACATCAAGACAAGGTCACAGCTTATTACTTTTTCAATAAAAGACAATGCCGTAAAAAACTCTCTTTACAACAGAAAAAAGATCTGACTCAGGCTATTTTTTAAAAACCTTCCAATCAGGGCCGGTCGCTCACCGGACACCTCCTCACATCATCAGGATGGTTACTAAACTAAAGAAAATCAATATCGCGCTTATACTCGCGGTATTCCCTTTATCAGCGCTCCTCGCAAGGGATTACCTTATCTATGCCCACAGCCCCGCTAAAATACCTGCCATCGCCTCAATTGGCGCAAAGCAGCCTTTAGAGACAGCTCTGCAGGAATATGCCCGCATCGTTGAAAGCTCGGTTTTCCCGTCAACCTCAGCCAAACTTACTCAGATAGAGCTTGTAGAGGCAGGCAGTGAACTGAAGCAGGGAGTTGACCTCCCCTCTGTTCTGAGCGAGCTGAAGCTCATCGGGACTTTTGCCGGAGGCAGGGGGAACTTCGCCGTATTCGAAAAAACAAGCGGAGGAAAACAGGAGGTATTCAAAACAGGTGAAACCGTTTTTGATGCCGGTACGCTTAAGAGAGTCGGCACCGAAGACGCTGTCATATCTGTAGGAGCAAAGGAGGTGACTTTCACGATACTGAAAAAAGACCCTCTGGGAATACCGATGAGCCATGACACGGAATCATCCGTAACTCCTGAATCAGGGCACTCAAAAAAAATAACGGAAAACGAGTGGCTCATAGACAGGAAGGCCGTACTTAATTCACTCGACAATATGGGACAGATACTTACAGATGCGCGGCTTACCCCGAGGATGTCGAAGGGAGTCATAGGCGGCTTCATGGTAACGGAAATAAAACAAAAAAGCATCTTCGACTCCATCGGGCTTAAGAACGGAGATATCCTTACACGCATCAACGGCTACGATATCAACTCGCCTGAAAAGGCTATACAGGTTCTCTCAGGCCTGAAGGGAGAGACCTCCGTTGACCTCGATATCGTCCGAAGCGGGCAGAAATTGAGCTTCCATTATCAGATCAGGTAGTCATGGCACCAGCGTTTCAGAAATTGTATGTTATAATATTACTTTGTAGATCATATCCGCATGGTGAGTTTTACGCCGCTCCAGTCGCCTTCACTTTACCGGTTCTTATAAAATCTGTTCTAACCATCACGATTGCAACGGAAGATAGGAACATGAGTAAACGAGCCCATGCCTTTATATTTTTCCTTGTAATCCTCTTTCTGGCAGTGCAGGCATCCGCCCAAAGAGCGCCTTCAAAAAGCCAATCCAAAAGGACAGCGGAAAAGATAACGCTGAACTTCGTGGATGTGGAGATATCCTCTCTCGTGAGGATAATGAGCGAGATCACGGGCAGGAATTTCATCTACGATGATACCGTACGGGGCAAGATTACCATAATAGCCCCGGCAAAGCTTACAAGCGACGAGGCCTTAAGCCTTTTTATCTCCGCGCTTGAGCTTAAGGGCTTTGCCCTGATACCAAGCGGCGCGGCGTATAAGATAATTCCGTCGTCAATGGCAAAGCAGAGCGGCACAAGGGTGCTAAGGGATATTGACCGCGCAAAGGCTGATGAGTACATAGTACGGCTGATACCGCTTAATAATATCTCCGCGCAGGAGGCATTCCCGGTCGTGCAGCCGCTTATCTCAAGGAACGGCCAGGTCTCGGCATTCGGGTCGAGAAACGCCCTTCTTGTAGTGGATACAGCTCAGAATATTGATAAAATTCTTAAGATACTGGATTCAGTCGATAAGCCTCAAGCCTCCAAAGAGCCTGAAATAGTATATCTGAAGTACGCTCAGGCTGAGGTTGTGGCGCAGATACTGAGAAGAGAAGAGCTGAGAAGGACGGGAGGATTCCGCAGGGGCGCTGAAGGAGCGCCTAACGGGGAGAGCCAGATTATCGCCGACCCAAGGCTCAATGCGATTATACTGGCTGATTCACTGACTGACAGGGAATTCTACAGGAGCTTTATCGAACTTCTGGATGTCGCCCCTCCCGAAGCGAGCAGCCGCATAAATGTCTATTATCTGGAAAACGCTGACGCAACAGAGCTTGCTAAAGTCCTTGATACCCTTACAAAGCCGGGAGGAGCCGCATCGCAGGCCGCAGCCGCGGGAGTGCCTGCCGCAATCACACAGGAGCTGTCCGGAAGGATAAGCATCACCCCTGACAGGGCCACAAATTCCCTTATCATAATGGCGTCGCCTGCCGATTACCAGAACCTTGTTTTGGTGATTCAGAGGCTCGACAGGAGGCCAAAGCAGGTTTTTGTAGAGACCATGATAACGGAAGTGACTGTTGACAAGGCTATAGAGCTTGGCACAAAATTCAGGCTTGCCGCTGAACAGGGCGGAAAGCCTGTTGTAATCGGCGGGGTCGGCTCAGTGGATGTTTCAACAATTCAGAATGTATTGACAGGGCTTGCCGGATTTACAATCGGAGGGCTTGGCAACTTCCTTACGGTTCCCGTGACAAGGCCTGACGGTACATCTTTTAATTTAACCGCTCCTGGCTTTGCCGCATTATTCTCGCTTTCGGATTTCAGGGATGTCGTAAATGTTCTTTCTACCCCCCACATACTTACGAGCGACAACTCCGATGCCGAGATAATGGTTGGAGAAAATGTCCCGTTCCTAAGCAGCATCGAAAGGCAGACAACGACCACAACGCAGCCCCTTCTTCAGTCCATTGAAAGGCAGGATGTCGGCATAAGGCTTAAGATAAGGCCAAAGATAAGCGAAGGGAATTTTGTGAAGCTCGACATATATCAGGAGATATCGGCAGTATCCCCTACGAGGACAGCAGGGGCTTCCGACATCATCACTACAAAACGCTCGGCAAAGACGAATGTAGTGGTCATGAATAATCAGACTGTAGTTATCGGCGGGCTCATTCAGGACAGGAAGACGAACAACACCACCAAGGTCCCGTTCCTCGGAGACCTGCCGTTTTTCGGGTGGCTCTTTAAATCAAACAGGAATCAGAGCCAGAAGACAAACCTTCTGGTCTTTATTACGCCATATATCGTAGAAGACTTCACGGGCCTGGAAGACCTCAGGAAAAGAAAAGAAGACGAGTTCAACAGGCAGAGCCTCAAAGTAGTACCCCCTGAAAGCAAGGAAGATAAAAAAGGGGGCAAGGAGAAATAAGCAGATGGAACCTGAAGTATTTGAAACCATGCCAAAGAGCGGCTTTCACAGGATGAAGGAGATCAAGGACGAATATGTTGACACCTCGATTTTAGAGAAAGTATCCCTCACATTCGTAAAAAAGAACCTGATAATGCCCCTTAAGAAAAAGGACGGCCATCTCCTTGTGGCGCTGGCTGACCATAAGGGGATATTCGCGCTGAATGAACTGGAGAGGATTATCGGCATACCTGTAAAACCTGTATTTACAGATGAAGCGCAGATACTCAATGCCATCAACAGGTTCTTTGACAGGCTCTCGGGCTCAGCGCAGGAGGTCATAGACGGGCTTAACGAAGAAAGCCTTGAGATACTTTCCAATGTATGGGAAGAGCCGAAAGACCTCATTGACCTGGCTGATGAAGCCCCGATAATCAGGCTTTTAAACTCTCTCCTGTTCCAGGCAGTAAAGGACAGGGCGAGCGATATCCACATCGAACCTTATGAAAAAGAGGTGGAGGTCAGGTTCAGGGTCGATGGAGTTCTTTACCCTGTGCTTACGCCCCCTAAAAATATTCAGGATGCGCTTGTCAGCAGGGTCAAGATTATCTCAGGCCTTGACATAGCGGAGAAGAGACTGCCGCAGGACGGTAAAATCAGGCTCCTTGTAGCAGGAAAAGATATCTATGTAAGAGTATCCATTATCCCCACTTCTTACGGCGAGAGGATAGTCCTAAGGCTCCTTGACAGAAAGAGCGAGATAATCGCGCTTGATTCAATCGGCCTTAATCCTGAACAGGTGGCGGCCTTTGAAGGGCTTCTGACCAGGAATAACGGCATAATACTTGTAACAGGGCCTACCGGTTCAGGTAAGACTACCACATTATATTCAGCCATCAGCAGCATAAACTCCACCAGAAGAAATATCATCACGGTCGAAGACCCTGTGGAATATCAGCTTAAGGGTATCGGCCAGGTGCATGTGAACCCGAAGATCGGGCTTACATTTGCCAATGGCCTGCGTTCCATCCTCAGGCAGGACCCCGATGTGATTATGATAGGCGAGATAAGGGACAGGGAGACAGCAGAGATAGCCATACAGGCGTCTTTGACGGGCCACCTTGTGCTCTCTACCCTGCATACGAACGACACAGCATCAGCCGTAACAAGGCTTGTTGATATGGGAATAGAGCCGTTCCTTGTGGCGTCCTCCCTGTCAGGGGTATTGGCGCAGAGGCTTGTAAGGGTGCTATGCCCGCATTGCAAGGCCCCGTATACGCCAACGGATGAAGAAACCAGACAGTTCAAGACCCCTCCCCCATTGCTCTGGAAGGCACAGGGGTGTGAAAAGTGCTTTAAGACGGGTTATCACGGAAGGACCGGCATTTTTGAGTTCCTTATTCCCGGAACAGAGATGCGTCCTCTTATCCTGAAAAATCAGGATGCTGATACGATCAAGAAATACGCCGCTACAAGAGGCATGAAGACGATGATGGAAGACGGCATTGAAAAGGCCGCATGCGGCATAACAAGCCTTGAGGAGGTCCTTAGGGTCACAAAGGACGAGTGCGAATAGGACAGTAAACATAAAATGCCTACATTCAGATATAAAGCATACGACAGCATCGGCAAGACCATTGCCGGAAGCCTTGAAGCAAGCGGACTGAAAGATGCCGCCCAGCAGATAAAAAATACCGGCCTCTTTCCGGCTGAGATAAAAGAAACGGAAGGGGCTAAAGGAAAACAATTCGGGCTTAAAAAGGGCATTACCGCTCAAATGCTCGCCCTCACCACGCGCCAGCTCGCAACTCTGCTTTCAACAGGCACAAACTTAAGTGAAGCCCTCACTGTGCTCTGTGAAAATACTTCCAATGAAAAGCTTAAGGCCGTGCTCCAGAAAGTAAGGGAGACTGTAGTGGAAGGCAGCTCATTCGCCCGCGCCCTTGAGGCTCACCCTACGGTGTTCTCACCGTTTTACAGGGGTTTGGTGACTGCCGGTGAGGCAAGCGGCTCGCTCGATAAAGTGCTTCCGAGGCTTGCGGATTATCTTGAGGCAAGGGCAAAGATATTAAACGATGTAAAAGCCGCCCTCACCTACCCGATACTCATGAGCCTTGTCGGAATCGGAGTGCTCTCATTCCTGTTCATATTCGTAATACCTAAAATAACGCGCATGTTCGAGGAAACTCAGAACGCCCTGCCCCTCATTACGCAGGTGTTGATTTGGTTTACTGATATGATGCGCTCGTACTGGCCTGTCTTCATAATACTGACGGCAGCAGGTGTCTGGCTCGGTTTCAGATACATAAAAACCGAAAAGGGCAAATCGCTTAAGGATAAGTGGCTTTTAAAAATACCCTGGTTCGGAAGCCTTGTCCTTGATTTTTACATATCGAATTTCGCACGCACCCTTGGAAGCCTGCTCAAAGGCGGAGTACAAGTATTAAAAGCGCTTGAGATAACCAAAGATGTGCTTAATAATTCAGTATTCGATGCGATACTTGATAATGCCTGCAATGACTGTACAGGCGGCTCATCCCTTTCAACCAGCCTTAAAAAACACAAGACAATACCTGCTATTGTCGTCCACATGATAAGCGTCGGTGAAAAAGGGGGCAATCTCGATGAGATGCTCCTTAAAACAGCCGATGTCTATGAAAACCAGTTCGAGACAGGGGTAAAGAAAACCTTAAACCTCCTTGAGCCTCTTATGATACTCGCTATGGGCCTTGTAGTTGGCTTTATAGTGCTCTCGATACTGCTCCCCATCTTCCAGCTGAACCAGATAATACGCTGAACAATCTTCAGTTCCAAACCGCACCTATGCGTACAGGCGCCAGTCTGTCCGCATAGGTGCGGAGTTTTAATACTTTCCTACTAACCCCCGTAAGCCTTGGCATTAGATTCAGGCGTAATACTTTTTGCGCAATTAATATTCTTTCGATGGATTGCCTTACTCTCAAGTACGGCTATCCTTAAATAATATGAAGCGCGCGAATTGAACGCTAACAGCAGAAACCAAATCAAACAATCGGCAAGAAGAATGCGACTTAGAATCTGCCCTGCCTGCTATAAAGCTTTCTACATCTCCTTTGCTGAGGGCCGCATCATCTGCCCTCACTGCGGATATATTTTTTCCGAAAGAAGGAATAAAAGCAGGGTACGCAAGGAGCTTGAACTTAAGTTCTACATAGAAGGCTCTGAGGTAAAGGCAAAGACTACGGATTTCTCTGAAGAAGGCGCAGGCATTATCTACAGCGGAAGCTCAATAGATGTCGATACGATCTTTAAGGTATGCATAGAGTCGCTCAATATGGAAAGGTCAGCCCGCGCCGTGTGGGCTAAAAAAGTTTCGAGGTCTATAGTCTCAGCCGGGCTCAGGCTTCTCTAAAAAAATCAGCTTTGAGTATGGAGGACGGGATAATGAGAGAATCGCAGGGTTTCAAAGGTGTTTTGGCAGCCGCACTTTTTCTGTTTGGACTTGGCATTTTAATTCCGCAGCCCTCAACAGCATCGGATAAGACACTTAAAAAAGACGCCGCAGTAAAGAACGCGGCGGCTGAAAAAATCGTCCAGAAAACCTCTACGGCGCAGGAAGCTACCGCAGATAAGCCCGCCACTAAAACCGCAGCAGTCGCGCAGGACCCGGAATATCTTATCGGCATAGAAGATGTGCTTGAGATCTCCGTATGGAGGAATGCCGAATTGTCAAAGACCGTCGTGGTGCGCCCTGACGGCATGATATCGCTTCCGCTTGTCGGAGACATGAAAGCAGCCGGGCTTACCCCTTCGCAACTCCGTGATTCAATTATCGAGAGTCTAAAGGAATACCAGGAAACTGTAGTGGCTTCGGTAATAGTACAGGAAGTAAAAAGCTACAGGATCTATGTCCTCGGAGAGGTCATAAATCCCGGTTCATATACAGTGATGAGAAAGACAACCCTTCTACAGGCAATCGCGCTGGCAGGCGGGTTCAACCCGTTCGCATCCAAAAACAAACTGATACTTATCAGGGAGAAGTTGGATAAATCCGCAAAGCCTGAGCGCATAAGCGTGCGCTTCGATGACATAATCGACACTGACAGCAAAACCGACAGGAACTTGGTGCTTAAACCGGGAGATACAATCTTTGTACCATAGAAGAGGACTTATCGCGCTCTGCGCCCTGTTTATTGCCCTCAGTTCCGCTAATGACGCCCGCAGCCAGAATTTCAGCATCATCCCTTCCCTCTCCCTTGAGGAACGGTATGACAGCAATGTGAGATTCAGGAGCGACAGCGAGGACTCTGACAGTGATTTCATCTCAACCGTCAGCCCCGCGGTAAGGGCATCCAAAGAGGGAATAAGATACGATATCGACGCCTATTACAGGCTTGATGCCGACTATCACAGCCAGGATACTGACCTCGACAGCGTCTCTCATAAGGCCACACTCGGAGCAAGATATGAACTGTCGAACAAGACAAGGATAGGCCTGGGAGACACATATTATTTTACAAAGGACTCATTGCGTGCGACAGAAACGGGGATACTTGTCGTGAGAACGGATATTTCAGCCAACACTGTTTTTTTTAATATCGGCCATCAGCTTGGGCCGAAAATAGACATCGGGCTCACACTCAGGGATACTAATCTCGATTTCGAGGAACAGTCCCTTGTCGACACGAGGACAGATTCAGCATCATTGACCGGAGGATATAAATACAACCCTGCAGGAAGGGCAAGCGTCACTTACAAGTTTACTAACTTCAGCTTTGACAGCAACGGCAATAAAGATATAGAAAGCCACGCGCTTTTCTTCAGCATCGCGGAAACAGTCGATCCGACCCTGAAGGTAGATCTCTCGGCAGGGGTTGTCTATGCCAGCGGGCTTGACGGCGGTCAGGACGATTACTTCCTGACAGCTACAGCAGGATTGGAAAAAACCTTAAGGGACTCAACCATTGCTATTTTGTACTCAAGGGCTGTGACAAACCCCACAGGCCTGACCGATGAGATAAACATAAACGACAGGCTCTCCTTCACACTGTCGCATACGCTAAGCAGGGATATAAGCCTGTCCGTAACAGGCGGGCTTGCCAAAAGCCGCACCGAGCCTTCGGGAAGGGTCGATATGAACTCTTATGACACTTCCGCGCAGGCCACCTGGCAGGCAAAGAGATGGATGAAATTCGGCGCGGGCGTCCAGCATTTTCAACAGTGGCCAAAGGATAATTTCGGGACCGGCCTCACAAGAAACCAGGTATTTGTGAATGTGACATTCACAGGACCGGAGTGGAGGTTTTAATTAATGGAAGAGACTAAGAATAAGACGCTTCTGGATCAGCTGGCCATCTTTTATTACCGTAAATGGCTTTTGATAATCCCGATTATCATAGGCGGCCTCATAGGCCTTCTTGTAAGCTTCAAATTGCCTGAATATTACAGCTCAAGCACTCTCATATTGGCTGAAGACCAGCAGGTCCCCGAGGAGTATGTCCCCCAGACCGACAGGACCCCGTTCAGCCAGAGGCTGACGGTCTTGAGCCAGCAGATACTGAGCAGGACAAGGCTTGAGCAAATAATTAAAGAATTCAATCTGTATGAGAACGCATCTCCGGGCATTGCGACAAGACTTGGCATGCTCTACAACAGGGTCGCTCACGGTGAAGCACAGGTGGCTGCGACAAGCGATGTGATAATAGATCAGATGCGCAGCGACATAAAATTTGAGGTCGCCGCCGAAGTCACGACAGGCAGCAAAAAAGGCTCCAGCAGCGGCGGCAACGCCTTCTCCATCTACTATACAGGCACAGACCCAAAGACAACCATGCAGGTCACAAACAAGCTCGCCTCCCTTTTCATAGAGGAGAACCTTAAGGCAAGGGAACAATACGCTGAGGGCACTTCCGAATTCCTCGGCAGCGAGCTTGAGAAGGCAAAGACCGAACTTGAACAGCTTGAGAGGCAGATAAAGGGATTTAAAGAGACTCACATGGGAGGACTTCCCGAACAGCTTGACGCAAACCTGAGGACCCTTGACAGGCTTCAGATGGAGCTTCAGACAGTCTCGGCATCTATCAAGAGCACAGATGACAGGAGGATACTGCTTCAGGAGCAGATGGCTTACGCTCCTACAGCCGCAACAGGCAGGCCGATAAACCCTCAACTCGCTGAACTTGAAAAATTAAGAGGCGAACTCGTTTCCCTGCTCTCGATGTACAAGGAGTCATATCCTGATGTCATCATAACTAAAAGGCGCATTAAAGACCTTGAGACGCAGCTTGGACAGAACGGAAAGACCGATGAGAATGAACTTCGTAATCCGACAGTTTATGTTGAGCTTTCGACAGTTAAATCGCAGCTTGCCGCCCTTCGCCAGCGCGAGAGCGAGATCAGGCGCCAGATAAAGGACTATGAAAGACGCATTGACAATACCCCTGCAAATGAACAGAAGCAGGCCGACATACTAAGGGACCACAGGATATCGCTTGCCAATTACCAGGCGCTCCTTGAAAAGAAACTCAACGCAAGGCTTGCTGAAAATCTTGAGAAAAGGCAGAAAGGCGAACGCTTCAGGGTTATCGATTACGCATATCTCCCCCAGGTGCCTGACTGGCCCAATAAAGGATACATCACGCTTTACGGCGTGCTTGGCGGTGTGGCTTTAGGAGCAGGATTAGTGCTTCTCTTCGAAGTGCTCAACCCTGCCTTCAGAAAACCTGAGGATTTTGAAGGCGTCATTATGTCGCCTGTGCTTACGAGCATCCCTATCTTTCCGTTTAAGGATCAGCAGAGGCCTGAAAACAAACTCAGAGTCATAAAAGGAAGGAAAGAAAGTGCTTAACTTCAATTGGTTTAAAAGACTATTCAAAAGCTATGACATAGCCGAGGATACCCAGCACGTTCCCTACACGCCCATGGAGTATCCATCAATATACGGTACTAAAATATGGGCTGTAGGCGGCGGCAAAGGAGGGGTCGGTAAGACGCTTCTTGCCACGAACCTTGGGATACTTCTCTCAAAAAATCAGAAAAGAGTACTTCTGATAGACGCTGACCTCGGTGCGGCAAACTTGCACACATTCCTCGGGGTTGATGGCGGCAGGACAGCGCTCTCAAGCTTTTTGAAAGAAGAAGTGCCTGACCTGCAATCTCTTGCAGTAAAGACCCCTATTCCGAACCTTGACCTTATAAGCGGCGCAAAGGACTCACTCGATGTGGCAGACATAAAGCCGGATAAGGTGGCAAGGCTTAAGGACGCGCTCAGGAAGGTAGACTATGACTACGCCATCCTTGATATCGGGCCTGGCACATCCTCAACCTTACTGGACATGTTCCTGATATCGAATGAAGGGATAATACTCTCTACCCCTGAACCGACCACGATAGAGAATAATTACAGGTTCCTTAAATGCCTTTTTCTGAGAAAGATAAAGACCCTTGCTGACGCGCAGGATGACGGAAAACTCAAAGACCTGCTTCAAAAAGTTTTCAGCGAAAAATGGTCCCAGCGCGTAAAAACAGTATCAGACATACTCAACCAGCTCAGCACCCTTGACCCCGAGCAGGGCCGCGTTCTAAGGGAGCATGTATCAAACACAAATATTTCAATGGTCATGAACCAGATGAAAAAAAACGAGGACAAAGAGATCGGCTCTTCCATCAAAAGGGCATGCTCTGACTACTTCGGGATAGACATAGGATACTTAGGGTCAGTCTCTTATGAAGAATGCGTGAGCGATTCAATACGCAACAGAAAGCCTTTAACCATACATTACTCAAGCTCAGGGGCGGCAAGGGGCATAGAGTCATGCCTGAACAATCTCCTGAACAAGAACAAGGGATCCAACGGCTTTTCAACCATAAACCAATTTTAAGGCGAGCAAAAATGATGCAAAACAATGAAAAGAATTACTACGAGATCCTTCAGATAGTCCAGGGTGCCAACCCGAAAGAAATAGAGGACGCATACAGGAAGGCCCGGGGCCTCTACAGCGAAGGGAACATGGCGGTCTACTCCCTGTATACGGCAGAAGAGAGGAAGGAAAAACTGGCGCAGCTCGAAAGCATCTTTGAGACGCTGATGGATCCGGCCAAAAGGAGCGCCTACGACTCTACGCTCCGAGGCCGCAGGGATAATATTCCTCAGGCTTCGGAGAAAGTCGTTGACCTGAATTCAGTAAATGCCGGCAAGGATATATTCGAGGAATACACGGAGGTCGGCGCGTTCAAAGATAAGATATCGTTCAAGCAGCCGCTTCTGGTGATGGAAAGCACCGACCCGATGATAGCTGAAAAATACAGGATACTCTACACCAAAATAGAACAGATAAGCCTGAAAAATTCATATAAGACATTCGCGATAACAAGCGCGGTAAAGGGAGAGGGAAAGACAATGACTGCACTTAACCTCTCTTATGTGATTGCAACAGAATTCAAGAAAAAAGTCCTTCTTATCGAGGGAGATTTCAGGAACCCTTCCATTTCTTCAAACTACCTCGATATGGGAAGGCTTTACGGACTTGTCGATGTGATTAAAGGCGAGATAGACCTGCGCTCGGCAATAAACAGGCTTGAAGGCACCAATCTCTATTTTCTTCCTGCCCGTTGCAGCGTTAAAAATTCTTCGGTCCTTCTCGATTCACCGCACATGAAGACAGTGCTCGATTCCGTTAAAGAGGATTTTGATTATGTGATTGTGGATTCTCCACCGATATTGCCTCTTGTCGATATGAATATACTTTCGAAATCCGTTGACGCTCTCATGCTCATAGTAAGGGCTGGAAAGACGCCAAAGGACCTTGTGAAAAAGGCTATCAATTCACTCCCGAAGCACAATCTTATGGGAATAGTCCTAAACGGAGCCGCAGAGCATATGATGAAGTACTCTTACTAAAAAAAACCGGCACCACAGGAAAAGGAGTCCTTCAATGCAATCCCAAATACACTCAGGGAATAAACCCATATACCTGATACCAATGGGCCTCTTGCACGTTTCGGCAGAATGTAAAAAATCAGAATATTGTCATTCCACATTGTCCAGACCGCTGCTCTTTCCTGCGCTTGCGGCAAATGCATAAAGAGCCAGGGACTTTTCAGACCAACCGGTTCAAACAACAGAGTATGCCGATATAAACTACTCAACTCTACAAATCTGAAAGGCCAGTCGCGCTGAAATGGGATTTCCGCTCAGGAGATCCTTGCGATGCATTTACAGTTTTCTTTAAAAGCCATAGGAGGCGTATTTTCGAATGGAGCGCTCAGATTCAAACTGGTATTTGGTCTATACAAAACCGAGAAATGAGGATGCGGTCTCATACAAGCTTAATAACGCGGGTTTTCAGATACTGAACCCGAAGATAATGGAGCGTAAATTCTACAGGAGAAAACTGACTGAACTTATCTCTCCTCTTTTCCCCAGTTATGTCTTCGTTAAATTCGACAGATTAAGGGATTATCACTTGATACGCTATACAAGAGGAATAAAAAATGTCCTTGGCAATGACCAGGGGCCGTCAGCGGTGCCTGACAATATCATCGGCTCAATTGTCTCAAGGCTTGATAAAGGCATTCTCACGATCCGGCAGAATTTCGAGCCCGGTGACCGGGTGCTCATAAAAGGCGGGCCTTTTGAGGGCTTTGAAGCAATATTTGAAAAAGAGATGCAAGGCATTGAGAGGGTCAGTATTCTTCTTAAGGCCATAAATATCCGCGTGGTGGTTGACGCAGGAATGCTTTCACGCATTTAAGTTTGAATAAGGCTTATTTAAAAAGTCCCTATTGTTCTCTTTAACAGCACAACTGAATTTTCTCTCAGGCGGGTTTAAATGCACCTGAACGGCGGTAGCCCATCCAAGCTCATCTGAACTCTGTCCGCTTCAATCAAAACGGGAATGAACCATGAAAAATTTTCTTTTCAAATACCGGAACAAGTTCAGAAAGCAGGGTTCTCTCCATTTTCACAGCACTGATTTTCTGCAGGATATTGACAACGGCCTTTATGTAGAGGATTACTTTCATGAAATGGTGTACCTGGAAAGAAAAAGAGCCGAAAGGTCAGGAAAGTCGTTCCTGCTCATGCTGCTGGACCTTGAGAACATCCTTTATGAGCCTTCGGCAAAAGAGATCATCAAAGGCATCGGTTACGCCATAAACACGACGACAAGGGAAGTTGATATCAAAGGCTGGTACAAATGCAACGGAATAATAGGAGTAATATTCACCGATGTAAAAACAGATGAGGCAGAACCGATCAAGCAGAAGATATTCACCGCGCTTACCAATTTGCCCGCGCTCAGCTCAACTCTCTTTAACAGGCTTAAAATATCGTTTCACCTGTTCCCTGAAGAAAGCGGAGGGGATAAATCACTGCCGCTGGACTTTAAGCTTTATCCTGACCTGTTAAAAAAAAAAGAAAATAAAAAAAACTCTTTTCTTATAAAAAGGGTAATGGATGTATTCGGCGCTTTTATCGGGCTGATAATCTTTTCACCCTTTTTCATTGCTGTCCCTGTCATCATCAAACTCACTTCAAAAGGGCCTGTTTTTTTCAGGCAGACAAGGATAGGAGAATACGGCAAGCCTTTCGTGTTCCTGAAATTCAGGTCTATGTATGTAGGCAGCAGTGAGAAAATACATACTGAATACATTAAAAAACTGATTCGTGAGCAGAAGGAATACAGCCTTGGCGGCAATCACGGCGCTGAAGAAAAAATATATAAAATAAAAGACGACCCCAGGATAACTCCCCTTGGCAGAATTCTAAGGAAAACGAGCTTAGACGAACTGCCCCAGTTCTTCAATGTTATTAAAGGTGACATGTCGCTTGTAGGCCCCCGCCCTCCCATTCCTTACGAACTTGAAAACTACATGGCATGGCACCGCAGGCGAATTCTTGATGTAAAGCCGGGCATAACAGGGCTGTGGCAGGTTAAGGGAAGAAGTTCTACGACATTCAACGACATGGTAAGGATGGACATCAGGTACATCGATGAATGGTCCATCTGGCTCGACATAAAACTCCTTTTCCTTACCCCGTTCTCAATGCTTTCGAGTAAGGGCGCATACTGATAATCATCAATTGAATGAACCAACAGAGAGGTAAAAAATGATCCGTGTCGGCGTAATTGGGTACGGTTACTGGGGTCCGAACATAGTCAGGAACTTCAATATGATTGATGGGGCGGAAGTTGCCGCGATATGTGACAAGAACCCGCTCTCAGCTCAGAGGGCAAGAAAAAATTATCCCAACCTGCTGATAACTGAGAACAGCGCAGAAATAGTGCAATCACCTGATATCGATCTTGTTACGGTCATCACACCCGTTTCAACTCACTATGAGCTTGCAAAACAGGCGCTCCTTAACGGAAAGCATGTCTTTGTAGAAAAGCCTTTTACTTCAAACACAAAACAGGCAGCCGAACTTATAGAAATTGCCGGGAAAAAAAATCTGAAAATCATGGTTGACCACACATTTCTGTTTACCAGCGCGGTAAGAAAGATCAAGCAGATAATAGAGGATGATGTCCTCGGAGAGCTTTATTACTATGACTCAACAAGGGTCAACCTCGGCTTGTTCCAGCATGATGTGAATGTCATATGGGACCTTGCGCCGCACGATTTCTCAATAATGGATTATCTGATCAAGGAGAAGCCTGACGCAGTTGCGGCCTCCGGCAAGGCCCACATCAACTCTAAGGAAGATATAGCGTACATAATGGTGTATTTTTCCAAGAACATAATCGCGCATCTCAATGTGAACTGGCTCTCCCCTGTCAAGCTCAGGACTACGCTCATAGGCGGAGAGAAAAAGATGCTCATGTGGAACGATGTGGACGCGGATGAAAAGATAAAGGTCTATGACAGGGGCGTGGAGATAACGAACAGCGAGGGCATATATAACCTGCTGGTCAATTACCGCTCAGGGGACATGTGGGCCCCGAAGGTTGACCAGATAGAGGCCCTGAAGCTTGAGACGCAGTATTTTGTCGACTGCATAAATAAAAATGAGGAGCCGTTCAACAACGGGCATGCCGGGCTTAGGGTAGTACGGATGCTTGAGGCATGCGACGAATCCCTTAAAAACAACGGGAGGATGGTGAAACTATGAAATCCAGTGCCATGCCGAACGGTGAGGAGATAAACCAGATAAGTGTCTCGGATGATGTCAGCCTTGGTGAGAATGTAAAGCTGGGGAAATTTATAAACCTCTACGGCTGCTCCATAGGAGCTAACTCAAAGGTCGGGGCGTTTGTCGAGATCCAAAAAAATGCGGACATAGGCAATAACTGCAAGATATCAAGCCATACTTTCATATGCGAAGGCGTCATAGTGGAGGACAATGTTTTTATCGGACATAATGTAACATTCATAAATGACACATATCCCCGCGCTACTAACAAAGACGGTGAGCTTAAGACAGATGATGACTGGAAAGTTGAAAGGACTGTCGTAAAAAAAGGGGCTTCGATAGGCTCCGGGGCGACTATACTAAGCAATATTACAATAGGCGAGAACGCAATAGTAGGAGCAGGCAGCACTGTGACAAAAGATGTGCCTGCCAATTCAATTGTCGCAGGAAATCCCGCTAAAATCTTAAGGAGCATAACAAATGAGTAATTCAAAATCCATACCGTTTTTGGACCTCATAGAACCTCATAAGAAGTTAGAGGAAAAGTTCGTCTCTGTCTTCAGAGAGGCGTTAAGGACAGGTAAATTCATAGGCGGACCTGTTGTTGAGGAGTTCGAAAAAGAATTTGCCGACTACTGCGGCACGGCTTACTGCATCGGGGTAGGCAGCGGCACTGACGCCCTTCGTTTTGCACTCTTAGCCGCAGGCATCAATAAAGGGGATGCGGTAGTGACAGTTGCAAATACCTTTATAGCAACGACCGAGGCTATCACGCAGTGCGGCGCCACGCCTGTTTTCGTAGATATTGACGAGCGAACATATAACCTGTCGCCTGAAATACTGAAGGAGTATTTTGAGACGAAGTGCGAGACCGATCATCAGACAGGCAGGCTTGTAGACCTGAGGACAGGAAAACTTGTTGCCGCGATAATCCCGGTGCATCTCTACGGACAAATGGCTGATATGGACTCTATCATGGATTTAGCGGAAAAATACAACCTGCTCGTTATAGAGGACGCTTGCCAGGCACACGGCGCGAGCTATTTTTCAAGAAGAGAAAATGAGTGGAAAAAGGCCGGCTCTGTCGGGATTGCCTCGGCCTTCAGCTTTTATCCCGGTAAAAATCTTGGCGCTTTCGGCGAAGGCGGCGCGGTAACGACCAATAACGAAGAAATAGCAAAAAAAATAAGAATGATCAGGGACCATGGACAGGTCACGAAATACTACCACGAGATCGAAGGCTACAACGGCAGGCTTGACGCCATTCAGGCAGGCATCCTTTCAGTAAAACTGAAACACCTTGACAACTGGAACTCCAGAAGAAGGGCAAACGCCCTTTTTTACAACGAGCGGCTGAGCGCGGGCGGAAATGTAGTGACGCCCTATGAGCCTTCATGGTCGAAGGCTGTGTACCACCTTTATGTGGTACGCGTACAGGACAGGGATAATTTACAGAAACAGCTTTCAGGTATTGACCTCTCAACAGGCCTGCATTATCCAATCCCCCTGCATCTTCAGAAGGCTTACGCGCACTTTGGCTATACTCATGGCGACTTGCCCGTAACGGAAAAAGTCACAAAGGAAATCATATCTCTGCCTATGTTCCCTGACCTTACCTCTGAGCAGCAGGAGCGCATCTCTGACGCAATTGCCAACTTCATTGCAGAGCGGCAAACTTGCTCAAACAATTCTTAAAACATATTATTGAGACCAAAGGCACGCTCCATGCTTTGGAACGTTCCGCTCAGATAATTTGGAGGTATACATTCGGGAAGAGAAGATTCGCGGAGATGATGTCCTATCTTGAAAAAGAGTTCAACGGGACAAAACCTAAGGTGACTTTCTGCATAACGGCAAGCCTTCTTGATAAACATCTGAATTTCATTAAACAATTCAAGAACGGCCATGAGTTCGCGGCGCATGGTTTTTTTCATACCAACCTGAAGATGAAAAACAGGGATGAGCAGATAGAGATAATCAGGCGAAGTTTTGAGAATTTTGAGAAATACGGGATGCCTGTTCGGGGGTTCAGGTGTCCGTACCTGAGTTATAATACTCACACGATAGACGCTCTTGTCTCAAGCCCGTATGTCTGGACCAGCAATAATGTAATTAGGTGGGAAAAAAACATCGGTACTGACAAACATAGCCGGAACCATCTGAAAAAGCTCGGACATATCTACAAAATCCTTGATGCAAGCTCCTCGGTTTCAGTGCCGAGATTTATAGACAGGCTCATCGACATACCTATCACCGCGCCTGATGATGAGATGATTTACGAGAGATTGAGGATTAAGAACAATTCCGATATCACAAATATCTGGAGACGAATCTTCAAGGACATACACGAACGCGGCGAATTGTTCCACCTTCTTTTCCATCCTGAAAGATTCCGGTACATCAGAAGCTCCATAAAAGAAACTCTCGAAGAGACCGGAAAAAACAGGGCCAAAGTATGGGTTGCCGGACTTAATGAGATATCAGAATGGTGGCTGATGAGAAGCCGGTCAAAATGGGCGCTTCAAAAAAAAGCTGGAATATCAAGCATAAAAATATCCGCTCCTGCCTCGTCAACTATCCTTGTTAAATCAAATAATGACGGCTCAGGGCCATACTTTTTCAAGACCTACAGGATAGCTGCCATTGACTGGACCGCTGAGAATGAAATCATTTTCGAATCTGATAATCCTTCAAAACATATGATAAACATTTCTGAAAAGGCATCGGAAAGTCTGGAGCATTTCCTCGTTAACGAAGGTTTTTTTGTTCAGCGCGCCAAAAACGAGGTTAAAGAGACCCTCTTCATTCGAGGATTTGAGATTTTCAGGGAAGAAGACAAGCTCCCTCTCCTCGAATCAATCGATAATTCCACCTTTCCCCTGCTCCGTTTATGGAGATGGCCTGACGGAGCGGCAAGCGCCTTTACCATCTCCTCTGATGTTGATTCCATCAACTTCGGTGATTTCGTAAGAAGGCTGTTGAATTTTTAAATGTTCTCACTCTTAGACATAAACTCCATCCAAGAGGACAACTGGAATTCATTTGTCGAAAACCATCCCCTTGGCACTGTATATCATCACAGGGCTTGGCATGAGGTAATCGAGAAGACTTATGGGTTTAAAACTGATTATTTTGTCAGCGAAGCCGATGGAAAAATCATAAGCGCTGTTCCGCTTGTGCTTGCTTCGAGCCTGATCTCAGGCAAGAGGTTTATCTCATATCCATTTTCAGACTGCTGCGATCCACTCGTTTCGGGCCCTGATGAATTCAATGCTCTTATGGCAGAGCTTGAATCCGAGCGGAAAAAGCGAGGCGTAAAATCACTGGAGCTTAGAGCATACAGGCTTGACGGAATTGAACGGAATCAGGAGGACGACTACTTCAATTTTGTTCTTAAGCTTGGCTGCCGTACAGAAGCCTTACTACGCTCGCTGCATAAGGATTGCATTCAGCGCCCCATAAAAAAAGCACAGAAGAACGGAATTGAGATCGTTGAAGGCACATCACTTGAGCACATGCGCGCGTTCTACGAGTTGCACCTCAAGACCCGCAGAAAACAAGGGGTGCCTGTTCAGCCTTTCAGGTTTTTCAGGAACATCTGGGAGGTCCTCAATCCCAGGGACATGGCCTCTGTGCTCCTTGCCACAAAGGATTCCAGGAACCTTGCTGGCATAGTGCTTTTGAAATACAAGGACACCGCATACTATAAGTTCGGCGCTTCAGACCCTGAGTTCATAAATGTTGGGCCAAACCAGCTCCTTATGTGGAAAGCGATAGAATCATCAGTTAATTGCGGCTTCAGGCAATTTGATTTTGGCAGGACTTTTTCCGGTAATACAGGGCTTATGGAATATAAATCAAGATGGGGCGCGGAAAAGATAAAGATGGGGTATGTATTCATACCTGAGAGAAGAGAGAAACTCAAGAGAGAAGGAAGCGCACTGAACCGGCTGGCAAGCGGCATGCTTAAAAAAATGCCTGTATTTTCAAACAGGATACTTGGCGGGCTTTTCTACAGATACCTAGCGTAATCAGGAAAAAAATGGACCATTACATAATACCGATACACCCTGCAGCGCTTGCTTTTACGCTGTTTTCAGGACTTCTCATGCTGTTACTGCCGAGAAGGGCTGCGATAGTGCCTCTGATGTTTGCTGTGGTTTTTATGCCCATGCAGCAGAGGATACTGATAGCCTCGCTGGATTTCTATATCTTGAGGATTCTTGTCCTGTTCGGCTGGCTGCGGGTAATAACTAGGTCAGAGTACCATATCACTCTCAACAAAATAGATAAGGTGATGATATGGTATGTAATCTCAGGCGTAGTCGCCTATACCCTGCTTTGGCGCACCGGGGACGCGTTCATAAACAGGCTCGGCATCTCATTCGATATTATAGGGATTTACTTTCTCGTCAGATTTCTCGTAAGGGACTATGATGACATAGCCTGGGTGGTAAAGACCCTTGCGATAATAAGCATTCCTGTTGCAATTGCTATGGTCATTGAGTGGAGGACCGGGAGAAACCCGTTTTTCGTATTCGGCGGAGTGCCTGAATTCACGCCTATTCGCGATGGGAAGCTGCGCTGTCAGGGCGCGTTCGGACACCCGATTACGGCAGGCAGCTTCGGGGCTGCGCTTGTGCCAATGTTTTATTACTTAAGGCACATGAAAGGCTACGGCAGTTTTTTAATGATCTCAGGCATTATCTCGGCTACATTTATAATGCTCACCTCGTCATCAAGCGGCCCTGCCCTCGCCTATGCCGCGGGCTTTTTCGCTCTTACCATGTGGCACTTCAGAAATCAAATGAGGCTTTTCAGATGGGGCCTTGTCTTTACGCTCATATTTCTGCACATAGTTATGAAAGCGCCTGTCTGGTCGCTTATAATGAAGATAAAAGTCTTTGGAGCCTCAACCGCCTATCACAGGTTTCACCTTGTCGACCAGTTCATAAAAAGGGTCGGTGAATGGTGGCTTGTCGGCGTCCAATCCACCGGCAGCTGGGGGTATTACCTTTTTGATGTTACAAACCAGTTCGTAAGGGTCGGAGTTGACGGAGGCATGATAACCCTTGCCCTGTTCATAGCAATACTCTCGTATTCTTTTCAATCAGTCGGCAAGGCTGTCAAATCTCTTAAAAAGACACCTGCCATGCAAAAAGTCATGTGGGGCCTGGGCGCTTCACTCTTTGTTCACATAATCTCGTTCATGGGCGTGTCATATTGGGATCAGATAAAGGTCATATTCTACATGCTTATAGCCCTGATATCAGTATCCAGGGCTATAACCGATAAGGCTGCAAGAGTAAAAAAATCAGCCGAGCAGATGGTTGCTGCGCAGGCACAGAGCTGATGGATCTCTCTATTGTGATAGTCAGCTGGAACGCAAAAAAATTCCTTATGGATTGCCTCAGTTCCATCTACGCGAAGACAGACAAAGTTAAAGCGGAGATCATAGTAGTTGATAATTTATCTACCGACGGCTCACAACAGGCGGTAAAAAGATTCTTTCCTGCTGTAAAACTGATTGAGAATAACAGCAACCTTGGTTTTGCCAAAGCCAACAACATTGGCATCAGGAACAGTCTCGGAAAATACATATGCCTTATTAACTCTGATGTAATCGTGCTTGAAAAATGCCTTGAGGACATGATCGCTTTTATGGAGGCCCAACCGTCAATAGGCGTGCTGGGCCCAAAGGTCTTAAATCAGGATATGACACTGCAGAGGACCTGCAGGAGATTTCCAACGATAGTTTCGAGTTTTCTGTCAGCCCTCGGTTTTGAGAGGGTATTCAGGGGTTTGACTTTTTTCCCGCATGACAAAACCCGTGATGTGGACGTGCTGAGCGGCTGCTTTATGATAGTAAGGCGCAAGGCTCTCAGCCAGGTGGGCCTTCTGGATGAAAGATTCTTTTTCTACGCGGAGGATAAGGACTGGTGCAAAAGGTTTCGAGACGCAGGCTGGCGCAATGTCTTTTATCCGAATGCCAAAGCAATCCACTTCGGGGGCTCAAGCTCGGCAAACGCGCCAATTAAGTTTTATATCGAAATGCAGAAAGCAAACATCCAGTACTGGAGAAAACACCACGGCAGGGCCGCGCAGTTCACTTATCTTTTCATCGTTTTCCTACACCAGATCATCAGGGTTATACGCGGCGCAGCCGTCTTTATCCTGAAGCCTTCAGAAAGAAATACCTCAGCCCAAAAAATAAAAAGAAGCATCTCCTGCCTTAAATGGCTTTTTTCCTTTAACGCAGAACTCAGATTGAGCGCTATCTGATCCCAGTAGGAGGAAAGTGAGTCCTGAAAGAATGATAAAAGTCAATATGGTCGTCTTTTCCTATTTCCCTGCAGATACAAGGGTGCTCAGAGAGGCGCAGGCGCTTGGGCGCGCAGGCATCGCGGTAGATGTGATATGCCTCAAAGACAAAAAAGAAACTGAGGTGGAACGCTTCGGCAATATAACGGCATATAGGATTATGAAAGGCACTGCCGCAAAGGAAAATGTATTTAAATATTTCATTCTGTCCTCGTTATTCGGCCTCCTTGCTTTTTTCAAGCTGATAAGGCTTTCCTTTAAGAACAAATACAGCCTGATCCAAGCCCATAATATGCCCGATTTTCTGGTATTTGTCGGATTGTTTCATAAGTTTGCGGGTATCCCGATAATACTTGACCTTCATGACCTCACTGTCGAGCTCTTTATTTCAAAATGCAAAGATAAAAATATAATCGTTCTCCTGCCACTGGTCAGGTTTCTTGAAGGCATCTCTTGCAAATTCGCTGACGTGCTTATTACTACAAGCAGCGGCTTCAGGGACAGCCTGATTGAAAGGGGCGTGCCTCCTGAGAAGATTACCCTTGTTCTGAACTCAGCTGACAACCATGTCTTCGAGTTGCCTCACAAAAGAACATGGAAAAAGATTGAGACAGGGCCTGCTCTTCTCTATCACGGCACTGTTGCCAAAAGATTCGGGCTCCATATAGCAATCGATGCGGTAGCGGAATTAAGGGAAAAAATGCCTGAGACCAAATTATGCATATACGGAAAATACGACCCTTCATATAAGGCTGAACTTCAGGCGCAGATAAAAGCTAAAGGCCTTGAAAACAATGTGACCATTGGCGGTTTTCTGGGTCTTTCTGAAATAATCGAGGTTATCAACAGGTCTGACTTCGGGGTAGTGCCTTACCTGAGCGACCCTTTCATGAATCTCGCACTCTCAACAAAGATATTCGAGTATGTATCGATGCGAATGCCCGTTGTCGCCTCACGCCTTCAGTCGATAACATCCATATTCGATGACAGAAGCATCATGTACTTTGAGCCGGGCAACCCGAATGACCTGTCAAAAAAAATAATCGAGATGTGCGGTAATCCAGAGGAGAGCAGGAAATACTCTGAATACGCTTCACAGGCTTACAGCAATATCTCCTGGCCCGTCATGTCCGAACGGTATATCAAGACCGTAAACGGACTAATTTCAGGCAATGCTCTATGAGCCTGTTCTGGCCGAAATACATTATTATATCCCCGGTCAAAAATGAAGAAAGCTACATAGAACTCACGATAAGGTCGGTTATCTCGCAGACCGTAAAGCCCAGCGCATGGGTAATAGTCAATGACGGCTCAACAGACCGCACGAGAGAGATAACCGAGAAATACGCAAATGAGTTCTCGTGGATAAAATTACTGAACCTGCCTGCCTCAAAAAGGGTTAGAGGCGGCCATGTAGTAAAAGTCTTTCATAAAGGGTTTGAACACCTGCAGAATGAAGATTATGAATACATTGTAAAACTCGACGGGGATGTTTCTTTTGAGAAGAATTTCTTCGAGAGGATTTTCAAATTCTTTATTCTCAACCCACGGCTTGGCATCTCAAGCGGCATCAGCCACATAATCAAAAATGGCAGGATGATTGAAGAGAAGTCGTCAAAAGGACATACCCTTGGCGCGTCAAAGGTTTACAAAAGGGATTGCTTCGAAGAAATCGGCGGCCTTGTGGAGGCCATGGGTTGGGACGGAATAGATGAAATAAAGGCAAGGATGAACGGATGGGATGCTGAGCCTGTGCCTGGCCTTATCGTCATGCATCACAGGCCTGAGGGCAAGGCCCACGGTTTTTTCAATTCAGGCATTCAACGCGGTAAAGGCTCTTATTTCATGGGCTATCATCCGCTGTTTTTCATGTTCCGTTCAGCTAAATGCATCTTGAAGTCCCCGCCTGACGGGCTTGGAATGATGCTTGGCTTTTTCAGTTCATACATAAAAAAAGAGGAGCGGATAAACGACAGGGAGTTCATTGATTTCCTCCAGAAACACCAGCTCCGTAAACTGATGCTCTTAAAAAACAAGGTATAAAACAAATGTGCGGAATCTGCGGAAAATTATTTTTTCAAAAAGACAGGAAAGTAGACCCGAAGCTCCTTGAGAAGATGGCAGATATACTTGAGCACAGGGGCCCGAATGACAGGGGTTTCTTTCTCTCCAACAATATCGGACTCGGGCACAGGAGGCTCAGTATCATCGATCTCTCCCCTCTCGGACACCAGCCCATGTTCAACGAAGATAAAACAATCGCGCTTATCTTTAACGGAGAGATATATAATTACAAAGATCTTCAGACCGAGCTAAGGGGCAAAGGGCACACCTTCAGTTCGCAGACCGACACCGAAGTAATTGTGCATGCCTATGAGGAATACGGGCTTGATTTCGTGAACCGCTTCAACGGCATGTTCGCCATAGCTATCTGGGACTCAAGGAAACAGGAGTTGATTATCACAAGGGACCGCATGGGAATAAAGCCCTTGTACTACTATATTAATGATGAGTTCATCACCTTTGCCTCTGAGATAAAATCGATCCTTGTTGACAGGGATGTGCCAAGGGAGGTCGATACGCAGGCCCTGAGCAACTTCCTGACGCTGCATTATGTGCCTGGCCCGAGAACAATGTTTAAAGATATCAGAAAGCTCCAGCCCGGCAATACAATGGTGATACGCAAGGGAGAAAGCACAATACAGAGGTACTGGGAGCTGAAGAAGAATTCAGCGGCTTTAAAGGATATTGAAAAGGCCGATGAAAACGCGGTAGCTGACAGGGTTTATACGAGCCTGAGGGAGTCTGTAAAAAAAAGGCTTCAGAGCGATGTGCCTGTCGGTGCGCTCCTTAGCGGAGGGCTTGACTCAAGCGCCATACTCGGCCTGATGACAGAAATAAACGGATCATCAGTGCCATCATTCACGGTCGGCTACACTGAAGAAGGCAATGACAGCATCTCGGAGTTCAAGTACTCCCGCATTGTGGCAAGGCATTTCAAAAGCGATTACCGCGAAGTCGTGGTTGATTCAGAGACCTTCCTCAATTTTCTGCCTAAAGCCGTATGGCATCAGGACGAGCCCATAGGAGAGCCGGCCTCGATACCGCTTTATTTTGTCTCTAAGCTCGCCAAGGACAATGGAGTTACGGTGCTCCTTACGGGCGAAGGCTCAGACGAGCTCTTTGCGGGGTACAACAGGCACTGGGGAGAGATACTTTCGGATTACTATCAACTCATGCCTAAGATCATGAGGGAGAGTCTTTTAAAGCATCTGATATTCATGCTTCCAAGGTCGCCGCTGCTCAAAAAAGGACACCGTTCAATGTCCATACCGGACTTCAGGGACAGGTACATGTCCTGGCACACGGTCTTTACCGACGATATTAAGGATTGCCTGTTAAAATCAAATACAGGCATTAAAAATACTTTCGCCGATGTATTCGAAAGATATTACAACAAGACTGACGGGCTCGATAACCTTGATAAGATACTGCTCCTTGACCTGAATGTATGGCTCCCGGATGACCTCCTGATGAAGAAAGACAAGATGGGGATGGCAACATCGATTGAAGCAAGAGTGCCCTTCCTTGATTATACATTTGTGGAGCTTGCCTTCCAGCTTCCGGCAAGATTAAAGGTCAAAAGGCTTGAGACCAAATACATACTCAAAAAGAGCATGGAGCGGCTCCTGCCAAAGCAGATAATATATAGAAAAAAAGAAGGATTCCCTACCCCGATATCAAACTGGATAAAGTCTGAGCTTAAGGAATTCACACTGGAGCTTTTATGCGGAAGCGATGCCCTTTCACATGGGCTTTTTGACAAAAAGGCAGTAGCCGCAATTGTAAACAATCATCTGAGCGGCAAAGAAGATAACGGACGGCTCATTTTCCCGCTCATAAATTTTGAGATCTGGCACAGGCTTTATATCGCAGAAGGCCCTGAACAGGCAAGCGCCGGAGGCCGGAAAACCATGCCGCAAACATCTAAGAACCTCTATTAAAATCTAAACACAATGGTGTGATTTAAATCACATTTTTACATTTCAATCTCCTGTATCCTAATCAAAGCAATTGAATTATATGCAAATTTACCAAGGCAGTTTGTTTGGATTCAAGGAGGTTGTAATGAAGAAATTGGGATATTTAGCAGCAGTGGTATTGTTCTTGGCCCTGCCCGCCATATCATCGGCGGCGACACATTATGTCAGGTCAGGCGCAGCAGGGAATAATTCCGGCTCAGACTGGACAAACGCGTACAGCACCCTGCCCTCTACGCTCGTCAGGGGCGATACCTATTATATAGCTGATGGCAGCTACTCAAGCTACATATTTGACGATCCGGGCTCAACTTGGATCTACATCAAAAAAGCAACACCTTCCAACCACGGCACAAGCGTGGGTTGGTCTGACGGCTACGGCAATGCTTCAGCCATATTCACCGCACCCTGGAAATTCACGCAAGGCTATTACGAGTTTGACGGGCAGGTCGGCGGAGGTCCCGGAAACTGGTCCTCAGGCCACGGCATCAAGGTGCTTCACACAGCAAACGGAAGCCTCGCCAAGATCATCAACATAGCCACAAGCGTGCCTAATCTGACCTTCAAGCATGTTGAATTGGGCTTCACGCCGCCTTCGGCAACCTCAACATCAGCTACAGGACAGGATGTCATATACGGCGTATATGGCGGCAGCAACTGGACATTCCAGTACTGCTGGCTTCACCAGCCAAGCAGGACCATACTCTACACGACAAAGGTCACAGGCATCACAGTAGATAAGACCTTGCTTGAGAAAAACGGCCTAAACCGCTCACAGCACTCTGAAATATGGGCCGCACGAGACACACACAGCGTAACGGTTAAGAACAGCATGCTTCTGGACTTCGTAAGCACAGGCGGCATAATCATTGGCCGCGGCGACGGCTGGAACATCTACGGCAACATCTTCAGATGGACCTCTGACCTAGGCTTTACCGCCAATAACGGCGCCATAGGAACATGGTCATCAGACTCGACCTATTACGCAAGGAACATCAACATATACAACAACACATTCATCGGCTTAAAGAACGGCGGAGCAGGCAAGCTCTTCCCGATTTTCGTCTCTATCAGCAACATTACCGCAAATAACAACATCTGGTATGACAGCCCTAACACAAGCTTCGGCTCAGGCGTTTCACATGACTACAACTGGTTCAAAGGCTCGAACGAAAGCGGTATTTCAGAGACTCACAAGGAAACCGGCTCAGGAGACCCGTTCGTGAGCATTGCCTCAAAGAACTTCCACCTAAAGGCGTCAACCCAGTCCGGGTTAAAGCTCAGTGCGCCTTACAATATTGACATGGACGGCAATACCCGAGGCATTGACTCTACATGGGACCGCGGTGCTTATGAGTATAGCGGAAGCGCCTCGGCTTCAGTCCCGTCAGCCCCCGGCAGCCTTACTGTAAATTAAGCACTATGGATACATGCCGGCCCCTTACAGGGGGCCGGCCTTATCAAGGCTCAAGCCGTTTATCCCCTCACCTTAAAAATCTTTCATATAAACCCAAAAAACTTAAAAAAAATGTCAAAGGGACATCTAAAAATCTCTCTGCTTGGCGCGTCTTTTAATACGCGCAATATGGGTGTCGGCGCCCTGACAGCGGGTGCTATCAAGTGTATCAAGCATCAGTATCCTGATGCCGATATCTTTCTGCTTGATTACGCAAAAAAGAGCGAGACCTATAACTTCAGGTTCTATAACAAGAACATACTCATACAGCTTGTAAACCTGAGATTTTCAAAAAAACTCTACCTTAAAAACAACATAGCTTTTCTTATAACAATCTCCCTGCTCCTTAAGCTGATACCTTCCAAAGAACTCAGAAAAAAGATAATCAGCGGCAACGACTGGCTCAGGCATATAAATGAATCGGATATTATAGCGTCAATCGCAGGCGGGGACAGTTTTAGCGATATCTACGGCATTGAAAGATTTTTTTATGTGTCATTACCGCAGATACTTGCGCTCCTCATGGGTAAAAAGCTGGTACTGCTGCCGCAGACGCTTGGCCCTTTTAATGGAAAGCTCGCCCGCCTTACTGCCAGATACATAATGAACAAGGCTGAGATTGTGTACTCAAGGGACTTTACAGGAATGATAGAAATGAGGGATTTTCTCGGCATCAGGAATAGCACCGGAAAACTGAGGTTCTGCTATGATGTCGGTTTTGTCGTGGACCCTATTAAGCCGGAGAAGCTTGAAATTGCCGGTTTTGAAGAAAGAGACCGAACTGCCTGCGCAATCGGTTTAAATGTAAGCGGGCTTCTCTACATGGGAGGATACACGCAGGACAACATGTTCGGGCTTAGAGTCGATTACAAAGAGTTGATCAACGAAGTTATCGAATTCCTCATAAAAAAGAAAAATGCGAACATTGTGCTGATACCGCATGTATTCGGCACAAGCGAGCACGCTGAGAGCGACTCGGCGATTTGCGAGAACATATACAACAGGTTCAAAGAAGAATACAAGGGAAAGATATTTCTGGTCAAAGGCTATTACGACCAGAGCGAGATAAAGCACATCATAGGCATGTGCGATTTTTTCATCGGCTCAAGAATGCATGCCTGCATCGCAGCCCTTTCCCAGAATATCCCTTCTGTGGCCATTGCATACAGCAAAAAATTTCAGGGCGTAATGGAGTCAATCGACCTTTCAGATATTGTAGCAGACCCGCGCGCTATGGATAAAGCAGAGATAATTGACATCATTGGAAAGACGCTTGAGCGCAGGGCAAAAATAAAGACGCTTCTCCAGACAAATATGCCCAAAATACAGACAGAGGTGCTGAATCTGTTCAATGATATCGGTACGCCTGCCGTCTGATGAAAAAAACTGAGCTGAAAAGGAAGGTAATCAACGGCAGCTTCTGGACAGTTTTTTCAAATGTAGGCATGCAGATAGTAACCTTTGCGGTTACTGTGATACTTGCAAGGCTTCTTGCTCCGGCGGACTTCGGCATTGTTGCCATCTCTGCGGTCTTTACAGGCATAATAACACTGTTTCAGGACTTGGGGATGGGGGCAGCCATCATCCAGAGGCAGAATATAGACGATGATTACCTCTCAACCTCTTTTACAGTAAGCCTGCTTGTCGGCTTCGTGATTTCGCTTGTCTTAATCGGTCTCTCCCCTTTGATAGCGGTTTTTTATAATGAGGAACTGCTCAAGTACATCCTGATGGTTTCGTCTGTCGGGTTTCTCCTTAGCCCGATGACTTCAATACATACTTCAATACTCACAAAAAGGCTGGATTTCAAAAAAATTGCGATTATCAATTTTTCAACCCAGCTTATCTCAGGCCTGTTTTCCATCTCCCTTGCCCTTATCGGCTACTCTGTCTGGAGCCTGATACTCGGAAAGATTTTTGCGCAGATAATACTTATTCCAGTCGTCTGGAAGATTGTAAGCTGGAGGCCAAGGCTGGTACTTGTCAAAAAGTGCTTTAATGACCTCTTCGGATACAGCTCAAACCTCCTGGGTTTCAACTTCCTGAATTATTTTGCGAGAAATCTCGACAACCTTATCATAGGAAAATATATCGGGGCGCAGGCGCTCGGGTATTATTCGGTCGCTTACAACCTGATGTTAAAGCCCCTTCAGCTTATTTCATGGTCAGTCGGAAAGGTACTCTTCCCTGTATTTTCAAGCATTCAGGACGACCCTGAAAGGACAAGGGGAATATACCTTAAGATAATACGCACTATTTCACTGATTACCTTTCCTATGATGACAGGCCTCATCATAGTATCTGAGGAATTCATTTTAACAGTCTATGGAACACAGTGGCAGCCTGCCATCTTCCCGCTTCAGCTCCTTTGCATAGTAGGGGCGATTCAATCCGTTAACACAACGGGAGGCACAATACTCAACGCACACGGAAGGCCTGACATCACTTTCAAGCTTGGCGTTGCGTCGTCCTTCATGACGGTGACATCTTTTTTTATCGGCATCAGGTGGGGGCTCATCGGCCTGATTGCAGCGTATATAGCAGTAACCATCCCGATCTTTTTCATGGGCCAGTACTTCGTTAACAGGCTCATAGGACTTAAAATGAGCAGTTATCTCGGAGCCCTTGTACCAGCCAGCGCGTGCTCAGTATTGATGGTAGGAGTACTTCTCGGGTTCAGGTATGTTAACGGAAGCTCATTGCATCTCGATATCGATACTTCACTTTTCACTTTTATCATCCTCGGGATAATCTCATACCTTGTCTTTGCGTTCATGTTCAAAATACCTGAGGTCAACGAGGCTCTTGACATGGTCAGAAAGAAGATATGATGAAAATAAAAATCCTGCTGATCACATATAACAGGCCCGACTACGCAAGGATGTCTCTTGAGCGTCTCTGCGATACTATCCCGAAGAACGCAAGGATCACCGTCTGGGATAACGCCTCAGAAAATCAGACAATACAAGTCGTCAAGGCATTTGAGAAACACCCGCTGGTCGAAAGGGTAATCTATAACAAAAAAAACGAACGGCTCTGGGCGCCTACGAAATGGTTTTGGGAAAACTCTAAGGACGCCGACTTTATAAGTAAAGTGGATGACGACTGCCTGATGCCCCCGAAGTGGTGCGAGATACTGGAGAAAGCCCATAATGATATGCCTCATGCCGGCATTCTCGGCTGCTGGAGATTTTTGCCAGAGGACTTCAATCTCTCTAAAGCCTCAAGGAAAATTTATGCTTATGGCCCGCATATGGTAATGAGGAACTGCTGGGTGGAAGGCTCCGGCTATCTCATGAAGAGGAGCATCATAGATAATATTGGGACGCTTCGCCAGAATGAGACCTTCACTGATTTCTGCATACGAGCCTCGGCAAAAGGTTTTATAAACGGATGGTACTATCCTTTCCTGTATCAGGAGCACATGGATGACCCGAGGGCAAGACATACTGGCATAAAGACGGAAGAGGATTTTAAAAAGCTTATACCCTTAAGCGCTGAAAAGTTTGGCATCAGGTCTAAAGACGCATGGACAGAACGGCTAAAAAAATCAGCACAGAAGCTGCAGGAATGTTCAATCGACCCCTATGACTACATCGGAATCAAGGCAAAGGTAAAAAGAAAGATACATACATTTCTTGGCAAAGAATATTTTCCCAAGGCTTAAACCTTTAACTCTCCCCTATTAATGAAAATTAAAAATGTCGAGCAGGTTGCCCAGTGGCGCATGTGCCTTGGGTGCGGCGCGTGCGCATACGGGTGCAATGAAAAGAAGATAAAGCTTATCGATGTCATCAGCGACGGAATAAGACCCGTAATACAGACAAATGACTGCGGCACTTGCGAGGACTGCCTTAAATTCTGTCCAGGTTATGAAATATCACATCATGATTTCAATGAAATCCCTGAAGCGATAGAAGAGCTCAAGCAGGGCTGGGGCCCTGTTCTCGAACTTTGGGAAGGCTACGCGGCTGACCCGGAGATCCGTTATAAAGGTTCGTCAGGAGGGCTTGCAAGCGCGCTTGCACTGTACTGCATTGAGAATGAGAACATGTATGGTGTCGTGCACACAGGCGCCAAGAAAAATGAGCCGTGGAAAAATGAAACCGTACTCAGCAGAACCAGAGATGAGCTCTTATCCCGTACCGGTTCAAGGTATTCTCCAGCATCTCCTTGCGACGGGCTTGAAAAAATAGAAAAAGCTCCATCCGAATGCGTCTTCATCGGTAAGCCCTGCGATATATCGGGAGTTCGCAAGGCACAGGAACAGCGCCCGGCACTTGACGATAAGATGGGTCTTGCAATCGGGATTTTCTGCGCCGGCACTCCGTCAAGCCTCGGTACATTGGAGCTTCTGAAAAAATATAATCTGGAGTCGTCCGGTATATCCGAAGTCAGATACAGGGGCAATGGCTGGCCCGGCCACTTCGCTGTAAAGACAAATCCTCCCAAAGCGGCCAATCTGAAAATCACTTATCTGGAAGCATGGGGGTTTCTCCAAAAATACAGGCCTCTAAGGTGTTATCTCTGCCCTGACGGTACAAGCGAATTTGCCGACATCTCATGCGGCGACCCCTGGTACAGGGAAATCAAAGAGGGTGAAGCTGGGCAGTCTCTTGTGCTCGTAAGAACAGAGAAGGGAAAAAAGATATTATACGGGGCCATGAATGCAGGCTATGTGGTACTCAAACGGACAGGCCCGGCAGTGCTTACAAGATCACAGGAAAATCTCCTGGATAAACGAAGGACTATCTGGGGAAGGTTATTGGCGCGAAGGTTGTTTTTGCTCCCCTCGCCTACGCTGAAAGGGTTTTCACTTTTCGACAATTGGAGACAATTGACTCTGAAAGACAAAGTACGCTCCGTAGCGGGCACCATCAGGAGGATTATAAAAAGAAAACATTTGATACCTTATAAATATCTTTCTCAGGCAGGAGTACGCTCGACAAAATGACAGCAAATTCAATATTAAAAAAGTGAGGCAATATGAAAACAGAACGATTATTCAAAACGCCTTTGAGTGAAAATCAGAAAAAAAACAGCGAGATTAACCATCTTGAATTTTTAACAAAGGAACCTGTACTGCAATCCTATCCGAGGAGGATTGTTTTTGAGCTTACAAATAAGTGCAATTTCCAATGCATAATGTGCGGAAGAGAGACAGTCAAATTCAAGACAAACGACCTGCAGCTTTCAGTCATAAAGGCCTGTGAGTCATTCTTTCCATATGCCGAGGAAGTGACGCTGCAGGGCTGGGGCGAAAGCACGCTTCACCCCAAGCTGCCGGAGATACTTGAATACCTCAATACCTTTCCTCCCCTGAGAAAATATTTCATAACAAACGGAAGCACGCTTCCCAAGGTCATGGATGCAATATTCGCCCATCACGTTGATCTGCTCGCCATATCACTTGACGGGACGACGCCTGAGACAAACAACTCAATACGCAAAGGCGGAGATTTCCGAAGAGAAATAAATAACATCAAAATGCTTTTAGCTGAAAAGAAAAGAAGGAATTCCAGCTATCCTTATGTAAATTTCGTGTTCACGGCAATGATGCGCAACATTCACGAACTGCCAGACATGATAGTGCTCGCCAAAAAGCTCGGCATACCTGAAGTAAAGGTTGTCTACCTTACAATATTTAATGAAAGCCTCACCCCTGAGACGCTTGTTGATAAGCAGGAGCTTGTTCGAAAATTTTTCAGGGAGGCGAAGGCTCGAGCCTCAGAGATGAATATAAACCTTAAGCTTCCGCCGATTCAGGGAGAAGATGAGGAAGGCGGTGCATTCTCACATAAGCCGTGCGCGTTCCCGTGGCGCGACCTCTACATTGGAAGCGACGGGTACATCCGCCCTTGCCAGTCTTCCGCGCATAAGATTTTAAACATTTCGGGTTTTACAAGTTTCAGGGAAATCTGGAATTCAAAACAGATGCAGGAGTTCAGGGAGCGTGTCAATGATGAGCAGCTTATGTCAGAGAATTGCAAAAATTGCTACCAGAGCACCTGTGCTAACTGGAACAGGCAAGCAAGCTTCATTCAACTCGGCAAAAAATTCGCTCCGGAGTGGGAAGACACGCAAGAGGCCCTTATCGCCAAGCAGGCATTGGAAAAACTCGCTTCTAAAGGCATAAAGGAAATCTAAAAAAGGAGCCCTGGTATGAAAGTAGGAATACTTGCCGGAGGACTCGGCTCGCGGCTGTCAGAAGAGACGGAGTCAAAACCCAAGCCCATGGTCGAGATAGGACTTAAACCGATAATATGGCACATCATGATGCATTATTCGGCATACGGATTTAAGGATTTCGCAATAGCTCTCGGATATAAAGGCGATTACATCAAGAGATGGATGAAGGAGTACTGCGCTCTAAACAGTAACATGACCGTTAAAATGGGTACAGGCGAAGTGATTCTTAAAGACGGCAATGTCCCTGACTGGACTGTTGACCTGATTGATACTGGTCCTACCACTATGACAGGCGGAAGGATCAAGAGGCTTTCTAAGTGGCTTGGCGAAGAGACTTTCATGCTTACATACGGAGACGGCGTCTCTGACGTCAATCTCGATGAGCTTATTAAATTTCACAGGTCGCATGGAAAGCTTGCAACGCTTACCGCAGTGAGACCTCCCGCGAGGTTCGGACATCTGGAACTGAATGTGAACAGGGTCGTTGAATTTTCTGAAAAGCCGCAAACCGCGGAAGGATGGATAAACGGTGCATTCTATGTGCTTGAGCCTGAAATATTTGATTACATAGAAAACGATGATACGCAGTTTGAGAAAGAGCCGCTTGGAAGGCTGGCAAGAGACGGCCAGCTCATGGCGTATACCCATGACTCATTCTGGCAGTGCATGGACACGCTCAGGGACAAAAAACTTTTGGAAAAATTATGGGATGCGGGCAACGCCCCCTGGATGACATGGAAATAATCAATCAGAGGAGAGGAAGATGGAAATAAAGAAAGCAAAATGCCGGAGCTGCGGAAAAAGTGAGCTTAAGATGGTGCTTGATTTGGGCAAGACTCCTCTTACGGCAGCTTTCCTCGCAAAAGAGCAGTTGGATAAGCCTGAAAAAGTTTTTCCGCTTGAACTGGCGTTTTGCGGAAATTGCAGCCTGCTTCAAATAACTGAAACTGTTTCACCTGTGGAGCTGTTCTGCAATGATTACCCTTATTATTCATCTTTTTCGGATTTTCTCCTCAGGCATTCAAGGGAAAATGCGTTAAGCCTGATAGAATCTCAAAAACTTGGTTCCAAAAGCCTTGTCGTAGAAATTGCAAGCAATGACGGATATCTCCTCAAAAATTTCGTAGAAAAAGGAATTCCGTGCATTGGCATTGACCCTGCCGAGGGACAGGCAAGAGAGGCAGAGAATTCCGGTGTGCCGACTCTTTGCTCTTTTTTTACAAAGGAGCTTGCGCTTGGGCTTAAAGAGGCTGGCAAATGCGCTGATGTGATTATCGCAAATAATGTCTTCGCGCATGTCGCGGATACAAACGGATTTGTCGACGGGCTCAGGATTTTACTGAAGGATGACGGCGTAGCTGTAATTGAAGTCCCGTATGTAAAGGAGCTTATCGAGAGATACGAATTTGATACTATATATCACGAGCACCTCTGCTACTTTTCACTGACCGCGCTTGACTCACTATTCAGGCGGCATTCGCTGTATCTGAATAAGGTCAAACGTCTTTCTATCCACGGGGGCTCACTTCGGATCTACGTAAACAAAAAAGAAAATGTGGACCCTTCTGTTCGCTCTCTTCTGGCTGAAGAGAAAGATGCTGGGATGGACCAATTCGAGTATTACAATGACTTCGCGATAAAGGTGAGCAATATCAAGGATAACCTGATGAATATGCTTAGAGGATTGAGAGAACAAGGTAAAAAAGTAGCCGCCTACGGAGCCGCTGCCAAGGGAAGCACCCTCCTGAACTATGTAGGGATAGGAAACGATCTCATAGACTTCGTTGTTGACAGAAATACGCATAAACACGGTAAATTCATGCCCGGAACTCATCAGCCGATCTTTGCTCCGGAGAAGCTTATTGATGAGATGCCTGATTATGTGCTCTTGCTCGCCTGGAACTTTGCAGAGGAAATCTTGCGGCAGCAGGAAGAGTACAGGAAAAGAGGCGGAAAATTCATATTCCCTATTCCTGAATGGAAGATAGCGTGATTTGCGCACAGAGGCTTTCATGAGCAGATTCGACTTTGAGAACCTTCATGAGTGCGGGATAATAAACCACCTTGACTTGAAATGCGTAAACTGCGGGAAGAGCGGCATGTCAATATTTTATGAAGCCAGCGGCATACCCGTTCAAAGCGCTTACTTAATGCCAACCCGTGAGAAGGCGCTCAAATCCGCACTTGGTAAAATCGCTCTTGGCATCTGCCGTTCCTGCGGACTGATATATAACACTGAATATAATCATTCAGCAAACCCGCATTTTCAAAAAAAAGAAAAAACAGACGCATTTTCTTTTGCATATAATTCATTCATTCAGGAGTTAGCGGAAATTTTCATAACAAAGTACAGCCTGTTTAATAAAAAAATCTCTGCCTTAGGTGCAAAATCAGACGATTTTCTTTCGGCCTTGTGCGAAATGGGCGGCAATACCGGACAAATAGTAGAGCAGCTTGATTTAAAGGAATTTAATAAAGATACTGATTGCGTAGTAAGCGCAATGACGCTTGGGAACATATATAACGGCGCAGATTTGCTTAGTACTCTTCGGTCCTGTTTATCTGAACGAACTAATACAATCCTGTTCTATATTGTCCGGGATGTTGAAAGAATACTGACTGAACTTGCATACTGGGAAATAAGCCATGAAGATTGCACTTACTTTAGCTTAGGGTCGCTCGCACGTTTGTTCCGTAAAAGCGGATTTGACATCATTGAGATTAAAAAATATAAGGGACAATTTATAACCCTTGCCGCAAAGCCCTCTATGACAAAAACCGCTTCAAATACTAATGACGACATGGGAGACCTTCTCGGGAAGGTAAAATACTTTGCCGAAAATCATCTACAGAAACTTCTTATCTGGAAACAAAGGATTGCTGATTTCCGCAGGTCCGGTTACAGAGTAGTTCTTTGGAAAGCAGGCGCTAAGAGCGCTGCCTTTCTAAATCTATTGGATATGGAGGATGGAATAAAATATGTTGTGGATATTAACACGCACCTCCACGGAGCCTACATTCCGGGAACTGGACACAAGATAATTTCCCCGGCACATCTGAGGGAATACAGGCCTGATGCGATAATCGCCTTAAACCCGCTCTTCAATACTGAAGTATCAAACGAGATAAAAAGACTTGGCCTGACAGCCGAGCTTTTGACTTTTTAGCCTCGATACAAAATACCGGATTCCTGATCTCACTTTAAGGGGTAAGCCATGAATAAAAGAATACCTCCTGTCCTCAGTATCGGCTTTCCTGTTTACAATGGCGGCAGATTCACGGCTCTCGCTCTCGAATCAATCCTCGCACAAAAATTCGGCGACTTTGAGATCATCATTTCAGACAATGCCTCAACTGATGAGACAAGGGAAGTCTGCGAATCATTCGCCGCAAAAGATAGAAGGATTATTTACAGAAGAAATCACACGAATTTAGGCGCGGCAAAAAATTTTAATACTGTCTATTACCTCTCCAGCGGAAAATATTTCAAATGGATGGCCAACGATGACATCTACGATCCCGATTGGGTTCTCGAATGTTTGAATGTGCTTAAAAAGGATTCATCCGTCGTTCTCTGCCATACAAAGACAAAGAGAATAGATGAGAACGGCGATACCATCGGCCACTATGGTCTTGTGCTCAGGAGCGACTCAAAGGACCCAGTCACCAGGTTCAGTGAGCTTGTGCTTATAAAACACGCCTGCTTCCAGATATTCGGAATAATGCGAAAAGAAGTCCTGAAAAAGACAAACATCTTCGGAGCATATGCCGGAGCTGACAGAGTCCTGCTGGCAGAGATGGGATTATGGGGCAGGCATTATGAGGTGCCATCCTTTCTCTTTTTGAGGAGAAGCCACTCGCATGAATCAAGGCGGCTATATCCCGAAAGGAACACAAGAGTTGCGTGGTTTGACCCGTCAAGGGCGAGCCGTATCGCATTTTCAGAATGGAGGATGCTTAAGGAGTATTATCTCGCTGTCAACCGCTCTCCTCTATCACAGTATGAGCGGGTTAAATGCTATGCAGTACTCGGAAAGATGTTTAAAAGGGATTGGAGAGGGTTCGCGCACGATATAAAATCAGCAGGCTTACAGATCATGAATCATTCATCAGCCCATGCCGCCGAGGCACTTGGCGGCAAATAATAATGAAGAAAAATTATTCCGAGGATTGTTCCAACGCTGTTGCATATCAGGTCAGTTAATGATGAGTTTCTTTCCGGCATAAAGACCTGAGTCAGCTCTATGAACAAGCTGATCGCAGTTCCGGAGAGAGCGGTATAAAAATAGATTTTTCTGTAAGGAACTTCAGGGGCTGAATTTTTAAACGATAATGCTACAAAAAATCCGTAAAATAAAAAACCTGTAATATTGACCAAAATATCGAAGAAGTAATGCCTGTCCGGCCTGAAACCTTTAAGAGGCGAAAGCAGAACTGTTCTTTTTAAGACCCTGAAATCAGACGGAATAAATATCCGCAGGTCTTTTGTATCGCTTTCAATCAAGTTTCCCCAGCCCTCGCTGAATTTGAACTCTGTCTTGGAAGTACCGCTGTAAAGGGCCAGATAATACAGGTTGCCTTCCCATTGCCTCTGTCCTGTCGGGGCATTTGCAAGGACAATGCCGGTGATATCTTTGAGCTTCTCAGGCTTGAAACCCTGATACGACAATGTTTTCGCGCCATTTAAAATAACCTTTGTGGCTTTCTCATCTGAAGAAACTGCCATGAAAATAGGTTGGCCTTTTTTCAATATGTCCTTTGCGCCGACCTCAGCAGCGCCATTATCCTTTGATGTACGCAATATCAGATGAGTCTTCCACTGTGAAACAGATAAGACCTCATTATATTTATCGTCAACAAATGTGATGATGTTTGAGATTCTATCGCCGGTTTCCTTTTCGGGCATTAAAATAATTTCAACGCCGAGCTGATTTGTTTGGAAAAAGGGCTTGCCGTCCGAGCTTCTCCCGTATGCGACAGCATTCTTTTTAAATGCGACCCCGTTCTCTTCCCGTAACCATTCAACCTGATTCGAGGTCTTAAATTCAAAAGGCCAGAGCCCGGCCAAAAGGATAATAATAAAAATGACTAAAGCAATTAATCTTAGAAACATATTATTTGTGGTTTTCACGGGAGTTGCCCTTTTAATTTATTCACAGCATCTTCTATCATTGTTTAAAAACTCACTCGACAGTGAGCTTTACTCCCACATAACTCTCATACCCATTGTCAGCGCGTATATACTCTATTCTAATAGACGAAAGATATTGACGCAAATAAGCTACAGTTATTTGCCGGGAATAATCCTCGTGGCACTTGGGATAATTCTTAATCTCATAGGGGCAGGATACCACGCGGAAATGAGCAAAAATGATTTTCTGTCCCTGATGACATTCTCAGCGCTTATCTTCTGGATAGGCTCTTTTGTTTTCTGTTACGGCACAGCGGCTTTTAAAAGAGGCTCATTCCCTTTATTATTCCTGTTTTTCATGGTTCCAGTTCCGGGCCTGATTATGGACAATCTTATTTATATGCTGCAGGCTGGCTCTACCGAGGTCACTGCAATTATTCTTTCTTTAACAGGCGTGCCGGTCCTCCGCGAAGGATTTGTCTTCCATTTTCCGGGACTAAATGTTGAAGTCGCAAAGGAGTGCAGCGGCATCCGCTCGAGCCTTGCCTTATTCATAACCAGCATCATAGCGGGCCAGCTCTATCTTCAAACAGGCTCAAGGCGCGTTATTTTGTGTCTGTTGGCCATACCTATCACTATTTTCAAGAATGGCGTTAGGATAGTGTCACTTTCTCTGCTTGGATATTATGTTGATGAAAGGATGCTTGAGGGGTCCCTTCACACCAGAGGCGGTATCCCGTTTTTCCTGCTTGCTTTAAGCGTTCTGGGAATAGTGCTCTGGATTCTAAAGAGGACTGAGAAGAATCAAATTGCAAAAAAAAGCGTCGCTTAGCCTGTGTGGCCAAGCGACGCTTGAACTTGCCTAAAACTACCTGCGCTTTCTTCGTGATACGACTACCATGCCTGCAGCCATTGCGACAAATGCCAGCGAAAGCTGAGGATACTTGATGCCGTATACTATCGGAGTAAGCACAAGCCTTGTGGCTGTCCTTAAGTTTTCATGGCGTACAATAAACTCAGCAGCTGGAGGAGATAATCTGTAGTATGTGCTGACAAATGCCTTACCTACAGGATTGGTCAACAGTATGTTATCCCTGAACTGTCTCAAGACCATTACTTCAGGCTCAAGATAGCTTCCATAAGCGGCTGTAGCGATAAAACAACCGCCGCCGCTGCCGCCTGAAGATGAACTGCCGCTGGTAGATGTCGCGGGCGCCGGTGCAGCCTGCGCCTCTTCCTCTACAGTTATTGAGGCCACTCCTTTGGCAATGCCGCCCTGATCATCCGTGACCGTTACAGTCGGATAGTATGTTCCGGGTGTTGAATAGACAAACTGAGCCGGAGCGGTTGAAGTTGCGGCGTCTATTGTTCCATTACCGTCAAAGTCCCATTCGAATTTAACTATCGAACCGTTCGGGTCTGATGCAGTCACATGGAAAGTAATGGACATGGACGGCCCGTTCTGCGAGATTGTTCCTACTATGGATATTACTACCGGAGGCTTGTTTGTCGAGGAATCAGCGGAGACTGTAAGCGCGTCGGATATTACGGATGTTCCGCCGCTGTCAGTAACCTTCACTTTGGCATTATAAGTACCTACCGTCGAATATGTAGTGGAGACCGACGACACCGTCCCTGTATTTTTATCGTATATTCCGTCTCCGTCAAAGTCCCACTCGTAAGTTGAGATAGACCCGTCAGTATCGGTAGCGGAGGCAGAGAGAGTCACAAGAAGGGGCACTTTTCCGGTAAGCGTGTTGGCAGAGTAAGCTGTAATTGCGGGCGGGATATTTGAAGTATTAAAGGTGTCATATGAGGATATTGCAAGGTTTCCTGCGATGTCCGCCGACCTGACTACAAAATCATAGGAAGTGTAGCCGTTAAGACCTGTAAGATGCACAGAGTGTATGGTAACAAGCTCTGAATCAAGAGCTGAGGCATTGCCTGAACCATACTCTACCTGAGAGGTTGCGGGTTCATCTGTTGACCATGTGATAGTGGCCGAGTTTCCGGTAATTCCCGAGACAGCGACATTAGAGATGACCGGAGAGGTTACATCAGAAGCCGCGTCAGTTGTGAAAGTATAATCAGCAGACGTGGTAATGTTGCCTGAGGCGTCACGGCTTAAGACTTTGTAATGGTAAAGCGTAGAAGGCGCGAGACCTTCGATTGTCTCGCTGTGGGCCGTTACCATTGTGTCATTAAGAGGCAACTTATAGCCGTATGATGCCGTAGTGCCGTACTCTATCTGCGAATCGGAAGGCTCATCTGTAACCCAGTTCACACCGGCTGTTTCAGGTGTGATATTGCTTGCGTATACTCCTGATATTACAGGCCCGGCGGTATCAGCAGCCTGAATCGTCTTTGTCGCTTCATTTGAGTAAGCGCTCTCTGTTCCAACCGAATTATAAGCAGTGACCGCAAAATAGTAAGTAGTGCCTGATGAAAGATTGGCTACCTTGTAAGAAGTCACATTACCAACATCGATTATGTTGGAATAGCTTCCTGAAGCTGTTCCGTAGTACACCTTGTAGCCCGTAAGGTCTGCCAGTTGTGAACCGTTCGTGTTCGTGGCGGGCGCTGTCCAAGACAGCGTTGCCTCGCCTGCGAACGCATGAGCGGCAAACATAAAACTGACAACCAGAGCTGCGAAGCCCGCTATCAGGCCTCTGCGCGTTCTGAATCTTTGCATCGTTAAACCTCCTTATTACTAAGTAAAAAAAAATAGCCGCCAAAGGGATTTTCCTTTGGCGGCTCGGCGAACATGGAAGCTGGAATTTTCAGGGGAAAAAAACAAAGAGGAAGAACGGTAAAGCCAGACTTCTTTAGTCCCGTTGCTCTGCGCCCCCCGATTTCCCTGGGTTTGCTCTGAGCAAAGGATAAAACATACAAAACCAATTTTCAGGCACCATTTTAATAAATCAGCCTGCCCTGGTATGTGACTCAAATCACTTCATCTCAAATTCAAAAACTCAACGGAATCTAAACAACAGGTAATCCCGGAGCAATGGAAACTTATTTTTTCATATTGCCTCTTCTGAATATCTTCCTTTGCGCGGGGCTTGCGGCATTAGCCCTTAAGAGGAATTTAAGGAATCTGACGAATGTAGGCTTTTCGCTCGGCATGCTCTCTATTGTTTTAATTCAGGCCGGCGACACGGTCTTTCTCATCGCGCCTGAAAGCGTCAGAGCCCTTCTTGGCGGGATAAAGCTGAGCGTAGTCGGACAGGCTATAATGCCCGCCGCCTGGCTTATATTCGCTCTTGCTTATTCAAGGGACAGAAAAAAAGAAATCTTTCTGAAATGGTCTCCTGCGATAGCCACCGTATTCATTCTTTCAGCCTATTTTATCTCCTGCGTAAACTCTCCTGACTTCATCTATATGGATTATGAAACGGGACCCATATCGATGGAGGGGATGCCTGAGTTCAAGCTGGGCTCAACAGGCAAGTACTTCCATATTTTCCTGATACTTTCACTGGTGCTGAACCTCGTCCAGCTTGAGAACACTTTAAGGTTCGTTAAAAGCTCGAAACGGTGGCAGGTTAAATACATCGTCTTCGGGGTCGGCTCAATACTTGCTTTCTTTATCTACCTCTCCAGCCAGGCCTTGCTGTTCCGCGAGATCAGCACCATAGCCATTCCCATTGCCTCTACCGTGATATTTTTTTCAAGCTCAATGATGGCTCTTTTCATATTCAGGCACAAGCTCCTGCACGGCGAGATATTCATCTCACGCCATGTTTTCTATAACTCGTTCACGATACTCGGGGCAGGAATTTATCTGATAGCCGTAGGCATCATCACACAGGGAATAAGGTATTTTAATATCCCGTTCAGTTATTTTCTAACCACGCTTTTTATATTCCTCTCCATACTGTCACTCGTAGCAATACTTTTCTCGGATGTCCTGAGGAGAAAAGCCGAGCTTTTCATAAGCAGGAACTTCTACAGGCACAAGTACGAATTTAAAGAAAGATGGATGGAGACTATCGAGAGGATAAGTTCAAAGATGAGCATTGAAGAAATTCATTCCACACTGACAGAGATGATCACTGAGGCGATGGGAGCAAAAGTGGTCTATGTCTGGCTCTATGACTCTGCCACTTCAAATTTCAGGGCGACTCACGGAAGGCTTGAAACATTATACAGGCGCATCAGCCCGTCCCATCCTCTGATAGAGAAGATCAATTCATCCAACGGGCCGTTCCTGCTGGCAGACGATGTTTTTGTTCCGGGACAGGGCGAAATTGAAGGCCTTGCCTCGGCAACCGGGACAACTCTGTGTTCCCCTCTTGCGGCAAACAGGGAACTGGTGGGTTTCATACTTCAGGGTGAAGATATTTCGGGAGAGCCTTACAGACAGGATGATTTCGATCTTTTAAGGGCAATGTCCGCCCAGGCTGCGGTACAGATTAAAAACATAGGGCTTACTAACCACATAATGGCCGGCAAGGAAGCTGAGGTGTTCAACAAGATGTCATCTTTTGTGCTGCATGACCTTAAGAATTTCACGAACCTGCTTTCCCTTGTCAGCCAGAATGCCCGCTTCAATATGAATAACCCTGATTTCCAGCGTGACGCAATCAAGGCAATCGACGGCACGGTATCCAAGATGAAATCGCTTATCGAAAAGCTAAAGGACGCGCCCAAGGGCATTGAACTCAAAAAGAAGGAATGCGATATCAAGGATGTGCTGCACTCCGCCCTTAAAAGGTTTGGAACAAACAGGTCTAAACATGTATCGATTGAGAACAACTCGCACATCCCTCCCCTGAGTATCGACCCTGAAGCAATAGAGATGGTCTTCCTGAACCTTTTGCTGAACGCTCATGAAGCTATAAGCGCTCATGGCGAGATAAAGGTCACCCTTGGCTCTGAATGTGAGTACGCTTCGATAAAATTTGCAGACAACGGAGAGGGGATAGCGAGGGACTTTATTGCTTCGGGTCTCTTCAGGCCCTTCAGGACTACAAAGGAAAACGGGCTTGGAATCGGGCTTTATCAGTGCAAGACGATAATCGAGGCTCACGGAGGCCAAATTGAAGTGGAAAGCGAAGAAGGCATAGGAACGGAATTCACTCTAAGGCTGCCCCTCGCAAAAAAAAATTTTTCTAAGGTAATGGAGTTCATACATTGACACTAACAGATAATCAAAAGGCAAAGGACATGGAGAAACAAAAATTATTGATTATCGAAGATGATGAGTCCGTAAGGGCGCAAATGAAATGGGCGCTGTCAGGCGACTATGACCTTTTCTTCGCTCTTGAGGCAGAAAAAGCAATCCAGATACTCAGGACGGAACGCCCTCCCCTGATAACGCTGGACCTGGGACTGCCGCCTCACCCACATGACATAACTGAAGGGTTGAGGGTTTTGGGCAGGATACTCCAGCACGACCCTATAGTGAAAGTCATAATCGTGACTGGCAATTCGGATAAGCCATCAGCACTAAAGGCTATCTCGCAGGGAGCTCATGACTTTTTCACCAAGCCCATCAATATCGATGAGCTGAAGACAATACTCAAGCGCGCATATTATGTCTACACGCTGGAAGAAGAGTACCGCAGGCTTCAGCGTCAGAAAGACACCCAGCCCTTTGAGGAGATTATAGGCACAAGCGCTAATATGCAGGATATTTTCTCAACAGTAAGGAGAGTTGCAACTACAGATGTCCCTGTACTTATAACCGGTGAGAGCGGTACAGGCAAAGAGCTTATAGCGCGCGCCATACATTCCAACAGCATCAGGCGGGGCAAGCCATTTATACCCATAAACTGCGGCGCCATTCCTGACAATCTGCTTGAGAGTGAACTGTTCGGACATGAGAAGGGAGCGTTTACAGGCGCACACATGCAAAGGAGCGGCAAAATCGAACTTGCGCAGACCGGTACACTCTTCCTTGATGAAATAGGGGAGCTTCCGCTTGCGCTTCAGGTAAAGCTCCTTAGGTTCCTGCAGGACCATAAGGTTGAAAGGGTCGGCGGACGAGAGACCCTTGACATGGATGTAAGGATAATTGCCGCAACGAACAGGAATATCAAAAAATTAATCAAAGAAGAAAAATTCAGGGAGGACCTTTACTACAGGCTCGCGGTTGTGACTATGGAACTGCCTCCCCTGCGTGAGAGGGGCGATGACCTGATACTTCTGGCAAGGAACTTCCTTCAGAAGTTCTCTACCGATAAAACCTTGCCAAAGGCATTGAGCATAGAGGCTATTGAATCGATAAATACATATGAATGGCCCGGCAATGTCAGAGAGCTTGAGAACAGGGTCAGGCGGGCTATCACATTCTCTGAAGGGCCGCTGATAAAACCGGCGGACCTTGGGTTCGGGACCTTTGAAGAGACTTCACAGCTTGATCTGAAAAAGGCGAAAGAGGACCTTGAGTACAAGTTCGTCAGCATGGCCATCATCAAACATAACGGCAATATCAGTAAAGCTGCCGAAGAGCTCGGGCTCAGCAGGCCGACTGTGCACCACATTATCAAAAAGCACAATATAACGCATTGAGGGGGTACAGGATATGTCTCAGGTTTACAGAAGTCTTTTGAATCTCATTGAAAACAAAGAGGCTAAGATAGGCGTAATAGGGCTGGGTTATGTTGGGCTTCCAATTGTAATCAGGTTCTGCGAGGAGGGTTTTAATGTAATAGGTTTTGACAAGGACCCTGAAAAGGTAAAGAGTCTCAATTCAGGCGTTTCCTACATCAAGCATATTCCTTCGGAGAAGATTTCAAATCTTGTGAAAGGCGAGTCTCCGTCCTTCGTTGCGACAATGGATATGTCCCTTTTAAGCGAAGCGGACGCGGTAATCATCTGCGTGCCGACCCCGCTTTCAGACAAAAGAGAACCGGACCTGAGCTTTGTCGAAAGCTCGGCCAAAGATGTCTCAAGGTACCTGAGGCAGGGTCAGTTGATAGCGCTTGAATCAACAACATACCCCGGGACCACTGAAGAGATATTGCTTCCGCTTTTCCATAAGAACGGACTTAAGGCCGGCAGGGATTTTTTCCTGGTCTTTTCTCCTGAAAGAGAAGACCCGGGCAGGATTGACTTCACCACAAAAAATACGCCTAAAATAGTGGGAGGCGTTACAAGAAGCTGCGGAAAGATAGGGTGCTCGCTCTACTCCAAAATAATCGAGAATGTAATCCCCGTCTCAACAACAAAGGTAGCCGAGATGTCAAAGCTGCTTGAAAACATCTACAGGAGCGTCAACATCGCACTTGTAAATGAGCTGAAGATGCTGTGCGACAGGATGAAAATAGACATATGGGAAGTGATAGACGCCTCCAACACGAAACCGTTCGGCTTTCAGGCATTCTATCCGGGACCGGGGCTTGGCGGCCACTGTATACCCATAGACCCTTTCTATCTCACATGGAAGGCGCGCGAATACGATTTCTCAACGCGCTTCATAGAACTTGCCGGAGAGATAAACACAAACATGCCTTATTATGTAGTGCATAAGGTTATGGAGGCGCTTAATGAGAGGGGCAAGAGCATGAAAGGCTCTAACATTCTGCTCCTCGGCATCGCATACAAGAAAAATGTGGATGACATGCGCGAATCCCCTTCGCTTGAGCTCATAAGGATATTAAGGGAGAAAGGCGCAAAGGTCTCGTACAATGACCCGTTCGTCCCTTCGGCTACCAACCACAATAATGACTTCAGGCTCCGTTCCGTAAACATTACGCAGGACAGCATCAGGAAATATGATTGCGTGCTGATAGCAACCGACCATACTGCCTATGACTACAAATGGATAGTAGAGAACAGCCAGCTTGTGGTGGACACAAGAAACGCGACATCGGCCTTCAAGGCCCCAAACGTAGTCAAAGCTTAACCAAAAGAAAGAAAAAAAACCTTATGAGCAAACAAGGGCTGCTCATAGTAGATGATGAAGCTGAAGCGCGCAATCAGCTTCGGTGGAGTTTCAGCGAGGAGTACGAGATATTTGAAGCAGCCAACAGGGATGAGGCTCTTGCGCTCGCCCATTCAGCGCGTCCGGGGGTTGTCATACTTGACCTGCGGCTTCCTCCAAGCCTTGATGACGCTTCAGAAGGCTTTAAAACAGTACAGGATATACTCCAGTCAGACCCTCTATCCAAGATCCTTATATCTACAGGCATACATGAAAAGGAGACAGCCCTTAAGGCAATCGACTTAGGGGTTTTCGACCTTTTTACAAAGCCTCTTGACCTTGATGAACTCAAGATCACTGTAAAAAGGGCCTCCCGTCTTTATTCCCTCCAGAAAGAAAATAATAAGAAGCGTGAGCAGGACAGGGGTATGCTCGGCTCAAGCGAGCCGATGAAGGAAGTTTTGGGCCTTATACAAAAAGTAGCTCCGGTCAATGTGCCTGTCCTGATACTCGGTGAGTCAGGGACCGGAAAAGAGCTGGCCGCAAAAGAAATCCATTCAACAAGCGACAGGAGAGACAAACCTTTCATAGTGATAAACTGCGGGGCCATCCCCGAAAACCTGCTTGAGACGGAATTATTCGGCTACGAGAAAGGGTCTTTTACAGGAGCTGAGTCACAGAAAAAAGGCAAAATAGAATACGCTGAAGGCGGCACTCTTTTTCTCGATGAGATAGGAGAGCTGAGCCAAACGCTTCAGGTAAAGCTATTAAGGTTTCTACAGGAGCAGACAATTGAGCGAGTCGGCGGACGCGAGCCGATAATTGTAGACACGCGCATAATCTCAGCCACAAACAAAGACCTTGAGGCTATGGCGAGAACAGGTGAATTCAGGGAAGACCTTTATTTCAGGCTCGGCGTGATAGTGCTTAAGATGCCTCCTCTGAGGGAAAGGGGCGCGGACATCTTCACACTCTCGCTTGCCTTTCTTAATAAATTTTCCAAGGAGTACAACAGGACAATAAAGGGCTTTTCTGTCAATGCCGTAACAGCTCTTAAGCAATACGCATGGCCCGGCAATATCAGAGAGCTTGAAAATAAGATAAAAAGGGCAGTGGCGCTGTGCCGAATGAAGGAAATCTCGCCGGAAGACCTTGATCTCCCCTCGCCTGAAAGCACAAGGGCCGCGCCTTCAGGGAGTATGGCTGAAGCAAAAGAAGAATTCAGAAAGAAGCTTATTCACGAAGCGCTCTTCAGGAATAAAGGCGTTATAAGCAAATCCGCCAAAGAGCTTGGAATCAGCAGGCAATACCTGTCAAAGCTGATCTCAAAGTACAATCTCAAGCCAAAATAAGTAAACATACTGACTCAGGAGTAAATCTCCTTTACAGTCAAAGAGAGCTTTAACATATTGAAAATCAATACTAAATCCAGAGCACATAAATTTTCCGCGTCGCCTTTAGTTGACGGTTTTGCAAGGTGCTCTGTGACAGGTTAAAAAAATAATCAAAAAACCCTGTAATTCCGACAAATTTTAAGAATAAAAACCGTGGCATGCTATTTGCTATTATAAGTAATTGACCGGTCTTTAGTGTTTGCCGCAAAGTTTGGCTATTCAGTATTGGTCGGACCGGAGAAATAGCCTTGGCGCCAAGGCTCGAAACTCTCTGATAAAAATTTTTGTACCGATATCTGATTAGCGCTGGGCCGGCAGCCTGAAAAAATGCTTTCAGAAAATTTTGATAACACGGCAGAGACCTTTTACTCTTGGCAACTAAGCGCTTTAAAAAGAGATAAAAGGTTCTTTGGTGAGTTTACGCCATGTTACTGGTTTTCTGTCTGCTCAACTGGGCTTCTGGCCCGAGGACAGCTGTTCTAAACACACTATCTAAGGAGGGTGTCTATGAAAATCATCTACACAGCTTGCGCAGCAATCGCACTTTCAGCATTACTTTCTTTCAATTCTCTCGCAGAGGCAGGGGTAAACAGCAAGCCCGTTGTTGTCCAGAGCGTGAACTCGCACCAGCCCTGCCCTCCTCCGACTCACCGCGCGCCTGAACCTGCAACAATACTTCTTGTCGGAGCAGGCCTTTCAGCACTCGGCATTGCTAAGAGAATGAAGAAAGAGAATTAATCCTTTCTCTATGCAACTCTATCTTGGTGCCAGGGACAACCCGGGCACCAAGGTTTAGTTTCAATTTACCGCTATCCCATTAGTTTTAAAACCTTCCGTACGCTATTAAACCAACGCGGGTATTCCTGCCATAAAATAAATAAATAAAAGAAAAATGAGGCTGTAGCGGCAAGCGAACCGGCAATTTCAGGTGTATACTCAGCCGTAACTGAAGGAGGTCATCAGGATAATGCACTTCACAAACAAAATTAAAATGTTTTTTTTGATGCTTGTCTGCTGCGCGCTTCTCGCTCCATCGGCTTCAGGCGCGATACCGCTGACACAGCAGCCTAAATTGCCTGAATCAAAACATCAGAGCGCGATAGACCTCCTTAAAAAAAGCGAATACGAAAAAGTCATTACAATGGAGTCTCAGGTTATAAAAGAAGACCCCAAGGACCTTACCGCGTATTTCCTGCTTACAATAGCCTACCTCGGGAATAATAACGAAAAGAAAGCTATCGAACAGGCAGAAGCAGTGATGAAAATTGATGTGGACTTTGCCTCGGATATTTATGGAGGCATGGGAAGGTTCTACATAACCAAGAGGCGCTACCACAAGGCGCTCCATTACCTCCTTGAATCATTGAAGATCAAAGATGACCCGGAAGTAATCAAAAATATCGGCTCAATTTACTTAAGCCAGGGCCTTCTAAAGAACGCAAAAACATATTACGAAAAACTCCTTACGATACGGCCGGACTATGTAAATTTAAGCAGAATATACCTTGCGGAAGAAAATTTTAAAAGCGCGATAGATTACGCGGATAAAGCTGTCAAGGAGGATGTCAGGGCATCGGGAGGATATCTTGTCCTCGGTACCGGATATATCCTCACAGGCGACATGGAACAGGCAAAGGTGAATTTTAAAATACTTAAGGAACTGAATCCGGATTTTTTTCTTACTGAATATTTCCTCGGGCTTATAAATACTATTGAAGGGGAATATGATGAAGCATTGCTGGAATTCGGCAAGCTCAGCGCAGCCTCGCCGAAGTTAAAAGAGCCTTTCCTCAATACCGCTGCAATTTGGCATCTTAAAGGCAATCTTGAAAAGGCAAAAGAGGCGGCAGCAAAGGCCATCGAGATAGACCCGTTTGACTATGCCGGACATCTCGCAATGGCAAATATCCATATATCAGAAAAGGATTATGAGAAGGCTAATAGCGAATTTTCAAAAGCCGGGGACTTTTTTGCCGACTTCAACATTGCAGGGTTCAAGGCCTCTGCGCTCTTCAGTGACGAGACTGCATCAACTGCTCAACTTACACTTGCAACTCTCTATAACAGGGCAGGCCTATACATGCAGGCAGTAAAGGCCGCTGAAAATGACAAGAGCTCAAACCCGTTATTTACGATAACAAAGGCACGGGCCGAAGCAAAGCTCGGCAACCATAAAAAGGCACAGGAACTGTACACCGCAATTCTGGCAAAACATCCTGGAATGATCGCACCTCATATTGAACTGGCAGACCTTTACGATATTAAAAACGATTACAGGCAGGCCATAGAACATTACAACGAAGCAGGAAAAAAGGCCGTCGGGCTAATAAAAATAAACACAAGGCTTGCCGAGATATATCAAAAATCCGGAAAAAAAGACCTTGCGCTAGAGGAATATAAAAAAGCGGTTGCAGCTTCACCTCAGTCAATAAATGTTTATCTCAAAATCACTCACTCTCTTACGGAAGCCGGGGCAAATAAGGACGCTCTTGAATACGCTATGAAAGGGGCGGCAATAAACCCTGAAGACGAAGAGATGAAAGACGCACTCGGATGGATTTATTTCAAGCTTGGCAGGTATGATGAAGCCCTTGAAGCATATTCAGGCATACTTAAGAACGGCACTGCCAATCCAGTCATATACTACCATATGGGGCTTCTCTTCCAGAAATTGAAGCACAATGAGAATGCGATAGAGGCCTTTGAAAAGGCACTGAACATCAACGAGGAATTTCCGCACGCAAGCGAGACAAAATGGTTCCTTAAAAAATTAACAGGCATCGGGTAGCCGCAACAACAGGTTATTTTCTGAGCGCAAATCCAGAATTGGATTTGCGCTTTTTTATATAAAATCACCCGCACGGGAGGACTTAATGGAGAAGCGCGTAACTAATTCTTTTAAAGGGTTTGCGAAAATATTATTGGCTGGGCTCCTTTTTATTAACCTCTCGGCCTGCGGAAAGACGCCTCAGCAGAAATTTCAGGAGCACCTGAAGACCGGAAAACAATATTTTGAATCTGAAAAATACAAAGAGGCCGAAATAGAATTCAGAAACGCGATACAAGCCAAAACAAATGAAGCTGAAGGGCATTACAATCTCGCTCTGGTTTATTTAAAACTGGAAGGCGTGCCTAACATAATGTCTGCATTCCAGGAGCTTTCCAAAACTGTCCAGCTTGACCCAAACCATACGGACGCTAACCTCAAACTCGGGGAGCTTTTCATTACATTCAAAAAATATGAGAATGCCGAGGAAAAAGCAGACCATATACTCAAAAAAGACCCTGCCAATGCTGAAGCAATAATGCTTAAGGCCGCGGCTCTGGCAGGACAGAAGAGATTCAGAAAAGCTATGGAGACAATTGAACAAGTGCTGAAAGGGAACCCCGATTCAGTAAAACCCTATATGATAGCCGCCAATATCCATCTGGCTGAAAACAATTTTATTCAAGCCGAAGAACTTCTCAAAAAAGCAATAGATGTAAAAAAGGACGACTTCGCGCCAAGGCTTGCACTATCTACATTATACTTCAGCCTCTCAAAAAACCATGAAGCCGAAGCTGAGATAAAAAAGGCGCTTGAAAACAACCGCAATGATATCAAGGTGCTCTCAGCCCTTGCTGACTTCTATGTTGCGTCCAACAGGCCGGCTGAAGCAGAGAAGACTTATAATCAGATAATCAGCGCCGAACCGAAGAGAGCTGAAGGATATTTCATGCTTTCTGAATTTTATGTCGGAGAGCGCAACACTAACAGGTCCATCGAGGTGCTTAAAAGAGGAATAGAGAAAAACCCGAAATCAATGGTGCTTAAGAAACGGATTGCGGAGATATTGCTGGACAAAAACGACTTCAAAGGCGCAACGCCTTTCGTAGAAGAGGCAATAAAAGAAGACCCGCGCGATTTCTTTGCGCTTTATTTAAGAGGCAGGCTCCATTTAGCCGAGAACAGGATAAAAGAGGCCGAGGCAGATTTTAAGGGCTCGATAACCACAGGGCCGAAATTCCATCTCAGCCATTATTACCTCGGGCACCTGTACTCACTTCAGAAAAATGTCGAGCAGTCAAAAACAGAATTCAACGAGGCGCTCAATGCCGCCCCTGATTTTGAGCCTGCCAGGATAGCCCTTGCAACCATTTACCTTGATTCAGGCGATTCAGGTTTCGCTCTCGATGAAGTAGAGCTTATCCTAAAAAGAAACCCGAACAGCCATTCTGCCCACCTTATCGCGGGCACCATCAGGTTTCAAAGAGGCCAGTTCAACGAGGCGCTGAACCATTTCAGGTCCTGCGTGCAGCTTGCCCCTGAAGATGCAGCAGGTTACACGAATTTGGCAGCCGCGTACAAGCAACTGGGAAACTTCAAAGCTGCCTTCGAACAATATGAGATTGCTCTTTCCAAAAACCCAGACTTTATAGACGCGCTCGGGGAAATTGCTTCGCTGCATATTGAAAGGAACGAGCCCCGCAAAGCGCTCCAGAAGGTCAACGCCTATATTTCAAAACAACAGAACCCTTTCGCGTATTATCTGCAAGGCCGCATTTACGGCTCGATGAATGACACGGCAAACGCAGAACAGTCCTATAAAAAATGTATCACCCTTCAACCTGGCATGACGGCAGCATATATAGAGCTTGGCAAGATATACGCTGAAAATGGAGAGGTCAGCAAGTCAATTGACCAATACAAGAGCGCGATAAAGTCAGACCCCGGAAGCATCCCTCCGTATATGCACCTTGGCCTTACATTCGAAACTATCGGAAAGCTTGACGCAGCCGCAGAGAACTATAAAAAAGCCCTTAACATCAATCCGAAGTACGCGCCTGCGGCAAATAATCTCGCATGGATATATGTGCAGCAGAACAAGATCGATGATGCCCTGCCCCTTGCTCAAGCGGCAAAAGAGGAGTTGCCTGATGACCCGCAGATATCAGATACTCTCGGCTGGATATATTTCCAAAGAGAGACATATCTGAAAGCCGTCTCTCTTCTTAAGGAAAGCGTTGAAAAAGCGCCTGACAACCCCACAATCCGTTATCACCTTGGGATGGCTTATTATAAAAAAGGGGATTTGAAACTGGCGAAGGAAGAACTCAGCTCAGCGCTTAAACTGAGCGACAGGTTCAAGGGCTCTGATGAAGCAAGGAAGGCTCTTAAGGAAATATCAGGGAAAAAAGAACAGTAACTATCATTTTACCATTGCAGGGTTTCCGATAGTGCCCTTTACGGGGACAGAGTAAAAATTTGCAGACCTTTTGTACGCGTTTATGAATGACAGTATGAATTCCTTTCCTATCAGATTTTCCTTGGGTATGAGCTCAAGGCTTAAGTCAATGGGGCTTGCGGAAAAGGGCGCGGTCAAAGTGACTTCGCCCTGAAGCCTTGCTGAAAGGTCGCTGCCTTCAAGCCATACGCCTTCCACCTTTGCCTCGCAGTTGCCTAACTCCACGGCGGCGCCTGCTTTTTGCAGGTCGCCGACCGGCAGAGGATATCCCATAAACCGAATTTCCCCGCCCCTGAGGACTTCAGCCTTCACATCAAGATAACCTGTCGGACACCCGCCGTTCTTTGCCTCAATTGAAAGATCGTTATTAAAAGCACCGTCTATTTTTATGCCTGAATATTCAAGAATAGGGAAATTATTAAAACCGATTTGCCTGCCCTTGAGATTAAGCGCAACACCGCCCGGCCTGATGGAAAAATCGCCGTTAAGCTCACCCCCGCCCGCAACGGCACTGATCCCAACCTTCAAATTTCCGGTAAAGATGCTTAAGGGTTTGAACTTCACATTGAGTTCATCGAGGTAGAGGAAAGGTTTGCCGCTGCCGTTAAAAAACTCGACCTTTGAGACAGAGAGCCCGAAGGGAAAAACCCTTTCGAATTTTTCATCGGCAACCGTTATGCCGAACCGTTCCTTGAGCTTTTCTTTTATCCAGCCCTCGATAAAATGCGCGGGTATGGCATAAAACGCGGTTATCGAGAACATGGCAAAGCCTGCGGCAAGTATGCCAAAGATAAGAGCTGCTTTTTTATATAGGGGATTCTTGCGGATGACAGGGGTTTTTGGAGAACTGCTCAATTACAATTTCCTTTTTCTGGAGGGAAGAGCAAAAGACCAAAACTCTAAACCGTACATTCAAGGCGTTTGTAATTTTACTTCAGTTCAGGAACTTAGTCAAATCCTTTGTAGAATCAAATAGTAAGCTCGGTTGGGGCCGACTTTACATATACCCTTGCGTCAACAGCAGCGCACCCCTGCCCTTCGCTCAGGACTATAAGAGGGTTTATCTCCATCTGGTCAATCTCAGGGAAGTCCTCGATAATGGCTGAGAACCTCAAAAGCACATCCTTAAGCGACTCGATATCCCCCTTTGGCCTTCCTCTCCAGCCCTGCAAAAGAGGCAGGCTCTTAAGCTGCTTAAGCATCCTTTCAGGATCAACATCTCTTAAAGGATGGATTGAGAAAGCAACATCTTTGATTAGCTCGACCTGCGTGCCGCCAAGCCCTATCATGACAAGCGGGCCAAAGAGCGGGTCAATGGACATTCCGACTATCATCTCCTGCCCGCCCTTTACCATGGGCTGGAGTATGACGCCTTCCATCTCAGGCCCTCTGCCAAGGGACTCAAGCCTGAGCTTCATTTCAGTAAATGCCTTCCTGACCTCTTCAGCATCCCTAAGACCTATGGCTATGCCTCCGACATCCGTCTTATGGACTATCTTCGCTGAGCGGACCTTCATGGCAACCGGGAAACCGAGCCTGCGCGCGGCCTCCGCGGCTTCATCCTCTGAGTACGCAACCTTTGTATCAACCGTATTTATGCCGTAGTCCTGAAGAAGCTTCAACGCGGCCTCCGGCATCATCCATCCCCTCTTAACCTGCGCCGGCTGCGGGAATATTGCCGTCCTGACAACATCGGTATCGATATCAGGGAATTTCAATATCCTACCCTCTTCCATAGTCTTGTAATTGGAATAGTTATAGGCAAATGAAAGCGCCTGCACAGCATCTTCAGGGAATACGAACGGCCTTAAGTTAGTATCCCTCCTTATGCCTTCCATTGTCGCCTGCGACATCATGAAGCAAGGCACTACAGGCTTTTCGCCCTTGTATTCAAGGAGCGCCTCATTTATGGAATGCGCGATGTCCTCAGGCTTTGTAACAAGCGGAGGTATATATATTAAAATGACAGAATCAATGCCCGGGTCATCGAGCATAATGGTAAGCGCCTTTTTGAAAGATTCGGGAGGGGCTGTTGCGATCATGTCAACGGGGTTTGTAACTGCCGCTGCCTTTGGCAGAAAAGCTTTAAGTTTATTCTGCGTGTCTTCCGTAAGCGGAGGGACTTTAAGCCCGAAACCTTCGCATGCGTCAGCCGCAAGCACACCGGGGCCTCCCGCATTTGTAAGTATACCTACCCTGCCCCCTTTGGGAAGGGGCTGGTGGGTAAGCACCTCAGCGGCATTGAACATCTCTTCAATGGTTATTACCCTTATTACGCCTGCTTGCCTGAAGAGCGCGTCAGCGGCAACATCAGATGCCGCAAGCGCGCCTGTATGAGAAGTCGCTGCTTTTGCGCCGACAACCGAGCGGCCCGCCTTGACGGCGATAATAGGTTTTTTATGAGAGACCCTTCTGGCAATTCGCCCGAACTTTCTTGGGTTGCCGAAGGACTCCATGTAGAGGACTATAACATCGGAGTTCTTGTCATCTTCCCAGAACTCAAGCAGGTCATTTGTTGAAATATCTATACGGTTGCCTATGGAGACAAAGTCAGCAATGCCGAGATTGATGCTGTTTGCATGGTCAAGAAGGGCAAGCCCAAGGGCTCCGCTCTGTGAGCCGATACTCAGATTGCCGGATGGCGGAGCAATAGGAGAGAATGTCGCATTGAGCCTTACATCAACCGTATTGTTAAGTATACCAAGACAATTCGGCCCGATTACCCTCATCCCATAAGAGACGACCTTCTCCAAAAGCCTTTTTTCCCTTTCGACCCCTTCAGGGCCTGATTCTCCAAAGCCTGCTGATATTATGACAAGCCCTCTTACGCCCTTCTGCCCGCACTGGTCAACGACATCAAGCACCCTCTCCGCAGGCACCACGATAACAGCGACATCTATCTCTCCGGGCACCTCAAGCACGCTGGGATAGGCAAGAACGCCCGCAATTGACTCCGCAGACGGGTTTATCGGAAAGACGACACCTTTAAAACCGTCCTTGAGCATATTCCTGAAGAGCGCGCCGCCGACGCTGTTCGGGTCTTTGGACGCGCCGACTACTGCCACCCTCTTGGGATAAAGAAGCCTTCTTACGCCTTCGCTCCTTGCCACATGCTCACGGTACTCCTGCCTCTTTGCGTATTCTTCCTGGTCTTTCAGGTCGATTGATATGGAATAAAGGCCTTCCGCAAAATGCTTTTTAAGTTTGAACCCGCTCTCGTCAAACACCTCAAGCATGCGGGCATTTTCCTCGAGCACCTGCGCTTCAAAGCCTGTTATGTTATACATGCCTGCGGCCTTTGAAAGCTCTTCAAGAAGAATTGTTCCAAGTCCTCTTAACTGTATATTATCTTCAACCGTAAAGGCTATCTCCGCCCTTTTTCCGTCAGGCAGCATGTCCCATCTTCCGACTGCTATTATCCTTTCGTTCTCAGCCTCGCCGATAGTTGCCACATACGCGAACCTCTTCGGAGGCGAGACCTCGGTAAAGTACTTAAGCTCCTGTTCGGTAATATGGTCTTTAGCGTACTGGAACCTGAGGTATCTTGTGCGGGGGCTTAAACGGTAAAAAAGCTCCTCAAGCCTTTTTTTATCATCAGGTCTTATCGGCCTTACGCGAAGGCTCTGGCCATTGCGGAGTATTACCTCCTTGCTCTCAGGCTCAGGCGCCGGTTTTCTCTCTACTGCCATAAAAAAACCTCTTTGTTCAGGTTATGCTTCTATATGGATTTTGCCTTTTTTCAGTGGAAATGCAAGCATTCCCATTAAAAACTCTAATTATATTGATTATATCAAAAAAATACCTTTCAGTGTTCCCTGCACTCTAATATAATATCTGCTTCAAAAAAGGGGGAACAATAATGCTTACTGCGGTACTTAACAGGACTTCAAGGATACTTGCCGGACACCTCTGGGTATTTTCCAACGAACTCAGCCAGAGCCCGAAGATATTCGAGCCCGGCTCCATTGTGGAGCTGAGGGATAAAAAAAATACATTTATGGGGATAGGTTACGTAAACCCGCACTCATTGATAGCGATACGCATACTTACGAGGGAACACGAAGAGATAAACGAGGCGTTCTTCAGGAAAAGGATATTAAACGCCCTTGAGTACAGGAAAAGATTCATAAAAAATACAAACGCCTTCAGGGCGGTTTACAGTGAAAGCGATCTTTTGCCCGGCCTCATTGTCGATAAATACAATGACTGCCTCTCAGTTCAGTTCCTGACCCTCGGGATTGAAAAATGGACTGATGTAATCCTTAAAGTCCTTGATGAGGTATTTAGCCCCTCTACCATCGTAGTCAGGAATGACAGCAACTCCCGCACACTGGAAGGCCTCCCGCAGGAGAAGAGGATAGTTAAGGGAAGCCTTGATACGCTCCCGCAGATAAAAGAAGGCTCAACCATCTTTGAGATAGACCCGTTTACTGGGCAGAAAACAGGCTTTTTCCTTGATCAGGCAGAGAACAGGGCGCAGTTCGGTTCGCTCTGCTCAGAAGGCATTGGGCTTGACCTCTTCTGCTACGGCGGCGGCTGGAGCTTAAAGATGGCAGAATCCGGAGTAAGTGTAAAGGGCATTGATTCATCCGAGCCTGCGATAAAGCGCGCCCAAAGAAACGCCGAGCTTAACAACCTCACTGACAGGTGCGAGTTCATAAAAGCGGATGTCTTTGACTTCGTGAAAGAAGAGATAGCCGCAAAAAGCGTTTACGACTGTATTGTCCTTGACCCTCCCGCATTCGTCAAAAGCAAACAAAAAATTAGTGAGGCGCTCAGGGCTTATAAAGAGCTTAATACCGCCTGCATGAAGCTCCTGAAGCCAAATGGGCTTCTTGCCACTTCATCATGCTCATATCATGTAGACAGGCTTACCTTCCTTGAGATGCTCAGGACTGCCGCAAGGGATGCGGGCAGACTGGCGCGTATCATTGAAGTGCGAGCGCAGGCAAAGGACCACCCGGTCTCCCTTACCGTACCTGAGACTGAATATCTCAAATGCGTCATACTGGAAGTCATCTAAAAGAGGCTTATCAATCTAAAGAATACCCAGTAAACTGCCATATTCAGGATTGTAAGCGGTACTCCGACAATGGCGAACTCCGCGAATGAAAGGGTCTCTCCCCTTTTTTCAGCGTTCTGAATGATTATGATGTTGCTTGCCGCACCAAGTATCAGGAGATTACCCGCAATGGTACTGCCTGATGCAAGGGCCATCATCCCCTCGGTCGTAGGGCCGAGGTGATTGAGAAGCGGCAGATATAAAGCCACGAACGGCACATTGGAAAGAAGCTGGCTTACCACGACACTCACCCCAAGTATCAGGTCAACAGACCTCAAATCCATATCGAGCGAATGAATCATACCTTGCAGTATGCCTGAGGCCCAAACGCTGCCCATAAGCACAAAAAGCGCCATAAAGAATACAAGCGTGTGCCAGTCGATATTTTTAAGTATCTTTACCCTTTTTGGACTGAATGCAAGAATGGGGAACGCGGCAGCAAGGGCTATGTATGTAAGCCTGAAATCAAAGCCAAAAAAGACCGCTATTATCTTAAAGCTCACAAGAAGCATTATCAAAATAAGGGAAATCTTTGAAAGCATTGCCAATTTTACATCTTTAAGCCTCTCCCTTTCACTGTCTATGGACTTGCCGTGAAAATGATCTCCGTAAAAATACTTGAGAACCGCGTAGGCAATAAGCAGATTGATTATCGTAGGGATGGCAAGGTATTTGAGGAATGTAATAAAGGGGTTTGCAACGCCGCCGTTTAAGGCGATGAGCAGGTTCTGCGGGTTGCCGATGGGGCTCATGACGCTCCCTAAAGTAGCGGCAAAACAAAGTGATAGAAGCAAAAGTTTATGTGAAATGTTATGCTTTTCCGCAAAGAACAACACCAGCGGTGTGCCTATTATCGCTACGGTGTCGTTCATAAGGAACGCAGAGAAAAAACCCATCACAAATAATATCAGCAGCACAAGCTGATCTGTATTCCGTGCGCCCTTAAAGAGGTCATACGAGATGTGGTAAAGATACCCGCTCTCAACCATTGCCTCGCCAACCACAAACATCCCGAAGAGGAAAAGCATCACATCCCAGTTAATGGCCTTAAGCGCTGATACCGGAGCAATGCTTCCCGTAATAAGGACGCCTGCTGCCCCAAAGAGCATTATCTGCCAAATCTGAAGCCTGAAACTGCCGACCTGCCTGACAGCTATCAGGATAAAGACAATGGATAGGATTATAATTGGGGCGAAAGAGGAAGAGGACATGGGCCTGAAAATTCCTGAAGAATAGAAAAAGGCGGGGTAAAATAAAAAAAATCCCGCCTTGGATTATTGATTTAGAAGCTCATAAGTGAGAATACAGGGTGGGGGCTTAGCTTTTCCCTTCCCTTAAGCTCATCAAGCTCTATGATGAATGAACATTCAATGATATTGCCGCCCATTTGCTCTACAAGCTTTGCAACAGCCCCTGCTGTGCCGCCTGTGGCAAGAAGGTCATCCGCGATTATCACATTCTGCCCCGGCTGTATGGCATCCTGATGTATCTCAAGTGTATCTTTTCCGTACTCAAGGGTGTAGCTTGCCTGATGCGTCTTATGAGGAAGCTTCCCAGGCTTTCTTACAAGGACTATTCCTGCGCCGAGTTTATAAGCAAGGGCTGAGCCTACAACAAACCCGCGCGCCTCAATGCCCACTACAAGGTCTATCTTTTTGCCGATATGGCGGTGCGCCATCATATCGACCATACGGACGAACATCGAAGGTTCTTTGCATAATGTAGTGATATCTTTAAAAAGAATGCCTTTCTTAGGAAAATCGGGAACATCTCTAACGGACTTTTTCAGTTGCTCTACCATGCTCTTCTCCTTATATGTTTTTAAAGATTTCAAATATTATATTATCATACGGCATCGAGGGATTCTATATTATCTCTCTCGATTATTATCTTTTTAAGCTTATCCAGCGCCCTCGCCTCTATCTGGCGCACCCTCTCCCTTGTCACCCCGAATGCCTTTCCTATCTCCTCAAGGGTCTTTGGCCCTTCAGTCTCAATACCGAACCTGAGCTTTATTATCCTGCTCTCATTCTCATCAAGCATGCAGAGCCAGTTATTCACCTTGGTAGCTTTCCTGAACCTGTCTATAAGCTCCAGCGGGGTCGGGTATGAAGTATCCTCCAGCTTATCAAGGAGCGACTGGTCGCTGCCGTCAGGCAGGAATGCTTCAAGGGAATAACTTTTTTTCCCGATAATATCAAGCTTTTTCACATACCTTCCCGAAAGGCCTGTCCTCTCCGCCAATTCCCGCACGGACGGCTCCCTGTTCAGTATCATAAGCAACTCCCTTGACGCCCTCGCCACTTTCGAAATATCGGAAGTGATATGTATAGGAAGCCTTACTACATTAGCCTGATTTGCAATGGCGCGTTCAATGGACTGCTTTATCCAGTAGGTAGCGTATGTAGAGAACTTGCAGCCCTTGGTCGCCTTGAAGCGCTCAACAGACTTTATCAGCCCTATGTTGCCTTCTTCGATAAGGTCCTGAAGGGGAAAGCCCCTGTTCATGTATCTTTTCGCTATATTGACCACAAGGCGCAGGTTTGCCTCGATCATGCGCTTTCGCGCTTCATGGTCGCCTTTTGCTATTTTTCTTGCGAGCTGTTTTTCTTCTTTGGATGTGAGCAGCGGATATCTTTTGATGCAGTTGAAATAGAACTTTAAAGAATCGGTTGAAAGGCTTTCACGCCCTTCTTTTTCTTCGCCGCGATTGAATCTCCCGATGAACGCTCCGTTCGTGAGCGCTTCATTTATTTTTTCCATATCGCCTCTACTTTATCGTTAGAGGACAGAAAACCGGGGTGCGTCTTTGGATTTTATTGTTTTTACTATAAAAAAAAGTTTATGGCAAGAAAAAAAGAGGGTTGCGCACTACCTTGCCGTGCCTTACCTCAAAGTGCAGATGCGGCCCTGTGGCATTGCCGCTGCTGCCAACCTTGCCTATTATTTCTCCTTTGCTTATCGTTTCACCTGATTTTACAAGGTTCTCATCATTGTGAGCATAAACAGTATAGAAGTCATCTTTATGTTTAAGTATGATGATATTGCCGTATCCCCTGAGGCTTGAGTTCACATAAACGACCTCGCCCGCGTCAGCCGCTTTTATGGGCGTGCCCTGCTCTGCCTTTATGTCTATGCCGTCGTGCCTGCCGCTGCCTCTTATGCCGTAGGCTGAGATGACTTCACCCTTTATGGGCCACAAAAATCTATCCTTCTCTATTACTATCCTGCCTTCCTTATCCCTTTCAATGGAAGCGTTGGAGAAAGGCACTATCTTTTTAAGGTCAGATACCCCGGGTATAAAAAGCCTTTTTCCTGCTTCGATATCAGATGGCCTTTTGATATTGTTGATCTCCGCCACTTCCTGCATATCCACTCCGTAGGTATGGCATATCCTCCAAAGGGTCTCCCCTTTGCCCACAGTGTGCACCACTCCCCTGCCTGCCATACAGCCGGTCAAAAAAATGAACATAATAACTGCAAAAAAACGGATAAGCATCTTCACAATTTTAATAAGGTTCGCGTTCAGACCTTTATGGATTTCAAGGCCAGCTCTACTGCTTCAGAAGGTGTTGCCGCTTTGATTATATTCGGTGATATGTCCCAGGTATTGATGCCGATGACAGGTTTTGATGACTTAAGGCCAAGGGCTATCTCGGAAAGAGTACCGTAGCCGCCTCCAATGGCTATAAGGGCTGAGGCAGCCCTTACTATAAGGAGATTTCTCATCTCTCCCATGCCTGTAGGAATTGGGATATCTATATAGGGGTTGGCATCCTTCGGGTCGATTCCCGGAAGAAGGCCTATAGTAAGCCCGCCGGCCTGCCTGCAGCCCCGGGCAGATGCCTGCATCACGCCGAAAAGCCCGCCGTTTACAAGCCCAAGACCGGCTGAGCCTATGAGGGCTCCGACTTCCCCGGCAATTTTATTAAGCGCCTCATCCTCAAGCCCCAATCCGATAATGCCTATAAGTGTTCTGCTCATAAGTCTGAGGGAATTTAAGATTTTCGTTAGATTGCGTAGTTGAAAAACTATTTATAAGAGAACGGTTTTAACAGGACTCTCTTTTTTCTGCCTGCCATCCGTGCTTTCCGATGAGCTTTACGAACTTGCACCCGCCAAGGACTTCGGTTGTGACGCCATCAGCCCTCTTTGTTATCTTAAGAAGTTTCTGTGATTCCTCATCGCCTACCGGGATGATAAGGCGGCCCCCTGTCTTAAGCTGCTCTATATAAGCTGAAGGCACCTGCGGAGAGCCAGCGGTGGTTATTATCGCGTCAAACGGAGCTTCATCAGGCCAGCCTGTCGTGCCGTCGGCAACCCTTACTATCACATTGGAGCAATGCAGGTCATCAAAGAGCCGCCTTGCCTTTGCCGCAAGAACGGATATCCTCTCTATCGTATATACCTTTTCCACAAGCATGGAAAGTATTGCGGTCTGATAGCCGGACCCTGTGCCAATCTCAAGCACCCTTTCAGCGCCTGTAAGCCCAAGGGACTCGGTCATAAGGGCTACCATGTAAGGCTGTGATATAGTCTGCTTCTCGCCTATGGGCAACGGGTAGTCCGTATAAGCCTGTGAATGGAGCGCCTCGGCAACGAACAGATGCCTTGGCACGGTCAGCATGGCATGAAGCACCTCATTTTGCGTAATGCCCCTGGCAATGAGCTGGTCATCGAGCATCTTCTGCCTTGTGCGTTCGTAAATATCCCTCTTTACTCTCAATGTTGCAGGCTTCATCTTGTCCTTACTAAAAAAACGATTATTTTATGCTCCACTGGCGCAGTTCGCTTAGCGAACTGTAATTGGTAAGGTCAAGGTGCACGGGGGTTATCGAGATATATCCCTTATTTACGGCATGGAAGTCTGTATCCTCCCCGCCTTCCCACCTCTGCATGTCTCCGCCTATCCAGTAGTACTTCTTTCCCCTTGGGTCTACCTTCTCTACTATGGCATCGCTGAAAAAGCGTTTGCCCTGCCTTGTTATCTTATAGCCTTTTATATTCTTCTTATTAGGCACATTTACATTCAAGAGGGTATCTTTGGGCATCCCCTTCCTGAAGATGAACCTTACAAGCCGCGCGGCAAATGCTGCTGCCGGGGTAAAGTTAAAGTTCTCCCTTGCGGCCAGGGAGAAGGCAATGGACGGAATACCGAGAAGAGTGCCTTCCATTGCAGCGGATACAGTACCGGAATATGTGACATCCTCCCCAAGATTGCCGCCCCTGTTTATGCCGGAGACGACTATATCAGGCCTTACCGGCAGAATTCCGCCGTTTACGGCCAGAGTAACGCAGTCTGTGGGAGTGCCGTCAACAGCGTACATCCTTGTGCCTACAGACTCCACCCTTAAAGGGCGGTGCAGGGTAAGGGAATGGCTTGCCGCGCTCCTTTCCCTGTCAGGCGCAACAATATAGACTGTCCCGAGCCTTTTCAGGGCTGAGGCGAGCTTTAGTATCCCCTCTGAGCGAATACCATCGTCATTAGAGACAAGGATGACCTTTTTTTCGGCTTTTTTGACCATTTTTGTTTGATTTTTCAATGTAAGGACGATTGGGACAATATAATAAAATACGCTTAAGAATTCAATATATTTCACATGTTTTAAAAAAGGCGGAAACTTATTATTGCCCATATGGGCCTTAATGCCCTACAAATTTTACTTTTTGTGGTATATTTAATAATTCATTCCCCCCTTAAAGGGCGGGATTACTCCGCCACCGTTAAAATAAATAGGAAAGGAATAAGCGCGGGACGCAATAAAGCCAGATACCGCGTTTGAAAAAGCATACATTTATGAAGGGAGTTCTAATGCCTACGATGAATTCCATAGTCCATGAAGACCTGACGCATATCTCAGACCACGACATCTACTTCTTCAAAGAGGGCAATCACTTCAAGCTCTACAACAAGCTTGGCGCCCACCTTACCACCGTAAACGGCGTTACGGGAACGCACTTCGCTGTTTGGGCCCCTAATGCCGAGCGAGTCTCTGTCATAGGCGACTTCAACGGCTGGAACAAGGACAGTCATCAACTCAGAGTGCGTGACGACTGGTCAGGCATATGGGAAGGGTTTATGCCCGGCCTTGGCAACGGCACGCTTTACAAATACCATATAACTTCAAGGTACCACGGCTACATGGTACAGAAAGGCGACCCATTCGCCTTTTTCTGGGAGCATCCGCCCAAGACAGCCTCTGTAGTATGGGACTTAAGCTATGAATGGAATGACTGGGAATGGATGCAGCACAGGCACAATAATAACTCGCTGCACGCCCCCATGTCGATATATGAGGTACACCTCGGCTCCTGGAGGCGCGTGCCTGAGGAAGGCAACAGGTTCCTTAACTACAGGGAGATGGGGCATTATCTGGCGCAATACGCAAAGGAGATGGGCTTTACCCATGTCGAGTTCCTGCCTGTAATGGAACACCCGTTTTTTGGCTCATGGGGCTACCAGACCGTAGGCTACTTTGCCCCTACAAGCAGGTTCGGAACTCCCCAGGACTTCATGTACATGGTTGACCATCTTCATCAAAATGGTATTGGCGTAATACTCGACTGGGTGCCCTCGCACTTCCCCACAGATGAGTACGGGCTCAGCTACTTTGACGGCACCCACCTCTTTGAGCATTCGGACTCGCGCAAGGGCTATCATCCTGACTGGGGCAGCTATATTTTCAACTACGGCAGGAATGAAGTGAGGTCGTTCCTCATCAGCAGCGCGCTTTTCTGGCTGGACAAGTTCCATGTGGACGGCATCAGGGTAGATGCGGTCGCCTCAATGCTCTACCTTGACTACTCAAGGAAAGAAGGCGAATGGATACCCAATGAGTACGGCGGAAGGGAAAATATCGAAGCGATAAGCTTCATCAAGCAGCTTAACGAAGCAATATATCAGGAGCACCCCGATGTGCAGACCTTCGCTGAGGAATCCACCGCATGGCCGATGGTATCAAAGCCGACTTATTTAGGCGGCCTTGGCTTTGGCATGAAGTGGAACATGGGATGGATGCACGATACTTTAAAATACTTCACAAAGGACCCTATATTCAGGAAATTCTACCATAACCAGCTTACATTCAGCATCTGGTATGCTTTTTTTGAGAACTTCATACTTCCGCTTTCGCATGATGAGGTAGTCCACGGCAAAGGCTCGCTCATAGGAAAGATGCCCGGCGATGAATGGCAGAGGTTCGCAAACTTAAGGCTCCTTTTCGGCTACATGTACGGGCACCCCGGCAAAAAGCTCCTTTTCATGGGCGGCGAGTTCGGACAGGTAAAGGAATGGTCGCACGATGAAAGCCTGGAATGGCATGTCATCCAATTCGGCTATCACAGCGGGCTGCAGAAGTGGGTAAAGGACTTAAACCACCTCTACAGGGCTGAACCTGCCCTCTATGAGCTTGATTTTGAGAACGAAGGATTTGAATGGATAGACTTCCATGACTGGGAGGACAGCGTAATCAGCTTTATCAGAAAGGGCAGGAACACAAAGGACATAATCCTTGTGGTCTGCAATCTCACCCCTATGTACAGGGAAAACTACAGGATAGGTGTGCCTGTTGACGGCTGGTGGCATGAGCTCTTGAACAGCGACGCCCTTGAGTACGGCGGAAGCGGCAAAGGCAATAAAGGCGGCCTCACAGCCGAGAACATACCCGACCATAAAAGGCCGTTCTCGCTCAATATGACGCTTCCTCCCCTTTCCGTATCAATATTTAAAAAGACAATCTCCTTATAAAACTGTTGAGCGGGCTTTTCAAAAAGAAAAGCCCGCTTTCACCTATCTGTTCTTTTTCGAGTTTTGTTCGTTCCTGCTGATTTTATATATGGCTCCCGCAGAATCGTCTGAAAGGTAAAGCGCGCCGTCTTTGCCTACAAGGGGCGCTACAGGCCTGCCCCATACATCCCCGTCTTTCATCCACCCTGTTATTATATCCACCACCTCTCCTGAGGGCTTGCCGTTCTTGAAAGGTATGCCCACGAGCTTATACCCGGTAGGTATTGTCCTGTTCCAAGAGCCGTGAAAGGCTACATAGAGCATCTTTTTATACTCCTGCGGAAAATCGAGCCCGTAGCCGAACGCCATCCCAAGCGGTGCGGAGTGCGCCTGCATCTTTATTACAGGGGCAAGCGTCTCCTTGCACCTTTCAGGTGAGCCGAACTCTGGGTCAGGCACCCTGTCGCCGTAGCAATAAGGCCAGCCGTAATCCCCTCCTTCAAGGACTTTATTCAACTCCTCAGGAGGTATCTCATCTCCGAGCATATCCCTGCCATTATCAACTGTCCATAGTTCACCGGAATCAGGGTGAAAGGCAATACCGACGCTGTTGCGAAGCCCTTTCGCAAAGATATCGCCTTCAGGGAATCTTAAAATCGCCGCCCTTCTTTGGTCGCTCTCGATGCATGCGTTACAGCTTGAACCGGCAGACACATATAATTTCTTATCAGGGCCGATTACGACTGTGCGCGTCCAGTGACCGCCACCTCCGGGGATCTCTTCCGTAATCACTTTTTTCACTTCAGCCTTCAAATCTCCGTTATCATCCCGAAGGAGCGTAAGCTTATTTGTCTCAGCCACTATCAAGTCCCTGCCTCTGAACGCAAGCCCGTGAGGCCTGCTTAGCCCTTTTGCAAAAATGATTACGCTGTCAGCCACCCCGTCCTTGTCCTTATCAGGCAGAACCAGCACCTTTCCTTCATCAGGCACGCTTGCGTAAATAAAACCCTCAGAATCTACCGCCATGAATCTAACATTGCCAAGGCCTGCAGCGAATACGGAGATCCTGAAACCCTTTGGTGCCGTAAGCGTCCTTTCCGTATTGAAAGGCTTCTTGTTAAATTTCTGCGGGACTATTAATTTAACTGTTTTTGTTTCAATCCGGAGTTCTTCTGAAAAAGCAGGTGATGAGATGGAAAACAATAGGAATAAAAAGAAAAATGCGAGCCTGTATGAAATTATTCTCATATGACCCCTTGATTAAGGTTGGACAGAACTGGTAACCATATAATTATAACAGCATAAATATTGACCGCAGGCAGACGCGTTTGTAAAAAAGGATAAGTCCGTTATACTTTTATTATGTATTACGCAGATTCGAAACTTTCGAGCCGGGAGGTTTGATATGTTCATCAAAAAGAAAAAACCATGGCACATTCCCGAAAGCCAAGCCACCCCTGAGGATATGTACCTCAACAGGCGGCAGTTCGTAAAAAAGGCAGGGCTTTACACGCTAAGCGCCGGTGTGCTCTTTACAGGAACGGGAAGCCTCATCGATATATTCGGGAAGAGAAAAGAAGAGATGATAAAAGTACCTGAAACGCCGACCTCAAACCTTTATCCAGCGAAAAAAAATGAAAAATATACCCTGAACAGGCCATTGACCGATGAGAAGGTGGCAGGCAAATACAACAACTTCTACGAATTCTCATCAGGCAAAAGCGTATGGAGGAATGTCGATAAGATGGAGGTCAGGCCCTGGACTGTCGAGGTAACAGGCCTTGTTGAAAAACCGCAGGTCTATGACATTGACAGGCTTGTAAAAGAAATGCCGCTTGAGGAAAGGCTCTACAGGCTCCGCTGCGTAGAGGCGTGGGCAATGGCAGTGCCGTGGACAGGGTTTTCAATGGCTGAGTTCATCAAAAAGGTAAAGCCGCTTTCTTCAGCGAAATATATCAGGTTCCAGACATTCCTGAATAAGGACTGGGCGCCTCAGCAGAAGTATAAGTTCTGGCATCCGTGGCCTTATAACGAAGGCCTCTCAATGGCAGAGGCAACAAATGAACTGGCGTTCCTTGCCACAGGCATTTACGGACATGAGCTTCCGAAACAGCACGGCGCGCCTATCCGCCTTGTAGTCCCCTGGAAGTACGGCTTCAAGAGCATCAAATCAATCGTCAAAATCGAATTCACGGATAAACAACCTGCCACATTCTGGAATACGGTAGTGCCGAATGAATATGACTTTCTTGCGAATGTAAACCCCGATGTCCCCCACCCGAGATGGTCACAGGCTACGGAAAGGATTATAGATACGGATGAACGGGTGCCGACGATAAAATATAACGGGTACGGAAAATATGTGGCAGGGATATATGAAAAGGCGTGAGAAAAAATCATTTGCTAACAAACTGAAGCAATCAGTATTTAATCCCCTCTGTGGGAGAGGGGAATCATTCAGGCAACCTTTCTGCTTTCCATGTCCAGATATCTCTTGAACCAGTGGGCTGCAAGGTTTGCTACTTCTTCAAGCGTTCCTGGCTCTTCAAAAAGATGAGTTGCGCCCGGCACGATTACCATCTCTTTTACCGGCACTCTAAGCTGTTTAAAAGCCATCCTGTTAAGTTCGATTACCACATCATCCCTTCCGCCAACTATGAAAAGGGTCGGGGCTTTGATTTCAGGAAGCTCAGCTTCAGCCATGTCAGGCCTTCCTCCCCTTGAGACGACTGCGCCTATTCTCTCAGGCATGCTTACTGCGGCTTTTATCGCTGCCGCAGCCCCTGTGCTTGCGCCAAAGTAGCCTATCTTTAAATCCCTCGTCTTTTCCTGAGCAGTGAGCCAGATAGTCGCCCCTTCGAGCCTTCCGGCAAGAAGGTCTATGTCAAACCGTGTCCTGTAGTCAAAATCCTCTTCGCGAGTGAGCAAATCCATAAGAAGCGTGCTTAAACCGGCTTTTCTCAATACCTCGGCCACATAATTATTCCTTGGGCTGTGGCGGCTGCTGCCGCTCCCGTGGGCAAATAAAACGATTCCCTTTGAGCCTTTGACAAGGGAAAGCGCGCCTTCAAGCGTTACCTCTCCGACATGTATATTAACAATCTTCTCGGATGTGTTCATTTCCTTAAACCTTTGTATTTTTTTCACTATATCTAATTATGGCTATGATAAAAAATTCTGTCAACAGGAGGTTCCCCCTTAAGTAATCGCCAGGCTCCCATCCTCATTGAATTCGAAAGCTCCGTAGGCCACTTCCCATAGATATCCGTCTGGGTCTGAGAAGTAACCGCTGTATCCTCCCCAAAAGGCATTCTGCGCAGGCTTTTCAATTTTACCGCCCGCTCTTTTTGCCTTTTCCAAAACCTCCTCGACCTCGCCTTTTGTCCTCGTGTTGTAAGCAAGCGCAATACCTGAAAACTTTGGTTTTTCCACTTTAAGGGCCGGATTTACATCTTCGGCTAATTTGTCAAAGGGATATAAGGCAAGGCAGGTCCCGCGGGTCTTGAAGAAGATAACGCCTTTCTCAGGGCTCCATGTTGTGGGAAGCCCAAGGCCGTCTTTATAGAATCTATATGACCTCTCCAGGTCCTCGACACCTAAAGTTATCAACGAGATGCGCGGTTCCATAACCTTCTGCCTCCTTAGACATTCAGTCCTTTACAGTTTATTCAAACCATTTAGCGCAGCCTCTTTATAAGCGTCTGACAAGGTAGGATAGTTAAATACAACATCCTTGAAATAATCGACCGGCCCTCCGTAGTTCATCACAGCCTGGCCTATATGTATAAGCTCTGAAGCCTTCTCCCCGATTATGTGCGTGCCGAGGAGCTGTCTTGTCTGCCTGTTGAATATAAGCTTTACCATGCCGTGGACATCGCCTATTATCTGTCCTCTGGCAACCTCCTGAAAATAAGCAACCCCCACTTCGTAAGGCACTCCTTTTGCCGTCAGGTCGTCCTCTGTCGCCCCCACCATCGATATCTCAGGGATGGTATAAATCCCGAGCGGAATGAATTCCATTACCTCGCAGGTGAGACTTTCCTTCTGGAACGCGTGGCAAGCCGCCCTTCTGCCCTGCTCCATTGATGTTGAAGCAAGTGAGGGAAAACCTATCACATCTCCTATGGCGTAGATATTCGGAACAGGGGTCTGAAAGCTCTCATTTACCTTAAGAAGCCCTCTGTCATCAGCCTTAAGTCCGATGGCGTCAAGGTTGAGCCTGTCAGTATTACCCACCCTGCCCATGGTATAGAGGAGCTTTTCAGATACTATCGTCTTGCCGCTTTTAAGCTGGGTTACAACCCTCCCCTTGCTTTCTATCTTGATATCGACAACTTCCTCATTAAGCCGCAAGGTGATTCCCGAGTGCCTCATCCAGTACATAAGGCTTGTGACAATCTCCTCATCAGCAAATGAAAGTAGTCTCGCCTTTTTCTCCACAAGGTTTATCTTCACCCCCAAGGCGGCAAAGATGCAGGCATACTCGCACCCGATTACCCCTCCGCCAACTATTGTAAGATTCGCAGGGATTTTATCAAGGGTCAGTATCGAATCGCTGTCATGGATATGCTCGCTGTCAAACGGCACATCAGCAGGACGCGCCGGTCGTGTGCCTGTCGCTATAAGTATGACTTCACCGTAGAGTTCTTCACTCGCGCCTGCTGCACCTCTCACAAGCAGCCTGTTCTTGTCGAGGAACGAAGCCTCACCATAGATTATCTCAACATTGTTCCTGTTGAACTGGTCGATAATGACTTCCATCTGATTTCTTATGACTTCAGACTTCCTGTGCATGAGTTCGCTGAGCTTTATATCCCTGCCAAGCGTAAACTGCCCGAATATCGCCCTCTGCTTGAAGCCGGAGAAGAAAAGCGCAGTCTCCCTGAGAGTCTTTGACGGCAGCGTGCCTGTATTAAGCCCCGCGCCTCCGATGTAGGGCTGGCGTTCGATTATCGCAACGCTTTTACCGAGCTTTGAGGCCTGAATAGCGGCCTTTTGCCCGCCAGGGCCTGAGCCTATTACAAGTACATCATATCTTCGCATAAACCCTCGGGTAGAAAAGATGATCTCTTATCAGCAGATTTAATTGAAATTCAGGGCTTAGGTGAAATAATTCAGCAGGAGCGAACTTTATTTGGGGATTTTTGAGGTCTGAGGTCAACATGGTGAAATTATACCAGATAACCTGAAAAAAGGTCCGGTATCAATTAAGGCTGGTTATGATTTTTTCCATCCTCTCCCGGACTTCCTTGGCGATAAGGGCAAGCGCGGGGTTCTCTATCATCGACATTGCGATAACCGGGTCAACTGCGGATACTGTGCAACCGCCTTCATCGTTCTCATATACGATGAGGTTACAGGGCATTAAAAGGCCAATTTCAGTCTCTACCGTAAAGGCCTTGTAAGCTATCTGAGGATTACAGGTGCCGATTATCAAATACTTTCTAAAATCCTTTTCAAGCTTCTGCCTGATGGTCTCGGTCACATTTATCTCCGAGAGAATTCCGAAACCTTCATTCGCAAGCGCGATACGGGCCTTTTCAACAGCCTCGTCATAAGCCATGGTGAGTTTTCTTGATAAACCGTATCTGCTCATGAAAAACCTCCTAATCAAGCCAAGTCAGCCTATATCAAAAAGCTCATCCGGCAATGTTGGATTCACCTCAAGGTCGTCCATCACTACTTTTTCTATCAATTTCCCGTTGCTATCGAATGATTCCGCTTTTATCGGAAGACCGGTTTTCTTATCAAACCAGATGTTATAGGCGTGCACTCCTCCTACAGCCTTGCCCGGCCCGCCTTCTATGCGGACAAGCGCCGCATGCCTCTGCCCTATGGCCTCTTCGCCTTTCTCCTCTGTCTTGCCGTTTTTGGCAAGCTCATCAGCCGCTTTCAGGAGAGCGCCAAGATCAGATTCATCTACCGTATGTCCTTTGGAGCTTTTTACAAGCCTGTCCTCAGGGCTTAAATCCATTACAAAGGGCTTGAAAAACCCAAAAGGCCTTAACTTTACCCTTTTTGTATGTGGGTTATATACAAGCACAGCGCCTTTATGGGGCTCGATAAACTCCATCCTGACAAGGCCCGGCTTTTTAAAATAGTATTTTATCTCCTCTGAAGAATCAGAGCTTTTTGAATTGAGCGTGACCGTATAGGAAGTAAGCTTATCAAAGCTCTCCTTTGCGCTGTCGATATGGCTTGCAGCAACTACCATTATTGCCGTTAACAGTAGATTAAAAAACATTGGAGCGCCTACAAATAATATCGAAATATCATCGGCTTGCGCTTTGCAAGGCATTATGCAAAATAACGCTGGCTTTGATTTAGGGCCTTTTTGATTATAGCCCCAACTTGGCATTTTGCAAATTTCAGGAGTTTTTAATAGGGGAATGTCAGAGAAGGGCTCTTTTAGCCCTTCTCTTTTTCGAGTATCGGGTAGGCAATATTGGTGATATATGAATTTATCCTCTTGAGGTTCGTAAGCACATCCAGATGTATGGCGCTGGTGTCTATTGATTCCTTGTATCCCATCCTCAAGCGGTTTATGTGCGCCTGGCGGAACTCCTTTTCCATCTCGGCAAGTTTCACCTTGTGGTTGATAAGCCTCCTTGCCAGCTCGGGGTCATTCCCTGTAAATGCCGCCACCCCCATCTGGAAGTTCTCCAGGACCTTCTGGTGCACGAGCCTTATCTCCTGCATCCCTTCCCTGGAGAAGGACAGCCCTCCCTTTATTTTTTTACGGGCTATGTCCATGAGGTTCTTATCTATCACATCTCCGATGTTTTCCATGTTGTCTGAAAAGAGCATTATCTCAAGCTCTCTTTTTGCCTGATCCTCTGAAAGCCCTTCCCTTGAAAGCTTGGTAAGATAGAGCTTTACCTCCCTATCCAGAAGGTCGACATCGTCATCCCTTTCCTCTAACTTTTCAAGGAGTTCAAGATCGTTCCTCTCATACACATCAATGGATTTTTCAAGCATCTCCTGCACGATATCCGCGCTCCTTAAAGACTCCCGCGTTGCCTGCACAAGCGCAAGCGTCGGTGAGGACAGGACTATGGGGTCAAGGTACTTGGGGCCGAACCTTACCGCGCCCTCTCTTTCAGGCATGAGGAATTTGACAAGGTTCGTAAACGGCACAGTGAACGGCAGGAAAAGGACAGTTATGGCAATATTGAAAAATGTATGTGCATTGGCGACCTGCCTTGGCAGGTCATCCGTTGAAAACCCGACAAGATGAGTGAAAACACCAAGAAATGGTATGACTATCAAGACCCCGAAGACCTTGAAGAGCACATGGGCAAGCGCAACTCTTTTTGAGTCAACTGACGCGCCTATGCTGGAGATAATGGCTGTGAACGATGTGCCGATATTTGCGCCAAGCACTATGGGCATGGCAGCGTCCAGCGTAAGAAGGCCGGAATGGGCGGCTGTTATCGCCAGGCCAAGGGTAGCCGCGCTGCTGTGAAATAGCGCGGTAAGAAGAGCTGAGACAATGATGCCTGCAAAGGGGTCCTTGCTTATGTTTAAGAGGAACTCCCGTAAAGCAGGTGTTTGGGCGGCAGGCTCAAAGGTCTCAATGAGGATTTTTAAAGCGAAGAAAACAAACCCAAAACCCACAAGGGCCTGGCCGATATCCTTTCCTCCGCCCTTGCCTCCTGAATACATTGAAAGGATGCCTATGCCCACAAGCCCAAGCGCATAGTTATAAATCTTGAAAGCTATAATCTGTACGGTAAGTGTTGTTCCAATATCCGCGCCGAGGATAACCCCCATTGTCTGGGTAAGCCCCATCAGACCTGATCCGACAAAGCCGACAAGCATGACTGTAGTTGCGCTTGAGCTCTGAAGAAGGACTGTTATTGCCGCACCTGCCCCGACAGCCTTGAAGCGGTTATCGGTTGCCTTGATAAGAAGCCCCCTGAGCTTAGCCCCGGCAGCCCTCTGAAGGCCTTCTCCGGCAAGTCTCATCCCGTAGAGGAGGAGCATGATGCCGCCGAATATGTTAAAGATAGCGATTGTCGTATTCATTATTTATCTATCGGCTGAAAGAGCCGGAAATTTTAACTGTTTTAGACTACTTACGCCTTTATTCATATTATCTTTTAAAAGGATTTTGCGCAAGTGGGATAAAGCGGTTAGTGTAAAGGGGCTCTAGCCATGAAGCAATCTGTAATTTTTAAATTTAAAATAGCCCGGTTCTGTTTTAACTTTAACGCCCTTGGGGTTTTGTAAAAGACAAAGAAGATTGCCTGTAGATTGGTTACTCACAATGACGACCTTTCGTATTTTCCCAACGAAGGAGCAGCCAAAATCTTTAATACTGGATTCCCGATAGAGACATTCGGGAATGACGGCTTGATTAGGAGAGAGCGGGCATCCCTTATCTATTAGCGAACGGACTCGACAGTGAACGGGGCCAATGCCGCGAAGGGCTCCACTGTTCGCAAAAGTAAATTGGCACGATGATTTGGCGGATACAGCCCTCCCTGCAATCTTTTTTCTTTGTTCTTTAAAAGCCTCCCTTTTTCAAACAAGCCTTGCTTTTTTTCCTGCGGAAAGTATAATTAGACACAATTCCTGACAAATTGTTCTATTCTTGATTAATAAAAACCATTTAGGAGGAAAGATGACCACTATTGTTGAGGTATCTGCCAGGGAGATACTGGATTCGAGGGGAAACCCCACTGTTGAAGTTGATGTTGTCCTTGACGGCGGTTTTACAGGCAGGGCCGCAGTGCCTTCAGGCGCATCCACCGGCAAATTCGAGGCTGTTGAGCTCCGTGACGGAGACAAGGGCCGTTATCTCGGTAAAGGCGTACTCAAAGCGGTAAAGAATGTTCAGGACAGAATAGCTAAAGAGCTCATCGGACTTGACGCCACTGACCAGGTCCTTATAGATAGTACTCTTCTTAAGCTCGACGGCACAGATAACAAGAAAAGACTTGGCGCAAATGCCATACTCGGCGTTTCATTGGCAGTTGCCAAGGCAGCGGCTGAGGCCTCAATGCTTCCGCTCTACAGATACATCGGAGGCGCAAACGCAAAGGTGCTGCCCGTACCCATGATGAACATCATCAACGGAGGCGCTCACGCTGACAATACCCTTGAGATACAGGAGTTCATGATAGTGCCGGCCGGCTTCACCTCCTTCAAAGAGGCTTTGAGGGCTGGAGTCGAGATATTCCATACCCTTAAAGGCATACTCAAGAAAAAAGGCCTCAACACAGCCGTAGGCGATGAAGGCGGCTTTGCTCCCCAGCTTAAGACAAACAGGGAAGCCATAGATGTTATCCTGCAGGCAATAAAGGCATCAGGCTATGAAGCAGGTAAAAATGTATTGTTAGCCCTTGACTGCGCCTCAAGCGAACTTTATAAGAACGGCAGCTACACCCTTGAGGGCAACCAGCTTTCAAGCGATGAGATGGTTGACTACCTTGAAGGGCTTGTAAATGACTACCCGATCATCTCAATAGAGGACGGGCTTTCAGAAGACGACTGGAAGGGCTGGAAACTCCTTACAAACAGGCTCGGCAGCCGTGTACAGCTCGTAGGCGACGACCTCTTTGTAACAAATGTAGCAAGGCTTAAGAGGGGCATCGATGAGGGCGTCGGCAACTCCATACTCGTAAAAGTAAACCAGATAGGCTCTCTAACAGAGACCCTGGAATCTGTTGAGATGGCAAAAAGGGCGGGCTACACAGCCGTTATCTCACACAGAAGCGGAGAGACTGAAGATTCTACTATCGCCGACATAGCTGTTGCCACAAACGCGGGCCAGATAAAGACAGGTTCGGCATCACGCACTGACAGGCTTGCCAAGTACAACCAGCTCTTAAGGATAGAGGAAGAACTCGGCTCAACGGCAGTATATCCGGGCAAGGATGCCTTCAAGGTAAAAAGATAGATTTAAACGATTTTGCGGGGGGCTTTAAGCCTCCCGCACATGATTTTTGAGCAGGACGATTTGCTTTACGATGTTTCAATATGATATAATTATATAATATGAAATACACCTGACTGACAAAAATACAATCCAAAAACCATATCTTTATAGAAAATCCATTTACATATGCAGAATTAGCTGCACTGTGTCGCCCATTAGCGTACACATCATAAGAGGAGGATAAGTGTCTTTAGAAAGCCTTATTTTTGAGGCTATTATCATTTTAATACTGATTTTTCTTAACGGTTTCTTTTCAAGCGCCGAGATAGCGATAATCTCCGCCAAGAGAAGCATCATAGACAAGCTTGCGAAAGACGGCAATCTGTCAGCCGTTGTCGTGCAAAAGATGAAAGAGGACCCGGACAGGTTCCTCGCTACGGTCCAGGTCGGGGTCACATTCGTCAGCACCCTCGCCTCGGTACTTGGCGGTATAATCGCGGCTGAACATTTCAAGCCTCTCTTGCTGGCCATTCCGTATATGTCCGAACAGGCTGCTGAGCTTATATCCGTAGGCATAATCGTCATCATAATCTCATACGCCTCGCTTGTAGTTGGCGAGCTTGTGCCCAAATCCCTTGCCCTGAGATACGCTGAAAGGATAGCGTGCCTCTCCGCAAGGCCGCTGAACTTCTTATCACGGATGACTTCCGCCTTCGTGCTTCTGCTCACAAAGTCCACTACTTCAGTGCTTAAGCTCCTTGGGGTAAAGGACTCCGAAAAGAAGGTCTTTGTCTCAGAAGAAGAGATAAAGTACTTCATTAAAGAAGGCCGTGAGACCGGCGTATTCGAAGAGACAGAGGCCGCGCTTCTTCACGGTGTCTTTGAATTCGCGGACACTACAGTAAGGGAAGTAATGGTGCCGAAGCATAAATTCAGCGCCGTTGAGATAGACACGCCTTTTGACGAAGTTTTGAAGTTCATGTCCGAGACAGGCTTTTCAAGGTATCCTGTTTACAAGGAGAACATGGAGAGGGTCGTCGGCATACTCTTTAATAAAGATGTTTTCATGGCGCTTGAACAGGGCAAAAAACCTGAGATAAGGGAGCTTATCCGCTCGCCTTACTTTGTCCCTAACTCTGTAATGATAAGCAGGCTCTTAAGAGAGCTTCAAAGGCGAAAAGTACACATGGCCATCGTTGTTGACGAGCACGGCGATGTGGACGGCCTTATAACGATAGAAGATATAATCGAAGAGCTTGTAGGCGAGATCGAGGACGAGTACGATACAGGCGCAGGCGGTCTGGTAGAAAAACTCAGGGACGGCACAATGGTAATTGACGCGTCCGCATCCTTAAGGGACCTTGAGGACCTCGGTATCGTAATAGATGAAGAATCCGAAGAGTACCATACCCTCGCGGGTTTCATGCTGGCAAAGCTTCAAAGGATTCCGAGGGGCGGAGAGTTTGTCATCTACAACGACCAGAGATTTACCGTCGTGGATGTCGAACGGAACAGGATAATAAAAGTCAAAGTAGAGCCCCTTGAGACCCCGAAAAAAGCTTCAACCGCTTAAGTCAGCTCTTAGGCCCTTTAAGGAACTTTAAAACCTCTTTAAGGGGCCTTGTATTTATCACATCAGCCGCTTCTATCCATCCCCTTCTCGCTGTATGTATTCCGTATAAAATATGCTCCAGATGGTAAATGGAATGCGAGTCAGTGGATATCGCAAGCTTAACGCCTTTTTCCTTTGCCAGCCTGCAATGCACATCATTTAAGTCAAGCCTGTCAGGGTATGAGTTAAGCTCCAAAGCGATATTGTATTTCTTTGCCTCATCCATCACCCTGTCCATATCTACAGGATAAGGGGCCCTTTCATTGATGAGCCTGCCTGTGGGGTGGGCGAGTATATTTATTTTCCTGCTCTGAATTGCCTTGATTATCCTTGCCGTCATCTCCTCCATTCCCATTTTAAATCCTGAATGGATTGACGCTACAACGCAATCAAGCTTATCAAGTACCCTGTCAGGATGGTCAAGAGAGCCGTCCGCCCTTATATCCACCTCAGAGGCTTTTAATACCCTGAACTTCTTTCCCCTCTTTTTAAGCTTTGCGTTGAACTCATCGATTGCGCCCATTTGCGCCATTATCCTTTGCTCATCGAGCCCCCTTGCTATGCCTATTGCCTTTGAATGGTCTGTAACCGCCATGTACTCATAGCCCCGCTGCATTGCCGCCTCTGTCATATCCTCAAGCGTATAGGTGCCGTCGCTTTCTTTTGTGTGCACATGGAGGTCTCCCCTGATATCATCAAGTTCGATAAGCTTGGGCAGAGTGCCTTTCTCAGCGGCTTCTATCTCTCCCCTGTTCTCCCTGAGCTCCGGCGGAATCCACGGCAACCCCACTATTTTATAGACATCTTCTTCTTTAGTGCCTGCCACCCACTTTTTCCCCTCCTCCTTAAATACGCCGTACTCGCTTATCTTAAGCCCCATCCTCTTTGCCCTGTCCCTCAGGGCTATGTTATGTGTCTTTGAGCCTGTGAAGTACTGCAGGGCCGCGCCGAATGATTTTTTCTCAAGCACCCTTATATCGATCTGAACGCCTGCCTTAACTACTACGGTAGATTTCGTCTCGCCTTTTGAGAGCACCTCTACTACATCAGGGTGCGCCACAAACTTATCCATCACTGCCTGCGGGTCAGTACATGTTGTGAGTATATCGATATCTCCCACGGTCTCTTTCCATCTCCTGAGGCTTCCTGACGGCACTACATCTACAGTGCCGGGGATTTTCTTTATGTATTCGACAAATGAATTCGCGTAATTGAGCGCCACGGCAATCTTGAACTTCCTCTCCATCGCCTTCATGTCAGAGATGGATTTGAGTATTTTCTGCTCTGTTACCTCGCCCATACCCGGCAAGTTCCTTATCTTCTGCTCAGAGGCCGCCTTCTCAAGGGCCTCTATTGTTGAGACCCCAAGCTCTTTATAGAGAAGGGCCGCTTTTTTTGGCCCTACTCCTGATATCTTTACTATCTCAAGCATGCCAATGGGAATTCCTTTCAAAAGCTCATCATGGTACTTGCACTTGCCTGTAGTCAAAATCTCTATTATCTTTGCCCTCGTGCTTACCCCTATGCCGGGTATCCCCTCAAGGTGCTCCTCTCCTTTTTCATAGAGTTTTTTAAGGCTCTCGGAAAGGCCTTCTATAACAAGGCCCGCGTTCCTGTATGAACGAATCCTGAATTTATCCTCGCCTTTTATCTCAAGGAGGTCCGCAATATCATAGAATATTTTGGCTATATCCGCGTTTTCCATTTGGCCCTCTTTCAAGCGGGTTTAAAATTCGCTACTTATATTATATAATATTTTAGGTGCTCACAGATTAGGCTAAGTCAAAATAGTTATTGACAACAAAACCTGTATTACCTACACTTAAAAAGTCTATGTAATTCAGGCAAATAAGATAAAAGGTTTATAGCTGAGGATGGATAGGAACAGCCCCATCGGGGTCTTTGATTCAGGTATAGGTGGCCTTACGGTCCTTCGTGAGATAACAAGGCTCCTGCCCAATGAGAATACGATATATCTTGGAGACACCGCAAGGGTCCCATACGGCAGCAAATCAAAGGAAACCGTTGAAAGATACTCTTTTGAAGTAGCGAACTTTCTTATCAAGCATGATATAAAGCTTTTAGTGGCTGCCTGCAACACGGCCTCAGCATATGCAGTGCCAAAGCTTAAAAGAGAGCTTAAGATACCGGTACTGGGCGTTATAGAGCCGGGCGCAAAGGCCGCTGTAAGCGTCACCAGCCATAATAAAATCGGCGTGATAGGCACTGAAGGAACAATCAGGAGCAGCGCCTATTGCACTGCGATAAAATCCGTTAACCCGGAGGTTTCCACTTTCACAAAGGCGTGCCCGCTTTTCGTGCCCCTTGTTGAAGAAGGCTGGGCAAACGATGAGGTAACAGCCCTTGTGGCAGAGCGTTACTTATGCGACCTTAAAGACTCAGGCATAGATACTCTTGTGCTCGGTTGCACACACTACCCTCTTTTAAAAGAAACAATAGCGTCAGTTATGGGCAGTGCAGTTACGCTTATAGATTCAGCCGCTTCAACCGCCGCTGAGGTAAAGCGGATACTCTCTGAAAGCAATATGTTCAACGCCAAAACAGGGCAGGCAAAACACAGGTTTTTTGTTACAGACTCACCGGAAAGGTTCCTTACGGTCGGCAGGCGGTTCTTTGGCGATAATCTAAGTGAAGCCGAGCTTGCCCAGCTTACCGAAAACTGAGATGGCAAAGAAAAAAAACTCACCCAAACCTCAAAAACAGTCAAGCCCAAAGATGCCAAAGAAAAAATCTGGTAAAAAAGGCGGTATAATTACCGTATTGCTCGTAGCTGCAGCTACCGTCATTATCGGTATCGTGCTCCTTTCGCTCTTCGGGGATAAACTGCCTAAGTCCATTACCGACAGGACAGCAAAAGAAGTGAATATCTACTTCACTGACGAGGAAGGGACAAACCTCAAGGCCGAGAGCCATATGATTAAAAAAGGCTCACTTGAAGCAGAGATAAAGGAATCCATCTCCGAACTGATAAAAGGGCCTGATAATAAAGATCTCGCCAATCCCCTTCCTGACGGGACAAAGCTCGTAGGTATTGAAGTAAAAGGCGATATCGCAACAGTAAACTTTAGCCCTGAACTTGTTTCAAACCATCCCGGAGGCTCTTCCTGGGAGATACAGACCGTTTATTCAATAGTCGATACGGTCATTCTCAATTTCCCCGAAGTAAAAGAAGTGCAGATACTTGTAGCGGGGAAAAAACAAAAGACCATAGCGGGCCACATCGATGTAAGCCTTCCCCTCGGCCCTGACAAAAAGATAATCAGGAACTAAAATAAAAAAATATCCAAAGGGATCTATCAATGCCGCAGAAGAATAAAAACTTTAGGCTTGAGAAGGATTCACTGGGGGAAAGACCTGTCCCAAAGGACGCCTATTACGGCATCCAGACGCTTAGGGCAAAGGAGAATTTTCCCATAAGCGGCATCACTGCCAAGAGGGTCTTTATCATCTCAACGGCAATGGTCAAGAAGGCATGCTGCATTGCGAATATGGAGCTTGGGCTTATTGACCGCAAAAGAGGTCAAGCCATAATCAATGCAGCAGATGAGATAATACAGGGCAAGCTGCACGATCAGTTCATAGTGGATGTGTATCAGGCAGGCGCAGGCACTTCCCATAACATGAACGCCAATGAGGTAATCGCAAATCGGGCAATAGAACATTTAGGCGGCAAAAAAGGCGACTACAGAATAATCCACCCCAATGACCATGCAAATGCAAGCCAATCCACAAACGACACCATGCCGACTGCCCTGAGAATAGCGGCAATCATATCCTCAGAAGAATTTATCAGGACATTAAAAACCCTTGAGTCCGCGCTCAGAAAAAAATCAAAAGAATTCGACAGGGTCATAAAATCAGGCCGCACCCATCTGCAGGACGCGGTGCCTGTAAGACTTGGGCAGGAGTTCGGTTCTTATGCCTCATCTGTCTCAAGCGCAGTTGAGATGCTTTCATCAGCAAGGGAACGGTTGAAAAGAATCGGGCTTGGGGCAACTGCCGCAGGCACCGGCATCAATACTCACCCAAGGTACAGGGTAACAGCGTTAAAGGCATTATCCAAAACAACAGGCATAAAGGGCTTAAAAAGCGCGCCGGATTATTTTGAGGCGATTAACAGCATGGCTGATTTTGCCTCATTCTCATCAGAGCTTAAAAATACGGCTATTGAGCTTATACGCATTGCAAATGACCTAAGGCTCTTAAGCTCAGGGCCAAGGACAGGTATTACAGAGATAAAGCTACCTCCTGTTCAGCCGGGTTCTTCCATAATGCCTGGAAAAGTAAACCCGGTGATGGCGGAGCTCCTTGACATGGTATCATTTCAGGTAATCGGCAATGACCTGACGATTACGATGGCAGCTCAGGCAGGCCAGTTTGAGCTTAATGTGATGATGCCTGTGATAAATTACAACCTGCTTCAGTCAATCGAGATACTGACTTCGGGCGTAAGAGTATTTACCGAGAAATGCGTTTCAGACATAAAGGCTGACAAGGACAGGTGCAAATATTTTTTTGAAGGGTCAATAGGAGTTGCCACAATCCTTAACAGGTATATCGGTTACGAGAAGGCGGCACAGGTCGCCAAAGAAGCAACCGAGACCGGCAAAACTGTAAAAGAGGTTGTGCTTGAAAAAAGGATTTTGACAAATGATGAATGGGAAAGGCTGATGGACATCAGGTCTGTCACGGAGCCTTCGCTGATAGAGCGTAAAAAACCTTAATTGTCATTGCGAGCGAAGCGAAGCAATCTGTATTAAAGATTTTGGCTGCCTCTACGAAATGCCCCTTGGTGTATTTAAAGGAAACAAAATAAAACAAAAACCGTCATTGCGAGCGGAGCGAAGCAATCTGTTTTTATCTCCAACTTAAAGCTAAGATTGCTTCGGGCTTAACGCCCTCGCAATGACGACCTTCCCAAGCCGTCATTCCCGAGTGTCTTTATCGGGAATCCAGTATTAAAGATTTTGGCTGCCTCTACGGAATGCCCCTTGGTGTATTTAAAGGCAAAACAAAATAAAACAAAAACAGTCATTGCGAGCGAAGCGAAGCAATCTGTTTTTATCTCCAACCTAAAGCTAAGATTGCTTCAGGCTTAACGCCCTCGCAATGACGACCTTCCTAATCCGTCATTCCCGAATGTCTCTATCGGGAATCCAGTATTAAAGATTTTGGCTGCCTCTACGGAATGCCCCTTGGTGTATTTTAAGGCAAAACAAAATAAAACAAAAACAGTCATTGCGAGCGAAGCGAAGCAATCTGTTTTTATCTTACTCTAAAGCTAAGATTGCTTCGGGCTTACCGCCCTCGCAATGACGACCTTCCCAAGCCGTCATTCCCGAATGTCTCTATCGGGAATCCGGTTCACTCACAATCAAATCTCTTTCTCCAAGTCCTCGTACCTCTTCCACCTGAACGGCAGATCTATTATTGTCCCCGGAGTATCTATCTTCTGAAGCGCTTTGAATGCGCTTTCAATTACCTTCTTCTGCTGGTCAACCTTAAACGGTTCACCAAGAGGATGACCCAAAGGCCATTTCACAAAAACAGACCTCGGAGGTTTTACCTCCTCAGTGAATTTCCTTACTATCGAAACCCCTATGGTAGAGATCCCATGCCTTTCAATCTCCCTCTGTATCAGTCCCACGGACCGATTGCAGAGTCCTCACCCGGGTGTCAAGAGAACCACATCCACATTCTGTCTTTTGAGCTTATCCGCAACTTCAACTGCGGTTTTCTTTACAAGCGTTTCAATATGGTGCGCGTCGATATGCCCCATAAAGCCGAAATTGACTTCGGCAAGCTCCCCAATTTTGCCTTCCAGCTTAAGTTCCCTGATGCGGTCAAGGGGAAACACGATATTCAAATCCTTATCAGCATCCGTGTGGTCGTAATAATCGTGTGTGATCGTATATTGCTCTCTTGGCGCAGATGAAGGAAGCTCCCTGTATGTCGGGTCTCCGTCCTTATCGAGCATATCAAAAGGCTCTTGAGCCTTTAGATGCACCCCTGCCGTTGTAACGAGCGCAATTTTACAGTCCTTTATAGGCTTTTTCAAAGGCGTCCACGGTATGCCTTCAACAGTGATGCTCTCTGTCTTCTCAATGATCTTATCGAGCAGTTTCGGAAATCTGGTAAGCACCTTTGCCAATATCTGATTTTTAAGCCTTCCCATTTGCCACCATTGATAGACGATAAAAAGTTATTTATGCGTGAGCCGCTTTAAATCTTTTTAGCCTCAAGGCATTACTTACTACGCTTACGGAAGAAAGGCCCATTGCCGCTGCAGCAAGCATGGGGTCTAAAAGAATTCCGAAGAACGGGTACAGAAGCCCCGCAGCAACAGGTATCAGAAGTATATTATATATGAAAGCCCAGAAAAGGTTCTGCTTTATGTTCCTGATGGTAGCACGGCTGAGCTTGATTGCCGTTACAATCGACCTCAAGTCGCCGCCAATTAGCGTAATGTCAGAGGCTTCCATCGCGACATCAGTCCCTGTTCCAATGGCTATCCCCACATCAGCCTGCGCAAGGGCCGGAGCGTCATTTATGCCGTCCCCCACCATTGCTACCACCTTACCCTCATCCTGAAGCTTTTTGACCTCTTTTGCCTTGTCTTCAGGAAGCACCTCGGCCATCACCCTGTTAACTCCAAGCTCAGAGGCGATTGCCTTAGCCGTCCTTTTATTATCGCCTGTGATAATTGCTACCTCAAGCCCCATCTTCTTAAATTCGGCAATCGCCTCTTTCGAATACTCCTTTAAGGTATCGGCAACAGCTATAATAGCCGCAAGTTTATTATCAACGGCAAGATATATCGAGGTCTTACCCTGATCGGCAAGCCGTTCAGCCTCTTTTTCAGCCCCATTTAGCGTAATCCCCCTGTCCCGCATGAATTTGATATTTCCAAGCAGCACATGTGCGCCTTCTATCTTAGCTGAAATACCATGCCCCGCAACAGCCTCAAAAGATTTAGGGCTTACAAGCTCAATCCCCTTGGCAGCGGCCCTGCCCGTGATAGCCTCTCCTACAGGGTGTTCAGAGCCCTTCTCGGCGGAGGCCGCATAGAACAGAAGCGTATCCTCATTGCCAAGCCCCTGCCTTGCCAAACCTTTATTTATTGCGATTATGTCAGTCAATGACGGCAGGCCTTTTGTGAGAGTGCCTGTCTTATCAAGTACGATTGCATTTAGCTTATGCGCTGTCTCAAGGGATTCGCCTCCCCTTATGAGTATGCCGTTCTCAGCGCCTTTGCCTGTGCCGACCATTATAGAGGTGGGTGTGGCAAGCCCCATAGCACACGGGCAAGCAATAATAAGTACGGCTATGAAGTTCAAAAGCCCGTAAGTGAAAGCAGGCTCAGGGCCGAAAATATACCAGATTATAAAGGTGATAATAGCAAGGACGATAACAACAGGCACAAAGTAGCTTGCTATCACATCGACAAGCCTTGCTATGGGAGGCTTGCTGCCCTGCGCCTCTTCGACCATCTTTATTATCTGGCTTAATGTGGAGTCTTTGCCTACCCTTGTTGCCTTGTATTTGAATGAACCTGTCTTGTTGATGGTAGCCCCGATTACCTCATCCCCTTCTTTCTTTTCAACGGGCAGGCTCTCGCCGCTTATCATGGATTCATCGATTGAAGAAAAACCCTCTGTTATCTTGCCGTCAACCGGTATCTTCTCACCGGGACGCACAATGATAATATCTCCAGATATAACCTCATTTATGGGTATGTCAGATTCAGTGCCGCCCCTTACCACGCGCGCGGTCTTTGCCTGCATGCCTATAAGCTTTTTTATTGCCTCGCCTGTGCGGCCTTTTGCCCTTGATTCAAGCAGCCTTCCAAGGAGTATCAGCGCAATGATAGCGGTAGATGTATCAAAGTAAACCCCTGTATGGAACCCTCTCTCCGCAAAAAATGCAGGGAAGAATGTAACTGCCGTACTGTAAAGATATGCCGCAGAAGTGCCCACAGCTATCAATGTATTCATGTCCGTGGTGCGGTGCCTGGCAGAGCCTATTGCCCCTCTGTAGAACTGCCATCCGCTCCAGAACTGAACAGGAGTAGCCAGAATAAGAAGAGTAAAGTTATTCGCAAGTATGGAAGGAACCCAGGCAAACAAATCCCTGAGCGCGCCCAGCATGACAAAGGCTGCAATGACAGCCGCGAAAAGGAACCTGGAACGAAGCTTTCTGAACTCCTCCTGCTTTATCCTCGTATCCCGCTCAAGAAGGTCTTCAGCCTTCTCAGGCCTCAGGGCCTTATACCCTGCCCCGTTTATGGCCTTAATAAAATCATCGATATCAACAATTGAAGGAAGGTAGTTGATATTTGCCTTTTCAGTCGCAAGATTTACTGAAGCGCTTACAACCCCGTCCATACGGTTCAGTACCTTCTGTATCTTATCTACGCACGAGGCGCAGCTCATGCCCTGCACTGGCAATACTACCGTTTCTACCCCTGCCCCGTAGCCAAGCTCCTTTATAGTCTTGATAAAATCCGTAAGATGCACCTCACGGGGGTCATAGGATATGATGACCTTTTCAGCAGCAAAATTTACGCTTGCGCTTTTTATGCCGCTAAGGCCGGTAAGGCCCTTCTTGATCTTGGCGGCGCACGAGGCGCAGCTCATGCCTGTTATGGGCAGGCTTACGGTCTTAAGGTCCTTATCCTCTATGGGAGGACCTTCATGCACACGGGTATGGGAATCCTCAATTTTCGGGGATAAAAAAGATTCAGGGTCTGCGTCAAACTTCTTTTTGCAATTCAGGTTGCAAAAAAGGTATGTTTTACCTTTATATTCAGAAATACCCGCTGCCTTTGACCTCTTTACGGTCATGCCGCAGACTGGGTCTATGCCTGTCTCTTCATCTTTTGCAATATTTTGGGATGAGGCCTGCATAAAGGCCTGCGGATTTGCGTCAAATACCTTTTTACAATTAAGGGAGCAGAAGTATATTGTCTCCCCATTGTACCCGCTTTTGCCTTTTGCCTTTTCAGGTTCTATATTCATCCCGCAGACAGGGTCTATCGCCATATTTTTAAAATCCTCCGCTAAAACTTACTCACAATAAATCAGCACTACCGCCAATTTTATTATATCAGATAGCCTGAGTAATCTGTCTTACTCATATTCCCAACAGGCTTTTACAGTCGGATGAGGGACTGCGCAAATTTTTTAATCCGATAAAAAACTCCCTTTCCATAACTATAATTCTACAGCTTGTAGAATGTCAAGATAAATTATTATTAACTATCCGATAATTAAAAAAACAATTTTATGAAAACAGCTTGAAATACTAAATTTAACTTTGTTTCGGCAGGGTACATATGTTATCTTGTATATAAAAGTTGCCGGAGGTTTTTGAACCCTCAAAATGGACGAATTCAGGATTGACAGCCATAAGCTGATGTACCATGTTCCCCGTGTAAACAAATGGCTGGAGGGGGATAACATTTACCCGGTATACATGGAAGTCTCCCCCATAGGGGCATGCAATCACAGGTGTACCTATTGCGCGCTTGACTACATGGAGTACCAGCCCAGACAGCTTGACCCCGTAATGCTCAAGGAAAGGCTCTCAGAGCTTGGCAGGCTTGGGATAAAGAGCATCATGTACGCAGGAGAAGGCGAGCCCTTTCTCCACAAGCACTCAGGCGAGATAATAAACCATACCAAAAAATCCGGCATCGATGTGGCAATCACCTCCAACGGTGTACTGTTCACGGAAAAGCTCATCGAATCCTGCCTTGCCTCCATCACATGGATAAAAATAAGCTTTAACGCGGGCACCAAAGAGACCTATGCCAAAATACACAGAACATCCGAGGCTGATTTTGACAAGGTACTCGACAATATCCGCACTGCTGTTAAATTCAGAAAACAGGCAAACCTTTCCTCAACCATAGGCATGCAGATGATACTGCTGCCCGAGAACACCTCTGAGGCCGTGCTTCTGGCGCAAAAGGCCAAAGAAGCAGGTGCGGATTATCTTGTCATAAAATCCTATTCACAGCACTTAAAGAGCCTTACGACCCAGTATAAGGACTTCGATTATAACCAGTACATGCACCTAAGCGACCAGCTTCAGAAGATATCAGACAAGGACTTTAAAGTTATCTTCAGGAAAAACGCCATGAAAAAGCTTCAGGAAAAAAGAAGCTATGAAAAGTGCCTTGCCCTGCCCTTCTGGTCTTATATCGACTCAGGCGGTGGCGTTTGGGGCTGCAGCGCCTATCTTGGCGACGAAAGGTTCCTTTTCGGCAATATCAACGAAAATACTTTTGAGGAAATCTGGAACGGAGAGAAAAGGAAAAAGGTCATGGAGTTTGTTGCCAAAGGCCTTGATACCACCGAATGCAGGGTAAACTGCAGGATGGATGAGATAAACAGATATCTTTGGGAGCTTAAGCACCCTTCTCTCCATGTGAATTTTATCTAAGATGAAAGAAGACCTTTTAAAATACGGGCTCAGCACCCTTACAAAAACGCTTCTCATTGACCTCTTCGCCTCAATGCTCAGGATCCGCATGTTCGAGGATAAGATCATTGAGCTCTACCCTGAGCAGGAGATGAAATGCCCTGTCCACCTCTGCATCGGGCAGGAGGCCATTGCAGCCGGGGTTTGCCTTAACCTGAGGAAAGAAGATTATGTATTCTCAAACCACAGGGGGCACGGCCACACGCTTGCCAAAGGCACTGCCATGAAGCCGCTTATGGCGGAATTCTACGGCAAGATAACCGGGTGCAGCAAGGGCAAGGGCGGCTCAATGCATATTTTGGACATTGAGAACGGAATACTCGGCACATCCGCAATTGTCGGCGGCGGCATACCTATGGGAGTCGGCGCTTCGCTCGCCTCTGTAATGAAAGGCGAGGAACGGGTTACGGTGATATTCTTCGGCGACGGAGCTTCAGAGGAAGGCGTTTTCTACGAATCGTTCAATTTTGCCGCTTTGAAAAAACTGCCCGTAGTCTTCGTTTGCGAAAACAACTTCTACGCAACGAATTCCCACCAATCAGCAAGGCAGGCAAGCTGTAAAATATCAAGCACCGCTGCCCCGTTCGACTCTCATGGCACTTGCGTAGACGGCAATGATGTCCTTTCGGTTTACAAAGCCGCGCAGGAGGCCATTTCAAGGGCACGGAGGGGCGCAGGCCCAAGCCTGATAGAGGCAAAAACATACAGATGGAAGGGCCATGTCGGGCCTGAAGAGGATTTTGAAAAAGGCTGCAGGCCAAAAGAAGAGCTTCTTTACTGGAAAGAAAAATGCCCTGTCTCCATATTCAGGGAATTCATAGTTTCAAGGCAGATAATTACTGAAAATGAAATTGAGAGCATCTCAGCCGGGATCAGGGAAGAGCTTGATGAAGCGGTAAGGTTCGCCAAGGAAAGCCCCTACCCTGAAGCTTCAGAGCTGCATAAAGATGTTTATTTCGGGACAAGAGACTAAAAAAGATGCCGTGGACAAAGATTTACAGCAATAAGGAAGAATTTGAGAAGGCTGCCGCAGGAAGCACGCTCCGGGGCATCACCTACAAGGAAGCGATACTTGAGGCAACCTCCCGCATGCTTGAACAGGACAAATCCGTCTTTGTCATCGGCGAGGGCGTGGACGATGCCGGGGGCGTATTCGGCACCACAAAAAATCTTCATCTGAAATTCGGCAAGGACCGGGTAATGGACTCTCCCCTTGCGGAGAACGGCATCACAGGCATTGCCATAGGCGCCGCAATCTCCGGCATGAGGCCCATTCTCGTGCACATGAGAGTGGACTTTCTTCCACTTACTCTCGACCAGATTATAAACCATGCCGCAAAATGGCATTATATGTTCGGCGGAAAGCTGAGCGTCCCGCTTGTAGTAAGGGCGATAATCGGACGAGGCTGGGGCTCTGCCGCACAACATTCACAAAGCCTTCCATCTCTCTTCACAAACATTCCGGGGCTTAGGGTATTGATGCCCGCCACACCCTATGACGCCAAGGGGCTTCTTAGGGCTGCCGTCTATGACGGCAACCCGGTTATCATCATAGAGCACCGCTGGCTTTATGACCACATGGGCCATGTGCCTGAAGATGACTACACCGTACCCATCGGCAAAGGAATTGTAAGAAGAGAGGGCAAAGACGCCACAGTGGTCGGCATCTCGTACATGGCGTATGAGGCAATGCGGGCCGCAGAGGCATTGTCTAAAGAAGGGATTGAGACAGAAGTAATCGACCCGAGGACTGTAAAGCCCCTTGATATGGGCTTGATAATAGAATCCGTCAAAAAGACAGGCAGGCTCGTTATAGCTGACACCGGCTGGAAAGAATGCTCTGTAGGAGCTGAGATAGTAGCCAGAATAATGGAAGAGTCCTGCGGCATTTTGAAGGCCCCAGTAGTAAGGGTAAACCTGCCGGAGACCCCTACCCCGGCAAGCCCGGCGCTTGAAAAAGCATACTACCCAGGCGTTGACCATATTATATCAGCCGTTAAAAAAACCATTCAGAAATAATATGGCAAAAACTAACCCAAGCATCTCAATAATAGTCCCGTGCCTTAACGAAGAGGGCAACCTCAAAGGCACTATCGAATCCATTGAAGAGGCCCTCTCATCTTCAAGGTTCAGCGATTACGAAATACTTATATTCAATGACTTCAGCACTGACAATACCGGCAAAATCGCCGAAGAGATAAAGAAGAAAGAAAAAAACATCAGAGTGATACACAACCCCAAAAACATGGGGTTCGGGTACAACTATACAGAGGGCGTGAGGCTCGCAAAGAAGGATTACATAATAATGGTGCCCGGTGATAATGAGATACCTCCCGAGGCCATCAAAAAGGCCTTCAGCCGTGTCGGTAAAGCAGATGTGATAATACCTTACACAGCCAATACCCATGTAAGGGCGCTTTCACGAAGACTCATCTCGAAACTCTTCGTAGTAGGCATGAATACGCTTTTCGGGCTGAATCTCATCTATTACAACGGAACATGCGTCATCAAAAGCAAGCTCCTTAAAAAAGTCCCTCTTAAAACATGGGGCTTTGCCTACATGGCGGCGATACTTGTACGGCTGATACGCTCAGGGGCGAGCTACATAGAAGTCGGCATAGATATAAAGCCGAGGGAGACGGGAAAGACAAAGGCTTTCGCTCTGAAAAACATTGTGAGCGTATTCAAAGCAATAGGAACGCTATTCTGGGAGGTTCGCATAAAGGAGAGGGCAAAGTACAACTCCCCCGCAAGACGGATTATTGAAGGTGCTTAGTTGAAGATTCTGTTTGTAATCAAAGATATCGAATATATCGACCCGATGGGGATTATGCTCCTGTCCGCCCTTGCCAAAGAAAAAGGACACTCTACAGGCATCGCCGTACTTGCAGACGGCAACCTTGAAGGCAGGGTAAAGGAATTCAAGCCCGATATCGTAGCTTACAGCGCAAAGACAGGCGAACATAAATACTATCTCGCGGCTAACGATCTCATAAAATCAATCAACAGCAATGTATTGTCCGTCATAGGCGGGCCGCACGCGACATTTTTTCCTGAGATAATTGAAAAGCATTCTTTTGACGCTCTCTGCGTCGGTGAAGGTGATGACGCCTGGCCTGAGCTCCTTGACGCCTTTGATAAAAAGCTTCCGTTCGACAATATCCCTAACATAATCACAAAAAACAATTTCGATAAAAGCAAACCGCCGGTTATCCGCCAGAGGAGAAGGGAGCTTGACGACCTTCCCTTTCTTGACAGGGAACTCTTCTATTCAACCACGCGCCTTGGCCGTTTCCCCATGAGGAGCTTCATGGTCGGCAGGGGCTGCCCTTACAAATGCACTTACTGTTTTAATCACAAATACAATTTGTTATATAAGGGCAAAGGCTCTCTTGTCTCAAGGATGAGCGTTGACAGGGTCATAGCTGAACTTAAACACCTTAAAAAGAACTGGGAGACTCAATTTATAAAATTCTATGACGATATATTCGTTATGAAGGATGACGAGTGGCTCGAGGAGTTCTCGGTAAGATATCCCAAAGAGATAGGAGTGCCGTTTCACTGCCTGATGCGGGCCAATTTACTTACTGAGCCGATACTGCTTAAGCTTAAGAAGGCCGGGCTTGCCTCTCTGAGCATGTCCATTGAGAGCGGCAATGACAAGGTAAGGAACGAAATACTTAAGCGCAACATGAGCAAAGAAGTGATGGTTGAGGCGTTTGACCTTTGCAGCAAGCACAATATACCCACATTCTCAAATACCATCTTCGCGATTCCGGGCACTTCGATACAAGAGGATATTGAATCGCTTGATACCAACCTGAGGTGCAAGGTGACATTCGGGGAATTTCCTATCTTCTTCCCCTACCCTGAGACCGAGCTTGCGAAGTACGCCATAAAGAGGGGGGACTTCAACGGGAATTACGACAGCCTCCACATGAGCTATCAATCGACCTCGCCCCTTAAATGCTTCAGTGATAAGGAAAAGCTCCTGCAGAGGAATCTGTCATTGCTCTCGACCCTATGCCTTTGGAAGCCTTCGCTCAGGAATTTAGTAGTAAACAGGCTTATAAAACTGCCTTTTACCAGAACATATTTTATGATGTATTATTTTACAAAGGCTTATCTTGTAAAGACGCGGATATACCCCATGAAGTTCTCTGTTGTAAATACGATAAGGGGCATCTACGAAAGCTTTGTACTGGAACATTTCAAGCATTCGGAAGAGGTCATGAACACTTCTCAGGTAAGAAAGATCTGAAAATGACGCCCAAAGACCACCTTATATTAGGCACTGCGGCATCAATAGCCATGTACCCTATAATGGGTGTTGAGAGCCTGTTCTTCTGGGGCGCCTCATTTGCCATTGATATCGACCATTACCTTGACTACATTTACCATAACGGCTTTACCGACCTGAGTATCAAAGGCATGTTCGCGTACCATAAGGCGCTTGAGCGCGTATGGTATTCACCGGAGTTTTTAAATATCGAGATATTCCACACGATAGAATTTATAGTGCCTCTTTACATCTTTTCATACGCTATAGGGTCGTCTTTACTTACCGCGCTTTGCCTCGGGCTGATATTCCATGTGGCCCTTGACATGGTATTTCTACAGATGAAAGGCATTTTCTTCGTAAGGGCTTATTCGTTTACCGAGTATTTTCTAAGAAAGCGCCGCCTTGAGAACATGGGCTACCGCCCTGTTGAAATATATAATGAAGCAGTTCGGATTGTGAGGGAAAGCTGATGCAGAAAGAAAAAATACTTATTATAAAACTTGGCTATTCAGAAACCCTTGTTGGCGAGATAAGCAGAAAGACAAGCCTTGGCGATGTATTAAGAAGCACTGTTCTCCTTCACCTGTTTAAAGACGCCCATGTAACATGGCTCGTAGATGAAAAGGCAATAGCTCTTCTTAAAGGCAACCCTTACATCCACAGGATAATGCCGTACGACCTTACCACAGTATTGCAGCTTAAGGCAGAGAGGTTCGATACCATCGTCAACCTTGAGAAGGTGGCGGGCATTTGCGCGTTCTCAGACTCGCTTACCGCCTGGAGGCGCTTCGGGTTCAGGTTCGACCCTGAGACAGGCACGGCAAACGCATATGACGGCACACAGACCGTTCTTGAGCTTTGCAACAACCAGAAAGATAAGCTCTCAAATAAAAAGTACTGGGAAGATTTTCTCTTTGAGATGGTCGGAAGCCAATGGCAGGGTGAGATACCCACAATCGGTTATAAACCGACCTCAGAGGAAGTGTACGACATCGGTTTCAACTTCAATGTCGGCGACAAATGGCCTATAAAGGCATGGCCGCTTGAATACTGGAAAGAGCTTGAAAAACTGATCGGTGATAAATATACCATCTCATGGCAGCAGGGCCTGAAATCCATTGAGGAATATATTGAATGGATAAACTCCTGCAGGCTTATTGTCACAAATGACAGCCTTGGTCTCCATATCGCACACGCCCTTGATAAAAAGATAGTCGCCATCTTCGGCCCCACCCTTGCCAACGAAGTATATGTAAAGCACGGCGTTAAGCTTCTGCCTGAAAAGGAATTCGACTGCCTGCCCTGCATGAACACGGTCTGCATTAAGGACAGGACATGCCTTTATGAGATAGAGCCTGCAACGGTCCTTGAAAATATCGAAAAACTGATTTCGGAGAAATAAGATGAAAGAGCTTAAACCCATTATAATTCCCGAACATTATAACTACATCGCTACATTCCTCACGCTTGCCTGCAACCTGAAGTGCAGCTACTGCATCAACCACTTCGGCAAAGACGGGTTTGTGAATAAACGGCTTTCAGGCGAAGAATGGGTGCAAGGCATCAACAGGATAAAATCGAGATACGACCTTCCCATAACGCTTCAGGGCGGCGAGCCGAGCCTGCATAAGGACTTCATATATATCCTAAATAACATTAAGCCTGAGCTTAATATAGACATACTGACGAACCTTCAGTTCGACATAAACGAGTTCATAGCCAAGGTCGACCCGAACAGGATAAAAAGAAATGCCCCTTACGCTTCCATCAGGGTCAGCTACCATCCTGAACAGATGGAACTGCTGCCTTTGGTCGAGAAGGTCTTAAGGATGCAGGACGCCGGCTTCAGCATAGGTATTTGGGGAGTGCTCCACCCGTCTCAGGAAGATGTCATCCGCAAGGCGCAGGAATACTGCCAGGGCCGCGGGATTGATTTCAGGTTCAAGGAATTCCTCGGTGAATACGATGGCAAACTTTACGGCACTTTCAAATACGAAGGCTCATGCGACAGGAAGTTCGAGAAAAAAGTGCTTTGCAAAACCACCGAGCTTATCGCAGGCAGTGACGGCAGCATTTACAGATGCCACAGCGACCTATACGAAGGCAGGACGCCTGTAGGCAATCTTATCGACCCGAATTTTGAACTTGAGGATATCTACAGGGTCTGCGAAGTATTCGGCCACTGCAACCCATGCGATGTAAAGGTAAAGACAAACCGCTTCCAGCAGTACGGGCATACTTCGGTGGATATAAAAGAAGTTACTCCGGCTTAACCGAAGCTTTTTTCACCTTTAAAAGAACGGTCCCTTTTGCATCATCAAAGACAGTGTCGAACATACCCGGATTTGATGAGATAAAAGGGACCAGATAAGCGGTCGCCTCAGGATAGCATTGGTCAACAAGCACGAAGTCAACATCCCTGCCCTTGATAAACTCCTTCATCCTGCCGTCATCTTTCGTATATGGAAATCTAACGGAATACCCGCCTGTAATAAGGTAGACCACCTCAGGCTTTCTTGTCATGACAACATCCTGAGCGCCTAAGATGGATTTAGCCCCAAAAGCTGTCTCAAGGTATTTACTGTAGCATGGTGAATTCATTTTGAAATGTTCAGAGACAGTATCAAGCTCAATGTTATCAACCCTCTCTCCTGAATATATTGCGAGATATTTTACTGCTGAGTTTATCCTTTTTAAGGCATCGGGCGGATAGACCATCCTGTATATTTCGGCAATATTGAAAGATAAGAATAAAATGACAGGAAAAACCGCTGCTTTGTTAAGAGTGAGCCTGCTGCTTTCTCTGAAGACATTTTTTAGACTTCCTAACGCACAAAACCCTCTGAAAAAATAAAAATACAGGAAAGGAAGTATTGGAACGATATACCTCCTTGCGTCGCCTGAGCCGTACACAGGCCATACGGCAAGCAGTATGAAATAAAATAGGATATAGAAATCCTTTATCCCTCTTTTCCTGTAAAGCTCGATAGCGAAACCTAAGAGCATAATGAACAGAACAAGCAGATAGAATATCTTAAGAGGGAGCGCATTGAGATAATGTTTTATATCTATAAAGCTGATGAGTCCCTTTGGTAGAGTATCGATGTAGTATCCGATATTCTCATATGCCCTGCCAAAGAGTGAGCCAAGCCCGGCTGAACCGCTATCATTCGCGTAATAATCAGCCTGCATGAAGATGGATTCATAAGTAGAGACATCATGGGAATATAAGCTTCCCCTTATCATCCATATCAGGAACGGCAGACCGCCAACGGCCAATAAAAAGAAAAGTCCCTTTTTCTTATTTCCGTCTCCTCTTGTTCTGAATGTATCTATTATAATGTAAATTGCCGCAGCCGCGTAAAGCGTAATGCCTATCATCCTTGTAAGGTAAGCGATTGACAGGAGTATGCTGCCGAATACCAGATATCTGCCGCCTGCTTTTTCCGATGAATACCTGTCAAGACAGAAGATAGCGAGCAGCGAAAGGAACATGTAAGGGATTTCGGTCATCAGTTCCTTGGCGAAGAACAGGAAGTAGAAGTTCGTCCCTGTTATCAGCGAAAGAAAAATCCCGATGCCTTTGTCAGACTCCTTTTCGAATATGCGTTTGACCAGACAGACAGAGCCTATCGCGAAAAGCACGACTACAAGCCTCATCAGAACAAAATTAAACCCGTACAGATAATAGACAGGGCTTAGGATGAGCGGCAGTATCGGAGGGTACTGGGTGTGAGGAGGAAAACCCGGTATATTGATATCAGCGAAGCCATGCCCCGTAGCAATGGATTTCGCCAGAAGGATATAATTTATCGCGTCCCCTCCCCTGATGCTTGAGACCCTGTTGTCAATCAGCTCAAGCCCGAGGATAGCGGTAAAGGCTACGACAAGTATCCAAATTATATTAAGGTTCCTGTTCATAGAGCCTTTCATTTGCTCTCTTTGACAGCGAATGGCGCTTTGTTGGCTTTTTGTTTTGATATCATCTCCAGCGCTTTTATTGCGTGCTTGTCATTATTATTTTTTTCAAGCACCTTTCTGAATTCTTCCTCGGCCATATTAAAAAATCCTTTTTTCATGTAAAGCACGCCAAGGTTGTACCGCGCTTCGATATATTCCTCCCTGTCAGGATCCAGAGTGATTATCTTTCTGTATTCTTCCATAGCCTTATCCATATCGCCGATATGAAAATAAAATTTCCCAAGCGTCCTGTGCACATAGACAGAAGCAGGGTTTATCCTCTCAGCCTCTTTGAAGTGGCCGATGGCTTCGTTATATTGCCCGCGCTCATAATAAATTATGCCGATGTTCATATGAGGGCTGACCGATAAGGGATTTTTTTTAACCTCATCGGCGTATAAAAGGAACTTATTGCCCCAAACAGTATTCCTCATGTACGAGGCTGATGAAAGAGGCACCGCAATAATGATAAGCATGATCGCAACTGCCTTTTCAGCATCCAATCTGCTCCCCCGTTTTATTGCGGATTCCAACAGGTAAAATACCCCTGAGAAGAAAGCGATAATGAGGCCGAAAGCAGGCAGATACATCCTGTGCTCATTTATCACATCCCTTATAGGGATTACGGAAGATTCTACTGAAAGGGTTATGAAAAACCACACCATGCCGAGGCCCGCAATCCTGCCCCAGCCTTTTTCAGAACGAAAGAGCAGATAGATGCCCGAGATAAAAAAAAGAGACAGGACGATGAATGATAGTAAAACTACAGGTTCAAATATCGACTCTGCGAGAGGGTAATAGTAATTGAAATGCTGGCCCACAGGCAGGAACATGAGACGAAGATAAGTAATTATGACAGTCGTTTCAGTGAGAAGATATTGATAGCGTGAAATCGAAGCGGCCTCATTTAACTTACGAAGCCTGAAAAGCTCTTCAGCCCTGTTGCCGCCCTCTGTTATGCCCACATCAGGCAATATAAGACTCAAGGGGATGATAATTGCCGTAAGCAGAATAGGCGCGAGAAACTTAATCCGTTTTCCAAAGCTGATATCAGAGGAAAAAAGGCTGAACTCCAGAATCATGACCACAAAAGGCAGGGTGAAACTTATCTCCTTTGTCTTCATTGCAAATATAGCGGAGATAAAAGCGGTAACATACCAATGAAGATGCCTCTTGTCCTCAGACCTCAAAAGCCGTGCCTTCAGGTATGAAGAACAGGACGCCAAATAGAAAAGAGTCGCCAACGAGGTATATCTCTGGCTTATGTAGGCTACTGCCTGAGTCTGTATGGGATGGCAGAGAAAAATCAAAGAGACACAGAAGGAAAACCAGAGGACCTTGCGCTCATCTGATAACTTCGCCTTTAAAAGCGGAGTTTTCAATATAAGCCCGCACAGGAAAAATACAATTATGGAATTAACAATGTGGATTAATACATTTATGAGGTGATAGCCGAAAGGGTCGAGCGCCCAAAATTTGTAGGTAAGCGCAAAACTTAAATCCCCTGCATACCGCATACCTTTTACATCGATGAAATTGCTTAATGACTTTACCCAGGGATTGAGGGCAATATAGGCATGGTCGTCAAAGACAAAAGGCCCGTTTAATACCTTTGCATAGATAATAAGCCCAAGCGGGATTAAAAGCAGGTATGAAAGATTGATGAGGCTTTTCTTCATTAGATTTTCATATTAATACAGAAATGCAAAAAAGTAAAAAAAAAGGAGGGGTAAGAACCCCTCCTTTTCATTCATGCTGTTATAAGCCAGGATCAGGGTGTGTTCGCGAAAACGATCCTGCCGTTGAAGAATACAACTGAGTTGTTGTCTGTAAGGCCACCGGCTGTTGTATCCAGCTCTATATTGCCGGCTGAAAGTGTCATTGAGCCGTTTGTAAAGGCCACATTTGTAGACTTCTGGTATCCGCCTGCTTTGAGCTTGTCGATGCTGTCAACAGTCTGTGCCGGGTTATCTGTAAGATAAGCCTGAGCAGCTGTGTACGCATTCTTTGCGTCAGAGTCAAGCTCTGTCTTGTAGCCCCTCAGCCTGTATTTTGTGAACTGCGGGATTGCGATTGCCGCGAGTATTGCGATGATAGCAACGACTATCAGCAACTCGACCAGTGTAAAACCTTCTTCTCTTTTAATCCTTTTCAGCATTCTCTGTAGAAACATTTCTTTCCTCCTTCCGGCATTTTGATTTTGAACTTATTTAAATCTTCGGACTTGCACCGAAAAACTTAAATCGTTTTGCATATACTAATGTGCAATGCCCATGCCAAAACATGAAATTATTACAAAACAACTACTTACGATTTCCTGTGTACTTTTGAAAAACTTTAATAGTGACATTTTTTGTCACTATTCTGACATTTTATGTCAATTTTCGCTGACGCCTTGAATTTTTTTCATGGAAAGAACAGGCTTTATTCGGCCTTTTCAGAAGAAACTATGGAAGATATCTTATCCGCTCTGCCGCTTTTGCCTGATCTTCTGAGATTATCTGAGAGGTTCTGCAGGACATCTTTGTATTCGGGGTTTATGGCAATAGCCCTTGAGTAATATTTAAGCCCTTCTTCATCCTCACCGGCTTCGAATAAGGCATTGCCCAAATAGTAATTTATATTGCCAAGCTCCTTAGGGTCATTGATGGCAAAAGCCGCCCTTTTCAGGTAAATAGCAGCCGGTTCAAATTCCCCAAGTTCGAAATAAGATAACCCGAGTATCTTATAAGCAATAGGGTCGCTGGTGTCATCAGCAAGGGTAATGTATTTTGAGAGCGCTTTTACAGCTTCCTTATTTTCTTTCAGGTCATGGTAGGCAACTCCGAGGCCAAGATAGGCGTCCTTAAACTCCTCATCTCCGTCTATTGCCTTTTTAAATGCGGCTATGGCATCGTTATGTCGCGTCATCTTCCCAAGCGCGACAGCATAATCATAGTAAATAAACGGGTTTTGAACTATCGCAAGAGCCTTCTCGAATTCAGATACGGCTTTACCGAGGCTCTCTCCGCCGAGTTCTGTGTAAAGGAGCCCAAGAAGCCTGTGAGGCCTTGCAAAACCCTCATTATAAGAGATTACCCTCTCAAGCTCGCCTTTTATCGTGTCAAGGGCTACAGGATCATTCGGGAGCTTATACCTCGCTCCTTCTGAGCACGGGTTAAGCTCGGTCATGCCCCACCTTGATATCACATCCTTATATTCATCTGCATTTTTAAGAAACAGTATGGACACATCGTCAAAGCTCACCGGGGCCCACTCCCTGCTGCTCCTGAGCTGACCGCAAAATTTGCTGTCGATTTTTATAAGCGCCATCTTTATATCGTATTCTTTTACCATCTTCTTCCAATGAGCAGGGTCCTCGGCAAGCCTCGTCATCCAGAAGAAATACGGGGAATAGACCGTAGGCGTCCTTCCGTCTATAAACACCTTCACTTCAGGGTATTCGTGGATAAGATAGCCGCCAAATATATACTCATTATAGATATTGCCCTTTATGCCTTCCTTTTTCATGAAGGCTACAGTTCCCTCGGGGAATACCCCTTCCCTTTTGCCAATGCCGAAATTATCCCTGAGATGCCCTGTTGAAAATACTATCCCCATGACAATAGCCATGAAAACGGAAAGAGCAAGGGCTGAGCGGCTTAAGAATTTTTCACTGCAAACCTTACTCTCCAGATAAGAGCAGATGTTGGCTGCCGCTATCGGGGCGGCAAAAAACGCAAATAACGCAATCCATCTTGTGTGCGAGGTAGCCATGTAAAGGGCCGCCGCAAGCAGGAAAATGTATCTTGCCTTTAATTTCCTGAAATTCAGGGCTAAGGAGATTACAACAGCCGTAAACAGCAGAACGAAAGCGAAATGATCAAGCGGGAAAGGGTAAAAGAAAAAGAAAAGCTCTTTGAGATTAGGCTTTAGCCACTCCCCTATATGCTTTATCGCGTCGGCATTATCAATGCCGTGATGGATAAAAGGAAATACAACGAGCTTAAGCCCGTATGGGTTTATCAGAGATACAATCGGAAGAAGGGCAGGCATAAATATAAGGGCATTTATGCTTGATGAGCCCTTTATCTTAAAGCCGTCGCTGCGAAGCTCATCGATTATCTTGCCCGCCGCATAAGAGCCTGCTATAAAAATGCCGAGTATTGCGCTTGAGTGGATGTTCACCCATAAGACCTGCAAAGGCAGCATCAAATATAAATACAATGAACTCCCTTTTTTCTCATACAGAGTCAGCAGGAGCAGATAGAGCGAAACAAAGAAATATTCAAAGAGGTGCGGCCTTATAAAAAGCCTTGAATGTGCGCAGACATAAACAAGAAACAGGAAGGTAATATTGAGCCAAGTCCTGTTCGAGGTCAAAAGCCTAAGGTTGAGATAGATGAAAAGAAAGGTCAGAGAGGTCAGTATTACCTGAAATATGAACAGGCCGTTCCAGCCTCCGAGATAGTTGAAGAACGAATAGACCAGTACCTGAAAACCCCATGTAAAATCAACCCATGGTTTTCCCCCGAATGTATAGGAGAACGGGTCTGTGGCAGGGACTTTAAGGTTTGAGAATATCCACTCACCGCTTTTCAGCGCCCAGAATATGTCAGAATCCCATTGCTGTTTCTGATAAGCTGAAAGGAGGAGGAATATCCCAAGCCCAAAGAGTAATACAGCAGATATTATTTTAACGGACTGTTCAGTCTTCCGGGATGTCATATTTGCTTAGTTTGTATCTCATGGACCTGAATGAAAGCCCAAGGAGCTCCGCAGCCCTTTTCTTTACTCCTCTTGTTTTTTTCAAGGCGTCCATGATTATCGCCTTTTCAAATTCCTCAACAGTCTTTTCAAGGTCCATTCCGCTCTCAGGCACTTTTAGCGCCTCTGTCTCGCCGTCATTGACCGATGCCGTTGCCATCGTCCTGTCCCTGATATAATCAGGCAGGCTCTCAGGCGTAATGGTATCTGACGGCTCAAGCGTTACCGCCCTCTCAATCACATTTTCAAGCTCCCTGACATTTCCCGAGAACTCGTGGTTCACTATCAGGCCCATTGCTGTCTCTGATATTTTCCTTACATCTTTGCCAAGTTCCGCACTGAACTTTTCCATGAAGTGCCTGGCAAGCATCGCTATGTCTTCCCTGCGCTCCCTCAAAGGAGGTAGGCTTATCCTTATGACATTGAGCCTGTAGAAAAGGTCTTCCCTGAACCTGCCAGCCTTTACCTCTGCTTCAAGGTCCCTGTTGGAAGCAGCTATAAGCCGTACATCTACCGTTGTATCGACTGTGCCGCCTACCCTTCTGAAGTTCCTCTCCTGTATGAACCTCAGAAGCTTTACCTGAAGATGCAGAGGAAGTTCAGTAAGCTCATCCAGGAACAGAGTGCCCCCGTCAGCCTGTTCGGCAAGGCCTTCCTTATTCGATACAGCTCCTGTAAACGCGCCTTTCTGATGTCCGAAGAGCTCGCTCTCCATAAGATTATCCGGTATCGCCCCGCAATTGACAGCTATAAAGGGCTTATCTTTTCTGTCGCTCTCGTAGTGTATCGCCCTTGCTACCAGCTCCTTGCCTGTGCCGCTTTCGCCGGTTATGAAGATGTTGGTCTTTGTGCCTGCAACACTCATTATGAGGCTGTAGACATCCTTCATCTTCTGGCTTGCGCCGATAAGATTGCTGAACCCGAATTTTGTCTTGAGGTCTTTCCTGAGTATCTCGTTCTCTTTCTCAAGGCTTTTTGCCTTAAGCGCCTTTTTGATATTGAGCTTTACTTCGTCAATGTTAAAAGGCTTGGTAAAATAATCATACGCGCCTGACTTCATTGCCTCGATGGCTGTCTCTACAGAGGCATAAGCAGTTATCATTATTACAATGATATCCTTATCAAGCTCCTTTACGGCCTTAAGGAAATCCACCCCGCCCATTATGGGCATCCTGACATCCGAGATGACAAGGTCGATATGGTTTTCCCTGCAGTAATCAAGGGCCAATTTGGCTGAGGGCAGGGTCTCGACTTCATAGCCTTCCTTCCTGAGCATTATAGCCAGGAAGTCCCTCATGTCCCTTTCATCATCTACTATTAAGATTTTGTTCTTAGCCATTGAATTCTCTAATTTAAGCCAGCCGCCTCAAGCGGAAGCCTTATTCTGAAAGTAGTCCCTTTTCCAAACCTGCTCTTTACCCCTATTGAGCCGCCGTGGCTTGTCACTATCCTGTGCACTATCGCAAGTCCAAGCCCTGTTCCCTGGTCCTTTGTTGAAAAGAACGGGTCAAATATCCTGTTAAGGTTCTCTGAGGTTATTCCCTGCCCGGAGTCAGATATCTTTATATCGATAAAAGAGCTGGGTCTGCCTGAGCCCCTCTCGGTTATAAAATCAAACCTTGAGGTGATAGTCAAGCTCCCTCCATCGGGCATGGCATGGGCAGCATTGATAAACAGATTCCAGAAGACCTGCCCAAGCTGGCGCGAATCCCCCTCTATGTAAATCCCGTCCTCAATCTGGTTATTAATATTAATGGAGTCCGCTTCCTTGCAGTTCATGAATATCTTTACGGTCTCATTGATAAGCCCGCTTAAGTCTATCCGCTCCCTTTTCTCCTGCGCAGGCCTGGCAAAAAGGAGATAATCCGTAATGAGGGCGTTTAGCCTCTCAGTCTCCCTGAGCACTATCTCCATCAAGTGTTCATTATCTCCTGAAAGGTCAAGCTCACCCTTTAATACCTGAATTGAACCGCTGATGGAGGCAAGCGGGTTTCTTATCTCGTGCGCTATGCCAACTGAAAGCTCGCCAAGGGCCTTTAGCTTCTCGTCCCTTCTAAGCTGCTCTTCCATTGCCTTAAGCTGCGTCAAATCCTGAAAAATAATTATTGAGTCCGCATCCCCGCCCTGGCCCTGCGACACGGTAAATCCGAGGCATATCTCGTCACCGCTCTTTTTCTTGAACTTCTTCTCTAACCTTACGCCTCCGGTATCATGCCCGTTGCTCATCATCTCAGGGAAGATGTCATTGACATCCCTGTAATAGACATCCTTGAGCGTATACCCTGTTACGGCCTCAGCCTCGCGGTTAAAAGAAGTTATCCTCAACTTCTCGTCAAGGGTCATTATTCCGCTTGTGATGTTCTCAACGATATGCCTGTTGAGCACCTCAAGTTTTTCATAATCCACCTCTTTTTCCTCAAGCTCTTTCTCTACCCTTGCAGTCCTCTCGGCGAGATGACCGGTAAGGTACGCTACGGTAAAAAAGGCGAGGATATTGGTGGATACTGTCGTAAACACATCTTCCCATGCAGGAATGATGGGGGAGTCAAAGACCTTGTACTTCTCCGGCAGCATGCCGTAAAAATCCATGTCAATAAGCACGCCGTAGGCTATGCTTGAGACAGAGGCCGCTATAAAGCCGCCCCTTTTACTGAGAAGTATGGAACTGCCTATAACCGCAAGCGGATAGAGGGTCTGAAGATAACTTTCAGTCCCGCCGGTAATGTAGACTATCACCGTAACAAGGGCGATATCCATCATTACCTGCGCGTAGGTAAAAAGACGAAGATTAGCTATCCTGTGCAGGACAAGCGCATAGATTATAGTCAGGAGCCCGACGGTGATTACTATTCCGTAAAGGGGATAAAAGTTGAGCTTGGCAAAAGAATATCCCTTTATCTGGAACCAGGTGGTAAGGCCGAGGAAGGCAAGCGCGAGCACCACCCTCAGTATCATCATGGCCAGAAGCTTGGCTTTAAGCGGGTTTGGGGGAGATGCCTGTATCATTTTTGATTAGCCCGCGGCTGCCCCCGCAATCTGGAATATCGGAAGATAGAGAGCTATGACCAGTCCGCCGACAACGATGCCGAGAAATGCCATAAGCATCGGCTCAATAAGCGAAGTAAGTCCGTCAACAGCCACATCGACTTCATCTTCATAAAAATCAGCTATCTTTGTAAGCATTGCGTCAAGGGCGCCTGTTGTCTCTCCAACGGCTATCATCTGCGTGACCATGCCCGGAAATACTTTTGTTTCCATGAGAGGCTCCGCAAGGGTTTTACCCTGGCTCAGGCTTGTGCGGGCCTTCAGTATCGCCTCTTCTATTATGACATTGCCTGAGGTCTTGGAGACTATCTCAAGGCCCTCAAGGATAGGCACGCCGCTTGAAAGCATTGTGCCGAGGGTCCTTGTAAACCTCGCTACAGCAGTCTTTCTTATAAGGTCGCCGATGACCGGGGCCTTAAGGAATGCCGCGTCCATTACCTTTCTGCCCTTTGGGGTCTTATAGAGCCTGTTCAAAGCAACACCTGTACCGGCGATAGTTCCGAAAATAAGCCACCAGTAATGCTGGAGGGCGTTGCTCATATTGACAACCATCTGGGTAGGAGCCGGAAGCGCCTGCCCAAAGCCCGCGAACATCTCCTGGAATATCGGGACAACCCAGAGCAGAAGGCCTGTAACGACAAGGCAGGCTATGAATATAACCGCTGTAGGATATGTCATTGCGCTTTTGACCTTGCCCTTAAGCTTCTCGGTCTTTTCAAGGAAGCCTGAGAGCCTGTTCAATATCGTATCGAGAATACCGCCGACCTCGCCTGCGGCAATGAGGTTTACATAGAGACTGTCAAATACCTTGGGATGTTTTTTGAGGGCATCCGCAAATGTAGAACCGCCTTCAACAGAGCCTTTTACATCGAGAAGGACTTTTTTAAACTCGGGGTTTTCCTGCTGGGAAGCAAGGATATCAAGGCACTGCACGAGAGGAAGCCCAGCGTCAATCATTGTGGCAAACTGGCGGCTGAAGATGACCAGGTCCTTTGTCTTAACGCCTTTGGTGAAACCCGGTATTTTAATATCACTTAGAGATGAAAGGCCCGCCTTCTTCTGGCTAATGGCAGAAGGCGCGATCTGCTGCCTTCTGAGCGCTGCGGTCGCCTGCGCAAGGTTGGCGGCCTGTATCTCGCCCTTTTTGACTTCACCGCTTAATGTCTTGCCCGTATAGACAAAGGTGGCCATATACTACATCGTCCTCCCTGGCATTCCGGGGCGTAAAATACCCGCGTTTGCCAGCATCTGGCGCAGTTCATCAGGTTCCTGGCTTCTGCCAAGGGCATCCTCAAGGCTGATGAGCCTCCTTGTATAGAGGTTCATCAGGCTCTGGTTCATTGTCTGCATGCCGAATTTTGTTTGCCCGACCTGCATCTGCGAATATATCTGGTGTATCTTATCTTCTCTTATAAGGTTTCTTATAGCGGCATTCGGGACCATTATCTCAAGCGCCACTACCCTGCCCTTGCCGTCAGCCCTTGGCACAAGCAGCTGGGAAAGAACGCCTTCGAGCACGAACGATAACTGCGCCCTTACCTGCGGCTGCTGGTTCGAAGGGAATACGTCCACTATCCTGTTTATGGTCTGAACGCATGAATTTGTATGGAGTGTGGCAAAGCAGAGGTGTCCTGTCTCGGCGATCGTCAGGGCTGTCTCTATTGTTTCCATGTCCCTGAGCTCTCCCAGAAGCACAACATCGGGGTCCTGGCGGAGTACATACTTAAGCGCCTTTTTAAACGCATGGGTGTCGTATCCGACCTCCCTCTGGTTTACAAGCGCTGTCTTTGAATTATGGAGATACTCTATAGGATCTTCGATAGTTATAATATGCTCGGCCCTGTCGGTATTTATCTTATCGATGATTGAGGCAAGTGTGGTGGATTTACCGCTGCCCGTCGGCCCTGTGACCAGCACCAGTCCGCGCGGCTTTTTGGAAAGCTCTTCCATTATGGGAGGGAGCCCCAGTTCTGTAAATGATTTAATCTTAAACGGAATTGTCCTGAATACTCCGGCAACCGTTCCCCTCTGGACAAACAGATTGCCCCTGAAGCGGCTCAGGCCCTTGATGCCAAATGAAAAATCGAGCTCATTCTCATCCTCAAACTTATGCTTCTGGACATCCGTTAGGATGGTGTAGCACATCTGCTTCGTATCAACAGCGTTAAGCACCGGGGCATTCATGGGCGCGAGCTTTCCATGGATTCTTATCCTCGGGGGTGAGCCCGCAGCAATATGCAGGTCAGACCCGCCCTGGTCAACCATTATCCTCAAAAGCTCCTGAAGATTGTATCTTGTGCCGCCTTCTACTGCCATCTGCTCCCCCGTTTTTTGCGGTGTTACAAAACTGCTCAAAAAATCTTATAATGATATAGGTGCAATTGTTAGGACTAAAGTTACAAAAAGGCTCTTTTTTTTAGGAATAAAGGTATTTTTTATTTTTCGTGGCTTAATCCGCCATTGTGACCCTTATGACCTCTTCAATGGTGGTCACTCCCTCCGCCACCTTGGTAATGCCGCTCATCCTCAGGGTCTTCATGCCGTCTTTTATGGCAGCCCTCTTTATCTCTGCGGATGAAGCGCCGTTTAAGACCATCTCCTTTACGCTCTCCGTAAAAGGCATTACCTCGTATAAAGCTATCCTGCCTTTGTAGCCTGTACCGCCGCATGTGGCGCATCCGCTGCCCTTATAGCACTCCAGCTTATGAGCCTCCTGGGGCGATATGCCAAGGTCAATAAAGACCTTTTCATTCGTTGGGAGCTTTACCTTGCAGTCCTTGCATATCTTTCTCGCAAGCCTCTGGGCAAGTATAAGGTTACATGATGAGGACACAAGGAAGGGCTCTATGCCCATATTAAGAAGCCTGTTGACCGTTGAAGGCGCGTCATTGGTGTGAAGGGTTGAAAGCACAAGATGGCCGGTGAGAGCCGCCTTGATTGCAATTTCAGCGGTTTCGTAATCCCTTATCTCCCCGACCATGATGATGTCAGGGTCCTGCCTCAGAAAGCTCCTCAGCGATGCCGCAAAGTTAAGCCCTATGTCATCGTGCATCTGCACCTGATTTATGCCCATCAGGTTGAACTCAACCGGGTCCTCAGCTGTTGATATATTCTCTGATATCTTATTAAGCTCTGAAAGGGCTGAATAAAGCGTCGTAGTCTTTCCGCTTCCCGTAGGGCCGGTTACAAGCACAATGCCCCATGGCCTATGTATGGCGCTCATGAAGTCCTGCAGGGCCTTCTCTTCAAACCCCAGTTTTGTCATATCGAGCTGGAGGTTGCTCTTGTCAAGAAGCCTTAAGCAGACCTTCTCGCCGAAAAGGGTCGGAAGGACCGATACCCTGTAGTCCATCTCCTTGTTCTTTGAGAGTTTAAGCTTTATACGCCCGTCCTGCGGCAGCCTTCTCTCCGCGATGTCAAGCTGGCTCATAATCTTGATTCTTGAGACTATCGCGTTCTTAAGCTTCATGGGAGGCTTCATGACCTCCATAAGTATTCCGTCAATCCTGTACCTTACGCGAAAGGACTTCTCATAAGGCTCGATGTGGATGTCGCTTGCGCCTTTTTTGATGGCGTCGGTAAGGATGAGGTTGACGAGCTTTACGACAGGGGCGTCCTCGACAGCCTTTTTAAGGTCCATCAGGTCGACTTCTTCCTCGTCCTTTATGACTTCCATCTCGCCTTCGTCAAACTCGGTCAGAACGCCTTCGAGGCCCATTTCAGGCGTTTCGTAATATCTCTCGACCGCAGCCTTTATGGCGGCGTCGGAAGCGACAAGGGGCTCGACATTATAGCCGGTCAGGAATTTTATATCGTCAATTGCAAAAATATTGGAAGGGTCAGCCATAGCCACGACAAGCGTTGAGCCTGTCCTGCTTATGGGTATTATCTGATATTTCTGTGAAACATCCTCGGGGATGAGCTTGATGATATCAGGCTCAATTTCCTGGCTTGAAAGGTCAATGGTGGGGATGCCGTACTGCCTGCTCAGAAAAGTGGTAAGGTCTTTTTCGGTGATATAGCCAAGTTTTGTCAGATTATATCCGAGCCTTCCGCCGCTCTTCTTCTGCTCATCGATAGCCTTTTTGAGCTGATCAGATGTAATCAGTTTCTCTCTTAATAAAAGCTCGCCTATCCTATCAGTCATCGTCATCCAAAGTTAGAGTGACAAAAATTGTCGTAATTAATATTATTAAAATTAGCTTCTTATGTCAAGGTATTTAGCCCTGCATAGTTTATCGGCAAAGAGCTGAAAACCCTTTAGAAATATCTGATTTACAGGGCATTTTAGGGTTGACGAAGGTCAGGCGTTCTCACCTTCCGAATACCTCTTCGCCGTGTTTATTATCTCCTCCGAGAAGAAGGGCTTTCTGATATACATATCTATCATCCCCTCCTTTACCCCTTCAAAAATGGTCTTGTCAGCATCCTTGAAGTACCCTGTAAATAATACAACAGAGGACTTCGGGCTTATCTCCTTTATCTTTCTGAAGGTCTCAAGACCGTTCATGCCCGGCATGACCATATCCATAAACACAAGGGAATATTGATTTTTTGAAATGGCCTCTATCGCATCCTTGCCGCTGGTCACGTAAAAGGCATTGAATCCGGCATCTTTCAACACTTCGGACATGCCAAGGCCTATGGTCTCTTCATCGTCCACGACAAGTATCCTGTTTTCCTTGATCATTCTTGACATTTAAAGACAGCCTCCTTTTCCTTATTCTTTCTTATCCTGTTCTTTATAGACCGGCAGATAGACGCTGAATTTCGCCCCTTTGCCGGGAGAGCTTTCCACCTCTATCCTTCCCCCATGTTCCTTGATTATGCTCTGCGATATTGAAAGCCCCAGACCTATGTTCATCCCGCCTCCCTTTTCCTTGGTCGTAAAGAAAGGGTCGAATATCTTATCCATAATATCTTTTGGGATTCCGGGACCTGTGTCACGGAATCCGGCTACCGCGAACTCTTTACTGCCCTCTTTAACGGATTTCGTTGTAATAAACAGCCGTCCATTGCCGCCCAAGGCATCCCTTGCATTCTTGATTATATTAAGTATCACTTCCATTATCTGGCCCTTGTTGCCAAAGACCTTGGGGAGGTCAGGGTCAAAATTCTCGATTATCTCAAGAGAGCTTGTCTTTAACTCGGATGTAAAGAGCAGCAGGGTAGCCCTTATGGACTCGTTCAGGAACATGGGGGTAAACTCTCCCCTCGAAGGCCTCGAATAGGTAAGCATATCCAGTATTATGTATTTTGAGCGCACTACCGCGTCCTTTATCTTCTCAAGGAACCTGTAGTTGGTGTCATCCTTTGGCATGCGGCTCAAAAGCAGTTCGGTCAAGGTCAGTATACCGGCAAGGGGACTGTTAAGCTCATGGGCGATTCCCGCGCCCATCTCACCAAGCGAGATGAGCTTGGCGGATTGTATCAGCCTCTGCTCGGAATTCCTCAACTTGTCATACGCAAGCTCAAGTTCTGCCAGAGACCTGTTGAGTTCAGCGGTCCTGTCCCGGACAACAGCTTCCAGTTCGGTAATATGCCTTCTTATTGTCTCTTCAAGGCCTCTCCTCTCGGAGAGGTCCCTCCATATTTCCTGTATGTATTTCCTCCTGTTCAACTCTATTACCGAGGCTGCTATTTCAACAGGCACGGTAAAGCCGTCCTTTTTTATAATTTCGGCATTATGCAGGTATCCCTTGCCGTCATGGAGCCATCTCCTGAACACATCTTTGTACTCACGCACTTTATCCTTAGGATATATCTGTTCGGAATCCATATTGGAGAGTTCTTCTTTAGCGTATCCCATAAGGATTACAGCCGCGGGGTTCATGTCAATGAACCTGCCTGTCTGAATATCCTTCAGAAGTATGGCATCAGGGGCCATCTGCACGAGCTTGAGGTATTTCTCATTTATTTCCTTAAGCCGGCCTGTAGCGCTCAGGAGAGACTCCGCCATATTGTCGAAAGTCTTTCCGAGGTCTTCCAGTTCATCGCCCGTACTTATCTCAACCCTGTATTTAAGATTTCCTTTCGCAAGCTCCTCTGCGCCTTTTTTAAGCTTCTCCAGAGGCTCAAGAAATCTCTTATGCACGATAAGGAGAATGGCGACTGAAATAAGCGCGAAAATCCCGCCTCCCCAAAAGAGGAAATTCCTCGTATGGCCTGATATTATGTCCCGGTAGTTGTTAAGTGATATTCTGACGGATATGGCGCCGTATCTGTCCCCCGCCTTGCCAATATGGCATCTCATGCAGTCCTCTTTTAAGAATATGGGGAGGATTACCCTTGCAGAGCTTGAATCATTTACCTTCTCCATTATTCTTGAGATATTGCCTTCAAGAGCCGCCCTTTCAAACGCATCCATGGGCAGTTCATCCTCTTCCATGCCGTACTGCCTGTCAAGGGCAGGGCCGTGGATGACGCGTATCTCATCTATGTTTTCCATCTGCTTGAATCTTTGTATGATGGCCCTGTTCTCTGCCCTGCCCCCGCCAAGACGCATGGTGGTATAGAGCTGGTCAAAAACAGCATTGCCCAGCCGCTCAGCCTCGCTGAAACCTATCTCACTGAGCAGCTTGGAATTTGAGCGCAAATCAAAGAAGAGGAGCGTAGAGATGCCCAGGATTATTATCAATCCTATATAAAGATTGAACCTGGTTGAGAGCTTTAATCTCATAGTGCCGTTTTATCCGGTAAGATATCAAATTTTTACGGCTGTAACAGACGGAATAGGATGTGAGGTCCTGAGATGGCTTAGAAAGAAATTCTGAACTAATTCTCTGAAAATTTTTCGCTTCTGAAAAAACTCACGAAGTAGTCGATACCTGACCACATTGTAAGCACAAAAGCCACCGCAAGCAAGATCATCCCCGCAGCGTGGAAATCGAGGCCGTAATAAGTGTAGTGGACCATAAGAGGGACAAGGCATACTATCTGCGAGATCGTCTTTAATTTGCCAAGCCTGCTCGCCGATATCACCACTCCCATATCCGATGCTATTGCCCTAAGCCCTGTTACGGCCATCTCCCTGCTTATCATGAGCGCAACTATCCACGCGGGTACCCTTCCGAGAGGAATGAGCATAATGAACGCCGTTGTTATAAGGAGCTTATCGGCAAGGGGGTCAAGGAATTTACCGAGCGAAGTCACAATCCCTTTTTTTCTCGCGAGATAACCGTCAAGGAGGTCAGTAATGCAAACTATTACGAATACAACGGCTGAGATTAAACTTAAGGTCTTCCCCGGCGAAAGAAGGAGAAGTACCATTATCGGCGCTGTGCCTATTCTGATTATGGAGAGGCTGTTTGGAAGATTTAAATTGCTCACCTGTGTCTCTGATCTCATTATTTTTCTAAAAGGCACCTAAGCCTTTTACCTTAAACGGGAGGCCCTATTTTTCCGAGCCGTACATCCTGTGGTAATGGAGCACTCTTTTCACATAAGTCTGCGTCTCGGAATACGGCGGGATGCCGCCGTATTTAAGCACCGCGTTCTCTCCGGCATTATACGCGGCAACCGCCAGAGGCACCTTCCAGTCAAACATCTTAAGGAGCTTGCTTAAGTACCTGATTCCGCCTTCGACATTCTCCTCAGGGTCATGGATGTTTTTAACGCCCATCATCCTTGATGTCTCAGGCATAAGCTGCATGAGGCCGGTTGCGCCTTTATTGGAGATGGCAGAGGCATCGTAATCAGATTCCGCTTTTACGATTGCCTTTACAAGCGTAGGGTCGATCCCGTACATCTCGGCCTTGCGCTGTATCATATCGTCAAACTGCTTTTTTGAAATGCCTTTTTTAATATAGGTGTTGGGGTTAAGCGCCACATGGGCCGCATGCCTCTCCTCCATCATCCATTTGAACTTGGTCGATGTGGGGACATTGGTTATATGGACCACCCCGTCCTCATCTATATACCTGTAGAAATCGGCATATACATTTGCACCTGCCGCATGAAGGATTATAATGGAAAATATGATTGTTAAAAGTTTTATCTTCATATGCCGCCCATTTTCAAGGCCTCCATTAAAATCGCTCAACAAGCAGGCAAATCCTTGCACTTAGTTTACAATTTGATTCAGAAAAGGGCAAGATTTTTTTACATATTTCTGTTAACAGGCTATACGAAGGGAAATCCGCATTAAAAAAATTGACAAAAAATACCTGTTGTCTTAATCTGGACTGATAGTTAGTATCACCAAACCTTATAGAATATTTAAGCATTTTTATCCGTGATTTTGGCTACATTTCCCTTGAAAGGAGTTTCCTTTGGAAATAAAGTCGGATTTTCTGGTAATAGGCAGCGGCATTGCCGGCCTGAGCTTCGCTCTTAAGGCCGCCTCATCAGGCACGGTTGCGCTTATTACCAAAAGAAATATCAGAGAGTCAGCCACTTTTTACGCTCAGGGCGGGATAGCCTCCGTGCTGAGCAAGGAAGACACTTTCGACTCTCACATAAAAGATACCCTGTACGCCGGGGCCGGGCTCTGCAACAGGGAAATAGTGGAGCTTGTCGTAAAAGACGGCCCTGCCCGCATACAGGAGCTCATTCAGCTCGGCGTAAAATTCTCAAGCAGGACTACCGGCAACGATACTGAACTTGACCTCGGAAGAGAGGGCGGGCACTCAAAAAGAAGGATAGTCCATGCCGAAGACCTTACCGGAAAGGCAGTTGAAGAGGCGCTCGTAGCCGCAGTCCTGTCAAATAAGAACATCTCTGTCTATGAGCACCATATAGCCGTAGACCTCATCTCCCATTCAAAGTTCGTAGGTCAGATTCAGGAGGATACTGTCTGGGGAGCCTACGCCCTTGATAAGACCAAAGGCGAGATACACTCATTCCTTTCAAAGGCTACAATTCTTGCAACAGGCGGGGCAGGAAAAGTCTATCTCTTTACCAGTAACCCTGATATCGCAACAGGAGACGGGGTAGCCATGGCCTACCGTGTAGGCGCTGAGATTTCCAATATGGAGTTCATCCAATTCCATCCGACATGCCTCTACCATTCCAAGGCAAAGAGCTTTTTGATTTCCGAGGCGTTAAGGGGCGAAGGTGCGATATTAAAGCTCAAAGACGGCACTCTGTTCATGAAAAAGCACCATCCTATGGCAGACCTTGCGCCAAGGGACATTGTAGCCAGGGCAATAGATTTTGAACTTAAAAAAAGCGGAGACGAGTGCGTCTATCTTGACTTAAGCCATAAGCCCGCTGATTTCATAAGAGACCGTTTCCCCAATATTCACAGGAAGTGCCTTGAGTTCGGCATTGACATAACCGCCATGCCTATTCCTGTTGTGCCCGCGGCGCACTACACCTGCGGAGGGATCAAAACTGACAAGGAAGGCATGACCAGCGTAAACAGGCTCTATGCCGTCGGAGAGGCCGCCTGCACAGGGCTTCATGGGGCCAACAGGCTTGCCTCAAACTCGCTCCTTGAATCGCTCGTATTCGCTGACAAGGCCTCTGAGCACGCCATAAAGATCATTAAGAACACTTCATCGGAAATCCCCCCCATCCCGCAATGGGAGACCAGAGGGGCGGTAGCAAGCGACGAGGCTGTCGTAATAAGCCAGAACTGGGACGAGATAAGGCGGTTCATGTGGAACTATGTCGGCATTGTAAGGTCTGATAAAAGGCTTGAAAGGGCAAAGAGAAGGATAACGCTCCTGAAAAATGAGATAAACGAGTATTACTGGGATTTTAAAATCACAAGCGACATTGTAGAGCTGAGGAATATCGCAACTGTAGCAGAGCTTATCATAAATTCGGCAAGCATGAGAAAAGAGTCCAGAGGCCTCCATTACAACATAGATTATCCTGAAAAGGACGACGCGAACTTCCTGAAAGATACTATACTTAAGCTTAACAAGCTTGCCGGTCTGGCATGAGAACGGGTCATTGCGGCGTAATCCTTAAAAATGGAAGATAAGCTTTCCAGAATCCGTAACCTTGTAGGCAAGGTCACCTCAAAAGAACTGAGGTATGTTGATTCTTTTGTAAGCGACCATGTCGGGCTGTTTATGCCTGCGGGAGGAGCTTGCTTCTACGCGCAAACCCCGCTCCACACGCATCCTTCATACATGTTCGTCCTTCCGTTCAATGATATCGCTTCCATAAAAATAAAAGACAGGATTTCTAAAACAGTACCAGGCAGGCTTTTCGCGTTATCTCCGGGCATACCGCATCATGAGCTTCAGTCGGACTCGCGTCCGCGCTACATAGCCGTCTTTATTGAAAAGGCCTTCTTTGAGAAGCAATTGTCCGATTACAAGGTTGAAGGCGATGTCAGCTTCCAGGGAGATTGCTTTGAACCATCTTCCAATCTCCTGCAGTACCTGAAGCAATTCATGATAGAAGCGGATAATAAGATGCCTGGGGCTGAAAGCGTGTTGTACGGCATCAGCCTTGAATTATGCCATTCCATTATCAGAAGTTTCCTCAATTTTAAAGCCCCGAATGAGAGTATTACCCAAAGAATCGAAATCGACAGGGCTGTTGAATTCATCCATTCCGACCTTTCCAGAAAATTAAAGATTCAGGACATGGCCGAGGTCGCATGCATGTCATCGGCGCATTTCATCAGGATATTTAAAAAAGAGATAGGCAAGACCCCTTGCGAATACTTGAACGAAATACGGATGGATATGGTTAAAAAACTTTTGATGACAGGGGATAAATCCATCACAGAAATAGCCTTCGAATGCGGTTTTGCAAGCCCCTCATATCTTTCATCCAGCTTCAGCAAAAAATACAGGATATCTCCCAGGAATTTCCTGAAAACCCTCAAAAAGCAGAATTTCTAAAGAAGATAGCAGGATAATGTAAGCACCGAAACTCCATGAAGGCATATAATAATATTTTATAATCCCTGAAGGAGACGACAATGACTGTCCTTGATATGATATCATTTGCAAAAGAAAATCCTGTATGCACTATCGCAACTGTTGACGGAGACCAGCCGCATGCCAGGGCGTTTCTCTCGGTCTTTTTCGAGGATAATGATAACCATAATATCTATTTTACTACCGGAAGAAATAAAAATGTTTTTAAACAGTTAAATAAAAACCCGAAAGTAGAGCTATGCTATCTGGCAAAGGATTTTAAAACAATGATGCGCCTTACAGGCGTTGTCGAGGTCGTGGACGACAGGGCAAAGAAGCAGAAGTTGATAAATGAGCGTGATTACTTAAGGGGATTCAAAGCAGATGACTCGGAGTTGATATTGCTTCGCATCTCTCATGGAGAGGCCAGGATGTGGAGTTTAGAAAATAATCTTAATGAAGATAAAGCCCCATCTGTAAGATTCTAAAAAATCCTATTACATGGCTGTAAGTTTATTTTGAAATAGAATTAAGTTTTGTAAACTTCGTTAAATCCTTTTAGGCTCTTCAGCGGATTTTGCGGGGTGGAGCCTGATAGTAACTGTAGTCCCCTCGCCTTTGCGGCTTTCGACATCTATTTCGCCGCCGTGGTCGTGCACTATCCTGTAGCTTATTGTAAGGCCAAGTCCCGCGCCCTCAAACTTCGAGGTCTGGAAGGGATTGAAAATCTTTCTTATCTCATCCTGCGTCATGCCCACGCCTGTATCGGAAATCTTTATCGCCACAGTCTGGTCAAACTCAGGAGTTGTCTCAACCCGTATCTCGCCTTTTTTCTCAATGGCCTCAACCGAGTTCTGGAGGATATTGAAAAGGGCAATCTTTAAGTTCCCGTAATCCATCATGACAGGCGGCGGATCAGGCATCAGCCTCTCCTGTAAGGCAATGTCCTTGCCCGTGCCTTCGATAAACTCCCTGATATCCTTGACCGCGGCTGATACAAGCGGATTCAATTCACCTCTTGAAGGCGTTGATACCAGTATCCTCTTATACTCATCTATCCTCTGCAGCATCCTCTCAAGGCGCTGGACATACTTCAGTATGCTCTGGGTATAAGCCTTATGCTGCGGGTCGGCAGTGCCCTCAAAAAGCCTTCTGGCAAGCCCTCCGATTGCAGTAAGCGGATTTCTGACCTCATGGGCAATCCCGTCCACCATCTCTCCCAATGCGGCCATCTTTTCGGTTTCCCTGAGCTTTGTCTGCAAAGCCCTCATTCTTAAAAGGGATTTTACTCTTGCGGATACCTCCTGAAGACTGTAGGGTTTCTGTATGTAATCTTCGGCGCCCACCTCAAAGCCAAGCACCTTATCCTCGACCTCTGCCCTTCCTGTAAGCATTATTACGGGTATATAGCGAGTATCTTCCCTTGATTTAAGCTGCCTTAAGGCCTCATACCCGTCCATCTGGGGCATCATGACATCCATCAGGATAAGGTCAGGCGGAGTAAGACGCACCTTTGCAAGGGCCTCGATGCCGTTTCTGGCAGTAACGACCTCATACCCCTCCCTTTCAAGCTTTGCGCTTAACAGGGCAAGGTTTTTCTCATCGTCATCTACAGCCATGACCCTGGGTTTCATCTCACATTCACCTTCTCGACTTCAACACTGGAAAGTATGCTGTCGCGCATCTTCGAATACCTTACCGCCTTATCATCATTGCCCGATATCCTGCATGCGTCAATAAGGAGATCTAGCGTCTGGACAGCCCTGCCAATGTATCCGCTGTTGAGGTTTACGATATACGACCTTTCAAAAAGAAAGATGGCATCATTGTTACGGCCTGCCTTAAGGTGCAGCTCTGCCATCCTCTCAAGGTCAAGGGCTATCTTTTTCGAATCCCCTGTGTTCTTGTCTATATCATATGCCATTTTGAAATATTCAAAGGCGTCATCATGCCTTCCCTCAAACCTGTGTATCTCCGCGATGGCCCTGCATGAGTTGGCTATCTCCAGTTCATCTTTGGAACTTTTATTAAGGGCAAGCGCTGACTTAAGAGCTTCAGCGGCCTCAGAGCGTCTTTCAGTCTCAATAAATATAACTGCCTTTAGATTTAATTTTGCGCCCGACCTGATGCCAAGCTTCTCATCGAGCTGGATGGATTCCGCGATATGATCAAGAGCGGCCACCGAATCCCCACCAAGGTAATCTGCCTTGGCAAGGGTAGCATAAGCCTCAGATAACATTTTATCATCCTTCAATGACACACCGAGCCTGACCGAATCATTGAGGAAATTTACTGCATCTTTGTAATGGCCGAGCGAGGTATATACCCGACCGATATTAATAAGGTCCAAAACCTCTCCTGCCCTGTTATCTATGCTCCTGTTTATCCTAAGTGACTCAAGGAACTTATCAAGAGCCCTGCTGTACTCACCTCTTGCATATGCGTCAGCTCCTGTTCTGTTTGCCTCAGCCGCTTTTGCCTGAATAAACGGCTTGTCACTCTCGACTTTCTGAACACCGGCGCAGCCAGCCAACGAAATAGCCAATAGGGACGCAAACAACAAACTATTTCTTCTTTTCAACTTCATTCATCCTCCTGTCGAACAAATAACCGTCGAGCGGCACCAGCCCCGGGTCTTTTGGCTGTGGCACCATCAACCTTACAGGCCAGCTCTGCTTAACGCCCCTCATGATGGTCTTGCCGTCACGAAGCGTATCATCGGCGTTAATGAGCATCTCCCTCATCCTTGGGGTCTCTCCTGCAAAGGTGTCTGTGATATTCTTGATATTATTGACCGTTTTTTCAAATTTATCCAGTGTTGCGGGTAATTTTTCCGCAACTGTGTCTGCTTTTACCGTAATGCCTTCTATGCGTGTCATGACCGGGCCTATCCTCTCGGACACGCCTTCAAGGTTCTTCATTATCTTCAATGCCGAATCAGCGGCAGGGGCTGTTTTACTATTTACATTATCTATCAGATTATTGGTTTTTTTCAATGTAATTTCAATAGTTTTGCGAGTTTCCTTAAGTTCGGCAGTTAAGTCTTTTATATTACCGAGAGCCTGTTTAATGTCACCCTCCGGGCTATTGGCGTAATGTATGATCTCCTTAACTTCTTCCAGTACAGGTTTGGCTTCTTCGACAAGCTCCTCTATTCCGCCTGTTTTTTCAAAAGGTATCAACTCTCCGTCCGCAAATACCTTCCCGGCAGGGTTTCCCACGGTCACTTCAATTATGGATTCTCCTATGAGCCCCTCCTTGGACAGCCTTGCCTTTGACCCTTCCCTGACCCATCTCTCGTACTTTTTATTTATCTCCGTAGTTACCTTTACCTTTGCGTCATCCGTAAGCTCGATGCTCTTCACTCTGCCTATCTTGAAGCCGGAGAGCTTAACAGGCATCCCCTCGGTAAAGCCTGTTCCGCTCATGGATACAAAATGCAGGCGGTACTTGGGAGTAAACAGGTCCTTTTCCCTCCCGACAAGGACAATTAAGATAATTATACCTATAATGGCAATTAATGCCATTATGCCGACCTTTACCTCAAGGTATTTAAACCTTGAATCCTTTTCTTTTATCTTATCCATACTATTCCAAAAACCTGTTCCCTTCAATCCTGATGACACGGTCAGGCCTCAGGAGGCCTGCATCCGCGTCATTGACCGCAGTAAATACAAGAAGCCTGTTACTGTTCTCCTGATATTTTATCAAAAGGTCTGATATCTGGCCCTTTTCAGCCTCAGTAAGCCCTTCGCACAAGCTCTCGCACACTATTATGTCAGGCTCCAAAGCCATTGCCCTGGCAACTGCGACTTCCTTCTTTGAGTAGAGGGCAAGGCTTCCCGGCTGTACCCATGGGTCGCCCCTGAAGCCCGTTTTATCAAGGAGTTCCAAAGCCCGCTCCATTACCTCATCATAGGGCATATTTGAATGGTATAATAAAGGGAGCGCGATGTTCTCAAGCACTTTGAGGTTGCTTATAAGCACATTATCCTGAAAAACGAACCCCAGCCTGCTGCGAAGCCTGTTCAAAGCTTCATTATCAATTGCCGAGGTATCCTCCCCGAATATGAGGACTTGGCCTTTTTCAGGCTTCTCAATGCCTGAGAGGAGCTTAAGCAAAAGGCTTTTGCCTGATGCCACAGGCGCGGTAATAAGAACCCTTTCCCCGCCTTTTAAGATCAGGCCGGCATTTTCAAATACCGCCCTCCCATCCTCCGAATAGCTTGTCAGTTCCTTTATCTCTACGAATTGAGCCATTCTTTTAAAACCCTACATAAAAAAGACAAAAGTTATTACAGCATCCATCACAAAGACAAGCCTCAGGCTTCCTATGACCGCCTTTGTGGTCTGCTGCGGTATCTGCGTAATTGACTTCTCTGCCATCAACCCGTGATAAGAACAGACTGCGCCTATTATAAGCCCGAAGAGTAAGCTCTTCAAGAGCGAAACTCCTATCTCAAGAAACCCCATTGCCTCAAGTATGCTCTGCGTGTAGACGGAAAAAGAGATATTCTTGCCGAAGCCGGCGAGCAAATAGCCGCCAAGGATGGATACTGCCTCGAAATAGAATGTCAGGAGAAGTACGCTGATGCCGGTCCCGATTACCCTTGGTGTTATGAGGTAATGGATGGGGTCTATGCCCATCACTTCAAGGGAGGTTATCTCTTTGGATATCTTCATGCTGCCAAGCTCGGAGGCAATCGCTGTTCCGCTCCTCGCGATAACGATTACAGAGGCGAATACAGGGCCGACTTCCCTGATGACTACCCATACGAATATCTCGCCTATCAAGCCCTCTCCGCCGAATCTGGGAAGGATTGAAAGTGATTGTGTGACGATGATGAGGCCGAGGACAATGGCTATCCAGGACACGATGGGTATGGCCTCAAAACCTGTGAAGTATATCTGTTTGAGAAGTACTCTTAAGGTAGCCTTGCGGCCCCGATGGAACCTGAAGATGAGATTCAGAAATGAGGAGAGGAGTATTTCCCATACCGAACTGAGGACCGTGAAACGCCTCAGGACAGATTCGCCTAAATACCTGATAATTTTCATTCAGCCTTTTCCCGAATCGTGCGCCCGGACCTTAAACGCACACCTAAATTCGCGAAAATTATACAATATTTACAATTTTTTTTAAAGTATTTGCTTTAATTATTTTAAAATTATGCGCAGGCGAGAGCAATGTTTCCTACGAGAGCGCGCCGCAGTCTGAGAATACATTGAAAATAAAAAAACCGGGGGATTCCAATGATGGAAAATACCCCCGGTGAATGATTAAAATTCTTATTTAGAAATCAGCCCTGAGAGATACGAACGGGCCTTTTACAGTAAGGTCTACTTTATCATCATCACTCTCGACATGGAGCTTAAAGATCCTGTAGCCGCCAGATATCACGACAAACGGGGCAGGCTTAAGGTTAATGCCTGCTTCCGCATCTACAAGATATGCCGAGCTGCCCAGTGTTACGCCTGTCACTTCACCGCCGACGCTTAAAAGAAGGGGAAGGCCTACCTGACCTGTTATACCCACTGTGGGGATCGGCAGCTTGAAGCTTTCCTGCTCATTGAGGCCAAGGGAAGTTGACTTGAGCTTTGCGTCCCCATCAAAATATTTTACCTCAAGGATTACGCCGAGACGGTTATTGAGGGTATCAAAAAAATCATACTCATACCCGAGGCGGTGATAATCCATCTTAAGTTCTGAATTTACATCGGCGGAGGCTGAGTAAGTCTGGCCATTGAAGACAACTGACTGTGTCAGGTTTTTAGAGCCGTCCCATTTAAGGGGCATATAGCCGTATCTCAATTTGTGGCTTCCGAGCTCAAGGGTTATTCTGCCTTCCCAGAAGTTCTTCTTATCATCGACGCCAAGGTCATTTTTAAGGTCTATCTCAGTTCCGATAACATTTCCGCTCGTTACCTTTATAGTGTCGTCAAGCTCAGTAAACCAGTACCTGCCTTCAACATCTACCACGGCTGAAGCTGTTGACGCTGTGAAAGCGAGAGCAACAAACATAAAAACAGCTACAAACAATTTCCTCACAACTGCACCTCCGAGTATTTTTTCTTCTCAACAGCTATCTTAAAACAAAAACCACCTTTGCGCCTTCAAGGTAGTTTTTGGACTGATTTGAACTGAATATCGCGCTCGCGTCCTCAGGAGCAACCTCCACATCCGTTGACCTTACAATGCCTTCGGCTTTTATGATAAGAGGATTGCTTGAGCCCCTTTCACCTAAAAGAGCCTTTGCCTTCCCAATGTCATTGGTATATTCCGCGGCTCCCCTTTCAACAAGTATGTCCTGGGCGACCTTTGCGGGGTCATAGATGCTTTCACCGTTCTTTGTGACTATGCGGTTAATAAGGGCCGGCCTGAACGGCTTCTCCCTTGCATCTATTATAAGGCCGTCAAAATTGGACGGCTGTACAGTCTCCAGCGGCTGCTGGTATGCAGGCCATGCCGGAGGCGCCAGGGGTATGACCTGAGGCAGCAACTGCCCCATAATGCCGTTAGGCCCTGTCATGGGCACTGTTACATATACGACCGCCATCTCGCTTAAAGGGTCGTATATTTCCTTGATTACCTGCGCGCCTTTTACGATGCCCTGCACGGTAGCGCGGACAGTATCCGATTCAGCGGCGGCATTGACTACCGTTGTCTCGCCGCTTATGGCAACACCATCCAATATCTCGGCAATTTCCCTGAGCGCCACTACCTTAGCCGCCCTCAGTGCCATAATCCTCTTCTGCGCGGCTGAAAGCTTCTTTTCCGTGGGTGCAGCGCCCTCTCCCTTAACAACTATCGAACCCGTCACAAAGGCCTGTCTCGGGTCTGTGACCACCTGCGGCAAACCCTGGTTCATCTCCGCCCATGCGCTTGCGGCAAAGAGGAAGATCATCAGGGGAACTAACAGCAATTTTCTCATCTATCGCCTCCGTTAATTGGCTTCCATCACTTAATCGGGAATTAATTTATATTGAGCCTTTGCCTTAATACCCTTATGGCAAGCACTGCCTCTGCCCCGTCGATATTGTCATTAGGCCTGAACTCGCCTGAAAGCTCGGTCTCCATCATGTTCCTTGTGGTTATGTTCATAATGGCATTGTACCAGGCTGATGTGGCAGGCACATCCGGGAACGGGGATTTCTCATGGCCGAAATACGCCCTTGAGAGCCCCTCATCTCCTGTAATCTTTAAAAGCACATCCTCAAGCACAAGGGCAAACTCTTTTCTTGAGACCGGCTCATCAGGCTTAAAGAGGAATGCCTTTGTCGTATTGTCATAGACAGGCTCAAGCCCCCTTACTTCCCACTTCATCATTGTCTTGACCTCTTCCCTGAACGCGTTGTTGAGCATATCGGCAGGGATGAAATCAGGCTGCTTCTTATCGACCGCTGATTTGACGGGAATCCTGCCCGCAAAGAGCTTCTCAAGCATAAGCTCATCGACAAAAAGGGCCGCCATATCTCCCCTCTTGACCGAATCTTTCAAGGCAATCTCCTTGCCCACATCGCCGAGCGTAATGCCTGCAAGAGCCCTTACTATCTTATCCGTCTTCTTCCATCCGCTCTCAGCAAAGGCATTCCATTTGCTGTCCTTCTTCGCGCTCAGCACTTCGCCGAACTTATCCCTTGCGCTCTGGAACTCCCTTGCGTCAAGATAGGCAGCGCCCATGAAATATGAGGCTGCTTCCTTCCCGTTATAATAGATGAGCTTCTTCTCATCGACCTTAAGCTTTGTCGCGTCTTTGTAATCATCTTTGACCTCATCAAGCCACTCTGCCTGCTTGAGAATCATATTCACGCGCATTGAGGCCAGATGGTACGCAAAGTCGTCCTCAGGCGTTTCAGAGGTCTTTTTAGCTGCCTTGAGGTGCTCCATAGCCTTTGCAATGTCAACGCTGCGGTATCCGTCAGTCTTTTGCGAGCTTGCTTTCATGGCCTCGACAATCGCCATGGCCGAGTGCGCGGAGCTGAATTTTTCATCGCAGTAAACGGCACGGTCGAATTTGGCTGTTGCGTCTCCGACCTTGTTTTCCTCCAGAAGGTCCATACCCTTGAGATAATGGTGCCTGGGGTTGTCCTCAGGTGAAGTGCACTTCATCACAGGCTTTGAACAGCCCGCGAAAAGAAGAGCCATGCAAATAAAAACAGAAAATACCTTTAAAAAATTTTTCATCAAATCCTCCTATCTAAGGACTTTTACGACATCGCCCGTCTGAAAACCAACTCCTGATTTAATCGTCGCCTCAGATACATTGTCTCCCTGGTGCTGGGTGAGGACTACTTCGCCTATCTGCTTCTCCCTCTTGCCTATTACCCTGCCTGTATCAGGGTCAACGAGGTCAGCTCCGGGCCTGTAAACGCCCATAACCGTACCTGGGTCAAGCCTGCTCTTTGTGCCTGCCCTGATTACTACATTGTTGCTCTCAACAAGCACTACCCTGCTCTGGAACGGGATAGAGTTAAGCTTATTTACCATTTTGGTCATGGCCTTTGTAAGGGCGTCCCTCAATGCGCCGTCCCTCAATGCCTGGTCAGCCGTGGATTTTGCGCCAAGCCCAAGCACGCCGCTTGTCTTTTTGCTGTATTCGCCAACTCCTGATTCTGAAAGAAGGCTTCTACCTGTTGCCACATCGACAAGCGCATAATCGACCTGCACCCTTGCTATATGGTTCTTGCTCTGGGTCAGGAGATTATCTGATGATTCCTCAAGCTCTGAATATGATGTGACTGAACCTGAGATCCTGAAGTCAATTGAGTCAAAGCCTTCGGCGGCGTTTTTCTTGCCTGTCTTTACCGCGCCTGTCTGCTGTAGCTCTATCATCCTCTCCTGCTGCTTCATCTCATCTTTTGTAAGCACAATAGGCTCAAGGCCCGACTGCTTTACAATTGTTCTCAGGACATCTGTTGCGGCCTCGCCAACCCCGATAGTCCTGCTCGGCGTCTTGTTGTCAAAGTGCAGAATGGCTATGGTATATTCAGGCCCCCTGTACTGGGAACCCGCTTCCTCAAGTTTTTTTGTCTGCCCGGAAAGCGTTACATCGTCTTTAACCACTCCCGTAGTGTTAATAGACCCGCAGCCCGTAAAAATAAAAACACCGGCCAAAAGGGCGGTGAAAATCACAGGCCTGTAACTCAAGCTCTTAATCATATATACCTCCTGTTAAAAATCCAAATTTCGAATAAACCGATTCGAGGACTGAAAACCTCGGCACTTCAGGTCAGCAGCCTAAAAAATTATTTTTTTTCAGGCTCTGACGGAGCTGCCGCTGTCCTCGAAGAGCCCGGCCCTGCCGGGAAGCCCTTTACAATGCTATTGAGCATTGTATCGGATTCAAGCCTTAAATGTATCTTCAAGGCCTTTGTCAAAAGTTTTTCACCAAGGGCCAAGGCAGCCGCATCCCCTACTTTTTTCGTGCCTCCAGCCCTTATTATCTGCCAGTTTTTCAGCCCCGGTATTTCATTAAGGCCTTCTATGGCCTTGTAATAATCAAGCCCCTCTTTAGAGTCCTGAGCTTCCTTCAATAATGTTATGCCTGTGCCCACATCGCTTCCCGCAAGCAGGCTTTTTACGCCATGCCCGTCAGCCCACATCACGACGCCTGTTTTGGTGTCCACGAGCTTAAAACCTGCCCTTACCCTTTTGGCGTTGTATACGCCTGTGGTGATATCATCGAAGTTCAGGAGATAACCGTAAACGACCCCGTCCACCCCGAGTATCTCACCAAGCTGCTTCGGGTTTGTCATCTCAAGCTGCGAGCCCAGGGTTATGCCCATCTGGTCCATCAGCACCCTATCGACTTCGCTCAGAGGCTTTATAAGATAATTGATATTCTGAATCCTCTTATTGAATTCCTCCCTGACCATGCGCGCCCCCTCCACATCGTTGGAGGCGTTATACATCGGCAAAACGGCTACCGTATATATCGGGTTAGAGTAATTGGGAGGAACTCTGTGGCGCATGGGCGCGGCACATGCGCCGAGAACAAGCAAAAAAACGGCTAAGAGCAGTACACGAAACTTTTTCATAAAATCTCATCTCAACTGCCCCACGGACCTTAAATCAGGGCTTTTCAGGTTTATTCCGAACTATCTTACTGCTGCACCGGCTCCATTACAACCGTTATCGTATTGGGCGAGGTGCTTAAAACCCTCAGGCTCAACCCGAGCTTGAGTATGTCATCAGCTACCTGCTGGGCAGGTACTTTTGACTCAATCTCGAATATGGCTTCCCCGTTCTCAAACCTTCTCTGGTAGACTGACTGCACTCCCCTGACCCTGCCCCTGAGGAGGTTTTTAAATTCCACAACTCTGAGGTAATCGGTAACGCCCCTGAGCCTAACTGTAATCTCATGGCCTGCGGACCACCTCTGGACTATCTGCTCAATGAGCTTCTCACCAAGCTCGGAAGACGCCTTCTGTATTGCCTCAGAGCCGCCTGTAATCTCGGATATATGGCGGGCCGCCCCGTGGCCGCTGGCTGAGGCAAGCACTCCGCCGTCATCTACCCTTACTGCCTGAAGCGTTATGTCCGCCAGATAGGTCCCTACCGCGCTCTCGGGCGTCCTCGGGCCTTCCTTTGCCATTGCCTTGCCGAATACTACTATTTCCGCGTTAAGCTTCTTGCCTATCTGTTTTGCGCCGTCTTTTGTGAGGTCTTCAACCTTGAAAGAGTCTTCAACGACAAAGCTCTCGGTGCTCCCTGACATATCGACAACATTGAAGCCTTTATTAAGGAAAATTTGCTTCAAGGATGTCTCCGCGGCTGATATATCCACGGTCTCGCCCTTGAACTCGCTCTTGCCCCACCACCAGAATGTATAATACTTATGCCCTATGTTCTTTTCGGCTATCATGAAAAGCACCCTGGGCTTTTCTGCCTTTTTCTGTAAAATCCCCATTGCGTTAAGGTCGTCCATAAGAGTGCCTACCTCGACCAACGCCTTTACAGTCACCTGATAAAAGCCCTGTGACTGCCCTTCTTTGGTAACCGTATAACTCTTTATGTAGCCCTGTGTCTTTGTGTAAACATTATCGGAGAGGAGCTGGAAGTTCTCAACCATTGTCTCAGAAGAGACCATGGTGCCTACAGCCTGTTCAACAGCCTTTCTCAGGGCGTCCCCAACGGCTGCGTCCCGTGCTACGGGCACATTGTTATCTGTAATGACCGCCATGCCTGTGGACTCGACTGATTTTGATTCGGGTTGCGTTTCGGCATTGACGAGAAGCGGATAGATAAGCAGTATCGTGAGCAGAATTATCTTGATAATGGTTCTGTAACGGCCCGGGAATTCAATCCCCTGTTGGTTCATACAAACCTCCTATAAATTCGGCCTCCGGCGCCCTCTCCCCTTTGGAGATGCCCTTGCGGCTTAAAAAATTTCCGTCCTTAAGGTTTGTTCCTCAATATATATCACAGTTGCGGAATTAAGTCTAATAGTCTGACACTCGCAATGTTTCGGCTTTTCATGCTCGGGAATTATCGTTTTAAGACTGGGCTTGAGGCTGTTGCCGCGGCCCCTGTTTCGTATCTCACAGGGCCCTGATCATCGATATAGAACCATTTTGCGCTTGCATCCGAACTTAAAGGAGCGGCATTAACCCTCCAGTAGGGCAGACTGCTTCCGTCAACTCCGGCAGTAAGGTCAAAGGTGTAATCATGTTCCACACGGCTGGAGATGCCTGTAGCGGGAGGGACGATACCGGTATCTTCAAGAACATCAAAACTGTTGGAATAGAGGCCGCCTGAATTAAGCCCGAGCCTGTGGACTTCCTCGGCCTTTTTTATCTTTGAAAGATAGGACACAACCGCAGTCTCCCGTGCCTTTTGAATAAAGCCTATATAAGCCGGGATGGCGAAAACAGCCAGGATCGCGACTATGAACATGACAAAAAGAAGCTCAAGGACGGTGAAGCCGCCCTGTGCTGAACTCTTTTTTTTGGAAGATGTTCTCAACATTAAAAACCTTAATAATTTTTATGTTGCGCGCGTGAACTCAGCTCTAAAACAAGGTCCTGCATGAGTCTCCTGACCTCAGGAGGGTAAGCTGCGCCTTCGGCCTCAAGCATCGCGGAGATCATCTCAAGCCGCATTTTCATATCAGTATAGAACTGCGCGTCCCTTGTCTTCTCAATATCAAGAAGCTCGGAAAGCCTATTGATAAGGCCTTCCATCTCCTTGAACTCATCTTTCTTTCTTATGCGTATCCTGAGCTTGTAATTGCCCCTGATAAGCTCATTCATCGCCTTCTCAAACCGGTACATGGGGCCTACTAACTTATGTGACGCAAATATCGCATGTACCGCGGCCAGAACGGCTACAAATAAGAGCCCTATCCATATCCTCTTGTGCAGATAAAGGACAAGGGCTGATATGCGGGTCTGCTCTTCTATGCTGGCGGCTGCGTTAAGGTCGTTGTATAAAGGATAAAAGATTATGAAACCCAAAACTATGGAATATAAAATTATGTAAATGAAAAATGTCAGCGCGAGCCTTAACTGATATTCCGGTTTTATAATTATCTTTTTGCGAGTGAAGCTGAAATCCATTTGTCCTCTCCGCTTTTTTTGGGATACAAGCGCGTTGATGGCAGTCGGGGAAAGCCTGAAGGCGAACTGGCATAACGCCGGAAGTTCTTTAGCTCCTCTTCGCATCACCTTCTGTTACCATGCGGAACAGAAAAAATGATGTGCGAAAAGGCACATTTCATATAGGAATCATAAATTAATTCACAATTTGAATCAAGAGGGACTTACCATTAAGGCATGCTTAAATCGATTATTCCTGCCTTTGGAAGTCCTTTTTAATCTCATGAAGTGTTTTAGGGTCAAAGATGAGGTCTATCGCGGTCAGCCCAAGGGTCTTAACGCCTTCCATTAAAGCCCTGTGGCCGTCAGAGGTGATTGTTGCGGCTGCGAATTCGTGGGTGTGTATATTTATCCCCTCCCTTATAGGCACATGGGGATGAATAGTCGGGATTATCTGTGAGACATTGCCGATATCGGATGAGCCGACATTTTTTTCCGGGGCCTGCCTGTCTTCCTCAAGCCCAAGATAATCAAGCGACTTTCTGTAAGCATTGACAAAAGAGAGATTTATCTTCATCGGAGCGTTTAACTCGCCGACCTCTGTGCATTCAAGCCTGCAGCCTGTAGAGACGGCAGCGCCCTCGGCGCAGTTGATAACCCTCTTTTTTATTGAATCAAGCTCTTTAAGATCATTGGCCCTTACATAAAAGTTCGCCTCTGCCCTGTCAGGTATGATATTGGGCGCCCTTCCGCCGTCCGTTATTATGCCGTGTATCCTGACATCGGTCCTTGTCTGCTGCCTTAAGGCGTTTATGGCGTTGAATAAAAGGATTACCGCGTCAAGCGCGTTGATGCCTTCTTCAGGGTATGCCGAGGCATGGCTTGAGTGGCCGTGGAATACGAAGTTAAGCCTGATAAGGCCGAGGAAATGCTTTACTACAGTCCTTTTTGAAGAGCCGTGCACCATCATGGAGGCATCGATATCGTTAAAGATACCTGCCTTTATCATCTCTATCTTGCCCTTGCCAAGCTCTTCGGCAGGAGTTCCGAGAACGATGAGGCTGCCTTTGTCTTTGGGAAGTCTTTTTGAAAGGATCTTTGAAAGCGCGGCCGCAGCCCCTATAGAGGCTGTGCCTGCAATATTATGCCCGCAGCCGTGTCCGACTGCGGGAAGTGCGTCCATCTCAGCCAACAAGGCTATGGAGGGCTTCCCTGAGCCTAACCGGGCCCTGAATGCCGTAGGCATCCCGGCAAGGTTAGACTCAACTGAAAAGCCGAATTCCTTAAGGAGCTCCTGCATGGCGGAGGATGTCCTCCACTCCTCCAGGCCGGTCTCCGGGTGATGATAAAAGCCATCGCTGAGCTTTGTGAGCCTTGGCTCAAGCTCCTCGGCGGCCTTTATAAATTCTTTTTTTAATCCGGTTAAATCTTCCATTTTTCCCGCTCGGCAGTATTACCAACTTAGAAAGTATATTCGATTTTTAGCCGGAATCAAGCGAAATCAGGCAGGCTGCGCCTGGCCTTTCATCGCCTCAATAAGTATCGCCGCTACCTCAGGCCTGCTGAACTCGGGCGGAGGGCATATTCCGCCCCTGAGCATCTCCCTTACCTTTGTGCCTGAAAGGATGATATGGTCTTCGCTTCCGTGCGGGCAGCTCTTGTATGAGGCCATGCCTGCGCACTTCTTGCAATAGAAGGTATAGTCAAAGAACATCGGCGTGATGCCGATCAATGCCGGGTCAAAGTTATCGAAGATGTAATGGGCATCGAATGTGCCGTAGTAATTGCCTACGCCTGCGTGGTCCCTGCCTATGATGAAATGAGTGCAGCCGTAGTTCTTCCTGATAAGGGCATGGAAAACCGCCTCTTTAGGGCCTGCATATCTCATTGCGGCAGGATTTACGACAAGAGCCACCCTGTCCTTGGGATAGTAATTCTCTATCAAAGCCTTATAGCAGCGCATGCGTACCGTTGCCGGGATGTCATCGCCCTTTGTCTCTCCGACAAGCGGGTGTATCATTATGCCGTCAACTGTCTCAAGAGCGCACTTCTGGATGTACTCGTGTGCCCTGTGTATGGGATTTCTTGTCTGGAAGCCTACTACCCTCTTCCAGCCCTTTTCCCTGAAGAGCGCCCTTGTGTCCCTGGGGTCAAGCCTCTGCTCAAGGAACTCTGTATGAACAGGCCTTTTTAAGAGGGATACTTTTCCGCCAAGGAGCATCTCTCCCATCTCATAGACCTTTTTAACTCCGGGGTGTTTATCCTCGGCAGTGCCGTAGACCTGTATGGCTTCCTTCTCCTTATCTATCGGGAATATCTCCTCAAGATGGAGCACGCCGATTATCGCGTGGTTCTTGTCGGTAAGGGCTATGTCTGTTCCTTCCTTAAGCGTCTTTGCCTCTTCCAAAGTGGCTGAAAGGGTAATGGGTATTGTCCACGGCAGCCCGTTCTTAAGGTGCATGGTATCCATTACTGAATGGTAATCGTCCTTGCCCATGAAGCCTTCAAGCGGGCTAAGCGCGCCGATCGATATCATCTCGATATCCGAAACTTCCCTGTCGTTGAGGGCTATCTTTTTAAGGTCTTTAGCCTTTCTCTCAAGCTCTTCCCTTTCAACTCCTTCAACAACCCTGTTGATAAGCCTGCCGCCGTGCGGCTGTATAAGTCCTTCCACCTGTAAGCCTCCTGAATATTCTATTCTGAATGAATTTTATCTGCAAATTACTTGTGAAGCCCGCATTCGGTCTTCTGGAAACCTGCCCACCTGCCTGCCCTCGGGTCTTCTCCGGGCATAACGGGCTTTGTGCAAGGCTCACAGCCGATAGACGGATAATTTTTGTCATGGAGGACATTGTAAGGGATATTATGCTTATGGATATAATCCCATACATCCTTGTCTTTCCAGGCAACAAGCGGGTTTATCTTTACCAGCTTGAACTTGGCGTCCCAGCTTACAACAGGCGCATTGGCCCTTGTGGGGGACTGCTCTCTCCTGATGCCTGTTACCCACGCCCTTAAGTTCGAAAGCGCCTCGGCAAGGGGAACCATTTTACGGATATTGCAGCATTTGTCGGGTTCCTTTTTCCAAAGCTCTGGGCCGAACTCGGCTGCCATTTCCTCAAGGTTAGTCTTTGCGCCGAACCTTTCGGGCTTGATACCGTATTTTGATATGAGCTTGTCCCTTACGTCAAGGGATTCCTTAAAGAGCAGGTCGGTATCCAGATAGAATATCCGTGCCTCAGGCCTCAGCTTAACTATCATGTCAACAAGGGCCACATCTTCAGGGCCGAAGCTGCAGGCAAGCGAAATCTCTTCCTGTCCGAAGTTATCAAGCCCCCATTTCAAAGCCTCTTCAGGACTCTTGCCTTCAAGGCTGTCATTTACTTTTTTAAGTTCCTCTTCAGTCCATATTTTCTCAGACATATTTATCCTCCGTCTTTTTTGCTTTGTTTATTCCTCAGTGAAGATTATTACCTCACATTGGGCCTTCTCTTTTATTTCATCGGTAACTGACCTGGAGAAATATCTGAAGAAGTTCCTTCTCTTTCTCCTGACCAATATCGCTGTACTGATATCCCTCTCATTAAGCTCTTTAAGGATTGTCTTTACAAAATCGCCCTGCTCCATTACAGGCTCAAAATCAACCCCCTCCTCCATTGCCTTGACCTGTACCTTGCCAAGTTCCTCATAACCCCTCTGCCTGAACTCTTTCATGATGGATTCGGAAAGCTGTGTCGAGGGCCTGTCTCCGATAAAACCTATATCGGTAAAGGTATCAAAGACCTCATCGGCGGCGCCTGCCTCAAGCAGATAGAGCGCGATAATGCCAACTCCGTCTTTTTTAGCCTTTTCAACGGCGAAGTTGATTGCCTCATCTGAAATGCCTGATGTGGAAAGCACTAACAATACATCCTTCATTTCGAATACCCCATTCCGATAAGCGGCCACCAGTAAGCCGCAACCAGGTTAAATACCAGCCATGCGGTTATGCACATTATAAAGCCGCCTTTTACCATATCCTTTACGGTTATGTAATTCGACGAGACAGCTATGGCATTGGCCGGAGTTGACATCGGGAACATGAAGGCAAGTCCGGCAGGCACGGCTATCGAATAAGTCACTATGGACGGGTCCATGGAAAGGTTCTCCGCCATTCCTATGCTTACGGGAAGCAGTATAGCTATGACGGCGGCGTTGCTCATTGCCTCGGTAAGAAAAATGGAAAGAAGCGAGAAGATGGCAAACACAGTCCATGGGCTCGTCGCCCATTTGCCTATTGCGCCGTTTACGAGCCATGAGGCTGCCCCGCTCTTATCGAGCGCGGTCCCAAGTATGATGGCCCCTCCGTACATCAGTATTATACCCCAATTCACATATTCTTCGATATCTTTCCATCTTACGAGCCTAAGCATAAATAGCATTACAACCGAACTTAATGCAATTGTTGCAAGCCCAAATCTTCTGCCGAAGAATATCCACGCAAGTATCGTCAGTCCCAGTACCGCACCTACGCAATACTCTGAATATGTCATTTTGCCAAGGCCCTTGAGCCTCTTGGCAAGGACCTGCCTCGCGCTTTCAACCCCGGTAATATCGATGGGGAAAAACCTCGTAAGAAGCATATAGCCGACCAACATCATTATGATGACAAGCGGGAATACCGCGATTGTATAATCAAGAAATTCAATAGATGCCCCTGTTGTCTCTTTTAATATTCCTATCGCAAGCGGCACTCTCGCCCCGCCGAGGAATGTGCCGACGCCGCCTATGACACAGCCCCACGCAAGAGCAAAGAACATGAGCTTACCGTAATTGGATTTGCCGGGCTTAAGCCCAAGGCTTTTGGATATCTCAAGGACAATGGGAAATAGCATCGCGGCGACCGCATGCTCTGACATAAAGAACGAAAGCACGGCGGCAAGCAGAAATATGCTTAAAAGAAGTTTCCTCGGAGAACCGCCGAACCTGTCCATTATGTTCAGGGCTATCCTGTTGGAAAGCCCCGAATGCATTATCGCGCCTGCAAGAATAAATGCGCCGAGGATGAAAAACACTGCCTCATTCCCGAACAGGGAATAGGTATCTTTCTGGGTAAGAACACCGAGAAGCGGGACCAGGACAATGGCAAAGAGGCTTGTTATTGCAAGGGGCACTACATTGGTGACCCACAGGATAAGGCAGACGAAAAATATGGCTATGGCCCTTTGCCCGCCGATGGTCAGGCCTTCTGGCGTGGGCATCTGAACCGCATAAAGGAAAGCAAGTCCCATCAACAAAAAGAACAGCGGCCTTACTGCTTTCAGGAAAATAAGAAGCCATATAGGCCTTGTATCTATCTCAACGCTCACCAACTACTCCGTAAAATCAATGCTTTGAATCAGACGGGTCCTTGGAACCTTTAACTCTGAGTTTTCTCCTTAGAGTGGACAAACCCCATGCCGCCTTGATACCTATTTTGGTTTTATAGAAATTTTCTACTAATGTAGTCTTGCTGGCCCCGTCTCCCGCAAGGGTCTTGACCTCTATGGGAGTAGTAACCATGCTTATGTCCCTGACCCAGTTCATGTTCACGCCGCTTTTTTTAACAGCGTGGTAAAGGTGCTTGTAAACAGGCAGGATTATCTCCGCGTTCAAAGGCTCTATCCTTAAAGCCCTGCTTGAAGTGGGCCTGTATATCGGGAGTATCGGGACAACTCCGATACCGGTAAGGTAATCTATTCCCATGCAGGTTGACCCCGGCGGCTCAAGCCCGACAATCAGGTGTGAGGCAACAGTGCCGTTCGGGAATATCTTTGCCGCATACTCCAGGGACTCCATGTACCTTTTTCTTCCGATGAGGCTTGCCCTTCCCGGGCATATTATCTCAAAAAGCTCAGGGTCGAATATCTCAAGGTTATAAAGGACTGAATCAGCGCCTATGGCGTAGGTCTCATCAATCCAGTGGTTCTGCTTTGGCGGAAGCGCCTCAACAGCCACAAGGCAATTAAAGTGCTTCTTGATGGCTGTCAGATAAGGCTTTAAAAATGATATTCCCCCGTCATCGCTCTCGCTGAATCCTATCGAAAGGTATATTATCTCAGAGGCCTTCTCCTTAAGCACCGCTTCCACGGTCTCAATCACTTCCTCTACGGTATAAGTGACATTGCTGCTGCCCTTGACATCAAAGTTGCCTGCGCAGTACTTGCACTCAATGCTCCTGTTAAAAAAATCGCACCTCGGAGAAGGAGTGATTACGGTATAGCTGCCATGAACTACCGCTATACTGGTAAACGGCACGCCTGTAGTGGTCTTCCTGTTATAGAACTCAGGCCTCGGCACCAGGCTTACGGGCACTTCCTCTGCCCCGTCTGTAATAAGATAATTGCCGTCCCTTTTTTTAATGGTATAAGGAGAGCCCTTGGTGAACTCTTCCCTGCAAGGGATGTTCACAAGGGTATTCTGAGGCAATAGTATATCCACGCCTGAAGTCCCGCACGCCCAAGCCTTGACAAGAGGGTCATCAATCCTTATGCCCCGGAGCATCAGGTCAATCTTAAGCGAGCCCGGATTATTCAGGTAATTTTTTTTCATTCAATTTACAGGCAATTTTTGAAGGCAGGTGAATAAATCAAATCAATGAATCCTCCCAAGGCTTTAGCCAAGGGTTTTTAAGGCCAGAACTTTCAAAGGGCCCGCGGCATACGCCGCGGGCACAGGACAAATCAAAATCAGCTCTCGCAGGTTGCGGCCTTGAATTCGCAGGCCTGTTCCTCATACTGCTTAAGCTCGGTGATGGTCGGGTTCTCTCCGCAAAGGGCGCACTCAGGGTCTTTCCTGACCTTGACCTTCCTGAATGTCATCTTAAGGGCATCGAATATCATCAGGTGGCCCGCAAGGCTCTCGCCTATCCCAAGCACCTGCTTTACCGTCTCTACTGCCTGCAATACGCCTATGACGCCCGCAAGAGCGCCAAGCACACCAGCTTCCTGACAGCTCGGCACAAGTCCCTTCGGAGGCGGTTCAGGATAAAGGCACCTGTAACACGGGTAGCCTTTTGCAGGGTGGAATATCGACACCTGCCCGTCAAACCTGAACATGGAGCCTGAGACAAGCGGCTTGTTCTCAAAAAACGCCGCGTCATTCATCAGAAATCTTGTCGGAAAGTTGTCGCTTCCGTCAAGTACTACATCATAGTCCCTGATTATCTCCCTTATGTTATCTACCGTAAGGCGTCCGTGGAAAGGAACCACATTAACATCAGGGTTCAATTTATTGATGGTGGCAGCCGCTGAATGTACCTTGGGCTTGCCTACCGTATCGGTATTATGTATTACCTGCCTCTGAAGGTTGCTCATATCTACGCAATCCCCGTCAGCAATGCCTATTGTGCCGACACCTGCTGCCGCAAGATAAAGCAGGGATGGCGAGCCCAGTCCGCCCGCGCCAAGCACGAACACCTTGCTCTTTAGAAGCTTTGCCTGTCCTCTGCCGCCGACCTCGGGCAATATGATATGCCTTGAATACCGTTCTATTTGCTCTTCTGTAAAATCCATGGCCTTGCCGTTCCTCCGTGCTACTTGATAAATTCAACTTATTGCAACTTCTTGCCTTTATAAAAATAGCCCCTTAAAAGGGGCAAAAAGACTACGGGAGACGCAGTTTTTAAAGCCCTGAGAAAAGCTTACTTAGGCTCGACTATCTCAAGCTTCTCTTCCTTGAATTCCTCATTGTCATCATTGAATATCCAGCTCCTGACAGAGACTTCAGTCCCTCCCTTGACGGATATGATGATATAAGAGTAGCCCGGCTGCCCCCATTCCCTGTCTGTTGCCGAGGGTTTGTCAGGATGGTCGGGGTGGGAATGGTAAAAGCCCATTATGTCCATCCCCTGCGTCCTTGCTATCTTATCTATAAGGTTGAGTTCCTTCGGGTCGATAATGTATCTGTCGTTTGCCCTCTCGGTATTTGTGTTCGTGGCCCTTTGGGAATCAAATATCTTCCTTCCCTTGATCGAGCCGCCTACAATTACTCCGCAGCACTCATTGGGATAAGATTCCCTGGCGTGATTTATTATCTCTTCGTACACGCCTCTGGGTATGGTTATTGTCGATTTACTGCCGAATCCGAAAAACATCTAACTGCTTCTCCGTTCTTATTAAAAAGTATATATTAAATTTCCCACAAACGGGTAGAGAGGTACTTATCCCCTCCGTCAGGGAATATGGCTACTACAACGCCTTTTTTAAGCTTTTTTGCTACTTCCAGCGCGCCCCACATGGCCGCGCCTGCTGATTGACCCACAAGAAGCCCCTCTTCCCTCGCGAGCCTTTTTGCCATGTTATACGAATCTTCAGTCGGGGCAGGCACTTTCTCATCGAGTTCTTCCTCATGGTAGATGCCCGGCACAATGGATGATGCCATGTGCTTTAGCCCTTCAAGCCCGTGGAAGGCTGTCTCAGGCTCTACGGCTATTACACGGATATCCTTCCTGAAGTCCTTAAGCCTTCTTCCCGTTCCCATTATTGTGCCGCCTGTTCCGATGCTGGCAACGAAATGGGTTATTCTTCCCTCTGTCTGCTCTATTATCTCAGGGCCCGTTGTATCATAGTGGGCCTGCGGGTTTGAAGGGTTGTTGTACTGGTCAAGCTTGCAGTATTTATCCGGGTTATCCACATAGAGCTTCCAGGCAAGCCTGATGGCTCCGTCAGAGCCCTCAAGAGGGTTTGAAAAAATGACATGCGCGCCAAAGGCATGGAGTATTTTTTTGCGTTCTTCGCTCACATTGGCGGGAACGACAAGCTCTACCCTGTAGCCTTTTACAGCGCCTATCCAGGCATAGGCTATGCCGGTATTGCCGGAGGTCGAATCAAGTATCACCTTCTCCTTTGTGAGCCTTCCGCTTCTTTCAGCATCAAGTATCATGCTTAAGGCCGCACGGTCCTTTACCGAGCCGCCCGGGTTATACCCTTCAAGCTTGGCGTAAACCTCTACTTCCTTTGGCAGCTCTTCGGTGATCTTATTTATCTTAATAAGCGGAGTATTGCCTACCAGGTCAAGAGCAGAGCCTTTTATTCCGGTGCTTATTGATTTAGAAGGTTCCGCTACAAGTAATTTGTGTCCACTCATATATGTTTACCTCCCCCTACGGGGTAAATAGTACCCGCAACAGCTGTAATTTGGTGCCGGCAAAAAGCAAAAAAATACCTTAGTAAGCTTCTCAAGTTTATAATACCTTAGTAGGCTTGTCAAGATATTTTGAAGTGAGTTTCCCTTTTAAAAATTTCACCTATTTACCTTATTTCTGCCTGAAAATCGGGCAAATAATTGAAATATAAAAACAACTTAAACAAGTGCCGAATTTAAAAAAAAACCCCGTCATAATCGGCGGGGTTTTCACATTCCGAAAAAACGCGAATTATTCGATTATATCAAGTTCGATGGGCTCGACCTTGACGCCTTTTTCAATAAAGTATTTAATCGCATTCTCGATAGCTTCAGGTTCACCTTCAAGCTCAAGGGCCACAAGCCCTATCTTGTCGGAAACGCTCGCCTGCCTGATGTTGGTCACAACTTTAAAAAGCTGTGCCACATGGTACAGAAGAGGTTCTTTAACCTGCTCTTTCGGATAAGTGAGATAAACCCTTTTCTTCAAAATTTTCCTCCGGCAATCGCTGGAATGATGGAAATCTCATCGTTTTCCTTCAATTCCGTCTCAAGGTTCTTCTTGAACCTGATATCCTCGTCATTGAGGTATATATTTACGAAACGCCTTAACTTTCCGTCGGCTTCGCATATGCGCTCCTTAAGCCCGGGATAGTTGGTTTCAAGGTTCTCGATTACTTCAGAAATATTACAGCCCTCGGCAGCTACTTCATCTGAACCGTTTGTTATCTTCCTTAACGGGGTCGGTATCCTAACCTTTATTGCCATTTCAAGCCTCCTCAATCATATCGGTATTTAATCATATTAATTTAATAAACCCTTATGGGGTTTATTAGTTCCGTATCAGCCCTTCTGTACCTTGAGCCTGAAATGCTCGCCTTCCTTCTTTACCTCTACTATCCTGTGGCCCTCTTCCTTGATGCTCTTGGGGACATTCTGGATAGGATCTCCGCTGTCCAATATGACTTCAAGGACCTCTCCCGCCTCAAGGGTCTCAAGCTTAAGCTTTGTCTTAACAAAATTTATCGGACACATGATGCCGCGAAGGTCCAGGGAGGCATTTGCCTTTATCTCAGTCATAATCCCCTCTTTTAATTTTTATATGGCCCCTGAAAAACCCTTATTTGCCGAACGGGGCCGGTATTGCCTTAAAGACAGGGGCCATGAAATCAAGATAGTTCTGCACGCCGACCCTCTTAATGGCGTTGCCTATCCTCTCGCCTCTTTTGCCATTGGCATTATACCATTCGATTGTCTTCTGTATGGCCTCGGGCACCTTCTCATCCGGGAGGAACCTGCATACCTCAAGGGCTTCCATCGGATGCCTTCCGTGCTTGCCGCCTATCCTTACGATATGGCCGTAGCGTTTGGGCTTCCATGCCTCTGTCGGGCATGCCCTGATGCAATCGCCGCAGAAAATGCACTTCATCGGGTCGAAAATGGGCTTTCCGGTATCAGGGTCTGATACGATAGCGTCCTCTTTGCAGGCCTCTGAACAGATAGTGCATCCTGTGCAATCAGGTTCTTCCCATACCGGCTCAACTACGCCCTGGAAACCGAAGTCCATCTCCTTTGTCCTGGCGCAGTCTATCGGACAGCCTGAGAATGATGTCTTGAACTTATGCGGGGTAGGAGTGCCGAAGAATTTCTCATCGACCATCTTTGCCATGCCCTGAGTATCGGTGAGGCCGTTGGGGTTGTACTCACAGCCGCCGCAGGCGGTCGGGACCCTTACCCTTGGGCCGCATGAGGCGACCTTCTGGCCTATCTTTTCAAGCTCGGCTACTATATTGTTGAATTCCTTGTAATCCACATAAAGTATCTCAAGGGACTGCCTGAAGCTGAAATGCACTACGCCTTTTTTGCTGTATTTATTGGCTATCTGGGCAATTTCAACAAGCTTTTCGGTTGAAAGCCTTCCACCCGGGCATCTGAGCCTTACGGTAAAAAGGTCTTTTTGCCTCTGCTTTATAAAACCGCCTGACTTAAGGTCATTGAAATCTATCTTCTGCTCTTTTCCTTCGAGGTTTACATTAACCTTTGTAGTTTTATCCTCAATAAAATGGTCAGCCATCTCTTGTCCCGACTCCTTCGTTCATTCACGCCTGCACAGTGGCGAGTAGATGATATATTACCAGAAAATTTATTCAGATTAACAGAAAAAAATTAACCCCTTAAGCCTTCACTACGTACTCTTTGCCGTTTGCCTTTACAAGGTCCTCGAACTCGGAAAGCCTTGAGTTGATGATTGTGGGCTCGCTCAGATGTCCGTTCAGGGCTTCCTGTGTCTTAAGGCCATTGCCCGTAACGCAGACAACTACCGACTCGTCCTTATTTATCCTGCCCTGCTCGATAAGCTTCTTTGTAACGCCAAGGGTGACTCCCCCGGCTGTTTCCGCGAATATGCCTTCTGTCTCGGCAAGAAGCTTCATGGCGGAGATTATCTCTTCGTCTGTGACACTCTCGCCCCAACCGCCGCTCTCCCTCATGACCTTGGCTGAATAGTACCCGTCAGCCGGGTTGCCTATTGCAAGGGATTTGGCAATCGTATTGGGCTTGACCGGCCTGATAAGCTCTGAGCCCTCTTTTACGGCGTTGATAATCGGGGAGCAGCCTGTTGCCTGCGCGCCGAATACCTTTGTGCCGGTATCCTCTACAAACCCAAGTTTGATGAACTCTTTAAACGACTTGGAAATCTTCGTGATAAGCGAGCCGCCTGCCATCGGTACGATTATATTTTTAGGCAGCTTCCATCCAAGCTGTTCCGCTATTTCATAACCAAAGGTCTTTGAGCCTTCCGCATAATACGGCCTGATATTGATATTGACGAATGCCCAGCCGTATTTGCCGGCTATTTCGCTGCAAAGCCTGTTGACTTCATCATATGTGCCCTTGATGCCTACGACTGTCGCGCCGTAGACGATAGTGCCCATGATCTTTGTCTTTTCAAGGTCGTACGGGATGAACACATAGCTCTCCATGCCGCAGGCAGCCGCGTTTGCCGCAACCGAATTGGCGAGATTTCCCGTTGAAGCGCAGGCAACGATCTTAAAGCCAAGTTCCCTTGCCCTTGATATGGCTACTGAAACGACACGGTCCTTGAAGGACAGGGTCGGAAAGTTTACTGCGTCATTTTTAATATATAATTCCTTAAGGCCGAGCGCTTTACCGAGGTTATGCGCCCTTACAAGAGGCGTGAAACCTACCTGAGCGCCTACTGAAGGCTCATTATCAAGCGGAAGCAGTTCCCTGTACCTCCACATATTTGGCGCCCTTTTCTCTATTATCTCACGGGTCAAGACCTCTTTGATCTTGTCGTATTCGTAAATGACCTCAAGCGGGCCAAAACACAATTCACATACATGGAGCGCCTCTTTTGCGTATTCCTTCCCGCACTCCCTGCACTTCAAAGCCTTCATGTAACTCATATTATGATCTCCCTCCATTTTTAACCGTACTGTATTCTATTATGCCGCTTTGTCCCTGCTTCTGAAAGGCTATGAAACGAGGAGACTTCTAAAAAAGATTCAGGGCAAAAAAAAACCCCTTCTCATTTGAAGCTAAGAAGAGGGCTCACCTTTTCTTATCTTCCAGGGCTTTTCACAGCCCTGCTGGATTTAGCACCTGACATCCGCTTATTAAGCGAACCGGTTGCTGTGGCTTCATAGGGCCAGTCCCTCTGCCACTCTGGATAAGATTAATCCAATATGCAATTGTAGAATGATTTATAATATAACTTCAGGTATGTGTCAAGTATTTTGTTTCAAATAACTTTAAAGACCTGAGTGTTATCCTGATGTTGGCCCAGTCCTGCCTACTTCACATGGCACCCCAGGCAAAGCTCGCTCCTCCTGTTATCCATCACCAGCATCGGGTCAGCGATTGTTGGGTACAGTCTTCTGAGATTTGAGAACACTGTATGCGTGGGAGCGGCGTAAGGAACATGGCATGTGCCGCAGCCGACTATATTGTTACCAATAAGTTTTAACGACGGGTCTAAGGAAACCGGCGCTTTGAGCCCGTTGTTATTGGATGCTGAAAGGGTATAGTCGACTCCGACCGGGTGGTCGCAATCCATTGTAGGGCAAACAGATAATGTTACATCAGAGGCTATTGCCGCGTCATGGCATCCCATACATTGGATGGACTCCGCGTCAAGTACAGCCTCAACATTCCGCACAGAGGAGAAACAAACTAAAAACAAAAGAAAAACCAGTATTTTCAAAGTAAATCTAACCATATCGCATTCACCCTCGATGTAATTTCACGGCGCAACACTACACTAAGCCATAAAATAATCAACTGTCGTATACCTGCATTATACCAGATCAGCCATTTTGTAAACTGAGTTTAGAATCATTTTCCTTTACATTCCTTATCGGCAGGAGGCGGTAAACATTTAGGGGAAAATTTATTTTTTTCTTTTTATTTTTTGTGGCAGGAGGTGCACAATTTGCTCAGGGTATTGTCAAGGGCAAGCATGGGGTCAGGCCCGCTTGCGTTCTTTCTCACAGCCGATAGCAGCTCATGGTTTGCCTTTGAGTATGGAATATGGCAGGAAAGGCATCCCATCCGGTTATTTTCGAGCTTGATTGCCGGATTAAGGGAGGCTGGCCGGACAAGGCCCGGGTTCTTCAGTGACAAAGAGGCGTAATCAGCGGCAACAGGGTGTTCGCAGGAGCCCATGTGGCAGGCCTGCCCTGTTGCCGCTGAAATTGAACTTTCATGGCAGCTTACGCACTCCATTGATTGAGGATCAAGCGACAGCCCCGAAACAGATGCGCCTGAAGCGGTATTATAATAACAACCTAGGATTGCTATAGTTAAAAATATCCGTCTTAACATTAAAAAAATATCCTCTTAGAAAAATTCGTATTTAACCCCAAGCATGACCGCAAGAGAGTCCCAGTTTACTTCATTCAGGCGTGTCTCAGAGGCTGTGCCGTCAGCAAAATAAGTCGTATCAGTGCCGTGTGTAGCCTTAAAGAGCTGGTAATCGAAGAATGCGTTTACCGACCACCGGTCTGAGATAGCGTAATCAGCCCCAAGTGAAGCTATGACCCCGTAGCCGTCAGCATCGTGCTCAAAGCTCTTGGGATGGGCAAAATCGCTCCTTAGATTCCAGTTCGCTTCTGCCCAGTAATATGCGTAATGATACTCAGCGTTGCCGAATAAGCTGAAATTCCCCAGCGTATAAGCCAGGTCAACTCCCACCCACGGACCGAACCAGTTTGCGTCATAACTGCTGTCAAGGCCGGCGAAAGGGCCTGTTGCAGGTATTACCTGAACTCCGTCCTGAATCTTCAGGTACTGGCCATGATAAGATAACCCGGCCAACGGAGCGATATCAAACTCTCCAAACACGAATTTATACCCAAGCCCTGCCGAGGCGTCTGTGACCCAGCCGTCGTCAGCCTTGTTATTTGTCCTTGAGAACTCGTTTGTCCTGCCATCGGTATTATAATCCGAGTCCTGGTTATCTCCGTGGAAGATCCATCCGTAGTCAGCATATGCCTTGAGGAATATCTTATCGGTCACAGGCGCCCTTAATTTAGCCTTCAAAAAGGCTATCTCCAGATTATCCCATGTAAGCTCCGAGAGTATGTTCGGGTTTTGGCCGCTGGAATTTCCTGCGATGTTCCAGTCCAAAGAATCTACCCTGTAGCCTGCGCCTACCGTAAGGTCTGCCGGCTCTGCTGCAAAGGCTTTCGTATTGAAGATTACGGCAAGAACAGCAAGAAAAAGGACCGCATATTTCCTCATCTTATAGCTCCTGAAATAAAATTTTTTGCGGATTTTTCAGCCCTCTACTATACCGAACCGTGTCTCTGTTATCTCTTCCGACCTGCACAAAGGGCATTTCGAAGGCGTCTTTAGCCTCTCCCTTTTCCTGAAGACAAAACCGCAATTAAGGCATTTTGAAGGTTCGACTACAAACTTCGTCTTCCCTTTTACTGCGTTTGTCTTTGCAACATGCTCAAGATGGACAAACACCTCTTTTTCCTTTATTCCAACTATCCCGGAGATATCCTTGGCTGTAAGCATCCCCCCTTTGAGCGCCTCTGTTATCTTTTGCCTGATTGTAAGAGTCTCTTGCTCCATCACACGGCCTATTCATTGCGTTTTTAAGAAAATAATTTTACAGAGTATAGCACAGGAATTTTACAGTGCAAAAAATCAGATAACCAAAGAAATAAGTTGACATTCATTTAAAATTAAACTAAAATTAAATTCTATAAGGGCAGGGTATTTGAGCAGGCTACATAATGCAGCACAAAACCTCGACTACTTATTAATCTGGAGAAAGGAGGTTTTTGTGCAATGCCGACAGGTAAAGTAAAGTGGTTTAATGAAACAAAAGGTTTTGGTTTCATTGAAAGGGAATCGGGCGAGGATCTTTTCGTCCACTATTCATCCATTCAGGGTGATGGTTTTAAGACCCTGAGGGAAGGTCAGGCCGTTGAGTTTGAAATCGCAAAGGACTCAAAGGGCTTAAAAGCCGTAAATGTTATCCCTAAATAAATAACATGAACCTCAAAAAGCCCCTCACGAAAGTGAGGGGCTTTTTTCAATTTCAGGGACTTTTTTCTTTACCTTCCCTCTATCAAGCATATCCTCTAATTAAAACATTCTTTTTTTAATTTCTGCTTTTGCGAACTGCCGTTCGCTCTTCGGGGCATTGGCTCCGTTTGTATCGAGTTCGCTAATCGATATTGATGCCCGCTCTCTTCCTCACCTAATCAAGCCGTCATTCCCGAATGTCTCAATCGGGAATCCAGTATTAAAGATTGGACTGTTCCCTTTTGTTGTGAAAATACCAAAGGTCGTCATTGTGAACAGAGTGAAAGCAATCTGTTTTTACCCCTCACCCCAACCCCCACAAGCGGAGAGGGGGCATTGTATGGTGGGCTGTGCCCACCATATCGTTGTAGTTTTTTTACTTTTGCGAACAGCAGGTTCGCTCCTTGTGGCATTGGCTCCGTTCATTATCGAGTTCGCCAATAAATATTTATGCCCGTTCCCTTCCTCACCTAATCAAACCGTCATTCCCGAATGTCTCTATCGGGAATCCAGTACTTTTATCGAGTTCGCCAATAAATATTTATGCCCGTTCCCTTCCTCACCTAATCAAACCGTCATTCCCGAATGTCTCTATCGGGAATCCAGTACTTAGTGAAAGCAATCTGCTTTTTTCCCCTACTTCAGGAGATGGGGTATGGAAATACCTGTACATAAAAAAAGCCCCTTACTTTTTCTGTAAGGGGCTTTTGATTTGATTAAGCGTAAAAAACTAATTATCCTGCTGTATGGCTGAGAGCTTCCAGTTCCCCTCGCCTATCGCGCTTACGAATGTCCAGTACTCAACAAACCTTACAGGCTCCGTCTTGCTGCCTTCCAGAACTTTACCTGATTCGTCTGTGATATAATCGAGCACATTGGCAACGAGCTTCACTGTTATGTAATCCTTGCCCTCTTCCTGCCACGCCTCGGTTATGTCCATTTCCCTCATGGCGATGTTCTCCATCCTGTTTATCCTGCCCTGCTTCCTTAATTCCGCAAGGTCATCGCTTAAGGGCTTTGATATTTCGGGAGCCAGATAAGATCTTACAGGCCCCAGGTCACTGTTTGTCCATGCGGACTGCAGCCTGAAAAATATATCGGTTGCCGCTTCCTTGAAGCTGTCCTCATCAAAGGCATGGTTTATCTTCTTTATACCTGAAAGACCCCTGCCAAGGTCATTTTCCACAGGCTTAAATTCAGCAGGAATACTGTTATATTCAGGCTTGATGTCTCTTTGCGGGATTCCGAAGTCCTGGTTGTAGGTTCTACCTCCGTAAGGGGCCGCGACAGCAGCCTGCTGCCTTGACCTCATGAACTTCACGATAAGGAATATGACAAGGCCGATCAGGAGTATATCAAATATCCCTATACCGCCCATGCCCGCCCCATGTCCGCCCGCAAAACCAAGAGAGCTGAAAAGTAAGCCGCCTATCATACCGCCCACAAGACCGCCTGCAAGGCTTCTCATGAAGCCTCCGCCCGCGCTCTGCGGCATTGGTGCGGCTGCCGGGCTCTGGGGCTGTGTTGCCTGTCTCTGTGCGCTCTGGCCTGTTGCCGGGCTTGACGGCCTCGTGGGAGCAGTATAAGTCCTTGAACCTCTGCTTCCGTACGAGGAGAAACCGCCTCTGCTTCCCCTGCCCGCCCTTGCGTCAGCGTAATCGGCATAAAAAGACAAACAGAAAAGCGCTGCTACAAGTACAAGTAATCCCTTTTTCAAATCTTCCTCCCTTTTCCCCTGATTGAATTTAGTATATCTCGTTAAATACATTTATGAGATGCGGAACCACCTGCTTCTTCCTCGATAGCACATTCTTAAGCTCATAGACATTCTCTGCGACCTTCGGGTAATTGAGATTGAAGAGCACCTCTTTTTCCCCAATTGCCAGCAGCAGTGATGTTTCAACAACTATATCAGTTATAAGAAGGGCTGAAAGAACAACGCCCTTTTTCTTCATGGCCTTATCAAGCTCTTCCATAAGGGAAGCCTTTACTTCAAAGAACTCGTCAAAGCCGATTGTCTCGACCTGTCCTACGCCAAACTTCTTGCCCTTTGCCTCAAATACCTTGTAGTCGCTGTTCACAGCGGCTTCAGCGCCTCTTTTCTTAAGGCTTGAAGTGGCGGCAAAAATCTCACTGCCGAACTTCTTATGGTCAAGGCCTGACTGCTCCTCAAGCCATTTTACTATATCTTTATCCCTTTCCGTTGTTGTCGGGGATTTAAGTATTACTGTATCAGACATTACTCCGCCAAGAAGGAGACCCGCAATTTCCTTTTTTATAGGCACATTCCTTCTCTTGTAAAATTCGGATACGAGGGTCGAAGTGCTCCCTACAGGCTCGCAGATGAAAGGTATCGGGGTGCTTGTGCGGAAATCCCCAATCCTGTGATGGTCTACCACTTCAACTATATTTGCTTTATCAGCCCCGTCAATGGCCTGTGAAAGCTCATTATGATCGACAAGGATGAGATTTGTGCCTGATGGCTGAAGGAGGTTGCTTTTGGTGATGACGCCCTGCATTACTCCGTTCTCATCGAGCACGGTAAGACCGCTTACATTGGCAAGCCTGTGCTTGAGGTCATCGGCAAGGTCTTCGGGTGAAGCCTTCTCGAACTGGCCGTCACAGAGCTTGCAGGCAGGGGTGCTGAGCCTTAAAAGAAGCGCGGTTGTCGCAGTATCATAAGGAGATACAAGTATGCTTACGCTGTTTTTCTTCGCCTCGTCGATAAGTGCGGCATCAGGTGAGAAGCCGCCGCTTACTATAAGAAGTCCTATGCCTTTTTCAATCGCCTTTTTCTGTATATCAGCCCTGTCGCCGACTATCAGCGAGCATTCCTTCGGGTTTTTGCCGCAGATGATGCTTAAGAATGACTCCTCTGCCATCGCGCCGATGAGCATGGAGACTGTAATCTCTGACTGATTATAGAAATCAAGTATTGATGTTGCCCCGAGGGTCTCAATTATATTTTTAAAAGATGTGGTTATCTCTTGCGAGCTTTCCGTCTCGATGTACCTCTTTGCGAGGTCCATAAGTGTAAGCACGCCTTTAGGCCTTCCGCCCTCATCAAGCACGGGGATAAACCTTATCTCCTCCTGCCTCATAAGTTCCATGACCTTCCTTAATGGAGTGTCATGGGAGACCTTTACGATATCAACAGACATGATATCCTTAGCCTTTGCATGGACATCAGGCAAAAACCTTGGGGGCTGCACCTTAAAGTAATCGAGTATGAAAGTGGTCTGGGGATTTAAGTCGCCGGCTCTTGCGGCTACGACATTTTTAGAGCCTTCGGCTATTTTAAGTTCGGCAAGGCCGATTGCCGAGCAAATCGAATCAGTATCAGGGTTCTTGTGGCCGATTACATAGGTGATTTCCTTCTTCATAAACTGCTTCATATCCTCCTCTGGAAATATCTGAATCGCTTTAAAATCAGCTTGGTAATTCGGTCTTGTAGGGTATGCTGCTTATTGTAACAAATTATTCATTAAACAGGAATAAGATTGTTCTTTGCTTTAGTGGTGCTCCCTTGTCTTATGGAACAGGATGTCGGGCCACTGCTCCATTACATAATTTAACTGCCATTCGCTCGGTGCAAGGAATGTAAGGTTTCCCTCAGAATCCTGGGCAAGCCTTGCCCTGTTCTTGTTCTCGAATTCAGCCAGCTTCTTCTTGTCTTCACACGCTATCCAGCGCGCCCTCTGGTACTCAACCCCCTCATATACCGCCTCAACCCCGTATTCGTCCTTAAGCCTTGCTACAGTTACCTCAAACTGAAGCACGCCGACTGCTCCAAGGATGTAATCATTGCCTTGAAGCGGACGGAAAACCTGCACCGCGCCCTCTTCCGTAAGCTGGCTTAAGCCCTTCTGGAGCTGTTTTACCTTCAAAGGATTCTTAAGGAGGACCCTTCTGAAGTGCTCCGGTGCAAAATTAGGGATGCCGGTAAATTTAAGCGGCTCTTTTTCAGTGAATGTATCGCCGATTTTAATAGTGCCGTGGTTATGAATGCCTATAATATCGCCCGCGAATGCCTCTTCGACATGCGCCCTGTCCTGCGCCATGAATATCGTGGCATTGGCAAGGGTCATCTCTTTACCTGTCCTGTGGTGCATTACCTTCATGCCCCTTGTGAACTTTCCTGAGCATATCCTGATAAACGCTATCCTGTCACGGTGCGCGGGGTCCATATTTGCCTGGATTTTAAAGGCGAAGCCTGAAAAAGCCTGCTCATAGGGAGATACCACCCTTGTTACGGCGGCCCTTGGCTGTGGATGGGGCGCCATCTCAACAAAGGCATCGAGAAGTTCCCTTACTCCAAAATTATTTATGGCGCTGCCAAAGAAAACAGGGGTCTGGCTGCCCTTAAGATAATGCTCCATGTCAAAGGGGCTTGCCGCCCCTTCAAGGAGTTCTATGTCATGGCGCAGTTCCTGCGCCTGCCTGCCCAGATACTCATCAAGCTTCGGGTCTGAGAGGTCTTTTATGACTATACAGTCCTGATTACGGGTCTCCTGGCCGGGCGTAAAGAGATTCAGCTCTTTACGGTAGAGGTTATAGACTCCCTTGAAACTTTTGCCTGAGCCTATCGGCCATGAAAGCGGGGCGCATTCAAGCTGGAGTTTCTCCTCAATATCAGCAAGAAGGTCAAGGGGGTTTAGCCCCTCCCTGTCAAGCTTGTTTATGAAGGTGATAATAGGGGTGTTCCTCATACGGCACACGGACATGAGCTTTTCTGTCTGCGGCTCGGCTCCCTTTGCGCTGTCGATTACCATAAGCGCACTGTCAACGGCAGTCAAAACCCTGTATGTGTCCTCAGAGAAGTCCTGATGACCGGGTGTATCCAGCAGGTTTACCTCATAATCCCTGTAATTGAACTTCATTACAGAGGTCGTGACCGAGATACCGCGCTCTTTTTCAATGGACATCCAGTCGCTTGTGGCGTGCCTTGCTGCCTTTCTTGACTTGACCGCGCCCGCAAGCTGAATGGCGCCTCCGTAAAGGAGAAGCTTTTCGGTAAGTGTGGTTTTACCTGCGTCCGGGTGGCTGATTATGCCGAAGGTTCTCCTGCGGTTGACCTCTTTCTGGTGGTGCTTGCTCATCTGTTCCTCAAAGTTGGATTAAGTAATAAAAAAACGGGCCCTGCCGGCCCGTTCTACAAGAGGTAAATTATACCTTAAAAAGAACAGCCCGGTCAATATGGAATAAATATCATAAATTCTACCCTTTTATGGGCAAAAATGTTATCATATCCAACTAATTTATTGTCCCCAGAGGTATAAAGTAAATGGCTCTACTTGATTTGCAGTCCATAAATGTAAGGTTTGGCGGTCCGTACCTCCTTGACGGGGTCAGCATCCAGATAGAAAAAGGCGAACGGCTGTGCCTCATAGGAAGGAACGGGGCGGGAAAATCAACCCTGATGAAGGTCATAAACGGCGAGATTCCCCCTGACAGCGGCCAGTTGATACGCGCTCAGGGCTTAAGGACAGCCCGACTTTCACAGGAAATCCCCCATGACATAACAGGCACTGTCTTTGAGGTAATCTCAAGCGGTCTGGGCAGTGTCGTAAAGCTTTTATCCGATTACCACCATGTAATCGCAAAGCTGGAGAAAGAGGCAACCGAAAGCCTTTTAAGCGAGCTTGAGCGCATTCATCATGAGCTTGAGATAAAGGGCGGCTGGCAGTTGAACCAGAAGATAGAGGCCTCCATCTCACGGCTGAAACTGCCTGCCGATGTGCAGTTCTCAAGCTTATCGGGCGGATATAAAAGGCGGGTACTGCTCGCCAAGGCGCTTGTCTCCGAGCCTGATGTGCTCCTTCTGGATGAGCCCACAAACCACCTTGACATAGACTCCATCAGCTGGCTTGAGGAATTTCTCTTAAGCTACAGGGGCACGCTTTTCTTCGTAACCCATGACAGGGCGTTGATCAGGCGGCTTGCCACAAGGATAATCGAGCTTGACAGGGGCAAGCTTTCAAGCTGGCCCGGCAACTATGACACATATCTTGAACGCAAGCAGGCTGCCCTTGATGCCGAAGCCTCTCAAAACGCGCTTTTTGACAAGAGGCTCGCGCAGGAAGAGGTCTGGATAAGGCAGGGCATAAAGGCAAGACGGACGAGGAACGAAGGCAGGGTGCGCGCTCTGAAAGAGATGCGCGAAGAAAGAAGCGCGCGAAGAGTTCAGGGCGGCAACATTAAGCTCACCATGCAGAACAGCGACCTCTCAGGCAAGCTCGTCATAGAGGCTGAAGATATCAGTTTTAAGTTTAATGACAAGCCTGTTGTAAATAACTTCTCCACAATGATAATGCGTGGCGACAAGGTAGGCATTATCGGCCCGAACGGTTCAGGCAAGACTACTTTACTGAAACTCCTCTTAGGCGAGCTGCAGCCGCAGAGCGGCAAGGTCAAGCTTGGCACTAAACTTAATATAACTTACTTTGACCAGCACAGGGCCAAACTGGAGGAAGAAAAGACCGTTCAGGACAATGTCGGCGAAGGCAATGACACTATCCTTATAAATGGCGAGCAGAGGCATGTGATAGGCTATCTGCAGGATTTTCTCTTCACGCCTGAAAGGGCGCGCACTCCTGTAAAGGTACTGTCAGGCGGAGAAAGGAACAGGCTTCTTCTGGCAAAGCTTTTCACAAAGCCTTCCAATATGCTTGTGATGGACGAGCCGACAAACGACCTTGACAGCGAAACGCTCGACCTGCTTGAAGAGATGCTCCTTGATTATCCCGGAACAGTTCTCCTTGTAAGCCATGACAGGGCTTTCCTCAATAATGTTGTCACAAGCACCATTGTTTTTGAAGGCCAGGGAGAGCTCAACGAATATGTAGGCGGATATGACGATTGGCTGAGGCAAAAAAAGGCAGATGCCAAGGCAGAAAAAAAAGCTGGCTCAGAGCCGAAAAAAGAAGCGCCTCAAAAAGAACGCCAAAAGAAATTATCGTTTAAGGAGCAGAGGGAGCTTGAAGCCCTGCCTCAAAGGATAGAGGAACTTGAAGCGGAGCAGGCTAATATTTATAATGAAATGGCTGACCCTTCTTTCTATCAGAGAGAGGCGTCCGCAATATCGGTCATCAAGGAAAAGATGGCCTCAATTGAAAAAGAGCTTAAAGATGCATACAAAAAATGGGAAGACCTTGAAGCTCTTAAGAATCAGGTTTGATCTTTTTTCTTAACTTTTTGGCATCGGAATGTTTATGTTTTCCGGTAAGCCGTTTTTCTTTTGAGCCAAGGGTGGGGCGGGTTTTTTTCCGGGGCTTGGGCTTAATGGTTGCCTGAGTGATGAGGCTTATGAGCCTTGCGCGGGCCTCTTCCCTGTTCATCTTCTGGCTTCTGAACTCGTTGGCGTCGATGACAAGCACTCCCTCTTCAGTCATGCGCTTGCCCGCAAGTTTTTTCAGACGGCTTTTAACCGGCTCAGGCAAAGAGGGAGAGTTCTTTACATCGAACCTTAACTGTACCGCAGTAGAGGTCTTGTTGACATGCTGGCCTCCGGGGCCTGATGAGCGCACGAACTGCTCGTCTATTTCATTTTCATCTATGGTGATGTTATCGGCAATATGTATCATCTTCATTCTTCCAATGGGACTTTTGTCACAGACAGCTTTCGGCAATCAGGAATACTATCAATAGAGCATATCCTTTTTGATTACTCAAGGCACTATTTTTTTATTCAGGGGGTAAGCGTTTGTCATTACTTATATCGGCAATAATCCTTTCTCTGGCTATCTGGATATATTTACTTACTCAGAAAAAGAAATCAAAGAAAACCGAGAAGAAGATAACCAAGGCCGTTGAATACGGGATGCATGAGCCTGTCTCTATCCATCCCCATATAGACTCTGCCAAATGCATCGGCAGCGGAGCCTGCGTCAAGGCCTGCCCTGAAAAGGACATCCTTGGGCTTAGCGGAGGCAAAGGCAAGCTCATAAACGCTTCCCATTGCGTGGGGCACGGCGCGTGCGCCGCAGCCTGCCCTGTGGAGGCCATATCCCTTGTATTCGGCACTGCCACAAGGGGAGTCGACATACCATATGTAACGCCCAACTTCGAGACCAATGTAAAAGGCGTTTTCATTGTGGGAGAGCTTGGCGGCATGGGGCTCATCAAAAACGCCATAACGCAGGGCAGACAGGCTGTTGACTATATCCACTGCATGATAAAAGAAGATATCGGCAAAGACAGAAACATCCATGACCTGCTTATCGTAGGCGCGGGGCCCGCGGGCATTGGCGCATCCCTTGCCGCGCGGAAGAATAAGCTTAACTTCGTCACTCTTGACCAGAACGATATCGGAGGCACAGTTCTATCATATCCGAGGCATAAGATAGTAATGACATCCCCGGTAGAGCTGCCCATGTACGGCAAGATAAGACTTAAGGAGACTACAAAAGAAGCTCTCCTTGAGCTGTGGACTGAGGTAATAAGCAAAACAGACCTTAAATTCAACACAGGCGAGAAGATGACAGGACTACAGGATTTGGGCGGGCATTTCAAGGTCACTACATCCAAAAAGGAATATCTTGCGCGCACGATTGTCCTCGCCATAGGCCGCAGGGGTACGCCAAGAAAGCTCGGTGTACCGGGTGAACAGCTTTCAAAAGTCACCTACAGCCTCCTTGACCCGGAACAGCACAAAAATCAGGACATACTGGTTGTCGGCGGCGGAGACAGCGCGGTAGAGGCGGCAATGGCAATAACAAACCAATCCGGCAACAGGGTCACTCTCTCGTACAGGGGCGAGGCCTTCAGCAGGATAAAGCCCATGAACAAGACAAGGCTTGATGAAGCAGTCTCAAAAAAGAAGCTCACAGTGGTCCTGAACTCCAATGTCAAAGAGATAAGGGAGAAGGATGTAAAGATAGAGATAGGCGGTGAGCTTAAGACAATCCCGAATGACTATGTGTATGTATTCGCCGGAGGAGAACTGCCCAATGAGTTCTTGAAGTCCATCGGGATACGCATAGAGAAAAAGTACGGTACGGCGTAAAATCCAACTGAAGCGCCATTTATTTACACACATAAAAAAAACGGGACTGCATATCTGCGGCCCCGTTTTTTTATTATCTCTCTTATTGAATAGTCTTTGCGAGCGCAGCGAAGCAATCTCGTTTTCAGGTAAATCAAGCAGTTAGAGATTGCTTCGTCGTTTCACTTCTCGCAATGACAGCAGAAACGAGAATTAATCAGAACTTCCTTAGGCAATTTAGAACTTGCTTGTAACCCTTGTCATCAGGCGGTTTGTGCTATACTCCCTGCCCTCTTCCCTTTCATATGAAAGCGACGCATTCCAGGTTTTATTCACATACCAGTAGCCTGACGCGCCGTAGACTATCACATTATCGCTGTTGACCGAACCGTAGAGGTTCTGCATATAAGCCGCGTTCAGGACAACCTGCAGCACATCCCAGTTAAGCCTGCTCAGCTCTATATTGTAGCTGTTGTGCTTTGAACCGTACCCGTCGGTCATGGACATGCTCAGGCTCATATTGATATTGGTCTTGAATATATCATCCGTATTAAGCCCTATCCTGTAGCTGTTGGAGTTCCTGTATTCCCTGTCGGCATCCGTTACATCCCTCACCTGCCGCTCTGCCCTGCCGTAAACTGAATACTTCTCGCGTATGCGGTATGTACCGCTTAAGTAGTAAGCGCGCGTCCTGCTGTCATCAACCGTAAATGCCTGCGATTTCTGAAGCTGAATAGCCCTGAACTGATTATATCCGATTGATATGCTCCTGGTGAAATCAGGCGTATATGTCAGTTCGATAACTCCGTTAGTGAGGTTCACCTTATTCGCGAGCTTATTGTAATCCATGGTCAGAGTTGAGTAGAGCATCAGCTTACTTAAGGTATATGAGACCTGTCCGTAAACATACTGGCGGTCAGTTGCCCCTTTGTATGAATTGTGCGCGAACGCCAGGTTGGCATTGAGATTGTCTTTTATGTAGTAGACGTAAGTGCCTAATGTCGTATAGTCGGTCGTGAAGACCTCTGAGTACGGGTCAGGCTTAAGGCCTCCGAAAAAACCGACGCCTGAATTTGCCTTCTTAAGCACAAGGTTGACTCCGTCAAGCGTCTCAATAGGCACTTCCTTGGGCCAGAGCCTGCCAAGGGCAAGGTAGAGCTTCGGTTTTTCATATTCTATGTTCAGCGCGTCAATGCGCTCGTTCTTGCCTGAGCCTTTCAGGGAGCCGAAGTTTACCCTTTCCCTTCCGTCAAAATGGAATGAGAGCGTACCCTCCTGATTGAGCTTCGCAAGGTCAAGACGAAGCCTTGCGGTGAGCATATGGCGGTTATAAGCGGTATCAGTGCCTTTTGAAAAATAATCATCTACCGAGATAAGCCCCTGTGACTCCATCTTGGCCTGCGCTTCAACGGCAAAGAACATCAGAAGTGCGCCTATGAAAAGCCTTATTGCTATCAGGTACCACATACTTTGTCTCGCCTCCGAGTAGTGCATTAATTACTTGCTGCCGGTTTTATGACAGCTCAGGCATGAGGCATTTGAGGTCGTTTTATGCGTCTTGACTCCTCTGGAGGTATGACACTCAATGCAGCCGCCCTTATTTCCATACTTCTGTCCCGGATGACAGTCTGAGCATAATGAATAGCCCTTGTGACTTGTCGGGAATATAGTAAATGAATGGTCCATTGTCGCAGGCGTCCATGACGGATATTTATGGCAGTTCTGGCAGACTGAGCCGAACCTGTTGCTGTAGGTAGTATGGGCCGCAGGAGCCTTGCTCGAATGGCATGTCGAGCAATTAATCGAAGTAGAGGTCGAGTGAGTGAAACTCCAGCTCGGATACTTGTGGCAGTTCTCGCAATATGTGCCGTAGTTCTTGGTCGAGTGCGCTGATGGCGCGGTATGGCACGCGGAGCAGCCCGTTCCGCCAGACTGGTGTGTTGCCGTCGTCCATGACGGATACTTATGGCACATCTCGCAGGTGGTTGGATACTTCTTGGTGTCGTTTATGTGCGTTGAAGGCCTCTTATTCAGATGGCAGCTTGAGCATCCGGAAGTTGCTGTCGTATGCGCGTATGTCCATGTCGGGTACTTATGGCATGTCTCACAGGAAGTGCTGTAGCCCTTGGACGAATGACCGGACGGAGCCGTATGGCATGTAGCGCATCCTGCCCCGCCTGATTGGTGAGTCACATTCGACCATGAAGGGTATTTATGGCAAGTCTCACATGTAGTCGGGTATTTTTTAGTATTGTTCACATGCGTTGACGGCCTCTTGCTCAAATGACAGCTTGAACAGCCCGTACTTGCCGTTGTGTGCGTATATGTCCATGTAGGGTACTTGTGGCATGTCTCGCACGAAGTACTGTAATTCTTTGTCGTATGCGTTGACGGCGAAGTATGGCATGTAGCGCATCCCGTTCCGCCTGACTGATGAGTCACGCCTGACCATGACGGATACTTATGGCAGGTCTCGCATGTAGTCGGGTATTTTTTAGTATTGTTCACATGCGTTGACGGCCTCTTGCTCAAATGACAGCT
>JACOUO010000010.1 GCA_016177845.1 Deltaproteobacteria bacterium | reverse complement strand
GAAAGGGGGATTTAGATACCGTGATTAAATGCAAGCATTTTTAAGATTGTGTTCCGGGTTAAATGCTATTCCGTTTTTGATGACACCATAGATGATGTGCACAAGCTTCTTCATGCAGGCACACGCTATGATCATGCCGTTCTTTGATTTTGCTTTTAAGCGCTTGTAAAGTGCATTGACTGAAGGGTTATGCTGTATGGCAGAAAGTGCGGGCATATATAGTATCTTCCTCAATCTTGCACTGCCCATTTTGCAGATAGAAGGCTTCCCTTTTATAGAAGATCCGGAAGTTCTCTCTTTCGGCGAAAGGCCCATATAAGCGACGACTTTCTCAATAGTGTCGAATTTTTCAAAGGCGTTGGCCTCTGAAAGAATAGCTTCGATTGTAACGGCTCCAACACCTGGAATTGTTATGAGAAGATCACGTTTCTTCTTCAAGTCAGGATTGTTGTTAATGTGATCTTTAATAAGTTTGCTGATCTCATCGATTTCTTTTTCCAGAAAACATAGGACCTTCTGGATAGAGTCATTAACTGAAGAATCAGTAGCGCCAATGCGGTTGAGTTCCTGAGTCCGCATGCAGATCAAGGCATCTCGGCGCCGGCCAAGCGCTCGCAGGTGTTCAATCTCCGGCGGATCAGGCTGCCAAGCGGCAGGATTCATTCTTTCGCAAAATCTCGCAATTAGCTTTGCGTCCGTCTTGTCCGTTTTAGTGCGTAATAGCTCCGATTCGCCAAACGCCTTGATTCTTGACGGGTTTACCACGCTCATTATATGACCGGCATGGAACAAAAATTTAGCAAGGGCATCACCGTAAGAGCCAGTTGCTTCGAGGCATGCATGAACCAGAACAACATCGTGTTGTTTTAGCCAGGTGACGAGAGAGTCGAACCCAGAGGGCTTGTTTTCGAACGACTTGTGTTTGTATTTGCCGTTTCGTAACAGAGCGACATCGAATTTTTTCTTTGCTACGTCAATACCGAGATTGGCTTCCAATGATGTCTCCATTTCCGTGGTGACGCTGAAAAATTGACTTTGTTCCGGTTACCCTTGCGAATACAAGCTCACCCAGATAGGGGGCTTAAGATACCGTCCAAACTTAGGAACAAAGCAGCTGAGAAAGGGATCTAATCTAAATCACAGGCTTCTTGCCTCTGGGGGATTACAGATTCACCTTTCTCAATTACTCCAGCGCCCCGGAGTAAATTTGTAGGACCACAACTTAAAAGACTTGCCCTGATCATACAAGGGGGATTTGCCTTT
>JACOUO010000008.1 GCA_016177845.1 Deltaproteobacteria bacterium | reverse complement strand
GAGATGGTAATGCCGGGAGACAACGTAACGCTTGATGTTGAGCTTATCACCCCTATCGCGATGGAAGAAGGCTTGAGGTTTGCCATCCGTGAAGGCGGCAGAACAGTAGGCGCAGGCGTTGTTACAAAAATAATCGCTTAAGTTTGTTTTGAACTGACCCGGGCCTGCTACGGCGCGCCCGGGCTTATGCTATAGAAGATACTACGGGATTTCGCTCCCGTGCGGAGGAATTAATGAGGGACATTATTACACTTGCCTGCACAGAATGTAAGCGCAGGAATTATTCGACAACAAAGAATAAAAAGACTATTCCTGACAGGCTTGAGCTTAAGAAATATTGCAAATTCTGCAAAAAGCATACGCCGCACAAGGAAACTAAATAGTATTTAATACTCCGGATTTCCGGTTTTTTGCTCGGATTTAAAGGTTTATGCTGCATGTTTACGACAGGCCAGTAGCTCCAACGGCTAGAGCGGCGGTCTCCAAAACCGCAAGTTGTGGGTTCGAATCCCTCCTGGCCTGCCAGCTTTTTCCGATAAGGCTAAAGCGTCAGGCAAAAGAAGCTAATATAAAATCCGGCAACAGGATTGGTCATTAATGGAAAAGATAGATAAGGCAAAACAGTTCATAGGCGAGGCGAAGCAGGAGCTTAAAAAAGTAACCTGGCCTACCAAGCAGCAGACCGTGACATCTACATGGGTTGTGCTGGCTGTAACTTTTGCCCTGGCGATCTTCTTGGGTCTGGTTGATCTGGTCCTGTCCAAGCTGATCGGTCTTATTTTAAAATGAGGTGATATGGCGAAGAAGTGGTATGTCGTGCATACCTATTCAGGGTATGAAAATAAAGTTAAGTCCGCTCTCGAAGAGAAGATAAAGGCTACAGGCAAGGAAGGCCTCTTCGGAGAGGTGCTTGTCCCTTCTGAAAAAGTCGTTGATATGGTGAAGGGCGTTAAGAGGACCACTTCAAGAAAGTTCTTCCCCGGCTATATCCTTATTAATATGGAACTTAATGATGAGACCTGGCATCTCGTAAAAGGCATTCCCAAGGTCACAGGTTTTGTAGGCGGGCAGGAAACTCCTCCGACCATTTCTGAGGAAGAAGTGCATAAGATAACCCGCCAGATGGAAGAGGGCGCTGTAAGGCCCAAACCCAAGGTGCTCTTTGAGCGCGGCGAGAATGTCAGGGTTGTTGACGGGCCGTTTACGAACTTTGCCGGCATTGTAGAGGAAGTAAAGCCGGACAAAGGAAAGCTCAGAGTTCTTGTCAGTATTTTCGGCAGGGCTACACCGGTTGAACTGGATTTCGTTCAGGTCGAGAAGGCCTGATTTAATACTAACGCAGCAATCAAGCCAATAGCAAATGATGCGACCGGAAAGCCGATAAAAGCAGCCGGTTCAGAAGAGAGGTTTAGAGTATGGCAAAAAAAATCACTGGACAGATTAAATTACAGATACCGGCCGGAAAGGCAAATCCGTCTCCTCCAGTAGGTCCGGCGCTTGGTCAGCACGGCGTCAACATCATGGAGTTCTGCAAGACCTTCAATGCCAGGACACAGTCCCAGGAAGGGATGATCATACCGGTTGTAATCACAGTATTTGCTGACAGGTCATTTTCTTTCATCACAAAGACACCGCCTGCGTCAGTGCTTATCAAGAAGGCCGCCGGAGTTGAAAAGGGCTCAAACGCCCCCAACAAGGACAAAGTCGGCAAGGTCAGCAAAAAGCAGGTAGAAGAGATCGCGAAGTTAAAGATGCCTGACCTTTCGGCGGGAAGCCTTGAGGCGGCAATCAAGACAATAGAAGGCACCGCAAGAAGCATGGGCATTACGGTGGAGGGATAGTATCATGGGAAAAAAATACGAAGCGGCAAAGGCTAAAGTTGAACAGGGCCACACATATGAGCTTGAGAACGGCTTTAAAGTAGTCCCTGAAACCGCCAGCGCAAAGTTTGATGAGACAGTAGAAGTTTCCGGTCGCCTTGGTGTTGACCCGAAGCACCCTGAACAGATGGTGAGGGGTACCATAGTGCTTCCGCACGGATTAGGCAAAAAGGTCCGCGTGCTGGTATTCGCTAAAGGTGAAAAAGAGGTTGAGGCAAAGGAAGCCGGCGCAGATTATGTAGGCGCTGAAGACTTAATCGAAAAAGTCAGCAAGGGCTGGCTCGATTTTGATGCCATCGTCGCAACACCTGATATCATGGGTGCCGTAGGTAAGCTTGGTAAAGTGTTGGGCCCCAGGGGCCTTATGCCGAACCCGAAGCTCGGCACAGTCACCTTTGATGTAAAAAAGGCCGTATCTGACCTTAAAGCAGGTAAGGTTGAGTTCAGGGTCGACAAAGCAGGCAATATCCATGTGCCCGTAGGAAAAGCCTCATTCGGTTCAGAGAAGCTTAAAGAGAACTTTATGGCCCTTATGGACGCTATCATCAAGGCAAAGCCTGCCGCAAGCAAAGGCGCATACTTAAGGAGCCTTTACCTTTGCACGACAATGGGGCCCAGCATAAAGCTTGATCCCGTTGAAGTAAGAAATATGTTCAAATAACTGTTAGCGGCCTGAAAGCCGCAGCGGTTTTTTTATAAAACTTAATAGGTCAGAGACAGTAGGGGCGCAAGCTTAAACATCCTACCGAGGCCAAATTCTAAAATTTGCGCGGCAATAGCGGGAACGCAGAGGAATACTATTCCTTTGCGCTTTACGCATTTGAGCCTTGTCTCTTCTGTCTGATGACACACAAGACAGAAAGGAGGAAAAAAGAGTGGAAAAGTCACAAAAAGTACAACTGGTTGAAGAGCTCCAGGACAAGTTCAAAAGGGCGAATGCGACTTTTATTGCCGATTATAAAGGCATTAAGTCAATTAAGATGGACGAACTCAGGAAGACTCTGAGAGACGCTTCCATTGAATTCAAGGTTGTAAGGAACACTCTCGCGAAGCGCGCTATAAAAGGCACTGAGCTTGAGCCGATCTCCCCGAACCTCAAGAATTCCACAGCCGTCATTTTCAGCTTCGCTGATGCTGCTTTCGCTGCCAAGACACTTGTGCAGTTCGCAAAAGACCAGCCCCAGCTTAAGCTCAGAATGGGCACACTCGGCACCAGGGCAATAACCGCTGATGATATCAGAGGACTTGCCGAACTGCCGCCGAGAGAAGTCCTTTTGGGCAGGATGCTCGGCTCAATGATGTCTCCGGTCTCCGGTTTCGTCAGAGTAATTGCCGGCGTGCCTACAAAGTTCCTTTATGCGCTTAACGCCATTAAGGACCAGAAGGCTTCCGCAGAGGCATGATTTAAGTGTTGAAAACTACAAAGAAAAATTGATAAAATATTTAATTACCCAGGAGGATTGAAATGGCTATCACAAAAGAAGATGTTATAAAATATATCGAAGGCATGACCGTACTTGAGCTTGCTGACCTTGTAAAGGAACTTGAAGAGAAATTCGGCGTATCAGCCGCAGCACCCGTAGCAGTTGCCGCAGCAGCACCGGCAGGAGCCGCACCGGCTGCCGCAGAAAAGACAGAGTTCACCGTAGTCCTTAAGGATGCCGGCGCAGAGAAGATAAAGGTCATCAAAGAAGTAAGGGCAATCACAGGCCTCGGTCTTAAAGAAGCAAAGGACCTCGTTGAAGGCGCCCCCAAGACACTGAAAGAGGGCGTATCCAAGGATGAAGCCGAGAAGATAAAGAAGCAGGTAGAGAGCGCTGGCGCAAAGGTAGAAGTACAGTAATAGGTTTTCTTTCACATCGGCTCCGGCCATTTTAACCCAGATAATTGCTTTAAATTAAAGGCGTCTCAAAGAGGCGCGGTGGGATGCGAACCAATCGCACTCCATATGAATTAGGATGAGCCCGCCGCATCCGGCGGCGGGCCATTCTCTCAGGATTCCAAAAAGGAGTATAAAAAAAATATGGCTTCCTCTCATTTAATGAATGGACAGGTCTTGAGGAAGGATTACTCTCGTATCGGCAAAGTTGTAAACATGCCGAACCTTATTGAAGTTCAGAAAAAATCATTCGTTCAATTTCTGCAGCTTGATTTAAAGCCTGAGGAGAGGCAGGATGTAGGCCTCCAGGCGGTATTTAAAAGCGCATTCCCTATAAAAGATTTCAGCAACACAGCCTCCCTTGAATACGTAAAGTACGCTCTGCTTGAGCCCAAATATACTGAAGACGAATGTCATCAGAAGGGCATGACCTTCGCCTCGCCTATCAAGATACTGGTAAGGCTTATCATGTGGGACAAGGACGCGGAAACAGGCGCCCAGAGCATCCGTGACATCAAGGAGCAAGAGGTCTACTTCGGCGAAATTCCGCTGATGACCGATAACGGAAGCTTTATTATTAACGGCACCGAAAGGGTTATCGTCAGTCAGCTCCACAGGTCCCCCGGCGTTTTCTTTGAGTTCGAGAAGCCGAAAGGCTTTACCGGAAAGGTCCTCTATACCGCGAGAGTGATACCCTATCACGGTTCATGGCTTGATTTTGAGTTTGACCAGAAGGATTGGCTTTATGTCCGCATCGACAAAAGAAGGAAGATGCCGGCTACCATTCTTCTCAAAGCTCTCGGATACTCCGTTGAGGAGATGCTGAATTATTTCTACCCGAGCGAAGAAATAGTACTTGATAATAAGAAAATACTTAAGAGCGTGGAACCGGAGTTCCTCGTCGGCCAGAAGGCAAGCCGCGACATCAAGGACCCTGTCTCAGGCGAGGTCATTGTCAAGAAAGACAGGAAGTTCACCAGGCTGGTAATCAAAAAGCTTGTTAACGCAGGCATTAAATATATTCCCGTTGAAGTAGAAGACATAGTAGGCAGGATAGCCTCAAGGGACATCGTTGACCCGAAGACAGGCGAAATCATACTCGAATGCAACCAGATACTCTCAAGGGAGAAGCTCGATGAGATAGGCAGGAGAGACATTGCGAGCTTCAAGCTTCTTCTTATCGAGGCAATGGGCGTATTCTTCAGGGAGACCCTCCTTAATGACAGGATTGATAGCAGCGACACGAAAACTATCATCGAGTACAGGAAGGAAAACCCGGACGATACCATCACCAATATGACGCTGAACGCGAGGATCGAGATATACAAGAGGCTTAAGCCCGGCGATCTTCCGACAGTTGACACCGCGAATGCGTTTTTCCATGATCTCTTCTTCAACTCGGAGAGGTATGATCTTTCAAAGGTAGGCCGTCTGAAGCTCAACAGGAAACTCGGCTTCGACACCTCGCTCGACCATACGACCTTAAGGAAGGAAGATATCATCGATGTAGTAAAATATCTTATCCTCCTCAGGAACGGCCAGGGTACGGTAGATGATATCGACCACCTTGGAAACAGAAGGGTAAGGTCGGTAGGCGAACTCCTTGAGAACCAGTACAGGATTGGACTTCTCCGCATGGAGAGGGCCGTAAAGGAAAGGATGAGCCTCGGCGAGCTTGAGACACTGATGCCCCACGACCTCATCAACCCGAAGCCTGTGTCAGCGGTCATCAAAGAGTTCTTCGGTTCGTCACAGCTTTCGCAGTTCATGGACCAGACCAACCCGCTCTCAGAGATTACACATAAGAGAAGGCTTTCAGCCCTTGGGCCTGGAGGTCTTACAAGAGAGAGGGCAGGCTTTGAAGTCAGGGACGTTCACGCCACACACTATGGCCGTATATGCCCGATTGAAACGCCTGAAGGACCGAACATCGGTCTTATAGTTTCGCTTTCCACTTACGCCCGCGTAAATGACTTCGGCTTTATCGAGACACCGTACAGGGAAGTAAAAGAAGGCAGGGTCACAAACAGGATAACATATCTTTCAGCCCTTGATGAGGAGCCGCATGTCATAGCGCAGGCGAATGCTCCCATGGACAAGGACGGAAGATTTACAAGCGATTTTGTCTCCGCAAGGAAAGGCGGAGAATTCATAATGGCGCGCCCTGAGGATATTACCCTCATGGACGTCTCCCCGAACCAGCTCGTCAGCGTTGCTGCCGCTTTGATCCCGTTCCTTGAGAACGACGACGCGAACAGGGCCCTTATGGGCTCGAACATGCAGAGGCAGGCAGTCCCGCTTATCCGCACCGAGTCTCCGCTTGTCGGAACAGGCATGGAAAGCGTTGTTGCCAGGGACTCAGGCGTAACGATTCTTGCCAAGAGGCCCGGCGTAGTTGAGGGCGTAGATGCCACAAGGATTGTGGTAAGGAACGAGGCAGGCGGGGTTGATATTTACAACCTTACAAAATTCAGAAGGTCCAACCAGAATACATGCCTCAATCAGAAGCCCATTGTCTTTAAAGGCGATGTGCTTATCGAAGGCCAGGTCATAGCTGACGGCCCCTCAACAGAGGAAGGCGAATTGGCCCTTGGTAAAAATGTGCTTGTCGCGTTCATGCCATGGGGCGGGTACAACTTCGAAGACTCCATCCTCTTAAGCGAGCGTCTCCTCAGGGATGATGTTTTCACATCAGTCCATATCGAGGAGTTCGAGGTTGTCGCAAGGGACATAAAGCTTGGCAAGGAAGAGATTACGCGCGACATCCCGAATGTCGGCGAAGAGGCATTGAAAGACCTCGATGAGAGCGGCATTATCAGGGTAGGCGCGGAAGTCGTTCCCGGAGATATCCTTGTAGGAAAGATCACACCTAAGGGAGAGACACAGCTTTCACCCGAAGAGAAGCTCTTGAGGGCCATCTTCGGTGAAAAGGCCGAAGATGTGAAGGATACTTCACTGAGAGTCCCGCCCGGTATCGAAGGCGTTGTAATCGATGCCAAGGTCTTCTCAAGGAAAGGCGCTGAGAAGGATGAGCGTTCAAAGTCAATTGAGGACAAGGAAGTTTCCCGCCTCACGAAAGACCGCGAGGATGAGATAAATATCGTAAAAGAATCCGCTTACAACAGGGTCTACAAGCTTCTTATAGACAAGAAGTCACAGGTAAGAATAGCGGATAAAAAAGGCAACACGATCTTAAGCAAGGGTAAGCCCATTACAGATGAGGTGCTGGAGACAATCCCGCAGTCAAAGTGGAATGAGATTATCCCTGCCGATGAAAAGGCTGAGAACGAGATCAGCGAGATCCTCAGCAGCCTGCAGGAGCAGATCGACCTTATCAGGGTTGTATTTGACGACAGGATAAACAGGCTTAAACGCGGCGATGAACTTCCGCCCGGCGTCATTAAGATGGTAAAGGTCTACATCGCCATGAAGAGGAAGATATCAGTCGGCGATAAAATGGCCGGACGCCACGGTAACAAGGGTGTTATCTCAAGGATACTTCCTGAAGAAGACATGCCTTATCTTGCCGACGGCACGCCTGTTGACATAGTTCTTAACCCGCTGGGCGTTCCGTCAAGGATGAACATCGGCCAGATACTTGAGACCCATCTCGGATGGGCCGCAAAGAACCTGGGTGCTGCGGTAAGGGCGCTTGTTGAGAAGAACACGAGCCCTAACGCCATCAAGGAAAAGATTAAAAAGGTATATGGCTCACTGGAATTCAGCAAGTTCATCAACGGGCTTTCAGATGAAGAGACCATAGAAGTCGCCAAAAAGCTTGGAAGCGGCGTGCATATTGCCAGCCCTGTCTTTGACGGCGCGACAGAAAACGATGTAAAGGACGCTCTTGACTTCGCGAATCTGCCGAAGAACGGCAAGATGAAGCTCTTTGACGGCAAGTCGGGCGAATCATTTGACCAGGAAGTAACAGTAGGCATGATGTATATGATGAAACTGCATCACTTGGTCGATGATAAGATACATGCAAGGTCCACCGGACCATACTCACTTGTTACACAGCAGCCGCTTGGCGGTAAGGCCCAGTTCGGAGGCCAGAGGCTCGGAGAAATGGAAGTCTGGGCAATGGAAGCGTACGGCGCAGCCCACAGCCTCCAGGAATTCCTTACAGTCAAGTCAGACGATGTGCCCGGGCGTACAAAGATGTATGAATCAATTGTTACCGGAAATTATAACCTCGAACCTACGCTGCCTGAATCATTCAGCGTCTTGATAAAGGAGCTTCAGAGCCTTGCGCTCGACATAAGCCTTATCGAGGAAGAGAAAGAGGATTAATCCGGAAATGCGAGGCTGTTTAAGCCTTGCCCTAAAGTTAAGTAGTAAAAATTAACTTAGGTTGTCCGGGCGAGAGCCCGGCTCAAAAAGGAGGTAACACTTTGGAAAGCCTTATGGCATTATTTGAAAAACATAAAAAACCAATGGACTTTAACGCTATAAGGATAACTATTTCCTCACCCGAAAGGATAAGGGAGTGGTCTCACGGAGAGGTAAAGAAACCCGAGACCATTAACTATAGAACATTCAAGCCTGAAAGAGACGGACTCTTCTGCGCAAAGATATTCGGCCCTGTAAAGGATTTCGAATGCAATTGCGGCAAATACAAGAGGATGAAGCACAGAGGGGTTGTTTGCGAAAAATGCGGTGTGGAAGTTATCCCTTCAAATGTGAGGCGTGAAAGGCTCGGCCATATCGAGCTTGCGACTCCGGTAGCCCATATATGGTTTTTAAGGAGCTTGCCTTCAAGGATCGGCGCTATCATTGATATGACTCTTAAGGAGCTCGAAAGGGTTCTTTATTACGAAAATTATGTGGTGCTTGACCCCAAGGAAACTGAGCTTAAGGAAGGCGAGCTTTTAAACGAAGAAAAATACCAGAAAGCCATGGAAAAATATGGCTTTGACGGTTTTGTATGCGGAATGGGCGCTGAGGCTATCCGCGAAATGCTCAGAAAACTTGACCTTGAAAAGCTTTCAAGCATTCTCAGGGCCGAGATGAAAAAAACCGCTTCGGATGCCAAGAAGAAGAGGATCGCAAAGAGGCTTAAGGTAGTTGACGCGTTCCGCACTTCAGGCAATAAGCCCGAGTGGATGATACTTGAAGTAGTACCTGTTCTTCCCCCTGACTTAAGGCCTCTTGTACCGCTTGACGGCGGCAGGTTTGCCACTTCAGACTTGAATGACCTTTACAGAAGGGTCATCAACAGGAATAACCGTTTAAAGAGGCTCATGGAGCTCAACGCACCTGATATCATTATCAGGAACGAGAAAAGGATGCTCCAGGAAGCTGTTGACGCGCTGTTTGACAATGGCAGAAGAGGCCGCATAATCACAGGCCAGAACAAGCGCCCCCTTAAATCCTTAAGCGACATGATCAAGGGTAAGGGAGGCCGTTTCAGGCAGAACCTTCTCGGTAAGCGTGTTGACTATTCAGGCCGTTCGGTTATCGTTATCGGACCGGATCTCAGACTTCATCAGTGCGGTCTGCCGAAGAAGATGGCATTAGAGCTCTTCAAGCCCTTTATCTACCAGAAGCTTGAGGAAAAGGGCTATGCTACTACAATCAAGAGCGCAAAGAAGATGCTTGAGAAGGAAAGGCCGGAGGTATGGGACGTACTTGACGAGGTAATCAAGGAACATCCTGTGCTCCTGAACAGAGCCCCGACACTTCACAGGCTTGGTATACAGGCATTTGAGCCGATACTTATCGAGGGTAAAGCCATTCAGCTCCATCCCCTTGTATGTACGGCGTTTAACGCGGACTTCGACGGAGACCAGATGGCCGTCCATATCCCGCTTTCAGTTGAGGCGCAGGTGGAAGCCCGCGTACTCATGATGTCAACAAACAACATCCTTTCACCGGCGCACGGAAAGCCGATCATCGTTCCTACACAGGACATCGTGCTTGGGCTTTACTACCTTACAAGGAACAGGCCCGGCGTAAAAGGCGAAGCCAAGAGGTTCTCCTCAAAGGATGAAGTCAGGGCTGCTTATGACTCATCTGAAGTGCACCTTCAGGCAGGGATCAAGCTTAAGCTTGATGGCAACATTGTAGATACTACCGTTGGAAGGGTTATTCTCTCAGAGATAATCCCGACTTCGATTACTTTCGCAGAGATCAACAAGGTAATGGATAAGAAGCGTCTTGCCGACCTTATCGACATCTGCTATAGAAGGGCCGGAAGCAAGGAGACTGTTATACTTGCCGACAGATTAAAAGACCTCGGCTACCAGTTTGCCACAAAGGCTGGTATCTCCATCTGCATAGATGACATGAAGATACCCAGTAAAAAAGGCCATCTTCTTGATGAAGCCTACGAAGAAGTAAAGGAAATCCAGAAACAGTATAACGAAGGTCTTATCACCGACGGTGAGAGATATAATAAAGTCATCGACATCTGGGCGCAGGCAACGGAAGCAATCGCCGAAGAAATGCTCAGAGAGCTCGGAACAGACGCTATAAAGGATGAAAGCGGTGTTGAGAAGCATGTACCAAGCTTCAACCCCATATTCATCATGGCTGACTCAGGAGCGAGGGGTTCTGCGCAGCAGATAAGGCAGCTCGCAGGTATGAGGGGACTTATGGCCAAGCCGTCAGGCGAGATCATCGAGACACCGATTACAGCGAACTTCAGGGAAGGCCTTACAGTGCTCCAGTACTTCATATCAACACATGGAGCCAGAAAAGGTCTCGCTGATACCGCTCTTAAGACAGCGAACTCCGGTTATCTTACAAGGAGGCTCGTTGACGTAGCGCAGGACGCTATCATAGCTGAAGAGGATTGCGGAACGCTTGACGGCATCTACATGACCCCCCTTGTCGAGGGCGGTGAAGTCATCGAACCTATCGGAGAGAGGATACTCGGAAGAGTCGCCCTTGAAGAGGTTATTGACCCGTTCTCAAAAGCGACCATAGTAGAGGCTAATGAAGAGATAGATGAAGCCAAAGTAGAAGAAATAGAGGAAGCCGGAGTTGACAGGGTCAAGATAAGGTCGGTTCTTACCTGCAGGTCTACAAGGGGCATCTGCATAAAATGCTACGGCAGGGACCTTACAAGAGGCCGTATGGTAGAGATGGGCGAGGCTGTCGGGGTTATCGCTGCGCAGTCAATCGGAGAGCCCGGTACCCAGCTTACAATGAGGACCTTCCATATCGGCGGTACGGCGAGCAGAAGGGCTGAGCAGACCCAGCTTGAATCAAGGCATGAAGGCGTGCTTAAGTACCATAACCTTAATGTCGCGGTTAACACCAGGGGCGAAGCAATCGTAATGAATCGTAACGGCGACCTTGCCATTCAGGATGAACAGGGCAGGGACCGTGAAAGAAACCCGATAATCTACGGTGCAAGGCTTAGGATAACAGAGGGACAGAAGGTAACACCCGGCATTATCATCGCAGAGTGGGATCCGTACACAATCCCGATTATCACGGAAGTCAGCGGTATCGTAAGGTTCGGGGATATCGAAGACGGCAAGACCATGAGGGAGCAGGTTGACGAAGTCACTGGCCTCTCAAGTAAGGTCATTGTCACATATAAAGAAGGCGATTTGAGGCCAAGGGTCTCAATTAAAGACGAATCAGGCAGAACACAGAAGATTTCAGGCACAAACATCGAAGCGCGCTACCTCTTGCCGGTAGGGGCTATTCTCACAATCAACGAGGGTGACCATGTAAAGGCCGGAGATATCGTAGCCAAGATACCGAGGGAAACCACAAAGACGAAAGACATCACAGGCGGCCTCCCGAGGGTTGCTGAGCTCTTCGAAGCCAGAAAACCAAAGGAAACAGCTGTCATCAGCGAAATCGATGGTCTTGTTTCATTCGGAAAGGACACAAAGGGCAAGAGAAAGGTCATTATCACGCCTGAGACAGGCGACGCAAAGGAATATCTCATTCCCAAAGGTAAGCATATAAGCGTAAGGGAAGGCGACAGGGTAAGGGCAGGCGAGCCTCTTATGGACGGTTCAGCCAATCCGCATGATATTCTCAGGGTCCTTGGCGTTAAAGAGCTTGCCAAGTACCTTGTCGATGAAGTGCAGGAAGTCTACAGGCTTCAGGGCGTTAAGATCAATGACAAGCATATCGAGGTAATCGTAAGGCAGATGCTCAGAAGGGTCAAGATCAAAGACCCCGGCGACACCAACCTTCTTATCGGCGAGCAGGTGGAAAGATATATCTTCGAGGATGAGAATGACAAGATCATATCCAAAGGCAAAAAGCCGGCTATTGCCGAGCCATTGCTCCAGGGTATCACAAAGGCGTCTCTCTCAACGGAGAGCTTCATATCCGCAGCCTCCTTCCAGGAGACTACAAAAGTGCTTACAGGCGCTGCTGTAGAGGGCAAGATCGACTATCTGAGGGGCCTTAAGGAGAATGTCATCATGGGCCGCCTTGTACCGGCAGGCTCAGGCTTCAGGAAGTATGTAAAGGTTCGCGCTCTTGTAGCGGAACAAACAGAGGAAGAGCCCTTAAAGGAAACCGTCTAAAAAACGGTTTCCTTTAAGTTAAGAAATAAAAAATTCATTATCATAATGAATTCAATGCTATGTGACAAAAGATACGGTTTTTTACAATGAAAAGGGCAATTAGTGCTTGACAAGAAAAATAAAAGCTGGTAGATTGCTTTGATTTACGCCAGTTAGCGAAAGGTAAACTGATTTATGCCGACAATTAATCAACTTGTACGCAAAGGCAGGCTCAAGACAAAGTTCAAAACAGCGTCGCCTGCTCTCGACAGCTGCCCTCAGAAAAGAGGAGTTTGCGTCAGGGTCTACACCACAACGCCGAAAAAACCTAACTCAGCGCTTAGGAAGGTAGCCAGGGTAAGGCTCACAAACGGAATGGAAGTAACCTCTTACATCCCGGGCGTAGGCCACAACCTGCAGGAGCACTCAGTTGTCCTTATCAGGGGCGGCAGGGTAAAAGACCTTCCGGGTGTCAGGTACCACATCATAAGGGGTACTCTTGATACAATGGGTGTTCAGGACAGGAAGCAGGCTCGTTCAAAGTACGGTGCAAAGAGGCCGAAGTAAGTTTTTTCAGAGGCTTTAATAATTAATCAATAGTCAGTTCTGTGGAGGAGAATTATGCCTCGTAAGGGGAATGTCCCGAAAAGGGATGTATTGCCGGATCCTAAATTTAATGACAAGGTCATTGCAAAGCTTATAAACAAGCTTACTTCTGACGGTAAGAAGAGCAAGGCCGAAATGATACTTTATGGTGCGTTCGATGTCATCGAAGAGAAGACAAAGACTGAGCCGCTCAAAGTATTCAAGAAGGCGCTCGATAATATAAAGCCTGTCCTTGAAGTAAAGTCCCGCAGGGTTGGCGGGGCAACATATCAGGTGCCTGTTGAAGTAAGGCCTGACAGAAAGCTTTCACTTGCCTTGAGGTGGCTGGTTAATTATTCAAGGAGCCGCAGCGAGAAGTCAATGACAGAGAAGCTCGCAGGCGAGCTTATCGATGCTTCAAACAGCAAGGGCGGTTCTGTAAAGAAGAAAGAAGACGTCCATAAGATGGCTGAAGCCAACAAGGCTTTTGCGCATTATCGCTGGTAGTAATCGGTCTGTAACTGTTTTTTGTTTACTATTCCTAATTACTCAAAAAATATAACCGCTTGGCGGGCCGTCATCTGCGGCCCGCAGAGCAATTTGATTAATCGAAATTGTTCGATTGAGGAGTTGTTCCGTTGGCAAGGTCAATACCGTTAGATAGACAGAGAAATATTGGAATCATGGCCCACATCGATGCGGGCAAGACGACCACTACCGAGAGAATCCTTTACTACACCGGTGTTACATACAAGATCGGTGAGGTTCATGACGGCACAGCCGTAATGGACTGGATGGAGCAGGAAAAGGAAAGAGGCATCACAATAACCTCTGCCGCGACCACATGCTCCTGGAAGGATATTAAGATCAATATTATTGACACTCCCGGCCATGTTGACTTCACAATCGAAGTCGAAAGGTCCTTAAGGGTTCTTGACGGCGCAGTCGCAGTATTTTGTTCAGTCGGCGGCGTAGAGCCCCAGAGCGAAACAGTATGGCGTCAGGCAAATAAGTATAAGGTCCCCAGGATTGCATTCATAAACAAGATGGACCGTACAGGCGCAGACTTCTACAGAGTAGTGGGCATGCTTTCAGACAGGCTCAAGACAAGGCCTGTAGTAATGCAGATCCCAATCGGCAAAGAAGACACATTCAAGGGTCTTGTTGACCTTGTTGAAGGTAAAGGCATTGTTTGGGATGATGATTCACTCGGCGCAAAGTACAGGATTATTGATATTCCCGAAGATATGAAGGAAGAGTACGCTGAGTACAGGGAAAAGCTTATTGAAGCAGCTGCAGATTTTGATGAATCAATAATGGAAAGATATCTTGAGGGTGCTGCTGTTTCAGCCGAAGAGATAAAGAAGGCTATCAGGAAGGGCGCCATTGCAATGGATGTAACCCCTGTGCTGTGCGGCTCCGCCTTTAAGAATAAAGGTGTACAGTTCCTTCTTGATGCAGTTGTTGATTATCTCCCTTCACCTATAGACATTCCGGCCATTAAGGGTATCAATCCTGAAACAGAAGCAGAAGACAAGAGAGAGACAGATGACAGCGAGCCTTTGTCAGCTCTTGCTTTTAAGATCATGACAGACCCGTTTGTTGGTCAGCTCACATTCTTCAGGGTTTATTCCGGTTGTATGGCTGCCGGTTCATACGTATATAATTCAACAAAAGACCAGAAAGAGCGCATTGGCCGTCTTGTTAAGATGCATGCCAACAAGCGTGAAGACGTTAAGGAAGTATATGCCGGCGACATCGCCGCCGCTGTAGGCCTTAAGTATACAACAACAGGCGATACCATCTGCGACCCTGAAAAGCCGATTATCCTTGAGTCCATGGACTTCCCGGAGCCGGTCATCAGTATCGCGATCGAGCCCAAGACCAAAGCTGACCAGGAAAAGCTCGGCATCGCACTTCAGAAACTTGCAGTTGAAGACCCTTCATTCAGGGTCAAGACAGATGAAGAGACCGGCCAGACTATTATCTCAGGCATGGGCGAACTCCATCTTGAGATTATCGTTGACAGGATGCTTCGCGAATTTAAAGTAGAAGCCACAGTCGGCAAACCTCAGGTTGCCTATAGAGAGACTATTACCAGGAAAGCAAAAGCCGAAGGCAAGTATGTCAGGCAGACCGGCGGTAGGGGTCAGTACGGACATGTTTATATCGAGCTTGAGCCCGGTGAAAAGGGCAAGAACTTTGAATTCGTTAATAAGATTGTCGGCGGTTCAATCCCTAAGGAATATGTTGGACCAGTCGAAAATGGCATCAGGGAAGCAACTGACACAGGTATTCTTGCCGGTTTCCCGGTGGTCGACGTAAAAGTAACTCTTTATGATGGTTCTTACCATGATGTCGACTCATCAGAAATGGCATTTAAGATCGCGGGTTCAATGGCGTTCAAGGAAGCTGTAAAGAGCGCCGGCCCGATCCTCCTCGAGCCAATAATGGGCGTTGAAGTCGTTGTCCCCGAGCAGTTCATGGGTGATGTTATCGGCGACCTCAATTCAAGAAGAGGTAAAATCCTTGGCATGGATTCAAGAGGCGGCTTTCAGGTCGTATCGGCCAATGTCCCGCTTGCAAATATGTTCGGTTATTCAACAGACCTGAGATCAAAGACACAGGGCAGAGCCTCCTATACAATGCAGTTCTCCCATTATGAACAGGTACCGAACTCAGTAATGGAAGTTCTTACTGCGAAGAGCCAAGGCAAATAAATAATAATATAAACAAGAATTTTGGAGGATAATAATTATGAGCAAGGCTAAATTTGAGAGAGGTAAAGCGCACCTCAATGTCGGCACAATCGGACACGTTGACCACGGTAAGACCTCGCTGACAGCCGCCATCACAAGGGTTCTCAGTTCAAAGGGATACGCTGAATTCCTCGCTTACGAAAATATAGACAAGGCCCCTGAAGAAAGAGAGAGGGGTGTTACAATATCGATCTCCCATGTTGAGTATCAGACAGACAAGAGGCATTATGCCCATATCGACTGCCCGGGCCATGCCGACTACATCAAGAACATGATCACAGGCGCCGCTCAGATGGACGGAGCCATTCTCGTAGTGTCAGCCGCTGACGGCCCGATGCCCCAGACAAGGGAGCACATCCTTCTTGCCCGTCAGGTCGGCGTACCTTATATCGTAGTGTTCCTTAACAAGGTCGACATGGTAGATGACGCAGAGCTTCTGGACCTAGTAGAACTTGAAGTAAGAGAGCTTCTCAACCAATACAAGTTCCCCGGAGATGACATTCCGTTTGTAAAAGGCAGCGCTTTGAAGGTTCTTGAGTGCGGCTGCGGCAAGAAAGAGTGCCAGTGGTGCGGTGCGATCCATCAGCTTATGGAGAACCTCGACACCTACATCCCGGACCCGAAGAGGGATATAGACAAGCCCTTCCTTATGCCGGTTGAAGACGTATTCTCAATCTCAGGCCGCGGTACGGTTGTTACGGGCAGGGTTGAGAGGGGCATCATAAAGGTAGGCGAAGAAGTAGAGATAATCGGCCTTCGCGACACACAGAAGAGCGTTGTAACAGGCGTAGAGATGTTCCGTAAGCTTCTTGATGAAGGAAGGGCCGGAGACAACATCGGCGCTCTCTTGAGGGGCACAAAGAAAGAGGATGTTGAGAGGGGCCAGGTGCTTGCAAAGCCGGGTTCAATCACCCCGCATACAAAGTTCAAGGGTGAAGTATACATCCTTACCAAAGAAGAGGGCGGACGCCACACCCCGTTTTTCAACGGCTACAGGCCCCAGTTGAGATGGTAATGCCGGGAGACAACGTAACGCTTGATGTTGAGCTTATCACCCCTATCGCGATGGAAGAAGGCTTGAGGTTTGCCATCCGTGAAGGCGGCAGAACAGTAGGCGCAGGCGTTGTTACAAAAATAATCGCTTAAACTGAATTTTTTACTTGAACTTAAACCGACTTTACGATATAAATAAACGTTTTCAGCCCAGATAGAAAAGAAACAGGGACGGAGTTAATAAGGGTGGACAATCAAAAGATAAGAATAAGATTAAAGGCGTTCGATCACAGGCTTCTCGACAGGTCTGTAAAAGAGATCGTAGATACCGCCAGAAGAACCGGCGCCAGGATTAAGGGGCCGATACCACTGCCGACAAGGATAAATAAGTTCTGCGTCTTAAGGTCTCCCCATGTCGATAAGAAGAGCAGGGAGCAGTTTGAGATCAGGACACACAAAAGGCTGATGGATATCATGGAGCCGACACAGACAACTGTCGACGCGCTCATGAAGCTCGATCTGCCGGCTGGCGTAGATGTTGAGATAAAACTCGACTAATGTATCCTTGGTAATTGCTTGATTCCGTAAAGCCCTGGCAGCGGCTTGAGGGACTGCCTCAGGGCAGGAGCAGAGAAGACTGTATGTGGTAATAAAGCCAGGCTGACCACAACTGAAAAGAAGGTTAAAAAGATGATAGAAGGCATTCTCGGAAAAAAACTCGGCATGACGCACATCTATTTAGATGGCGCTCAGATTCCTGTTACGGTAATCAAAGCCGGAAATTATGTCGTCCAGAAGAAGACAAAAGAAACTGACGGCTATGAGGCTGTACAGATAGGCATTGGTGAAAAGAAAGAGAGCAGGGTAACAAAGGCCATGAAGGGACATTTTGCAAAGGCTGGAACACCTTGTCTTTATCGTCTTACCGAGCTTAAGGCTACTGAACTCGACTCCTTGAAGCCAGGCCAGCAGATCAACCCGGGTGATGTTTTTAAGGCCGGCGATTTTGTGGATGTTTCCGGCACTACAAAGGGTAAGGGCTTCCAGGGATCAATGAAGAGGCATAACTTCAGCGGAGGCGCCGAGTCACACGGTTCAATGCACAACAGGGCCCCCGGTTCAATAGGTTCAAGTTCTGATCCTTCAAGGGTTTATAAAGGCATGAGGATGGCTGGCCACATGGGCAGCGACAAAAAGACCGTGCAGAACCTCAGAGTTGTAGATATAAGGGCTGAGGAAAATGTGATTCTTATCAGGGGCGCAGTACCCGGTGCAGTCAACTCCTTTGTGGTCATTAAGAAGGCACTTAAGAAGTAAATACCTCGCTGGTCTGTAAAGAGTTTAGAAAGACCCGCGGATTGTGTATAATAAATAGTTCAAAATAAGGGAACTGGATAATGATAGTAGAAGTCCTTGATAAAAGCGGAAAGAAAGTCTCGCAGCTTGAGCTTGATGACAATGTCTACGGTACTGTAAAAGAGCACCTCTTTTACGAAGTTGTAAAGATGCAGCTTGCTAATCGCAGGTCTGGCACAGCTTCTACCAAGACAAGGGCAGAAGTCAGCGGCGGTGGTGTAAAACCTTGGAAACAGAAAGGCACGGGCAGGGCGCGTTCCGGCTCTAACAGGTCACCTGTCTGGAGGCATGGCGGTACAGTATTTGGTCCGCACCCCAGGGATTATTCCTACAAGGTTCCAAAGAAAGTCATGAAAGAGGCCGTTAAATCTGCTCTGGCCTTAAGAATAAAAGAAGGAAAGCTTTTTGTTTATGACTCAATTGATCTTTCTGAGCCCAAGACAAAAGCCGCTCTTGAAGTATTAAAGAATTCAAATCTTAGCAATGCGCTTATCGTAATTGACGGCCAGAACCGCAATCTTGAGCTTGCGGTCAGAAACCTTAAGGATTATAAAATCCTTCAGGCCGGCGGCATGAATGTTTATGATGTTCTTGATTTCGACAATCTTGTTATGACAAGAAGCGCTTTTGAGAAAGTTGAGGCAATGATTCAATGAAGAATTATTATTCGATCATAAAGTCTCCAGTAATCACAGAGAAAAGCACCACAAAAAGCGCCGAAGGCAAGGTGGTTTTTTGGGTAGACCTTAATGCCAATAAAAAGGACATTAAGGAAGCTGTTGAAAAAGTATTCAATGTAAAGGTACTCGATGTGAACACTCAGAGGGTGCCCGGCAAAGTTAAGAGAATGGGAAAGTTTGAAGGCCAGAAGCCCACAAGGAAGAAGGCTTACATCTCCCTGCGCGAAGGCGACAAAATAGAGTTATTCGAAGGCGTATAGCACTTATTCGAAATTTAATGAAAGATTGAGATAAAGAGTATGCCAGTAAAAAAATATAAACCGACATCCCCGGCACTAAGAAAAAAGACTACCCTTGTATTTGAGGGAATCGCTAAGAAGCGCCCCGAAAAGGCCTTGACTGCTCCAATCAAGCGTTCAGGCGGCAGAAATAATGCCGGTAGGGTTACAAGCCGTTGGATAGGCGGCGGCCACAAAAAGATATACAGGATAATCGATTTCAAGAGGGACAAGCGTGAAATACCGGCTGTTGTCGCTTCCATTGAATACGACCCTAACCGTACGGCAAATATAGCTCTGCTTAATTATGCCGATGGTGAAAAGAGATATATCCTCGCACCTCTTGGCCTGAATGTCGGCGATAAGGTAGTAGCCGGCTCTAATGCTGATATAAAACCCGGCAATGCTCTTCCATTAAGGTCCATTCCGGTTGGTTCATTTGTCCATAACGTTGAGATGAAGGTTGGTAAGGGCGGACAGCTCGTCAGGTCAGCCGGTTCATACGCTCAGCTTATGGCAAAAGAGGGTACATACGCCACAATCAAGCTGCCTTCAAATGAAGTCAGATTTGTTCTTCAGGAATGCTATGCAACTGTCGGTCAGACAGGCAATCTTGATCACGAGAATGTAACTATCGGTAAAGCCGGCAGAAGCCGTTGGCTTGGCAGGAATCCGAAAGTCAGGGGTGTTGCCATGAACCCTGTTGACCATCCGCACGGCGGTGGTGAAGGTAAGAGTAAAGGCGGCAATCATCCGACCAATCCTTGGGGCGTACCTACAAAGGGCTACAAGACCAGGAAGCGCAAGGATACTGACAAGTATATTATAACCAGGAGGAAATAGCGGTGCGTTCGCTTAAAAAAGGCCCGTTTGTAGATGACCATCTTTTAAAGAAAGTCCAGAATGCTGGAGATGCCAGGAATAAGAAGGTAATCAAGACCTGGTCAAGACGGTCAATGATAGTTCCTGAAATGGTCGGTTGCACAATAGCCGTACATAATGGAAAAAAGTTTATCCCTGTTTATGTGACCGAGAACATGGTAGGGCACAAGCTCGGTGAATTTTCACCGACACGTACTTTCCACGGCCACTCAGGCATAAAGAAGGCAAAAGTTCCTGGCGCTAAGGGTTAATTCTTAAAATACCCGCTGAAGCGGATAGCGTAAGTTAATTGGAAAAAGGAGTATCTGTTAAAAATGGAATCCAAAGCTAGTGTTAGATATATGAGGATTTCCCCTCAGAAGGCAAGACTGGTAGTCGACCTTATCAGGGGTAAGAAGGTTGATGACGCCCTTAATATTTTGAGCTTCAATACAAAGGCCATCAGCAGGGAAATCTCAAAAATTGTAAAAAGCGCTATGGCTAATGCTGAAAACAACCATAACCTTAATGTTGATAAGCTTTTCGTAAAGACTGCTTACGTGGACGGCGGCCCGGTAATGAAGAGGACCCATTCAAAGGCAATGGGCAGGGGCGCTCTCATAAGAAGAAGGACAAGCCACGTAACTGTCGTGCTTGCCGAAAGATAAGCAGCTGTTTTATTATAAAATTTAATTTAAAACCTTTAGTTATATAAATGGAGGTAGTTTTTTGGGTCAGAAGGTTCATCCAATAGGTTTTAGGCTCGGAATATCAAAGGGCTGGAGTTCAAGGTGGTACGGCGAGAAGAATTACGCTGAATACGTTCACGAAGATCTGAAGCTTAGAAAATTCGTGAAAAAGAAGCTGTTCCATGCCGGTATCGCTTCAATTGAGATTGAAAGGACTGCCAACACGGTAAAGGTAATAATCCGCACCGCAAGGCCTGGTATAGTAATAGGCAAGAGAGGCGCTGAAATAGATGTAATGAAAAAGCAGCTTGCCAAACTTACAGGCAGGGATGTAGACCTTGAAATCGTTGAAGTCAGAAAGCCTGATACAGACGCACAGCTGGTTGCAGAAAATGTTGCTCTGCAGCTTGAGCGCAGGGTGTCTTTCAGAAGGGCGATGAAAAAGGCTGTCACCTCAACACTCAGAATGGGCGGCAAAGGCATCAAGATAATGTGTGCCGGAAGGCTCGGCGGAGCTGAAATCGCAAGATCAGAGTGGTACAGGGAAGGCAGAGTGCCTCTCCACACACTCAGGGCTGATATAGATTACGGCCAGGCAGAAGCGCTCACAACATACGGGATTATCGGCGTAAAAGTATTGATATATAAAGGTGATGTTACGGTTCAGCCTAAAGCAGCTGATGAAGCCGTAGCTCAGTAGGAACGGGTGATTTAACCATGTTAATGCCAAAGAAAGTCAAATTCAGGAAGCAGCAGAGGGGTAAGAGGAGAGGACTGGCTCAGACTGGTTCAACCTTGTCATTCGGTAACTATGGGCTTCAGGCCACCGAATGTGGATGGCTCTCCACAAGGCAGATCGAAGCTGCTCGTATCGCGATGACACGCTTTATTAAAAGAGGCGGAAAAATCTGGATAAGGGTATTCCCTGATAAGCCTGTAACAAAGAAGCCTGCCGAAACAAGGATGGGTAGCGGTAAGGGAGGTCCTGAGGACTGGGTGGCGGTAATTAAACCAGGCAGGATACTCTATGAGATGGAGGGCGTCACAGAGGATGTAGCCAAAGAGGCATTCAGGCTGGCAGCCCACAAGATCTCAATACCCACAAAGATTATTAAAAGGGATATAATATGAAACCGGCAGAAATAAGAGATTTGTCTCTTGATGAAATCAAGACAAAAGAGACTGAACTTTCTAAAGAATTGTTCAATCTCCGTATGCGTCATACAACAAACCAGCTTGAAAACCCTCTTAAGCTCCGTACATTAAAGAGGGATATCGCCAAGGTAAAAACAATCCGTGCCGAGAAGGAAAGGGGTGCCTAAGATGCCAGAAGCAAAGACAGTGAGAAAAACCCTTATCGGCAATGTATTGAGCGGCGGCAAGATGACAAAGACTGTTGTCGTAGCTATTGAGAGGCTCGCCAAAGATCCTTTTTATGGCAAATACGTCAAAAGGCGTGTGAAATACATGGCCCACGACGAGAAAAGCGAATGCAATACCGGCGATAAGGTAGTTATTGTTGAAACACGCCCCGTCAGCAAGACAAAAAGGTGGCGCGTTAAAGAAATACTGGAGAAGGCAAAATGATACAGATCCGTTCGATTCTGGGTGTTGCTGATAACTCAGGCGCAAAGAAAGTTTCCTGCATAAAAGTAATCGGTGCATCCAATAAATTAATTGCCAACATCGGCGACATCATAGTCGTCAATGTCAAGGAAGCTCTTTTTGACGCCAAGGTTAAGAAGGGCGATGTCGCAAGGGCAGTCATTGTTCGTACAGTTAAAGAGACAAGGCGTCCAGACGGTTCATACATCAAATTTGACGAGAATTCAGTCGTTATTATCAATAAAGATAACGAGCCCGTTGGCACAAGGATATTTGGGCCAGTTGCAAGGGAGCTCAGGGCAAAAAAATTCATGAAAATTGTATCCCTGGCGCCGGAAGTTCTTTAGAGTCGCGTAAAGGGGGTTAGGGTTAAAAGATGGCATTCAAGATTAGAAAAGACGACCAGATAATGGTTGTGACCGGCAAGGAAAAAGGAAAGACCGGTAAAGTGCTTAGGGTAAATCCCGAAAAGGCAACTGTATTTGTAGAGAAGCTTAACATGGTGAAGCGTCACCAGAAGCCTTCTGCCAAGTATAAGCACGGCGGCATCATTGAGAAAGAAGCTCCCATAGCGATTTCAAATGTGATGATCCTTTGCGAAAAATGCAAAGGTCCAGTTAGGGTCGGCAAGAAAATATTGGATAATGATAATAAAGTAAGATTTTGCAAAAAGTGCGGAGAGGTACTCGACAAATGACCGCTAGGCTTAAAGAAAAATATACAAAAGAAGTTGTTCCGGCGATGATGAAGGAGTTTAATTACTCCAGTATTATGCAGGTGCCCAAGATTGAAAAGATTGTTCTCAATATGGGACTTGGCGAAGCCGTAAAAGATATAAAGGTAATGGATGCGGCAAACCGCGACCTTACAATGATTGCCGGCCAGAAGCCGGTTGTCACAAAGGCTAAAAAGTCAATTGCGACTTTTAAGCTCAGGGCTGGAATGCCTATTGGCTGCATGGTAACACTCAGGGGCTCGAAGATGTACGAATTCTTCGACAGGTTCGTAAACTTCAGCGTCCCGAGGATCAGAGATTTCAAAGGTATGCCTGACAGGTCCTTTGACGGCAGAGGCAACTATACCATAGGCATCAAAGAACAGATTATCTTCCCTGAAATCGAATACGACAAGATAGACAAGCTCAGGGGCCTTAACATTACAATTAATACAACAGCTAAAAGCGATGAAGAAGCAAAAGCCCTCCTTAAGAACATGGGCCTGCCTTTCAGGAGCTAAGCTTAAACCAATCAGAAGTATTTAACCGGAGGTTTTTCAATTGGCTAAAAAGTCACTTATAGCAAAGGCCAAGAGGGCAAAGAAGTTCAAGGTCAGGGAATATAACCGCTGCCCTATCTGTGGCAGGTCAAGGGCTTATTACAGGAAGTTCGACATGTGCAGGATTTGCATGCGTAAAATGGCTCTTAAAGGTGAACTTCCGGGCGTTACCAAGTCAAGCTGGTAAATTTCTATTGAAATTGAACGCCTTCTATGTTATTCTCCCACGGCTTTGCTTTGAGGGAATATAATAAGAATTAAAAGTAAATGGAGAATTAAGCAATGTCGATGACAGATCCGATTGCGGATATGCTTACAAGAGTTAGAAATGCGATACAGGCCCGCCAGAACGAGTTTACGATTCCTTCGTCAGGCATTAAGCTCGAAATCGCAAAAATATTAAAAGAAGAAGGTTATATTAAGGACTTCGGCACTTCCAAAGACGGGAATGTCAGCTTCCTGAAGATTGTACTTAAGTACACTTCCGCAAAGAAGAGTTCCATAACCAATATCAAGAGAATCAGCAAGCCCGGCTTGAGAAAGTATGTAGGCAAAGACGAGATACCGAAAGTTCTAAACGGTCTCGGCATAGCAATAGTCTCAACCTCGAAAGGCATAATGACTGACAGGAAAGCAAGAGAGCTTGGTGTAGGCGGAGAGCTTCTCTGTACAGTATTTTAAGAGACCACTCTATCATTAAGAATATACGAACCATAAAAAGGGTTTTGAAATGTCAAGAATAGGAAAACGTACAATCAGCGTACCATCAGGGGTAAAAATAACTCAAGATGGCAGTATGCTCAAGGTTAACGGCCCGCAGGGCACTCTTGAGATGGCTTTGAGGCCTGAAATCTCAATAGATGTTAAAGATTCTCAGATAAATGTGCTGAGAAAGGAAGAGAGCAGGACAGCAAGGTCTTTACATGGTCTTTCAAGAACGCTCATATCAAACATGATAAAAGGCGTAAGCGAAGGTTTCCAGAAAAGGCTTGAGATTGTAGGCGTCGGCTACAAAGCTGATGTTCAGGGCAATGTGGTCAATCTTGCCCTCGGATATTCGCACCCTGTAAGGTATGAACTTCCCGCAGGTGTGACAGCCGCAGTCGAAAAGCAGACCTCAATAACCATAAAAGGGCCTGACAAGCAGATCGTCGGCCAGGTTGCTGCTGATATCAGATCAATGCGCGAGCCTGAACCTTATAAGGGAAAGGGCATCAAGTACTCTGACGAAGTAATTAGGAGAAAGGCCGGTAAAGCTGGTAAGGCGGGTGGCAAATAATGAGCGATAAGAATAAATCTACAAACCTCAGTGGCTTGGAAAGAAGAAAGATAAGGATCAGAAAGAAAGTTCATGGCACTTCTGAAAGGCCCAGGCTTAATGTCTTTAGAAGCAATAAGCATATGTACGCGCAGATAATAGATGACACCTGCGGAAAGACCTTGGCAGCCGCTTCAACACAGAGCAAGGATTTCGACGGTAATCTTAAAAAAGCAGAAGCAGCAAAGAAAGTTGGCGAGCTTATTGGCAAGATTGCTCAGGAAAAAGGCATTGACAAGGTTGTTTTTGATAGGGGCGGTTATATATATCACGGTAGAATAAAGGCCCTTGCGGATGGGGCAAGAGAAGCAGGGCTTAAGTTTTAAAAATAAATGGAGCCCTCCAATATAGAATTTCAAGGAGGTTTTTTTTGGACAAGATTGATTCAAACGGCTTAGAGTTGAAAGACAAGCTTGTATACCTTAACAGGGTTGCAAAGGTTGTAAAAGGCGGAAAAAGGTTCAGCTTCAATGCCATCGTTGTTGTTGGTGACGGCAAAGGCCATGTCGGAATAGGCCTTGGCAAAGCCAACGAAGTTCCTGAAGCTATCAGGAAGGCAATTGAGCAGGCTAAGAAGTCCCTTTTCCAAATACCGATTATAGATGGGACAATCCCATATGAGGTTATAGGCTCATTCGGGGCAGGCAGGGTCTTTTTAAGGCCGGCATCTCCTGGTACCGGTATAATAGCCGGCGGCGGTGTAAGGGCGGTAATCGAGTCAGTAGGTATCTCAAACGTACTTACAAAATGCCTCGGCACCAGCAATCCTCACAATGTCGTAAAAGCTACAATGGAAGCCTTAAAGCAGCTCAGGAGTCCTGAGTCAGTAGCTGAATTGAGAGGCAAGAACGTACACGAGGTAAGATAATGGCACAGGTTAAGATAACTTTAAGGCAGCGTCCCTCAACTGAGAAACAGAAGGTAACGCTTAAGGGCCTTGGGCTTAAAAAAATAGACAGCACGCGCATCCTTAATGATACTGCTGCTATCAGGGGAATGATAGGAAAAGTATCCCATCTCGTTTGCGTTCAGGAAGTACGTTAAACTTAAATTGCAGCAAGGGGTCTAAAAATATATGTTAGACAGACTTAAAGCTCCTAAAGGGGCTAACCAGAAAAGAACAAGGCGCGGGCGCGGTGAAGGTTCAGGCCTTGGTAAAACCTCAGGAAGCGGCGGTAAAGGCCAGACAGCCAGGTCAGGCGGCAATATAAAGCCAGGATTTGAAGGCGGTCAGATGCCTTTGCAGAGGCGCTTGCCTAAGAGGGGCTTCACAAATATTTTTAAAACAGAGTATCAGGTCATAAACATCGGCAAAATTGCTGAGGTGTTTAAGTCAGGCGAGACAGCTGACCCTGCTTCAATCCTTGACAAAGGACTCCTGAAGAGGAAGAAGCTTGTTAAAGTCCTTGGCGAAGGCGAGATATCTTTTCCTTTAACAGTCAAGGCAAACATGTTCAGCAAATCTGCAATCGAAAAAATCAAGGCTGCCGGCGGAGTGGCGGAGGTAATTTAATTGGCGGCTTTAGCACCCAATATAGGCAAAATCCCTGAGTTAAACCGCCGCATTATTTTTACATTCATACTGCTTGCCGTGTTCAGGGTAGGCGTATTTATACCGACGCCGGGAATTGATGCCGAGGCTCTGTCCGGTTTTTTCAAGCAGGCGAGTGGCACATTACTTGATTTTGCAACAATGTTTACCGGGGGCGCACTTGAGCGCTTTTCTGTTTTTTCACTCGGTATAATGCCCTATATCAGCGCTTCAATTATCCTGCAGCTCCTTACAGCGGTCGTCCCGCAGCTTGAGAAGCTTTCAAAGGAAGGCGAGTCTGGTCGTAAGGCTATCACACAATATACAAGGTATTTGACCGTAGCCCTTTGTGTTGTTCAGGGCTTTATGATCGCTGTCGGGCTTGAGTCAATGAGAGGCCCTGCAGGTGAGCCTATAGTACTTTCTCCGGGTTGGGGTTTCAGGCTTCTTACAATGACAACCCTTACATCCGGTTCAGTTTTTCTGATGTGGCTCGGTGAACAGATCACGGAGAGAGGTATCGGAAACGGTATCTCTCTTATTATATTTGTCGGTATAGTAGCCAATATGCCTTCAGCCCTGTACAGCACGTTTCAGCTTGTAAGGGCCGGCGAGATGAACTTTCTTGTCCTTCTCTTCCTCCTTGCGCTCATGATAGTCGTGGTAGGGTTTATTATATTCATGGAGATGGGGCAGAGGAGAATCCCGATCCAGTACCCTAAAAGGGTGGTTGGCAGAAAGGTGCTTGGCGGCGGAACACAGCATCTTCCTATTAAAGTAAATACGGCGGGCGTTATACCCCCGATTTTCGCTTCTTCGATTATAGTCTTTCCGGCAACAGTTGCGAACTTCATAGACCTTCCGTTCATGAAGACCGTCTCCGAAAGCCTTAATCCCGGCGGAATTCTATATAATGTACTTTATATTATTTTCATTGTGTTTTTTACCTATTTTTATACCGCGATCCAGTTTAACCCAAAGGATGTAGCGGAGAACCTTAAGAAGTACGGCGGCTTTGTCCCAGGTATCAGGCCGGGCAGCAATACCGCAGATTACATAGATACAGTTCTTACAAGGCTTACACTTTGGGGTTCGATTTATCTTGCGGTAGTTTGCGTATTGCCTTCGTTCCTGATAGCAGAGTTTAATGCTCCGTTCTACTTTGGCGGCACCGCACTTCTCATTGTTGTAGGTGTAGCAATGGATACGGCGCAGCAGATTGAGTCCCATCTTCTCGCAAGGAGCTATGATGGACTTCTCAAAAAAGGAAAAATAAAGGGTAGGGGCCTGTAGCTATGAATCTTATTCTTCTTGGGGCTCCGGGCGCAGGGAAAGGCACACAGGGCAAAAACCTTTCCGAAAAATTCAGGATACCTCAGATTTCCACCGGTGATATCCTTCGCGCCAATGTAAGGAGCAAAACTTCTCTTGGCCTTAAAGCCAAAGAGTACATGGATAAAGGGGCGTTAGTCCCGGATGATATCGTAGTTGGAATGGTTTCAGACCGCATTACTCAGGAAGATTGCACAAACGGTTTTATACTCGACGGTTTTCCCAGAAATATAAATCAGGCTGAAGTCCTTAAGAATACGCTTGAAGGCATGGGCATGAAGATAGACCATGTCATTGGCATTGATGTTGAAAGGAAAGAGCTCGTAAGGCGTCTTTCAGGCAGACGGGTTTGCAGGAAATGCGGTGCGAGCTATCATGTGATATTCAATCCTCCCGTAAATATCGGCATATGCGATTCATGCGGTTCCGAGATATACCAGAGGGATGACGATAAAGAAGACACAATTGAAGCAAGGCTTAAGGTTTACGAGCAGGAGACGTTCCCTCTGATAGAATATTATACAAAAAAGGACCTGTACAGGTCTGTTAACGGGATCGGCACTGTAGACCAAATCACAAAAACGATAGTGGATATCATTGAAAAAGGAAATAGTAATACTTAAAACTCCTGCTGAAATTGAAATCATGAGGAGGAGCAACCTGATAGTTGCGGAAATCCTCCAGATACTCCAGGCAGAAATAAAGGCCGGCATAACAACGCTGGACCTTGAGAAAATAGCAGAAGAAGAGACAAAGAAGAGGGGCGCAAGGCCTGCTTTTAAAGGTTATAGAGGTTATCCATACTGCCTTTGCACATCGGTGAATAATGAAGTTGTGCACGGGATGCCTTCAAAGAGAGTCATAAACGAGGGCGATATAGTAAGTATTGATTTTGGTGTCTTGTTTGACGGCTTTTACGGAGATTCTGCTGTAACTGTTCCGGTAGGCAAGGTTTGCGCAGATGCCCAGAGATTAGTAAATGCAACTGCCGCCTCGCTTGATAAGGCAATAGAGGCAGCCGTAGTCGGCAACAGACTTCTTGACATATCAGCTGCCGTTCAGCAATATGTTGAAGCAGAAGGTTTTTCGGTTGTAAGGGAGTTTGTCGGACACGGTATCGGCAGAGAGCTTCACGAAGCCCCTCAGGTCCCGAACTTTGGCATTCCAGGCAGAGGCATTAAGCTAAAGGCCGGAATGGTGCTTGCAATAGAGCCCATGATAAATCTGGGCGAATGCGATGTAAGGATTCTTTCAGACGGATGGACCGCGGTAACTGCGGACGGCAAGCTTTCAGCACATTTCGAGCACACGGTAGCGATTACACCTGAAGGCCCTTATATTTTAAGCAGGATCTAACAATTAAATCCCGTTAAATCGGGTGAGAGTTTATGGCCAAAGAAGAGGCAATACAAGTTGAAGGCACTGTAATAGAAACTCTGCCAAATGCCATGTTCAAGGTAGAGCTTGAGAATGGGCACAGGGTTTTAGCCCATGTTTCCGGTAAAATGAGGATGCATTTTATTAAAATCCTTCCCGGAGACAAGGTTACAATCGAACTTTCCCCTTATGACCTTACCAGGGGAAGGATTACTTACAGGGCGAAATAAAACGGATTCAGTTAATTTTAAATAAGGTGAGGAATTATGAAGGTAAGAAGTTCAGTTAAAAAGATTTGCGCGAAATGCAAAATTGTAAAGCGCAGCGGCGTTGTCCGCGTAGTGTGCGCTAACCCGAAACATAAACAGAGGCAGGGATAATTTATCCTGATTAGAGTTTGGGGATCGGGCTGGATAATATTTTAGTCTGCCCCTAAAGCAAGGAGGAGTAGAGTGGCAAGAATCGCAGGAGTAGACCTTAATAAAAACAAGAGGATTATCATCGCGCTGACCAAGATTTTCGGCATTGGAGATACCTCAGCCGCAAAGATACTTGAGAAGGCGGGAGTTGATCCCAGCATAAAGACACAGGACCTTACAGAGGCCCAGGTCGGCGCTATCAGAAAGACAATCGATTCTGATTTCAAGGTTGAAGGCGACCTCAGGAAAGAAGTATCAATGCATGTCAAAATGCTTATTGATATCGGCAGCTACAGAGGCCTGCGTCACAGGAAAAACCTTCCTGTCCACGGCCAGAGGACACACACAAACGCCAGGACAAGAAAAGGCCCGAGAAAAGGCGTTATCGCATCAAAAAAGACAGACTAAAAAAATAGTAGAAAATTATTTGAGTTTGTGTCATAATAATGGGCTGCTGTAAGATGAGCCTTGTATCGTTGCGAAAACGCGGCTAATGTTCGCGTAAATTTAATATTTTTATAGAAAGCTGAGTTCTGGAGGCATATAGATGTCAAAGGCCAAAAAAGAAAAAAGAGCGGTATCAAAGGGTGTTGCCCATATAAAGTCAACATTCAATAACACCATAATAAGCATTACCGACCCTGTCGGAAATGTTATTGCCTGGTCAAGCGCTGGAGCGCAGGGCTTCAAAGGCTCAAGGAAGGGCACTCCTTTCGCGGCTCAGGTCGCAGCGGAAATAGCAGCTAAAAAGGCCATTGACAGCGGTATGAAGTCAGTAGATGTTTATATAAACGGCCCGGGCGCTGGCAGGGAAGCAGCTTTAAGGTCCTTGCAGGCAGCAGGCTTCAGCATCAGCCTTATCAGGGATGTGACACCGCTTCCGCATAACGGTTGCAGGCCTCCGAAAAGGCGCAGAGTCTAATAAGAATGCGCTTAGTCGCATTCAATGAATTTTTCAGATAAAGAACCCGAGGTTAAGGGAGGAGAAGTTGGCAAGGTATATTGAATCAGTATGTAAGATCTGCAGGCGTGAAGGAATGAAATTATTCTTTAAGGCTGAAAGGTGCTACACCGACAAATGCGCTTTCGAAAGAAGGAGCTATGCTCCGGGACAGCACGGCCAGGCAAGAGGCAAAGTCTCTGAATACGCTCTGCAGTTAAGGGAAAAGCAGAAGGTAAAGAGAGTGTACGGCCTTCTGGAAAAGCAGTTTGAAAGGACCTTTGAGGACGCTGAAAGGGCAAAGGGCATCACCGGCGAAAATCTGGTCTCTCTCCTTGAGAGAAGGCTTGATAATGCTGTATACAGGCTCGGTTTTGGGGGCTGCAGGACAGAAGCCAGACTGTTTGTAACCCACGGCTTCTTCCGTGTAAACGGCAAACGGGTCAATATCCCTTCATACAGGATTAAGGCAAATGATGTTATCACGGTGGCAGAGAGCAAGAAGAGCAATGCCAAGATAGCAGAGAACCTTAAAGCTGTTGAGAGGCACGGAGTACCTGAATGGCTTTCCCTTGATAAGGATAATCTTAAGGGAACAGTCGTAAGGCTCCCGAGAAGGGATGATACAACATTGCCGATGCACGAACAGCTCATCGTCGAGTTGTACTCCAAATAATTAAGAGCCACATCAGACCTTATTCTACAGTTCGAGTTGATTATTTCTGTTTACTCAGGGTTGCTTAGGTCTATTCATTTATTTACAATAAAAAGATGGGGGCACCATGCAAAAAAACTGGCGTGACCTTATTAAACCGAAAAAACTTGAGGTTGAAAAGGAAACACTTACTAACACTTATGGTAAATTTGTAGCAGAGCCCTTGGAGAGGGGTTTTGGAGTTACCATTGGTAACTCGCTTCGCAGAATCCTTTTGTCTTCACTTCAGGGTGCTGCCATTACCAGCGTTAAAATAGATGGTGTTCTTCATGAGTTTTCATCAATCCCCGGCGTCAAGGAGGATGTTTCAGATATAATCCTTAACCTTAAGCAGGTTAAGCTGAAGCTGCACGGCGAAGGCCCTAAAGTTGTAAGGCTTAAGGCTAATGGCGAAGGCGGCCTCATTAAAGCCGGTGACATAATTTCAGATTCTACAGTTGAGGTCTTAAATCCTGAACAGCCTATAGCAACAATTTCCAGGGATTCAAAGTTTGATTGTGAACTCGTGGTGAACACAGGCAAAGGCTACATTCCTTCAGAAAGGAACAAGCAGCCTGACCAGCCGATCGGAACAATTCCGATTGACGCCATATTCCAGCCGGTAACAAGGGTTAACTTCAATGTTACCCATGCCAGGGTAGGGCAGAGGACAGACTATGACAAGCTTATCCTTGAGTTATGGACAACAGGCGCAATAGACCCGCAGAGCTCTATAGCCATTGCCGCGAAAATACTTAAAGACCAGCTCAGCGTATTCATCACCTTTGAAGAGAAGGAAGAAGAAGCAGCGCTTGAAAGAGCCGAGTCTAAACCGCAGTTCAATGAGAACCTCTTTAAAACTGTAGATGAACTTGAGCTTTCAGTAAGGTCTGCAAATTGCCTTAAGAATGCAGATATAAAATATATAGGCGAGATGGTGCAGAAGTCCGAGCAGGAAATGCTGCGCACAAAGAACTTTGGCAGAAAATCGCTGAATGAGATAAAAGAGTTGCTTAGGGGTATGGGCCTTGATTTCGGGATGAAAGTTGAAGGTTTCCCGTCAAGGAAAGAATTGGATGCAATGCATATTGAGCACAAGGAAACCGCTTAAGGGGTAGCATAATGAGACATAACAGAGACGAAAAAAGGTTTGATAAGACCTACAGCCATTTAAGATGCATGCTGGCTAATATGACAAATGATGTTTTCAATACCGGCAGGATAAAGACAACTACTCCGAGAGCTAAGGTTTTAAGGCGTTATGTCGAGAAGATGATAACACTCGGCAAGGACGGCACAGTTCCGGCCAGAAGACGCGCCATGGCCTTCTTGAGAGATAAGAATGTTGTCACAAAGCTGTTTAATGATATAGCCCCCCAGTATAAGGAAAGAAACGGCGGCTATACAAGGATATTGAAGTTAGGCGTGCGTCCCGGAGATAATGCCGAGATGTCCTTTATCGAGCTTGTCGAAGGCGCCGCACAGTTAGCCGAAGCAAAGCCTAAGGCAGCAAAGAAAACAGCTGCCAAGGCAAAGCCTGCCGCATCCAAGGCTGCAGCAGCTAAACCGGCAAAAAAGGCTGCTCCTAAAAAGGCAGAAGCTGAAACAGCAGAGAAAAAGGAACCGGCAAAAAGGACCAGGAAGGCAAAGGCCGCACCTGAGTCAGAGTAATAAATATCAAAGGGCAAGGAGAGGCTCCTTGCCCTTTTTCTTTTTCATCGCAATACCGCTTTACAAGCACCTATCACCGTAGACACTTCTTTTAGTTTTAGAGTTAATTCTTTATTTTAGTTCAGATTGGCCGGGCAGCTGTCCGGTGAGATTGAGCTTTCAGGGCTGCATGAAGCGCATTCCGTCCTGCGGTTGAATTTTGTATTATAATATTTAGAGTTTAAATTATAAAACAGAGGGGGTAAGACATGGCCAAGTCAATGACAAAATCACAGATTGAGGATAACATAGCTAAGAGAACAGGCGTGCCGAAAAAGTCAGTAAAAGATGTGCTTGCAGCAATGACAGAACTTTCTTATGAAGAGGCCCAGAACTCTTTCACAATTCCAGGAATCGGCAAGCTGGTGCTGGTAACACGCCCTGCAAGAAAAGGCAGGAACCCCAGGACAGGCGAGACAATTGATATTCCCGAGAAGCAGGTTGTAAAATTCAGGATCGCTAAGGCATGCAAGGACGCGGTGCTTAAGAAATAAGACCGCGCCCAAGAGATTTTAAGGTATCAGTTCTCAGCGCTTTTGAACTTATAGGAATATACGACATTATTCCTGATTATAAGCTCAAGGGTTGTGATTGACTGCCTGCTTCTGATCTCGTTCTCAACTACTCCGAAATAAAAGGGGATTTTTTTCTCCTTGAACACATAGAGCATCTTTTCTTCTGAGGTGTTGTTATCGAAACTTATCTCAGTCGGAGTGCCGAAACTCTCAAGCACCATCTGTCTTGTTGAAGTGCCGGGTTTTAAGTTTATAAGCTGTGTTTTATCAATTTTGGTGCCTTCGATGCGTGTCTGCGTGGCGCACCCGAAAATGAAAAGTGCCGCAGGCAAAATCAGCAGAAGCTTCTTCATCAGTCCTCCAGTTTTTATATGAATTGTAAAAAGCCCCGCTTTTGGCGGGGCTTTTTTATTGTACAATCTTTGAAGAGAAAATCAAAAATGTTTTTACGAAAATCAGGCCTCGGCAACACCATCCTTTGTACGGTTCTTTACTGAATACATTGCAGTGTCTGCCAAGTGAATGAGCTCGTCCTTGTTGTCGGCATCCAGAGGGTAAGCGGCGACTCCGAAGCTTCCGGTAAGGCGCGCGTTTACGCCTTCGTCCTTAAGAAACACAGCTTCCTTCATGGCAATTCTAAGCTTCTCAGCTACAATTGCGGCGTTTTTTTTGGTAGTTCCAGGCATCATTATCAGGAACTCATCGCCTCCGTACCTGCAGGCCATGTCTACATTCCTTATCATCCCAAGTATCAACTGGGCAACTTCTTTCAGAAGCTTGCTGCCGCACAGGTGACCGTGCCTGTCATTGACCTCCTTGAAGTAATCAAGGTCGAGGAATATCAGAGAGATCTCGTATTTGAACCTTTTTGCCCGCTCAACTTCGTATTCAAGGCGGCTGTGCAGGAAACGCGAGTTATAGAGCTTGGTAAGGTCATCTGTGATTGTAAGCTCCTGTACCCTGTTAAAGAGCATCGCGTTCTCAATGGCAATGGCGGTGTAGTCGGCAAGGGTGGTCAGTACCAGAAGGTCGGCTTCGACAAAGCTGTCCAGCTCTGCTTTATTTATAAGCTCTATAACGCCGAGGCATTTACCTCTTGTGATAAGGGGAACACAAATGATTGACTGAGTCGTGAAGTTTGAGACTTCATCTGCTTTCCTGCAGAATCTCGAATCTTTGCTGACATCAGGCACAAGAAGTGGTTTTCTTTCTTTTGCTACCCAGCCCGCGACACCTTCTCCGAGCCTGAGCCTAAGGTCCTTGATCTTGTCAGCCCCGTCGCCTACGACTATTTCGAATTTAAGCTCGTTGGTATCTTCATCGAGAAGCAGCAGGGACCAGTTCTTTGGATGGAGAAGTTCACGAATATTCTCCATTACAATATTCAGTATCTCTTTGAGGTCGAGGGAAGAGGTGAGCGCTTTTCCAATTTCAGTGAAGGTGGCAAGCTGAAGGCGTCTTTGCTCTAGCTCTAAACTGTCAGCAGGATCACAGGCAATCGGTTTTTCGAATTTTCCTGATTCCATTGAGAAAATATAACTTAATATAGCCAAAAAATCAAGATTGGTTTATACGGCTGAATAGTTCAGGTCATTGTTTAAAATCTTTTAAAGCATCCTGAAGGAGCCTTGTAATTGGGCCCCTTTTCCCTGTCCCGATTACAGAGCCGTTTATTTTCGTGACAGGCACTATCTCCGATATTGAATTTGTCAGGAACGCCTCTTCGCACATAAGCAGGTCTTCAACATACAATTTAGTCTCTTCGGCATCAAGCTTGTTTTTTTTAGCAAGCCATAAAATCACTCCCCTCATAATACCCGGCAAGATACCCTCTGATGAGAGCCTTTCTTTAAGCATAGGCGTCATCAGTTTCCCATTTTTTACAATGAATATGTTAGATGCAGTGCCTTCCCGCACGCTTGTATCATTGTCAGTGAAAATGCCTTCGTAAGCGCCTTTTTTTATCGCCTCTGCCTTGCCAAGGACGCTCGGAAGATAGTTCAGGGTCTTGATGGACGGTATAGGAGGCCCGTACCCTTTTATTATGACTGCCTTGACTCCGTTTTTCTGTAACTTTAGGACATGCTCCAAATCAACAGGTTTGCATGCGATTATAAAAGTCGGAACAGGATCTTTTTGCGGCATGTATCCGCTCTTATCGACTCCGCGGGTTACTGTTATCCTGATATAGGCGGCTCCTTTATTAAGACCGTTTGCCTTGAGGAGTTTTTCAATCACCCCTGCTTTTATGTCTTCATCAAACGCTTTGAAGGCCTTTATCGGAATGCCAAGTGCCTTTGCTCCTTTTTTAAGTCTCTTGAGGTGCTCAGGCAAAAATAGCACAGCCCCATCTTCAGCGCGCATGGTGTCCAACAGCCCGTCCCCGTATAAGAGGCCTCTGTCAAATATCGATACGCATGCCTTATTTTCAGGGATTATCTTTCCGTTCAAATATGCTTTCATAAGCGCTTCAACCCCAGTACATCCATGAAGTCTTTTGCTTTTAAAATAGTCTCTTCGTATTCTTCTTCAGGTATTGAGTCGGCCACAATCCCGCCTCCGACATTGAGGAACAGCTTGCCGTCTTTGTGTACGGCTGTCCTGATTGCCATTGAAATATCAGCATCCCCGTTGAAGTCGATCCAGCCAATCCCGCCGGTATATATGCCTCTTGCTGATTTCTCAAGCTCATCTATAATTTCCATTGCGCGAAACTTCGGCGCCCCTGTAATCGAGCCTCCGGGAAAAATTTCCTTCAATGCCGTAGGCGTATCAATCCCTTTTTTCAATCTGCCTTTTACCGTTGATATCATATGGTGAAGCGCCTTGTATGTTTCAATCGCTTCAAAGCCGGTTACCTCTACGCTGCCCGGAACAGATATCCTCCCAAGGTCATTTCTTTCAAGGTCCACAATCATCACATGCTCGGCGCGCTCTTTCCTGCTTGCCTTAAGCTCATCTATGAGCCGCGCGTCTTCATCAGGGGTGCTGCCTCTCGGGCGGGTTCCTTTGATCGGAGAGGTCTCCGCAGTGCCGTCAGTTATTTTCAAAAGCCTCTCAGGTGAATTTGAGATTACCTGAAATTCGCCAAAGTCCATGAATGAGCTGAAAGGCATCGGATGCGTCTTTACAAGGCATGAATAAAGAGCGAACGCGTCGCCCTCCCATGGGATTGAAAGCCTGTGCGATAGATTTATCTGGTATATATCGCCTGAAGAGATATACTCCTTTGCCTTTTTAACGGAGTCTATGAATTCCTCTTTAGAGGTGTCAGAGGATATGGAATCAGCAGACGGTACAAAACAAAATTCAGATGAATAAGGCCCGCCAATTGCTATTGTTACTGCTGCCCTGAATTCTTCAATTCTTTTCTTATCTCCGCTTACCGACACTATGAACCCTTTGCCTTCGAGGTGGTCGTAGGCAAAAACAGGGTCGTAGAAGCCAATTATGCAATCGGGGATGATGATGTCTTTTATTTTCCTGTCGATTCCAAGCTTGGGCTCAATTATATTTTTGAGGTCATAAGAGAAGTAGCCTGCGGCCCCGCAGTGAAAGGGGAACGGCCCTTTTTCTTCATACCTGTATTTGGGCATTAGTTCTGATAAGGCTGCAAAGGGGTCGGCGTATCCGGCATTAATCCCGTTAATAAGGATTTTGCCTTCTTGAGCCTTGAGCACAACTTCAGGGCCTGCGCTTATAAAAGTGTAGCGCCTGTTTATCCCTTCTCCTGAGAACATGAAAGGGTAAGGCCAGTGCCTCAGTCCTGTAAAAGCCTCTGTGGGAGATATATTTTCTACCGGTTCTATTATCATTTTGATATTGGGAAGCACTCTTAGAATATAATCTTTTGGCGCAAGGGTCAAGGCGGCTAATTGACTTGGCTTGAAAAATTTAGCCGTGAAAATTGAAATGAATTATAGTATCATTTCAGCTTGAGCTCAATCCGATTATAATAAGGAACCTATGATTAATTCATTGAGTAGTCTTTGCGAGCGCAGCGAAGCAATCTCGTTTTCAGGTAAATCAAGCAGTTAGCGATTGCTTCGTCGTTTCACTTCTCGCAATGACAGCAGAAACGAGAATTAATCAGAGCTTCCATAAACAGGAAAATGAAGAGAAGAAAAACACGGGAAATAAAGGTTGGCACAGTGAAGGTGGGCGGCAATGCCCCTGTAACAGTGCAGTCGATGACAAATACCAAAACAGCTGATGTGAAGGCTACCCTTTCGCAGATACACGCCCTTGAGGCTGCCGGCTGCGAGATAATAAGGGTTGCTGTGCCTGACGCGGAAGCGGCATCCGCCATAGCGGAGATAAAAAAGAACATAAGCATACCCCTTATCGCGGACATCCACTTTGATTACAGGCTTGCGCTTACTGCCCTTGAAGGCGGGGTCGATTGTCTAAGGCTCAACCCCGGCAATATCGGCTCAAAAGAGCGGATAGGGGAGGTAGTAAAGGCATCAAAGGAAAGGGGCGTGCCCATTAGGATAGGGGTGAACGCGGGCTCTCTTGAAAAAGACATCCTTGCCAAATACGGCCACCCTGTTGCCGAAGCCCTTGTAGAGAGCGCGATGAGGCATATCCATATCCTTGAGGATATGGACTTCAGGGATATAAAGGTATCCCTGAAGGCGTCAAGCGTAAGGCTCACCGTTGACAGCTACAGGCTGTTGGCTGAGAAAGCCGATTATCCGTTCCATATCGGAATCACCGAGGCAGGCACTTTATTTTCAGGCACTGTGAAGTCTTCCGTCGGCTTAGGCATGCTTCTGGCCGAAGGGCTCGGAGATACCCTGAGGGTCTCGCTTACGGGAGACCCTGTTGATGAGGTAAAGGTAGGCTGGGAGATACTTAAATCACTTGATCTGCGCAAACGGGGGATAAATATTATTTCATGCCCGACATGCGGCAGGATAAAGCTTGACAGCATCTCGATAGCGCAGGAGATTGAGAAGAAGTTATCGCATATAAAAGAGTCAATCAATATAGCCATTATGGGCTGCGTTGTAAACGGACCCGGTGAGGCTGTAGAGGCTGATATTGGAATAGCCGGAGGCGATGGGGTAGGGCTTTTATATGTAGGCGGCAGCGTAGTGAAAAAGATAAAGGAAGAGGAGATTGTCGATGCCTTATTGGAAGAGGTTGACAAGCTCCTGAAACAGAGGGGCAGTTGAATTGCCTCAGGGAGTGAGCAGTTATGAGTCTCGGTTCAATATTCAATAAAATTCTTTCATTTGGAGATGACGGAAGCAGGATTGATGAGGAAGAACTTAAGGCAGTCATGGATAGCGGAGAGCCTTTTACATTGATAGATGTACGAAACCCAAATGAGGTATCCACAGGGCGTATCCCCAAAAGCATCCCGATACCGCTGAGCATGCTGGAAAATAAAAATATCCCCTGCAAGGGAAAGATAATCCTTTACTGCGCGGGCGGGGTCAGAAGCGTTAAAGCAAAGAGTATCCTTAAGTCAAAAGGCTGCAGTGATGTAGTTGACCTGAAAGGCGGAATAAACGCATGGGTCAAAGCAGGCAATAAAATCATCAGGTGAGGTGAGCGGAGTTTGTCAGAGCAGAAGAAGGATAGCTGGAATACCATTATCGCGCTTTCAACGGCGGCTATGGCCGTATTTGCGGCCATCACGACACTTTATGTAGGCAAGTTCTCTTCCCGCACAGTTCTTCTTCAGGCGCAGGAGAGCGACCAGTGGGCATACTATCAGGCCAAATCAATAAAGTCCCATGCGTTTGAACTTCAGAAAGAGCACCTTGAGCTTGAGTTCTCAGGCATTAAAGGCCCGAATAAGGAGTTCAATGCAAAACTTGAAAAGACCCTTTCGAGCTACGGAGAGAGCCTTGCGCGCTATGAAGCGGAGAAAAAAGAGATAAAGGACAGGGCGGAAAAACTCGGGCATGATAAGGAGGTCTCGCAGAGGCGTTCTGCTAATTTCGGCTATGCCCTCATATTCCTTCAGATAGCCATAATGCTTTCTTCAATCTCAGTTATCACAAAAAAGCGTCAACTCTGGTATTTCGGGCTAGGCACTTCAGCGCTCGGGATATTGTTTTTCCTTGACGGTTTTTACCTCTTCTACTGATATGTTTACTTTACACGAGCGGCTTAAAAACGATACCGCAGAGATAGTAAGCCTAAAACTCTGCATCGTCCTGTTGATGAAGGACAGCTCTTTCCCGTGGCTGATACTTGTGCCGAAAAGGGAGGGCGTAAGGGAAATACACGAGCTGTCTCCTGACGACCGCATAACTCTTATGGAAGAGATGACCTTAGCTTCAATGGCAATCGAAAAAGTCTACAGCCCTGATAAGATAAATATCGGTGCGCTCGGAAATTTAGTGCCTCAACTGCATATACATGTGATAGGAAGGTTTGCCGCGGACCGCGCGTGGCCCGGCCCTGTGTGGGGCAGCGGCCAGGCAGTGCCTTACGGCGCGGATGAGCTCAAGAGCGCAGTCTCCGCTTTAAAAGAAATATTCAATCAGTCTGCCCGGTCAGGGCTGTAGGACTGTTCCCATATCCTCCTCTTGACAGCGTTCTCAACAGGGATAGAATTAATATAGGTAAAGTTGTTTTTAGCGGGATAAGACTATCCCGCCCTGAAAGACTGTATCTGAGCCTTGAGGCGGGGGTCTGAAATCCCCGCCTTTTTGTTTTCTCGGAGTCGCTCCGTAGAAAAGGAGGATAATATGAAAGCCCTTGTATACCACGGCCCTGGAAAGAAGATGTGGGAGGAAAGGCCAAAGCCCACACTTAAGCAGGACACCGATGCCGTAGTCAAAATGCACAAGACTACGATTTGCGGCACAGACCTTCACATTATGAAGGGAGATGTGCCTGAAGTGATTGACGGACGCATACTTGGCCACGAAGGCATAGGAGTAATCGATGAGGTCGGAAGGGGAGTAAAAAACTTCCGTAAAGGAGACAGAGTTCTGATCTCATGTATCTCAGCTTGCGGCAACTGTGAGTTCTGTAAAAAGGGGATGTACTCACACTGCGAATCAGGCGGCTGGATACTCGGACACACTATTGACGGCACTCAGGCAGAGTATGTCAGGATACCGCTTGCGGATACCAGCCTCTATCATATCCCTGAGGGAATGAACGAAGACGCATTCGTGATGCTCAGTGATATCTTCCCTACCGCCTTTGAGTGCGGGGTCTTGAACGGACAGGTTAAACCCGGAGATACTGTCGGCATAGTCGGGGCAGGCCCTATCGGCCTTGCGGCCCTCCTTACCGCAAAGTTCTACTCGCCTTCAAGGATAATCATGATAGATGTGGATGATGGAAGGCTTGAAAAGGCAAGGCAGCTTGGCGCCACTGACATCATCAAGAGCAAGGAAGGCAATATCGTTGACAAGGTGATGGACCTTACCGGAGGCAGAGGGGTTGATGTGGCAATAGAGGCTGTCGGAATCCCCGCGACATTTGACATATGCCAGTCAATAATTGCCCCCGGCGGGCATATCGCCAATATCGGGGTCTTCGGCACAAGCGTTGACCTTCACATGGAGAAGCTCTGGGCGCACAACATCACGCTCACTACAAGGCTTGTGGATACGGTCACTACCCCTATGCTCCTTAAGAGCGTACAGGCAGGCACGCTGCATCCTGAGCAGCTTGTGACCCATCACTTCCCTTTGAGCGATATCATGAAGGCGTATGACACCTTCTCGCACGCAAAGGAAGAAAAGGCGCTCAAGGTAGTGCTCGAGAACAAATAACCCCCTAACTGCGCCATTGAAAAACGCCCCTTTTAAATGAGGGGCGTTTTTTTTGTTTTCATAGGAAAAATTTGTTTCAAATAATTCCATGCTGCTGTAAAATTATGGATTATCAAAATACTATAGGAATCGGAACAGGGAAAATGCTTAAAGTAACAGGTTTGAACAAATCGTATGGCAAGCAGTTGATCTTCGAGGATGTAAGTTTTGTTGTAAACAAAGGAGAAAGAATAGGTCTTGTAGGCAGGAACGGGCACGGCAAATCCACACTCTTTAAATTGATACTAAAGGAGGAAGAGCCCGATTCAGGCGTTATCAGCATACCGCGGCATTACACCATCGGGCACCTTTCGCAGCATATCCGTTTCACTGAGAACACGGTATTGAAAGAGGCGTGCCTGAGCCTTCCCAAATCAGAGGACGGGGTAGACGAGTCGTATAAGGTTGAGACGATCCTTTCCGGGCTTGGCCTTACGGAAGATTACTTCGGGCTGAGTCCCATGGAGCTTTCAGGAGGCTACCAGATAAGGCTTAACCTTGCCAAGGCCCTTGCCGCGGAACCGGACCTGCTCCTTCTGGACGAGCCGACAAACTACCTTGATATCATATCCGTCAGGTGGCTAAAAAAATTCCTTAAGAACTGGAAGAACGAGTTCATGATAATCACCCATGACCGTGATTTCATGGATAGCGTTACAACCCACACAATTGCGATACACAGGAACCGGGTGAGAAAGATATCCGGGCCTACGGAGAAGCTTTACGCGCAGATATTGATGGAAGAAGATATACATGAGCAGACAAGGAGCAACGAGGAGAAGAAGCGCAAGGATGTAGAGAAGTTCATAAACAGGTTCCGGGCATCAGCCACAAAGGCGAGCGCTGTGCAGTCAAGGATAAAGGCGCTTGAGAAAAAAGAGAAGCTTGAGAAGCTTGAAAATATCAAGACCCTTGATTTCGAGTTCAACTCCGCGCCTTTTCTGGGCAAGTGGCTCATGGAGATCAAAGACATCTCGGTCGGATATTCTGAGTTGGCGCCGCTTCTGATCGAAGGGCTTACGGTAGCCGTAGGAAAAAAAGACAGGATAGGGATAATCGGAAAGAACGGCAAGGGGAAAACAACGCTTTTAAATACGCTTGCAGGAGAGATGAACCCGCTTTCGGGAGAGATAAGCAGGCATCAGAGCCTAAAGGTTGCTTACTTCGGGCAAACCAATATTGAAAGGCTTAATCTGCAGAACACCATTGAAAAAGAGATAATGGAGGCGCACCCTGACTACAACAGGGGGTTTGCCAGAAGAATATGCGGGGCCATGATGTTTGAGGGGGATGCGGCCCTTAAAAAGATAGAAGTGCTCTCAGGCGGCGAGAGGAGCAGGGTGCTTCTGGGAAAGCTTTTAGTGAGCCCTGCAAACCTGCTTATGCTTGATGAGCCTACAAACCATCTCGATATGGAGTCCATCGATTCTCTTATTGAAGCTATTGACGCGTTTGACGGCGCAATGATGATAGTGACCCACAGCGAGCTTATCTTAAGCGCCATTGCCACACGGTTGATTGTTTTTGATAAGGGCCAGGTAACCCTGTTCGAGGGCACATACGCTGATTTCCTTGAGAAGGTCGGCTGGTCTAATGAGGCAGCCGAGACACAGGCCGTTGCCAAGCCAAAAGAAAATAAATCCATGAACCGCAAAGAGTTAAGGAAGCTTCGCGCAGACCTTCTGGCTGAGAAGGCAAAGGTCCTGGGGCCTTTGAAGAAGAAGGTCGAGCAGATTGAAGATATGATCGTAAACCTTGAGAAGGCCGCAGAGGCTGCAAGCGCGGCTTTATTGCAGGCTTCAGAAAAAGGCGAGACGGATGCCATAACGCTGCATTCCAAAACCTACCATGAAGCAAGGAACAAGATAGATTCTTCTTTTGATGAACTTGAGCGTTTAACCGCTGAAATCGATTCAAAGTCAAAGGAGTACGAGGTCAGGCTTAGCGAGATGGAATAGCAGGTGTTTGTTAAAGGGCTTCCCAACAGGGAAGCCCTTTGTTGTTTCCGACCTAAAATTCCTCCAAAGTGATACTCTTTTAGGTAACAACCCCAAAATTGCTGTTACGAAAAGGTAACAAAGGATAAAAATATTGATTTTTATCATAAAAATTCCAAAACCGGGAAAAAAGTCAAAACCTGCTGTAACCTTCCTGTAACACTTGATGCGATGTTCTGAATTCCGCCTCTTTGTCGAATAAAAATATTTCGGCTTGTAAATCAACAGGTTCAAGGAAAGCGTAAAAGACTTAAATGGCTTTGGTACGCATATTGCTTATTTTCTTTAGAATATCAATGCACAATCAATCGGAATGAAGGGTCCCGGCAGCTAACCGGTGGCTGAGCAGGACCCTGAGTAGACAAGTCTGTTCCGAAAGAGAAGACAATGGTAAAAGGGCTTTTGAAATCGCGCCATCCACCCATTGAATGAGCATTTTTCAATGCTTTTGGAATGGACTGCAGTAGGACAGCCTCCATTCAGGGCTGAATAGTAAATTCCCGGAGGGACTGCTTGATGAAGATTATGGTCTGTCACGATGGTTCAAAAAGGTCGCAGGACGCGCTTGAGAAGACAGTGGAGCTCTTCAAGTCCCAGAAGCCTGAGATTATCCTCATATCTGTTGTCGAAGAGCCGCTTGATGCGACCAGCATGGATGAGGAAAGCTTTGAGAAGTGGCGCAGCAAAAGGGATGGGGAGTTGAGGAAGGCGGCAGAGTGGGTTGTGACACACGGGCTTGATGTCGATGCGATACTTGCGGTTGGCGATCCCCGTAAAATGATCCTTGAGGCTGCAGGAACAAAGAACCCGGATATGCTGGTAGTGGCAAGACGCGGTTCAGGTATTCTGGACAAAATGATACTCGGCAGCGTCAGTGCGTTCCTTGTACGCCATGCTGAGTGCCCGGTCCTTGTAATGCACGGTTAATTTATTTTTAGCAAGAGCAATACTAATCTATACTGTTCCTAATTTTTGTTTCCCCGGAGGTTCAAAATGGCTAGCAACGATGAAAGGATGGGGTGGGGCGACCTAGTTAACTTTAAGCGAGATGATATAGTCGCCCTCCACAAGACCTGGTTCGCATTCTTTCTAACATTTTTTGTCTGGTTCAACATGGCCCCGCTCGTCTCAACTATCATCAAAGAGTCGGGCTTCACAATGCAGCAGCTTAAGCTCCTGGCCATCTGCAATGTTGCGCTCACAATGCCCGGACGAGTCATTATCGGCATGCTCTCGGACAGGCTCGGGCCCAGAAGGACATTTACAGGCATCATGGTCATAATGGCTATACCCTGTATTGCCTTCGCATTCAGCACCACTTATACACAGATGCTCATATCAAGGCTTCTTTTGAGTATGGTCGGCACAGGGTTTGTTGTCGGTATCCACATGACATCCCTCTGGTTTAAGCCCAGGGATATCGGTTTTGCCCAGGGTGTAGAAGGCGGACTTGGAAACTGGGGTTCATCAATCGCAGCCATAGCCCTTCCTACAATCGCCCTTAACGTATTCGGCAGCTGGAGATATTCAATCGCTTTAAGCGGTATCGTAATGCTTTCATACGGTATCTACTACTGGTTCGCCATCACAGACGGCCCTCCGGGCAATGTTTACCACAAGCCCAGGAAAGGCGCCGCAATCGAAGTCAGCACTTGGGGCGATATGATAAACGCGATAATCTGGACAATCCCGATTATCGGAGTTCTCGCGGTCCTCGTATGGAGGATTAACGGAATGGGCTTCATGAGCACCCAGGCCTCATATATCGCTTATGCGATTATCGCTTCGGTTGTTCTTTATCAGGTAATCCAGATCATACGCTTTAATACGCCCATCCTTAAAAAAGGCGTTCCTGACGATGATAAATACAGGTTCCTGGATGTAGCGTGCCTGTGCTGCTGCTATGCCTCTTCATTCGGCGCAGAGCTCGGAGTCATATCAATGCTTCCGCAGTTCTTTGAGAAGAGCTTCCAGCTCTCTCCGCAGCTTGCGGGTCTGATCGGGTCAGTATTCGCGTTCATGAACTTCTTTGCAAGGTCGCTCGGCGGGTATATCTCTGACAGGGCGCCGTCAAGAAGGGGCGCCATGCTTGTATACCTAGTAGGCATCACGATCACATTCGGCCTCATGTACCTTATTTCAGCATCATGGCCGCTTTGGCTCGCGCTTCTCGTAACCGTTGTATGCGCTCTTTTCGTTACCGGCGGCTGCGGCACCACATACGCTCTCGCTCCTCTCATCAAGAGGCGTATCACAGGCCAGATCTCAGGTTATATCGGCGCATTCGGCAATGTAGGCGCCGTTATGTACCTTACAGTCTATACATTCGTAAGCGACAACCAGTTCTTCCTCTTTATCGGAGCTACTGCGCTTGCGACATTCCTGTTCTGCCTCTTCTGTCTTAAGGAGCCGGCTGGCGCATTCTCACAGGAATATCAGCTGTCTTCAGTTGACAAGGAAATGATGGAAAGCCACGGCGGACACTGATTCGCCCTTTGTTTGGATATTTAAATGCGGGTTTAGGTGGGCATTATAATCGGGCAGGAAAAAATTGTTTAAAACTGAAAAATGTTATTTAAATCAGATAGACAGGTTCCTGGTTTTGTATTATAATGCTCACCATACCGCAAAAAGAAGATATTTTTTTAGAACTACAGCGAAAACTGCTGGACAGGTTAATTTGAATCTGGTATTTTACGCCATGCCATGCGGATACAGCCTTGGCAGTAATCGCAGCGGGCGAACAATCCCAATAAAACCTGAAAAGCATAACCGAAACTCGAGATTCGGAGGACATTGGTCCAGGTGATTTCAAGGATCAGCAGAGAATTTAAGCGCCTTATCCAGTGCCTGCTCTACATGGTGGCTATTCGTTTTTGTCCGGCCATGAAGAAGAAGGCGCAGGTTCAGAAAATAGGCGCCGCTTTTAATTCCCACAGCCTTAAGCCTATCGAGAGTTCGAGGCCTGTTGATGAATCTGCTGAAAAGAGCAAGCTTAATGCTTTGAATGTTTTCGGAAAAGTTTTCGGTTCATTGCAGTTCAGAATCAAAAAAATCCAATCAGTAAGCGGCAGGGAAGCATTTGTGTATGAATTCCACGAGACCATTCTGGACTTCACCTCAAAGCCGGTCGCGGAAAAACCCGTATCTCCCCGTCAGTACGGGAGATCAGAAAGGTCTTTAAAAACTGGTTTCGATTTGCTCCGCGTCACACTAAATCTTGCAAGAGGCGATCTTGAGCAAGTACATGCCAATTAATCTCTTTATTAGACCGAAGGCTCTCTGAACCAAAATCAAGAAATCGGCTTAACAGTACGCTTAATCAGGATAACGATAGGCAGCGTGTATCCTGGTGTGCATCTGCAAACAGCCGGCAAGAGGCCAGAGGTTTAACATAAAAAGGTTCTACGGTTATCTATGGCGTCATAGGTAAACAAAAAAGCAAGCAGCAGGTAAAGGAGGTGTAGGGTATGGTTTTAAAGGGTTGTAAAAAAGTCTTAGTGAAAGGGCTGCAGCTCGGACTGGCAATGTTCCTGGTTTCAGGTATCATGCCGATGCAGGCCAACTCTGAACCGGCACCAGCGGATCAGACCCCGGCAGCCGAAGCAGCCGCACCGGCAGCTGATGCAGCAGCTGCTACAACAGCACCAGCGGAAACAGGTGATGCAAACATCGGATGGCTTTATTTCACCGGTGGCAAGTCATTCACAAACGGTGCGCCCCCCTGTATATCATGCCACAGCGCGGGTGTAGGTGAGTTAGGTGGCGGAGTTCTCGGGCCGAACCTGACCAAGGTTTATGCAGATGAGTCAAAGAATCCTCTTCTCAGTAGCGCATGGATCAACGGCGGTTCGCCTGTAATGGCTCCTATCTTCTCCCAGAAGAACATCACCGATGAGGAAGTTGGCCACCTGAGAGCTTTCTTCGCTCAGCAGGCTAAAACAGAAGTAGCCTCTTCTTCAACAGGCACCTTCACAATCATCGGTCTTGGTGGCTTCGTAGGTATACTCATAGTCTTCAATATTATCTGGAGCGGGAGATACAGGAACAGGAACAAAGGCACTGCCCACGATGCCTTATGGAGAAACTACGGTGGAAAAGGAGGACGGTAAATGTCTACTTGGATACAAGATGAAATAAACCCTGGAAAAAGGGGTTGGGAAGAATTTTATAGAAATCGCTGGCAGTATGACAAAACAGTAAGAAGTACCCACGGTAACAACTGCACAGGCGGTTGCTCATGGATGGTATACGTAAAAGACGGTATCATCACATGGGAACTTCAGGCAGTTGACTATCCGAAGCTCGAACAGTCTCTGCCCCCGTACGAACCGAGGGGATGCCAGAGGGGTATTTCAGCTTCATGGTACGTTTACAGCCCTGTCAGGATCAAATATCCTTACATCCGCGGCATACTTCAGGATGCCTGGAAAGAAGCCAAGTCAAAGCACTCAGACCCGGTTGACGCATGGAGAAGCATCGTTGAGAACCCTGAGCTCTCCAAGAAGATCAAGTGGTCAAGAGGTAAAGGCGGATTCCGCAGGTTTGACTGGGAAACAGCCGCAGAAATCTACACAGCGGCCCAGATGTACACAATCAAAAAGTATGGACCGGACAGGATCATCGCTTTCTCACCGATCCCGGCCATGTCACAGATCAGCTACGCTTCAGGCGCCCGTTACCATCAGCTCCTCGGCGGTATCGCGCTGAGCTTCTATGACTACTATACAGACCTTCCGCCCGCTGAACCGGAAGTATGGGGCGAACAGACAGACTCATGCGAAAGCGCCGACTGGTACAACGCCGGTTATGTTGTCATGATGGGTGCGAACCCGAACATGACAAGGACCGCGGACTGCCACTTCGTCTCAGAAATGAGGCACGGCGGAACAAAGCTCGTCGTCTGCGCACCTGACTTTTCACAGGTCACCAAGTACGCTGACCTCTGGGTACCGCTTAAACCCAGTTCAGACACAGCGTTCTGGATGGCAGTAAACCATGTTATCCTTAAAGAATTCTTCGTTGACAGGAAAGTCCCGTACTTCGAAGCTTATGTAAGGAACTTCACAGACCTTCCGCACCTTGTAAAGCTTACAAAGGGCAAGGACGGTTATGAAATGGGCCGTCTCTTAAAGGCCTGCGACCTCGCGAACTATGCCAACACCGATAACTCGGAGTGGAAATTCGCGATGTGGGATGAAAAGACCAACAGGCCGAGGATAGTAAACGGCGGTATGGGCTACAGGTATCCCCAGAAGCACGAGAACCACGGCAAGTGGAACACACTCCTTAAGGACGGAGAAAATGGCGAGGACATCACAGCAGCCCTTTCACTCCTTGACATTAAGGACGATGCTCTTGAAGTCGTATTCTATGAACTTGACAAGCCTGAGAAGTACAAGAGGCAGGTACCTGTCAAATATGTAGAGACAAAAGAAGGCAGGGTTCCCGTAACAACAGTATTTGATATCAATATCGGTAATGTCGGCGTAGTCCGTAAAGGTCTCTCAGGCGATTACTGCAGGAACTACGATGATGACAAAGGCTTCTCACCCGCATGGCAGGAGAAGTACACAGGCATCGGTCGTGACACAATCATTCAGGTAGCCAGAGAGTTCGCCTCAAACGCGGAAGTGACAAAGGGCCGCTCAATGGTAATCTGCGGAGCTTCAGTCAACCACTGGTACCATGCTAACCTCATCTACAGAGCCGCGATGAACGCTCTTATGCTCTGCGGTTGCGTAGGTAGGAATGGCGGCGGTCTCCAGCACTACGTCGGTCAGGAAAAACTTGCCTGCTTCGATTCATGGGGCCAGATTTCCCATTCAATCGACTGGTACAAGCCTGCAAGGTTCCAGAACACACCAAGCTTCTGGTTCCTCCATACACAGCAGTTCAAGTTTGACTCAGCCATCACAGACTACCATAATGTTCCTGATAAGAACGCCCTTGAGTACCAGCACACAGCTGACTACAACATCAAGGCGATCAGAATGGGTTGGCTCCCGGGCTATCCCCAGTTCAACAAGAACAACTTCACAATCGTTGAAGAAGCCCAGAGGGCAGGCGCGAAGAATGACGCAGAAGTTGTTGACCATGTCGTCAAACAGCTTAAGAGCGGTTCACTTGACTTCGCCTTAGCCGATCCTGACGCTCCGGAGAACTGGCCGAGAGTATGGACAATCTGGCGCGCAAATGCTCTTGGTTCAAGCGCAAGGGGTCAGGAATACTTCTTCAAATTCCTCCTCGGTACACACAACAACGTCCTTGCTGACGAAGTTGCCAAACCGTACCTCAAGGAAGTAAAGTACAGGGAGTCCCCGCTTGGTAAGCTCGACCTCATCGTCGACCTTAACATTCGTATGAACACAACCCCGACCTACTCAGACATCGTTCTGCCGGCAGCTCACTGGTACGAGAAGGAAGACATCAACACCACAGAGCTTCACTCATTCGTACATCCGATGGGCGCCGCAGTATCACCGAACTGGGAAGCAAGGGAAGACTGGGAAGTATTCAAATTCTTCTCCGCAAAGTTCTCAGAACTTGCCAAGAAGCATCTTCCGAAGCCTATAAAAGAAGTCGTAACATCACCTCTTGCCCACGATACACCGGGTGAAATTGCCCAGCCAGCCATCAATGGCGTACAGGACTGGAAGAAGGGTGAGTGCGAGGCAATACCCGGCAAGACAATGCCGAATATCTCTGTCATCGAGAGAGATTACACAAGAATGCTCGAGATGTACACCACAGTAGGACCTAACCAGAAGGGCAAATACGGCTTCCACGGTATTATGATCGATGGTAAAGGCCTCTATGAGGACTATGTAAACCAGCCGCATATCCCGAGCAAGGTTGTAAACGGCGAGAAGAGGATCCACCTCGAACGCGCAAGGGATGCCGCAAACTTCGTTCTTGCCATGTCAGGCGCCACAAACGGCGAAGTTTCCTACAGGCAGTGGCTCGAAGAAGAACACCATACAGGTCTCCATGGCAAGATTTACGATGATGCCAAGAAGAGCGTCAAAGAGATCTATGGCGATGAAGTAAAATACTATGTTGAGAATGCTCACGGCGTAGCTGATGAAATTGCCGGTCCGAACAGGTCAGTAAGCATGACCTACGACGAGATCGTAGCACAGCCGAAGAGATGGCTCGCAAGCGCACTCTGGACAGGTGATAACAGGTTCGGAAGAGCTTACGGTACATGGACAATCCAGACAGAGCACAGAGTACCCTGGAGGACACTGACCGGAAGGCAGCACTTCTACCTTGACCACCCGATTTATCTCCAGTTCGGCGAAGGCCTCTGTACCAACAAGTACAAGCTCAACCCGGCCAAGATGAACGAGGTCCAGAAGTCAGACAAGACAGACGCGCTGCACCTTAACTACATCACACCTCACGGTAAGTGGCAGATCCATTCAATGCACTACGATAACCTGAGGATGTTGACATTGTCCCGTGGCGGTAACTCAATATGGGTTAATGACAGGGATGCAGAGAGCGTAGGCATCAAAGATAATGATTGGGTAGAGGCTTACAACGATAACGGCGTATTCGCTTGCCGTGCGGTTGTCAGCGCAAGGATCCCCTCCGGAACATGCTTCGCCTACCATTCAATGGAAAGGACAGTAAACGTTCCGAAGGTCGAACAGAGGAACAAGATCAGGAGCGGATTCCATAACTCTCTCACCAGGCAGCGTCTTAAACCAACACTCATGATCGGCGGCTACGGCCAGTTCTCATACGGCTTCAACGCCTGGGGTCCGATCCCGATCATCAGGGATACAACCGTGTTGGTAAGGAAAACGAGAAACCAGGAGGTGAAGTGGTAATATGGATATCAGAGCTCAACTCTCAATGAGTTTTCATTTAGATAAGTGTATCGGCTGCCATACCTGCAGCGTGTCCTGTAAGAACGTATGGACAACCCGCAGGGGCGCCGAGTACATGTGGTGGAACAACGTCGAGACAAAACCCGGCGCTGGTTATCCGCTTACTTGGGAAGATCAGGAAAGGTACAGGGGCGGCTGGGAAGTATCCGGCGGCAGCCTCAGGCTGAAGCTCCTCAAAGGCCCCGGCAAGATCAGGACCTTGGCGAACATCTTCTTTCAGCCGAACCTCCCGACCATTGACGATTACTATGAGCCGTTCACCTATGATTATCAGAACCTCTTCAACGCTCCTGCCGGAGATGACCAGCCGGTAGCAAGGCCGAAGTCACTGATAACAGGCGAGTTCATGGAAAAGATCGTCCTTGGACCCAACTGGGACGACGACATGGGCGGTTCCCCGCTCTATGCGTCAAATGACCCGAACCTTAAGGGCCTCTCAGATTCACAGAAGGATATGCTTACAAAGTTCCACAAGCTCTTCTTCTTCTATCTGCCGAGGATTTGTAACCACTGCCTCAACCCGGCTTGCGTAGCTTCCTGCCCGTCAGGCGCTATCTACAAGAGGGGTGAGGACGGTATCGTCCTTATCGATCAGGACACATGCCGCGCCTGGAGATTCTGCGTAAGCGCTTGCCCGTTCAAGAAGCCTTACTACAACTGGGCCAATGGTAAGTCAGAAAAGTGTATATTCTGCTATCCGAGGGTCGAGACCGGCCAGCCGAACGCTTGCGCACACGCTTGCACAGGCAGGATCAGGTTCGTAGGCGCTCTCTTCTATGATGCCGACAGGATCGAGGAAGTCGCAAAGGCTCCCGAAGACAGGATTGTTGAGGCAATGAGGGAAATCATCCTCGACCCCAATGACCCGCGCGTCATCGAAGAAGCAAGGAAAGCAGGTATCGATGAGAACTGGATCAGGGCGGCACAGGAATCACCTTCTTACAATCTCTTTAAGAAGTGGCGTATAGCTCTGCCGAACCATCCTGAATTCAGGACGCTCCCGATGAACTTCTACCTCCCGCCTCTTTCACCGATACTTCACAATGCGAAGTCGGAGAATGGCGGAACATTTGACCCTGAGTCAGTAGAGTTCTTCAACGAGATAGGCAAGATGAGGATTCCGCTCAGGTATCTCGCCAACCTCTTAAGCGCAGGCAACGAGCAGGCAGTGCTCGAGTCCCTTAAGAAGCAGATGGCCGTCAGGCTCTACAGGCGCCATCTCAGGATGGGCGACATCTCCGAAAGCCAGGCGAAGGCAGCCCTTTCATCAGTAGGCCTTACAACACAGGATGCTGACGATATCTACAGGCTGGTTTCCCTCTCAACTTTCCAGGAGAGGTTCGTAATACCGGAAACACACCGCGAGATACAGACAAATGTCGACCCCAGGACAATGTACGAGAAGAGGGGTTCGGTAGGCTTTGGTGTGAAGAAGAAGGAATTCCTCGGGAGGACTTGGTAATTGACAACGGCTGGTACGGAGAAAAACCTATACTTGCATTTGGCAGGTTTACTGGAATATCCGCAGGAGGATATTAAGATAAAGGCCGATGAGTGCGTAAAAGCGCTGGCCAACTATCCGCAGTATCCTCACGAAGTCGTTCATGAGCTTGAGAAGTTTCAGAAGGATCTGGAGATAATGCCCCTTGATGATCTTCAAGGGGTGTTCTCCTACACCTTCGAGCTCGCATCAGACTTCACGCTCGATATGGGTTATCACCTGTATGAAGGTTTTAAGCGTGCGAATAGCCTGGCATCCATCAAGGCAATGTATAATGATCAGGGTTTCCCTTTTGACCAGGTGTCAAAAGGCGAGCTTCCTGATTACCTCCCGATCCTCCTTCAATTCCTTGGCACCGTGAAGGACGAGGCTCTGAAGAAGAATTTCAGGGAAAGCTTCCTGATAAAGGCAATGGAGAAGCTGAACAAAAACTTCGAAAAAAATAAAAAGAATGTCTATAGCCACCTCATAAGTGCCATCTATAGAATCTTAGACAAAGATGTAAAGGAGGTCAAATAAATGGATAAGTTCCTGTTTGGCGGAATGCCATACATATTTCTGATGACCGCGATTGTTGGCGCCATCTGGAGATTCAGGTCCAACAAGTACACATGGTCAAGTCAGTCATCACAGTTCGTCGAGAATAAGACCCTCTTCTTCGGGTCATTCCCTTGGCACTACGGTATAATCACCGTTCTCCTCGGGCACATTCTCGGTCTTTTCATCCCCAAGAGCATACTCCTTTGGAACGCTGTTCCCGTAAGGCTCTATGTTCTTGAGTTAACAGCTCTTGCCTGCGGTTTCCTCGCGCTGTTCGGTCTTCTTGCCCTTATCTACAGAAGACTTACAAACAGCAGGGTAAAAGCCTTAACAAGCTCATGGGACGTACTTGTACTTATCGTCCTCTTGATTCAGGTTGTAACAGGTCTTGGCAACGCCGTTCTCTACAGGTGGGGTTCAAACTGGTATGCAGCCACAGCAGTACCCTGGATGTGGTCAATTCTTAAGCTCAACCCCAATGTTGATTATGTGGCGAATCTGCCCTTGATCACAAAGACACACATCTTCAATGCTTTAATATTCATCGGCCTTATTCCGTTCTCAAGGCTTGCACACTTCGTGGTCCTCAACCCCTACAAGTACCTCGTAAGGCCTTATCAGGTCGTAAGGTGGTACAGGAGAGGCGGCCCGACAGTAAATATCGTTCAGTACAAGTAATAACGGGAAGGGGTGGGCTTTTAGCCCACCCCTTTTTTTAGACGGAGGCAATAAGGCTCCACAGCATCTCCAGGTTAAAGCAGTAGGCAATATTAAATCACTCTCTTGCCAGATATAAGCTTCGCACGATCGTTCATGCGGTAAAATTTGATTGTTGATGAAAGGAGTCTCCAATGTCTTCTTGGTTACAAAGGTGGGAGCCTGAAGACCCACAATTTTGGCAGCAAACCGGCAGTAAGATTGCCTGGACTACATTAATAATCACCACAATCAGCCTCATTCTTTCATTCGCAACATGGTTCGTCATAAGCGCGGTTGTTGTGCGCCTGCCTCAGATAGGTTTTAAATTCGACACAATGCAGCTCTTCTGGCTGGCCTCAATGCCGGGTCTTGCCGGAGGTACTTTCCGTCTTATCCACACCTTCCTTATCCCGATATTCGGCACGAGGATGGTAGTGGCAGTAGCTAACTTCTTAAAGATCGTTCCTTGTATCGGCCTTGCGTATGCCGTACAGGATCTCAGTACGCCGTATTGGGTATTCATGTTTCTCGCGTTCCTCGCAGGCTTTGGCGGCGGCGACTTCTCCTCATTCATGCCGTCAACAAGTATGTTCTTCCCCAAACGCCTCCAGGGTGCCGCTCTTGGTATCCAGGCAGGTGTAGGTAACTTCGGCGTCAGCTTGACACAGTTCGTAACACCCTGGATCATTGGTTTCGCAGCATTCGGTTCAGCGGTAGGCGGACCCCAGGTTTTCACAAAGGGCGAAGTAGTAAAGGATATCTGGCTCCAGAACGGTCTTGTCTGGTATGTACCGCTTCTTATCATTTTCGGTATTGCTTCATTCATTTGGCTTAAGAGCGTTCCTATCAAAGCTTCATTCAAGGAACAGCTTGATATATTCGGCAACAAGCATACCTGGTTCATGACAATCCTCTATATCATGACATTCGGTTCATTCTCAGGTCTTGCAGCGTCATTCCCGCTTATGATCAAGGCTGTTTATGGCGGATTCCCCGGCGCACCGGACCCGCTTAAATACGCGTTCTACGGTCCGCTTATCGGAGCCGCATCACGCGTAATCTTCGGGTTTATCTCAGATAAAACAGGCGGCGCTATCATTACCACGATATGCGGTATCGGTATCATTGTGTTCTCAGTACTCGTGATGCCTGCGCTTGCCCCGACTTCACTTGAGTCATTCAACTTTTTCGTTTATATGATGCTTTGCCTGTTCTTCTTCTCAGGTATCGGTAACGCTTCAACATTCCGTCAGATACCGATTATATTCAATCCGAGACAGGCGGCAGGCGTTCTTGGCTTTACGGGCGCTGTAGCGGCGTACGGCCCGTTTATCTTTGCTTTACTTATCGGTACGGCAATGTCAAAGACAGGCTCACCGAAGCCATTCTTTGTCGGTCTCATCGTATTCTGCGTAATCGGTACACTCCTTAACTGGTGGTATTACAACAGGAAGGGCGCAGAAATACCCTGCTAAATTTTCTTTAGCAGTAAAAAGCTGAAATGAAAAGGGTGGAAGGCAACTTCCACCCTTTTTTTATGCATATGAACCCCTGTGACCTGCCTCATTTGACAGCTTCAGGTTCTCTGATATACTTAATCATCCCCGTTTGAATATGAAGGCCTCCCTGCCTTCTTAACGGAGTCAAAAAACTTTAAAACGGAGGGAGTAAAGATGAGTAAGTATGACAGGGTCGACAAGTTTGAGCTTGAGACGATGACAAAAGAGGAGTTTGAGAAAAAGCAGGGTTATGTAATTAAAAATTGCAAATGTGCGCAGTGCCCGACCTATGTTGAGGGTGATGCCCCCATAGGTTATTGCTTTCCCGTTATAGGGACCAGCAAAAAGATACAGTGGGAGAATAAATGCATCTGCAATACCTGCCCCATTTACAAGGAATATGAACTTTCGCATACTTTCTACTGCACAAGATGCTCGCAGTCATGCCAGACGATCAAGAGTGAGGCCGGAGCCAGCCGCGAATAAGAAATCGTATCGGCTATCATGGAGCGAGCCCAAAAATTCCTCTGTGATAGCCTTTTTTTTAATGAAATTGAGGGTTTAAAATCTGCAGTTTCCCTCTGTTTTCCGCGCTCTTTAAATGCCATTTGCTCAACTTCCCAACCTTCTGAATTTCCTTTATTTTTTCAGTTAAATCTGGACAAAGTTCCTTATGTATAGTAATATGGCAGACACACCATACATATGGAATAATTTATTTAAGAGGAGAAATTTAAATGGAGATTACCACCGCTGAACAGGCCAAAGAAATCATTAAGAAATGGGTTGAAGAAAACCATCATAAACTCAACGAGATCAAAGATGAGAATTCAAATTTCCACTTTGAGATCGATTATCCGCTTGGCTCACAGAAGAGGCAGCGCATACTTCAGCCCAAGGAATATCCCGGTCTCATCGTTCTTCTCAATGGTGTAGCCGTCGCAAAGGAACACACCGAGAAGCTTAAGGAAATGAATGAGAACGATAAGGACGCTTTCTACGGAGAGATCAGGAACACCCTTCTTTTCCAGCAGAACAGCTACGAGATGAATATCGATGACACAGGAGTAGCTAAGGCGATACAGTTTTCATACGAGTTTTATTTCGATGGCCTTACAAAGACAAAGCTTTTCGAAGGCCTTCTCTTGAATCACAGGTCGCTCCTTTATATAGTTTCAAAATTTAACGACGAGTTCGGTCTCCCCACAATGCCAAAGGATGAGTCCGCTAACGCCTAAGTACAAGGTGTTGTTTCCACCGGAGGTTTGACATGTCAACAAATAAAGTAGAGGTAAAATATCGCTGCATGCATTCTTCCTGCTGCGCAAACTGCAGGGAAGGTAGTATTGCTCTTAATGAGGACTATCTGAAAGATTTAGCAGCGTCCAGCGAAAAAGAATTTTTCAAGAGCCCCAAGGGGTTCTGCCGACTTGGTTTCTCTCAGACCTTCAAGATAGTTGCCATGAAAGAGGCTGAGGAGTTTGACAGTCAGGATCTGGATTTTGCAAACCCTGAGGAGCACCCGATTACACTCCTTATGGCCGAGCATAAGGTCATCCTTGCCAAAATGGAAAAGGTTGAAGACCAGCTCCGCATAAGGGATATCGATGCCCTTTGGACAGCTTGCACAGAGCTTGAGAACGACCTGATTCTCCATTCGGGCATAAAGGAAGAAGAGGTATTGTTCCCGGCTTTGCAGAACCTGGTGACTTTCGGAGACGCGCTTGTCTCCATCATAAAGGAAGACCACAGGGAAGTGCTTTCGCTCCTTCATAACTTCAGGACTGCTCTTGAAGACGGTGAGATTTCCGACAGCATTATAATCTCGATGATAGTAAGCCTCAGGAGCCATATCCGCAAGGAGAACCTTGAGTTCTTTGAGATAATCGGCAAATGCATCGATGAATCTCACAGGGTTTCAATTCTGGAAGGCATGAAAAAGGCTCAAGAGAATTATGTGCCCATAGAGGCAGGCGACCGTCAGAAGATTGCCGAAGAAAGAAAGGCAGCGAAAGCGAAGCGCCACTTCATAGATGAGAGCATAAACGCCTTCAGGGAAGTGAACTCAGGCACAGGCTGCTGTCATTAATCAGTAACCATTAGAAATTAAGAAATGAAAAAATGCCGAAGGGCTAAAGCCTTTCGGCATTTTTATTTTTTTAAAAAAGCAATTCTGTTTAGATCGGTATATGTATAATGACCAGATAGAGCCACATCAAGATCATTGTCCCGCCTATCCAGCTTACATATTTATAGGCCCTTCTCCTTCTCTTTTTGCGTACTATCCAGAGCTTGGTCAGAATTATCAAAAGCCCTGTCATCCAGGCCATAAGAGGTACGAACCTGATGCCGTTATCGACCATTGAGATTACAGCAAGCGTAAGGTACAGGCTCATGCTTGTAAAGCCGTTATACCTGTGTATCTTGCCTTCTATGATATTTGCGCCCCTTGTAAGCTGCAGCCCGCTTATGAAGCTTGAGGTGGCAAGTATCAGCCCAAGCGCGGCGAGTACCATCGGGACGCTTGAGAATATCTTGAGCATTTCAAACATGGATTAAGCCTCTACTTGTAAATAAGCCTGAGTATATTCTTCTGCACCCAATAGGAAATTATCCCGAGGTATAGAAGTATAATCGGCATGATTATAAAAATGTTCGGCAGTGTTGTATTGTCTGCCACATCGTTTTCTGTTGATTCGCTTATGACCAGTCCGTATGTATTCCTGAGCGTCCTGTTCTCATGGATAATGTTGCGGTTAGAGGACCACAGCATAATGCCGTCCCAGGCGTTTAGGTTCACATTGTTGTTGATTATGGTGTTTTCATTGGACATGCTTACGAAGAAGCCCTTGTCCTCATTCCTGCTCGCAGAGTTGTTCTCTATAAGATTGCCGTTGGAGTTATCAAGATATATCCCGTAACCTATATTGTGGTTTGCTTCATTCTCTTTCAGTGTGTTGTTTGTCGAGTGCGAGAGCGTAATGCCGATATTGTTGTAAAGGGTCTTATTACCGGTGAGAGTTACATTGGATGAATTTGAGACGAAGATGCCTGATTTTTCAGAGCCGGTAATGGAAAAGCCTGAAATGGCAACATCAGTTGTCTTAAGTACTGTTATGGAGTGTTTGCTCTTGTCATTTGCGTTGATGATAGTGGACTCAGGGCCTTTAAGGGCCTTAAGCGAAAGAGGGGTGCTTATAATAAGGTTTTCGTTATATATTCCGTCATTGACGAGTATTACATCATTGGGCAGGGAATTTGCCACCGCCTCTGTGATGGTTTTATAGTTCTCTGGAACACGGATTTCCGCTGCCTTAAGTTCAGTACCAAAAGGGAGCAGGGCGAGCAATATAAGGATTATCTTAATAAGGGATTTAAGCATAATTTATAGCTTTAGGGAGCCTCTCTTATATTTTATCTCTGCCGTAATTTGGAGGGAGAGTATAGGCTCGTAAGAATTTGTATATGAAAGGAAATTTTACCAAATGAATGCTGAAATGTCCAAGGAATTGTAGTTTTTTATATCATGGTGAGGGCCGTAGGCCTTAGAAAACCTGCCTTCAGCCGATTAAATACAAACCATTTGCCTGAATTGAATTATTGATTTGAGATTTTAAGAAATGTGATCTCGATTCTAAGGGGCTGATCTCCGGCGATTCGGTTCACGATGCTTTTTCTTCTTCTTTTCCAGTAAAGGTTGATCAGTACATTGATCAATATCAACGCCATATACTTAAGTATGTCTTCCATGATTGCCTCAGGATTATCTTTATCCTAAGCATATAGCAGTACAGGGACTTATGTCAAAGTGGGCGCATATGGTTGAAGCTGTATGTTTGGGGTTAGCGCAGCGTAACCCCTTTGTTTTTTCTGATGGAGCAGAGGGGGATCGAACCCCTGACCTCAAGACTGCCATCCGGAAGAGCAAAAAACTATAATCCGTTGATTTGGCCTGACTTTCCGTTTTTGACTTAAAAATCAAGGGTTATTTGTTTTCTCGTTATTTCTTCAATTCCCCTTAATTCCCTTCCCGTCTACAACAATATTGGTACTTATCAATAATATATTCCCGGTCGGGCCCTTAAAGGGCAGGTCAGCCGAACACACCATAGTAGGCTTTTTATTGCAAATTTATTGCGATTAAGTTAAAGATTGAGTTAAGATGCTTGGGATTGAATTTAAACCCGAATGTGAATGAATATATTTAAAGGTAGAATAAAATTTGCTGAATTCAGTAATAGAAATAATTAGATAGAAGATCAAGTATAGAAAATAAACACTATACTATATAACAAAGAGGCAAAGCGATGATGAGTTCTTGCAGATACAAGATGATCCCCCTGATTATTTTTTTAAGCCTATCCGTCTTTTTCTCATCTGTTTTAAATAGTGCTGCGCTTGAAAATCAAAGCCCAAATTCGAATGTAACAGCCAAAAAAGAAAGACTCGTTGCGCGCGACATCGGCTTCGAGGTTGCCAGCGTCAGGTGGTGCGGCAATGACAGGCTTCTGATCTATGGAGATAAAGGGCTGAGGTTGCTTGACTTGAAAGGGCAATGGACTTTTGTAAGTACGAAGCAAACCGATTACCCTTTGAACTGTTCGCCTGACGGAGAATGGGTCATATATGTTGACAGGAAAAGCTGGCGGATAGACAGGGGACGAGTCGCTCCTCCTGATGATGAGATCGAGGGTGAAAGCGAGTGGCAGGGTTTTGTGGAAGATTTAGTCCGTTACGAAGTAGCTACAGGCAAAAGGCAGGTATTTGCCATTGTGCGTGACAGGCCCAATTTGTTGGATATAGTATCTCCGGACGGGGTAAAGGCCTTTATCGGAGGCAGGCATAATACGCCGTTTAAGATGCGGGAGCCGAAGTGGGGAATGCGCTGGCTAAAGAACGAATGGGTCCATTTCGACCCGGTATGGTTTGCCGATTCATCGGGCATAGTTACTATGGTATCCGACGAGAAGAAAAATATGAGCCTGGGGGTGGAGATTTTCGGTGAGAACGGCTGGTCCAGGGACTTTATTCCGGGCCGCGACTTTGACATCAAAGGGCGGCTTGGGGACGCCATCGCCATTAAAAATAAAACGATCTCTTTGCTTACGGTCGAATCCTATAGCGAAGTAAAGATGGGAAGAGAGATGGGAAGAAACAGGTATTTTTTTTATGCCTGCGATATTAAACGGAGCGGGCTGAATTGCAAGGAAATATTAGAGTTCGACCTGAGATATACGGACATCAGATATGCTGTATTGCCTGACGGGGATATAGTCTATAAGGAAAGCGACGATAAGTGCATCCGCCGTTTTTCGCAAAGCCGGGCAAAGGCCGAGTGTATATCAGGCGGGCCTAATATGGGTAGATTTTACGGGCTGTCGCCGGACGGAAGCCGGATAGTGTACGAGCGCTATGAAAAAAAAGAGAACAAGGGCACCAGTTACGATTTATATATAATGGAGATCAACCAGTAAGGTAGCAATAAAAAGGAGACGGATGGGAAAATTATATTTCAAGGAACCGGTAAACAAAAATATAGAAAGAAATGATGGATTCGGTGAGATCCGCAAGGACGGCAGGACTCATTACGGGATCGATTACGATTCACCTGCGGGCACGGAAATCCGTGCGAGTGAGCGCGGCAAGGTCGTAAGGGCGTCGTTTGTGCCTAAAGACGGGAATTATGGATATACAGTGATCATCGACCATACCCCTGAGGCCAGCGATAATGAGAGGCATATCTATACGCTCTATGCGCATCTTTCCAGCTTGAATGTGAGTTGTGGCGATATGGTCAGCCAGGAGCAGGCGATAGGATTGTCCGGCAACACAGGCACGGCAAGTTTTTACAGGAATACCGGCCGCCAGTTCCATCTCCATTTCGAGGTGATAGACACCCGGGAATCCGGGAAAATGAACTGGAACAGTGAAGGGGGCACCGGTTACAACGGGCATGTGAACCGAGTAAACCCGGACGGCTATTTTGGCAATCCTGATCTCGAAGTGAACGGCACCGTCGGTGACCATCCTATAAGCGAGCAGTATCTGGAAGAAATACTTGACAGGATGGATCTTAAGCTGGATGAGGAATTCCGATTGCAGATTATGGTGGACGGAAAGAATGTAGGTTGTTTCGGCAATGGGAACGAGACCATTGAAATGAAAATCCGGATTTGACCACGAAGGATACTAAGAGTACTGTTGGTTGGGTTAGCGTAGCGAAACCCCTTACATTTTCAATAGCCGTTTACTTGAAGCTCGGAAAAGAAAAACGGGTTCCTATATCTATATAACAAAGAGGCAAAGCGATGATGAGTTCTTGCAGATACAAGATGATCCCCCTGATTATTTTTTTAGCCTATCCGTCTTTTTCTCATCTGTTTTAAATAGTTCTGCTCTTGAAAATCAAAGCCCTGAAAACTCGGGTACAAACACCAAAAAAGAAAGGCTCGTTGCGCGCGATATCGGTTTCGGCTCTTCCGATATCAGATGGTGCGGGAAGGACAGGTTTTTAGTCTATGGCGATAAAGGACTCCGGTTGCTGGACTTGAAGGGTCAATGGACCGTTGTCAGTACGAAAGAGACCGATTACCCCTTGAACTGTTCGCCTGATGGAAAGTGGGTCTTATACGTTGACAGGAAGAGCGCGCGTATAGATAGGGGGCGAGTTGAGCCTGATGAAGATGAAATGGAGGGTGAAGCCATGTGGCAGGGCTACGTTGAGGACCTGTACCGCTATGAGGTGTCAACAGGCAAAGCGCAGAAGTTTGCCACGAGACGGGACAGGCCTGAATCAGTTGATGTTATATCTCCTGACGGGAAAAAAGCCTTTCTCGGGGGCACGCACAACACGCCGTTTAAGATGCCGGAGCCGAGGTGGGAGATGCGCTGGCTCAAAAGCGAATGGGCCCATGTCGCCCCGATATGGCTCGCCGATTCATCGGGCATAGTAACTATGATATTTGACGAGAGGAGCAATGTGAGCCTGGGGGTGGAGATTTTCGGAGAGGATGGCTGGTCGAAAGAGTTTATTCCGGGACGAAACCTTGACATCAAAGGACAACTTGGGGATGCCATGGCGATAAAAAACAAAACGATCTCAATGCGTTCGGTTAAATCTTATAGTGAAGAAAAGATGGGAAGAAACAGGTATTATTTTTACGCCTGCGACATTAAACAGAGCGGGCTTAGTTGCAAGGAGATATTGGAGTTCGACCTTAGATATACGGACATCAGAGATGCTGTGTTGCCAAACGGGGATATTATTTACAAGGAAAGCGATGATAAGTGCATCCGCCGTTTTTCGCAGAGCAAGGCGAAGGCCGAGTGTATATTAGACGGGCCTAACATTGGTAGATTTTACGGCCTCTCACCGGACGGAAGCCGGATAGCTTACTGGCGGAATTTGAAAAAACCTGATAAGGGCTTCGGTTATGGTTTATATATTATGGATGTCAACTGATAAGGAGGGACGGATGGGAAAATTAAAGTTTATGCAGCCTGTTACTAATGAAAGAAAAGACTGGTTTGGTGCGCATCGCCAAAATGGCAGTACGCATTACGGGATCGATTACGGTTCGCCGGAAGGAACGGAAGTCCACGCGAGCGAGAGAGGTAAGGTAGAAAGAGCATCGTTTGTGCCTAAAGACGGGAATTATGGATATACGGTCATTATCGATCATACACCAGAAAATTCAAACGGGTTATGCGAAACCCAACCTACAGTACTCTTAGTATCCTTCGTGGTCAAATAAACACTATATCTATATAACAAAGAGGCAAAGCGATGATGAGTTCTTGCAGATACAAGATGATCCCCCTGATTATTTTTTTAAGCCTATCCGTCTTTTTCTCATCGGTTTTAAATAGTTCCGCATTTGAGAATCAAAGCCCTGAAAATTTGGTTATAACAAACACCAAAAAAGAGAGACTCGTTGCGCGCGACATCGGCTTCGGTTTTTCCAGTATCAGGTGGTGCGGAAATGACAGGCTTTTGATTTATGGTTATACAAGGGGTTTAAATTTATTGGATCTGGCAACTGGAAGGTGGACACCAGTGAGCACGGACGGCACAAAAAAATATCCATTGAACTGTACGCCTGACGGGAAGTGGGTCATATATGTGGACAGGAAGAGCTGGCGGATAGACAAGGGACGAGTTGAGCCTGATGATGAGGATTTCGAGGGTAGCCACGATTGGCTGGGGTATGTTGTGGACCTGTACCGCTATGAAGTGTCCACTGGCAAAGTAGAAAAATTTGCCACAAGACGGGACAGGCCTGAATTCGCCGATGTTATATCCCCTGACGGGAAAAAGGCATTACTCGGGGGCACGCATAATACGCCGTTTAAGATGCCGGAGCCGGCGTGGGAGATGCGCTGGCTCAAGAGCGAATGGACACATCTTGACCCGATCTGGCTCGCCGATTCTTCGGGCATAGTAACCATGATATTAGACGAGGGGAGCAATGTGAGCCTCGGAGTGGAGATCTTCGGCGAGAGCGGCTGGGCAAAAGAGTTTATTCCGGGCCGTGACCTTGATATCAAAGGGCAGCTTGGGGACGCCGTGGCAATAAAAAACAAAACGATATCTCTTAGTACAGGGGAATCCTATAGCGAAGTAAAGATGGGAAGAGAGATGGGAAGAGACAGGTATTATTTTTACACCTGCGACATTAAGCAGAGCGGGCTGAATTGCAAGGAAATATTGCAGTTCGACCTGAGGCATACGCATATCAGATACGCCACGCTGCCCGGCGGTGATATTGTTTACAAGGAAAGCGATGATAAGTGCATCCGCCGTTTTTCGCAAAGCCGGGCAACGACCGAGTGTATATTAGACGGGCCTGATATGGGAGGGTTTTACGGTCTTTCGCCGGACGGAACTCGGATAGTTTACCAGCGGTATTGGAAAAAATTTAATAAGGGCACCAGTCGTGATTTATATATTATGGAGATCAACTGATAAGGAGGGGTAGATGGGGAAATTGAATTTCAAGGAGCCGGTCAACCAAAAAATTAAAAGAACTGATGAATTTGGTTCGGATCGCAAAAACGGCAGGACGCATTACGGGATCGATTACGGTTCATCGGAGGGCACGGAAGTCCGCGCGAGCGAACGCGGCAAGGTAGTAAGACATCGTTTGTGCCCAAAGACGGGAATTATGGATTTACAGTTATCATCGACCATACCCCAGAGGCCGGGGATAATGAAAGGCATATCTATACGCTTTACGCGCATCTTTCTTCGCTGAGTGTGAGTTGTGGCGATATAGTCAGCCAGGAGCAGGCGATAGGCAGGTCGGGCAATACCGGAACAAAAGAATTTTATAGGAATCAATTTCGCAAAAAGACTAATACGGGCCGTGGATGCCATCTCCATTTCGAGGTGATAGACACTCAGGAATCCGGTAAAATGAACTGGAACCGTGAAGGGGGCACGGGTTATAACGGACATGTGAATCGGGTTGACCCAGACGGCTATTTTGAAACCGTCGGTGACCATCCTATAAGCGAGCAGTATCTGGAAGAAATACTTGATAGGATGGATTTTAAGCTGGATGAGGAATTCCGCTTGCAGATTATGGTGGACGGAAAGAATGTAGGTTGTTTTGGCAATGGGAACGATATCATTGAGATGAAAATCCGGATTTGACCGCGAAGACCATTAAGAGGCCGCCAAACCGCGCTTGCGACAAACTCATCGGGATAAATAAAATAAGTATGGAATTCCACATTGGGAACAGTCCAAAGAAAAACGGGTTATGCTTTCGCATAACCCGTTTGAATTTTCTGGTGGAGCAGAGGGAGATCGAACCCCTGACCTCAAGACTGCCAGTAGGAGACAGCAAAAAACCATAACCCCTTGATTCTGGTCTGACTTTCCGGTTTTGACTTAAAAATCAAGGGGTTAATTGTTGTCTTCCTATTCCCTCTGTTTCCCTTAATTCCCTCGATTCCCTCTCTGTCTGCAACAGTTTTGCAACAGTGGAGCCTTTGAAAGGTTCTGACGAGGGATATCCGTGACCGCCTCAGAAAAAAATAATTCAAAATTAGTACAGTCGGGTGTGGTGGATTGACCCCCTGGAATGAGACAGTTGAATATGGCACACTTGGCACAGTGGAGGAGGTGTGCAAGTGGTAAAAAAACTAGTGGGATGGCATCCCCAAGCATTTAGGCAGATGGCCGTCGAACGGCTGAAGCGATGCGATAATATCTTGGAGCTGTCGAGGGAACTGGGGGTTAGTCGAGGGCTTTTGTACGAATGGCGCAGAAAGATGGAACCGACCGATAGCGGAGATGGGCCGCCATCGGAGAGCTCGCGAGAGTCCAAATTACGCAAAGAGGTAAGCAAACTGAAACGGGTGTTGCCTGACAAGACCGTGGAGTTGATTTTTTTCAAGGGTGCCTTGCAAAAAGTCGAGGCTCGACGCCAGCTAAATTGCCATGAGGGCTATTAGGCATGTTAAGGACAAACATCGAACTGCGTTAACAAGTTTTTCGTCAAGTTCGCTTTCAAAGTCACAGCGCGCGTCCATATACCTGCATAGATCAAAATACCGCAATGCCAGCAGTTTTCGCGGGATAGATCTCCGGATGTCTCTGCATAGCCACCTAAAATAAATGTGGTCGGTGGACAGGGATTCAAGACTTTTTTTGAGTCTGTAATATGCCGTATTTCTATGGTTTAGAGTTAAATTATGAAGGAGGATTTTGACGCCATGCGCTCGCAAAAGAGATTGCTGAACCAAATATCCCGAACGGAATCCAGCCTGAAATGAGCGAAAAATTTTCAACTGTTATATACTTGGATAATCAAGCATAAATCCCAGAAGATAACTTTAAAGAAAAGGAGGCGAAGAATATGCGATTATTATGTGGAAATACATTCCATTCTGCGCTCTTTTTGTTTGGTAAATTCGATATTTCCAGTATGAAAATCGTATACGCCTTTTTATTTGCAGCTGTCGTATTGCTGGACGATCAAGCTTTAGCTGAAGTAAAATTAAATATCCCCGGAATCGAACAGAATACAGGCATGAGGGGTAAATATGATGAAAAAGAAGACATCTTTAAGGTCACTTACCCTCAAAACGGCCTCTTTGTAACTGTTGCCGGAGTCAAGCTTACTCCGCCAATGGGCCTTAGCTCGTGGGCTGCGTTCAAAAATGCCGGAGATAAAACTATAGTCACCGGCGATTTTGTTTTACTCGAAGACCAGGTCAACCCTGTAATGAGCGTTGCCCTTGAAAATGGATTAGACGTGACAGCGCTTCATAATCATTTTTTCTGGGATACCCCGAAAGTGATGTTTATGCATTTGGGCGGCATAGGCGATGAGGGGAAGTTATCCGCTGCAATCGGTAAGGTATTTAATAAATTAAAAGAGACGGCTGGTGGACAAGGCACTGCGCCCTGGGCTGACATAAATCCTGCCGAAAGTTCCCTTGGTACTAAGAAAATCGACAGGATTCTCGGGAAAGAAGGCGATCTGTCCAATGGAGTGTATAAGATTATTTTTGGTAGGAAGGTAAAGATGAAGGAAAATGAAATAGGAAGCGCGATGGGTGTAAATACATGGGCGGCTTTTGCGGGGAAAGATGATAAAGCGGTTGTAGACGGAGATTTTGCGGTTTATGAAGAAGAACTCAGGAGAGTGCTTACGGCCTTGAGAAAGGCCAATATAAATATCGTGGCTATCCATAACCATATGATTATGGAGGAACCCAGAGTCGTATTCCTTCATTACTGGGGCTTAGGTCCTGCGGAGGAACTTGCAAAAGGTATAAAATCGGCTCTTGATACGCAAAAATAATTCATAAAAGGGAAACATCGTGGTATCGATTTGACGATAGAAGTCCTCTGTCGGATGAATGATTAAAAAATAATTTCTGAATAAGAATATGAAGGAGGAATATGAAATGGATTACACGTAAGCATGTGAAGGTTGACAGGGTAGCCTGTCCCTGGCTGATCAAAAGATTTATAGACAGGGACGCCGAGTTTCACTTCGTTCCAGCCGACATGGTAATGAAGGAAGCTGAAAGGCTGGGGGCAACGCCCTTCGATGTAAAAGACGCGGAACTCGGCCACCACGGAAAAGAGTGCACATTCGAGGCTATCCTAAAGAAATATGACTTGATCGGCGACCCGGCGCTCGCCTTACTCGGAAAAATTGTAAATGGTGCCGATACCGATAATACCCTCTGGAACCAGCCGGAAGGTCCTGGATTAAAAGCAATCGCAGAGGGTTTTTGCCGCCTTGGGTATAAAGACGACCACGAAATCAATGCTGCCGAATGGTTGGTCTATGACGCGCTGTATGCCTATTGCCAGGAAATGGTAAGGCAGGGAAGGCCCGCTGGCGCTTTCAAATAAACGCCGATACACTTACATGTCCAATTCATCGACTGACCCGCATACCCTCCGCATATTAACGGCTGACGGACGTCTGCTTTTCGCTACACGGACGCTGCGCATGTTTGCCTATGGTTTTCTTGCTGTCGTACTCGCCCTGTATCTTGCGGAGATAGGTTTGACGGCATGGGAGATCGGGTTTCTTTTTACGCTCACTTTAATCGGCGACACGATTATCTCTCTTTGGATCACGACTACAGCCGACCGTATAGGCAGGCGCAGGATGCTGATTGCGGGCGCGGGACTTATGCTCTTTGCCGGCATACTGTTTGTCCTCACACGTGATTTCACTCTCCTGCTTATAGCGGCGACCATCGGAGTAATAAGTCCAAGCGGTTACGAAGTCGGCCCGTTTCTACCCATCGAGCAGGCGGCGCTCGCACAGGCCGTTCCAGGCACACGGCGTACGCATATCTTTGCCTGGTACAACCTGGCCGGGTCATTGGCTACCGCAGCCGGGGCGCTGACTGGCGGACTGATGGCTCAATTGTTGATTAAGGCTGGCATACCGGAGGCCGGAAGCTACCGGCTCATAGTCTTTTTTTATGCGGTGATAGGGTTGGCGCTTGGGGTGCTATTTTTGCGTCTATCCCCTGCCGTGGAGACTCCTAAAAGAGGAAAAAAACAGGATTTTTCTACCCGCTTCGGCTTGCACCGCTCCAAGGGCATAGTATTAAAGCTCTCCGCGTTGTTCGCATTGGACGCCTTTGCAGGCGGTTTTGTCATCCAAAGTATGATGGCGTACTGGTTCCATATCAGGTTTGCCGTAGAGCCGGGGCTTCTTGGCGGTATCTTCTTCGGAGCCAATATCCTTGCCGGTATCTCAGCCCTGGCCGCGGCAAAGGTCGCCTCGCGCATCGGGCTGATAAGGACGATGGTCTTCACGCATATCCCCTCGAACGTACTGCTCATCCTGGTGCCTCTCATGCCAAACCTGCCTCTGGCGATAGTTGTTCTGCTGCTACGCTTCAGCATATCCCAGATGGATGTTCCGGCGCGTCAATCTTACACCCTTGCGATGGTGAGCCACGATGAGCTATCCGCCGCCGCAGGCATAACCGGTGTTGCCCGGACTACCGGAGCCGCGTTATCTCCTATATTTGCGGGACTGCTGCTCGGTAATCCCGCTTTATTGAGCGTGCCATTCTTTTTAGCAGGGGGGATCAAAATCATTTATGATCTGATGCTGTATCGCGGTTTCAGTAAAATCAAGCCGTCCGAGGAGAGAACTACGCGCAGGGATATGTCGAAAGATTGAAGTGAGTGCGAAAATTAAAATTTCTCCTTACAAGATATAAAATGACGCAGAGGTATTCGCTTCATTGCCCTGAGAGTTTGAGGGATGTGGTAGAGGTGCTGGATAAAGTTACAACAGTTTTACCTCCAACGAAAAAAGGGACTACGCTTAACGCGTAACCCCTTTGAATTTTCTGGTGGAGCAGAGGGGGATCGAACCCCTGACCTCAAGACTGCCATCCGGAAGAGCAAAAAACTATAATCCGTTGATTTGGCCTGACTTTCCGTTTTTGACTTAAAAATCAAGGGTTATTTGTTGTCTCTTGATTCCCGCTGGTTCCCTTAAGTCCCTCGATTCCCTCTCTGTCTGCAACAGTTTTGCAACAGTGAAACTTAAGACTTTCCATATTGATACTTATCATTTAGGGGGACGGCCAAAAAAAGGGCGGGTCAGCCGAGCACACGATTAACAATTTATCTTTATAAGTGGGTCGAGCACACCATAGAGGCTTTGTATTGCAAATTTATTGCAATTAAGTTAAAGGATTAGTGAAGGATGCTTGGAATTGGAATTAATAATGATATGCAGGGTAGAATAAAATTTGCTGAATTCAGTAATAGAGATAATAAGATAGAAAATCTGGTATAGAAAAGAAACACCATATCTTAGAAGTCTTTTATATTACGAGATAACAAAGAGAGGCAAAGCGATGATGAGTTTTTGCAGATACAAGATGATCCCCCTGATTATTTTTTTAAGCCTATCCGTCTTTTTTTCATCTGTTTTAAATAGTGCTGCGCTTGAAAATCAAAGCCCTGAAAACTCGGGTACAAACACCCGAAAAGAGAGACTCGTTGCGCGCGACATCGGCTTCGGTTTTTCCAGTATCAGGTGGTGCGGAAATGACAGACTTTTGATCTATGGTTATACAAGGGGTTTGTATTTATTGGACCTGGCAACCGGAAAGTGGACAAAAGTAAGCGTGGATGGCACAAAAGATTACCCATTGAACTGTACGCCTGATGGAAAGTGGGTCATATTTGTTGACAGGAAGAGCTTGCGGATAGACAAGGGAAGAGTTGAGCCTGATGATGAGGAGTTCGAGGGTAGAAACGATTGGCTGGGGTACGTTGTGGACCTGTACCGCTATGAGGTGGCCACGGGCAAGGTGGAAAGGTTTGCAATAAGGCGGGACAGGCCTGAATTCGCGGACGTAATATCTCCGGACGGGAAGAAGGCCTTTATCGGCGGCAGGCATAACACGCCGTTTAAGATGCCGGAGCCGAAGTGGGAAATGCGCTGGCTCAAGAGCGAATGGGCTCATCTTGACCCGATCTGGCTCGCCGATTCCTCTGGCATAGTAACCATGATATTTGACGAGAGTAGCAATGTGAGCCTTGGGGTGGAGATTTTCGGAGAGAACGGCTGGTCAAAAGAGTTTATTCCGGGCCGAGACCTTGAGATCAAAGGACATCTTGGGAACGCTATGGCAATAAAAGATAAAACGATCTCTCTTGGTACATGGGAATCCTATAGTGAAGGAAAGATGGGAAGAGGCAGAGATTATTATTATATATGCGATATTAAACAGAGCGGGCTGAACTGCAGGGAAATATTGGAGTTTGACCTGAAATTTCCGCACATCAGAGATGCTATTTTGCCAAACGGGGACATTATTTACAAGGAAAGCGACGATAAGTGCATCCGCCGTTTTTCGCAGAGCAAAGCAAAAACTGAGTGTATATTAGGCGGGCCTGATATGGGAGGATTTTATGGTATCTCGCCGGACGGAACACGGATAGCTTATTGGCGGAATTTGAAAAAACCTGATAAGGGCTTTGGTTATGGCTTATATGTTATGGAGATCAACAGATAAGGAGGGAGTAGATGGGAAAATTAGATTTTAAGGAACCGGTCAATGAAGATATAAAAGGGAAAATCAAAAGAAATGATGGATTCGGTTCGCTTCGAGATGGCGGCAGGACGCATTATGGGATAGATTACGGTTTACCGGAAGGAACGGTAGTCCGTGCGAGCGAACGAGGCGAGGTCGTAAGAGCATCGTTTGTGCCGAAAGATGGAAATTATGGATTTACGGTAATCATCGACCATACCCCCTTCGCCTTGGATAATGAGAGGCATATCTATACGCTCTATGCGCATCTTTCCAGTGTGAACGTGAGCTGTGGTGATATGGTAGTAAAAGGACAGGTGATAGGCTTTTCCGGCAACACAGGGACGAAAAGCTTTTATAAAAATAAGCACGCACAGTTCCATCTTCATTTTGAGATTGTAGACACCGAGGGATCCGGAAAAATGAACTGGAACAGCGAAGGAAGTACCGGCTACAATGGAGATGTGAACCGGGTAAACCGTCGGTGACCATCCTATAAGCGAGCAGTATCTGGAAGAAATACTTGATAGGATGGATTTTAAGCTGGATGAGGAATTCCGCTTGCAGATTATGGTGGACGGAAAGAATGTAGGTTGTTTTGGCAATGGGAACGATATTATTGAGATGAAAATTCGGATTTGACCACGAAGGATACTAAGAGTACTGTAGGTTGGGTTAGCGTAGCGAAACCCCAACATTTCCAATATCGTATTTCAAAAAGAAAACGGGTTACGCTTTCGCGTAACCCGTTTGAATTTCCTGGTGGAGCAGAGGGGGATCGAACCCCTGACCTCAAGACTGCCAGTAGGAGACAGCAAAAAAACCATACCCCTTGATTTCGGTCTGACTTTCCGGTTTTGACTTGAAAATCAAGGGGTTAATTGTTGTCTCCCTATTCCCGCTATTCCCTCCCTGTCTACAACAGTTTTACAACAGTGGAGTCTTAAGACTTTCTATTTTGAGGTCGGGGGTGAGGATTTTTTTCCCTCATTAACTCTAAAGAGAAAGTCTGGGCACCGTTCGTATGTTGTCGAGTACATGAGACCGTCTGAATTATTTTTGGTACAATTTCGGGACAGTCACGGACTGACGAAGTAACCCTTTGTGTTACCGTCGGTTTCAATGAGCTAAAGAAATTAATTAGGCATCGGCATAAGCGCAGGCGGCATACGAAACATTTGGCTTCGGCACAAATTCGAAAAGAAGGGGTTACGGCGCAAGAACCTTGAATAGCTGGCAGCCGCGAACGATGGTATCCTTGACAATGATACTGAATGCGTTTCCGTAACTGGCACCATCCCCTGGTACATGAGATCAAGTGGCAGTTGCAGCGTAAGGTAAATACATCCGCGTAAATCTGCAGAGATTACGAGAGAGAAAAAATCGGATGTGCCCCTATTTTCCCGGATTGCGCGTGTCATGACGCTCGGCGTCCAGTGTCGAGCACACGGGTGGTTGTAGCTGCTCATGGCTTGCCTCCTCCGATTCCGTTCCACAAGAGCTCGATGAAGCGCTCGACATAAAGCTCATCGGGCGTTGTCGATACGCCGCAGACGCACGCAGTGAATGCCCGATTGTGCAGCGCCCCAAGGATTGTCGAGGCTAACGTCTCAACGTCGCACTTGGCCAGGCGTCCCTGGCTCTGGGCGCGCCACAGCCATGCGGTGAGTGCGCGGAATGCCTGCACCGGCGGCGGCTCCCCCTTGCGACCCCGCCAAACCTTCCCGAGCGTGATACCGGCGGCTTGCAATACGGCCAGTCCTGCCTGCAACTTCTGGAAGTAGGCGGACATCACCTTGCCGTGCTCCACGAGTTGCTCGCGGACCGGGCGGTCGTCTGGCCCAGCCTCGAGCGCGGCCACCCACGGGACCTTCTCGGGCGGCCCGAGGGCTGCGATCATCAGCGCCTCCTTCGAACCAAAGCGGTTGAAGAGCGTGGTGTGGCTCACACCGAGCTCGCGCGCGATAGCCGCAGCCGACACGCCTGCGCCGCGCTCGATAAAACAGCGCCGCGCGGCGACGACGATTTGCTCATCCGTGACTTCCTTAGGTCTTCCCAATCTTTTCATGGCGACTCGTGGCTTGATAAACTGCCCCCCCTAAAAAATATATTTCTTTCTGGAAAGAAAGTACTTGACAAAACAATACCACAAACATTATATTTCTTTATAGAAAGAAAATCAAGGAGCCTCTCTACAAAGGCCTAAGCGGCGGGTGGGAGATGCCGGAGATGAATGAGAAAGTGAAGACATTTATTACTGTAAGTTTTTAGACATATTGGTTGTCAGCGTCGATATTGAAAAAAACCATAGTCGAAGTAATGATGGGGTTTTGTCACGCAATAAGACTAAAACAGAATCCATTCCGGGAGGTTTGCCATGTTGTTATTCTCGAAAACTCAACTGGGGTCATTTCGTATGCAGAACCGTTTGGTGATGGCCCCCATGACACGCAGTCGTGCCATCAATAATATACCGAATGAATTGATGGCGAAATATTACGCCCAGCGGTCATCAGCCGGATTGATCATCGCCGAGGGCACTGCGACTTCACCGAACGCTTTAGGTTATCCGAGAATTCCAGGCATCTTCTCGCCTGTGCAGGTAGAGGGATGGAAGGCCGTTACGTCTGCCGTTCATAACGGCGGCTCAAGTATTTTCATGCAACTCATGCACACCGGGCGAATCGCGCATCCTCTTAACATGCCTGCCGGTGCACGAGTGCTCGCGCCAAGCGCTATCGCTGCAAAAGAGCAGATGTATACGGATGCTGAAGGAATGAAGCCGCTTCCGATTCCGGAGGAAATGACCAGGGAGGACATTTATTCGACCATTCTGGAATTCGTGCATGCGGCGAAGAACGCCATGGCGGCCGGTTTCGATGGCGTGGAATTGCACGCCGCCAATGGTTATCTGTTGGAGCAGTTTATCCGTCCAAATACAAATCAACGCCTTGACGGCTACGGAGGTTCCATTGAAAACCGGGCGCGTTTTGTGCTTGAGGCCGTCAACGCGGTTTCTGACGCTATCGGTAAAGAGCGCGTGGGTATTCGTCTGTCGCCTTTCGGGGTCTTTAACGATATGCCGTTGTATGACGCCATGGAAACAGACTATGCTTTTCTGGCGCATGCACTTGGCAAAACCGGCTTATTGATATATATTCACCTCGTTGATCATTCGTCGATGGGCGCCCCGGCGGTGCCGAGTTCGATCAAAGAGACATTCCGTAATGCATTTGATGGCGCATTAATTCTTTCGGGAGGCTACGATGCCCAACGCGCTGAGAATGACCTTGCAGCGGGCAGAGCGGACCTGATCGCCATCGGCAGGCCGTTCCTGGCCAACCCGGACCTTCCCGCGCGCTGGCAGAAGGGTGCAACCCTGAATGTTCCGGATTCTAATACCTTCTACACGCCGGGCGAGCATGGTTACACAGATTATCCGGAGATGAGTTGAGAAGCCTGGCAGAAGGATAATGATGCGGCATTTAAGGCAAAGTTGGCACTTATGCAGTAAGCATCAAATCGTATAACTTATAGTGGGAACTTATGACTTACGAAAAATTTAGTGTTGACAATGCTGCCCTGTTGCTGATCGACCACCAAGTCGGCACCATGGGTTAGGTAAAATCCATCCCGTTCGAAGAGATGAAGCGCAATGCCGTGATGCTGGCGCAGGCGGCGCGTATCCTGAAGCTGCCGGTCGTTCTGACCTCCAGCATGGAGGAGCAGGTGCCTTTCCAAAACGAACGAAGAAAGGAGTAAAAAAATGCTCAACAATAACTATCCAAACATTCGGTTCACGAGAGAAGACAGCGCTATTCTGTTCGTCGATCATCAGGTAGGGCTGATCCTTGGAGTCCATGACCATGACCATGAGACACTGCGTCGAAATGTAATCACCCTTGCTCGTGCGGCCAAAGTCTACGGTTTGCCTGCCATCGTTACGTCCAGCGCCGATGACGGGCCGAACGGTCCCATCCTGCCGGAGCTGGTAGTAGAGCTTCCCGACATTCAAGTTATCAAGCGTCCTGGTGAGATTGACGCCTTCGACAATCCTGACTTCGCCGCAGCTGTCAAAGCGACAGGACGCAAGAATCTCATCATATCCGGCATCAGTACCGATGTCTGCGTAGCCTTTGCAGCGTTGTCAGCCGTGGCCGCAGGTTATAACGTCCAGGCGGTTCTGGATGCCTCCGGGACCTGGAGCCATCTTGCAGCCGAAGCGGCTATCATACGCATGCGCGATGCCGGTGTGACTATGACTAGTTCGGTAGCCATGACTGCAGAATTACAACGGGACTGGCGAAATCCTGGCGGAGAAGTACTGGGGAGCATCTACGCTGAGAAAGCTATCCCGTTCTACAGCTCGCTTATCGCCATGACCTATCGAGAGCCCAGGTAGCGCCGTCATCAATGTATGATGTCAAGCGAACCGGGCACTGATTAAAGTAGATTCCGGTAAAAAATACCTGCTACGGGGCGTCTGCTTGAGGCGTCCCGTTCGTGAAGGAAGCGAGAAGTCATGACTACAAACATTAACAACATTGTTGAGATTATCGAATTTACTGATCCGGTTTGCACCTGGTGCTGGGGCAGCGAACCTGTTCTACGTAAGCTGGAAGCCAGATTTGGCGAACAGGTAAAAATCAGCTTTGTCATGGCAGGATTGGTAAAAGACATCACGTCATTTTACGACAGGTACAATGACATCGGAGGAGACCCGGTCCGTTCCAACACAAACATTGCCAAGCATTGGCTGGAAGCTTCCGAACGTCATGGGATGCCGGTACAGAGTGAAGGATTTAAGCTTTTTTCCAAGGAATACCCATCCACGTATCCGCAGAACATTGCCTATAAAGCCGCCCAGATACAAGATCAAGCGCTGGCAAACAGGTATCTCAGACGCATTCGTGAAGCATCGGCTGCCGAGGCGAAGTTGACGAATACTACCGAGGTGCTTGTGGAATTGGCATCAGAAGTCGGTCTGGATATTGCCCGTTTCCTGGAAGATTTTTCACATGGTGCAGCCCAAAAGGCATTCGAAGAGGATCTTGCGCTAACGGCACACTACCAGGCCCATGGTTATCCAACTTTTCTTGTACGGTTTGGAGAGAAGGAAACTCTGCTTAAAATATGAAGAGTTCAAGGCCGTCATTGAACATTTGGCAAAAGGAACAATCAACGAACGTCTGATTCCGGCCAGTGAAGAGACCATCATGGCGTTTATAAGAACGTATGGCTCGGTTGCGCCAATAGAAATCAAAATGGCTTTCGATCTGACCGATGCCAAATTGAAATCAACTGTGGACTCACTTCTGGCCCAGCAGATGATTACGCGCCGTGAAGCGGGAAACGGATATTTTATTTCACCTGCAACCAGTTCAATGGCTTGTGATGACGCAACCGGCATCTGCGGGGTAGTTTAATAGTAAATCATAAACCACTACGCCAATTGTCGTGATGTCCGGCGCAGTGCAATGTCGTCACCCATCTTGGTAGGTGAGCCGCCGGCATCCGCGACTACCTGCACCTCGAAACCATCGCGCACCAGGCTCAACGTGATAGTTCAAATCGAGAGCGCGGCGGCGTAACGCTGACCAGCACGCTGATCGCCGAGCTTGCTGGCAACTGGACCACGCCCGAAGGTGGCCAATTGGTGCAGGTGGTGATGGCGGCGCTTAAATAAAATGTGACGACTGCATCCAATATGGTAACCGCAGACAAACCGCGGGGAGAAAATATAAGCGGGCAAATTACGCCCTATATGCCGATGCGCCAATTTGAACAGACCAAGGTTTATGATAAAAAGGTTGCTTGCATCGTTATCCTTAGAGCTTGAGGGACGGGGTAGAGGTGCTGGATAAAGTTACAACAGTTTTACCTCCAAAGTGGGATCGAACCCCTGACCTCAAGACTGCCGATAGAAAACAGAAAAGACTATCACCCATTGATTTAGGTTTGCTCTCTATTTTTAACTTGAAAAACAAAGGGTTAATTATTATCTCGTGCTTCCATCTGGTTCACTTTTTACAACAGTTTTACAACAGTCCAAAGAAAAACGGGTTATGCTTTCGCATAACCCGTTTGAATTTTCTGGTGGAGCAGAGGGGGATCGAACCCCTGACCTCAAGACTGCCAGCCTTGCGCTCTCCCAACTGAGCTACTGCCCCTTAAAGTTCCCGCGCCACAATAAAACAGAACCATTCGCGACTGAGATATATATTAATAGCATTATGATTTTTATGTGTCAATAAAAATTCTAAAAAACATGCAACTGGATTTCAAAAACAACAGATACATTTTTTTGAAAAAGAAAGTGCCTTATTTTTTAGCTTGCAAACAGTTTAAAAAAATTGTATGAATAATTAACTCAAAATTAAAAATGCAGTACTGCCGCTTCGCTAAGCGTTGCGGAGCTGCATTTTTAAATTTTTAAAAACCAGGAGGTTCAGATGGCTAAGGCATTAACCAAGTCTCAGGTCGCGGACTCAATCGCAAAGAAAATCGGTGTAACAAAAAAGATCGCTACTGAAATGATGAATCATCTTGCTCAGCTTTCATACAAAGAGGCGAAGAATTCTTTCACAATACCGGGAATCGGAAAGCTTGTCCTTGTAAAGAGGAAAGCAAGGACCGGAAGGAACCCGCAGACAGGCGCAGCAATAAAGATCCCCGCAAAGAAAGTCGTAAAGTTCAGGGTAGCGAAAGCCTGCAAAGACGCAGTACTCGGCGCAAAATAAGCCCTTCAACTTACTTACTCGAATGCTCAATCTGTCTTGTTGACCGATACACCACTGACATTTCTAAAGCTGAATTTTCGCCCCCTTTCAACAGGGGGCTTTTTTTTGCCCGCTGCTCCTGATGTGTAAATTTGAAAAGCCCTTAATTATTCTTGTTTTTTAGGAATTTCTTTTGTAATATTGCCTTATGAAATGCCCATTTTGCGCATATATCGAAGATAAGGTCATTGACTCGCGCCTCTCCCAGGACGGCAGCACTACCCGAAGGAGAAGGGAGTGCCTTCAGTGCGGCAAGCGGTTTACCACCTACGAGCGCGTTGAAGAGACGCTGCCCCTTGTAATCAAGAAGGACGGAACACGGGAGACTTTTGACAGGACGAAGATATTTAACGGCATTGTAAAGGCCTGTGAGAAGAGGCCCGTCAGCGTAGAAGATATTGAGAAGGCGGTAAACAGGCTTGAGGTGAAGTTCCTTGATTTAGGCGAAAGGGAAGTGCTCAGTTCCTCAGTCGGTGAGGCTGTAATGGAGGAGCTTAAAAAACTCGATGAAGTCGCCTATGTGAGGTTCGCCTCTGTTTACAGGGACTTCAGGGACATAAACGAGTTTATGACAGAGTTGAAAGACCTCTTAGAGATAAAGAGGAATAAGTAAATGCCGCACGAAAGATTTATGCGCGCTGCCATTAAGCTCGCAAAAAAGGGAGTGGGCCGCACAAGCCCGAACCCTGCGGTCGGCGCGGTAATCGTAAAAGACAATAAGGTCATCTCCGAAGGCTATCACAGGAAAGCCGGGCTGCCTCACGCTGAGGCGGTTGCCATCTCTGAGCTTGGCAAAGGCGGCAAGGGCGCAACTCTTTATGTCACCCTTGAGCCATGCTGCCATTTCGGGAGAACCCCTCCCTGTACTGACGCCATCATCAGCGCAGGAATCAAAAAAGTAGTCATAGGCATGCAGGACCCCAATACGCTTGTATGCGGCAAAGGCACAGAGATACTAAGGGCCTCGGGAATAGAGGTCATCACAGGGGTGCTTGAGGAAGAATGCAAACGCCTCAATGAGCCTTATTTAAAATACATCACGACAAAAACACCTTTCGTAATACTCAAACTTGCGTCAACCCTTGACGGAAAGATAGCAACATCTGCAGGCGAGTCAAAATGGATTACAGGAGTTGATGCAAGAAAACTCGTCCATAAGACGCGCTCTCTTACGGATGCCGTGATGGTAGGCAGCGGCACTGTTTTAAAAGACGACCCTGAACTTACCGTAAGGCTTGTAAAAGGCAGAAATCCAAAAAGGGTGGTAGTTGACAGTTCTTTCCAGTCACCTCTTAATGCGAATATATTCAGGCAAAAAGGCACGATTGTCTTTACCACGCCTGCGGCTTCTGAAAAGAAAATCGATGAGGCCCTTCGTATGGGTGTTGAGGTAGTAGTGCTGCCTGCATCAAAAGACGGGGTGGATTTAAAGAGGGTTTTAAAGGAGCTTGGCAAAAGAGAGGTAACAAGCCTGCTTGTTGAGGGCGGCTCAAGGCTTGCCGCCTCTTTGCTTAAAAAGGGGCTTGTTGACAGGATAAACCTGTATATGGCGCCGATGCTTATCGGAGGCGACGGCCTCTCTTCAATCGGCGAGCTTGGAATAAAGGACTTGGGTAAAGCCCCTAAGCTTGATAAAATATCAGTTAAGAGAGTTGGGAACGATATGCTCATAGAGGGCAATCTCCTTAAAAACTAAACCAAAGAAAGAACAATGTTCACAGGGATCATAGAAAGCCTCGGTACCGTAAAATCTATTGAAAAAAGGGGTGCTTTTGGTAGAATAACCATTGATACTGGCACTGTCCTTGAAGGCGTTAAGCTTGGGGACAGCATTGCCATAAACGGAGCCTGCCTTACTGTTACAGGTCTTGGCGGCGGGTCTTTTACCGCTGACTTAAGCGATGAGACAATGAGGGTCACCACCCTTGGCGACCTGAAAGGCGGCAGCAAGGTAAACCTTGAGTTTGCCCTTACGCTCTCAAAGCCTCTGGGCGGACATCTGGTGTCAGGCCATGTGGACGGCATAGGCACAATAAGGCGCAAAATTACCAAGGGCGATTCAATGGACCTTGAGATAAATGTGCCTGAAGGGCTCATGTCTCAGATTATCAAAAAGGGCTCCATTACAATAGACGGCATCAGCCTGACAGTAGCTGAGCTTGAGCCATACGGAGTTAAGATAGCCGTCATCCCGCATACTTTACAGCACACCACACTCCTTTCAAAACAGGAAGGGGCCAGGGTCAATATCGAAACCGATATCATAGGCAAGTATGTTGAAAAGTTCTTCAGGGCCGATAAAGGAAAAGGCGTAACTGAGGATTTTTTAGCGGAGCATGGTTTTTTGAAATAGTTCTTTATTGCCGCTTGAGCGGCTCCAAATAATGAGGTAGCGCAGTGTCCATACAAAGAATAGAAGAGGCATTAAGGCAGATAAGGGAAGGCAAAATCGTCATCCTTGTCGATGACGAGGACAGGGAGAATGAAGGCGACCTTTGCATGGCCGCTGAAAAGGTAACGCCTGAGGCCATTAACTTTATGGCAAAATACGGCAGGGGACTTATTTGCCTTACTCTCACCGAAGAGAAGGCTGATGAGCTTGACCTCCATCCCATGGTGCCGGATAATACATCGCTTTTCAGAACCGCGTTTACAGTCTCCGTTGACGGCAAAAAAGGCGTAACAACAGGGATATCCGCTTCTGACAGGGCTGTTACAATCCTTACCGCTGTCAGGGACGGAGCTAAACCGGATGAGCTTGCCCGCCCCGGCCATATATTCCCGTTAAGGGCTCGTGACGGAGGAGTGCTTGTAAGGACAGGGCAGACAGAAGGCTCAGTCGACCTCTCAAGGCTTGCCGGGCTTAAGCCCGCAGGCATAATATGCGAAATAATGAAGGATGACGGCAACATGGCAAGGATGTCCGACCTTGAGGCATTTGCCAAAGAGCACGGCCTTCTCATAGTCACCATAGCGGATATAATAGAGTACAGGCTTAAGAAAGACCGCCTTGTGCACAGGGTGGCTGAGGCTATGATACCCTCAAGGTATGGCGGAGAGTTCCAGGCCATTGCCTATACCAATGACATAGATTCTCATGAGCATCTTGCCCTTGTAAAAGGCGAGATAAACCCGGATGAGCCGATACTGGTAAGGGTGCATTCGGAGTGCCTTACCGGAGATGTGCTCGGCTCTGAGAGGTGCGACTGCGGCGAGCAGTTAAAAGGCGCTCTTAAGCTTATCGAAAAAGAAGGCAAGGGCGTGCTCCTCTACATGCATCAGGAGGGCAGGGGAATAGGGCTTGTCAATAAGATAAAGGCATATGCCCTGCAGGACGCCGGGCTTGATACTGTTGAAGCAAATGAAAAGCTCGGGTTCAAGGCTGACCTCAGGGAGTACGGAATAGGGGCGCAGATACTCCTTGACCTTGGGATAAGAAAGATGCGCATGCTCACCAACAACCCGAAAAAGATTAAAGGCCTTGAAGGCTACGGCCTTGAGGTTGTTGACAGGGTACCCATAGAATCTGTTCCGCACAGCAGGAATGTGAATTATCTGCGGGTGAAGAAAGAGAAGATGGGGCACCTCATCTCAAATCTTGATGATTTTGAAGAGAAAAACTCTAAATAAAAACAAAAAAGACAAATTTTGAGGAGGCAATAAATGCCGAGGATAGTTGAAGGCAATCTTACCGCCAAAGGTCTCAAATTCGCAATAGTCGTAGGCAGGTTCAATGATTTTATCGGAGGCAGGCTCCTTGAAGGCGCGCTTGATACCCTTGTAAGGAGCGGAGTAGGCGATGATGACATTGAGATAGTAAAAGTCCCCGGCGCCTTTGAGATGCCGGTAGCAGCAAAGACTCTCGCCAAGACAGGAAAGTATGATGGTATTATCTGCGTAGGGTGCGTGATACGCGGCGCCACACCTCATTTCGACTATGTAGCCGGTGAGGCCGCAAAAGGCATTGCCAAGGTCTCCCTTGATTTCGAATGCCCGATATCGTTCGGCGTAATCACAGCCGATAACATCGAGCAGGCAATCGAGAGGGCTGGCACAAAGGCCGGGAACAAGGGCAGGGACGCGGCCCTTACTTCAATAGAGATGGCGAACCTGCTTAAGGCAATCGGCAAAAAAAAATAAAATGAATGGCAGCACTGGAAGGTAAATGAACATCAGAAGAAAAGCAAGGGAAACAGCCCTTCAGGTACTTTATAGAGTTGATATCGCCGATATCTCGCTGGGAGAAGGCTTTGAGGCTGAGATGGAAGAGTTGGCCCCTGGCACAGAGGCCCGCAGGTATTGTGAAGTGCTTGTACACGGGGTGCTTGATAACCGCAGGAAGCTTGATTCAACTATTGAGCGTTATTCCGAGAACTGGACAATAGAGAGAATGGCTGTTGTTGACAGGAATGTGCTGAGGGTTGCAGTCTATGAACTTCAGTATTGCAAAGACATCCCGTATAAGGTAATAATAGACGAAGCCGTAGAGCTTGCAAAGAGGTTCGGGTCTGATGAATCAGGCGCGTTTATAAACGGTATTCTTGATAAAATACGCAAAGATATTGATGAAAAACCGCGCAGTGCCGCAAAATTTTAAAGTAATAATGACAATTGTAAACTTTTAATAAAGAATTCTATTGACAGCAGTTTTGAAACCCGTATAATACACTTAAGAATAGGAGTCGGATTTTGAAGGTTCAGCTCTTAAACTTGGCCTCCCAGTACAAAAAGATAAGAAAAGAGGTACTGAGGGAGGTTCAGGCGGTTTGTGATTCACAGCATTATGTTTTAGGAAAGAATGTAGCAGGGCTTGAAACAGAAATAGCCCAATATTGCGGTTCAAAATTTGCGGTTGGCGTCGCATCAGGAACAGACGCTCTCATCTTGGCCCTCATGGCCGCAGGGGTAGGCCCCGGTGATAAGGTAATCACAACACCGTTTACCTTCTTCGCAACAGCCGGCGCAATAGCCAGGCTTGGCGCAATCCCCGTCTTCGTTGATATTAATCCTCAGACCTACAACATTGACCCCAACAGCTTAGAGGCACTCCTAAAGAAGGGTGTAAAGGGCGCAAAGGCCATTATCCCCGTTCATCTTTACGGCCAGTGCGCTGATATGGCCCCGATTAAAGCCCTTGGAAAGAAATACAAGCTTCTTGTAATAGAAGATTCCGCTCAGTCAATAGGAGCTGAGTACAAGGGTAAAAAAGCAGGGGTGCTTGGGGATATGTCATGTTTTTCCTTCTATCCCACAAAGAACCTCGGGTGTTTCGGCGACGGAGGCATGCTTACGACAGATAACCCGAAATTAGCCGAAAAGCTCAGGATGTTAAGGGTGCACGGCAGCAAAGTAAGGTATTTTCATGACGAAGTAGGCACAAACAGCAGGCTTGATGAGTTGCAAGCCGCGATTCTTCGTGTAAAATTAAAGTACCTTGAAGCTTGGACAGAAGCCAGGATAAAGAATGGCAAGAGATATGACAGGCTCTTTGAGAAAGCAGGGCTTTCGGATATAGTAACTTTGCCTTTCATTCAGGAAGGGAACCGCTCTGTTTACAACCAGTATGTAGTAAAGGTCAAGAAGAGGGATGAGCTGAGGGCTTATCTCGCAAGTGTCGGAGTAGGAACAGAGATATACTACCCGATGCCGCTTCACCTTCAGAAGTGTTTCAAATATCTTGGTTACAAAAAGGGAGATTTCCCTGTTTCGGAAAAGACAGCAAAGGAAGCATTGGCCCTGCCTATTTATCCTGAGCTGCGTGAAGCTGAACAAAAGTATGTTGTTTCCTGTATCGCAGAGTTTTTTAAGAAGTAATTAGTTGTAAATTCCCGGATCATAACTGCAGGTAAAGCATTGATGAGGGCCCTGAATACTGTTTTAACCTTTTCAGGGCCTCATTGAAAGATTGCATCTTTGAGCCCTTTCGGGGGCGCATCCGCAGAAAATAGTTCATATAAAAGTTTTAAGGAGGTGGGGCGTGAAAAGAGTGCTTGTAACCGGAGGCGCCGGTTTTATCGGGTCTCATCTCTGTGAAAGGCTTTTGAAAGATGGCAATGAAGTCGTTTGTCTTGATAACTTCTTTACGGGCCGCAAGGAAAACATTGCCCATCTGATGGACAATCCGCTTTTCGAGGTAATAAGGCATGATGTCATTGAGCCTTTGCTGCTTGAAGTCGACCAGATATATAACCTTGCCTGTCCGGCTTCTCCCGTTCATTACCAGTACAATCCAGTCAAGACCATAAAAACCAATATAATGGGCGCACTCAATATGCTTGGTTTGGCTAAGAGGGTCCGCGCGAGGATACTTCAGGCCTCTACCTCAGAAGTTTATGGTGACCCTAAGGTTCATCCGCAGACCGAGGACTACTGGGGGCATGCCAACCCGATAGGGCCGCGCTCATGTTATGATGAGGGCAAGAGGTGCGCTGAGTCCCTGATGTTTGCCTATTATAAGCAGAACGGCGTTGATATAAGGGTAGTCAGGATATTCAACACATACGGTCCGAGGATGCTTGAGAACGACGGAAGGGTTGTAAGCAATTTTATCGTGCAGGCTTTAAGGGGCCAGGACATCACCATCTACGGAGAGGGCACGCAAACGCGTTCATTCTGCTATGTTGACGATATGGTAGAAGGCATGATGAAGATGATGAACAACGAGAGCCTGATAGGGCCTGTCAATCTCGGTAATCCGGGCGAGTTCACTGTAATGGAGCTTGCCAATATCGTAAAGAGGCTTACCGGAAGTTCCTCGAATATCGTTAAAAAGCCGCTTCCGCCGGATGATCCGGTACAAAGGCGGCCTGATATAGCTATGGCAAAGGAGTCTCTCGGCTGGAAGCCGCTGATAGGCCTTGAAGAAGGGCTTTTAAGGTCAATAGAGTACTTCAACTCAAAGATAAATAACGCCAATTGCATTGCATGAAAAAATGCGGGGCTTCTTAGCCCCGCATTTAACGACACCTCGAACCCCACATCAAAGAGATCACATCCCGAGAATCACCCCTATTGATATCACATTGACGTATCAGGCTTTGAAAAGCCTGATATAAAACAAACACCTCGAATATTCATCCCCAACACGAACCACCTCGTCATTCCAGCATGAACGCATCCTCAACCTGTTTTCCCTCATCGACTGATTGCGCTTTTTTTAAAAAAAACCTCAATTCCGAGTTTATGGAATTATTCAAAGGCAAGATATCGGTCATAATGCCGGCTTACAACGAAAGCGGACATATCTATAAAAATATCAAAGAGACCTGCAAGGTCTTTGATAAGACCAAGTGCGATTTCGAAGTGATAGTGGTAGATGACGGCAGCACCGACGATACCTTCAAAGAGGCTTCAAAAGCCGCTGAAGAGATAGAGAAGGTAAAGGTCGTCCACTATTCGCTCAATAACGGCAAAGGAAACGCGCTCAAAGAGGGGTTTAAGAACAGCACCGGCGATTATGTAGTCTTTCTCGACTCAGACCTTGACCTCCATCCGTCACAGCTTCACACCCTCTTTCGCGTAATGAGGAATAACAGGGCTGATGTAGTCATCGGCTCAAAGCACCATCCTAAATCCCAACTGGAATATCCTCTCGTAAGAAAAATAATAAGCAGGGTTTACGCGCTCTTTCTGAAGGTGCTTTTCAATCTGCCTCTAAGAGATACGCAGACAGGGCTGAAGGTCTTTAACTACGAGGTCCTTACAAGGGTTTTTCCCAAGGTGCTGTGCAAGAGGTTTGCGTATGACCTGGAGCTTTTGGTCAACGCCAGCAGGCTCGGCTACAAGGTGACGGAAGCCCCTGTGGTGCTTAACTTCAGAAGGCCAAGAAAATGGGGCAGGATCGGTTTCGGTGACCTATACTCAACAGGCATGGACACGCTTGCGATTTTTTACCGGATGCACATCTTAAGATATTACGACAGGATAAAAACATAGACCAAAGAAGGACTAAATGGCACTCGTCCGCAATGCGTCAATATTATTCGTATGCACAATGGCAGGAAACTTTTCAAATTACTGCTTTCAGTTCCTTATGGGCAGGCAGCTAAGCCTTGATGATTACGGCACGATGAACGCCCTTTTATCAGTAGTGACAAGCATAACATTGCCAGCTGGGGCGATAATGATAGTACTGGCAAAATATTCATCCATCTATTCAGTTAAAAACAAGGAAGCTGCAATGGGTTCTCTCTATGCAGGCTCTCTTAAGCGCATAGGCGCAGCGGCAATAGCTGCTGCCCTGTTGTTCATGTCCCTTAGCTGGTTCATTAAAGATTATCTAAGAGTAGCTGAAATCAGTTCAGTCCTGCTGCTTGCGATTGGGATATTTGGCTCATTTATCATGGCGGTCAATCTTGGCCTGCTCCAAGGCATGCAAAGATTTTATTATCTGGGGGTGGGTATCGGGCTTGGAGGAATCTTAAGGCTTTTACTCGGTGCTGTTTTCATCCTTATAGGGTTCGGGCTTAACGGCGCGATTGCGGCAACAGTGCTGCCGAGCGTCTTTATCTTCCTGATAACTTTAAAGCCGCTGAAAGCTTATTTAAACAGCAACTCCGCTTCGTTCAGGCATGAGGGGATATTTAAGTATAGCGTACCTGTGCTTGCCTCATCCGTTGCCTTTGCGTTCCTCTCAAATATCGACCTCATCATGATAAAGCACTACTTTACCCCTGAAGCAGCCGGGCTTTATTCATCCGTGGCAGTCCTTGGAAAGACTTTGCTTTATCTGCCAAGTTCATTTGCGCTTGCGGTCTTTCCAATGGTGACCGAGGCAGATGCAATTAACGGAGATTTTTTTAAAATCCTCGATAAGGCACTTATCTTTGCAATAGGCTTGTGTTCAGCCGGGGTTTTTGTCTTTGCGTTAGTTCCTGAGCTGATTATCAGCCTCCTTTTCGGAGCGCGTTTTTCAGAGGCTGCGGAGTTCCTGAAATATTACGGTGCGGCCATGTCATTCATGGCAGTGCTGAGCATCCTGATAAGTTTTAACCTTGCCCGCAACAAGACAGGTTTTATTTATTCACTCGGCGCAGGCTCTCTTCTGATGGTGTCTGCGATAGCGCTGTTCCACTCGAATATCAAGGAAGTGCTCATCTCGATAACCGCGGTGCTCCTGCTGACAGCTGCCTTTAATCTCTGGCTCGTGTACAGGGACAGGCAGGAGTATTACAGGCTCAGGGACTGCGGATTATGCAGGACAGATGAGCCGGGTGCTGGTTTTGAATAAAACTGAGGAGAAAGAAAATGTCTGTTGTATTGGTAACAGGGTCAGCGGGCCTTGTAGGGTCCGAAACAGTCAGGTTCTTCTGTGAAAAGAAATTCGATGTAATTGGCATTGATAATAACATGCGCCGTGAGTTCTTTGGCGATGATTCCTCAACAGAATGGATGAGGCTGCTACTGGAAAAGAGCTATGCAAACTATACGCATTGCGACGCTGACATCCGCGATAATAACGGGATCAAGGAGACATTTAAAAAGTACGGCAGGGATATCTCGCTTATAGTCCATACGGCGGCGCAACCCTCGCATGACTGGGCTGCGACTGATCCGTTCAAGGATTTCTCGGTCAATGCGGTAGGCACACAGGTCATGCTTGAGAACTACAGGAAATATGCGCCTGAGGCTGTGTTCATATTCACTTCGACAAATAAGGTCTATGGCGACTTGCCGAATAAACTGCCTCTCGTTGAGCTTGAGACCCGTTTTGAAATAGACCCTGATAACCGCTGGCAGCAAGGCATTGATGAAACCATGTCCATTGACAGGTCAATGCACAGCCTCTTTGGCGCGTCAAAGGTCGCTGCTGATGTGCTTGTGCAGGAGTATGGCAGGTACTTCGGCCTTAAGACAGCCTGTTTCAGGGGAGGGTGCCTGACAGGGCCCGCGCATTCAGGCACAAAGCTTCACGGTTTTCTTTCATATCTTGTGCGCTGCGTAATCACAGGCAAGAAATACGAGATATACGGCTACAAGGGAAAACAGGTCAGGGATAATATTCACTCAAGCGACCTCATCAATGCCTTCTACCACTTTTATCAGAAACCCCGCTCAGGCGAAGTCTACAATATCGGGGGCGGCAGATTCAGCAATATTTCAATGCTTGAGGCAATCGAGCTTTCGATGCAGATAACAGGCAAAAAACTTTATTTTGAGTACATTGACAGGAACAGGGCAGGCGACCACATCTGGTGGATATCAGGGATGGACAAGTTCAAAAAGCATTACCCTGAATGGAAGCAGGCATATGACAGCGAGCTAATTATCAGGGAAATATACGAGATGCAAAAGAGCGTGCTGCAGGACAGTGTAGCTTAATCTCTGGCTCACGAGGGCGATAATGAGGTTTTCGATAATCATTCCTGTAAAGGAAATTAACGGCTACATAAAGCAGTCAAACGAGCATATAAGAAGGCTCGATTACGATGACTATGAAGTCATTGTTTATCCTGACAAGGACTCAGAGATTATGCTTCACAATACAAAGGTAATTCCCACAGGGCCTATAGGGCCTGCTGAGAAAAGGGATCTGGCGATAAGGCACGCAACAGGCGAGGTACTCGCTTTTCTCGATGACGATGCTTACCCCCGCCATGACTGGCTTAAAAATGCAGCAACGCATTTTATGGATGAAAATGTCGCTGCCGTGGGAGGTCCTGCCGTGACGCCGTACAACAATTCAAAGCTCCAGAAGGCCTCAGGCGCGGTCTTCTCCTCAAGGCTTACAAGCTCGAATTATATCTACCGCTATATCCCTTCGTACAGGAGGGATGTGGATGATTTCCCGACCGTAAACCTGTTTGTGAGAAAAGATGTTTTTGAAGAGCTTGGCGGCTTTGATACCGCCTATTGGCCGGGCGAGGATACAAAGCTCTGCCTTGATATAACAAAAAAACTCGGGCTTAAGATAGTCTATGACCCTGAGGTGCTTGTCTATCATCACAGAAGACCGCTATTCCTGCCTCATCTGAAACAGGTATCAAGATATGCGCTTCAGAGAGGATATTTTGTGAAGGCATTTCCCGATACTTCATTGAAGGCGGGGTATTTTATCCCAAGTCTTTTTTTACTTTTCATAATCGCGGGCTTTTTTGTACCTGTTGTTTCTAAAACCGCATTCATTGCATGGAGCGGGGTTTTTTCCATATACCTTGCGGCCCTTTTAACAGCCTCGCTTATGGCTGTCATTTCGTACAGGGACATAACAGTAGGCGTAATAACATTCATAGGTATTTTTCTGACCCATATTACCTACGGGTTCAATTTTATAAGGGGCCTGCTTTTAAAGCGAAAGGGGATTGAAGTTGCCGGATAGAAGAATAAAAAAAATATCGATTTCGTATCCGCCGCTTGAGAGCGGCTTTGGTGTGCCCCTGCTTACTCAGAACAGGCAGTTCCAATGGTTTAACAGCCCGACTTATATCTACCCCATTGTGCCGGCGTCTGCCGCCACCCTGCTTAAGAAAAACGGCTTTGAAGTAATTTGGGATGATGCCATAAGCGAGTGCAAGACATATGCTGAATGGTTGAATGGAATAAAGGATAAGAAGCCCGCTCTCATTGCGATAGAGTCAAAAACGCCTGTCATCAAAAGGCACTGGGAGATTGTAAGAGAACTTAAAAAATTTGATTGGAATCCTGTTGTTGTCCTTATGGGAGACCATGTGACGGCATTTCCCCGTGAGTCGATGGAGAAAAGCCCGGTTGATTTCGTGCTTACAGGCGGAGATTACGATTTTCTGCTCCTTAATATCTGCAGAAGCCTTTCAGAAGTAAACGGGAGCAGGACAGAACTTGAGCCGGGTATCTGGTACAGGGACGGAGAAGAGATAAAAAGCACAGGTGAGTTCAGGCTGGAACATGATTTAAACGGCCTGCCGCTTATAGACCGTGATCTTACCAAATGGCGGCTCTACAGTGAGAAGAACGGAAATTATAAAAAGCTTCCCGGAACATACACAATGGCAGGACGGGATTGCTGGTGGGGAAAATGCAGTTTTTGTTCGTGGACGACACTCTACCCTAAATACAGGGTGAGAAAGCCTGATTCGCTTTTAGAAGAAGTAAGCAGGCTCTCTGCTGATTACGGGATAAAAGAGATCATGGATGACACAGGGACATTCCCTGTAGGGGAGTGGCTGAGATACTTCTGCAACGGGATGATAGAGAGCGGCCTTAACCGGAAATTATCGATGAACTGCAACATGCGCTTTGGAGCAGTTAAAAAAGAAGATTACAGGCTGATGAAAAAGGCCGGTTTCAGGCTGCTCCTATTTGGTCTTGAATCAGCCAATCAGGGCACGCTTGACAGGCTTGATAAGGGAGTGACCGTTGAAAAAATCATTGAGTCATGCAGGAATGCCAGGGCAGCAGGACTTTATCCGCACATAACAATAATGTTCGGCTATCCGTGGGAAACCTACGAAGAGGCTTTAAATACAATAAAGTTCGGTAAATGGCTTTTGAGAAAGGGGCTTGCGTGGACAGTTCAGGCTACCATTGTAATCCCATATCCGGGCACGCCCCTATACAAATATTGCAGGGAGAACGGTTTTCTTTCAACAGAGGACTGGGACGCATTTGATATGAGGGGCTCTGTAGTAAACACCTTGTATCCGGAATCTGAGGTTCCCAATCTTGTGCAGAAGATTTATTCCACAGCCTTCAATCCTGAATTTTTACTGAGGAGGTTTTTGGCAGTAAGGGATACTGATGATGTCAGGTATTTTTTCAGGGCAGCCGGAAAGGTGATGGGGCATTTGATGGATTTTAAAAATGGCAAAGCGAAGTTCGGCAGAACCGGCGTTAACGCAAATTGCAATTAAAGACGGGAGAACTGAAATGATGAATGTAGCCGTAGTAGGGTGCGGAAGATGGGGCGTGAATTATGTTCGCATATTCGAGGAGCTGACATCAACAAGGGTTGACTGGGCATTTGACAAAGATGAACTGAGCCTCAAAAGGCTTGTGCACAGGTTTCCGACAGTAAAGGCCGCAAAGACGATAAATGAGATACTGAATTGTCCTGATATCGATGCTGTTGTTGTCGCTACTCCTGCCGCTGAACATTATGAGGTGGTAAGAAAGTGCTTACTTGCAGGCAAGCATGTGCTTGTTGAAAAGCCCGTAGCCCTTACCATAGAAGATACCGAAGAGATGATAGAGCTTGCAGCAGCAAAGAAAAAAATACTGATGGTCGGCCATACTTTTATATTCAATTCAGGCATCAAGACTTTGAAGAACTTTTTAAGGGATGATTCCTTCGGAAAGATTTACTACCTTCACGCAACCCGCACGAATATGGGCCCTATAAGGCATGATGTAAACGCCATATGGGACCTTGCGCCGCATGATGTCTCGATTTTTAATTTTCTGCTCGATAAGACTCCGGATTGGGTAAGCGCTACGGGCGTAAAACTCTTTGAGAACGGCAGGGAGGATGTCGGGTTTATCACGCTCGGCTATCCGGACAATGTCATAGCAAACATTCATGTAAGCTGGGCAGACCCCTATAAGGTAAGAGAGGTTGTGGCTGTGGGTAGCCGCAGACGGATAACTTTCAATGACCTCGACAGCCTTGAACGCGTAAAGGTCTTTGACAAGGGCGTTATCAAAGATACCGAGGCGGAGAGCTTTGGCGAGTTCAGGCTTCTTATGCGCGATGGAGATATCATGAGCCCCAGGGTGGAGACAACAGAGCCTTTGAAAGAACAGTGCCTCCATTTCATAGATTGCGTCAGCAATAACAGAAACCCTGTGTCAGACGGGCTTATGGGGCTCGATGTTGTCAAAGCAATGCTTGCTGTGGACGAATCGCTCAAGATGCAGGGCGCGCCTGTCCAGACCGCGCGTCTTGGGGCAAGGGCTTAAAGAAAAGCAGGAGAGAATAGATGATACATGAAGTGATACTGCCGAAACTTGGCACAAACATAGAGGACGGTAAAATCGTTGAATGGCGCAGCCGCGAAGGCGACAGGATTAAAAAAGGCGATGTGCTCCTGCTTGTAGAGACTTCAAAGGCAATCTTCGAAGTTGAGTCAGAGGCAGACGGATTTCTGCGAAAGATATTTCGAAAGGCAGGGGATGAAGCAAAGTTCACTGAGCCTGTCGCAATACTATCTGAGGCTTTGCACGATGATATTGATACACATGTAAAAAAGGTCTCAGCGCCCCGGAAAAAGGAAAAGAGATATCACGAGCAGAAAAGGGAGGAGTTGTTCAACTCTACCGTAAAAAAACAAAATGAACCGCACAGGAAGCAGGTTGCGGCTACGCCTGCGGCAAAGCGGCTTTGCTCTGAATTAAAACTGGATATAGCTGAAATATCTGCTGCATCGGGGGCGGACATCGTTGATGAAAAGGTTGTTAAGGAATTCCTGAACCGCAAAAAGGTAGCTATCTACGGCGCGGGGCTCGGGGCAAAGCAGGCAAAGGAGCTTCTTAAGTTCTATGGCAGTTATGAGCTTATCGGGCTGTTCGACGATAACAGGGCTGTGAAGGATAAAGAAATGCTCGGGCTTAAGGTCCTCGGCAGCTGGATGGATTTTTTGGAGTTTGCCTCAAAGGGCGAGGTGGACAGTATAGTGATCTCTCTTCACTCAGAGTACAGAAGAAAATTGATCGAGAAGATCCAAAGCGCGGCCCCTTTTATTGAGTTGATGCCGCTTGTAGACAAAAGGGCGATTGTCTCTGACGGGGTTACTATCTCAAGCGGGGCTTTTGTCGAGGCAGGCAGTATCCTTGGGCCGGACACATTTGTAGGCAGCGGAGTCATTATCGATACAGGTGCAGTTGTGAGTCATGACTGCCACATAGGAGACCATTCGCATCTTTCACCGGGGTGTTCTTTATCAGGAATAGTAAGGCTTGAGGGAAATGTGCTTGTAGGCGTGGGGGCTTCCATAAACTCGCAGGTTACGATCGGAAAAAATGTGGTCATAACGCCGGGCTCAGCCGTTATGTGCGATTTCCCCGATGATGTTGTAGTTAGCGGAAACCCTGCAAAGATAATCGGTAAGAGCTTTAGAGGAATATAAAAAATATACGGAATATAAATGGACATACTCGAATTTTATAAAAAGGCGCTTACCATCAGGTTTTTTGAGGAAAAGGTTGACTGGCTCTTCTCCCGCGGGCTGCTCGGAGGAACAACGCACCTGTGCATTGGGCAAGAGGCAACCGCAGTAGGAGTAGTGGGTGCGCTGCGGCAGGATGATTACATTGTAAGCACCCATAGAGGTCATGGGCACCTGATTGCCAAAGGCGCGGACATTACAAAGATTTTTTCAGAGCTTCTTGGCAAACGGGAAGGCTACTGCAAGGGCAGGGGTGGAACACAGCACCTCTGCGTAATGGAGCTCAACTTTCTCGGCACAAACGGTATTACAGGAGGGGGGCTGCCAATTGCTGCGGGAGCCGCGCTTTCCATCAAACTATCGGGCGAAGACAGGATAGCGGTCTGCTTCTTCGGTGAGGGCGCATCGAATCAGGGCACCTTTCATGAATCGCTCAATATGGCATCCATCTGGAATCTTCCAATCCTCTTTGTGTGCGAGAACAATATGTATGCCATGTCAACGAGGTTTTCTGATATCTCAAAATTCGATGATGTGGCTTTGAGGGCAGCGTCTTTCGGAATACCTTCCGTGATAATTGACGGAATGGATGCGGGAAGGGTCTTTGAGAATACGAAAAAAATAGCTGAGAAAATACGGCAGGGCGGCGGGCCTGCCTTGATTGAAGCCAAGACATACAGGTTCTGCGGGCATTCAAAGAGTGACGCAAGATTATACAGGACAAGAGAAGAGGAAGCCGCGTGGAAACAGAAAGACCCATTACCGAAAATGGAGCTTAAGCTCCTTGAGGTTATCTCTCAGGGTGAGATTGAGGTTATCAAACGCTCCATAAAGGCATCAGTAGATGACGCTTATGAAGTTGCGGTTGCAGGGGAAGACCCCGGAGTTGAAGAAGCACTGGAAGGAGCATATGCGCAAAGAGAAGATCTCTTACCGCAAGGCAATATATAAGGCGCTCGACTACGCGCTAGGAAGCGATGAGAAAACTGTATTCCTCGGAGAAGACATCTCAGCTTATGGAGGCGCATTCGGAGTATCAGCCGACCTCTATAAAAAGTATCCGACAAGGGTCATATCCACCCCGATTTCAGAAGGCAGCTTCACAGGGGTTGCTGTCGGCCTATCAATGACAGGGTATAGGGTGATCACTGAGATCATGTTCATGGATTTCATGACGCTTGCAATGGACCAAATAATAAATCACGCGGCAAATATTCACTACATGTACGGCGGTCAGATAGCCTGCCCCATAGTGGTGAGAACGCCTGCGGGCGGTTACAGAGGCTATGGGCCGAGCCATTCAAAGGCAATGGAAAATCTTTTCATGAGCATACCGGGAGTAAAAATAGTCGCTCCAAGCAGTGTGGAAGATGCGTACGGGTGCTTCCTTTCGGCAGTATATGACAATAACCCGGTGATTTTCGTTGAGCATAAGCTTTTGTATAACCTGGAAGAGGAAGCTGAGCTTCAAAGCGGCAAGCAGGTGCCGCTTGGCAAGGCGCGCGTAATAAAAGAAGGCGGTGATGTGACGATAGTCAGCCATTCATACGGAGTTGCCTTGGCAAAGGAAGCCCTGGCAGACCTTGAGGCGGACGGGATTGATGCTGAGCTTATTGATCTGCGGAGCATTAAGCCTCTGGATATTGAAACTGTAATAGAATCCGTGAGTAAGACAGGAAGGCTCGTAACTGTGGAAGAGGGAAGTATATTCGGAGGAGTTGGGGCTGAGGTGGCTTGTCAGGTCATAGAGAATTGTCTTCAATATATTGACGGGCGAATCGTAAGGGTTGGAAAGGCTGATGTGCCGATACCAGCCTCACTTACGGCTGAAAGATTCGTGCTGCCAAGCAAGGGCTCAATTATAGAGGGAGTAAAAAAATCACTTTCATGGTGAGTCAATCGGAGGTTGTTATGGCAATAAATCCCAGATTAATGCAAGCAAAAATCGAAGGTGCGGCAACCGGCAAAGTCCCGTTCGTAGATCTTAAGGCGCAATTGACAGAGATATCTAAAGAGGTTGAATCAGGCATAAAAGATGTGCTTGGCTCATGCGATTTCATACTTGGGGAAAAGGTCAAAAAATTCGAAAGAGAATTCGCTGATTATTGCGGGGTGCAATGCGCGGCAGGGGTTGCCTCCGGCACAGAGGCGCTTCACCTCTCACTCAGGGCATTGGGTCTCGGAGAAGGGGATGAAGTAATCACCCAGGCAAATACATTCATAGCTACAGTCCTTGCAATATCATACACAGGGGCGAAACCTGTGCTCGTAGATATTGACCCGCGTACATACAATATCGATATAAAAAAAATTGAGCAGGCGATAACCAAAAGGACAAAGGCAATAATGCCGGTGCACCTCTATGGTCTTCCTGCTGATATGGACGGAATCTCTGAGATAGCGAAAAGGCATAACCTGTTTATTGTCGAAGATTCCTGCCAGGCTCACGGGGCCGTATATAACTCAAAAAATGGCACAAAGAAGAGGACGGGGTCTATCGGAGACATTGCCGCGTTCAGCTTTTATCCGGGAAAGAATCTGGGCGCTTTCGGTGACGGAGGCGCGGTGACGACAAATAATGTAGAACTTTCAGAAAGAATAAAGATGTTAAGGGACTATGGCCAGACAGCCAAATATCATCACATCTCTAAAGGGTATAACAGCAGGCTTGATACAATGCAGGCTGCAGTTCTATCAGTGAAGCTTAGATTTCTGGATAAATGGAACCTGATGAGGGCCAATCACGCCAAGAGATATTGCGAGTTCCTAAGCGGTATCCCAGAGGTGAAACTGCCAAGTTTGCCTGATGATGAGCAGTCGCATGTCTTTCATCTTTTTGTTGTCAGGGCAGAAGAGAGGGATGCGTTAAAGGATTTCCTCTCTGAAAAAGGCATCTCGGCGGGCATTCATTATCCCATACCTAACCACTTGCAGGAAGCATTTAAAGAATTGGGATACAGGCGGGGCGATTTTCCAATAACTGAGAATTATGCCGATGAGATAATTTCACTTCCGATGTTCCCGGAGCTAAGGTTTGACCAGATAAGGCAAGTCGCCCAAACCATAAAAGAATTTTACGGCAGGTAATCATAAATGCAGCCGACATTCTCATTCATAATACCCGTCTTCAACGCGCAGATGCATATCAGGACATGTCTGGCATCCATAAGGGCCCAGGACTATCCTCAGGATAAGGTAGAAGTCATATTGCTTGATGGCGGCTGCACTGATTCAACCATTGATACTGCGCGGCAGTTTGAGCCAAAGGTTTTTCCAAATCCTAAAAAGTTGGCAGAGTACGGCCTGCAGGTCGGTATAAAACATGCGCATGGCGATCTTGTAGTGATTTTTGCGGCTGATAATGAGCTTCATTCAAAGGATTGGCTTACAAAAGCCGCAAGGCCGTTCAGCGAGGACCATGAGTGCTCTGCCGTATGGGGGCCTTTGAAATCAGGTTTGAACGACCCGCCTATCAATAAATACTTTGAACTTATTCAGAGCGACCCTATGACATTTTTCATGAATAAAAATATCAGCTCTTATCTTAACGATGCTGCGACAAGGATTAGAGGGAGCGCTTTTATCTTCAAGGTAGACCCGCATAAGCCGCTTGTATGGGGCGCAAATGGTTTGGTGCTGAAAAGGGAGCTGATCTCGCCTATATGGGCACAGCACGGCTATCTTGGTGATAATGACGCGTTTCAGCAGATGATAGAACAGGGCAACAACAAAGTTGCGTATATCATGGACCTGATTACTTATCACCACCATGTCGGAAAGGTAAATGACTGGGTCGGTAAATGGAAAAGAAATTTTTCACAGCATTTCCTGGATAAGCTTGACACAAGAAATACCAATTGGGTTTTTGTTGATAACTTCAGGGCAAGGCTTATCCTCTGGCTCATTTATTCTACTAATCCGATCTTATCAGGGAGCCATGCTGTTTATTTGAGCATAAGGGATAGGAATATCTTCTGGTTTTATCATCCGCTGCTTTGTTTCCTGCAGACATTTGTTTACACCTACATTATTTTAGCGACGCCAAAAGGAAGGGACACCATGTTGAGGATTGCAAAGGGCGCTGTGTAGAAAATAGCCATACATAGGAGAGTATGAATGATTATCCTCGGGATTTCTTCATATCACCCTGATGCTTCAGCCGCGTTGGTAGTAGATGGTGAAATTGTATCCGCAATTGATGAAGAGCGTCTTAACAGAATAAAGCACTCACCCGGTTTCCCTGAGCTTGCGATAAAGCATTGCCTTGAGCAAGCCAAGATAACGCTTGATGATGTTGACTACATTTCAGTAGCAAACGATTTCAAGGTAAATCTCTGGAGGAAATTCGCTTTTGCCGTGAACACATTTCCAGTAAAGGCATGGCCGAGATATTTTCATAATTACATGAGGCAGAGGATCCTCAGGCCGTTGAATGTCATTGACGACCTCGCTGAAAGAGTTGGCGGTGATCCGAAAAAGATAGCATCAAAGGTAAAGAGGGTGGAGCACCATAATGCCCATGCGGCAAGCTCATATTACACTTCTCCGTTTACAAAGGCCTCGATACTTACAATGGACGGCTCAGGCGATTTCGTAACCTGCGCGTTCTCATACGGCGACGGGTCAAGCATTAGAAGGCTTGGACAGACATACTGGCCGAATTCTCTCGGCATGCTTTACTTCTCCGTGACGCAGCATCTCGGGTTCCATGAACTCGGGGCTGAAGGAAAAGTAATGGCCCTGGCCTCATTTGGAAAACCAAAGTACATGGATGAATTCAGGCAGATAGTCAAACTCACGCCTGAGGGCTTTAAGATGGATATGGACTATTTCACCTTTCATCTTCCGGTGCTCATAGACAATTGGGGCGATCCGACTACCGCGTCTTTTTTTATCTATCAGGACTGGCTTTCAAAAAAGTTTCACTCGCTTTTCGGGCCTCCGAGAATGCCGGGCTCTGATTACACTCAAAAGCACATGGATATCGCAGCATCTCTACAGCTTATGCTTGAGGAGACCGTATTCCATCTTTTAAAGTTACTTCACAATGAAACCGGCGGGGATGACCTTTGCCTTTCAGGCGGGGTTGCGCTCAATTGCGTAATGAACGGAAAGGTGACAGCAAATACACCTTTCAAAAGAGTCTTTGTCCAGCCCAATGCCGGAGACGGGGGCTTGTCACTGGGCAGCGCGCTGCATCTCTATCATCATCAGCTGGTAATGCCCAAAAAGCACGCCATCCATTCAGCGGCCCTGGGCACTGAATACTCTAATAAAGATGTAAGGTCCGCGCTCGATTCCGCAAATCTGAAATATGTCCGCCATGACGATATCACTCCGCACATAGCCAATCATATTGCGAGCGGAAAAGTAATAGGATGGTTTCAGGGAAAGATGGAATTCGGGCCGAGGGCGTTGGGAAACAGAAGCATTCTTGCTGACCCGAGGCGGCCTGACATGAAGGATTTTATCAACAGCAGGGTAAAGCACAGGGAGCACTTCCGCCCTTTCGCCCCGTCTGTCCTTGAGGAAGACGCAAAGACTTTTTTCAATCTTAACGGGTTCCCTTCGCCTTACATGCTGCTGGCAGTAGATGTGAGAAGCGAACGGGCGCAGCAGGTACCCGCAATTACGCATGTTGATGGTACTGCGAGGGTCCAGACAGTAGATAAAAGTGCAAATCCTAAATATCGCAGGCTGATAGAAGAGTTTAAAAAAATAACAGGCATACCGCTTTTACTCAACACCTCTTTTAACCTTAAGGGAGAGCCGGTAGTCTCATCGCCTCAGGATGCTATAAAGAGTTTTCTTGCAACAAGGATAGATGTGCTGGCCATAGAGGATTTTATAGTTGAAAAACAACAGTAACTCAAATATTACGTCAGGATTTTCTTTCCCGAGTTTCTTTATGATAGCGGCTATCCTTGCCGCAGGGCTTGCTCTGCGCCTGTGGGGGATAGGGTATGGCCTGCCTTTCATCTTTCACCCTGATGAGAACAGGCAGGTGCTTGACGCCCTCGGAATGGCTGAGCGGATGAGCCCAATACCTGAGGAGTTCTCCTATCCGGTACTTCATAAGTATATGCTTGTGCTTGTCAATGGCATCTACTTTTCCACGGGAAGGCTATTGGGCTGGTTTTCAAGTCCTGCTGATTTTGCGCTCAAGTTCCTGACAGGTGAGTCAAAGGTATTTTTGCTTGGCAGGCTCCTTAGCGCGTTCGGAGGCACTGCGCTCGGCCTGTGTACCTATTTTATCTGTAAACGGCTTTATTCAGTACGGGCAGGTTTTATCGGGCTTGCATATTCGCTTGGCATGTTTCATCTCATACAGCATTCACAGTGGGCCATAGCTGATATCTTCCTTGCGCTCTTCACTGCTGCAGCTCTTTATTTCATTGTCCTTTCATCCGGAGAATTTAACAGGAATACTTTACTGGCCTTCTTATTTACAGGCCTTGCTATCTCCACGAAACCTCAGGGAGTGCTGCTGCTCGTTCCTTTTGCAGTTAGCCAGTTCTTTGCCTTGCGGCAATCAGGCTCTCTTTTGAATTATGAATTTTTCTCAAAAAGGGCTGTTGGTGTCTTGGTTCTATTAATAGTATCGCTGCTTGGCAACCTTTCGTGGCTCTTTAGATTCAGCGAGTCTTTTGAAAAATTCAAGATGCTCTCACAGGTTGCTAAACTCGGCATATCTTCCGTTGAGCCTTTTACTCCTGGGTTCATGAGCCTTATCGGCTGGTTCGCCAAAGAAATGATTAGGCAGGAAACTGTGCTTGGTTTTGTCCTGATATGCGGGGCAGCCTACGCTTTAATGAAACGCTCACGGCAGGATTTGATCTTTTTGTCCTATGCAGCTGTCTTTATGCTCGCTTTGAGGGATTGGGCTATCAGGTATCTGCATCTTTTTGTCGCTTTATTTCCGGTGCTCTGTATTTTAGCTGCAAGGTTCACCGAGGATTTTATGTCACGGCTTGCAATCAGAAGGCCTCTTGCAATTGCCGCTGTGATTGCAGTTGTCTTGCCTTCGGTAGCAGGCTCCATCGAAGCCTCTGCGCTTAAATCACGCCCTGATACGAGGCTGTATGCAAAAGACTGGATTGAGATCAATTTGCCTGCGGGCGCTGTAATCGCAATGGACTGGTATGAGTTCGCGGTTCCAGTCTACTCTGATATACCTAACAATCTATTAAACCCCAAAGCCTTGAAATATTATGAACAGAAAGTGCCCGAGAGGATCAGGGCCGGGTATTCTGAATTTTTAAAAGACAAGCCAAAATATAAGATGCTTCCGGTCATATACACGACAGATGCTCCTAATTGGCCTGATGGCATGGATTCAAATGCAAAACAGACAGCCTCATCAAAAGAAGTTTATAGAGAGCTTTACAGCGTTTTTAATTTTCGTTCGGTTGAAGAGTTGAAGGAGCTGGGAGCGGATTATCTGATCATATCAAGCTACGGATATACAAATTTTCTACTCGACAACGACCCTGAAAAAAAGGGTGAGTTTAATTACCTCTTCAAAGAAGACCTGCTCAGCTTTAACAGGCAGTCTGATATTTATATCAATGACGGGAAATTCGGCCTTTTATTCTACCTCAATAAAAGGGCACGGGATTTTTACGAGCCGCTTCTGCGGAGCCGGAAGGCTCGGTTGATTAAAGAATTTGCGCCTGACGGCAGTAATACCGGCCCAATCATTAAAATTTACAGGCTTGGATGAAGAAGATTAACTCAAATACATATCTCGACATTGCGCTGATATTCGTTATCGGGCTTGTGCCTTTGCTTTGGTTTAAGGATGGTTACAACGCGATAGCGGGTTTTGATTTTGCCGTCTATCTTAATCCTGTTGATACGCTTAAGAAAAGTTTTTATCTCTGGAGCGACAAGATGGCCGGAGGATACGACATATCTCACGAGATATCTTCAATGCCGTACTATCTGCTGTTCTCTTTACCTGTGATCATTGGCCTGGATTACTATACTGCCGAAAAAATAGTTTTTGTCTCAATATTTTCTCTCCAGGGCTTCTCGATGTACTTTATGCTCAAATCCATTTTTTCTGAAAAACCAAACTGCCGCGCCATAGCCCTTATCGGTGTGGTCCTATATACATTCAGCTATCCTGTGATGGCGCATTTTGGCAGGGGCAATATGATGGCTCTTCTTACATATGGTTTGCTGCCAATTCTTATCGGGCTTCTTTACAGGGCGTTTACAAGGCCGGAGCAACAATGGAGATACACGATGCTTATCGCGCTCCTGAGTTTCCCGATAGCTGCCACAAAGGGACACCCTGCGGATTTTGTTGCCCTTCTTATGGTTACGGCAGGCTTCATTCTTTTCCATGCGGCTGTCTCTGCACGGGAACGGCTATTTCATATTTTGTCTTTTTCGTTCAAGACAGCAGTAGTCTGCGCATTCGTAAATCTCTGGTGGATAGTGCCTAATTTGATTTACCTGACTGATTTCGGTCTGACTTCAAAAGACCTTGTGCAGGAAGGTTTTTATAATCTCGATATCTTAAGCTACTACAGCCGCGGCACTTCGATCCTTAATGTGTTCCGTAATGAAAGGCTTGATCTCTGGTTTGATATGCCGTCAGATGAGTTGTTTAATCCGTCTATTTATCAAAGTCCTCTGCTCATATTGATTGGAATACTTCTGCCAATGTTAGCGTTTATAAGCGTTTGCAGGGCAAGAAATGACAGGAATATCTTCTTTTTCTCAGGACTAAGCATATTTGCAATCTTCATGGCTAAAGGCAACCATGAGCCGCTCGGAAAATTATTTGAGTGGCTTTACTTTAATATTCCGGGTTTTTTTCTTTTCAGGGCGCCATACAGGGTGTTCTCAAGCCTGCTGCTGTTTGCTATTGTGCCTCTTCTTGCGTATTCAATCGGGATGCTGGCTTCTAAAGCTGACGAAAGTAAAAAATCGCCTGATGCATGGATACTGCGGCCCCGTGTGGTTTTGAAGATATTAGCAGGTTTCTTTATATTCAGCCTCTTATTCACTACGAGCCTGTATGCCTGGCCTGTATTTACAGGCTCCCATCTCCGGGAAAAAGGTTCAGCCAGAGAACCGGGAGTCTATCAAAAGATACCGCCTTATTATACTGAAGCTGAGGAGTGGCTTAGGTCTGAGCAAGATTATTCCAAGATATATTTTCCCTACGAAGTATACGATGCAAATACCAAATGGGGATACAACGGCCCGGACCCTACATTTGAACTGCTTACTGCTCCAAAGGTTGTATCCAGGCCCGGCGGCACTGTTTATATCCGCTATCAACGCCCTGTCGAAGCATTGAATAAAGTCTTCTGGAATTGGAAATACGGTGATGTTGGGAAGGTCTTAGGGCTCTACAATGTGCGCTATGTCCTTTTGCATGATGATTTTAACAGATGGGTAATGCCTGAATACAACTTCAATGAATATGCGGGGTCTTTGCTGGACAAAAACGGTTTTAGCTTAAAAAAAAAGATAGGGCCTCTTATGTTGTATGAAAATCATCAGTATGAGCAAAGATTAACAGGGGCTTCAAAAGCCTATCTGTTAAACGGAGATGAAAACGCTTTTCCGGCGCTGAGCCTTACGGGGCATCTGGACACGCCTTTTCTCCTGATGGCTAAGGATGCTCAAAATCCGGAAATGGCAAATAAATTTTTAAATAATGCCGAAGGGGTGATCTTTTTTAACAGCAATCATATTGATACTGTCTGTGAGCTTCTTGCAAATAGCTATGGGTACACATATCAAGACAAAGGTTCACTTAGTCTGAATGCTTCGGGAGAATACATTGTTTTCGCAAAGAACAGCAAGGGCAATATTTTTCTGGATTCCATTGAGATAATCGGGAAAGAGACAGAAGACGGGCTTAATTGGGCAAACAAGGGGATTATCTTTCTGGAAAAAGGCAGACATACTGTGGCGCTTAGAAATTCAACTCTTGCCTCGACTGGCGACCTGCTGATTGTACCTGCTTCAGAATACAAAAATCTAAAAGCGGCACTGCTTGACAAGATGAGCTCTGCAGATTTTGAGGTGATTTATATTTTTGATAATTTCAAAGACAGGTCAGGTTCTCTAAGCCTGAAGGGGAGTGTTGATTATGAGGCAAGTTCTTTAACTCCTGTTCAGTATAAAAGAGAAGAAGCAGATAGTTTTGCAGGATCGAAATGGAAATTCGAAAAACCGGGTCAAGTTGCAGCCAGAGCGTCTATTGAGCTGCCCTCAGTCGATATAGGGCAATACAGCGAGTTTGCTTTCCCGGATTTTGCAAAGGCATCTGAGGTGATTCTTAAAATCGGCCTTGACGGAACTAAAGAAGAATCTTTAAAGATTGAAAAAAACTACCTGAAAGAGGTTAAGGGCAGCTTCAATCTGAATGAGCTTGTAAAAAGAAAGTTTGCCTCTTCGGCCACGCATAAGCTTAAAAGGGTAGAAATAATTTTTGAAAAAAGTGCCGTGTATAACCATCTGCAGATTCCAACCTTAAAAGGCAATTTCGGACTTGTTGAGAAAAAATGCATAGGCAATAAAGGTGATCTTGCAGTCGGAGGCATCTACCTTCCAACCAGCAAAGAGTGCAATAAATGGAGCGGCGCTAAATTGATGAAGCGCGGCGACCATGTATTCAGATTTGCAAAAGGTATAGAGAATGAATCTTTAGTACTAGTCAGGAAAAAGGGCGTGTTTTCAAACGCCGCAAAGCCTGATGTCTGGTTTCAGAAATTGAATCCTGCGAAATACCAGGTAAGGGCAATTGCTCAAAAAGATTCAAAAATGGTCTTCAATGATTCGTTTGACAGGGATTGGGCATTCTACATAAACGGTAAAAAATATGAGCCTCTCAGAGTGAATGGATTTGCTAACGGTTTCGTTTTTAACGACAAGGGAAAGGCGCAGTTTAATCTCGAATATGCCCCTCAAAAGGCCTATGACTTCGCGAAAATGGCTTCTCTTTTTTCAGCAACAGGGATTATTTATTTCGGTGTCAGAAATCCCAGGAAGAAAAAAATAGGTGAAAATGAACGGTCTTGAGGAAGTCTCATTTTCCATAGTCATGCCTGCATATAATGAAGAGGCCAATATTGAAAAAACAGTAAGGGCCTGTAGCGAAGCGCTTGCATCCATCAATTGCAGTGGGGAAATAATCGTTACAAATGACGGAAGCAGGGACAGGACTTTTGAGGTGCTACAAAATATGTGCACTGAATTTCCCAACCTTAAAATCGTGCACCACCCTGTAAACAGGGGTTACGGAGCGGCATTGAAAAGCGCAATAAACGCCTCGAGCGGCGACTACATCGTTACGATAGATTCAGACGGGCAGTTTGACATTAAGGAGCTCCCATATTTTTTAAGCCCTTCTGCCAATGGCACTGCCGTTGTGACAGGCTACCGGAAAAAGAAAAGTGATACTGTATTCAGGGTTTTCGCCAACAAAGGCCTGAACGGAATGATAAAAGTCCTGTTCGGCGCAAAATTCAAGGATATAAACTGCGCGTTCAGGCTCTACAGGAGTGATGTTTTAAAGGCAATCGACATTGAATCAACCGGCTATCAGGCGCCTTCCGAGATTATGATAAAGATTATGAACCTTGGCCATAACTTCAGTGAAGTCGGGGTGTCTCATTATTCAAGGGCAGCAGGTCAAAGCGCGCTCAAGCCTGTTAAGACAATCATGCAGATGTCAGCGTTTCTGGTGTATTTGAAATTAAAGACTATTCTTTTCAAAAAAGGGCTGCTGAATTCCCTTTAGGAGCGAAGATGAAAAGAAAAGATGATATCACAGGCGTAATACTTTCAGCAGGACTTGGCTCACGAATAAAGCCCCTGAGCTTTGATACTCCGAAACCTCTTCTGCCGGTTTGCAACAAGCCGATAATGCAATACCAGATAGAGGCAATGAAATCTATCGGCATCAAGGACTTCATCATCGTGGTCGGATATCTCAAGGAGAAGATAATAGATTACTTTGGCAACGGCAGTTCCCTTGGCGTAAATATCCGCTATATAGAGCAGGAAAAGGCGCTCGGGATAGCCCATGCGGTAGGGCAGCTTGAGAGCCACATCAATGGCCCCTTTATACTTTTTCTTGGGGACATTTTTACACTTCATAAGGATTTGAATGAACTCATTGAAACTTTCAGAAGACGCAATTCCTCGATGGTTCTTGTAGTGAAGCGGGAAAATAATCCTGAATTCATCAAGAGAAATTTCGCAATACAAATGGATCGAAGCGGGGCAGTAAAGCGGGTTATTGAAAAGCCGAGATATACGTTTAATGACCTGAAGGGCTGCGGCATATATCTTTTTGACCTGCCAATCTTTGACGCTATCCGCAGGACCCCGCGGACCGCTCTCAGGGATGAGTACGAAATAACAAATTCAATTCAGATATTAATCGAGGACGGGTATAAGGTGCATGTGGCGGATGTAGTTGAATGGGATATGAATGTGACTGTTCCGGAGGACCTTCTTGAGTGCAATCTGAGACTGCTTGAGAAGATGCCTGACGGCCATGTGATCGGTGAAAATGTTCACCTGCCGAAAGGCACTAAAATCATCAATTCCGTTATCGGCAATAATGTAAAGGTGATGAGCCCGATACAGATAAGCGATTCAGTGATTCTCTCGAATGTCAGCATTGATACTGACAAGGATATTAAAAGGAGCCTTATATCAACCCGCTCAGTAATCGACTGGAGGGAAAATGCCGCAAGCTGATTATTCAAAAGCTCTTGTAACAGGCGGCGCAGGTTTTATCGGCTCGCATATTGCCGAGCGTCTCATAAAAGAAGGGGTAGATGTCTCGATTATTGATGACCTTTCGATGGGCTCGCATAACAATATTCCGGCTAAGGCTGTTTTCCATGAGGGCAGTATCCTTGATACATCGCTTATGAAAAAAGCGCTCGATGGAGTTGATGTCGTATTCCACAATGCCGCAAGGGTGAGCATAAGAAATTCCTTTGATGATATCTTTTATGATACGCAAACAAATGTCCTTGGCACTGTTAACCTTCTAAAGGCTGCGGGCAAGGCAAAGATAAAGAAGTTCATCTATGCATCGTCAATGGCAGTTTATGGCTCCAATGCGGAGCTTCCCATAAAAGAGGATAGTGTCATAGCTCCAATATCTCCTTACGGAGTAGGCAAGTTTGCCGGTGAAGAATATGTAAGACAGATGTCAGAATATTACGGTTTTGAAAATGTGACGCTGAGATATTTTAATACCTATGGCATACGCCAGACTTTTACCCCCTATGTAGGAGTCATTACTATTTTTATACGAAAGCTCCTGCAGAAAGAGCGCCCCATAATCTTCGGCACCGGAAATCAGATACGTGATTTCATCTTTGTTGAAGATATAACTGACGGGAATTTCAAGGCAATGAATGAGCCTGTAAATAATAGAGTAATTAATCTCGGGTCAGGCAAAGGCACCCCGGTCATGGATATTGCCAATATTCTTATCGACAGATTGCAACCGGGCATACAGCCTGAATATCAGGCAATGCCCTTGTGTGAACCCAAGGATTCAGTAGCCGATATTTCAACAGCAAGGCAACTGCTTAAATTTGAGCCTACAGCAACATTGGAAGATAAGATTGAAGAACTTATTGACTGGAACAGACACGCATTAAATTTTTAAGCAGGAGTTTTTTTGAAAATACTTCTTGTTGCCCCTGTTAAAGATAGCTCCACAGGCCTTGCCCAATTCCCGCCTATTGGGCTTGGCTACATTGCCTCTGCGTTGAAGAAGGCAGGCTATAAGGATGTAAGGATACTTGACTGCGTGCTCGAACGCCTGGATTTTAGAGGGTTTGCTGATTATCTGAAAAGATGGAAGCCCGATGTTGTCGGCATTAATTCTTGGTCCTTATCGGTTAAGGAAGTAGAGCGGTGCCTGAGGATTGCCAAGGAGCTTAATCCGTCTGTTGTGACTTTGATTGGAGGCCCACATCCCTCTGCTCTTGGCGAGAAGGCGATGGTTTTTTTCAGAGAGGCTGATTACGGATTCAGGGGAGAGGCTGAGATAGGCGCACCTCTTTTAATGGATTTCATTTCAGGCAAATTTTGTAAAACTGAAAAAGAGATTCCCGGGCTTATGTGGCGCGCGGGCGAGAATATAATCTCGAATGCGCAGGTATTCGAAAAAGATCTTGATAAGCTCGGCTTTCCCGCATGGGATTTGATGAACCCTCAGAGATATGCGTCATCAGGAACCCTTATTCAAAAAAATACCGCGTGTATTATCACAACAAGAGGATGCCCTTTCCCGTGCACATTCTGCTCAGCCCATATCACAGCGGGTAAAGAGATACGCAAGCGCTCGATAAAACACATAATGGAAGAGATTAATCTTCTGAATTCAACATACGGCATAAAAAGGTTCATAGTCTTTGATGAGAATATTACGCTTAAGCACGACCACATTAAGGAGTTCTGCTCAAGCGTTATCAAGGAGGGCCTTAAAATAAGTTTTGAGCTTCCAAACGGTATCAGGCTTGATACGCTCACGGCAGAAGTGCTTTCCCTTATGAGGAAGGCAGGTTTTTCGAGGAGGGTCGCGGTAGGAATAGAATCCGGCTCCGAAAGAATTCTAAAGCTTATGAAAAAGGGGCTTTCAAAGGATGAAATAAGAAAAAAGATAGAACTGCTGAACAAGACAGGCTTCAGGCCAATAGGTTATTTTATAATTGGTTTTCCGACTGAGAAGAAAAGAGATATTGAGGAGACAATCACTTTCGCAATGGAGCTTAAGCTTTACAGGGCGGGCTTTATGCCATTTCACCCGCTGCCAGGAACAGAAAGCTATCACTTCCTTGTAAAGAGTAATGAAATACCCGAAGACTTTGACTGGTCAGCCCTATCTACAGACAACATTGCATATTCGCCTGAAGGTATGAGCAAAGAGGAATTGGACGCGCTTAGAAAGCAGGCAATATTAAGGTTTAATCTTAGGCCAAAGGTTATCTGGGATTATATGCGAGATTATAACTCATTTAAATTTGCCCTTAGGAAACTTTCAAATATTTTTTTAAAAAAAAGAAAAGAGCTTAGGATGGCAAGTGCATCAAATCAGGGATAAATATATGGAGCCGCTTGTAAGCATAATAATTGTGAATTACAACGGGAAGCACTACCTGAGAGATTGTTTTGATTCGCTCTATAAAGGTGAATACAAAGCTATTGAGATTATCTTTGTTGACAATGGCTCAAAGGACGGGAGCGTTGAGTTTGTCAAAGACCTGTATCCTGATATCAAGGCAGTTGATGTGGGTGCTAACCTTGGTCTTGCAATTGCAAGCAATAGAGGCGCAAAAGAAGCAAAAGGTAAGTACCTCTTCTTTTTCAATAATGATACGAAGGCAGACGGAAAGATGATCTCAGAGCTTGTCAAAAGCGCTGAGGCAAGGCCGGAGATAGGTATCTGCGGATGCACAACATTGACCTACGATGGCAAGGCTATCATAAACAGCGGCGTAGCGTGTGATATTTATGGATATCCGTTTGGCGAAGGTGAGCCGTTATATGTAGATGCTGCCATATTCATCAGAAGGGATGTGTTCGATGAAATTGGGGGTTTTGACGAAAAGATGTTCCTGTACGGAGAAGACAGGGACATATGCTGGAGGACTCTTGTTTACGGGTACGATGTTGTAGTGGCGCCGGGCGCTTTTTTTCTTCATGACAGCTTCTGTTCTTTAAACGACGGCAGATACACGACAAATATCTGGAAGAGGCATGTAGGCGAACGCAATCTCATCAGGTCGCTTTTAAAAAATTATAGTATAGGCAGGCTCATTACGATATTGCCGAGATATCTCGCAATAAGCCTCGCCGAAATACTTATGTTTATTTTAATCGGAAAATTCAATGTGGCTTTCTCTGCTTATCTTAAGGCTTACTGGTGGAACATTGGAAACCTGCCTGAAACATTGAAACTGAGAAAAAAGATACAGACTGAAAGAAGAGTCGATGACAGAGTTATTATGAAGCGGATGGGCAAGAAAAGCGGTAAATTCGAGTTATTTAAAAAAATCGGCATCCCGAGATTTGCTTCTCCGGATTAAGAGGAGAAAATGCCCGTAAAAATAGGACTTATAAACCCGAAGATGGAGGGCCCTTATCCGCCGCTGGGGCTCGGATATATCGCAGCGTATCTAAGAAAATACGGGGCGCATAAATACGACATCAGGATAATAGACGGCAACACCTGCGCTGATATCAAAAAAGCGGTGCAGGATTTCAGCCCTGAGATAATCGGCTTTACCGGGCATTCTCCGCAGATAAAAGAAGCTGTTGAGCTTTCAAATCATATAAGGCAATGGAACAAAAATATTTACCAGATGATCGGGGGCGTACATGTATCGGCAGACCCGGTAAACACGCTTAAGAGGGGCTCATTCGATATCGCAGTCCTTGGGGAAGGCGAAGCAACTTTTCTTGAAGCAATCGATACTTTTCTTGGCACAGGAAAAGACGAACTGAGGAGATTAAAGGGCATAGCATTCAACGAAGGGGACAGTGTCCTGATGAATGAAAAGAGAGCCCAGATAGAAGACCTCGATACAATACCTTTTCCGGCAAGGGACTTGTTTAATATGGATTATTACCTGGGCTTAAGCTTTGGCGTAAGGGGAATGGTCAAGGCCGGAGTTACTTCAATCACCAGCTCAAGAGGATGTCCTTATAATTGCACATTCTGCGGAGTTGGCATTGTCTTTAAAAAGGTAAGGCAGTTCTCAAGGGAATACTGCGCTGCAGAAATTGAAGAGCTGCTGAATAAATTCAAGGCAAAGGCCCTGTATTTCGCAGACGATACATTCATAACCAACAAGAAGAATGTATTTACATTCTGCGACAACATGATCAAAACAGGGCTCTCGAAAAAGATAAGCTGGACAGCGCAGGCCAGGGCAAATCTTATCGGCTGGCAGGATCTTGAGATGCTCAAGCTCATGAAATCAGCAGGCTGCGTTCAGCTTGAGTTCGGTTTTGAAAGCGGCTCAGACCGAGTGCTTGGGATTCTGAAACAGAACAGGGTTCGTGTCGAAGACAATCAGAGGGCAATTGATGTAACTCATAAATCTGGCCTAAGGGTGTTAGGCACTTTTATTATAGGCACGCCTGATGAAAATGTAGAAGACCTTGAACAGACAAAAAACTTCATAGAGAAGAATCAGAATAAGCTCGACTACTTTCAGACCTTCATATGTACGCCATTTCCGGGGTCAGCTATTTATCAAACATGCAGGGAAAGGGGAATAGTCAAAGAGGATTACTTTGAAGAATTGGAGAGCAGGGCAAGGCAGGCAGAGGTGCCTGTTTATACGGACACTCTGCCGCACGATCTTGTAAGAGAAACGCTTAAGCATCTTGATTACCTGGGTTTAAAAAAAGTAAGCCTCAAAGACAAGATCATCTGGGTGCTCTATCACATAATAAAGGGCAGCCGTGATGTATCCCACCATGACAAGTTCTATATCTTTAAAAGAGTTTTTTTCTATCTCACATCATTGATCAGGCCCTCGCAGGCGCAAATTAAACGCAAGGCTTGACTCATCCGGTAAAAATCAGCTTGAACTTTTCGGCCTGAATAAACAGATATTTCGGTCATACAGGTCTTTTAAATGTATACAAAGGAGGATGGTATGCAGAAAAGGATAGTTATCCTCGGTGCAGGTCCGGCCGGGCTTAGCGCCGGCTGGAAACTCGCGGATAAAGGCTATCATGTAGATCTGGTAGAGCTTGACTCAAGGGTAGGCGGGCTATGTAAAAGCTATTACTTCAAGGATTATACTTTTGACCTTGGAGGGCATAGGTTCATCAGTAAAGACCAGGAACTGATAAATGACATTACAGACCTGATGGGCCCGGAGCTTTACGAGAGCCCGAGGAAAAGTGTTGTAAGGCTCAAGGGGAAATATTTTTATTACCCTCTTGCCGGAAAAGACCTTATCGCAAAGATGAACCCTGTCACCTCCGCCAAGTGTTTTATGGATTATGTTTTCGTGACCACGAAAAATAAGGTCAGGAAACCGAATGAAATCTCGCTCGAAGATTGGGTCGTGAACAGGTTCGGCAGAGGTCTCTATAACATCTACTTCGGCCCTTATTCAGAAAAGCTCTGGGGCCTGCATCCTTCTCAGATATCAAAGGATTGGGCGGCTCAGAGGATTTCACTTCTGAACCTCTGGGATGTCTTTCTTAGGCTGCTCGGGAAAAAAAGTAATGCCCCTAAGACATACGCGACAAAGTTCTTCTACCCGATAAAAGGCGGCATCGGAAGGATGTGCGACAGGATGGCGGAAAGAATAACTGAAAAAGGCGGAACGATACACCTGAACTCCGCGGTAACAAATATAAAACTTAATGGCAAGGGCATAAAGGAAATCGTCTATCGGCAGAACGGAGAGGATAAGAGCCTGACCGGAGATACCTTTATCTCAACAATACCACTGCCGGAATTCGTCAGGTCAATAGAGCCGAGGGTGAACCAGAAATATATTGATGTTGCTAATTCGATGAGATTTCGAAGCTTAAGGTTCCTCAATATACTCATAGACTCAGAACGCATAAGCGACAATACATGGATATATATACCTGAAGTAAAATTTAAGGTGATGAGGATCCAGGAGCCTAAGAACTGGAGCCCGAACAACGCCCCTGCGGATAAAACCTCTCTCATACTTGAGCTTGCCTGTAATAAAGGAGATGAGACATGGAACGCCGATGAAGACACCCTCACTAAAAAATGCTGTGATGAGTTGCGGAATCTGGGGCTGCTCAATGGAGAGAAGATTACTCATAAATTCACCACCAAGATATCTCACGCCTATCCAATCTATACTCTCGACTATCACCAGAAAGTAAATAAGATCTCGGAGCTTTTAGACTCAATGGAGAACTTGCTTCCAATAGGCAGGCAGGGGCTGTACCGCTACAACAACATGGACCACAGCATAAAAATGGGTTTCCTTGCCGCAAAGCATATCGCGGAAGGCATGCCCAGGAGCGAGATATTTAAAATTGCCAGGGAGGAAGAGGCATTCGAAGGCGATGACAATAAAACAGCGGCTAATTAATAAAGAAAAATGAAAGATACGGAGGGAGCCTGAAAATGAAAATCAGTATTATAAGCCCGAACTTCTCAAGTGATGTATCGGTTGTTGACATAGGTATGACCTATCTCGCAACATACATCAATGAAAGGACTGAGCATAAAGCCAATATAATTGACTTTACATATCACAGGGGAGACTGGCAGAAGCATCTCAGGAAAAATATCGAGGACTTCAAGCCCGACGTCATCGGGATATCAACCGTCTCCATGTTCATGCAGTACACAAAGAAAATCGCCAAGGAGATTAAGACTAAGTACAAGCTCCCAATAATACTCGGAGGATATCACCCGACGCTTTGCCCGGAAGACTCGATATCAGTTCCAGAAGTGGATGCGATCTGCATAGGCGACGGCGAATATACTCTTACAGAGTACATTAATGCGATACGGGACGGAAAGAGCAAGCAGGGCATCAAGGGCCTCTGGTACAAGGAGGACGGGAAGGTTTATAAGAATCCCCTGCGCGAGCTGATACAGGATATTGACAGCCTGCCCATTCCGAATTATGACCTCTGGGAAGACCTTGATAAATTCATCTTCTACAACGGCGTTATCTATTTCATCGGCACACGAGGATGCCCTTTCCCGTGCACTTACTGCTCTGAGTTTCCCATGAGAGACGCTGTACCGGGCAAGCACTTCAGGGTCAGAAACCCCAGGCAATACGCACGGGAGATGAAGCAGCAGTGGGAGAAATACAGGGACAGAGGCATGAAAGTAGCGCACACATTTGACCCGGTCTTTTCAATCAACAGGGATTGGGTAAAAGACTTTTCGGATGAATACATAAAAATAGGCATGTCGAAGGTGCTGCCCTTCTCGTGCTTCACGAGGGCTGACACAATTGATGAAGAGCGCATTGAGATGCTTGCTGCTGCAAACCTTAAAGTAGCTCGAATAGGGATTGAAGCAGGGAATGAAAGGATAAGAAAAGAGGTATATGAAAAAAACATACCAACTGAACAGTACAGAAAAGTTTTCAAGCTCCTGCACGATAAGGGTGTAGCCGTTACAGGTTATAACATCCTCGGCGGGCCTGGTGAAACCATTGACACTATGCAGGAAACCTTCAATCTTGTAAAAGAGCTGAAAGTGGACAGGCCGATTTTCTTCACATACAGGCCGCTTCCAAAGACAAAAGGCGCGCAGAAGGTTGTGGAGCTCGGCGGCAAGATAGACACCAACACCTGGGATAAGATAGACAGTCTTCATCAGCTTTCGAATGTCTATACAAAATCTCTTACACCCAAGCAGATAAGCCGTTTCAGGAGAAAATGTCTTATGTACTTTATGACGCGCCGCACCCTTAAATTGCTCAAAGAACAAAAGTTCATGTTCTTTGTGAATTTCTTCAATTATCTCGTCAAAGGCTTAAGGGACGGCATCCACCCCCAGTATGTTGTCGGGTACTTCTTTGTAAGCGGAGGGAAAAACGTAATCTCATAAAAACTATGGCCAACTTAAAGGAAAAAATAAAACTTGTAAAATCCGCAGTAAAAAAGAGTACGCCTTTATATGTTCAATTCGCGGTGAGCAAGAGGTGCGACCTTAAGTGCAGGATGTGTCAGGCTGTCGAATCAAGGAAAGACGAACGCGAGCTGACAATAACCGAGATTGAAAAGCTCGCGGATATACTCTGTGAACTTGATATAGGCGTGCTTGTGCTTACGGGCGGCGAGCCGCTTTTGAGAAAAGACCTGCCTGAGGTTATTGAGGCATTCACAAAAAGAAAGATTCCCGTAAGATTGCAGACGAACGCCACTCTTGCCACTGACAGGCGTGTTGAAGCCCTTGTAAACGCTGGGCTTAAAGAGGTTACAATATCACTCGACACGCTTGACCCGGTAAAGCAGGACAATATCAATAACAGCGAGGGCTCATGGCTCAGGATCATCAGGGGGCTTTCCGTATTCTCGAAACACCTGCCGTTAAAGGGCAATATTTCCGGCATCAACATAGTGGTTTCCAAATACAACCTGAAAGAGATACCGAATCTGATAAAGTTCACCACCGCAATCGGCTTCTACGCTTCCCTTATACCGGTGCATCTGTCAGGCAATGGCTCGGACGCAAAGCCCGCAAGGGGAGCAGACAGCGAATTCATAGTCAGGACAGATTCGCCTGACTTTGCCTTTACTTCTGATGATTTTTCCCTTCTTGATTCAGTGTATTCGGATGTGCTCAGAATGAAAAAGAATGGTTACCTTGTTTATAACTCGAACAGATTTTTAAGAGAAAGCCCGGATTTTCTTAAATTCAGGAAAATTTACTGGAAATGCGACAGCCCGACTCTTTACTTCTCCATCAGTCCTGAGGGAAGATTTCTGCCGTGCGTGGATATTAAAACCGATAAATCCATCTTCAGCTCGAATTTCATTCAGCAGTACAAGTCAGCCGAATTTATCAAAGAGATGCGCGATATCGTCACAAAATGCCCAGGCTGCATGTACGCATGCTGGCCTGAAGTGACTTATCTTTGCAGAGACCCTTTCGTATTCACTGAAAGAATGCTGCAGGGCTTTAAGATAAGCAGGTTTCAGAGAAAGCCCATGACGCAGGAAGAGATGCTGCGCGCGGCACAGGAGCTAAGGACGAGTGAATTCTAAGATAAATAAATTTATTAGCGGAAATGCTTTTCCCCTGATTTTAATATTGGCGGCGCTTCTATTTCTGACAGGCAGGTACCTGCTTTTAGGAGTGCCTCATGAGTTTATTACAGGCGAATACAAGGCCACTTTTGAAGGCGATTATGATTTTACGCTTGAGCTTGTCAGGTCTGTAAGCCAATGGGGTTCGATTCCTCTGTGGAGCGATACTTATTCAGGCCCTATTGCGGTCTTTGCCTCAAATTTCCATGTCTTTGAACAGGCCATTCTTTTCCCATTCACTAATAATCTTGCAGTATCAATTAAAATCCTGCAGGTTTTGCAATTCCTCATTGCAGGCCTTGGGATGTATTTTCTTTCAAAGCATCTATTCGAGGATAAGGCTGCGGCGGCCTTTTCGGCTACACTTTACATGTTTACCCCTTTTTATATCGGCCACCTCCTGAGCTATCTGCATTATACAGGCGTATATTTGTTGGCTCCGCTCGTTTATCTTTTTACCTTGAAGGCTATCAAGGAAAGGAGTTATCAAAGCGCGTTGGCGCTAAGCCTTCTGATGGCGTACTCACTCCTGTCCCATCCGCAAAATATTTTTATCGGCGGGCTATTTTATTCATTTTTTTATTTGATGGTACTGCTCCATGAACTCTATTCAAGTGCAGTAGAGGGGGAATTCCGAATATTTTTTAAAAAGATTATTCCGATTACTTCTGTAGTCATTATTGCAACATTTATGCTCTCAGCATTCATAGTGCTTCCGACTCTTGCTGATAATTATCCGTATCTCAGGACCTCATGGGTAAAAGGGGCGGGAGAGCTTGTTAAAGTCGACCACGGCCACATAGGTTCGCATTCACAGTCAATATTGGCAGGGCTCAGCCTTCAGCATTGGCCTTGGTTTCAGGCGCCTATCAAAGGCGGCGAATACCCGGCATGGAACTACATGTCAATATATATCGTGCCGTTTGTGATGGCTTCTGTTTCTCTCTTAATAAGATTCAATTGGATTACGCTCATCTTTTTGATAATGACGGCGCTCTCTGTCCAGATATCGCTTGGCATAAACGGCAGGCCTGATATCTTCAGTCTTGCATCAAAATATATCCCGTTCTTCGGGATGTCGAGGACGCCATACACCTATATAACCTCAGCCATTCTTGTATTTTGTCTATTCTCTTCAATTACCTTTACCTGGATTGCACGCAGATTGGAAAACGGCATTTCACGATTCAGGTTGTCTGAAAATGCAACTCAGTCATACAAATGGATTTTATTAGCTGTATTTACCCTCCCGTATCTTTTTGCCGCGAGGTATTATGGCAATAATTATAACTGGACATTCATATCGGCAAAGCAGCCGGACTATCTCCCTCTTGTCTGGAATTGGCTTGATGAGAATAATAAAGACAGAGGCAGGGTGATTGAGACCTGCGGAATCCCAACCGCAATGCTTCTGGGCTCAAGGATGCTGCCAAATGAGGTCGATCTCCTTGAGCGCTATCACAGGAAAGAGTACCTTGGTGATTTCCTCTCTTTATTCGGTTTTAAATATGTGATTACGCCTACGCTCCACTCAATGAGGGACAAGACCTTTGATGTCAAAGGGTACAACATCCCGTCTGTCTTTGATAAAAAAGAGAGCATGGAAGAGTATTATTCAGCTCTGACCACTGAATATTATTATATGTATGAAAGGCTGAAAGATGACCCTGGGTTCAGTCTTAACACTGCCCAGACAAAAGATGTGGCGATATTTGAGAATAAGAAGGCGTTCGGCAATTATGAGATATACCCTGCAAGGCCTCTCATGGTGCTTGGCGGTACGGAAAGCTATGACCTTTTGAATCTTGACAGATTCAAAAATACACCTCTGAAGCCTGCGCCGATATTTATCGCCCAATCAGAGAATCTATCCCGGCTTGATGAACTGAAAAAGATATCAGATGAATTGGTTCTGCACAATACTGACGCGCTTGATCTTTATATGCTCATAAGGCAAAAGGACTTGATTTTTTTAAAGCCTCAGCCAACAGGGCCTAAAGACTGGAATCTCTCCCTTTTCTCATTTGGCATCCAGCAGCCCTTCCCTCAGCAGGACCACTCAATCGGCAATTCTCTTTTTGGAGAGCTTACATTTCAGGATTTCTCTATAACAACCAAGTCAAAAGGCGCACATATCAAAAATAATTTTGATACAAATATGGATGGAATCCAAAGGGTAATGCTCCGTTCCTATGGAGGCCCGGAGGCCTCATCTCTGGCCGTATCCGTTGACGGCAAGGCAAGAGGCGTTATTTCACAATCTCAAACCCCGGGTTTTAACTGGTTGACCGTATGGGAAGGCTTTCTGCCAAAAGGCGCGCACAATGTAGAGATTACCGTAAATGATGATAAGCCGGTTTACTTCGATTCATTTGCGATTGGGGATGTCTATGACATCACTGCCGGTGAAGCGCTCATTTTTGATTCATTTAGAAATAAAGCAGTCACATATATTACAAATTACAGGAAATTTTCCGTATCAGGCAACACTGCCTCAAGTTCCGTCACAATAGGCTCCGATGGCAGATATCTGCCTTCCCTAAGGCTTGGAAGATTTGAAGATATTAAAAAAAGTAGCGCGGTAAAGGTTCAGATAGACGGCAGGGATATCGGTGAGGTGAGCTACAGTTCTCTCTCTCAAAAGACCGCGCAATTCAATTTGCCTGAAATCGAGCTTTCACGGGGGAGGCATATCGTCACACTTTCCAATCTCCCAAAAGGCATATACTTTGACCTGTTCTCACTCGCCACACCCGATAACAATGCTAATGAGGCAGAGCATATAAAATATGAAAGGATAGGTCCCTCCGCATACAGCTTCGAATCAGGCAAGACCGATTTTGTAGTTTTCAATGAGACAAATTACCCGGGATGGAAGATGGAGATAAAAGGCAAAGAGTACAAGCCTGTTATCGCCAATATGTTCATGAACGGCTTCATCATTCCAGAAGGTGAGATGAAAGAGGGTGCGAAGGCCACTATTTATTATTCCAATACTATACAGAAGATAGGTATATGGACAAGTTTGGCTGCGCTTTCAGGTATCTTTCTTTTTTTAATCATAGCTCCGTTCCATAGAAAACAATAAAGATGTGAATACAAATAACTCCGCTGAAAATATAATGTCCAAATACTGGCTCGCGGTAATATTGGGCCTGCCTGCCATTCTTCTCGTTTTTACTTTAGACAGGTATTACGGGTATTATTACGATAACAAATTTTTCAATCTCCTTGCCCTTAAACTGTTGGAACAATTTAAAATCTATTTTTATCTCGGTTCTCATTATCATGTGCCGTCCTCTATTTTTTCATACATCGCCTATCTGTTCATGCTTGTGCTTGGCCCGGGGGACCTGGCCATGGAAGCGCCCGCTGCCATCTTTCATTTACTGACTGCCTTTGCCTGCTACAAGCTTGGAAGGCATTTTCACGGAGAGATTTTCGGGCTTGTTTTTTCTGTGCTGGTCGGGCTTGCGCCGATTCACCTGATTCAGATATATACGATTCCTGACCTGTCATTTGCGATTTTCCTGAATGTAGGAAGCCTCTATTATTTTCTCACCGGCCTTGAGACTTCATCCGTTAAACGCATTACACTTGGGGCAGTACTGTATTCAGTCGGTTGTTTTCAGGCCATCTACTCGCTCCTGCTGTTGCCGTTCTATATTATCTGCTCCTTTGTATTCTTTATTGCGGCCAAAAATGAAGGAAAAGAAATTGGCTTGGTAAAGAGGCTGTTTTTTCTAATCTCTTTTCTTTTCGCTCTCCCTGCCTATACCTATATTTACCTTTTGATAAAGGCGACCTTTCTTGCTCAGAATATCGGCGGCTTTCTCTTTTTTGCGATGCCGTTGGCAGCCATTCCCTTATACATAAAAAAACGCCCTTCAGGGAAGTTCCTTCTTTCAGTCCTATTCCTTGCGATTACAACAGCGCTTCTCTCTTATTTTGATCTGATAGTTCAGATGGATTATTTTTATTTTAAGCACAGCTTCGGATATTTCATAGACGCCTATCCTGCCGGCGGTTACGGAGGCAGGCCTCTTGCAAGGTTTATCGGGCAGGAGCTTAATATCTTCGGTATCCCCGTCTATATGTCTGTGCTGACATCCATGTTCGAATTCGTCGGCAAAGACTTTGCAAAGACTTCATTTTTTGATTTTACTGCACTAAAGCATCTTTATTTTGACTACTTTCGGATGTCTTTCCCGGCGGGTATCAGGTTCCTTTTTTTTGCAGGCGTGGCCTCCATGATAATAGAGTTAATAACGAAAATCCGAAAGAGCGAAAAGCTCTCGCTCTTTTTTATTTATCCCTTGATATGGCTGGTCATAGCTGCAGCCCCTTTCATAAGCCTTGGCCCTGATTACTATAATATCAGAAGGATATATATACTTCCGCTTCCGTACTTTTTCGCCGCTTACGGCGTTATAGGTATTGCCTCACTTTTATCCTATTGCTCAAGATCCAGATATTCTGTTTCCATATTGATTTTAATCCTTACGCTTGCGACAACCCTTGAACAGATGAAATTCAGCAGGGATAACATATTCGGCAAGTATATTGCCGATAAAACCTCAAACATGTACTTCAAGCTCTTTTACGGCCACTATTATGGAAGGTCATACAAAGAAGCGGGGGAGTTCCTATTGAATGATGCGCCTCTTAAGGAAAATGGACATTACAGGGCTGCCCTTGTCTATACCATACCCGAAGATTCTAAAGTCGGCAGGAGTCTGCCTCTGTTCAACACAATAGACTGGTACACGAATAATCAGATCAAGATTATCTTTGATTTCAAGGACGGAAGCTCTACGAATTACGGCAGTCCGCTTAAGCTTTCAGGTTACCTTGAGCGCCTCTTTTATTTCAACCCTGAACTGGAAGTAATCTATTTTGCGGATTTTGTTGATGATAAAAATAATTTTTCATATTTCTCCAAGGTGCATAAGAATATAAAGCCTTATGCCATAGCAGATGATGACGGGTCAGAAGAGTTTGACTGCGTATTTTATAAATTTACAAAACAGTATTGGAAGGAGCAGTTGACAGATGATAGAAGGATGCTAAACTTACCTTCATAGCCGTAAAAATCATTTAGAATCAGGCAGCTATGGATAACGCGATCGGCAGAAAAAATATGGCGTTCGGCTTTTTCTATCTCCTTGTCACGACTGTGACAGGGCTTTATCTGGCTGACAGCCTCGTTGACGGGATTACCGGGCTTTCTTTGACCGGGGCACAGAGAGCAGCCCTGGCAAGCGCCCTGCTGCAGGCAAATATAGATTCGATTCTCAATGTAGTCGCAGGGTATTTCTTATGCCGTCTGCCTTTTGTTGACTGGTTCTCAAAAACAGTCTCGCTCCTCATGATAGCAGGGGCGCTACTCCATTCAGGCGTAATGTATATGACGGGATTCGGCTTAAATAATTTTGTCCTGCACCTTGCCCCTGTGGGAGCTTTCCTGATAATCAGCGTTATGCTTCTCATGGGTGTAGGCGTCATAAGTATAAGAGCGGTCAAATAAATGTCTGTATACCGTCCTATATTCGTATGGACACGAGCCCAGCGCGTCATTCACTGGACTATCGCTTTATCTGTTCTTCTTTTGATACCCCTCGGTCTGTTCATCCTGTTTTCCGAATTCCTGCACATACCTGAAGAAAGCACCGACCTTGTAATGGATACCCATGTGGCGATAGGGTTTGTCTTCGGGGCCGGAATAGCATCAAGGCTGATTTATCTCTTCTTCGGCTCAAAGACATCAAACTGGCGGGATGTTGCGCCGCTTAATAAAAAGCAGCGCGAGCTTGGCATCGCAACCATGAGATACTACCTTTCCGGCTTTAAGGGAAAGGCCCCGATTTACTTCAGCCACAATCCTTTGGCAGGCCTTGCGGATATTGCGCTTTTTACATTTGGGTTTACTCAGGCATTAAGCGGCCTGTCTATGTTTTTTCTTCACGGAGAAGAGCATGCCCATACTCACGGAGAGGGTGCGGCTCACGCGATTAATGCGCTTGCCAATGGTGCGGCCCAGACCTCCGCTGAAGGGTTTCCTGAGTGGGTATTATGGCTTCATTTGATAGGCGCTGCGGTGATAATCGGTTTTATGCTCGCTCATTTTGCTGCCTTGGCCCTGCATGATGTGGTCGAGAGGAGGGGGCTTGTTTCCAGCATGATAAGCGGCAGGAAGTTCTTTGACGAGGAAGAGATAAAAGAACTTTCGGAAGAGATAAAAGAAAAGACAGACCAGCAGTTATAAAGCCCCGTTTCCTTTTTTTTGACCCATTTCCATTAATCTGCAATTGACTTTTCAGTTAAATCCATGTGAAAATTAAAAATCCATCGGCAAGCCTTTTCAGGCTACTGAAAATAATTCCATTCATATAAAGGAGGATTTTCAAACATGGCAGCAAAGTTAGACCCCATAGCGGAGTTCAGGGAAGACCATAGAAAGGTTCGTGACGGCATTCTTGAAATTACGGAAGCCCTCAGGGATAAAAATGTAAAAAAGGCTCGCGAGATACTCGGCACCTTGAATGTGCTCACAGGGCCTCACTTCAGATATGAAGAAGAATACCTTTACCCGGCGCTTCGCTCATTCCTTGGCGAATATGTCGATCAGCTCGTAAAAGAGCATGACAATGTCATTGAAACCGCAAAGGTCTGTGCCTCACTTCTGGCAAAAGACGAGCTCAATGACCAGGAATCACAGGATGCCTCAAACGCCGCAATGCAGCTCTTGATCCATGTAAGCAACTGCGACGGCCTTGCCATCCTTTCCGAGAGGTTCAATGCCCAGGAAATGGAAAACCTTGGCAACAGGTTCGCAGAAGCCCGTGAAGCAGGCGTGCCGCTTCTTGAGTGGGCAGACACAATAAGGAAGTAAGCCCATGACAGAGGCCAAAAAACCTTACAGGTACTGCATCTTCCTGCACTCAGGCTCTTACGACAGGGTTTTTCAGGCAATGTCCATAACCAATGTCGTGCTTGCCACAGGCGGGGAAGTGCATATATTTTTCAGCTACGGCGCTTTAAAGCGTCTTGTGAAGGGCAATACGGACAAGGTCGTGATAGAAGGGGAGGCCGCCAGCTTCAAAGAGGAAATAGAGAAGAACCTCAACAGGGGCACCCTCGACAGCATCAGCGAGATGATAGACATAGCCAAGAGATTCGGCAGGCTTAAGATATATGCCTGCACAGGCTCAATGGCTGTGCTCAATATCGCCCGTAATGAGCTGATAGACGCTGTTGACTGCAGCATGGGGCTTGTAGCCTTCCTGCAGCTTGTGAAGGAAGCTGACCAAACCCTTTATATCTAAAATTCATCTGAAAAAGGCCTCCTGAAAAGGAGGCCTTTTTTTATTTCCGTTTGCCATTTCCCCATACCTATATAAAATTGATTTAACGCGTAAGGCGCGGCCTTTAGTCTGGGAGGGTTAATTATGATAAAGACCAAAAGCATTTATGATGAGATTTCAGAAGAAGACGGCATTAGGGTCCTTGTCACGCGGTATTGGCCAAGAGGTATTAAAAAAGAAAAAAAGGATTATTGGTTCAGGGATTTAGGCCCTGAGGCCGGTTTGATAAAAAAGTGGAAGGCAGAAGAGATTTCATGGGAAGAGTTCAGGAAAAGCTATCTTGATGAATTCAGGTCAAAGGAAAAGACCGCACATTTAGAGGAACTTAAAGGGATTATAAAATCGACTAAAGAGGTTATAACACTGCTTTGCACCTGCAGGGAAGGGGAGCATTGCCATAGGATTATCCTTAAAGAGATGCTTCTGAAGAAATAAAAATCAACTACACACTACATCAATTCCTCAACCCTGAATTCCCTTGTATCGGACAGGGTCTTTAGCTCTCCTTTGTCCAGCTTATATTCTATGCTCAAGCCGAAGCTCAATTTTTCTTTTGCTGCCTTTTTAACAGTCATTTCCTTGTATTCGGAGGCCTTTTCAATCTCTTTGGTCATAAGTCTTGAAGCCGGGATGTTCCTCTTTTCGAGGGGCGCAAGCTCCTGTGCCCTGGAATCGTTATCAAAAGCAACGGAGGAGGTCTTGCCGTTGTAGGTAAGTGTTATCTTTAAAATCTTAAGGTTTTTATCTTTGTTCTGAATGGTGATCTGGTCCCTGTTGAAGAGGGCTTTAAAGGAGCCGTTCTCAAGGGGAAAATTCCCCGGGAAAATATTACTAAGGTCCTTTGATTCTATTATAGCGGTCAGTTGTGAGGGCTTCAGTGTTTCTCTTGGTATCATCGGCGGACATTCGTAGCGCAGGTGATAAGGCGGCATGTAATCAGGCCCGCATATTACATTGTAGGTTGCGCTTGCGCTCCTGAGCTTGTCTTCGTAATCAGCTTTGCTTGTGTGGAAGTACTCTTCGAGTGACTTGACCTTCTCGTCAAATTCGGGAAGGCTTACATAGAAAGAGGAAAACTCGTATTTTGGGGCCTGAATCATGGCGATATGGTTCTTGTTGGTCTTTATGATAACATCGACAAGGATATCATTTGAGTACAGGCCTGATTCGTCTATGAGTATTTTGTCTGTCTGCGGTACTGAGTGGTTGTACTCTTCAGTATATTTTCTGAGCATGAAAGAGAGGTCCTCGTTGTACCTCTCGCCCATCGTAAATATCCTTTCATAGGATTGGACTATCTTATCCCTGTTTTTTGAAAGCCCTGAATTGTCGAATGCCTGGTTTACGGCTTTTTCGAACTGGTCCTGGTCGAAAACGCTCTCCTGTACGGTCAGCCCCAACACCAGGGATATTCCTGCGGTAGCCGCCCCAAGAAAGACTGTTGGCAGAAGCCTGAACCTTTCTGCCCTGAACTGGCTGCCGTCGGGAATACATTTTTTGTTATCCGTAATGTAGTATTTCCCGAATAATATCTTTGAGCAGTCCCATTTGCCTGTCTCAAAGCCCACAGGCTTAAGAGTTGTAAGCTCAATCTTATTTTCTTTGGCTGAAATCTCTGAAATTGTATAGCTCCCGTCAGCACCCTTGATGAGATCGGTGTACAGGATAGGCTTATCTGTGCTGAAAGCGGGCCTTACGACGGAAAGGCTTATGATTATTAATAAAAGTAATTGTTTTAGCACTTTTATACGCCTTAATGAAATCAGCTTTCTACTCTAATTTAATAGGCCGGATTTGTCAAGGCAGGCGTATATTTTTAATTTTAAAATAATCTTTTTTTTAATCTGGCTATATGAAAGCGGAGAGCGCATTATTTACATCCCCGCCAGGGCGGGGTTAATCGCTTCTTTTTGAAATCGCAAAAAAAACCCCGTAACCTAATTGGATTTACGGGGTTTTTGTATCTACGGGATGGGGTAGAGCCCTGTATTTCTATTCCCTTCTAAAAACCAGAAGGGCTTTTAAGCGGCTTTTCTTCCTTCCTCAAGCTCGATTTTAATCTTCTTTGGAAGGGCCTCAGCCTTTGCCGGCATAACCAGCTCAATTACGCCGTTCCTGTAGGTTGCGTGTACCTTGGAAGCATCTACGCCTTCCGGCAGGGTAAGCGACCTTTCGAATCCGCCAAAGGATGTCTCGTGGAAGAGATATCCTTCCCTCTTCTCCTCAAGGTCAGCCTTTCTCGTGCCCCTGATTGTAAGGACATTTCCGGCTACTGAAATATCTACATCTTTGGGATCCACGCCGGGGATATCGGCATGGATAACAAAATTGTTATTTTTCATGTAGCAATCAATAGCAGGATACCATTCGCCTCTGAATTCTTTCCTGAAGAGGCCGGATGGGGTCAGGCTTCCAAATACCCTTCTGAAGAAGTCATCCATTTCCCTCTGAATGGTTGAAAGTTCCCTGAAAGGCTCCCATTTTCTGATATCTGCCATAATATCACCTCCCGGTAATCAGGTATCCGCCTCATCCCATGCTACTTAAATTATAGTCCCGGCTAAAATTCCTGTCAAGTCGTGGAAAGTAACGGAAAAACAAAGAGTTAGGTTGTTTTTTAGAGGGGTTGAAAAGGTTTTCAGGACATAAATGCGGAGGGCTTTACATCAGAGACGGTAACCCTGTTCTTGCCTTCCTGCTTTGACCTGTACATGGAGGCATCTGCCAGCTTTATCAGGGTATCCCTTGCGTCCTTTATACTGCTCTTTACTCCTACATTATGCTTGAGGGCGGCTATACCTATGCTGCTGGTTACAAGGCCCTTTATCTTTAAGGCCCGTTCCCCGCCCGGATAGCATCGTCTTAAAAAAACGAATTGCTCTATCTTCTTTCTTAGGCTCTCGGCATAATCAGCAGCTTCCAGAACATCTGTCCCGGGCATTATTATTATAAATTCATCCCCTCCGTAGCGGGCGGCAGCTGAGGCGCTTGAGATGCCCTCTACAAGGATTGCGCCTACCTCGGTAAGCACACGGCTGCCGGCAAGGTGGCCGTGGTTGTCGTTTACTTCCTTGAACCTGTCGAGGTCGAGGAACAGAAGGCTAAGGTCAGTGCCGTAGCGCAGCGCCTTTGTGAGCTCTTTTGTAAGGCGGTCGTAGAAGTACCTGTCATTATACAGCCCGGTGAGATTATCCCTCATGGAGAGCTCGCCGAACCTTTTGGCGTCGAGCGAGTTCTGGATGAGGGTAGAGGTATATTCCGCAAATATCTTCAGAAGGGTCAGGTCATTCCTGTCGTAATCTATGCCGTTTAGGCGGTTTATAAGCTCCAGAACGCCGATGGTGACGCCTTTTATCTTGATAGGGGCGCATATAATGGATTTGGTCTCGAAGTTGGTCTTCTTGTCAATACCGGGGTAGAAGTGCTGGTCGTACTGGACCTTTTTGCTTATATAAGGCTTGCCGTTCAGATATGTCTGTCCTGCTATTCCTATGTTAACAGGCAGGGTGGTCTCAATGAGTGAGGATGAGCCCTTGCCAAAGCAGGCTACAAAATAAAGCAGGCCTTTTTTTTGTTTTTCCAGATTTAGGACAGGGTCGTCGAGGAGTATGGAGCCGGATTCGGAAGGGACGAACCTGTTGGCCCAGGAGAGTATCTCCTTGAGCATATCCTTAAGGTCGATATTATCAGGCCTGTACTCTTCCTTCTTTTTTCTTTCAAGGATCTTATCAAGTATGTGTTTCGGCGCGATATTTATACGCATGGGAAAGGGGGTGGTCTCCTTCGAAACGCATTAAGAAGCTAATTAAATTACACCGCCTTAAAGGCGGGAATTTTCGGCAAGGCAGTTTGCTTTTATATGGCTCCGCATTGGATTGGCATGCGGGATTCCGCCGAGTACTCCATTGAAATATACAACAGTAATACGCGATTTTACAAGGATTTTTAATATTAGCCAAAAAAAAACCCGCCCTTGCAGGGGGCGGGATTAGTGCGGGTAGCTCACCTTATTATATAAAGCTTACATCCATGATGTGGGTGGAGCATGAGATGCACGGGTCGTAAGCCCTTACAAGGGTCTCTACAGCCTTGCTTATCTCTGCCTTGGGCCTGTCGAGCATTGTGGGAACAAGAGCCCTAAGGTCATCCTCGATAGACCTCAGGTTCTGGGCTGTGGGGATGATGCAGTTCGCTTTCTCGATAAGTCCGTCCTTGTTAATTACATACTCGTGATACAGGGTACCTCTCGGGGCCTCTACGATACCGACACCCCTGCCGTGTGTTTTTGGTTTTTTAAGGGGTTCAGGTTTCGGGCCTATCTCAAGGAGCTTGTCTATGAGATTGATGGCATCCTCGGTGGCGTGGTAGCATTCGACAAGCTGGGCAAGGTTGTTCATGAACGGGTTATATGAAACAGGTTTCAGGCCTCCCGCGATTGAGGCGGCGCGAGCCCTGGATTTAAGTTGCCTGAAGTTGTTATTTATCCTGGCAAGTGCGCCTACCATGAATGTTCCGTTCGCTGTTTTGGAATGCTTGGCCGATGAATGCGGCACTACATATTCCTTTATCTTTTTCGTGTAATTCTCTGATTTAAAAGAATAATTCTCGCTTGATACAGGCTCGCCGTCATAGAAGCTGTACTCGCCCTTTTGTTTAAGGGAGATGAATTCCCGTTCAAGGGAGAAGTTTGGCGCAGGTTTGGTCTTCAGGATCTCAAGGGCCGCGTCAAGCCCTGAAAATGATGCCTCAAGTCCGTCCCTGAGCTTTTTAAGGTCATCTGCCTTGGGGGTAAACAACACGCCTCCGGGGAACAGGGAAATCGGATGGATATGCCGCCCGCCAACAACTCCGCAGATCTCATTGGCAAGCCTTTTTAGTTCAAGGCCTGTTTTTGCCATCTCAGGGTGCGAGCTAAGAAGCGGAACAATGGAGCCTGCGCCCACAAGGTCAGGCAGAACAAGGAAAAAGAGATGGAGTATATGGCTCTGGAGCATTTCTCCGTCAAAGGCAAGCTTCCTTAAAAGCGTAGCCTGACGCGATATATTTATGCCCATTGCCGATTCAATCGCCTTAAGAGAGGCTGATGTATGGCTTACGGCGCATATCCCGCAGATGCGGGACATGATGTGCTGCGCCTCGTCATATCGCCTTCCCCTTAGCATCATTTCAAAAAAGCGGGGGGATTCGATTATCTCAAGCTTGAGTTCCTTTATCTCGCCTTTTTTGACATCGATTACGATATTGCCGTGCCCTTCGACCCTGGTAATCTCGTGGACCTTGATCTTTAAATCTTTTTTCATAGGCTGTTTTTCTCTTATTTTTTAATAAATTACAAGGTAAATATAAACAGGGTACTGTCGGTTGCAGGAGTTATGCACCCTGTGAATTAACTGTGGATAAGTTGTGGGAAGGCTTATTTGCCTTCAGGCTTGCATTTCCCGTAGAGGCTGAACTTCCTGATGACGGACTCTACCGTAAGCCCGTATTTTTTCAGTGTCTCCCCATGCGACTGAGTATTGGGGTTATCCACATATCCTCTGCAGCCCCAGCACATTGCGCCGTAGCTGACGCATATGGCATCGCAGCCTGCCCTTGTGACAGGGCCAAGGCAGCTCATGCCTTTCTCGAACACGCAGATATTCCCCGCCATCTTGCATTCTACGCAGACGGGCTGATTCGGGATATCAGGCCTCTTCCCAAGCAGGAGCGAGGTGAAGACATTGAGAAATTCCTTTTTGGGTATGGGGCAGCCGTGGATGTAGTAATCCACATGTATGATAGAATCTATGGGCCGCGCAGGTATCGTGTCGTTTACATTATAGTTTGTCTCAGCCTCTTTGCCGTAAACACTCATCTTTACATCTTCCATGGGGAAGCGGTTTTTAAGGCAGTTCAGTCCCCCTGTTGAAGAGCATGCGCCGAGAGCGACCACTATCTTAGCGTTGTTGCGGATTTTTTTGATCTTTTTGATCTCTTCTTTCCTGCTGATGGAGCCTTCGACAAAGGCAATATCATAATCATCGCTCTTCTCAGTCATTGCCTCCCTGAAGTTGACGATGTTTACAAGTTTGAGGATATCCGGCAGTTCATCCTCGCAGCTTAGGACCATGAGCTGGCAGCCTTCACAGCATGTGAAAGAGAAGAACGCTACCTTGGGTTTTTCCATTTCCATAAAAATTTAGTTCCTTTGAGCTAAATAGTTGAGTTATTTGTAAAATATTAACATAAAAATATTTTTTTGTAAATGTAAAGAGCGAGAAAATTTAAACGAAAAAGGAACTCTGCTCTGGACAAACTCGCATTTAGGGGCTATTTTTAGATTTCAACCGGCTGCTTTATTTTATTTCAGGAAAATGTTAGAAGATAGTCTCGTCAATTAGAGCGTAAAAACCCAAAAATGGCAAATATCGAACATATAACCTGTATAATAGGCACCGCAGGCCACATCGACCATGGCAAGACCTCTCTTGTAAAGGCTCTTACCGGAATAGATACGGACAGGCTCAAGGAAGAGAAAAAACGAGGGGTATCAATTGACCTCGGGTTTGCTTATATCGACCTTGAGGGCTCATCAGGCAAGATGAGGGCGGCTTTAATTGATGTGCCGGGCCATGAGCGGTTCATAAAAAATATGCTTGCCGGCGTCACCGGCATTGATTTTGTCCTGTTTGTTATAGCCGCAGATGACGGAGTAATGCCCCAGACTCGTGAGCACCTTGATATTGTCCGTCTCCTTGGAGTTAAAAAGGGGATTTTCGTAATAACGAAGTCAGACCTTGTCGGTTTGGAGAGGATTACTGAGGTGAGAGGGGAAATAGAAGACCTCATAAGCCCCACTCATTTGACAGGGTCTCCCATCCTTTCAGCCTCTGTCTTGACAGGAAAGGGGTTGCCTGAGCTTAAGGAACTCATAAAAGCAACTGCCGTTGATACAAAGAGACTCCTTGAAAAAGGCTTTTTCAGGCTCCCTGTTGACCGTTCATTCGTCGTAAAGGGCTTTGGCACGGTAGTTACAGGCACAGTTGCCTCAGGCTCTGTCAGTAAAGGCGAAGAGGTGATATGTTTCCCTACAGGGCAAAGCGTAAAGGTCAGGGGCATACAGAGTCTTTTTCTCTCAACCGATTCGGTCTCATCAGGCCAAAGGGCAGCCGTAAATATAAGCGGAGTGAACCACAAGGACATTGAGAGGGGTTTTCTATTGTCCACCCCTGAGCTTAAGCCCTTTGCTGACAATGCCTCTTTGGAGGGAAACCGCTTTGTTGACTGCACATTTGAGTTCATCAAGGCCGAGGGCAGAAAAGCGCCTGTAAAGAACAGGTCTACTCTTAAAGTCCATCACCTTACCGGAGAGACGCTTGCAAAAGTCCACTTTGCAGGGGGGCTGAAAGAGGCAATGCCCGGAGAGAAAATCTCCGGCAGGCTGATATTTAAAAAGCCTCTTTTAATGCTTCGGGGCGACCGTTTCATATTGAGGGACCCTTCCGTAAACTCCACTATCGGGGGAGGCGTGGTCGAGTTCCCATACCTCTCAAAATGGCTTTTGCCAAAGCTTAACAGGGTTAACCCTCAAGTATCCACAGATGAAAGTCTTGATGATACGCTCCTTAAGCTTTTGCCTGTAAGTGGGCTTGGCCTATACATAAAAACTATTTCTCTGATGCTCAATATGCCCGTTGGGGAATTGTCTGAAACCTTGAAATCCTCAAAGGCCTTTTTTGAATCAGGTGAGTTCATAATCCATAAGAACAGGCATGAAGCCTTTAAAAAAGAGATGCTTGATAAGCTTTCAGCCTTTCATAAGGAAAAGCCAATGGAGGCAGGGCTAAATGAAGATGCCATTTTAAAAGACTTTAAAAAAAGCTTTTCTGGGCTTGACGCAGGCAAGGCCATAGAGTTTTTTAAATACTCCCTCGATAAGTTTATTAATGAGAGGCTTATTAAAAGAGAGGGCACAGCGATATCCCTTTTGAGCCATACCTTAGCTTCAAAGGGGGATGAGTCAAAGGTCGAGAATGCTATAATGGGGCTTTTCTCTGATGAGTTCACCCCGCCTAATATAGAGGATATTCGAAAATTGCCTTTTGATAGGAAAGAGGTTGAGCGGGTGCTTGCCTTTCTCCAAAGGGCAGGCGTTCTTGTAAAACTGAAAGAGGGGAGCTTTCTTAAGCGTGTTGCCCTGAATATGGCAAAAGATAAGATGGCTGAGCATATAAAGGCAAAAGGGAGCATCAGGGCCGCTGAGTTCAGGGACCTCCTTGGGTGCGGAAGAAAGCTTGCCATTGAAATCCTTGAATATTTCGACAAGGAAAGGGTAACATTGAGGCAAGGCGACATACGGACTTTAAGGTAAGGAGTACCTTTGAAGAAGGGCGTTAAAAAGGCAGTAAGATTTATTGTAAAAGGCATTGTCGGCTTCTGCGTTCTCTTTACCGTACTCATCCTTGCAATCGCCTATACCCCTGTCTCCAATATTCTGGCGAAAAGGCTCATCGTGCCGGAGTCTTTCAAGAGGTCTGATCTTATCGTGGTGCTTGGGGGCGGCGCTTACAGGAGCGGCGTCCTCGGCAGTTCTTCAAATGAAAGGCTTATCCGCGGGATGCTCCTTTTTAAAAAGGGATTTGCCTCAAAGTTGATATTTACGGGCTCTACAATTACAAACCCCTCAAGAAAGCTTATGCACACGGCTTTTGCGTCTGGCATAACGAATGACCGCAAAATCTCAGAAGCTGAAATAATGAATGATACCGCAAGGTTACTTGGAATATCTGACAAGGATTCTCTGGCAGAGAGCCTGTCCTCCAATACTTATGAGAATATCATTAACGCTAAGGCTTACATGGAAAGGGGAGGGCTTAGGTCGTGCATTGTAGTCACCTCTGCGACACATATGAAAAGGGCTTCGCTTGTTGTGAAAAAGGCAGGGCTTGACTGCGGGTTTGCCCCTGTTGCGGACTACACCCCTGAGCGTACATCTGCCCTTGAAAGGCTCAATCTTTTCCATGAGGTCATGTGGGAGTACGCAGGGCTTGCGCTTTACAGGATACACGGGTATATATAGAAGGTACTTTTCAGGAGACCAATGAACGAGGGTAAAAAAATAAAGCTGACAGACTGGGCAAGCTGCGCCGGTTGAGCGGCCAAATTAGGCCAGGATGCCCTGATGCAGGTCCTGCATCAGCTGCCCGTTACCAGAGATAAGAACCTACTTGTAGGCATTGACACTGCCGATGACGCAGGGGTGTATCAAATTTCAGACGAGCTTGCGGTCATAAATACGCTTGATTTTTTCCCCCCGATAGTGGACGACCCGTTTCTCTTCGGGCAGATTGCCGCCGCAAACTCCTTAAGCGATGTTTACGCAATGGGAGGAGTGCCTAAGCTTGCCATGAATATCGTATGCTTTCCCAAGGTATTGGATTTAAGTATTTTAAATGAGATACTCAGGGGAAGCATGGATAAGATAAACGAGGCAGGCGCCCTGCTTGTTGGCGGGCATTCTGTAGAGGATACTGAGGTCAAATACGGGCTTTCGGTGACAGGCTTTGTCAATCCCACAAAGATAACCGCAAACAGCGGGGCAAGACCGGGCGATGTGCTTATCCTCACCAAGCCTGTTGGCGTAGGCGTCATTACAAGCGCATTGAAAGCGGGCCGCATCAAGTTAAATGACGCCGAAGCTGCGTTTGAAAGCATGAGGACTTTGAACAAATCAGCTTCAGAGGCAATGGTTGAGGTAGGCGTCAATGCCTGTACGGATGTTACAGGCTACGGGGTCCTTGGGCACTCGATGGAGATGGCAAAGGGCTCAGGCGTGAATATTGTAATCCGTTCATCCGATATAAGGTTTTTCCCTCAAGCGATTGATTTGATTAAGAAAAAATCCAACCGCCCAAGGACGCTCATGGGCAACAGAGGCTTTATCATGAGGGATGTGGAATCCTCAATAGACGAGGCCACAGAACTATTGCTTTTTGACCCTCAGACCTCAGGAGGGCTTCTTATATCGGTAGCAGAAGAAAAATCCGAGATGCTCTTGAGCAGGCTCAGGGAAAGATTCGTCAGCCCTTCAGTTATCGGCAGGGTGGTTGAAAGGGAAGAGGGCTGGAGGATAAGGGTGGAGTAAACATATTATCTTTGGCGGGCTGTGCCCGCCAAAGCATTGTGCTTTTTTTAATTTTGCCAACAGCGGTTTCGCTGCTCGGGGCATCGGCTCTTTTCGCTATCGCATCCGTTCGCTAATAGATACTGATACCCGCTCTCTCTCCCTAATCAAAGCCGTCATTCCCGAATGTCTTTATCGGGAATCCGGTATTTAAAGGCGTAATGGATTCCCGCTTTCGCGGGAATGACAATAATTGAAACAGGAGAGTTGTCATTGCGAACGGAGTAAAGCAATCTGTTTTGTAAAATCCCCTACTATAACAGCTCATCTTTTTAGGAATTTGGTGAACTCAATCCTTACTTCCCCCCTCTAAACGCATCTTTCAAAGGCAAGAGTATCAGGCTTCCGTTCGTAAACTCCTCTTTATTCGAATCATAGAACTCTATCAGGCTTTTTACCCCAAGCGGCTCATTGCCGTTCCCATGCACAAGGATGATTGAGCCGCCTTTAGGCTCTTCACCTTTTGCAAGCCATGCGTTAGCCCCTATGGGGATGAGGGAAAGCCCCCTTAACTTCTCAAGCAGATGGTTGTCAGATACAAGCCCCGGAAACCTGAAAAACGGGGACGGCGTTATATTATTTTCCAGAAGCAGAGCCTCTTCCTCCAGCGCCTCTCTTTCGAAATCCACGCCCGGGGTCAATAAAAAATTCTCTTCAATATGCCTTTTGCTGTCATACGGGTGGGAGTAGGAATGGTTCATCCATGTCACATCGAGTTTTCCGTCCTTTACCTTTGCCAGCACCCACTCAAAGTCATCCCTGTGCTTCTCTATCCATAGCCCGCTTACGGCAATAGCGACAGGCACAGGCATATTTTTATTCGCTGGAAGCTCGATAGTGGATGCGAAGAGGTCTTTATCAAACTCTTTAGTGGATGGGCACATGTCAACCGTAAGGAAGAGCCCTTTTGTGTTAAGCCCCGCAACAAGGCCGCTGTTCTGAAGCTTATTTTCAGGCTGAGTATAGCGATACAGGGCCTTTATGAAGGGTGTAGCCTTCCACTCTTTTACATCAATCCTTTTTGAGAGGTCAACCGAGCTTTCTTCAATAACGGAATTTTCGAATTTGTAGGGGTCTAATATAACAAGGCTGGGGATAGAACTGCGGCGCAATGAACGAATGGCTATCTTTAATTTGCCTGACTTGTCATGGAACGGCTTGAATATGCTCCTGTACTCCGAGATCTCCTTTGCGGAGACAGCGCAAGACAGAATCAACGCGCAGAACAGAACTGAAAATAAAATAACAGACCTTAACTGTGCCATTTTGCCCCTCTTGAAATCAGGAGACAAAGATAACACAGGAGGCAATCCTCAGGCAAGACCGCGCTACATTATGAACATCAGGAGTATCGGCGTGGTAATGACGCTTACGAGGGTGCTGACGGCTATCATTGAGGCTACAAGGTCGCTGTCAAGCTTATACCTGTGGCTTACGACAAAGTTGATTACTGCGGCAGGCATTGCTGAAGAAAGCAGAATGACCTTATGGTTCAGCCCTTCTATGCCAAGTAGAGTTACCACAAGGTATGCTATTGCTATTCCGCCGCCAATCCTTATGACAGATCCTGCGATAGAGATGGCAGGTTCCGTGAGCTTGGCAGAGTAGAGCCTGTAGCCGAGGCTCACCTGCATGATGGGTATTGTGGCAGCCCCAAGCATATCAACCGTAGTCAGTATCGGGGCAGGCAATTGCATTCCCGCAAGGTTTAAGGTTATTCCGGTAACGGAGGCGTAGATAAGGGGCAGCTTGAATATCTCTGAAAACCCGCCTTTGCCCTTTGCTATGTAGATGCCGAGGGAGTAGACCATCAGGCTTATCGCAATGTAGTAGAGTATGGCAACCGTCAGTCCGTCAGGCCCGAAGGCAAGGAGCGCCAGAGGAAAGCTCATGTTCCCTGAGTTCATGAACATGGTCGGAAGGTAAAAGCCCTTCAGGTCGCGCCTTTTGATGATTGTAAGATAAAGAAAGCTTAAAAACCCTGTTCCTATTACCACCACAAAGGCAGCAAAAGAGACGATAGTGAGGTCATTAGTCACCAGCGGCTTTCTTGAAAGCGATGAGAGGACGAGGGCAGGGATAGTAAGATAAAGGAGTATCTCTATGATAGGCTCAAGGCTTATCTTTTTAAACCTTGCGAACAGAAAACCTAAGCCTATGATGCAAAAAACAGGAAAAACTACGGAAAGGACTTTTAGAATGGGCATGTGGGAAAGAAAGGAATAGCAGGGAGTGCCTGCTATTCCTTTTCAACCTCTATGAGTGTCTCATCCGGGTTTACGGAATCGCCAATCTTAACAAGTATCTTTTTAACTGTGCCGCTGATGGGTGTGTGTACTTCATTTTCCATCTTCATGGCCTCAACGGTCAGCACTGTGTCGCCTTCCGAGACCTTATCGCCTACGGCTATTTTAATTGAAGTGACCTTGCCCGGAATGGGTGTGGTCACATCGCCTTCTTTCCTTGCCTTGGGCCTTGACGACTGTGTTATCGAAGGCCTTTCTATCTCGCCCGCTGTTGTGGGGATGACCTCTGTCAAAGACTCTATCATCACTTCTTCAAGGCGGTTGTCAACCGATATAAAGAACGGCCTCTTGCCTTCAACCCTGTGGCCTGCGCCCGCAACCTTTATCCTGTATGATTCGCCGTGAACTGTTACGATGAATTCACTGGGGGCGAGGTGCGGCACCATGTGGCCTTCGGTCGTTACTTCGGCTTCTTTAAGGTCTTCAAGCGGCTCAGGCTCTAATTTGCCTGCTTCGCGCTGTTCGAAGAACTCAAGGGCGACTATCGGGAAGAGCGCGTATGAGAGTATGTCCTCAATGGTCTTTGCCTTTCCGTCAATGTCCCTGATAAGCTTATCAAGTTCAGGCTCAAGGAGGTCAGCGGGACGGCAGGTAATCGCCTTTTCATCACCAATGGCCTTTTTGCGGGCTTCTTCGTCAACGGGCCCCGGAGGCCTGCCGTAAAGGCCCTTGAAATAGTTCCTTGTCTCGCTTGTGATTACCTTATACCTCTCACCCATAAGGATATTGAGGGTAGCCTGTGTTCCTACGACCTGGCTTGTAGGCGTGACAAGGGGAGGGTACCCCATGTCTTTCCTTACCCTTGGTATTTCCTCAAGCACTTCGTCCATCTTGTCGATGGCGTTCTGTTCCTTGAGCTGGTTGGCAAGGTTTGATATCATTCCGCCCGGTATCTGGACAACCAGGGTCTTTGTATTAATGGCTGTAAATTCGCTCTCGAATCTTTTGTACTTCTTCCTTACTGCCCTGAAGTGGTCGGCTATCTCTGCAAGCAGCGAAAGGTCGAGACCTGTATCATAGGGCGTACCCCTGAGCGCGGCTACGATGCTTTCCGTAGGAGGCTGCGAGGTGCCTGAAGCAAGGCTTGAGATGGCGGTATCGATTATCTCCGCTCCCGCTTCGATGGCCTTTAAATAGCTCATGGACGCAAGGCCTGACGAATCGTGCGAATGTATGTGAATGGGAAGAGTAATCTTTTGTTTTAACTTGCTTACAAGGTCAAATGAAGCGCCAGGCGTCAGGAGGCCCGCCATGTCTTTTATGCATATGGTATCAGCGCCCATATTTACAAGCTTCTGCGCCATCTCCACAAAGGCTTCGTGGGTGTGCACAGGGCTTGTGGTGTAGCATATTGTGGCCTCAACGGTTGCCTTGACATCCTTTGCGGCCTTTACAGCCACTTCGATATTCCTTATGTCATTGAGGGCGTCGAATATCCTGAATACATCGATGCCGTTCTTTGCTGACCTTTCAATGAACTTCCTTACGACATCATCCGAGTAATGCCTGTAGCCAACAAGGTTCTGGCCCCTTAAAAGCATCTGAAGCCTTGTATTGGGCAGGGCTTTTCTTAATGTCTTAAGTCTTTCCCACGGGTCTTCCTTAAGGAATCTCAGACATGAATCAAAAGTAGCGCCGCCCCAGACTTCAAGAGACCAGTAGCCGACCTTATCGAGAAGGGGAGCTACCTCAAGCATATCAGCTGTTCTCATGCGTGTGGCAAGCAGCGACTGATGGGAGTCCCTGAGGATTGTATCAGTGATCCTTGTCCTGAACCCAGTCTTGCCTTCAGCCTTGGTATTGAGGTTAGCGGCAGTTGTTGTATTTTTGCTTTTATTCGGCATTTTAGCCTCCGTACAAATCAGTTAGAACCCGTGGTGCGCGGCTATGGCCGCGGCTATTGCGGCTACAAGGTCCGTAGGCTCCCCGTATTCATCGTAATCCATGAGTTCGGGTTTCCTGTCAATGTAACCCGTGTCAAAGTTCCCGTCCTTGAAATCAGGGTCTTTCATAATGTTCTTGAGGAACGGAATGGTAGTCTTAACGCCCCTTATGACGAATTCGTCAAGACACCTGTGCATCCTGTTCACTGTCTCTTCCCATGTGGAGCCCTTTGCGATGAGCTTTACAACAAGGGAGTCATAGCAGCTCGGTATAATAAAGTCCTTATATATGGCGCCGTCTATCCTTACGCCGATACCGCCCGGTGAATAATACGCGGTGACTTTGCCGAATGAGGGGAAGAAGTTGTTCTTCGGGTCCTCGGCGCAGATACGGCACTCCATGGCAAAGCCGTTTATCTTTACATCTTCCTGCGTGAAGCCAAGCGGCTTGCCTGCGGCTATCTCTATCTGTTTCTTTACAAGGTCAATGCCCGTAGCCTCTTCGGTAATCGGGTGCTCGACCTGTATCCTTGTGTTCATCTCAAGGAAGTAGAAGTTCTTCTTATCGTCAACGAGGAACTCAATTGTCCCCGCGTTTGTGTAATCTGCGGCTTTTGCGGCCTTTATCGCGGCCTCTCCCATCCTCTTTCTAAGGTCGTCGTCAAGTATAAGGGAGGGGGTAATTTCAATAAGCTTCTGATGCCTTCTCTGTATAGAGCAGTCCCTCTCTCCGAGATGGACTATATTGCCGTATTTGTCAGCCAATATCTGGAACTCTATGTGATGGGGCTTCTCAAGGAATTTCTCAAGAAATACCTCTGAGACCCCGAATGCCGCAGCTGATTCTTTTTTTGCGGTGCTGATAGAGGCAATAAGCTCTTCCTTGTTGCGGGCGACCCTTAAGCCCCTGCCGCCTCCTCCGCCTGAGGCCTTTATCATAATGGGATAGCCGATTTTTTCGGCATACTCCACGGCTTCGTCAACATCCTTAATCGAATTCTCAGTTCCGGGGAGTATCGGCACATTCGCCTTCATCATCATGCGGCGTGCCATTACCTTATCGCCCATATCAGCGATTGTCTTGCTCGAAGGGCCGATGAAAGTAATCCCCTTCTTTTCGCAAAGAAGCGGAAATCTTGGGTTTTCCGATAAAAAGCCGTAGCCTGGGTGTATCGCGTCCACTCCGACCTTTGTGGCAAGGTCAACGAGCCTGTGTATATTCAAATAACCCTGGATGGGGCCCGGGCCGACCATATAGGATTCATCAGCCTTTTTTACATAAAGGGATGTAGCGTCCTCTTCTGAATAGATGGCAACTGTAGGGATATTAAGCTCTTTGCAAGCCCTGATTACCCTTGTCGCAATTTCTCCCCTATTGGCGATTAGCACTTTTTTGAACATAAAGTATCCCTTGCAATCTGCTGATGAATTTATGGGTTAGCCGGAAAAAGGGCAGAGTTGTCCTTTTAACCATCGCAAACAATTATTTACCCAACTTTCCTTTGCCAAGTCAAGCAAATAACACTTTTAAGTAAAAAATAATGGGTTTAGGCCTTTGCAGCCACTTCTTTCATATAGTCAATGGCATCCTTGACCCTTGAGACAGCCATTTCCCTGCCCATTGCCTCAAGCATCTCAAAGATGCCGGGGCTTACGGTGCCACCCGTAAGGGCAACCCTTAATGGCTGGGCAAGCTTTCCGAGCTTCAGGCCTTTTTCCTCAAGTATCGAGTTAAAGGCCGCCTCAAGGCTGTGCGCGGTAAAGTCAGCTACGCCTGACATCTTTTCAAGCAGGGTATTAAAAAGCTCTATATTTTCGGGCAGCAGGAACTTCTGCGCTGCCTTGGGGTCGTATTCTATCTTTTCCCTGAAGTAAAAGACTGAGCTGTCCGCCATCTCCTTAATTGTCTTTGCGCGCTCCTTAAGTGTCGTGATTATGGCAGGAAGCCTTGGGTCTGCCTCTGCGCTGATGCCGTGTTCCTTAAGGAATGGGAGCATGAGCTCTCCAAGGTCTTCGGACTTGGTATCTTTTATGTAATGCTGGTTCAGCCAAAGGAGCTTTTCAGGGTTAAATACGCCTGAAGACTTGCCTACGCTTTCAAGTGAGAACTTTTCTATAAGCTCATTGAGTGAGAATATCTCCTGGTCTCCGAAAGACCAGCCAAGCCTTGCGAGGTAATTGACAAGGGCATGGGGCAGGAACCCCATATCTTTATACGCCATTACAGAGGTTGCGCCGTGGCGTTTGCTGAGCCTTGTTTTATCTGAGCCGAGTATCATGGGCAGATGCGCAAATATCGGTAGCTTATGCCCAAGCGCTCTGTAGATGAGTATCTGCTTGGGGGTGTTATTGATATGGTCGTCTCCCCTTATTACATGGGTGATGTCCATTGTGACATCATCGATGACAACGCAGAAATTATATGTGGGAGTGCCGTCGCTCCTTTGGATGATGAGGTCCTCGATAGAAGAGTTGTCAAAGGTAATGGAACCTTTGATGACATCATCTACGATAGTCGTGCCCGGAGGGACCTTGAACCTTACCGCATAGGGCATGTTCGGCTCATCAGCCCTGTCCCTGCACCTTCCGTCATACTTGGGGGGGCGGCCTTCCTTTAGAGCGGCCTCTCTTCTTGCCTCAAGCTCTTCAGGCGTGCAATAGCACTTATAGCATACGCCCTTTTCCAAAAGGATATTGGCGTGCTTCCTGTATTCGTCAAATCTCTGGCTCTGGTAGAACGGGCCTTCGTCCCAGTTAAGCCCAAGCCATTCCATGCCGTCGAGTATAGCCTGTATGGATTCCTTTGTGGACCTTGCTACATCGGTATCCTCAATTCTTAAGATGAATTTTCCGTTGTGGTGCCTTGCGAAAAGCCAGTTAAAAAGCGCGGTCCTCGCGCCACCTATGTGGAGGTAGCCTGTCGGGCTCGGTGCGAATCGTGTGCGTACGGTCAAAATAAGCCTCCTTGAATATATTAATAATTTTTTTATTGGTTATTTCAAAAGCATTCCGGCATAGCCTACGACCTGACTGTAATCCCCGTTGACCTCTCCTGAAGTCGAGTACTTTACCAGTCTTCCTTCAACTCCGCCAAGCGCCTTTACCGCGGCAATCGCAATCGCCGTTGGCAGCAGCCCGCACATCGAGATATCGTTCTCATCGGCAATCCTGATAAGGCCGGCATAATCCAGTTTCAGCACCTTGTCTATGGCAAGCCTGTCTTTCGCCCTTGTAGCAGCCTCTGACTCGTAATGGTTCATGTCAGAGCTTACGACGATGAGCACCTCTTTACCGTAGTTGCTGATAACGCCTGCAATGGCCTTGCCCATCTCAGCACATTGGGCAATGGTTGCCTGCATAACTGTTATCGGCACTATCCTTGAGGCCTTATTAAGGCTGTAGATGAAAGGGAGCTGTACCTCAAGGGAATGCTCAAGCAGGTGCGCTTCATTGTCTTTTGAAAAGAGGGCGGAGGAACTGATGACCTCTTCGGCAAGCTCTTTATTTATATTGACCTTGCCAAGGGGCATATCCCATGCGCCTTGCGCCATTACCGATACCTTTTTGCCAAGTCCCGTGTGGTTAGGGCCGATGAGTATAACATCATCGGGCATATGGACGCATGAATATATAAAACCTGCAACCCCGCCTGAATAGACATAACCCGCATGCGGGGCAATGATGGCCTTTGCCGTTTCCTTAGGGCTGTGGGAGAGGAAATTATCAACCGAGGCCTTAAGCGTTTTCTCGTCGCCCGGATAGAATTTCCCTGCTACACAGGGCTTTCTTACTAACATAGAACCTTGTTTTATAAGGTGAATTAAGCTTCAGGATAGAATATCAAAAGAGGTAATGATTGTAAAGGTAAGAGAGCTTTTTTTGAGGGCGTAAAGAAGGCAAAGAAAAACCCCGCCCTTTGCGGGCGGGGGCCGCCAATCAGGAACATCAGGAGGCTACGACCATGCTGATGCCTTTTTTGTCCAGAAATGACCCGGATATCTCTTATTCATCGCTTCCCAGGTGCGGGTAAGGTGAGCAGGGTCTCCCGTTTCCTTGTAAAGGGTCACACCCATGTAATACCTTGCCTTTGGGGCGATCTCCGAGTCGGGGTTATTGTCTATTATCCATTCAAAGGCGTGTTCGGCCTGTGGAAAATTGTTCCTGTGAAAAGCCGCAAGACCTTCCGAGAGATGAACCTGTGAAATAAAATCCTCAGGCGGCAGATAGCCCACCCAGCGTTCAAGTTCATTTCCGAAAGCGTCAGCAATAATGAAAGTGGGAGTCCATTCCACCTTGTATCTTGCCGTCACATCCTGCGCCTCTGTAACCACAAATGAGACAGGCACAAACTCTTTATCAATTAATTCAAGCACATCCTTGTCGTCAAATGTTATATCGATAGTCTTTCTGCATCCTCCGCACGCGGGATGATGGAAGAACATCAGTACGAGCTTTCCTGTCCTGAATACCTCTTTCTGAGCTATTTCCAGGTTTTCTACCCAACTAATCTTTGACATCTGTCACCGCCTCCTCCCTGATTGATAATGATTTTCATTATCTAATAGAATTATGTCACTTTATTGGCATTTGTCAATAGTTTGCGGCTGTGTTATACTCTACGGCTCTTGATTTTATTGAATGAAAAGGATACCGATACCGTGAGCCGTATAATAGAGACAGACCTTATAATCTTTGACCTTGACGGAACCCTCATTGATTCAAGCCAGGACATAGCCTGGTCAGCCAACAGGACGCTTCTTGCGATGGACCACAGGGAGAGGGATATCAATGAAATTGTGGGGCATATCGGCTGGGGAGTAAAGCCGCTGCTTGAGAAGCTTATGCCTGATGAGGGCCCTGAGAGGATACTTGAGGCAAGGAACAAGTTCCTTGAGTTCTATGGAGGGCACCTTGTGGTAAAGACATATATATACCCCGGGGTGATAGATACCATCGAGTTTTTCAGGGATAAAGGCAAGCAGATGGCTATTGTTACCAATAAGCCAATCGGCTTATCGGAGCAGATACTCGATATATTAAAATTGAGCAGGTATTTCAGGATGGTATTGGGAGGGGATTCTCTCCTTAATAAAAAACCTCACCCCGAGCCTGTTGAGAAGGTCGTAAATACATTGGGGGTTGCTCCAAACAAGGCGGTTATAGTCGGTGACAGTCCTGTTGACTGCGAGGCTGGAAAGGCCGCTGGAACCTGCACAGTCGGGGCCGCATACGGGTTCAGGGGCAGGGGAGAGCTGGTCGAGGCAGGGTGCGATATTATCATCGATGAATTCTCAAAGCTTAAGGAAGTGCTGAAGTAAAGTAAACCTTTCCAATGATGCCCCTTGAGGTGGTGTTTTAAAAACAAGACAAGATATAAAAACAATTCCCCCTCCCCTGATGGGAAGGGATAAAAGGGGAGGGGGAAAAGTAAAAACTACCCCTCACCCCAGCCCTCCTTAATCAAGCCGTCATTCCCGAATGTCTCTATCGGGAATCCAGTATTTAGAGCAATTGAAGGGTGGGCTATACCTGTCACTGTGCTTTATTACTTTTGCGAACTGCCGTTCGCCCTTCCGGGCATTGGACTCCGTTCGCTGTCGAGTCCGTTCGCTAATCAAGTCGTCATTCCCGAATGTCTCTATCGGGAATCTATTTTTAAAAATACTGGATTCCCGCTTTCGCGGGAATGACAATTACTAAACCTGTCATCGCGGGCAGAGCGAAGCAATCTGTTTTTTCCCCCTCACCCCAGCCCTCTCCCACAAGGGGAGAGGGGAAGAAAAATATTGTCATTGCGAGGAGCGAAGCGACGAGGCAATCTTTTTTGTATTTTGTCTTTACAAAACCCCCGAGGGCGCAAATGGCGAAGCATCCCCTAAGGGAGGCAGGGCGAGCGAGCGGATTGGGGAGGAGCGGGTGGCGAGCCATTCGCCCGAAAGAGCCCGGCTGGCGTTAAAGTTAAAACAGCACTGAGCTTCAAAAAAGAGACTTGTAGTAAAGCGTTGTTGTTTTTTAACTTTTGTGCGCTGGGCTTGCTCCTCAGGGCATTGGCTCCCAGCTTAATCAAGCCGTCATTCCCGAATGCTTCTATCGGGAATCCTGCATTAAAGATTTTGGACTGCCCTCTTTCCTTGGGAAAATACCAAAGGTCGTCATTTGTGAACAGATTGAAAGCAATCTGTTTTTTTACCCCCTCACCCCAGCCCTCTCCCACAAGGGGAGAGGGAAAGAAAAATATTGTTTAGGAGCGAAGCAAAGTTAAAACAGCACTGAACTGACTGAATATTTTTTCCTTTTCACGCCCCGCCCCTCCTCTTTCCAACCCTGCTATACTTAAATCAAAAACATAAAAGGCCCGTCAATGCTATCAAGGCGATACATTTTGAAAATAATCGGTGTTTTTCTTCTCTTCCTTTTCTCAGGCAATACCACTGCGCTTGCGCAGTTTTTTTTCAAGCCAAAGAAGAAGAGCTTCCCGAGGATAAGGGAAAACCGTTTCATGGACGGCGACAAGGCTCTTGTCGGCATATCAGGAAGCAAGCCCATTGAAGAGATGATAAAAGAGGCGGTCGCTTTTATCGGGGGCTTTGAGAAGCTTGGGGTAAAGGGGAAGACCATCCTTGTGAAGCCCAATGTCGTCTCAGGCGAGAAGAACCCGGCGACAACAAACCCGGATGTTGTCGGCTCCCTCGTAAAGATACTCTACGAATATGGCGCGCAGAAGGTCTATGTAGGCGATATGTCCGCATTCAGGACCCTTTCAACTACAAGGAACATGAAGAAGAACAGGATAAAACAGGCGGCTGAGGAGAACGGGGCAGAGGTCATCACCTTTGAGGACTTCGGCTGGGTAGAGGTGGATCTGCCAAAGAACCAATACATTAAAAAAGCATATGTGACCGAGTGGATATTCAGGCCGGACATCATAATAAACCTGCCTGTGATCAAGACCCACAGGTCGGCAAGCTACTCTATCACGCTTAAAAATTTCATCGGATGCACCCATTTAAAGCAGAGGCCTTATCTTGTTGACCCTGTGCATTGGGAGGAGGTGGTGGCGGAATTTAACGCTGCCTATACTCCTGACCTGAATATAGTGGACGGGACTGTATCCATGATAGAGGGAGGCCCTTGGGAAGGCACTCCGGCTGATACGAATTTAATAATTGCAAGCGGTGACAGGGTTGCGGCTGATATTGTCGGGCTTGGCGTAATAAAGTCATTCGGCAAATGGGAGCCTGTAACTGAAAAGGATGTCTGGGAGCAGAAGCAAATCAAGACCGCCATAAGGATAGGCGCGGGCGTTCCAAAGGAAAAAGTAAAGCTCATCTCAGGGCAGGGGGATGATAAATTTAATCATTTGATTGAAAATATTAAAAAAAATATCTAAAAAAGATTATTTTATACTTACAAACTCATTAGACTTGCTTTACTATTGTAACTAATGTAATATTTCGGCTCCCTATAAATTTATTTCAAGGAGTCCACGATGAAAAAGAAACTTTTAATGGCCTTACTCGCTATTTCGCTCACATCTTGCACCACCCTCAGTTCCCTTGAAAAGACAAAGATAGCTGAACTCAAAGCCAAGGGCGTAATTGTACCTCATGAAGAACTTAAGAATCCGGGTGCGGCAGGCGTTCTCAATATCCTCCCAGGTTTTGGGAATTTTTATTTGGCTATAGGGACTAATGAGGGTGAGCAATGGATGTATGGTGTCCTAAACCTGCTCTTCTGGCCTATCTCGATAGTTTGGGCAGCCCCGGAAGCAGCAATTGATGCAGATAGCATCAACAAGCGTAACACAGTTTACTATTATACTTACGGGCAGGGGGCCAAAGAGCTTCAGGCAAACCAGCAGCCTGTTCCTGTTCAGCCTACTCAGGCAGTACAGCCCGCTCCTGTACAGACTGAAACACAGAAGCCTGCCCTTTAATGTTAGACCAAGTAGGCGCCTTCTTGGGCGCCTACTTGGGTCGGTAGAATTTCTTTTTTATAATATTCAAAAGGCTCCCTTCAAGTATGCAGTCTCGCTCCCTTTTGCTGAGGATTATTTTCAAAGGGAGCTTCCTCTCTTCCCTGCCTTTTAATATCGCCTCAAACTCCTCTGCCCCGTTCTCGATAGCCTTCCTGATATCAGGTAAGCTTATCCTGTCGCCCTGCTCGATAATTGAATAGTCAGAAGGGTTTTTGAATGTAAGCGGTATGATGCCGAAGTTTATGAGGTTTGTCCTGTGGATGCGGGCAAAGCCCTTTGCTATCTTTACCCTGACCCCAAGATACCTTGGCGCGAGGGCAGCGTGCTCTCTTGATGAGCCCTGTCCGTAATTTTCTCCTCCGACTACTATTGCCCCTTGGGCCTGTTTTGCCCTTGAGCTGAAGGTCTTATCAACCCTTTCAAATGTATGTTCGCTTATAAGCGGTATGTTGGACCGCAGTGGCAATACCTCGTTTCCTGCGGGCATTATGTGGTCTGTTGAGATATTGTCCTCTGCCTTAAGCAGCACCTCTCCTTCGTAGGATTCAGGCAAGGGCTCAAGGGCAGGGAAGGGCGCTATGTTCGGCCCCCGTACTATCGTCACCTTTTTTCTTTCTTCAACAGGCAAGGGCTTTAAGATGATTGAATCATTATAAATATATTTTTTGGGTTCCGTTATTTTTGGGTAAGTGCCGAGTTTCCTCGGGTCTGTGATGCTGCCGAATATAGCGGCAGCAACAGCTGTCTCAGGGCTTGAGAGATAGATAAAATCATCTTCTGTGCCGCTCCTGCCTTTGAAATTCCTTGGAAATGTCCTGACAGAGGCGGTCTTTGTAGGAGGGGCCTGCCCCATGCCTATGCAGCCGAGACAGCCTGACTGTTGTACGCGCGCTCCTGCGTGGTTGAGTATAAGCGTACCGCCAGCCTTCTCTATGTTTTCAAGCACCTCTCTGCTGCCCGGATTTATCTCAAGGCTTACCGAAGGGTGCGCGACTTTTCCCTTCAAAGCCTTGCATACCACCATCATATCCCTGAAAGAGAAGTTTACGGATGAACCTATTATGACCTGCCCTACCGGAGTGCCTTCGATGTCTTTTACTTTTACTACATTATCGGGGGAGCTTGGGCAGGCTATCAGAGGCTCTATTGCTGACAGGTCAATCTCATCGTTCTCGTCGTATTCTGCATTCGGGTCTGCCTCAAGCGGTATCCACTGGTGGACCCTGCCCTGCCGTTCAAGGAAATCCCTTGTCATCTCATCGGAAGGGAATATCGAGGTGGTTGCCCCAAGTTCAGCGCCCATATTGGCAATCGTTGCCCTGTCGGTTGCGGATAAGGTATTGACCCCCGGCCCCCAGTATTCGATTATCTTTCCAACACCGCCTTTTACTGTATGGCGGCGGAGCATCTCAAGTATCACATCCTTTGCGGAAACCCACGGTTTTAACTTTTTTGTAAGCTTCACGCCCATTATCTTCGGGACTTTCAGGAAGAACGGCTCACCTGCCATTGCAAGGCCCACATCAAGACCTCCCGCGCCTATGGCTATCATGCCGAGCGCGCCTGCAGTTGATGTGTGGCTGTCTGAGCCAAGGAGGGTTTTGCCTGGCACTCCAAAACGCTCCATGTGTACCGGATGGGAAACTCCGTTGCCCGGAGGTGAGAAGTAGACTCCGTACTTCATGGCGCACGACATCAGGAACCTGTGGTCATCAGCGTTCTTGAAATCCGTCTGAAGAAGGTTATGATCGACATAGCTTGCGGAAAGCTCGGTCTTTACCGAGTCTATGCCCAGCGCTTCGAACTCAAGATAGGCAAGAGTTCCTGTTGCGTCCTGCGTCAAGGTCTGGTCTATCTTTATGCCTATCTCCGGGCTTTCGTTCCAACTGCCTGATACAATATGGCTTTCCAGTATCTTTCTGGCAAGGCTCTTGTGCATCCTGTCCCTCCGGGCTGTATTGTAAGTGTTTAACAGGGTGCGGAAAAATGAAAAAAGCTGTCTTTGCGAGCGAACCGAAGCAATCTCGTTTAAGTATATCAAATAATTAAGATTGCTTCGTCGCGGTAAATCGCTCCTCGCAATGACGGCTGCCTGCTTTTTATGCGCATCCTGTCAGAATATCCTTATAGCGTAGTCCTTGCCTTCCCACTTGCCTGTGTTCGGGAAGTAGAGAGTGAAAATGAGACTTGATTCCGACTTCAAAGAGCCCGGTTTGAAATCAATGTAATGGAGGCCCAAACCAGTCTCAACCATAGTGTCCTCTGATTTGGTCTGCCAGTTGTCATTTGTCCAGACGATGTTTGCCTTCTCAAAAGAGATGATCCTTACTATCTCAGTTGACCTTGCGATGGTTATCGGCTTATCCTTTTTCCATTCAGCCATGCGGAATTCGATGCCAAGATCGACATATCTCTTTTTGACCTCGTCTATAAGGTCGCAGCCCTTATTGTCCTTTACTGACCTCAGAAGCTTTATGTATTCAGAGTGCGCCCACATGAGCGGGGTGGCCGACCCTGTGCCTTTGCCTTTATACAGACGCTTTTCAGGGATATCGTCCCTGTCCCATACCTGCTCCGGGAACATCAATCCTTCATTGGCGAATTCCTCAAAAGACTTTAAATATATGAATGGGTCTCTGCCTGCCATAAGCTCGTACATGGCCCTTTCTCCGGTTATCAAAGGCCAAGGCCTGCCTGCGCCTGAGTCCCGGAAAGGTGAGCCGTCCTCCGTCTCTCCGTAGCCGTCCCCGTTAAACCTGTAGAAAGCTACTTTATTGTCTCCCTCGAACCTCAGGAGCTTATCGACCACTTCGATGGAGCTCATTATCCTCGGGTCTTTAGGAGACCTGAGGCCGAACCTTACAAGGTCAAGGAAGCCCGCATCGACAAGCTCACCCTGATGGTGCGGCATGTCATGCGGCCTGTTCCTGTTAAAGACAAGCGCATGACAGAGCTGCTCCGAAGGGGTGAGTGATTCAGAGACCTGCTGGACTATCCTTAAATAATGGCCGGGTATATTCTCCCCGATGCAATCGCACTCCGTAAATGTCCATTCCTCAATCCTTGAGTTCCAGGCATCTGCTGTCGTAAAGAGAACCTGCGCGTCTGCCTCTTCACCCATTTCAAGCGCCCAGTTTGCCGCGCAGATGAGAGATGAGACCTCTGCGGCAAGGGTTGAAGGTGAAAAGCCCATGTTCTCCTCCCACCGTTCCTGTTCCGTAACAGGCCCGTTCCTGACCAGATAGCCAGCGGCCTTCTTGACCATGGGATAGAACTCGTGGCCCGCAACCCCCATGCCCTTAAGCCTCCACGCAAGCATTATGGGCAGGGCTACTTCATCGAGCTGGACATATTCCCAGTTGGGCTTGCCGTTTATCCACATGTTCTGAGGCCATGAGCCGTCCTGATTCTGGGTATTGAGGAGGAATCTCAATATATCTGACGGCGTCTTTTCATCCCCCATTGCCATGAAGCCGAAGGCAGCCTTTACAAGGTCCCTTGCCCAGACAAGATGGTATCCTGTGCCGTCCGTATCTCCTTTTACTTCACCCCAGGGTATTGAAAGCGAGGCAATAAGCCCGCCTTTATAGGTCTTGTCCTCATGCGTCTTTAGTACAATTGAGCTTGCTAAAAATCTCCTGCCCCTGTCTTCTGCCACCCTGCCGAGATTTTCAAGGCTGTTGATATATCTCTTCCAGCCTCTGATATATTCCCTCTCTATCTCTTTTATATCCCTTGAAAGGGCAAGCTCAGAGTCAAGCGCCGCCTCTACCTCGTCTCTCCCGAAGCTCAGGACAAGGTTGAACCTGTCAATGGGTATCTCTCCTATAAGCGCGACATTGCCCTCTTCAGCCCTCTGGAAAGACCAGTCCATGTTGTTGTTATCCTTAAGGTCGTGCCAGCCGTCGGAATAACCTGAATATCCCGCGGACATGCGGGTAAACGGCACATCGCAGGTCAGGGCAGCGGTAATATCCTCTCTCCGGGCAAACATAAAGCTGCGCCCCTCATAATCAGCGCACCTGCCTGAGTTCTCATAACCTCTGTTTTTTATATGCGGCGCAAAAAGGACATAGAGCTTGTAATCCCCGACTTTGCCTTTAAGCGCCTCGAATTGTGTGCTGATGATAAGGGAGTTGGACGCGGGGTCTGTAAATACCCTTTTGATTATTCTGTAATTGCCTGATTTTGCAGTATTTATTATGTGCCAGGCAGGGGCTTTGGCATCGATGTATTCAATTGTCGAGGCAGTGTCGACCCCTTCCTCATCAAAGAAGGTCTTTGAATCTGTTATGAGGAATTTAAGGTCGCGCACATTGGCGGTGTCGATAGTAGGGTAGTAGACCTCGGTTATTACGCCGTCGGCTATGGTAAACCAGACCTTTGAGGCATCTCCGATGGATGTGCCGATACCCTGCTTGGAGGCTCTTGACCAGTTAGGCGTTACTCCGGGCTTTCCAAACGGCTCCGGTGAAGGGTACGGAAATTCTTCTTTGAACGCGACGCTCATAAAGGTACCCCCGTATTGAGATTGAACTGTGCTTTGAATTGAGTTTAATACGGCAGAGGATAAGGGAATTCAGGAGGTTTGGTTGAAAATAAAATGGGAAAACAGAAATTTTTGGATTTGCTATCCATAATCCTCTCTCCGTATTTGGCGGCTTTGTTTAAGTTATTTAAAACTGTTTTGCTTGCCTTTCGGCCTTCGGGGTGGTCAGTTCCGCATTAACAGGAGGCTTGAGAAACTCAGCAGCGGGTTTAAAAATAAGGTTCAGGTGCGCTTTCGCATACTTAGATTTAAGCAGGTGAATTCGATAATGTCAAGGCATGGTAAGCCTGTAAGGCAGCCCTTATGTCAAATGTCCTAAATTATGATATAATGAATGGTAATTTTTTTCAATTTAGCCCTTTATAATTCTGTTGAGGGATTATTTCAAAACGGTTAGAATTGAAAAACACTGGCTGAAAAATAATTCAAAAATCGGAGGTGGGTATGGCGTTGAGTGAAGAGACCAGGAAAAAGATAGTGGAAGCGCTTAATGTGGACAGGGCAAATGAGCTGGCTGCCATCATTCAGTATATGGGGCATCATTATGAGGGCGAAGGCATGGACAGCCCGGCTATAATCGATTTGATTAAGAAAGTCGCAATGGATGAGATGAGGCACGCCGAACTTTTGGCCGAAAGGATAGTCTATCTCGGTGGAGAGCCTACTAATAAGCCCGCTAACATCAAGAGGGGCGGCGACCTTAAGCAGATGCTTAACGACGACCTTGCAAGCGAGAACGACGCGATAGAGCGCTACAGACAGCATGTAAAGCTCTGTGCTGAACTCGGAGATTCAACAACAAGGCTTATGCTTGAGCAGATACTCTCACAGGAAGAAGGCCATGCCGACACCTTTGAGACGACTCTCGGCATCAGAAAGTAAATAAAAAAAGTAAAGAGGCCGTATGAAGAAAAAATGGCGTTGTATCGAATGCGGGTATATCCATGAGGGGGAACACCCTCCTGATGTATGCCCGGTGTGCTACGCACCGAGTGAGGCTTTCGTAGAGGTTGTTAATGCCTGATTTGAAAGGAACCCGGGGAGAAAACAATTCTCCCCGGCCTTCAGCCGAAGAACAAGCCCCGTTAAAACCAGCCCTTATAAAAGAGATTGAAAGGCGAATCGCGGAGAAGGGTAAGATTACCTTTGCCGAGTTCATGGAGCTTGCTCTCTATTGGCGCGAGGGCGGATATTATACCTCCCAGCCGGGGGTATGGGGCAGGGGCGGAGATTACATCACAAGCCTTGATGTAAGCCCGATATTCTCAAAGATAATCGCTAAACAAATCCACGAGATGTGGGCAATTTTGGGAAGGCCCGGTGAATTTGAGCTTGTTGAGGCAGGGGCAGGCAGGGGAATTCTTTCCAAAGGCATTCTTGATACTATTCAGGCGCATTACCCCGAACTTTTTGAAATAATTAAAATAAGGCTGATTGAGAAAAACCCAAATCTGAGGGAAAAGGCTGCAGGGCGCATAACCTGGCATGAAAGCCTCGATGAGCTTGCGCCTTTTTGCGGCTGCATACTGTCAAATGAGCTTATAGACAGCTTCCCGGTGCACAGGGTTATTTTTATTGAGGGTAAACTCAAAGAGATATATGTAGGTTATGACGGCTCATCGTTTGTCGATGTCATAGGCGAGCCTTCTACGGATGCTCTTGAACGATATTTTAAAGACCTGGGGGTTGAGCTTTCAGACGGGCATATCACAGAGGTAAACCTTGCGGCAAAGGAATGGATAAGAAAGGCCGCAAGCCTTCTTAAGACAGGCTTTGTCATTACCATAGACTATGGTTATCACGGCCTTGAGCTTTACGCTCCGCACAGGAAGGGCAGCCTCCTTTGCCATTTCAGGCACACCTTAAATGATAACCCGTACATCAATATAGGCTCTCAGGATATTACCACCCACATTGATTTCACGACTCTCGTCAGGGAAGGCCAAATGTCAGGGCTTAATCTTACAGGCTACACTACCCAGAAGGACTTTCTGCTTGGGCTTGGGATACATGAAGAGCTGATGGAGGCAGGGACAGACCCAAAAATGGCTGAACATGAGAGGATAAATTTCAACAGGGCCATTGCAAGGCTTATCATGCCTGACGGCATGGGAGATATTTTCAAGGTTCTTATACAGCACAGGAATCTCCAGAAACCTGCGCTTAAAGGCCTGTCTTTCAGGGATATCAGCAGATATCTTTAAAAAATAACAATCACTAACTGCCTGTATTGTAATAATTCCCGTTATATGGTATCTGTAAGGCTTACATCAACAGGTAAATAACTTTTAAGTAAACTCATTCGAGGGGGTATATATGGAAGAGAAGAAAAAAGAGCAGGAAAAAAAGCACGTCTGTTCAGTGTGCGGAAAGCCTTCCGACATGACCATCTGCCATGCCTGCGAGGACAGGATCAGGGGCGAGGCCGTTGAAAAGAAGCACGAAGCGGAGAAGGCCGGCAGGACTGACCAAGGCAGAAGATAAATATAGGCTCGGACTCAGATTCAGTATAATCGGCGGGTAGTTGCACGGTTTCATAGACCGTTCAAATAAACCATTTTGGAGGGACCATGTCTGAGAACAGGAATATAGTTGACCAGCTGAGCACAGCCTATAATACAGAGATATCAGGATATCACTTTTATACAACCGCGGCGGCCCTTGTTGAGGACTCGAAAGGCAAAGGTGTTTTCATAAACCTTGCCAAGGATGAGCTTGCCCATATCATGGTCATCTCAAAGATAGCGGAATCCGTAAAAAAGGGCCTCGGCTGGATAGGCTATGAAGAGGCATTAAAGAGGGGCGGAGACTCCTTTATGGAAGGCGGAATCCCCATCTTTCAGAAGGAAAATGAGCTTGTAAAAAGGTTCCAGACAAACCAGACCGACCTCAATGCGGTTGCAATAGCAATGGAGAATGAGGAAAGCGCCATTGATTTTTATTCAAATCTCCTTAAGCAGGCCAAAGAGCCTGTTGAAAAAGTAGTGCTGACAAAACTTCTTGAGATGGAAAAGGCGCACCTTAAGGTGCTGCGCTGGGAGAGCGAATCTCTCAATAATACGGGCTTTTGGTGCGGAAATATGGAATTCAGCGTCGAAAAGGAGACCGAATAGAAAATGTCGTACGATGTTATTGTTGCCGGCCTCGGGCCAGCCGGTTCAACAGCTGCCTATACTCTTGCCAAAAGCGGCCTCAAGGTGCTTGGCCTTGATAAGGAAAAGTTCCCGAGATACAAGTCATGCGGCGGCTGTATCTCCACAAAGATAGAACGCATACTTGACTTCAGCATAAAAGAGGTAATCGAAGACACCATATACGGCGCCACTTATACCTACAAGTCCGAAAGGGCGATGGATATCATCTCTGACAGGCCTGTCGGCTACAATGTAATGAGGGACAGGTTTGACCACTTCCTTGTAGAAAAGGCAAAAGATGCAGGCGCGGAGATTATCGAAGGGTGCAGGGTCAAATCCGTTGAGGACCACGGGGACCATGTCTCCGTAACATGCGCCAACGGAGAGGTCTATAAGGCAAAAGTGCTTGTAGGGGCAGACGGGTCTTCCGGCCTCGTCGGCAGGCAGGTCTTCGGGCTTAACCCAAAGGAAGCGGCTGTATCCATAACCGCCGAGGTCCCTTATGACCGTGAGACTGCAAACTGCAAAGGCAAGCTTTTCATAGACTTCGGAGGGGTTCCATACGGCTACGGCTGGATATTCCCCAAGGAGAAGTACCTTTCAGTCGGCCTTGCGGGTGATACATGCAAAGTAGGCGGAAAGATTAAGGAATATTTTAATTCGTTTGCCGGCAGCCACCCTGCTTTGACAAATTTGAAAGTAGAGGAAAGGATAGGCTGGACAGTGCCTATCTACTATGACGGAGCGCCAGCCTCGGTAAAGGGCAGGGTAGTTCTCGTAGGCGATACAGGCCACCTTGTAGACCCGTTCCTTGGCGAGGGCATCTATTACGCCATAAGGACAGCGAAAGCAGCTTCTTCTGTTATAATAAACAGTATGGCTTCAGGCTCAATCGACCTTAACCCTTATCAGGAATGGCTGGAAAAAGAGATATTGCCTGAGTTCAAGGCCGCTGAAAAGCTGAGCGATCTTGTCTATAACCATCCCCGCCTCTGGTACAGCATTGTAGAGAAAGACCATGAGATAATGCTCAGGTTCTACGATGTGATAAGGGGAGAAGAGGACTGCGACACATTCTATACCTGGGTTTACAATAAGATCCGTTCAAAGCCGTGGAAAGTCATCAGGAGATGGATTGACAGCAGGTTTTTGCCTGTTTAAATCCGTTGTGCCTCATCGTCAGATGTAATATTGCTGTCTTGGATGTATTTAAACTTTCTTAAAGGAGGTTTCAAATGAGCAATCCGAGGGCTATATTTACAGGTTTAATCGCGCTTTTACTTACGGCTGTTCCGCCGGTCTTTGCACAGACTTCACATCAGCACAATTCAGCCGTATCCCAATCACAGACTTCACAACCACAAAAACAAGCGGCCCAGCCAAGCCAGGCCACGCCCTGGCTTGGCGTGACCATTCAGGATGTAAATCAGGAGCTTGCAAAGGCCATGGGCATGAGGGACGCAAAAGGGGTAATGATCTCCAATGTAGCCCCGGGCAGCCCCGCTGATGACGCCGGCCTCAACACCGGGGATGTTATAGTAAAACTCAACGGAAAAGATGTCAGGAACTCTGACCAGTTCATCTCAGAGGTGCAGAGCTCAAAGGTCGGAAATCAGGTTGCCCTTGAGGTTAACAGGGCAGGGCAGAACATGCCTGTCAATGTCATGCTTGCCCAGATGCCTGAAGCCATGAGAATGCAGCAGGAAAGGATGATGGGCGGAGGCATGATGGGCGGTATGCACCCCGGCATGATGGGCGGCATGACGCAGTCTTGCCCGCAGTGTCCCGCAGACGGCTGCCCGCAGATGGGAATGGGCGGGGGCATGATGGGGGGCATGATGGGGGGCATGATGGGGGGCATGGGCGGAGGTATGATGGGCAGGCATAAGATGGGCGGCGGAATGGGTATGATGGACGGCGGGAATTATGGTAAAATGTATATGAGGGCTGTTCGCCGGTTAAACCTCAGCCCTGATCAGATGGCAAAGGCCCGCGCGCTCCATTCTGATTATATGAAGAGGACGGTAAAGGCTGAGGCTGATATAAAAGTAGCGAAAATCGAGCTTAAGGAGCTTGTTACCGCTGAACCGGTCAACCTTGATAAGGTAAAGGCAAAGGTAAGCGACATAACATCGAAAAAAGCTGACCTCATGTTCTCAAGGATAAAGGCGCTGGAAGATTTCAAGAAGATACTTAATGATGAGCAGAGAGGAAAACTCAGGGACATGATGCAGATGGGCCCCATGATGGGCGGCATGGGTGAAGGTATGATGGGTCAGAGTTGCCCGTCCATGGGCAGTTCGCTTGAGGAGCCCATGATGGATGAAAGCATGATGGCTGAGAGCGAAGAGATGGATGAAGAATCGGCAGAGTAAGCCATCTCCAAAAATAAAACAATAAGCCGTGAAAGGGGGGAGCATTATGAAACGTTTCAGCATCCCGAGAGTCGCCCATTGTAGCGACGGCTGCTCTATACGGTCCCGGGCAAGACCTTAAACTGCCCATCCCCTTATTTTTACATTTTAATCCTCAGATCATACCAGGCGTTTCCCGGCCAGAAATATAAAAATTCCAAAAACATTCGCTTTGATTTATAATCGCCCATGAAGCAGTAAAGGCTTCGCGGAGGACCAATGGTTATAGAGTGGAGTAAAAGTTTCTCAACAGGCATAGAGTGGCAGGACAGGCATCATAAGGAGCTTTTTAAAAGGATAAACAAGCTTCTGCAGGCCATGAACATGGGGCTTGGCAAAGATGAGATCGGAAAGGTCTTCAAGTTCCTTGACGATTACTTCGTGGTGCATTTCGAGGCTGAGGAACAGGCCATGAATAAATACAATTACCCCGGTACGCTTGCGCACCTGGTCGAGCACACAAGGTTTATCGAAGATATCGCAAAGCTCAGGAAAGAGTTTGAGGCAGGAGTATCTACCGGTCTTGTCATAAGAGTGCAGAGAGAGGTCGTTGACTGGCTTATAAACCACATCGGCGGAGTGGACAAGGAATTCGGGGCTTTTCTTAAGGATGTGGAGCAGAAGAAGCCAACGCATACTAAATAGCCGCTTTTTCCCCTCCTTTTTTTCCATTTTTCTCGGAATATATTACCAGGACTCCGATTATTACAAGGCCCATGCCTATTATCTGTATCAGTTCCATTGTCTCGTTCAGGAAAACATAGGCAAGTATCGCTGTTGAAACAGGGCCTATGAAGCTGACGAGCGCGGCCCTGCTTGCCCCTATTCTCTTTATGCCAAGGGCAAGCGTCAGCACCGGTATATAGGTTGAGAATACCGCAAGCACGAAGATAAGCCCCCAGACATGAGGGTCTGTAGGCACATATTTGCCGTGCCATGTGCCGATAAACGCAAAGCCCGCCGCAGTAGTGGTATATGCCGATATCTTTACGCCTGAAACCCTCCTGCTCAATACCTCCGTGATTATGTAGCTCAGCGAATAGATGATCGCTGAGAATAGCACAAGCCCTGCCCCAAAGAAGTTTATCCCTTTCCCGCCGCTGAATATCTTCAGCGCAAAGGCAAGCCCCACATAAGTAAGCCCGATAGAGATGAGCTTTCTCCTGCCGAGTTTTTCCTTAAAAAATAGATATGTCCAGATAACGACTATCGCTGGATATGTATAGAGGATTACCCTCTCAAGGGATGCGTCTATATACAGGAGCCCGTAGAAATCTGTCAAAGCAGCCCCGTAGAGCCCCAGAAGCCCGCTGATTACAAGCACAGCCATATCCCTTAAGTCTACCTTTCCCGACGGATAGAACCATAAGGTAAGCCAGAAAAAAGGCATTGCAATAATGAACCTTAGCGCAAGGAGTGTTATCGGGTCTATGCCGTAGCCGTACAATATCTTGGCGAATATGCCCTTTGCGGAAAAAGTGATGGCCGAGGCAGCGGCAAGGCCGTAGCCAACCATATGTGAATTGTTTTTATCCATTGTTCCAAATAAAAAAGGCCGGACTTTTGTCACAGCCTTCAAATCCCTGCTTCTAATATAATGACGCGGACAAAGCGTTTTCAATATACCCGCAGAATATAGCCGCAGTCAATGAGAATAACCTTGCGCAGCCCCATATGTAAGTATTAGAATATGGCAGGCCGCACAAGGAATTAATCTTTAGAGAAGCAGGAAGCATGGCGTCGATAGCAATAAATATACTCGCGTTGTTTTTAGTCCTCGTATTGCCCTCTTATTCATCTGCAAGGCCGAATGTGGAGAAGGCCTCGCATTGGATATCCAAGCTCAAATCCCCGGACTCCGTAATTTTAAAGCCTAATGAAATAGAAGCTCTTAACAGCTCCATCCTCGATGACTTCGACCAGATGGCGGTAATAGATAATATGCCGACCATCATGTCAGGCGAAAGGCTCTACGGGTATCTGACCCGTGACAGGTTCCCCCGTCCTGATGAGGTCAGGTATAATTCCCTTGGCGAGCAGATATCAAGGGAGTTCTTCGATGCCGTTGAGGATAATATGAACCTCGATGGGGTTATGGAAGAGAATTTTTTAAGGCCGGCCGTGATAGTGGAGCGCACTGATGTGAGGGCGTTCCCTACCGAAGAGCCGGTACTTAAAAGTCCGGGCTCCCTTGAGTTCGATACATTCCAGTACTCAAGCCTCTATCCGCCTGAGAAGGTAGTCCTGCTCCATATAAGCAGGGATGGGCAGTGGGGTTTTTTCCAGACAGGGGCTGTGAGGGGCTGGATAAAAATCGATAAGGTTGCGTTCACGGATGATGACACTGAAAAGACCGGAGAGTTTCTTGTAGTCACCGGAAGCAGAATCCATGTCTTTTCCGATAAAGAATTAAAGACGCCTGCAGCCGCAATCCCGATGGGTGCGGTTATCCGCCTTAAAGAAAGCGGGCAGAAGAAAAAAGGGCGCGCTCCCTGGATAGTGGAGTTCCCCTGGAGGTCTGAGGAGGGCAAGGCAGTATGGATAGAGGCTTATATAGATAAGAAGGCTGATGTGAATAAAGGCTTTCTGCCTTACACTAAAAAGAATGTTATCGCTCAGGCATTCAAGATGCTTGGTGAAGAGTACGGCTGGGGCGGCAGGGATGGAAAGCGCGACTGCTCCATATTTATCAAGGACATATTCGCTACAATGGGGATTACGATGCCCCGTAATTCCAGCCAGCAGGGCTATGCCGGTTTGATAAAGGCGCACGCCTATGAGGACGACACAAGGCTTGAGCTTAAAAGGGCGCTCGGTAAAGCTACTCCCGGCATTACGATACTCACCCTCAGGGGCCATGTCATGCTTTATATCGGGACAAATAAAGGCAAGCCCTATGTCATACACCAGATATTCGGTTACATGGACAGGGGCGGCATGAAGGTCTTAAATAAGGCCGCCGTGACAAGCCTTGAGCTTGGCAAGCGCTCAAAGACAGGAGCTCTTAAGAACAGGATAAAGAGCGTAACCGAGATACGCATCCCAAAAGGATTGGGTGATAATGTAACCGGATTATCCGCCGGTGCTCAGCCGAGGCTCTGAATTTTTCCTCTCCATTCGTTTCTGCACTTATTCCTCTAATCTTTCTCTAATGATGCCTCCTGTATACTGGGACCATAAGCTGAAACGGCACCTCAATAAAGGGTGGCCGGTAACCCGGACAAAGGAGGAAATAAAATGGCAAAATACAGCGACAAACTCAATCTCTTCGAAATCTTTGCGCAGCTTGCAGTGATAATCACGATAGTTTCGGCAGTGGCCGTTTCATAAGAGTTTTTTCCCAAACCCCACAATCCGCAACAAGGGGAGCGCCCTTCCGCAGGGGCCTCCCCGCCTCCTTTTTAAGCCTTCCGCATTCCTTGACTTTCCCGCATATTTGTAATATTCTAAATTTTATACAAAATTCAGATATTTCCGTTCCCTTAAGGCCGCCGGGCCTTATCCATTTTTTAAAGCGCAGATACAAAGATGAACATAGGCAGTAAACTCATATTTTCCTTTCTCGTCGTAACGCTTCTGCCTACTATTTTTCTGGCCTTTCTCACAACCACGATCATAAGCAGCAGTAAAAAAGACGATGCCCAGGAGACCATTAACCATAACCTCAAGGCAGCGTGGATGCAGTACTACGCAAGGGCATACCAGATGCAATACGGAATGCTTCAGGCATCTACCGAAGTCTATATAAAGCAGTCTATAATCAGGAAAGATAAAACCGTACTGAAGGAACAGCTCAAGGCGTGGAATAAATTCAGGCCCTATGTTGACCTCTGGGCGGTTGTAGACAGCAAGGCAATCACTATCGCATCCCAGAATAATCTTAAGTCCGGCGTGCCCCTCTCATTCAACGGCCTTGTGCAGAAGGCCTTCCAGAAGAAAAAATCTTTCATCTCAACCGAAATAGTCTCAAATGAAATACTGCGCGAGGATGGAATAGCAGGGCTTGCCAATGTGCCGCTTGTGACCGAGAAAGGCGGCAAACTGGTAAATGAGGGCGAGCTTAATGACGGGATGATGCTGATAGTAGTAACCCCTGTTATGGACAGCAGCGATAAGGTGATAGGCGCAATCATCACCGGCGACCTGATGAATAATGACTCATTCGTCTCTGACAGCCTTGCCGAGAGCATCCCCGGCTCTCTTGTCACCATAGCGATGGGTAATGTCCAGATAGCCACCAATGTTGTGGATGAGAACGGACACAGGACCATTGGGCATCTAATACCCAAGGAAGTCATCAGTGAGATAAATACGAACCTGAGCTTCAGGGGAGAGACCTCAATAGCCCAGAAGCAGTACATCACTGCGTTTGACCCGATTATCAACCACGATGCAAAGATAATAGGGTCGCTTTTTGTGGGCGTGCCAAAGGAAAAGTTTGTAGAGCTCCAGTACAGGAACATAAAAGCAGTCACGACCATAGCCCTTGTCGGCCTGCTGATGGCAACGGGTGTGGCCTCATTTATCACATACATGATAACGAGGCCGATAAAATCCTTAACCAAAAAGGCGCAGCTTGTTTCAACGGGAGATCTCAATATCCGCGTCGGAACGCAAAAGGACGGCAATGACGAGATAGCAGACCTCGCAAGGACCTTTGATATCATGGTCAAGAGCCTGCGCGATAACGAAGACAGGATAAAGGTAAGCCAGGATAAGCTCAGGCAGCAGAAAAACCTTATCGAGTCGATTATAAACAGCCTTCCGTATTGCCTCTATGTCGTTGAGAGGAACATGTCGATAGTCGTATGGAACAGGCACGCCTCAAAGGCGTGCCCCGTATGCAATTGCAAAGAGGGCGAGGACTGCTCAAACCTTAACTTCGTTGTCCACCTTGCAAATCCTGAGATCAAAAGAGGGCTGTATGAAGTGATGAACAGCGTCTTTGAAACAGGCTCGGGCAGGACCATTGAGCAGAAGATAACAAACTCGGAAGGAAAGGTCATCTCATTAAGGATAAGCATATTCCCGATATTATCGGAGAGCTCAGGGCCTGCGGACTATGTCGTCTGGATGGCAGAGGACATAACAAAGAACAAGGAGATAGAGGCAAGCATCATCTCAAGCGAGAAACTTGCCGCAATCGGCCAGCTTGCCGCTGGCATAGCGCACGAGGTAAATAATCCGCTTGGCGGGATACTTAACTGTCTCTATAATTTCAAGCATAAGAAGCTTACCGAGGCTCGTAAGGCAGAGTACCTTGATTTCATGGAAGAAGGCATTAAGCGGGTGCAGAACATCGTAAGGCAGCTTCTGGACTTCTCGCAGCAGCACGCACCGGAACTGAGGCTTACAGATGTAAACATAATGATAGAGGGAATCATTCCCTTGTTCCTCCATATCATCAAAGGCAAAGATATAAGGCTTGTCAAAAAGCTCGGGCAGGGGCTGCCGAGCATCTTCGCTGACAAGCACCAGATGGAGCAGATACTTGTAAATCTAATCCTCAATGCCATACAGGCCGTTGACGGAGAGGGCGTAATAGAGGTCTCGACAAGGTTTGAAGGCAACTGGTACTGCATACTTGTTTCCGATAACGGGTGCGGTATCGCCGCCGATAATCTGCCCAAGATATTTGACCCGTTCTTTACGACCAAGGGTGTCGGTAAAGGCACAGGCCTGGGCCTGTCGGTAAGCCGTGGTATAATCGAGAGGCACAAGGGCAGGATAGAAGTTGAAAGCCAGCTTGGAAAAGGTACGACATTTAAGATATATTTGCCAATAGCTGTTTGACGGAGGATGGAAGTGCCGAGGACACCAAAGATACTGTTGATAGATGACGAGCCTTTGATGAGGATATCGATAAGCGACGCCCTCAAGGAAGAAGGCTATATCGTGCACGAGACCGAATCAGGCAAAGAGGGCATAAACTCAAGCAAAGAGACCTCTTACGATATCGTTATAACCGACCTGCGCCTTCCTGACATCGGCGGGGTCGAAGTGCTTAAATCGTGCAAGCGCAACTCCCCTGATACCCAGGTGATACTTATCACTGCCTACGGCTCCGTTGATACGGCTGTAGAGGCGATGAAGTACGGGGCATACGATTACATAACCAAACCTTTTTCAATGGATGAACTCCTCCTGATGGTCAAGCGCCTCATAAGGTTTAAAGACCTTGAAGAGGAGAATATGATGCTAAAAGAGCAGGTTGAAGGCAGGTATAACTTCAGCGGCATTGTAGGCAAGAGCGAGAAGATGAAGGAGATATTCGATAAGGTCTTCATAGTCGCGCAGACTGACTCCACAGTGCTTATACTCGGGGAAAGCGGCACAGGTAAAGAGCTTGTCGCCAATGCAGTGCATTTCAACAGCCAAAGGAGAAACGAACCTTTTGTAAAGATAAGCTGCGCGGCGCTTCCCGAGACACTCCTTGAGGCAGAGCTTTTCGGCTATGAGAAGGGCGCTTTTACAGGCGCCATAAAGCAGAAAAAAGGCAGGTTTGAGCTTGCCAATAAAGGCACTCTCTTCCTTGATGAGATAGGCGAGATATCCCCTGCCATACAGGTAAAGCTCTTAAGGGTTTTGCAGGAGAGGGAGTTTGACAGGCTCGGAGGCACGGAGACCCTAAGCGTTGATGTGAGGATCATATGCGCAACGCAGAGGGACCTGAAAAAAGAGGTGCAGAAGGGGATATTCAGGGAAGACCTCTACTACAGGCTCAATGTCGTCCCGATAACCCTGCCTCCTTTGAGGGAGCGCAAGGGAGATGTAATGTTGCTTGCCAACCACTTCCTCAATTACTTCTCCGAGCATTACAAAAAAAATATAAAGGGGTTCTCAATAGATGCGGTTGAACTTCTTTTACAATACCCGTACCCCGGAAATGTCAGGGAGCTTGAAAATATTGTTGAAAGGGCAGTAGTGATGAGCAAGGGGGATGAGATACACCCCTGGGACCTCTCGGAAGAGGTCAATAATAACAATATCGGCGATTGCTTTAAGGTATTGCAGAATATCCAGAGCTATGAGCACCTGACAAAGGTGATGAGGGATTTTGAAAAACAATACATCACAAAAGTGCTTGAAGAGACTAAAGGGAATAAGACCCTTGCGGCAAAGCTTCTTGGCGTTTCCAGAAAGACGCTCTGGGAGAAGTGCAAGCTCCTTGAGATAATAAAGATGTGATTACAGTTCGTGCTGTTTAATCTGCGCCTTAAAGACCCGCTCTATCCCTGAGTAATCTTTTTTAACTTCAATTGAGGCGAATCGTCCGTTTTCTTCAGCCATGCTCCGCACTAAATCGGCTTGCCCGTACCCAAGCTCCATTATAAGATACCCTCCGCTGAGGAGATACAGCGGAGCTTCCAGAATTATCCTCCTGTAGAATTCAAGGCCGTTATCTCCCGCAAGCAGGGCTGACGCAGGCTCAAAGTCCCGCACTTCCGGCTCAAGGATTTCCTTATCCTTTGTTGAAACATACGGAGGATTTGAAAGGATGAGATGGATTTTATTTTCAAGACCTGTTCCTTCAAGAGGTTTGAAAAGATCTCCTTCAAAAAAACTAACTCGTTCAGTGATGCTGTTCAGCTTGGCGTTCTCCGCAGCCACTTTTAATGCCCCCGCTGAAATATCCGTTGCAAAGACATTGGAACTTTTTATCTCTTTGGCAACAGCTATTGCTATGCAGCCGCTGCCCGTGCACAGGTCTACTATATTGATTTCACCTTTGAACGAAGAGGCTGTTTTGATTGCCTCTTCGACCAGAAGCTCGGTCTCAGGCCTTGGGATAAGCACATCGGGAGTTACCTTGAAACGGTAGCCGTAGAACTCCGTCTCTCCGATGATGTATTGGGAGGGCTCTCTGTTTGCTTTTCTTTCGATGAAGCTGTTCCAGAGTTCACTCTCTTTTTTCGTCAGTTGCCTTTCAGGGTCAAGGAACAGCTCATGCCTTTTGAGGAAGAGCAGATGCGTAAGTAAAAACTCGGCTTCTGCCTTTGCGTCAGGCACCCGTGCGGCCTCAAGCTTTTTTATGGCCTCCTGCAGGGCCGTTCTTATCGTTACTCCCTTTTGTTCGCTCACAACAATCCCTTTTCTTTGAATGTTCCCATATTAAATGAGCGGGTGGGGTAAGTCAAGGGAGGCCGGAGGTGTGTGGTTGAATTTACCTGTTGACAATCCTTGGCCTGAAACTATAATATCTGTATTCTTAATCAAACGATTGATTAATTAAGCTGGAGGAACAACAATGGGTGAGGGGCTAAATAACCAAAAAGAAGGCAATGGTAAGAAAATCAGGGCTGTGGTAATCATCCTCACAGTCTTTCTTATAATCATAGCCCTTGGCGCAAGGATGTGGGTCAGGAGCAAGACCCATATAACGACAGACAACGCTTTTATTGAATCTAATATCTACACGGTGTCATCCCGCATTCCTGGCACTGTGAAAAATGTATATGTGAAGGATAATCAGCCTGTAAAAAAGGGCGAGCTGCTGCTTGAACTTGACCCAAGGGATTTTGAAGTCAGGGCGCTCAATGCCAAGGCGCAGCTTGATATGGCAAAGAACGAGACATCAAGCGATTATGCACAGGTCGAGGCAGCAAAGGCTTCGGTACGGGTAGCTTCAGCCCGCCTTGAGCAGGCTGAGCTTGATTTAAAGAGAGGGCAGGCGCTCTATGAAAAAGAGGTCATCCCCAAGGAAAACCTTGAGAGGCTTTTTACCGCTCACAAGATGGCTCTGGCCCAGCATAATGAAGCTGAAGAAACCCTGAAAAGGGCAGTGGCTGTGCTCGGTTCATCAAACCCGAATAAAGGGGCCAAAATACTTCAGAGAAGGGCACAGCTTCAAGAGGCCGAGCTTAATCTCGATTATGTAAAGATATATGCCCCTGCTGACGGCTATATCACAAAAAAGGCAATAGAGACCGGTGATATTATCTCTCAGGGCCAGCCTGTTATGGCCGTTGTATCGCTTGATAGCGCGTGGGTCACTGCGAATTACAAGGAAAGCCAGCTTACTTATATAAGGCCGGGGCAACAAGTGGAATTCAAGGTAGATATGTACCCCGGAAGGGTCTTTAAAGGTACTGTCGAGAGCATAATGGCAGGCACCGGCGCGGCCTTTTCCTTGCTTCCTCCCGAGAACGCCTCAGGCAATTATGTAAAGGTCGTACAGAGGATACCGGTAAAGATAACGATAGATGAGAAAACCGACCCTGAGCAAGTATTGAGGGTAGGCATGAGCGTGGAGTCTACCATTCACACGGGCAGAAGCATAGCTGATATCTTTAAAGGGATATTTTAACTGATATGTCAGGTGCGCCGATTGTAAATAAGTGGCTGATTACACTTTCGGTAATGCTGCCTACTGTCATGGAGATAATAGATACCTCGGTAGCCAATGTCGCCCTGCCCAATATTCAGGGAAACCTTAATGCAGGCACTGATGAGGTCTCTTGGGTGCTCACATCTTACCTTGTCAGCAACGCAATAGTGCTTCCAATGACAGGGTGGCTTTCAAAGATGTTCGGCAGGAAGAGGATGCTTATCTCCTGCATGATACTATTCACCTTATCCTCATTCCTGTGCGGTATCTCGCCTAATATAGAGACACTTATTTTATTCAGGGTAATCCAGGGAGCCTCCGGGGGCATACTCATCCCCAACAGTCAGGCAATACTCATGGAGACATTTCCGCCGAACCAGCAGGGAATGGCAATGGGAATCTTCGGCGTAGGCGCGATGATGGGCCCCATTATCGGCCCGGCCCTCGGGGGCTGGGTCACAGACAACATGAGCTGGAGATGGATATTTTATATCAACATACCTGTTGGAATAATCGCCGTGATAATGGCGAAGTTCTTTATCTTTGACCCGGATTACCTGAAAAAGAAAGAGGGCCTGTCAATCGATTACTGGGGGCTTATTCTTCTTACGAGCGGGCTTGGCTCTCTGCAGGTCGTGCTTGATAAAGGTCAAAGGGAAGACTGGTTCAGCTCTTCATTCATAATAGCATTCTCATTGATAGCATTGATTTCACTTATTATGCTCATCTATGTGGAGCTTAAGCACGAACACCCGATTGTAAACCTGAGGCTCTTTAAAGACCGGACTTTTGCCACAGGCAACTACATGATGTTCATGTTCGGGTTCTGCCTGTACGGCTCTCTTATGCTTATACCTCTGTTCCTTCAGACACTTATGGGTTATACGGCAACACTGTCAGGCTTCGTCCTTGCGCCCGGCGGCATAGCTACTCTTTTAACCATGCCTATCGCGGGAGGCATGCTTGAGAAGCATGACGGCAGGTGGCTCATAGGCATCGGCCTTGTCCTAAGCGCGTGGTCGATGTTCATTATGAACGGGTTTAACCTTGAGACATCTTACTGGATATTTGTAATGCCAAGGATACTGCTTGGCATAGGTTTAGGGCTTATCTTTGTGCCAATTTCAACAATCGCCCTGGCGCCCATATCCAAAAAAGAGATGGGGGACGCGGCAGGTATTTTCAACCTTCAGAGAAATATCGGGGGCGGGGTGGGCATAGCTGTTGCGGCAACGCTTCTTGAGAGGTTCTCCCAGTTCTATCAGACTTCGCTTGTCCAGCACATAACCGTATTTGATACTGCCGCAAGGATGAAGTTCGAGTTTTTGAAATCAGGGCTTGTTTCAAGAGGTGTTGATGCGGTCACAGCCGAGAAGGGGGCCATAGCGATAATGTACAGGGAAGTAGCCCGGCAGGCGGCCATGCTTTCCTATAACCATATATTCTGGATAATGGGCATAGTGTTCCTGCTTGTCATGCCTTTCCTCTTTTTATTGAGGAGAACGCAGACCTCAGGGCCGGCAAATATTCATTGAGGAGAATGTCATGAAAAGCAGTGTCATTGCGAGTTCCAACCCAAAATACTCCCGTGAGAAATTGATGGAGGCCGCAACTACTCTTTTTGCCAATAAAGGCTTTGCCGCAGTCTCCATCAGAGAGCTTGCCCTGGCAGCAGGCACGAACAGCGGCATGATATCTTACTATTTCGGAGGCAAGGAGGGGCTCTACGCAGAAGTGCTTGAATCTCAGTTCAAGGCATTTTTCTGCGCCCTTGTGCCGATACTTAAAAACGAGACCGACACCATGCAGAAGATTAAAAAGTTCTCACAGACTTTAAGCTCTTTGCATAAGGAATTTCCATGCATCATGAGACTTTATTACAGCGAACTTACAAACCCCACAGCATGCTTTGAGACTGTCGTAAAGAAATACATTGCCGCGGGCGCCAAGATGCTTGAGAATACGATCGCGCAGGGCATCTCGGAAGGCAATATCAAAAAAAATCTAAACCCTTCTTATTCCGCGCTTGCCCTCGCTGGCATGCTCAATTACTATTTTATAGTGCAGCCTGTATCAGACGGCATTTTGCCTGACAGCCCAAAGAGGGATGAGGAGTACCTTGAAGAGGTATTGCAGATATACCTTAACGGGGTCAAGGCAAAATAAAACTTTTTAAGGCCCTCTGTTGTTTTCTCACCCTGCGGCGCTTCCACGAATTAACCTCCTGAAATCTGTTATAATTAAATAGGGTTATTTTTTCAGCCTGTGCAGAATTGGACCTTTTAATCGAAGGAGGCTGTCGTGAATACCACAAAAATAATACTCGTAACCGGCGCTACGGGCCATCAGGGAGGAGCAGTTGCAAAGGCCCTTCTTGATAAAGGCTTTCAGGTGCGCGCTTTGACAAGAGACCCGATAAAGCCTGCGGCAGAGGTTTTGACAAGAAGAGGGGCGCAGGTAGTAAGAGGCGACCTCAATGACCGTGCTTCAATAAGTGACATTTTAAGGGGTGTTTACGGTGTCTTTAGCGTACAGACCTTTTTTGAGCAGGGCACGGAGGGAGAGGTGCTTCAGGGTAAGCTGCTTGCTGAGGAGGCAAAGGCAGCAGGAATCGAGCACTTCATCTACAGTTCAGTCGTAAGCGCTGATAAAAAAACAGGTGTGCCTCACTTTGAGAGCAAATGGCAGATAGAGGAGCATATCCGCTCTCTGGGGCTTAAGGCAACGATATTTCGTCCTGTATTCTTCATGTATAACTTCAACTCACCCCAGTTGTACCAATCCATACTCAATGGTACATTGCCGCTGGCTTTAAAACCTGAGACAAAATTGTATATGCTTGCTGTTGAGGACCACGCTGCATTTGTTGCAATGGCTTTTGAAAAGCCAAACGACTACATGGGCAAGGCAATCGAGCTTGCAGGCGATGTCATGACAATGCCTGAGGCGGCAGATGTGCTCAGCAGGGTCATGAACAGGCCCGTTAAGTTCGTGGAGGTGCCGATTTCAGAGGTGAGGAAGTTCAGTGCAGACCTGGCAAAGATGTTCCAGTGGTTCAATGAGCAGCGCGTAAACATTGATATCAAGGCTCTCAGAAATATGCATCCCGGGCTTAGGTCATTTGAGGCATGGCTCAGGGAGACTGGCTGGAGCAGGCTTGAGCAGAAGAGGAAGGCGGGGTAGTTAAACGCTACTTGCAGATGATTAAAGGAGTTACGGTTTCCGTAACTCCTTTGATGTTTTTGCAACTGACCTTAGGGTTTTAAATCTTGCATAGGAACGGGAATCTACATGGCAGCAGCTTCTCCGGCGCAATAGCCGGTACTCCAGCAAACCTGCAGATTATACCCGCCGGTAGGCCCGTCCAAATCCAGAATTTCGCCTGCAAAATACAGGTTCTTTACCAGCTTTGACCTCATGGTCTTCGAGTCGACTTCGCTTAGTTCTATGCCGCCCGATGTAATGACAGCCTTGTCAAAACCGGGAAGCCCTGCCACCTGAACTTCGAACTCCTTAATAAGGCGCAACAGCCTCTTTCTTTCTTCTTTTGTGATGCAATTGACTTTTTTATCGGGCTCAATACCTGCAATCTTCATGATGACAGGTACGAGTTTCTGCGGCAAAAGCATATCAAGGCAGTTTTTAATCTGCTTATTGGGCCCTTCCTGAAAATCCTTCCTGATTTTCATGTCGACCTCCGTAAAATCACAATCAGGCACAAGGTCGATCTTCAGCACGACATCGCCGGGAAGTTCTTTGCTGATTCCCTTGCTCATGTTGATGATCAATGGCCCGCTCATTCCTTTGGCCGTAAATATGGCATCGCCAACGCTTGAGTCGAACTTCCTGCCGTCCTTATATGCGGCTATCCTGATGTCCCTGAGGCTTAACCCTTCAAGCTCTTTTACAAATACATCCTTTAGAATAACAGGCGTGAGCGACGGCACTGGACGAATGACAATATGCCCCAGGGCCTTAGCCCATTCGAACCCATCGCCTGTGGAGCCGGTTGCAGGGTATGATTTGCCACCCGTACATATAACGAACCTGTCGGCAAATACCTCTTCACCCGTAGCCAACACGACCTTCTCGATCCTGTCGCCGGACTTGTCTATCGACCTTACTTCCGCGTTTAATTTTATTTCGACTCCGGCTTTCTCCATGTAACATATCAGGGCATTCAATACATCCTGCGCCATGTCGCTCTCGGTTATAACCCTGTTGTTCTTCTCGATCTTTGTCTTTACGCCGCGGCTTTCGAAAAAGCTTATAACCTCCCTGACCCCGAACCTTGAAAATGCAGAGATAAGAAATTTGCCGTTTCTGCCGAATTTCTCCGCCATCTCTCTCGGAGAGTCGATTTTTTTAGTGATATTGCACCGCCCATGCCCTGTTATAAGTAGCTTGACCCCGAGCCTGTCGTTCTTTTCAACCAGAAGTACGCGGGAGCCGAGCTCGCCAGCCCTTCCTGCGGCCATCATCCCGGCCGGACCTCCACCGATTACTGCTACATCGTATTTCATAGCACTGTTATATCATAAATATTTGTATAGGAAGAGGTAAGATTGGGTCCCTTTTCCATGATTTGGACGGTCTGAGCCTGTAAATGGGATTTTGAATAGTATTATTTCTTTTCCTGTTTTTCTGTGCTATGCTTGTTTGTTCTAAAATTGCTGCCATTCGGTCGGCAGCAAGCTGTGTCACGGTTGGACCTACCTTTTTCAACCTCACCAGAATAACCTTAACTGATCCCGCCTAGACCGGCTCATGAAATTGAGTAGGCTGCATCCGGAGTTTTAAGAATGTCATTTGAATCACTCGGCCTTAAGGCCGAACTGCTCAGTGCTGTCCAAGCGCAGGGCTACACTTGCCCCACCCCTGTTCAGGCCAAGACTATCCCCGTTATACTTGAAGGCAGAGATGTGCTTGCAGGAGCGCAGACCGGCACCGGTAAGACTGCCGCGTTCACTCTTCCCATGCTGCATCTTTTGAGCAACACCCAGCAGGGCACGCCCAAGGGACGCGCGCCCAGGGCGCTCGTACTCACGCCCACGCGCGAACTCGCTGCGCAGGTCGCGGAGAGCGTAAAAACATATGGAACGAACCTTCGCCTCTACTCCACTGTTGTATACGGAGGCGTGAACATCAATCCGCAGATAGACCAGCTAAGGCGCGGTGTGGATATACTTGTAGCCACCCCGGGCCGTCTCCTCGACCATGCAGGGCAGAGGACAGTCAACCTCTCCAAAATAGAGATACTCGTTCTGGACGAGGCGGACCGCATGCTGGACATGGGCTTCATACACGATATCAAGAGGATTATGAAGCTCCTTCCGCCAAAGCGCCTGAACCTGCTCTTCTCTGCCACTTATAATGATGACATCAAACGCCTTGCCGACGGGATACTGCGTAACCCGGAATTAATCGAGGTAGCGCGTAGGAACACAGCGGCTGAGACGGTCTCGCAGGTCGTTCACCCGGTCGGCCAGACAAGGAAGCGCGAACTGCTCGTTCACCTCATAAACGAAGGGAACTGGCAGCAGGCGCTTGTCTTCACCCGCACCAAGCACGGGGCGAACAGGCTCGCTACACAGCTTTTGAAAGACGGCATAAACTCAACCGCCATACATGGCAACAAGAGCCAGGCAGCGCGAACCAAGGCCCTGGCTGATTTCAAGAGCGGGTCTGTGCGGATACTTGTGGCTACGGATATCGCGGCTCGCGGTCTTGATATCGACAGCCTTCCTCATGTAGTCAATTTCGACCTGCCCAATGTCCCGGAGGATTATGTCCATCGCATAGGGAGGACAGGGCGCGCAGGCGCTACCGGCATCGCGCTCTCGCTCGTCTCGGCGGAAGAGAGAGACTTGCTCAAGAATATACAACGCCTGCTTGGCAGGAATATTCAGGTTCAGGAGATAACAGGGTTCAAGCACGAGGCCTCTGCTGAATCGTCGGCCCCTGCGCCCGCGCCGAGGCAGCCTGCAAGAAAACCGCATGAGCGCACCAAAAAAGCGGCGGGTTTTGGTTGTCCTTCGCGCCGCCGTTAAATAAAATCGGAAGTAAACAACTGATCAGAGATGAATTTCAAACCCGCCTTTGGCGGGTTTTTTTGATGAGCGGATATACCCTGCCAATGTCCTTATCATAAAAACCTTCTATAAAGATTATACAGAAGAAGTCGGTGCGGATGCGATGGCATAAGCTCATATTCAAAATTTCGCCTGCCTTTGAAAAAGTGTAAGGACCGCCTTACAATGTGTTGATTTTTTTCCACACATTTGTTCATTCCTCGAAAAGCGAAAAAAATATCTGTAAAATTCTATAGGAAAATGAGCCTGTTTTTTTAATTAGTGTGGCACGCTTATTGCTATTCTACTTAGGCAAATGAATTAAAAGCTACAAGGTGATTTTGAAAAGGTTTCGAATATCTCGTTTGAAATCGGGCACTTTCATTCGCGGAACGATGTGTTGATTCCGCTTCCTGGAAGTTTTTAAAAGTGTCCTGATTGCTTCTGCTCTCTCCCTGTTCCGCCTGTATCAAATCCCCGAAATTAGCGAATAGAATTCAAGTCATGTGTTTGTCCCTATTTTATTGGGCCCCATTACTGAACTAACTCATGGGCGCCACTTAAATTTAAGGCAAAAGAGTTGGTTTTTTATTTTTGTGTTTTTGGAATATTTGCATTTGTGAACTCATAGAGAGATGAACATCATGAAAAAAGTACTTATTTCAACGACTTCATTTGGCAAATATGACGGCTCGCCTCTTGAGCTGCTTAAGCAAGCGGGTTTAGAGCCGGTTATGAACCCTTACGGCAGAACCCTAAAGCGGGAGGAAGTCTTAGACCTCGCCTCAGAGGCTTCGGGAATCATCGCCGGAACCGAACCGCTGGATGGCATGGTCCTGGAGAGCCTTAAAGGGCTTAAAGTAATATCGCGCTGCGGCGCCGGGCTTGACAATGTAGATATGAGGGCTGCAAACAGGTATGGGATATCTGTTTACAGCACCCCTTACGGGCCCACACCGGCAGTTGCTGAGCTTACCGTGGCCCTCGCACTCGACCTGATGAGGAGGATAACTGAGATGGACCGCGATATCCGCTCAGGCAAATGGCGTAAGGTCATGGGCAGCCTCCTAAGCGGCAAAAAGCTTGGCATTATAGGGTTTGGAAGAATAGGCAGAAAAGTTGCCGCACTGCTCCTTCCGTTTGGGGTGGAAATATCGTATTACGACCTGCGCTGCTCGACCCCTGCCATTGGCTGCAGGCAGGTTGAATTATCTGAGCTCCTTTCCTGGGCAGACATAATAACAATCCATGTCTCGCCTGCTTCTCCTGTAAAAACAGTCCTGGGCTCAATGGAAATAGGCCTTTTAAAACAGGGCTCATGTCTTATAAACACCTCAAGGGGAGGTGTTGTTGATGAATCAGCCCTTTACGAAGCTTTGAAAAGCGGCCGCATTTCCGGGGCCGCGCTTGATGTGTTTGAAGAAGAGCCGTATACCGGATCTCTCAGGGAATTCCCTAATGTAATCCTTACCCCTCATATAGGCTCCTACGCCAGAGAGGCCAGGGCGGAGATGGAGCTTGAATCTGTAAATAACCTCTTGGCAGGCTTGGGTGTTGCCGAGCTTGCGAAAATGAGCAGTAACTATTGAATACATCCTGGAGCTATTAGTGATCAAAGCCATTGTATTTGACTTCGACGGCGTTCTGGTAGAATCCGCTGATATAAAGACACAGGCGTTCAGAAAACTTTTTTCCTCATATCCTGATCAAGTCGATGAGATGGTGCGCTATCACCTCGCGCACATGGGCATCTCGCGATTTCAAAAATTCAGGCACTTCTACGAGAATATCCTTAAATCAGAGTACACCCCAGAAATGGGCCAGGCCCTTGGCGAAAGGTTCTCCTGTCTTGTCTATGAAGAGGTGCTTAAAGCGCCTTTTGTAAAAGGCGCAGCCGAACTGCTTGAAAGGCATCATCGCGAATACCTCATGTTCATTGCCTCCGGAACTCCGCAGCAGGAGCTTGCGGATATAGTGCGGGCCAGAGGTCTTGAAGGATATTTCAGAGGTATTTGGGGGAGCCCGCGCCTTAAGGCGGAGATACTGACAGGCATATTGGCCGGATACGGCCTTTGCAGGAAAGAAGTTGTTTTTGTAGGCGACGCAGAGACTGACATGCAGGCCGCCATAGATGCCGGGACTCATTTCATAGCAAGGCTTTCGTGCATGGAAAGCCCTCTTGCAGGTGAAAGATACAAGGTGGCTGATATGGAAAGGCTCATTAATACGATTAGCGCACTTGATTCGCAGGAGTAAAGAGGAGGCGTATGAAAAAGGCGGTAGTTTTCGGCGGGGCGGGTTTTCTGGGAAGCCATGTTGCTGACGAGCTGACCAGGTCAGGCTACAATGTCACCATCTTCGATAAAAGGTTCTCTCCATATCTAAAGTCTTCGCAGAAGATGATCGTAGGCGACATACTCGATGAAAAAGACCTCGGCAAAGTAGTAAAGGGAGCGGACTATATCTATAATTTCGCGGGCCTTGCTGACATAGAGGAGTGCAAATCAAGGCCAATAGATGTTGTGAAGTATAACATACTCGGCAATTCAATAATACTCGAGGCAGCCAGGGCCGAGAAGATAAAAAGGTTCGTGTTTGCAAGCACTATGTATGTATACAGCGATGCGGGCGCTTTCTACAGGGTAAGCAAGCAGGCTTGCGAGCTTATAATAGAGAACTACAGCTGTCTTCATGGGCTGCCATACACTATTCTCAGATACGGCTCACTTTACGGCGAGCGTTCGGACAGCAGAAATAGCGTATACCGGATACTCAAGGAAGCTTTGACAACCGGCAAGATAACCTACTACGGGACAGGGGATGAGGAAAGGGAATTTCTTCATGTTAAGGATGCCTCCCGCGCGAGCGTGGAAATACTTGATAAGTCCTTTGCTAATGAATGCGTGATAGTCACCGGGCAGAGGGCCATGAAGTACAAGGAGTTCCTTGAGATGGTAGCCGAGATGCTGAAGGGAAGGGTGGAGATAGAGTACCGTCAGCGCAGGCTCGATACACACTACAAGATTACTCCTTATACCTTTGACCCCAAATTTGCAAAAAAGATGTCGCCTGACAGGTATGTAGACCTTGGCCAGGGGCTTCTGCACTGCATGAATGAGATATATAACGAGATAACCGAGGAGAATAGGGTTTCCGTGGAGGTTGCGCTCGGGAGCAATAACTTCAGCTGATGGCAATGGGAGATATGGATAAAATCAGGCTTTCAAAATCATCTGTAGGAGACCTTGAGAAAGAGGCTCTCGCCAGGGTCATCGACCAAGGCTATCTGGGTATGGGCAGCTTTGTAAATGAATTTGAGGAAAAGCTGCGCGAATGGCTGGGAGGCGGCAGGTATGCAGTGTGCGTAAGCTCAGGGACTTCAGCGCTCCACCTGGCGGTTGAGTCGTGTGTTCCGCCCGGCTCAGAGGTGCTTGTGCAATCGCTTACATATATAGCGAGCTTTCAAGCGATAAGCGCTGCCGGAGCGATCCCTGTTGCCTGTGAAGTTCTGCCCGGCACATGCACGATAGATATCGGGGATGCCGGGAGAAGGCTTACCGAAAGAACGAAAGCCATAATGCCTGTCCATTACGCGAGCAGGACAGGAGACCTTGAGAAGGTTTATGAGTTTGCCGGAAGGCACAAGCTCCGGGTGATAGAGGATGCCGCCCATGCATTCGGGACTATATACAAGGGAAGGAAGGTAGGTTCTTTCGGGGATATAGTCTGTTTCAGTTTTGACGGAATAAAGAACATAACATCAGGAGAAGGCGGGGCTGTTGTGACCGGCTCCACGGAGGTTGCGAAGTATGTTATGGACGCAAGGCTCCTTGGCGTGGAGAAAGATACTGAGAAGAGATACCGGGGAATTCGCAGCTGGGAGTTTGATGTGACCCACAGGGGCTACAGATATCATATGAGCAACATCTTCGCGGCTATTGGAATTTGCCAGCTCGAAAGGCTTGACAGTGATTTCAAGCCTTCACGCCAGAGGCTTGCAAGGGCCTACCATGACGCACTCGGCGGCATCCCGGAGATAATGCTATTTCAAAACGATTACAGCGAAATAATACCTCATATATTCCCGATAAGGGTCCTTGAAGGCAGGCGCAATGCCCTTAAGGAGCATCTGTTGGAAAACGGGATAGAGTGCGGCGTTCATTATTATCCGAACCATTTTTTGACCTTTTACGGAGGAAGGGGCACAGACCTTCCTGTAACGGAGCGGCTGCACGGCGAGCTCCTTTCTTTACCGCTGCACCCCGGGCTTACCGGCGCTGAGCAGCGCAAGGTTATAACATGCATCAAGGAGCACTTCTGTGACTGAGGCGAATATGAAGGTCGTCATACTGGCGGGCGGGCTCGGCACAAGGCTTAGCGAGGAGACGGTAGTAAAGCCCAAGCCTATTGTGGAGATAGGCGGGAAACCCATGCTCTGGCATATCATGAATATATATGCTGCGCACGGGTTCAATGAATTCATCATAGCCCTTGGCTACAAGGGCGAGCTCATAAAGGAATATTTCATAAATTATACATACCGTCAGAGCGATATTTCGATTGACCTCAAGACAGGGAAGATACAGACCGGGGATCATGGCTCTAATGATTGGCTCGTGCACCTTGTAGACACAGGCGTAAATTCGATGACAGGTGGAAGGCTTCACAGGCTCAGGGACAGGTTAAAGGGCTCCAGGTTCATGCTTACCTACGGCGACGGGGTCGGAGATATTGATATACGAGCTATTGTAGAGTTTCACAAGTCGCACGGAAGAATAGCGACATTAACGGTTGTACGGCCTTCTGCAAGATTTGGGGAGGTCAAATTGAACGGCCATGACGGCGAGATAATAGATTTCAAGGAGAAGCCGCAGACAGGGGAGGGCTGGATAAACGGAGGGTTCTTCGTGTTCGAGCCGGAGATATTTGATTACCTGCATGGGGATGAAACCGTCCTTGAAGCGGATCCGCTTGAGAGCCTTGCGCGGGACAGGCAGCTTATGGCCTATAAGCACGGGGGATTCTGGCAATGCATGGACACATTAAGAGACAAGCAGCTCCTGGAGAGGCTCTGGGAGAGCGGAAATGCGAAATGGAAGATATGGCGTTGACGGCATTACATGAGCCGAGGCTTTTCAAGGGGCTTTACAGGGGCAAAAAAGTCCTGGTGACCGGCCACACGGGCTTCAAAGGGTCGTGGTTGTCGATCTGGCTTACCTCGCTTGGTGCAAGTGTAGCCGGATATTCGGCATACCTTCCTTCAGAACCCTGCAATTTTTCAGTATGCGGGCTTAAGAGCAGGATCGAGCATTTCGAGGGCGACGTGAGAGACATAGAAAGGCTTGGCAGGGTCTTCTCAGAGTTCAGGCCTGAGATAGTTTTCCATCTTGCTGCCCAGCCTATCGTACGCAGGTCTTATGATGACCCCAGACTAACATTTGAAACCAATGTAGGCGGCACGGTAAATGTGCTGGAATGCGTCAGGAGGTCAGACTCGGTAAAGGCAGCAGTCATAATCACAAGCGACAAATGCTATGAAAATATAGAATGCGTTTGGGGATATCGCGAGAGCGACAGGCTTGGAGGCTCTGATCCGTACAGCGCGTCAAAGGCATGCGCCGAGCTTGTGTCGAGTTCTTACGCAAGGTCATTTTTTACATCTGAAAGCTCTCCGAGGGTGTCTACGGTAAGGGCCGGAAATGTCATAGGCGGGGGTGATTGGGCGGAGTCCCGCATAATTCCGGATTGCGTCAGGGCATGGGCGCGGGGCAGGGATGCTGTAATCAGGAATCCGGGTTCTACCAGGCCATGGCAGCATGTACTTGAGCCCCTGAGCGGTTATCTCTGGGTGGGCGCTGATCTCTTGAGCTCCGAAAGGCTCCATGGCGAGGCCTTCAATTTCGGGCCAGGCCATCTGGTCAACAAATCGGTATCTGACCTGTTGGATGTTTTCAAGGATTCCTGGGGCAAGGTCGGGTGGAGGCATGAGAAAGGCATCGGAGATAAAAAAGAGAGCGCTCTTCTAAAGCTCTCCTGTGATAAGGCCCTTCATGAGCTTAACTGGCATCCGGTGCTTCAGTTTGAAGAAACGATAAAGCTTACAGCCGAGTGGTACAAGAGGTATTACATGGGGAGCAGGGATATGTACGATTATTCCATCGGCCAGATAGATTATTATGTGAGGGAAGCAGCCAGACAGAAGCTCCCATGGATAATGCAGGAGGTTTTTGCATGATTGAAGGCCTCAGGATCGTGCCCCTCAGGCAAATTGAGGACAACAGGGGCAAGGTATTGCATATGCTTAGGGTTGACTCTCCGCTGTTCGGGAGCTTTGGCGAAATTTATTTCTCTGTCGTAAACCCGGGGAAAATAAAGGCATGGAAAAGGCACCTGAAAATGACCCAGCACTTCGCTGTTCCGGTCGGCACGATAAGGCTCGTCATCTATGACGACCGCAGTGCATCGGGAACGCGAGGGACTATCGAGGTAATTGAGACAGGTGAAAGCGACTATAAACTGATACGGATACCTCCGCTGTTATGGTACGGGTTTACAGGGATATCCGAAGTGCCGGCTCTTATAGCCAACTGTACCGATATGGCTCACAGCCCTGAAGAATCAGAGCGTCTGGAAATACAAAATGCAGTTATTAAATACGATTGGGGGATTGCGGATGCCTGCTGAGAGAAGCCAGCCAAGAACAAGCGTCATAATGAATTGCCTGAACAGTGCTGAGTACCTCAGGGAATCGATAGACAGCGTTTACGCGCAGACCTGCGGCGACTGGGAGATAATTTTCTGGGACAATGCCTCTACCGATGAAAGCGCCGCAATAGCCCACAGCTATGACGGGAAGCTCAGGTATTTCAGGAGCCCAGAGACAGTGTCCCTTGGCAAGGCCAGGAACTGGGCCATAGAGCAGGCCAAAGGCGAATTTATAGCTTTCCTGGACTGCGACGATATCTGGATGCCGGAGAAGCTGGAAAAACAGATAAAACTTTTTGATCTTAACCCTGCTTTAGGGCTTGTATATTCAGACACGGTATTTTTCAACCACAGGGGGGATGAGCGCCAGATATACCTTAAGAGCAAGCCGCCAAGGGGCATGATATTCAAAGACCTGCTGGCAAATTACTTTCTTTCCATGGAAACGGTTGTACTTAGAACAAAAGCCCTTAGAGGGCTCCCGGAGCGCTTTGATGAGAGGCTTAGCATGAATGAAGAGGCTGACCTTTTCATAAGGATAGCCTATGGATGGGAGGCCGATTACATAGATGAGCCGCTTGCGAAATGGCGTGTCCACGCAGGCAGCTTCACATGGAAAAAGCAGGAGCTTTTCGCTATTGAAAGCCAGATGATGCTCGATAAATATCTGAAGATATTCCCCGGCTTTGAGGAGGAATACAAAGATGAAGTCGAATCCTTCAGGATTAAGATAGCAAAACAAAAATTTGTGAACGGCTGGAAGAGGGGGGACCTCAGGCTTCGCAGTTCGCTTAGGCCTTATCTGACCAAGGACTCCAGGTCGCTTGCATTGTATATGATATCTTTTCTGCCGTACAGATTTGCAGACGCCTTCCTGGGGTATTACAGGCAGCGCAGCGGTTATGTTCAGCCTTAATGATATATGTACAGGCCGTGAAGCCGTTTTTTTCGGCTATGCAAGGACTGCCCTTGAATATGGCTTCAGATATCTGGGCCTGCAAAATGGTGATGAGGTGCTTTATCCGGACCTGATATGTGATGTCATGATGGTGCCCTGCACAAGGCTCGGCATCAATGTCAGGTTCTACAGGGTGAACGAGAGCCTTGAGCCTGATTTTGAAAGCATCTCCGGACTTATCAGAAAAAAGACAAAGGCAATTCTTGCCGTTAACTATTTTGGTTTCCCCCAGGAAATGAAAAAACTGAGGGAAATCTGCGACAGGCATGGGCTCTATTTGATTGAGGACAACGCCCATAGTTTTTTGAGCAGGTCGGAAGGAAGTTTTCTCGGCCTGCAGGGGGACATATCAATATTGAGCTTCAGAAAACTCATACCGGTGGTAAACGGCGCTGCGCTTCTGGTAAACAGGCCGGTTGGTAAAGGCTTCCTTGATGATATCAGGCTTGCGAGCCAATCGCTCCCTGAGGAGAAAAGGACAAGGAGGCTGGCCACATTTTTTAAGCTTTTGGAAGCAAGGCACTCTGTTCCGTTTAGCAGGTTAAGAAAAAGGGAACTGAATCTGCTCGCCCACGGCTCAACTGAACAAGAGGCAATGGATTTCAGCGCGGATGCATGGAGCATGTCTGTGCTTCTGTCATACCGATACGGCAGAGAGGCGGAGCGCAGGAGGGCAAATTACCGCAAATGGGTTGAGCGGCTTGAGCCAAAGGGTTTTGTGCCTGTCAAGGAGCTCGACCATGAGACGGTCCCTTCAGGCTGTCCGATGTATGTTTTTCAAAGGGATAAATGGCTGTCATATTATTTAAAAAAAGGTTTTAAGGTAAGCCCATGGCCCACCTTGCCTTTATATGTCAGCAGGAATCATGACAGCGCGGTAGATATCTGGCGCAGGCTTATAGTTTTTACGGTTTAAAAAATCTTATGTCCATCAGAGTTGAAGTACACGATTCTCCGGAGACTTTCCGCTCATTAAGAAAAGGATGGGAGAGGATTGTAGAGGAACAGAAGCTGCACCTTTTCTCAGGCGACGCATGGCACAGGGCCTGGTGGAATGCGTTCGGAGGCACGAGTAAGCTGCTTATATATTCAGGCTACCAAGACGGGCATCTCATAGGCGTGTGGCCCTTCTGTCTCAAAAGGTCCTCTGTTAAAAATTTCTACAGTACCATCCTGGAGACCCTTTCCGGGGCCAGCGCTGATTATTGCCTGCCTGCCGTGAAGACCGGCTTTGAGGAAGTTTTTATTGAAAAAGTCTTATCGGATATTTTAAAAAGGACCGGCAGAAACATCATACTTCAGTTCCCTCATCTTCCCTCAGGCCACCCTGCTTCATCCGCTATTGCCAATCTAATAAATGAGAAAAACATCAGGGCAGACTGCAAGACTTCTGTTTGCCCTATGCTTGAATTCGGCCCTGATTATGGCTCTGTTGAAAAGGCCTGGAAAAAATCACTGAGGACGGACCTAAGAAGGCAGAGGAGAAGGCTTGAAGAAAAAGGCGAACTCCGCCTCCATATTCCAGGCAGGAAAAAAGAGATACTTGAGATTTTACCGGTTTTTTTCGAGATGCATACGGCACAGTGGGAGACAAGGAAATTCAATATGAAGTTCCTTGACCCTGAAATGAGGCAGTTTTGTAGGAATCTTGCTGATGAACTCCATGAAAATCAGCTTCATTTCTCCTATCTCACATGCGGGACAGAGGTCATCAGCATGCATCTGGGTTTTCTTTCCAGCGGTTGGCTCCTCTGGTACATGCCTGCATACAATATGGCTTTTGAGAGGCAGTCTCCGGGAAAAGTGCATTTGCATATGTTGATTGAGCACGGCTTAGGGAAAGGCTGGAAAGGGATAGATTTTCTTCAGGGTAATGAGGAATACAAGCTCATGTGGAGCACAACGAGTGTCGAGACGAACTCATATACCTGCTCCAAAGCATGGTCTCTTCAGTACTCATGGCTTATAACCATAAAACCCTGGTTCCTTTATAACTTCGGCGGTTTGTACAGGCAGCTCAAGCCCGCGAGGCAAATGGCAGGATATGTCGATATCGCACATTAACAATATGATAAAAGGCGGACTTACCATTATAAGCAGGATGCGTCCGGCGCCGAAAGGCTACGCGATACTCCTGTACCACCGGCTGCATGAGACAGGTTCATGCCCGCCTTCGAGCCTATCAGTAGATACTGTCAGTTTCTCGGAACAGATGGAGTATCTGCGCGAACTGGGCAGCGTCATACCTCTTTCCGAAATCGTAAAAAAAGTAAAGAAAGGGCAAGAGCCTGACAGACTTTATTCGGCAGTTACGTTTGATGACGGTTATGCGGATGTGGCCAGGCTCGGATTGGCTATTTTCAGGAGGCATTCAATACCGGCAACCATTTTTATATCAACCGCTTTCATAGATAACAATCTGCTGATCCCATGGTGGGATGAGCTGCAGCATATGGCGATGACAATGAGGGAAATTACTTTTGAGAATCTTAAGCTTGATCTTGTGTCAGATCCAGGCCGCCGCAGATTTATTTCATACATGTCAAATAAAATAAAATATTCCGGCCTCAGCCCGGAAGAGCTTTTTGCAGGATTAAGAACACAGGCGTATAGCAGGCCCGCGGGAAATAGTTTTGCGGATTGGAGAGAGTTGAGAAGCCTGGCAAACAGCGGTTATGTTGAGGTCGGGGGCCATACCCAAACGCATCCTGTGCTTTCCAAAGGCGGGCTTGATGAAATCGGTGCAGGCAAGCGCAGGCTTGAAGATGAACTTGGCAGGAGGATACGGTTTTTTTCCTATCCGTTCGGGGAAAGAAAAGATATATCGGCTGAAGCGGTTGAGTCAGTAAAGCGCGCTGGTTTTGAGGCTGCTGTAACCTCTTTCAGCGGATTTAACCGCACCGGCGATAATTTGCTCCTTCTGAGGAGGATTAAATTTTCAGGCAATGGAGGCGATGAGTTCGCGGTTAATTTGAGAACAGGAGACATAAAAAGACAGATCAACAGGACATACGGTTTTTTTCAGGGCCTGCTCGGGGCATAAGGGATCCGAAAAGTTGAAAGCATGAGCATAAGGTTTAGCAGGCAACAGTCAAAAATAAGGAGAGCTTCATGAGAGTCTTGATATTGGGCGGAGACGGATATCTTGGATGGCCGACAGCAATGGCATTTGCCTCAAGGGGACATGATGTCACTGTTATCGATAATTATCTCAGAAGAAAGATTGCCGTTGAAACCGGCTCAGAAGCGCTATTGCCCAATCCTGAACTTTTTAAAAGGGCCGATATATTCCATTCGATTTCCGGTCACCGGATCCGTGTCGAGATAGGAGACTGCACAGATTATGGAATGCTTTCCGCAATATTTAAGGACCTCAGGCCGGAAGCGGTCGTTCATTACGCGGAGCAGCCCTCTGCCCCGTATTCAATGATAAATTACGACTGTGCCAGAAAGACGCTCAATAATAATATCAATACCACCTTTAATTTGATATGGGCTGTGATGGAGCACGCGCCTGAATGCCACATAATAAAGCTCGGCACCATGGGCGAATACGGGACTCCAAATATAGACATCGAGGAAGGATGGATAGAAATAGAACGGAACGGAAGAAAGGAGACCTTTCTTTATCCGCGCCAGGCAGGAAGCCTTTACCATACAACCAAGGTACTTGACACTGACCTGCTTTGGTTCTATGTGCGCACCTACGGCATACGCGTCACAGACCTGATGCAGGGGCCTGTGTACGGGGTCTCTACGGAAGAGGCAGAACTTGATGAAAGATTATTTCCCAACTTTCACTACGATGACATATTCGGCACTGTTGTAAACAGGTTTCTTGTCCAGGCTGTTGCAGGCGTGCCTCTTACCGTATACGGCAAAGGCGAACAGATACGCGGATACATAAATATCAACGATACCATTCAGTGTGTGGAGCTGGTGATGAAGAACCCGCCTAAAAAAGGGGAGCTTCGTATCTTTAATCAGTTTACCGAGAAATTCAGTGTCAATGAAATTGCGGAAAAGATAAGCCGCGTCGGGAATCAAATGAAGCTCAATGTGAAAATAATGTCAATTGAGAACCCGCGCAAGGAGAAGGAAGAGCATTACTATAATGTGCGTCATGACGGGCTTCTAAAACTGAGCTTAAAACCTGCTTATATGACTGATGAGGTGCTGCGCGGCATGATGAGCAAGGTAATCAAATACAAAAATCGCATTGATATCGGCAAGATCATGCCAAGGGTCAGCTGGAGAGCCGCATGAGATGGCTTATTACAGGAGGCTGCGGCTTCATAGGGGCTAACCTTGCGGCAAGGCTCCTGAAAGAGGATTTGACCTGCAGGATAAGGATACTTGATAACTTCTCAACCGGCTCCAGTTTTAATCTCCATGAGGCCTGCGGCAAATCAATCTCTGGCTCGAGGATGGAGTTGGTGCAGGCAGACGCAAGGGACCCCCGCGCCTGCATTGAAAATTCGGAGGGGATGGACGCAATAGTCCATCTGGCTGCCAGTGCCGGAGTTTCCCAGTCTGTTGATGACCCAAGGCGGGATATGGAAACAAATGTAATAAGCACCTTTAATATGCTTGAGGCTGCAAGGCAAAATTGCGTCAAAGGATTCATATTCGCATCTTCAGGCGCCTCAACAGGCGATACTGAACCGCCTGTAAATGAAGAAAAACCTCCAAGGCCCATATCGCCTTACGGAGCAGGCAAGCTTGCCGGAGAAGGTTACTGCTCGGCTTTTTTCCGAACTTACGGGCTTAAAACCGTTGCGCTCAGGTTCGGCAATGTCTACGGACCGTATTCAGGCCATAAGAACAGCGTGGTAGCGAAGTTTTTCAGGCAGGCGCTCTCCAATCAGCTCCTTGAGGTCAACGGGGACGGCACCCAGACGAGGGATTTTATTTATGTGCACGACATTACCGAAGCCATTATTTTATCGATTAAAGGGGAAGTGGGCGGAGAGGTCTTTCAGATAGCCACCTGCAGGGAGACCAGTATAAATGAATTAGTCTCAAAAATAAAAAGCCTCGTTGAGAACGAAACCGGTAATGAAGTGAAAATCAATTACAGAAGCTCGCTTAAAGGCGACATGAAGAGAAGTTTTGCGGATATTTCAAAGGCTAAAAAAACGCTCGGGTTTTCTCCGCAATATCAACTCGAAGAAGGCTTAATGAAAACATTTGAATATTTCAAAAAGGAGTCCGGCAGGGATTACAGCCGTTTTTTATCATGGGTCTGAAAGTTCTATATATCGTCTCGATATTGCCGCCTTATCCGGGGGGCGCGGCAGTCTGCTACAGCAACATACTTAGCGAGCTTGCAGACGGTCGAGAGCACGGCATCAGCGAAGTCAGGGTGCTTACGGAAAAGGGGTGCTTCACGAATTATGGCGGTGCAGTAAAGGTCCATGACAGGCTCTATAACTATGACTCGGCTGAAAAAAAAGATAAGAGGTTTTTTAATCAGGTTCTGAATTATCTCATAATCATGGGCGCAATTCTTTTTACCAGAAAAGATATTGTGCAGATACATGCAAGGTACGTCTACGCAAAATATATAGGGAGGATTATATGGCTTGTCCTGTTGGCAACACGTTCCAAAGTGGTAATAGACATCAGGGACAGGTTCTACGATAACCTCGGCTTCAGCCATAATTTTCTGGTCTGCTCCAGGGAGCTTGGTGAATTCTATCACTGGATAGAAAAAAAAGAGCACATACCGATACCCATGGAATTCAAGGAATTAAGGAAGGATATTCAAAAAAAACATCAGATAGCCTATATGGGAACGATTGCCCTGAACAAGGGGATAATGGAGTTGCTTGAAGGATACGGGAAGTACCTGGAGGAGTCCTCAAACCCGCTGGAGCTTCGTATCTGGGGGCAGAATATGCTTGGGAAAGAGTTCGAGGATAAGGTGGCAGGCCTTGGAAAAGCCGAGTACATGGGGAGCGCGCCGAGCAGCGAGATATATTCTAAAATACTTGAATGCAAGGGAGTAATACTGCCATCAAAATCAGAAGGCATGCCGAGGATATGTCTTGAGACCATGTATTGCAAAAGGTTAATCGTCTGCCATGCCAGCATAACATCGATTACGCCATATATCCCCAGGCAATTCATCCTTAATGAGATATCTCCGGAAGAGATAAAGAGGGTCTTTTTTGCCATGGAGGCCTTTGAAGGGGAAATAAATTACGCGTATGACCTTGCCGCCCATTCGAGGGACAGGATTGCGGCAGACCTTGTAGGCTTTTACAACAGAGTGCTTAATTAATGCCATGCAAACTTTCAAAGTAACAAAAAAAACCGACGGCATAGAATTCAACCTGATAATCCTTTTTGTAATCTCGGTCTTCCTTGTTTCATATATCAGGATAAATATGATAACTACCGCCTCGCTCGTGGCTATTCTCATGTGCGTGGTTTTCGTGATGAATAGCCTTTTGAAGGGCAGGTTCTCGATTGTAAGCCACCCTGTGCAGAAAGGCATGCTCGCCCTTTTCTTCTGGGTCATGATTTCCCTGCTCATCAGCAAGTTGGACCCATCCAAGGCTTTTCCGGCGGACGCGTATGCTTATGTCTGGGCAAAGGGCCTGAGCTCTCCTGATATCAGGGGCATCTCATTTCTTATCCGTCTTCTGCTTTCCCTGTTCGCCATGAATTTCATAATCTGTACCGTGAACAGCAAAGAACGCTTTTTTAAAACAATAAATTATTACCTCCTGTTTTATTTCATTGTCTGTCTTTATGTGCTTTTACAGTTCATGCTGCATTCTCTCCTGGGAATAGAAATAGGGGAGTTGAGGCCATCCAATATTGAAACGCTCTCACGGACAGGCGGGTACCTGGGCGAATCCAGCATTCTCGCAGGCGTCATTGTAAGCGGGTATTTTCTCACGATTGCCTTTGCCAACAAGGGTCATCAAAGGCTTTGGTTCCCAAGGTGGCTTTTTGTGGCTGCCTCTGTTGTGGCAACGCTTGACCTTATCTCGACATTTTCATCAGCATGGATTCTATCTGCACTGCTCGCATTCTCCATTTTGAGTTTGAAACACCTTGGCAAAAGAGGGCTGCTTCTGATTTTTGTCGGCATTGCCGTATTCGGGCTGATATTCCAGGCTGAAATATACGAGGCTATCTTCCGCAAAACGGTAGGACAACTTTCCCATATCAATGTAAGGACCTCCTCATGGGTCGCGGGCATCTCAATATTTTTTGACCATATGCTGACCGGGGTTGGAATAGGGCAGAGCGTCTTTTTTGTGCCCAGCTACCTGAAGGATATAGCCGTGAACTATTTCCTTGTGCCTGATGTATTCTTAAGCCTCTTTCTCGCCTCACGATTCCCGCCTATGAACACATATATACAATGGATGGCTGAAACAGGGATCATCGGGATAATCCTGCTGTTTTATATCTGTTATCAGGTCTTACGCTCAGGCAGAGGGATAACGGACCCTGAGAATAGCCGTATTGTAAAATTCGGGCTGGGCGGAGCGCTTATAACGACTATGGTGGCTATCAACGCATCACCCGATTATCTTTATGTAGGTTTTTTAAATTTTCTCGCTTCCATGTACGTTGCGGGGGGCAGGGTCTTTGGAACAGGCACTACTTGAAAGGGCATAGATGATTAAAAAGAATTTCGCAAGGTTTTTTGTTCCGGCGCTGATTGCAGCGGTGATTCTGCTTTTGGCATATCCGCGCGAAGCGCTGAAAATGCCTGCTCGATTGCTGTATGTGGAAACGCCGATAGAGACGAGGGCTGATGCCATAATCTGCCTCTCAGGGGCGGAGGTCGAAAGAGTCGAGCATTGTCTTAAGCTCTATAGGCAGGGCAGGTCCGGCATGGTCGTTGTTACAGGGGGCGCGCTGGGCAAGGGGCTTTTATTCTTTCAGGAAGGCAGGTCGCTCGCTTCACTCTCGAGGGATTGGCTTGCAAGCCACGGGATGCCTGAAAAAGACATCGCTGTCCTTGTTGAGGGAATGAGCACCTATGAGGAGGCGGCTGCTGTTCGTGAGCTCGCGTTCAAAAAGGGATTTAAATCCATGATAATCGTAAGCTCGCCTTACCATATGCGAAGGGTTTCGCTTGTGTTTAAAAAAGCCTTTCGTAATAGCGGGGTTTCGCTGGGCTTTTCTCCGGCACGGTCATTTGAGGAAGGTCTTGGCGAATGGTGGAGAGATGAGGGATTGATGATAAGCGTATTTCAGGAATATCTGAAGCTCATCATGTATGCCGGCAAGGGTTATATATTATGAAGTCCCGACCTGAAGGATTGATTGCAAACAGGCTTGATTTTTTTGCTCGGACTCTTCTGTTGTCAGTCGCCTCGGCTCTTCAGGCCAAGGCGCATGCTTTTCACGAAAGGCTCTTTCCTGCAAGCCTTGACGAGAGAGCCGATAATATCGGTCTCCTTGTAATCCAACTCGGCCAGATAGGCGACTATGTGCTCACAGAGTCATTTTTGAAGGCTGTCAAGGACCGCTATGGCGACAAGGTCAGGCTCACTGTGCTGTTGGATTCGATAAACGCGGGACTGTGCATCAAAAGCGGCTGTGCCGACGAAGTGATTATCTATAATTCAAAAAAGTATACGAGAAGCGAGCCGACAGGCTTTCCCGCCCAGGTGCTTGAAATTGGAAAATATAGCGCTGCCGTGTGGCTGAGAGGAGACCTTAAGACCCTTTTTCTGCTTATGAGGAAGAGGATTCCTTTTGTGAGTGCGGCCAAGTACCCCATGCCTGCCAGGCGGGCCTGGATCTCCATAATGTCGGGAAGGCCTGTAGCAGGCGATTACATGCATTTCTGTGAATGCCTCCAGAATCTCTTTGCCCAGCTTTTTTCGGAAAACATGATGGCTGCGGTTTCCTCTGCGAGGTCTTCAAGACATTGCGGCCAAGGCCGTGAAGTGTACATCCATATCGGCGCAGGCAATATGCTGAGAAGATGGCCGACACAGAGGTTCGCGAAATTATGCGGGATGCTGCTGGACAGCGACAAAGATTTGAAGATATCCCTCCTTGGCTCGAAGGCCGATTTTTGGGAGGCTTTTGCAGTCATGGAAGAAGGCGTTCTTTCGAATCGCGGCGAGAGGATAAAAAACCTCTGCGGCCTGGTAGGGCTTTCCGAGCTCAAGGAACTTCTTTCAGAAGGTTCCCTCTATATTGGTTTTGACAGCGGCCCCATGCATATTGCGGCATCGTCGGGAATACCTATTGTAGCCATGATGGGCCCGCAGTCACCAAAAGTTTTCAGGCCGTGGGGAAATCAGGATACCAGGATAGTCTACAAGAATTTCTTTTGTTCACCATGCTGGCAGTTCTCATGCCTTTACAATCATGGAGACGGCGCAGGGGCATGCGTTCTTGCCATAACCCCCGAAGAGGTTTTCAGCGAGGCAGAGGTGTTGCTTAGGAAGTCAGGTAATTATGAAAATTGATCCAAGGCTTTTATTTCTAATGAGGCGCATGAGACAGGTGAGTGAAAGGCGCTTTCCCCAAAAAAAAATAAACGCTGTGGATATCGGCTGCGCTGATGGAAGCTTCATGGAGGCTGCTTCAGCGAATCTGGAGCAGATTGAGCGCATGCACGGCATAGATGTACCTTCCCGCTGGCTTAGGGAAGATGCGATAAAAAGGTCAGGCAAACTCTATCTTCAGGACCTGCAGGCCGGGACAGGGCAGGTCCCTCTGGGTATTTACCATATAGCGACTCTTTGGGAGGTCATAGAACATATAGAGAACGCGTACGAGTTTCTCAGGAATGTTGGAAAGATGCTTGAGCCGCAGGGCATGGTGCTCATCTCCACGCCGAACCTGACAAGCCTCAGCAGGCTCGTCAAGGGGAGCAGGTGGGTTGGCATATCTGAGAAGGACCACAAGTACCTGTTCGACAGGCTATCTCTCGCAATGCTCCTTGAAAGGGCAGGATTTTGCGAGATACGCATCAGGTCTTATTACTTCCCTTCAATAGGAGAACGGCTGGATACCGCAAATGAGCTTATGTCGCTGATTCCTTTCGGCGGAATGCTTTATGCCGAAGCTAAAAAGAAAACGGAGGATAAACAGTTTGAAAGTATTGCTGCTTTATAACGTATATTCCGATGAGCTCGGCTCAAGCAGGCCGCCGCTCGGGACAGGTTATCTTTCTCAGGCATTGCAGGATGCAGGAATTGAGCATGATGTCATAGATATGAAGCTTGGGTATTCGGAGAAATGCATTCTTGAAAAAATACGCAGAGACGGATATGACTGCGTCGGAGTAACTGTCTATACAGTGGGGCACAAGAAATTCTTCGGCTTGCTCAAGTCTGTCAAAGAGAGGTACCCGGCAATTATCACTGCTGCGGGCGGGCCCCATATAACCATACTGGGCAGAAAAATACTTGAAGAATATGGCCATATAGATATGGCTTTCACCGGAGAAGCAGAGGAATCTTTTGTCAGGTTCTGCAAAGGTGAGCCATACGGCAGCATACCGGGGCTGCTATATAGGGATAACTGCGCTGTGCATGGCAATCCAATCAGCAGGCCGGACAACCTCGACTTGATAAGTTGGCCCCGTTATCAAAAATTTGAACTCGATAAGTATTCCAACGAGATCGGCATCATTACATCCCGCGGTTGCCCTTATCCCTGCGTATTTTGTTCTGTAGGCCTTACGCTCGGGAAAAAGGTAAGGATAAGGTCAGTTGAAAAGATAGGGGAGGAGCTTGAGTATTGGTACGCCGGAGGCAAGAGGATATTCAACTTCCTCGATGATAATTTCACCTTCTATCGTGAAAGGGTTTTCTCCATCTGCGATGAAATAGAGAAGAGGGGCCTAAAGGGGCTGACCCTGAGGGCATCGAATGGCATCAGGGCAGACCGCATAGACAGAGAGATGCTCTTGAGAATGAAAGTGGTCGGGTTCAAGAGCTTCGGTATCGGGGTAGAAGCAGGCAATGACAAGGTACTCAAGGCCCTCAAAAAAGGTGAGACCATGGAAGAGATAGAGAACGCGATAAGGCTCAGCTGTGAGCTCGGTTTCGAGGTCTCTTTGTTTTTCGTATACGGCACGCCGGGGGAAACCATGGAGGATATAGAAGACTCCGTAAGAATAGCCGGAAAATATCCTGTCTTCAAGGTTGATTTCTATAATCTCATACCTTTCCCGGGCACTGAGCTCTGGAAGTGGGTGGAGGAGAACAATGCCTGGACAGGCGAGCCGATGGAACTGCTTAACAGTATGGATAAAAATCTGAGGTTCTCAAAGGCTACCGGTAAGCCGTTCTTTACTACAGGCGAGCTTGATTCCCTGCAGAGGCTGGAGCTTGCGGAAAAACTCAGGGCTGTGACGCTTGACATCCAGAAGAAGGGAGTGGAGCGTGTCTTTAAAAATTACGGGGCATTGAAGTATCCTCTGGCTTATTTAGCCTCCAGGATTTTTTTTCAGAAGCTGTTTTTCAATAATAATTTTTTAAGGAAACTCTCTGACAGGGCCCGTTATCGCCATATGCCGGTCGAGAATAGAATAAGGACAGGCGCATAGATGAAGATACTTCTTTTAAACCCGCCATTTCTGCCGAGGTACTCACGCTTTTCAAGGAGCCCGGCAGTGACCAAGAGCGGGACCATATACTACCCTATTTGGCATGCGTACGCCGCCGGGCTGCTTGAGAGAGAAGGCCATGAGGTGAAACTTATCGATGCCCCTGCGGCAGGGCTCGATAGAGAGGATTGCTGCAGGGCGGCTCGGGAATTCATGCCTGATATGTCGGTAATCCATACCTCCACGCCCAGCATATATAACGATGTCGAGGTGGCGGCACAGATTAAGGAGAATACCCGAGGCGCCTTTACGGTGCTTACGGGCACTCATGTTTCAGCCCTGCCTGAACAATCTCTTGCTCTCGATGAGAGAGTTGATGCAGTGGCCCGCCTTGAATATGACCTTACACTTTTGGAAATTGCAAAAAGGCTTGGCAGCGGCGACATATCTTCAGTTCCGGGTTTGACCTTAAAGGCCGCAGGCCGGGTCAGGTGCAATCCGGATATGCCTTACATTCAAGACCTGGATTCTCTGCCGTTCGTCTCAGAGGTTTATAAAAAGCACCTCAGGATAGAGGACTACTTCTATGCCCATTGCAGATACCCTGTAGTTTCTATCTTTACGAGCAGAGGCTGCAATGCAAGGTGCAATTACTGCGTATATCCTCAGCAGGCCCTGGGAAGAAAGCAAAGGCAAAGAAGCCCGGAGAGCATCGTTGCCGAGTTTGAATACATAGAAAAGGAGCTGCCGCAGGCGAGGGAAGTCCTGATTGATGATGACACCTTTTCATTCAACCAGGAACATACGCTGGAGTTTTGCGAACTGATGATTAAAAAGCGGATTCGGCTGCCCTGGACAGTAGAATGCCGCGCCAATCTTAAATATGACACGATGAAGGCTATGAAAAAGGCCGGTTGCAGGCTTATAGTCGTCGGGTTCGAAAGCGCAGACGACACGATATTAAGGAACATAAAAAAGGGAATAACCTTTGAGCGCATGAGGCAGTTCGCTGAGGACTCCCAAAGGGCAAAGATAATGATACACGCCTGCTTTATGGCGGGCAATATGGGAGAGACCAGAGAGACCCTTAAGAAATCATTGGACTTTGCAAAAAAGGTCAACGCGGATACCTGCCAGTTTTTCCCGCTTATGGTCTATCCCGGAACCGAGGCTTACAGTTGGGCAGAGGATAACGGTTATCTGACCACAAGGGATTTCAGAAAATGGCTGACCGATGAAGGGATGCACAACTGCGTGGTGAGCACCCCTGAGCTGAGCGCAAGGGAGCTTGTTGATTTTTGCGATTACGCAAGGCGGAGCTATTATCTGGGGCCTAAGTATATCCTGTATAAGCTCAGGCAGGGAATGAAGGATTTTGAAGAGTTTAGGAAGACTGTAAAGTCTGCAAGGGTTTTTACAAGACATCTTTTTAAAAGAAGCTCTTCAGAGAGGGCTGTATCATGATTGAACTTGTTTTCTGGGCCGGCATAGCGGTCCTTGCATATGCCTATGTAGGATACCCTGCTATCCTGGCATTTCTCGCTAAAATAATCGGCAGTGAAAAGGAGGCGTCTGTCCCTGAAACTGCTCTGCCTTCAATAAGCGTGCTCATAGCAGCTTACAATGAGCAAAGGAGCATAGGCGCGAAAATAAGGAACACGCTTTCCATTGATTATCCCGGAGACCTGATAGAAGTATGGGTTGCATCAGACGGGTCGATTGATGCTACAAACAGCATTGTCAGTGCGTTGGCTGCGCAAGACAAAAGGGTGCGCCTGCTTGAGTTTCCGCGCATGGGCAAGTCGTGTGTGCTCACCAAGGCAATGGAGAGAATGTCAACGGAGGTGAAAAAAAGCGACATAGTGGTCTTTTCCGATGCCAACACGGAGTTCGACCTTAACGCCTTTAAATTCCTTGCGAGCCGCTTCTCTGATCAGGCAATCGGCTGTGTATGCGGAAAGCTCGTATATAGAAATCCGGGCAGGATTGTAAGCGGAAAAGGAGAGAGCTCGTACTGGAAATATGAAACAGCTTTAAAGAGGCTTGAGAGCAGGCTCGGATATATCTCAGGCGCTAACGGCGCTATTTACGCGATAAGGAGAGAGCTTTTCGAGCCGCTGCCTAAAGGAACCATAAACGATGATTTCGTAATCTCAATGAGGGTTGTGGCAAAGGGCTACAAGAGCATCTATGAGGAAAAGGCCTTGGCTTATGAAGATGTCGCGACGAGCGCGGGAGGCGAATTCAAACGGCATGTCAGGGATGGCGCGGGGCACTATATAGCTCTGTGGCATCTTGTGGGGCTGCTCAATCCGTTTCTTGGCATAAGGGCTTTTATACATTGGTCGCACAGGATATTCAGGTGGTCGGCGCCTTTTATCCTTCCTGCCCTGCTAATTGTCAATGTCATGCTTTTTGAGTATAGGCCTTATAAATATATCTTTGCCGGTCAGGCCGCATTCTATGCAGCCGCGATACTCGGTTTTTTAATGGTTGGGAACAGCAGACTTCCGTTCGTTTTTTATGTGCCTTACTATTTCTGTAATCTTAACCTTGCTATCTTCATGGGCTTTCTCAAGGCAGTCTCGGGAAGGCAGAAGATGACCTGGGAAAGGACAGAGAGGATTTAAAATGGGAAGCCCCTTGCCTGTATTATTAAGTTTTTTAGCGGGCGCAGCAGGCTCAGCCATAATATATGGCGCGGGCCGCGCCATAGGGCTGATGGACATGCCTGCTGAAAGGAGTTCCCACACCGTGCCGACGCCAAGGGGCGCAGGGGCGGGGATAGTAGCGGCAGTGGTAACGGCTGCATATTTTTCAGGAGATATTACCTTTGCGCTTATTCTTGCGGGTGTTGGTCTTTTTGGTTTTTTCGAGGACATCATAGGCTTGCCTGTGGCACTGCGGCTGATAATATATCTCGTTCTATCCTCCTTGCTTGCTGTCTCGGTTCTGGGCCTTCCGGATTCTGCCGTATCGGTGATAATTTTTCTCTTCTGGGTTTTGTTCGTGGCTGGTACAGCTAACATCTATAATTTCATGGATGGAATAAATGGGATGGCCGGGCTTACCGGTATCGTCGGGTTCGGACTGATTTCGATTTTTGCCTATATATCAGGCTCGGGCTTGTTCGTGCTTGGAATAGTTACGATGCTGGCCTGTATGGGGTTTCTCCCTTTCAACTTCCCGAAGGGCAGGGTCTTTATGGGGGATGTCGGGAGCATCTTCCTGGGGTTTCTTTTCGCTTCTTTCGTGCTCAAGCTGTCAAACGGCGTCGAGGCTTTTTTAAGCATGTCGGCATTCCTTGGAACTTTTTATGCTGACGCAATAATAACGATATTGTGCAGGGCCGGAAGAGGAGAGAACATCTTTATGGCGCACAGAAACCATCTTTATCAGTACCTAAGCAATGACCTCGGTATCCCGCACTGGAAGGTCTCTCTCGGTTACGCATCTGTACTGGCGCTTTTGGGGATTTTATCGCTTTTTTCCTACACACGGAGGATTGTGCCGCAATTAGCCGTATCGTGCCTGTTTATAATCCTCTCAGCCGTAACATATAGATCAATAAAGCGTATCCCCAACGGGGGCATGAACGCAAGTAAGCAACTCTGAAAGGAAGATCATGAAAAAACAATCTTTCAACCTATTTTCTCCGAGCCCGGTAAAAAGGTTAACCTTTTTCCTTATTGCAGACATAGTTATCCTTGTAGCCTCGCTCTATCTGTCTTTTTTGCTGAGATTGGATTTTGTCCTGGGGATTGAATACAAAAAAATATTTTTATATTCGCTCCCGTTTTTTCTTGGGGTGAAGCTCTTCGTGTTTTGGTTATTGAGGATATACCGAATGGCATGGAGGTATATCGGGATTGAGGACTTCATGAAGATAATAAGCGCAATCACTGTCTCTGAGCTTATGCTCGTAGCCATTATTTTCTATTTTCCTCCTGATATGCCGGGCGTCTCTCAAACCATGTCTGCGGATGTGATGAGGTTCCCGAGGTCGATATTCCTTATAGACGGGTCGGTTTCGATACTGTTTTTTTCGGGCCTCAGGATATCAAAAAGGATATTCCTCGATGTGCTCAATAAAAACCATTTAAAAAAGCACGGCAAAAAAACTCTGATAATAGGGGCGGGCAATACAGGCGAGATGATACTCAGGGATATGCTGAGGCATTTGACCGAGTTCTGCCCGGTGGGGTTTCTTGATGATGACAGAAATAAGATTGGAAATTACATACATGGCATAAGGGTGCTCGGCAGAATTGACAAGCTCAAGGAGATGGTCTCAGCCCATAGGGTTGAACTGGTAGTCATAGCAATACCTTCTCTTAACCATAATGCGCTTAAGAGCATATATGATGCGGCGAGGAACCATGTGGATGCCATAAAGATAGTGCCGAGAATATATAATTTTCATAAGCCGACTATAAATCTAAAGGGCCTCGAAGATATAAAAATAGAGGACCTTATAGGGAGGCAGTCAGTTGAAGTGGACCGTGAGGAGATAGAAAAGTTCATAAAAAAGAAGGTCATTCTTGTGACTGGCGCAGGAGGGTCAATAGGTTCGGAAATTGTTTGCCAGATTGCGGCCTATCAGCCCGAGAGAGTTGTGCTGTTCGATATAGACGAGACAGACCTCCATAATATGGAAATAAAGCTGAAGAAAACTTACCCCCAATACTTTAAGCAGAGGGAGAATAACAGGCAGGTAACTCTGTCCATCAGGCCGTCTGATAAATTTATATTTGTTGTCGGCGATGTGCTGGATAAGGATAAGGTCAACAGAGTTTTCAAGACCTTCAGGCCTGATATGGTTTTCCATGCGGCTGCCTACAAGCATGTCCCCATGATGGAATATAATCCTGAAGAGGCTGTAAAGGTCAATATGTTCGGCACTTATACGGTGGCACGCGCTGCTGTGAATTATAAGGTAAAGAAATTCATCATGATCTCTACTGATAAGGCTGTCAGGCCTACCAGCGTCATGGGTGCTACAAAAAAAATGGCCGAGAACATATGCTCTTCGCTTAATGGTTATGGTGAAACGGCTTTTATGTCGGTGAGGTTCGGTAATGTCCTCGGCAGCCGCGGCAGTGTGCTTCCGCTATTCATGGATCAATTGAAGGCAGGAGGGCCGATAACCGTTACCCATAAAGATATGAAAAGATATTTCATGACGATACCCGAGGCTACATTGCTTGTCCTTATGTCTTCAATGTTAGGCCAGGGCGGAAACATACTCGTGCTTGATATGGGCGACCCCATCAGAATAGCCGAATTTGCCGAAGAGCTTATAAGGATAAACGGCCTTGTGCCATACAAGGACATAGATATAGAGTTCATTGGGCTCAGGCCCGGAGAAAAGCTCTTTGAGGAAATATTCACAAAAAAAGAGGTTCTGGAAGTAACATCTCATAAGAAGATCTTTGTGGCAAAGGATGAAGGGCGTTATTCACTTGAGGAGATAGAGTATATCCTTAAGGTTTTCGAGTCCAACATGAACGGGTCAATAGCTTCGAATGAGTTTTTGAAGGAGCTTCTGAAAAAATATGTCGAGCACATGACTGAGAAGAAGAGCGCTTGAACAGTCCGCCGCTTGCGGAAAAAAATTCGATTTTCAACCAGTGTTACTGAAGGAGGTTTTTTGGGATGGAACGTGAAAATAATTCATACGAAAGGGAGATAAACCTTGCCGATTACTGGAAGGTGGTATGGAAAAGAAAAATCCTCATTATGCTTGTTTCCGTTTTTGTTTCCCTGGGGACTGTCGTGTATTCGCTTCGAATCGAGGATGTATATCAGTCGAGCGCTGTGATCACTCCTGCAAACAGGAAGATGGATGGGAATTCAGGCTTCTCTACATTCGCTCAACAGTTAGGCGGATTTTCCGGTATTTCACTTCCGGCCTCAGCTTCAATCTCAGAGCTGTTGAACCTGCTAAAATCTAATGTGCTCCGTGAGCGCGCCATTAAAAGAAACGATCTCCTGCCGTTGTTTTTCCCTGAAAGGTGGGACCAGGAGAAAAAAGAGTGGAAGAAAGCCAATGAAGGGGCAGGAAGGAGCACGTCATATTTCATAGGTTCGGCGTTTGCCATGATAAAGCCGCATAATGGAAAAAAGGTTCAGGCAGCGGCAGGGCAAGGGCCTACCACATGGGATGGTTTGAGGAAGCTGAATTCTATTCTGATCATAAGCAACGACATTAAGGATAACACTATAACCATTACCGCGAGGCATGAAGATCCTGAAGTCGCGGCAAGGATTGTGGATTGCATGCTGGCAACGCTCATGGAACACATGAGCAGCGAATCAAAAAGGATAGCAGGGGTAAACAAGAATTACCTGGAAAACCAGCTCGGCAGGACAGTAGACCCTATAATCAGACAGAAGATCTATAATTTGATAGCGCAGCAGATAGAGACTTCCATGATGGCGGAGATGAAGGAAAGCTTCGCTTTTACAATTATCGACCCGCCGATATCTGCTGACAGGAAAATTTTTCCGAACAGGAAAAAAATCGTAACCATAGGTTTTGTGTCTTCTTTATTTAGCGGCGTCTTTCTGGCCTTTATGCTGGAGTTCAGGAGTAAATCCCGTTAAATTTCCAAATAAGCCAACGCGGATTCGTACTCTGGTATATAATTGAAAAATGGGTCCATGGCCATTCGCAAGGGTGTTTTTTGCAAAAAATCATTCATTTATTAAATACATCAATGAGGCTTGCATGCCCTGTCTGAGGGTTTTAATCATAGTCCTGGCCGGTCTGTTTTTTTTGCCTGCTCAGGGGAAAGCGGGCAATTCCGCTCATGTACCTGTAGGAAGTTGGGTCTATTGCGCCCTTGATAGGCTTGAAGCTGAAGGGCATATAAAAAGCGGCCTTTTATCGAACATGCCTTTAACGAGGCTTGAAGGTGCGCGACTTGTCACAGAGGCTTCAGAGAACGAATCTATAATGAGCCCGCAGTCCAAGGAACTGCTCAGGCGGGTTAAGGATCATTTTAAAAATGAGATTGAATACCGGGATATCTATTATCTCAATCCGGTTGAGTCCGCAAAGGCCATGTATGCCTACACCTCTGATTCTGCTCACGCATTGAATTACAACAACAGGGGCAAGGACCTTTCTTCCGGGTCGAATTACAGCCTGAGCATTGTATCGAGTGGCAGGCTGAACAGGAATTTCTCATTTTTTTTTAACCCGCAGGTCAGGTATCCGGAAGATGCCAGAGATACAGCCACAGATGGAACTGTAATAGAGGTACTGGAGGGGTACGGCTCTTTGACCTTCGGGAATATGGAGCTGACAGTTGGAAGAGAAAGCCTCTGGTGGGGACCGGGGTATCATGGAGCTCTTCTTATAAGCAATAACGCAAAGCCTTTCGACCTCATAAAAATTACTAACCCTGAGCCAACTCTTCTGCCTTGGCTTTTCAGTTATCTGGGCCCTTTTAAGTTTACGGCATTCGCTACAAGGCTTGAGTCGCAAAGGGATTTACGCAAACCGTATCTTACGGGCCTCAGGCTCGATCTGAAGCCGCACCCTTTATTTAGTGTAGGGCTTTCAAGGGTTGCAATGTTTGGAGGAGGCGGCAGGAAAGTTGACTTCGGGACAGTAGTTGATGCCTTTCTTGCTCGAAATGAGAATTCTGCCTCTGAGCCAGGCAATCAGCTGGCATCGGTTGACGTGAAATTGGTAATACCATGGGATTTACAGCCCTTTGTATTTTACTCTGAAATAGGAGGGGAAGATGAGGCAGGTATGCTGCCTTCCCATATAGGATACATAGCAGGGGTTTATCTGCCCAGGGTCATTGGAGCAAAACAACTCGCGCTCAGGGGAGAATACGCTGACAATCATGTAAAGAATAAGCCCGGAGTCTGGTATACGCATCACATCTATTCTACAGGCTACAAATACAAGGGCGAAATAATTGGACATCATATGGGCTCAGACGCGAGGGATATTTTTTTTGAGGCCACTCTCAACGCAGGCAGGCCGGGCTCTTTCATCTTTAGCTTTGATTCTGAGACGACAGGACTCCAGAATAATGTGAAGGCAAAAAACAGGACGGCGTTGTTTTCATGGGTAAAGGAGTTTGAGCGAGGTCTGAAACTTTCGGCAGGCTATGCTGTTGATTGGCGAAAAAACATAGACAGCATTGAAGGAAATAATCTTACGCCGCACAGCATATGGGCAGGGCTTGATTATAACTTCTGACGCTCGAAGGTTTTTAAATTTTGTTAGGTTTAACAAGGCCTTGCAGCTAAAAAGAACTTGAATTGGAATTTTTTATATTATATAGTATCAATAAGCTACAGCTTTGATTCATGGGAGGCAATTGCCGGCGTAATTCCGTTTTAGAAAAGTTTATCTTGTTAACTTGAAATTTTATCCAGTCTGTTTCTGGTTCCCGTTTAATGCATTTTGATTTTCCCTTCGATTGTTCTTCGTTCCCCGTTTTTTCTGCTACAGTTCTTTCCTCTTTTTTCATTAAGGAACCCAAATAAAATTCCTTTCAGGCTATGTCAATTCCGTATTGGGCTTGCGGCCTGACACCTTTTCTGTTTCAAGGTTGGACAAGGTAGACCCTTATTTTTTACAGGGGTTTATTATGAGTTTTGGAGTAGCTACAGATTTCTTCTCGAAAGTTCTTTACAGGTCTGAAAGACGGGCGGTCAAACCGCTCCGCTTCAGATTTTCAGCAGTCATTCAAACAGTACTGATTTTACTTATCATGCTTTCAAGCGCGGAAAGCTTTGCAGCCGCCGCTTCAGCAGAGCCTTGTATTAATTGCGGCATAATCCCACAGGAGAGTCTTGATAAGGGAATCACGCCCGAAGGTTTTGATGAGCTCAATACCAATAATGAGTTCAAAGATATAAAGCCGGAAGAAGTCGGCAAGGGCAGATCCATACTAAAGCAAAAGGAAAACAAGGAACAATCCCCAGCCCCGCCTCCCAGTCCTTCCAAACCTGAGGAGTCTCTTTTCGAAAGATATATCTCTGATTCCTCCGCATTGGAAGTCTCCACTAAATTAAAGCCGTTCGGCTATGACCTTTTCAATAATGCCATTGTAAACTCGTCCCAGGACCTGCCTGTAGCTTCTGATTACATAATAGGGCCGGATGATGAAATCAATATACTCGTGTGGGGCAGGATAAACGGGCAGTATACCCTTACTGTGAGCAGGGAGGGTATGATTCATTTTCCAAACATAGGGCCAATCAATGTCAGCGGCATGACTTTTGAGGAGATGAAGAAAGCCGTTACCCGGCGGGTTAAAAATATTATAGGAACCGAGATAAGCATTACGATGGGAAGGTTGAGGAGCATCCAGGTCTTTGTTCTCGGTGAGGTGAAAAAGCCGGGGGCTTATACTGTAAGCGCGATGTCCACTCTCACAAACGCCTTGATGCTGTCAGGCGGCCCTACCGGAATCGGGTCATTAAGAAAGGTGGAGCTTAAAAGGGACAGTAAGACTGTTATCAAAATGGATTTCTATGACCTGCTCTTAACCGGAGACAAATCCAAGGACCTGAGGCTCCATAACGGGGATGTGATATTCGTGCCCACCGTAGGCTCGCTTGTGGGAATAGCCGGCAACATAAAAAGGCCGGCTGTTTACGAATTGACCAATATTTCCGACCTGGCCAGTACCCTTGAGCTTGCCGGGGGAATAATACCTACAGCCTACACACAGCGAATTGAGGTTGAAAGGTTCGAGGGCAATGAAAAAAGGATTGTAATCGATATCAACGCCAAGGACACCAAGGCCGCAGGCAGGTTCAAGCTTCAGGATGGCGACCTTGTGAAGATCACCGCGATAAACGAAAAGGATGTAAACGCTATCTTCCTTCACGGCAATGTCAAAAGACCCGGCAAATATGAAATCAAGGCCGGGATGAGGCTTAAGGACATCCTGAAAAATGAAAGCGATCTTGCCAGCGAGACACATCTTGAATACGGTCTCATAAAAAGGCTTAGGCCGCCTAATATGGAGCCTGAGCTCATGCCATTCAATCTCAGAAAACTTTTTTCAGGTGTGCAGGGCGAGAATCTCCCGCTTGCCTCTCAGGATTCCATCTATGTTTTTTCGGAGTGGTTTTTCAGGGAGAAACCAAAAGTGACCATAGAAGGGGAAGTAAGATGCAGCACTGAGAACGGCATGGTACCTGTGACCGCTGATAAAGGGGATAGCGAAGATAGCGCCGGTGAAAAAAAGACAGGGAAAGAGGTCCGGTACAAGAGATGTGATTTTGAGCTGCAGAAGAATTTCACTATCAAGGACCTGATCCTGCTTGCGGGAGGCGCTACAAAAGACGCCTCTTTCGAAGAATTTGAGCTCTATAGGACAGACCCCGGTACCAAGATCGTAAATACAATGAAGCTGAACCTTGCCAAGGCAATGGAGTCGGATACGGCAAATAACATTTTGCTGAAAGAGCAGGACAGGGTAGTAGTTCATTCGGTGCGGGAGATGTCCCCGAAGCAATTCGTAATGATAAAGGGTGAGGTCACAAGGCCCGGAAATTATGAATATGCTTCGAATTGGAGGGTGAGCGATCTTGTATTTGCGGCTGGCAATCTGCTTGAATCTGCGTTTTTTGAAGAAGCCGAGATAGCTTCAGGCGTGGTCGAGGGCCGTAAGAGCTACAACATAAATTACCGGAAAATAAATCTTGGCAAGGCCATGGCCGGAGACCCTGCCCATAATGTCGCCCTGAGGCCTCATGACAGCCTTTACGTTAAGAAGATACCCGAATGGAAAGAGGAGATGTTCGTATCCATTACAGGGGAAGTCGTTTTCCCGGGGCAATATCTTATTAAAAAAGGAGAAACTCTCAGCTCTGTAATAGAGAGGGCAGGAGGGTACACAGATAGGGCATATCTTAAGGGCGTTGTTTTCACCAGGGAATCAGTACGGCTTCTTCAGCAGAAAAACATAGACGAGGCAATAAACAGGTTTGAACAGAAGCTGTTGATGCACTCTTCCGAATCAATGCAGAAAGCGCTTGCCCCTGATGAAGCTAAGCAACTGCAGGGTGTTGCCGACCAGAGGATGGCCCTTATGACTAAGCTGAGAGCTGCCAAGGCTATAGGGAGGATAAGCATAAACCTCGATACGCTTGAGAGGTTCAAGGGTTCTGTGTATGACATGGCACTGGAAGAAGGAGACAGTCTTGTCATCCCGGACCGGCCTGACCAGATCCAGGTAATAGGTTCCGTGCATAACCAGACAGCCTTTGTATATGACCCTAAGGCAACAATGTCGTCGTATATCAAAAAATCCGGAGGCTTGACCCGGGACGCTGAAAAGAAAGACATATATGTCCTTAAGGTGGACGGAACAGCCTTGGGCTACAGTTCGGGATGGTCCGGCATAAAATGGGACAGCTCTTTAAAGAGCTGGACTACGAACAGCCTCATGGCCCAGCGCCTTGACCCCGGTGATACGATCGTGGTCCCCGAGAAGCTAGACAAGATAGCCTGGCTTAAAGAGACCAAGGACCTGACCCAGATACTCTACCAGATTGCTGTCACTGCAGGCGTCTTGTTAGTGGCGTTCTGATATATAAAGAGGTTTTTTAAATGAATCTTTCAAATAAAAAAGTTTTGGTAACAGGGGCATGCGGCTTTATCGGAAGCCATCTTGTCGAAAGGCTTCTTGAGGAAGGCTGCCATGTCAAGGCCTTTGTCTGCTATAACTCATTCAATTCCTGGGGCTGGCTTGATTCGCTGCCAAAGAATGCCATCAAAGATGTAGAAATATTTACAGGCGACATCAGGGACCCGAATGGAGTGAGAAAGGCTGTGCAAGGTTCTGAAGCTGTATTCCATCTTGCCGCTCTTATAGGCATACCTTACAGCTATCATTCTCCTGACAGCTACATAGACACGAACATAAAAGGTACTCTGAACGTACTACAGGCATCAAGGGACCACTGCGTGAGCAAGGTGCTCGTTACATCCACTTCCGAGGTGTACGGGACGGCCCGTTATGTCCCCATTGACGAAACCCATCCCAGGCAAGGCCAGTCGCCTTATTCAGCCACAAAGATAGCCGCTGACTTTTTGGCGGAGTCCTTTGTGCGGAGCTTTGGCCAGAATATTGTTATCGTAAGGCCGTTCAATACTTACGGCCCGAGGCAGTCCGCGCGCGCAGTGATACCTGCCATAATCACACAATTGCTCTCAGGTAAAAAAGAGATAAGGCTTGGTTCATTGCATCCCACAAGGGATCTCGTCTATGTCAAAGACACGGTAGAAGGTTTTGTACGCATCGCGGCCTCTGATATCAATGCCGGAGAGGAAGTCAATATCGCGACTCAGAATGAGACCTCAATTGGTTCGCTTGCAGGGCTCATAATAAAATTAATAAATCCTGAGGCGAAGGTTATCGCAGAGGCGCAAAGGCTCAGGCCGGAGAAGAGCGAGGTGGAAAGGCTGCTCGGGAATTCCGAGAAGCTCAGAAGGCTTACCGGATGGGCTCCGCGCTATAGCTTGGACGAAGGCCTGCTCAGAACAATAGAGTGGTTCAGGAAAAGTGAAAACCTGAAAGGCTATAAAGACGAGATATATCATGTCTGAGGACATAGAAAAAAAAATTCCGCTCTCTTCGCCTGAAATCTCGGGTAATGAATGGAGCTACATAAAGGAATGCCTTGATACCGGCTGGGTCTCCTCAGCGGGCGAATATGTTTCCCGTTTCGAGAAGATGATGGCCGAGTATGTAGGAGGCGCGTACGCAGTATCTACTGTTAACGGCACCTCTGCTTTGCACATAAGCCTCGTGGCGCTCGGAGTCTCGCCGCAGGATGAGGTCATTGTGCCTGCCCTTACATTTATCGCTCCTGTAAACGCAGTGAGGTACTGCGGCGCTTCACCGGTATTCATGGACTGCGACCCCGAGACCCTGTGCATCGATATTTCAAAATTCACTGAGTTTATTGAAAGGGAATGCTTTCAGCGCTCTGACGGGTTTACCTGCAACAGAACAACTAAAAAAAGAATAAAGGCAGTGATCCCGGTCCATGTCTTCGGCCATCCGGCAAGAATGGATGAGCTTATAAAAATCTGTTCTCAAAGGAACATAGACATAATCGAGGATGCGACTGAAAGCCTCGGGTCAGAGCTGAATGGAAAAAAGACCGGCTCTTTTGGCTTGATGGCCTGCTTCTCTTTTAACGGCAACAAGATAATAACAACAGGCGGCGGAGGAATGGTGTTGACAGGGGACCGGGACCGCGCTGCAAGGATAAAACATCTGACTACACAGGCAAAAAGCGACAGTTTTGAGTACGACCATGACGACATAGGATATAACTATCGCCTTACTAATGTGCAAGCCGCAATAGGGGTGGCCCAGATGGAGAGGATCGATGAGTTTGTCTTGGTGAAGCGCAGGAACGCACTGCTTTATAAAAATATGCTCTCAGGCCTTCAAGAGGTCGATCTCGTCTGGGAGTCGCAGGGTGCCAGAAGCAATTTCTGGTTTTATACATTGAAGGCAGCAAAAGAGCATAAAGCCGGGCTGATGGAAACCCTTTTGGCGCGCGGCATTCAGGTAAGGCCGCTTTGGAAACCGCTTACTACTTTAAGGATGTATCAGAATTATCAGAATTATTTTATAGAGCAGGCAAATGAGGCGTATGAGACCTGCTTTAATTTGCCGTGCAGCGTAAGCCTCTCTGAACAGGATATCGCTTTCGTAACAAATGCTGTAAAGGATTATTTCAAAAGGTAAGATTACAATTTTGGGTGTCTGGATAAAATGGAAATTCTTTTTCTCGCTAAACATAAGCCGTACTCAGAGGATGCCGCCGAGCTTGTAAGGATGCATGCCGAAGGTTCGGAGATAGTATTTGGACAAAGGGGAGACCTTTTGCCTCAACACCTCAAGGAGAGGAAATTTGATTATGTTATCTCATATATTTCCCCATGGATAGTCCCTGAAGAGGTGCTTAAAAATGCAAAGATAGCCGCCATAAACTTTCACCCAGGCCCTCCTGAGTATCCCGGCATAGGATGCACGAATTTCGCAGTGTATAACGGGGAAAGGGAGTTTGGTATCACAGTCCATCATATGGAAAGAAAGGTGGATACAGGCAAGATCATTCATGTGGAGCGTTTCCCTGTATTTGACAGGGATACGGTTTATACCGTAACGCAGAGATGCTACGCGTATATATATCCGGCATTTGTGAGGATATTCCGCATCATGCTCTCCGGAGAGCCTATGCCTCAGAGCAGCGAGCAGTGGAAGAGGAAGCCATATACAAGGAAAGAACTCGACGAGCTTTGCCGGGTTACGAAGGATATGGCAGATGATGAAATAAAAAGACGGGTAAAGGCAACTGATTATCCGGGGATGCCGGGCGCGTATCTCGAATCAGGCGGTGAAATTTATCCGCTTAAGCTTCCATAGGAGATTTTGCATTGAATGGAAAAAGGACTTTCATAATAGCCGAGGCCGGAGTGAATCATAACGGTTCGATTCAAACGGCCCTTGAGCTTGTTGATGAGGCTGCCACAGCAGGGGCTGACGCGGTCAAATTCCAGACTTTCATTGCCGAGGAGCTGGCAACATGCTCAGCTCCAAAAGCGGAATATCAGAGAAGGACCACATGTAAAGCCGAGTCGCAGCTTGAGATGCTTAAAAAACTCGAGCTCGACAGGGAGGCGCATCTGGTGCTTATGGACCGCTGCGTTAAAAACAACATCAAATTCCTCTCTTCACCTTTTGATTTCAAAAGCATCGAACTTCTTGAGAATCTTGGTCTCGATACCTTCAAAATCCCGTCAGGCGAGTTAACCAATTTGCCCTATCTAAGAAAAATAGGCAGGCTCGGTAAAAAGGTTATTCTCTCAACTGGTATGGCCTGTCTTGGGGAAATAGAGGCTGCCCTTGATGTGCTGACCAGTGAAGGGACTCCCAAGAGCTTTATAACTGTCCTCCATTGCAATACAGAATATCCTACTCCGTTTGAAGATGTAAACCTAAGGGCGATGCTCACGATAAGAGACGCGTTCGGGGTCGATGTCGGATATTCCGACCATACTACAGGCATAGAGGCGGTCATAGCGGCTGTTGCATTCGGCGCAAGCATAGTAGAGAAGCATTTTACCATTGATAGGGCAATGGAAGGGCCTGACCATAAGGCCTCCCTGGAACCCTCTGAGCTTGGGGCGATGGTAAAGGCTGTGAGGAACATCGAGAAAGCAATGGGCAGCGGAGTTAAAACACCATCGTCTTCGGAAAGAAAGAACATCTCCGTTGCGCGTAAAAGGATAGTCGTGTCGAAATTTATCAAAGCAGGTGAGTTGTTTGCTGACGACAACCTTACCGTAAAACGGTCAGCAGTCGGGCTAAGCCCGATGCTATGGGATTTCGTAATAGGGCAGCAAGCCCTGAAGGACTACGAAAAGGACGAAGCTGTGCATATACCTGACAGGACTAAATGCGAAAAATAGCTGTTATAACCGGAACCAGGGCAGAATACGGTTTGCTTTACTGGATAATAAAATGCATCAACGAGGACCCGGGGCTTGAGCTTAAGCTGATTGTGACAGGGATGCACCTTTCCCCTGAGTTCGGGCTTACTGTTCAAGAGATAGAGAAGGATGGTTTTCCCATATCTGAGCGCGTAGAAATGCTGCTTTCCTCTGATACGGAAAAAGCCATTAGCACCTCCATGGGCCTCGGGATAATAGGTTTTGCGGGCGCGTATGAGAGGCTTTGCCCCGATATCATACTGCTTATAGGGGACAGGTTCGAGTCCCTTTCCGCCGCTGTCGCCTCGGTGCCGTTCAGGATACCTATTGCCCACATCCATGGCGGGGAATCTACAGAAGGCGCCATAGATGAGCAGATACGACATGCCCTCACGAAGCTAAGCCATATCCATTTCGCAGCAACAGAAAAATACAGGGAAAGAGTCATACAGATGGGAGAGGCCCCGGACAGGGTCTTCTGTTTTGGCGCGCCCGGTCTTGACAGCATCCGAAGGCTCAGGCTTCTGAATAGTAAGGAGCTTTCGGAGGCGCTCGGGCTTCCTGCTGATAAAAGGCTTGGGGTCGTAACATTCCATCCGGCAACGCTTGAGGCCGGCAACGCGGGCGAACAGGCACAAGAGCTTCTTTCGGCGCTCGCAGTATTTAAGGATGTATTTTGGATCCTGACGCTTCCCAACGCGGATACGGGAGGAAGGGCGATAGTAAAAAAGCATGAGGAGTTTACGGCGGAAAACCCCAGGCAAGCAAGGTGCTTCAGCTCACTGGGCCAATTAAAATACCTTTCCCTGTTAAGGCATGCCTCTGTAATGGTTGGAAACTCTTCAAGCGGTCTTTTAGAGTCTCCGTCTTTCGGGCTTCCTGTAGTCAATATCGGCAACAGGCAGGAAGGAAGGATAAGGGCCGCCAATGTCATAGATGTAAAGGAACCCAGGAGAGAGCCTATAAAAAAGGGGATAGAAAAGGCCTTGTCGGATGAGTTCAGAAATTCACTTTCCGGGCTCGAGAATCCTTATGGGAAAGGCGAGACGAGCGCCAAGATAGTTGAGGTCTTGAAATGCATAAGCATTGAGGGCCTTATAAAGAAAAGATTCAACGACCTGAGCGGCAGCGCAAATATCGAAGAGACTTTTTGAAGCATACAAAGGGAGTTCCGGATGAAGAAGGCAAAACTTAAATCCCTGCTCATATCGCCTGATATCACCATAAAACAGGCAATGCAGAAAATAACTGATGCAGGTGAAAAGATAATCTTCGTAGTAGACGGCAACGATGCGCTCATTGGCACCGTTACGGACGGTGACATAAGAAGGGGCATAATAAACGGTCTTGAGCTGACCTCTCCTTTAAAAGAGGTCATGAGAACAAAATTTGTATCAGTTAACGAGAACTGCCCCAATTACAGGAAAAAAGCCAAAGAGCTTATGAAGAAGCACTTTATCGAGTATGTGCCGGTACTCGACCGCAGGCACAAGCTTGTGGATATCGTTTCGTGGATAGAGTTCGTTAACGGAGCAGGCAGGCAGGAGAATATCCGGCAGGAGAGCCCGATAATCATAATGGCCGGAGGAAAAGGGACGAGGCTCGACCCCTTCACGAAGATACTTCCCAAGCCTCTTATACCTGTGGGGAACAAACCAATAATAGAGCACATTATAGACCGGTTCCATGAAAGAGGGTTCTACAAGTTTATACTCGTCCTTAATTACAAAAAGGAGATGATAAAGCTCTACTTCAGGGAGAATGAACATCCCTATGAAATTGAATTCATAGATGAAGGCGATTTCTACGGCACTGCGGGAGGGCTTCACCTTTTCAAAAAGAAGCTGAAGGAAACCTTCATAGTCACAAACTGCGACACCATACTTGAGGCAGACTATGGAGAGTTTTTCAGGTGGCATCAGGAAAAGAAAAACATGATGACCATCATAGGCTCGCACAGGGAAGTAGTAATACCTTATGGAGTCCTGCACATGAATAACGGCTCTTTTGTGGACATGAAGGAAAAACCGAAGTTTGACCTCTTCATAAACACGGGAACATATGTCCTTGAACCTGAGGTGCTTGGCTTTCTTGACGAGAACTCATTCATGAACATGGATGAGCTGATATTAAAGGCAAAGGAAAAGTATCTGGATAAGGTAAGCGTATTTCCGCACTGGGGCAAGTGGTTTGACATAGGGCATTGGGACGAGTACAGGCTTAGCATAAAACAGCTTGAATCAAGGGAGGCGGATGTATAAGGAATTATTCTCATGTGCGAATAAAGTCACTGTCATAACAGGCGGATGCGGCCTCATAGGCAGGGATTTGGTAAAGGGTCTGGGCGACCATGGGGCTAAGATAATCGTCGCCGACCTTGAGACGGCGAAGACAGCCGGGCTTAGAAGAAGCGGCTATGATTTCTTCACGCTCGATATAAGTTCAGAAACCTCTGTAAAAGCAGTTATGACAAAGGTGGTAAAAAAGTACGGCAGGCTCGATGCCCTTGTAAACTGCGCTTATCCAAGGACACGGGATTGGGGCGCAAAGCTTGAGGCAGTAAGATTTTCCTCCTGGAAGGAGAACATGAATAATCACCTCGGTGGGTACTTCCTGACATCCCGTGTTGCCGCAGAGCTGATGAAAGAAAAGGGCGGAGGAAGTATCATTAATTTGGGCTCAATATACGGCGTCTCGGCCCCTGACTTTTCGATATACGAAGGCACCGATATGACGATGCCGGCTGCATATTCCGCGATAAAAGCAGGAATAATAGGGTTTACAAGGTATATAGCAGCTTATTACGGAAGATATAATGTGCGTGCGAATTCGGTATCTCCGGGCGGGGTTTTTGATAATCAAGCCGAGGAGTTCACGCAGAAGTATTGCAGCAAGGTACCGCTTGGGAGAATGGCTTCGCCCGGCGATATTGTCGGGGCTGTAGTATTCCTTGCCTCCAACGCATCTTCGTATGTAACGGGACAGAATATAATTGTGGACGGCGGTTTTACTATTTGAAGGTTTTTTAGAGGGTTTTTTAAAGAATGAACATCGTTGTTGTCGGATACGGTTCAGCGGGCAGGAGGCATTTAGATAACCTCCTTAAGCTGAAAAAGGTCAGGGCAGTAACTATATGCACAAGCCATGCAGGGATTGTTCCGGTGCAAGACCCAAGGGTGCGGTTCGTAAGCTCGCTTGAGGATGTCGTCTCCAGAAAGTCCGACAATCGCAATGGTTTTGATTTCGCGATTGTGGCAAATGAGACCGGCAGGCATATCGAAACCTCTGTTTTGCTGGCAGGCAGGGGCTTAAGCCTTTTCATAGAAAAGCCTCTTTCGCATACCGTGGAAGGCATCAATGTCCTTGAGGAGCTTGTAAGGAAGAAAGGGCTCAAGGCTTTTATTGCTTATAACTTCAGGTTCATGGGCGCCATAAGGCGGATAAGAGAGGAATTGAAGACCGGAAGGCTTGGCAAACTGTATTTCTCAAGGATAGAGGCTGGCCAATATCTGCCCCAGTGGAGGCCTTGTGACGACTATAGGCGTTCATATAGCGCGAGCAGCGCGCGAGGGGGCGGGGTGGGCCTGGACCTTTCGCATGAACTGGACTACATGCGCATGCTTTTTGGCGACCCTGTCGAATGGAAGGTAGTCAGGTCTTATTCCGGCGCGCTTGAAATAAATTCAGAGGATGTCTTCGAGGGCATATACAGCTATAAAAGCGGTTTTGTCTGCAGCGTCCATCTTGATTACCTGCAGGCGGAGAAGAAAAGGATGATACGGATAGATGGGAGCAAAGGCATGCTTGAGTGCGACCTCGTGCGTAAACAGATGAGCATTACCGGTGAAGATGGCCGCGCTATTATCGACAGCGCTGATATGTTCGACCTCAACAGCACCTATCTTGATGAAATCCTGCATTTCATCGATGTAATTGAAAATGGCAGGGAACCTGATGTTTGCATCAAAGACGGCATAGCCGCGCTCAGGTTGTTGGAGGATTCAAGTGTACAGGGATAACAGGATAGTCTGTGTCATTCCGGCAAGAGGCGGCTCAAAAGGGCTGCCCGGAAAAAATATAAAAGAGCTTTTGGGAAAGCCTTTGATCGCGTATTCGATAGAGCACGCAAAAAGCTCCGGATACATCGACAGGGTCATAGTCTCTACCGAGGACAAGGCCATAGCGGAGATTGCTTTAAAATACGGTGCTGAGGTGCCGTTCATGCGGCCAAAAGAGCTTGCAACCGATGCAAGCGGCACCATTGATGTTCTCCTCCATGCCATAAGCTGGATGGAATCTGAGGGAGACCCTTTTACAGTGCTTGCGCTTCTTCATGTGACTACCCCTTTGCGGAGCCCGGAGGATGTTGACAATTGCATTGAGCTTTTGGTCGACTCAGGCTCACAGAGCATCTTCTCCGTTACCGATGCCCATAGGAATCCTTACTTCAACATGGTAGAGGTTCGCGGCGGCAGGGTAGCGCTCATAAAACCGGGTAACTTCATAACAAGGCAGTCAGCCCCTGAGGTTTATGATATGAACTCCTCTATCTACATATGGATGAAGGACGCGTTAAAGGAAAAAAAATCCACATTTCTGGAGAGGACCGGAATCTACAGGATGCCGAGGGAAAGATCCGTGGATATTGATGACCATCTCGATTTCAGGATAGTCGAGATGCTTTTAAGGGAAAAGGTTGAACTTTGTCCAAGACGGTAAGAATAATTCCGCGGCTTGATATAAAAGGGCCGAACCTTGTAAAGGGCATACATCTGGAGGGCCTGAGGGTCCTTGGGAGGCCGGAAAGTTTCGCAAGGCACTACTACGAGAGCGGGGCTGATGAGCTCATGTACATGGATGTGGTGGCAAGCCTCTATGAAAGGAACAGCCTCAAGGAGATAATCTCAAGGACAGCCCGTGAAGCCTTTATACCTCTTAGTGTAGGAGGCGGCATCAGGACCCTTGAGGACATAAAAGAAGTATTGAGGGCCGGGGCTGATAAGGTTTCGCTTAATACGGGGGCGATAAGGAACCCTATCTTCATAAAAGAGGCATCAAGGAAGTTCGGCTCATCAACAATAGTCGTATCAATAGAGGCTATAAGGCAACCCGATGGAAGCTATCTTGCCTATACGGATAACGGCAGGGAGTATTGCGGCATTGAGGTGCTTGGCTGGGCAAAAAAGGTAGAGGAGCTTGGGGCGGGAGAAATCGTCCTGACTTCAATAGATAAAGAAGGTACCGGGACAGGCTTCGACATAGGTCTCACACGAATGGTATCAGAGGCAGTTTCAATACCTGTTATAGCCTGCGGCGGCGCGGGAAAGCCTGATGACATAGCGCGGGTCATATTGGAGGGTAAGGCAGATGCCGTAGCGGTCGCATCAGTGCTGCATTACGATTTCATAAAAAATGGCGGGGCCGCTGAATCAGCTCAAGAGGAGGGCAATACCGAATTCCTTAAGAGCAATAAATCCTTCTCAAAGATAAAATCGGCAGGACTTCGGGAGATAAAGGGCCTGCTGCGCTCAAATGAGCTTGAATGCCGCGTATAAAGGAATGAGAGCATGATTGAAAATCCAAAAGTGGCGATAGTGGATTTCGGGCTGGGAAATCTGTTCAGTATAAAGCTTGCGTGCGAGGCCTCCGGCTTAACTCCGAAGATAACCTCTGACCCTTACGAGACAACAGGAGCCGATGCGCTTATACTGCCGGGGGTGGGAGCCTTTGGAGATGCGATGGAGAGCCTTGAAAGGCTTGGGCTTATATCCGCGATAATGGAGTTTGCCGCAAGCGGCAAACCGCTTTTAGGCATATGCCTTGGTATGCAGCTGCTGATGTCCGAGAGCGAAGAGTTCGGAAGTCATAAGGGCTTGGGCATAATCAGCGGGCCGGTGGTAAGGTTTCGGGACATTGGGAATAAAAAAATAAAGGTGCCGCAGGTCGGATGGAACAGGATATTTAAAACTGATTCCGGCGGATGGGACAGTTCTTCTCTTAAAGGCATAGGCGATGGCACCTATATGTATTTTGTCCATTCGTATTATGCTGTTCCGTCTCTTTCCGAAGCCGTCCTTTGCGAGACCGACTATGAGGGGCACAGGTACTGTTCCGGAATCTCATGGAGGAATATCTCAGCCTTTCAGTTCCATCCGGAAAAAAGCTCGAAAATGGGCGTGATGATATACAGGAACTGGGCGGAGACGGTCATAAACAATAAAAGGAGCATGGTATGAAATTAGAGGCAAAATACGGGCTGCCCAATGAAGTGAGATTCTGCAAGAGGTGCGTGATATCAAACCAGAGGCCCGGCTCCAGCATAGAGTTCCGGCATGCGCCGGACAAAAAGCACAGGTGCATGCACTTCGATGATGAAGGGGTGTGTGACGCATGCAGGTTCGCGGAGAAAAAGGAGTTGATAGACTGGAAGACAAGGGAGGCTGAGCTTCTTAAACTCCTTGATAGGCATAGACGCAAAGACGGAAGATACGACTGCATTGTGCCCGGAAGCGGCGGCAAGGACAGCGTCTACGCGGCCCATGTGCTTAAGTATAAATATGGCATGCATCCGCTTACAGTGACATGGCCGCCGATACTCTATACGGATTATGGCTACAATAACTTCAAAAACTGGATTGAGGTCGGGGGCTTCGATAATATTACCTTGAAACAAAATGGAAAGGTGATGAAGCTCCTTACAAGGCTTTCGATAGAAAACCTTCTCCACCCGTTTCAGACTTTCATACTCGGACAGAAAAACCTTGCCCCGAAGCTGGCTGCCCTTTATGGAATCCCGCTTATATTCTATGGCGAGAACGAGGCCGAGTACGGGAATCCGATAGCCGACAACACAAGCTCGCTCCGTGATAAATCCTACTATACCATGAAAAATCTCGCTGAGATTTACCTCGGGGGAGTTCCCATTCCAAAGCTTCTTGACCAGTACGGGCTGGAGCTTTCAGACCTAACTGTATTCCTGCCTGCTGACTCGAGTGAGATAGAGAAATTGCAGCTTGAAGTTCACTATCTGGGTTATTACCTCAAATGGGTGCCGCAGGAGTGCTACTACTATGCGGTTGAGCATACTAACTTTCAGGCGCGGCCCTTCAGGACCCAGGGCACATACAGCAAGTACAACAGTATCGATGACAAGATTGATGACCTTCATTACTATACAACATACATAAAATTCGGCATAGGAAGGGCGACATATGATGCCTCGCAGGAGATAAGGAACAGGCACTTGATCAGGGAAGAGGGTGTGTCGCTTGTAAAGAGGTTCGATGGCGAGTTTCCAGGCAGGTATTTCAATGAGGTCATGGATTATATCGGAGTGAAATCCGAACGGTTCATTGAACTGTGCGATAACTTCAGGTCACCGCATCTTTGGAAAAATGAGAATGGCGCCTGGAAGCTGAGGCATACGGTCTGGGGCGGCGGAACAGACGATTAGCGGGCGTTAGCTCTTTAGAAAAATAAAATGAGGTTTAGACGGATATGAGTAATATCGTAATACAAGCTGATTCCAATTTTCACAACATTGCAGGAAAGGAACTTCACACGGATGGCGCTTACGCTGAGTACAGAAGAAAATGGAAGGAGTGGCCTGAAAATTTTCATGTCGGCGAATTCCCTCTTTTCATTGATGTCGAGGTCACAAGCGGCTGCAACCTGAAATGCCCGTTCTGCGTCCATACTCACAAAAGAGGTGATATAAGGGACGGGCTCATGAGGTTCGAGACATTTAAAAGACTTATCGACGAAGGGGTCGAAAACGAACTTTACGGCGTGAAATTCAATATAAGGGGAGAACCCTGCGTTCATCCTGATATAGCTAAATTTGTTGCTTATGCCAAATCAAATGGCTTGAAGGACGTGTATTTCAATACAAACGCGATGCTCCTTACAGAAGGCTTGTCAAGGGAGCTGATAGACGCGGAGCTGGACAGGATATCTGTTTCTTTTGAGGGATATAGTAAAAAGGTATATGAGAGCTACAGGGTGGGGGCGGATTTCGATACCGTTGTAAAAAATATCGAAACGCTCCAGAAGCTTAAAAAGGCGCGCGGTGTGGAGTATCCAAAAGTGAGGGTTCAAATGGTGCGGCTGCCTGAGCTCGAAGGAGAGGTGGAAGGGTACAGGAATTTTTGGGCCGGGCGGGTCGAGGAGGTGGCGTTCATCGATTATCAGGAGATGAGCGCAAAGAAAAAAGGCATTGAATATCCCTGGGCATGCCCACAGCTTTGGCAGAGAATGGCCATATTCTGGAATGGCATCATATTGCCGTGCAATCATGATTTTGACGCCCTCAATTCTCTCGGTAATGTAACAACGGTCTCAATAAAAAAGGCGTGGCATTCTGCTGAGCTGAACAATATGAGGAAAATACATAGAACGGGCTGCGCCCACAGGATATCCGCCTGCGACGGCTGTTATCTGCGGGACAGCGAAATATTAAAACTAACTACGGAGAGCGCGAGATGATAATAGCTATCCTGATCGGGAGAAAGGGGAGCAAAGGGCTGCCTGATAAAAATGTATACCCTGTACTGGGCAAGCCCTCTGCGTACTATCCGATAAAAGCAGCGATGGATTGTCCTGAAATAGAAAGGACTTATATCTCTACGGACGATGAAAAACTTGTTGAACTGGGAGAAAAGAACGGGGCAGAGATAATCCAGAGGCCTCCGGAGCTTTGCACTGACATGGCCTTGGGTGAGCATGTATATGTGCATGCGTATAATCATGCAAAAGCAAAGGTCAAGGAAGTGGAGATTGCAGTGCTACTGATGTGCAATGCCGTTACGATATCCTCGAAAACGCTTTCGGAAGGGATCAAAATTCTCAGGGAGAACCCTGAGATAGATTCCGCTGTTACTGTCTCCAGATATAACATGTGGAGCCCGCTCAGGGCAAGGAGGATAGGCCTTGACGGGCTTCTTCACCCATTCGTGCCATTCGAGGCTTTTGGGTCCCCTGAGCAGCTTAATTGCGACAGGGACTCTCAGGGGGATGTGTGGTTTGCTGATATGGGGGCTTCGATAGTGCGCTCCAGATGCCTTGAGAACCTTGAGTACGGGCTTTTGCCTCAGAAGTGGATGGGAAAGAAAATATATCCGCTTAAGCAATGGGGCGGGCTCGATGTCGATTACGAATGGCAGATACCACAGGTCGAGTACTGGCTTAAGAGAAACGGTACGGGTTCATAAGAATTCCTTTACTTAAAAGAACGGAATGGATTTTATATGCCGCAATTAAAAGACCATCTCAATGCACTTTATAGGGTAAACCTTGACGCAAGATCAAGACAAGGCTTCATGCGCCTTGATATGAACGAGGCGGTGCCGGGCCTTCCTGAACAGTTCGTAAAGGATGCGCTTTCAGGAATTGGCCGTGAGTTCCTCGCCACATATCCGGAGTACGGAAGCCTTTTAGGCAAGATAGCCCTTCATAACGGTATCGAAGCAGATAACATATGTCTCTCTAACGGGTCTGATGCCGCCATAAAATATATCTTTGATGCTTATATCTCTCCCGGCGACCGGGTCCTCCTTACCAATCCGACTTTTGCGATGTACCCTGTATACTGCAGGATATTCAATGCTCCGGAAGTGGCCATTGAATACTGGGATGATTTGTCGTTCCCTGCAACCGAATTTAAAAGAAAGCTGTCTGACGGTATAAAGCTGGCGGTCCTGGTAAATCCGAATAATCCGACGGGTTCGGTAGTTGGTGAGGAAGCCCTCACTCGGATAATGGAGGAGGCTGAGAGTAATGATGTTCTTCTTGTCGTGGACGAGGCCTATTTTTATTTCTATCACCGAACAGTCATATCGCGCATCAGTAGATTTAAAAACCTTATAGTGCTAAGGACATTTTCCAAGCTCTGCGCAATAGCCGCACTCAGGCTTGGCTATGCTGCGGCTTGCCCTGAAATAATAACCAACCTGAAAAGGGTGAAGCCGACATTTGATGTAAATGCGTTGGCCGTGAGGGTAGCCGAGCGGCTACTTGATGAACCGAATATTATGAATAGCCTGGTAGGGTCGATGGAAGATGGAAAGAGGCATCTACTTAAAAGGCTCACCGCTGAAGGCTTTGAGTGCAGGGGCGGGCACGCTAATTTCGTCCTGATAAATTGCTCAGGCAGGGTGCATGAAGTCATGAGGGCGCTTGAGCATAAAAAGATACTTGTTGGCGGCGGGTTCGGTCAAGCGTTCCTGAAAAACTATATAAGAGTAACAGTAGGGAATAAGGAGATGATGGAAGTCTTCTGCCGAACTTTCCTCGACATTTGGAAGTCGACAAGAGCAGAAGCTTCATAACTTAATAAACGGGGCAGCAGATGAATGATAAATTCATGGAGGCCGAGGGCATCTACTTAAGGCCGCCTGACGAGAAGGACCTTGAGGGGCACTGGTACAGCTGGCTTAATGATATGGCAGTCACGAAATATCAGAACAAAGGTATATTCCCGAATACGAGAGAGAAGCAGAGAGAATACTATAACTCTGTTATGAACAGTAAAAACGATGTCATTTTCGCAATCGTGGAAAAAAAAGGAGACAGGCACATAGGCTCTGTCGGCCTGCACAAGATTGATTGGGTGCACAGGAGCGCAGAGCTGGGCATTCTTGTCGGGGAGAAGGAGTTTTGGGGAAAGGGTTATGGCAAGGAGGCCTGGAGGCTTATTACAGACTACGGGTTTAATGTTCTGAATCTCCATAGGATTTATGCCCTGGTAATGGAAGGCAATGCCTCTTCTGCAAAGTGCGCCGAGGGGAACGGGTTCAGGAAAGAGGGCGAGATAAGGGATGTGTTCTACAAAAACGGGAAGTACCATAAAGTGCTTTATTTTAACGCCCTGAGGGAAGATTTCAAAAATAAATAAGCCCGCGTTAGCCGGGGGCGGATATTAAATATGCCAAATTTCTCAAAATCAGAATGCATTGCGCAGAACATAGTCTTCGTTGACGGGCTGTGGAGGAGCGGAAAAGCCATACTCGGGCCGGTACTGAGGTGTTACGAGAGGGTTGAAAAGCAGAGACTCGAGCATATCTATGAGTACCTATGCGTCATGCACAGGCACGGGAAGATAGATACGGATGCCGCAATGACCCTCATGAGGATGTTCTCCGATATTGCGATGTATAACATGATGATATCAAGGGAGGTAAATCTCAGATTTTTTGATGAATCGGGTTTATTCAATAATCCCAATTGCCTGACATATCTTACACGGCTTTTCCATGATGACGGGGATTCTGTGATGGAGAGGATAAAAAGAGACAGACCCATTCTCCAGCTTATGACTCATATGATGTTTCCCGGAGTCGATCTTGTTTTCAAGGCTTTTGGCAGCAGGGCCAAGGTCATAGAAATGGTGAGGCACCCTCTTTACATGGTCGAAGGCTGGGATAATTATATAGATCGTTGCGGAACTGACCCAAGGGAATTTACCTTATGGCTCGAGCATGACGGAAGGTGCTTGCCGTGGTTTGCGAATGGCTGGGAAAATAAATATGTAAGTTCAAGCAGGATTGATAAGGTCATCTATTCAATGAAATGGCTTTTTGATCAGATGGACAATGCCGGCAAAGGACTGAACGACGAACAGAGAAAACAGGTCCTTATCATACCTTTTGAGAAATTCGTGGTGGGTCCTTATCCTTTCCTTGACAGGATAGAATCTTTTCTCGGCACGAAGCTGACACCGGCAATAGCTAAAACACTTAAAAAACAGAAATGTCCCCGCAAGTACATATCCGCGGGAAGGGGACATGACAGATGGGGAGGCAATCCGCCGGATATAGATGATATCGAGGATTACAACAGGCGGATAGAGTTTGTAAGGGCTAATGCGAGCAATGAGGCTTACACTGTGTTGAAGGAGTTGTCTTTGCAGTACGAAACCAAATACGGATTGTCTGATCAGTCGCCATGGAACAGGCTGGTGAGAAATCATTGAAAACAGAAAGCGAAGATAAAAGGCTTCTGATACTTCTTGAAAACGGGATTGAATATGCTGAGTTCAGGAAGGTCGCAGGGCAGTATGAAGGTTTTCAAAAGACCGTATGCGCCTTAACACCTTTCGCAGTGCATTATTGCGAGAATAACGGCATACCTTTCATCCTGCCGGAAGAATGTTTTAACGGAGAAGATATTAGTTATCAGGAAGACTCCGAAGCGCTGATAAAGGAATTGGTAGAGAGGTTAAATGAATATTGCGTATCGAGGTCAATGGAAAAGATCAAGTTCCCTCTTGAGATTGGGAATTACTTTTTCCTCCAGCTCTATGTGGTAATAGGGAGCCTGCATTTCAAATCGTTCCTTTTGAAGAAGGTTATAGAACAAGTGAGGCCTGAAGCAATAATTTCCTTTGTCACCCGCAAACCAATGGGCATGTTCCTCGGCTTCAGGTCTGACCCAAGGGTGAATGCGTTCCATGAGCTTCTTTTGAACTCACCATATAAGGAAAGGTGCAGATTTTTAATCTATGAATTTAACAAAAAAGAGCCTATCGGAAAAAGGCTCATAGGCACGGCCAGGGATAAGGCAAGGTCTCTGTTCCTCAAATTCCCTCTCCTGCAAAAGTATTATTTTCTCAGGAGGAACGGCATAAATCCATTAGACATGTGGGGGAAGGGCAAACCGAAAGTGCTGGTGGTAGGCTCCCTGTATAACTGGAAATATGTCTTCAGGCATCCGTGGTTCAAGGATAAAGCAGTGATGACATGGACGGGAGGTGAAAGGATCCCGTCCGGCAAGAGGCCTTCGGGGGATATTTTCAAGGAATGGCTGGGCTGGGATAACCGGTTTCTGGGGTTTAATCTCTCCGCGCTCCTTGGAACGCAGATGGCAATGATAGAGGCTACATTCGAGCGGCTTATGAGGACCACGAGCCATGATATTGAAAAAATGAAGGGTATCGGACTTGTTGTCTCATCAGCCTTTTCGTATCCGATGCAGAATCATATAGCGAATATTGCTAAATTCCTCGGAAAGCCTGTGGTCATTTACCAGCATGGAGAGATGAACCTCTACAGGGACGCGCTCTTCACCAAGGCTTCAGAACTTCTTTATGCTGATTATTATCTGTCCTTTGGCGAAGGGGTCGGCAGTAAGTACGCTGAGTTTGAAGGAAACCACAGGTTTTTTAAGAAGGCAGTCCCGGTTGGTTCTGCCTCACTCGACAGGCTCAAAAACTCCAATGGCACTGATGGTTATATACTTTATGCGACAGGCAAGTATCTCCTCAATTCCCATCCGTTCATTTTTACCACGGGGATTGATAACAGGCTTTATAACTCCCAGAAAAAAATACTTTCATTTCTTGAGGGCGTGGCGAAAGACGGCAAGCATAAAGTCATATGGAAGCTCAATAACACTCACCTCCATAGCGAGGTGCCGTTCAAGGCTGCTGGTGTCAATGTCGTACATTTTGAGAAGAGTTTCGTTGAGCTTTTAAACGAGGCCTGTTTAGTGATACTCGATGCGCCTGCTACGACAAGCCTTGAGGTATGCTGCACCGTGAAGCCTCTTTTTGTCCTGCTTAACCGTAGTAAGTGGCTCAAGGAACCGGAGGAGCTTTTAAGGAGAAGGGCTGTCGTGGCATACACGCCTGAGGAACTTGTAGAGAAGGTTGGTAATTTTCTTGAGAACGGCAGCTATTCTGCTGACCTGCATGACCGAGAGTTCATTAAAAAATACGGCACCTGCAAAGATGATGGAAACTCGGCTCAAAGGGCTCTCGAGTTTATATCTTCAGTCCTGGAGAGACGGCCTGCTGAAACGGACGCAATATGCAATGGAGGACACCTCTCAGAAGACTTAATAGCTGAATCGGGCAGTCCTTCCAGGGTAGCATAACATGACTTTGATATCGGCAAGATATTTAAGCAAATTTACAAATAATCTAATCAGTATGCTCGGGGGGATAATAACGGCAATCATTATTCCCAAAACATTGGGCCCTGCCCATTACGGGGATTTCAATTTTTTGAGGGACAGTTTCGCAAGCCTTGTCAACACCATTGACCTTAACTCTTCCAATGCGCATTTCATATATTCTTCACGCAACAGCGAAAGCCGCAAAATAAGCCTTTTCTATCTGTACATCTGCGCGCTCGTCGGGGTCATACTCATATCTATCGTGTCGGTTTTCTATCTGACAGGAAGTACAAATTATCTCTGGCCCGGACAGAAGATATCCTACATATACGCAGGAGCGGCATTGGGTTTTTTCGTATATCTTACAGCAAATCTTACCAATCTGTCCGATAGCAAAGGCCTTACGGTGACAATAGAGAAATACCGGATGGTCATCACGTTTGTCAGTATCATAGCGTTGATAATGCTCTTCTGCCTCAAATGGCTAAGCCTCCCGGTTTACTTCTCATATGCTTTGGTTCTGCAGTTCGTACTGATGGCATATTTTGTTTATTCGCTCAAAAGGAACAGTATATTCGATTTCAGGCCACGGAAGATGAGCGCCGGTGAGGTTAAGGAAGTAGCAGGATATTTTTACAACTACTCCTCGCCTCTTATAGTAGTGCTGATTGCTGGCTTCGGCATAAATTATTTCGACAGGTGGTTCCTTCAACTTATCGACGGGTCAGTTACTCAGGGCTATTACAGCCTTAGTCTGAGGCTTTCAGCAGTGTGCGCCCTGTTTACAAGCGCTATGACACCCTTGTTCATGCAATCTACCGCCAGGGCCCACGCGGAGGGCAGGCCGGAGCACATAAGAATCATCTTCGATAAAATACAGGTCTTTTTTTTTATGGCGGCTCTCATAGCGGTTTATTTCTCTTTGCTCTCAAAGGAAATAGTGGACATCATCGGCGCAAATGAATACTCAGGAGCGATAGTGCCTATAACCATAATGATGCTTTATCCGGTACACCAGACATACGGGCGTTTTTGCGGGGCAGTGCTCCTTTCAACGGAGCGGACGGACCTGTACAGGAATATTACGATTTTCGCGTCGCTCATTGGGCTCCCGCTGAGTTTCATATTGATTGCGCCTGAAAGGTACTTTGGCTTTAACCTTGGGGCTACGGGCCTTGCGCTAAAGATGGTCCTGATACAGGCCATAAGCGTGAATATGATGCTGTTTGCCGCGTGCAGGCTGATTGGGGAGTCATTTATGAAGTTCTTTTCCAGGCAGATAGGCGTGCTTACGATTTTATCAGCCCTGGGCTTAATGGCATCTTTTATCGGCGGCTCTCTGGCATGGGGGGATGGGAAGACAGGCTCGCTTTTAAAGCTCGGGTTTTCCGGGCCGCTCTATCTAATGGCAGCTCTACTTCTTTGCCTGCTTTTCCCATGGGTATTGGGCCTTACGAGGGAGGAGCTATTCAATTACGCGAGAGCCTTTTTAATATATCTGAGGCAGGGAAAGAAATGCAATTCGAGATAATGGAGTTATTAGCCGTATGAGAAAGCTGTATTCAGTAAACGCGCCGTATGACGGGTTAGGCCAGCAGTTCAGGTTGACACCCTTTGAGGAATGGAGCGTGAATCATAAAAGCTTCGTGGACAAAATCGGTTCTCGTGAGGAGTATGAAATGCAGTACGCGGGCCATAAGGAGGGGAGATATCACCGCACCAGCCTTCATGAACTCTATAATGACAGCCATAATGTGCTTGTGCTCGGGGCCGGAAATGGCTTTAGCGATTTTGATTTTTATACACGCTATCAGAACAATAAGATTATCCTGAGCGATGTTTCCGATTCGGTACTGCAGAAGATAAGCGGCTATTATGGATTCAAGGCAATGAAAATAGATTCAAGGATTATAGACCTGCCTGACAGCTCCCAGGACCTCGTCTATTCGCTTGCTTCGGAATATTTCTTTGATGACCGGGATTATGAAAGGATGTTGTCGGAGGTGGCCAGGGTTCTGAGGGCAGGGAGGCCATGCCTTATATCTACCGTTTGCCTTGATGAGCCGTTCGATGACTTTTCCGTAAAGGGCTGTCTATTAAGATTTCTTTCAGAGAGGCCTTTTTTATGGGTCCTTCTTAATAAGTTAAGGGGAATAAACAATCTTAAATGGACGGGGTACAGGCGCTCTCTTGAGGACCACTACAGGGTCTTTAAAAAGGTGGGCGCTCTCAGGCTGGAGCGGATTGAGTTTGATTATGAAGATACGCGGCTTAAGTCAACGGCTTTTTTATTTATAAAGGAGAGGTATGGCAGGTAAAAAGGGTATTGCTGCGCTTGTGCCGATGAAGGGCCACAGCGAAAGAGTCTCATCCAAGAACATAAGGGATTTTTCAGGCAGGCCACTCCTTTTCTGGGTGTTGAAGGCATTGCATGGTTTAAACGGGCTGAGCGCAATCTATGTGGATACAGACAGCGCTCTCGTAAAAGACACAGTAAGGCAGCACTTTGGAAGCTCGGTAAAGTTCATAGACAGGCCCCACGGTATTTGCGGTGATACAGTTCCGATGAACAGAATCATAGCGCATGACATATCACTTATAGATGCCGACATTTTCATACAGACGCATGCCACAAACCCGCTTGTCAGGACAGCTACATTCAATAAAGCTGTTGACGCATACTTCAAGGCTGTTGAGAGGTCGTATGATTCCCTGTTCTCAGTGAGGAGGCATCAGTCGAGATTCTATGACAGCGAAATAAGGCCGATAAACCATGACCCTGCAAATCTCATAAGGACTCAGGATCTCCGCCCGATTTATGAAGAGAATTCCAACTTCTATATCTTTTCAAGGGATAGCTTCAGCAGGACATCGTCAAGGATTGGGCCTAAGCCTTACCTTTACGAGGTCCCAAGGCTCGAAAGTATAGATATAGATGATGAAGAGGACTTTAAATTAGCCGAATACCTATTCGGCTTCCAAGGCTATGGTGAAGCGCATGAGTAGACTTCTTTTTGAAAGATACAAGGCAAACGGGGTTCCCGCTTTCAGGTTGAACAGAGTGCATTCTGAATACAGAAGGCTCTTTGTTGAGCGCATAAGGAGCGGACGCATAAGGCTTGATGATTCCGGGCCTTGCCTTTGCGGCTCAAATTATTTTTTAAAAATCGCTGAAAAGGACAGGTTTGGGCTTCCTTTTACGAATTTCATGTGCTCAGTCTGCGGGCTTATGGCCGTAAACCCTAAGATATCAGAAAGCTCTCTGCCGAACTATTACGCTGAGATATATCATCCGCTGATCTGCGGCGTAAGGCCAGGCACTGTACTCGAAAATCTTGTGAACGAACAGCAGGGCGCAAAAATATTCGGGTTCCTCGGCAAAAACATAACGAAGAGCAGTATAAAGGTCTGCGATGTAGGGGCCGCGAGCGGTTCAACGCTTCTCCAGTTCAGGGACAGGGCCGCGAGCGAAGGGATAAGCACGGAGCTGTATGCATGCGAGTATGAGGATAATTATATAAAAAGTGCCCGTAAAAACGGCATTGGCATTCTTAAGGGAGGAGTGGAGTCGCTAAAGGAGTTCGGCGTCAGTTTTGACCTGATTATTCTGAGCCATGTTTTTGAGCACTTCTACAATCCTCTTAAAGAGCTTAAGATCCTTAAATCTCTTCTTGCGGAAAAGGGTCTGCTGTATATCGAGGTTCCCGGCGTAATGGAACTTACAGCCTATGGTAATGATATTTTACAATACCTTGTCCATGCCCATAACTATAATTTCAATCTTGATTCCTTAAGCGGTGTCCTCGCGGCAGAGGAATTTAAATTGATAAGGGGTGATGAGACCATAAGAGCTGTATTCAGGATAGATAATACAACTGATGCAGCCTGTTGCCGCATGGCAGACAATCCCCTGCGGATAATCGAGCACATCAAGGAATCCGAGCGTAAGAGGGCTGTGCCTTCAGGCATTCGCGGGCTCAAGCGATTGGCATGGGAGTCGTTCTACAAGGCCGAGGCGCTTATAAAGCCTTGTTTTGCAGTTCAACGAAACCCATAAGGAAAAATCAGATGGATCGCATAGAGATAATAGACTCTTCAATAATAGAAAATAACGAGAAGCTCAGTTTCATAGACCACTGGAAAAGGGTGCTTGGCATAGAGATAGGTTGGCACTATGACCTTGACATAATCTGGATACTCCGTCAGATAGAAGAGCTTGGCATTGAAAAAGGCTCGACAATACTTGATGCAGGCGCTGGAAACGGGCTTCTGCAATTTATGCTGGCCTCCTTGGGCTTCAATGTACTGAGCGTGGATTTCGCAGACAGGGATGTCCCGGCAGCCGCATCAAGGATATTTAAAATAGAAGTCCATGACAACGGCGCATCTGTTACAAACAATCCATACAGGTATTTTATAAAACACAGGCAGGACAGGCCTTCGGATATTCTGAATAAAATGTTGAATGGCCTCAGGTCGCCTGGCAGGACCGCTGATGCGTTATCAAGGATTATCCGGAGGCGTGTCGACCCTGCTGTCATCGGAGCGGCTCTTTCCGGCGCAAGGAAGGGCTACGGAAATATAAAATATATAAAAAGCGATTTTACGGACATGAAGGAATTTGAGACCGGTTCAGTCGATTGCATTGTCTCGGTATCCGCGATAGAGCACAATGGACACGAGGATTTAAAAAAGTCCGTAGGGGAGTTTATGAGAATCCTTAAGAAGGGCTCTGCCATGATAATTACCACCAGCGCGGCCAAGGATAGGGACTGGTACTTCAAATCATGCGAGGGCTGGTGCTTCAGCTACGATACTTTGCGCGAACTATTTTCGATGAAAGAATCCTTTACGAATTTCGACAGATATGACGAACTGTTTGAAAAGATAAAACGCTCTGAGACCATAAGGAAAAGGGTATCGAAGCTTTATGCCACTAACGGTGATAACGGGCTGCCATGGGGCATATACGACCCTAAATATCAGCCTGCGGGCATCCTTAAAATAGTGTGATGATGTCAGATAATTTAAACATACACATATGCAAAAACAGGAACTCATCCGACCTTTTGGAGATAGATTGCCTGAGCTACGGGTTTAGAAAGCCAGTGTACGGGTCAGGAGAGCTTAAGGAATATATAGAACTTTTTTCGAGGCTCGTAAGCGAGAACCAAAAGAAGCTTAAATACATTGTCTCGGATACCCTTACGAGGATAGAGGGTAGGACCTATTTCTTCGACAAACTCTCAAAGTATGTCCAGCTGGTTGAACTCATAGAGGGCGAGCAGAGGAATATCAGGATAAAGAATCTCGATAGAATTCTTTTTAAGGCATTGGCAAAATACCTGAAGCAAAGGAAAATCGCTTACGAGGGCGTTGGTCCCGGCGCATTTGCCGAAGCTAAAAGGGTCTTGAGATTTCCGGCAAGGGTCGCGTTGATGTTTGTGATTGACTCTCTGATTGCGTTCATTTGCAAAAGGGCGCTGCCGAAGGACAAAAGAAGGGAGTATGACCATCTTGTCCTGAGCTTCTATGATTACAGGTGCAGCCGCTCCGGCGCGTACTGCGATTCCTATTTTCAGCCTCTTATAGAGCACCTTGTCAAAGAAGGTAAGGACATAATGGTACTAAGCACCCCGATAATAACTGACAATCCCAGGCATTTCATAAGTTATATGGCCAATCTTCGGGAGATGATCAGGTGCTTTAAAAATCTAAGAAAGGAATGCGAGGTTAAATTCTACTATTGCTTCCTTACAATGGGCGACCTCCTCAAATCCTATATCATCGGCATGGGAAGTTTTGTAAGGGTCAGGCAGGCAATCCGGTATCATGGCATTGACATCCGATATCTCTTGAATCTTTCTTTGGCGGATGATTACCTGGCGTGCTATTGGGGGTACGCATGGAAACAGTACTTCATGTTTAAAAGGCTGTTCAGGGATTTTAATATCAGGGGTAGCATCATATACCCTTACGAGAACCACCCTTGGGAGAAGCTCCTTGTGGCAGCCCGAAACGAATCAGGCGCAGGGACGAAGCTGACAGCATTCCAGCATACAAGCTTTTCCTTTAAACTCCTTCAGTACTTTCCGGGCAGTTATGAATCAGGCCTGCCTTTCTACCCGGACAAAATCCTTACCGTAGGCGATATCCTGAGGGATGTAATGAACGAGGCCGGTTCGTACAAGGACGGGCTTGTTGAGTCAGGGTGCGCGTTGCGCCATGGTTATCTGTTCTCAGACCGGGATGGCGGGAGGAAAAAAGATTTTTGCGGAAAGATAGCCTATGCATTTTCGTTCGACACAAAGGTATACGAGGGCGTTATACGCAGCCTTGTAGAAGTGTTCGAAGGGACCGGGTATACGGTCTATCTTAAAATACACCCTATCGTGCCCGAGGAGGCTGTAATAAAAACGAAACTCCCTGAAAACATAATCCCGGCCAAGCACATGAAGTGGGATGACCTTTTCAAGGAGATAGACATTCTTATATATGATGATAACTCTCTTGGGATAGAGGCCCTCAGGTACGGGGTAGATGTCGCCTACTTCAGCCTTGCGGACAGGATATATGACTGCGACAGGCTCTTTAAATATGAAGGGGATAAAAAGATTATAAACTCAATAGAAGAACTAAGGGCTTATATCAAAGGGTATTATGAAGGTGCGGCACGCAAAGGCCGGGATGATTTTGATGCTGAATATATTTACAGGTATTTTCTGCCTGTTACAAGGGAAAGATTGGAAAAATTCATATGAAAACGGGGTACGGAAATGATTGAAAAAAGATTTTTAAAGCCGCCCCTTAAACAACGGCTGAAGTCAAAAGAGCTTACCATCGGCTCATGGATAACGATTGGGCATCCGGCTGTTGCTGAGGTGCTCGCCGCCTCGGGCTTTGACTGGCTTGCAGTGGACATGGAGCATTCCTCTATAACCGTGCATCAGGCGCAGCAGCTTATACAGGCAATAGAGCTGAACAACTCTGTTCCTCTTGTAAGAGTAGGCGAGAATAACCCTAATATCATAAAGAGGGTTATGGACGCAGGCGCGCACGGTGTCATTGTGCCCATGGTCAATTCAAGGGAGGATGCGCTGAGGGCTGTAAGCTCTGTCAACTATCCGCCTCGCGGCACCAGAGGGGTAGGCCTTGCACGCGCCCAGGGCTATGGCTTTGGTTTTGAAAGCTACAAGGAGTGGCTCGCCGAAAACAGTGTGGTGATCGTGCAGATTGAGCATATAGACGCTGTATGCAATCTTGAGGATATACTCTCAACCAAGGGCGTAGATGCGTTTATCGTAGGGCCATATGACCTTTCAGGGTCGCTCGGCAGGCCAGGAGATTTTGATCACCCTGATGTGGCCTCAGCCCTGAATAAGATAAAAAGGACAGCCGAGAAGATGAACCATGTTTCAGGATTCCATGTAATACCACCTGACTGGAGGGAGGTAGAAAAGAAAAAGGCTGAAGGATACAGGTTCATAGCATTCAGCCTTGATACTCTTTTCCTTGGCACCTCGTGCAAGGAAGGCCTTAAAAAGCTGAAGAAGCTTTGAAAAGAAAAGGATTTGTATTCAAATGAAGATACTTGTAACAGGCGGGGCCGGCTTCATAGGTTCTAATGTCGTAGACGCTTATGTGGCCGCTGGCCATGAAGTAATCGTTGTTGACAATCTCTCATCCGGAAAATTAAGCAATATAAACCCGAAGACGCGTTTTTATCTCCTTGATATCAGATCTAACGAATTAAAAAAAGTTTTCGAATTTGAAAAACCTGACATAGTCAATTACCATGCTGCCCAGATATCGGTCACTGCTTCGGTAAAAGACCCGTTGTTTGATGCTGATGTAAACATAAAAGGTTTCTTGAATCTTTTGGAGTCAGCCAGGCTCAATAAAACAAAGAAGCTCATTTTGATATCTTCCGGCGGAGCCATTTATGGTGAGGCTGAAGAATACCCTACCACGGAAGCATGCAGACCAAAGCCCCTGTCGCCTTATGCGATTTCCAAGCTGGTCACGGAGCAATACCTTTCATTCTATAATCATTGCTACGGGCTCGATTACACGGTGCTGCGCTATTCCAATGTGTTCGGCCCGCGGCAGATACCTAATGGCGAGGCCGGTGTGGTCGCCATTTTCATGGAAAGGCTTTTGAATAACAACCCATGCACGCTGTATCATTTCAATGACGAAACCCGCGGTATGGTGCGTGATTACTGCTTTGTGGGTGATGTCGTAAGGGCAAACCTTCTGGCTCTCGATAAAGGCAGCATGGAGGCATTTAATATCGGGACAGGCGTTGAGACATTTACCGAAGACCTTTTCGCGATAGTATATGAGTCCGCTAAAAAAAATATGCCCGGCATATCTTACGCCCTTGAACGCAAAGCCGCTAAAATGGGTGAGCTCAAGAGAAGCTGCCTGAATATCGAAAAAGCAAAAAGCGGTTTGGGATGGCAACCTCAGATATGCCTTAGTGAAGGTATTGAGATTACAATGAAATGGTGGAGCAGCGAAATGAACCGGCTTGGTATAAAAGGTTACGATGCTGCTTAAAAAGTCCGTTGCGCTCGTTGGTCCTAAATTGAATAAGCATTGCAAAATAAGGGGAAAACAAATATAATTTACTTATAAGTTTTATATATTATAGCTGTTTGTTTGGATTTTTTTAAAAAAATAGGATCATCATTTTCCTCGTGTTAATCCGGATTTTCTTCGTTTCGCTTCTCCTCTGTTTTTTATCTCTTTCAAAAAGAGCTCATTTCTTTTTAATCCCGCAAGGAAAATATCCCCTGTTAACAAACGGTGCGGGAAGGCGTAAGGCAATCTTTTGTTTTAATCACAGAGGAAAGTGCCAGCATAAAAAAATAACTGCGCTCGGCTTTTCTCTTAAGGAGTACTTGACCGGAAAAAGGAAAGAATAGATCTATAAAAAAACGCTGTATGGGGCAAGTGAACTGAGATACTTATCGCCTCGGTTCGAAAAGAAAACAGGTAGATATGGAACGGAAAAAAGATTTGATTTTGATAATAGAGGATAACGACGGCATTTGTCAGCTGCTTTCAGAGGCTCTTGAAGATGAAGGATACGAAACCGCAACTGCAAATGACGCCAATACAGGGCTGAACAAGTTCAGGGACAGGCATCCTGAAGTTGTTCTTTTGGACATGCAGCTTCCGGGTACTGATGGCTTTAAAGTGCTTGAATCCATTAAAAAGCTCGACAAGGATTCCCTCGTAATAATGTTAACTGCTTATCAGGATGCGAGGGATGTTGTCAGAGCAATGCGGCTTGGGGCTTATGACTGCATAAGCAAGCCGTTTAATAGAACTGAATTAAAGATAGTAATTCAAAATGCGCTCCATACAAGGCATCTGACTAAAGAAGTTGAGGCCTTGAAGCAAAAGCTTGAGTGTTGCCATTCTGAACATGAAGTCAAAGGAGATTCTCCTAAGTTCTGCCATGCGCTTAAGCAGGTAAGGATAATATCGCCTACAAACCTTACGGTAATATTGCAGGGAGAGAGCGGTACGGGTAAGGAATTAATCGCCCGAATGATACATTCGATCAGCCAAAGAAAAGCGAAGCCGTTCATTGCCATAGATTGCGGGACACTTCCGGATACCTTGGCTGAAAGCGAGTTGTTCGGCCATGAAAAAGGCGCGTTCACAGGAGCAGATTGCAGCAAAGAAGGCCAATTTGAAATGGCCAAAGGCGGGACATTATTTCTTGACGAGATAACAAACCTTTCAGATTCTGTTCAGGCAAAACTTCTTCGTGTGATACAGGAGAGGAAAATCCACCGCCTCGGCGGCAAGAGGGAGATTGCGATTGATGTCAGGGTTATTGTAGCCACTAACCTTGATTTTGCTGCTGAAGTGAAGGCAGGGAATTTCCGAGCCGACCTTTATCACAGGCTTAACGAATTCTCTATCGAAATACCGCCGCTCAGGGAAAGGCAGGAAGATATAATTCCGCTTGCGCTGCATTTTCTGGAAGATGCGAACATGGAATTCAAAAAGGAAATAAAAGGCATTTCCAACGAGGCGGTAAGAGCCCTCATGAATTACAATTGGCCGGGCAATGTCAGGGAGATGAGGAATGTTATCAGAAAGGCCGTCATTCTTACTGACTCCGGTAAAATTATGCCTTCAGTCCTGTCAGCCTTGAAGGTAGAAAACAGGCCTGTCAATGAATGCCGGTCTACAGCAGATAATGGAAAATCCTTTAAGGAATTGAGATGCAAAATGACGAGAGAGCTTGAAAAACAAATCGTCCAACAGGCCCTCGAAGAGGCTAAAAACAATAAATCCAAAGCTGCTCGTATACTTAAGATAGACCGCGTGACGCTTTACTCCAAGATGAAGGCTTTAGGTCTTTAGAAGTGTAATTCACATTCCATCTTTACGACATTCAGGTGAATAAGTCACTGTTTCGAGGTGACAGGCTCATGCAACGATTTGAAGATGGCTTCAATTCCTTTGTCGCGGATATGCATACCGTCTGTGAAATCCTTGCTTTTAAGCCCTAATGCATTGGGGTCATAAGACCCAATGACTTTTATGTGTTCTCGTGAAGCGTAATTGCGGATATAGGCTTCAGCGGACCTGATTATCGCATACCTGGGATTAGTTGTCAGGAGCTCATAGGTCAGCGGATGGTATGGCGGCAGGAAAAAGACGACTTCCACATCTTTTTTTCTCAGAAAATCAACAAAATCCTCAAAAAGAACGGTATTTGATAATTCACCGAAATTTTCGAGAAGGTAAACAGGGAACTTGACATATTCCCTGGCTTTCTTTATCGTCTCTTCATCTTTTTGAAATCTTATCTTGTAAGGGTAATGGAGACTTCCGTCAGATTCTTTTATGTAACTGTCCACGCTTAGGTCATCAGCTATATAAAAATCAGGATTGTTTTTTTTAGGATTTAGCCAGGACATTATGTTGGCTTTGAGATAGTCGACATTCAAAAGCTGCAGGAATCTGTTATCATCCTGGACTGTTGCCTTCGCATTCACCCCGTATATTTCTTTTATCATCTTATCATATGAGGGGCTGAGGAATTTCCATTTGTTCTGGGTTTTGTTCCTGTTGAATATCCACGGGTCGATCCCAAGTATTACCCTGGAAGGCATATAGCCTTTTTCCTTATACAATCCAATTATGCTGATATAATCCTCCAGGCTTGCTCCCGAAACGGAATGGTTGAAAAATTTTTTCTCTTTCCTTTTTCCGAGAATGGCTCTTTTCCTCAAGTTCAATGTCCTTGATGATCCTACCGCGATTATATCCATCTTATGAGTATTCTTTTCTATATATGATTTCTGAAAATGCCTTTCATCGAAGTTGATGAAACCCGCAATATTCTTCCCTTTCGTAAGCACATCTATAGCCTTGGTATCAAACTCGCTGTTATGGAAAAGGAAGGCGCAATCTATGCGGTAATTTATCATGCTAACCGCTATTAAAAATATGCTGGACAGCAGCACATAGCTTAAAAACCATTTATTATAGGAACCGTCATTTTTCATGCTAAAACCTGAAGTATAAAAATTCCGAATGTTTTCCGAGATATAAAACTGAAATTGCCGTAAGGAGTACCGTGATTATAAGGAAAGCGAGATTTGGTTTGAATCTCATTGCGATCTCATTTGAATTCCTGAACAGCAAAGAAACAAGAAGTGCCACTAAAATCATCAAGAGGGCCTGTTCGCTGAAACTCGTGTTTTTCATGAGAAGCCTTATGTTGTAGTCTTTTATTAACGCAGAGCTGTTGGCATAGATATCTTGCAGGCCAAAGCCGTTCAGGCCGAACATGCCTTGGAGCACTTTCATAGCGTCCTTGACGCTTTTAGCCCTGAAAAATACCCATGTGATATTTACGAAGTTGAATGTCAGGAACCACGCCAGCGCCTTGGGCATTCTGAGATTGAGCTTGCCCCATAGCCTGTGAGTTACCGTTGCAAGCCCGTGAAGCCCTCCCCAGATGACGAACAGCCATCCGGCGCCGTGCCATAGTCCCCCTATCAGGAAAACCAGTGTCAGATTGATAAGGGTCCTCTGCTCGGATACCCTGCTTCCTCCCAAAGGGATGTAGATGTAATCCCTCAGAAATCTGCTGAGGGTCATATGCCACCTCTTCCAGAAGTCCTGGATGTTTAGAGCCTTATAGGGGCTATTGAAATTTACAGGCAGTACAATGTTGAACATCAGGGCGCTGCCGAGAGCCATGTCTGTATAGCCGGAGAAATCAAAATAAAGCTGGAATGTATAGGCAAGGCTTGTCTGCCATGCCTCTATAAACTGGAGGCTTGAAGTTATGTCAAAGCCGTTGTTAGCATATACAAGAAGTGTGTCGGCTATAACCACTTTTTTAAAAAGACCAATAAAAAACAGGCTTATGCCCAAGGACAGATTCCTGTAGTTCAGGGATTTATTTTTAGTATCCTCGAACTGAGGCATCATCTCTTTATGGTGGATAATGGGACCGGCCAGCAGATGGGGGAAAAAAGTTACGAACAGGCAATAGTTCAGGAGGCTGTACTCTTTTGCCTCACCCCGGTATGAGTCGACGAGAAATGCTATCTGGGTAAATGTAAAGAAACTTATGCCAAGTGGCAGGATTATATTCAGGAGGCTCGCCTGTAAGCCGGTTAGATAATTGATATTGTAAATGAAGAAATCGACATATTTGTAATAGAACAGGAGAAGGATATTTGCGCATATTCCAAAAACGAGTATGGGCCTGCTTTTGTTTTTTAGAAGCGCGGTGCCTGCCATGTAATTGAACAGGATGCTTGCAAGGATAAGGAGGACATATTTCATGTCCCACCATCCATAAAAGAAAAGGGATGCCAGAAACAGCCATAATCTTGAGAGCGTGAAAAGATTCCGGCTGTTCAGAAAAAGATATACGATCAAGGAAATGGGAAGGAAAAGGAATATGAATGCGTAGGAATTGAAAAGCATGAAACCCGTCTCGAGGCTCAGACCGATTAGGACCAAAAAGGCAACCGGCTGAAGTGCGCTGTTGCGAAACTCATCTTTTTCAGCAGGATTTTGTCGAGGAACTACCGGAGAGGAATACAGATATGGGATGAGAAATCTGATAATATTCAGTTCTATAAACTTGTAAAAGTATCACACAAATAGAGTAAAATTACAAAACATTTTTACAATCGCATGCATATCCCATGACTCCCGAAAAATTCGTAAGTATCTCTTTGTAATGGCATTTTTGTTGTTTTAGTAAGGGCAGTGTGGTATGGTATTAGTGGTGCTTTATTGTTTTTATGAATAGTTTTCCATCATCTTTTTTAACCCATCATTAAGAGCCCCTGATATATGCCAAACAGCAGGATTGCTGTGAAGGCGGCACCCATCAATTAATGAGTTTGTCTGCTCTGATTTTCTAATCTGACTTCGGCTTTGAATTTTACCTGTTTTCTCCTGATGGTCTGTGGGTATTTTTTTTCTGATCTCCTGAACGGTTTACGGAGATATTGTGGAACACAAGTGCCGATATAATAAAATAATACTAACAGGCATTCTGATAGCTTCCCTGTATTGGCTCGTTGAAACAGTGTTGCATTTTTTAGTGTTACATGAGCCGAGTCTGTTCGCCTCCTTTATATCCTTCGATAACCTTGATGAATTTCTGATGCGCTCTCTTCTGGCCTTAATGATTGTCGCGCTGAGCTTTTCCCTCAGGTCTGTTCTGTTGTTGCGGAAAAAAGAAGAAGAGCTTATCATGGCAAAAAATGAATGGGAGGCTACTGTTGACAGCTTCAGTGATCCGCTTTTAATTCATGACTCTGAGGGCAGGATTGTAAGATGCAACAAGGCTTATCAGGTCCTTGCAGGGCTTCCGTTCAAGCAGATAATAGGCAAGCCGTATTTCGAGGTTTTCCCCAAAATGGAAGGCAGGTTCAAGACCTGCATAAAGATTACAAAAGGGGAGATTATAGAGCAACAGAAAGAAGAGCAAGAGGAAATTACCGTACCTGAGATAAACCGTACTTTCAAGATACGGTTCTTCAAACTTCATGTAAAAGGCAAAAGGGGTGAAGATATTTTCTATTTTACCCACGTCATGGAGGATATAACTGAGGCGAAGAAGGCAAGAGAGGAGCTTATGGCCTCTGTGGAACGCTACAGGGGACTTGTAGAGACCTCGACAGACGCCATTATCTCCATGAACCAGGACCGGGTAATTACTCAATGGAATCAGGCAGCATCCAGGGTGTTAGGATATTCTCAAGAAGAGGTTGTCGGCAGCCTTATCGATATCATCGTCCCCGGGAAATACAAAGATAAGCATATCGAAGGTGTAAAAAGATTCTTGAACACTGGTTCTGGAAAGGTGATTGGCACCATGGTAGAGCTTGAGGCAATGAGAAAAGACGGAATTATGATACCTGTTGAATTGAGCCTCTCAGCGCTGAAAACAGGCTCTTCATATTTATTCACCGGCATAGTAAGGGATATTACAAAACGCAAGCTGGCTGAAAGGGAATTAAAGCAGGAAATGGAAATTACCTCAAATATGCTCATGATTGTAAGGGCTACGGCAAGGTTCATCCATACAGAAGAGATATTGAGGCAAAGTGTACATTGTGCCACAAAAATTTTGGGGTGCGATATCTGCCTTTCATATATTTGGGACGACGAGATGAGACGGTTCAGGCCGAGTGAGTCGTTGGGTTTGCAAACTGAACAGGTGCCCTTCTTTAAAAGTAATTCAATGAATGAACAATTGCCTTTTGTCAAAGAGGCAGTTGAATCAAATACCATATTGTTTGCCAATATGCTGCCTATAGGTGACACGGATCCTTACGAATTAAAGTTATTTTACAAATGGCTCGAGAATATGGGTACCTGCGCCATCATACCTGTTATGGCCAAAACAGGCCGCTTGGGCATATTGAGTTGCATATACCTCTCATCCAATACAAAGTCATCAGGCGGGTTCAGTGAAAGGGATATTACGGTGATGAACGGCATAGCCAATCAGGTGGCAACTGCCATGGAGCAGGCGCGACTGTATAAAGAAATGGCGGACAAAACCATCGAACTATCCCGTAAAATCGGTGTTATTCAGGCAATGCATGATATCGACAGGAATATACTCTCAACCTTTGACTCTAATACAATATTGGAGATGTCGGTAAACCTTATATCAAAAGTGATATCCTGTGAGAGGGCTACTGTGGCTATAGTCGATAAAGAGAACAACGGATTCATATATCGTGCAGGTTTTGGCTCGTCAATACCAAAAGGCACTTTGATTCCTTTTGAAAATACCAATGCTTTAAATGTCATCAGAACTGGGAGACCACAATATACAGCTAACTTGAATGAAATAAAAGAACAACTCCCTCAGATAGAGAGGACTTTTTTGGAGTCTGGATATTTATCTCATGTCAGAGTGCCTCTAACTGTAAAAGGGGAGATTATTGGCGTTCTGGCGGTAGGGGCAAAGAGGGTGGCCGCATTCTCAAGGGAAGACCTTGCAACACTTGAAAAACTCTCAACTCATATAGGGATTGCCTTGGAAAATTCCCGCTTGATAAGCGATTTGGAGGATTTGTTCCTCGGTACTGTAAGGGCGCTTTCAAAGTCCATAGACGCAAAGAGCCCTTGGACTTTGGGCCATTCGGAGAGAGTTACCAAAATAGCCTTGAGAATCGGAAAAGAACTTGGCCTTGATGAAAAGAGCTTGAGAAACCTAGAACTTACCTGTCTTTTGCACGATATAGGTAAACTGGGCGGTTTTGCGGAGTTACTTGATAAACCGGAAAAATTGACCAGTGAGGAGTTGAGTATTATAAGGCAGCATCCTTTGAAAGGGGCTGAGATAATTGAGCCTATCAAGCAGCTTAAAGCTATAATCCCAGGCATCAAATACCATCATGAATTTTATGATGGAAATGGATATCCTGAAGGACTTAAGGGAGAAGGTATCCCGCTTATGGCAAGAGTGCTCTGCGTTGCGGATACGATGGATATAATGGGCGCTGATAGGCCTTACAGAAAAGGCAAGCCCATGGAAGCTATAATAAATGAGATAAAGAAATGCTCCGGAACCCAATTCGATCCCAAAGTCGTAGATGCTTTTTTAAAGGTTGTCTGACCCTTTTATGAGATAAGTAATTCATATAGTTATGACTGCCGAAAAGTTAGTATGTATTTCTTACATTTAAAAGCGCAGTTGTTTCGGGAAGTAGCAAAAGTGCAATCTTGCTGTCCTGCAAGATTGTCGAACCCTACGGGTTCTCATCCCTTTGGGCCTCTAAAACTAAAAAAGGGATTGCATCTCTGCAACCCCCGGATTCTCTTGGCGGTCCTAACGGGATTCGAACACCTGTTTTAGCCTTGAGAGTTCGTTTGAATAAAAAACTGTAACCTGGCTTTCTACCTGCACTTTTTCAGATTTTAAAGTATTTTAAGGTACTTAGACCCATTCCGCATATTCTGTCTTTTCTGTCCCATAATCGCCTTTAAGGCAGATTCGGTTACAATTTGGTGACATTGATATGATGGCCAAGGATCACTTTTTTGGTTTGTTGGTGGCCATTCATCAAGATCCTTTGGCAGGTCTAAAAGCGAAGCTGTCCCATTCCTGAAGAAGATAAAACGCCTCCTTCGGAGAGCCGGCTTTCAGGACTTTCGGATACATGAAGCTGTCCTTTGTGCCAATGGGCAATGAATTTTTACCCCTTTGGGGCTTTGAAAATTTACCCCCTATGCCGGTTTAGTTTTCTTCCTCTTGGTTTCTGCTGAGCCCAGCTTTGCAGTATCCGGTCAAGGAGCGCCGTGGCGATTACCTGGTCGCCGAACACCTCGTTCCATTGGCTGAAGCTTCTGTTTGAAGTGAGCATCAAAGCGCCTTTTTCATACCGTCCTTAAGCTTAAACCTGCTATGAATCTCATGCCATAAATCCCCATTGACCATCTCCTGCCCTCCCGATGTGATCCTCGGGAGTAAACATACCGATTCTGCTGCCATATTCGCTACCCCTTTTCTGGCAGGGGGTTAATTTTCATTGCCCACAGGGGGTGACATGCCCATTGACACTTACGATAATACCCGGACGGGATATTCATACCTAACTGGCCAATTTGCCGATAGAGAAGGTCTGGGGCATAGGGGCGAATACCTCGGAGCTGCTTAAAAAAAAACGGAGTAAGGACGGCGCTTGACTTTCCCGGAAAGGATGAGGGTTCATAAACAAGTATTTTTCCAAGCCTTAGTGAGGAATGGGATGAACTCAATGGCAGGAGCGTAAACCCGGTTACCACATCTGAAAAGAGGAATACAAATCCATAAGTAAGACAAAGACCTTTACCCATCCATCGAATGACGAGCAGTTTCTCTTTGGACAGCTATCGCGTAATCTTGAGAACGCCTGCATCAAGGCAAGGCGATATAAGCTTTCGGCAAAGGTACTTATGTTATTCCTTAAAACACAGGAGTTCAGGCACCATTGCGTTGAACTCAAATAATGAGGCCTACGGCGTACCCTGCAACGGGCGTTGTTTTAGCAGGCCTTGTGCCTGAAAATTCTGTGCAGCTTACCTTGTTTGATGATCCTGCAAAGATAGAAAAGATGTCCCGATTGTACGAAGCCATTGATAGATTGTCGAAGACTTTTGGTAAGCATACGGTCCAGCATGTCTCAAGCCTGCCTGTAAAGCTTCAACGCCAGCACGAAGGGGAGAGGGGCGATGTGCCCAATAGAAAGACAGAGCTCTTTAAGGGTGAAAATAAAAGACAGAGGCTGGGGCTTCCGCTGCTGGATATAAAGGTTTGAAATAAAAAACAAAATAGGTTTTTATATTTTTAAGCTCAGAAGCTTTTTACTCGAAAAGGTTAGAACTCCTTGTTAAATATGTAAGACTTTTCCGTTTACAGCAGCAGTCAATTTTAAAAAAATATCTTTTAGAGCTTTTTCAGTTCTTGACCCATTTCGTATATCCCGATCTTCCCGACCCTGAAAACCCATTTAAGCAGTTTCGGTTACGATTGCACCAGGTTCACGCTAACTCGGACAAATCAATCCATACGACTTCGAAATGGCCTCAGCAAGCCAAGAGTAACTCTCTACTAACCAGGTGAAACTTATACTATTTACATCGCAAGCATTTTGGGCTATTTAGAATTTCTTTTTTTTAAAGTAATTATGAAATCTTATGAAATTTAATTTGAATATACCTTTAAATATTGGTAATATGATTGTTATTTATTTGTAAAAAATGTAACTATTGAGACTTTTTGAGGTGATTTGATTTATTGGATAGTGATATAAAGCTCGCCCATCTTTCTGACGATGGTAGGTTTCATGCCCTTTATGACCATCTTATAAGTACCTCGATAAGGGCTGCAGAAATGGCAGCTCTATTCAATTCGGCAGAATGGTGCAGAATTGCGGCACTTTGGCATGACCTCGGTAAGCATTCTCAAGATTTTCAAAAGATGATTCGTTCCAGCTTAGAGCCTAATAAGAAGACTAAGCATGGAAAGGTAAACCACTCTACGGCTGGAGCTATTTACGCTATAAGAGAATTCTCCTATATTGGAAGAATTATGGCCTACCTTATATCGGGTCACCATGCAGGTTTGCCTGATTGGCAAAGCGAAAATTCAGGTCAGGCTTCTCTGTCTCAGCGTTTAAAAGAAACAAAGCTCCTTGAAGACGCCCTCGAATCAAATCCATCGACAGAGGTTCTTAAACAAATAATACCTAAGGAAAAGCCAAAACAAGGCACGGATCCGGCTCTTTGGATCCGTATGCTTTTTTCTTGCTTGGTAGATTCAGATTTTCTTGATACTGAAGAATTTTTTGATTCAAATAATACAGAAGCCCGAAAGGGCTATCCGGATATTTCAGAGCTTTTGCCTGCCTTTCAGTCATATATGGCGGATAAGCAGAAAAAATCAGATAATACTCCCGTCAATATCATTCGCGCTGGTATTTTAGCCCGGTGTATAGAAATGGCTGAACACAATCCTGCCATTTTTACTTTAACAGTTCCAACCGGAGGCGGCAAAACCCTGTCATCCATGGCCTTTGCTATCAACCATGCAATAAGGTATAAAAAGCGCAGGGTTATATATGTAATCCCTTATACCAGCATCATCGAGCAGACAGCGAATGTTCTCAGGAATATTTTCGGTGATATTGTAATTGAGCACCATAGTAATTTTGATGCTGATGATGAAAGTGAATGGACTCAAAAGAATGCTCTGGCTTCTGAGAACTGGGATGCACCCATCATTGTAACTACTTCTGTTCAGTTTTTTGAATCTCTCTTTGCGAGTAGGCCAAGCCGCTGCCGTAAAATCCATAACATAGTTGACAGCGTAGTGATATTAGACGAGGCCCAACTGTTACCTGCCGAATTCCTCTCTCCCATTTTAGCTGTCTTACAGGAGCTTTATAAAAATTATGGAGTTACTCTGGTTTTAAGTACGGCAACCCAGCCAGCTTTATGCACCCAGAGTACTTTTGATTTTAATTTAACTGGATTTAAGGAAACAAAGGAGATTATAGAAGACCCGAGTTCGCTTCATCAGTCTCTTAAACGGGTAGAGGTTGAGATTCTGGAAGACTTGCTAAAGCCTAAGACCTGGGAAGAACTGTCCTCTGAGCTAAAGCTATATCCTTCCGTTTTATGCATAGTGAACAGGCGTGATGACTGCCGCAAACTACATCAATTAATGCCGGAAGGCACATACCATCTTTCTGCCCTTATGTGTGGCGCTCATCGTTCTGATACCATTTCTGTGATTAAGAAAAGGCTAAGGTATGGAGAGCCGACACGGGTAATCAGCACTCAATTGGTTGAAGCCGGTGTCGATCTCGACTTCCCGGTGGTATATCGGGCTGTTGCCGGGCTTGATTCAATTGCTCAGGCAGCAGGGAGGTGTAACAGAGAGGGAAAAATGGATAAAGGCAGAGTCGTTGTTTTTATGCCGGAGAGCAAAATCCCTGCAGGACATCTGAGGCAGGCTGGAGAGATTGGGCGTAGACTTCTGGCAGAAAAAGCTCCCGACCCGCTTTCGCCTGAACGCTTCACACATTTCTTTAAAGAACTTTACTGGTTAAAGGGAAAAGAAGGTCTTGATAAGCATGGGATTTTGCATTATTTGTCAAAGAATTCTGAATTACATTTTAGCTTCCGTACCGCAGCAGATAAGTTCCATATTATAGACGAATCAAAACAAGGCTCTGTAATCGTAAATTATCTGGAAGGAGCTGCTTTGATTGAAAAGTTGAAAAGAAATGGCCCGGACAGGTGGCTGATGCGTAAATTGCAACGCTATACCGTAAATGTTCCCAAATATCTGCATGAGAATCTTTTGAAAAACGAAGGAATTATAGAACTATATCCTGGTATTTATGTGCAAGCACATAATGGTTTATATCATAATGATTTGGGTTTTTTAGGTGACAGGTCAATTGTATATGAACCTGATGATTTGCTGGTCTGATTAATTCCGAGAGGAGGGGTGCATGAGTGAGCCTGAAGTTAGCCGAGTTATGAGATTGAAAGTTTGGGGGGATAACGCTTGCTTTACACGGCCTGAGATGAAGGTAGAAAGGGTTTCTTATGATGTAATGACACCGTCTGCAGCCAGAGGGATATTGGAAGCCATCCTATGGAAACCTGCAATAAAATGGCACATTAAGCAAATTGATGTGCTTAAGGCTATTCGCTGGGAATCTGTACGGCGCAATGAAGTAGGTGTGGTTATGTCTACGGACCTCGCAATAACAGCTATGAAAAAGGGCAGCGGAAATCTTGGGGTCTATGTCGAAGATGAGCGTCAGCAGAGAGCAGGGCTGTTTCTAAAAGATGTGAGTTATACAATACATGCATATTTCGAGCTGACTGAAAAGGCAGGGCCGGCGGACACGGTTATCAAATTCCAGGAAATGTTTTTAAGGAGAGCTGAAAAGGGACAATGCTTCAATAGGCCCTATCTTGGATGCCGGGAGTTCAGTGCACATTTTGAACCATTACTCCAGGGACAAGAGCTTCCTGAAACATTTAATGGATTACCAGAAAGGCTTGATCTTGGCTGGATGCTTCATGATCTGGATTTCAGTAAGGGGCTGCCCAATCCACGTTTTTTCCGGGCTGTTCTTGAAAAGGGTCGCATGACTGTGCCTCGTTTTGATAGTAATGAGGTGAGGGGATGATATTACAGGCTCTTACTTCATATTATAGACGCATCTCTGTTGATTCTGAACAGGACATTGCACCAGAAGGCTTCCAGAAAAAAGAGATTCCATTTGTTATTGTGCTTGACCACGAAGGTTTTTTTAAGGGTTTGCTGGACACGAGGGAAGGGGAAGGTAAAAATAAAAGGGCAAGGTCTTTCACTGTGCCGAGGGAGATTAAGCGCAGTGGCAAGAACTCCTGGGAGACTGCAAATTTGCTCTGGGATAATGAAGGATATGTACTTGGATTTTCAAATCAAGATAAGGAGAAGGCAAAAAAACAGCATAAAAGCTTCATAGCTAAGATAAGAGGGCATTTCCCTGACCCTGTAACAGATGAAGGCGTTTCTTCGATACTCAAGTTTTTGGAGAGAGGAGACTTCAGTGCTGTTATTACAAGCCCCACTTGGGCTGAGGTTGAAAAAAAAGGCGGAAATCTCTCTTTCATGCTTGAAGGAGACATTGGGCTGGTTTCACAAAGGGTAAAGGTAATTAACGCAATCAATGCTGCGCAACATGAAGATGACAATGTCCTCCGGCAGCAGTGTATGGTTACAGGCGAACTCGATAGCCCTGTTAGGCTGCATGCGTCTATTAAAGGAGTCTGGGGAGCGCAGACTGCAGGAGCTAATATAGTTTCTTTTAATCTGCCTGCCTTTTCATCATACGGTAAAGAACAGGGCTATAATGCCCCTGTCGGAAAGAAGGCTGAATTTGCTTATACAACCGCATTGAATACTATGCTCTCAAAAGGTTCTCATCAACGCATACAGGTAGGGGATGCGAGCACAGTTTTTTGGGCTGAGCATGAAAATCCAATAGAGGACGCGTTTTACAATCTATTCGGTATGAGCGCTGAAAATTCTGAGCAGGATTACGAAGCTATTAAAGCATTGTACAAGGCACCAATAACAGGTGCTCCACCACTGGATGATGAGGACCTAACTCCTTTTTATGTACTTGGGCTATCGCCCAATGCCGCGCGAATTTCTGTCCGTTTCTGGTATGCTGGCACTGTTGGTGATGCCAGAAAAAATATAACTCTACATTTCGAGGATTGTTCAATGGTGCATGGGAAAAACCAGCCAAGCCACTTGAAATTGTTGCGTCTCCTTTGTTCAACGGCGCTACAGGGTAAGGTGGAGAATGTTCAACCCAATCTGGCTGGAGATTTTATGAAAGCCATTCTGGGAGGAACTCTCTATCCACAGACATTGCTTTCATCTGCTATCCGCAGGGCACGAGCCGAACGAGATGTTACTTATCCAAGGGCGGCCCTTATAAAAGGGGTGTTGGCTCGAGAAAAAAGATTTTATCATACTGAAGAAAAGGAGCTTAACATGTCCCTCGATCAAACAAACATGAACACTGGATATCTGCTTGGCCGCTTATTTGCGGTACTGGAAAGGGCACAGGAATTTGCGAATCCAGGCATAAACGCTACAATCCGGGACCGTTTTTACGGAGCGGCATCAAGCACACCGGTTACAGTCTTCCCGCATTTACTTAAATTAAAAAACCACCATATAGCAAAGCTTGAAAGCAAAGGATTGGCGGTTAATCTCGAAAAATTAACCGGTGAGATAATGATTGGTTTGAATGAATTCCCTGCCCATTTGAAGCTTCAGGACCAGGGAAGATTTGCAGTTGGATATTATCATCAGAGACAGGATTTCTTTACAAAAAAAGAATCTTAAAAAATAAAAAATTTAAAAGGAGTATTTTCGATGAGTGAACCGATAAAAAACCGTTATGAATTTGTATTATTTTTTGATGTTAAGGATGGCAATCCCAATGGCGATCCTGATGCAGGCAATCTCCCCCGTATTGACCCTGAGACAGGAAACGGGCTTGTCACAGATGTTTGCCTGAAGCGTAAGGTGAGGAATTATGTGGCGTTGAAAATGAGTGAGCAGCCTCCATACGAAATTTATGTCAAAGAAAAAGCTGTTTTAAATAGACAGCATGAGCGCGCCTATGTAGCTCTCGGGGTTGATATGTCTTCCGATAAAAAAGAAGAGAAGAAGCGTAAGGGAGGGGATAAGGTAGATGAAGCCCGTAAATGGATGTGCGGGAACTTCTATGATGTGCGCACTTTTGGCGCGGTCATGTCTACAGGCGTCAACTGCGGTCAGGTGCGCGGTCCCGTGCAGATGACATTCGCCCGCAGTATCGACCAGGTGGTCCCTTTGGAACACAGCATCACTCGAATGGCAGTAGCGACCGAGGCAGAAGCCGAGAAGCAGGAAGGGGATAACCGTACAATGGGCCGTAAATTTACGGTACCTTATGGTCTGTATCGTTGCCATGGTTTTGTTTCGGCGCATCTTGCCAATCAGACCGGATTCGGTGAGGGCGATCTCGCTCTCCTTTGGGAGGCTCTCGCGAACATGTTTGAACACGACCGTTCTGCTGCAAGAGGCCAGATGTCGGCTCGCAAGGTACTGGTTTTTAAACACGATTCAAGTCTTGGGAATGCGCCTGCACATAAGTTGTTTGATATGGTCAAAGCATCGGCTGTTAATGCACAGGTGAGGGATTTTACAGATTACGAAATTACTGTCCCAAAGCAGTCTGATATGCCTGAAGGCGTAACGATTATGGAATTGCTCTAAGAGAGGGTTAGTAATGGTAGAGAAGCCTTTACCCTCTGAAGACAAATACATAATGGTTTCAGCAATCGAGCACTACAGCTACTGCCCGCGTCAGTGCGCCTTGATACATTTAGAGCAGACTTTTGATGAGAACCTTTACACCTTGCGTGGCAACGCAGTTCATGAAGTTGTTCATGAGGAGTCATCCAGACTAAATGAGGGTATCAGGTTTGAGCGCTCTTTGCCTATATGGTCAGAACGGCTCGGGCTTGTGGGTAAGGCGGATATGGTCGAATTTGAAGGCAATGTCCCTTATCCTGTTGAGTATAAATCCGGTCGGCATAAGGCAGCAGGCATCCATGAACATTTGCAGCTCTGTGCGCAGGCGATTTGCCTTGAGGAGATGTTAGGACTTTCGGTAGAAAAGGGAGCTGTTTTTTGGCACTCGTCCAGAAAGAGGCAAGAGGTAGTGTTTACAGAAGTTATGCGTAATGCAGTTAAGGAGGTATCGGGTAAGATCAGGCGAATGATAGAAGAAAGGCATATGCCTGAACCTCCAAATGATTCCCGTTGTAGGCATTGCTCCCTGAAGGAATCCTGTATGCCCTCGGTTATTGTCGAAAAACAAAAACTGAAGGCGGCTGTAAAAAAACTTCTTAGAGCCGAATAGGTGAATAATGAAGCAACTCCTAAATACATTATATGTAATGACTCAGGGTGCTTATTTGACACTGGACCATGAAACAGTCAAGGTCGAGATTGAGGGTAAGATACAGCTTCAGGTGCCTTTGCATCATCTTGGGGCAATTTTCACTGTAGGAAATATTATGCTTAGCCCTTTTCTTGTACAACGATGCGCTGAAGACGGCAGGGCTGTAGTGTTGCTCGACAGGAATGGGAAATTTGGCGCAAGGATCATCGGCAGGACAACCGGCAATGTGCTCCTAAGGAAAGCGCAATATGATGCGGTGCAGGATATTGGAAAGGCTGCAGTAATAGCAAGGAACATCGTAGCAGGAAAAATACAGAATTCCAGACAGGTTCTGCTGAGGAGTGCGAGAGAGTCCACAAATCCACGAGAGGAGGAAAATTTGAGGACTGCTGCCAGGGTTCATTCCGATAGTCTTGCGTTCCTTGAAAAATGTTTCGATATTGATGTGATAAGAGGAATTGAGGGGGAGTCCGCTAACGCGTATTTTCAAGTGTTTGATAAAATGATCAAAGACGCAGGTGGGACATTCGAAATGCGAGGCCGTAACCGCAGGCCTCCAAGAGATCCTATTAATGCTTTACTATCGTTTTTTTATACTCTGCTCCTTAATGATTGCGTTTCAGCCCTTGAAGGAGTTGGGTTGGATCCGCAGATGGGCTTTCTTCATTCGTTGCGTCCTGGAAGACCATCGCTGGGGCTCGATCTGATGGAAGAGTTTCGTCCTATTCTGGCGGATAGGCAAGCCCTGACTTTGATTAATTTGAAGCAGATTACCGGAAAGGATTTTGAAGAGCGTCCTGGCGGAGCTGTTTATTTGAAGGATGAAGGGAGGAAGACTGTTCTCATGGCTTATCAGAAACGCAAGCAGGATGAATTCACCCATCCTCTTAACTATAAAAAATACGGATGTTCGCAGAATAGGCCCTATAAAGTATAAGGATTTAAAGTATTAAATGATTAGACCATTGCATCCAGCCTTAGAGCTGGATGAGGAGCCGGTAAGTATTGCATCCAGCCTTAGAGCTGGATGAGGATTGAAACGAGCCAAACACTTGGCCACAGTAATCAAAAGTCATTATTGCATCCAGCCTTAGAGCTGGATGAGGATTGAAACTCGACAGAGTGAAAATCAAGTAGGATGCGGACACATTGCATCCAGCCTTAGAGCTGGATGAGGATTGAAACAAAACAGTGTATGACCATACTGTGCCTGAGGCGGATTGCATCCAGCCTTAGAGCTGGATGAGGATTGAAACCCTGTCCCATCGGGCGTTTTTGCATGAGGGACAAATTGCATCCAGCCTTAGAGCTGGATGAGGATTGAAACTTTGTTGGGTGCATCTGTAGCCGCCCGCTTATCATTGCATCCAGCCTTAGAGCTGGATGAGGATTGAAACCTGAGAGCGCTATTAACATCCATCATTATGTCCAATTGCATCCAGCCTTAGAGCTGGATGAGGATTGAAACATAAACAAATAAATGAACACCCCAAGCAACAGCGATTGCATCCAGCCTTAGAGCTGGATGAGGATTGAAACAGAGGCTATCCTGCGCTGGGTGTCTATCAGGGAAAATTGCATCCAGCCTTAGAGCTGGATGAGGATTGAAACACAGGGATTCAAACGGATGTATTAACCGCCGCAAATTGCATCCAGCCTTAGAGCTGGATGAGGATTGAAACTGTAGTCCGGGCAAGGAAGGCATTAAGGACTACAATATTGCATCCAGCCTTAGAGCTGGATGAGGATTGAAACTCGACAGAGTGAAAATCAAGTAGGATGCGGACACATTGCATCCAGCCTTAGAGCTGGATGAGGATTGAAACAGAATTTGGGGACGCAGCAACTATTGACCGTTGGCATATTGCATCCAGCCTTAGAGCTGGATGAGGATTGAAACTATAACCTCTGTTGTTGTCCAGTCTTGTAAAACTATTGCATCCAGCCTTAGAGCTGGATGAGGATTGAAACACTGAATTTTTCAAAGGATCATCATATGTAAATAACAATAAATAAACCGTATCAAATTTATTCTAACTGTTGATTATTATAAATAATTTTTGTCTTTTGAAATTAAAAGTTATCGAATAAAATTAAGTCTTAAAAAAGATAAAAATTATTTTTAATTGATTTTAATTCAAAATCTTTAAAAATAGAAATTATCTCAAATATAACTTGAAAACAATTAAGGAAGAATGTATATAACTTATGCTATGATGGACCTCACAAAAAAATGATTTTATTTTGGAGCCTGTTTTGTTGTGGCAAAGAATTGAGGAAATCCTCTTAAACCAAGGACTTATTGATAAAGGTAAGCTTGACTTGGGTTTAGAAGAAGTAAAAAAGAGTAATAAAAACATAGGACTCGCTCTCATCGACCTCGGTTTTATATCAGAGCAGGATTTACTTAAATGCTCTGCAATCCACTACGGTCTTGGTTTTTTGCTTCAGCATGATTACCCTAATAGTCGCCCTCAAATTGAATTCCAGCCTTCGTTTAAATTCTTGAAAAATTATAAAATCCTGCCTATTGAGAGGCAAAACGAGCATCTGAAGGTCGTTGTCGCAGACCCGGAAGAACCTTATCCTATAGAGGCACTCAAGGCTTCTACTGGTCTCGAAGTACAAGTGGTGCTTGGGCTGGAGAGGGAGATACTTGAAGCAATTGATTTTCTTTATGGTAATGGGACTGTTTCGATGAACAAGCTTATAGAGGGAATGGAGGACGCTGACTCTACCGGGGCCTCTGAGGAAGATGAAGAGCACCTGAAGGGTATGGCTCATGAGGCTCCCGTCATAAACATGGTCAATTTGCTCCTTACAAATGCAATTGAGAGACGAGCAAGCGATATACATATAGAGCCTTTTGATAATCAGCTTCATATCAGATATCGCATTGACGGTATGCTATATCATGTCGAAACCCTTCCGAGAAAACTTCATCCGGCTATCGCTTCGAGGATAAAGATCATGTCAAAGCTGAACATTGCCGAAAGGAGACTCCCACAGGACGGAAGACTCAAGATAAAATTAACCGACAGGGACATTGATATAAGGGTCTCAACAGTTCCGACCTTGTATGGCGAGAGTATAGTTATGAGACTGCTCGATTCCAAGGGGGTGATATCACTGGAGTTGGTCGGTTTCTCTGATGCGCACAGGAGACTTTTTATGTCAATCATAAAACAGCCTCATGGCATGTTCCTGGTCACCGGTCCGACTGGTAGTGGAAAATCAACAACACTTTATACGGCCTTGTCAAGTATCGATACCGTTATCAAGAAAGTCATAACAATAGAAGATCCTGTCGAGTATAACCTCAAGGGAGTTAATCAGATTCAGGTCAAGCAGAAGATAGGGCTTACCTTTGCAAACGGCCTTCGATCCATAGTCAGGCAGGACCCTGATGTAATAATGGTTGGAGAAATAAGGGACGCAGAGACGGCGAATATTGCCGTTCACTCTGCCCTTACTGGCCACCTGATACTTTCCACCCTGCATACCAATGATGCCCCCGGTGCAGTAACAAGACTCATTGACATGGGTATTGAGAGCTTTCTTATATCTTCTTGCCTTCTTGGCGTGCTTGCCCAGAGGCTCGTCCGAGTAATTTGTCCTGAATGCAAGGTGTCTTACAGGGCGGAGGAAAGGGAACTTCAGTTTTTTAGCGGCATGGCAATCCCTGATGCCCTTACACTCTACAGGGGAAAAGGCTGCGCTGCCTGCGAGAATACCGGGTACAGAGGGAGGACCGGAATATTCGAACTCATGATTGTTTCTGAAGATATAAGGCAACTCATAGTCGAGAGGAAAGGGGCGAACATCATAAGGCAGAAAGCAGTTGATAATGGAATGAGATCCCTCAGAGAGGACGGCTGTAACAAGGTCCTCCAAGGGATAACAACCGTTGAGGAGATTTCCAGGGTAACCCTGGATTTATAGGTTTAAAAATGGCTCTGTACAGCTATCATGCAACTGATTCCTCAGGCGGATCTATAAACGGCACAATGGATGGCCCTGACGAGGGAGCAATCGTAAGCAGGTTGCAGGATCTTGGATATCTTCCCATAAAAGTAGAGAGGACTGCAGACTCAGGCCTTTCGAAATCTGAGAAGCCGTTTTTCTTTTTCAGAAAGACCTCTTCAAGGGAGGTTGCGGCGTTTACGCATGAACTCGGGTCACTGCTGGATGCTGGGATGCCTCTTGATAAATCACTTTCGACTTTATCTGAGGTAGAAGAAAACCCCGCTTTCAGAAAGATCATCATAGACTTGTACAGTTCGATTCAATCAGGTCATACACTCGCTGATAGCCTTGAGAGCCATCCTACAGTTTTCTCCCCTGTTTATGTGAATAGCATCAGGGCTGGAGAGGCTGGTGGTGCGCTCGAGATAGTTCTTGAGAGGCTGATAAAGTTCATGGAAGACGCTGAGAAGCTTAAGGAGGATATAACATCGGCTCTCATGTATCCTCTGCTGCTTACGGTAGCAGGCAGTGCCGCTGTTATAGTGATGCTCGTTTTTGTAATCCCAAGGTTCTCTCTTATCTTTGCTGACGCAGGGGCAGCGATGCCTTTATCAACTCAGGTACTTTTTTTATTCAGCGGTTTTTTTCTAACTTACTGGTGGGCTCCGCTGATTGCTGCAGTCTTTATCGGTTTTCAGACGAGGAGAAGACTGAGGACCGAGGCTGGCAGGCTCGCCTTTGATAAGCTTAAGCTCAAGTTGCCGGTGCTTGGGCCTGTTTTGAGGAAAGTGGTTATTTCCAGGTTCTCGCGGACTCTCGGCACCCTTATGCAAGGTGGCCTTCCAGTGCTCGAAGCACTAAGAATTTCTGTCAATACAATGGGGAACTCTATGATGTTTAAGGAGATGCGGCCTGTTATCGAGGGTGTTAAAAGCGGTCGAGGTATCGCCCTGCCGTTAAAGGAGACGAACTCTTTCCCTCCCCTTGCTGTCCACATGCTCAAGGTTGGAGAGGAAACCGGCCGGCTTGATGAAATGCTTCTGAGGCTTGCCGATAAATACGACAGGGATATAAGCACTTCGATAAAAAGGTTTCTGACCTTGCTTGAACCTGCAATTATTCTTCTCATGGCCGTGTTCGTTGGGTTCATTGTTATATCACTTTTACTTGCCATATTCAGTCTTAACGACATGCCTTTATAAAGGAGTAATCACAATGCGGTCGCTTAAAATCAGAGAAATAGCTGGACTCGGTGAAAGGGGATTTACGCTTGTTGAGCTCATAGTTGTAGTAATCATAATCGGGCTGCTTGCGGCTCTGGTCGTACCGAAATTTTTCGGCAAAGTCGAGCAGTCGAAAATAAGGGCTGCAGAGGCGCAGATTGAACTTTTCGGAACTGCCCTCGATCAGTTTAGGCTCGATACAGGCAGATATCCAACAACTTCCGAGGGGCTTCATGCGCTTAGGACCGCTACCGCAATTGAGAATTGGAGAGGGCCCTATTTGAAGAAAGATATCCCAGCAGATCCTTGGAATAAACCTTTCGCATATACCTCTCCAGGCAGCCATGATGATTATGACATAGTCTCTTTTGGGGCTGATGGAGCTTCCGGGGGTGAGGGAGAAAATCAGGATATTGTGAGCTGGCAATCGAACTCCAAGTAGAAATGAAACGGAATCCATCAGATATTTTAGGGGCTGTCCAAGGATTCACTCTTCTGGAACTCCTTCTTGTGCTGGTAATATTTTCGCTCACAGCGGCCTTGGTAACTCCAGTAATTGTCGGTGGAATCGATACGACAGAAACCAAAATCACCGCAAAAAGGCTTGGGGCTGCCCTTAACCATGCCAGAAGCCTTGCGGTACGCGAAAGGATCAATTATTTTGTAGAGGTTCGTAATGGAAATATCACAGTCGCTTCAAGCAGCGGGCTTATAAAAAAGAAAATTTCGTTTCCAAAGGCTATTAATATATCTACCCCATCCAGCAGGATGGTCTTTTTCCCGAGAGGTGCTTCAAATGGAGGGGAATTTGAGGTAAGGAGCAAAGGAGAGCGGGTTTTTAGTGTAAAAGTTCTTTCGTCAGGACGGGTAAGGATGGAAAGTAATATGCCGGTTATGAACTGAATGGGCCAGAAAGGTTTTACTCTTATAGAGGTACTTGCTTCTGTAGCAATATTAGGCCTTGGGATAATAGCCGTAACAAGACTTTTTTCCGGCTCTTTGGGGCTTGCTAAAGCATCATCTGATTCTACATCCAAAGTGCTGTTCGCAAAGGATAAGATGAATCAGGTCCTGCTTGAGGACAATATAAAAGAAGGTACGTCCAGCGGCGCTTCGGAAGGGTTTAGCTGGGTTATGGCTGTAAAGGAATTTGAGGGGGCATTGCCAAAAGGTGCACCCAAGGTACTTATGATAGATTTGAGTGTGAGCGGTTCCGGAGCTCCTTTAAGAATAACAACTTTGAAGACTGTTTTGGGTAAAGAATGAATGCGGGCAGCTATTAAGAGTCAGAATGGCTTTACCCTGATTGAGACAGTACTTACCTTATCAATTACTACTGTACTGCTTGTTGCAGTGCTTTCAGCACTGCGACTTGGTATCTCTTCGTGGGAAAAGGGAGAGGCACTAGTGGATAAGGCGTCCATTAAAAGGAATGTCATTTACAGACTGGAGCGAGAAGCCGCTTCCGCTTACCCTTATATCTTAAAAGAGAAGGAAAAGAGAATAGCATTTATTGGAGGAAGCGGATCAGTAGGTTTTGTTACAACAGCACTTACTCCTTCTGGCATTCCAGGTGCCAAATGGGTTTATTACACTTCAGGAAATGATGGGCTTCAGATACAGGAGAAGTATCTGACCGCTGAGGATATCCTTTCGCTTGAGGGTGGCGAGCTTGCTGAGACAGAGTCTTCGGTTAAAAGTATGAAATTTGAATATCTTACTAAGGACGGTTGGAAAAATGACTGGGAACCTCGAAAGGAAGAGGTTCCCAGAGCAATAAAAGCAGAGATTATTTTAAAAGATGAAAGCAAGCTCAAGCTAACAGTTCCGTTTGGCTCCGGACAGTATGGGTTAATCCAGAACACCCCAGCCAGATGAACATAATATTTATTTTTAGCAAGCCGCTGAAAATGCATGCTGCCGGGCAGAGAGGTATTGCCTTGGTAGTAGTGCTCTGGGTTCTTGCCCTTCTTATGATAATAGCTACGGAACTGGTGTATACAGTGCGGGTGGATAGTAAATCCGCAGCCAACTTCAGTGACGAAACAGGCGCTCAGGCCCAGGTTGCCGCAGGCATAAACATAGGTTTAACAGAGATCAGTGTGCCTTATAAATTTGTTGTACTCGATAGTGAGGGGAGTGTCAGGTTTATAAGGCAGCAAGATGATAAAGAAAAACCTGAGCGTGCTTTTGACTTAGGGGAGGGCCGATTCAAATATGTCATAGAAGATGAGAGCGGAAAACTGAACTTAAATACCGCATCTCGGGAAATTATAGTAAATCTTTTAAGGAATTCAGGCATTTCAGGTTCCGCTCTGGATACTCTTGTGGATTCGATAATCGACTGGAGAGATGATAACCATGAGCATCATCTTAATGGTGCCGAGGATGACTTCTATAACTCCCTCCCAAAACCTTACGGCGCAAAGGATGGCCCCTTTGATACTGTTGAAGAAGTTCTGCTTGTAAAGGGTATGAGCCCGGAAATATTTTATGGGAAGGAAAAAGCCCGTTTAAACGGAACTAATCTCTCTGAATCAGAATTTAAAGGCATTGCCCAACATCTAACTGTGTGGGGAGACGGAAAAATAAACATAAATACCGCTGGTGAAGAGGTGCTTAAAGCTGCTTTTGGGGAGGGCACGGCTCATGAGATACTCTTGAGGCGGAAAACAGAGGGTTATTATAACCTGCCTGCTTTTGGCGGGGTGGTTAGCTCAGGCGTCTTCTCTGTAATTTCTACAGGAACAGTGCACGGGCTCAGCTTCAAAGTTCGCGCATTAGTCAAGAAAATGGGCAGTGATGTAAAAATAATCTATTTGAATGAGGAAGGATTCCCGGTCGGGGCTGAATAAAATGGAGGCATTAGGAATAGAAATAGGGCGGGATTCCTGGCGTATTTTGCATGTGAAGGGGTCTTTAAAAAGGCCTATAATTTTAAAGCACTCGGAAGCCTTAGGGACGCTTGAGGAACGGGTTTCAGTCCTTTCGAAGTATATTTCCTCAAACCATCTATCAAATGCCAATCTGGGATTTGTCTTTCCCAGGGAAGCATCCATTTCCCGAGTACTTGAAATACCAGCCCCTACTCCTGAAGCAATAGATGGAATAGTCAGATTTGAGATCGAAAAGCATCTGCCATCTGCTATATCGGATTTCTATTTCGGCTATCAAGTTATGAAAAGGAATGAGAATACCTATTCTATCCTGATTGGCGCAGTGGATAAAAAAAGAATCGATGCACTTAAAGAGTTATTAGCCACAGTTGGAATAGAGCCTTTATTTATCTATTTTTGGCATGAGGCTATATGCAATTCACTTATCCAACTCGGAATAATTGCTAAAAACGAAAAAAAAGTATTCATAAGCGTTAATGGCAGAGAAATTACAATTGACGCATTTTCAGGGATTTTAAATATTTATTCTAAAAAAATATTGCTTAATAGCATAGGAACACTCAGGGAATTTCAAAGTGAACTGCTTGGAAGAAAGCTTGAAGAGTGTAGCATTACATTTTCTACAGATCCTGGCGTAGAAGTAATTTCATTTATTCAGGATGTAAAAAGGAACTTCAATGTACTGGAGCAAAAAAATGGTTTGAAACCTTCGGCTTTGGCTGCCTTCGGCGGGGCGCTTGCAGTCATGCGGTCAGGAAAAGCCAGAATAAACCTCCTTACTTCCATAGGACTGGAAAAAAGCAAATACTTAGGCAATGCATTATTTTCGGTTGTGGTGGTTATTCTGCTCGCTTTGTTAGGTATTTCCTACATTACGAAAGATTATACAACTCTTTGGCGCTTAGATAATTCTATTTCAGAACTCAAAGAGTTTAAAGAAGGAAAATCAGGGAGCCTGAATGAGAAGGTAACCTCTATCTCAGATAAGATAACTATTCTGCGATCTATCTCTACGAACTCGTCTGCTAATTTTTTGATGCTTCTTAAAGAGCTTACTGAGGCATTGCCAGATGATTCATGGCTTACATTATTAGAGTACAGGGATGGAGCCGTTATGATGGAAGGCATCTCAGGAAATGCCTCATCACTCCTTTTAAAACTCGAAAATTCAAAATTAATGAAAGATTTTGAATTTATGGATCCGGTTGTAAGGGTTTCAAACGGGAAAGAGAAATTCAGGATTAGATGCAAGGTCAGGAGTGAAAAGGGGGGCAATGCATGAAGGCCCGCTTGGAAAAAATTTTTAAGGGAGCTGGGGAGAACAGGAAACTCTCTGTCGGATTTGTAATTATATTTTTTCTTTCAGCTCTAATTGTCTTTAGGACTGTCTACAGATTACATAAGGGTGTTCAGGAAGAGATTGAAATAAAACAAGAAAATTTGAATATTCTGGCGTCGTCTATTGAAAAGTCAGTAGACAGCGTTGATGTGAGTTCAGGGGAGAGTCTTCGCGAGCTTGAAAAGGGAATAATTGCCGCTGAAAAAAGTTCAATCGCAGGAGCAGTCCTTCAGAAGACCTTCAAAACAATTGCCTCAAAAAATCATGTTACAGTAATTTCCGAAAGGCCGCTGAAGCCCATTGAGGCAGGGGAATACCTTAAGGTGCCAATAGAGTTTAAGCTCAAGACGGGCCTTTCAGGGCTCAGTATTTTATTGCAGGACCTGCGCTCATCTTCATTAATGATCGGACTTAGCTCTATAAGCATTAGAACAATAGAGGGTGGACTATTTGACATAACTCTCGTTATAGAAGGTGTGATGAGGAGATGATTTGAACGGTTTTTTAAAAATATTAGGTTATGGCAGGGTCAGGATTTTAAATATTGGATTGCTTTCTATTTCTGGTTGCCTTGCGTTATGGATAACGGCTATATGGCTTATGCCTATGATAGAGCCTAATGAGCCCCAAAAAAATGCAATAAAGGATTACGCTGCTGAGAAGAAAGAGGTGAAAGATACGGAACCGCTTTCCTATGAAATTATAGTTGAAAGGAATGTTTTCAGGGAAGCGAGGCGGAAAATGTCCAAACCAGTTTCTCCTCCACCAGTTAAAGTAGCTCTTTTGCCTCCGCCTGAGCCGCCGCCCCCGACAAAGAGACCTCCTCCAAAGCTCACTCTTATAGGTACGGTGATCCTCGAGGATAGTAATGCCGCAATAATAGAGTACGGAGGTAAGCCAAGATACTATCAGGTTGGTGAAAGTATAGAGGAATTTGTAATTCAGGAAATAGATATGACCCAGGTTTTCCTTAAGAGGGGCGAAGAGCCGCTCAGAATAAGGATAACTCCTGCGCATTAACCAAGTCCCAGGCGTGACCTGGCGGTTATATCATCTGCCCGGGACAAGAAAGAAAATTTTAAATATGTCGATTTGCTTCCATTTGGGGACAGATCGGAATCAAGAGAGGCTATGGTTGTAATTGTATGGTAAAACGGATTCCACTTGTAAAAACAATCAAGTTAGCAAAGAAAGTTGTTTTTCAAACGGTACTTGTGATGCTTCTCGGTGGTTCGGCTTTTGCCGAAGACGCCGTCAATCAGATGCCTATAGAAATTGATACTGCAGCTCAGGAGATGCCAAGCCAGTTGCCAATACCACCACTTCGTATATTGCCCCCTTCTCCTAAATTACCAAGTAACATAAATAGTAGTATGCCTATAAACGAGGCTACTTCCGGGAATGGTTTGCAGCAAAATTCAGGTATCACGGAAGGGGTAGAAAGCTCGACAATTTCGATACCGCCTAATCAGGAAGTGATAATCAGGTCAACTCCACAGGAATCAACTCCGGTATTAATTAACCCGTCCTTGCAGCCTGCTATTCAATCAACTGTAATGAGCGGAAACGGAAATACTCCCATTGCTGAGATACCTAATCAGAAGGCTTTACAGAAAATTGAGCCTGGGACTGCAGCCCTCAATTTCTCCGAAGCCAGCTTAAGAGATATTTTGCGCACTGTAGCCGATATAACTGGTGAGAATTTTATTGTAGCGCCTGGTGTGAGCGCCAGGATTACTGTGCAGACAACCAAGCCTGTCCCCAAAAAAGATATTTTCAGCATATTTGAATCCATACTGGAGATTAACGGGCTTGCCGCTGTAAAATCCGGCTCTTACTATAAAATAGTACAAGCCCCTTCAGTCAAGCAGAGAGGATTGGACCTGATTGATAGTTCATATCTCCCGGAGATTCCTTCCGGGGATAAGATGGTAAATGTGATTGTGCCTGTAGAGTTCATTTCCGGGAATGAACTTATGCAGATACTCAAGCCGATGCTTTCTCAGGCAGGCAATATCACTCTCTATTCAAAAGCTAATACCCTCATTTTAACGGATACTGCATCAAATATTAAAAAGGCTCTTGAGTTTATTGAAATCCTCGATGCCGATGCGTTCAAGCGTATGCACATAGAAATTGTGACTGCTCAGAATGTTGATTCAAGGACGCTTAATAAAGAAATCAATGATATCTTCTCTGCTCTTGGATTCGGTAAAGATGCTTCTCAATTAACAGTGATTCCTATAGAGAGGCTAAACAGTCTTATAATACTTTCTTCAAGCGATCAGTTGCTTTCCTCAGTTAAGGAGTGGATTGAAAGGCTTGATAAGAGATCTTCCGGTGAAGGTTCCTCTATACACATATATTATGTGCAGAATGACAAGGCTTCCAACCTGAAGGCAATTTTAGAACAGGTGTTTGGTGGCAAAAAGGCAATTCCGCTTTTGTCAGGTAATCCTGTCCCGCCATTAGCTGCCCAACAGCAATTTATTGCTACTTCCAGTGGTCAGGCTGGTGATGAGATAAAAATATTTATTTACGAGCCTTCGAATGCGCTGATAATTCAGGCTTCTCAAAGAGATTATCAGTCCATTTTGAATACCATCAGGGAACTCGACAGGATTCCCAAGCAAGTCCTGATAGACGCGCTCATTTTGGAAGTGAAACTTGATGAGAGCACGAAATTTGGCATACAATGGTCCGCTTTAACAGGCAACTTCAATTTGCAACAGAATACCGGTATCTTCTCCAGCACTATAAACGACCCAAGGGGCGGCATCTCAACCCCTATTGGTCTTTCAACTCCATCCGGATTGAGTGCTTTTACGACCGATTCAAGCAAGTTTTTCGCAGCTATACAAGCCCTCGCCAGCACCGGAAAAATTGACGTGCTCAGTAATCCCCATATTGTCGTTAAGAATTATGAGAAGGCTTCCATCAATGTTGGCAGTGATGAACCTGTTGCTACTCAGTCTACTCAGACCGCGGTTACTGGCACTGCTGGGCTTATACAAAATATTGAATACAGGAAAACCGGAGTCATACTCACAGTCACACCGCACATAACAGAGGGCGGCATGGTGGCAATGACATTAAGGCAAGAGGTAAGTGATAAGTCCACCGACAGGACAGTAGGGGACAGCACCTATCCCTCTTTTACAAAAAGAGAGGCTGAAACATCCGTGGTTGCAAAGGATAGGGAAACACTCGTTATAGGAGGCCTTATACAGGAAAGAAAGGAGAATGCATATTCAGGAATTCCATTGCTGAGCCGCATACCTTTGCTTGGAAACCTGTTTAAATTTACAACTCTGACTGAGGGTAAGACCGAACTGATAATACTGATTACACCCAGGGTCATTTCGGATTCCGCCCAGGCCTCTTTGATTACAAATGAAATGAAAAACAAGCTCGAGGATATTAAAAACCATTTTTTAAAATAATAATTAAATCCCTTCAGATTTAAAGCCTGTTTTTAATGACTATTTTTATTTTAAAAAACGAGGTCTTAGAGAATATTTCCTTTTCTGGGGAGGAGCTTGGCCTTCAATTTTCCTTAAATTTTTATCAGATTTTTTTATATTAAATATTTGAGCTTACTTCGATATTTATAGTTTAATTAGAGTGATATTTTTGGAATTAAATAAATTATTTGATGTATTATATTGAGAAATTCTTTAGGTTATGTTAATTAGTTTTAACCTATTTTGAATAAAATCGTTTGAGTAAGCAAAACTAATCCGGGGTGCATGTGGAACTTAAAAAAATATAAATTTCTCAGGGATTTGCTTTCTTTTTCTTCTATTATTTTCTCTGCTGAGCCCTAATAAAGCTTTAGCTGATATAACTCATGAGTGGTGCCAATTTATTCCTTACGATTGGTATGGAACTATTCGGAATCATGTCGTGATTCATTCAGACACATGGGTTTGTGGTGGTTATTTGGGCTATGGCAAGACTACTTGTGGAGAGGATTGGATATGCGATGGTATCTGCGCGCAGCGTGGCAATGATTGGTGGGAATATTCCAGCAACTATGAGGGTGAAGTGCGCTTTCCCCGGTTCTGTGGACACACCGAAGGGTTAATGTTATAAGACTGAAATCCGGAGGTGTGTAATGGGAGAAGGCAGGAAATACCGTAAGTTTGACAGGGAGTTCAAGCTCGAAGCCGTGAAGCTTATTACCGGAGGGCGACCTGTGGCAGAAGTTGCGAGGAGCCTTGATGTTCACGAGAACCTTCTGCGCAAGTGGAAGAACCAGTTTTCAGAGGACCCTGCCGGGAGTTTTCCAGGCAAGGGGCATCTGAAGCCGGAAGAGGAAGAGCTCAGGCGGCTGCGCCGGGAGAACGAGAGCCTCAAGGAGGACCGGGAGATTCTAAAAAAAGCGTTGGCCATCTTCTCAAAACGCCGCGAATGAGATACGAGTTCATAGACAAAGAGCGCTCCAGTCATGCGGTAGAGAAGATGTGCCTTCTTTTAGGGGTCTCAAGGAGCGGTTATTACGCATACGGCAGACGGGGCAACGGAGCATGGCGTAAGGCGAACGAGGCCTTCTGGAGGAGATTAAAAGGTCTTACCGGGCCGGGCGCGGCGCGTATGGGAGCCCGCGAATAACGACGGAACTGCGGGAAAGAGGTTTTCTGTGCGGCAAGAACCGCGTGGCCAGGCTTATGCGGATAAACGGCATAGCGGCAAAAACCAGGCGCAGGTTCAAGGCCACGACCAACTCCAGGCATTGCCTTGCGGTCGCTCCGAACCTTTTAAATAAGTGTTTTGCGGCCATAGAGCCTGACAGGGTCTGGGTCTCCGATATAACGTATGTCTGGACTCATGAAGGCTGGCTGTACCTGGCCACGGTGCTGGATTTGTTTTCACGCAGGATTGTGGGCTGGGCCATGGGAGATAGAATAACTTCCGAGCTTGTAATCAGGGCTCTTAATCAGGCCGTCTGGAAACGGAAGCCTGCTCCAGGGCTCATCTTTCATTCGGACAGGGGCGGCCAGTACGCAAGCGACGCTTTCCGTGCCGTATTGACCAGGCACGGAATTATCCAGAGCATGAGCGCCAAGGGCGACTGCTATGACAACGCCGTGGCCGAGAGCTTCTTTCATACGCTGAAAATGGAATACGTCTACTTCGAAAGCTTCAAAACCAGGGCACAGGCTCAAAGCGGGATTTTCGAGTACATCGAAGTATTCTATAACCGTACGAGACGGCACTCGACCCTTGGAAACATGTCTCCACAGGAGTTCGAGCAGGCCAAAGTAGCTTAACTGTGTGTCCACTTTTTCGGGGGAAGATCAAAGCTACTACAAGAAATTGTGACGCGGATAATGATTGGTATGTCGCTTCTGTAGATTGTAATGATAATGACTCTACTACTAATCCAAATGCATCTGAGGAATCGGATATCTATGATAAAAATTGCAGCGGTAATCCTGCCGAAGTAAGCTTTGGAAAATCTGAATGTGTCACCTGTATCGAATCGACGGTCAACCTTGGAAGTGGAAATGTTTATTTTGAACATAATATCTTCAAAGATGAATTTGTCCTCTCCTATAATTCTTTAAACATTTGGAGTAGGCCATTCGGTAAAGGATGGAACTACTCTTATTATATAAGGTTAGTGGAGATAACAGGTTCCAGCCTTGCTTTATGAAAGAGGATGGTAAAAGAATATATTTCAAGATTGGCAGTGACAATATATTTTATCCTCAATCACGCTTCAATGAGCAATCAACCATAGTTAAAAATGCTGATGGGACATATACCAGAACCACCAAAGAAGGAAAAATCTTCACATTTAACTCTCAAGGTTTTTTAACCTCTGTTAAAGATAGAAATGATAATATAACAACCTTAACATACGGGGGGAATCCTTATTTCCCAACGAGAATTACTGACGCGTCTGGCAGGATTTATGATTTGACATATGATGCGAATAGCCGGGTTATTAATGTAAGAACACCTGATTCTCAGGATACAAATTTTACCTATGATTCCAGTGGTAAGCTCCTGTCGATTTCAAATCCGGCCGGTCAGGTGTGGACTTTTGCATATAATGCTGACGGGAGAATGGGTTCAAAGCAAGACCCTGCCGGAAATACGATAACCTATAATTATGATGCACAGCAAAGATTGAATTCCGTAACCGACTCACAGGGTCGAGTTAAATCAATTGTATATGACAATATAAATAAAATTTCTACTGTTACGGAGTATGACGGAGGGGTATGGGTTTATAAATACGATTCATTTCTCGATAAGGTGATTGAGATTCAAGACCCTCTTTTTAACATAGCGAGAAATAATTATGACACTAACGGAAGATTAATAAGCAGAACGGATCAGGCTGGGAAAGTAACATATTACACTTACGATTCGAGCGGTAATTTGTTGTCAGAGACAGATCCGTTGAATCAGACGAAAACCTATACATATAATTCATTTGGGCTGGTAACGAGCGAAACTGGTCCGCAAGGAAGAATTATCAGCTATATTTATGATTCTAAAGGCAACCTTCTTTCAAAGACCGATCCTGTGGGTGCTGTTACCCAATACCAATACGATACAAGGGGCAATGTCCTCAAGATTATAAATCCTGCTAACCAGCAGGTCAATTTTACATACGACTCCCAGAATCATATTACCTCAATAACTGATGCTGCAGGGATAACTACTCATTTTACCTATGATGCAAGTGGTAATGTTTTAACGCAAGTTACTCCTTCCGGTACTTTAGCTTTTAATTATAATAATCTGAACCAACTGGTTAAGATTATAGAGCCTGGCTCGATTGAAACCTTATTGACTTACGATGCCAATGGAAATATTTCTTCAGTAACTGATTCCAATAATAAAATTACTACTTACGCATATACAAATAAAAAACTTACGTCAGAAACAGATCCTTTGGGTAATGTTACAAACTATCTGTACAATGTATGGAACAGGCCGGAAAACCTTATTGCTTTAACAGACGCCAACAACCACTCAACTTCATACACATATGATTTGCTTGGCAGAGTAATAAGCGAGACTGATTCTGTTGGCAATATTAGTTATTTTTCATACGATTCAAAAAGCAATCTAATCTCAAAGACGACTCCTAATGGGAATACAATTACCTATTCTTATGACGATTTGAATAGGATCACTGGAAAGATATACCCGGATGGAACTTCAGAATCTTTTTCTTACGATAGCGCAGGCAATCTAATTTCTGCCTCTAATGCGCATATAAGTTATACTTTCAGTTATGATGCAAACGGCAGAATTATTTCCGTAACCGATTCTAATAATAGAGCTGTAAGCTATAGTTATAATCTTTCAGGAAATAGAACTCAACTTACAAGACCGGATGGCACTGCCATACAATATGGGTATGATAGTGGTGGTCGGCTGTCTTCAATTGCCCCTGTCGGTGGTCAGGCCTTCACCTTTAGCTATGATAATGCTGATAGAAGGACCTCCCTTACTTATCCCAACGGAGTCACCGCAACATATACCTATGACACCCGGAGCAGGCTTACAGGCCTTATATATAACACCTCTGGCAATACGACGACAGATGCCTTTACCTACACCCTTGATAATGTCAGTAACAGGCTTACGAAGACGGATAGGGAATATCAGTACACTTATACTTATGATGCCACCTATAGGCTGACGCAATCCCAGCCTGTGCTTACGGCTCAGAATCCCACATTCCAGCAGTCTACCGAGACTTTCACCTATGATTCAGTAGGTAATAGGCTCACCGGCCCGGCCTACCTTAAGGCTGATACATATACACAGAACTATGGATATGATTACGATAACAGGATAGTAAGCGTTACGAAACAGGTGACCGGCAACCCCAATGCTGATATGATTACTTTCAAGTACGACCCCTTCGGCAGAAGGATAGAGAAGAATGTATCCACTTATGAGAATGGAATACAGACGACTTACAAATATACCTATGTCTACGATAACGAGGACACGAGCTATGTTCACGGCCCCGGCATAGACGAGCCTCTGTCATTATCGAGAGACGGCCAGACCTATTACTACCATGCTGACGGCTTGGGCTCGATAACTTCGATTACGGACAGCTCCCAGAATGTGGTGAATAGGTATGCTTATGACTCTTTTGGAGCTCTCAAGAAGTCTGAGACAATCAGGAACGCATATACCTTTACCGGTAGGGAGTACGATAGCGAGACAGGGCTTTATTACTACAGGGCCCGCTACTACGACCCCGAAGCTGGGAGGTTCATAGGCAAAGACCCGATAGGTTTCGCGGGCGGGGATGTGAATGTGTTTAATTACGTCGGAGCAAACCCAGCAACATGGGGGGATCCGGAGGGTTTAGCAAAGTCAGGTAAACCTGTTAAGGTTAGTAACTATAATGTAAGAATCGACAAACCACATGTATTGGGTCAGCAAACGCATGCACACATTTCGGGTAGAGACATAAATGGAACGACTGTAGTCAATATTGATAGAACACCAAGCCATGGGTCTGCTTGTGAAGTACCTAAAAATAAGCAGCTTCGTAAGTTCTTGAGAGGTAAAGGTTTTACATTAACTCTCCTTGGAATACTATTATCAGATGATATTGGTGATTATATTGGCGAGATTCTTAGCAGTCCGATTGGGGGGATATCTGATGCCGAATAAAAAAATAGATATGAAGCCAGATGATTTTAAATTAGAGTTTCATTTTAATGAGGAAGGATTATTTATTATTGGTAACAAGGAAGGATTATCTAATCTAGCAAACGAGCTACAAAAAGCGGCTCAGTCGGGTATTGGTTATCATGAACATTTAAATTTTTCTTGGAAGGAAAAATTGACCGATGGTAGCTTTATCATTGATTTTAACTGGATAAAGAATAGGAAGAATTTAGAAAAAGAAAATGAGTTTGATGTTACCGTGATAAAATTGAATAAAATAGGTAAAGATCTTTGGGAGAAAAAAGAGGAATAAATTGGCATAAATTCCGTAGGTTGGGTTAGCGTAGCGTAACCCAACTATAAAGCGAGTATGCTGTTTTCATCGTATGAAGTTTTCTTTTAGTTCCAAAGGTATTTACATTTTTAATCATAATATTTTAATTCATTTTTAGTGCTTCGAAATTGAAAAGACGGTCCGTGGTGAAATCAAAAAATATTTTTTCTTGAAGTTCTCGATAAGACTCAGAACGGCACAACTACGACCACAACCACGAGCTATGTTCACGGCCCCGGCATAGACGAGCCTCTGTCATTATCGAGAGACGGCCAGACCTATTACTACCATGCTGACGGCTTGGGCTCGATAACCTCGATTACGGATGCAAATCAGGCCGCGGTGAATAGGTATGCTTATGATTCTTTTGGAGCTCTCAAGAAGTCTGAGACAATCAGGAATGCATACACCTATACCGGTAGGGAGTACGATATCGAGACAGGGCTCTATTTTTACAGGGCAAGATACTACGACCCCGAAGCTGGACGATTTGTAAGCAAGGACCCGATAGGATTCGCTGGCGGAGATGTGAATGTGTATGGGTATGTGGGCAACAACCCCGCGAATTGGATGGACCCTTTGGGACTATCTCCTATAGGGGCAATCAAAAAAGTTCTGAAAAAGGTGTATGGGGAAATTGGCGGACGTTTACCAAAAAATGAACCTGGATTACATGGGGCTCCTCAGCGCGGTGATGCTATAAAAGGATATCGTCTTGATCAGCCACATCCTGGTAGACCGGTAGGAGACCCTGAATCCTATCCTCATATCAATTGGTGGGACTACTCAGAAGGTAAAAGAAAAGCAGGACGTGGTCGGAAGGGTGTAGAGCCAATCATCGAAGCTGTTGTAGGTTTTATAGGAGGATTGCTTGATCCATTTGATTCTATAGCTGGTGAATTGGATTCTGATGAAGAAATGCTCCGTCACTATTACAACGAAAAATCGTGCAAAAAAAAATGAATTTAAACAGGTATTATAATTTATGGAAAAATCCAAAATTGAACTTTTCAAAAAAGAAAATCCTTCAAAAGAGTTTCCGACTTTTCGCCAGGTACACTTAGAAGAACAAAAGGCTCTTTTCCAGAAAATGTCAGAAAAATTAGGACTTGAATTACAAGAGGACCTTTTCACAATTGCAAAAACAATAATTCAAAAAGCGATTCCAATCGAAGGATTTAATGCACAAAATGTAAATTTTAATCTGTTTCAACTCTTATCAAATTTAGAAATAAAACCTGAAAAAAATGTGTTTGTAAATTGGTGGTTCAAGTATGGTGATGTGGATGAATTCGCTTTTACAGACCTGAATGATTATTTTAATGATATTTGGTTTCCAGGTCCTGATGATCTTGATATCTTTGATTCTACATTTAATTGGATAATTCACATTGACCATAGTGGATTTATAAGCTTAATAGAATAATAAATAATAGTCATATAGCTCATAAGTTCAGGTAGATACCATTTTGCCTGTCAAGCCTTAATTGACTCGAATTGAGGGTTAAAGGGCTTTCCGGTTTTGAGCACTTCATAGATCATTTGAACGAGCTTTCTCATTGCTGCGCAGACGATGACCTTGCCGGCATTAAAATCTACTGGCTCTAATATACAAGGTGAGTTAGCGAAGCGTAACCCGCTATAAAGGAGTGTGCTGTTTTCATCGCATGAAGTTTTTCGTCCAAAGTATTTGCTTTTTAAAACAGAAAAATTTTAAATTCATTTTTTAGTGCTTCGAAATTGAAAGGACGGTCCGTGGTGAAATCCAAAAAATATTTTTTCTTGAAGTTCTTGATAAGAAGTTCTTGATAAGATTCAGAACGGCACAACTACGACCACAACCACGAGCTATGTTCACGGCCCCGGCATAGACGAGCCTCTGTCATTATCGAGAGACGGCCAGACCTATTACTACCATGCTGACGGCTTGGGCTCGATAACCTCGATTACGGACAGCTCCCAGAATGTGGTGAATAGGTATTCCTATGATTCCTTTGGAGCTCTCAAGAAGTCTGAGACAATCAGGAACGCATATACCTTTACCGGCAGGGAGTACGATAGCGAGACAGGGCTTTATTACACAGGGCAAGATACTACGACCCCGAAGCTGGACGCTTTGTAAGCAAGGACCCGATAGGTTTTGCGGGCGGGGATGTGAATGTGTATGGGTATGTAGATAGTGTCGGAAAACCCCTGATTGAGACGAATCTTTACGCTTACACCGGGAACGACCCAGTCAATTGGATTGATCCGTGGGGTTTATATCGCTGCGTAGGTAATGCATCTTGTGATTTCACCCCTGCAATGGATCAAGTTTTAAGATGTTTCGATCAATGTACTGGTCGAGACAATTTAATAACAAGCGGAAAAGATTCACATTCTGATGATGACCCTCACATGAGAGGCGAAGCCTGTGATATCGGACGGAATACAAACCCAAGATTAAGCAGAGGAAGTACCGAAACATGCTTTGCAAAATGCTTTACAAATGGTTATGGTCAGGAAGAACGCAATTCTGGGCCAGGGACTCACTATCATATGCAAAATGTTCCTGGTGTAAAAGGTGCTACAGGCTTTGCGCCTGGAATAAGAGAACATGGGCGTAGGCGTCCATAATCAAAGGACGGAAGAAAAAAATGAATAAGAAAAGTTTTTTCTTATTGCTGAGTTTCTTTATCTGCTCAGTTCAAATTAGCAGCGCAGCAGATGTTGCTTTTTCGTCAGCAAGCATTTCTGAGTTAATAGGCAAATCTACATGTTCACTACCTCCTGACTCAAGGATTGGAATGTTTCGTTTGCCGTTAAGCGATGTTCAAGGACATGCATTAGAATACAGAAAAAAGGGCAACTTTGAGACCGTATTTTTGCTTAGAGGAATAAAGGAACCTGACGAGTGTGGTGAAATCATTTCAGTCTTGAAGCTTCAGCGACACAAGAAAAGCGAGACGATTGAATTTGATTGCTTCGTAAAAGGAGATAAGGAACGGCAAAAAAGAATAATCGGAATAGCCGATAATCAAAAAGGCAAATTTCGATATGCAATTGCTCGCCTTGCATGGAGTGTAAACTTTGATACGCAGGTTTTTGAACCAATTAATAATAAAATTGTAATTTGCGATACTAGAGGATATGCGGAATAACCCACTATTACTATTTCTTTTCCCCTTCTGAAGAAATATAATCGACGAGCCTCGATTATCGAAGGAGAAAATTGGACAAATGTTTGCACTAAGGATGCTCATGCCTATTGTTGGACAAGTTGTATCAGTGGGGATGGCAAGAATCCTCCGTTTCCTAAACCGCCTTATCAGGGACCACCGAGGAGATAATACATGCCATACCAAGGTGCCCCTTCTGCAAATATAGAATTATGGATTTTACTAGTTCTCAATATAACCTATTTGGGTTGTGTATATTTTGGGACAAAGTATTTTTATAGATTTCTGGACAATAAAGGATTTCGCGGGCGTTATAAATTTACTTTAGTATGTTTGTTAATCGGCCTTCTTCAAACTTCAAGTCTCTTCGGGTATGCCATTGTACCTGCATAGATTTTATTTCTGGTCTACTTTTACACCTTCGGAATTTTATTATTGAAGTTGTTGGAAGGTTTTGGGGGTATACAAAACATATCTTGGCCGATGTGGGTCCTGATGACATTATTGCAGATTCCCTTGTATGCACTTGTGGGTTTTTTAATAGGTATTTTTCATGAGCGTTACGGCACTGAAAAGAAGTGATTTAGGGGCACAATACCATTGCAATTACCTTCTCCTTGAAATATGATCATTTAAATTCAGGGATAAGGAGGGAAGAAAAGATGCTCAAGCCTCGCACCGGACAAGGCTCATTGTTGGACGCCGACTACATTTGCGAACAGCTTATACCTCCGGACAGCTTTTACAGGAAGTTCCGGGATATTGTCTGGCCTATTATAAAGGATGAGCACTTAAGGGAGATGTACTGCAATGATAATGGCAGGCCGCCGATATCTCCGTCGCTTCTGGCGATGGCTACCATCCTCCAGCCCAGTAAGTTGTGTTAGCGAAGCGTAACCCGCTATAAAGGAGTGTGCTGTTTTCATCGCATGAAGTTTTTCGTCCAAAGTATTTGCTTTTTAAAACAGAAAAATTTTAAATTCATTTTTTAGTGCTTCGAAATTGAAAGGACGGTCCGTGGT
>JACOUO010000009.1 GCA_016177845.1 Deltaproteobacteria bacterium | reverse complement strand
AGTGTAAGGGCTTCATCGCGCGAATTCGTATGCAAGGATTGTGTGCCTCCAAGCACGGCGGCGAGCGCCTGCAGTGTTACCCTGACAATATTATTGTCAACTTGCTGCGCTGTCAGCGAGGAGCCTGATGTCTGGGTATGGAATCTAAGCATCTGGCTGGCAGGTTTTTTGGCATGGAAACGTTCCTTCATCAATTTGGCCCAGAGCCTTCGGGCTGCCCTGAACTTTGCAACCTCCTCCAGAAGGTCTGATGATGCGTTGAAGAAAAAAGTAAGGCGCGGGGCGAAGTTGTCGACATCCAATCCCGCGTGGATTGCCGCCTGCACGTATGTGCATCCGTTGGCCAGAGTAAAAGCAATTTCCTGAACTGCCGTTGATCCCGCCTCCCGTATGTGATAGCCGGAAATCGAAATGGTATTGAATTGAGGGACTTCTTTGCTGCACCACGCAATAATGTCTGTTGTTAATCGCAGACTCGGACGCGGCGGGAAAATGTATGTTCCCCGTGCAATATACTCTTTAAGAATGTCATTCTGGATCGTTCCCGTTAGCCGATCACGACTGACACCCTGTTTTTCTCCCACCGCTACATACATGGCAAGCAACACGGAAGCGGGCGCGTTGATCGTCATAGAGGTAGAAACTTTATCAAGAGGGATGCCGGTGAACAGGGATTCCATATCAAGTAACGTGTCGACAGCCACGCCTACTTTACCCACTTCACCCCGGCTCATCAGATGATCGGAATCATACCCAATCTGTGTAGGCAAATCGAAAGCGACGGAAAGACCGGTCGTTCCCTGTTCAAGCAGGTAACGGTATCTTTTGTTGGATTCTTCCGCTGTGCAAAAACCTGCATACTGACGCATCGTCCAGAAGCGCCCCCGGTACATTGTGGGTTGAACTCCGCGGGTGAATGGGTATTGTCCCGGAAAACCTATTTCTGCAATATATTCTTCATCGACGGTTTCAGGCAGTGCAAGGCGTTCTGCGGGAATGCCTGAAGCGGTTTTGAATTCTTTCGCGCGTTCCGGAGTACGTTCCAGGGTTTTTTTGAGGACCTTTTCTTCCCATTCAACGAATGCAGGATGCTTACTCATAAAATTACCTCGGTAATAAACCAGGCTGCCTTTGGCAGCGATTTTTTATATACACGGCAAATGCTGGCGAAAGACAACCCCCTCGCCCCCTTTATTAAGGGGGTTTCCCTTAAATCCCCCTTAGGAAAGGGGGATTCAGGGGGTTGTGTGGTATCCTATGACACAAACTTTGAATTTCCTATTATAGTAAACGACTTAAATAAGTTGACATTGAATGCTTGTCATTCCGAGCACATTCACTTCGTTCAGTGTAAACTCCGCGAGGAATCTTAAGATTTCTCCTCCCGGTCGAAACGAGGATTTCTCAGTCGTGTTGCTCCTTCGAAATGACAAATTTTTTCTGTATCGTTCACTATAGTTGCGCTGTGATTCGATTCACGAAACACAGATTTCTTCAATCAGTTTTTGGGCAATCATGCGAGGGTCTCCCTTGATTTGTCTGGATTGGGACTTGAGCTGATTTTTCAGCCTTGTCCGCATCATTTCGACTGCCCAATCCAAAACTTCCGACTCTCTCGCCTTTTGACGGTTCTGAGTGAACTGACCGTTTTGCCGTTTTTTTTGATCTATATCACGGATGATTGCTGCCAGTTCCTCAATACCGGCAGTTTCCAGGGCAATTGTCCGGCAAACCGGACAGTTTCTTCCCTGTGTTACAGATTCTATCTCCATTACCAGTGCGTCTGCTCCAGGGCAATCGGCCTTGTTAACGACCAGAATATCAGCCATCTCAATTAAACCTGCCTTCATGGCCTGAATGTCATCT
>JACOUO010000007.1 GCA_016177845.1 Deltaproteobacteria bacterium | reverse complement strand
TCATGCCCCGAGGAGCGAACCCGCTGTTCGCAAAAGCAAATAAGCTACAACGCTTTCAATCTGTAATCCCTTTAAGCCCGTTGCTGTTTTAACTTTAACGCCTTTGGTATTTACTCCACGAAAGGGAACAGTCCAAAATCTTTAATACTGGATTCCCGATAGAGACATTCGGGAATGACGGCTTGATTCGGGGAGAGGAAGAGAACGGGCATCAGTATCTATTAGCGAACGGGGCTCATGCCCCGAGGAGCGAACCCGCTGTTCGCAAAAGCAAATAAGCTATAACGCTTTCAATCTGTAATCCTTTAAGCTCAGTGCTTAGGGGTTGCCGCACCATTAACGCGCTCGGGGTTTTGTAGAGACAAAAAGAGCCCGGCAGGGCTAAAGTTAAAACAGCAAGCGACCTAAGAGGCGAAGCGAGCGGATTGGGGAGGCGCGGGGTTGCGCATCCATTCGCTCGAAAGGAGGAAGGGCGAGCGAGCCGAGGCTGCTGGAGCGTAAAACAAAAAAAAGATTGCCTCGTCGCTTCACTCCTCGCAATGACAATATTTTTCTGCCCCTCTCCCCTTGTGGGAGAGGGTTGGGGCGGGGTAAAAGCAGATTGCTTCGTTGTTCCAGTCCTCGCAAAGACAAACTACTTATTGCGCACTCTCCCCTTTAAAAATCCCTCGGCACCTTAAGCATCCTGTCAAGTGAGAGCTTTGCCTTCTCTCTTATATCCTCAGATACCCTTACTATATTCTTCATCTCCCTGAGGCTCTCAGCCACATCTTCAAGGGTAGTGAGCTTCATGTTCGGGCAGATGAGCGAATTTGAGGGTATTATGAAGTTCTTGTCAGGGTTTTCCTTTTTAAGCTTATAGAGTATGCCCATCTCTGTGCCGACTATTATGGTCTTTGCGCTTGAGGCCTTGGCATATTTATACATGCCGGAAGTCGAGCATACATGGTCGGCAAGCTTTACTACCTCAGGGTTGCACTCAGGATGGCAGACAAATACAGCGTCAGGATTTTTCTCTTTTGCCTTTATCACCTCTTCGGGCTTGAGCCTCTCATGCGTCGGGCAGAAACCGTGCCACCATTCCATCTTCTTTTTTGATGAGAGCGACACATAATGCGAAAGGTTCTTATCCGGTATCATGTAGACTTTTTCAGATTCAACCGAATCAACTACCTTTACCGCATTCGCTGAAGTGCAGCATATATCGCTTAACGCCTTTACTGCTGCGCTTGTGTTCACATAAGCCACCACAGGCACTCCCGGCCTTTTAGCTTTTTCTTTTATCAGGTCTTCGGGGGTTATCATCTCTGCCATTGGGCAGCCCGCATCCAGCCTTGGGAGTATTACCGTCTTATGAGGCGAGAGGATGGCTGCGCTCTCCGCCATGAAATGCACTCCGCAAAAGACAATCACCTTTGAAGGGGATTCAGCGGCGGCCTGGCTCAGCGCGAGAGAATCTCCCGTAAGGTCCGCTATCTCCTGTATCTCATCCCTCTGATAATTATGCGCTATCATTATCGCGTCCCTCTCCTTGAGGAGCGCCCTTATCTCTTTTTTGAGTTCTTCCCTGTTTTTCATATGCCCATGCTCTAAATTTTTGGATTGGTTTAAAAGCGGATTATATGATATTATGCCTAAAAAGCAAATCGATAAATGACATTAAGCAGCAATTGCAAAACAAGCCGGTAATTATGCCGCTAACAGATTCTGAAAAAAAAGCATTACTGGATATAGCCCGCTCCTCCATCGAATCCCATCTCCTTGACAAAGGCATTGAAATCCAGGCAAACTCCCCCGCTCTTCTGGACAAAAGAGGCGCATTCGTGTCCCTTCATAAATGGGGGCATTTAAGGGGCTGCATAGGCAGTTTCACTTCCGATATCCCGCTGTATAAAACCGTCAGCGACATGGCAATAGCCGCCGCAACGCAGGACCCGAGGTTCATGCCCGTTGATTATGAGGAGATGAAAAGCATCAGCTTAGAGATATCTGTCCTCTCTCCTCTGAAAGAAACAGACCCGTCAGATATAGAGGTCGGACGGCACGGTATCTATATAATCAAGGGACGGAACAGGGGGGTTCTTCTGCCCCAGGTGGCTACGGAACACGGCTTTGACAGGGTCAGGTTCCTTGAAGAGACCTGCCTTAAAGCCGGGCTTGAACCTGATGACTGGAAAAGAGGAGCGACAATCCTTACATTCGAAGCGGAAATATTTCTGGAACCTAAATGACCCTCCTCAGAAGCTGAGGGCTTTTACCAATAAAAAAACCCGAAGGGCCGCTTACGGCAACCCTTCGGGCCTCATTAAATCGATTCTTTTACTTCAATTCCTTTATCGCTTCCCCAATCCTTCTGATACCGTTTACGATATTGTTCATGGATGTGGCGTATGAGAGCCTGATGAATGAATCGTCACCGAACGGCTCGCCCGGAACGACCGCAATCCCTGCCTCATCTATAAGATAGTTCGCAAGGTCGGCTGAGCCCTTTATGGTCTTTTCATTGAACCTTCTGCCAAGCACCTTTGAAATATTGGCGAACACATAGAAAGCGCCCTGCGGTTTTCTGCAGCTTACGCCTTCGATTGCGTTAAGGGCATCTACCATCACACTACGCCTCTTCTCAAACTCTACTATCATGGGGTCGAGGATGTCCTGCGGCCCGCTTATAGCCTCAACCGCGGCCCACTGGCTGATGGATGTGGGGTTTGATGTTGACTGGCTCTGGATGCTTGTCATTGCCTTTATTATCTCTTTTGGCCCTGCCGCGTACCCTATTCTCCAGCCTGTCATGGAATATGTCTTTGAAACGCCGTTCAGCACAACACTTATGCGCTTCACATCATCCGAAACCGATGCTATTGAGCTTGACTTAAACCCGTCATATGTGAGCTTCTCATATATCTCATCAGTGATGATGAGGATATTGTTGGCAAGGGCTATCTCCGCAAGCTTCTCAAGCTCTGCCGCGGTATAGGCCGCGCCTGTGGGGTTTGAAGGGCTGTTGATTATAACCGCTTTCGTGTTGCTGTTTATATTGGCCCTGAACTCATCAACCGACATCTTGAAACCGGCTGCCTCGGTCGTATGGACAATCCTCGGCGTGCCGCCCGCAAGGCTTACCATCACAGGGTACGACACCCAGAAAGGAGCAGGAATTATTACCTCATCACCCTTATTGAGTATTGACTGGAAAAGATTATATATTGAGTGCTTTCCGCCGCAGGATACTATTACCTCGTCCCTTGAATAGGTAAGGTTATTATCCCTCTTGAACTTGCCGATTATCGCGTCCTTAAGCTCGTTGATGCCACCCACAGCCGTGTATTTTGTAAGGCCGTCCTTTATTGCCTTTATGCCGGCATTCTTTATATTCTCAGGGGTATCGAAGTCAGGCTCTCCTGCTCCGAAGCCTATTATGTCCTTGCCTTCAGCCTTAAGGGCGCGCGCCTTTGCGGTAATGGCAAGCGTTACCGATTCCTCAAGGCCGTTAAGCCTGTCGGATAATCTTATTGTTGCGGGTGCCGCACCTTCTTTTGTCTTGGTGATTTTACAGTCCATGGTTTTTAATCAGGCCCTTATCTATTAGTTCGTATTTTTCTTTGAGTCTCTTTGCCACATTCGGTGTTACAAAAGCGCTGACATCGCCCTTAAGCCTTGCTATTTCCTTTATAAAACGGGAGCTTACAGGTGCGTAATTCTCCGAGGTCATCATAAAGACCGTCTCTATGCCCGGGTCGAGCTTCCTGTTTATGAGAGCCATCTGAAACTCGTATTCAAAGTCCGAGATAACCCTCAGGCCCCTGAGCACTGTCTTGGCCTTCTTCTTTCTCAGGTAATCAATCAAAAGAGAGTTGAAGCTCTCTACCCTTACATTCTTATACTTCTTTATCTCCTGCCCGATAAGCTCTACTCTTTCGTTTACATCGAAAAGCGGCGTCTTGGTCAGGTTTTCCGCTACGGCTACAATGAGGAGGTCAAAAAGCCCCAATCCCCTCTCAATAATATCCAAATGCCCCCTTGTGATAGGGTCGAAAGTTCCCGGATAAACTCCTATACGCTTAGGCATCCTGTTTCTCTTTTAAGGAAAAGAAGTATACTACCGTGTCCCCGTACTTCCGCTCATCCGTCAGTTCAAGGTTCGAGTATTCCAGTTTTACGGCAATCCTCTTTGAGGTCTCAGCCACCAGAACGCCTTCCGGGCTTAAAATACCGCTGTTGTCGATTGCGTTCATGGTCTCTTCAACAAGGGAAGAGTCATAAGGAGGGTCGATGAATACAAGGTCAAACCTCTCCTGCTTCTGAGAGAAAAACCGGACCGCGCTTACGGCGTCCTTCTTAAATACCTTTTGAGTGCCGACTCCGCAGGCCTCAAGGTTCTTTTTAATTACTGATATCGAAGAGGGGCTTGAATCTACAAATATTACATCTTCCGCGCCCCTGCTGAGCGCCTCTATGCCCATCGCGCCTGTTCCGGCAAAGATGTCGAGCACCCTTTTAAAAGGGAATTCCCTTGGGAGGATATTAAATATCGCCTCTCTCACCTTATCCGAGGTAGGCCTTATGGACATCCCCTTAAAGCTTGCGAGATTCCTCCCCTTGAACTTCCCCCCAATTACCCTCATTTAAATCATTTCTCGTTTGATTCGCCGAATACTTTTATTGAGACAAGCCTTGCCCTTGGCCCGTCAAACTCAGAAAAATAGATCGCCTGCCACTGTCCGAGCGCCAGCCTGCCTTTTGTAACAGGCACTGTCACGCTGTTGCCTACCAGCACTGATTTGAGGTGCGCATCGGCGTTTGTGCCGTATTCGCCCTTATTGTGTTTGTAAGTCGTCTTATTTGGGACCATTTCCTTCAGGAAATTATGAAAATCCTCCTCAAGGTCGCGGTCCGCGTTATTCAGGTGAATGCTGCCGGTTGTATGGCCTGTAAAGACCAATGCCATCCCTTCGTAAATATTACTCTCAAGGATGACCGCTTCCACCTGGCTGGTGATATTCAATTCCTCGGCCTTCGCTTTTGATTTTATTCGGATAGCACTGGTAAAGACTTTCATTCACCCTCCTGATATCTGTTCGAGTTAAAAAATCGCACTTACCTTAAATCGCCACTATTATACTTTAATTGGCATATGAAATGCCATAACTACGGTGTGGAAAGCAAAACTTTTTACCTTATAAGCATTGGCAGCACATCTCCTGCCTTTTCCGTAAACCTTGCGTCCATTATCCCTGATAAGGGGGTCGGCTCAGGGTTTATTTCAACCATAAACGCCCCTGCCCTCCTCCCGGTTGAGGCGAGGGAGGCCGCAGGCTGCACAATGCCTGAAGTCCCGACAACAAGCATGAAATCCGCCCTCTTTGAAGCCTCAAATGCCTGATTCAAAATGTTTTCATCAAGCATCTCGCCGAACCAGACAACATCAGGCCTTAAAATCCCTCCACATTCACAGAGGGGCAGTATCTTTATCGGCACATCCCTGTTTTCACTTAACTTTGCGCATTCAATGCACCGCACGCGCCATATTGAGCCGTGCAGTTCCAAAACCTTTTTACTCCCCGCAAGCCTGTGGAGCCCGTCCACATTCTGCGTTATGAGGGTAAAATTACTGCACCTGCCTTCAAGCTCCGCAAGGGCATAGTGCGCGGGGTTCGGCTTGATTCCGGCGATTATCGACCTTCTCCAGTCATACCATTCCCAGACAAGCCTCGGGTCTTTCTCAAAGGCTGTGGGGGTAGCAAGCTCTTCAGGCTTGAAATCCCTCCAGAGGCCGCCCGGGCCGCGGAATGTAGGCACCCCGCTTTCCGCAGAGATGCCTGCACCCGTAAGGATTACGGGAGAACGGGAACTTTTAAGCCGTTCCTTTATTTTTTCAAGAAGTTCATTCACAGAGAGGATTTTAGGTCTATATACCAGAAAACCTGATTTACAGAAGAAACAAGAGGTACTTGGATAGCTTATGCCCTGAACTTCCCCTCCCTGGAAATCACTCCGTTTTTAATAGCGTCAATTATTATCTTCTTTGCGCTCTCTATCTTTTCTTCCTCAACAGCTATGCGCTTTTCCTGATAATTTTCGATGTCTGTTGGAAAACGCACCTTGCCAAGCGTCCTGATGGAGCAGGTTATGTGGTAATCCTCCATAAGAGTCTCGATTACGCTTGCGTCAAGCTCATTATAAAAAGAATATAGATCAATGAAGTGGATTCTCGTGGCCATAAGTAAACTTGAGTATATTCCAATTGTTACACTTTTGTCAATAATTACATGATATTAGGGGCAATTCCATAATCTCTTGACTTTTCACCGAACTGATTGCAATAATTAGAAAAACCAAAGTTGCTCGGGAGGTCCGTTAATGTTAATCAGAAGATCCATGTTGATAATGTCCGCTCTCTTTTTCTGGGTAATGCTGGTAGGCATGGGAAAAACCCCTGGGCCTGAGGTGCCGACCCCTGAAATCGATTTCAAGGCAACTGTAAGGGATGACCAGGACATAACCACCAGGCTCTCGCACGCAAGCTGGGAAGGCAACATCTTCTTTACCGGAACAAGGGGCAAAGGAACAGTGACCATATCCTTTGAAAAGATTAAGAAAGTAACTGCAACAGGCAGCGGCACCAATAATAAAAAGGATTTTCAGATAACGCTGAAGAACGGGGATGTGGTTGCGGTAAGCTTTGACAGTGACGAAAGGTTTTTGGGCATGACCAACTTCGGGACTTACAGGATAATGGCAACCAATATCAAGGAAATTGTGTTTGAATAGGGGCTTTGCTGGCTCAAGGCTTATAGGCCGCCCACAAAAAGAAAATTATCAGGAAAGGTGATTATGGAAGTAAAAGACAGCAACGGGACAATCCTCAATGAAGGGGATTCAGTGCAGGTAATAAAGGATTTAAAGGTAAAAGGCTCTTCAATTACCCTTAAAAGAGGAAAGGTCTTTAAGAGCATCCATCTCACTTCTAAAAACGAAGAAGTCGAATGCCGTGAAGGAAAGAGCACCCTTGTGCTAAAGACCTGTTTTTTAAAGAAGGCTTAAATCTCTGTGGGTTCAGGTCTCAGACCTGAACCCCAAAATTCTATTCCAACGCCGCCAAAATATTCTTGAAGTGAATGGCGGTAGCCGTATCTCCGCTTATCTCAAGCTTCCTTGAGAAAAAGACCGTATCAGGGTCTTCTTTCCCTATCAGCACATCCACAAGCACATTTACCGTTCCCCGCATGGTCACATCAGGCACGCGGGCCATGTGCGGCACTATCTGGACATTCTTATCCTTTATATAAAGAAAAAAGCTCTTTTTAATATCCTTTGCCTCAAAGAGAAAGACCTTATCGTCTATTTCCTTAAGCCTCTCCTTAAATCTCGGGTTCTTCTCAACTATCTGGGAGATAAAAACACCGACCCCGATAGCCTCCATCCACAGGGGCATTGCCTTTAAAGGGAGCTTCACGCCTCTCAGGAGCTGGCCTTTGAGCTTACTTTTAAGGACTTCCTTATTCGTGCTCATACCTTCACCCCTATGTGTACAGCGGCTACGCCGTTGAAGAGGTTATAATATTTGACCTTATAAAGCCCAGCGTCCTCCATTATCTTTTTCAACTGCTCCTGCGGAGGAAACTTCCTTATTGATTCAGGCAGGTATTCGTAAGCGCCCCTGTTGCCGGTTATCATCTCGCCTATCTTGGGTATTACATTGAATGAATAGAAGTCATAAATCTTACTGAATATGGCGCTTTCAGGGTGAGAGAACTCAAGGCATATCACCTTTCCGCCCGGCTTTACCACCCTTGTCATCTCAGCAAACGCCTTGTCAAGACGGGTTACATTCCTGATACCGAAGCCCACTGTTGCTGCATGGAATGTATTATCCTCAAAGGCAATATCTTCCGCATTGCCCTGCACAAACCTGATATTTTTCAGAAAGCCCCTGTCTACGCACTTGTCCCTGCCGACCTTGAGCATCTCCCTGTTTATGTCAAAGACAACTACATTGCCGCCTTCCCCTACCCTCTCAGCCATAAGCATGGAGATGTCAGCCGTACCTCCCGCCACATCGAGGGCGGATTCATTTGGCTTAAGCCCTGTCTCCTTTGCTATGAGCCGCTTCCAGATGCGGTGCGTGCCCATGCTCATAAGGTCGTTCATGAAGTCGTACTTCTCGGCTACCGAGTCAAAGACCTCATTGACCTTTTTCTGCCGTTCATCTTCGGGCACAAGCTGGTTCCCGAAATAGATCATTTTATCGCTCATAGGGGTTCTCTCTTTTTTAATATGGAAAGCTTAAATTATCATTCGTCCCAGTCAAACTGCTCGTAAAGCCCTTCATCCCTTCTCTTTGAGGCGGTCTTGCTCTTATAACTTCCTCTTTTGACCTTAAGACCCTTGCGCCGCAATATCTCTTCAATATAATCTATGTGCGGACAGGGCGGGTAATGGCCGTTGTCAGTCACCATGCATGAGGCAAGGTGTATTACTATCTCGTCCTTGTCAATATCAGCCTTTTTCTTTGCCCTTTTTACAAGGTTTACGGCAACCCTGCTGATGCGCCTGCCGGGGCAGCCGCCGCAATTGAAAGGCACTATCATTATGCCTGAGTCTTTCGGGTATTTTGTAAAAGCGTCAATCCTTTGGGTAAATGAGTTCATACACCCGAAGCCGCTGCAGCGCTCCCTTGCGAAGTCGCACTGTATGACGCCGATAAGCTTTACCTTCTCATACTCATCAGGGTTTTTTATGGTATTAACAATCTGTTTTTTCACTTTTTTAATGGCCCTGTATATCTTCAACTGTTTTATTCCTGCTTTTTGCCTGCTGAGAAGAATTTATAGCCGAGCGCTATGGCAATCACGAAACCTGCATCACTCAATACAGGAAGACCAAGGAAGGTAATAGTCTCTCCTTTGGAAAATACCGCAATCAGAGATGAGGCTAAAACGACAGAGGCTACAATCAGTCCTCCGCCTATTCTTCTGCCAGCGGTCTCAAGCTCATTTGATACTGTCTCAAGCCTGTGATGGACAAAACCTATCTTGAATTCATCCTTTATGGCTTTTCCAAGGATGCTGTTCATCTGCAGGGGAAGTTCACTTGCCGCCCCAATCAATTCCTCAACCTTGAGCCTGCCTTTTTTGGCAACGGCCTTGGGAGAGAGCTTCTCCCTTATCATCCACTTATAGATGAGGGGCTTCGCGACCTCCCACATATTCACATCAGGATACAACTGCCTGCCTACCCCTTCTATGATGACCATTGATTTCTGTAGGAGAAGGAGGTTCGGCTGAAGCGTCATGTTGAAACGCCTTGCCGTCTGTATGAGCTTCATCAGAAGCCCTGAGATATTTATCTGCTCAAGCGTCCTTCCGAATATCGGCTCGGAGATATCTCTTAAGGCCTCCTCGAACTCATGGAGGTTTACCTCATCGCCTATGAGCCCCATATCCCTGTGCACAGCGGCCATCCTGTAATAATCGCCCCTGATAAGGTGGAAGAGCATGCTTGCGAGATACTTCCGCAAATCCCGGTCAATGCGCCCGATGATGCCGAAATCAAGGTATATTATTACACCGTCATCCCTTATAAAAATATTTCCCGGGTGCAGGTCCGCGTGGAATATGCCATGCTCAAATACCTGCTTGAAAAATATCTCGATGCCCTGTATGGCGGCTTTTTTTATGTCAACGCCCTTATTCATAAGGGTCTCGACCTCATCAATGGGAGTGCCGCTTATCCTCTCCATTGTAAGGAGGTCTTCTGTCGTATAGTCCCAATATACCTTTGGTATCTGGATTATTGGGTCGCCCTTGAACATGCCGTAGAATCTGTTGGCGTTGACGCCTTCAATGGACAGGTCCTGCTCGCTGTTTATTATCCTTGCGAACTCATCCACTACATCCTTTGGCCTGTAGCGGCGTGAAGCAGGCACATACTTATCAAGGAGCCCAGCAATGGTGTACATCACCGATATATCGGACTCGATGATTTTGGCGATTCCCGGCCTCTTTACCTTTACCGCTACCTTTGTGCCGTCAAGAAGCTCGGCGTAATGCACCTGAGCAATGGAGGCAGAGGCAATCGGCGTAGTATCAAAAAATGCGAACTTTGAAGATATCGGGCCTTTTAAGGAATTCTCGACTACCTTCCTGACCTCTTCAAAGGAAACCGGCGGGACCATGTCCTGAAGTTTTTTGAACTCATTGATCCAGTCAGGAGGCAGGAGGTCAGCCCTTGTCGAGGCAATCTGGCCGAGCTTTATGTAAGTCGGGCCAAGCTCCTCAAGCATGAGCCTTATCCTCTCCGGAGTGCTCAGGCCCTCAAGCCTTTTCTTGGATACGAAAAGCCGCTCAAGCCCCGCGATAAACGCCGGCAGTATATGCAGCTCTTTCGCAAGGCTGCCAAAGCCGTACTTTATCAGGATAACGACTATCTCATTGAGACGGCGTAAATTTTTATATGTCTGTGCCAAAAAAACTATTCAGCCTTTCCAAGCTTTGCTTCAAGCTCAGCTACCCTTTTTTCGAGTTTATCCACTTTTTCCCTGGCAATCCTTGCCATCTCTTTTACAATGTCGATGTCGCTCTGGGTAGGCATATGGAGTTTTTCCATCACCTTCTCAGATGAGGCCGAGACATCCTTTTCGATCTTTTCTTTTCCTGCCTTGACAAGGAGAAGGAACTCTTTTAATGCCTTTACCCCGTCCTCTACAACCTTGTTCTCTATCATCTGCTTGGCGGAAATAGGCTCTGCTGTGCCGCCTTCGGGTGCCGCGCCAGCCGCCGCGGTATTTTTGCCTGCCTGCTGGAGCTCATCAAGCACTTCCTTTGCCTTCTTTTCAAGCCCTATTCCAATGAGTATCGCCTTATCGAGTAAATCAGCCATAAATACCTCCTTTATTTTGAGGTTTTTTCTTTGGGAGTGTTCTCCCCTTTACTAAAATTGAAGCACCTTTTCTATATAGTCTTTCCCTGCACCGCCTGCATACCAGCCGTTGCAGAAAGAGCCTCCAAGTTTTTTCAGTTCCTCAAGCCCTTCTTTCGGCCCAAGTTCTCCGTTGATGCGCCTTCTGAATATGCTTACCACTTCAGCCGTGTTTTTACACTGCGGGGATATCCTTAACGCCTTTACCCCGATTTCCTTCAAATCTTCCACAAACTCTACAAGGGTATAGATATCAGCGCTTAATATCGAAGTGCCGTTTATGGTAAAAACAGGCTCATTATTCATGGATTTAAGCTCCATGCCGTCAGGGTACTTTGCGCAGTGATGTCTGCACCCTGTCTTATTGAGGCCAAAAGCCCTCGATGTGTAGCACCGCCACGAGAACGCCAGAGGCACTTTCCCATGCGAGAAGACTTCACCCTCTATACCCGTATTTTTGATATTGTACGCCACCGCGTCCCTTGGAAGCTCGACCGGAAAGGTTACTCTCTTGACGCCTACGCCCTTAAGAAACTCTATTGAAGGCACATTATATGAGGTGATGTGCGGGCCGGCAAAGACCTCCCTCTCTGAGGTATCTACCATGTTAAAGACGCACATGTCATTTGCTTCAATGGAATAGGGCAATGAGATAAGCCTGCGCGTAAAATCAAGCTCATTTTCATTCGAGACCACGGCAAGGGTGGAAAGCGTCACCTTTTTGCCCGAATTTTCAAGCCTTTTTGCGATATTTTGAATGTCGTCTGAGCTAAAGGCAAGCTTTTTCGTACAGATGACCTCGCCGATATAGACCCTATCAAGGTCCATTCCTGCGACATCATCATAAAACTTCAAAAGCTCATCTCTCTTCCACTCGAAGAGAATAGGCCCTAAAGTCAATTCCATCGAAAAATCCTTCTATTTTTTAACTATAAAGTATGCAACAGCAGGTATTTAAAAACAAGTCTAATTTTTAACCCCCTCTCCCCCTTGTGGGAGAGGGCAGGGGTGAGGGGGATAAGACCAGATTGCTTCGCTCTGCCCGCGATGACAGGTTTAGTTATTGTCATTCCCGCGAAAGCGGGAATCCCAGTATTTTTAAAAGTAGATTCCCGATAGAGACATTCGGGAATGACGGTTAATTAGGGGTGTCCGTTGATTTTCTATGGAGAGGGCAGGGGTGAGGGATTTAAAAATATCTTCACCCTCCCCTTTTATCCCCTCCCATCAAGAGAGGTTTTTTTTATTTTGTATCTAGTTTTGTTTTTAAACACCACACCAAGGGGCATTGCGCAGAGAGCATAAAGGAGAGGAAGGGAGCGGGTATCAGTATCTATTAGCGAACGGACTTGATAGCCGGGAGTCCAATGCCCCGAGGAGCGAACCCGCTGTTCGCAAAAGTAGAAAAGCACAGTTGGTGGGCACAGCCCGCCATACAATAAAAACCTATCCCTTTCCCCTTGATTGGAGGGGAAAGGATCACACATTCAATACTCTATCTTCATCAGGCACAACCCCTGAGGAGGGGCGGTCATTGCAGCAGCAGTCCTGTCCTTTGACTCAATAATCCCATGCACATCGTCGGGCTTTATCTTGCCCTTTCCAACGGCAACGAGCGTGCCTACCATTATCCTGACCATATGCCGCAGAAATGCCGTTCCCCTTACCTCGAATTCAATAAGCCCCGGCTCTTCCTTCTCAGTGATATTTATTGACAGCACTTCCCTTATCGAATGATTAACATCAGAATCAGCGGCCCTGAATGAAGAGTAGTCCTTCTCGCCAATCATGTGCGCCGCGCCCTGCCTCATAAGCTGGACATCAAGGGGTTTAAAAACATGCCATGAGAAATTCCTCAGGAGGGCAGACGCATACGGCCTGTTCAAGACCTTATAAATATAGGTCTTCTCCTTTGATTGCCGCCTCGGGTCAAATTCAAGAGGGGCTTCGGAGACATCCCTTATTGAAATATCTTTAGGCAGTTTTGTATTGAGGCCGTTCCTTATGCCAACCAAGGGGATGCGCGCCTCCGTAAGGAAGTTAGCCACCTGCCAATAGGCATGGACTCCCGCATCAGTTCGCGATGCTCCGTTTACATGCGTTTCTGTGCATGTAAGCTCGCTGACTGCCTTTATCAAAGTCCCCTGTATCGTTGGAAAGCCAGTCTGGACCTGCCAGCCTGAATAGTTTGTGCCTTCATATTCTACAAGAAGCTTTATATTGCGCATGGAATTTTTGGGGATTGGATTTTTAAAAAAGCTAATGCCCTCTCCCCTTTGCGGAAGAGGGCGGCTTTTGAATGGATTTAGATATAATCTCTGACGAGGAGCTCAGCTATCTGGACAGCATTTAATGCTGCGCCTTTCCTGAGGTTATCGGCGACTATCCACATATTAAGGCCGTTCTCTACCGTATCATCCCTGCGTATCCTGCCCACATAGACATCGTCCTGACCAGCTATGTCAACAGGCATGGGGTAAAAACCCTTCTTCGGCTCATCTACTACAGTGATGCCCTCTGATTTACTGAGGAGCTTTTTGACATCCTCAGGGTCAATGGGCTTTTCCGTCTCGATATTTACAGCCTCTGAATGGCCTACGAATACAGGCACGCGCACAGTAGTAGCCGTCACCTTTACGGAAGCGTCCCCGAATATCTTTACCGTCTCATTGACCATCTTCATCTCTTCCTTTGTGTATCCGTTATCAAGGAAGGAATCTATCTGCGGAAGGCAGTTAAAGGCGATCTGGTGCTGGAACACCTTGGGCTCTACAGACCTCATGTTAAAGAGGCTCCTCACCTGCTCTGAAAGCTCTTCCATAGCCTCCTTGCCTGCGCCTGAAACAGACTGATAGGTTGAGACGACTATCCTTTTGATTTTGTACTTATCGTGAATGGGTTTTAATGCCACTACCATCTGTATGGTTGAACAGTTCGGGTTTGCGATGATATTGCGTTTGGTATATTGCGCAATATCCCTGGGGTTGACCTCAGGCACAACAAGCGGTACCTCGGGGTCCATCCTGAACTGGCTTGTATTGTCGATTACAATACAGCCTGCCGCGCCTGCCTTTGGGGCGTATTTTGCGCTTACGCTTGCGCCCGGTGAAAAGAGGCCGATATCTATCCCTTCGAAGGTCTCTTCATCAAGAAGCCTTACAGGCTCATCCTTACCCTTGAAATCAACCCTTGTTCCGGCGCTTCTTTCAGACGCCAGAAGCCTCAGCTCGCCGACAGGGAAGTTCCTTTCTTCCAATATCCTTAAGAATTCCTTGCCGACAACTCCGGTTGCCCCTGCGATAGCTACATTATATAATTTCTTCTTCACGGTAATACTTCCTCGTAAGTTTTGATTTTATAAACATAATAAAGCAAAAGCATTGCTTAAGTCAATTATCTCTTCCATTTACCCGTGAAAAATCATCGCCTCTGCCCGAAAAGCACCAGCATGACAGCGGTAATGATTACAAGCATGGCAACAAAGCCTGCCTCCGTGATCTTTTCTCCTGCGGCAAATATGCCAAGCGTGACGGCTATGGCCGGGTTCACATAGGCGTAGCTTGTGGCAAGGGCAGGCCTGACCCTGTTTATGAGATATGTATAGGCGCTGTAGCCGATCAGAGCCCCGAAAATCATCAGATAAGCCAGGGCCCAAACTGACCTCCATGAAGGAGGCCCGCTCAATGATTCGCCTGAAAAATAGCTCAAAACAAGGAGAAAAAAACCGCCTGTTATCATCTCCGCGGCAGGCGCCATAAGCCCCTTTGGCAAGGCCAGTTCCCTGCTCCACGCAGACCCGAACGCCCAGCTTACAGCCGCTATCAAAAGCCCTGCAGCCCCGAGCGGATACGCCCTCATATCCCCCTCAAAATTGAGGAGCACTATGCCGATAAAGCCGAGTATTAACCCCACGAATTCAATACGGTTAGGCCACCTCTTCCAGACAATTCCGCCAAAAACGACTGTCCAAAGAGGGACTGTGGCTACTCCGAGGGCAGCGATACCGGAGCCGACCCACTGCTCCGCAAAGACAACGCCGCCGTTGCCCACCAGAAGGAGAAATGCGCCTATGATGGCTGACCCCTTCCACTGAGGGAGGGTGGGGGTATCAGCGCCCCTTAATTTAAGGAGCAGGAACAGAACGCTGCCCGTAACAAAAAACCTCACCCCTGCCATGAAGAAAGGGGGAAAGCTCTCAATTGCAATACGGATGGCTAAATATGTCGAGCCCCAGAGGATATAGACTGAAAAGAGCGATAGCAGGACAAGGGAGCCGGCTGCCTTTTTTTCTGATGAAACCACTTCCAAAAAAAACCTCCAAAGGAAATATATTAACTTTTTTCAATGGAATCTTACAAATAAAAAAGGCCGCTTAAGTTACGGCGGCCTTTTTAGATGGCAGTTCGCAATGACAAACTCTCCCTCTCCCCTTGTGGGAGAGGGCTGGGGTGAGGGGGAATCACACCTGCTCCTTTTCCACTTTCAAAGCTATATTGTCATCCTCACTGATAACGCTGAGTCTGTCCCCGAACCTATCTATCTTTTTCTCAGCCTCATCGTACTTTGACTTGGTATTGGTTATATGTCTGCCAAGGGTTTCAAAGTCATTCATGAACCTGTCGTAATCGTTCCTCAGCCCTTCAAGGTGAGTGATGATATGCCTTGCCTTCTCGCTTATCTCCATGCCCCGCAGCCCAAGGAGTATCGTCTGCATATATGCATAAAAACTATTCGGTGAGACAGGGATGACCCTTTTCGAGAAGGCATAGCTTGCAAGGAGCTTCTCATCCCCAAAGTCCTCATCTTTGATAACAGCCTCGTAATATACATTTTCCGCCGGGATATACATGAGGGCAAAATTAAGCGTTCCTTCCTCAGGAAGGATATAAGATGAAGCGATGGCATCTATATGTTTTTTACAGTCGGCTATGAACTTACGCTTGGCTGCCTTCCTTGCCTCATCCGTATTTGCCTCAATTACCCTTTTGAAGTTCTCAAGCGGGAATTTTGAGTCAATGGGCACAAGGCCGCCGTTAAGCTTGACGATGGCATCGCAAATCTTACCGTTTGCAAACCTGTACTGAAGCTCAAAATGGGTTGAGGGCAGGCACTGGCTCAGGAGGTCGCCAAGGAAAAGCTCTCCAAGCCCTCCCCTGAGCTTAGGCGCCTTAAGTATCTCCTGCAGGCCTGAGATGTCTTTACCTATCTCATATATCTGCTCAGTGGCCTTGGTAAGCGCGCCAAGGCTTTGCCTTACCTCGCCGACCATGCGCGCGGCATTATCCATCCTCTGGTTTATCTGGCCTGTTGAGGACTGGAGCTGCATATTTACTGAAGAGAGTTGTTCCGTTACCTGGCTGGTTACATTGGCAAGCTGGGAGTTTACAAGCCTAAGGTTTGAGGTGAGGGAGTTCTGGAGTTCAGCCCTTAAGGAATCAAGCTGGGCCTGCGAGTCACTGCGGCCCTCTGCCCTGCGGCTCATAATAATTATGAGCCACAGGACGCCAAGGACCAGAAAGCCCAGAAGTACGACTATCGCTATTTCCATCAAAAAATAAATTCCGTTTAAATGTAACGCTTAGGCGCGCCTCTGCATGAATTCCCTTGCCTGATGGACAAAGGCCTCCATACGGGTCATTGAGTTTGAATCCTCCGCGCCTTCATATACCATATTAAGATAAGGGATGTTTGAATTATCTTCCCTGAGCCTCTTGAGTATGGCGTTTACTACAGTGCCCGGCATGCAGGTAAACGGCATGGCATTTACAATACCGTGCGCGCCGTGCCTGATGTAGTCAATGGCCTTGCCCACACTCAATACCGCCTCACCCTCGAATGAATCGTGCAGGTAAGGCGCGGCGTTCTTAAGCAGATCTTCTGTCCTGGGCTCATGCCCACTTCTTAAGTCGCCGTTAAAGATGCTCTCTATCTTCTTCTCGTCCTTACGCTGGAAGAACTCGCTGGTAATGGTGCGGAAGAAGTCACCATACTGGCTCCTGCCAAGGGTCTTTCTCTTGTTGCAGAAGTTGGTATAGTATATCCACTCCGAGATTGTCGGCATCCTTACTTCGGCCCCAAGCATCTCAAGTTTCTTCACAAGGTTCTCGTTGCTGAAGCGGTTGCTCCTTACATATATCTCACCGACAACACCTATTACAGGCTTGCTGCCGGGCTGGTTAATGACGACATTTTTGAATGCCTGCTTTGCTTCCTTAAGCTCCTTATCCGGGAACTTCTTTTGTTTTACAGCATTGCAGACCTTTCTCACATTTTCCCAGTAAACCTTTTCGCTCTCGCCCGGGTTCTTCTCATACGGGCGTATCTCCATGAGCCTTTTCCCAAGCAGGTCAACAGCTGCTATGCCCCACCACGCAAGGCGGGCAAAGTTGCCGCCTACCATATTAAGCTCTTTATAGAAATTACCGTCCTGGTCAGGCGCGTAGACAGGCACATCCTTAAACCCAAGCTCGTCAAGCACAAGCCTGTGATAGCGGTTATACTGGCCAAACCTGCAAGGGCCATTGCCCGAAGGCATGAAGAACGCGCTCTTCGATGGTTCAAAGTCCTTGCTCTTGGTTATCTTTACCATGTCGCCTGTGCTTAAGATTGCAGGGTAGCACTCACGGCCTGAGGTGTAGCGGCGGCCCCATTTAAGGGTCTCCTCATCAGGCTCCGGCATGACCTCTGCCTGTATGCCGCAGGCCTCAAAGGCAGCGGCAATGGCGAAACTGCCGTCAGCCATATTAGGCAGGTATATCTTTTTGCTGAGGTTTGTCCTCTGGAGGACGCCTTTTTCTCTCTTTACTATATTGAGCTTGCCCTTTGTGTTCCTGATACTGTCAAGGAACGCCTCGCACCTTGTGATAGCGCCCGCGTCAGCGGAATGCTCATCTATCTCAAGCTGGAGGAACGGCTTGCCTGATGCCCCCTCCTTGTAGAAGTGCGATATGAGCGAATCAGGGCCGCAGCCGAAGTTCGTGATATAGACAGAAAAGAGCCTTGCGTCATCCCTTATATACTTGGCAACGCCAAGTATCCTCTGGCCGCTCCTCCAGTACATATCATTGGCAAGGGCTTCATCCACCATTGAATCAAGCGGAAGCATGTCATATGGGATGGCAATCGTACCCATCTCACGGAGCTTTTGGGGAAGTTCAAGGTTAATGCCTGAGTCAGTGGTGTTATAAGACCTGCCTACTATCACAAGGGCAGTATCATCGGGCTTTAAGCCGTCAAGCACTTCCTTGCCCCTTGCGAGCATGCGCTTGCCGAACTCGTCAAGCGCGGCAAATGCGGCTGAGAGAGCCTTATCTACGCTTGCCTTGTCCTTGCCGAGCGTCTTTCCGAATTCCTGGAATTGCTTCTTAAGGCCTGATTCCTTCTGGTTGAAGTGGAATACGGGCTTTAAGACCTCAATGCCTTCTTTTTTAAAATCAAAGGCAGATTCCGAAAGATAAGGTATTGTCTGGACATACGGACAAAGCGCAGTGAACTGCTGTCCCGGTTTTGCCGGCCTCAAATTTACGATGCTGGGCAGGAATATCTTTTTAGCCCCTTTTTCAATAAGCTCATTTACATGGCCATGGGCTACTTTTATGGGGAAGCATGTCTCGGTGACTATCTTTTCGATACCGTTCTTTATGATATCCTTATTTGTAGGGGATGAAAGCTGAACCCTGAAACCGAGGACATCGAAAAATGCCTTCCAGAACGGATACATCTCATAGATGAAAAGCATTCTGGGTATGCCGATTACAGGGGCGTCTTTTCCCGCGACCTTGCCGGTATATGTGCCGAAGAGTATCTTTTCCCTGTCTTTAAAAAGATCCGGCAGGTGGTTGTGCTTTGAGCTTTCCCTCTTTACATCGTATTTCTCGCAGCGTCCGCCATAATAAAGGGGCGCCTCTCCCTCCATCACGACCTTTCTTACCTCGCATATGTTGGAGCAATCCCTGCACTCGAAAGACTGAAGCTCATACTTCTTTTTGCTAAGGTCAAAGCCCTTGAACTTCGTCTTCTGGCCCGGCTCCATCTCTTTTACCGCAAGGATGGCCGCGCCTATGGCCCCTGTGACATCGTGGTGCTCAGGAACGGAGATTTTTTTTCCAGTTACTTTTTCAAAAGCGGCTACAACGCCAAGGTTTGCGGCTGTGCCACCCTGAAAGAATATCTTATTGCCTATTCTCCTGTCTCCGACAACCCTGTTAAGGTAGTTCTGCACGATTGAATATGAAAGCCCTGCTACAAGCCCGTCCTTTTCTACGCCTCTCTGCTGGTAGTGGACCATGTCTGATTCTATAAAGACCGTGCACCTCTCACCCATGGGAGGAGGCGTGGAACAGCCGAGGGCCAGCTCAGAGAACTCTCCCTTGATGCTTATGCCAAGCCTTTCAGCCTGCTCTTCAAGGAATGAGCCTGTGCCTGCGGCGCAGACCTTGTTCATCTCAAAATCAACTACAACGCCGTCTTTCATGGCAATGTATTTTGAGTCCTGACCGCCTATTTCAAAGATGGTATCTACCTCAACATCTATTTCAGCCGCGGCTGTGGCCTGTGCGGTTATCTCGTTCCTTATGATATCAGCCCCGATGAAGTCTCCCGAGAGATACCTTCCTGAGCCTGTGGTGCCTACGCCAAGCACATTTACATATTCGCCGCACTCATCCCCTACCTCAAGGAGGCCCTGGCGAATAGCCTCAAGCGGGCGGCCCGCGGTAGCAAGATAGCGTTTGGTTATAAGTTTATTATTGGTATCGATAAGTATGACATTGGTGGAGGTTGAGCCTACATCTATGCCGAGATAGGAATCTATCTTTTTTCCCTTTTCAAGCTGATAGCCTGTACGGGTCCTGTTCTGTGAAGGGTGCCCTTCAGGGCGGACAAGTTTTTCAAGCGACCTGTCGTTCTTTCTGCCTGAGCTGATATAGGTCTGAAGGTCCTCTACACCCTTGAACTGGCCAATGCCTTTGCCAAGCTCAAGGCATGTATATACCGCGCCTATCGCGCCCATTGAGGCAAAGTGGGCAGGGATTATATAGTTCTTGTCATCAAGCTCAAGTACATCTTTAAAGGCCTTTCTTACTCCAAGGTTTGCGGCCACACCTCCCTGGAAAGCAACAGGAGTAAGGAACTCTTTGCCTTTGCCGATTGTAGCCTTGAAGTTCCTCGCAACCGCATAGCACAGGCCTGCGACTATATCATAGTCAGGCGTGGCTATCTGCTGCAGGTGTATCATGTCGCTTTTTGCGAAGACGCTGCACCTTCCGGCAACCCTTGGCGGATTTTTGCTCTTTAAAGCGAGGTGCCCGAACTCTTCTATGGTAAGGCCCATTCGAAAGGCCTGCTGGTCAAGGAACGAGCCTGTGCCTGCGGCGCATACCGAGTTCATCTGAAAATCCGCTATGCGGATTTTGCCACTGTTGCCTTCAGGGGCAAGGAATATCAGCTTGGCGTCCTGCCCGCCCATCTCGATGACTGTCTTTGCCTCAGGATGGAATACCTCGACTGCCTTTGCCTGCGAGATTACCTCATTGGTAAAGCCTGCGCCGATAAGTGGGGCTATTAGCTTGCCGCCTGAGCCTGTGACAGCTACAAGTTTTATGGCATCTTTTCCGTATTTTTTAATGAGTTCGGTTAAAGCGGCGAGAGATGTTTCAAGGGGTTCGCCCTTGGTTCGGGTGTAATGTTCTTCGAGCAGGTTTTTATTTTCGTCAAGTACTACGATATTTGCGCTTACGGAGCCGATATCTATGCCGATGTAAACGGTTCTGAATCCTGTCAACTCACACCTCCGGAATATTAGCTAATCTATGCAGAAACAGAATAAGACGAACAACAGAAAACAATAACAGCCTTGAATTGACCGCTCCGTGCCTGATCCAGTCACGCTTGCCCGATATTAAATTTTTCAGATACTTTTTAAGAAAGGAGTACGGCGAAGAGAAACGAAGCCCCGATTATAAACATCGTGACCATCTCAACATTATTCACGATTTTCAAACCCTTGTCAATACAGTCTTTGCAGGTAATCTTCAAATTACCCCAGTATGGCTTGTATCATGTACGAAATATAATTTCACTGACATTTGACAGTATTTTAAATATTGGGAGCAGTATCGGGAAAGCAGGCTGGGAGTTGAAATAAAAAAAGCCCGGAATAGCTCCGGGCTTTTTTAAATACTGAAAAAAACTTATTTTGCGAGACCTTTAAGGTGGGCAACAACAGCCTTAAGATCGTCACCTGCGATGTTCTGCTTCGGCATGCCGATAGCGAACTGCTTGTACTTCTTGGCTGCGCCTTCACGACCCTTTGTGATTGTGTCGCTGATTTCGGCTTCTGCAGCGCCCTTTACCCATGCGTTGCCTTTGAAAGCAGGTGCCATGGCTGTGCCCTGGCCGTCTGCGCCGTGGCAGGGTGAACATTTCTGCTTGTAGATTGCACCGCCGTCGGCTGCGATGGCTGAACCTGAGAATGCAACACCAAGAGCAATAATACCGATACCTAATAACTTCCGCATGATAAATCCTCCTTTTTTGTAAAGAATTTGAATTCCAAATTTACAATCAAAAACCTACCTTGTCAAGTATTTTATAAGATGATTTAAAGATTTTTTACCTTATTTATTTACATTATATACTCTTGAGGGCCATATCTATTATAACAGATGTAAACAGCACTCCAAGGTACATCATCGAAATCTTGAAATTTTTCCACGCGATATTCTTCTCAGGGTTCTTCAGGAGCTTTACATTCCACCAGATAAAATAAGCGCCTACAGATACCGCCGCAAAAAGATATACCAAGCCGTTATAGCCCAAAACATAAGGCAGAAGGGATGAGCCTACAAGAAGGATTGTATTCAACAATGTATAAAGCGCAGTCTTATTGTCCCCCACAACAACAGGCAGCATGGGAACTCCTGCTTTTTCATATTCTTCCTTGTGGTATATGGCAAAGCTCCAGAAGTGCGAAGGGGTCCAGAAAAACATTACAATGGCAAGCAGGACCGGCGGCATGCAGAACTCAGGATTGGCCGAAGCCCCTCCCGCAAGCACGGCAAAGCTTCCGGCAAGCCCTCCGATTATGATGTTTATCCAACTCCTCCTCTTAAGCCATACAGTATACAGTATGGCATACACAAATGCGCCAAGGGTAAGATGAAGGGCCACCATATAATTTAGCGTACTGAACGACACTATTATTGAAAGGACAAAGAGGCTCACCGCTAAGGTAAGGACCGTTTTTGAGCTTATGACGCTACCGGACGGAAGCGGACGCTTTTTCGTCCTTTTCATTATGGCGTCGATGTCGCTGTCAAAGTAATGGTTGAAGGCGCTTGCCGACATGGAGGCAAGCATGGTCGCAACTATCAGAAAGAAGAGCGTCCTGAACGAGAAACCCTGTGTGGCTATAAGACCGACTATGGCGCTGAAGGTAATGAGGCTGCAAATCCTCAGCTTAAAGAGCGGCAGATACTTCGTGATTCCCATTCAGGGGAACCTCCTAAGGGATTTTTAAATTCCGTAAACAGAATACAAAAACAGAAAGGCCTAACAGGCCTTATTTCACTTTAGCCACAGCTATATCATCAGCAATTATATCTGCCTTTTCCCTTTTGATAAGGGAAAGTAGCGCGTTAAGGACGAAAGTTATGCCTCCGCTTATGGCTACAAGCCCGCCTATGCCCATGATGCTCATGCCTATGAGCTTGCCCATTGTGTTAAGGTTCTGCTCGCTCCCGTAGGTCTTTCTTGCCACCCCGTGAGAGCCCGCAAGATAGAGCCCGACCGCAAAGAGCACTATGCCGAGCGAATAGAGGTAAGGCTGGACAGCGGCCATCTTAGGGCTGTAGAGCTGCCTTTTAAATACAGGCAGTATTTCGTAAAAAAGCCCCATAAAGGCTATTGTGACGGCGCCGATAACGCAGTGGTAATGCGCCGGTATCTTTGTATTTACCCCTCCGATGTCTACGCCGATAAGCCCCCCGAGCAGGAATATCGACATTGAAAGGAACAGGGATGAAAAACCCGGGTCTTTCCAGAGCCGTTTCTCTGAGAACATCAGTATAAAAAGGGCGAGCATGAAAACAGTTGTCGAAGGCCCAAGCCCCCACTGCATGAGGAATGTAAAACTCTCTTTATACGCCTGCGTGGAGGTATCATGCAGAAAGTAGATGATAGGAGCAGGGAGCACAAAAACAAGGAAAACAATATAGAGTACCTTTGAATATCCGCTGCCAAGCGGCTCTTTTTTGAATATCATTTTTGCAAGGTATATCCAGACAGTTATCATGGATATCGTATTGGCAAACTGGAGTATATGGCCGCCTCCCCAGAAGAGCCTCTCGAAATCAAGGTACATCTTACCTGTAGAGTACTGGAAATACCCTGAAAGCCCGAAACAGATAAAGGCAACCGAGACCGCAATGCCCGCAACCGTCATCCCGAAGGTAGTGATGGGCAGTTTTATACCCTCTTTCTTTGCCTGAATGACCGTGATGAATGTATTTATAAGGTTAAAAAGTATGCCTGAGGCGAAAAGGATAAGCCCCGTATAAAAAACAGGTGTCAGGAGCACAGGCACATAGTTGGCAAGCTCGGCGTTGCCAAGCCCGAATACTGCTGATATCACCACAAGCGCCATGCCTGAGGCAGAAAGCCCAAGGGAAATCTTCCCAAGGGTAGGGCAGAACTCCCTTCTGCCGAGATTTACCGTAGAGGTCAGCGTCCAGAGGAAGCCCTCAAAAGCCAAAAACCATATTACAACAGCAAGGACAACATGACCGACAAGGGCTACATATATATAGTCGCGGCCCAGGGGCAGGAAATTTTCAATCACGGGCGTTCTTGCGAGCGCCACCATAAAAGCGAAAATACCGGCGAATACAAGCGAAAAAACGGAAAGCATGAGCCAGCCGTATATAAGTTTTTCAGTTCCTTTGTCAGGCGCTGCCATAAAACACATCCATCAGAAGACTAATTTTTATAAATTGTAAGTTTAAAGCTACTCTACCAGAGGTATCCCAAAACATCAAGGGCAGGCTTTATGCGCGCAGCACGGCTTTTTTCAAACCTATCTCCGCCAGATATCCTTTGTTCCCCGTATAATATTAATAATCCAAAATAAGGCTTAAGAACATGACAGAAATCATTTATTATTCCTTGAAAGGGTTTTATATTTCATAATATAATATATTGATATTCAAATATATTATTGGAGGCTACATATGTTAAGGGAAAGAGTTGAAGAAGCTCTTAGCGGTATAAGACCGGCTTTGCAGGCAGACGGCGGAGACGTTGAACTTGTCGATATCGACGAAGCTGAAGGCATAGTAAGGGTCCAGCTCCAGGGAGCCTGTTCAGGATGTCCGAGCGCCCAGATAACACTTGCGATGGGTGTAGAAAGGGCTATCAAGGAAAAGGTACCCGAAGTAAAACAGGTCCTTTCAATCTAAGTTTTTCATAAAGGACTGAAGCAAATGGGGCGAAGATTCCGCTCTCAAAAGGCAGTGGTGCGTAAAGAGCATTAAAAATAAACAAGGCAGGGCCAACACCCTGCCGTTTTTTTCAATAAGGCAAAGGTATTTATGGCTTATCAGATATTACCGGAATGCATAGCCTGCGGTGTCTGCCTGCCCCAGTGCCCGGAAGGGGCTATCAGCGAGGGCACACCCTATATAATAGACTCGAAGCTCTGTACCGAGTGCGGCGCCTGTGCTGAAGTATGTCCGATGGATGTATGCCAGCCTGCTCCCAAAGAGGTTGTCAGATAACCAAAAAGGGTGGTGATATTCAAGCGGGGTTTTGGTTTTATCTTCTTACAATTATTTAAATCGGAGGATTTTTAATGAGCAGCATTACAGTATGGTTTATAAGATGCGCAATGATATATTTTCTTCTGGCAATCCTTTTGGGCCTGCAAATGAGCGTAACCGGCCCTGTTTACCCCTGGATGCCGATACATGTGCATTTTAACCTCCTTGGCTGGATGTCAATGATGGTCTACGGTGTAGGCTATCACATACTCCCGAGGTTCAGCGGAAGGCCCCTTTGGAGCGACAAGCTCTCATCATGGCAGCTCTGGCTTGCCAATATCGGCCTTATCGGAATGGCAATCGGCTGGTGGGTAAGGGAGATGAGCGGGAGCACAACAGTCCTCCTCCTTTTCGCGCTTGTTGAATCAGTTTCAATCGTATTTTTTGTGCTGAATATGTTAAAGACCATCAAGGCAGCGCCGGCACCGGCAAAACCTGCAGCACCGGCAAAATAATAAGGCTTCCCCTATGCCGAGCGAAAAGATAACAAAAGAGATGCTTATCGGGGAAGTAATGAGGCAATACCCTGACACCGTCAAGGTATTCAAGAAATACTTTGGCAAAGGCTGTTTTGATTGTCCGGGAGCGAATAACGAAGACATAGATTTCGGCTCAAACATGCATAACGCTGATTTAGATGCCGTCATCAGAGAATTAAACGAAATCGCCAATAAAAGGTAGATAACATGAAAGTAACCAAAGACATAGTAGTAAACGACTGCATAAAGATGTATCCCAAAACCATAGGCATCTTTACCCAGTTCAAGATCGACTCCTGCTGCGGAGGTGCGGTAAGCATCGAAGCAGCGGCAAAGCGTGACGGGGCGCCTCTTGAAGAACTGATGAATGCCCTGAACGAAGCGGCTTCAAGGTAAGCTCACAAAAATAAAGCGTAACTGCCCTCTGAAAAGACGGCATAACGGAGGTGTTCACTTGGAAAATATAACTGAAGCACAGGTACTTGACGCGCTCAGGACAGTAATGGACCCTGAACTTGGCAAGGACCTCGTAACCTTGAACATGATCAAGGATATAAAGATAAACGGGAGCAAGGTCCATTTCAACCTTATCCTTACAACAATGGCCTGCCCCTTAAAGAAAGAGCTTGAGACTAACTCGATAAATGCGGTTAAGGCAATCCCCGGGGTAACGGAAGTGGCTATAGTAACAGGAGCCAATGTTCCGCAGGGCAAGCATCTGCCTGACAAGGCCCCGATTCCGGGAATCAAGAATACGATAGCCGTAGCCAGCGGCAAAGGCGGAGTCGGTAAATCAACCGTATCCGTTAACCTTGCGCTCGCGCTTGCTAAAACAGGCGCAAAGGTCGGCATTCTGGATACCGACATCTACGGACCGAGCCTTCCCCTGATGATGGGCCTCCATGAGCCTCTGATGGCTACCCCTCAGGAAAAACTTGTTCCCCTTGAGAAGTACGGGGTAAAGCTTGTATCGGTCGGCTTCATGCTCGATGAAGAGACCCCCCTTATCTGGAGGGGCCCTCTTGTAATGCAGCTTATCAAGCAGTTCCTTACAGGAGTGGATTGGGGAGACCTTGATTATCTTGTAATCGACCTGCCCCCGGGCACAGGCGATGTTCAGTTGACCCTTGTGCAGACAATACCGCTTACAGGCGCGGTGATTGTAACCACACCGCAGGATGTTGCGCTTATCGACGCAAGGCGCGCCATAAAGATGTTCAATGAAGTGAAAGTGCCTATCCTTGGCATTGTTGAGAATATGAGCTTTTTTGTTTGCCCTCACTGCAATGGCACTTCCGAGATATTCAGCCACGGAGGAGGCCAGAAGACAAGCGAAAGGTACAGCGTGCCGCTTCTTGGCAAGATACCTATTGATATTGAGATAAGGGAAGGCGGAGATACAGGAAAGCCTATCGTAGAATCAGCCCCTGACTCAGTCCACTCAAAGGCGTTTTTGGATATCGCCTGCACTGTTGCAAGCAGGATAAGCGTACTGGATTTAGCATAAAACCTGATATAGTAAAAACTAAAAACCGGGAAGGCGAAAAGCCGACCCGGTCTTTTTATTTCTGATTCAGATGTTTACCTTAAAAAAGATTCCCGATAGATACACTCGGGAATGACGGTTTAGTAAGGCATGGTTAGAAGTTCAGCTAAGGAAAAGAAAAAGTCTCAGATCGCTTCACTCTGTTTGCAATGACAAAGTTCTCATATTCCGTCATTCCCGAATGTCTTTATCGGGAATCCAGTATTCAGACGCCCTGGATTCCCGCTTTCGCGGGAATAACAACACTAAGAGTATCAGACTAAATCCTCATACAGGTCCCGCCAATTCGGATTTGTCTTCTCTATCAAGTCTGTCTTCCATTTTCTGTTCCACTTTTTCAGCTGTTTTTCCCTCTGGATAGCCGATTCAATTTCATCGAACTGCTCGAAATAGACAAGATTATGTACTCCGTATTTTTTGCAAAAGCCATCAACTAAATCGTTTTTATGTTCATAAACGCGCCTTAAGATATCGTTTGTAACTCCGATGTAAAGGGTTCCATTTTGTTTGCTTGCGAGGATATAGACGTAAAAAGTTTTCATTAAAGACTGGATTCCCGATAGAAACACTCGGGAATGACGGTTTAGTAAGGCATGGTTAGAAGTTCAGCTAAGGAAAAGAAAAAGTCTCAGATCGCTTCACTCTGTTCGCAATGTCAAAGTTTCTCATATTCCGTCATTCCCGAATGCCTTTCTCGGGAATCCAGTATTCAGACACCCCTGAATTCCCGCTTTCGCGGGAATGACAAATAGTAGGCAATAAAAAATCCCCTCCCTTGAAGGGAGGGGATTAAAAGGGGCGAGCGAATTACCCAACCTTCATCGACCCTATCAAATCCTTTAAGCTTGTCTTATGCCTTGTAATATACTCTTCTATTCCATCGGCGACCTTTGCCGCGCTGTCAGGGTCAACAAAATTTGCCGTGCCTACCTGAACAGCTGATGCGCCTGCGATAATAAACTCAAGCGCGTCACGGGCATTCATGATGCCGCCCATGCCTATCAAGGGCACTTTGGCGACCTGCTTTGCCTGCCATACCATCCTTACGGCTACAGGCCTTATCGCAGGCCCTGAAAGCCCGCCTGTGATAGTGGCAAGCACAGGCTTCCTCTTCTCAACATCAATGACCATGCCTGTAAGCGTATTGATAAGTGAGATGGCATCGGCGCCTGCTTCTTCAACCGCTTTTACCATCACCTTTATGTCAGTGACATTGGGTGAGAGCTTGGTGATTATTGGAAGCCTTGAAGAACCTTTTACGGCAGAGACTACCTTTGCAGCCTCTGACGGGTCTGTGCCGAATACAATGCCGCCCTTCTTTACATTCGGGCAGGATATGTTTATCTCGATGGCAGAAACACCCTCGGAGTCACTAAGCCTTTTAGCGACTTCCATATAATCTTCAATCGTCTCACCGAAGATATTGGCTATTATCTGCGTCTTGTATTTTCTGAGGGCAGGAAGTTTTTCCTTGATAAAGTAATCCACTCCGACATTCTGCAGCCCTATTGCGTTAAGCATGCCGCACGGGGTCTCTACTATCCTTGGAGAAGGGTTTCCCTGCCTCGGATTGAGCGAAAGCCCCTTAACCACAATGCCGCCAAGCTTATTCAAATCCGTGTAAGGCGTGAACTCAAGCCCGTAGCCGAATGTGCCTGAGGCGGTCATCACCGGGTTTCTGAATTTAATGCCTGCTATCTCTACTCCAAGCTTCGGGTTTGCCTTTTTATTTACAGTGCGTCCCAATCTATTTCCTCGCTATCGAATACAGGGCCTTCAGAGCAGACCATCCTGTAATTTTTATTCTCTTTTTCATTGTGCGTCTTTGCCTTTACGGCGCAGCCGAGGCATACGCCTATTCCGCACGCCATTGAACGCTCAAGTGATACATAACATTTGACCCCTGCTGCCTGAGAGATAATGGAGGCCTGCTTCAACATCCCTACAGGCCCGCAGGCATAGACAACCGAATCAGATTTGAGCTCTGTTTTAAGAAGCTCGGTCACAAGCCCTTTTTTGCCGACGCTTCCGTCCTCTGTGGCTATCTTTACCTTGCATTTGGTGTCCTTAAAATCCTTTGCCATTGAGGCGACCTTCTTATCCCTTGCCCCGTAGAGCAATACCGCCCCTTCCGTACTCTTTGCCAGCATATGCAAAGGCACAATACCCATGCCGCCTGCTATCATTATGATTTTCTTTGAACCATCGGGATGGGGGAAACCGTTGCCAAGAGGGCCAAGGAGGTTGATTGTCTCACCTGCAGCTTTATTGGCGAGTATCTGGGTGCCTTTGCCGACCACCTGATAGACAAGCTCGATGCCGTTCCCCTTAAAAGTCCCCTTTCCTTTTGAGCCGAGCACATTATAAATGCCAAAAGGACGCCTGAGAAGCGGGTCAAGCCCGTCAGAGACCCTGAGCATTACAAAGTGGCCTGGCGCTATGGGAGGGGTTTTCCATGAAAGGCCGAGCTTAAAGTATTTTGGAGCGACTTCTTTGTTATATAGGATTTTTACTGCAGCAGATTCCATCAAAAAAAACCTTTTCATCCAGAATATTAAAACATTTAGAAAACCAATGTCATTACTATAGCGTCCTCGTCCCCGTAGTAATTCTTTCTTTCAAAGCTCTCTTTGAACCCGAGCTTATAATAAAGCTCGCGGGCCGCCTTATTCGACCTTCTGACCTCAAGGAAAACTTCGTAAACAAGGCTTTGCTTCATCTGCTCAAGGACAGTTTTGAGCAGTATTGTGGCGTAGCCGTGCCGTCTGTATTCGGGATTTACCGCGACATTCAAGAGGTGGGCTTCACCGTGAACAACCCAGAAGATTATATAAGCGGCAAGCTTTTCTTCTCCGCCTTCATCTACTTTCAGGGTAAGGGCGAATGAAATAGGATTTCTGATCTCGCTCTCGAACATGCCCCTTGTCCATGGCTTCGGGAAGGAAACCCTCTCAATCTCAAGGACCTTGTCGATATCCTGAGCGGACATAGGTTGTATTTTATAACCCGCAGTGTTCCGTTCGGCATGCAATATTCAATACCGTTGACCGCGGCTACAGCAGCCGCGGCCCTTTAAGGTTCGTTTTACTTTTCATTCGTAGCAAAGACTATATGCCAGAAATCCAGTTTTTTAAGCATATATTTCTGTTTTACATTCAGGCCGGACTTCCTGATGAATTCCTGGAGGCACAGATCTGAACGCCAGCCTATCTTTTTGCATACCGGGTTCATCAGCAGCTCAGCTATTTCAACCACCTTATTGGAGCTCTTGAAGTGGTTTACTATTACGACCTGCCCGCCTTTTCTGCAGACCCTTTTTACCTCGGACATGACCTTGTACGGGTCAGGCACAACGCTTACCACATGGGAGATGAAGACCTTGTCAAAGCTGTCGTCCTTGAAACCAATCTTCATGGCATCCATTGCCATGACCTGGATATTATCAAGACGCCTGTCCTTTATCTTCTCATTAGCCTTGCAAAGCATCTTTGTGGACAGGTCTATACCGACCACCTTGCAATACTTCGGGTATTCGGTAAGCGACAGGCCAGTGCCGACTCCTACATCCAGGATCCTGTCCCCGGGCCGTATGTCCATGTAAGTGATTGCGTGTTTTATCCTTGGATAAAAGAACCTCTTGAAAAGCGCGTCATATACATGCGAATAACCGGCGTATATCCTCTTAATGCTCTCAATTTCCAAGTTAAATCAACCCTCGCTTTTAAAGATTTTTAGAATCTTTTCACATAGGTAATGAGATCATCACCGGGCTTATAGAATTCCTTTATCCTCGACTCCTCTTTAAATCCGCTCTTCTCATAAAAACTTCTGGCAGGCTCGTAAGAGGCCAGCCCTGAGGTCTCGGCTACAAATAACCTTGCCCCCCGGTCTTTCAATATCTCCTCAGTATCCCCGAGAAGCCGGGCGCCTATGCCCCTGCCCCTGTAATCAGCGTCAACGAGTATCCAGTATAAGTCATAGACGCCGTATGTCAATGGCGTAGGACCATAGCATACATATCCCCTTGGGCAATCAGCTTCATCAATTGCCGTGAGAAAAAAGTAATCGTTCTGGAGGGGATTGTTTAAGTATATATCAAGCAGTTCAGTGGCGCAATCTTTTTCCTCTTGGGTTAAATTAGCGGTTTTATTGATGATTTTTACTATTTCCGCCCTGTCATAACCTGTGGTTTTTCTTGTACGCACTCTATTATTCTACCGTAAGTTTCAAAAGGCATTAAGGATTAATGTTACACGGATGAAGCTTTTTACCGGGTCTCCAGGCAATATCTCTGCTCGGCTATGGAAACTATCTCCGATATAAGATCTGAATAATCAAGCCCTATTGCTTTGCCTGCCCTTGCAAAGCCGGCATCAGGGGATATATCGGGGTTCGGGTTCACCTCAAGGACTTTAATATTTCCGTCCTCTCCCACCCTGACATCTACCCTTGCATAGTCCCTGCAGCCCATTATCTCATAAGCCCTTAAGGCAACAGCCTGCAGTTCATCCCTGAAGCCCTCAGGAATATTTGCAGGGCATTCAGGCTTTGTTTTGTGGTAAAGCGGGCTCTCTTCCACCCATTTCGCCTCATAACAGCATATTTTCGGCTTGTCCTCGGGGAAATCCACAAAGACTATTTCGGAAGGGGGCAGAGCCTTTTTCGTTTTGCCGTTCCCCATTACAGCTATGTTGAATTCCCTGCCGTCTATATACTCTTCAACTATGGCAGGCTGAACGAACTTCTCTATAATATACTCTACCCTTTTTTTAAGCTCCTTCATAGTATTGACAACCGCGCCTGAATCTATGCCAAGGCTTGCGTCCTCTTTCAGGGGCTTTACTATCAAAGGGAATTTAAGGGTGCGCTTGAGCTTTGACGGAGGCGCGTTCAGCACGCAATACTCAGGGGTCATTATCTCACGGCTTGAAAGGATATCTTTGGTAAGGCCTTTATCAAGGGACATTCCGAGGGTAAGCGGGCCGCTTCCGGTAAACTTAAGGCCGTAAAGCTCAAGAAGGCCTGTTATATGAGCCTCAAAAGAGCTTTTTCCAAGCGCGCCTTCGCACAGATTGAAAATTATGCCGTCGGAAGCTGATTTTATTTTTTTTATGAATTCGTCAAGGGAGTTTTTCTGAACTGATTTAAGGCCGATAATGCTTGTGGAGTACCCTTTTTCCTTCAGGGCGTTCTCTATATCCTTAACAGTGCCGAAGACATTTTCAAGGTTTATCTCCTGACCCTCAAAAACATATTTATCGCCTTCGTCATCGTTAAAAATAATCGAGACTTTTTTCTCGGTCATATTCCGTATCTCTCGCGTGCCGTATCGACCACGGCGTTGACAAGATCGGTAAATGTCATGCCTGCCGAGCGCGCTGCCTTGGGAAAGCATGAATTGCAGTTCGGGTCCATAAGGATGCCGGGCAGTGGGTTCAGTTCAATGATATGAGGCACGCCCGCATGGTTGAGCCTTATATCTATCCTGCACCAGTCTTTTACATCAAGCGCCCTGAATGCGTCCATCGCCACATTATCAATGGCTTTTTTAAGCCTTTCAGGAACATCTGCGGGGCAATTGAAGATATCAAGAGGGGCATCCGGGGTGTCAAGCACCCATTTAGCCTCGTATGAATAGATATGGTTTATCCCCTCAGGAAGAGTTGAATAATTTATCTCTACTATGGGAAGCGTTCTTAACTTATCCCCGTTGCCGAGAAGAGCTACAGTAAATTCCCTTCCGCTCAGGTATTCTTCCACAAGGGCAGGCTGCCTGTATTCGCTGAGCACTGAGCTGACCTTGCTTTTAAGTTCAGCCGCGTTATTGACGATGGAATCGTTCTTTATCCCTTTGCTCGAGCCTTCGAAAAGCGGCTTTACAATCATCGGGAAGGAGAGATACCGTTCTATCTCAAGCTTTGCGTCATGGGCAACAATGAATTTGGCTGTGGGGATTTCGTAATGGGAAAGGATTTCCTTTGCCCTTGCCTTGTTCAGGCAAAGCCCAAGCGTAAGCGGAGAGGAGCCTGTGTAAGGAATCCTCAGCATCTCCATCATGGCAGGCATCTGGGATTCCCTGCTCTCGCCCCAAAGCCCTTCTGCCATGTTAAATACAATATGCGGCTTCGTCTTCCTGAGCTTTTCGTAGGCGAACTCATCAGCCTCGATCATGATGACATCTTCATGACGCTCAAGAAGGGCAGACCTTACCGCCTCGACAGTGTCCACCTCATCGCATTCAGCGTAAAAATCAGATGGCAGGTCTTCAGCCTCTTTAATTTCTTTTTTAAGATTATAGGTAAGAGCGACTCTCATTATTTAAATAGGATTAGAAAAAGAATATATCGGATTTAAGGGCATTAAGGCGGGCGCGCCTTATGGCGCGCCCGCTTATGTCAGATTACAGTATCAGGACAGCGGCAGCAACAACGGTTGTAAATTTGCCATCGCCTTTGCAGATGGCGGACTGGGTAATATTGGTGGTCTTAACTATTTTATCGCTGATCCTGTATATTTCTTTCTTCTCATCCCATCCAAGGCTCTCATCAAGCTCGATACCGAGTGTTGAGGCAAGCATGGCAGCGGCAAGGTCCTCTGCGTAATCGCCTGCGGTAGTGTCGTTCTCGCCATAGGCATGGTGTTCGCTTAAGTATCCGTAAAGCTTCCTGTCAGTGGGAATGGCGCAACCGACAGAGGCCGCGAGAAGTCTTCTGGGCTCATTGCTTGAAAGCCTGCTCATAACGCAGAAAACGACCTGGCCGGGTGAAAGCTTCTTAATACCGACAGTTTTAGGAACAATTTTGGCAGCCGGGGGGAAAATGCTTGAAACCTGTACCAGGTTAAACTTTTCGATCCCAGCATCCCTCAACGCCAATTCAAAAGAGGTAAGCTCTTCTTTATGTGTGCCGACACCTTTTGTAAAAAAGACTCTTTTTGGAACAAACATTTTAAATACCCCCGGATTTACTATATTGAATTAAATTTGCGGCTGTCTATATTATATGTAATACGCTTTTGGCGTCAGAGTCTAAGGCAGCGCCTTATCATCTTGCTTCCCCTCTGACCTTACAGCCGGCCATCCGGGAGTATGTCTTATTCCCAAATCCTTTTATTGACCTTATTTGAGGATTTCAGGTCCAGGTTAGGCGTCTGCCTCTTGAAGCCCTTCATCCTTTGCGCAAGGGCTGTCACTACCATGGGCAGAGCTATTGTTGCATCTGAATTTACGGTTACATGGCTTGCCTTTTTGGCAATCTTGCCCCAGGACTGCGCCTCTTCGAATGTGCAGCCGCTAAGCCCGCCCCAATGGGGTGCGTCAGCTGTTATCTGAATGGCGTACTTATGGCCCTGGACATTTTTGCACTGCAGTGTCGCGGTCACTTCTGTCTGCTGGATGAAGTTCTTGGGGGTGCCGCCGCCCACATAGATTACTCCTGTGGACTTTGCCTTTGCCGCTATCTCGGCTGTCTCCTTTACATCTCCTATCATGTCGAATATAAGATGGTCCGGGCCGTCCTTCAGGGCAAGAGAGATGCCTATTGAAGAGTCGGCTACTGCCGGGCAGTAAAGATGCACGCCTGATTTATAAGCGGCTGATACAATGCCTTCTGTCCCTTTCCTTGCGGCAAGGTCTTTTCCTATAAGGTATAAGAACTCCCTTGTCGTGTAGGGGCGCCTCTCAAGCTTATCAGCGAACTGATAGATATATTCGTCAGCTTCGTTGAACTCTTCTTCAACTGCGAATACGTCATATATACGGTCAATGCCTACATCCTTAAGGTCATTGTCGTTCATCTGGTGGCTGCCCTGCCAGTGATAACGGCCAAGGGACTCATGAATATCGTGAAAAAGGTTTGCGCCTGTTGAGACGACACAGTCAACATACCTGTTCTTTATAAGGAACACGACCAACTCTCTCATGCCGGCAGGTATCATCGCGCCTGCGAGTCCGAAAAAGATCGTTGTCTTTGATTTAAGCATGTCCTCCCATATATCAACAGCTGTTGAGAGGTTCCTTCCCTGAAATGCGGTCTCGCCCATCCTTCTTACAAGGTCTTCGACATTAGCCGAAGTATTTACCTCGACAGGTTTTACCACCTTTTTTAAAAATTTCTTTCTTCCGTTCGCCATCTTAGTAGAATTCCGCCCTTTCTTTTAAAGATCTGTAATTGTAAAGCACCCTTTCGGAAAAGCTGTGGCCGACCGCTTCACCCTGCTTCAGCTTTGAATCTATATGGTTCGGCCCTATGTTGTATGCCGCAAGGGATACTTTAGTATCATGGTTATAGTGCTCTTTAAGGCTTGAGAAGTAATGCACGCCCATCTTCACATTCACAAACGGATTGAGAAGGGTCTCTTCCCCCTTCCACTTAAGCTTAAGCTCTCCTGCGAGCTGCTTGCCTGTGGAAGGCAGTATCTGCATAAGCCCAACAGCCCCGTTAAAAGACTTTGACCAGTTATAAAAAGTGGACTCAGTCTTAATCAAAGCCAGAACGAACAAAGGGTCTATTTTGTGGGCTATCGACTCTCCGAGAATGACCTGCGCGAGCTTGAACTCCTCAATGGAGCCAAGACCTGTCCTGTGGTCCTTGACTACATCAAGCACATAGCTGAATGTGCTGCGCTCTGCCTCATCATTTGACATGTGCCAGAGATTGCCGCCAAGCGACGGAATCAGCGCGGCCTCAAAGATGATGGTAAACGCCGCAACCATCAACGCCTTTTTAAAAAATATTTTATTCAATTTTTGAAGAAACATCAAGAACATACTCCCCATTTTTGCAACTTGCAACTATATTTTGTTTTAAGCCTCATGTCAAGAATTTTACGCAGTAGCCTGAATATCCCTGATTCTGAGCCTTAAGCTCTTTGTGCCCTGCCATTCATCGACATACGGTGAAAAAGCGATATGGAATCCCTCTCCACTTATCGGATGCATTCGCGCAAGATTAAATCCAATCCCATTCCACGAACTTCCGTTCTGCTTCACTTTAAACCTGAGATGCCTTGTTCCTACGATTTCCGTCTGCAGGATATCAGCCCCCGCAGCGCACAGGAGAGGCTCGCTGTTTGAGCACCCGAAAGGCGAAAGGCTCTCAATCTCTGCTATCTGCCTGCCGGTTATATCCCCGAGCGAGACCTCAGCGTCAAGCTCTATCTCCGGCGTAAGGTCCTCATCTGCTATCTTATCATTAAGATATTCAAGGAATTCAAGCCTGAACTGCTCCAGATTCTCCCTTGCTATGGTAAGCCCGGCTGCGGCCTTATGCCCTCCAAACCTCTCAAGCAGGCCTGAGCAGGACGAAAGACCCTCAAGGATATTAAAGGACTTAATCCCTCTTGCAGACCCCTTGCCGATATCCCCGTCAATGGATATCATTACAGCGGGTTTTCCGAACCTGTCCACAAGCCTTGAGGCAACAATGCCGATAACGCCCGGGTGCCAGCCCTCCGAGAACAGCACTATCCCTTTATCCGTACTATCCCCGAGCATCGCCATAGCCTCTTCAAGGGTAGAGCCCTCGATCTTCTGGCGTGAGGCATTCTCTTTATTGAGCGTATCAGCAAGCGACTCCGCCTCCCGGATATCATCCGTTATAAGGAGCCTTAAGGCAGTAATGGCCTGAGTAAGCCTGCCTGCGGCATTTATCCTTGGGGCTATCTGGAAGGCGATGCTATCGGCATCAAGCTTTCCGGGCTTGATGCCCACGCTATCCATAAGCGCCTTCAGCCCCGGCCTCCTGGTGTTCTCAAGCTCTCTTAAGCCGTAGCTTACGAAAATCCGGTTCTCATCTACAAGAGGCACGATATCGGCAACAGTGCCTATGCTTACAATATCAAGATACTTCTTCAGGTTAGGCTCGTTATTCTTAAACCAGCCCATAGACCTTAACCTTGAGCGGATACCCATCAAAAGATTGAATGCTACCCCTACGCCCGCAAGGTTCTTGAATGGAAAGGCGCAGTCCTTTTGCTTGGGATTTACCACTGCGTACGCGGCAGGCGGCTCCTTTGAGAACTCATGATGGTCGGTTACTATTACATCTATCCCAAGTGAATTGGCATAGTTTATCTCATCATGGTTCGACGAGCCGCAGTCAACCGTGATTATGAGGTTTATGCTTAAGACAGAGAGTTTTTTAACTGCCTCGCAGTTCATCCCGTAGCCTTCTGTCTGCCTCTGCGGTATGTAACAGGTAACATCCACCCCTATCTCTTTGAAAAAGAGGTAAAGGAGCGCGGTCGAAGTAGTGCCGTCAACATCATAGTCCCCGTAAACAGCTACCCTCTCACGCTTTTCAATTGCGAGAATTATTCTCTCGGCTGCCCTATCCATCCCTTTCAAGAGGAATGGGTCATGGAGGTTTTTAAGCTCAGGGCGTAAAAAAGAAAAGGCCTTGTCGCAATCGACAAGGCCCCTGTTAATCAGCAGCTGAGCCGTAAGCGGCAGTATTTCAAGCTTTCTGCCAAGGACCTCCTGAAGCTCCTTATTGGCCGCTTTGACCTTCCAACGCTTCTTCATTTTAAGCATTAATCGTCTACCTGTACCTTAAAACAGCCTGCACCGGCGCAAGGGCTTGTTCACCTTTTGCTCTAAAATCCGATTAATGCAAGGCTATAAACACTTCATAATTTTAAGCCCATCCATTTTACAGTCTAATTAAGATTTGGTCAAGGAATTTAAGGGCTTGGCTAAGTTCAGCTCTTCCACTTCCTCTTTCGACTCAAGCCGTCATTCCCGAATGTCTCTATCGGGAATCCAGTATTAAAGATTTTGGACTGCCCCCTTTTGTTGGAAAATTCCAAAGGTCGTCATTGTGAACAGAGTGAAAGCAATCTTTTTTTCCCCCTCACCCCTACCCTCTCCCACAAGGGGAGAGGGAAAAATATTGTCATTGCGTAGGAGCGAAGCGATAAGCAATCTTTTTTGTTTTGAAAAACCCCAAGGGCGTTAAACTTAAAACAGCACAGGGCATCTTAAAATTCCTTGCTGCAACAATTAAAAAACCCCTCAGCTTCTGCTGAGGGGTTTTTATTAGGTATTTCTTAATAGTTTTATATTATTGCTTCGGGGAATCCGTCAAGCATCCTGTGAATGGTAATAGAGTCAAGCTGTTCCTGAAGAAGCGGCACGATTGTAGGACTATCAACCTCTCCAAGCACTTCCTTGCGGATGACATTTATAAACGGGCCGACAGCTTCCGGGTCAAACTGCTTGCCGAAGTTATCTTTAATCTCTCCTATGGCTTCCCTGAACGAAAGCCTTGGCCTGTAAGGCCTGTCCGTTGTCATGGCGTCAAAGGCATCGGTAAGCGCCATTATCCTTGCGCCCATGGGAATCTCCTGCCTTTTGAGCCTGTCAGGGTACCCGCTGCCGTCAACCTTCTCATGGTGGTTGCGAGTCATCATCGGTATCCCCTTCCACGGGAACTTTATCTTTGAAAGAATCTCATAGCCGACTACCGGATGGGAATTCAATTCCCTGCATTCCATTGTCGTAAGCGGGCTTGCCTTGTTTATAATAGTCTTATCTACCGCAATCTTACCGATATCATGGAGGAGGCCTGCTATCCTTATGCCCTCCATCGCGTCCTTGTCCCAGCCCATCTCCCTTGCCAGTACCGCGCTGTAGGCAGAGACCCTGTGAGAGTGGCCCCTTGTGTATGCGTCCTTTGCGTCAATTGCCGCGGCAAAGGCGTGAATAGTATCGTAGTATATGCGCCTTAAGTTATCATAAAGCCCTTTATTTTCCGTAAACTTATGCATCAGCTTCATAAGGAGCGAATGGCTGTGCAGGCTGAACGATATATGCTGCGCCATTACCGAAAGAAGCTGAAGGTCATAGACCGAATAATCCTCTCCCGTGAACTTATCGCCAACGGCTATAAGCCCCAGAAGCTCATCTTTAACGATGAGGCCGGCAACTATCCTTGAGCCGAGCTTTTCAAACTCGCCCCTTGCCGCCCCAAGAAGAGGGACCGGATGTTCGTTGCTTTTAAGGTCAATCGGTTTATTGTTTTTTATAAGCTCTTTGACAGCTTCAGGGCTTATCTTTATACCCACACCATTTATGTCTCCAAGCCCCTTGGAGGCTATCGGGTGGAAGCACCTTCCATCCTGGTCAAACTGGAAGATAAGGCCTTTTGAAGCCGAAAAAGACCCCATTACCATGTAAAGGGAAGATTTTACGACCTTGTTGAAGTCCTTTGGAGAGGTTATCTCCTCGCCAAGTTCGGCCAGAGTGTTCAGATTGAACAACAGCCGCTCCAGGCTAAGGTCCATATTCATTAAAGCCTCCTATACTGCGAAATAGAAAGAATAGTTACATGGGTAGGCGGTCTTCGCATGAGACCACATCCAGTGCCTCTTTTTCAGTGCTGAAAACGGGTATATGCTTTGTAAGCCCTACAATGCTGAAGATATCGTGGTTCACCTTCTTAAGGCCGGAGAAGAGTATCAGCCCCTTTTTATCCTTGATCTTTTCAATTATGCCTATCATTATCGAGACCCCTATGGAGTTTATAAGGTCTGTCTCGGAGAAATCGATTATTATCTTCTTAAAACCCCTGGCAAGGAATATATCGCACATATCTTCAAGCTTTTCGCCTTCGATATCGTTTATATAATTTTCGGGATATAGGATGACGCTGTCGCCAGCCTCCCTGTAATTCCTATTCTTGCCCATCCCTTCCCTCTCCTTTTTTGATTAAAAATTTAACCATTACTATTTTTGTGCCGCCCCTGAGCTTCTCGAACCTGACCTCATCCATAAGGCCCTTCATCAGCTCAAGGCCCCAGCCCCTCTTATGAGGCAGCCCCGAAGTGGTCTCGGCAATGCTTTCGGACTGAGCCGATTTATCAAAATCAGCCCCGCCGTTCTGCACATGAATGGTAAGCCTGTCCCCTGATGCCACAAACCTTAGAAATACCTTTGTGGATTTCATCTTTGAGTGCTCAAAGGCATTGATGCAGGCCTCTACCAATGCCGCCTTTATCTGTCCTATGGAGTCTTCGTCAAACCCCATCTCAGTGCCAATCTCTTCAACTGCCCTTGCGCCCACAAGCTCTGCCTTTGTTGCGGACGGCAGCACTACCTCGAATTCCTTCACAGGCACTATCTTATCAGCGCTCTTGAGCCTCTCAGACTTTGCCTTATCATCTATACTGTCGCTTATGATTCGGAACTGGACATTATCAGTGGAAAAGATACCCTCTCCCTCGGCGCGCTTCTGCGCCTCGGCAGTAAAGCCTTCCTTGCTGATGACCCACCTTACTATTCGGGTTGCCCTGAAGTTTTCTTTCAGTATTATCGAACGCCTTACAAAGTTCTCGATATCACCGAGATTAAAAGGCGCTGTCGCCTCTTTTACTCCGATTATCCAAACAACCTCGTTGCCTGAATCATACCTGCTGTTCTGAAAACCGTGGGCTATCAGTATCGGCGCGCCTGTCTCATTCGCCTCCCACCTCAATGTATCGAAACAGCCTATTATCTGAGGAAGTATCAGGTCTTCGTCAATTTTTTTCTCAACTGATTTTGGAGGGCCGTTCTTGAAGCGGGCTGAAAATGCCTGGTTCCTGAAAAGCACCTTAAGCATGCTCTGCCCATTGAATTTTTTTACAAGCTCAGCCGCTTCTTCCTTGAAGCGCCCTCTTATCTTTGCTCCCTTGAAGTTGAACCCTTCCTTCAGGCCGTCCCTTATGAAACAGGTCTTCACCTCTTCGGCGCTCCTGCCTTTGACCCTTGTCTCATATATATAGAAGATGTAATCCTTTACTACATTATCGCCGACCCATTTTATCGAGCCGAGGCTTGCCTCAAGAAGTCCCGCGGTTCCAAGCTCGTCTATGGTCTTTCTGAACTCTTCAGGGCTTATCCTGAACTTTTCAGCCAAATCCTCTTCAGAGACGGCTTTTCCCGCATTGGCGCACGCGCTCAAAAGCCTGAGGTCGCTTAAGCCCTTAAGATGGATTGAAGACCTAAAAGCAAAACCAATATTGCCGTCCACAAGCTCATTGGCATAGAGATCGACAAAATCCTTAAGTATTACAAGCTCTTTGTCAGCCCTGTGGGCTGCCCAGATGAGGTTCTTGATATAGTTGGGATTGCCTTCGAGCTTAAAGGCCGCGAGGGTAAGTATCTCTGAGTCAAACTCGATATTATACTGCCTGCAAAGCTCCATCATCATGGAAACAGCAAGTTCCTCATCAAGCCCTTCAAGGGTAATAGCCTCTATGGAGCCGTTTGACACGCCTCCCTCAAGCACCTTTTTTGTGGAGCTTGCGGCCAGAAATGAGAATGAGCCTGAATTCAGGGCCTCCATGAATTCCTTCATGATGCCCGGCCCTTCATTGAATAAGTTTATGTACGGGGCAAGGTCAAGGTCATCGAGTATCAAATATATAGGGATGCCGGAACGGAGCGTAATAAGGTCAGGGGCGCTTATGGCATTCCTTAAGACAGCGGTCTTATCTCCGCTTTTTTTCGCTTCCCTGTGCCTTGAGATAAACTCCGCAAGCTCAAATGAATCGCTGTCTATAAGCAATCTTTCCAGCTTATCGATTGAGACCTCAGACTTAAGTATTCTGGGCTCTCTTTTTTTATAGGCAAAGTATTGCTTCAATACCTCTTTAAGATAATCTTCAGAGAAGCTCTCAACGCTGCCGTATCTCCTGAACTGGTAATAGACAGGCACTACATGGGCCTGGTCCCAGAAGAGCTTGCGGTGGACTCTGCGCAGGACCTCAGTCTTGCCCATCCACTTTCTTCCCGTAAGGAAGATGTTGGGTGATTTATGGCTTTCTGTCGCCCTGCGAAATATATAGTCTATCTCCCTGTTCCTGCCGAAAAACTCCCCTTCAGGGCAGATATTGAATAACAGCTTATCCCTCATATACAACAACCCTGTTCTTACCCCTTCTCTTGGCGAGATACATCGCCTTGTCAGCCTTATTTATAAGGTCGTCTATATTATTAGCGTCGTGCGGGAACTCGGCAACTCCGAGACTGATGGTAGGCCATTCAGTAAATACGGATGATTTCGGCCTGTACTCCTCTACACCTCTTCTTATCCTCTCGGCGATTATATAGGCATCGGTCTTGCCTGTATGCGGCAGTATCACGGCAAACTCCTCGCCGCCGTATCTTGCAACCACATCCATCGACCTTACGGCATCCCTTATCGCGCGGGCGACACCCTTAAGTATCTCGTCCCCTCCGATATGGCCGTACCTGTCATTGAAACCCTTGAAGTTATCGATATCTATCATAAAGGTCGAGAAGCACTCGTTATGCCTCTTTACGCGCTCGACTTCCTCAAAAAGCCTTTCCCTGAAATAACGCCTGTTGAAAAGCCCTGTCAGAGGGTCTGTCATGGATAGCATCTTAAGCTCTTCGCTCATGCTGTAGTAAGCGCCCCTCTCAAGAGCTATTGAGGCGTAATTGGCAAAAGAAAGAAGCAGATGCAGATCCTCTTCTGAGAAGACCTCCCCGGTTAACTTGTCAGATACATTAATGACACCGATGACACGGGTGTCTATCTTAAGCGGTATGGATATAAATGATTTTGTCCTGTACCTTGGGTTGCTCCTGCGGGACGGCACCTCATCTTCTATGTTTTTAACTATTACTGGCAGGCCCTTTGCGGCTATAGAGCCTGAAATTCCCTCGCCTACCCTTACTCTAAGGCTATCCACGATAGATTTATCAATCCCCTTTGCGGCTTTAACCGAGAGAAAATTGTTTTTATTATCGAGTATCATCAATGAGCCCCTCTCAGCCTCCACAAGTTCAGAGGACTTAGCGAGAATGGTCTCATAGAGCTCTTCCCTGTCCAACACAGGGGCTATCGAGCGATAGACCTGCTCAAGTGCGTAAAAACTTTTAAGATTTGCCTTGTCCCTGCGCCTGACCGTTGCGTTCGCTTCACCCGTATTCAGGCATTTGAGGAACGGCACGGCAAGGTTCTGTATTATCCCCGGAATAGTGAAAATCGACTTCGGGGGTATAGTCTTAAGCCCATTCTTAAGGATGGCAAGGGTAGCGCTGTCAAAACCGACGGAAGCCGCCCCTTCATAGAAATCCTTGAGTTCGCTTCCCGCGAGGTAGGCCTGTCCGCCTATGATCACATACTTATTATTCTCATCAAGAAATACCGGTATCGCGAAAAGATACTGGTTAGTATGGCATTTGAATGTGTAGATATTGCCGTTCTCTGCAACCTGGCGGGCTGCCTTCGCGCACATATCCGTGCAGCGCTCATTTCCGCTCTCATTTAGCTTAACAGCCTGGCACAGGCAGGTCTCCCTGTCTGAAGGCATTACAAGAACGCCGTTTCCGTCATAGAGCGAAATGGGAATATCAAGAAGCTTTGAAAGGCCTTCCTGAAATTCACGCCATAGAGAGAAGTCCAAAGGCTTGGATATATCAGAACCGGGTATAATTTTTTTCTCCATCATCATAGGGTACTGAGGGATGTTCCGGTGCTTAATAAAAAAAAGTGCCTTGAAATACCATAACAATGAATGAATGGTACCCTGGCACTCTTAGCCTCTTCCTAAGGACCCGCCATGAGCCTTTAAAAAGCCTGTTGCGATATTAAATTCTAACTGGAAAAGAAGAATATCAAATGCGAACACGCCCGCACGATATATCATGGAATAGCATAAATCATAAGAAAAGACAATAGGGGATTTGATGGGGTCTCGCCTGAAATATAAAAAGCCCGCGGGAATCTCCCGCGGGCCTTGTGTTTTTTATAATCAGCTTTTTGCAAGGGCCGGCTTCTTCTTCCAGAAAAGAAGGATCGGGCTTGCTATGAATATCGAAGAATATGTGCCTACGAGTATGCCGGCAAAGAGCGCAAGCGAGAAGTCATGTATGACCTCGCCCCCGAACAAAAGAAGCGCAAGGGTGGCAAGCAGTGTGGTAAGGGATGTAACTATCGTCCTTCTTAAGACCTCATTAACCGACCTGTTGATAAGGGGGATAAACTCCTCTTTTGTCCTTCTCCTTAAGTTCTCCCTTATCCTGTCAAATACAACGACGGTATCGGTAAGCGAATAGCCTGCCAATGTCAGAAGGGCGGTTACGATAAGGAGTGTTATCTCCTTATCGAGCACAAAGAGCAGCCCCATTACCGCAAGCACATCGTGGAATGTGGCAATAACAGCTGCCACTCCGAACCTGAACTCGAATCTCCAGGCTACATATATCAGGATACCCAGAAGCGAAATACCGATTGCCCAGAGCGCGTCGCTCTGAAGTTTTTTGCCGACTGTGGGGCCTACTTCTGTTGTCGAATCAACATGATAGGGGTTATCCGCCAGCCCTGCCACAAACACATCGCCGAGCCTTTTTGACAACTCGCTTAAGTTCCCCTCCGTCCTTTTAAGCTTTACAAGGAGCTTATTCGGTTCGGCAAACTGCTGGAGGTTGGCGTCCTTAAAGCCGTTCTGCTCAAGGATTGACCTGACCTTGTCTATCTCCACAGGCTTTTCAAACCTGAACTGAATTGCGATACCGCCTGCAAAGTCAGTCCCAAGATTTGCCTTGCCCATTGGGATTGATATCATGGCAATAAGGCCTATTATCGCGAGGATCCCTGATATGGCAAACATTATATATCGTTTGCCCAGGAAATCTATTTTAGTCTCGCCCCAGATGTCCATTTAAAGCCTCCATAAAATGCCCTAATCTCGTAAAAACCGATAAGAACGGGCAACGGTTCAACTTTTTTATATGCTCAGCTTCTTTACCCTGAACTTGTCGTTCTGTATGTCGAATGCGACCTTTGTGCCGACAAGAGAGGTAAAGAGATTAATCAGAATACCAATGCTAAGTGTTACCGCGAAACCTTTGATAGGGCCGCTTCCGAACTGGAAGAGGACTGCCGCTGTAATAAGGGTCGTTACATGGGAATCGATAACCGTCCACCATGCGTGGTCATAGCCTGCGTTGACCGCTGAACGGGGCGTTCTGCCTGCCCTCAGCTCCTCCTTTATCCTTTCAAACATAAGGACATTTGCGTCAACGCCCATGCCTATCGTAAGGACGATACCTGCTATACCCGGCAGGGTCAGGGTTGAGTTGAGCCAAGCCATTGCGCCAAGGAGCATCACGATGTTTAAAAATATCGCGAAATCAGCTATAAGGCCTGAAAGCCTGTAATAGATGAGCATGAAGATCAGGACAAAAACCGCGCCGAGAAGTCCTGCCTTAATGCCTGCGTTGATGGAGTCCTGACCGAGTGTGGGGCCTACTGTCACATTCTGTACGATATTGACAGGCGCCGGCAACGCGCCTGCCCTTAAGATGATGGCAAGGTCTGTTGCCTCTTCATAGGAGAAGCCGCCTGTTATCTGCGCCCTGCCTCCTGCAATCGCTTCTCTTATCTGGGGGGCGGAGTGGACATTGCCGTCAAGGACTATGGCAAGCCTCTTGCCTACATTCTGGCTTGTCACCCTCTCGAATATGCGCGCCCCGTTTGAATCAAAGGTGAGCGCGACATAAGGCTCATTGTACTGGCTGTCAACGGCTACCCTTGCGTCAGCCAGAGAATCTCCGGTAAGGAGAGCGTCTTTCTTTACGAGATAAGGAATCTTCTCTACAGTGCCTGTCTCTTTATTTACGGCCTGTTGATAGACCACCTCAGAGCCAATGGGAGCGCCTGTATTAAGGGCGGTATTGGGGTCCATTGAATCATCAAGGAGCCTGAACTCGAGGACAGCGGTCTTTCCTATGAGCTGTATTGCCCTTTCCGGGTCTTTAAGTCCGGGAAGCTGGACAACTATCTCATTTTCGCCCTGCTTCTGGATGACAGGCTCGGATACTCCAAACTTGTCTATCCTGTTGCGTATGGTCTCAAGGCCCTGTGAAAGCGACCAGTCCTTAAGCCTCTGCACCTCTTTTTCATCGAGATTGAATACAAGCCTTCCGTCCTGGGCTGAAGGAGCGGTGAAGACCCCGAACTCATCTGTCATGAGCTGTGTTATCTGACCCTTTGCCTTCTCATCAGGGAAAGTTACGGCAATGGAAGAGATGCCTTCCCTTGTGACAGTGCCGTAAGGGATCTCTTTCTTTTTAAGCGAGTCCTCAACAGAACCCGCGAGCCTTCCTGTATGGTTTTCAATTGCCTTGTTCTGGTCAACACTCAAGACAAGGTGCATGCCGCCCTGAAGGTCAAGCCCCAGGACTATCTTTGGGATATTATTTACCCAGAATGACGGCAGCCTTTTTGAAAGGGGTGTTGAAGGCAGGAATAACATCACCGCCAAAACAGTGAACCCGGCCAGCAGAACAAGACGCCAAAAAATACTTCTCATGCTACACTCCGTTTAACCCGAAATTGACTAACCCTGCGGCTTCCTCATTGCGATAGCATCTTTTGCGAACTTTACTTTTACATTATCGGCAATCTCTACGGTAATCGTCTCCTCATTAACTGACACTACCCTTCCGTGGATGCCGCCGTTGGTTATTACGCTATCGCCCTTTTGAATGCCGGAGAGCATCTGTTTATGTTCTTTTGCCTTTTTCTGCTGAGGGCGTATCAACAGAAAATAAAAAATGACGAATAGTATTACAAGCGGGGCAATGCTCATCAGCCCTGATGTCCCGGGACCAACGGGCGCGGCGTCTTCCGCGAATGCCAATGCTACGGGTATGAATAACACTTCTTCCTCCTGATTTACAGAATTTATTATTTTAGAGACTAACCCGGAAGTATAGCTACTCCCCTGTCGCTGTAAAACTTCTTTTTAAAATCCTCGAAACAGTCTTCTTTTATGGCCTCCCGCATCTGCTGCATGAGGTTTGTGTAATAATAAAGGTTATGTATGGTGTTCAATCTGGATGCGAGTATTTCACCCATCATAAAGAGATGCCTGAGATATGCCCTTGTGTAGTTCCTGCATGTGTAACAGCCGCAGGTCTCATCCACAGGAGAGTGGTCCCGCTCATATTGAGCATTCTTTATAACCAATTTTCCCTTTCTTGTAAAGAGAGTTCCATTCCTCGCATTTCTGGTGGGCATGACGCAGTCGAACATGTCAATCCCCATCTCTACCGCAAAGACAAGGTCTTCGGGCGTGCCTACGCCCATCAGATACCTTGGCTTGTTGCTTGGGAGGTACTGCACAGTTTCAGCTACCATCTCCTGCATCAGGTGTTTCTCCTCCCCTACGCTCAATCCTCCGATGGAGTAGCCGTGGAAGTCCATGCCCACGAGGGCCTCGGCACTCTCTTTCCTTAAGTCCTTATACATCCCGCCCTGAACAATGCCGAAAAGGGCCTGCCCATTATCCTTTTTTATATCCTTGCACCGCTTTGCCCACCTGTGGGTAAGCTGCATCGACCTTATCGTATAGTCCCTGTCAGCAGGATACGGCGTACACTCATCAAGAGGCATTATGATGTCCGCCCCAAGAGCCTCCTGTATCTCTATTGCCAGCTCAGGGGTGAGCATATATTTCGTTCCGTCCAGATGGGAGCTGAATTTAACTCCCTCCTCTTCTATCTTACGGAGCTTACAGAGGCTGAAGACCTGAAACCCGCCGCTGTCCGTAAGCACAGTGCGCTTCCAGTTCATAAACCCGTGCAGGCCGCCCAACTCCTTTACAAGCTGGTGTCCCGGCCTTAAGAAAAGATGGTAGGTATTGGCAAGTATTATCTCTATACCCATATCTGTCATCTCTTCAGGGGTCATACCCTTTACAGAGCCTTTTGTGCCGACGGGCATGAAAACAGGTGTTGAAAAACTCCCGTGAAGCGTCGTTACCCTGCCAAGCCTTGCGCCTGTCCTGTCCTGTTTCAGAAGTTCGTATCCGAAATTACCCATAGCCCTTCGTTTTAAAAATAATTATTTTTACACATTATACCAGCCTTTTAGGGCTTGGCACTAATTCAGACGATCAACATCGCATCGCCGTAACTGAAAAACCTGTACTTCTCCTCAACCGCCTCAGAATAAGCCTTAAGCAGAAAATCATGCCCCGCAAACGCGCTTACGAGCATAATGAGCGTAGAGCCGGGCAGATGAAAATTCGTAAGGAGCGCGTCTATCACCTTGAACTCAAACCCAGGATATATGAAAAGGTCTGTAGAGCCTTCAAGCCTCGGGCTTTCAAAACCGTCCCTGACAGATGCCTCAAGGGCCCTTGTAGAGGTAGTGCCTACGGCAATAACCCTTCTTTTCTCTTTTTTGGCGTTTGTTATTCTCTCAAAGACCTGAGGGGATATCTCATAGCGCTCCTTAAGCATCTTATGCTCTTGGATATTATCCACCCTCACAGGCATAAAAGTCCCCGGCCCTGTATGGAGCGTTATGTAATCCATGCCTACTCCCTTATCTTTAAGCTCCTTTAGAAGCGCATCCGTAAAATGAAGCCCCGCCGTAGGAGCGGCTACCGCCCCCTTGACCCCGGCAAAGACCGTCTGATACCTGATTCTATCTTTCTCATCCGCCTCTCTCCTTATATAAGGAGGCAAGGGAATTTTACCGATAGCCTCAAGGTCAAGGATTTGGCCGAACTCGCAGTTCCAAAGCCCTTCTTCGTCAATCCCGGCAACGATTGCCTCAATGCCGTTATCAAGGGTAAACCGGGAGCCTTTTTTAAGCCCCTTTGAATTCTTAATCAGGCATCTCCAGACCTCTTTTTCTCCCTTAAGCCTTTCGATAAGGAGGAACTCAAGCCTGCCGCCTGTGTGTTTTTTACCATAGACGCGGGTGGGGATAACCTTCGTATTATTAAGGATAAGGAGGTCTCCCTCCCTGAAGTATTCCTTAATATTACGGAACTGCCTGTGGGCAACCGACCTTTCGGAGCGGTTTAAGACCATAAGCCTTGAAGAGTCCCTCTGCTCCAAAGGGTGCTGGGCAATAAGATCTTCCGGCAGATTAAAATCAAAATCTTTAAGTTCCATAAGATAAGATTCAGGGCTCAACCCTGAAATTATAGTCCAAAGGATTCAATCCGCAATTAAATCCATAGGCTTGCAAGTAATTTTTTTGGATTTTTTGATTCAAAAGGGGAGCTGATACATCAATAGACTTTTACCAGGTCTGTTCCCGGATAGAAGTGATTGAGTATCTCCTTATAAGAAGAACCGTTCTCAGCCATGCCCTTCGCGCCCCATTGGGATAGCCCCACTCCATGCCCCCAACCCCTGCCCTTGAATAAGAATGAATCACCTGACTTTGTAACTTCAAAGATGGTGGATTTAAGATTGCTGTAACCGAGTATCTTTCTTAAATCCTCACCGCTGAGCGTAACCCTCTTATTATCCCCGTCTGTAATAAGGGTTGTCTTTATCCTGCCTGCTGATGTCAAATTATCGATATCGATGCTTTCAGGCTCGCCTATCCTGTAGCCGGCTTTGTTAAGGGCCTGCTTAAGTGATTCAGCGGTAATGCCGTACTCCCAGTAAACCCTGGGGGCATCTATATCGTAAGGGCTCTTGACAGACTGAAGGTACGGGTACGGATGCGCCCATACATCTTTTGAAGAGTCCGTCATGCCGCCCGCGTTTGAATGATATACCGTTAAGGCAGGCTCTCCGCTATAGGTAAGTATCTCTCCTGCGGTTTCTTTTACTGCCTTGTGGGCAATGGAGTCTTCCTTGCCTACACCGCTGTAGACCTGCCCCATTATCGAGCCTTCAAGATGATACAGGCCTTTGTTCTTCTTATTCTTGCTGTAAAGGGCGTAGGTCCTTGCAATGACAGCCTGTGTCTTTATAACATCCTCAGGCCACTTTGAGGAGATCTCGTTATTGATAATGCCTACAAGGTAGGATTCAAGGAAAAGCTCGTTTATCACCATGAGCCCTTCCTTGCTGTCGCGCACTTCTATCGTTCCCCTGAACGGCTTGCCGTTTAGATAGATAAAATCGCTCTGCGGGGTAAGCCTCAGAGGCAGGTCTCTTCCCCTGCCGTTTATGGCAACAGAGCCGTAACCCGACCTTCTTATTTCAAGCGAGCCCCTGTCAGACCCTTTGATATTTACTTCCTTTACTCCCTTGATGACCAATATCCTTATCTTATCGCCATATCCTGCCTGCCCGGAGACTGTTTTTATGCAGCCTGCCAGAACAATAACAACAACAAACAAGATCAGGAGCCTGAAGCTTTTTTTCATTATCCTCAAGGGGTCGAAAGCAAAATCAAAGTGATTTGAGTGCGAGCAAAAGAAGTATTCCCGCTGCCATGATCATAAAGCCGAGTATCCTAAGCTTTCTTTCAGGCATCTCCTGAAGCATCAAGGCCCAACCTTTTACAGCCTTCGGAAAACCGAAATAAGGTATGCCCTCAAGTACCAAAAGGGCAGCCAGAAGGCTTAATATGAATCCGTAATTTTCTATTGCGCTGGTCATTTATTCCTGTGTAAGCAAACCGCTTACTGTTAAAAAGCGTACGAGTTACGCTTACTTGCCTTTTCCTTTGCAGTTGCAAAGTTTTCTAAGGTGGTCTTTCAGAGCCACTATCTCGCTCTTTGAAAGGGTCTTGCCAAAAGGAGGCATGAGGCTTGATTTGCTTGTTGCCGGGCCTCCGTCAGCTATTGCGTTCATGATATCATCATCCGTCAATTTATTCATCTCCGGCGCGCTTGTATGGTCCCTTGGGCTTACCGGCATACTCGGAAGAGCGTTCGGCCCGTCACCCCTGCCCTGAAGCCCGTGGCACTGGGCGCAGTAGAATTTATAATTCTCTTCCGCCGTTGCGGCCATGGCTCCCGACACATTTAAAAGAAGAACTCCCGCCAGTGTTATTGCAGTTACAATACCCTTTTTAGAGGTCTTTATCATTGTTAGTAAGCTCCCCTGCCTTAATTTAAACTGCCGACATAAGCGGCCAGGTCCTTAAGCTCCGCATCCGTAAGAATGCCGTCATAGTTCGGCATATCCTTTACAGGTTTGAAGACCTTTGGATTGGAAAGGTATGCGTATATCCAGTCTGCCTGAAGCCTTGTTGCAGCCGATGCAAGGGAAGGGCCCGTTACGCCTCCTGCTGCATTTCCCCGCACCTTTACTTCATGACAGCCGTAGCATGACTGCTTCTTTATGAATATCGCCCTGCCCTTGGGATTGTCCCTGGGCTGTATGGCGACTTTTACATCTGCTGATTTAAGGCTCATCAGGTAGGCAGCGACATCCGCTGCTTCCTGTGCGCTGAGCTTCTGATGGCTGCCGGTATTTTTCTTTGTAAGAGAGTAATATTCCATGGGCCTGATGGGCTTGGGGTCTTTAAGCCAGCCTTCGAGGAACCCGGGCTGGAACTTGCTGCCGGCGTACCACAGCTCAGGGCCTTTTTTGGCAAGCTGGTCCTGAATTGTCTTTTCCTTTGCAGGACCCTGCGCCTGATGGCATCCAGCGCATTTTTTTGTTTCAAAGGCCTTTTTGCCCTCGGCTACCCCCGCCTGTGCGGAAGCGGCCAGCCCAAGCGCAGAGGCCAGAAAAACTGAAAGAACCGAAACTTTAAGGAATTTCATACCCTTCATGTTTACTCCTTTTTTCAGAATAAATCACTTGATATCGTAACCATCACAGGGATTTTTGTCAAGGATTTTACTTGTGAAAACATGGGTTTTCGCACGCATGGATGTTACAGCGGGACTTGGGAGGCTTCCTGCCTGTCTTACAGTATTTCGTATCTCTCCTGATGGAAACGGTCCACCGGCCTGACTATCACCTTTTTACCAAACCTCTTCTCAAGGTCGGCAACAATCTCAGGCTCTGCCAGGAGCTGCTCTGCGATTGCAGGGCTTACATACAGGACAGCTTTCTTTTTCCTTGTGGGAAGTTCCCTTGAAAGCTCCCTGTAAATGTCCATTATTATAGTGTCGCGCGCCTTTACAAGACCGTTGCCCTCGCAGTAGGGGCAAGGTTCGCACAACGACTGGGCAAGGCTCTCCCTCACCCTCTTGCGTGTCATCTCTACTATGCCAAGCTCTGATATCTTTAATATATTGGTGCGGGCCTTATCTGCCTTAAGCGTTTCTTTCAAGGCATTGTAGACCTTTTCCCTGTCAGCGGCCTTTGCCATATCAATGAAATCTATTACTATGATGCCGCCGATGTTCCTGAGCCTTAACTGGTAGACTACCTCTTTTACCGCCTCAAGGTTTGTCTTGAGTATAGTCTCATCAGAGCTTTTTTTGCCTACATATTTGCCTGTATTGACATCTATTGCGGTGAGGGCTTCCATCTGGTCTATGACAATATGCCCGCCTGAGCGGAGCCATACCTTTTTCTCAAGGGCATCCGTAAGCTCTATCTCAACGCCAAACGCATCGAATATGTCTTCCTTGCCGTCATAGAGCTCGACCCTGCCGCTTAAGTGGGGCATGAACTCTGCTATGAACTTTACAGCCCTTTCGTATTCTTCCCTGTCATTTATTACAAGCCTGTCGATATCAGAAGTGAAGCTGTCCCTGATAATCCTTAATGTGAGGTCAAGCTCTTCATAGACAAGGCCGGGCGTTTTCACCTGCTCTTTTTTCTTTTGTATTGAGTCCCAAAGCCTCTCAAGAAATACCATGTCAGCCTGTATCTCTTCTTTTTCCATGCCTTCGCACACCGTCCGTATAATGAAGCCGTAGCCTTCCTTGCGGACGCTTGAGACGATCTCCCTTAAGCGTCTTCTCTCTTTTTCGCTGGCAATGCGCCTTGAGATGGCAATCTTGTCATAGGTGGGCATGAAGACGAGATAACGGCCCGGAAGAGATATATAGGAAGTAACGCGCGCGCCCTTGGTGCCGATAGGCTCCTTTGCGGCCTGTACGAGTATCTCCTGCCCTTCCTTTATAATATCCTGTATCCTGACATTGGGGTGAGGGGTCTTATGCTCCTCTTCCCCTTCTTCCTCGACATCCTCAAAAGGCTCCTGTATGTCAGAGACATGGAGGAAAGATGTCCTCTGTATCCCTACCTCGACAAAAGCGGACTGCATGCCCGGCAACACCCTTACTATCTTGCCCTTGTATATATTGCCTGTAATCCCTCTGTCCTTTGTCCTTTCAACGTAAAACTCTACGAGCCTGCCCTGCTCAAGCAGCGCTACGCGCCTCTCAAACGGGTTAGCGTTTATCAAAATTTCTGTTTTTGTGCTTTTCATTTAGAATCGGGCGTAAAAGTGCCCTAACTGTCCTTTTAGATAAGATATTTGCTCAAACGGCCTTTATCTTAAGGACGGGTATGAGGGACGCATCTTCCTTCGGGATATTGAAAAGACAGGCCACGACATCATGGGGCCTGACGGACGCACCGGGACTCTTTTTAAGAGTCAGCCTTAATGTTAAATCCCCTGTATGCGAAAGCTCCGCCACTTGCGGCTTGATATCAATAACTGTGACCTTATCCTCCTTCTGGATGCGTATTGGGATGGAATCCTTGTTTAAAAAATCCTCTATAAACCCGTCAATATTTTCTGGCTCTATTTTAATGCCCTTAGGGCCGTTCTTTAAAAAAATAAGATACTCTGTCATAATAGCAGAGGGTAAAGAAACTTTCAAGGGCAAGGGGGTGGCCTCTGTCAACTTAATACCCTCCGGGAGGTTTGCATTCAGCCTCTCCGTAATCTCCTGGGCGCTGAATCTGGCTCCGTCCGCGTTAAGCTCTATATCCATATACTCGCAGACCGACTCCATGCCCACAGGCAGGGATGACGCAAACGAAATCTTCGGCATGGGATGAAAGCCCTGTGAATACCTAAGCGGCAGCCCTGACCTTCTTATAGCCCTTGTGATAGTAGTGATAAGCTCAAGATGGCTCAAGTACCTCAAGTCCCCTGTCTTTGAGTACCGAAACCGTATCCTGTAAAGGTTATCCGGCTCCTTATCCTTATTATGGTCTAATACGACCTCTTCGCCTTCCACTGTCCTGTTCTTTATTATCCTGTGGTCGCACACTCCGCAGTTCGAGCACCTGTCCACCTTGCAGTCAGGCGTGCGGGCAAGCTCAAGCGCGTTTTTGTACTCCCTGTATAAAAATTCCTTCGTAACTCCGGGATTTAGATGCTCCCACGGAAAGACCTCCTCAAAAGGCCTCCTCCTCTGCGTATAGAAGGCCATCTCAACATTGGCCTCTTTAAAGACCTCTTTCCACTTTTCAAAGTCAAACTGGTCGCTCCAGCCGTCAAACCTGCTGCCTTTTTTAAACGCATTTACAAGGAGGGCTGAAAGCCTCCTGTCACCCCTTGAGAACACTCCCTCCATGACGCTCATGTCAGCGTCATGCCACTTGAAGTTGAGCTTCATCTTATTAAGCTCTCGCCTCAGGAAGTTCTGTTTCCTTATTCCCTCTTCCATTGTTATCTGCGGCTCCCACTGAAATGGGGTATAAGGCTTGGGGATAAATGACGCAACACTTACATTTATAAGAGGGGCTTTGCCCATGATGCGCCTGCCTATGAGCCTTACGCAGTCGGCAAGCCTTGTAATCTCGATTAAATCCTCATCAGTCTCGGTTGGAAGCCCTATCATGAAGTACAGCTTCATTGCATTCCAGCCGTGGGTAAAGATATCCTGAGAGGCAGCCAATAAATCCTCTTCCTTTATACCTTTATTTATAAGCTTACGGAGCCTTTCGCTGCCTGCCTCAGGCGCAAGGGTAAAGCCTGTTTTTCTTACCCTTTTTATCTGTTCAGCCACTTTATTGCTTAAAGTCCCTACCCTGAGTGATGGAAGGGAGACCGCGACCTTATCATCCGCAAAACCAGACATGAGGCCTGTAAGCAGGTCCTCTATCAATGTATAGTCGCCTGTGCTCAGGGATAATAACGATACCTCGTCATAGCCTGTATTCTTAAGGGCAGTATTAATGATTTCTATTATCTTTTCAGGCGACCTCTCCCTTACGGGCCTGTAGATATTGCCTGCCTGACAGAACCTGCAGCCCCTTGTGCAGCCCCTTGATATCTCTACGCTTACCCTGTCATGAACCGTCTCCATGAAAGGGACTACAGGTTTAATCGGAAGGGGGAGCTTATTTATATCAGGCACCATCCTTTTAAGGACTCTCGTGTACCCTTCCCTTAAAGGCTTAATCTCCCTGACTGTGCCGTCATCATTATAAGAGACCTCGAAAAAGGACGGCACATACACGCCCTCTATCTCAGACAGCCTCCTTAATATCTCCTGCCTGTCCTCTCCCTTAGCTCTGCCCTCGATTACAGCATCGGAAATCTCAAGGACCGCCTCTTCCCCATCGCCCAAAAGGAATGCGTCAAAGAAGTCCGCTATCGGCTCAGGGTTGAATGTTGAAGGCCCTCCGCCTATAACGAACGGGTCTTCCTTTTTCCTGTCCTTTGAATAAAACGGAATGCCGCCCAAGTCGAGCATATTAAGGACATTTGTATAGGAAAGCTCATACTGGAGGGAAAAGCCCATTATATCGAGCTCATTTAATGGAACGCCTGACTCAAGGGTAGTAAGCTTTAGCCCCTTGTCCCTTAAAAGAGCCTCCATGTCACCCCAGGGCGCGAATACCCTTTCGCAGGCGATATCCTCTCTTGCGTTGAGTATCTGGTAGAGTATCTGAATGCCTAAATGGCTCATCCCAATCTCATAGGCATCAGGAAAGCCCATGCCGAACTTAAGCCTTACCTTTGAGAGGTCTTTCTTTATGGAGTTGACCTCCCCTCCTATGTACCTGCTCGGCTTTCTTACAAGGGGAAGATATTCTTTGATATCGATTTTCTGCATGAACTGAACTAAAGCTCCCGAATCGTATTAAGTAAAATATTGCGGCTTGCACACGCCGCACCTGAAACAGTTCGGCACATCGCACGGAGGCGTCAACTGCCCTTCTACGCCCTTCTGGAATTCCTTCCAGAAATAAGCCTTTGCAACCCCGTGGTCTATCATATCCCACGGGAGTATCTCATCTTTTTGCCTGTTTGAAAATACCGCCTCTTCGGCGAATCCGCAGTCTTTAAGCGCCTTTTTCCAACCCTTTTTTGAGGCCTCGAGTATTATTTTGCCTGCCCGCCTGTCAGCCCTTGAGATAAATGCCTGCGCGTAAGCCTCCCTTGCCGACATTGCCTTGAGTATTATGGCGTGCTCTTTTGCCACTCCCTTTTTTATGATGGATAGCCTCTTCTCAACGACCTCTATCCTCTCAAACGCGCTCCACTGAAAAGGCGTGAAAGGCTTTGGCACAAAGGGGTTTACGCTAAGGGTCAGCTCGCCCTTTTTCATAGCCTTCTTGATGCGTTTCGAAAGTTCTACTATTCCTTCGGCGTCCTCATCGGTCTCAAAGGGAAGCCCGATTATAAAATACAGTTTTACTTTGACAAACCCCGCTTCGGCAATAAGTCTTACGGACTCCATTATCTCAGCATCCGTAATGCCTTTATTGATGATCCCGCGCATGCGCTCGGTACCTGCCTCAGGCGCAAGGGTTATAGTCTTATACCCGCCCTCTTTTAAGAGGTTTATAAAATCGCCGTCAAGCTTATCAAGCCTAAGCGATGACAGGGTTACAATACCGCTCTCCTCAACACCGGTTTTGACCACTTCTTTTATCTCAGGATATTCGGAAACAGCCGTACCTATCAGCCCGACCTTGCCCGTGGATTCAATCCCTTTCTTTACTGCGTCAGCTACCTTATCAAAGTTCCGCCACCTTGGAGGGAGATATAAAAACCCTGCGGCGCAAAACCTGCAACCCCTGCCGCATCCCCGCTCAATCTCCATCAGGCAGGTATCCTTGAACTCAGTATCAGGTGTAAATACAAAGTTCTGCGGTATCTCGAAATTATCGAGTTTAATATTTTTGTATGCCTTTATCTTCTTTTTTGCCCCTGCCCTTGCCTCAACTCCGGTTATCCTCGCCCCGTCAAAGCTGAACTCATATAAAGAAGGCACATAGGCCCACGCAAGCGCATCAAATTCCTTAAGGCTTTCTTTTGTAAGCCCATTGTCTTTTAACTTTGCGAACAGTTCGATGAACTGCTCTAAAGACCCCTCACCCTCGCCCAGAAGGAATAAATCCATGAAATCAGCCAGCGGCTCAGGGTTTAATGATGTTGCCACCCCTCCGCCGACTATCAGAGGGCTTATTCCATGCCTCTGACAACTTAGGGCAGGAAGGCCGGCAAGCTCGAAAATGGTTGGAATATTTAAATAATCGTCCTCAAAAGGCAGTGAAAAAGCGATTATATCGAACTGCTGCAGAGGGCTTTGGGATTCATACGAGAGAAGAGGTGTCGAAGTCCTTTCGTGCTCTTCCAACTCCTCTGCGGAAGGCAGAAATGCCCTTTCGCAGACGCAATCATCTATATCATTAAGGAGCTTATAAACAGACTGAAAACCAAGGTTTGTCATCCCAAGAGAATATGTATTGGGATATACAAGGCACACGCTTACCCTGCCGCCGTGGTCCTTATGGATTGTGCCTTTCTCTTTGGCGAGGACTTCTTTTATCTTTTTCTTAATCTTCCAGGATATGACAGGCCTCCGAAGCATTCCCTGAACGGGAACAAAAAACAATACGCAATATTATAAAATTATCCCATAGAATAGAATGGTTTACAAGGCAGGATAAATTGAGGGGAAAGGCAAGCAAAAGCCTTAAGACCTGTGTAAAATATTCAAGCCCGAAGAGAATACAAAACCGTGTTGGAGCAGGCATAGACCTGCTCCTTTTCTTTAACGATGATGGCAAGACAATGGCGCGGAAAAGGAGGTGGCTGCATACCTCTTGAACGCTACACTGCTATGAATCAATAAAACAACTGCAATAATTTAATCAGCCTGCTTCCTCAGGAAGGTCGGTGTGTCGTACATATCCTCGTCATCGACATTGAAGCCGCCGAGCTTACCGAGCCTGCGTATCTCATTGCTCTTCAGGTCAAAATTCTTATCCCTCTGTCTCATTACGGTCGGGACATCAAGGTCAAACTCGTCAACAATGACTGCCTGGGGGATTATCTCCTTGGGCATCCTGCCTTCATTTGACTTGCCAAAACCTGTGGCAATGACTGTTACCCTGACTTCCTCGCCCATTTCTTCGTCGATTACCGCGCCGAATATAATGTGTGCGTCCTCGTGCGCCTCTTCCTGGATAAGGGATGAGGCCTCATGCACATCATGGATGGTCATGTCAGATGAGCCGGTGATGTTGATAAGCACGCCCCTTGCGCCGTTGATGGAGATATCTTCGAGAAGAGGTGAGGATATCGCCTTTCTTGCTGCCTCGGCTGCGCGGTTCTCGCCTCTCGCCACGCCGCTGCCCATAAGGGCCTGGCCCATCTCAGACATGATTGTCTTAACATCGGCGAAGTCCACATTTACAAGGCCGGATATCGTGATTACATCCGAGATTCCTTTTACTGCCTGCAATAATACCTCATCAGCCCTTTTAAAGGCCTCTTTGAGCGATGTATTCTTATTTGAAACTGATAAAAGCCTCTGGTTCGGTATTGTAATTACTGTATCAACTACTTCCTTGATTCTCTTAAGGCCTTCTTCGGCCTGCTTCATCTTTTTTGCGCCTTCGAAGGCAAAGGGCTTTGTGACGACAGCTACTACGAGCGCGCCTGCTTCCTTTGCGGCCTCGGCTACTATGGGGCCTGCGCCTGTGCCTGTTCCGCCGCCCATGCCCGCTGTTATGAATACCATGTCAGCGCCCTTAAAGGCTTCCTTGAGCATCTCTTTGCTCTCAAGCGCCGCGTTCTTGCCTACATCAGGGTTGGCGCCTGCGCCCAATCCCTTTGTAAGTGTGGCTCCGAGCTGGACTTTTATGCCTGCCAATGACTTCTGGAGAGCCTGGCTGTCTGTGTTGGCCGTAAGGAACTCAACTCCGTCCAGTCCGCTCTCAATCATGGTATTGACGGCATTGCCGCCGCATCCGCCGACACCGATGACCTTTAGTTTCGCGCCGCTGTTAAAATTCTCATCCATCTCGAACATTCATCCACCTCCTTTGGTTTTCCCGCCATCATCCCAAGCTTCGTTAATAATATAAAATCCGCCTTTATCCGCTCAAGTCCGTTCTTAGAAAAACTCCTTCATCCAACCCTTCATGCGCGAGGTGAGCTTGTTAAACATTGTGTTCTCGCTTCCCCTCTGAAACTGGGTTCCCGTAAGATGCCTGCCCCCGTACTGCACGAGCCCTACCCCTGTTGAGTACATCGGGCTTTTTACCACATCGACAAGCCCTGTTATGCCTGTGGGCAAGCCTCTCCTGACCGGGAGGTTAAATACCTGCTCGGCAAGCTCTGTTATCCCTTCCATTGCGGCTGTGCCGCCTGTAAGAACCACTCCCGAAGAGACGAGATTTTCGTAGCCGGACTTCATTATCTCCCTCTTTACAAGCTGGAAGATCTCCTCTATCCTCGGCTCTATTATCTCGCAGAGCATGTACCTTGAAACTGTTTTAGATTTATTTCCGCCGACACTCGGGACTTCGATGTTGTCGTCCTTGGAGACCATGGCGGTCATGGCGCAACCGTACTGCTTCTTCAGCTTCTCCGCCTCTCCCGTAGGAGTGCGAAGCCCCACTGAAATATCGCCTGTTACCTGATTTCCGCCTAATGAAATTACCGTAGTATACTTTATTGTGCCGCTGTGGTAAAGAGCAATATCAGTGGTTCCGCCCCCAATATCAACTAAAACTACGCCTATCTCCCTTTCATCCGGGTTTAAGACCGCTTCACTGCTTGCAATCTGCTGCAAAGCTATGTCAGCCACATCCAAACCGGCCTTGTTGGCGCACTTTATTATGTTCTGCGCGGAGGTGACGGCTGCTGTTACGATATGCACTTTTACCTCAAGCCTGATGCCAAGCATACCGAGGGGTTCCTGTATGCCTTCCTGGTCATCCACTATGTACTCCTGCGGTATTACATGGATGACTTCCCTGTCAGGAGGTATCACAACAGCCTGCGCCGCCTCTATGACCCTGTCAACATCGGCCTGGGTAATCTCCCTGCTCTTTATGGCGATTACTCCGTGGCTGTTGAACGCCCTTATGTGGCCGCCTGCTATGCCGCAGTAAACCCTGTTTATCTCGCAGCCTGCCATAAGCTCAGCCTCTTCGACCGCGTGCTTTATGGATTCAACCGTACTTTCGATATTTACTACCACACCCTTTCTCAAACCCCTGGACGGGTGGGTCCCTATGCCGATTATCTCTACGCCCTCTTTTGTCTTTTCCCCGACTATGGCACAGATCTTTGTAGTCCCGATATCAAGCCCGACTATGATGTTATCCTTTTTGGCCATTTCCTTTACCGCCTTCCTTTACTACGTCTGTAGTAAATCTTACGACCACTTCCCGATGATTGCTTAAATCCATTGCCTCTATGCCGTTTAAAATCCCGTCCCTTGTCTTAAGTATCTTCTCAAAGGAGGCGAACTTCTCTTCAAAGCCTTCCTTGCCAAGGTCAAGCCTGACCCCGTCCTCAACCGTAAATACGCTAAGGCCGTAAGTCGCATCAACATGTATCTCTGAAATATTTGTTATGTTAAATCCATTCCTTGCGGAGAGCACCTTTATTAGCTCAAGCAATCCGCCCTCTGTCTGGCTTGCGTCGTTCAGGCTCTCTTTTGTAAGCCCTGTGACAACGGGCAGGTCAAGCTCATCTTCCTGCGCTAACCGCTTGAAGATTATCCCGTTCCTGTCCATCACATACATCTCATCAAGCTTCACAAGGGCAATGGGCTGGCGCTCCTTTATCTCGATATTTATGGTATCAGGCACGCTCCTTTTGATTACCGCCTCTTCTATCCACGGGTTTTTCTTAAGCGCGCTTACAATATCCTTTGCCTTGAACGAGAGTATGTTCTGCCCTTCTTTGATGCCTGAAAGCTCTACTACCTCTTCCTTTGTGACCTTCTCGACGCCTGCCACATTGATTGTGCTGACTGAGAGATACGCCGTTGTAACAAGCTGCCTGTACATCCACCAGCCGCCAAAGGCAACTGTCGGGAGAGCGGCAACAACTACAATGATCTTTGCCGACCTGGCGGCAAACCTTTTCGCCCTTTTCCCAAAAGGCTCTTTAAGTCTTTTATTTTTACGCTTTGGGCTGCCCTGGTTTATTCTCATATCTCAGATCTTATTAAGTCCTACCCCCAAAAGCATCTCTTCAACAAGCTTCGGGTAATTCATGCCGGCGGCAGCCGCTGACCTCGGATAAAGGCTAAGCTCGGTCATGCCGGGGATTGTGTTTACCTCAAGCACATAGGGGTTCTCTTTACTGTCAAGCATCACATCGACTCTTGCCGCGCCCATGCAATTAAGAGCCGTATAAGCGCCAAGCGCCTCAGTTGCCACACGCTTCTCAACTGTTTTTTTAAGCTTAGCCGGGCAGGTAAATTCCGTCATGCCCTTTGTGTATTTTGCCTTGTAGTCGTAGAAGCCTTCCTTTGGCCTTATCTCGATAATGGGCAGCACCCTGCCGTCAAGTATAGAGACCGTAAGCTCCCTGCCTTCGATAAACTCTTCTATCAATACAGGGCCGCCGTGCCTTGTCGCTTCGGCAATGGCCTTGGATATCTCTGTCTTTTTTCTGACGATGCTCACCCCTATCGCAGAGCCCTGCGTGGCAGGCTTCACGATAAAAGGCACATTGATGCCTTTTATTTTCCTGCCTTCCTCAAATATGCCGAACTCAGGAGTAGAAACACCGTTGAACCTGAACATCTTTTTTGCCGCTATCTTATCCATGGCAAGGGCAGAGGCCTGTACGCCTGAGCCTGTGTAGGGAATACCCATCACTTCCAATGTGCCCTGAACGCAGCCATCCTCGCCGTAGCGGCCATGAAGCGCGATAAAAGCTATATCTATCTCTTCCCTTACAAGCCTGTAGGCCAAATCCTTACCAGCGTCAACGGATACTGCGTTATATCCCTTATCATGAAGCGCCTTAAGTACAGCGGTACCGGTCTTTAAGGATATCTCCCTCTCCTCTGAGGTCCCGCCCATAAGGACGCCTATCTTTTTTCTTTTTAAAAGTGCCTTTGTTATCTTCAATATATTCCTGCTCCGAAACTTAAACTTTAATCCTCGCCTACCACCTTTATTTCAGGCTCAAGCACAATGCCCTTTTGGCTGAATATCCTGTCCCTTATAAGGGCCATGAGAGCCAGCACATCCTTTGCCTTGGCCTTGCCAAGGTTTACGATATAGTTGGCATGTATCTCTGAAACCTGCGCTTCTCCCGACCTCTCGCCCTTAAGCCCCGCGTCCTCTATCAATTTTCCTGCGAACAGGCCTTCGGGGTTTTTAAACATCGAGCCTGCGTTGGGATATGTGACCTTGCTTGAGGTCCTTCGCTTCTCGGTAAATTCCTTTATCTTATCCCTTACAGCGTCAGGGGTCGTCTTCTCAAACTTCATGTGCACCCTTGCCACAACCGCTCCCTTGGGTATCTCAGCCTTTCTGTATGAGAACCCAAGCTCACTTGCAGGTATGAACTTCTTCTGGCCTTTTTTGTTTATTATCTCAATGCCGTCTACGACATCCTTCATCTCGGAGCCGTAGGCGCCTGCGTTCATGGCAACCGCTCCGCCTATTGTGCCGGGTATGCCCACAGCGAACTCAAGGCCTGAAAGCCCTCGTTCCCTGCACTGGGCAACTGTTTCTGAAAGCTTTATGCCTGCTCCGACTATGGCTTTGTCTTCCTGCCAGATGATGTCCTTGAAGCCCTCTGTCATGTTGACGATAATGCCCCTGAAGCCGCCGTCCCTGACAAGCAGGTTAGTGCCTGCACCGAGTATGTAGAACGGAAAATTCTTTGCCTCTGCAAACGCTATAAGGTCTTTGAGGTCGCCCTCATCCTGCGGAAATGCCATCACATCCGCGGGCCCGCCGATCTTAAGCGATGTGTATTCGCTCATCGGGACATTAAATAATACTTTTCCCTTGAAGCGCTGTATGAAAAACAGTGAATACTGTACCGACACCTTTTCTTCTCCCTTGCCTTTTACCATGCCCGGACCTCATAACTGCTATCTTTTGCTTTTTAGCGACTCAAGGAATTTAATGCCCATCTTCCAGATATCGCCTGCCCCAAGCGTTATGACCATATCCCCCGGAGCTATAATGCTTTCAAGGTATGAGGGAATATTATTTATATCAGGCACATAAGAGACATCCTTGTGCCCGTAGCCCCTTATGCCCTTGTAAAGCTCTTCGCCCGAAACCCCTGCTATCTTCTCCTCGCCTGCCGCATAGACCTCTGTCAAAATAAGTTTTTCAGCGTCATTGAACGAGGAGAGGAACTCCTTGAACAAGTCCTTTGTCCTTGAGTACCTGTGCGGCTGGAATACGACAACGACCCTGTTTGTCCAGCCTTTTTTAGCTGCCCTGAGGACTGCCTTTATCTCCTCCGGGTGGTGTCCGTAGTCATCCACTACGGTAATGTCTCCGGCAACTCCCCTGACATGAAACCTTCTCTCAACACCGGTAAACCCTTCAAGGCCAGCCTTGATGTGAGAAAAATCTATCTCAAGCTCCCTTGCAACGGCAACCGCCGCAAGCGAATTATACACATTGTGCTCACCCGGAAGATTAAGGGTGATATTGCCCATCTTCTCTTTATTGAAATACACATCAAAAGATGTCTGCATGCCGCTGTGGACTACATTCCTTGCGTGTATGTCCGCCTGGGCCGTCAGTCCGTAAGAGATAAACCTGCGCGTGATATTCGGCACAAGGCTCTGGATAACAGGATGGTCGAGGCAAATTATCGCGCACCCGTAAAAAGGGACCTTATTCATAAAGTTAAGGAACGCGCCCTTTACATCATCCATATCTTTGTAATTATCCATATGCTCCCTGTCTATATTGGTCACTACCGCTATAGTGGGAGAGAGCTTTAAAAAGCTCCTGTCGCTCTCATCTGCCTCTGCTACAAGAAAGTCCCCTCCGCCAAGCTTCGCGTTCGCCCCAAGGCTGTTAAGTTTTCCGCCTGTGACGATAGTGGGGTCCATGTTCGCGTTGGCAAGTATCATCGATACCATTGAGGTCGTAGTAGTTTTTCCGTGGGTGCCTGCTATGGCTATCCCGTATTTCATCCTCATAAGCTCGGCAAGCATCTCAGCCCTTGGGATAATGGGTATCTGCCTGAAGGTCGCCTCTTTTATCTCTGGGTTTTCCTTCTTGACCGCTGATGAATAGACGACGCAATGCGAGCCGACCACATTTTCTTCCCTGTGGCCGATGAATATCGTTGCGCCAAGCTGCGTAAGCCTTCTTGTGGTGTCTGTTTCAGCAAGGTCAGACCCTGTTACCTTATAGCCCATATTTACAAGCACTTCGGCAATGCCGTTCATGCCGCTGCCGCCAATGCCTATGAAATGAATCTTTTTTATCCTGCCTCTGTACATCTCTTACCCCTTGGTTTGCTGTTGCCTTCTATTTGTATATAAGTTTTAAAAAATTGCCTGCTATCATCTCGGACGCCTCAGGCCTGCCGAAGTGCCTTGACTTCTCCTTCACTGCCTTGAGCTCCTGCGAATTACCGTAAAATTTTCTTATTGCCTCGGCTAAAACATTGCCCGTCAGCTTATCCTGCTTTATCATCACAGCCGCCCCGCTCTTCACGAGACACCTGGCGTTGACTGTCTGGTGGTCGTCAGAGGCAAAGGGATAAGGTATAAGTATCGAGGCAATCCCCATTGCCGTTATCTCGGCAATCGATGTAGCACCTGCCCTGCACACCACAAGGTCGGCAGAACTGTATGCTGAAGCCATATCGTCAATGAACTTTATGACCTCTACCTTCAGCCCTTTTCTCTTGTATGCCGCCTTTGCCGCTTCAAACCCTTCCTCGCCTGTCTGGTGCACGACCTTTAGGCCGCCCCAGATATCGGTCAAGTACTCGGTAGCATCGAGAAAAGCCGCGTTTATGGCTACTGCCCCCTGGCTTCCGCCAAAGACCAGTATGGAGAACTTGTCGTCTTTATGGCTTTGCTTTTCTTTTATCTTTTTTAATATATCCACCCTTACAGGATTGCCTGTAAGTATTGTCCTGCCACCGGGGAAAAAACTGCGCGCCTCTTCAAACGCAATGTATATCCTGTTGACTACCTTTCCCAATACCTTATTGGTAAGGCCGGGCAGCGCGTTCTGCTCAAGTATCGCCGTCTTTATGCCAAGGAGCTTTGCCGCCATTACAACAGGGGCGGATGAGTAGCTCCCTGTGCCTATTACACCTTCAGGCTTTATCGAGCGGAGCATCTGTATCGCTATCATCGTTGACCTGGCAGCCTTGCCGAGCGCCTTTAGTCTCTTAAGGCCGCTTCTTCTCTTTATGCCTTCAACGCTTAAAAGCTCAAGCCTGTACCCATACTTCGGCACGATCTTTTCTTCAAGACCGCCCTTGCCGCCCACAAAGATTATCTGTATGTCCGGGTCGCGTTTTTTAAATTCTTCCGCAAGGGCGAGCGCCGGAAAAAGATGTCCGCCTGTTCCTCCCCCTGCCATTACAAGCTTCACTTGCTACCTCTTCAAACGGCTCAAAAATATCAAGCCTCATTTCCCCTGATATAAATATTTAAAATAATGCCTACGGCTATCATGTTTATAACAAGGGAAGTGCCTCCGTAGCTGACGAACGGAAGCGGCAGCCCCTTTGGCGGAAGAAGCCCCATCACAACCGCCATGTTTATAGCCGCCTGCAGGACGACCATGAATGTAAGCCCAAGCGCAAGGTAAGTGCCGTGGAGCGTCTTTGCCCTGAACGCTATCTTTGTCCCGCAGTATAAAAATAAGACATAGAAAAATATTACTACGCCGACGCCTATGAGCCCCAGTTCCTCTCCTATGACGGAGAGTATGAAGTCAGTGTGCGCCTCAGGCAAAAAGAATAATTTCTGCTTGCCTTCGCCAAGCCCTACTCCTGATATGCCGCCTGAGCCGAATGCCAAAAATGACTGGACCATCTGAAAACCCCTGCCAGAGGGGTCTTTCCACGGGTCTAAAAATATCAAAATCCTGTTCATCATGTAGCTGAAGTTCATTATTACAAGCCAGATGAACGGGACAGCTGCCAAAAGCATCCCGAATAAATACCTGAGCCTTACGCCTGCGCTGAAGTTCATTATAAAAACAATCGATGCAACGCAAATCGCAGTGCCAAGGTCAGGCTCAGACATGATAAGGAGTATCATGATGCCCGGAATAATAATGTTGGGCAAAAACCCTACTGCGAAGCTCTTAATCCTCTCCTGCTTTGCTGCAAGGGAATACGCAAGAAAAAATATCACCGCAAGCTTTGCAGGCTCTGAGGGCTGAAAAGCGATAGGCCCTAATCTCACCCATCTCCTTGCGCCTCCTGCGGTAAACCCAAGCCCGGGGATGAATATAAAAATAAGCAGTATGGCGGAAAGTATCAGTATCGGGTACGCCATCTTGCGGTAGAAATCATACGGCACTTTTACCGCTGCTATGAAAAGCCCAAGGCCCACAAACGCATAGGTAAGATGCTTTTTGACAAAGAAGTACTCATCCCCGAAGCGTTTCATGGCTACGATATAGCTTGTGGAATAGACCATGACAACGCCCACGACAACAAGCATCAGCGTCGATATTATAAGGAGCCTGTCCAAGTCCTTAAGCCTTATCAAAGCGCCTCCACCAATTTTCTGAACCTCTCGCCGCGTTCCTTATAGCTCTTGAACATATCAAAACTTGAACATGCAGGGCACAGGAGCACCGTATCGCCTGCAGCCGCCCTCTCATGCGAGAGCTTCACTGCATCTTCAAATGTATCTACTATTACGGTCTCGGCGAGGCTGCCCAAGGCCTCTTTGATCTTGAAGCGGGCTTCTCCTATCAATACAAGCAGCTTTACCTTTTCTTTGACAAGGCCGGACAGAACCCTGTAGTCCCCTCCCTTATCCCTTCCCCCGGCAATCAACACTACATTGCCGCCAAGTCCCCGCAACGCCATAACGAGCGCGCCTATGTTTGTGCCTTTTGAATCATCTATGTATGTGACCCCCTCAAGCTCCCTTACGAACTCCATCCTGTGATGGAGCCCTTCGAACTCTGACAAGGTCTTTTTAATCACTTCTTCAGGGATGCCGGCAAGCCGTGCAGCGGCAATGACCGACATTATATTTTCTATGTTATGCAGTCCCCTGAGCCTAAAGCCTGCAACCGGATATAACTCCTGTTTGCCGTCTTTTATAAAGACAACTGCATTGTCTTTTAAAAATAGCCCTCTACCCGGCGCGCCTGAAACGGTGAAGGGCACCGCCTTACCCTTGCCGAACCCGCCTTCAAAGCGTTTCCTGATAACCGGGTCGCCGACATTGACTACCGCCCAGTCACATTCATCCTGATTTTCAAAGAGCCTGAACTTCGTCTCAGCGTAATGATCGAAGTCCCTGTATCTGTCGAGATGGTCTTCCGTGATATTTAAAAGTATCCCTATATGAGGGTTGAAATCCTTTGTCGTCTCAAGGTGGAAGCTGCTTATCTCAAGCACCACGAAATCAGCATCACCTTCGTTTTCCACATATTCAACAGCGGGTGTGCCGATGTTGCCGCCTACAAAGACCTTTTTGCCGGCATCCTCTAAAATCCGGCCAATCAGCGTGGTTGTGGTCGTCTTTCCGTTAGTGCCTGCTATGGCGATAATCGGCGCATCAATGAAACGGTACGCAAGCTCGATATCGCTTATTACCTCAGCGCCCTTCTCGCGCGCCTCGTTCAGAAGAGGTATGTCGTACGGCACGCCCGGGCTTACGACTACAAGCTCACCTGAATTAAAGGTGATGCCTTTGTGCCCGCCTGCCGCTATCTTTACGCCGGAGTCGATTAACTCCTTTGCGGCAGGCAACTCCTCAAGAGGCCTCATATCGGTTGCGGTGACTTTTGCGCCGCATTTTTTCAAAAACCTTGAGGCTGATACTCCTGTATTAGCAAGCCCGACCACAAGGGCGTTTTTCCCCCCGAGTATCTGCCTTGCCCGCCTGAGACCGCCCCCGAATTTTGTTTCCTTGATGCTCATCTTATCTTTAATGTGCTTATCGCGAGCAGCGCGAGTATAATTGAAATTATCCAAAACCGTACAATAATCTTTGGCTCAGGCCATCCCTTTAGCTCGTAATGATGGTGTATGGGAGCCATTGCGAAAACCCTTTTCCCGGTAAGCTTGAATGACCCTACCTGAAAGATGACCGACAATGCCTCAACAACAAATATCCCGCCTACGAGAAGCAGGAGAGCCTCATTTTTTGTAATAATGGCAAGGGTTCCGAGCGCGCCGCCGAGCGAGAGCGAGCCTACATCGCCCATAAAGACCTGCGCCGGGTAGCTGTTATACCAGAGAAAACCAAGGCTTGCCCCTACCATGGCGCCTGCAAATACGGCAAGCTCACCGACCTTGGGCACATACATGATATGCAGGTAATTCGCAATCTTTACATGGCCTACGAGATAGGCAAAGAGCATATATGTTGCCGCCGCTATTGTCATCGGGCCTATCGCAAGCCCGTCAAGCCCGTCAGTTAAGTTAACAGCGTTTGAAGTGCCTACTATCACAAATACCGCGAACGGTATATAGAACGCCTTCAGGTCAATATGCACATCCTTGAAGAACGGGATGGTGACAATCGTATTAAAATCCTGCTGATAGAGAAAGAGGACCGCAACAGAGGCAATCAAAACCTGCCATAATAATTTCGTTGATGCCCTGATGCCTTTCTTGTCCTTCTTTACTACCTTTATATAGTCGTCTATAAAGCCGACAAGGCCCATGCCCACTGTTACAAAGGTCATAAGCCATATGTAGCTATTGGTAAGATTACCCCAAAGGAGCACCGAGACTATCACAACGAGAAGGATAATCGCCCCTCCCATCGTGGGCGTGCCTGCCTTTGTAAAATGTGATGCTGGCCCGTCTGTCCTTACTACCTCTCCGAGTTTCAGCGCCCTGAGCCTTTCTATCAGGTAAGGCCCTACAACAAAGCTTAAAACAAGAGCGGTCACTGCCGCATAGATGGTTCTGAAGCTTATATATTGAAATACATTGAAAATCGTATGGTGCTTGGCGAGCGGGTACAAAAAATAGTAAAGCATCTCTTACCTTTCAAACCTGATTGCAGGGCTTCTTAGGCTCCATGCCTTTGAGGGCCTCAACAACCTGTTCAAGGGCTACTCCCCTTGAGGCTTTGACAAGCACTGTATCGCCTGTCTTTATAATCTCTTTTACTGCCTTTATTGCTTCCTGCTTATCTTTAAAACCAAGGGCGTCTTTGCCTGCTGCCCTGACACCCTCGACAATTTCATCAGATAGATTGCCGATGGCTACGATTACATCGATGCCAAGTTCAGCCGCAAGAGCGCCTACGTTCCTGTGCTCCTGTTTTGAGGCTTCCCCAAGCTCAAGCATGTCCCCAACTACCGCAACCTTTCTTCCCGCTGCCTTGCTCAAGGTCTTTAATGCCGAGGACATGGACTCCGGGTTTGCGTTATATGTGTCATCAAGGATTGTAAAGCCGCCTGCCTTTACAACCTCCATGCGCCCGCGAACAGGAGCATACGCATTAAGGCCTTCCTCTATATCCTCTAACGAGACCCCTAACGGAAGCAGTGTGGCAATTGCCGCCGCACCGTTTACTACATTGGTAATACCCGGCACTCTGAACCTGACCCTGACGGAACTTCCCATTACATTATAAGTAGCGGTTACTCCGCCAAACCCATCCTCTGCCCTGTATTCCGTCACCCTTACATCAGCCTCTTCCTTTAAGCTGTATGTAATGATATTGCCCTTGCCTTCGGCAATCTTTACTACCCAGGGGTCATCAAGGTTTACTACCTTTACTCCGCCTTCCTTCAATAAGGTAAAGAGCGGGCCCTTTGCCTTTGCCACTCCCTCAAGGGAGCCGAGGGTCTGAAGGTGGCCTCTCCCGATATTCGTGATTACGACGATATCCGGCTTGCATATATCAACAAGCCTTTCCATCTCCCAAAATTCGCTTATGCCAAGTTCAAGCACAGCGGCCTCGTGCTCATCATGAAGCCCGAACAATGTAAGCGGAAGCCCTATGAGATTGTTCTTATTGCCTTCCGTCTTTAAGATATTCTTCGACCTTGAAAGTATCGAAGCTATCATCTCTTTTGTAGTGGTCTTGCCTGCGCTGCCGGTAACAGCTATTACGGGTATCCTGTATTTTCCCCTTACATAGGCGGCAAGCCTGCCGAGCGCCTTAAGCGTGTCATCAACGACTATGAGGTTGAAAGATGACGGCAAGCCGCCCTCTTCTGCCGTTTCAACCACAGCTGCGATTGCGCCCTTTCCGGCTACTTCCTTGATAAAGCGGTGCCCGTCAAAGTTCTGCCCCTTAAGAGCGAAGAAGACCTCTCCGCAGCAAGCCTTCCTCGAATCGGTAGAAATCCCTTTTACGAAACCATCCCCAATCCCCAGCTTTAGAACTCCGCCTGTTGCCTTTACTATCTCGTGTACCGTTAATTCCATTTCAAACCGCTCCTGCCGCATCCTTCGGTGGGCAGAGCTCCTTTATTGCTTCATTTAATACTTCGAAATCGTCGAAGTGGTACTTCCTGCCTTTTATTATCTGGTAATCCTCATGCCCTTTTCCGGCAACAAGGATGGTGTCCCCGTTCCTTGCGATATTGACCGCCGTCCTTATCGCCTCTGTCCTGTCGGGGATCACAAGGTAGCCTCTTGCCCCCTCAAGCCCGTCAGAAAGCTTTTCTACCTTAATGCCCGCCTCTATCTCTTTTATGATCTCAAGCGGCTCCTCATCACGGGGGTTGTCTGAAGTAACAATGGTAATATCCGAAAGCCTTGCCGAGATTGCGCCCATCTTTGGCCTCTTAAGCCTGTCTCTATTTCCGCCGCAGCCGAATACCGTTATTATCCTGCCTTTTGCAATTCGGTTGAGAGCCTCAAGAGCCCTTTGCAAAGCGTCGTCGGTATGCGCGTAATCCACATAAGCCCTGATGACCTTTGGCCCGTTTGACTCTATCTTCTCAAGCCTTCCGGGAACCCTTTTCAAGGCGCTTATGCCCCTGCCGATTGCCTCGTTGCCAATGCCGAGTGCATAGCTGATGCCTACGGCTGATAAGATATTATGCAGGTTGTATTCGCCTACAAGGTTAGATGAGACCTTGACCGCGCCTGTTGGCACGGATATTATCGCCTCGGTCGAGCCCTGCAGGAGCGCATACTCCTCAGGATAAATATCTCCGCCCTGCCTGAGGCTAAAGGTAATTGAAAGAGGGAAGTCCTTTTTAAGAATCCTTCCCCATTCATCATCTATATTTATTACCGATTTGCCGCCGCTTTCCTTCAGATGCCTGAACAGGATGGACTTACACCTGAAGTACTCCTCCATTGTGCGGTGGTAATCGAGATGGTCGTGAGTAAGGTTTGTAAATACGCCTGCCCTGAACCTGACATCCTCAACCCTTTTCTGCTCAAGGGAGTGGGATGATACTTCCATGATGCAATGCGTCACACCCGCCTCCAGCATCTCCTTTAAAATCTTATGAAGCTCAGGGGACTGGGGCGTTGTGTGCGGCGCCGCGAAGGTGCTTCCGTTGTAGCGGTAATTGATGGTGCCTATTACCCCTGGATTAAAGCCTGCCTCCCTGAATATGGATTCAAGGAGATATGTCGTGGTGGTCTTTCCGTTCGTGCCTGTTACGCCGACCATGACAAGAGAGGCTGAAGGTTCGCCGTAAAAGATATCCGAAATCCTTGAAAGGGCTGCCCTGATATCCTTTACTATGACCTGCGGTATCTCGATGCCTTCGGTCGGCCTCTGGGCAAGAACGGCTGCCGCACCGTTATCCGCCGCGGCCTTTATAAATGCGTGTCCGTCAACATGTTCTCCGGGAATGGCGGCAAAAAGCACGCCGCCGCCCTTCTTTATATTCCTCGAATCATAGGAGATATCCGCTATTTCAGCGGCGTTATCGCCTATGATTTCGCAGTCGATCTTATCTGTTATTTCCTTTAACTTCATTGTGACCTGCATCACTGATTAAAAACAGAAAACCTTTTATTAAACAGCTACTTACCTTTCAAACGAATAAACCTTTACAACTCGATATTCTCTCACATCCAACACCATGTTTCAAACTCATTTTTTACTGGAAGGTCACCACTACGGGTCCCTTCTCGGGGATGCTGCTGCCCGGGGCGGGCTTCTGGGAGACTGCCCTGCCGCTTCCGACTACTGCTACCTCAAAAGACCTTTCCCTTGCCATCCTCAATACCGCTCTAACAGTCTTGCCCGTAAAATCGGGAATAGCCATGGGCCTTAACGGGTCAGGAGATGCCACCTCAGCTTCTTCCAGCTCATTTACAGGCTCAGGCTGAATCGTGTTTTTAATGTACTGAACCTTGGGCATCCCGTCCTGCTTCTCAGGGAATACTCCAAGGTAGGAGAGGCTCTCCTGCGCTATTTCCTTAAATGCCGGCGCGGAGACAAGGCCTCCGTAGTACTCTCCCCTTGGCTCATCGATGGATACGAGGATTGCGAGCCTCGGGTTTTTCGCAGGCACATAGCCCATGAATGAAGCCATGTACGCGCCTGATGCATATCCGCCGTGCTTGAAGTCAGGCTTCTGGGCAGTACCTGTTTTGCCTGCCACATCAAACCCCTCTATAGCGGCCTTTGTGCCTGTACCGCCCTGCTTTGTTACCTCGATGAGCATATCCGTGACCTTCCTTGCGGTGTCCTCGGATATTATTCTCCTTACGATTGTCGGGTTTGATTCCGATATAACTTTGCCGCTGGAGTCCTTTATCGATTTTACGACATAGGGCTTAACAATAAAACCGCCGTTTGCTATTGCCGACATGGCAGTTACAAGCTGAACGCCTGTTGCCGATACTCCCTGCCCGAATGAGACCGTATGAAGGGTTACATTCGACCATTTCGAATAATGCATGAAAGAGCCTGTCGCCTCGCCCGGAAGATCCACCCCGGTCTTTGTACCGAAGCCGAATGCCTTAACATATCTATAAAGCTGCGCCTTGCCGAGCTTCTCCCCAATCTTGGCAGAACCGATATTGCTTGAATACTTCATTATCAGCGGGACTGTCAGCCAGCCGTACCCTATGTGGTCGTGGAATACCCTGTCCGATACCCTGTAGTTGCCGTTCTCGCAGAATATGGAGTCCTTTATTTTTACTATGCCCTCTTCAAGGGCAGCTGATATCAAAAAGAGCTTAAAGATTGAGCCGGGCTCAAACGCATCTGTTATTGACTTATTCTTCCACTGCGAGGCATCGAACTTTTTAACATCGTTAGGGTCAAAGGTCGGCTGCGAAGCCATTGCAAGTATCTCGCCTGTGACCGGGTCCATTACTATTGCCGTGCCGCCCTTGGCATTGGCGTCTTCAACAGCTTTCTTAAGGGCCTTCTCGGTTATGTACTGGATGTTCTTGTCGATTGTAAGCTCAACGACCATGCTCTGAACAGGGACCTTCTTGTCAAGGTCCTCAAAAAGGAGCATCCTGCCCATGGCGTCCTTATCGCCTACTATCTTTACCGAAGAGCCCTTGAGTATGTTGTCGTAGTGCCTTTCAACCCCTTCAAGGCCGTTTGAATCAAGCCCGGTAAAACCTATTATGTTTGAAGCGAGCTGGCGGTTCGGGTAGAAACGCCTGCTCTCCTTGACTATGCCAACTCCCTCAAATGAGGTAACGAGCTTTCTCTGCTCCTCATTAAGGTCAACCTGCCTTTTAAGCCATACGAAAGTCCCTGTCTTGAGCTTCTTTTCCAACTCGAACATATTCATGCCGAGGACAGGGGCAAGCGCCTTTGACACTTCCCTGGGGTTTTCGACTTTACCTGATTGGGCAAATACGGAGTCAACCTCAATACTTACCGCAAGCTCTTTAAGGTTTCTGTCGTATATGTCACCCCTTTTTGATTGGATATTGATTGTTTTTCTGTGCTGCTTCATTGCAAGGTGCTGCAATGAATCCCTGTCAAGCACCTGAAGCTGAAAGGCCCTGAAGAAGATGGCCGAAAAGAAGACAAGAAAAAAACCAAGGACAACTGTAACGCGGACCTTTAAACTGGATTCCGGCTTTTTCTTTTTAGGTTTCATTTAATCGTTATGATCTGTTCTCCGGTCGGATTGACAAGCCCGAGCTCGCCTGTGGCAATCTTTTCAATCCTCTCAGGAGATTTTAATTGCATGAACTCGACCCTTAAACGCTTGTTCTGTTCAATAAGGTTTGCCCTCGCGGTATTGGCCCTTGATATCTCATAGCCGATATTAACGACCATAAGCCTTGTCCAGAGGAACGCAAAGAATATAAGCACGATTGCGAACGCCGCCAGAACGGATACATAAAGAAAGCTCATGTCCTTGAGGTTTCTCTTTGTCCTTACATCCTGGCCCGTAAGAACGCCGGTAAAATTCATTTTTCTTGTGATTGTCTCAGCCATTTGAAAATCCTCCGCAGGCTTTAGAGTTTCTCTACCGCACGGAGTTTTGCGCTCCGCGACCTCGGGTTTGCCGCAACTTCTTCTTCCGTTGCAATCAATGCCCTTTTTGTTACGAGCCTTCCCGCGGGCTTCCTGCCGCACACGCATATCGGCATGCGAGGTGGGCATATACAGCCTGTAGCGAAATCCCTGAAAGCGTTCTTTACTATCCTGTCTTCAAGTGAGTGGAAGGATATCACTGCCATCCTTCCTCCCGTTCTTAAACTGTCAAAGCCGTCTGCAAGCCCTTTTTCAAGAGAGCCAAGCTCGTCGTTTACGGCTATCCTCAATGCCTGAAAGATTTTTGTGGCAGGGTGTATCGCCCTTGCCTGAAATCTCTTTGGAACGGTAGCAAGCACAATTCTTACAAGGTCGCCCGTAGTCTCTACAGGCTTGACCTCCCTTGCCTTTACAATCGCCCTTGCTATCCTCTTTGCCTCAGGCTCCTCGCCGTAATCCCTGAATATCCCGGCAAGCTCATTTTCATCAAGCCCGTTTACAAGGTCAAAAGCCGTCTGCCCCTGAGACCTGTCCATCCTCATGTCAAGCCGGGCCTCGAAGCGAAAACTGAATCCCCTTTCAGGCTCTTCAAGCTGATATGACGAAACTCCTACATCAAGCAAAATACCGTCAACTGAATCTATTTCCAGGTCTCTCAGGACCTCTTTGATTTCGCTGTAGTTCTCTTTTACGAGAATAACTCTGTCTTTGTACGGCTCTAAAACTTTTCTTGCGGCATTAAGGGCGTCTTCATCCCTGTCAATCCCTATGACCCTGCCGTAAGGGCTTGTTGCCTTGAGTATCTCTATGGTATGCCCTGCGCCGCCGAGAGTGCCGTCAACATAAATGCCGCCCGGCTTGCAGTTGAGCAGCTCAATCACTTCCCGCGGCATTACAGGAAGATGTGAAAATTCCATTTAGAGCCCCAGTCGCTCTAAGGTATTTACTATGTCGTCCTGTGAGGCCTGTTCAGCCTTTTCCCAAAGCGGCTTGCTCCATATCTCTATGTGCCTGAACGCGCCCACGAGGATTACATCGTTCTCAAGCTTCGCGTAGTCCCTTAAGGTCTGCGGAATGAGTATCCTTCCGAGCTTGTCGATTGAGCAGTCTGTTGCGCTTGAATAGAAAAACCTTAAGAACGCCTTTGTATCCTTCTGGAATTCAGGCAGCGCGGCGACCTTTTCCTCAAGCTTCTGCCACTCAGGGAAAGGGTACGCGATAAGGCAGTTGTCATATGTGGTGACCACAAGGCGCGAGTCATACCTTTCGTTTAAGGTCTCCCTTATCCGTGAAGGCACGCTCAACCTGCCCTTGGCGTCTATCGTATGCTCGTATCTGCCTCTAAACATTTTTCCTTTTAAAATACCTTTTCATCCCACTTGAAAGCTTCTTATACCACTTTATACCACTTTATACCACACATTGGGTAAACTATATTCCTCATGGCACTCTTTGTCAAGGAAAATCTCCGGTTTTTTTATGCCGAAAAACGCAAATAAATTAAGAGGATTTTCATTTTCGGGGGGTGTGAAAAAGTTGAGTAAAAAGTTAGGGTTTTGAAATGGTATTTTTGGACTAAAAATTTTCGGAAAAAGGGTGTAGTTCCGGGTCAACCCAAGTCAGGATTGGAACTAACCTTGAATCGGAAATGAAAATCGGAATCGTGCTTTAAACAGGATTGAACATTCGGGAAGTTGAGCGCAGACCTTTTCTGGCTGAAAATATAAATCTTTTATTTAAGAAAAAAAGAGATGGGGCGGGAAAGCAAGCCCCGCCCGCAGGAGGGTGCGGGCGGGTCAGTGTAGGGTGTATCTTTAAACAGCATCGTAGGTTGTGACATTTGCCTGCATCATGATATTCCTGAGCTTTCCGAGGACCCTTGCTTCGATCTGCCGCACCCTCTCCCTTGTAATCCCGAAGTAGTTTCCTACCTCTTCGAGGGTCTGAGGGCCGTCCCCGTTAAATCCATACCTGAGCCTGATGACTGTCCTTTCATTCTTATCGAGCAAGCTGAGCCATTTGCCGACCTTATTTGATTTACGGGCATAGTCCACGAATTCAATCGGCTCAGGATATCTTGTGTCCTCAAGCTTATCCATGAGCGAAAGGTCTGATTCGTCAGGCAGTGACGAATCAAGCGAATAGCTCTTTTTCCTAATGATATCAAGTTTCTTGACATATCTTCCCGAAAGCCCTGTCTTCTCCGATATCTCGGCTGCGTCGGGGTCCCTCTGTAATTTCATCATCAGTTCTTTTGATGCCTTTGAGACCTTTGCAAGGTCAGTGGATATGTGTATGGGAAGCCTTACGGTATTTGCCTGGTTTGCTATTGCCCTGTCTATTGTCTGCCTTATCCAATATGTAGCGTATGTGGAGAATTTACAGTCCTTTGATGATTTAAAACGCTCAACCGCCTTGATAAGTCCGATATTGCCCTCTTCTATGAGGTCCTGCATGGACAGGCCCCTGCCAAGGTATTTACGGGCTATATTTACGACAAGGCGCAGGTTCGATTCAATCATCTTTTTTCTTGCTTCGCCGTCTCCCTTTGATACCCTTGCCGCTACATCCTTTTCCTCCTTTGAGGTCAGGAGCGGATACCTTTTGATGCTGTTGAAGTAAAATGCAATGGAATCGGCGGGAGAGGCATTTTCAGTTGTCTTTTGAGCAGCTGCCCTGTCTCTTATCCTTGACGGCATACCGTCCGTATCTGAATAGATTTTACGCCTTATGCTCGGCTTTTCTGAATAATCCGCAGCCTCCTGAAACGGAAAAGGCCACTTCGGTTCCCTGTTCCCATCGAATCCAAAATTAATAATATTCTCCGCTTTTCCTTCAATTATATTTGCGCTCTCTTTTCTGCTTCTGGCCATCTGGTCCTCCCCCATGCTCAGCGAAGATATCTTATAAATTTGCCGCCGCTAAAGTGTTCGCCTCTATCGAGGTCCTTATCTCCGATTTTCTTTTTCTATCGAGCATCTCAAGCGTATTAATCATCATCATATCAACCTCTATCAGGAGGTCTTTGATCCTGAAAGGCTTCGGAAAGCACTTCTTGCCTGCCTCAAGGATGGAAGACACACCGTGATGGGAAAGGTCTGATGTCATGAAAAGGAAGCTGTCTTTTATCAGCGGATTTCTCTTTATCGCTGTATTGTATAAGCCAAACCCGTCAAGGCAAGGCATTTGCAGGTCAGTAATAACAAGGTCGTACTCAGAGTCCTTGAGCATCTCAAGCGCCTCTATCCCATTGGTGGCAGTCTTGACATGGTAGCCGGCAAGGGATAAAACCTCAAGGCACAGAAATCTTATGTTCTTGTCATCATCCACAACCAATATCTTGCCTGAAATCCGCTCAGCCATAACAATTCCTCCTGTTACGAATAATTTGACGATACCTTCTTAATAAGCAAAGGGTATGCCAAGACCAATACATTGATAATTCAGGCAGTTACGACAAAGGACTTGTTATTAATTTGACGGGCGGTTGATTTCTTACCACTGAAAACGGTCAGTTTCTTACCACTTTATGACATTGGAATATCCAAGAGGTCGCAAAAAAGTCAGTGTGTGGACAAAGCCTACAACAAACCATTCTCCTTCTCTCCTTCTGGGAGAAGGGATATACAAAACAGATTGCTTCACTCTGTTTCGCAATGACAACATTTGGTATTTCTCAACGAAGGGTGCAATCCAAAATCTTTAATACTTGATTCCCGATAGAGACATTCGGGAATGACGCTTGATTAGGGGAGGGCGAAAGAGCAAGCTTCTGTATCTCTTGCAACGAATCGAGCGAACAGAGCCAATGCCCCGAGGAGCGAGCCCAGCTCGCAAAACTAAATTAGAAACAACGATTTTTTACTATTATATTTAGCAGGGACAGCCACCCTGTAAGTAAGCGGATATTTACTAAGAATAATAAAAGGTCAGAAGAAGACTATCCGACAGAGGATCTTTTTAGCTTTTCCCTGAGTGTCAGGCGTGAGATGCCCAAAAGTTCGGCGGCCCTTGTCTTGTTGCCGCCGGCTTTATTGAGCACATGGAGGATGTATTTTTGCTCGATCTCCTCAAGCGTAAGGTCGCCTGAGGTAAAGAAATCCGTTGAATGCGGTTTTGGCCTGCTGCCGTTTAATATCTCAAACGGCAAGTGCTCGGGCCTTACCTCTTCGCTTGCTTCAGCCAGTATCAATGCCCGCTCAATGGTATTTTTAAGCTCCCTGATATTTCCGGGCCAACCGTATTTAAGGAGTATGTCCCTTGAATCAACAGACAGGCGCTTGGAATGTCCGCCAAAAGACGCGCTGTTCTCTTTTATGAAGTGCTCTGAGATTGGAATGATATCTTCCGGTCGCTCACGAAGTGTCGGCAGATTTATTACCATCACCTTAAGCCTGTAGTAAAGGTCCTCGCGGAACCTTTTCTCGTGCACTGCTTCCTCAAGGTTTTTATTTGTGGCGGCAACTACCCTTACATCTATCTGTATATCCTTTATGCCGCCCACTTTGCGAAATGACCTGTTCTCAAGTATCTGCAATAGCTTTGGCTGAAGCCTTATATCCATATCCCCTATCTCATCAAGGAAGATAGTGCCGCCGTCAGCAAGCTCAAAAAGCCCTTTTTTACTCTGCTTGGCATCAGTGAACGCGCCCTTTTCATACCCGAACATCTCTGTCTCAAGGAGATTGTCGGGAATTGCGCTGCAATTGAGCTTTATGAACGGGCCCTCTCTCCTGTTGCTCAGATAATGGATTGAATTGGCAATGAGCTCCTTGCCTGTGCCTGTCTCTCCGTGTATCAGGACAGATGTCCTTGAGGTCTTTGCTACGGTTGAGATAAGCCCCATTACCTCTTTAAACTTCGGGCTCGACCCAACCATTTCAAATGAAGGGCACTGTTCCTTCTTCTGCGCCTTTTGAGTGTCTTTTTCAGCCTCCCGCTTGCCTGTCCTCTGCCTCTCCACTGCATAGCGAATGGAGCGCACCAGAAGATAGCTGTCAACCTGCCCTTTGACAAGATAGTCCTGCGCCCCCTCCTGTACTGCCTTTATGCCCATGCCTTCATCCGCAAGGCCGGTAAGCACTACAACGGGCAGGTCGGGAGACTGAGAATGTATCCTCGTAAATGTCTCCAGCCCCCAGCTGTCAGGCAGCTCAAGGTCAGTGAGCATGAGGTCAAAACGCTCATTCAGAAGATATCTTGAGGCAGCGCTGAACCGCTCGGCATGCACCAGCTCATACTCGAAAGGAAATATCTTCTCGTCAACAGCGTCAACGAGCATCTCCCTGACAAGGCGGGCATCTCCGGGATTATCCTCCAAAAGAAGGATTCTTATAGGCTCAGTATTCATGCTTAGCTAAAAATCCTACTTTGTTGGAAGTTTAACCACAGTAAGCCAGAAATCCTCAACAGCCTCTACTACCTTCATGAACTGGTCAAGGTCAACCGGCTTTCTGACATAGGCGTTTACATGCAGGTCATAGGCCTTGAGTATGTCCTTTTCATCTTCAGAGGTTGTAAGGATAACAACGGGAATGCGTTTCAGTTCAGGGTCATTCTTGATCTCCGCAAGGACTTCCCTGCCGTCTTTTTTCGGAAGATTAAGGTCAAGCAGTATCAGGTCAGGCTTTGCCGCATTGGCATACTTGCCTTCACGCCTTAAAAACGCCATTGCCTCAACTCCATCTCCCACAACGCTCATGTTATTGAGGACCTTTGCGTCCTTAAACGCCTCTTCCGTAAGGCGCACGTCAGCGGGATTATCTTCCACCATCAAAATCTCTACCTGGTTATTCCTTAACATCATTCACCTCTTCAAATTGGAATTGTGAAACAGAATGTCGAGCCCTCGCCGGGCTGAGATTCCACCCATATGCGTCCGCCGTGCTTCTCAACTATCTTTTTGCATATTGACAGCCCTATGCCTGTGCCTGAATATTCGTGCTTGCCGTGAAGACGCTGGAAAATAACAAATATCCTGTCAAAGTATTTCGGGTCAATCCCTATCCCGTTATCCTTGACAGAAAACAGCCATTCACTGCCCTTCTTTACGGAAGATATATGCACCTGGGGATATTTGGCCTCATGCTTATATTTAATGGCATTGCCTATAAGGTTCTGGAACAGCTGGCACATCTGGGAAGAATCAGCCATCACTTTTGGTAACGCCGTAGCCGTTATCTTAGCATTAGTCTCATCAATAAGGGGCTTAAGATTGGAGATGGTAGAACTGAGCACCTCCTGGCAATCCGTCTCCCTGAATTCCTTTATCTGCGAGCCGACCCTTGAGTACGCAAGCAGGTCGCTTATCAAGACCTGCATCCTGTTTGCGCCGTCAACGGCAAATGATATGAACTCGTCAGCGGACGGGTCGAGCTTTCCTTTATAACGCTTGGCGAGCAGCTGCACATAGCCTGATATGACCCTTAACGGCTCCTGCAAATCGTGGGAGGCAACATAGGCGAACTGTTCCAGCTCCCTGTTTGACCTCTCAAGTTCTGAGGCGTGCTTCTCAACAGCCTCTTCAGCCCTTTTTCGCTCTGATATCTCCTGCTCAAGCTCCCTGTTCTTTACCGTGACCTCTGCTGAATTCCTCTCAGCCTCTGCCTCAGCCCTTTTTCTATCCTTGACTTCCCTTTCAAGCTCGGTATTTGCGGCTTCCGCCGCCTTTGCCCTTATCCTTGCGTTCTGGGCAAAATAGACCATGAGGGCGACAAGCACAGAAACAGTAAGCCCTGCCGCAAGTATCAGGTTTGAAAGCCCTGACTGCATCTCGTGAAGTGTGTTATAGGAAGGCTCTACCCTTAAACGCAGGCTTGCGCCGTAAAGCTCGATTTCAGAATCCTGCGCCCATGCGTCCCCAAATGAATCTGCCTTATTGACATAGACCTCGTCATTGGCGCTGAATAGCTTTATTGAATACCCTTCGGTTGACTCCCTCTTCAGGAACGAATCCAAAACCTCTTTTATCCTGAAATTACCTACTATGTAGCCTTCAAAAAAATTATTCCTGAAAATAGGGACTGAAAGGAAGATAACATTCTCCCCGTTCTCAAGCTTTGACGGACGGGAGAAAAGTATTTCATTCCTATCCATGGAGGCCTTCAAAGCTGAGGCCCTTCCTTCGTCAGCTCCCAGGTCCTTATTGACTTCCGATTCATTACCTTTGAATGGCACTACCCATCTTGCATGGAGGGTCGGATCAACCCATTCGATTGCCTGATAGCCTGAATAATGAGAAACATAGAGCGAAGCATCGCTTTCCCATGCCTTTTGAGCAGGCCTGCCCTGTATCTCCCACCTCTTTGCCATACGTATGAGAGATTGGGCCCTGGCCTCCAACTGGTCGCTTATGACCTCATTTACTCCATCCGATTTAAGCTGGATTACCCTCTCTATGTGGGACTTTTCCTGCTCCACGGCAAAATTCCAGAGAAAAACAGTGCCCAGGGCAACCGCAACAAAGATAAACAAAGGCAATTGGACAGAGTTGATCTTTTTCATTAAAGAACCTTGGAAAGAAGAAATTAGGAAAAGGATGCTTTTTAAAGCTTTTTGAAAGAATGCGAGTAGCTGAATTTTTCGTCAGCCATTATACTTTTTAGCTTGCGTTAAGTCAACCATCGGATTAATTGCAATAGACCAAGAGAACTAAACCCAACCCAAAAGATACTGATTTAAATAACAATTCCAAACTTTTTCCAAATTATAACATTTAGAACTTTTTGTTTTTAAACCCGAAGGCCGCCGGTGGCGAAATGACCGCTAAGAGAGAAAGGGCGAGCGGGCCGAGGCTGCGGGAACTTTAACGGCCTATCAAGCCTCATTCTTTTTTTTGTGTTAAAGTAAACTTTAGAACCGGACAGCCCTATACACTCAAAAAAGGAACTTTATGCCTGTACCTCCGCAGTTAAAAAAGATCTCGAATAACATATGGGAACTCCCCATTACCTATAAGCCGGGCATGCTTGTACCTGCCCGCATATATGCCTCAGAAAAACTAATAAACGAGATGGACCCCGGGGTATTCGAACAGGTCACAAATGTTGCTTGCCTGCCCGGAATATTAAAATATGCCTATTGCATGCCTGACGGGCACTGGGGCTACGGGTTCCCCATCGGCGGGGTAGCGGGGATGGATGTCAAAAAAGGCGTCATATCACCGGGAGGAATCGGCTTTGACATAAACTGCGGCATGAGGCTCCTTACCACCAATCTTACTTATGATGAAGTCAAGCCAAGGCTAAGAGAACTGGTAGACGCCCTGTTCTACAAAGTGCCTTCCGGTGTAGGAAGCACCGGATTTATTAAATTATCACAGAGCGAGTTCAGGGATTTGGCTGAGCAGGGCGCAAAATGGTGCCTTAAAAAAGGGCTTGCGTGGAAAGATGATCTGGAAGTTACAGAGGAGGGCGGCTGCTTTGAAGGGGCCGACGCTTCAAAAGTAAGCCAGAAGGCAATTGAAAGAGGGTTTGACCAGGTAGGCACCCTCGGCAGCGGAAACCATTACTGCGAGATACAGGTGGCAAAGCCTGAAAATATATTTGATGAGAGAATCGCCCGCGCCTACGGCATCACGATACCCAATCAGGTTGCCATAATGTTCCACTGCGGAAGCCGCGGCTTCGGGCACCAGATAGCAACGGATTACCTACAGGTATTTCTTAATGTCATGGAAAGAAAGTACGGCATAAAGGTACTGGACAGGGAGCTTGCCTGCGCTCCTTTTCAATCAAGCGAAGGGCAGGACTACTTCAAGGCGATGAAGTGCGCCGCAAACATGGCCTTTGCCAACAGACAGGTCATACTGCACCGCATCAGAGAAGTATTCTCAACTGTATTCAAAAGGTCCCCCGAAGACCTTGGCATGGATATGGTCTATGATGTGACGCACAATACCGCAAAGATAGAGAAGCACCTTATAGACGGGGTTGAAAGGGATGTCCTTGTGCACAGAAAGGGCGCGACCCGCGCCTTTGCCCCGGGAAGCCCCGATATACCCCAAAGATATAAAGATGCCGGACAGCCTGTTATCATCGGCGGAAGCATGGAGACCGGCTCATACCTCATGGCAGGCCTTAAAACAGGGGCTGAGGCATTCTTCACAACAGCCCACGGAAGCGGCAGGACAATGAGCCGCCATCACGCAAAGAGGATGTACAGGGGGCAGAAGCTCCTTGCCGATATGGAGCACAGGGGCATCTATGTTCGTACTGTCACATGGGGAGGGCTTGCCGAAGAGGCGGGTGCCGCCTATAAAGATATAGACTCTGTCGTAGAGGCGACCGAAGAGGCGGGGCTGAGCAAAAGGGTCGTAAGGCTCCTGCCTATCGGAAACATAAAAGGATAAACAGGGATGCCATATAAATATCTTGAGGAAGTCGCTACCGCAGATGTTGCATTTGAGGCATGGGGCTCAAGCCTTGAAGAGCTTTTTATCTCAGCGGCTGACGCTGCCATGAATGTCATGGTGGATGATATAGAGACCATCGAAAAGGAACAAGAGTTATCTTTTGAGGTTTCAAACCCTGCCCTTGATATGCTCCTTTATAATTTCATAAATGAACTTATCTATTATAAAGACGCTAAAAAACTCCTGTTGCGTGTCAGTTCCGTAAAGATAAATCAGACAGATTCTGAATATATGCTCAGTGCAAATGCTTACGGAGAAGTGCTCAACCCTGAAAAACACCCCTTAAGCGCGGATGTAAAGGCGGTAACACTGCATATGTTCAGCCTGCACCACACAGATAGCGGCTGGAAGGCGACCATGATACTCGATATTTGAAAAGAGGGTTAAGCCCGAAGAGGCGATTGTGGAGATACGGTAAAAGGAGCCTGACCATGCCTGACAATGACAGGGCCTTTTCTTTTCTTGAGCTGAATAAAAGAGATAAAAAACCGCGCGGTATCGGACTTACAGAAATAAGGGGCCCGTATTATACGCCTATGGGCAGACGATATCTTGAGGATGTGCTTGAGACTATGGGCGAGCATATAGACATACTTAAGTTCGCGGGCGGCTCTTTCAGCCTCATGCCTTCAAAAGCAGTAAAAGAAATCATAGAGACCTGCCACAGATACAATGTAAAGGTGGACACAGGCGGGTTTATCGAGCACATACTTACAAAGGGAAACAAGGCAGTTGATCAATATATAGACGAATGCAAGCGGCTTGGTTTTGACATCATCGAAGTCTCAAGGGGTTTTATTACAATCCCTGCGGATGACCTTGTAAGGCTTACTGAACGGATACAAAAGGCCGGGCTCCTCGTAAAGGCAGAAGTCGGCATACAATTCGGCGCAGGCGGAGCAAGCGGTGTTGAAGAACTTGAGGCAGAAGGCAAAGGGGATGCAGGCTGGGCAGTGATTCAGGCAAAACGGCACCTTGATGCAGGCGCGTACATGATAATGATAGAATCCGAAGGCATAACAGAAAATGTCCGTTCGTGGCGGACAGATGTAATAAGCGGATTTATAAGAGAGCTCGGGCTTGAGAAGACCATGTTCGAGGCCGCAGACCCTGATGTCTTCGGCTGGTACATAAAGAACTACGGCCCCGAGGTAAACCTGTTTGTTGACCACAGCCAGATAATTCTCCTTGAGTCACTGCGCTCAGGCATATGGGGAACAAAGAGCGTGTGGGGCAGAGTGCTCACATATAAAGGTTAACCCTTCCCGAACACTTCGTTTAAGAAAAGCTTCATGGCTTCCCATGAGCGCCTTGCCGCCCTCTCATTATATAGGACCCCGTTCTCAGGATTGTTGGACTGGGGGTTTGTAAAACTGTGCATGGCGCCTCCGTAGATATCGACCTGCCAGTCCACGCCTGCCTTTTTCATCTCATTCTCAAATTCAAGCACCTTATCCGGCGGTACAACAGGGTCATCCGCGCCTGTCAAGACCAGCACTTTACCCTTGATATTTTTGGCATCACTGATATCAGGCGTATCGAGTGTCCCATGAAAGCTTACAATGCCTGAGATATCAGCCCCGCCTCTGGCAAGTTCAAGCACAGTCATTCCGCCAAAGCAGTACCCTATTGCCGCGATGCGGCTTTTATCCGCCAGCTTATTATTCCGCAGGATTTCAAGCCCTGCCTTGGCGCGCTCACGCAGAAGCTGCCTGTTTTTGCCCAGCGCGCTTGACTGTGCCTGTGCATCTTTACTGTTGGTCGGCCTTATGCCTTTGCCGTACATATCGATTGCAAAGGCTACATAACCAAGCTCGGCAAGCTTGACTGCCCTGCCTCTGATGTAGTCATTTATACCCCACCATTCATGCACAACAACTACACCGGGAATCGGCCCTTTCTTCGCGTCATCATAAGCGAGAAATCCCTCAAACGCCTTATCCCCATGCCTGTACTCAACGGTTTCAGTACGAACCTTTGCTTCAGCGCTAACCGTCCATACGAACAGAACCATTAAAATTAGAATATATCTCATAGCTGCCTCCGTGTTTGCTTATTAGGGCGTTATCAAAATGCTGGGGCATGCAGACCCTGCCTTATATAGAGTATTCCATAGATTCAGGCTTGAAGGCTGCGCCATTGTAATTTTTGTAAAAACCTTTATTAATCAAATAATTACTTGACATTCTACAATCCGTAGAATTATACTATTGGAAACATTCGGGCAGGAGGATAATTTATGCCTAAGACATTAAAAACAATTGCAGTCCTATTGGTACTCATAACTGGGTTTTTCTACGCCGCAGAGTCAATAGCGGGAAAGGCGCTTAAAAAAGATTCAGCCACCATCCAGTCAGTAAAGCCGGATATAGTGTGCATGGTAAATGACGAGGTTATGAACAAGCCTCAGATAAAGGTGCCTTTTGAGGGAAGGATTTATTACGGGTGCTGCCCGGCATGCGTCTCAACCCTGAAAAACGACCGTTCTATGCGGTACTCAAAAGACCCTGTTACGGGAGTTGAGGTGGATAAGGCAAAGGCGTTTATCCTTGAAGGCGAAAACGGAGCCGCCCTTTACTTCCAGTCAAGCGAGACCGCGCGGAAGTATCTTGCCTCAAAACGATAGTACCCATAAAAGCCCAAAAGGAGTATAATAAGGGTAAAGGAACTTAAGCGAAAGGGGGACTTATGGTACGGGACCCTGTATGCAGAATGGAAGTTGACGAAAGAAACGCTGAGTTCATGACCCACATCGGCCACGATACATTTTACTTCTGCTCAAAGGTCTGTCAGGACTCTTTTGAGCTCGATTCCGGGATACAGCACAATGACCCGGAAAAGAAATGGTGGCAGAAGATACTGAAGGAGCCTAAAACGCCGCCATACAGATGTCAATGATTTTATTAACCTATTCGCAAACAACAAGGGGTTACGATGAAAGCGTAGCCCCTTGTGTCTTTTTTACTCCCTTTTAAGTTAATCTTGCCACGATCCCCTTTTTCAAGTTACAATAATTTTCTTATGAGTAATGCCAAATCAAAGACAGTATGCCTTGTAAGCCTCGGCTGCCCGAAAAACCTCGTTGATTCCGAAGTAATGCTTGGGATTCTTAAGCAGGAAGGCCTTGAGATTATTTCAAAGGAATCCGAAGCAGATATCCTTATAGTTAATACCTGCGGCTTTATCGGGGACGCAAAGGAAGAATCAATTGATGAGATACTGAGCCTTGCGGAGCAAAAAAAGACAGGCAGATGCAAAAAGCTCATCGTAACAGGCTGCCTCAGCCAGCGTTATAAAGACGACCTTGCCAAGAGCATGCCTGAAGTGGATTGCTTCATAGGCACAGGCGAATACCACAGGATTGGAGAGGCTGTAAAAGACGGCTTTACCGAAAGGGTCCTTGTGGGGCTGCCAACATTCATCCACGACTACACTACACCAAGAATATTATCCACCCCTCGCTACTATGCTTATGTGAAGGTTGCCGAAGGCTGCTCAAACCATTGCAGTTATTGCAGCATACCTTCAATACGTGGGGAGTTCAGGAGCAGGCCGCTTGACTCTGTTGTAAAAGAAGTCGAGTCCCTTGCCGAACAGGGCGTAAAAGAGATAAACCTTATAGCTCAGGACACCACCTCTTATGGCTCAGACAGAGGGGCTGAATTAAAGGGGCTTCTTAAAACGCTCATCCCTGTCAAAGGGATAGAGTGGATAAGGCTGCTTTATTTATATCCGGGGCGTATCTCAGATGACCTCATCTCGATAATGAAAAATGAGGAGAAGGTCTTAAGCTACATCGATCTTCCGCTCCAGCACATAAGCCCAGGAATCTTAAAGGCCATGAACAGGAAATATTCAAGGGCAGAAGTAGAGACCCTCATCGAAAAACTCAGACTAGAGATACCTGATGTGGTGCTTCGCACCTCGATGATAGTCGGCTTTCCGGGCGAAACTGGAAAGGATTTCAACGAACTCCTCTCATTTGTCAACGATATCCGCTTTGACAGGCTTGGGGTATTCAGGTACTCAAAAGAGGAAGGCACGCCTGCCTATAATATGACCAGACAGGTCTCCATGAAAGCCAAGACAGAGAGGATGGATATCCTCATGGAGGCTCAGCGCGCGATATCTCTTGAGAAGAACGAAAAGATAATCGGCAAACGCGTACAGGTGTTGATAGAGTCCGGCGCTGAAGAGGAAGGCTACAAGCTCAAAGGCAGGGCCTCATCACAGGCGCCTGATGTCGATGGTTCGGTCTTTATCAGAACCGGCTCCGCAAATATCGGCGAGATGAAAGAAGTTACAATCACAGAGGCCGAAGATTATGATCTCATTGCGGATGAAGTGTAAGCTTAGGAAGTCTAAACATAAAATCCGCAAATAAATCTTCTTTCATTTTGATATCTTTTCTCAAAAAAATCCAAAAATACTTAATCTCAAAGTCAGTCAATAAGCCCCTTCCCTTCCTTGACATTCCTTTCCTGTCTGCTAAGGTTTTTATATACGGAGGTATCTCATGAACACTCCGGCTAAGTACTCCGCGTTGTGGCCTTTGGCAGCCTATTTCATAATGGTTGTGCTGCTGGTGTCGTCCATGCTCCTTCTTTCCTACCTATTGGGACAGCGGCACAGGGAAAGGGTCACAGGCGAGCCTTATGAATCGGGCATTGCCCCAACAGGCTCCGCGCGCCTTCGCTTTGATGTCAAATACTATATGGTCGCCATGCTCTTTGTGATATTCGACCTTGAGGCCGTATTTATTTACGCTTGGGCTGTATCTGTGCGTGAACTGGGCTGGACAGGTTATATAGAGGTCCTTGTCTTCATATTTATTCTTATCGCTTCTCTATGCTATCTCTGGCGGATGGGCGCCCTTGATTGGGTGACATCCAAAAAGTCCGTACCAAAATCATAAAATAAACCTGTCCTTTTTCCCCTTTGTCTTTTTAGATCGCGAGGACTTATGCGAGAGCCTTTGGGAAGAGAAGCACATCCCCTCTTGACAAAAGACGACCCCATCGAGGCAGAGGTGAGAAAAGGCGTTTTTTTCTCCAGGCTTCAGGACCTCCTTGCGTGGGGACGGAAAAACTCTGTCTGGCCTTTTAACTTCGGGCTTTCGTGCTGTTATATAGAGATGGCCGCAAGCCTTACGAGCAGACACGATATCGCCCGTTTCGGCTCAGAGGTCATCAGAAGCACTCCGAGGGAGGCTGACCTTATAATCATCGCAGGCACTGTTTTTATAAAAGCCGCGCCCATGCTTAAGAGGTTATACGAGCAGATGATGGAGCCAAGATGGGTCATCTCAATGGGCTCCTGCGCCAACTCAGGCGGCATGTACGACATCTACAGCGTGGTGCAGGGCGCAGACTCTTTCATGCCGGTAGATGTCTATATACCGGGCTGCCCCCCGAGGCCGGAGGCTGTCATGGAAGGCCTTCTGCTCCTCCAGGACCAGATCGGCAAAGAGAGGCGGCCTGTGTCATGGGCTGCGGGGCCGCAGGGTTTTGAGCGTCCCGCAATGCCGTGCATGAGAGACCTGAAAAGACTTGAGAGGCAAAAAGCAACCGAGCTGCGCACCCCTGATAAAGCCTGACCCTAAAACACTCACTTGGAAATATCCATGAGCAGTCCAAATATTATTCAGGAATTAGAGAACAGGTTTGGAAAAGGGTCTTTCACAACACAGACTACAAAAGACAATATCCCAACACTCTGGACTGCAAGCGGGCGTATTCACGAAATACTTCGTTATCTCAAAACAGGGACGGACAGGCCGTACAGGATGCTTTACGACCTTTCCGCAATCGATGAGCGGATTCGCAATAACAGGCAAGGACAGCCTGAGAGCGATTTTACAATTGTCTATCACCTGCTGTCTTTTGAGCGCAATGAGGACATAAGGATTAAAGTCCCCCTAAAGGGCGAACACCCTTCAATACCGACCATCACTGACATATGGAAGTCCGCTGACTGGTATGAACGGGAAGCCTGGGATTTATTCGGTATAGATATAGAGGGGCACCCGAACCTGAAAAGGATACTCCTGCCCCCGACATGGAAAGGGCATCCTTTGCGAAAAGAATATCCGGCGCGAAGGACAGAGCAGGGTAAATTCAGCCTGACCGAAGAGGAACATTTAAAAGAGGAAGAGGCGCAGAAGTTCCGCCCTGAGGATTGGGGCATAACACAACGAGGCAACGGCACTGATTTCATGTTCCTCAATATGGGCCCGCACCACACAGGAACCCACGGCATAATGCGAGTGATGCTTGAGCTTGACGGAGAAGAGATTGTTAATGCGATACTTGATATCGGCTTTCACCACCGCGGCGCGGAGAAGATGGGGGAACGCCAGACCTGGCATACATACATACCTTACACGGACAGAGTAGATTACCTTGCAGGCTCATTAAACAATTTTCCTTATGTGCTTGCGGTTGAGACGCTTGCAGGAATAGATGTGCCTGAAAAGGCCAAAGTAATACGGGTAATGCTCGCCGAGCTGTACCGCATAGCGAGCCACCTTGTCTGGTTCGGCACATTCGCGCAGGACCTGGGCCAGCTTACGCCCGTTGTACTGACATTCAATGACCGTGAACGCATATATACGATAACTGAGGCCATCTGCGGCTTTCGCATGCACCCCGCATGGTTCCGCATCGGCGGAGTTGCGGCTGACCTGCCTGAAGGATGGGAGAGGCTTGTAAAGGATTTTATCGATTACCTCCCTCCACGGCTTAAGGAATACGAAAAAGTCGTTTTGCAAAACGCAATCTTCAAAGAGCGCACCGTTTGGATAGGCGTGCTTACTATTGATGAGGCAATTGAATGGGGAGTGACAGGGCCCAATCTGCGCGCCTGCGGGATTGAATGGGACTTTAGAAAAAAAAGGCCTTACTCAGGGTACGAACAATTTGACTTCGATATCCCCACTGCCAAAGACGGTGATTGCTATTCCCGCGCCTTAGTCCGTTTTCAGGAGATGCGCCAAAGCCTGCGGATTATAAAGCAGTGCATGGATAATATGCCGACTGGGCCTTACAAGGCAGACCATCCGCTCACCACACCTCCTCGTAAAGAGCGGACAATGCAGGATATAGAGACATTAATAGCGCACTTTTTAAATGTAAGCTGGGGGCCTGTGATCCCTGCGGGAGAGGCGGCTTTCGGAATTGAAGCGGCAAAGGGGAATAACACCTATTACCTGATAAGTGACGGCAATACCGGTTCGTACCGCACGAGGATACGCACCCCATCCTTTCCTCACCTGCAGGCTGTACCGAAGCTTTGCCAAGGGCTTCAGATAGCCGACCTCATCGCTATCCTTGGGAGCATTGATTTCGTAATGGGGGATGTGGACCGTTAAGGAGTCATTACAATATGCTTTCTGAAAAAGAAACTCACGAGATAGAAAAAGAGCTTAAGCAGTATAAGACCAGGCAGGCTGCAGGCGTGGAGGCGTTGAAGATCATCCAGCGCAGCAGAGGGTGGGTAGATGACGAGGGTATCAAGGACCTTTCCGCAATACTTGGCATGACGCCCGATGAGCTGGACGGGGTCGCCACCTTCTACAATCTTATATTCAGAAAACCTGTAGGCGCTCATGTGATACTTATCTGCGATACGGTCAGCTGCTGGGTAATGGGATACGAGAAAATATTATCTCATCTGAAAAATCGCCTCGGCATCGGCCTTGGAGAGACAAGCCCTGACGGGCTTTTCACGCTCCTGCCTATCCCGTGCCTTGGGGCCTGCGACAAAGCCCCTGCCATGATGATAGATGAGGAACTCTACTGGAATCTTACGCCTGAGAAGATAGACGAGCTAATTAAAAGATACGGATGGAAGGGATGAGCGAGCGCCCTCTCACACAAAATATGCGGCCTGACGGAGAGGCCCTCACAATAAAAGAGTATGAAAGGACAGGCGGCTATCAAGCCCTGCGTAAGGCCTTAAAAATGCCTCCGAAGGAGATACAGGAGATTGTAAAAAACTCCAACCTAAGGGGAAGGGGAGGTGCTGGCTTTAATACCGGAATGAAGTGGAGCTTTGTGCCAATGGGGAACGACGCTCCAAGGCCAAAGTATCTTATCGCAAATGCGGATGAAATGGAGCCGGGCACATTCAAAGACAAAATGCTCATAGAGCTTAATCCTCACCAGCTAATCGAAGGTATGATTATAAGCGCACTCGCAATAGAAGCGGACATAGCGTATATATTCCTGCGCTGGGAGTACAGGCTTGCAGCGGCAAGGGCGCAAAAGGCAATAACAGAGGCATATGAAAATAATTACCTTGGAAAAAATATCCTCGGCTCAGGCTTCAGTCTTGAGATGCATCTGCACATCAGCGCGGGCCGCTATATCTGCGGAGAAGAGACTGCGCTACTGAATGCCCTTGAAGGCAGGCGTGCAATACCGAGGGCAAAGCCACCCTATCCTCAGATATGCGGATTATGGGGCAAGCCCACCGTAGTCAATAACGCCGAGACCTTCTCAAATGTCCCCCACATAATACTGCGAGGGGCTGATTGGTACAAGGGGCTCAGCCGTTCAACGGACGGAGGCACAAAGATATACGGGATGAGCGGACGGGTAAAAAAGCCCGGGCTCTGGGAACTGCCCATGGGCACTAGCATACGGGAGATACTTGAAGGGAACGCGGGTGGCATGCAGGAGGGCTACGAGCTGTGCTATCTGATACCCGGAGGGGCTTCCACGGAATTTCTCACTGCGGAACATCTTGATGTGAAGATGGATTTTGATTCAGTGCCGAAAGTCGGGAGCAGGATGGGAACAGGCACACTGGTCGTTATAGATGATAAGACCTGCCCTATAGGAGTCCTTCATAACCTTGAAAAATTCTTTGCGCGTGAGTCATGCGGCTGGTGCACCCCATGCCGTGAAGGTCTGCCGTGGGTAACAAGCATCCTTGAGGCCATAGAGAACGGGCAAGGTCAGGCAGGCGACATTGAAATGCTTGCAACGCACGGTGAATCTTTATGGCTTGGCAGGACATTCTGCGCTCTCGCACCCGGTGCAATGGAGCCATTAAGAAGCGGACTTAAATTATTTAAAAGCGAGTTCGAGCAGCACATCATTGAGAAGAGGTGCCCGTGGAGATGAACCATGTCAAAAATTTATATAGATAATAAAGAACATGAGATCAAGGACGGGCAGAATCTATTGCAGGCATGCCTTTCGTTAGGGTTTAACCTGCCTTACTTCTGCTGGCATCCTGCGATGCACTCCGTAGGCGCATGCAGGCAGTGCGCCGTTAAAATATTTAAAAACGAGCAGGACACAAAAGGCAGACTGGCCATGGCCTGCATGACCCCTGCCTCTGACGGCACGCGCTTGTCCATTGACGACCCTGAAGCAAAGGCATTCCGCTCAAATGTTATTGAATGGCTTATGACAAACCATCCGCACGACTGCCCTGTCTGCGATGAGGGCGGTGAGTGCCACCTTCAGGACATGACAGTGATGACAGGCCATGTTGCCCGCAGATTCCGCTTCAACAAGCGCACATACAACAATCAATACCTCGGCCCTCTGATAAACCACGAGATGAACCGCTGCATACAATGTTACCGGTGTGTGCGCTTTTACCGTGATTACGCAGGCGGGCGCGACCTCAATGTATTCGCCTGCCACAATCATGTTTATTTCGGACGGCATGCGGACGGAATACTGGAAAATGAGTTCAGCGGCAATCTCGCTGAGGTCTGTCCCACAGGCGTCTTTACTGATAAGACTTTAAGGAGGCATTACACGCGCAAATGGGATCTGCAGACCGCGCCATCCATATGCGTTCATTGTTCCGTTGGCTGCAATACCATTCCCGGGGAACGGTATAAAGAACTTCGAAGAATACGCAACCGCTATAACGGAGAGGTCAACAGGTACTTTCTGTGCGACAGGGGTAGGTTCGGCTATGAGTTCGTAAATTCTGACAAGCGCATCAGAGAGCCCATTATAAACGGCAATCCTTCCACAAAGCAGGAGGCGCTGAAACATATCTCAAGTATTTTAAGCTCAGGCTCAAAGATAATCGGCATAGGCTCTCCCAGAGCGTCGCTTGAGGCAAACTTTTTACTGCGCACACTCACAGGCCCGGAAAATTTTTATATCGGCTCATCTGACGCAGACTATCTCATGACCTCGGAAATCATCAGGATACTCAGGAATAGCCCTGCGCCCTCGCCTTCGCTGCGTCAAATCGAATTATCCGATGCAGTGCTTATTCTCGGAGAAGATGTAACTAATACCGCCCCAATGATGGCCCTTGCCTTACGGCAGGCAGCAAGACAAAGGCCGATGGAAGTTGCCAAAAGACTCCGCATACCTGAGTGGGATGATACGGCAATACGAACAGCCACTCAAGGTATTAATAGCCCCTTTTATGTTGCTGCTCCGTACAGCACAAAGCTTGATGACATTGCCGCCGCTCTCTATCACGCCCCACCCGATGATATCGCACGGCTTGGGTTTGCAGTTACGCATATGCTTGATAGCAGCGTTCCAATGCCTGAAGGCCTGTCAGATGAAGCGCGCTCACTTGCATCAGGAATCGCCAAAGACCTTGTCAGCGCGAATAACCCTCTCATTGTCTCAGGCACAGGCTGCGGAAGTATTGCCGTAATACAGGCCGCAGCGAATATCGCATGGGCGTTGTGCAAAAAAGGAAAGGTCGCAAGCCTCTCTTACGCTGTGCCTGAATGCAACAGCATCGGGCTCGGCTTAATGGGAGTCAAGGGCCTGACTGACGCTTTCAGGGATTCCGAGGAGAATACATCTGCTTTGATTATCATTCTTGAAAATGATCTTTATCAGCGTACGGATGCGCATACCGCAGATAATTTTCTCAATAGTTTTAAACACACTATCGTCATCGATCATCTCCTCACTCGAACAGCGTCAAAGGCGCAAACCATTCTTCCTGCGGCTGCTTTTGCTGAATCCGGCGGAACCCTTGTAAACAACGAAGGCCGCGCTCAGCGTTTCTATCAGGTCTTTGTGCCTGATGGCATGATTCAGGAGAGTTGGCGCTGGCTTAAAGAGATAATTAATATCAAAGGGCTGCCCTACGCCAGCAGTTGGGAAAATATTGATGATGTAATTTCAGCTATCTCTGAAAGCCTCCCTGTATTCAAGCGAATCAAAGATATTGCGCCGGCCGAAGATTTTAGAATATCAGGGATGAAGATAGCCCGCCAGCCCCATCGTTACAGCGGCCGCACCGCTATCTCTGCGAATAAAACTATCTTTGAGCCAAAGCCGCCCCATGACCCTGATTCACCTTTTACATTCTCAATGGAGGGATTTCAGGGACAGCCGCCCTCACCTCTTATCCCGCGCTCCTGGGCGCCGGGCTGGAATTCCCCTCAGGCGGTGAATAAATTTCAAAGCGAAATAGGAGGCCCTCTCAAGGGGGGCAACCCGGGCAAAAGGCTCATCGAACCTCAGCAGGGCAATCAGGTCTCATATTTTTCATCTGTCCCAAGTGCCTTCGTGCCCCGCATTGACGAATGGCTTGTAGTGCCTGTCTATCATATCTTCGGCTCAGAGGAACTAAGCGTCTTATCTCCGGGAATTGCCGAGCTTTCCCCAAAACCATATCTGGGCCTGAACCTTGAAAATGAAAAACTTAACATAAAAGAGGGAGACGAGATTTTACTGACAATCAACTTCACTGAGTACAGGCTTTCGGTAAGACACATCGCAGGGCTGCCTAAAGGCATTGCCGCTCTGCCCGCTCTACATGGGATAAACAAAACAACCCTGCCAAACTGGGGCAGGGTTCTGAAGCTTAAAAATTAAAAGTGATCAGGGGAAAAATGAAAAATATTTTTATCCCTCTGATAACAATCATTGGGATTTTATTGTCGCTAACAACCGTCAGCGCAGGCCTCATATGGCTTGAGAGGAGGCTTCTTGCGCTCTGGCAGGACAGGTACGGCCCGAACCGTGTCGGCCCCTTCGGCCTCTTTCAGGTCATTGCCGACATGATAAAGATATTTGCAAAAGAGGACTGGGTGCCGCCTTTTGCGGACAGGGCTGTATTTATCCTCGCGCCTGCCATAATCATGATAGCTGTGCTGATGTCTTTTGCTGTTATTCCTTTTGCCCCCGCAATTGAGGTCGTAAATCTTGACATAGGGCTCCTCTTTTTTCTGGCAATGTCGTCCTTAAGCATCTACAGCCTTGCGCTTTCGGGCTGGGCTTCCAACAGCAAATACTCCTTGCTCGGAGCTTTAAGGGGCGCGGCGCAGATGCTTAGTTACGAAGTATTCATGGGGCTCTCACTAATGGGGGTAGTAATAGTTTCAGGCTCGTTCAACATGCGCGCCATTGTGGAGGCACAGAGAGATACATGGTTTTTTATTCCGCAATTTCCTGGGTTTATTATCTTTTTTATCTCAGGCCTTGCTGAGACGCACCGACTCCCCTTTGACCTGCCCGAGGCTGAAAACGAGCTTGTCGCAGGATATCACACAGAATATTCAGGGATTAAGTTCGGAATGTTCTTTGTCGGAGAGTATCTCGGCATCACTCTTATTTCAGCGCTTATTACCACGCTCTTTTTCGGCGGCTGGCTCGGGCCAGTGCTGCCTCCTGTCGTCTGGTTTTTACTTAAGACTCTTTTATTCATATGCGTCTTTATTCTCCTGCGCGCGTCTCTGCCCCGCATAAGATTTGACAGGCTCATGTCTTTCGGATGGAAGGTCATACTGCCTCTTTCCCTGCTCAATGTCGCGATTACCGGAGCTATTGTTCTTTTATGGAGTTAAGGATTTTCAGGAGAGCATATGCTGAGCCTCATCAAAGCCGCATGGAAGGTCTTTCTCCATGCGTTCAAAAAAAGAGTCACTGTCCAATACCCTGAGGAGAAGCCTTACCTTCCGCCAAGATGGAGGGGGCGCATTATCCTTTCGCGCGACCCTGACGGAGGCGAGCGTTGCGTGGCATGCTATCTCTGCGCTGTTGCCTGCCCGGTTGACTGCATAGCCCTTCAGGCAACCGAAGACAAGGACGGAAGGCGTTATCCCGCATTTTTCCGCATCAATTTCTCAAGGTGCATCTTTTGCGGATACTGCGAGGAGGCTTGCCCCACTTACGCCATACAGCTTACGCCTGATTACGAGATGAGTGAATACGCCCGCACTTCTTTGGTGTATGAAAAAGAAGACCTGCTTATAAACGGTACAGGAAAATACCCCGGCTACAATTATTATAAAGTCGCCGGGCTTGCCATTGGCGGCAAAGGCAAAGGCGAGGCTCAAAAAGAAACGCCTCCGGTAGATGTGAGGAGTCTTATGCCCTAACCTTAAAAAGGAACTGCAATGAACGAGCTTTTCTATATTTCATCAGCCGTGGCCGCAGCCTCAACAATCATGGTCATCACGCGCGCGAACTCGGTGCATGCCCTCCTCTATCTAATTGTCTCGCTGCTTTCAGTTGCCGTAATCTTCTACATTCTTGGCGCGCCTTTTATCGCCGCCCTTGAGGTCATCATATACGCGGGCGCGATTATGGTGCTCTTTGTATTTGTAATAATGATGCTCAATCCCGGGCCCCAGTCAGAAAAACAGGAAAGGCTGCTCCTGACGCCTCGGATGTGGGCGGGCCCTGCCGTCTTAAGCCTCATACTTATCTCAGAATTGATATACGCGCTTACGAGTGCGGGACCTCAAGCTGCAACGCTGCGCGTCGTGAGCCCAAAAGATATCGGGGTCTCGCTGTTCGGCCCTTATGCCATTGGGGTTGAGCTTGCGTCCATTCTCCTTCTTGCCGGGCTTATCGGCGTGTACCATATCGCTCAGAAGGGGAGGCAAGATTAAGATGGGTACAATACCTGCCGAACATGCGCTGATGCTTGCCGCTCTCCTTTTTGTGCTCGGAGCAGTCGGGGTGCTCGTACGGCGCGATATTATTTTTATTCTGATGTCCATTGAGATAATGCTCAACGCCGCCGGGCTTGCGTTCATCGCCTCAGGCTACAAATGGGGGCAGGCTGACGGCCAGGTGATGTTCATGTTTATTCTGACAATGGCAGGCGCGGAGGTAGCGGTAGGGCTCGCCCTTGCCTTACAGTTCTACAGAAAACAAAAGACGCTTGATGCCGACAGCGCCAATAAGATGAGAGGGTAATATGAAGAGCCTCCTTTGGCTTATTCCAGCGCTTCCGCTTGCGGGCTTCGCAGTCCTGCTCTTTTCAGGCTCTCGCCTGTCTAACCGGCTCGCAGGCCTTATCGGCACTGCTTCTGTCGGGCTTTCTGCAATAATATCTTTACTTATCGCAATCGATTTCATCTCAGAGCCTCCTGTGGGGAATGCTTATACGCAAGTCCTTTGGAGATGGCTTTTCATAGGCGGCTTCAGCCCTGAAGTGGCGCTGCGCCTTGACGCGCTCTCCCTTACGATGATTATGGTGATCACTGTTGTAGCCTTTCTCATACATCTGTATTCAACGGAGTTCATGGCAGAGGATGAAGGCTACAGACGCTTTTTCTCTTACATGAACCTTTTTGTAGGCTCGATGTCAGTGCTTGTGCTTGCCGATAATATGCTTCTGCTCTATCTGGGGTGGGAGGGCGTGGGGCTGTGCAGCTATCTGCTCATCGGGTTCTGGTACAGCGATTCCTATAACGGCTATGCCGCGCGCAAGGCATTCATTGTCACACGAATAGGCGATACTGCCCTTATCATTGGCATCTTCCTTTTATTTACAAGCCTTGGGACATTGCAGATTCAGGAGCTTATCGCAAGGGCATCGCTTATGTGGCCTGTCAACAGCGCACTTGCCATTGCCGCGTCTGCCCTGCTCCTCGGAGGCGCTCTCGGAAAATCAGCGCAGCTCCCTTTGCAGACCTGGCTGCCTGACGCAATGGCTGGCCCGACACCCGTAAGCGCGCTCATACATGCTGCTACGATGGTGACAGCGGGCGTTTACCTTATCGCACGCACGCACGCTCTCTTTGACCTTGCGCCGTCAATAAAAATGCTTGTCGCGGTAATCGGGGCCGCGACACTCCTGATTTCGGCCTTCAGCGCGCTTGCCCAGTCTGACATAAAACGCATTCTCGCATATTCCACGATTAGCCAGATAGGCTACATGTTCCTTGCCCTTGGCGTTGGCGCATGGTCATCGGCTATCTTTCATTTCATGACCCACGCCTTTTTCAAGGCGCTCCTTTTCCTTGGCGCAGGTGCGGTTATCTTAAGCCTCGATCACGAGCACAATATCTTCAAAATGGGCGGGCTCAAAAAAGAACTGCCGTTTACTTTCTATGTGTTTTTCGCGGGGGCCGCTTCCTTATCCGCACTGCCGCTTGTCACAGCGGGCTATTACAGCAAGGATTTGATATTGCATGACGCATTCACTTCCCCGTCAGGCAGTCCTTTATTATGGGCTGTTGGAATCCTGGGCGCTTTTCTTACTGCCCTTTATACCTTTCGCCTGCTCTTCATTGTCTTTTTCGGCGAACCGAAAACCGAAGTGACAAGTAAGCCCGGCTTAAAAATAAAATTGCCACTTTTTGTTTTGGCTGTCTTCTCTATCACCGCAGGCTTTGTTGAAACCACTTCGTCTTTAGGTGATATCCATATCCTTTCAGGATTTTTGGTTTCGTCATTGCCGCCTTTGACAAAACCTGCAGAACCCAATGCCAGTCAAATCGAAATAGCGGGCGCATTCGCCCCGCTTGCCGGTATATTGATTGCGTATTTAATCTATTACCGCAATCCGGGAATTTCCGAATCTCTTGCCGGCCTCAGATTTGGAAATACTTTAAAAAGTTTCTGGTTTTCAGGATGGGGCTTTGACAACTTTTACGACAGGTTTTTTGTCAGGCCTCTTTTCTGGATTGTCATGGCCAACAGGAATGATTTTCTGGACAAGCCTTTTCTCGGCATAGCTTCAACGCTTAAAGGCGTAAACCGTCTCCTTGCATTGAGCCAGTCAGGAAAGGTCCGCTGGTATGCGTTTGCAATCACCATGGGCGCGGTCTTAGCGCTCTGTGCCGTGATATTGCCATGATACTCACGCTCCTTGTGATAATCCCTTTACTGGGCGGGCTTCTCTCGTTTTACCTGGGCAAAATCAGTCCCATGCTGCCCCGCTGGGCTGCGCTATCCGCACTCTCAGTTGATTTTATTCTCCTCCTCATCCTGTGGATAAAACCGGACGCAATAATATCAACTCAGGGCGGCCAATGGATTGCCGAGGTCAATCTTGAGTGGATCCCGCAGCTTGGCATCAACTTTCATCTTGCCATGGACGGGCTGAACTTTCTCCTTACCTTGCTCACTGTGTTTCTCGGCATAACAGCGGTTGCGTCATCGTGGACCGAGATACGGGAGCGCATAGGCTTTTTTCATTTAAATCTCCTGGCTGTTCTTTCCGGCATTATCGGGACATTCCTTTCACTTGATCTTTTTATCTTTTATTTTTTCTGGGAGCTGATGCTCATCCCCATGTATTTTCTGATAGCGATATGGGGACATGAGGACCGTTTTTATGCCTCAATTAAATTTTTCATCTTTACGCAGGCAAGCGGCCTTATTATGCTGGTCGCCATTTTAGGACTTTACTTCATTCATGGGAAAAATACCGGGGCCTATACATTCGACTACACGCAACTGCTCGGCACCACATTAAGCCCTGCTGCCGAGATGTGGCTTATGCTCGGCTTTCTTATAGCCTTTGCCGTGAAGCTGCCTGTCATCCCCATACACACATGGCTGCCTGACGCGCACACCGAAGCCCCTACCGCAGGCAGCGTCATACTTGCGGGCCTGCTGCTTAAGACAGGGGCGTACGGCATGATCCGCTTCATCATACCGCTCTTCCCCCACGCGTCTTCAGTGATAGCTCCCGTTATATTTACCCTTGCAGCGGCAGGCATCCTCTACGGCGCGCTTGTTGCCTTTGGACAAACTGACCTTAAAAGGCTTATCGCTTACACAAGCGTAAGCCATATGGGTTTTGTGCTGCTCGGCGTCTTTATGTTTAACGATATCGCGCTTAAGGGAGCAGTCCTTCAGATGTTATGCCACGGAGTATCTACAGGCGCGCTTTTTATTATCGCAGGCGCACTGCAGGAACGCATGCATACCCGTGAGATGGCCCGCATGGGCGGGCTCTGGGCAACAACGCCACGCATCGGGGCTGTTATGCTTTTTTTCGCGCTTGCCTCTCTGGGACTGCCCGGCCTCGGAAATTTCATTGCGGAATTTCTTGTGCTTCTCGGAAGTTTCGGAGCAAATAAAACCGTAGCCTCCATTGCTTCTGTTGGTCTTATATTGGCAATGTCGTATTCTCTCTGGATGATGCAAAGAGTCTTTCACGGGCCTAATGAATTTAATTGGAGCTTAGCTGATTTTAAAACCCGTGAGATGGCAGTGATGGCGGCAATGGTAGCAATCATCCTATGGCTTGGAGTTTATCCACAGCCTGTACTGGACAGATTGGGGAATATGCAGACTGGACCGCAGTCCTTATCAGCATCAGTAAAGGAAACGAGATGAACGCTTCCGACCTTATAGATTTATTCCCATTAATCATAATTGCCTCTTTCGCAATTATCATTATGATCGTAAATATTTTTTACAGGAAGCACGAAGTTAACGCCGTACTTGCAATTTCGGGGCTCCTGCTTGCTTTTATGACTACCGCGGGCCTCTTCGGTTCAGTGCCCGGCAGAACAGCCAACCTTCTTACAATCGACAGCTATGCGCTTTTTTTTATGGGACTGTTCTTTGCCGCGACACTTGCCATAACAGCCCTGTCATACGGCTATAACAAGACTCATGAAGGCAGCCATGAGGCCTTCTACATTCTCCTTCTTATCGCTGTCCTTGGCTCGGCTGTGCTTGCGGCAAGCAGCCACTTCGTTTCATTCTTTCTTGGGCTGGAAATGCTGAGCATATCCCTATATGCCCTGATAGCCTACAGGAGGGGCGAACGAAGCAATGAGGCTGGGATTAAATATCTGGTGCTTGCGGGGCTTTCCTCTTCATTCCTGCTTTTCGGCATGGCACTGGTGTACGCCCAAACAGGCACAATGGAATTCTCCGAGATTGCCAGCGTTAGCTCTGCCTCTCAAGTGCGCTCGCTTGCAATGTCATCAGGGGTTCTCCTCATAATAGTCGGAGCAGGATTTAAGCTCGCCCTCGTACCATTCCATATGTGGACACCTGATGTTTACGAAGGGTCGCCTGCGCCGATTTCAGCGTTTGTAGCAACAGTTTCAAAAGGAGCTGTGTTTGCGCTTATACTGCGCTTTTTCACTTTAATTGATATTCAGGCCGATGGCCGCTTTTTTCTCGTCTTTACCATAATCGCCGTTGCGTCGATGTTTACCGGAAACCTGCTTGCCTTATACCAGAACAACATCAAGCGCGTCCTCGCCTATTCTTCGATTGCACATCTCGGTTATTTACTGGTCGCCTTCCTTTCAAACGGCGCGCTTGCCATAACAGCTGTCAGCTTTTACCTTACAGCCTACTTCATTACTATTATCGGCGCATTCGGCGTGATTACGGTTTTATCCCGCGCCGATGAAGAAAGAGAGTTTTTGGATCAATACAGGGGGCTTGCTCAAACTCATCCCCTGCTTTCTGGCGTATTTACGGCAATGCTTCTCTCATTTGCAGGAATTCCACTTACGGCAGGGTTTATCGGAAAATTCTATCTTGTCTCCGCAGGCGTAAATTCGGCCTTATGGCTGCTTATTTTCAGCTTAGTTGTGAACAGCGCCATAAGCATCTTTTATTATTTGCGCATCATAGCCGCCCTCTATGAAGCTGTTCCTGAAAAAATGATTGAAATTCCATTGCCTCTGGCAGGCACTATAGCCATCTCCGCGCTCATGCTTATGCTCATGTGCCTCGGCATCTATCCTTCGCAGCTCATTCGACTGATTCAGATAACCGCGGCAACGCTTGGCTGATTCCGTTTATTTAAGGAAGCTCTGATTAATTCTCGTTTCTGCTGTCATTGCGAGAAGTGAAACGACGAAGCAATCTCTAACTGTTTGATTTATCTGAAAACAAGATTGCTTCGCTGCGCTCGCAAAGACTACTCAATGAATTAATCAGAGGTTCCCTAATTAATCAAAAAATTTTGGAGTTTATCCAATGCCCCGTTTCTCACTTGCACACAAAGTACTGACAGCTTTTATAATTATTCTACTTCCCATACTTTTGGCCATACTCGCGGTCTTTCTTAAGAACAGGTCAGAGATAAAAAAAATCCTTACCGCCGAACTGAGCCAGATAGCCAATGAAAGAGAGGCCTACATACTCATGTACCTTGAGATGAATAAAAAGCGCATGGTTGATTTTGCGAGTGACGGGTTTATCGTCAATACGCTTGACAGCCTTGGCGCCGGTGAAAAGAAAACAGGAGATGTTCTTACGGATTATCTGCTCAGGTACAAAGCCCCTCTTCTTACAATGATGTACCGGCTTAATATAATCAGTGCCAGCGACGGAAGGGTGCTGGCCTCTACGGACCCCGCGCTCAGGGGAATGGATATTTCTCAGGAAGATTATTTCAGAGGCGGATTAAAAGACTTATCCATAGTTGAGACCTCTTTAAACGGAGAGCCTGAGATTGCCATTACTGCGCCGATATACAGCCGCCGCGAGAAAGGAAAGGTGCTTGGCGTAATAATCGGGTTCACTCCGCTTTCGAAGTTCGCTGAATTTTTCAGCGGTGAATATATCAGGCAACTCGGCGCGCTCTCATTCATTTTTCCAGCTTCACAATGGAACACTTTCGAAATATATCTCGTAAACAGGGACAAGCTGATGCTTACCGAGTCTCGCTTCATCAAAAATGCAGTCCTCAAACAGAAGATCGATACTCCTCCCGTAAAGGCGTGCCTTGAGGAGAGAAAGGAGATTTCCGGGACATACATTGATTATAGGGGTGAGGAAGTCGAGGGCGCATCAATGTGCTTCCCGACGCTCGGCTGGACACTCGTTGCGGAAGTCGATGTCAAGGAAGTCTTTGCGCCGGTGTTCAGGAACCAGGAATATGCATTGGCACTGCTCATTGTAGTAACAGGGTTTATCAGCCTGCTTGTGCTCTATTTTGTAAGGCATATAATATCAAACATAAGAACACTCGTAAAAGTTTCCGAGGAGATAGCGGCAGGAGATTACGATATCAGAATCCCTATTTCAACGCATGATGAAATAGGCGTTTTGGCTGAGTCTTTTAAGGACATGGCCTCTAAAATAAAGAGACGGACATCCGAGCTTGAAGAAAGCCAGAAAAGACTCAGGTCCATACTGGACAACATGGGCAATATTGTCTATCTCAAGGACCTTGAAGGCAGGCACATATTTGTAAACAGCATGTTTGCCAACCTGCTGGAAAAAAGAAGCGAGGATATCTACGGAAAGACTGTTTTTGATATTTTTCCAAAAGAGATTGCTGAAGAGCTTAATTCAAACGACCTAAAGGCGCTTGAGTCAGACCGGGCCACGGAATTTGAGGAAACAATATATCTGGAGGATGGCCTGCATACCTTTCTCTCCATAAAATTTCCTCTAAAAGATATGCTCGGCAGGAAATACGCCATATGCGGAGTATCTACAGATATCACTGCCCTTAAAAAAACCGAAGAGGCGCTAAGGCATAGTCAGGAAAGGCTGCAGAACGCGCAGAAAATAGCGCATATCGGAAATTGGGAACTGGATATACAAACCGATTATATCTACATGTCCGATGAAGTCTTCAGGATATTCGGCAGGATGGAGACTGAATTTAATACAAATGAAGAGTTCATTTCATCAATACATCCTATGGACAGGGAGCAGATAATCAACGCGGTAAAAGAAACACTTAGTTCAGGAACACCTTTATCAATAGATGCCCGAATAATCAGAGGTGACGGAGCCGAAAGGATAGTTCACCTTCAAGGCGAAGCAGATAGAGACGAAAGAGGCAATCCTGCGCGCCTGTCAGGCACCGTTCAGGACATTACCGAGAGGAAGATGGCTGAAGAAGAAGTAAGAAAGCTCAATATCGAACTTGAAAGGAGGGTAGAGGAACGCACTATAGAACTTCAAAAAGCCATGAACGCCCTCACAGCTGCGAACAAAGAAATTGAAACATTCACATATTCGGTGGCGCACGACCTGCGCTCGCCTTTAAGGCTCATTGACGGCTTCAGCCAGCTCCTTATAAAAAAGCAAAAAGACAAACTCGATAACTCGGGAAAAGATCAGCTCGACCGGATAAGGGCATCAGTCTACCATATGGGGAGGCTCATAGACGACCTCCTGAACCTCTATTATGTGATGCGCTCCGAAGTCAGCCTTGAGAGCATTGACTTAAGCGCTATCGCCTTTTCAATAATAACAGACCTGCGGAAAGCCAACCCCGAAAGGGCCGTAAAAATCTCTGTTCAGGAACACTTAAGGGCAGAGGGAGATGAAAAATTATTAAGGATGGCGCTTGAGAACCTTATTGGTAATGCCTGGAAATATAGTTCAAGGACTGAAATAACGGATATAGCATTCGGTTCAAAAATCATGGATGAGGAAGAGGTCTTTTATGTCAGGGATAACGGTATCGGGTTTGAGATGAAACATGCAGAGAGGATCTTTGAGCCATTTGAAAGACTGCACTCAGCTCCCGAGTATCCCGGCACAGGCGTCGGGCTTGCCACAGTGCGCCGCATAATCGAAAGACACGGAGGCAGGGTCTGGGCTGAGAGCGAGCCGGGCAAGGGTTCGACTTTCTATTTCACCCTGAAAGGAGGGCATCGCTAAATGGATGAATCAATTCTGCTCGTTGAGGACAGCCCGGATGCGGTTGAGCTTTCAAAGCTTGCGCTTAAGGAATGCAGAACTGGAGATGTGATCGTTGCCACCGATGGGCAGGAGGCGCTTGATTATCTGTTCAGGACAGGAAGATATACAGGCAAAGAAAGCGAGAAGCTGCCTGACCTGATATTGCTTGACCTCAGACTGCCCGGATTGAACGGGTTTGAGGTGCTTCAAAAAATACGCTCAGACCGGCACACGAAATATATCCCGGTTGTAATCCTTACGGTCTCCAATCTTAAGAGCGACATAATCAAGGCCTACGACCTTGGCGCAAACAGCTATATTAAAAAATCGATAGATTTTGAGGAATACAGCATCTCTCTTCAGACAGCCTGTAAATATTGGCTCTCAATAAATATAAGGCCTTGAACAATGCCGTTAAAACGACTGACACAAACGCTTTTAATTATTTTAGCGCATCCTTGTATTCAGGATACAGTTCCGCAGCGCATTCAGGACATACAGAATGGCTGAATTCAGCGGCAGAATGCTCTGAAATGTATTTTTCGAGATTGACCCAGGACCCTTTACCGTTTCGTATCTTTTTGCAGGCGGCGCAAATCGGCAACAAACCACTCAGTAGTTTTACCTTGTCGAGCGCCTCCTTTAGCACCTGATTGGATTTTCTTAATTCCCTTTCCGCAGTAGCTCTTATACCCTCGAGATTTGCACGTTCCGCAATATTATGCAGCAATCTTTCTATTTCCTGAGACTTCTGCTCAGGCTTAAGGAGTTCATCAGGCGGGACATAGTAGAAGTTTCTGCATACCATTCCCCCGTAAATCACTATGGGATGAGTGCGAATAACATCCAAAATGATCTCGGGCCTGAAACGCGCGCGATTGTACTGACATAGTGCAAGAACATCATTTTCAGGGAAGTGATAATTAAGTTTTGCTTCGTATTCAATAAGCTGTTCGCTTCCCGGCTCATTGCCTAAGACCCATGTCATCTCACCCGTGACCCTGAGGGCAGAATACCCGGCGGATTTTGCGCCTTCCGCAGCTTTCTTTAAATACTGAACCATCCAATCGGCGTTAAAATACCCATATTTGAGGTATGCTTCCTTTTTCGTAAGCATGCTTAATGCACCGGACTTGATGACGGCATCCGTGTTGATACCGCCTTTGATCATTTCGCCCAGCACCTGCGCGGACGTGTTGTCATCGGCAATATATATGCACTTTTCACCCTTTTCCAGCCCTATGCGGATAAAGGGAATGACAGCCGCGAACTGCTCTTCCCTCGATTCGTAAATCAGGCAAAGATGATCATGGATTCTGAGCTTTTCAATAGCCCTTATGAGTTCTTTGGAATCTTTCACTTTTTAGCCTCTCATATATTATAACATATTCGCTAAACTTGAATATTGTCCGGAGAAGAGTTCGAATTTTGGCATGAGCACAATATGATTGAAGCGCAAAGACCCCCTTATTTGTAAGGGGGTCTTTCTTATTAGGATTAATTCGGCAGTACCGGACTGCGGCTTATTTCCAGAGCGCCTGACCGCTACAGTTTATATCCTTTGCCCAGGATTGTTCCATGACCTGATAGACATTCTTTGGCATCGGCACATAATCAATGAAAATATTGGGAGTTAATGCTGAGAAATAAAAACTCTGGGAAGTAAGAGGAAGTGACTGGGAGGGTAATGGCAGGCTTTATACAGTGTTTAAGGCAACTCTCCAATAAAAAGGTCAGTTGATGTAGGCCCTTCCGCTTGAGGAACTTAAATTCACCCTGTGCTTGACTGCGTTATCCGCATTTTTAATGCAGATGACAACTGAATCTGAAGACCCGTTCGGCTTAAATCTCGCATTCAGGTCAGCGGTTCCGTCGCACGACGCCCCGCTTGCCCAGTTTACGCTCTCCTTGATGTCTGACCAAGGCTTCACGGATGTCCATGAAGTGCTGCCTGAAGAGAGGTTACCCCTTGCAATCCTGAACCGCTTGCCGTCGATATCAAATTCCACCCTGTGCTCCAGATTGGAAGAAAGCGCCATCTGCTTGCCGAGCCTCATGTCAGATAAAATCCCCCATGCCGCTTCCTTGTACTCAAGCGAACTGCTCCATGAGTAAAAATACGGAATGGCTATCAATGACAATGTCGACATTATGGCCACTACCACAAGGGTTTCAACAAGAGTAAAGCCTGTCTGCCGCATGGACTTTCTCACTGCGCCACCTTCATCTCAAAGCTCTGCACAGCCTGGCCCCCGTTGCCGTCATCAGCCGATATTATAATTTCAAAAGAACCTTTTTGGCCTTTTGCGTTCCATTCTATCCTGCCGTCATTGAGCCGCATGCCTTCAGGGCCTTTTACCAGCGTCAGCGCTGTGCTGTCTCCGTCCGGGTCGGTAACTTTAGGTATGTACACGAATATCCCCGAAAAATCAGCTGGCGGCGTAGAGACGAACTTCGGAGGGGTATTGGCAATCTTTCCCGCCTTAGCCTCCAAGGGCTCGCCTGCCTCGGTGCCGTCAAAGGGCGTTACCTTCAAAGTGACTGTATCTTCCCTGCTAAAGTTTTTCAATTCAAACGCAGGGCCTGTCTGCAAATAATCTCTCTGGCCGTTGACGAACCAATGATATTCGTAGGTGATAGTATCCCCGTCAGGGTCAAACCCTTCAACAGCCGCCTTGACCTCAACCCCGGAATGAAGCTCGGCGGGGGTTATCTTTATGGAACGGATGGAGGGAGGAGAGTTTACAAGCACTGACTCTGCATTGGCCTGCCCCCCGTTTGAGAGGACGGCAACTTTTACCTTATCGCCCTTCCTGAAGTTTTTTGTCTGGAGCGTATCACCTGTATTATCGGCTACTTCTTCCCCGTTATGCTCCCAATGGTAGGCCGCTTCCTCTGCGCCTTTAACAATAGCCCTTAGAGTAGCGCCCGCCCTTGCCGCTTCAGGCACAAGCTCTACAGTCAGGGCCTGAGCCTGGCCCAGCTCTGTTTTTTGATTTTCCGGCTTTCCGCATGATTGCAGCAGGGCGCATGAAATGAGCGCCGGAAGTATCATGTTCAGTCCGCGTATTTTTATCATGGCAGATTCATAAACCCGTATTTATGCCTGTGTTTGGCGCTGACATATCCGGGAAGAAAATATATCTTCTCGGCAGTAATGCTTCCGTCGTGCGCAGGCGCGCCCTCGACATAGACCCATTTGTTCTCGGAGAGATTTGTAAAACCCGAATCCCTGCCCTGTGAATCGAAAAATCTTGCCTCATGTACTATGTTGATAACCTGCCTCTCGTTCAGGATAAAAGAATAGGAGCTGTAAGAGCTGACCACGCCCTGCAAAAACCTGTACTCGCCTGTCCTGTTCTCCTCCTCAAGCGCAAAAGCCTGTGCCCCGGCAAGTAAAAGTACAGTTGCACATATCGCGAATATCCTTACCATCTTAGCGCACCTCCCGCCAGTATGTGGGTATGCTTGAACCGCTCTTTTTGACATCCGGCTTGGCTATCGAACCGCCGGAGCCGATAAGGGCGGTAAATCCCTTTGGGCTCACTATCGATACTATTCCTGAAGCAATGCCTGTGCCTACCGCTGTTGACCTGTCGGTTGTATCCTTTACTGCCCCGCTTAAGGTATCGTTTGCAAGGTTATAATTGTACGCAGCGCCTGCGTCCAGATAATTAAGCGAGTAGAGCCTCGATGTGCCGCTTCCCGCGCTGCACATGGCTACAGATGTTGCAGGCGTGAAAGTGGTGTAATAAGCCACCTTGCCAAAGACCGCCGCAGGCGCAAGCGCCTTTTCGGCATTGTTCGTATCGAGCTTTACATACCAGCCGTATGTTGAAGATATATTGACCGATGCCGAAGAAGTGACATCAGAAAGATCAGCCTCCCCCTTTGTAACAGCCTGCCCGGCATCTTTTACGGCGTAAAGCCTGTCAACAACCCCTGTTGAAATCGGATGCTCCCTGTCCCCTGTGCCAAAGAAAAGAAGCTCGTAGCCTACTTCGAGCGTTACGGCAGGCTTGTAGAACATCTTTCGCCCGCTGCTCGCGTCTGCGCCCGGGTTAGACCTGAAGAGCTTGCGACCGCTCCAGCTTGATACAAGCTTGCTCCCGATATCAAAACGCCAGATGTTGCCGCTCGTATCTCCTGCGTATACCCTGTCAGCATACCCGTTCCCGTTCAGGTCGAGAATGGAAAGCTGCGCAGGGAAAGACCTTGTCAATTGCGAGTTAGCACTATTGGTATAGCCCCATATCTTCCTGCCGCTTGTGAAGAAGCCGGGCACGCCTGATGTGAGCGTGGCAACCTCAACAGCATACACTCCCCTGCCTTTTGTGGATGAGGCCGCTGGCTCCTGGTCCTCTGCGGCGTTGTCATAGCCTGCGCCGATAAAGGCCGCTACCTTCACCACATCAACTCCTGCCGACTCAACAAAGACCTTGGCTATGACAGGCTCTGACCAGCTTTCAGCCAGTTCTGAATAGTCGGTGTTTACTCCTGAAGGGCTTTCAGTGGAGCTGAGCCTCCAGAGATACTTCGGGGAAGATGGATTTGAAACATCAATGGCATAGTAGGATCCGCCTCCCCTCCTCTCTCCGAACAGTGTTATGGCCTTGTCTCCGGCTGAATAGTCTATTGTACCGTCGCTGTTAGCGTCATATATATACGGCACTGCCGATGAATCAACAAAATAGGTATGGGTTGCCGCAGGCATCTGCTTCAGGTTTGCAAGCAGGTCAGGCGGAACAAAGGCCCACAACTCGCTTCCGTCGCAGTCCTTAAAGGCATGAAGCATGCCTCCGTTGCTGCCCACAAACACGACGGATTTATTCTGTGTGCAATCCGACTCATTCGCAACGGAGTAAGACGCGTAGCTTACGACAACAGGCTTGGAATGAAGTATGTCTCCGAGTATCCAATTCCTTTTCTCTGATGTCACGCCGTTGAGGTCGTCATCATAGGAATCGTTTCCATGGACATAATTTATAAGCTTGTTTTTTTCAATGTCATCCGCTACCCCGAGCATGGCGGCTGTAAGCCCTGTGTTGGAAGTCGAAAACGCGTTCCCCGAGGCAATAAGATCAAGGCTGGCCCCGGTATAGGTATAAATATTCCTTGCCTGCGACCTTGAAAGGAGCAATGCGCCAACCCCGCCGTTTTCCACCTCGCCTCCGTCAGCTACCATGCCCCAATAGGAAACTGCATTATCCCTGATGCTTCCATCGGCATTGGTCGCAGGGTTCCCGTTCCTGTCCACGACATTGCCATTAGTGTCAAGACCGTACTTCTTTAGGTTGCCGCTCCAGAAGGCCTGGTTCCTGGGCTTGAAAAAGCCCATGTAAAGGCGATCTCCGGTGTAGGTGCGGTTCTCAGGGCTGACCGGAAGCACAGGCGCGACAAACGATGTGTTCTCTTCCACAATAGTTGCCAATATCTGCCTGAGGGATTCGCTTAGACCTGCTGTGGATGATGTGGAATAATACGCGCCGCCGCCGTTATAGGCTGTCTCCTGCAGGAGCTTCTCAGCATAAGTGACGCCCGCAAGCCCGAAACCGACTGTAAAGGTAAGCGCGTTCTGCTTGCCTATTGTCCTGTCATCAGGGCCGTCAGGCAAAAGGTCGTTATCATAAAGGTATTTGGCAACATCGTCGAGATAGTCAGAGCCTTGTGAGTTATAGACCTTCTGCGGGTCGCCTGCTGGCTCAAAGCCGTCCCCGTCACAGTCTCCATCATTGCAAATGGTCCTGAGTACAGGGCTCCTGTCCTCAGTGGACATGCCGTCCGTAATAAGGATTACATAATTTTTCTGGCATGCGTACTGTATGGGCGTGTTATAGACTATGCTTCCGTTAAAGCTGGTGCTCTGGCCCTTAAAATAATTCATTGCCTCAAAGAGTGTTTCAGCCAAAGGCGTCCATGTTGATGGGTCTATATTATTGACCGTGTTTATGAGGGCTGTCCTGTTCGTAGTGCTTCCGGAGAAGATGGCGTCCATATCATTAATATAGGCATCATAACCATTGTAGCCGTAACTGTCGCCCACGCCCGCAATGTGGCCTCCGTTGGACTGGTTAAATATCATGAGGCCGAACCTGACGCCTGATGTCGTGCTTAGAAGGTCCGCCAAAACCTCCTTTGCGACTTCCATTTTGGCGCGGTAGCCTCCGCCTGCGCCGAGCCAATTTATATAATTGCCTGTAGCGAAACTGCCGGCGTTGCCTGAACAGGCCCCGGAGGTCCTGAGACTGCCTTGATAAATGCCGGTAGAAAGGAGGGAGTTTTTAGCCGTCGAACAGGTGATGGAATTTACATCACTTATAAAATTGGACCACTTGCCCTCAACCGAGCGCCATTTATAGACCCTGTTGGTCTCGCAGGGTGCGCCAAGGCAGCCGTCAGTAGCAGGATAAACTGTAGAAGCGTTATACGGGGCTCCTGAGACTATGGTGTCGCTCATGCTGCCGGAGTTATCAAGGACTATAAGGACATTGGGCTGTATGGAGCCCGTGGACAAGCCGTAAATGACAGTATCCCCGGGATACTGGTCCAGGGCCCATGCACCTGAGGCCGCAAGAACTGACACGAAAAATACCGAAGCCTGAAGAAGCTTATTTTTTAGGGACAATGCGCGCGACATTTGTCTCCATCTCCGTCATTGAGTTTGCCGGCCCCGTGCCTGCGGCTGAAATGACATAGAAGTTAGCTTCGAACTCTGTTGCATCCAAACCCGACCCTCTTGGCGGGTTTCCGTTGGCAAGATATTCTACTGTGCCGCTTGCGTTGCTTGATCCCGCTGAAAGGCTCACGCCTGAAAGCGGGATATTTACGGAACCTGAGCCTATGGTGGCATAAATATTGGAATCGGTCTTTGCGTATTCAATAGCGCGCTCTGCCGCGTAGAATGCGTCCTGCTTCGTGCGGTAATTCCTTGCTGCCTTCGTCTCTGAAGAGGATGTGGTATAGAGCATCGTCCCAAGAAGGCTCATGATGAACATGATAATGAGCGCTATTACAAGGGCCATGCCTTTTTCATTATTGACAATCTTCATCTCAGCACCTCATCTGTTCCTGAGCTTGGCTACGGCGGTCATCTCTCTCAATTTCGCTGTGCCTGAAAGCTCTGCCGTAGCAACGGTCTGGCCTGTCATTGAAACCCTTACATCCCTTACCTTCGAGAGGTTGGACGGAGCATCAGCCTCGGTCTGGCTTCCGTCAATCAGATACCTGAACTGAAGGTCCCGTATGTTAGTGGCTATTACCGAGCTGTCAGAGGGCGAACCATTAACTATTCTCATCAGGCAATTCTGCACGGAGCATGATACCGAAGGAGCACAGCTTGAAGAAGGGCCAAGACAGTAGAGAACCTGATTAGGAAAGGTATCAGGGGCGCCCTCCCCTGTTTTGGCTATGAGAAAACCCCTTTTAAAATCAACTGCCCCGGCGTTTGCCAGCGGGGTCATTGTGATTGTCTGCGCAGCCGCATCTACCGCGTCTACTGTAAATGCCGTATCAGCGGGCTGGCTCCTGTCACCCGGGTTGATTATCCTGACCGCGTTTCCAATGACGAAAAGGCCTGCCTCTTCCCCTGAAGAGACCGTAAAGGTGAGTGGCGTTCCCATGCTTACTGTAGTTGAAAGGCCTGTATCTATGCGGGCAGTGATGCCTGAAGCGGCTGCGGTGTTGATGGTCATAATATCAGACCCGCCAATCCCGCCGTTGTTATTGACCAAAGCTATGGAGCTCTCCCCTCCGGTCAGGGCAAAGCCTGCCATCCTCAGGTCTTTACTCAGACTGTCCATGGCCATCCTGAGGTTTTGCTGGACATCGACGACATCCTCTTCGATATGGGTGACTTTGTGCTGGGTGTTATAGAGCGAAAACATCCCGGCAGTAAGCACGCCCAGTATAGCCATCGCTATCACTAACTCGATAAGGGTAAAGCCTTTGTTCACGCAAACACCCCGAATCCTTAAACAGTGCTTTTGAAAGCCGTAAAGCTCACTGTCCTTGTGCCGTTTATTACCGTTACATCTATCTTTGATACGCCTGAGACAGGATTATTTACGGAGATGGAATAAGTAGCTGAATAAGTCCTGCCCTGTACAGTCCTGACAGTAGAAGCCGTATCAGGGTCAAGGTCGTATGCAGCCCCTGTTATATTGGAAGAAAAGATAGGATCTGAAGGGTCTCTCGCGACAATTTCCTCAACAACCGAAGAGCCTACTGAGCCCTCTACCGCGATCATGTGGGCGAAACGGTCGGTTCCTATGCCGGAACTGAGCATTGTCGCAAGCCCAAGAATACTGACAGACAAGATGGACATGGCGATAAGCAATTCAAGCAGAGTGAATCCCTTCTCATTTCCTTTTGGCATATAGTCTCAACTAATTAGCTGTCTTTATTGAATAATTTTACTCTTTCATGGGGTAAAAACCTGTGACACAGGTCACCCCATCTCAAACCCGGCCAGCGGCCTCACTGATGATATACGGTCTTAAGTTGACCCGTACATTACAGTTGGAGTACAATAAAATATTGTGCCTCATAGAGGCCGTTAAAGAGGAAAAGATGTTTCTGCCGACAACAAAAAAAGAGATGGAAGGGTTGGGATGGGATGCCCTCGATGTAATACTGGTAACAGGCGACAGCTACATCGACTCGCCCTATGTCGGAGTTGCCGTAATCGGAAAGGTTCTGTTTGCCGCAGGCTACAGGGTCGGCGTTATAGGACAGCCTGATATAAATTCTCAAGCCGATATCACGCGCCTCGGCGAGCCGCGGCTCTTCTGGGGCGTTACTGGCGGGTGTATCGACTCCATGGTCTCCAACCGCACAGCAACAGGCCGCAAGCGCAATAGCGACGATTACACCCCCGGAGGCATAAACAACAGGCGTCCTGACAGGGCCTCCATTGCCTACGCCAATCTCATCAGAAGGTATTGCAAGACAAATCCGCGCCCCATTGTCCTTGGCGGGATAGAGGCAAGCCTGCGAAGGATATCCCATTATGATTTTTGTACGGACAGCATCAGGCGCTCCCTCCTCTTTGACGCAAAGGCCGACTACCTTCTCTACGGCATGGCAGAGCGTTCCGTGGTTGAGCTCGCCGAGTGCTTAAAGGAAGGGAAAGACCCAAGAGGCGTACGCGGGCTCTGCTATATCTCCAAAGACCTTCCTGAAAATTGTCTGGAACTGCCTTCATACGAAGAGTCCGCAAGCGACAAGAACGCTTTCACAAGGGCTTTCATATTATTTTATAATAACAATGAACCTGCCACAGCGCAGAGGCTTGCCCAAAGGCATGACAACCGTTACCTCATCCAGAACCCTCCTGCGCTCTATCCCTCTCAGAAGGAACTTGACGAGGTGTACAGCCTTGGATATGAACGGGATGTCCACCCCTTCCACCGCAAGGACGGCGAGGTAAAGGCCCTTGAGACAATCCGTTTCTCCATCTCTACGCACCGCGGCTGTTACGGTGAGTGCAGTTTTTGCGCCATTGCCGTACATGAAGGCCGCCGCGTAAGGAGCAGAAGCAAGGCCTCGATTATTGCCGAGGCAAAAGAGATGACGAGGCATCCCCTGTTTAAGGGAAGGATACACGATGTTGGCGGGCCGTCAGCGAATATGTACGAAACCGGCTGCGACAGGGTAGAGAAACATGGCTGCTGCCCGAAAAAGAGCTGCATCTCCCCGAAGGTCTGCCCGCTTCTTAAATCAGGCCACGAAGAACAGCTTTCCATTCTTAAGGAACTGCGCTCCATCAACGGAGTTAAAAAGGTTGTCGTTGCCTCAGGCATTCGGCACGACTTGGTGCTGGCTGATAAAAACGACGGTGAGAGATACCTTAAAGAGCTTGTCCTTCATCATGTCTCAGGTCAGATGAAGATAGCCCCTGAGCATTCGGAGCCGATCGTGCTTGAGAAGATGGGCAAACCGGGCTGCGACCGCACTGCCCTTTTAAAGTTCAGGGAGCTTTTTTATAAATTTACAAAAGAAGCGGGGCTCAGGCAGTTTTTATCGTATTACCTGATGGCCGCGCATCCGGGCTGCGGCACGGAAGATATGAAGAGGCTTAAGACCTTCGCCTTGAAGGAGCTTGGCACCGTGCCTGAGCAGGTACAGGTATTTACTCCTACCCCGTCCACATATTCCACCCTCATGTACTGGACGGAACGAGACCCGTTTACTGGCAAGCCATGTTTTGTGGAAAAGAGCGTCAAAGGGAGAGAGGAACAGAAGGCCATACTTGCGGGTTCGCCTATCCATAATAAAAAAGAAGTGAACAGCCCTAAAAAATACGGCTTCAAAGACACCCGCATCAAGGGCAAGAACAGATAAACAAACCACAATCCCATAGAGTTTTGCTTTCGCTGAAGAGATTTTTTAGTGAGATACAGCTCAGGCAAGATATACTGAATGCAGATTTTTAAGGGTAATCAAAGCAGAAAAAGGGCGGTTTAAAAATTTCTATCTGTTATTGAATCATTCTCAGGGACTTAACTCCGGCGCGCGCTCCCTCTGCTTTACCTTAAACCGTTCCACTACGCAGTCAATCTCTTCTAAAAGTTCACTGAAGGCAAAAGGCTTTATCAGGCAGGAGTCAATCCCCATTCCAATTCCCTTGAGCTCTCCTGCGAGTTCCACCCTTGCTGTAATGATTATTGCGGGGGACGATATGTTTTTCTTTCTGAGGTTGGCGAGTGCGGTAAGTCCATCCATGCGAGGCAGGATTATATCCATGATAAACAGGTCGAAAGAGCAGCAGCCTGCTTCAAGCAAGGCCGCTTCGGCATCGTGAGCCACAGAAACATTATGGCCCTTTTCCTCAAGCCCTTGCCTTAATATGGACGCAAAGTCCTTTTCGTCTTCTACCAGAAGTATTCTCATTGTCCTTTTAATTTTGCTGAAGAAGAGATTACAGGTCTTTAAATAAAGCTATTGTCCTCTTGAAAGAACGAGGCAAAGCAATGGAATGTTCCGTATAGATTAAGATTCTATCACTGATTTCAAAAAAAAAGCTGCTTTTGAAAAAATAAAGCTGTGCTGGTATAATTGCCACGAATGGAAATTTTTATATATTTCAATGGGTTTCATGGTTCCGCGCATCGATTCCCCTTTTTTGACAAGGTTTTTCGCTCACTTTCAGGGAACATTACCTGTAATAACGGCGTTATAAATCTATGATCGATAAAAATATCGACCGGCTTCTTGTAGAAAGATTTCAAAAAGGCGACAGGAGCGCCTTTGAGGAAATTATTTGCAGACATCAGGACAGGATCTATAACATCTGCCGATATATGCTTATAAACCCCAGTGACGCGCAGGATGCGGCGCAGGAAGTATTTATCAAGCTTTATGAGAATCTTTCAGGTTTCAGCCCCTCCCCATATTTTTCATCATGGTTGTACCGTATCGCCTTTAATACCTGCATTGACCATAAAAGAAGGCCTGTCCATGAATATCTGAACAGGGCCTCGCCTGACGGAGATGACTTCGCCTTGGATGAATCATCCGCGCCTTGGCCTGATAAATCACTTGAATCCAAAGAATTAAATAGCGCAATCTTCAAGGCCATAGCCGGGCTTTCGGAAAAACTTAAGACTGTTATCCTGTTAAAGGATATCGAGGGATTATCATATGAAGAGATAGCCGAGGCCTTGGATATTTCAATGGGCACCGTGAAGTCCCGGATATCAAGGGCAAGGGAAGAGCTTAAAAAGGCGCTTAAGGATTTGAGGGAACAATATTAAGACTTCTGCCGTTTAATTCAGTAAGGAGCAAGACAGATGGATTGTAGGGAAGCGCAATCATTATTCTCAGAGCATATCGACGGAAGGGCCGCAGAGAGAAAGGCCCTCCTTGAAGCGCATCTTAAAGACTGCGCCGCGTGCAGGGACGGGTTTCAGGAGCTTTTGGATGCGCACGAAGCAGTAGGGGGCGCTTACAGGTTCAAAGCGCCTGCGGGGTTTGCTGCAGGCATTATGGGAAAGATTGCTTCAGACGAACAAACAGGCGAAGATTACGGACAGGGCTCTGGCAAACCGTGGCATCAGAAGCCTTTTTCAATATCCGCGAATTTAGGAAGGTTTGCGATAATCATGGTGCTGGCAATCGAGATAATTTCAGGGGCCTTTTTCGCCGGAAAGTTTTTTATTGAAAAAGATATCTCAACAGCCGACTCAGAACAGATATTCGCCTCAATGTCTCTTGATTACCTTGGGGCTGCTCCCCCCGAGTCCATCGCGGGAGCGTATTTTGATGAAGGAGAGTACAGATGAAAGACAAGTCGTTAAAATTAATACTGATACTTTCTTTGGTGCTCAATTTTCTTTTCCTGACTGCGTTAGGCTATCATTTTTACAGAGGCAACGGGCATGCACATCATGAAAGGGGGCATAAGAGCCGTGTCTTGATGAACACCCTGGAGCTTACCCCTGAGCAGCAGAAGATGATAGAGGAGAAGGACATCGCATTCCGCAAGGCAACGGGCGAATTAAAGGAAGAGATAGTAAAGAAGAGAAAACAGCTCATCGAGCACCTCCGTGCAGACAAGCAGGACAGGGCTGCCGTCAATGCCGTTTTGACGGATGTAAGCGAACTTCAGGGCAGGATGCAGGCGCTTGTAGTGGAGCACCTCCTTGAAGAGAAGGCTATACTCAAAAAAGAACAGCAATCAAAATTCTTCGACCTTTTTGAAAAACGCCTCGAAAGAAAAATGGAAAGAACAGGGCAGGCTTCCTCTTGGTAGGCTTAATGTCATTTAAAACTTAAATCACTGCAGGAAAATGGGTTGGGTATTTTAGTGGCACGAGTCGCACAGATTATAGCAAACATTCTGTTTTATGAGGCTCTTAGGTTTGCAGACTGTTTTTCCCGTTCTACCGGCAGGGTAAGATATCCTGCCAATTTATCAAATTTTTCTCTACGCCTATCCCAATGGATAAACCCTCTTTGATACTCGATAAGCTTCTTTTTATCCTTAAGTTCTACCATGCCGATATCTTTATCAAGCCATCTCTCAACATCATGGTTCGCCCCTATAAACAAAACCCCTGTCTCATTTTTCTTTAAAGTTCCGTTTATCCTCATCGCTACGTATTTATCCCTTTTTTTAAGAAGTTTCCCCTTTACTAAAATGTAACGAAGATAAACTATGATCTTCTCGATTTTCGTCCGCGCCTTGCTCAATTCAATAAACCAGTCATGCTCTTGCTTAACGAGCTTAAAATCCTCTGTCCTGACAAGAACAGCCCCCCTTTGCAAAAGATCTGATAATATCCGAAAATTAATACTTCCAGCTTTTATTCCGTCTTCTATTATCCTTGCTCCGAGTTCTTTATCGGCAATCATTCCGTCCTGGTATAACTTCACTCCCTTGGCGTCGAAAGTCTCAAAATAACCTGCTATCGACTGCCAAAAACCGAGTATCGTTTTTGTGTGTCTTTGCCAAATGTCTTCTCCTACACCCGAAATGCCCCTTTCAGCAGCTTTTTCGGCTATGCTTCCAAGATCAGCTCCCATATGAATGACAGGGACAAATATCAGCTTTTTCATTTAGCTTCTCATGGTTTATAAAAAAAACTATTTAGTATCTTATGCCCGCCGCCTTAATCTGGGCTGAGTTCAAAGCGCATGATACTACTTCTTTCATGAAATCCATGTCGATAGGTTTTGTTAAATAATCGTGTGCCCCGCACTCCATGGCTTTCATCGCACCCTCTATTGTGCCAAATCCGGTAATCATGACAACTGCCATGTTGCTGTTATTTTTTTTAAGCTTCCTTAAAACCTCGATTCCACCCATTTCAGGGATACTCAGGTCAACAAAGACAATGTCGGGCCTTTGCTCCAGCGCTTTTTTCAGCCCTTCTTCAGCGCTTAAGGAAGTCATAACTTCACAACCCTCTTCTTCAAAAAAAATTCTCAAAAAACTGCAGATATTCTCATCATCATCGAGAATTAAAATCCTGTATCTATTATCCATGCCTTCTCCTTCTTAGTCCGAAGAACCTGTTGGATTTTCAATTATTTATCCTCAGCAGCCTTTTTCTCTCTCGGCAGGACTAATTCGAGTATTCCGTTTTTATAGTTTTCCTCTACAGCTGACGGATTTACATCCTGCGGAATAAGTATCTCCTCTCTTAAGACCTGCTCTCCTTTTACGGCGGAAATAATATACCTGTCAGGCTGAATATCAATATCTATCTCACCCCTGCTGAAGCCGCTGAGGTCCATTATTATCCTTACTTCCTCTGCCTCCCTGAAAACATCGATAAGAGGCGCCTTTACCCTTTTGAAAGCAGGCTTTGTCTCATACACCCATTCCTTGGGCTTTGCAGACCTCAAGACCCCTCCGGGCCTATTTTCATCCTTTTCCCCTCTCAATTTACCAAGCATCGTTCTGGGCGGTATCGACCTTATCATAAAGCCCTCTCAGGCTACCCTGTTCAGCGACTCTTTTTTTTGGAATTTCTTTTCAATTTCAGTCTCAATGACCTTTATGCATTTCTCAAGCTTATCAGAAGCGTCCTTTATCAGTTGAGTATTCCCTTCAGAAATTGCTTTCTCAAGTTTCCTTCCCATATTTTCCATCTCTTCAACCTTGGCCGATTCAGAAATGCAGATGACAGACAATGCGTCTTTGGCCGCCATCCCCGCGGCTGTCAGCAGGTTATTGGCCCTGATAAGGATTTTTGCGTTTTCCCTCTCCATCCCGTCCGATTCATTTGACTTCTCAGCCTCTTTTATCATGCGTTCGATCTCCTCCGGAGCAAGGCCATAAAACCTCGGACTTATTCGGAGCGACTTCGAATTTTCAGTCCTTAAATCAGTTGCAGAGACGCGCAATATCCCGTTCGCGTCTATTTCAAATTTTATATCGACCATTGCTTCGCCTCTCGGAGCGGGCTCAATCCCCGTAAGCTCAAACCTGTCCATTGTAATATTATAAGCTGACATGGTCCTCTCGCCCTGAAGCACATGGATTTCCATCGAGCCCTGGTCTTGCGCTGAGTTCGTGAATATCCGGCTTCTTGTAGCCGGAATGGTTGTGTTCCTTTCTATTATCCTGGTAAAAATCCCTCCTTCGGTCTCTATTCCAAGGGATATGGGTGTAACATCCACAAGTATCCTCTTAGCAATTTCCTTAGTGAGAATACCTGCCTGTATTGCAGCCCCCATGGCGACCACCTCATCAGGGTGCATATCAATATACGGCTCCTTGCCCATAATCTCACTGAAAAGCTGCCGTATGCGAGGCATCCGCGTGGAGCCTCCTACAAGTATTATCCGGTCAATATCAGACGGTTTAAACCCTGCGTCCTTTAAAGCCCGCTCTGTGGGGGCCTTCATCCTTTCCGCAAGGTCTCTGGTAAGTTCTTCGAATTTGCCCCTTGTAAGAAAGGCCTCAAGCCTGTTTTCATTAAACGGGAAAATCACATGTGAAAATTCACTCTCACTAAACTCTATTTTTGCGCTTTCTGCCGCGTCCTTAAGCCTTATCATGGCCCCTTTATCGGCGGAGACATCTACTCCATATTCTTTCTTAAACTCCTCGATAAGATATTCTACCAAGCGCTGGTCGTAATCCTCCCCTCCAAGCCATGTATCTCCGCTTACGCTCTTTACTTCAAACAATCCTCCTCCAAGCTCCAATATCGAAACATCAAAAGTCCCTCCCCCAAGGTCCCAGACCATTACTGTTTCAGCCCCTTCCATATCCAACCCATAGGCAAGAGCCGCGGCTGTAGGCTCATCGATTATCCTTATTACATCAAGTCCCGCTATTGCCCCGGCATCAAGTGTTGCCTGACGCTGTGTGATATTGAAGTACGCGGGAACGCTTATAACGGCCTTACTTATCTCGTCACCGAGGTAATCCTCGGCATCTTTTTTCATCTTTCTTAATATAACCGCGGAGATCTCTTCAGGCGTATATTCTTTGCCGCCTATTTTAATCCTGAAGTCAGAGCCCATGTGCCTTTTGACCTGTGTTATCAAACCTTTTTCACTAATAGCCCCTTCAGGATCAATATATGAATTCCTTCCCATCCTCCTCTTTATCGAAAAAACCGTCCCATCAGGATTGCTTTCGGCCTGAGCCCTCGCCTGCCTTCCTGTAATCCTTTTGCCGTCATTGAGTATTGCTACGATTGATGGCGTGAGTTTATGTCCGTCCTTGTCGGGAATAACGACAGGTTTTCCAAATTCAAGGTAGGCAGCTGCAGAAAAAGTGGTCCCAAGGTCTATTCCGATTACCTTTGACAAATTGCCTCCTTATTCAATCCTCTTATGCTCTTATCCCAATCTTCCATGACGCCGTATTTAAGCATGGTTTCCATTCCCGCCACAGCCGCCCTGAGGGAAATGGCTACAAGCGGGATACCGGCGACCGTGATTACAAGGTCTGCGTTCAAAACAAGGCCCTTATCCAAAAGCCTGTCTAAAACATCGGTAAGTGTTGTTTTTACTTCCCTCGTAGGCTCCATTTTTACCTTTCAGGATTTCTACACAAAAGAATACGGCGCCCACGGCCCGGTAAACCTGACATTGAAGCGCTCGTCTTTTTCAATGTCTTCCAGCAGATAGCCCAGCAGCTGCACCTGCTCCTTACTGACAAGGCATGACAGGTTCATAATCATCTTTTTCCCGGGGGCGGAATTCTTTGTGCTCTCCATCTTTATCTCATCGGCGAATTCCTTTATGTTCGAATAAAATATGCTGAAAAATTCGCATGCTTTTCTTTCCAGTTCCGCGCTGACCAGCCTTGAAAGCTTCTCCTGGTAAAGAAATGCCATTCCCTCCGAGGAACTCGCAATCGCGTTCTTAATCCGGGCTATCTCAATGGAATTTTCCGCAAGTTCAGCCTGGATACCGGAAGCATCTAAAAACACCTGAATCCCGTATTCATCTTTGCCCCTGACCCTTTCAAGCTTCTCTTTGAGTGATTGATGGTTTTGTTCGATCCAGTTCTTAAGGCTTTCGACAGGCGTTATGCCCTCTCTCTTATTCAGTACCTTCCCGAAGCCGAATGGCAGGAGCGCCCCGGATTTTCCTGAAACCTCATCTATTACTTTTTGGTGAATCAGCACCCATGCTTTTAAAGTCTCTTCATCTTTTTTGGTGAGGTATTCGGCAGGGCAGTTTTGTAAAACAGCAAAAAGGTCCATGCATTTATATGTCCAGACATCACAGCCTCCGAGGCCTTTATTCTTCAGGAATGGGAATGCTTCACCATCTGCAATGCAATACACATAAATGCCCTCTTCTACGCAGTATGCGTCTTCAGGATTTTTCAAGGCGTTTATTCCATTCATAATGATTACTCCAAACCTGTTAAGTCAGCCCTGTTCTTTTCAAGCGGCGGCATAAACGCCGAGCACATCTGATTCACTGCGTCGTCAAGCCCGCCTTTAATGGAATGGACCGACTCTGTTATTTCAAAATCTTTTTTTATATTTTCAATCTCTTTTTCTATGGCCATCAGAGCTTTTCCGAGCCTTTCAACTTCTTCATCACTTAAATTACCGCTTTCCATTCTCATCACGGCCTGATGCTTAAGCACATCTTTGATGACATCTACAAGGGCTACCACCAGTGACATCAACCCTTGCCTCAGATTACTTTCGTTCAGGTCTATCGCCATTTTGCAAATCTCTCCGTCTTATTTTTTTCTTACTTGGCGCCCAGCGTGTCAATGTAGAAGAACCTCTTGAAATCATTCTGCCTGAATGAACACCTTTCCCCATTGCAGAATTTGTTCAGGAGCCTGTAAGAGTTTGTCAATTCCTCAAAGATTACGCCAAGCATTGGATTGCCGGGGTCTTTGTCAGGATGTGTTCCCAGAGTTTTATTCCTGTAAGATTCCCTTATATCTCCTGCTGTAGCTTCATCTCCCAGCGATAGCATTTCCTTGGCCTTCAATATCTCGTCATACCCGACTTCTTTTATGTCTATTGTGCTGAAAGAATAAGGAGGCAGCGGAAAGACACATCTGAAATTTACTGCGCCCCTGAAATCCTCATTTAAGCCATCCAGTATCTCATCAAACTTCGGCTCCTTTTCCCTTTCTATGAGAAATGCGCCGCTGAAAATCACCCTGTCGTCTGTAACATCCTGCGCATGGGCATCGACTGCCTCCCTGCGCATGCACTCAAATATTTTGTTCTGTATCCCGTCTCTTCTCTTATCCAGGGCCGACTTTATAATAGCCCCGATCTTTACCCTGTCACTAATGGTATCCTCATACGGTTTGCCTGTTATAGCTGATTTGATACTGCAAATTTCCTCATTCCACTCGGCTATCTCCTTGAGTACCGCGTCGAGGCTGTTCCAAAAAGCCGTCACGTCTAATTCAATTTTCCCCTTTATTAAAGCGAGTATCCTGTGGAATTCGAAATATCCCGATTCCAGCATATTTTCAATCGCCGTTCTTCCGTCGAGTTTTGTGCCAAATTTTATGGGGATTATCTCACGGTCTTTTATCAGGCTTTCCATAATGGCCTGATGGTTTTGAATGGACCGTACGAGGGCTTTCCTGTCGCCTGTGCCAAAACCGCCCTTGTAATCAGAAACGACACAGGCTATGTCCCTGTAAGGTATGGCTGAGATTTCCGTGCCGTCACTGTCCGCGGCAGGAATTGTTACCGGATTGTTTTCAGAAAAGGGTATGATTCCGTATAGGTATTTCGATGAGTAGTCCATAAAAACTTTTTACCTTTATAAAACGATACTCTTCAACCTGCCTGCTGGATAAGCTTTGCCCTGGCGCTTATCCAACCGCACCACGGGCACCCTTCCTTCAGAAGCTTTTCCACAAGCTGCCTTTTGCCGCATCCCGGGCAATTCTCTTTCGATTCCATTGCCTCCTGCCATGCCGCAAGCCCCTGGTTGATGCCTGTAGGGAACTCCATTCCGTATTTGGCCGCTGTTTCGAACGAAGCCAACGCCGCCCTTATTCTTATGCCCAGAAGCTCGGTCCCCGCGATTGAGATCGAGATATCCGCGTTTATCGCCAGGCCTTTGTCTAAAATTCTTTCTACGACATCAAAAAGAGTATTGCTGTCGTTCATCGAAGCTTTTTTCCCCATCACTGCCTCCACACCGCTCTTACCACTCAGTTACAAGAGTATCCATCCTCTTACGCATCCCCCTGCGGTTAAATTCAAGGAGATTGCCGTCATCATCTACAACAACTTCATATGTGGCCAATATATCCATTCCGTCCGGGATCGAATGTTTTTCTATGAGCTCGACAAATATATGCCAGCCTTTTTCATCCTTTGCGGTCTTAATCGTTGATGAAGGTTTAAGGCCTGTAATCCCGCTTATTTCGTTCCTTGCCATTGTGATTATGTTTCCGATATTGGGCATTTTTCTTTTCACCCTCAGTCTATTTATTTAAGCCATGCGATTCTTTGTATTTCCTTATTTCCTCAAGCCTATCCAGAAGCTCAGTCTCTTTTTTTTGATACTCTTCCTCGGTAATCTCCTCAAGTTCAAGCTGCATCTGGAGGGCCATCAATCTCTCACTCACTTTCGAATCATCGAGCAGCTCCGCCTCCGCGGACTCCTTGATCTTTTCGGCAATCCATACAACTCCATTGATCGGGAAGAGCAAAATGTCATCAAGTATAAAGCCCATGGTATCCTGCCTTGTAAAAGGTCATCTCAAGCTCCTTAGCCCAATGTCCTTTTCTTTTTTGAAAGCCTCAACAGACCTCTTGAAATGCTCCATCGTAATCACAAGACCGCGATATGAGGCAGAAAAATTATCTCCTGATGCCAATGCCTTCCTGGACATGAATTCCCTTACAGCCGAAAGAGACGCTTCCCTGCATACAGCCTCTATTTCTGAACCGGTAAACCTGTCAGTAAGCTCTGATAATTCTTTCAGGTCTACTTCTTTAGACAGCGGTTTGCCTTTTGTATGGACCTTAAATATCTCGGTCCTGGACTTTTTGTCAGGCAGCGTAATCTCGAAGATCTGGTCAAACCTGCCGGGGCGCAAAAGTGCTGGGTCCAGGATATCGACCCTGTTTGTAGCCGCAAGCACAACAACGCCCTTCAATTCCTCTATGCCGTCCATCTCCGTAAGGAATTGGCTTATCACCCTTTCCGTGACCTGAGATTCTCCACCACCCCGTTTGGGAACAAGCGAGTCAATCTCATCAAAAAAAATGATACACGGAGAAGCCTGCTTTGCCTTGTGGAAGACCTCTCTGATGCCCCTCTCGCTTTCGCCTACCCATTTGGATATCAGTTCAGGCCCTTTTACTGAAATGAAGTTAACTTCGCTCTCGGTTGCAAGCGCCTTTGCGAGAAGCGTTTTGCCTGTACCTGGCGACCCATATAAAAGAATGCCCTTTGGAGGCTTGGCGCCGGCGTATTTGAATATTTCAGAATTACGCAGCGGCCACTCGACTGCCTCCTGCAGAGCCTGTTTCACTTTGTCCAATCCGCCGATATTCGACCATCTGATGTCAGGGACTTCCACAAACACTTCCCTGAGCGCCGAAGGCTCTATTTCTTTTAAGGCTTCGAGAAAATCATCCATCTTAACTTCAAGAGATTTAAGCACTTCATAGGGAAGCTCCTCCAGATGGAGGTCGATAGTAGGGAAGACCTTTCGAAGCGTGATCATGGCAGCTTCCCTGCCAAGCGCCTCAAGGTCAGCGCCGATAAAGCCGTGCGTTATCTGCGACAGCTTTTCAAGGTCGACATCTGAAGCAAGCGGCATGCCTCTCGTATGTATCGTGAGTATTTCAAGCCTGCCGTTCTTATCCGGTATGCTTATCTCTATTTCACGATCAAATCTGCCCGGCCTTCTGAGGGCAGGATCAACCATGTTAGGCAGGTTAGTTGCTGCCAAAACTATCACCTGGCCCCTGTTCTCCAGCCCATCCATCAAGGACAGCAGCTGGGCAACCACTCTCCTTTCAACCTGCTTCTCGCCTCCCATATCCTCGCGCTTCGGAGCTATGGCATCTATCTCGTCAATAAATATTATGGAAGGCGCGTTGGCAGAAGCGGTATCAAAGATTTTTCTCAGATTAGCCTCGCTCTCGCCGTAAAACTTATGCATTATTTCAGGGCCTCTGATGTGCGTAAAAAAAGCATCAGTCTCGCTTGCTACAGCCCTCGCGATAAGGGTCTTTCCGCAGCCCGGAGGGCCATGGAGAAACACGCCTTTCGGCGCATCTATGCCAAGCCTCTCAAAGACCTGCGGATGCCTCAGCGGGAGCTCTATCATCTCCCTTATCTTTCGTATCTCTTTTTTGAGCCCGCCTATGTCTTCATATGTTACGCGTGACTTTTCAGCCTGCGCTTTCTTATCCCCGGCCTTTATCTCTATAATTGTTTTTGGATTGATTACGACGGCTTGAGAAGGCAATACGGCTGTAACATAGAAATCCTGCCCCTTTGCCCCAAAAAGGCTGGCCCTTATCCTGTCACCCTCAACTGCTGGGAGCCCGTCAAGCAGGCTCGATAAATATCTTGAGTCCCTTATTAAAGACTTCAGGTGGGTTACGGGCGTGAGCACGATTCTCTGGCAGGGTTTATAATGCGCCTTTTTGAGCTTGACCTTATCGCCAAGGCCCGCCTGAGCGTTCTGCCTTATAAGGCCGTCGACCTGTATGGCCTCTTTGCCCCGGTCCTCGATACGCATCGGCATAATCTTTGCCACAGTGCAGCGCTTCCCCTCTATTGAGACAATATCTCCTACTTCTATCCCAAGTTTAGCCATGTTGGAAGGGTCCAGCCTGGCTATTCCCCTGCCTACATCTTTAGGGGCAGATTCAGTTACCCTGAGGCTCAATGAGTTTTCCATAATCCCTTTTGTCAGGCCGCCTTTGAAAGTTTTATTTCAATAACGCCGTTCTTGTATGTGTACTCAAGGGTTTCAGCCTTTACCCGTGAAGGCAGCTTTACTTCCTTGTGATATTTTCTTTGATTGCCGTAAGCCCTGATGTCAAGCGCGTCTTCCTTTACCTCAACTCTTATGTCTTTCTTTTCAATGCCCGGGGCTTCCGCTATCACGATTATGTTCTTTTTTTCATCGAATACATCGACTATCGGCTCCCGCACCTCTTCCACTACAGGCCCCTGCGGGGTTTCCTTGATATTGCCGAAGTGCTCTAAAAAGGGCTTGCCTGCAAGCGTCTTTATTGAGAACCCGTATACTCCCTTGATATCTTTTCCGGGGCCCTTTATCTCGCCCCCGCCTTTCAGGGCTTCTCCTTTTTCTGCTGCTTTCGCGGCAATGTCTATGAGGTCGGTAAGACCTTTGAAAAATCCTCCAAGCGAGGATTTTCCGAACAGGTCAAAATCCTTTTCATGAGCTTCTCTTTCATTGGTGGTCTTTTTTTTTGCAGGCATATTCTTACTCCGCTTTGTTAAATTTCATGAATTCCATTCAACAATTATATTTACGAAATTAAATATCGGGACAGGCCCCACATATTTCAATTTCATCCTCTCGTTGCTTTTTTCATCAAGCTCCCTTATCCTGCTGTCGAACTCGGCGGCCCTGATCCCATCAATAAGGAAAGCGGCGTTCAGGAACATATTGTCTCCGTGAACCTTGTTGCTCTTGATGTCTACGGAGATATCCCTGAACAATGAAAGGATAATTTCGGCCTCTTCATCCTTTTTCCTCTGGAGCGCGGAAGCGACCATCGTGCCGAGGCTGATCCTCTCATGATATGCGCCTCCATTCCCGCCGGCAGCCATCTTATATTTTATTTTTCTTATCTCGTTGTCCGTCTCCTGTATTTCCCTAAAGACCTGTTTCATATCACTCCACATAGCCTTTAGCCCAAGCTCGATCTTGCCTTCCATTTCCGACAGGAGATTTTTAAATTCACGCTGCCTTTTCCTTAACAGCCCGCGAATATTCTCCGGGCTGTCGGCAATGGTAGAAAACCTCACCGGCAGCACCGTATATTCCTTCATCACCTTTTCTATCACCTTCTGATGGGCCAGAAGGTTTTCCCTGTTAAGAGTGTACTCAAGCTGAGGCGACCGGCTGATAACGCATGAGATGCCTTCGAATCCAAGGGTTGTGACTTCTATCTCCCCGCCTCCTATGCCGATAGGGCCGAAATTACGGGCTTCGTCAGTGCCTATGATGCAGTATAGATAATTACTCTCTCCCATTTCAGTAATCCAATATCATCGTTTTAACAGTTTTTGGACTACTCCCCTTTGCCCGGCTTATTGTTTGAGCTTCCTTTGTTTTCGTAGGCATTCCTTTTCTTAACTTCATCATTTCTTTTTCAACAGCTTTAAGTTCATGCTCAAGCCTGGTTTTTCTTTTGAGAACTGCTTCCAGCTCTTTTTCAAGCCTGCCCTTTTCAAGGTTTATCACATACAGGTCGAGATAGCTGTTCTCAGTTATACCGGGCAGTGATCTTATTTTTGACTTCTGTCCGGTTTTTATTTTTGAAAGGCCCGCAATGCTTCTGGGCATAACCGACTCCTTATTTAATGGAGAGCGTCTATTATTCCGGCTGCAGCCGCCACATGCTCTTCTTTTAGGTTTTTTGCTCCGTTTCCATTTCTGCAGTTTTTATTAATCAGGTCTAATATAAATTTTTTCATTTTTGCCGAGTTAGTCCTGCTGCCAATCCTGCTCGTCTCTGAGCCGAGGATATCGGTGCATATATCCCTGAAGATCGCGCTGTCCGCGTCAACTGACGCGTTTCTTATCTTAAGCGTCCTTGCTATCATTATGCATCCCCTGACAGTCGGGGCGAACTCGCATTTCCCCGAATCCCTGAGTCCCCTTACGACATCGACTATCTTTTCAGAATCAGCCCTTTTAAACCCGGATTTAGACATTGTTATTGCTATCTCCGTCTCCCTGTCCGGGTAATCGAGATCAAGGGTCACCATCCTGTCCCTCAGGGCATCCTGGCTCCTGTATACGCCGGCATATTCCTCGGGGTTGCTGGTGAATATGGCTACAAAATTAGGATCAACTTTTATATAGCCGTCTTTAGCCCCGGGCAAGTCCATTACCTTTTCCTGCAATATTGAAAGCAGGATGTTATTGGCCTCAGGCCTGGACCTGGTAAACTCATCGTATATAAGGGTGAATCCGTATTTGCAGGCCAGTGTCAGCCGGTTGTCAACCCATGTCTTCTGCATGCTTTCTTCAGTCTTAAGTACCGAATGGATGAAGTTGTCGACCACTCTCTTTTTACTGTAGCCCTGTTCGGCGCCGATAAGCGCGGAAGTGGAATGCTCCTCATCTCCATGAAGGATTACTACGGGCCTGCCAATCTTTGCGGCGAGGTGCATTGCAAGGGTTGTCTTTCCTGCGCCTGAAGACCCTCTGAAGTGAACCGGAAAACCCGCTTTGATATATGCGAAAGCCCTTTCTGTAACTCCTTTCACATAGGGTGTCTCCACAAATTCAGGCATGCTGCGGGGCTCCAGAACAGTTGTATATTCATTTGAGACCATAGAGAAGATTACCTCCATTCATATCGGATTCAATTAGGCTGATTCAGCAGGCCCTTTTTAAAATGCCGGGCCGGTTCTTTTATTCTAAAAGATCTTACGGACAATTCCTGAATCAATGACGGGTCTTTGCAGCCTTCCTGTTCTTGTGATGCGCTCTTTTTTCGTGAACTGCCTTTTCAGGGCCTGTCTTTTCGTAATGCCCGGGTTCCTTGCCAGCCCTTTTTTCCTTCATTGACGCCACAAGCTCCTGCCAGCTGGATGCCATATCCTCGCGTTCATGCCTGAAGGTATTGAGCACCTCTTTCCTGAAGGTTTTAAGCGCATGGGAAACTTCCTCTTTCCTTTCCTCCGCGCCCTTATGTATCTCTGCGAAGGTTGTCTTTCTGAATTCCTGAAGTGAAGCCCTTAGGTCATGTTTCAAGTCAGAGACCCTTTGCTTTATGTCTGAGATTTCCTTCTTCCTCTCGTCGCCGAGCTTCTTGAATTCTTCTTTTTTCTCTTTCCTGAACTCATCAAGCATTTTGTGCATCTGGTGTCTCAGCGCGGAAAGCTCCCCTTTTCTTACATCATATGAAGCCGATATATCCTGTACCATTGCCCTGAAATCATTTGATAATGCCATGGCTCCCTCCTTGTTAAAGCTCTTGTGATTTGATGCGATGCCTGAAATGACAAAAGTTATACTGCGCTCTTTTCATATACGGAGCAGAGGTTATGCCATTGCCCCATGATATCCATCCTTATCTTTTCAAAATTCTCAACGATCTTTGCTGCGCGATTACTTTCTCCATGCTGCAGAAACTTAAATTCCTTTATGGCTTTTCTGAAGTCCTTTAAGCGCAGGTTCTCGCCTTTTGAAAGAAGCTCATTGAGCTCAGCGGACAATTCAGCCTGGTCAATCTGCAGTCTCATTATAAATCTCGCAACTGCCCCTTCCCTTTCCCTCATATGCGGAATATATTCATTTTTAATGGATTCGAAATCCTTCGGAGCGCCTTTTATAAAAATATCTTTGAGCCTTTTTACTATTTCCCCTTCTTCTTTCCACAGGACGCCAAAAGTCTCCTTCAGCTCCGCCCTCATCTCCTCCCTGTGTCTCAGTATGCACTCAATATGCGTATCGAAGTCCTTCTTTCTAAGGTTTTCCTTTTTCGCAAGAATCTGCCTGAGGCTCATCAGCATGGAATCCTGTTCCGAGGTATATTCATCAACAAAACCTGCAGCCTCATTTATGAGGTCCATAATAATCTTTAATCTCTTTTCGTAAGATTCGACGATTTCAAGCCCTGAGCTAATATAATCGGGATGTACCATAAATCTTCCCCTTGCAGTGTTTTGGATTTAAGATAATGGACGAGATCTCCAGAGCATGCTTAAGGCCTTCTTGATAGGGGGGCTTAGAAAAAGTGCCTCTATCACCCAAAGGATGCGCCCGAGATCTCTCGCTTTCGCGAGAACCTGTTACGCTGTTGCTGACTCTGTCGCTGTAAGACCTATTGCTTCGGCATATTTCAGGAAGGTCTCAACAGACGAACATACTGCTCTCGCTTCTATCGCCAAAAGCTCGATACCTACAAGCGATACCCTTGCCCATGCATCTATAACGATGCCCTTGTCAAGGATCCTGTCCACTACCTCTACGAGGCTGGAAGAAGCCATGTTCTTCTCGACTGCCATATAGCTCACCTCCTCTCTTTTTTGGATTAAAAGACCTTAACGGCTTTGTACTATATACAAAGCAACATACATGCCAAATGGATTTCATCTTCATATTTGAGACAAACCCTTTGTTTCCTGCGTGGTCGTTTTTTTTGGGCTTATGGTCTGATTGATTTTAGAAGTGAAATAAAAAAAAGAGTGTAGCGGAGGCTCTACACTCTGTAAGGAGAGACATACACTTTAAAGCCCGAAGGCCTTCATCTTCGAGTAAAGGGTCATCCGGTCTATTTTAAGTATTCTTGCTGCCTGCGACTTATTGTTCTTGGCCTGCTCAAGAGCCTTTTCAATTACTTGCCGTTCAAGGTCCCTTGTCAATTTGCCCTTTAATTCCTTAAGAGATGTTCCGTTATCAAGGACCTGCTGACAGCCCTGATCAAACGAATTATCTGTTTTCATTGACGGCAGAATCGAAGACATTATCCGGTCGGAGTCGGTCAGGACAACGGCTTTTCTGATGACATTCCTCATTTCTCTTATATTCCCCGGCCATTTATAATCCAGAAGAATCTTTACCGTTTCATTGGAAATCCCTTTTATTTCCTTCTTGAATTCCCGGTTAGCCTCATCCAGAAAATGGAGCGCAAGCGGCATTATATCTTCTTGCCTTTCCCTGAGCGGCGGTATTTCTATAGAGAACTCATTGAGCCTGTGGTAGAGGTCTGCCCTGAAGCTGCCTTTATTTACCTCTGCGGCAAAATCAAGGTTTGTGGCGACCACTATCCTGACATCGATCTCAATATCCTTTTTGCCTCCCAGATGATGGATCTTTCTCTCCTGTATCACACGCAGGAGCTTGGCTTGTACAGAATCCGATAGGTTTGTGATCTCATCTAAAAACAAAGTTCCGCCTTTTGCCATTTCAAACTGGCCTTCCTTGCGGCAGTCTGCTCCGGTGAATGCGCCCTTTTCATACCCGAAAAGCTCACTTTCAGCCAAAGTCTCCGGCAGAGTCCCGCAGTCGATGGCAATAAAGGGCATCTCTTTTCTCAGGCTTTCAGCATGTATCATTCTGGCGATTACTTCCTTGCCCGTTCCGCTCTCTCCCTGAAGTATTACCGTTATATTTGTAGGCGCTATCGTCTTTACCTGTTTAAGGACATGGCAGAATTTAGGGGACTCCCCTTTCAGCTCCTGTCCGGGCAAGCGGTCCTCAAGCCTTTTCTTCAAGTCAGCGACTTCTTTCACAAGCCGTCCAGCATCCAACGCCTTCTTGATCACTATTCGCAGCTCGTCATTATTGAATGGTTTGGTTATATAATCATAAGCCCCGAGCTTCATGGCGCGCACGGCGCTTTTCACTTCACCATAGGCAGTGAGCATTATTACGAGCGAATCGTTATTTATCTTTTTAATCTCTTCGAGCACCTTAAACCCATCCATCTCAGGGAGCTTCATATCGAGAAGGACAAGTTCAGGGCGCCTCTTCTGAAACCCCTTTAAGGCTGCTTTTGCATCCTTTGATACCATGACTTCATAACCCTCGTATTCGAGGATCTCCGTGAGCACCTGACACATATCCTCATTATCATCAACTATCAAAATCAATTCTTTCTTGCCGTCCATCATGCACCTATTTGCTTGCGGGAAACCTGATGGTTATTGTGGTCCCCTTGTTGATTTCGCTTTGCACATCGATTTTGCCTTTATGGCAGACGATGACGTTATGGGCTATTGAAAGGCCCAGCCCGGTGCCTTTCGCCTTAGTTGTAAAGAAAGGGTCAAATATCCTGCCTAAGTTTTCAGAGGGAATCCCCTTTCCCGTATCTGAAAAGCTCACCTCTATCTCCGCCTGCCTGTGGTCATGATATGCCTTTACCAAAAGGTTTCCGCCTTCCGGCATCGCATCCACTGAGTTCAGGATGAAATTTATGAAAGAGCTCTCCAGCCTCTTTTCATCAAGTATCATCTCGGGCATTGTCTTCTGGAGTTTCTTATTAAGCTTGATTGATTGTTTGGCACAGCGGCTTTGGACCAGATTGCAGACTCTTTGAAGCACATTATTGATGTTACCGGGCTTGAGCGACATAATGGAAGGCTTTGCGAAATCAAGCAGATCGCTGATGATCCTGTTAGCGTTCTCTGAATTTTTCCAGATTATCATCAGGTGCCTCTTGACATCCTCATTCACATCGTGCTTCTTGAGGCAGAGCTGAATTGAGCTGCTTATAATGCTCAGAGGATTTCTTAATTCATGCGCGATTCCGGCCGCGAGCTCCCCGACCCCCGCCAGCCGCTCGGAGTGGAGCAGTTGGTCCTCAAGATTAACCATTCCTGTCATGTCCCTGAAGCACTCTATTACTGTGCTGACATTTCCGCCGTTCTTTATCGGAAAGGTCGAAATATCGAAGACCTTTTTTTCCTTGCCGTCCCGCCATATTCTTTTAGAATAGCTTTTCTTGCCTTCAAGGAATGTCCTCTGAGCAGGGCAGTCGTCGCACGGAGCATTCTTGCTGTAATATTGCTGATAGCATTTTCTTCCAAGGACCTCCGAGAAGTCACTTTTATTGAAAATTCCAAGCACAGCCTTGTTAACCCTTTTTATATTGAACTCTTCGTCTATTATTGATATTCCGTCGCCAATACCGTCAATAATCGCCCTGAACCTGCTGCTGCTCTCCTTAAACTTATCTTCCAGTTCAAGTATTCTAGTAAAGTCATGGGTGACCATCGCTACAGCTATCGCCTTTCCCTTTTCATTCCGTATCGGGGACGCCTCCAGCTCAAAGTATTTTTTCCCTCCTTTTAACGAACAGGAGAACTCTGCGGCTTTTTCAATCTTTCCTGTCCTAAATGATTTTACTACCGGGCAATCTTTGCATATTTTATTTCTATTGCGATATATACTGTAACAGTATGAGCCTTTTACTTCGTTAAGCGCTCCCAGCCACGATTCCGCGACAGAATTCACCCAGATGATTTTCATGTCCCTGTCTATAATTGTCACACCTTCGCAGGTCCCATCCATAATCGCAGTTATTTTTTGTTCGGCTGTAAGCAACAGCTCTCCTTTATCCAACGATTTTCTCCATGGTTAAGATAAAAAATTGGTCCTTTTGATTTTACTGATTACATTTGTCAACAGGATATTTTTCCTTACGGAATGAGAAGGATATTGCGCTCAGGTGAAAAGAGAAAAACAGAGAAAACAGAAGACGAAGGTGATTGGGTTTTTATCGCAGGGGGAATAAAGGGCAAAAAATTAAAAACTCTTTTCTCTTTTATTTCTTAATCCTTCCATCGGAATTTTAAGCAACAAAACTTTATAAGTTATTATATTTGTTTTTCTTTTTTTTTGCAATCCTTAGTTCAGCTCATCAAGCTCTTCAACTGTAAGCGCCTTTTTCGACTGGCCACATTAAAGAACCATCACGATAGCAGGAACAGCTCTGATGGATGAAGAAAGATGAGACACTTCTCGCCCGATTCTGATTTTAAGATCCAGCCTCTCTCCCGTAAAAAACATATATTCAGACAATCTTATTCGATAAGGCTTTAGACGACCTGACCAGGTCTGTGAATATTGTCTTGAATCCGCAAACTTATAGGCAAGCGTGCCTCGGCTTGCCTTGGTAAAAAAGAGTACTACAATGCTATAGCTGATTGCACGAGGGCTATTGAGCTGGACCCGAATTACGCTGATGCCTATTATGTTCGTTCTGTGGCCTATAAGGAGACAGGGGAAAAAAGCAAAGCCGATGCGGGTCTCGGTAGGGCCATAGATTTGGATCCTAATTATGCGATATGTTAGATTACGAATAGATCGAAGAGGTGGAGTATGATTTTGCGAGGAATATTCTGTCCCTTCATATACTCAGTATGTAACCGGTCTAATAACAGCAGGGCTCTTCGTAATGTCCTCTGTTGCAATGGCGGGCATGGCCGCCATTGCAACAGGCATATACGCTATCGTGCGCGGCGGCAACATGTTCTGGTGGGGTGTGAAGGCTTTAAAGGCCAGGAGGCCTGAATACCTTTTCCCGCGAAACCCACGCAATGAATTAGAATAAAAAGAGGGCCGGTTTTTAGCTGACCCTTTTGTTTAATCTGGCCCCGGACTGGTCACTCCACAACAGAAAGGAAGATAAGATCAATTTTGGCCACGGGTAAAGTCAATCTTCTAAAGACAAGTTTTCCCCTCCAGTAAAATTCCCGCCCTGCCAGCCCCCTTTAAAGAAAAACTTTTTATAGACGATAAAATATATGACGGTTCAGTAAATAGTATATTAAGTACAGGAAAGCATATAGATGGTTGAATTTTTAAGACAGATACCGGGGCCGGTATTTATTTGGATCTTTTTAGCCTTTTCGCTGCTCTGTATTTTCCTGATGAGGCTGTTGACTGATGCCGACGGCTCTTCCTCTCATGCGTTCGATGAGGGGGCTTGTCTGGACCCGGTAGCTATAGCCGTGTTACAGGGCGGGGTCAATTCGGTCATCCGGTCCAGGGTTTTCAGCCTGATGAAAATGGGCCTGGTTTTCGTAGAAAATGAAACAAAGAAGATGCGCGTCCGCGACGCGGGCAAAGTCCGCCCTCAAGGGCTGTCTGCACTCGACGCGGAGGTACTGGCTTTTCTTTCAACCCCGCGCACGCCAGAGGTTCTTTTCAGGGACAGGGGTTTCAGGACAAGGGTCGAAGCACATCTTGTTAATGTCAGGGCGGGGCTTGAACGGTGCCATCTCCTCAGAAGCAAAGTTCAGCAAAGAGGCGTGAACCGGATAGCGCTGTTCTTCGGGGCGCTGATTGCGGTTCCGGGAGGGCTCAAGCTCTATCTCGGGGTCACACATGGCAAGCCGGTAGCCTTCCTCGTGATATCCTTTTTAATCTCGGAGGCCATTCTTTTTTTAATGTTTAAAAAGAGGAAGCACCTCACCAGGCTTGGGCGCGATTATTTAAAAAACCTGCGAGAGCGCTTCAGGTGGACGCTCAAGAGGCAGACTTTGCCTGAAGGGGTCGACCCGGCATTCCTTGTTGCTTTATACGGCGCGGGACATCTGTCTGTCAGTTCTTTGTATCCACAATACAGCGAAGCATTCAAGAGGAACGCTACAGGGACCTCAGGATGCTCCGGCGGATGCGGTGGCAGTAGCGGTTGTTCAGGCGGATGCTCCGGAGGAGGGTGCGGCGGATGTGGCGGAGATTAGTATTTCCATGGCAGAGCGGCACTTGCCATGAAGATGGAGACGGCCGACAGCTCCTTTTGCAGTGGCATATAACCGAGCGGTGCAACTTGAGGTGCGCGCATTGTTATCAGGAGGGCTACTCCGGGGCAGAGCTTTCATTCAACATGATAATGAATATAATCTGCCAGTACATAGAGCTCCTCAAGACATGGAAGGGTGGGGCTAAACGCTTCGGGCACATCACACTCAGCGGGGGTGAGCCGTTTGCAAGAGAAGATTTTTTCGAGATACTCGAATTATTTCGGGCGCACAAAAAAGACTTCAGTTTTTCCATCCTTACCAACGGCAGTCTCATCGATAAGAAAGTAGCCGGAAGACTGCGTTCACTGGGGCCGAAATTCGTGCAGGTGAGCCTTGAAGGCGTTGAAGCCACGCACGACGGCATACGGGGAAAAGGCAGCTATGCAAAGACAGTAGAGGCCATAAGGCACCTGAAGAAAGAGGGGCTGAGGGTCCTCGTCTCATTCACGGCACACAGGGCCAACTATAGGGAATTCGGCGCAGTCGCTGCTGTCGGCCGCAGCCTTAAGGTAGACCGCGTTTGGGCGGACCGCCTGATACCTGCCGGCGCTGGCTCTCATATGCGCTCACAGGCCCTTACGCCCGTTGAGACCAAAGAGTTCCTAGAAATCATGAAGCGCTCACGTGGCCGCTCCATTCTCACCCTGTTCAACAGGACCGAGGTTTCCATGCAACGTGCGCTCCAGTTTCTTTTTTCTGAAGAAAGGCCGTACCGCTGCACCGCCGGGGACTCGCTGATAACGATACAATCTAACGGCGACCTGTATCCGTGCCGTCGCTTGCCGATAGCTGCGGGAAACCTGACAGAAGCAACGCTTGCTGATCTGTATAACGATAGCGAAATATTTAAAAGGCTAAGAGACCGCAGCCGCGCTTCGGAGGGATGCGAGAGCTGCCTCTACTCGGCTTTGTGCGCCGGTGGGCTCAAATGCCTCTCCTATGCTATGACCGGCAGCCCCTTCAAGGCAGACCCGGGCTGCTGGATTCAAAAAAAGGCCGTGTAGTTGTTAAATTACTGTCTTGAAGCAAGCGGTTACAAGGAGGGATGATCCGCCTTTGGCGCTTCCGATAAAGAAGTTTTCTTTTAAGAATATTGCCTTTTTGGAGGAATTACTGTAACCAGCTATCATTAACCACCCCGCAGTATCTCGCTCGCTCGAAATTATAACGAATGCGCCGATTGAGGTAGAATCGTGGCCGCCTCATTCTTCTGCCGATAGAAGCTTTCGTTTCGCGATATTCATTGAAACTTGACATTCTTTATTTATTTAATAAAATGATTTAAAAACAAGCTGACGACGGCTTTTTATTAAAGAGGCGATGAAGCCTCAAAAAGGCAGGCACCCTCCTTTTTGGGGCTTTTTTTATTTCCGTTGTTTACTCTAACCCGCATTCCAGGAGGCGTCATGAAACGCAAAGGCTCTTTTCTTGCTTTGCTGTTGGCTGTTTTAACCTTGCTTGCAGGAACCGGATGGGCAGATGATGCGCATAATTTAGAAAAAAAGAAGGATGAGCCATTAAAAAGCCCGGTTGCAGGTGGGACTGCCGCCCTGCATAACGACTTCGGCAAACTACCCCTGTATTTTATAAAGAACGCAGGCCAGCTCGAAAAGAAGGTAAGGTACTTTGAAAAAGGAAGCGGGCATGCCACATACTTCACGAATGACGGCGTCTACCTTAACCTCACAAGGCGCGTTGCTCAAGACAGAAGCAAACCTTTTATAGAGAAAGCCCTTGAGGACGAAAGATTCGACGCGAAATCCGAACTCGTTAAGCTCTCCCTGCCCGGCTCCAACAAAAATTCAAAGATAACCGCTACAGACGAACTCGAAGGCAAGGTCAATTACTTCGTCGGCAAAGACAGGTCAAAGTGGAGGACAAGCGTCCCCACTTACGGCGGAATATTATATAAAGAGGTTTATCAGGGTATTGATATAAAGTACTATGGAAATAACACGCAGCTTGAATACGATGTCATAGTGAAACCGGGTGCCGACTACCGGAATGTAAAATTTGCCTATGAGGGCATAAAGGGGCTCAGGGTCCTCGAGAACGGCGACATGGAGATTACGCTCAAGGAAGGGACCATACACCAGAAGAAGCCCTATATATACCAGGAGATAGACGGACAGAGAAAAGAGATCGACGGGAAGTTCAAGGTCCTCTCCAACAAAGGTAAATTCGCATACGGTTTCGATGTCGCTTCGTACGACAAAAAACGGGAACTCGTAATAGACCCGTACCTGGTTTACTCGACCTACCTTGGTGGAAGTAGTGGTGATTGGGGCCAAGGCATCGCGGTCGATACGGCCGGAAGCGCCTATGTCACCGGCTATACACGGTCTGCCGACTTTCCTGTTGCCGCTGCCTTGCAAGGGGCTATCGCGGATTTTCAAGACGCTTTCGTTATGAAGATAAGCCCCTCAGGCACTCTTGTCTATTCAACCTATCTCGGCGGGAGCGCTACGGACCAGGGTAACGGCATCGCGGTCGATTCTGCCGGGAACGCATATATTACTGGACAGACATCCTCCACCGACTTCCCTACGGCCTTGGCCATACAGGAGGCTAACGCAAAATATGGTGATGCGTTCGTAGCGAAGATAAACTCCACAGGCGGACTCGTATATTCTACCTATCTTGGCGGAAGCGATGATGAGCGCGGTCAAGGCATAGCGGTCGATTCAACCGGGAGCGCCTATGTTACGGGGGTAACATTCTCCACCGACTTCCCTACAGTTTCGGCTATGCAGGGATCTTACGCAAACACATCCAATCCTTGGGGTGATGCGTTCGTTACTAAGATAAGCCCATCAGGCACCCTTGTCTATTCAACTTATCTCGGCGGGCGCGCTACGGACCAGGGTAACGGCATCGCAGTCGATTCTGCCGGGAACGCATATATTGCCGGGTATACGGGCTCGTCCGATTTTCCCACGGCCTCGGCCATACAGGGGCCTTACTCAAGCTCCGCCGCTGACGCGTTCATTACGAAGATAAGCCCCACAGGCAGCCTGGTTTATTCAACTCACATCGGAGGATGGTATAATGAGTGGGCTTACGCTATCGCGGTCGACTCAACCGGGGGCGCCTATATAACGGGGATGACATGGGGCTACGACTTCCCTACGGCTTCGGCTTTGCAGCCGGCTCACGCAGGCGGCAGTATTGACGCGTTCGTCACAAAGATAAGCCCCTCCGGCGGACTCGACTATTCGACTTTCCTGGGGGGAAGTAATTATGATTACGGTAGAGGCATTGCAGTCGATTCAACCGGAAACGCATATGTTACCGGCTATACTTCTTCCATTGATTTCCCTACTTCCTCCGCCATGCAGGCGAAGTCAGGCCTTTTTGACGCGTTCGTTACGAAGATAAGCCCAATTGGCAGCCTTGTCTATTCGACCTACCTCGGGGGGAGTAATCATGATCAGGGTTACGCCATAGCGGTCGATTCGACCGGGGATGCCTACATAACAGGCATGGTTTTGTCCACCGACTTTCCTACGGTTTCGCCCTTGCAGGCTAAAGCAACCAGTAATGATGCCTTCATTGCGAAAATAAGATTTAATGCAGCCCCTTCCCTTGCCTATCCATCCGAGCCCGGCTATGCGGACGCGATAGAACCGAATATCGGCACGGCCTCAACGATATTCACTTACAAGACTGTTTATACCGACGCCGATAATAGCGCCCCCTCATACATGAGGGTATGCGTGGACGGGACCTGCAGCGCTATGTCGGCAGATACCGGTGCAGCGGTGACCCTCAATGACGGCGATTACACCAATGGCGAGCAGTTTACATTCGCTACCACCCTGGGCATAGGCTCGCATGACTACTATTTCGAGACATCTGACGGGACAGGCTCGGCAAGACTCCCGTCTTCAGCTACACTCAGCGGCCCGACGGTCAGCGACCTCGCAATTCCAGCGGCTGCGCTGTCTGAAGGCATTGTCGGCCTTGCTTACAGCCAGACCCTCGCGGCAACAGGCGGCATCGCGCCCTATGCATGGAACCTGCCCTCAGGAGGCCTGCCTACCGGGCTTTCATTGAATCCGGCAACAGGAGAGATAAGCGGCACGCCTGAGTCTTCCGGGATATACGGGTTCGCCGCCCGGGTCTCCGATTCTACGGGCATATACGAAACAAATAGCTTCACAATAGTAATTGGCGTGGACGCCACCGCACCCGTCATTACTGTTCCGTCCAATATGTCAGTAAACGCCACAGGTCCTGCGGGCGCCTCGGTAACCTATACGGCAACCGCGGCAGATGCGGTTGACCCGAGCCCGGCCATAAATTGCGCACCGGCATCGGGCAGCACATTCCCCATAGGCACGACCGCAGTAGCCTGCACAGCTACCGATTGGGCCGCAAACAGCTCAACAACAGGGTTTTACGTAACTGTCCTTGGCCCCGGCGAGATTATAGCCAATCTTATAAGCGTCATTGAAAGCTATAACCTGACGCAGGGCGTAATGAACAGTCTATCCGCCAAATTACAGAACGCCCTTGCGACTGCAGGCGGAACTTATTCGCCGGCCACCTGCAATAAGGTAGACGCTTTCATAAACGAGGTGAACGCCCAGTCTGGCAAGTCCATTACAGGCACGCAGGCTGCCGACCTTATAAGAATGGCAGCCAGCCTAAAAAATGCGCAGGCGTGCCAATAACAATAACTGGCGAAAGCAATAGGATTGGACGAGGGGTTACAGTAAAAAGCTGTAACCCCTCGTTTGCGTTTGAGGAGAGTTCAATTTTTTGCTTTCCAAGTCCGTCCGCTGACCCGGCCATGCCTTCTTGAGAGGAGTCGAGGTGCATGAAAAACACAGTCCAATGAAAAAAGGGGGGCGTAAAATACGCTCCCCCTTTTTTATTACCGGCTCCCGGGGAAGGACGCTCAGCGAACCTTTTTCAGCGCCAGCTTGCCTTTTCTGCCCCGTTAAAGAATATCCCTCCAGCTAAAAAAAGTCTTTTAAGCCACAGAAGTAGCTATATGCCAATCCAGCTGAACTTGCTATGCAATGGCAACAGGGGCTGGAAGATGGGGGGGGTATGCTTCAAGAGCGGCCATAGCCAGGGAACTTGGAATTTCGAGTGCAAGGGTCTCTCAGATTCTGAATATTTTGAAGATCTCGCCGACCACGCTTGGCGCCATTTGACAGAACGAAAAATAAGGGCAAAGCTAAAGTAAATAGATACGAGCAAAATGTGGCACGCGGTATTTAGCTATGCGCACAGCAAGTAGTAAACATAAATTGCCCAATGGCTTATTTCCAAGGAGAACGATTGATAATGAAGACGCAGTATTATGTGGCCTCGAGCCTGGACGGGTTCATAGCGGCACCTGAGAACTCTCTCGACTGGCTGCTCCAGTTCGGGGAGGGTGAGGGTACGAGCTACCCGGCCTTTATCCGTGAGGTCGGTGCCATTGCGATGGGGTCAACCACTTACGAGTGGATCCTGCGTAATCAGATTCACCCGGAGTCGGCCAAGCCGCGCCCGTGGCCCTACGAGCAACCTGCCTGGGTCTTCACCTCGCGTTCGCTTCCTGCAGTACACGGCGCAGACATACGTTTTGTTAGGGGCGATGTCAGGCCTGTGCACAGTCAAATGGTCACCGCAGCAGTCGACAAGAATGTCTGGATCGTTGGTGGCGGAGAGTTGGCCGGCCAATTTTATGATCACAGATTACTCGACGAATTGATTGTCCAGGTGACGTCGGTAACCCTGGGCAGCGGATCGCCTCTCCTGCCGCGAAAGATCGTGACACCGCCACTAAAATTGATATCGGCAACGACCTATGGAGCGGCGTTCGCAGAACTCCGATATGAGGTGCCTCATTCGTAGTAGCGTGACAAACAATCGAAGAGCAACATTACCTGACGAAGCGCTCCAGCCGATGACAGGCCGCTACGCGACCTTCCTCGGCTGAGCTTGGCCATTAGGCCTCTCATTCTTCCAATTCTGTCAGTAATACAAAGCACCCCAAATGTTATAAGCCATAAGATTGTATATATTGTTATTACGATTTTATACCGATAAATGCACCTTTGGTTGGAGAACGATATTTTTTATTTTTTGTTTTCTGATGAAAAAAGTCCACCAATAATCTGCCCGGCATTGACCTTTGCATTTGGGAAAGATAAGATTCATAACAATGGATAGCTACACTTTGTTTAGATATCAAGTAATCTGAAGGGAATTTTGATCCGTGGACGAAAAAACGGCACTATATAAACCAAGAAGTAAATAGGAATTGAATATGATCATCCGTAATGAGATTGAGTCGGATATTGAAGCAATATCCGCGGTCACTAAAGCGGCCTTTGCAAATCATCCGCACAGTAATCAGACCGAGCAATTCATAATAATTGCCTTGCGTGCTGATAATGCGCTTACTGTTTCACTGGTCGCTGAGATTGAGGGAAAAGTAATAGGCCATGTAGCATTCTCTCCGGTAAGCATTTCCGATGGCACTCATAATTGGTATGGCCTTGGCCCTGTTTCTGTTTTACCGGAACATCAGAAACAAGGTATCGGGAAAGCCCTCATTAATAAGAGACTATCTTTGCTGAAAAAATCAGGGGCTAAAGGCTGTGTTCTTGTGGGCGAACCTAAATACTATGAACGGTTCGGCTTCAGAAACTCCTCGGGTTTAATCCTTGAGGGTGTTCCGCAGGAGTACTTTCTTGCCCTGCCCTTTGATAATGACAAGGCTCAGGGGGCTGTGGTTTTTCACCATGCTTTTTCCGCAAAAGAATAATACTCTATAGAGTTGCACGCTTAAGAGCGCCGGTAATCCTTTACTTCAAACCGATTTGCCGAACCTTAAAAACACACAACTACAAAAGGGGGCGTATAATACGCCCCCTTTTGTTATTTTCTGGCTCCCCGGACGAGACGCCCGACAAAACTTTTTCACGCATAATTTTATCTTCTCTGCTCCAGGTTTTATATAACCGCTCAAGGGAAACCTCGTAAGAATACAATCTTTTTAGACACAGAAGGAATCTTTCTTCCCAAACATATTCTGCAAAAACTCTTCTATCAAAATTGGTTTCCCATTGAGTGCCTATCAAAACTTATATAAAAGTCTACCTCTTTAAGACTATGTTTTTCTACCTTCTAATAATTTACACTTTTAAATTTACATGCAGCCAGTAATCGCATCCTTTTTTCAAAAAACTGATATACTCATCGAAATCCCCCGGCTTCCTGACATAGCTATTCGCCCCAAGTTCATAGGCCTTTTGTATGTCTGCAGGGAAATTGGAAACCGACAAAATCACCACGGGAATATGCTTTGTCCGTTGCTCCTTTCGTATCCACTCAAGGACCTCGAAGCCGCTCTTTTTGGGAAGCCTGAGGTCAAGTAAAATCAAATCAGGCATCTCATTTAAGTTTCTGCCCTCATACTTGCCAGTGCCTGACAGATACTCAAGGGCTTCTGCCCCGTCATAAGCGACTACAAGCCCTTCTGGATAGACACAGCCTTCCAGAGCATTTCTTGAGAGTTCCACAGCATCCCGGCTGTCCTCAACAAGAAGTATCGATTTCCCCATTATGGCTCCTTGCGCAGGGTAAGGAAGATAGTTACCCCCTTACCGGATGCGCTCTCTGCCCATACCCGGCCCTCATGGCGCTCTATTATCCTCTTTACCGTTGCAAGGCCCACACCTGTGCCTGGGAAGTCTTCAGCGGAATGGAGCCTGTGGAAAGGTTCAAAGATGGTGTTAGCGTACTGCATCTCAAATCCTACTCCGTTGTCCTTGACATAGAAAGTTGATTTTCCATTATCAGAATCAAGCATTCCAAATTCTATATTGGCATTTTCAGTTTTCGAAGTATATTTCCAGGCATTACCAATAATATTTTCAAGCACAATCCTGAGCAACTTTACATCCCCGCGCGCCTTTAAACCTCCAGTAACCCTGAATTCAACCGTTCTCTCAGGTGCTGCCTTCATTAAATCCCCTATTATTGCAGTAGCCATTCCGCTTAAGTTCACGGCCTCGTAATTCAACTCGGCCCGCATCACATAGGAGAAGTTCAGCAGATCGTCTATAAGTTGATTCATGCGCTTTGTCGCACCCCTGATCCTATTTAGCTGGTCCTGCCCCGCTGGCTCAAGCTTTTCCTTCTGCTTCTTTAACAGAAGCATGCTAAAGCCTTCTATAAGCCTTAGGGGCGTGCGGAGGTCATGAGCAACGGAATAAGTGAAGGTTTCCAGTTCCTTATTTGTGACTGCAAGGTCTTCAGCTACTGCCTTCAGCTCCTTTGTCCTTTCCTCTACCCTCTGCTCCAGCTCAATGTTGAGCTGCCGTATTTCCTTTTCCATGCGTTTTCGGTCGGTGATGTCAATTGCCATCCCTGCTATAACCTCATCGCCAAGCCTCGCGCTTAAAAGCACATTCCTTATGTTCCCTTTTTTAGTGACCTCCTCGAATTCAAACCCCTCAATCCTACCCTGCCTTTTTAATATTTCTATCAAGCTGTCCCTTGCGGCCTTATTCCTGAACCCAGCAACATGTCCTCCTTCCCTTGTAGCCTCATCAAGGGAATCAAATTCGTATAGCCTTGCCAAGGCTTCGTTTAGATAAATAAAGTCTCCTTCAAAATTGGCATTGAAAATACCGACCAGAGAATTCTCGACAAGGCTCCTGTATTTCTCCTCTGACTTTTTTAAATCCTCCAGAATATTAAGTACAGCCCGTTGGCTCTCTTTAAGCCGCTCCTTTTCCTCGCTGAAATCCTCAAGGATATTAGAGGTGGCTCTATGCATTATTTGAAGACGGCTCCTCTCCATATTGAAATCTTCCAGGATATTCAGGACAGCTCGCTGGACTTCCTTAAGCCGCTCCTTTTCCTCGCTGGAATCCTCGAGGATGTTGAAGATAGCTTTCTGGACACCTTGTAATGACTTGATTCTCTCTTCCGATCCAATTTCTATTTTATTTGAAATCATATTGAACCGCCAAGCTTTGCCCTTAGCTCCTCAATTTCCTTTTTCAGTTCTATCATTTTTAATTCTCTTCCAACCGTTAGCTTCTGGAACCTTTCAAGTTCTACTAATCTTTCCAATTCCCTCGCACGCTGCTCAGCTACCTGCGCCTCCGCTTTTCTCTGGGCTGTAATATCACGGGCAGCAGCAAATACACCAAGCACATTGCCAGCAAAATCCTTATATACGGAAGCATTGTATAAGACATCCGTAAGCTTTCCGTCTTTATGTCTTATGGTCAGCGGATAATCCATCACATAACCCTTAGCCAGCACTTCCTTATACCCTTCCCTTGCCTTCTCAGGCTCTGTAAAATAGTTTGAAAAATCAGTCCCTATCAGCTTCCCCCGGGCAATACCCGTAACCTTGATTGTAGCTTCGTTAACATCAGTTATTTTACCTTCGGGGCTTATGGTGACGAGTGGGTCAAGAGATGCTTCAATAAGGCTTCTGGCATACTGAGATGCCTGCTTCTGGGCTGTTACATCACGGGCAGCGGCAAATACGCCAAGC
>JACOUO010000005.1 GCA_016177845.1 Deltaproteobacteria bacterium | reverse complement strand
TTGGCTCTCCCGTTATTAACGGGAAAATGGGTCAAAAGCGACCAAAACGTGTAGACGAAAGGAATTGAAATTGCGGTAACCATAACCACGACGGTTGAGCATTTTGATTTTCAAATTCACTCCTTCGGCAAAACCATTGTTGAAACGGCTGTCAAAATAATTCAAGATCTGCTGCCACCAATTTTGCAACGTATTCACGAATGCTTTCAAGGCTTTGAAGGACAGGGCTTCCACTTTGGTTACCCAACGACGCAAGCGCTTTTCGGCGGCTTTGGGTGTGAGGTTCTGGTTGAATAAATCTCGAAAGGCTTCTTTCAGTTCGTAGCACTGTTTCAATTCAGGTGAAGCCTTCAACATGACAGCCAGTTGCTTTTCTTGTTCTTCGGTCAAGTTCTCGCGGTTCTTGACCAGTAACCAACGGCAACCTTTGAGCAGTTCTTTGGTCTTTTCATCGGCGTCCTTTTGGATAATGCGCCTCGCTTTGGTCAAAGCATCATTCAGGTTTTTCATGATATGAAAACGATCTACCACACGACGCGCATTGGGCAATTTCTGTTCAGCCGCTTGCTGGTAGGCGTCCCACATATCGGAACAAGCGTACTGGACAGCCGCACACCACTCGATTCCGCGTTCTTCCAGCCATTTCAGCAAGGTTTCCTTGTTGCGATCTGGTAAAACATCCAAAACCAGCCCCAATTCAGGAGCCGAGATGACCAGCACAAACTTGCCGTGTCCACGATGGAGCGAAATCTCATCGAAACAGATGGCTCTTACTTGTGGGTACCCGCGTGCCTCCGTCGTTTTTTTGCCCTTTGTTCAAAGATGGCTTGCACCGCTTCCTCGCTCAAGCCTTCGTCTTGTGCCACTTGGCTAACGCTTTCGCGGCGAACCCGTTGATACACAGAGCGTTCGTATCGTTCGGTGTAACTCACATTTGGACGTTTCCATTCCACGCGCTCAACGAATGTCTTTTTGCAATGCTCGCATTGAAACGCCGCGCTCGATACACCAGGAAACATTGTCGTTCTGCAATGGATAAATCCCGTACCATCTGAGCTTCACTCTCGTCATGCATCTGATTACTGACCTGCCCACAATCTGGACAACTGGCAACCGCCAACGTGGATGCAACTTCCAAATGGAGTTTATCTTCGCCAATGAAATCTGACTTCATCACAAG
>JACOUO010000030.1 GCA_016177845.1 Deltaproteobacteria bacterium | reverse complement strand
TGCGTGCGTGCGTGCGTGCCTGCGTGCCTGCGTGCCTGCGTGCCTGCGTGCCTGCGTGCCTGCGTGCCTGCGTGCGTGCCTGCGTGCGTGCGTGCGTGCGTGCGTGCGTGCGTGCGTGCGTGCGTGCGTGCGTGCGTGCGTGCGTGCCTGCGTGCCTGCGTGCCTGCGTGCGTGCCGTATGCGTGCCGTATGCGTGCCGTATGCGTGCCGTATGCGTGCCGTATGCGTGCCGTATGCGTGCCGTATGCGTGCCGTATGCGTAATAACCGCTCCTTGAAACCCCTAAAAGAAGGCACATCTTCTCTACCGAATGACGGGAGCGCTCTACGCCTATAAACTCATCCTCCTTGAGACTCTCGTTCTCTCTTCGCGGATAAAGAGATTCTAAAAAAAGCGTTGGCCATCTTCTCAAAACGCCGCTTGCGCCTCCCCCGGTTCTGTGGACACACTGAAGAGTTAATGTTATAAAACTAATACTCGGAGGTGTATCATGGAAGGGACGAGGAAATACCGTAAGTTTGACAAGGAGTTTAAGCTTGAAGCTGTGAGGCTTATCACCGAGGGAGGGCGCTCTGTAGCGGAGGTTGCAAGGAGTCTTGGTGTTCATGAGAACCTTTTGCGCAAGTGGAAGAGCCAGTTTTCAGAAGACCCGGTTGGGAGTTTTCCAGGCAAGGGGCATCTAAAGCCGGAGGAAGAAGAACTTAGGCGGCTGCGCTGATACCGCACATAGTATAAAGGCCCCCTTTTTGAGTAGAAAAGGGACATAACTGTTAAAAAACTTCAATTGACTTTTAAGTGTGCTTGCAGTAAAAAGGGTTATGATCATGTCCTGAGTTTTGAAGGGGGAACCTGGACGTTAAAAAAGCAAAACCTCCGGGATGAAAAACCGACATTTGTAAATCTTGGTGCCCAGAAGAATTTTGCAAAATATGCCGAGCGGATAGGGAAGGAATGGGAGAAAAACCCCAGCAAGTTCGGTGAATTCTATTACCGATGCTCCATTGCAAGGGCAATCATCTTCAAGCGCACAGAAAACCTTGTTTCTTCTCAGCCATGGTATCAGGGTGGTTACCGGGCGAACATTGTTGCCTATTCGCTTGCGATGCTTTCTGAATACTGCAAGACACACAATAAATCATTGGACCTGCCACAGATATGGAAGAAGCAGTGCCTTTCTCCGGCAACTATCAATGCAATTAGACTGATTGGCAAGCTGGTGTCGGATGATATTTTACTCAAACGCAAGTACTCAAATTTTCAGTAGCCAATGGCATTCTGTTCTGGAAGATGGTAAAAGAAAAGGGATCTTCACACCAAAGGAGCTCGGCAGGACGGTGCTTGACGAGTTTTTCAGGGAAGCCTTCAGGAACAAGTTCTACGCAACGTGGAAGAGTTGCAGGCCGACCTCGATACGTGGCTTGCCTACTACAATAACGAGCGGCCTCACAGAGGCTACCGCAACATGGGCAGGAGGCCGATCGAGACCATAGAGGCGGGTAAGAAACTGGCGCCCAAAGAAGCGGCTTAAACGTCAAGACCGGAGAGGCGCTGACTGTCCGGCAAGAGCTTGACTTTTACACATGGAAGGAAATAATAAACATGAGGAACAGGCTGAACAGAAGATACGCGAAGTGAAAGAAGTTGAAGTTTTACTTCTTTAGGAGAGGACAGTTGTGATATATAGCTTCGAATATATAATGAGTTATGGGTTCAATAACAAAAACATAAAACTATACAGACAGGAGCTTCCCTATAATGAGCCAAGATGTCCAGCAGTTTGATAAATACAAGGAAAAGGGCGCTTATCACTGGAAGGAGATGCGGTCCGGGATAAAAAGGTTCAATGCCGGATTGGCCGGTAGGTATGAGATATCCAAAAGAATTATCTTCAGAAACTGCTCATCTCCTAATGTAATCGTTGACATAGGGTGTGGTGACGGGTTTTTTACCGCAACCATAGCGGAGAGATATAGAAGTGCGAATATTATCGGCTATGATTTTGATGAAACTGCTATCAGATTGGCGAATGAAAAGAAAGAAGAACTTGGATATAAAAATCTTTACTTTCACAAGGGTGATGCGTTTGAACATAAGGATGTATCTTTAATCGTAGCTACAGACGTCATCGAACATCTGAACGAACCAGAAGATTTCATGAGAAAATCTTTTACAATGTTGGGGGGGGGGGTATCTGTTCATGTCAACCCCTATAAGGTGCAAAGAATTCCCAGACGACAAATATCATGTCCATGAGTTCTTCTATAAAGAGTTGGAAGTCTTTTGTAAAAATTTCAAATTCGAGGTTGTCGAGCACTGCTCTTCACATGACTATTGTTTCCTTGAGAAATATGGCAGAAGGCTTAATCTTCTTGGGATAGGAAAGATACGGTTTTATAAATATTACTATAATTCGCTGGCCATTTACTTAAATAAAAACGTCTTTGAAGGGATTGAATGCAGTTTGCCTACAATGCAATATATCTTGCTAAGGCGGCAATAGCTGCCATATCCCTCTTTCATGCCCGACTGTGCGCTCGGCGCTGTAAAATATATTCTGTAAATTAAGAAAAGGGTATAATCCTCAAGCTTGTCCACGCCTACTTCGACATAAACCTCAATACCGTATGGAGCGCAGTTACCGAAGACCTCCCGCCGCTTATATCAGAGTTGCAAAGAATCCTGGTGTTTTCGGAATTTTCTGATGCCTTGGTTTGAAGAACCTAGGCGGCACTGCGTTAACCACCTCGTCAGGCGGCACCTGTTTTTTCACGACCCCAATATTTCCGTTCTCGAACACCCCCTTCGGGCCGAGGGCAATCTCAACGGTCTGCTCTCGCAGAGTCGAAAAATAGCTGGTATTTTCTGGAGTTACATGGACGATGCGGATGTAGACTTCCGGTTTTGACACGCCCTTTCCGTGTCGAAAGCTGTTACTTTCGGGGAGCCAAGATTATAAAAAGGGGACCGCGTAAGCGAGTCCCCTTTTTTAATTTAGTTGGGTTCGAGCCCCCGAAGGGGGTCGACAATTTTGCAGGAGAGCAAAATTGGACTTGCGGAGCAAGCGCGAAGGGCTGAGGATGGATGGCCGAAGTCAATCTGGACTTCACCCGGTTCAACAGACACGAAGTAGGGTTAAATAGAAGCAAGGAGAGTGTCTATGTCGAAACGGAACTATTCAGTGGAGTTTAAGGAGGAGGCTGTAAAGTAGGTAGTCGAGCGAGGCTATTCGGCCAGAGAGGCGGGGTTTCGAAGAAGAGCCTCTATCTCTGGATCAAGGAGGAAGAGGCCGAAGCGGCGTGATTGATGGTGCTCAGCTCGATGAGGTGCGCCGCGAGAACATAGGACTCAAGGCAGAGCTCAAGCGCGTTGAGGAGGAGCGAGATATCCTAAAAAAGGCCGCCGCGTACTTTGCCAAGGCGTCCGGGTAAAGTACGCGTTCATCCGGAACCACCGAAGCGAGTTTCGAGTGTTTGCGATGTGCAGGGTCCTCGGGGTATAATACTCCCCAAAATTTAGACAAAGGTATTTGGTGTATGGTAGCCTGTTAATAACCGAAGAGAGGCAGGCGTGATGAAGAAGAAATTTGACGGAGTGTTTTACATTTAACAGGGTAAGTACAAATAAAACCTTTCACTCTAAAAATTTTGAAAAGAATTAAGATTTTCGTAGATTTATTTAAATATTTTGTATATTATGTAATATTATTTTTAATAAAATACTTATTAACTAAATACAAATAAGACCAATAAGATCGAAGCATACTGATCTAATTCGGGTGTGCTAATAAGATTAATTTATTGAGATATTTTACTTTTATTATTTTCATTTTCAGGAAGGGATCTATTGTGTTTAAAAAAATAGTACTATCTATTTTTACTTCTATATTAATGCTGGGCACTTCTTTTACGGCTCAAGCAACGGTCCTTGATTTTGAAGGGTTAACCTCCTTAAATACGACAGGAATCCATTTAGGGCATCAAGGGTATGGAGGTTTTTTCTGGAACGGAGGATGGTATCTTTATAATGACACGACTTATAGTCCTCCTGCTGTTTCAGGTAATTATGGATTAGGCTGTTTCTACTGCTCATATCTCAGCAGAATTCCCAGTTTGAGCTCAACCCCCTTCGACTTTAACGGGGTTTGGATAGGACAGTGGTATTATAATGCACCTTCTGCTATACAAATATTGGGCTACGATGCTTCCTCTAATATTATCGGAGATACCGGCTGGATTAACATATTTTCTGAGCCTCGTTATATAGCAGCAAATTTCCAGGATGTAACATCGTTGCTTTTTAGGCACACAGGAGGACTTTTTTTTACTATGGATGATTTTACCTTCAGTGAAGCTCAAGCCTCACATCCTGTACCTGAACCAGGCACCATATCCCTCGTAGAGGCAGGTCTTTTTAGTATTTTCTATTGGAAGAGGAAAACTTCAAAAATAAAGGTTTAAGTTTAACAAAAGACGTTTAAAATGATGGGTCCTGTTACCATCGCAGGATGATAGGCGCCCTCTGAGAATATTTCCTAGACCTTTATATCTTATCAGCTCTTTTGTTCAGTCTATTTGGGGGCTCGTGAAATGGAACAAAAATTTATGCTACCAACAACGCAACGTGCCTATACGCTCCGCCTGAGGGGCACTGACCCGCAGGATGCGTCCTGGAGGGAAAACCTCTGGAAGACGCATGAAGCGGTAAACAAGGGCGCGAAGGCTTTTGGAGACTGGCTCCTGACCATGCGCGGGGGGCTATGCCACACGTTGGCTGATACAAAGGACAAGCGCATCATACTTGCGCTCTCATGGTTATCCGTAGAGTCTGAGAAAGGGGCGCCGGTTAATCATATCGTCTCCCATGATTTGGATATCAAAAGTGGCAAGCGCAGAAATTGGAAAATCTTGGATGCACTTAAGGAGATTCTAAGAGCAAGGGGTGTCTCGGAAGGAGAAATAGCAGAATGGGCAGAGGATTGCAAAGCCTCTCTGTCTGCAGATATCCGTGAGGATGCTGTCTGGATTGACAGGAGCAAGGCGTTTGATGATGAGGTTGAAAACTTAAACGGTGAGCTTACTCGTAATGACGCACTATCCTTGACTGAGGAGTTCTTTGGCCAATCACAGGATTATTTGGCTCCTATCTTTTCCGAAGGAGATAGCGAAGATTCCGAAGAGAGCAATGGGCGTGCTGTCTCAAGTGCTGGCGAAAAAGAATTCAGTACGCTCGCCAGAGGGTGGTTGAGCCGAAACTGGGGGGCCGGAAATAAGACTGACAAGCAAAAGATAGCAGCAAACCTTAAAAGGATCACGGAATCTGATATAGAAAATACAGTAGGCAAGCCAGTCCAAAATCTCTTCTCTCATATTATCATAACCCTTGGCGGCCAGGTACCCGAATACCAAGACAAATTATACGTTGTAGCAAAAGGAACTATCGGCTGGGGCACAGGACGCGACTCCAAGGGTGTGCTGGTTCTTAAATCACTGCAGGCAAAAGACAACATTACCCAGGAGGACATCAATAAACTTCGAAAAAAATTCGTTGAAGAGAGTGTGGAAAAGGATAGCGGAGTCTCCAGTAAAATTCCTGACTGGATGTCCAATAAACGAATTTTATTAGAAAAAGAAGTCGGCATTAACTTTCGCAGTAGCCGAGACCTCATCGGGGAGTTCTCCGTAATGCTTGACCATGCAGCCCGGAGGGTATCTCTGGCACATACTTGGATCAAACGCGCCGAGGCGGAACGCCGCCAGTTTGAAGAAGACTCGAGTAAAATTACTCGCATTCCGGCGGATGCCAGGAACTGGCTGGATCGGTTCTGTGAAAGCCGCTCTCTGGAAACAGGTTCGATTGAAGCCTACAGGATTAGAAAACGCGCTGTGGATGGATGGAAAGAAGTTATAAAGGAATGGTCAAAATATGATTGCAAGACAGAGACCGACCGCATTGCCGCCGCTCGTTCATTGCAGGACGATAAGGAGATTGATAAATTCGGCGATATCCAGTTATTCGAGGCACTGGCATCTGATGACGCTGACTGTGTTTGGAGGGTCAACGGCAAGACAGACCCTCAGTCATTGGTCGATTATGTAGCGGCAACAGATGCAGAGGCGAAGAAGCGCCGTTTCAAGGTCCCGGCCTACAGGCATCCTGACCCGCTACTCCATCCGATCTTTTGTGATTTTGGGAACTCTCGCTGGGATATTTTATTCGCAATGCATGAAGCGGCAAAGAAGGGGAAAAAGTTAGTCGATAAGCATGCGCTCTCGATGAAGCTCTGGACTGGCAGTGAGGTAAAAGATATCGATCTGAGGTGGCAGTCAAAATTACTTGGTGAGGATTTGCCGTCGCCTGTATGTGTGCCTAATGACAGCGGCAAATCTATGACAGTAACTCGTGCCAGCCGTCTTAGCCGTGCGGCAGCAGGTGCGCCAAAAGAAGCTTCTGTAAACATTGCTGGACTTTTTGAGCAAAAGGATTGGAACGGTAGATTGCAGGCACCGCGCACGCAACTGGAAGAACTTTCTGAATATGTCGACGAGCACGGATGGACTGACAGAGCAAGGTCTATGCGTGACAGTATCCGGTGGTTGGTAACCTTCTCGGCCAAACTTCAGCCGCAGGGACCATGGATCGACTACACCAATACATTTTCTGACGATGCTCCTGCCAAGCCTTTTGTGTCACGCAAAGGTGAATATGCTGTCAAGCATCAAAGCAACGCCTTACGACAAGGCCTTGGTAAACTCATCCTCTCTCGCTTGCCCGGCCTGCGTTTGCTGTCAATTGATCTCGGCCATCGGTATGCTGCGGCATGCGCCGTGTGGGAAGCGATATCATCAGAGAAAATGAGTGCGATGTGCGTGAAAGCTGGTTTGGAGCCGCCAAAACCCGATGATTTGTATTTGCATCTTAAATCACAGGATGGCAAGAAAACCACCATTTACCGCCGCATAGGGGCCGATACTGTTGAGGGGACAGACAAGAATACAGGTGAATCCAAGGATGTGCCGCACCCAGCACCATGGGCGCGCCTCGATAGACAATTCCTTATAAAGTTGCAGGGCGAGGTGCGCGAACCCCGAATGGCCACCGCTGACGAGATATGGAAGTTGCATGAGCTGGAAAAAGAGCTGGGCCTGAGCAGGCCATTGATTGACCGTCTGGTTAAGGCTGGTTGGGGCAAAAACTCTGAGTACCCATATCAACAAAAAATTCTTAAAGAATTGGAAAATATGGGTTGGAAGGCCATCGAGGGACAAACCCAACTGGACAAGGATGAGGAAAACATAACTCGCCGCCAGTCCTTGTCGGTTGACGACCTTATGAGTTCCGCCATTGATACCATTCGTTTAGCTTTGCAACGTCATGGAGATAGGGCAAGGATAGCTTACGCTATGAAAGCAGAGTACAAAACCTTGCCAGGCAATCAAAAATATTGGTTCATCTCGCAGAAAGGCGATACGGAAGAAAAAAAGAAAGAACGCCAAAATGAACATGAGAAATTTATGCTCCAGACACTTATGCTCTGGCATGGATTGGCCACTGGAAAGAAATATAATGACTCCGAAGCCCGAGAGTTGTGGAATGCGCACCTCGTAGCATTAGGCGCTCCGAAAGCGGAAGATACCGAGGAACTTTCCTCCGCCGAACGGAAGAGGTACAGGAAAGAACTTGAAAAAAAGCTTGAGCCAGTGGCACAGAAGTTATCCCAAAACGAACCGTTACGCATAAAGCTTCGCGTGGCATCGGCTGTGCGCTGGCGGAAAGAAGATGGTCTCCCAAGATTTGAAGGCGTGCTTGATGCAGAAAATAAGCCTACCGGTAAGAAAATCGACAATGGGCAGTGTACAGGCTGGCATGACAGGATCAAACAGCTTAATAACTGGATTCTGCCTCGTGGTATTAGTAAGGTTTATAAAGATGAACATGGAAAATGGGTAAAGGAAATACAAAGGGACAGGCTCAAGGACTCCATTAATGTCGGCGGACTTTCGCTTACCCGCATAGCTACCATCAAGTCTCTCTATCAGGTGCAAAAGGCCTTTTTTACCAGGTTCACGCCTGAGGGTAGGCAGATGGAGGATGGAAAACCCACTACGACTGGCGAAGGCTTCGGCCAAAGCATCCTTGATACTCTGGAACAGATGCGTGAAAACCGCGTAAAACAGCTTGCCAGTCGGATTGCCGAGGCTGCCCTCGGCATCGGCATTGAGCAGGATAGGGTCAATAAGAAAGACCCTAAACGGCCCCGTGAGCGGATAAACATTCCCAGATTCGCGCTATGTCATGCCATTATAGTTGAGAACCTGACCCATTACCGCCCCGAGGAGACCCGCACACGGCGGGAAAATCGCCAACTGATGGATTGGTCAGCCGCCAAGGTAAAAAAATATCTATCCGAGGCCTGCGAACTCAATGGTTTACACTTTCGTGAAGTCCCTGCGGGGTACACCTCCAGGCAGGACTCTCGGACCGGCGCGCCGGGGGTGCGCTGTTCGGATATTTCCGTGGCTGAATTCGTGCGTCCTGGCGGCTATCTTTCAAAGAGAATAAAGAACGCATTAGAAAATGTTGAAAAAGGCAAAGGCTCTGAGGAGGGTCGGTTCCTTTGTGAAGTTTATGCCCGTTGGGATGATAACAGTAAGAGTTGGAGAGATACAGACGGCGTAACCTGGACTTTGGGCAAAGACGGCAAATGGACCAGCAATGGCAAGGCTTTAGACCCGAAACAGAACCATGCGCCAAAACCCGTCCGTATACCGCAGCGCGGCGGAGAGATTTTTGTCTCGGCAGATAAAAACTCTCCCGCCTCAAAAGGCTTACAGGCAGACTTGAACGCCGCGGCAAATATCGGGCTGAAGGCACTTCTCGACCCCGATTGGCCCGGCAGATGGTGGTATGTGCCATGCGACTCCAAGGAATTTAAGCTGGTTGCAGACAAGGTCAAGGGCAGTGCAGTGTTTCAGGATATTGCAGCCCTTAAATCGACTACAAAGAAGGAAAATTCAGAGAATTCTGAATCAACAGGCAAGAGGAACGTAAAAAAGGATAAATCAAGGGAGCTCGTAAATTTGTGGCGCGACCCTTCAGGCGCAAAAATCTCAGACGGCTGGAGGACAACGCCTGAATACTGGAACCAGGTGCAATCGAGAGTAGTTCAGAACTTGCTCAAATAGGCGAGACTTGACAAAGAGGATATCCCGTTCTAAGCTTGGGTGAGACAATGGACGAATACCTTTGGCCAGCCAGAAATGTCGCTGAGTATGCTTATTGCCCCCGTCTTTTTTATCTGATGGAGGTGGAAGGCGTTTTCCTGCCGAGCGCTGATACGGAAAAAGGGCGTGCCGTTCACCGTCGGGTGGATAAGCCGAGTGCAGCCACATCGAATGAGGATGAAGAGCAGGCGGACTCTGATAGTCCCAAGACAGTGCGTAGCCTGGCGCTTACAAGCAATGCGTTTGGATTAACGGCAACCCTTGATCTGGCCGAAATTTCCGGCAATGTCGCGGTCCCTATCGAATACCGTAAAGGCCGTTCAAAGCGGTCGACCATGGCGCCTCCTCCTGACGACTTTGATGAGGCCGAGAACCCGCCACTTTCCGGCATGGAGCCATGGCCGGTTGACAGGGTACAGGTCGGCTTGCAAGTCGTTCTGCTTAAAGATGCTGGCTATGAAGTTCCCAAGGCAATCCTGTACTATTCCGAGGAGAAGCTCCGGCTTGAGATTGCCGTTGATGCTTCACTTGAAGCCGATGCCTTGTCAACGCTGGAGGCAGCCAAGGAGTGTGCAAGGGGAGCCCGGCCACAGCCTCTTGTGAATGATACGAAATGCCCTCGCTGCTCTCTCCAACCTATTTGTCTTCCTGATGAGATAAACCACCAGCGTTCACCTGAGCCAACTGACGAGTTGACACCGCGCAAAATTTGGCCTCCCCGTGCTGACGGTATACAGGTGGTGATTCAGCAACGGGGTGCAAGAGTCGGCGTAAGCGGCATGACTTTGAAGGTCACGGATAAGGACGGGGTTACAAAGAAAGAGGTCCCGCTTACGAATATGGAAAGCCTCTCCGTCCTGGGTTCCGTGCAGATATCAACGCAGGCGCTGCATGCCCTTGCAGACCGTTCCATACCAGTAGCATACATGTCGGCGGCAGGACGGCTGGTTGCCATGGTCGACCCGCTCGATTCTGTGAGCGCCGAGGTCCGGCGGGCGCAGATAAGGAAACTCGACAATCCCGATCTCTGTCTTGCGCTTTCCCGTGCCCTCGTTGCAGCGAAGATAATGAATCAACGAACGCTCCTTATGCGCAATCACAATGCATTGTCTCCTGCCGTGGCTACCGAGATGAAGAAGGAGGCTGAACGGGCAGCATGCGCGGATTCGCTCGATGCCGTCCGTGGTCATGAAGGACAGGCCGCGGCCATATACTTCGGCAATCTTGCCGGGGTGTTTAAAAACGGATTTGCTGCAGAATTTGACGCAAACGGCCGCAAGCGGCGCCCGCCTCCTGATCCGGTCAACTCCTGTCTTTCGATGGCATATTCCATGCTCACTCATGAATGCGTAGCAGCCCTCAGGCTGGCGCGTCTGGAACCTTCCATAGGAGCTTTTCACGTATCGCGCCCTGGCAGACCCGCGTTGGCGCTTGATCTGATGGAGCCGTTCCGCCCACTGATTGCAGACTCTGTGACCATAGCGGCCTTCAATCGTGGAGAGTTGATAGACGGGCACTTTAACAGAACGGCGGCTGGTTGTGCTTTCACCGACCCGGGCCGACGCGCCTTTTTTAGTTCCTATGGCCGAAGGATGGAAACCGAGGTGACTCACCCGGTCTTCGAATACCGCCTGAGTTACCGACGGATGCTTGTTTTGCACGCGAGAATGATAGCAGCGTGGCTTGTTGGAGATGTTCAATCTCTTGAATTCTTGACCACGCGATAAGTAGCGTTAAGGAGGCCGGTATGCGTCGCTCATACATAGTCTGCTATGATATACGCGAGGCCAAGCGCCTCCGCCGTGTTTTCAGGGTCTTGAAGGGCTATGGCGAACACTGGCAATACTCGGTCTTTTTTTGCACGCTTAAGGATATCGATCGGGTACGGCTCCAATCAGACCTCGAATCAGCGATGAACTTAAAGGAGGATCAGGCACTGATAATAGACATGGGGTCAAACGAAGGGGCGGCCCGCGAGGCGGCAACTATCATTGGCGAGCCGTTGCTTTATAAGGCTGAGCGGACGGTAGTGATTTAACTGGACATGGAATAAAAATGTGAGTAATATTAGCAAGTCTCTATAGGAGACAAGAATGTCACGGCATGTGTCTTCCCCTTCGATGGGCTTGGCACCGTGGATCAATCAGATGTGTATCAGGGTAAACTGTGGCTCTTTGACAATGCAGTGGTCTGCGAGCGCGGAGGTGGTGAAGATGGGTGCCGGGAGCACTCGAACCTCTGAAAATAATTATGTTTTCAGGTAAATAGATGAGACCATCAAGCTTTCAAAGCGCTAAATTTCAGGTAGCACTCGCGGGATGGCATTTAACATGCCGTTCTATAAAGGTTTTAAACGACGGCGGCCGCAGACCTTGATACAAACCTGATTGACGGACACAGTCCTTATCGGATGTTGTTGGGCGCTGGTTGACGCCGCAGACCTTGATACAAACCTGATTGACGGACACCCTACCGCGCATATCGTGATGGCATCGAGATCCCCCGCCGCAGACCTTGATACAAACCTGATTGACGGACACGTCAGGTTCAAGGTGACGGCTCCGGCCACTCCGGGCCGCAGACCTTGATACAAACCTGATTGACGGACACAACATCCAGTTCGTTGAGAAGCCCACGGCTGACAGCCGCAGACCTTGATACAAACCTGATTGACGGACACTCGGTGCATTACAGGCAGTAGGCAGAGAATTTGAGCCGCAGACCTTGATACAAACCTGATTGACGGACACTTCCCGGAGGGTAGATAATGGCTGTAAAGACCTTCGCCGCAGACCTTGATACAAACCTGATTGACGGACACACATATCCGCATTTCGTGTATACTTTTTCCACCCAAGCCGCAGACCTTGATACAAACCTGATTGACGGACACGCCTCATTCAGTATTGCAAGGACAAGAGCTTTTTGCCGCAGACCTTGATACAAACCTGATTGACGGACACTCGTAGGTTGTAAGGGGTGGGTTTTTGCCTCACCCGCCGCAGACCTTGATACAAACCTGATTGACGGACACACTGTAGGATAAACATAGTGTATATTTAGGTATACGCCGCAGACCTTGATACAAACCTGATTGACGGACACCAGGTTGGACAGGACAAGGGTTCGCCTTGAAATTTGCCGCAGACCTTGATACAAACCTGATTGACGGACACTCTGCGCACAAGACCACGCTTGCCGTTATTTGTTTGCCGCAGACCTTGATACAAACCTGATTGACGGACACTGATATGCGCGGTAGGTCACAAAAGTGGAGATGCCGCCGCAGACCTTGATACAAACCTGATTGACGGACACTGTATCCTTGGGTGTGGGAATAAGGCGAGTTTGGGGCCGCAGACCTTGATACAAACCTGATTGACGGACACTAGGCATCCAGCACGGTCAGCGCTGTTCCTCTTGGCCGCAGACCTTGATACAAACCTGATTGACGGACACGAAACATCAGGAGCAACCGCTAATCTCAGAACCGTGCCGCAGACCTTGATACAAACCTGATTGACGGACACAAAATATCTATAACAGCCTGTACCGTCTCTATCAGACGCCGCAGACCTTGATACAAACCTGATTGACGGACACTCGGGTCATTGCCTACTGTGACTGTGCTATTTTGTGCCGCAGACCTTGATACAAACCTGATTGACGGACACTACATGAGGGACAAACTGCGGGCACTTCTTCGCTGCGCCGCAGACCTTGATACAAACCTGATTGACGGACACATGCGCACTGATAGCCGACTTATAAAACACCTTTAGCCGCAGACCTTGATACAAACCTGATTGACGGACACGCCTTCACTGTCATCTAAGGGCTCCAGTCCGAGCCGCCGCAGACCTTGATACAAACCTGATTGACGGACACCTTAAACCTGTAATAGAGGCTTCGTCAGAAACAATGCCGCAGACCTTGATACAAACCTGATTGACGGACACGTAAGGCAGGGCTGCGCCATGCCTTACCGCCCCCCGCCGCAGACCTTGATACAAACCTGATTGACGGACACGGTATAAGTTTTACGGTACCACCGACGACATATCCGCCGCAGACCTTGATACAAACCTGATTGACGGACACGATGTAATAGGGGCGGAAGAAGCCGTAAGTAAATGCCGCAGACCTTGATACAAACCTGATTGACGGACACCCTCTGATGAGGACGCCACTTCTGACTTTCTGATTGCCGCAGACCTTGATACAAACCTGATTGACGGACACTCAAAGCACCAGCGCGGGGGGGAAGTAAAATATCGCCGCAGACCTTGATACAAACCTGATTGACGGACACGATGTAATAGGGGCGGAAGAAGCCGTAAGTAAATGCCGCAGACCTTGATACAAACCTGATTGACGGACACAAGTCATCGTAAGAAATATAGGCAGTCTGCCTTATAAGCTCTGTCTGCTTCTGCTCATCGGAGAGGCTTGTGCCGGATATGTCTATCCCTGCGTTATTCTTAAGGAGCCCGGGCAGGAACATAAACCCCACCAAGGCTATAAGTATGATGGCTGCGATATGGACAACACCTCTCTCATTGAGAAACATCTTCATGCATTCACTCCTTTTTAAAACTCGATTTTCCGTGGCGCGGAAAAAGTTTAAGATACCGTATTATTTAATATTCTTGCTTTTTTAGGGGGCGTCCCTATGCACCTATCTACTATAGGATTCTAATTAAAATCTGGTTTCAAAAAAACAAGGGTATTATGATAAAAAGCAGGTTATTTAAAAACGAGGTTTTAAAAGGTATGCAGCCCTATTGACAGAATTTTTAAATATGGGTTATAATCAAATTATCTTGTTACGAAAGGGAGACCTTGACAATGGGCTTATTAAAAAAACTCTTCTCATACTTTATACTCGATGAAAATGCGATAAACGCCCCTATTAAGGAAGAAATGAAGGAAGAAACGGAGTTAAAACTCCCTAAGCTTTCTGGCTGCATAGAGTATGAATTTATGGATCATAGTCCTATCCAGAGTAATGTGCTTAGAACTAAATATTATAGTATGTTTGATGATTAATTCAAGAACAGCTCCTTGTAAGCTGAAATCTTTCCTATGGTCTTTGCGTTTAGCTCAACCGTCCCGAATATCTCCGCTTTGACAGGATCAGTACCCCCGCCTGCCAGAAACAACCTGTAAGTTGCCGCATCAGTCAGATCCAAGAGGTTCAAGGGGATACATATCGTATCCCCTATCACTAAAGCCAAGTTGCCTTCTATCCTGTCGATAGTCAATATTTGCATATTCGCGGATATTTTCTTCCCGTATATGATTACAGCGCTTTCAGAAAAATTAACAAGTTTTAAAGGCCATTCCATATACAACTACCTCTTGTCCCCTGATTTTTCCTGCAATTCTTTCTTTAGGTTTTCGCCTAAAGATATATCCGGAGAGGGATTTGATATTCCTCCAAATTTAAAGAGTTCCCCAGCCTGTTTCTTTAGAGCCGCAGCGGGGTCATCGGGCGTCCCGCCGGCAATTGCTGCATTTTTTACGGCATCCACAACAGTATGAAACGGTGTAGTAGGCATATCTGTGCCATTGATTTTATTCTTCTGCTCCTTTTCTTTTTCCTCAAATTTTCCTTCATCGGGGCGAGGCGTATTTGGTAGTTGGCGCGGGTCCCCTGGCTTGTCCGGGACTTTATCCAGCTTCTCAGCTCCTTCATTTGCCTTATTATGAACCTCCTGCGCATGCTGTTCTACTTCTGTTGCTGTAACTTCGCTTGGCTGTACGCCCGCATTTACAGCTTTTTCCTCTAATCCTTGAGTGGCTGCGTCATTCATGGAATGGACAGGCCCGCTCAACTGTTTATTCAGCTCACTCACTTTATCGATATCTCCTGAGCTATAAGTCTCAGCAATATGATTAAGTGCTGCCGTATACCGCTCCCTATCGTTTTTAATCTCTCCGAAGTTGCTATCGGCATAGGCGGTAAACGCGGCTGCATCCATATTGTTGGTTATCTGGGCCGCAGCAGCCTCTTCCCTTCTTATCTGAGAGAGGGATTGACTGGCTTGAGTGGCATTCACATTCTCCGCGATCCTTAAGGTATTGGCCCTGCCTTCGGAGGTTGAGGCAGACTTTGTTATTGCATTGGTCACTGCAGATTCAGTAATCTTGTCATAGGCCTCCTTCTGCTGTGCGCTGAGCTCAAATGTCTGCGTTGTTCCGTCTTTAGTTTTTGTTTCTACCTGATACCGCGTCTCTCCGTTTACTTTTATAGGACTGATACTGGGAGTGCCAACACCTGCACTGATAGCCCCAGCAAGGGTCTGCCCCGTCTCTTTCGATCTTGCGTTGCTAAGAGAGTTGTTAGTGGTTATGCCTTCCGACATCATCTGTCTTGTAGTAGAAGACAATGAATCCGTATGTCTTTTATCAACCCCTTTATTCCAGCTGGCGTTGGTATCGTTACTCAGGATTTGCTGCCAACCTACTGACTTGGCTATTGAATTGGCGTCAGACTTAGTAAAGGCTGTCCCTATCTTGTTTGAGAACTGGGTGCTTATACCCTTTAAGTTAGCGTCCCTTACATGGCCGTCTTTATCCATAACAATGCTTCCGCCTGCGACGCTGATAGTGTTCCTCTGATCGTCACTGGAAGATACTATATTGCCCTTACTGTCTAAAGAGGCCCTGAAATTAGACCCGTCTGTAGATGCGACATTTGTAGTAGTCGGTGTTGTTGAGCCGTCAGCCCCGACCATGCCGTCCTGCGACACCTGATAAGGCTTACTCCCTTTGCCGTCCAGATCCATACTCTGTGTACCTGTAGCATGATAGGTGCCACCTTTACTCTGCTTACTGTCAAGTATGTCTTCTGCGCTTGCATTCGCCCCAAATTTAGAAGACTGCACAGCTTCTGTTTTGGTAAAGGACAATCCATCTTTCATGCCGGTTGTTGTTTCCGTACCAGCGCCTGTTAACCGGTCTATTTCACCCGTGGTTGTTGAACCATCAGCATTGACCTTGCCATATATTTGCTTATTACCTTCTTGATGTGTCGAATAGCCGGCAGCACCGACTGTGTTCCCCACAGTATTGAGGCCTTGTATACGGCCAGCTTCACTGGCTGTGTCACTGCTCCCTAATGCGCTATTTGCCGAATGCTGTCTCATTGCTTCGTATGTATTAGCGCTGGACATGCCTTCTACTCCATAACGGCTAGTAACGGCCATCGTAGGGGCTACACTCTTGGCGTGTTCGTTTATGGCAGATGTCGCCCCTTCAGGGGTCATTACCTTGCCGGCGCCTCCACCTGCCCCCTGGGGAACGCTTCCAAGACTTCCGGCAAACGAGGTGAATGCGTCCCCTCCGAACTTAAACACGCCGAATGTAAGAGAGGCGCTAAGCATCATACCCATCCAACGCATATGCCCCATCAGGGCAATGGCTTTGGTGGCATTATCTCCTAAGACGCTCATGCCCGCCAGACCCAAGCCAAGGGACTCCCTGTTGGATTGCATAAACTGGTAGGCGTAATTTATCGCGGTGGTCTGCAATAGCGCATCCATGACTCCCCACATCAGAAGCCACAGATACATGCCCAACCAGTACTGCGCGGCTGTCTTGGCAAAAGGGGTGCAGATGAGAAGCGCCATAATTATTGTAGAGCCGAATACAATACCTGTAGTGACGGCCTTGATTATATAGATATATTCAGTGGCCATCAGCCCGCTTGAGACTAAGGTGGTATTGGTCTGGAGAAGCCCCTGCATCTGGGCTGCGTCCACGGACTGCCCTTCGCTTAGAGTATGGGCTATCACATTGGAAACCCAGGCCTGCTTTAAAAGGGCTGTAGCCGGAATATCAACGGCGGTCTTTGTTATGTACTTGGTAAAAGACTCCATCTTGTTCTTGCATTCAAGATATGAAGCTGGGTCGGCAGAGTTAAAGCCAGTCGAGGAGCAATAGTCTTTGAGAGCCCTCTCCCAATGGGCTGCTGCATCCGGCCATAGCTGCGCCTGTATAGAAGCCCATGCCTCCGTACAGGTTTTGGTTACACCCGCCATATTAGCAGCCGAAGTTGCGTCATGATAGGTAGTATATGTCGAACTGTAAGTTGAGGCCGCATTCATAATTGCGGTCCAGTTATCGTTGCCTTGTACATCCTCCACCGAGATATCCCCCAATGAGACTCCCCACAGGACGCAGTCGTTCATGTAGTTTTTTACAGTCATCCGATGGTAAGGGCTTATAGAGTCGGTCTTGTCTACCGAATTAAACAAATTTTTATAGAGGTCAAAAGTCCTACCGTACCCTATGTCAGATATAGAAATAATGGGGGACATGGCAAGGGTTATCCTGTCATTGATTTCGGTCTCTATGTTGTTTGTCAGCCCTGCCATCAGTACAAGGCCCACTGGAAGGCCGCCTATCGATATGGATTTATTTTCTACATCGTCATAGAGATTGATGGTTCCTTTTGGCACTACCAGTAAAAGATAGAGCATCACCGCCAGACCAGCAGGCTTAACCCATTCCAAGGGATGGGTCTTGCTGTCGAATACTACTTTGATTGAAATCGCCACAGCTACCAGCACAACCCCCAACATAAGGATAGCCGTATAGAGCGTATCCAGGGAACTATCCCCGAAAAGAAGGGCTGTCCCCTGGAGAGAGTTTTTCAGTATATCGAAGCCGGAATGCGTTATATATTCAGTAGTATACATAAATCCTATTTACTGTAAGTTAGTTTCTTTAAGTTGTCTGTGGCCATTTTTTTGAAGGTCAACACCTTATCCGACATCTCAAAAGTCTGCATAAACGCACTGGTTGCCCTGCTATACTGCTTGTCAGCATCTTCCTTGTAAATCCGTGCGAATTGATTTAAAACATTAAGTGATTCAATAAGCCCGTCGAACTCCTGTAATTGGCATTGCGCTTGGGAATCAGCGCTGCTAACAAGCTTCTTTAAATTTTTCTGCAGGCTCAAGGATGTATCCATCAAGGCTTGGAATACATTGTATACATATGCCTCGGACACAAAATCTGTTGCCACATTTCTACCGGCATCAAACTGGTTTGTCACTATCATATATTGAAGATAGTGATACAAAGGGATGGTTGACATAGAATTTAAAAAAGCGGTAGTGGCCGGATTAGAAGGAGTACCGGTTTTCATGGAGTTCATGGCATCTGTTATATTATTGTAAACTGTAGTCTTGATGGTATTTGGGCCTAATTGAGCGCATCCCCCACCCATGACTTTACCGTAAGCAGTCCCCTCTAAGATAGCCTTATAATCAAGATTTTCAGCACAAGAAGACTCATAAGCGGCCTTTAAGGTAGTCCCGCTAAAGTTCAATCTAATATCTCCGATATAGCCGCGTAGTAGCTGAGTGGTATCTGACCCTCCAATCCCGTTAAGCGCTACCACATATTCTAGTACTGAATTATAGCCTACTATATTTTGAAGCTCCGCAGGACAGGCAGAATGGGCTTCGGACCAATTGGAAGAAGCTGTGTTGTTTTTGTGATTATCCGTGATGTTTTGCGCCAAGTCTGTTGTCCCTCTCCACATGCCGACAAATTTATCTATTTCATCATTCTGCTGAGCTACATGAGTGCCAGCAGTATAATCCAGAGTTCTTGTAATAACGGCCTTTGACATCTTGCAGTCATCCAGCTGAAGCTTATTTAAGGTGTCCGATATAGTATTAAAATCTTTAGAGCTTATTGACAGTGTCTGGGATAATGAGTTTAAGGCTAAGTCGAATGCGATAGCAGGGGCGCTTGCTATCATGGCCTCGGCCTTATTGACAAGTCTGTCCGTATTTAAAAATGAAAAACCTCCCATGAATGCGTCTATACCGCCGCACCCCCCTTTAAATGAAGGGGCCTGAAAGGTTGCAAGGTAGTCATTGTGGCTCTGTACTCTGGCGGAAAAAGAGCCTCCAGTCACATACCCTCTTTTCTGGCCCTCAAGATACCCTGGTGCCGTCTCTGTTTTTTGGTTGAACCAGTCGTCAACCCAGCCGGCATGAGCTGTATTTACGCAGAACAGAAGGGTAATAAATAAAAGAATGATTTTACGGTTCATATCAGGTCCTTTTGATAAAGGTTAAAATTGACCTTTGGATTTTACTGGTAGCTTTCTATTTGAGGCATATTTGGTCTAGTCTGGGTATCGAAGATTCCGCCATTTTGGAACTCGTAATCAGACCAGTCCTTAGGTTGAATCTCCCCTTTAAGTAGACGCACGCTCCTATAGATTCTGAGTTCTAAATCATCTAACGCCACTACACCCGTGGATACTGGAAAGTAACTGCCATTTTCCTTATTCACCATCAAGATGGTCGGAACCTGAATATTAAAGACGCAATACTTCAAAAGGCCGCCGCAGACCTTGATACAAACCTGATTGACGGATACACAATAATAATATAGAAGATATTCCGTTTTAAATTGGGCTCAAGGAAAAGGTAAAAGTTGGGCTCATCAGAAACCAAGAGGAAGAAAACTAAACCGGCACAGGGGGTAAATTTTCAAAGCCCCAAAGGGGTAAAAATTCATTGCCCATTGACATACGTTGCATATTCTGTGTCCATGGTGCTCAAGCGCGAGCGCCTGCGTAAAGGCTCTGACCCCGTACTTTGTCCCGCCATTAGGTCAGTATGAGGCTTATTACGACTATAAGGGGAAAACCGGTCCTTATCCCGGAATCCGCTGTTAAGAGGTTTCTGGAGAAAAGGACATCAAAGGCGTTTGTTTTAGGAGAATGTTGGGCGATAAGGCCATGTTGTTTGAATGTAGCTTTGAAGCCTGCCAAAAAAACGAGGAGGCCTTCAGGTGCTTTAATGGCACCCGAAGGCCCTTATGTTTTAAAGAGGAGTAAACATGTGAAGGTTTAGAGATGACGGCTGTGCCTTTCGGCCTGTGCCGCCCTTTCAACTCGGACCTTGCGTTCATGCCTTCGGACAAGATAAGCACCTATAAACCCGACTGCCGTCATAAGCGCAAAAAAGATTGCAACTGTATTCATACGCTGCCCTCCTTTCCATCCTGTATAAGTTCAATGGTAAACCAATCTCTTCCTAAAAAAGAGCCCTGAGATATGGGGAATAAGTATTAAGTTGTATTGACCTATTTTTGACTGTTTAGATTCCTGCGGCTGTCACGAGTACTTTTATAAATACTGATACCGTAATGACATCCGCAATAACCCCGAGTACCTTTTGCATAAAACCCTCCTTGTATTGAGATATTTTTAAACCTCTTCAACTCAGGATTATTATAGCATTGGCGTTAGGGGCAGATTTTTTGAGGCAGTTGCCAAAGGAGAATAGGTAGCAGCCGCCCGGATATTTGTGATAAATCCTGGGTCATTCTTTTATTCTGAAGATGTAGCGGGCGATAGCCAGCCAAGTGTGTTTTTTATTTTACAGCATAAAAAGGTATGTTATGGCTGGGAATTAAGGCATGAAAAAACATAAGCAGAATGGGAGCTTAGAAAAATTACAGTATTTCCCACGACATCACCCCTGGAACCCCATCCGGAACCGCCTTTTGAGACTCATAGAAAGGGCTGCAGCTTCACGTCACTGTAAAAGAGGTAGCCAGTCCCTTGAGGCTTTTGTTATTCGCGATAGCATCATGGGGTATAAGGAGATACGCCCAGGGCTTGCCGCCGTGCTTAAGCTCGTGGGCCGTCGCATGGGCACACCATTCAACGGCCGCCCTTGCCTTTGACTGCACATCCTTGTCGGTCATCTCCCCAGCGGCCTTTGGCTCGCAGATAAACTTCTTGTCCCTGGTCTCTACGATAAAGTCCGGCACATAGCTTGCGTCACTCGTGTAGTGTATCCTGAAATCTCCCTTGACGGGCTTGAACCACTTTAGGACATCCTTGTCTTTTTCCAGTACGACGGCGAACCGCCTTTCGGAGTCGGAGTCGAACTTCTGAACCCTGTAGAGGCATCTCTCGAACCCGGCAAAGAGCATCCTGCGGATATCCTGTTTATCAGCGACAGGCACACGGAAGTCACGCTCTGACTCGCCAGCCGGGGCTGAATAATTATTCGCCCTCAGGGTCGTGAAGCCCCTGCTTACATGTACTTCATAGCCCTCGGCTTTATCTTCGTAATGGGCCTGCATCTGGGCATGTATCAGGTTTACGAGGGCCGGATTGTGATTTTGAAGGACATTTAAGACCTCATCTTCATTCTTGAGGTATGTCCTGAGGTGCGCGACAACCTGCCCTGCCAAGTTGTAAAGAAGCCCGGCGTGCTCGTCATAGCAAATATCATCAAATTCCATGAGGCCGCGTACTATGTAATCTTCCGGCTTGTCCTCGGGCATAATCCCGGTGCCACTCATCAGGAGAACCTGTTCCCTCCGGTGCAGTTCCTCGATGAGGATCTCGTTCTCCACCGGATGGAGGCGCACGCCCGACAGGTCGAGCTTGAACTCTTTGTACCCTCGCGTGACATCGCCAATGGGCTGGAGCGTAATCCTGGGGATATCTATTAAAAGCTCGTTATGTTTGGCAACTGTCTCGGCCACTATCTTGGCCAGTTCTATCTTCTCCGTTACGCCTTCCAGTTCCTTCTGAGCTGGGGTGATTATCTCCCTGACCTTCTCTATTATCTCCTTCTGTATCTCCGGCCTGGCAAGGTCAACGGAGCGCGGCAGGTTCTCGTATTCTCGGATTACCTCAAGGGTTGCTTTCGCGGCCTCCTGCTCTTTGGGCGATTCAAATAAGACCTTCTGTTTTGATGGTGCGCCCGCAGGAAGCTGGCCACCCTCAGCCGGGGGATTTACGCGAAAGATTATCTCCGGCTCCGCCACATATACTTTTGAACGCTCGTCATTAACATAGACGACCTTCAGCCCGCCCCTTATTACAGAATTCGGGCTATTGGCATAATCAACTATCTCCTGGAACTTGTCATGAGAGACTATGGTCAGCCGGTCTACCGCCCCAACGCCGGTGCGCTTGCCGTATGGCAGACGAAGGCCGCGCCCAATGGACTGTTCCACAAGCGTCTGCGAGTTCGCGGCCCTCAATGGGACAATCGTATAAAGGTTGGTGACATCCCAGCCTTCTTTGAGCATATTGACATGAATGACTATCTCGGTCGGGTTTTCCGGCTTCTCCACATTAATGAGCTGTTGGACGGTCTCGTCTTTTTCCTGACCGCTCTGCTTTGAATGGACCTGGATGACCTTGCCCTTGTACCGCCCCTCGAAGAAGGACTCATCCTCTATCGCCTTTACAAGCTCATTGGCGTGTACTGTATCTCGCGCTATGACCAGCATGAAAGGCTTTACGATGGGCTTGCTGTTTTCACGGGCATATACCTCAAGCTCAACCTTGGTGTTCTCATGGATGCGGACGCCGTCCTCGAGCTTAAGGCGCTCCAGCCCGTCAGCGTCATAGTTCTTCGCGTCGAAGTTCTCGCGGGTGGCCACAGCCGGTTCTTTTACGAAGCCGTCGGCCATTGCGCTTGAAAGCGGGTAGCTGTAAATGACATTCTTGAATGAGGTAGTCTTGCCGCCAGTCTCAACCTGCGGCGTGGCTGTAAGCTCAAGCCCCAGTACGGGCTTCAGCTCGTTAATGGCGCGAACACCGGCAGTAGCCCGGTAACGGTGAGATTCATCCATAAGGAGAACCAGGTCATTGAGTCCAGCGAGGTATTCAAAATAGCTCTGCCCGATGTATTCTGCCAGCCGCTTTATACGGGGCGCGTTGCCGCCGCGCACTTCGCTGTTTATCTTCGAAATGTTGAAAATGTTTATATGTACATTCCTTTCCCAGTCTACTCCAGGCAGATTGCCTTCCTTGCGCACTCCCCGTCCGCTCTCGTAGTTGTCTCCCGTTATTAGCTCCGGCGGTTCCATCGCAAACTCGGATATCCCCTGCAAAACATACTTCGGAGTGTTGGGAGTAAAATCGGCTATGAGCTTGTTGTAGATGGTAAGGTTCGGGGCGAGGACGAAGAAATGCCTGAGGCCTTCTGCCTTATAAAGATAGGCAATGAACGCGCCCATGAGCCTCGTCTTCCCAACTCCGGTAGCGAGGGCGAAGCATAGAGAGGGAAAGTCGCGTTCAAAATCAGTGACAGAGGCATATCCGGCCTGCACCGCCTTGAGCGCTTCGATGGTATCCGTATTCTTCTCAAAGGGCAGCATATCGCAGAGTTGGGCCAGTATATCGAGAGAGTTCCGCTGTGGCTGCCTCAGGCTAAGGCGGTTGGCAATGGCATTTACGATGGGATTCATTACGCGTCCTCTTTCTCACCTGCCATATTAAATAAAAGGGTTTGCGCTCCTGTCCGCTTCTCTTTCATGGAGTGCGGCTTCCGGTCATCCGGGGCCGTCTCTTCATTAGGGGTTTTAATCGGAAGGTTGTCTACTTCAAGGCTGTAGTCGTCCTTGCCCCATTCGCAGCTATTGAGCACGGCCTTGGGTATTTTCTTTACGGTCAGGTTCTGGAACTCGTCAAGGCTCTTTGCCCGGAAGGCCCCGCACATTATAAGGAGGCTCCTTTTCGGGCCGACCTCATCCGAGAGTTTCTGGAGCTGCTCACGGGTGAGCGTCTGGGTCGTGACATAAATGAAGTCGCTCTCAGTGGAGTGGCCGTGCTGCCAATAGACCGTATCGCTCGGGGCGTAGGTGAAGCCCTCGAGCTTGCAGATTGCCTCGGCAAGCATGGCCGGATTATATTCCTTGCTTATGACCCAGTTGCCGAACTGGTCTTTTTCAAGTAAAGAGGGCGCGATGCGGTAATACCTGAAGCCCCCGCCGCCCTTCCAATTGACAGGCTCGCTGATACCGCCCTTGTCTTCCCCATTTATCACCTTCTTGATTCGGGGAATGATGTGGGTGTGGCAGTGCTCGCCCAGCTCGACCATTATCCAGCGGCGGCCCATCTTGTGCGCCACGGCGCCGGTTGTGCCGGAACCGGCGAAAGAGTCGAGGACGCGGTCGCCGGGATTGGTGGCAATCTCAATAACTCTTTTCATAAGACGCTCAGGTTTTGGTGTCCCGAAACTGATATCAGCACCGAAAAGAGTATTTGCTTCTATCTTGGATTCACCTGTATGCCCAACATCTTCGTGGGGCCACCATGTCCATGGCACTAAGCCTTTTGATTTACTAAGAAACTCCTTGCGCCTCGGCACCCCATTGCCATCTCGACCAAAATACACGCGGTTTTCTGCTACAAGCTTTTCGTACTCTGAATTAATGATTTTCCAGCAGTTTCCAGGCGGCGGTGTATGGCGACGACCATTTGGAGCGATTATCTCATACATCTGATTCGGCCTATAGCCTTGCGCCAGTAACGAAACCGACTGCCATGGCCCGCGTGGGTCATTATCAGGGTTTGAGTATTGCTTTTTCTGTTTCTCTTGAAGAGGAATTAAATTCCGCCCTTCCTTAAAGGCTACTGGGTCGGTAGCATAAACGAGTAGGTATTCATGTGCATCGCCAATGGCTTCTCGATTCTCTCGTGAATAGCGTTTTTGCCAGACATTCGCAGCTATAAAATTCAGCCTACCACAAATCTCATCTAATAATACTTTGAGGTATGCCATTTCGCGGTCATCTATAGAGACCCACAAAGACCCGCTCGTGCGATCTAAAAGGCGCCAGAGAATGCTAAGTCTTTCGCGCATCAGAGACAGCCATATTGAATGCTCGACGCCATCATCGTAATGCGTAAAGGCGCTCCCGGTATTATACGGCGGGTCTATATATATGCACTTCACCTTCCCGGCAAACTCCTGCTCCAGGGCCTTGAGGGCCAGCAGGTTGTCCCCGAAAATGATGCGGTTGTCGAATATATCATTCCCGCCGGTACGGAAGGGCGCGTGGTACGACTTTGACGGGTCCTCGATGAGGATACGCGGCTCAAGCCTCGGCCGGTTCTCTTTGCCTATCCAGGTCAGCTCAAGTTTTGTCTTCTTCACTTCTTTCCTTCAGGCGTATTTGACAATTAATGGAAGCCGAGAGGGCTCAAGGCTTCTCGGCTAATGTGACTATCTTTTCGAGCTCAGTTATAAGAGGCGGAAGGTCTTCAGTGACTGTGCCCCAGACGGTATCGATATTTATATCGTAATAGGCGTGTATGAGCCTGTTCCTCATATTAATAATATTTTTCCAAGGAATAGCGGGGAATTCCGACTGGCAATCAGGGGAGAGCCTTGAGGCCGCTTCACCTATAATCTCTATGCATCTGACAAGTGAGAGGCGCAGCATCTTGTTATCATCGAGGTCGCGTCTCGCCTTGCCGCTGATAAATGACAGTGCGTCCCTTGAGGCCTCCAGCATATGGTGCAGGCGTATGACATCTTCCCTACGCGGCATATTGGACCTCTGCGGCCTTCACAACTTCATCCCGGAAATACCTGCTAAGGTCTTCGGGCGTCCTCAGGTCGACCTTGCGTCCGAACATCCGGCTTAACTCGAGCTCCATTCCCGAGAGGGTGATAAGGCCGGGCACGCGCCCCCTCTCGAATTCCACCAGTACATCGATATCGCTTTCCGGGCCGAAGTCGTTACGCAAAACGGAGCCGAAAAGGGCAAGCTTAATGATATGGTTCCTCCGGCAAAAGTCCGCCAGCTCATCATAGGGAATATTTATTTTCGCCATTCCCATCAGTCCACCTCCAGAGTCAACGCAGGATACAGGCCCCATCACTTGAGACCGAATCGAATATAACGCAAAAAGGCACATTATGGCTATATGAAAAAGCAGCCTCGATTATTCATGATACTTTCATTCTGATAATACCGGAAACAGGGAACCACCATGGGAGCCGGCATGTTTTAGGGGGGCGGCAAAGAATTAGCCTCTCCTCAATAGTTTTCTATTCTTTCATATGCCTCAGGAGTTGCTCAACTGCTTCAAGATCAAGTTTTTCGGCCCTCATCAGCTCGATGACCCTGTTCTCAGCCAGCGTTAAGGTCTTGGTCACCTTCGATTCAAAGAAACCCTGAACATCTGTAAGAGTGACATCCCAGGCGCTAATCTTCTTGGCAAGTGCCTTGCTAATATGCTCGAAGCGGACCGTAACAACCTTATTTTCGTCCTCCTTCTCCATGGCTTGTAGCTTGGCCTGCAGATTACCTTCTCCAACGATATAGGAGCCCCGACTGTTTCGGCGGAAAATGAATGTATTCCCGTCCTGATCCCTGACGAGGATTGCCAGGGTCAACTGCCCGACTACCGTCTTTGCCAATGCCTTATCCAACATCGAGGTGGCGAGCAAAAAGACGACCTGCACGCCGGGGTTTACCATTACTACATATTCAAGCGGAGTATAGTCCACGCCCACTAATATTTTTTCCGTGAGAAGCATTTTTATAAGATCCGGGCTACTGAAGGGGTTTTTCGACTCGCACATTAGATATCCCGGATTTATTTTGAGCAGGGGGGCGAGGGTGAGCAGGCACTCCGAAGATAGAGTAGACTGCCCGTTTTCGAACTGAGAGAGCGAAGACTGTGAAATATGAAGCTTTTTTACCAAAGCGGATTGCTTGAGCCCTTGGACTTCTCTCGATAATCTGAAAAGTTTATTAAGTTCCATGAACCAGAACATAACAGGAAACATAAGCCAAGTCAAGCAATTGTCAATAAATATCTATTAAAATATAAATCTTAGAAGTTGATATAAGCATTTTAATTAAAGTTATTTCAGGGTTCGTCGATAAGACTATCAAGGGATAAGTTCGCCCCTACAATCTTATATCCAAAAGGAGGGCTATATGAATAATGATAGAATGATAATCGTCTTTTGGCATTTAACATCGGGCTTGACACCCCTTAAAATCCTCTACAATCTTGACTGCTTCCTTAAGCGCGACGGCACACGGGTAGGCTGGAAGTTTTTCCTTCGCGGCATGAGAAAATTGGCAGAAAACAAGTATATCAAGATAATATCCTGCGAGTATGCCAGTGAGACCTATGGGCGTCGGGCAGCCATCCTGCTCCCTTTAGGGGCGAATTTTCTGTGTGCCATGGGATCCAACCTTGATCCTGCTGACTTTCGTATGACCTGTCCAAAACCCGCGAATGTAGACCACGAGATCAGGCTAACTGAAATCGTAAATGTAATAAAAACAGGGAGCCGACTGAAGCAATACGAGTTGGTCAGCTTGTCCGATGACACGCAGATAAGGCTGTGGCATAAGAACAGGGGTGAGAGCCTCAAGAACAAGTACATAGCCGATCTCATGATAGCTATAAGATTGAAGGGCAGAGATAATCGTGTGATCGAGCGCGGTTATCATATTGAATATGAAAATGGAAACAAGGGGCGGAGCTATTGGGAGCCAAAACTCAGGAGCTGGGAGATGAATATCATCTTGATTGTCAGAGATGCCAAGCGTGCCGCAAATCTGGCCAAATATATAGAGGGTTCCCTTCTTGGTATCTGCATAATCACACATGCGGATTTCAAAAATAACGGACTTATGAGCTGTGTCATAGCTATACAAAGATTCCAAAAATCGATATTCGATGGCGAAAAGGGGGAATGGAAAAAACTTGGTTAATCATTAAGAAATAAAAACCTATGGCGTGAAAAGGTATTCTGCCATCAGTGTAGTGGGCAAATTGGTACGATAAAAGCAGAGAAGCGTCTTCTGAGGTGAAGGATGATAGCTCGCGAGTTTGATATAAAACAGATTGAGCTGCAAAGGCTCAAGAAGATGTATGACATTAAAGATATCTGCAAGAAGGCCGGAGTATCTTTTGAGGCGTGGCAGACATTGATGAAGTATAATGGTCGGAAGACCAAGACCCGAACTATTGTAAGGATTCTTCGGGCGCTTGATTTGCCGGTCGAAAGTGTTATCATATTTACGGATAATACGCACAATGAGCCGCGTCCAGGGAAGGAGGCAGACCTATAATGGGCGTGAGATTCAAAGATGGCTCATATGAAGCAAATGTGATGATCAACGGTGTTCGCAGAACCAAGCGGTTCAGCACCAAGCGCTTTGCGGAGGCTTGGATTTCGGATATGAAGCTCCGCAAAGAACGCCATGGCCTGGGATTCGCGAGCAGGATAAGCATTTCAGAGTTCATGGGCGAGTTCCTGCCGTATTTCAAAGACCACGCTTCACACAACGGATACTCCAGGATGCAGCTTTCGATGAATCATTTCCTGGCGCATATATCTGGAATCGAATTCCTGGATAAGGTCACCCCATCGGTGATTGAAGCGTATAAGCCGGCCAGGAAGGCGAAGGTGTCGGAGAATACGGTGAATCGCGAGCTTTCTGACATACGGAGCATGTTCAACTATGCGGTCACTAAGAAGTACCTTGTCGAGAACCCTGTAAAAGAGGTCAGGTTTTACAAGGTAAAGACCAAAAAACTTCCCCGCTGGCTCCGTGATCACGAGATAAAGACACTTTTGGCTCTGACCACTGATACCATGTGGGCGTTTATCGTGGCAGGGATCAACATCGGCCTCCGGAAAATGGAGCTGGTCATGCTGGAATGGTGTGACATAGACTTTGAGGACAGGATGGTTTACGTCAGGAACAAGCCTGAGTATAATTATCACACCAAGAACTATCAGCCCCGGACTGTTCCGTTGAATGAGGATGCTTACAATGCCCTGCTTATTCAGAGGGACAGGCTGGCAGGCACGAGCAGGTATGTTTTCCCGAATGAGAAGGGGAACCCGAGAAAAAATAATTTGCTTCGGAACCTTAAGGTGTGCTATAAGAGAGCCGGTATCACTGATGCAGATATACATTCTCTTCGGCACACCTTTTGTACCCAGCTTGCCAGGAAAAATGTACCTGTCCAGAAGATCATGTTTCTCGCTGGTCATCTTGACATCGAGACTACGATGCTTTATGTTAACTTGGTCAAGGAAGATCTTCGGGATTCCGTTGATAGGCTTGATTTTGGATTGGGTTATTCAAAAGTGTGGCAAAATTGTGGCGAAACCCATGAAAATATAATTCAGGGGCGTTTTTCAAAGCCATAAGTATTTGAAATTGTTTACAGTCGGGGCGTGGCTCAGTCTGGTAGAGCACCGCGTTCGGGACGCGGGGGCCGGAGGTTCGAATCCTCTCGCCCCGACCATGAAATCAGGTAAAGGCCTTAGCTCAAAGAGCTAAGGCCTTTTTTGTTTTAAAAGAGCGCGCCTCTACTTGTGCTTTGTACAATTAAAATTAATCTTATTCCCTCCCTCAAAAACTCAAAATAATCCCCGAAAAGTATGCTATATTTGGTTGTAATGCCTGTATCCTTTTAAGGGCAAAATAAATCCTGGATTTTTGTTTCATGCCGTCAAGGAATGATTCGCTGAAAGAGTATTTGGAGAGGCTTTACAGGACTTTTGATCTGGAGTTCCTCTCTACCGACCCTTTGGAATTTGTGCATAAGTACAGTTCTTCAAAGGACCGGGAGATAGTTGGCCTCATCGCCTCAAGCCTTGCTTACGGGCGGGTTGACACCATTAAGAAGAGCATTGAAAAAGTCCTCTCCGTAGTGGGGGCGTCTCCTTATAAATTTGCCGTAAACTTCTCCCCTGAGAGGGATAAAGGAGTTTTTGACGGATTTGTCCACAGGTTCAACAGGGGCCCTGACATAGCCTGCCTCATTTATTTCATAAAGCAGATGATAGAAGAGAAGGGCTCAATCGGCAAATTCTTCCTGAAAGGGTATTCGCAAGACCACAGGAATATAAAAGACGCTCTCTCAAAATTTTCCGGGAATGTATTGGCTCTTGATTCTGCCCCGATTTACGGGAGGGAAAAACTGCCTGAAAAGGCGGGCGTAAGGTTCTTCTTCCCTTCTCCTGTTGACGGAAGCCCGTGCAAAAGGCTCAACCTTTACCTGAGGTGGATGGTACGGAGGGGGGATAAACTTGATTTCGGCATATGGAAAGAGGTCAGCCCCTCAAAGCTCGTCATACCGCTTGATACCCATATAGCAAGGATTTCCAGGAACATAGGGCTGACCGCAAGGGCAAACCCGGACTGGAAAATGGCTGAGGAGATAACCGAATCTTTAAAGGCTCTTGACCCGAACGACCCCGTAAAATATGACTTCTCGCTTTGCAGGCTCGGGATATTGGACCAATGCCCTAAAGAGCCTGACCCTGAAAAATGCGAAAGTTGCCTGATAAAGAAAATCTGCATTTTGTAAAAATCCAAGTAAAACATTGGGTTAATTAAAATATCTTTGACAGGACAGCGTATATGGGGTAACATCTAACCCATAAAAACCCCTGAAATTATCAATTTTCAAAGCGAAAGCTTAGGGGGATTTTCTGTTTTAATTTCCCGGAATAAAAAAATGGACAAGAAGCTAAAAGAGACAGCCACGGAGCCAGCACTCATGCATATTCAGGAAGCCTTTGACCTCATAAAAGACGACATCAGGAAGATGGAAGACGGCTTTAAGAAAAACCTCAATTCCGATGTTTACCTGGTAAGCAAGGTTGGCGAATACATATTGAAGAGCGGCGGCAAAAGGTTCAGGCCCATGATAATGCTCCTTGCCGCGCGCCTTTGCAACTATACCGGCGATAAGCAAATTGCGCTTGCCGGAGTAATTGAGTTCATCCACACCGCTACCCTCCTTCACGACGATGTAGTTGATAACGCGAACTTAAGGCGTGGAAGCGCATCCGCAAATACTGTCTGGGGCGATGGCGCAAGCATCCTTGTAGGCGATTACCTGCTTTCAAAGGCGTTCTCGCTTGCCGTGGCTAATGGCGATATGAGGATACTCAAAGTCCTTTCAAACACGACAACCCGCATGGCTGAAGGCGAGGTATTACAGCTTATAAAGCACAGCGACGCGGACACGACCGAGAAGGATTACCTCGATGTAGTCACGAACAAGACCGCTGTCCTCATATCAGCGGCAGCACAGGTCGCAGGCATTCTTGGAGAAGTAAGTCTTGAGAAGGAAGTGGCTCTGGCAAACTTCGGAATGGGATTGGGAATCGCGTACCAGCTCATGGATGACTGCCTTGACTATATCTCAACGGATGAAGACCTCGGCAAGTCAGTAGGCAATGATCTAAGGGAAGGCAAGGTAACGATGCCCCTTATACAGGCCTCTAAAAAGGCCAATGATGCAGAGAGGGAATATATCAGGGAAGCCATCGAATCAGAAGACCTTGAAGACGACAAGCTTCAGGGCGTTATAGAGCTTATAAAGAAATACGGCGGTATCGATTACACGATGGACAGGGCGCATAAGTATATTGATGACGCAAAGAAGAACCTTGATTCGTTTGAGCCTAATATCGAGAGGGCGGCGTTAATTGCCGTAGCGGATTTTGTCATAGACAGGACCTATTAATCCATAAGCCTCAAGACCGGCATACAAATGGATAAAAAAGAAAAGGCAAAAAAAGTCCTCGATATACTGGAAAAAGAATTCCCCGAGGCAACTACAGCCCTCGAATTCACCAACCCGCTTGAACTCCTTATCGCAACAATCCTTTCAGCCCAGGCCACAGATAAACTCGTAAATAAGATAACCCCGGCTCTATTTCAAAAATACAGTAGCGCAAAAGACTTTGCAGAAGCTGACCCAGAAGAGCTGGCAAAGCTCTCAGCCCCGGTCAATTATTATAAGACCAAGGCAAAAAATATAAAGGCCTGCTGCAGGATGATAGTCGATGAGTACGGCGGAAAAGTGCCTGAGACGCTTGAAGAGCTGACCGAACTGCCCGGAGTAGGCAGAAAGACAGCCAATATCGTCCTTGGCAATGCGTTCGGGAAGAATGCCCTTGCCGTGGATACCCATGTGAAGAGGGTAGCCAGGAGGCTTGGCCTGACTGAGTCCGATAATCCTGACCAGGTTGAAAAAGACCTGTGCGCCGTTATACCGGAGGAGTGGTGGACAAAAACCACGCACCTTTTTATCCAGCATGGCAGAAAGACCTGCAAAGCGGCAAATCCCCTTTGCGACACATGCCCCATTCAGGACTACAGCATCTATTATAAAACTGTTTATAAAAAGAAAAAGAAGTGATCAGGCGGCTTCTATAAGAAGCCCCTTTGTCTGGCACTGCACGAGAGAGGCATAATAACCGCCCTGCTTTATAAGCTTCTCATGGCTACCCATCTCCGTTATCCTGCCATCTTTCAGCACAAGTATCCTGTCAGCGCGTACAACGGTTGAGAGCCTGTGGGCGATAATAAATGTGGTGCGGTCTTTCATCAGCACTTCAAGGGCGTCCTGAACAAAAGTCTCTGATTCAGCGTCAAGGGCTGAAGTCGCCTCATCGAGGATGAGTATCGGAGGGTCTTTGATGATGGCGCGGGCAATGCTCAGGCGTTGCCTTTCACCTGCTGACAGGCGGCCTCCCCTCTCTCCTATCCTTGTGTCGTATCCATCCCTGAGCCTGACCGTGAACTCATGGGCATGCGCAGCCTTTGCCGCATCAATTATCTCTCTCATCGAGGCATAGGGCTTACCGTAAGCGATGTTGTTTTTAATCGAGTCATTGAACAGCAGCGCCTCCTGTGAAACTACACCTATCTGCTGCCTTAAGGACCTCTGCTGTATTTCCCTGATATCAACTCCGTCTATCTTTATCGTGCCGAATGTGGGGTCATAGAGCCGTTGCAGAAGCGCCATCATGGTTGTTTTGCCTGCTCCGCTTGGGCCTACAAGGGCGACAACTTCACCCTGTTTTATATGCAGGTCAATATGGGTCAATATGGGGTTATCCTTTTTATGATAGGAAAAACTTACATTTTCAAACCTGACATCTCCGCCGATTATCTTTATGTGTCCGGCGCCGGGCAGGTCTTTCATATGGTCATGGGCGTCAAGTATGGAAAAGATTATATCAAGCGAAACTGTAGCCCGCCTTAAGGTCTGATAAATTCCGGTAAGCCCCTGCACAGGGCCGAAAAGCCCGGTGGCATAGCCGAGAAAGGCAACGAGAGTGCCTGCTGTTATCTCTCCCTTGATGACAAGATAGCCTCCTGCCGCAAGGGCCGCAATCCTCGCAAATATGCCGACGACATTTTTTGCCGCCCCTACCCCTGTGTCAATGCCCACCCCCTTGATGACCATTTCGTTTGCGCCCTTTACCCCCTGCATGAAACGGTGTTTTTCGACATCCTCCATGACAAAGCTTTTCACGGTGAGGATGCCGGAGAGGACTTCGTTGAAGCGTGAGAAGATTCCGGTCCAGCTGTCCATGAGCATTTTATCCCTCTGGGTCTGCTCTTTGGCGGCCCACATGCCGATTAAAGCCGGAATGGGAGCGAAGAAAAGGACAAGGCCGGAAAGGCGCCAATCAAGCTCAAGCATGACCACAAGGGAGATGAAAAGATAGACGATGCCCGGAAATATATTGAACGCTATCTCGGAGAGTGCGCTTACAAAGCCGTTGATGCCCTTATCAAGTTTGGTCATTATACCGCCAACAGTCTCCTCGCGGTGATAGGTAATTGGCAGGGAGTGAAGCCGTGTCACGGTTGCCTCAAGGAGGTCGTAGTTGACATTGAGCCTTACCCGCCAGGTGAGCCAGTTTGATGCGCCTCCTATTATCTCTCTGGCAAGCCCGAGGGAGATAAGCATGAAAGCCCCGATGAGAACTGAGTCAATTGCGCGGTTCCCAAGCCTGTCGAAGAAGTACTTCATTATAAGCGGCTCGATTGCCCCAAGGGCGGCTACCGCCAGCGTCATTGCCATTATTACGGTGATTGAGCTTCTGTGGGGGGAGATGAATTGGAGGGCTCTTCCTGCCTGTTTGAACCAACCTTTGCCTTGTTCTGTAGACATCTTGAAAAACCTTTGAAAATTGAATGGTTACGGATATTATAAATGCCTTACCCCTAAAAGGATAGTCAAATCGTAAGTACCATTATGTGACTTTAATCACTCAGACCTGTATTTTGATTACCGATTACTTTTTTTTCGTATTTTGATATACTCTGGTCTTATATGAGAGCGCTTGTTTTTGACGGAAAACTTGAATATTGTGCTGACTATCCAACGCCTGTGCCAAATGCCGGTGAGGCGCTTATCAGGGTCTGTTACGCAGGCATCTGCGCCACAGACCTTGAGATTACCAAAGGCTACATGGGCTTTAAGGGCATACCCGGCCATGAGTTCATCGGCATAGTAGAGAAGTGCGCTGATGAAAGTCTCATAGGTAAAAGGGTAGTAGGAGAGATAAACCTCTGGTGTGGGACATGCGAATTCTGCATTGGCGGCAATAAGACTCACTGCCCGAACAGGACTGTTTTAGGCATATACAAAAAAGACGGGGTATTCGCGGATTATGTGACGCTCCCTGTCAGGAACCTCCATCTGCTGCCTGATTCAATCAGTTATCTTGAGGCGGTATTTATTGAGCCGCTTGCGGCGGCCTTTGAGATACTTGAGCAGGTGGAGCTAAAAGATAAAAAGGTCTGCGTTATCGGGGACGGCAGGCTTGGGCTTTTGTGCGCGCAGGTCCTTGCGCTTACGGGGTGCAGGTTAACAACTATCGGCAGACACCCTGAGAAGCTGTCAATACTTAAAAACAGAGGCCTGAGAACAAGGGACAATGCAGACGGGCTTGGGCGTGAATTTGATGTTGCAGTCGATTGCACAGGCTCGAATGACGGCCTTAATGAGGCGCTTCGCATTGTAAAGCCAAGGGGCAATATCGTACTTAAGACAACTGTTGCCGACAGGGGCGCATTCGACCTTAATCAGATAGTCATCGATGAGATTACCATTACAGGGTCAAGGTGCGGGCCTTTCGGGCCTGCGATAAAGGCTTTGGCTGAAAAAAGGGTCGATGTAATGCCGCTTGTCGATAAAATATTTCCTGTTGAGGAAGGGCTGGCTGCTTTTGAACATGCGGCTAAAAAAGGTGTTTTAAAAACAATGCTGAGGTTTTGAAATGGATAAGCTTTTTGTCGATAAGGGAGGAGAGGTTCAGGAGTTTGAGGGCAGGGATAAACGTAAACAGGTCCGCTTTCCCGTGTGCCTGTCAATCAAGTACACAGGAAAGGAATTTGCGGCCTGCCCTGATTTTATCCTGAATATCAACAAGGCTGATATTTTCATACTCTTGGAAGACCCTTTGGACAAAGGGGCAGAGCTGACGCTTGTCTTTGAAATCCCCGAAGAAAAGGTGCTGTGCCGTTTGGAAGGAGAGGTCGTTGGAGTCAATACCAATGACCCTGAATATCCCAAAGGCATGCAGGTGCGGTTTAGAAACCATTTGGCAGAAGACCTTCAGAGGTTAGAGGATTACCTCGAAGGTAAAAAGCACCTTGTGGACGAGACCGTATAGTTATCAGCAAATCCTCGGCAGCTGCTCGCCTGAGAGCATGTCAAGTATCCTCTTATTTCCTATTGAAGTCTCAAGCAGTACCTTCCCTTTAGGCTCGCTCAATACAGTGCCGATAATAGCGGCATCTTTCCCGAGCGGGTTCGCCTTCATTGCCGAGAGCACATCTTGGGCATATTCCTTTGCTACAACGGCAACAAGTTTTCCTTCATTGGCGAGATAGAGCGGGTCAAACCCAAGAATTTCACAGGCGCCTTTTACCTCTTCTTTTACGGGGATATCATCTTCCCTGATAATCATCCCGCAGTTTGAGGATGAGGCAAACTCATTTAAGATAGTGGCAAGCCCGCCCCTCGTGGGGTCTCTCATTGCCTTGACGCCGCCTGCCTTTGTAAGCATATCGTTTACAAGGAGGTGTAGAGGGGCGCAGTCGCTCTCAACAGGCACTTCCATCTGTATGCCTTCCCTGAAGGTCATGATGGCGATACCGTGGTCTCCCATGGAACCTGAGACTATGATAACATCTCCGGGGCTGATGTTTGCAGGGGTCAGATTAATATCATCATTTACCACTCCGATACCTGTTGTATTTATAAAGACCTTATCACCCTTTCCCCGTTCAACAACCTTTGTATCCCCGGTGATTATCTTTACCCCGGCGGCATTGGCTGTTTTCGACATTGAATCAACTATTTTTTTAAGGTCATCAAAGTCCATGCCCTCTTCGATGATAAATGAAGCGCTCAGATAGACCGGCTCAGCCCCTCCTACAGCAAGGTCGTTTATTGTGCCGCATACGGATAGCTTGCCGATATCTCCGCCCGGGAAAAATACAGGGTTCACCACATATGAATCAGTCGTGAAGGCGAGTTTTTTATTCGGCAGCTCGAATATGGCCTGATCGTTTAAAGGGGCAAGCAGAGGGTTTGAGAATGCCTTCGCGAAGACTTCTTCAACAAGCCTCCTGCTCAGTATTCCGCCGCTGCCGTGTGCTAAAAGTATCTTTTCTTTTTCTTTGGACATATTACTCCTATTTGATTTCAAGCAACTCTTCTGTATTTGAAGAAGGCCGCGCATGTGCCTTCTGAGGATACCATGCAAGGGCCAACCGGTGATTCAGGCGTGCACGCCGTGGCAAAGAGCGGGCACTGGTCAGGCGTCATAATGCCTTTAAGCACTAAGCCGCACCTGCAGCCCTTGGGCTCTGCATCCTCGCCCTTTGGTATTGAAAACCTCTTCTCGGCATCAAAGAAGGCGTATTTTTCATTTATCTGAAGTCCGCTCTTCGGGATATTGCCAATGCCTCTCCAGAGGCTGTCGGAAGGCTCGAATACTTCATCTATTACAGTCTGGGCCTTTTTGTTGCCGTCCCAGGTGACTACTCTATTATATTCTATCTCTATCTCGCACCTGTCCTCTTCAAGCTGTTTTACAAGCATATATAAGCCCATGAGCGCGTCAATCGGCTCAAAGCCCGCTACGACACAGGGTGATTTGTAATCCGTTGCAAGGAACTCGTATGCGCCTGCACCAATTATGGCCGTAACATGGCCCGGACAGATAAACCCGTTTATCTCGACCTCGCCGCTGTCAAGCAGAGCCCTCATTGCTGGAGGCGTGAGCTTGTGCAGGGACAGGACTGATAAGTTCTTAAGCCCCTCTTCTTTGGCTGTAAGGATGGTGGAGGCAACTGTAGGCACAGTCGTCTCAAACCCTACGGCATAGAAGACAACTTCTTTATCAGGGTTTGCCCTTGCGATATCAAGCGTGCCGAGAGGCGAATAGACTACCCTTATATCACCGCCCCTTGCCCTTTCTTCCTGAAGCGAAGAGTTAGTGCCAGGGACCCTCATCATGTCCCCGAAGGTAGCTATGATAGCGTCCTTTCTGGACTTGCTGAACTCTATTATCCTGTTTATGTCCGCTGCGGATGTGACGCACACAGGGCAGCCCGGCCCGGAGATGAGCTTGATGCTCTCAGGAAGGCCTTCCCGTATCCCGTACCTGGAGATCGAATGCGTGTGTGTGCCGCATATCTCCATGATGTTTACCCGTTTTCGGGATATCTTATGGATTGTTTTCAATATCCCCTGCGCTTCTTTTTTTCGGCGGAATTCATCTATGTATTTCATTATCGTTCTATAACCTCGTCTATAAGTTCGAGAGTCTCTCTGGCCTTTTGCTCGTCGACCTTTTCTATGGCAAAGCCTGCGTGGATGATGACGAATTCACCGACCTTGACATCTTCCATAAGCTTTATGGAAGCCTCTTTCCTCGTGCCGGCTATATCGACCTTTGCCGTTGAGCCGTTTATTTCTATTATCTTGCCCGGAATTCCAAGGCACATATTTTATACTCCTTTATGTTTGAATCTCTCCCATGCGACAATTGCCTGACCGAGCGCAATGCCTCCGTCATTTGACGGCACCTGCCCATGAGTCCATACCTTGAAGCCCTCTGCCTCAAGGAGTTCCTGTGTTTTTTGCAATAAGAGGTTGTTCTGAAACACGCCTCCGCTTAAGACCACATCGTTTGTTTTATCCCTGCTCCTGACCTTCCGGGCAATATTTTTAATGATATCGGCAATCGTATTGTGGAACCTGCCTGAGATTGTCGGAAGAGAGATGCCGTCTTTCAGGTCATTGATTATTGCCATTATAAGAGGCCTAAGATCAATTTCAGAAGGCTCTCTGTTTTCAACAGCATAAGGATAGCTTTCTTTAACGGAGTTGTCGGCAATTGCCTCAAGTTCTATGGCAGCCTCTGCCTCGAATGTTATCCTGTCCCTTAGTCCTATAATGGAGGCGATGGCGTCAAAGAGCCTCCCCGCGCTCGATGTCAAAGGAGAATTGATGCGGCCTTTTATCATCTTAAGTATTATATCGGATTCTTTACTTTCAAACCTTTTCAGGAAGAGCTTCACTTCATCGCTGTTTTCATCATTATAGGTATGCATGAGATATGAAAGCGCGACCCTCCACGGCTCTTTTACGGCCTTGTCCCCTCCGGGCAGAGCGATGTAGCTGAAGTGGGCCTCCCGTTTAAAATCCAACCTGTCCGCTATAAGGAATTCTCCTCCCCAGATATTCCCGTCAGTGCCGTAGCCTGTGCCGTCAAAGGATATCCCGATGCATTTTTGCCTTAAGCCGTTCTCAGCCATGCAGCTTGCAATATGGGCGTGGTGGTGCTGTACGGGAAAGACATCCTCATGCTTGATATTATTCTCTTCGATATATTCAGAGGCAAACTTGGTGCTCAGGTAATCAGGATGCATGTCATGGGCAATAATCCCGGGTTCGCTCCTGAATGAGTTCTTAAGGTTTTTAAGCGTCTCTTTATAAAATTCCAGAGCCTCGAAATTTTCAAGGTCTCCTATGTGCTGGCTTAAGATGGCGTTCTTTCCTTTCGTGATGCAGAATGTGTTCTTAAGTTCAGCACCGCAGGCCAGTATGTCTTTCACCTCTTCGCCGATGTGAATAGGGCTTGGTGTGAAGCCGCGAGCGCGCCTCAGTATCCTGAGCTTTCCGTCCGCGCGGACGATTGAGTCATCGACCCTCATGTATATGTCCCTGTTGTGCTGGAGAAAATAATCTGCAATGCCTGAAAGCCTCTCCTCAGCTTCATTATTGGAAATGGTAATAGGCTCTTCTGATAGATTTCCGCTTGTCATTACAAGCGCCCTGAAGTTATGCGCCTCTGAATTGAAGAGCAGGTAATGCATAGGCGTATATGGAAGCATCACTCCGTAGCGCGTATTATTGGGCGCGATGGATTCAGACAGATTCCTCGAATCCTTTTTTTCGAGAAGTACGATAGGCCTTATTCTGCCTTCAAGCGTTTCCTGCTCAAGCCTTGACACATGGGCATAGGACTTTATCTTTTCAATGTCAGGGCTCATGAGCGCAAATGGCTTATTTGAGCTTACGCCTTTGAGAAGGGATTTTCTTTTTCTCTCCCTCAGCTTCTTTACAGCCTTATCGTTTTCAGCGTCGCAGGCAAGGTGGAAGCCCCCAAGCCCTTTAATGGCCAGTATCGCTCCCTTTTTCAGGAGTTCCTGCACCATCTTTATTGCCGAATAATTTACCTCATAAGGTTTTGCGAGATGGTCTTCCGCAAGCCAGAGCATTGGGCCGCAATGCGCGCATGCGTTTGGCTGGGCATGGAAGCGGCGGTCAGCCGGGTTATGGTATTCGCTCTCGCAGTCTGCACATAATTTGAAAGGGGCCATTGTGGTAAACGGCCTGTCATAGGGTATGTCTTTTACTATTGAATACCGCGGGCCGCAATTGGTGCAGTTTATGAACGGGTAGAGGTATCTCCTGTCAGCGGGGTCCAGTAACTCCCTCAGGCAGTCCGGGCATATGGCTATGTCAGGGGATATGAGGACGAACTTTCCGTCTTTCTTTTGGCTTTCCCTGATTGAGAAATCAGTGTAGGGGGAAGCGGCTACATCCTCCACAGAAAATGTCTCTATCCTTGAAAGGGGCGGAGGAGCTGCCTTGAGTTCATCAATGAACCTGTCAACGGAATTGCCCTGTACCTCGATTGTAACCCCTTCGGAGTCATTGAGGCAGAACCCCTTGAGGTTGTATTTTCCAGCGAGATTATAGACAAAGGGACGGAAGCCGACTCCCTGCACTATTCCGGTAATATGTATCCTTGAGGCTTTGTCCATTCAAATCTTTCCATGCCCGTTCAGGGCTGTTTGAGCGAGAAAATCGCTCCACTCTTTTATGCCAGCGCCTGTCCTGCATGAGGTCTCAAAAATTTTAAGGTACGGGTTTATCCTGAGGGCATTCTCTTTTGCCCTTTCGATATTGAAGTCAGTATAAGGCGCGAGGTCTGTCTTATTTAAAAGCAGCACATCCGCTGAGCTGAAAATTGCCGGGTATTTAAGCGGCTTGTCATCTCCCTCGGTCGTGCTCATTACGGTTATCATCATGTCTTCCCCAAGGTCGTATTCAGCCGGGCAGACCATGTTGCCGACATTTTCGATTATGAGGAGACCTATCCCGTCCTGCTCCATTACCCAGGGCAGTACATGGTGGATGTTGTGCGCGTCAAGGTGGCAGGCCTTGCCCGTTGTTATCTGCTTTACTGGGATACCGTACTTTGCGACCCTTTGCGCGTCAAGGTCGGTCTGAAGGTCCCCTTCGATTACCGCTATCTTAATGCGCTCTTTGAGATAGGGGAGCGTCTTTTCGATGATTGAAGTCTTTCCAGAACCGGGCGAGCTTACCATGTTAATGGAAAATATCTTTTTACTTGTAAGAAGCTCTCTGTTCTCGCCCGCAAGCTCGTCGTTTTTGGATAATATCTTCTGTTCAACCGATATATCGTGCATTTTGCAAAATCCTCCGTAATCACTCAGCCTCTATCGAGACTATATCAAGTTCAGTGCCTGATATTTTTTCTATATCAGCGCCGCCGCATTCAGGGCATCGGCTTACGAATGCCTCTATCCTGAATTTATTTCCGCACCTGCGGCATTTCCCTTTCAAAGGCACTTCCTCAATCTCAAGGGAAGCTCCCTCCAGTGGGGTGTTTTTTGTGGATGCCTCAAAGCAGAACCTAAGCGCATCAGGCTCTACAGCCGTAAGTTCCCCGACTTTAATCCGAACGCTTCTGAGCTGAGAGACTTTGCTTTTATCCATCTCGTCTTTGATTATCTCAAGCATGCTTTTTGTTATGGACATCTCATGCATGGTTTTTCCTCTTTGTCTTGAATCCAAAGGCGGCAAGCTCATCTGATATAGCTTCGGCAATTTCAGGGAGAACCTTTGAGATAGAAGGAGAAAGTTCAAGTCCGGCTGAATAATCTTCAGGGATTACCCCTATAATGGCAACTTCAGGGCTGTAACCCTCGAATTTCAAAAGAGTGAGCAGGTCTGTAACTCCGAGCTGGTGAGCGGATGTCCTGAGGGGCGGGCCTTTGAGGACTTCGTCTCCTTTGAACTTAAGGATAGAGCCGGGGTGCCCGTTTGCGGCGACAGCGTCGATAATAATGATGTGGGAGAAATCTTTTATATATGAAAGAAGCGCTAACCCGGCAGTGCCCCCGTCCATGCAGGAGACTTCCCGGCTGAAACTGTACATCCTCTCAAAAAACTCTATCGCCCTGACCCCAAGCCCTTCGTCCTTTAATAGGATATTGCCTATTCCAAGTACAAGGGCCTTTTTTTTGTCTTTATTCGCCATGTGCGCTCAGGGGTATGCAGGCCTTATTCTTTTAACTCTATTTTAACAAAAAGATGAGGACTAATCCATATATAGATACAATATAGATACACTTGTAAAAACAATTGATTAATGAGTATAATATGTGGGAAATTTTGCTGCGGAACAGGTGAAGAATTCAGAAGGCCTCTGTTCATCAAGAGAGAAAGTAAAAAGCGAGTATCGCTGCTATGACAAAAATGTTTATGATAACGCCAAGCAGTATCAGGATATCCGCAGGCCTTGACCTTCTGAGAATTTCTCTAATCATTTCTTAAGATTAATCCATGCATAATATTTTGTCAATGCGGTAAAGACGAGCGTAAAAGGTAAGAGATGAAGTATAGTCTGGCATTCTTGATAGCCCTTGCGGCATTCGGCATTTTGTTCCTTGGCCTTGATGTAGCCCTTTTCAATGCGCAGGGCCTCTCATTTATTTTCAAGCCGTAAAAAATCCGGGAGAATCTTTGGTGAGCACCTCCGCTTTAAATCTTTTTGGAAGAAAAGTATTCCTCATACTGCTTTTCGCGTTCTCATTCCTTTGCGTCTCTATTTCTTTCGATGGCTCCCGTAACATATCCTTTGCCGCTGAGACGGCAATAACTGAACCAGTTCAGGGCAGTTCCGTTACCGGGGATTCGGTAAAACAGGCGAACCCGCCCGCGCCCAAGCTCAAGGCACAGGACTACCCGAAGATAAAGGGTGTGAACGGCAGGGTGGCAGTATGGCTGGCCGCTCAGATGCACCTGTGGTTTGCGGCATTTGTGCTTGCGGTTCCGATATTTGTATTCATTATCGAAGCAATCGGCATGGCTACAAAAGATAAACGCTATGATGAGATGGCGTATGAGTTCATAAGGGTAAGCCTTACGGCGTACTCGATTACCGCGGTAACAGGCGGCCTTCTCCTGCTTAGTTTAATCGTATTCTATCCTGACCTGATGAAGTATCTCTCCTCCATCTTCGGGCCGACCATGCTTTTGTATGCCCTGTTCTTTTTTGTTGAGTCAGCCGCCCTCTACATCTATTACTACGGCTGGCATTCAATGGATAAGGGCTATAAAAAATGGGCGCACCTTGGGGTTGGGTTATTGTTAAACGGCGCAGGCACTACCCTCATGTTCATTGCAAACGCATGGGTGACATTCATGATGTCGCCCGCGGGAGTGGATATCGCGGGGTCTTTTGACGGCAATATCTGGCATGCAGTGCACAACCACCTCTGGAATCCCATGAACCTCCACAGGTTTATCGCAAATATCGCTTACGGCGGTTCAATTGTCGGGGCATATGCCGCTTACAAGTTCTTAAGCGCGCGCACGATGGAACAAAGGGCGCATTACGACTGGATGGGCTATACGGCAAACCTTATCGCCATAGGCGCGCTCCTTCCTTTGCCTTTTGCGGGCTACTGGCTTACCGCAGAGATTTATGCCTACAGCCAGCAGATGGGCATTACTCTTATGGGAGGGGTGTTCGCGTGGCTCTTCATCATTCAGGCGGTCTTGATAGGCGCGCTCTTCCTTGCGGCGAATTATTACCTCTGGTGCGGGCTTGAAAGGAGCGAGGGCGGGCAGCGTTACACTAAATACATCAAGTACATCGCCTTTGTGATAATGGTCTGCTTTTTGATATGGTTCACTCCGCATAGTCTGATACTTAAGCCCTATGAGGCAAAGGCTCTCGGAGGCCAATACCATCCGTATCTTGGCCCGCTTGGCATAATGCCTGCCAAGAATACGGCTGTAAATATAATGCTCCTGTTTACCTTTCTAAGTTTTCTTTTATACAGAAGGGCGAATAAAATTGCCGCAGTCTCATGGGCAAAATACGGCAACGCGGCGCAGGGCGCGATTTTTACTGCGGCTATCGTAAACATCATCTATCTTGGGGTTTATTACGGATACTTCACGAATACCGTTTACAAGGTGGCTTCATCGGTTCCGCAGGTCATGTCAACCCTGGCAGTAATAATTTTGTGCAGCGTAATAGATTTTTTCATGTTCAGTGGCGCGAAAGAGGCGAGCCCGCACAGATGGGGCAGGATGCCTGACAGGAGCCAGTACGCCCTTTTCCTCATTGCGGTTTCATTCACATGGCTGATGGGGCTCATGGGCTTTGTACGGTCTGCCATAAGGCAGCACTGGCATGTCTATTCTGTGATGCGGGACACTTCTCCTGACGCGTACACGCCGACAATCGGCTATGCCGCAAATGTGGTATCGGTCGGCACCATCATCTTCATGGCAATCGTCATTTTCATATTCTGGCTGAGCCAGATGAGCACTGAGAACAAATACGGGGCAGCGGATGAGTAACTTTGTAAAGGTGACGATATTCAGCCTTTTCGTAATCGGGGTCTATACGCTCTTTTCAGTAAAGTATGTGCCGCCTATAAAGCCCGAAGAGCCGCCGAAGGAAGAGGCCTTTGATGAAGGCTCAATGACGGTAGATGAGTTCGTCTCTCTCGGAGAAGTCGTATACAACGGCAAAGGCGCCTGCACGCTATGCCATACTCCTGTCGGGGGCAGGGCGCCTCTGCTTGATAATATAGCAACTGTTGCTTCTGAAAGGATAAAGGGGGCAGGGTATAAGGGGAGCGCAAAGACCGCTGAGGAATATATCCGTGAGTCGATGGTAAGCCCTTCAGCCTATGTTGCAGCGGGGTTTGGCGTGACAGGTACGAACGATAAAGAAAGCCCCATGCCTGATGTGCGCACAGGCTCGATAGGATTAAATGAGACAGAAATAAAGGCTGTAATCGCATATCTGCAGAGACTCGGCGGGGCTGAGGTGACTGTCGTAACGCCTCCTCAAGCTCAGGAACAAAACGCTATGGAAGGCAAGCAATGAAGATGCCGAAGATAATACAATTTATCGTCCTTTCGCTCCTTGCCTATCTGTTCTTCAAGGCTCCCGGGTTTTTATTGGGTAAGCCCATCCCTGAGAGCCTCATATTCATGTATATGTTCTTTGTAGTCATCACAATACTGCTTGTGATGACATCTACTGAGAAAGGCACAAAGGAGCTCTTCTCTCCCATCAGGGCGCTTGTGGAAGACCCTTCAAAAAGACTAATAAGGAATGTCGTATTTGCGGTCCTTCCTTTGATTGCAATTTATTTTACTTATAACGCAGTTAAGCCCTCCCTTGAGCCGCCTGTAGAGCTTAGGGCAACGCATCCTGCACCGCCCGCAACCATCAAGGCATATGATAAGACATTTGACCTTGCTACCCTTGAAAACCCTTACAGAAGGCTTGAGAAGGAAGACCCGGCACAGTTCAGGCAGTTTGTAGGTGAGGGCGGCGTGATTTATTTCAGGAATTGTTTTTATTGCCACGGAGACAAGCTTGACGGCAAAGGCCACTATGCGCAGGGCCTTAACCCTCTGCCCCTGCCATTTCAGGGCAAGGATACAATTGCACAGCTTCAGGAATCGTATGTCTTCTGGAGAGTTGTAAAAGGCGGGCCCGGCCTGCCTAAAGAAGGCTCTCCAGCCATATCATCCATGCCTGCGTGGGAGAATATGCTAACTGAGGATGAGGTCTGGAAGGCGATACTCTTTATCTACGACTATACCGGCAATGTACCAAGGTCATGGGGAAAGAAATAGATGCTTAAAAGGATTTTACTCCTTATAACAATATTTACTCTTTTTCCGATGCTTTCATTGGCTGAAGGCGATATTGAAAAAGGGAAAGAAGTTTACGGAAAAAGATGTTCATGGTGCCACGGAAAGGACGGCGCAGGGGACGGGCCTGCCTCTGAATTCCTGAACCCTGCCCCGAGGGACTTCACCCTTGGCGTATATAAGTGGAAGTCGACCCCGTTCGATGAGATTGCGCCATCTGATGAAGATTTCAATAGGATGATAGCAGGCGCGAACGCCCATAACGGAATACCGGGCTGGACAGGCATGAACGGCACATCAATGCCCGGCTGGGCTGATATGTTAAGCGGCTCTGAAATAAAGAATGCCACGGCTTACATAAAGAGCCTGGGGGGATTAGAAAAACCTGAGAAGGGGAAAATAGACCTGTCCTCAAAAGTAAGGTCTTCAAAAGAGAGTATCGAGAGCGGAGGCAAGCTTTTCAGGGACAGGTGCTCGGAATGCCACGGGGAAGAGGGCAGGGGAGACGGAACAAAGAAGCTTAAGGATGACTGGGGGGGCAGGACATGGCCAAGGAATCTTACAAAAGGATGGTCGTTCAGGGTTACGAATGAGCCTGAGGATATTTACGCCCGCATTACCGTAGGCATACCCGGCACGCAGATGCCGAGCTTTGCGGACCCGCAGAGCAAAAAGATAATGACTGACAAGGAGAGGTGGGATGTTGCCAACTATGTTGCCTCTCTTGATGAGCCGTATAAAAAGCCCGGCGACAGCGATGCCATAAAGGCTGTGAGGGTAACGGGGCAGCTGCCAAAGGATGCTAAGAGCGAGGCCTGGGCAAAGGCCGAATACACAAGCTTTTACATGGTGCCCCAGATTATAGCGAATGAGAGGCACTTCAAGCCTTCCTTGAATTCGATTTCCGTAAAGGTCCTTTATAACGAGAGCGAGATAGTCTTCCTCCTTGAATGGGATGACCCGACAAAGAGCATGCCCTGGGATGAAAAGGCGATAGAGATAGCAGACGGCGAGTTGTTTGTGGACGGAGTTGCGGTTCAGTTTCCTGTTGTTTCGAAAGAAAGTGAAAAGCCATACTTCGGCATGGGAGATTCCAAGCCTGTAAACATCTGGTTCTGGCAAAGTGAGGGCGCAATCGATTCACCGCAGAGCCTAAAGCTGATGAACTCAAAGGGAGCAAGCAACAGTGAAATTCGTATGTCCGAAGAGATTGGCCTTAAGGCAACGGGCGCTTATGAAAAGGGTACCTGGAGAGTTATTCTCACAAGACCGCTTAAGACAGGCGACAGCAAAAGAGATATCCAGTTTGAACCGGGCAAGTTCATCCCTGTAGCCTTTGCAGCATGGGACGGCTCTAACGGGGATAAGGGCTCAAGGCATGTGATGACGAGCTGGCATTGGCTGATCTTAGAGACTGAGGCGGATAATTCATTTTATGTATGGCCTGTATTGATAGGGCTATTTGTGTTCGCAGGCGAGCTTTTGTGGCTTTACAGCGCAAGGAGAAAGAAGGATTAAGAGCGCGCCTGCCATATGCCTGTGCCTAAAAATATCGAACCGAAGATTATCATCAGATAATTAAACCAGCCCGGCTCAACACCCGCCCTTACCGATAATAAAGTATTGAGAAAACCAAGCGAAAGGAGCACGCAGCCGAAGAACTGTCTTTTGATCCCCTTTTTGGGTTTAAATTCGCTTTCTTTTTTGCTCACCTGCCGCTCCTCTTTCTAAGCTCTGCCATTAACTCAGGGGTAATCCTTTCAATGCCTTTATGTTTTGCGTATCTCTCGACCCCTTTTTTTACCATGCCTCTTAAAAAAGAAGGGATGTTTTTAAGCCTCTCTTGAGCTTCAATAGTCCAGAGCGGGTTTACCTCAATCTTTTTTGCGTCGGATCCTTTCGGCTCGTAAGCGCACCACGGGTCTTCTCCCATAAGGTCGCCTGTAGAGGCAAGCGCCCTTGCCCTGCACCCGCCGCAGCTCTCCGCAAATTCACAACCCTTGCACCTGCCGGAGTATTGAGGTTTTCTGAGAGAGGTGAACTGCCGGTCGGTCTCGATAATATCTTTAAGGGGTTTTTCCTTTAGATTATAGGTGGCGCTGTTTACGGGTATGTAGGGGCATGGGGTGACAAACCCCTCAGGGGATATCCTTAAATACCCTCTTCCTGCTATGCAGCCGCTTGTAGAGCCGTGAAGGGGATTCTCTGAGGCGACCCTTAAAAAATGAGGTGCGCACCTTGCCCTGACCATGATCTTGCCTTTATAGGCATCTTCAGCCTCTGTAAGGTATTTCAGTATCTCTTCGTATTCGGATGGGGTTATATCCGTTATATCCTGCCCCCTGCCTGTGCATACAAGAAAGAAAATGTTAACGGCCTTGGCATTTTTTTCATAGGCGAATTCAATGAAGGAGGGTATCTCTTGCATGTTCTGCCGTGTGGCAGTAAGCTGAAGCTGGAAAGGCACTTCATGTAATCTCAGCGAATCTATTGCTTTAACTGTCTTTTGCCATGCTCCGTCTTGTCCCCTGAATGTATCGTGGTAGCTTGGGTTTAAGGAGTCAAGGCTTACTCCTACACCCTTAACTCCGCTATCCTTGAGTTTTTCAATCAGCTTGTCTTCAAGCAGCGTTCCGTTGGTGCCAAGTACGACTGTAAGCCCTTTTTGAGAGGCGTAGCAAGAGACCTCAAAAATATCGGGGCGCATCAGAGGCTCTCCGCCTGTCAGCACCAGCATTGCCTGAGGGTTTACGGAAGCTATCTCATCGACAAACCTGTGCGCTTCAACCGTTGTGGCTTCATTGTTGCCTTCAAGCTCAGAGGCGTCAAGATAGCAGTGGCTGCATTTGAGATTGCACCTTTTGGTGATATTCCATGAGACTAAAAAAGGAGGGCAGTCCATCGGAATCATTCTTCCATCTTCTTGCGGACAGTGTGCATGAACTCCGCAGTGACCTCATCGAGGCCCGCGCTCCTTGCAGAGTTTTCAACCATGTTCTTGACTACACCCCTTGCGAACTGGGGAATGCGCTCAAGGATTGTTTTAGCCTCATCCGTCCATGTGATGGCGTCAATCTTTTTTGCTCCCGCATCAGGCGAGTATTTCCTTGAAGAGATGAGGATATGGCAGTCTGACTCCCTCATGCAGTTCTCGGTTGTAGAGCCTATGTCAAGGGTAGGGGAGGCATGGACGCCTGTCCTGCCGATAATGAGCATGAAAGGAGAGGTCTTTTTCATGTATTTGAGTATCTCATTGAAAGGCTTGCCTGAAAGGAGAGTTGCCTTTACCTCGATGCCTTTTTCTTTGCCTATTGAGACTGCGGTATCGAGGTGCTCCTGGTATATTCTGGCAAGCCCTTTATCTATTATCTCTTCATGGAGCTTTTCCTGTTCGCTGAATTTAAATAGCCTGCCTGCCTCAACACTGAGTACCCCGGCAATCGAACGGAACGCTGTCTGATGGAAGCATGGGTCAAATGCGCTCACTGCCTCAACTTTGCGGTTAAACACCTTTGAAAGCTCAAGCGCGGTCAAAAGCCCTCCGAATGATTGCGGGCTGCCGTCAATGGCAACCAGAATGCTTCCCTGAGGGTTTGTTGAGAGTGTATCCCTCGTAACGAGGGTGTCTATGTTTATCCGCCTTATTACTCTTTCGCAGACGCTTCCTATGCGGCCTGATTCTGTCTTGCCGAGCCCGAAAGCGCCGATTACGGCAAGGTCGTATCCGCCTTCGGTTATCTCCAGGACAAGTTGTTCGTAATTCTTGCCCTCCCTGCTTATCCCTATTGAATCAAGTCCAAGCACCTTTGATTTGGCATGGAGTACGGAGGTGTAGGAGTCGGAGATTATTTTTAAGCCCCTTGTAATGAGGGTGTCGTGGACTTCGCGCTGGTTTTTTAATATTTCTCCTTGTTGGTACTGTGGCGGCAGGCCGTCTTCCATCTCGCGGAACCTGTCATTGTGGAGCTTTGCAGCATACACATGGCAGCCGGCATTAGAGGCGTTATGCTCTTTGGCTATCTCAAGCCCAAGGTCTATTCCGGTGTTTGCGTAAGCTGAATTATCAAGGCAAAATAGTATTTTTCTATACATACGGCGGATATTTTATCTTAAATCACGGGCTTAGGAAAGGATTTTAAGGCAGCCGGCTATTCCCTTTTTTTATAGAGCCATAGCAGGAATGCGCAGATGAGGATGATGGTAAGCAGAGGCAGGCTGATTATATGTATTTTTAAGACCTCGACCCATGCGGCATGGAAAGCGTCTTCAACCGAGAGGCGCTCAGGATAAAAGGATTTAAGGTAGTGTATCTCCTCTATCGAATGCCATGACACGGCAGAGATGATAAGGACGCATATAAGTATGAAAAGTAAAAGGAGATACTTGAGATACCTCATCGCTTTGCCTTTCGGTAGTTAAGCCTCGATAAAGTATAATACAAAATTTTTTTTCAGGTTTTTGGGGAGTTAACAGGGGTTTGTGGAAGGATTCAGGAAAAAAGAGACTCTTGCCGGAAAATACTAAAAAATTCCAGATCAAATAAGTTTCAGATTTTTTAAAAAAGAAAAAAGGAGGCTATTTTCATTCAGACCATTTAAAAAATGTCTGTGAACTCCGGAAAAAAACAATTAAAAATGATTACTGCGCGTCGCTGCAGGAATCTCTCTTAAGCACCGGCCCTATGAGGTCGTCATCGTCGCACTGTATGGGCTCGAATGTGTTGTTGTGCCTGTCATAGGCGTGCACAAGGCCTGTGCCGATATCATAATACCAGCCGTGAAGCGTAAGCTTTTCTTCCTCGACAGCTTCCTTTACAAGAGGATAGCTCATAAGGTTCTCTATCTGAAGCATTACATGCATCTTCTCGGTAAGTTCCTTGCGCGCCTTGTAAGACGGGTCAGGGTTCTTTTCATGCTCAACGGCTTCCTTTACATTCTTGGCCGTGTTGACCCAATCCTTGAGATTTGGCATCTCTGAGAAGTCTTTTTCATCATAGTAAAGCGCCTTCATCGCGCCGCAGTCCGAGTGACCGCAGATTACGATATCGGGCACCTTCAATACGAGCAATGAAAACTCTATAGCCGCTGCCGTACAGCTCTTGTTCCAGCGCGGGCCGTTTGCGGGGATGATATTGCCGACATTTTTTACTATGAAGAGTTCGCCGGGTTTGCTCTGGGTTATAAGGTTCGGATCGACCCTTGAGTCCGAACACGCGAAAAAGAGTACATCAGGAGATTGTCCTTTCGACAATTCTGAGTAGAACTCTTCATCTTTTTTGTGGTGCAGTTGCTGGAATTTCTGAATTCCCTTATATAGCCTCTGCATAAAGCCCTCCTGTGTAATACAAGTAGTAAGAATAGTATCGTGAATAAAATTGTTGCCGATGCTGACACGGGAAAGCTTTTCTCCCCGCTAAAAAAATCAAAAGAGCCCTATCTGCTGAGGGCCAAGAGGCACGATCTCTTCAGTCCTGCCGAAGATCTTTATTTTTCCGAACTCCCCGTCAAAGCCGGGGCTGATGCTTAAATCTCCATTCCTTACTTTTAAGATAGCCTCTGCCACCTTTGGGCCGGCTATCGTCGATATTTCATCCTCATCCATATGGAGGAGCAGATTGAACTCGCTCCCTGCTTCTTCTGTAAGCCTTTTGTATTCCCTTTGCACTTTTACTGAGGCTACACCTACTTCAAATGTCTCGGCGAGGATTTCCTCAAGCGGAACAAGGTGCTTCGAGGGGATGGCATTTTCAGGCATAAAGCCCTCAGGCCTGTCCGCAAGCTCTTCTACCCGGCTTAAGACTCCTACGGTTACATCTCTGTTGCAGACAGGACATCTCTTTCCTGCCTTTATGGTCTCTTCAGGAGAGAAGAGGATGCCGCAGCCCCTGTGGCCGTCTGAGTGGTATTTGCCCTCTTCAGGGTAAAATTCTATTGTATAAAGGAATTTTTCGTTATTCTTTGTTTTTAAAATATCTATTATCTCAAAGTAGTCCATTTTGCAGTCGAGGACATTTGCCTCCCTGCCGAGCTTGGAGGGCGAATGGGCGTCTGAATTGGAGATAAGGGTGACATTATCGAGCGATGAGAGCCTCCAGTTCATCTGCGGATTGGAGGAAAGCCCGGTTTCAATGGCGTAGATGTATTTTGAATACTCGCCGAAGCATTCTTCTATTGAGTTGTAGCCTGATTTGCTGCCGAAGATTGAAAACCACGGGGTCCACGCGTGTGCCGGGATGAGCATGCAGTCAGGCGAGGCATCAAGGACTATCTTAATGAGGTCTTTTGCCGAAAAACCGAAAATGGGCCTGCCGTCAGAGGTGATATTGCCCAGTTTGGCAAAAGAGGCGTTTATCTTCTTTGCGGCTTCCAGGGAAGGGGCAAAGATAAGGTTGTGTATCTTACGGGTCTTCCCGCCTTCGGAATATATGTTGCTGACTTCAGCCGTCAGCATGAAATTTATGGGAGGATTATTTGATTTTTTGGGATTGTTTGAATTTTTCAGGACGAACAGCCCGTCCCCAGTGGGTTCGAGCTTCTCTTCGATGGAGGCAAAATGTGCAGGGTGGGTAAAATCTCCGGTGCCGAGGAGATCTATCCCTTTTACTTTTGCCCAGAGCGAAAGCGTGTCCAGATTCATGTCTTTGCTTGTCGCCCTCGAGTAACTGCTGTGGATGTGCAGGTCGGCTATTATATGCATAACTTTATATGTGTACAGCTTTTATTCAGGTAATCATATCTTCCTTTATTTTACGCAGTCCTATACATAAAAAACCTGCCTGTCAACGCAGGGCAGATTTATGGATTAATTTGCCCGAAGCTTAAAAAAAACTGTATGGGGGCAAATTCTCAGTGTTTTCTTAAAATTTCTTTGTTTAATCAGGGATGTAGATTTTAGTAGAGTCTATCACAAAAAAACATAAAAGGAAAGCCCAAAATTACGCTTACCGGGCTAAATCCCTATCACATTGTATCCTGAATCCACATAAAGCACTTCTCCGGTAACGCCACTGGCAAGGTCGCTTAAGAGGTAAAGCGCTGTTTTTGCTACATCTTCCTGCGTGACATTACGCCTGAGAGGGGCCTTCGCTTCGACTATATCGAGGATTTGCTTGAACCCGGAGATGCCCATTGCAGCAAGCGTTTTTAAAGGGCCTGCTGAAATAGCATTGACTCTTATGTTTTTCGGGCCAAGGTCAGCGGCCAGATACCTGACGCTTGCCTCAAGAGCTGCCTTTGCTACCCCCATTACATTATAATTGGGTATTACCTTTTCGCTTCCGTAGTAGCTTAAGGTAACGATGCTGCCGTTCCTGTCAAGCATCAAGGGCTCAGCTCTTCTTGCCAGCGCTACAAGGGAATATGCGCTTACTTCCATTGCGAGCTTGAAGCCCTCTCTTGAGGTCTGGGTGTATTCGCCCTTAAGCTCTTCTTTCTTTGCAAATGCTATGGAATGGACGAGGACATCGAGCCCGTTCCATTCTTTCTTAATGATTTCAAATACTTCGTCTATTTGGCTGTCATTGGTTACATCACAGGGCAATATGAGTTTTGCGCCAAGTGAATCCGCAAGAGGCCTGACCCTGGACTCAAGGGCCTCTCCGGCGTATGTGAAGGCCAATTCCATGCCCTCTTTATGGAGGAGCTGGGCAATTGCCCACGCTATGCTTTTGTCATTCGCGACGCCGAAAATTATACCCTTTTTCCCCTCAAGCAGTCCCATTCACAACCTCCTCTTTAGGTAATACCGTATTAGTTTGCGCGCGTTTCAGAAATCTAAATATTAGCAGACCATATCTTCTAACATTATTCCGCCTGTGATTCAATACTTACTTTTGGCCTGACTTGCCCAAATCCCTTATTTCTGATAAATTTAAATAGGAATTCGGGCGCGCAAACTTTTAAAAGGAGATTCGGTTATGGTTTTTGATCATCTGGAAGAAAAAGAGGCAGTCAAGAGAGCGGCTCTGATAGAGATAAACGGTTACAGGTTTTATACGCTTCTTGCAGGAAAGACGGAGAACAAGGACGCGCGCGCAATATTTAAGAAGCTTGCGGATGACGAAAAACAGCACCTTAAATTGATAGAGACGCATTTCTTCCCTGAGGCAGGGTTTTCAGACCAGATCACGGAAGAAGAACTGCAGATAGAAGATTTTATCGAGCGGACCGGCGCGGCAGATATTTTTTCAAAAAGGATAAATGTAGATGCTCTTGTGCGTGCCATAGATACCCCTAAAAAGGCCCTCATTATAGCTCTCGATACGGAAAGGCATTCTGTTGAGTATTTTGAGAAGCTCTCAAAGAGGTCGCAGACCGAAGAAGGAAGAAAAATATACAGCGAGCTTCTTGAAGAAGAGAAGTCCCATGTCAGCCAGATAGAGAATATGCTCTCGGCCAACCCTTAAAATACAACAGGCTAATACAAAATGCCGGAACTCAGACTTAACCTTGTCACAAGGGAATGGGTCATTATAGCTACCGAAAGGGCTAAAAGGCCTATTGATTTCAAGGAATACAGAGAAACCAGGACCATTCCCTCATTCCTTAACACCTGCCCTTTTTGCCCGGGTAACGAATATAAAACGCCTCAGGAGCACTTTCGACTCTCGGCTGAAGAGGGCTGGAAGATAAGGGTAGTCTCCAATAAATACCCTGCGCTTAATCCGCAAGGGGAGAAACACAGGTCTTCCGATGTGTTCAAAAGGTTTGTTACGGGGGTCGGCATACACGAGGTCATAGTAGAGACTCCCGTGCATAACCTAAGCATAGCCCAGATGGACCTGAGGGATGTGCAGGACCTGATAAGGGTTTATCAGAGCAGGTTTATAAACGCCCACAATGACCCAAGGATTGAGCACGCTATCATCTTTAAGAACTCAGGGGAGGGCGCAGGCACTTCGCTTGAGCATCCGCATTCTCAGCTTATCGCAACCCCTGTTGTGCCGATACAGTTCAGGGACAGGGTGCAGGCAGCCATGCATTTCTTTGATGATACGGGCGAATGCATGTTCTGCTCGATACTCAGAAAGGAACGGGAGGAGGGCACAAGGATAATCATCGATACGGATAACTTTGTCACTTTTATTCCCTATGCGGCCCTCTCTCCTTTTCATACATGGATCTTCCCGAAGAGGCATTCGGCGTCATTCACATCTATTGGTGAAGATGAGATAAAGGATCTGTCATTCCATTTAAAGACACTCCTTTCAAAGGTCTATTACGGGCTTGATAACCCTGATTATAATTTCGTGGTCAGGTCAAGCAGGCCGCAGGACTCCGCTAATCTATACTGCCATTGGTACTTAAGCATTGTGCCGAGAGTGACAAGGACTGCCGGTTTTGAGCTGGGAAGCGGCATGTTCATAAATACAAGCCTGCCTGAGAAGAGCGCGGAATTTTTAAGGGCGGCGAGATCTGATTGAAAGGAAGGCTGATGCCAAAGGAATATAAAAACCCCAAGCCGACGGTAGATATAATCATAGAGCTTGAAGGCAAGGGGATAATCCTGATTGAAAGGAAGAACCCTCCAGCGGGCTGGGCAATACCGGGCGGGTTTGTTGACTACGGGGAAAGCCTTGAGGAGGCGGCAATAAGGGAGGCAAAGGAAGAGACCTCGCTTGATATTCGCCTTAAATGCCAGATGCACGCATACTCAGACCCCAAAAGAGACCCGAGATTCCATACGGTTACTATGGTATTCGCGGCAGATGCAGAGGGGCTTCCTGAGGCAAAGGATGACGCCAAAAATATCGGGGTATTTACAGAGAATAATCTGCCAGGCCCTCTTGCCTTTGACCATGCTCAGGTGCTTAAGGATTACTTCAGATGGAAGAGGGATGGGTTTAAGGTGTTTGAGATGTGAAGTTATAATTGGGTTTGGAATCAGGGCGCTTGGTAGTTTTTAAGGGTGCTTACTTTGTCTGAAGCAAAGATTAAATGGTGGGCACAGCGCAACCTACAAGGCTGACCATACCATTAGTTTCGTAGTTTGGGTTACGCTTCGCTAAGCCTACCTATGGAAGCTGGCCCTTCTTAGGACCTCACTTCCCCCTCGTGTTTTGGCTGCATTTTTCAAGTTCCACGATCGTTCCGTTTACTATCAGGCCTATTCTATTTCCTGAAAACTCGGTGTAGTCCATATCTATGCCGATGACTGCGTTACCACCTTTCATAAACGCTTGATATTTCAATTTTTTAAAAGCAACCTCTTTAGCCCTTGTAAGCTTTTTTTCAAAAGCAGACGAGCGAGATCCAAAAAAATCTGAAAATTCGCCGGTAATTTCGCTAAAAATACCTGTTCCAATTACGATTTCTACGGATTCTATTTCGATATATCTTTGAACCCTATACCCATCAAAATTGTGTGTAGTAGTAACCATTACAACTGAGGAAGCTTCATCAATAGCTCCTTCTGCACATTTTCTGCAATATTCCTTGCTTTGAAACTCTACTAATGGTCCACCTAGAAAACCGGGCACAGAACCGCATGTGTAGCATTTCGGTAACATGGCTTTTTCGGCACACTTGCTACAATATTTCTTTTCCTGAAACTCTACTAATGGTCCGAAAAAACCAGGCAGACAACCGCATGTGTGGCATTTTGACATAGATGAGTCTCCCTCATTTTTTCATTGTTTGAAGTTAAATTATCCTGCTTTGAGGTTCCCTCCCCAAAAAAACTAGTTCTGTAGGGTGCCACGCACCAATTTGAGATTACTCTGCAGCTGTACCTGCCGCTAACTCAATAGCATCACCGCCCCAATTGGCAGAATATAAGCCTTATAAAACATATTAACATTTTACAATTCAAGCTGCAGGCTGGTTATTTAAACGATATCGCTTGGTGATAACATTAAATATTTACAGTGTCAAAGCAATAGTTGGCTTTTTAGTTGAGTTCGCTATTCGAATTTAACAAAAGATAGGCAAGCTTAATTTTTTTCATATTGGGTTACGGTATGAGATGTGCTGAGGAAGAAGTGTTTTAATTATATCGGTAATTGTATTTTGGTATTCCGGGATGTGAAATTAGAACAGGGGTTCAGGCGGATGCCTGAACCCCTGTAAAGCTTTTGCAGTTAGCCGAGTTTTTGTTTGAGTATCTTATTGACAACGCCGGGGTTTGCCTGCCCTTTTGTCGCCTTCATTGTCTCGCCTACGAAAAAGCCCATGAGCTGAACCTTTCCTGCCCTGTACCTTTCGGCGTTTTCAGGGTTTGCGGCGATGATGCCTTCTATAATCTTTCCGAGTTCATCCTCGTTTGATATCTGTGACATGCCCTTGGACTTTACTATCTCGGCAGGGGCTTTGCCGGTCTTGTACATATCTTCAAAGACCTCTTTTGCCATCTTGCCGCTTATCTCGCCTTTTTTGACCATTTCGATAAGGCTTGCTATTGCCTCAGGCGTGATAGGGCAGTCCTTGACATCCTTGTTGTCTTCCTTAAGGAGCCTTAGAAGCTCTCCCATTATCCAGTTGGAAGAAAGCTTGGGCTCACCTGTTGCCTTTACGACTGATTCGTAATAATGGGCAAGTTCTTTTGTGGCTGTAAGGACGCCTGCGTCATAAGCAGGGATGCCGTACTCGCTTATAAACCTCTCTCTTTTCTGCTGAGGGAGTTCCGGTAGTTTTGAGCGGCAGTCTTCTATGAGTTTATCTTCGACAAACAAGGGAAGGAGATCCGGCTCAGGGAAGTACCTGTAGTCGTGCGCCTCTTCCTTTGACCTCATTGAAGCAGTAATGCCTTTGGCGGAGTCGAAAAGGCGTGTCTCCTGAACAACTTTGCCGCCGTTTTCGACAATGTCTATCTGCCTTTGAATTTCGTAATCGATTGCCTCTTTTACGAATTTGAATGAGTTCATGTTCTTAAGCTCTGCTTTTGTGCCGAGCTTCTCAGCCCCAACCGGCCTGATGGAGACATTGGCGTCACAGCGGAAGCTGCCTTCCTCCATGTTGCCGCTGCATATCTCAAGATAAACCAGTATATCCCTTAAAGCCCTAAGGTATGCCTGCGCCTCTTCAGAGGTGCGCATGTCAGGCTCGCTGACGATCTCGATAAGCGGCACTCCTGTCCTGTTGAGGTCGACAAAGCTGTAGTTGGCGTCCTCAATGCCTTCTCCGTGGAGGAGCTTTCCTGCGTCTTCCTCCATGTGTATCCTTGTTATGCCTATCCTCTTTCTTCCTGCTTCGAGGTCTATGTCAAGGAAGCCTTTTTCAGTCAGAGGCTCGTTATACTGCGATATCTGGTAGCCCTTGGGCAGGTCAGGGTAGAAGTAATTTTTCCTTGCGAAGACGCTCTTATGGTTTACCTTGCAGTTTACGGCAAGCGCCATCTTGACTGCGTACTCAACCGCTTTCCTGTTAAGGACAGGCAGGACGCCCGGCATGCCCAGGCATATCTGGCAGACCTGAGTGTTAGGGTCAGAGCCGAATTTAGTTGAGCACCCGCAGAAGAGTTTTGAATCAGTCAGGAGCTGGGCGTGTACCTCAAGACCTATAACTGCTTCGTATTTCATTTAAAAAATCCTCTTTTGAATTTTTTATGGTTCCGGCAATAAAATGCAAGCCGGGTTATTTAAAAATTAAATCGAAGGCTTTCTCTTGTTCCAGTCTGTTGCCTGCTCGTAAGCGTGGGCAGCCTTAAGCACTGTGCCTTCGTCAAGGGTCTTGCCGAGTATCTGAAGCCCTACCGGAAGCCCGTCTTTTGTAAAGCCGCAGGGGACTGAGATGCCGGGAATGCCGGCAAGGTTGCAAGATATCGTAAATATGTCAGAGAGATACATTGTAAGCGGGTCTTCTACCCTCTCACCGAGCTTGAAAGCCGCTGTCGGGGCAGTAGGGGTCGCTATCACATCACAGGACTTGAATGCCTCGTCAAAATCGTTTTTGACAAGCGTCCTTACCTGTGAGGCCTTCTTATAATAGGCATCATAATATCCCGCTGAAAGGGAATATGTGCCAAGCATTATCCTTCTTTTTACCTCTCCGCCAAAGCCCTCATCCCTTGTCCTTTTATACATGTCGATGAGGCTTCCGGTATCGTTTACCCTAAGACCGTACTTTACCCCGTCATAACGGGCAAGGTTGCTGGAGGCTTCTGCTGTTGCCACGAGATAGTAAACGGCAACGGCGTATTCGGTGTGGGGCAGGCTTACGGGGACAAGTTCCGCTCCCCGGTCTTTAAGCACCTCAAGGGACTGCCTGATAGCGGCTTCGACATCCGTATCCATTCCCTCGATGAAGTATTCCTTGGGTATGCCTACCTTAAGCCCTTTGAGGTTGCCTGTAAGGAATGAGCTATAATCAGGCACTTCCGTATTGATTGAAGTAGAATCGGATGGGTCGAAACCCGCAAGGGCCTGAAGCATTATCGCAGAGTCTTTGACATCTTTTGTAAACGGGCCTGCCTGGTCGAGCGATGAAGCGAACGCTATCATGCCGAACCTTGATATCCTGCCGTATGTCGGCTTAAGCCCTACCACTCCGCAGCATGAGGCAGGCTGTCTTATTGAGCCGCCTGTGTCAGTGCCGACAGAGGCGATGCATTCGCTTGCCGCAACAGAAGCGGCTGAGCCGCCTGAGCTTCCGCCAGGCACCCTGTCAAGCGCCCAAGGGTTGCGGGTCTTGTAAAAAGCGGAGTTCTCGGTCGATGAGCCCATTGCGAACTCGTCCATATTGTTTTTGCCGAGTATTACCGCTCCTGCCTCTTTTAACTTCCTTGTGACGGTAGCGTCATAAGGGGGTACGAAGTTCCCAAGTATCTTTGAGGCGCAGGTCGTCCGTACATCCTTTGTGCAGAAGATGTCTTTGACTGAGATGGGCACGCCGGTAAGAGGGGTAATCTTATCTCCCTTTGCAATCCTGTCGTCAGCGGCCTGTGCGGCTTTTAACGCCTCTTCAGGAGTGACAGTAATAAAGGCGTGTATCCTGTCTTCAAGCGACTCTATCCTTTTGAGGTATGCATTTGTGACCTCAACCGAGGATACTTCCTTTTTTGATAATTTTTCCGAAAGCTCGTGTATTGTTAAAGAAGTTAAATCCAAGCGCCTTCTCCTTAAAATATATTGAAAGGAACTGAACCTGTTTTTTTTATTCGATGATCTTTGGGACCTTGAAGCAGCTGCGCTCAGCTTCAGGCGCATTTCTCAGCACATCATCCTGCGCAAGAGAAGGGAGAGCCTTATCCTCGCGGAATGCGGTCTTGTGCGGGACAGTGTGCGTTGTCGGCTCAACTCCGGTTGTATCGAGCTCGGAGAGTTTTTCAACGTAGCTTAAAATCCTCTGGATCTGATCTGTGTAGAGGTTGATTTCCTCTTCGGTCAAGGCAAGCCTCGCAAGGTCGGCTACATGCAGGACATCCTTTTTCGTGATTGACACGCTACAAACCCCTTGAAAGAAATTTTAAAAAATTAAATTACCATACAAAGATGCTACATGCAAGTTTGAGCTTGAAAAATCTTTTAAAGTTTTCAATCGGAAGGGCCGATAAAATCTTTAGAAATCAGGGGAATAGTGTTGACACCGATTTTTTTAAATGTTAAATTTTCCTTGAATTTCGTTGAGGGATCTAAAACTCAAAACCCTAAAACCAAGGAGGCAAGTAATGGCTACAACGAAAAAGGCTGCTCCGAAAAAGAAGGCGACAACAGCAGCGAAGAAGACCACCGTAAAGAAGACCGCAGCCAAGAAATCAGGCTGCTGCCGCTAAGAGAACGCATCCGCACTGAAAGGGAGATGACAGCAATGTCATCTCCCTTTGGTTTGTCTGCTGTTCTCGCATCTTGACTTTGAAAAAAATAAATATTAATATGAGCTTTATTCCGTAACATTCTCCTCTGCTGTACCTTCTGTTTTTGCGGCTCAACTCCACTTAATTCAATTTTAAATTGTGTTTTTAGGCTTATTAAGCCTTAACGGTTTTTATACCTTTTCGGGAGAAGAAAATGAAAGTCGGTTTCATTCAGACCCTGCCTGTTTTCGGGGACATCCTGGCCAATGTCGATAAAGCTGTGGCCAGGTTAAGCTCACTCGATGCCGAACTTGTAGTCCTGCCGGAACTTTTTTCAACAGGATACCAGTTTAGGTCAAAGGAAGAGGCGATGAGCCTTGCCGAGGACGCTAAAGTTGGATACGCTGCTGCAAGTCTGATAGAAGTGGCTAAAAAGAAGAAGATGTTTATTGCGGCGGGGATAAATGAGAAGGTAAAGAGGAAGGTCTTTAATTCTTCCATACTCGTAGGGCCCAAAGGGTTCATAGGCGTATACAGGAAGGCGCACCTTTTCTGGAACGAGAAGAAGATATTCAGCCCCGGAGATACACCGTTTGAGGTCTATGACATTGGAAAGGCCAAGGTCGGCATGATGATATGCTTTGACTGGGTCTTCCCTGAGGCCGCAAGGACGCTTGCCCTTAAAGGGGCTGAGGTAATTCTGCACCCTTCAAACCTTGTGCTGCCGTACTGCCCTCAGGCCATGATAACGAGGTCGCTTGAGAACAGGATTTTTTCAATCACAGCGAACAGGGTCGGCACAGAGGAGAGGATAAAGGGAAAAGAGCTTAAGTTCATAGGCACCAGCCAGGTCACTGCATTCAACGGAGAGGTGCTCTGCAGGGCAGGAAGACGGAAACCGGAGGCCGGGGTAGTGGAAATCGACCCCAAAAAGGCCCGCACCAAGGACATTACACCCCTGAATAATCTCTTCAAAGATAGAAGAAAAGACCTTTTTTTACTGTAATGTTAGAGGGCAAAAAGCTGTGTTTTCAATGGGTTAGATTGTCGTCAAGGTTTTTTTGAGGGTATATTGTATACAGTATACATTTTTCCTCTTGACAAATCTTGGAAGTTGGTTTAATCTTGCTCTACCCTGACAAATATAGTGTAACAATTGGAACTTACAATCTTGCCATAATTGTAATTTTACGAGGGTCTACATGCTTCTTTCTTACTTGCCAATTCTCATAATGATCGGGTTCGCGTCTTTCATGGGCGTCATGGCTCTTTTTATGAGCTTCATCATGCAGCCCAAGAACCCTTACAAGGAAAAGCTTACTCCTTGGGAGTGCGGTATGGAGCCTGTAGGGGACGCCAATACCGGGCATTTCAGGATTCACTTCTTTATCATCGCCATACTCTTTATCGTCTTTGATGTTGAAACTCTCTTTCTCTTTCCCTGGGCTGTAATATTAACCGACCATAGCATATCCATGTTCCTCTTTGTGGAGATGTTTGTATTTATTGCCGTTCTCGCCGTCGGGCTCATCTACGCATGGGTCAAGGGCGCGCTTGAATGGATTTGATTCTACCCGGCTTCAGGTAAGAGCGGCTTGGCAGTAAATAAATTAATTTTTTGAAGGTAATTCTGTGGTTACAGGGAAAAATCCAATCGAAGATTCTATCTTTTTTACAACGCTTGAAAGCATAGCGGATGTATTAAGGAATAATCCCGTCATCAATACAATCAAGGAAAACACCGTTACCGGCGATGTGGTCAACTGGGGTCGTTCCTCTTCTTTGTGGCCCATGACCTTTGGTCTGGCATGCTGTGCCATTGAAATGATAGCTGCCGCGTGCTCACGCTACGACCTTGACAGGATGGGTATAGTGTTCAGGCCTTCACCCCGTCAGTCGGACGTAATGGTAGTAGCCGGTACAATGACCAAAAAGATAGCCCCCGCAGTCAAAAAGCTTTATGACCAGATGCCTGAGCCCAGGTGGGTCATAGCGCAGGGCGGTTGCGCCTCTGCAGGCGGGCCTTATAATACTTATTCCGTCGTACAGGGCACAGACCTTGTTGTTCCGGTGGATGTCTATGTGCCGGGATGCCCGCCAAGGCCGGACGCGCTCCTCTTCGGCTTCCTCCAGCTTATGGAGAAGATCAAGAAGGAAAACCCGTATATCCTTGATAAAAGAAAGATCGGAGTAGGCAAATGACTCCTGTAGATAGAGACGAACTCTTAATCAAAAAAATACAGTCGGCCTTCAGGCACGACATTATAGAGACAACCGTATTCAGGGGCGAAGTGACGCATCTTATTCAAATGAGCGCGCTGCGCAGCATATGCACCTTTTTAAAGACTGATCCCGAAATAAAGATGAACTTTATTTCAGATGTTGTAGGGGTTGACTACAATACCGAAACGCCAAGATTTGAGGTCGTCTATCACTTCTACTCAACTTCGAAAAAGCTGAGGATAAGGCTTAAGGTAAAGGTCAACGACGGGGAGACAGTGCCCTCTATTGCCGGTATCTGGCACGGCGCTGATTGGCCTGAGAGAGAAGTCTATGACATGTTCGGGATTGTTTTTGAAGGGCACCCGAATTTGAAGCGTATCTACCTGCCGGAGGATTTTGAAGGGTTCCCGCTTCGCAAGGAATATCCTGTAAGGGGCTACAAGGACCGCTACAATCCTTACGGTGTTGAAAAGGAATAGGGTTTTAAAAAAATAACCCGTTAAACGGGATAAAAGTTTCGGAATATGCCTGATACAAAAGATAACATAATAACTACGCAAGAGGTAACTCTGCACATGGGGCCTCAGCACCCCTCCACTCACGGTGTTTTGCACCTGATACTGGACCTGCAGGGTGAAAGGATCATAAACGCGGAAGCCGATATCGGATACCTCCACAGGGGTACTGAGAAGCTTGCGGAAAATCTCTTTTATCATCAGTTTGTGCCTTATACAGACAGGCTCGACTATATGTGCGCCATGACAAATAACCTGGCGTATGTTCAGGCAGTTGAAAAGCTCCTTGATATAGAGATAACCGAGAGAGCCAAATATATAAGGGTAATAGCTTCCGAGCTTTCAAGGATAGCAGGCCATCTCCTCGGAGTAGGCGCATGGGCAGTTGATCTTGGCGCAATGACAATACTCCTTTATGCCATCAGGGACAGGGAGATAGTGCTCGATATATTCGAATCCCTCTGCGGCGCGAGGATGACGCTTTCATACCTCCGTGTCGGAGGAGTCAGATATGATTTTACCGATAAAGTCAAGGAAGCCTGCAATAATCTCCTTGAGGTCCTTCCCAAGAGGCTTGACGAGTACGAGACAATCCTTACGGGCAATAGGATCTGGATACAGAGGAATAAGGGTGTAGGCGTAATATCAGGCGAAGAGGCGGTAGCCCTCGGACTTAGCGGTCCGTCACTCAGGGCAAGCGGTGTGAAGTGGGACATAAGGAAGGATGAGCCTTATCTCGTATATGACAGGGTCGATTTTGACGTGCCTGTAGGAGAGAACGGCGACTGTTTTGACCGTTACCTCGTCAGGATGGCTGAGATGAGGCAGTCGATGCGCATAATCAAGCAGTGCCTCAGAGATATGCCGGAAGGCCCGTTCAATGTCGATATCCCGCAGATAGTGCCTCCTAAAAAGCCCGATGTTTATTCAAATATGGAAGCCTTGATCCATCATTTTAAATATGTATCAACAGGCTTCAAGGTTCCAAAGGGTGAAGTTTACTCGGCAATAGAAGCTCCTAAAGGCGAGCTTGGAGTATATATAGTCAGCGACGGTTCGGAGAAGCCCTACAGACTTAAGCTCAGGGTGCCATCATTCATGAACCTGCAGACCGTAAACCATATGTCCAAAGGCAGGTACCTGGCTGATATCGTAGCTATAGTTTCAAGCCTTGACCCGGTCTTCGGCGAGTGCGACAAGTAAAAAACTAAAAAGAAAAATATAAAACCATGCTGTCAGAAAAAGCGAAAAAAGAAATAGAAGCTGCAATGCAGAAGTATCCGAACAAGAGGTCCGCTGTCATGGACGCCTTGAGGATAGCCCAGCAGGACGGGGGCGGACACCTTGAGAAGCCTGATATGGAGGAGATCGGCAGGATGCTTGATATGCGGTTGGTTGAAGTAAATGCCGCAGCCGCCTTCTATACCATGTATAAGATAAATAAGCCTATAGGCAAGTATCACATTCAGGTATGCAGGAACATTTCCTGCTCGCTCCTTGGCGCCGAGCATCTCATAAAGCACATGGAGAAGGCCTTAAATGTCAAAACAGGCGAGACGACTTCCGATAAGAAGTTTACCCTGTCAACTGTTGAGTGCCTCGGCTCATGCGGTACCGCGCCGATGATGCAGATAAACGACGATTTCCACGAGAACTTGACTGAACAGAAAATTGATGAACTCCTGCGCAAACTTGAATAGTTCAAAGCCGGGGCACGCATTTTAAATCGTTCTGAAAACATATTTTAAAAATGGAAAAAATACTCTTAAAAAATTTAGACAAGCCTGACGCCCATAAGATAGAGAACTATATACAATATGGGGGATATAAGGCATTCGAGTCTGCCCTTAAGCTTAAGCCCGACAACATCATTCAGATGGTCAAGGACTCGGGGCTCAGGGGTAGAGGAGGAGCCGGCTTCTCAACAGGCCTTAAGTGGAGCTTTATACCCAAGGACCCGACAATCGCGAAGTACCTTTGCTGCAATGCTGACGAGGGAGAGCCGGGGACATTCAAGGACAGGGGTATCATCGATAACGATCCGCACCTCCTTATAGAAGGCATGGCAATAGCCTGCTATGCAATAGGCGCCTCAAATGCCTATATCTATATAAGAGGCGAGTTTGCATTCGGCGCCAACAGGCTTGACGCAGCGATTAAAGAGGCATATGCCAAGGGATATCTCGGAAAGAATATTCAGGGCAGCGGCTTCAATCTTAATATGTATGTACACAGGGGTTTCGGAGCCTATATATGCGGTGAAGAAACAGCCCTTCTTGAATCAATCGAAGGCTACAGGGCGCAGCCGAGAAAGAAGCCTCCTTTCCCTGCTTTGGCAGGTCTTTACGGCAAGCCTACAGTCATCAATAACGTTGAAACACTTTCATGCATACCGGCAATCATAGAGAAAGGGCCTGAATGGTTCTCAAAGATAGGGCCTGAGAAGAGCCCGGGGCCGAAGATATACTGCGTAAGCGGCCATGTAAAGAGGCCAGGCCTTTACGAGCTCCCGATGGGCACGACAGCAAGGGACCTCATCTATAACCATTGCGGCGGGATGCTTACTGATAAACCCCTTAAGGCAGTTATCCCCGGAGGCGTAAGCGCCCCGATGCTGACCCCCAAGGACCTTGATACACCCCTTGATTTTGATTCGCTTGCCGCAAAAGGCTCGATGCTCGGTTCAGGCGCGGTCGTTGTAATGGACGAGTCGACCTGCATGGTCAAGACGGCTTATATAGTAAACAGATTTTTCAGCCACGAATCCTGCGGAAAATGCACGCCGTGCCGTGACGGTACGCCTTGGCTTACCAATGTGCTCAGAAGGATAGAGCACGGAGAAGGCAAGCCCGGAGATGTAGAGCTTCTTGAAAGCCTTTGCACAAACATATTCGGCAGGACTTTCTGTCCGCTCGGAGACGGAGCTGTAATGGCACTGAGAGGGGCGCTTAAGAACTTCAGAGAGGAATTCCAATACCATATAGACCACAAGAGATGTATGGTATCCGGCAGATAAACAGGGCACGGTCAGGAAATTACTTATGGTAACTGTAAAAATAAACGGCAAAGAGATAACAGTAGAGGATAATACCCTTATACTGGACGCCGCAAGGGACGCGGGTTACGACATACCAACTTTCTGCTATCAGGCAGACCTTGTGGGTGTCGGCTCATGCAGGATGTGTCTCGTTGAGATAGAAGGGCAGAAAAAACTTCAGCCCTCCTGCGTAACTCCCGTGCTCCATGGCATGAGCATCAATACCGAAACACAGCAGGTAATGTCCGCAAGGTCATCCATGCTTGAGTTCCTGCTTGCCAATCATGCAATGGATTGCCCTGTCTGCGATAAGGGCGGCGAGTGCGAACTGCAGGATATGGTATATAAGTTTGGCCCGCACACAGGAAGGCATTCAGAGCCCAAATTCAAATTCCATGAAAAAGATTACCAGTTAAGCCCCGTTATCATAAAGAACTCAAACCGCTGCGTACAGTGCATGAAGTGCGTAAGGGTATGCCGCGAGGTCGTAGGCGCAAATGTCCTTGGCGCGCTCGGAAGAGGCGACCATCAGGAGCCTTCAAGCTTTTTCAGGCACTTCCTTGACTGCGATCAGGACGGAAACTGCATTGAAGTATGCCCTGTGGGCTGCTTCATGAGGCTGCCCTACAGGTATCAGGCAAGGCCGTGGGACCTGAAAGGCTCAGACACGATATGTTCATACTGCGGTGTAGGCTGCAGAATGGTCATAGAGCAGAGGGACGGCGTGGTCTTAAGGGCAAAGGCACAGCTTGGAGTGGGCCTTAACAGCGAGACCCTTTGCGCAAGAGGCAGGTTCGGGTTTGACTTTGTAAACCACCCCGAGAGGCTGACAACACCTCTTATCAGAAAATCAGGCAGGCTTGAGCCCGCTACATGGGAAGAAGCCATAAATACGATAGTAGAAAATGTCAGGTCAACGAATGGCGCTCACATAGGCGGTATCGCTTCACCGAGGCTTACCAACGAAGAGCTTTATCTCTTCCAGAAGCTTATAAGGGGAGTATTGAGGAGCCCCAATATTGACTCAACCTCAAGGTGGGAGCAGAACGCGGTTGAAAGCTATGTTGCCGCAACAGGTATGAACGAAGGCGGGGTTTCCGTATTCGACTGCCTTGAAGCGGACACTGTCCTTGTAATAGGCTCACATTTATCAGATGAAAACCCGGTAACGGATTACATAGTAAGGCGCATATCCGCAAACAGGAGGATGAACCTCATCATTGCCTCACCAAGGGCAATGAAGCTGGATTCATCAGCCAATACGCTCTTAAGGCATAATCCCGGCACAGAGAACGCAGTGCTTAATTCGCTTGCACTCGGTGTATTTGCGGCAAATGCGGATAAGCTTGCCAATAACGATTCAGTCAAGGCATTAAAGGACTCCAGGATAGAAGACCTCCTTACCCTTGCAGGGGTAAAGGACAGTGAAATAAATACAATCGCACAGAAGCTGCACGCTTCTTCAACCGTAAGCATTATCGCGGGAACTGAGTTCCTCAGGTTCCCGGAAGGCACCATAGGGCTTGCGGCGCTTAAGAACATACTTAAGTCGCTTGGCAAGAAGGTCCTTGTAATGCCTACCCTTGACAGGGCTAACCAGAGGGGCGCATGGGAGATGGGCGTACACCCGAACTTCGGCCCTGGTTACTCGGAGCTGAGGGAAAAAGGCCGTGGAGTAGACGGCATGCTTCTGGCCGCTCAGAACAATCAGCTTGATGTACTTTATGTTATAGGTTCGGATATAGCTTCCATGTATCCTGAGCAGGAGCTTGCGGTATCAGCCCTGCAGAAGGTTAAATTCCTTGTAGTGCAGGATATGTTCCTTACGGATACAGCGAAACTTGCTCATGTGGTATTGCCGGGCTCAAGCTTTGGCGAGAAGGACGGCACATTCACAAACCAGGAAGGAAGGGCACAGCTTATCAAGAAGCTCCTCCCCACACCCGGTAAGGCAAAGAAGGATATCGATATAATAAGGGCTATTGGCGAGCATTTTGACCGCTCTTTCGGCCCCAAGAACGCCCTTCTTGTACTCGATGAGATAAGAAAAGAAGTCCCGATGTACAAGGATGTGAACCTCTTGTTCAATAACAGGAAAAACACTGAGAATAAGCTTGATAACAAGGCCTCCCTTGTAGCGGCAGCTGATTCAGCGGCCCTCTCAATAGGGGAGTTTAAGACAAAAGTAGAGAGAAAGACGCCTGATGCGCCTTTCCAGCTTGTCACCGGAAACCATCTCTTCCATTCAGGCAAATACTCAAGGATGTCAAGGACGCTTCTTGGGCTTGTGCAGGGCGGAGAGGTTGAGATAAGCGAAGAGGACGCCAATTCGCTGGGCCTTAAGAACGGCGACAGGGTAAAGGTCAGGGGCAGGGCATATGAGGCAACACTGACACTCAGGACAAAAAGAGGCACAAAGAGCGGAGTGGCCTTCATAGGCGAGAACTTCGATGATGCGCCGATAGGCAAGTTCTTCAGGAGGGGTGACGACATCCCCAGAGTCGGCATAACAAAAGCTTAATCTTCATATATAAGACATAAAGCAAATATAAATAGATTAGAAGTTAATCTGCCTTAAAGAGAGGTGGGGTGAACATGGTCGATCCGAAGTTACTTAGAGAAATTCCGTTTTTTGCTGACCTTTCGGATAATGAGCTCGAAGTTGTATCAAAGGTTGTAAAGCAGAAGCATTTCAACCTCGGCGAGACCGTATTCAAGGAATCACAGGACGGCGCAGCCCTCTACATCATCAGAAAAGGCGAGGTAAAGGCCTGCAAGACCGCTCCTGACGGAGAGCTCTTTACCCTTACAATAATGAAGGACGGAGATATTTTCGGCGAGATGAGCTTCCTTGACGGAAGGCCCCGTTCAGCAACAATAGTCGCGGTATCTGACCTCGAGACTTTTGTAATGGATAAGGCTGAGTTTGAGACCCTTGTTGACGGAAACCCGAGGATAATCTACAAGCTTCTTAAGAACATCGTCTTCACCATTCATTCGATAGTACGCGGTATGAACTCAAGATATATCGAGATGATCAACTACATGTGGGGCAGAAGAAGATAATCCGCCCCAAAAGCAGCAGAAGTAACAATAAAACAGAAGATAAAACCTGATGATGCCAGATATTTCAACTATATTAGAAGTGCTATTGATTTTTGTAAAGGTAGGGGTCGTGACCATGATCCTCTTCGGTCTTCCCTTGCCTCTTACATGGCTTGAGAGGAAGATAGCAGGCCATATCCAGGTAAGGCTTGGCCCGTGGAGGGTAGGCCCCCATGGTTTGCTGCAGCCCTTTGCCGATATGATAAAGCTCCTTTTCAAAGAGGATATCATTCCGGATAAGGCTGATAAATTCCTCTTTAAGATTGCGCCGCTTCTTTCAATGGTCCCTGCCTTCGCAGTCTTTGTCGCAGTCCCGTTCGGCGATAAGCTGATGATTCCGTTCATCAACAAGGAAGTAACGCTTTACATATCGGATATGAATGTCGGAGTCCTTTACATTCTTGCCATCTCAGGCCTTGGCATCTACGGCTTGATACTTGGCGGCTGGGCCTCAAACAGTAAATACGCGCTCCTTGGCGGTCTTCGTTCATCCGCACAGATGATCAGCTACGAAATCGCGATAAGCTTCGCAGCAATCGGCGTCGTAATGATAGCGAACTCCTTAAGCCTTGTTGACATAGTAAACGACCAGGGCAACGGAATACTTAGCTGGAATATATTCTACCTGCCTGTCGGGCCGGTCTGGTTCATGATATTCTTCATAGCTTCACTTGCCGAGATCAATCGTATCCCGTTCGACTTGACAGAGGACGAAGGTACATTGGCCTCAGGCTTTCATACCGAATACAGCGGCATGAGATTCGCTTTCTTCATGCTCGCCGAGTATATCGCGATGGTAACAGTTTCAATACTCTCGGTAATATTCTTCTTCGGCGGCTGGCATTCACCTTTAAACATCCCGTTGCCAATACCGCCTATTTTCTGGCTCGTGGCTAAAGTGGCGGCATTCATCTACTTCTTCATGTGGATAAGGTTCACGCTGCCCAGATACAGATATGACCAATTGATGACAATAGGATGGAAGGTGTTGATACCCATCTCACTGGTAAACATCCTTATCACAGGGCTTTTACGGATATGAGCGATAATAAAAACAGCTTCAATTTGATGGACATGATAAAAAGGGTTCTCTTCACGGACTTCATGAAGGGACTTACCATAACCCTCGGCTACAATCTCTCCAAGAGTATTACTCTTAAGTACCCGGACGAGGAGAAATGGATACCCCACAGAAGGTGGAGAGGCCTGCACACCCTTAACAGGGATGCAAGCGGCAAAGAGCTTTGCGTTGCCTGCGAACTTTGTTCGAAGGCCTGCCCGACCGGCTGTATAACAGTCATTCCGATGGAAGACGATACAGGCAGGGGTATAGCGGACAGGGTAGCTAAAGTCTGGAAGGTTGACCTTGTAAGATGTTTTTTCTGCGGTTATTGCGAAGATGCATGTCCGACAAGGGCTTTGAGGCTCGGCAGGGAATATGAGCTTGCCTGTACAGATTCAAAATGCACTGTAAAAGAGAGAGAAGAGCTCCTTAAGCCGCAGTCAGTGCCCGAAAGCATAGAAGGCGGATTTATAGTAAAGGCGAAATTCGAGAAGACGCCTGAAGGCATAAAGGTTGTGCCCGATCTGTCGAACTCAAAGAAGCGGGCCTGGTAAGCACAACAAAAACTCAAGGGAGTACGGGGGCATAAAACCCCGCCTGATTTCAAATGGAACAAATATTTTTCTACATTTTCTCCATACTTGCCATTATCTCGGCAGTAATGGTCGTATCAGTAAGGAATGCGGTACATAGCGCGTTCTACCTGATTGTCTGCTTTTTGCAGGTAGCGGCGATATTTATCCTTCTCAGGGCGCCATTCCTTGCGGCGGTACAGGTTTTTGTGTATGTCGGCGCCGTAATGGTCCTGTTCCTTTTCGCGGTCATGGTGCTCGACATTGGAAAGGAGCAGTTCAAGGAACATCTCCATACACAGGCGATCCCGGCAATCGTAACCGTAATAGCGCTTTTTGCCACAATGGGTTATCTGGTGTCGCAGGGCAGGATAACGGTACCGCTTGGAAAGTTCACTGAAGAGGCTCTTTCAAAGAACACAGAAGTTATAGGAAAATCGCTCTTTACACAGTATATATTCCCGTTTGAAGTAGTTTCGCTCCTGCTCCTTATTGCGCTTGTCGGGGCTATCGTCCTTGTATTGAAAGAGAAAAAAGGCAAGCAGGCCTAAAATAAAAAGGGCATAAGAGATAAAAATGGTCACTTTAACACACTTTCTTATACTAAGCTTCATACTCTTCTCAATAGGTGTTGCGGGAGTATTGCTTCGCAGGAGCATCATTATAGTATTGATGTCGCTTGAGTTGATTTTCAACTCGGTTAACATAAGCTTGGCTGCTTTTTCATACTATCTGCAAACGCTTAACGGCACCGTGCTTGTCGTCTTTAATATAACGGTTGCGGCGGCGGAAGTGGCGATTGGACTCGCCATCCTGGTAAATGTCTACAGGAGCAGAAAGTCCATAAATGTCGAAGAACTCAATGATATGAGGTATTAATGGATATCTGGGCCTTATTAATAATACCCCTAGCCGCAGCGCTTTTAATAACGCTGGTAACCAGGAAGAATGAGGACTTAAGCTCCTTTATTTCAATTGGAGCAATAGTACTTTGCTTCTTTATCGTATTCCCGTATCTTTTGAAGATGCTCGGCAATCCGCATATGGAGGCCTTAGAGCAGTCATTCACCTGGCTTCAAGTCAAGGGTCTGACTATTGAGATGGGCACCATTATAGACCCGCTCAGCATAATAATGCTCTTTATAGTAACCTTCGTCGGCTCACTCATACATATATACTCAAGGGGCTACATGCACGGAGAACACGGTTTCTCCAGGTTCTTTGCCTGCCTGTCCCTCTTTATATTCTCGATGCTGGGCATCGTGCTCTCGAATAACTTCATAATGATCTTTGTATTCTGGGAGCTTGTCGGTCTGGCTTCATATCTGCTTATCGGCTTCTACTTTGAGAAGGCCTCTGCTGCAGATGCCGCCAAAAAGGCGTTCCTTGTGAACAGGGTTGGCGACTTCGGATTCATACTCGGTATCTTTGTGCTCTATTACGCAACAGGCACATTCAACTTCATTGAGCTTGGCCATATAATAGCGGCCGGCAAAGTCGATTCAGCGACACTTGGACTGGCGGCTCTCCTTATATTCTGCGGAGCGGTTGGTAAGTCAGCCCAGTTCCCTCTTCATGTATGGCTGCCGGACGCCATGGAAGGCCCGACCCCTGTTTCAGCGTTGATCCATGCCGCTACAATGGTCGCAGCCGGTGTTTATATGCTCGCGAGGGCCTCATTCCTCTACAGCGCGGCACCGCACTTCGCAATGATGACAATCGCCTATATAGGTGGTTTCACGGCACTTATGGCAGCTCTTTTGGCCCTTGGCCAGTCTGATATAAAACGAATCATCGCTTATTCAACACTCAGCTCACTCGGCTACATGGTAATGAGCGTTGGTGTCGGCGGCACAAGCGCCGGTATGTTCTACCTTACGACCCATGCGTTCTTCAAAGCCCTTCTCTTCCTTGGCGCGGGCAGCGTCATCCATGCCTGCCACACAAATGAGATCTGGCACATGGGCAAGCTCTTCCCCAAGATGAAGGTCACGGCCGTAACCTTCCTGCTGGGCAGTTTCGCGATGATGGGTATCTTCCCGTTCAGCGGATTCTGGTCAAAAGACGAGATACTCTCAGCCGCTTATAATGCTGACACGTTCCTCTTTGGGCTTGGCGTGTTCACGGCTTTCATTACAGCATTGTTCATGACAAAGCTTTTACTTGTAACATTCTTTGGGGAGAAGAGATATCACGGACACCCGCACGAATCGCCGGGCGTAATGACCATTCCCCTTATGGTACTTTCAGTATTCGCTGTGTTTGCCGGTCTTGCCGGACTTCCGGGATTAGAGCCGAACTTCGGCACCTTTATCGGAGGCGGCCACGGTCACGGAGGCGAGCACCACTTCAATTATGCGGTAGCGACAATATCAACAGCGGCAGTATTTTTGGGTATCATCATCGGCTATGCCTTGTATTCGAAGAAGGATATGCATGAGGATATACTTGCAGTAAAGTTTCCCAAGGTTTTCAGGGTCCTTGAGAACAGGTTCTACTTCGATTACGTATACGACAACTACCTTGTAAAGAAGATTTATAACGGGATAGCAAAGATCTCAAACTTTATCGAGGTATATATAATCATCAACTTTATTCTCAACGGCATTGCATACATCACCAGGCAGATTGGAAGAGGCTTAAGGCTGACAATCTCAGGCCAGCTCCAGCACTACACGCTTGTAATGGTGGGCGGGGTCTTTGTCCTGATGATTATATTCGTAATATTCTAAAAAGAGGTTATCGTGGAAGGTTTTCCGGTATTATCAGCATTAATACTTTCGCCACTTATCGCGGTTATAATCCTTCTCTTTGTAAAAGAGGAGAGGATTGGGCTAATAAGGGCCATCTCGGTTGTTTCTACATCGATTTGCCTGATATTATCTTTCTACCTCCTGTGGGCTTACGATAAGGTAAAAGGCGGCTACCAGTTCATAGAAAAGGTCGAATGGATCAAATCCCTTGGAGTGTCATACCATCTTGGGGTTGACGGCATAAGCGTAGCCATGGTCGTGCTCACCTCGATAGTCATCTTTACCGGTGTCTTCGTATCATGGGTAGGCGTGAAGCACAGGATCAAAGAGCATTATATATTCCTTCTTCTGCTTGTCGCAGGCGTGTTTGGCGTTTTCGAATCACTTGACCTGATATGCTTCTTCCTCTTCTACGAACTCGCTGTTATCCCGATGTATCCTCTTATCGGTATCTGGGGCAGCGCCAACAGGGAATACGCTACCATGAAGCTTACTCTTTACTTAAGCTTCGGCGCGCTCTTTGCCCTTCTTGGCCTCCTTTCAATATACTTTGTCTCAGGCGCGCAGACGGGAGTGTATACCTTTGACATGCTTGAGATAGCAAAGCTCTCATTTGACGGCAGCTATCAGATTAAGGTTTTCCTGCCGCTGCTCTTCGGCTTCGGGGTGCTTGTGCCACTTGCGCCTTTCCACTCTTGGTCGCCGATTGGTCATGCTGCCGCACCTTCAGCCGTCAGTATGCTTCATGCGGGCGTTCTGATGAAGCTTGGCGCGTACGGTATCATCAGGGCTATGTGGCTTCTTCCGCAGGGCGCGCAGTTCTGGATGCCCTGGGTAGCGGTATTAAGCTTGATAAACATATTTTACGGCGGCATGGTTGCCATGAGCAGGAAGGATATGAAGTTCATGATAGGCTATTCTTCTTCAAGCCATATGGGCTATGTCCTGCTTGGTTTGGCAACGGTTAATTATATAGGCGTAAACGGAGCGGTGCTCCTTATGTTCGCACACGGTATAATGACAGCCCTGGCCTTCTCCTTGATAGGCTTCATCTACGACCAGGCGCATACCCGTATGATGTATGACTTCTCAGGCCTTGCGAAAAAGCTTCCGTTCGTATCAATAGCATTCGCGATAATGGGATTTGCCTCAAGCGGTTTGCCGGGCCTTGCAAACTTCGTTGCCGAGCTTATGGTCTTTATCGGCGCATTCAAGGACTATCCCATTCAGGCCATTGTCGCCGTGTTCGGTATCATTGTCACCGCCACATACATGCTCAGGTGCTTAAGGGATGTCTTCTTCCGCGAGCCGCAGGATAAATGGGACCATATCAAGGACGCGACAACATTTGTTGAAAGAATGCCGTTTGTGATACTGATAGCGGTTCTCCTTGTAGTCGGTTTCTATCCAGCTATCATAGTTGATATCATCAATACCGGTGTCGTACCGCTTGTTGACAGGGTCAATGCGGTACCGCTCGGATAATCGGAATACAGATCTTCTGAACCGCGGTGAAAGACCGCGGTAATTAATGAGAGGCTTTCAAGATGGAAATGAATCTTATAAAAGTAGTCCCTGAATTCATAATGCTCGGAACGGCTTTTCTCCTCCTTGTAATAGAGCTTTTTATCGCAAGGGGTTCAAGAAAGTTTTTCGGGGTTATAGGTATTCTGGGAGCTATAGCCACAGGAATAAGCCTCCTCTATCAGGAGACCGGAAGCGCGCTTGGCGGGCTTTTTATACAGGACCAGGTCGCGATTTATTTTAAGGCCCTCTTTGTCCTGTGCGCTGTCCTTGTCCTTTATATAACAATGATGTATGAGGACAAGATCAAGCACTGGAAAGGCGAGTTTTACTCGTTGATTCTTTTCTCAATAGCAGGCATGATGCTGCTTGCCTCAAGCTCTGACTTCATAAGCTTCTATGTGTCTCTTGAGTTCGTAGCTGTATGCCTCTATGTTCTTGCGGCGTTTACAAGCGAGAACAGAAATACAATTGAAGCCGGATTGAAATACCTGATAACGGGCGCACTTGCCTCAGGCTTCCTTGTATATGGTATAAGCTTCATATATGGCTCAACCGGCGCAACCGGCTTTAGTGCTGTAGCCACAGCCCTTAAGACCGCACCGGGCTCAGGCTTCCTTGTACTCGGGCTTTCTCTTGCGATAATCGGCCTTACATTTAAGATATCTTCAATCCCTTTCCATGTATGGTCGCCTGATGTCTATCAGGGCGCGCCGACCCCTGTGACAGCGCTTCTTGCCGCTGCCTCAAAGGGAGCCGGTTTTGTCGTGATTATGCGCATACTCTTTACAGCCCTTGGAGGAATAAAGGCTGAGTGGATGGTATTTGTAGCGGTAATCTCAGGCGCTACCCTCATTTTCGGTAATCTGGCTGCGATGCCCCAGAAAGACCTTAAGAGACTTATCGCTTATGCGGGTATCGGCTCAGCAGGCTACTTGCTTATGGCAGTTGCCGCAGGGTCAACACTCGGCGCAGGCGCGATCATGTTCTACATGCTGACATACATATTCGGTATCCTCGGCAGCTTCCTGGCTATCGTAATATTCCATAATTCTGAAGGTTCGGACCTGATTGACTCATATGCAGGCTTAAGCAGGCGTTCACCGCTTCTTGCATTCTCATTGTTCGTAGGTCTTCTTTCCGTGGCCGGTTTTCCTCCGCTTGGAGGCTTTATAGCGAAACTCTACATATTTGCCGCGGCAGTAAAGGAAGGCCTCTGGGTCCTTGCGGTAATCGGCGTAGTAATGGCGATTGTGTCCATGTACTACTTCCTCCTTGTCGTAAAGAGCATATATCTCAGGCCTCCCCATAATACCGCGCCTATCCACGTTGATTTTACAAGCCGTGCGGTGCTTTATGTCGTTAACTTTGCAACCATATTCCTTGGCATGTATCCTGGCCCAGTCACCGATTGGGTAATGGATATTGCGAAGGTGCTGTTTTAAAAACTTATAACAGAAGAGATAATTATGGCAGGTCATAGCTCGCACCATCACCACGAAGAAGGCGTAATCACCGGAAAGATGATTGTAGAAGATGTGCTTCATGTGTGCCCTCAGGCTGAAGCGGTCTTCAAAAAGCATTTAGGCGAGAATGTATTTAAAGTTCCCGGCCTTAAGACCGAGGCTATTGAATTTCTTGCCGCTATGCACGATTACCACGAATATATACTTCTGGAAGAGCTCAATCAGGTCTGTAAAAAGGCTCCCCATAAGACCGGGCATTTCTGAGCATCTATCTGTATTTCTGCATTTAAAAGCCCCTTTCCACACTGAGCATGGACCATAACCTGAAAAATTCCATACAAGAAATCCGGAGGATATTTCATTCTCCGGCTAAGGTAAACCTTTTTTTAAGGATTCTCTTTAAAAGGGCTGACAATTACCATGAGCTGCTCTCAGTAATGCAGCCAATCTCCCTTTATGACGAGATTGCGTTCAGTATAAGCGATGGCGACTCGATAAAGGTTGCCTGCGGACACTGTGAAGTGCCTGAAGGCAGGGATAATATTGCCTACAGGGCGGCTGAGTTTGTCCTTGGCAGGATAGGCTTAAAAAGGGCCGTATCAATCGATATAAACAAAAAAATTCCAGTAGGCGCCGGGTTAGGCGGCGGAAGCTCTGATGCGGCTACGACCTTGATGGCTTTAAATGGAATGCTGGACGCCCGTATTCCCAGGAACGAGTTGATGGAGATGGGCGCTAAGTTAGGAAGCGATGTGCCCTTTTTTATATTAAAGGGGTCCGCGCTTGCAAAGGGCAGGGGAGAGGTTCTGCAGTCAGTAAAAATCCCCAAATTCAATTACATTTTAATTAATCCAGGTTTCCATGTTTCTACTGCCTGGGTATACAATAATTTGGACTTGACAAAAAAAGCAGAAGATAATAATCTATCATATTCCGAAAAGGATTTTGCGGAATACGGGAAAATAAGGGAATACCTGGTCAATGATCTGGAATCTGTAACTGTTGCCAGGTTTACTGAGATATCAGAGATAAAAAGTTTATTGATGGAAAACGGGGCCATGGGCGCCCTAATGTCAGGCAGCGGCCCTACGGTTTTCGGCGTATTTCCCGATGAACAGAGCGCGGGGCTCGCATATGAGAACCTGCGTCGGTCGTTAAAGAAGAATTACTCATTGTTCAAGGTGCAGGGGCTTTAGAAGGGCAATGGGCGCAAGCACAAAGCTTTAACTGAGCGTCTCAAGCTTATTTTGGGGCGTCGCCAAGCGGTAAGGCACGGGGTTTTGATCCCCGCACCCGGAGGTTCGAATCCTCCCGCCCCAGCCAGTAAATTTATATAGAACCTATAGAAGCTGAAACGACAACGACTTTTAAGAAGAAGGTTAAGATGATGGACAAGATTAAGGTCTTTACCGGAAATTCCAATAAGCCGCTCGCGCTTGAGATCTGCGAACACCTTGGGATTACCCTCGGAAAATCGGAAGTAAAGAGTTTCAGCGACGGAGAAGTATACGTTGATATACAGGAGAGCGTAAGGGGTGTAGAAGTATATGTAGTCCAATCCACCTGCCCTCCATGCAACAATAACCTGATGGAGCTCCTGATAATGCTGGATGCCTTCAAGAGGGCTTCAGCCGTGTCGATTACCGCTGTGCTGCCGTATTACGGGTATGCAAGGCAGGACAGAAAAGTGGCTCCGAGGACTCCAATATCAGCAAAGCTTGTAGCGGACCTTATAACCACAGCAGGGGCAACAAGGGTCGTTTGCGTTGACCTTCACGCAGGCCAGATACAGGGTTTCTTCAATATCCCTGTTGACCATCTTTACGCGACCCCTGTGATTTTAAATTATATCAAAGAGAATTTTGTTGACGATATCGTCATCGTTTCGCCTGACGCGGGCGGTGTTGAAAGGGCGAGGGCATTTGCCAAGAGGCTTGGGGCAAACCTTGCCATTATTGATAAAAGGCGCCCGGCCCCGAATGTTTCAGAGGTAATGAACATAATCGGCGATGTAGCGAATAAAACAGCTATAATACTCGATGACATGATAGATACCGCAGGCACTATTACGCAGGCTGCTGTTGCTCTTCAGAAACAGGGAGCAAAACAGATATACGCATGCTGCAGCCATGCAGTCCTTTCAGGCCCCGCGATGGACAGGCTTGAAAAATCCCCGATAAAAGAATTGGTCGTAACGAATACAATCCCCAAAAGGGAAGGTACTGTTTCGGATAAGATAAAGAGGCTCTCAGTCGGCCCGCTCCTTGGCGAGGCCATAAAGAGAATACATTACGGAGAATCGGTAAGCTCTCTCTTTGTGTAAAATCGGTTTTCCTGCATATTAAATTTTGATAACTACTGGAGGAAGAAAATGGAACAGATAAATCTCTCGGCCCAGCCGCGGAAAGAGACCGGTAAAGGCCCGGCAAAAAGATTACGCAATACAGGCCTGGTCCCGGCAATCCTTTACGGTGCAGGCATTGAAGGCGCGCTCTCAGTTGCGCTCAATAATAAAGAACTCGAAAAAGTTCTTCACACTGCCGCAGGCGGAAATGTGCTTGTAAACCTTGATATCGAAGGCGATAAGAACAGGACAGTGATGTTCAAAGGCATCTCACGCCATCCTCTCAGGGGCACGCTCCAGCATATTGACCTCCTTGAGATCCAGATGGACCATACTGTCGAAGTAGATGTTCCGCTCCATATCATCGGTAAGGCTGCAGGTATCGCTTTCGGCGGTATAGTACAGCAGGAGCACAGGACAATTAAAGTCGAGTGCCTCCCGACAAGCATACCCGACAGCTTCGATGTGGATGTTACCCCGCTTGGAATCGGTGATTCGTTCCACGCAAGGGATATAAAGCTTCCTGAGGGCGTCAGCATTGTTGATGAGCCTGAGATGACAATCGTCTCTGTAGTCTCCCCGACAGCTGAAGTAGCTCCGAAGACAGCCGAAGAAGTACAGGCTGAGCTTGCAAAGAGCTTTGCCGTAGAGGAAAAAGAAGAAGGCAAATAGGAGTAATCAGCTTCTGTTTTATCAGCTTTGCTAAAACGGCAGGTTGGTTTCAGTCTGATTTTTTCTCTGAGGAAAAGCTTAGTTGCTGCTCATAGTAGGTTTAGGAAATCCAGGAAAAGAATACGAGGACACCCGGCATAATGCAGGCTTCATGCTTATAGACCGGGTGTCCTCTTTTTTTGGCATAAAATTTAAAAGAGCCGGAAAGGCCCTTTACGGAGAGGGCAGCATAGCAGGCAAGGAAGTGATACTTCTAAAGCCGCAGACCTTCATGAACCTGAGCGGGGAGGCTGTTTCCGAATTCAAGACAAAGTATTTGATAGAACCCGAGTCCATCATAGCTGCATTTGACGATGTTGATCTGCCCCTTGGAAAGATAAGAATAAGAAAAGGCGGAGGCAGCGGAGGACAAAAAGGCATCAAATCAATGATAGAGCATCTTGGCAGCAGTGATTTCCGAAGGATCAGGCTGGGAATAGGAAGGCCTGACCATGGCGATATTGTCGCCCATGTCTTAAGCCCGTTCGCGCCTGAGGAGGGCGAAGCGGTTGAGGAGATGATGAAAAAAGGCTCTGAAGCGCTCCAGACCATACTCGCCGAAGGCATTGATGCCGCAATGAATAAATTCAACTCATAATAACTTTTTTTTAGTCCCCATCGGTTTGTCCTTTCCAATCTTTTACGATATAATCCATTTAATAAATTTATGATACAGGATGGATTATGCAGAATCTAATCGGCTTTGCCCCAGTCCTCGGCTTAAGCGGATTGGCTTTGGCCCTTTTTATCTACCTTCATATCTCAAAACTGCCTGATGGCAATGAAAAAATGAAAGAGATAGCAGGCCTTATACACGAAGGGGCCATGGTCTATCTTAAAAGGCAGTACACTATTCTTGCAGTCTTTTTGATAGTTGTTGCAATTGCTTTGGCGGCCTTTCTGAATACAGAGACATCCCTTGCCTATATCTTTGGCGGGGTCTCCTCAATGATAGCCGGTTACTTCGGCATGAAAGGCGCTACAAAGGCCAATGTCAGGACAACGGAGGCCGCAAGAAGGTATAAGCCGGGTATGACAAGGGCGCTTTCAATTGCCTTTTTCGGAGGCTCTATAATGGGCATCTCCGTTGCCAGCCTTGGGCTTTTTGGAATCGGGGTCCTTTTTATTCTCTACGGAAAGCCTGAGACCGCCTCAATAATAAACGGCTATGCCATGGGAGCCTCTTCAATAGCCCTGTTTGCCAGGGTAGGTGGCGGAATATATACAAAATCCGCTGATGTGGGGGCTGACCTCGTAGGAAAGGTAGAGGCGGGAATACCGGAAGACGACCCGAGGAACCCCGGTGTCATCGCGGATAATGTTGGAGATAATGTCGGGGATGTGGCAGGCCTCGGGGCTGATATCTTTGAGTCCTATGTGGGTGCGATAGTAGCCTCTATTGCGCTTGGCGCAACAGCAGGCAGCCTTGGATATCTGGGGTCCTCTGCCGTTCTTATGTCCTATCCTGTTGTCCTTGTAATGGCAGGGCTGGTCGCATCAATGGCAGGCATGCTTGTAATGAACATACTGGACAGGTATGACCCTGCGATGGCGCTTCGGTATGTGGCAATAATCTCTACCGCCGTGTTCCTTGGGTTAGGGTATTTAGTCACCATACTGGTAGGGTGTGACATGAGGTGTTACCTTGCGGTGATAGCGGGAACGCTGAGCGGCAGTATAATCGGGCTTGTCACGGAATATTTTACCTCTGCAAAACAGGTTGAAAAGATAGCCAAGTCTTCGCAGACCGGGGCAGGCACAAATATAATCACAGGAATAGCAGTGGGCTTTGAGAGCTGCGCGCTGCCGCTCATTGCTATCTGTGCGGCCATCTTTATCGCAAATTACGCTGCCGGGATATATGGGGTGGGGATAGCCGCAGTCGGAATGCTGGCAACTGTCGGCATAATAATGAGTGTAGATGCCTACGGCCCGATAGCGGATAACGCAGGCGGGATTTCAGAGATGAGCGGGCTTGGAAAGGATGTAAGGGATATAACCGACAGCCTTGACTCGCTTGGCAATACAACGGCTGCGATAGGCAAGGGGTTTGCCATAGGCTCTGCCGCACTTACAGCACTTGCCTTATTTTCCGCCTTTAGCCAGGCTGTGAGCGCCAAGATGGGACAGCCCTTGGATATTTCACTGGCAAATCCCTCTGTTATAATAGGGCTGCTTTTAGGTGGCATTATCCCGTCTTTTATAGCTTCTCTCACCATGACGAGCGTAGGAACGGCAGCCTTTAAGATGGTGCAGGAGATAAGAAGGCAGTTCAGGGAAATACCGGGGCTCCTTGAAGGCGTGCCGGGGGCAAAGCCCGATACAGCCAAATGCATTGATATAAGCACTAAGGCAGCCTTAAAAGAGATGATACTGCCGGGGTTATTGGCCTTGTTTGCCCCTGTTTCAGTCGGTTTTCTATTGGGGCCTGAAGCCCTTGGAGGCATGCTTGCCGGCGCTACGGTTACAGGAGTGCTCCTTGCCGTATTTATGGCAAATGCCGGAGGCGCATGGGATAATGCCAAGAAATACATTGAAAAAGGCAATTACGGAGGCAAAGGCTCTGACGCCCACAAGGCTGCCGTGGTCGGGGATACTGTAGGCGACCCGTTTAAGGATACATCGGGCCCCGCGATGAATATACTTATAAAACTGATGAGTATAGTTTCTTTAATCATAGCCCCTCTGATTGTTTGACTTTGGGCATGGTTTTATTTTAAAGTATAGGGCTGGTGTCTTAAAGGCGCCGGCCCTTATTTTTTATAGGAAAATAATAGAGAAAGGATAAGCAGGCAGTTCTGCTGCCAAGCTTATAAGAGAAGAAGAAAATGGGATTTAATTGCGGAATAATAGGTTTGCCTAACGTGGGCAAATCAACAATATTCAATGCCATGACCGCGGCAGGGGCTGAGGCGTCAAATTACCCTTTTTGCACCATCAACCCCAATATAGGGATGGTCCCACTCAGAGATGAGAGGATGTATAAGCTGGCTGAGCTTGCAAAGCCTGAAAGGGTTGTGCCTACTGCCGTAGAGTTTGTGGATATAGCGGGGATAGTGAAGGGCGCGAGCAAGGGTGAGGGGCTTGGAAACCAGTTCCTCGGAAATATCAGAAGCGTGGATACCATAGCCCATGTAGTAAGGTGCTTTGAGGACCCGCAGGTGGTCCATGTTGACGGAAAGGTGGACCCGGCTGGTGATATCGAGGTAATCGAGACTGAGCTGATACTTTCTGATCTTGAGGCCATTGACAAAAGAATGGATAAAGCCGCTAAAATGGCAAAACAGGGTGATAAACTGATGGCAGAGGCCTTGCCCGTGTATAACGCATTAAAGAGCGCCTTTGAAGCTGGCAAGCCCGCAAGGAGCATACTTACGAAAGAGACCGCTGAACTGGTAAAAGACCTGAATCTCCTTACCGCAAAGCCGATAATATATGTCGCCAATGTAGGCGAGAACGACCTGAACGGGGAGAGCGCGCCGGCAAAGGCTGTAAAGGCGATAGCAGAAAAGGAAGGAGCAGGCTTTGTCATAATCTGCGGAAAGATCGAATCTGAGATAGCCGAACTGTCTGAGGAAGAGAGGGCGGAGTTTTTAAGCGGTCTGGGGCTTAAGGAATCAGGCCTTGACAGGCTTGCGGCAGCCGCATACAGCCTGCTCGGATTGATAACATATTTTACCGTCGGTAAAAAAGAAGTAAGGGCGTGGACCGTTGAAAGGGATTCCAAGGCGCCTAAGGCCGCAGGGGTAATCCATAGCGATTTTGAGCGAGGATTCATTCGTGCGGAGGTCATGGCGTATGAGGATTTCGTGAAGTGCGGGTCTGAGGCCGCATGCAAGGACAAGGGCCTGCTCAGGGTCGAAGGGAAGGATTATATCGTTAAGGACGGGGATATAATGCACTTCAGGTTCAATGTTTAAAAGACAGCCCTCGTTATAAAATCAAGCCTTTGAGGTGGCTATCGCAAGATAGCCACCTTTTTTTATCTTTCAAACAGACCATATATAAACCAGTAAAAAGCCTGTCTGTATGGACAGGAGAATACTTCATCATTAGCTTAATCCGGAAGTGTGCTTGACAAGCACATAAATATAAAGTATAATTAATGTCACTCAAAACACAATCCGATTGTTTCTCTGTTCATATTGAATTGAAGCGATGTGAACTGGTGTGAAAGCTGTTTCTATAAGGGGAAATCACTTCCTGCAGGGTTCCGCTTTACTCCTCTTTATTTAGTAACTGCACTAATCCAGCTATGTGCGTATGAAGAACATTTTAACTTGGTAGCCGCTATTGTCTGAAAAGAAAACCAAAGTAAACCCTGATTCATTTTACGGAGGGCTTAAGCACTCAGGCCTTGAGATCAGGGATATTCTCTGGCCTCTTGCAGGCTTAAGTCCAAGGGAAAGGGCCATCTTTACGGAATATCATTACTGGGACACTCATATGAAGTTGATTGCGGAGAATCATCGAATATCACTCGGGAGGGCGTATGAAATTCTCTACAGGGCTGAAGAAAAGATCGCGTCTGCAAGGGCACAGGAAAAGACGGAGGACTTTTGATGTAATAATTCACCCGATTTCTGAGGCTAAACTCAGCTGGGTGGAGTACAAGACTGTAAGACAATATCAGGCCATGGGCGATATGCTCGATGACTTTAAAATGTACGGTTTCAGGGGCGGAGTGGAAAATATGATAAACAGGCAGATGGAAGCTGCATTTGAGAATGGGTCTAACTGGCTTACTGAGGATGAGAGTTTTTAAACTGAATTTAAATAAGAAAATCTAAATCGGGTGCTTGGCGAAAATCCGGCCTTTAATGGCCTGATAAAAGCCGAGCTATATGAAAGTAAATACTACCTGCAAATCCCGTCAATTATGCGGGGTAAATTGAATGATAAAAATGCCGGCCAGAAATGGCCGGTTTTTTTTATTTCAGGAGAGCCAAATGCGGGCAATGCATCGAAGGGTAGAATAATTACGACGGATTTATTCCATGAATTCAGGGACATGAAAACTTAAGGGTAGAAATAAAACACCATAGGGTATAGACAGCACGCGGAGGTAAGACATGATGGAATTGGAATTCTTTGCAAGCCGTTTTAAAAAGAGCGGTAACTTGGCAGGATACCGCAGGAAGACCGTGAACACAGTTCTGTTGAGAGAACCTGAAAGGTGCATGGAATGCAATAAGGTTTATCTGAGCCTGTACCCTCTAAGGTCATGCAAGGACCATGAGGGGTTGGATAAATTCTAATCCCGAAGATTGAATGAAATAAAGCTCGAGGGTAAATGTGGCAATAGATTGGAAGGAATTAAGAAAAGCTTTTGAAAACGAAAATCTCTCCATAAGGGCTCTTGCAAGAAAACATCAGTGCGATGAAAGCAGCATCAGGAGAAAGTCAAAGATAAATGGCTGGGTGAAATGCGCGGCTAAAGAAGTTGAAGTCGAAATCTCCGATGCAACGGAAATAATATGCGATGCAAAGCCAGGCCATGTGCTTGATGACCACAAGGCCCTTTGGAAAGGCGTTAAGAAAAGGCTCGTAAAAGGGCTTCAGAATGAAGATGTGAAGCTTGGGCTTGAGGAATTGAAGGTGGCGAAAATGGCCGGAGAAGTCCTCTCAAATGTAATCAAAGGCGAGCGGCTGGCGTGGGGGCTGGAAGAGAATTGCGAAAAAAATGATGAAGCGCAGGATATTGCCAGAGAGATGGCACGAATTACAATACCATTCGGAACAGAAGAGGCTTTGGACGGAGAATAAAAGGTTTGCCGTAGTTCCGTCAGGCAGAAGAAGCGGCAAGACTGAGATGGCAAAAAGAAAGCTTGTCTCAGTGCTGCCTGTCAAAAAGAGATGGAAAGACCCGAGGTATTTTGCCGCTGCCCCCACAAGGGACCAGGCGAAACGAATATTCTGGAAAGACTTGAAAGCGCTTGTTCCGCAGGCATGGGTGAAAAAAATCTATGAAACCGACCTGTGCGTATTGACAAGGTTCGGCAGCGAGATATGGGTCGCCGGGCTTGATAAACCCCAGAGGCTTGAAGGCACTCCGTGGGATGGCGGGGTACTTGATGAATACGCAAACATGAAGGCCGCGGCATGGACTGAGAATATCAGGCCCGCGCTTTCGGACAGAGAAGGGTGGTGCTGGTTCATAGGGGTTCCTGAAGGGCTTAATCATTATAAAGACCTTGTGGACTATGCAAAATCAGGAGTTGATCAGGACTGGGGAGTTTACTCCTGGCGCTCAAGCGATATCCTGCCTGAGGCAGAGGTAAGCGCGGCAAGGAGGCTCCTTGACCCAAGGACATTCAGGCAGGAATACGAAGGGAGCTTTGAAGGCAGGAATGGAAGGGTCTACTACGCATACAGGTCAGAGATACACGAAGACGCAGGAATAACCCTGAAGCAGAATTTGCCTGTGAATATCTGCTGTGACTTCAATGTGGATACATGCGTTTGGGAGGTCTGCCAGGTTCATGGGGGCAGGGTCGTGATAGTTGATGAGATACATCTGAGAAATACCAATACCATAGAGATGGGCAGGGAGGCTGTCAGAAGATACGGCTCACATAAGGCAGGGATAATCGTTTACGGCGATGCCGCAGGCATGAGCAGGTCAACAACAGGCAAGAGCGACTATGCGCTGCTCCATGAGCTTGGCCTTAAAGACCAGAGGATTAAAAAAGCAAATCCTCCCGTGAAAGACAGGGTAAATACGGTCAATGCAATGCTTGAGAGCGCGAGCGCGGAAGTAAAGCTGATCCATCATCCGAGATGCAAAGCGCTCAGAAAAGATTTTGAAACAGTTGAATGGAAAGAGAACGGGATAGAAATAGATAAGTCAAAACCTGAACGGACACACGCGGCGGATGCCGTAGGGTATTTTCTGGAATACGAATTCCCGTTAAGGATAGCGAAACCGGACCCGCACAAAAGATTTTATAAATAGAGGATAACGGAGACAGACCTGATGACGAGAGAAGAGCTTGAGAGGACGCACCCTGACTATGACGCATTCGCGGACGAATGGCGGTTCTACATACGGTCATACTTCGGGGGGCAGATATACAAACAGGGTAATTACCTCCTGCAGCACCCGTTTGAGAGCAGCGCTAATTACAACCGCCGCAAGGAAATAAGCTATTACTGCAATTACTGCGGCCCTGTAGTGGATATTTTCGTATCGCACCTTTTCAGGAAAGAGGCAAAAAAGGATTTCGGCTCTCTTGCCACAGACCCTCTCTTCAACGCATTTTGCAAAGATGCCGATCTCGAAGGGAATTCATTGAGGCATTTTTTTAGAGAGGCGCAGAGGTTTGCATCAGTCTATGGAAGGGTGTCCGTCATAGTAGATAAACCGCAGCTTATCGCGTCAACAAGGGCTGAGGCGCAAAGCTACGGGCTGAGGCCTTACATCGCCCTTGTTACGCCTGAAAATCTCCTTGATTGGTCATACGCAAGAGTTCCATCCACAGGCAGGTTCATGCTGGATATGGTCAAGATAAAAGAAGGACGGGACTTATATCGCATATGGACCAGGGACGGCTGGGAACTCTGGAGAGCGGACAAGGGAAGCAGTGAGGTCAGCCTTATTGACTCGGGCTGGCACGGGCTTGGAGAAGTGCCTTTGGTAAATCTTTACAACAAGCAATCAGGCATGAGGATGATAGGGATATCAGACCTGCAGGATATCGCTGACATAAATAAAAATATCTATTACCTATGCAGCGACGCAAAGGAAATAATTGAGAATACCGCATTCCCGATGCTTGCTGTCCCGTACGCAAGGGCAGAGGGCAAGGATGTAAAAGAGATAGGGCCGCGCAATATCCTGCAGTTTGACCCGTCCGAGCCGAACTCACGCCCGTACTGGCTTGAGCCGCCTCATTCATCGCTGACTGAGATAAGGGAGTGGGTAAAACAGGATGTATCAGAGATATACAGGATTGCAAAGCTCGGAGGCGTAAAAGCGGCAGAGGAGTTCGTAGGGCAAAGGTCAGGCGTGGCGCTTGAGCTTGAATACCAGCAGCTCTACTCAACCCTGAGTGAAAAGGCGGATAATATCGAGCACGCGGAGCACAGGATACTGAGCCTGTGGGCAAAGTGGGAGGGAAAGGTCTTTGACGGAGTGATAGATTACCCTGATGATTTTTCGGTAAGGGACCTGGACAGGGACCTGCAAAATGCCATTCAGGCACAATCAGCCGAGGTAGGCTCGCCCACATTCAGAAAAGAGCTGCAGAAAAAGATAGCGGCCTCGGTGCTGCCGAAACTCGATGATGAATTAAAGACAAGGATCAACAAAGAGATAGAGGCAGGCAGTAACTCGGGAATGCGCATATAGGAGACAACTGAATGCAGGGAATGCATATAAATTCAAAGGCGCGGGATACGGCAAAGGTATTGAGCGCGGAGTTCAATGTCGATTTCCCCACAGCGCTGCAATTGACGCAGGCTATCTGGGAAGAGGCAAGAAAGTGCATCCTTAAAATAACAGGCACAGAGGGGTGGCAGAGATTGTCTTTAAGCGAGAGAGCATATGTCTGCCAGTCTGTTGTAAAGGCCCTTATGAATAAAAAGAATGTTATCGGGTTTTTATCAGGTGAAAGAAAGACGATCGTGTAGAGCGCAAGGGCATGGCACAACCATACCCCTGGTTGATGCCGCACAATAAACGGGGGATAAAAGGAGGCTTTAAATGAATCATGTTGACGAACGCAAAACGGCAGAAGGCGACGGCCTTAATAATGGTTTCGGTACGGAATCATCGAAAGTAACATTCCTGCCTGAGCAGCAGGCAAAGGTGCAGGAGCTTATCGATGAGGCATATAAAAAGGCATACGCCAAGGCGCAGAGGGGCAGGTCGTCATCAGAAGAGTTTGAGAGGCTCAAGGTAGAGATAGAGAGCCTCAGACAGGACAAAAAGACCTCAGCCCTCCTTAAAGCAATCTCAAGGCATAATGTGGTCGATGCTGAAGAAGTTGCAGACCTCCTCAAGGAAAAAATAAAGATGAGCGATGACGGAGGCTACAGCGTTATCGGGGACTCCGGAGCTTTAAGGATAAATAATTCAGGCATGCCGATGTCAATAGAGGAATATGTAAGCCACTGGCTCAGTGAAAGGCCTCATCACTTAAGGTCAAACGGAGCGGCAGGCTCAGGCTCAAACGGCGCAAGGTTCAGTCAGGGGGCTCACAGGTACAACCTTTCAGACCCCGATGTATGGCGTACAATGCCCAGGGAAGAGCTCGACAGGATACTCAGGGAAGGCTTGAATGTTCAGGGCTCGGCGGGACAGCACTATAAATTCAGGGATGTGAAGAACCCGTTCATAGAAGCACGCAAGAGGAAGTTTCACACAGGCGTTTAAAGAATAAAATCAGCATTAGCAGTTTAAGAAAAGGAGATTGATTGATGGCAAACGAAGTAAGTACCGCAGCAGCCGCGGCAGGCGAGCTTGTAGCGGCAGAAATAGTATCAAGGCTTGTAATCGATGCGGCATACGCGGAAGCGGTAATGCCGCCCCTCGTAAGGGTAGCAGACATCAGCGGGGACTCGACATTGAGCGTTGAGTTTCCGAAGTGGCCCCTTCTTTCCGCTTCTGATCTCACAGAAGCAATAGATATGAGCAACACCGCCGTAAACACAACTTCCACCCTCGTTACGGCGGATGAGGCCGGCATAATGATTACCGTCACAGACATGCTCTTAAACGGCGCCGGCCTTGGCGGCCTTGAGCCGTTCGCAACAGAACTGGGCAAGGCCCTTGCAAATAAGATCGATTCGGATGTCCTTGCCTCAGCCGCTGACTTTACAAATTCAGTAGGCACATCAGGCGTGAACATGACAGAGGCTAATTTCCTCTCGGCAATCTATGCGCTTGAGCTTGGAAATTCAAAAGGGCCTTTTGTGGCAGTGCTTCATCCTTATCAGGTAAGCAATTTAAGGACAGCCATTGCCGCTTCAACAGGCGCAGTATGGGGCGGGCCCAGCGCGCCTGCAGCCGAAGTCGGTTCCCTCGGCAGTCTCTACGGAGTCGACATAGTGCAGTCAACAAACTGCCCATCCGTAAATGTGAACGCAGACAGGCAGGGCGTAATGATGCCTCTCGGAAATCAGTCAGGCCTTGCTTATGTATTAAAGACAGGCGCAAAGACAGAGTTTCAGAGAGACGCGTCACTGAGGGCAACAGAGATAGTGGTAACAGCGGTATACGGCCAGGGCTGCGTAAATACAGCCGCAAACGGCGGAGTAAAGATAATCACCAAGCACGAATAATAATCGCAAAGGGAAGGGCTTTAGCCCTTCCCGCCCTTAAAAAAAATGACAATTACAATAAATTCATATCTGAAAAAAGGATATATCCCACTTGCCTGCAACTCGTACGCGGGGATTGCCTGGCAGGGAGATTACATCAATGATCTCTGGATGTGGAACGGCAAATATACCGAGTACGAAGGCGGGATAAAACATATTCAAACAATCAGGGTGATAAGCATCAAGGATGCGGCACTAAGGTATTGGAGAGACAATTGGGTGCCTTTGAAAGGCCCGGATGAGAGTTTATTAAGGCGTCTGGAGCAGGCCCTGAGGGAGCATCCGGGCTTAAAAAAGGAAAGAGTAAAATTCCCTGATACTCCATTTTTAAACAAGACAGAGCCTATACCTGAAGAATTTTTTGGGCCTGAGGTCAGGGCGTATCTTGGGAAAAAAGGCACTGAGAAAATCGAACTGCGGCGTGAAGGGGAGATAAAAGGGGATACGCTTGAATCTTACCGGACAGCAAAGCGGGGGCGCTGATGGAGAATTGGTTCTATACAGGGAAAGTGATGGAAGACGGGAAGACGAAAATCACGGTCTGCGCGAGAGGCGAAGTTGAAATTAAAAAGTATTTAGAAAAAGGCTGGAGGCCTCTGAAGGCAAAAAAGCGTGAGAAAAGGGTAGACGGGCATGAATGAGCGCAGGGCAGTGGAAAAGGTTATTGAGCGTATATATAAAGACCGCCTAAAGCGGACCGGGAGATTGCCTGACGCAAAAGAGACAAAGGCAATTGAGAAAAAGGCAAGAGAAGCGGCTCAAATTGCAGATAAGAATAGAAGGTAAAAGATGAGCATGGATATAGAAGTAATCGGCTTAAAGGAATTTGATGACGCGGTTGAAAGTGTCAGAAAGACGCTTGTCTCTGAGGATATGCTCATCGAGTGCGCCGAGGCGGTGAAAGGCAATCTGCTTAAGAGGACCTCCGAAGCCAGGGACAAGGATGGAGCTGCTTTTGAGCCTTATTCGAAAGAATATAAGAAGGCCAGAAGAAGCAAAGGCAGATCAGCCGAACTTGTCGACCTCAGGATGAGCGGAGAGATGCTCAGAGATATCAGTATCAAAGCAAATGGCAGAGCAGGCGAAGCAGTTATTTATTTTGAAAATCAGGAAAGCGAAAAAAAGGCTCTCAACCTGCAGGAAACAGGCACAGGCAAAAGAAAGATAAAAAGGGAATTCTTCGAGCTCAGTGAAGCGGATGCGGCAGAGGTTCTGGACTCTTTTACGAGACATGTTGATGAGGTTTTAAAAGATGCTTTGTAAGGCGATATCGGCAGGCGGCAGTTCAATCAGTATAGAGGAGCATGACGGCTCTCCGACGATTGGGAGCGTGGTCAAGCTTATTTTCAATAACGGCGCGGTAACGGATATGGGCGGCGGAATAGTAAGGATACTTCTGCCTACGGATATAGACGGCGGCTCTTTTCAGGATACATATGTTGCCACAAACGATATAGACGGAGGGGTATTTTGAGCAACAAGATTCAGATAAGGCGCGGGCTTCAGGCAAACCTGCCAAACCCACTTGATAATGGGGAGTTCGGGTGGTGTTCCGATTCAGGGAATTTATATATAGGAAATGGGACTCTCAATGAGAATCTGAAGGTGGCGGGTAAGCCTATCACAATGCCGTTCAGTATCTACGCGGCGACAAATGCGCTCGGCGGAAGGGCATTGACTACGGGGGCAACGGGGCTTTTAAAGAGGGCGGGAAAATCTACCCAGACGCTTGTGAACAAGCTTGTGGACGGCGCGGCGAATTTCGATGCTTCTTATCTGGATAAGACAGTCCGTAATTCAATCGATAATACATGGGCAAAGATAACCAATATTGACTCGGCAACACAACTGACATTATCGGCTGACATTATGGCTTTGGATAAAGACTATGAAATTGCCGATGCATTGGATAATTTGCCTGAGGCCTTTTCTCAGGTACCGGGTCCGTTCTACGCGGATGTGACCATATTAATGAGCCCGGGTACATATACTGCTGACGTTACCTTCATAGGAAAGACACCATCTGGAAATCTCTCCTTGACGATACAGGGAGATACAGCCGGGGGCACAACAATATCAGGCACTGTAAACTGCAGGCAGAGAATCGCATGGAAGAACCTGAAATTCACTGGCAGGATAAATACTTATTATGGGGCTGATATAACCTGGAATTCGTGCCAGACGCAGGGTGCATCAAAGCTGTATTGTTATATGGGTTCAGCCAACCTTATACAGAACAGCACTGTATCAGTAGGCAATGACCCGACGAATATCACGAGCGTAAATTCGACTATTACGAAAGGTTATACGCTTTATGCTGCCACATCAGCTTTGGGCGGTGATGATAGTGTTGCGGACGGGCTTCCTGTTGCAAGCGGGACCGCTACATCGACGCTTGCGAATAAGCTTGTTGACTCAAGCGCAGGTTTTACCCTTTCTATGCTCGGTAAAACTATTTATAACTCTACGGATGATACCTGGGCAAAGATAACATCAATTGATTCTGCAACACAGGCGGGGTTATCTGCGAATATAATGGCAGTCGGTGAGACTTACACAATAGTGAATGCCTTCTCTACTGTAAGGTCAGCTTTAAATGCCGTCCCATCAGTAATCAATTGCGATACGGACCTGAAGTTAAGCCCGGAGATATTTACTGAAGATGTCGTCATACAGGGCAAATCATTTTCAGGGCCGTTCAGAGTTAAATTAAAGGGTACAGTTTCAATAATTGAGGCACAGACAACTGCCACAGGCGGATCAGCAGGCGTTTGGAATTCCGCGCAGGGATATGTTGATAACACTAATAAGAACTGGACGGCGGACCAGCATAAAGATAAATGGGCGTATTTTGCCCCGGACACTCAGACGGCGTCCTTAAGGGGTAAGTTCTATCTGATAGATTCAAATACTTCAACGCGCCTCACCTTTATCTCAATGATAGCTGCTTCGCCTCTAAGCGGTGAAAAATATACAATAGTGGATTTTCCAACGACGATAAAATCGAACCTCGCGCCTTTAAACTCAAGCGATACAACCGGCAGGTTTGCAAGCCTGTGGATTACATCAGGCCAGACGGGATTTGAATTCCAGGGTGTTACTTTTGATAAAACGAGCGGAGCCTGGGAGACTTTATGGATGGAAGCGAATTCTCAGGCCATATTCCATAACTGTAAGCTCAATAACAATATCTGGTTTCTCAGCAGACAGCTTGGTAACGCGACATTCAATGACTGTCTTTTGACTAATCCGGGATCTAACTCAAGACCGCTCGTAAGCACTGGCAGGGGGGCAAACACATTATACTACCATTCAAAAGTAAGGGGACAGGGGCTTGGCGTAGGTTATCACACCTTTGACGGCGCTTCCATGATGGAATGGATAGGTTCCATCTTTGAGAACCTCTATTACACAAGGATAAGCACTAACGCAATAGCAAAGACCACAGGTAATTTCAGCCTGGAGGGGGCCACCAGGGTCAGGAATTGCACTGTGGGACTTCAGGCCCAAACAGGCGGGCAGGTAAACATGGCGGGTACTGTTATTTTTTCAGGCTGCACGACAAATGTCGTCGCTGACCCGGCAAGCTACGGTTTTATAGCACAATAGGAGAGTACGCATGAAAATATATTATCAGGATACTGGTCTGAACCCTAATATCATTGCGGCTGTATATGAAAAAGATCTGTTCTCCTGGAATAACACTATTCAAGTCCCGGTATCGATTCTTGCAATAGATGAAGTTGATCCTGCAAACAAGGGGCTTTGTATTGACATCGTCTCTACGCAGGGGCGCATGGATACCAATGGAAGGAATAAATTCAGCGTGAACAGTTCAGGAGAATTAGTTGAGCTTTTAGGGTGGCAGGAGGCGATAGATGCATAAGAAAGCAGTTGTTGCAAGCGACTCAAATAAGCAGAGGCTTAAAGACTTAAACCTCAAGATCAAGTCCAGGCAGAAGCTTACGCCTCAGGAGCAGGAGGAGGCTATTGAACGCATCCTTGACCATCTGGGGATAAAATGATGGCCAACTCAAAGAGAATAATAATAGATTGGGCAGAGACCGCTAAAAGCATCTACTGCATCGTGAGGCGTGAATCGGATAAATTCATTCTGGGCAGCGTTGACGGGGCCTTTACGCCTGCCCCGGAAAATCTTTATCTGCCGCTTACTGAGGATACGATTATCAAAGGCCGGTATGAAAGAAACGAGGACAGGACTGTATGGAGCGACGGGAGATATACGGTTGCCGTTTATAAGCAGGCAGGCGTAGTTCCGTCCCCTTCGGCGGATGTGATTATAGGGTCAGGAGAACTCGCAATTAAAGATGATTCGGAAGTATATCTTGACGCTCTGCCTTCATTCATCCACAAGTGGATACTTAACAGGCTTGTGGAGAGCCCGTCAGGCACATGGAAGCTCTATGACGACGACAACTCGACTGTGCTTAAGACATGGAACTGGGATAACACGGCAAAGGCAAGGTCAAAGGCAATATGATAGCCGTCTTTAAATGGGGCTGGGGAGAAGAAGGAAAGAGCGTTGCCTTCTGGGGCTGGGCAGATTCAGCCGTTATCCTCAATGATTTCATATGCGTACTGGATAAAACGGAGAGGGCAGTGGCCTTTGATATAAGCCGCAGGGGGGGTCCGGGCATTGTCTGTTCGGCTCAGGTTTCGAAAACAACGGGCTTCCTGCAGATGCCAAAGTTGGAAGGCAGTACTGCTCAAACAAAAAGTATACAGCACGGCTTTAAGATGAAATACGAAATACCCGTTACTGTGAACAAGTCGGTTTCAGAAGTGAATCTTCAAAAGCTCAATATGAAAGATGATAAGCAGTCAATAGGAAATGGAACGGGTTTGAGAGCGGGGCTGGTCAATAAAATCTCAGAACAGAAGGTAAATAAAAAATGAAGCAGCAATTCATGAAGAGCACGGCTGATAATTTTCAGACTTATATATATGAGAATAACAGGAGGATCATTCCTCAGTCCGCGTTTATAAATATCTTCAGGCCGGGCGGAGCGGAACTTATTGCTACAACCTCAATGTCAATCGGCGCGGACGGGGCGCTTTCATACAGCTTAAGTCAGAATGACAACAATGCCCTTGGCATCAACTACAAGGCGGTAATCACATATACACATAATTCAAAGACTTTTTATTCAACGCTTTTTTACGATGTTGTTAATTCCAGGCTCTCGAAGGTCGTGACCGATGAAGACATTATTGTTGAGCTTCCGCAGCTAAAAGACAATGGCTGGAAGATAAGAGGAACTGCGCAGAGCGGCTCAACCACTTCTATAGTTGACAATGAGCTTAAAAGGTATGATGACGATTACTTCACCGGCGGGCTTGCATGCTCTGTTGACAAGGATGAAACAAGGGCTGTCATTGATTTTGAATCGGCAACCGGCACAGTGACCACAGAAGCGTTTTCTTCTCTGATAACGGCAAATGAGAAATATATTTTGACTCGTTCGTTCTCAAAAGAGATACAGAGGGCCTTTGAGAAAATCGAGGAGAGGCTCTCAAGGCTTGGCAGGAGGCCCCATCTCATACTTGATCCGTATGATCTGAGGGAAGCGCATATATATTTTTCAGTGGCTGAAGTCTGCAAAGGCCTTGTTACCGATAACGACAATCTCTGGTGGAAGTTGTGGAAGGACTATGAGAAGAAGGCAGACGATGCGTTCAACCAGATAAACTTCAAATATGACTACTCGGAAGACGGATTGATCTCGGGGGCTGAGGCCAACGCAGGCATAAATGTCATAACGGCGGGAAGAAGATGAGCAATTTCGAGACGGTTCAGGCGATTACGGATAATCTGCAGTCTGTACTAAAAAAAGAGGGAATACACTTTTCAAGGCACTCATTCGAGAGTGAAAAGAATATCCCGGCAAGCCTGCTGCCGCTCGGTCAGATATTTTACCTGGGCGAATCCTTTGAAAATAAATTCAGGGAGCGTCCGTCATATATCGAGGCCGAGTATGCGATAAAGGTAATCTTCGCGGAAAGGGACCCTGAGGACATGATAAGGGAACAGCAGAAATGGGCGCACAAAATAAGGGGCGCGCTTACCGCAGCCGCTATTAATACCGGCCCTCTTGAGTTCTCAAAATATGTATCCAGGGTATATATAGCAAGATTTGATGCGGAGAATAACAGGAATTTATCATCATTAGCGTGCAAGGCCTTGATCAGGTATAGAGAGAGCTGAGTCAAGGCTGAGAATAAGGAGGAATAGATGGCGGAAAACAGGATTTATCTTGCCCTGGGCGAGGAAGCTCAAAGAGGCGTTAAGGAGTCAGCCGCAGTAGGTTATATCGCGCTCCTGAACACAGGCATACCTAAGATCGAATTTGACGAGAAGAAAAGAAATGAGTTCAGGGGCGAAGATTCGCATAAAGGAAACTCTGCTTTCCTGCGCATGAGCCAAAGGTGGTCGTCTTCCATTGAGATGCCTTTCTTTACTGAAGCAGGCGCTCAAAAGGGGATGGCGGGAACGATACTCAAGCATTTTTTCGGAAAGGCTGTAACAGCACAGAACGGCGCAACAGGCCAGTATAGTCATATGTTTTATCCTGTAGCTGACCCGTTCTCAGCCTCCAACCTCGGGCCAAAGGCGCTTACATTGAATCTCAATTTAAATGAGGGCGCGGTCATGAAAAACTGGCCTTATGTAGGCGGCAGGGTCAAGAGCATTTCATTTGAGCAGGAGGCAGGTTCAAGCCTTAAGGTCACATCCCAGCTTATGGGACAGAGGAGGGATGCTGTAACCGCAGAGATTGGAAACCCCGTATTCGCGGCAGAGAACTTGAGGTGCGATTACAATAATCTGAAGGTCTATACCGGAAATATAACCAGGGTCGGAACTGCGCCTGACTATACGGATTTTTCATTCGGAGCGGCAACACTCATCAAGCCGGATAAGGTATCCATCAAGATAGAGAACGGGATGGAGGATGCGATAAGGCTTTCGGGCCTTGATTACCCGGATAAGACAAGGGCAGGCCAATTCAAGGTCACTTGCGAACTTACAATAGACTGGGAAGACCCGGCAAGCGGATTCTCATCGATCTCAGAATTTAATAGCTGGATAGCCAATTCAGGCCAGGCAAACCTGTTATGCCATTGGGATGCGGGGACTCAGGCAGGCACAGGGGATAATCACGGGCTTTATATTGACCTGCCTAAATTGCAGAGAATGGGCGGAGAGCCTGATTACAAGCTCGATAAAGACCCGATGATAACGCTTAAATACGAAGGCGTCTATGATGCCTCGGCTACCGGCTACATTGCCGCAGTAATGCTTAAGAATACCGCTTCGGCGGTTTAAAATACCTCTCGCCATGCCCTCTGAAAGGAGGGCTGGCAGGGGAATAAGGCAGGAGGGAATGAATGGCTATTATCAGCTTTGATAAAGATGCGGTAGTGGATTATGTGCCTGAATACGGGGGCAACAGGGACAGTCAGGAGCCATGCGTGGTAAGGCTTAAGTTTGTCCCTTATTCAAGGGTGCAGCATTACTCAAGGCTTATTGCCGCCAGGGGTAAAGGTGTCTCAGACCCTCTTAAAATGACTGAGCTTACCCAGCAGATACAGAAGAAGCAATTTACAGAGAATGTCGAATCTGTTGAGGGTTTTTATGTGGGGGCGAGGGAGGTAGCTGAGCCCGAAGAGTTTTACGAGACAGCCGATACAGACCTTGTCATCGAGATCATAAAGGCAATGGAGTCGCATTCAAAGCTTACCGAGGGACAAAGAAAAAACTGATAGGGGGCTTTCGGTGGAATCAGCGTGCCTCTGACGGAAGCCCCTTTGATTGCGATGAATGCGGTGAAAGGGAGAGGAACTTCAGGAATTGCGGAAATGTCCTGGAGCTAAGCGACAAAGCAAGGGCTGTTGAAAAATACAGCGAAGAAGTAAAAGAGGAGCTTGGAAGAAAAGGGGCGAGAAAGGTTTTCAGCTTAGGCGGCTTAAGGCTCTATGAGTGCCCTTTGAGCTATATCAGCCCTGAGACGCTGGAGATTGCCCGTCTCGTTTACCTCGTAGAAGATACCGGAAATCTGCTTTTTGAAGGAGGATGGGCAGCTCAGCCATTCTGGCTTGTAGAAGCGTTTGAAATATATAAATACGAAAGTATTAAAAGCATAAAGGAAAAAGGCAATGGCTGAAAGAAGCATAGACATAGTCATACGGGCGAGAGATGAATTCTCCGAGCCGATGAGCAGCGCACAGAGGAAGGCTTATGAGGCAGCCGAGAAAATAAAAGAGGGGTTTGAGGGCGTAACCGCTGCTCAGAAGGAAGCTGAAACCTCTACCGGTAAGATGAACGGTAATTACAGGGATTTGGAAAATTCAGCTGGTTCTGTCAAGGGAGGCTTTTCTGAACTTACTCAGGCTATGGGAGAAAATCTCTCAAAGGCTGAAAAATTGGATGCAGGTTATTCAAAGCTTTTTGATAACTATATCTCCGGAGCCGCAAAAGCATCTTCCGCCGGAGCGGTTTTGGCAGCGCCTCTTCAGGCTGGCAGCGGCGCTGAATCCTCTGCAACTGGGCAGTATCAATTGTCTTCTGATTTGCTTCCCCAGTATCTGAATCAGTACAGGGAATTTCTTAGAAGCCTGAACGCAATGGAGTATGAGCATTCAGTCGGACAGAAAACGCTTTATAAAGAGACCTGGGATTATAAACTGAGTCTGGCAGGAACGGCTGCCGGGAGCTTGTCCAATACGCTTCAGAACCTTTTCGTGGCAACGGGAAGCAAGAATAAGGCGATGTTTGATGCCATGAAGTCTTTTGCCATTGCCGAGACCGTAATACAGACTTACAGGGGTGCGATGGGCGCGTACGCCGCTATGGCGAGTATCCCTTACGTAGGTCCTGCGCTCGGTATAGCCGCTGCCGCTGCCGTGGTAACGGCGGGTATGGCAAAACTTCAGGCAATAAGGCAGACTCAGCCGGATGGGGCAACAGGTACCATCAGTGAGAGCGGTACAGCCAATCCGTCTTATTCGGGCGGTTCTACAACAGCATATCCTGTGCCGCAGAGAATAGAGGACGCAATGTCCACTCAATATATAACAGTGCAAATATATAACCCTCTTTCCGAGCAGAATTGGCAGAAGATAGTGGAGGACAATATCATCCCGGCCTTAAAGGATGCGGGAGACAGGAATATCTCAGTAAATGTAAGAAATATGTAAATAGGCAATCACGCTTTTAAAGCGAACCTGGCTTCGGAAAGGCTGCGGATAAACTCTTTGTGAAATTGTTTTGTTTGTGTTACTTTTTTTGAAAAAACATTTTCATCGGAGGAAGCACAATGAAGAGACTTGCATTGTTTTCGGTAGCGATATTGTTTTTAAGCGCATCTTGTGCTACAGGGCCTGCTAAAGATATCAGGGTCGGAAAGAGCTTTGGCGTAATCACCGCTGAAAAGGTCATTGTGCATAATAGCCCTTCTCTGCAAAGCCAAGGGTTTTTGAGCAGGGATTTGCAGGAATTCATAATCGAAGATGTTGCCTGCGCTGAGGGTATAAGCAAAGCATCCTGCTGGACCAGCCTTGCAGGGGCGCGCAGTTTTCCGCAGAACGCGGCTGTAGCATTCTATAAGGTTAAATTCAAATCAGGTGAAGAAGGGTTTGTAAATGCGAGATATTTCTTCCCCGGGCTTTCTGAATATCTGGCGGACTCGGATGGGTTCAAAAAATTCAAAGAGCTTGAAGAGAAGAGGAGAGAGGCAATTGACGCCGCTCCGTGGACAGATGAAATGAAAAAGTCGGCGTTCGCCCACGAGTTAAAGATAGGCATGAATATGGAGCAGGTAAGACTTGCACTTGGCTGGCAGAGCAGTGTGCCTAAAGTAGTTGATGTCGTGACCGGTAAAGGCGTTGCTGAGAAGTTAAGTTTCAGAGATATTGTCTGTTATTTTGAGGACGGCATCCTGGTCAAATGGAAAAAAGAGGTCAAGGAAGTGGTTAGGCCTTAGATTGAAGTTATAGACCGGTTCTCAATTAAGGATGCATTGAGGGCTGAGACCGCACTCTGTTGAAAATCGTCAAAATCGAATAAGGCTTCTAAAAATGCTATTTACGCATTAATGGGAGAGGTCTGCCCTTTTTCAGGCAAGTGAGCTTATTTTTTTAAAATAGAACAGGCAGGAGTTATGAATGGCTACATGGGCTAAGATAAAATTTTTTTGGGAGACAATGCTTGGCAGCAGCAACTCCTCTCTTACAGCGTCTACGACAGGGCTTGGCGATTATGATGTGCATTACCTGTTTAATATGCTTGAGACAAATTGCTGGAGGTCTGAAAATGCCGTAAGCCCGCAGTACATAACATATGACGCGGGAGAGGGTAATCTGAAATCTGCCGATTACCTCGCGGTAATCGGACATAATCTTAAATCCTGCGGAGCGGCTATTGCCCTTCAGTATTCAAGTGATAATTTCATTTCGGATATAAATGACGCATTCACTCCATTTTCTCCGACAGCTGACTCTGTGATCTTGAAGGAATTTTCAGGCGCGCTTGCCAGCAGGTATTGGCGGCTGAAGATTACCAATATCAGTGAGGCTGTCTTCATAGCCATATGCATCTGGGGAAATAAGACAGAGCTTGACTATGCAACCGTAGGTTTTGACCCGCATGAGCAGGACGCCAAGGCGAGCGTTAACTTAAGCTACAGCGGCTATATCGCAGGTATCCATAATAAATATGTAGAGAGGTCCATGAGCATCGCCTTTAATGATGCTGATGCCGAGCTTTATCAAAAGGTGAAAAACTGGTGGGATACAAGCGGTTTAAAAAATTTCTTTGTTGCCTGGGATACGGCAAATAATCCTGAAGATGTCTTTCTGATGAGGCCTGATACAAAATTCTCAAACCCCTTCAAAAACGGGGGAGTCTATAGAGATATAACTCTGCGGCTTACAGGCCGCAAGGAATAATAGAAGGCACTAAAAGGAGCATAAATGACTGACCAGAGAATTCAATATACTGAGAAAATGGTAGGAGCTGGGCACCCGGGGCTTCCCGATACGCTCAACAGGCTCTCACTTGTCGAACATGATAATGACGGAACCCATACAATCATAAACGCAGATAATATTAAAACAAGATTACCGAGAATAGATGTAACTCATGCTGACTTTGGGGCAGACCCGACAGGAGTTGCGGATTCCTCAACGGCGATTCAGGCCGCAATAGATTTGGCAAGAACCTATCAGGAAGCTATTTCCCCAGCCCTTGGAGGCGCATACTTCGGCAGGGTAAACGGACAGCCGACCGTATATTTTCCGAAAGGCAGATATCTGATAAATACAGGGCTCATCACATATCTCGGCACTCATCTTGAGTTCAACAGGGGCGCAATGCTTGTCGCAGGTACTACAGGAATGATTATGCTCAGAACCCCTTCCAATGGCAACAGCGAGCCCGTAGTGGCCTCGTACGGACAGGGCAATATAATCCTTGAAAATCCTACTTTTGACGGTGCGGATAAGGCCGCGGCAGGAATACTCGCCGAGACTACTCAGTTTATCGATATACGCAACCCAAGGATTTACAGGGTAACGGGACGGCCCTTTGCCAATGGCACTGCCACAGGCTCTATTACTTCAGGCACAACGGCCCTTACAGTTTCATCCGCTGTTGGAATGTTTGTTAATGAGTTCATAAAGATAACCGGTCTTGATGGTTGGTACTGCATTACAGCCATATCAGGCACAAACATAACAGTGTCAAGGCCTGCCACGGCTACAGTGACCAATGGGGCAATCTCTCATCTTGCGGTTGGGCTTAGCCTGCACATGGCACAGCAGGGAATTGTATCAAATGCTGATGTTGCGTACAACGAGATGGGGCTTGCCATGTCGTACAACAGGGATTCCTTAAGCTGTACGGACATGGTTTTAGTCAAGAGTGTCTTCAGTAGAAACGACTACGGCGGATATATAGAGAGATCCAACGGAAACAGGTTCTACGGCACGGCCTTCCAGCAATCTTTCAAGGGAAGCGAGCTCACCATTGAACGCGCCTATGCCAATATGCTTAATGACTGCTGGTTCGAATCAATTGACTCGGCAACCGTAACCGCCAATGGCATAAGGCAGATCCCGCTCATAGACATACTTTCAAATAACTGTAATGGCATAGCCTTCCATAATATCCGCTACCCTCAGAACGGGCACTTCAGAAGGCTCCTGCGGAATAAAGGCTTAAGGACATTCATTGATAAAGTCCTGATGACCTCTGCGGCTCTTTCCGTAAATCCTGACAGGCCGGGCGATTATGCCCTTGTTGAGCAGAACTCAACCTCAGGAGATGTCTATCTGGAGATGGACGCGGGACAGACAACCGTGACCACTCCTGATGGTCTAATCGTGGATGAAAACGGGGCATACCCTTCCACGGCTTACTCCTGCATAGCAAGGGCAGGCTCTAAAAAAGCGCGACTTGCGAGTTTGGAACTTACAGGGGCTGCCTCAACCACCCAGCTCATGAAGTATTTTGTAACAGGAGAAGCCTACCCAAGACTGGCAATAACCCCGAGAGGAATAATATTAGGCGATGGCACTGCCGCAGGAGACGCGGGTATTTATAGAGGAGCTGCCAACCTGCTGCAGGCGGAGACAGGCGACAGCATAAAAGTAGACGGCACATGGAACGGAGGGGTTTTCAGGTATGACGGAACTTATACCTGGGTTGATGCCGATGGTAAGCTCCTGAAAAAGAATTCCGCGCCTATATCAGATACCGATGGGACAAGCGCAGGATTTGGTTCTACGCAGACTACGGTAGGGTTTGCCGGAAGCGCTGCCGCTTTGCCTGCCAACCCGACAGGCTATGTAACTTTGAGGATAGCTGGAAGTGAATATGTGCTCCCTTATTATGCCAAGGCTTAAATAGCTTTGTTCAACTTTGAAATACAAATGAAGCAAATTCTAAATTAGACGGATTATGAAATGGCCATTGCGCTTACACAAAAATACCTCGATGAAATTAAGAAAGCCGTAAATACGCCCAATGTAATAATTGAGGCTGAACTCGACAGCGGAGTTATTTGTTTCGGTTATCACAGGAATAACGGATTCCCGGGAACTGCTTTCAGGGCTGATGGATCTTGCGTTGCAGGTGGAATATTCGCTGTCGGGAGCGACCAACTGGAAGCCTTCAATATACGGCCGGTACTAAAATCCGTATCATCTCTCCAGAATAAGGTTGATACAAAAAGCGGATATTCCACAAGAGGCCAGCAGAGCTTTGTGGTCACAGGAAGGGAAAGCTTTAAAAAATTAATCAATGATGAGTTCCTGAAAAACCGTAGGGTAGTCAGGAAAGACGGTTTTATAGCTCCTGGATTTACTTATCTGGATTACGCGCCGACATTTACCGGAAAGATACTTGATTGGTCCAGAAAAGGTGATGAGCTTACAATAACGGTAGCAGATGACCTGAAGGACGGGTCAACAAAAATCCCTGTAGAGAATGCGTCAGGGACGCAGTATCTCGACTACAGGAATATGAACCCTGTAGACATCATAATGGATATGCTCTCAAACCAGCTTGGAATAGATGCGGCGTATATTGATATGTCAGCGTTTACGGCTGAGCGAGACCTGTGGCTGAGCGGCTGGTTATTCGACAGGATCATAACAGAGCCGAAAGAAGCTAATGAGTACCTTAATGAGCTGCAGATAGAGACCAATTCATTCATTGTGCATGACGGCGAGAAAATTACCTTTAAAGTCTTTGCCCCGCCTGTCCCCGGGCAATCGGTGGAGGAATGGACGGAGAATCACAATATTCTTGACGGCTCTTTGAGTATGAAAAGCGGGTACAAAGATAATTTTTATAATCGGATTATCGTGTACTTTGATTACGATGAGTCGGGCGATGAAAAAGAGTCGAATTTTGAGGCTGCCGTAATAGCCGCGGATACGGCGTCTCAGGATGTGTCTCAATGGAATGAGATAAGCACAAAGACAATAAAGAGCAAATGGATCAGGACCCGCACATATACTCTGCCGGTCAATCTGACGGGCATCAAAATATATCACGCATCAAGGACAAATGGGACGGGTTCAGGCACGATTACCTTTAACAAAGCCGCAAATACTCTCCAGTGGACAGCGCCTAACGGGAGCATTGGCGAAGTTGTGGTCTTATCAAAGGACGGCAAGTACCAACTCTTCGATGCTGATAAGACGAAATATATAAGGGTAATAGCCACAACAGCGGAACTGCCTTTATTTGACGCGTCGGATAGCATAGTGTTCACTTTAATTAAGGGCGAAGAATCGGCAATAGCGCTTGCTTCAAAGCTTCTGAACAGGTATTGCCAACCCGCGGCAACAGTATCGCTTGAGATAGATATTAATAATGTTGCCTATGATTCGCGTTTTATAAAGCCTACGGATTTAAAGGATATCACCACCTCCGAAGCCTTTGAAAAAGGGGTTGGCTCATGGCAGAAAGAACGCGTGATGATCACAAGCGTCAGGCCTGACTTCACAAATAATAAGATCAGCATCGAAGCGATAGAAACAAAGATGTACAGGAGATATGGTTTTATCTCTCCTTCCGGCACGCCTGATTATACTGCTGCATCAGTTACTCAAAAAGAGTTTGCTTTCGTAAGCAGCGCGGCAGGAAAGGTCAACAACGGCACGGAAGACGGTTATTTAATCTGGTAATCTTTTAAGACGGAGGTTTTTAAATGGCAGGCCCTACATATTTATGGAACAGCATTCTTGCTTCGCAGACAGACGCTGAAAGCCCGATAGACTCCACACTCATGGAAGGCATACGGCAGAATCTTGTCCACCTAAAGGAGTGGGTTGGAAATAGCTTCACACCGGCGCAGGACCATGACCACGACGGCATAAACAGTAAAAGCGTGGTTTTGGCTGATGGTGTCGTAATCACAGCCAAACTTGCGGATGCGAATGTGACGCTGGCTAAACTTAAGTTGGCTCAGGGCAGTTATGTGATCACCGGGCCTTGGTCGGGAAATCTCTATGTGTCAATGGGAGACGATTACGCGCACTTTCCAAAGATTACAGGCACTAATGTTAGTAATCCAATAAGCTTTGCTGCAAGCTGGTCGGGCATTTCGCCTTCAGGCCAGTATTTCAATCTGAACGGGTCGACTGTTGACGGCAGTGTGACAGTAACCTGGCAGTACCATACAAATTAGGAGGAATCGAATGTTTATAGAAGTGCTGCATGATTCAAATGGAAATATAATGGCCTGCTACTGCGCGGATACTCTGCCAATACAGAGCAGTTTGCCTCTTGTCCGCTATGAGCAGATCCCTTTCGGATGCGAGCAGGCAAGAATAAATGTCGACACAGTTACGGCAATGGAAGTGGAAGCAGGCAGCGGAGATAAGGCTGCAATCGACCCTGCAACGCAACAGCCTGTTATGGTGCATATCGACAGGGCTGAGTATATCATGAATAATTTTAAAGCAGATCTAACACTGGATATAATCCCTCCGCAGGGATTATCGCTGCCTTTCGGAATGAAAATAAGGGGTCTTGAACGCAAGGCCTGAGCCGGCGCACCTTGAATTAGGATTACCCAATGAATGAAAAAGAACTTGAGACAGTGGCCGTACTCATTGCAGAGCGGCTGGTAAAGATACAGGGTGCATGCAGCCTCTCGCAAGAGGAGCAGGAGGCTGTAAAAGACCTGATCAGGACAAAAAAGAACGCCGTAAAGGCCTTTCTGTGGTTATGCGGAGCGCTCGCGCTCTGGATTATAAAAGATGCCTATATCTATTTGATAGGGCACCTTACTTTTAAATAATGGAGTCTGAGATGTCTTTAGGAGAGAAGCAGAGAAAATTTCCTCTGATGATAGCTGAGCTTGTGCAGTTCGCTTATGGCAATGGATACGAACTGACATTTGGAGAGGCGTACAGGACAGAGGAACAGCAGAGGATCTATGTGGAGTCGGGCCGCAGCAAGACAATGAACTCAAAGCACAGGGACAGGCTTGCCGTTGATTTCAACCTCTTCAGGAACGGAGTCTATCTCACCGATAAGGAGAAGTACAAAATGCTTGGAGAGAGGTGGGAGCAGCTGGGGGGCAGATGGGGAGGAAGGTTTGGGGTAAGTCCTGAGAACTACACGAAAGAAGTAGGCTGGGATTCAAATCATTTCGAGTGCGGCGAGTAAAGGAGTTTAAGATGGCTACACCAATAATCGGGGATGTACTGCAGAGTACTGTCGGTAAGGTGATCGACAGGCTTTCGGATAGATATCTGCCGGCTTCATTAAGTGAAAAAGAACGTGAAGAGATGAGGCTTGAAGGTCAAAGGCTTGCCGTTGAGGAATATAAGACCGTAGCCTCGAGCTTTCAGGGGGCAAGGGAACTGGCGGCAAAGGAATCGGAAGGCGCTTTGGGTTGGACAAGGGTGTTGACAGTTACGCACAGGCCCATATGGTCTTTTCTGATGCTGGCTATCTTTTCGTGGACAATATTTGCCCCGTATCTCGGTTATCCGCAGATTCCTTTAACTGATATACACAAGGAAATCATGCAGACGGTAATCATATTCTACTTTGGCGGCAGGTCGATTGAGAAAGCGGCAGGAATAGTTTGGGGTAAATAAAAAAAGCGGGCCAAAAGCCCGCTTTTTTAAAGATGCCGATATACTTAATCAACTCTCTTTGAGGCGTACAGTCTTTTTTCTGCCCTTGCCAATCGAGGCTTATTCCTGTATAAAAAATGTATTCAGTATGGGTTATTTGACATATTTGGAAATCGAAGCCTATAATTGTTTTAGGAGTTTGTTGTTTCATGGGCAAGTCGCTTGTAATAATAGGTATAATCATTGTAATAATTGGGCTTGTTTTCATGGTTGCGCCTAAAATACCGTTCCTTGGGAAGCTCCCCGGGGATATTTATATTAAAAGAGATAATTTTACCTTCTACTTTCCTCTGGCCACTTCAATAATAGTAAGCATCATTCTTTCTGTGATTTTCTACATCTTCCGCCGCTGATTGTTGTAAAAAAGAGACTTTCCTATTCCGTGTGGCATTTATAATACACAGTTGGAAACCTGTTCAATAGCTAACTATCTGATTTTAATAGGATTGGAATATGGCACATATATTGCTTCAATATAGAAGCATGAAGATGCAGCAGACCATTAAAAACAGAATAGAGTTCTCAGGCATTGGGCTCCATACAGGGGCTGATGTCAAGGTAAGGATTATTCCTTCAGGTGAAGATACCGGAATTACCTTTATAAGGAAGGATATTCCCGGTTCTCCCGTAATCAAGGCTGAAGCAGCCAATGTTGTAGCCACGAGCTATGCCACATCCCTTGGCTCAAAAGGGGTTACAATCTCAACGATCGAACATCTTATGGCAGCCTTTTACGGGCTTGGAGTTGATAACGCAGTTGTTGAGCTTGACGGGCCTGAAGTCCCGATTATGGACGGAAGTGCCTTGCAATTTATTGAAATGATTGAGGAAGTCGGGCTTCAGATACTCTGTGCCCCTAAAAAGTATCTTGTTGTAAAAAAGCCAATCAAGGTTGCTGACCGTGACAAGTATGTTCTTCTCCTGCCCTCAGAAGAGGACGAGTTCACGATAGACTACAGCATTGATTTTTCCCATCCTTTCCTCAAGAAGCAGAAATTCTCAAAGCTGTTTTCAAAGGATGTGTTCAGGAAGGATGTCGGGAAGGCCAGAACCTTTGGTTTTCTCCGTGATATTGAGATGCTCAGGGCGAACGGGCTTGCGAAAGGCGGCTCTTTAAACAATGCCATAGTAATAAGCGATACCGAAATACTTAATGCTGGCGGCCTCAGGTACCCTGATGAGTTTGTAAGGCATAAGGTCCTTGACCTGATGGGGGATATATCCCTTATCGGTGCGCCTATCATCGGCCATATCATTGCACACAGGTCGGGCCACGCAATGAACCATATGCTCGCCCAGGAAGTCCTGAAAAGGACTAGCAGGTGGGAGTTGACTGATGCCTTTTCAAAGCCCAGCTTTTCAAAGGCAGGACACCTCCTTCTGGAGAAGATGGCTACCATATAGTCTTTTAATAAAACACAATACCTAAAGCCCCTTTTGAAGGGGCTTTTTTTATTGGAAAAAATACTCTTTATAACCTGAACCGTCAATTGCAAAAATAGCTGTATTATGTTAATATTTTTATATAAGTGTTTATGTGAAGAACCAATTGAACCCTGAAAGGGAATAGCGATCCGGCATCTGATATCAGCCGGAACTGATAAAAATTGGAAAACGATAAAGTAACACGACAGATAAATCTGGAGGACAATACGCTCGCAATGCGCCTTTTCGGCGAGAATGGCGAGAACCTCAGAAGGTTTGAGAAAAAACTGGGCGTATCGCTCAATACACGAGGGTCTCTTGTAACCGTAACAGGTGAGCCCGACAAAGTAGATTTGGCCGAACGCCTTATCTCCGAACTTTACACACTCCTTGAAAAAGGCTATCCGCTTTCCTTCCATGACCTTGAATATGCCCTGAGAATGGTTGTTGCCGATAAGGAAACCCATATCGCGGACGTATTTACTGATACTGTTTATGTGTCCTACCGTAAGAAGGTAATAGCCCCTAAAAGCGCTACCCAGAAGAAATATATCGACGCCATACGGAAGTATGACATTGTCTTTGGCATAGGGCCTGCGGGAACAGGCAAAACATATCTGGCTATGGCAATGGCGGTTGCCGCTCTCACAAGCAAGGAAGTCGACAGGATAATCCTTACCAGGCCTGCTGTTGAGGCAGGCGAGAAGCTGGGGTTTCTGCCCGGAGATCTTGCGGCTAAAGTTGACCCTTATTTAAGGCCGCTTTATGACGCGCTCCATGACATGGTTGATTTTGAGCGCACGCAGAGGCTTCTTGAGCGCGGCACCATTGAAGTCGCCCCACTCGCATTCATGAGGGGAAGGACGCTCAATGATTCGTTCGTTATTCTTGATGAGGCGCAGAATACGACAATAGAGCAGATGAAGATGTTCCTTACAAGGCTGGGTTTCGGCTCTAAGGCAGTGATTACGGGCGATATAACACAGATAGATCTCCCCTTTGCCAAACCTTCAGGGCTTGTAGAGGCGCAGAAGATACTTGGGGATGTTGAGGGAATAGATTTTATCCATTTCACAGAGTCTGATGTTGTAAGGCATCCTCTTGTCCAGAAGGTCGTTAAGGCTTTTGAGAAGATGGAAAATAAGAAAAAGAGCGCTATTCTGGAGCAGGCATGACGAATTCGATTCCCGGCTCCCTGAAGTCCTTTTCGGCTAAAAGCCGTCTTTTTGATTTTGGGATAAAAAAACTCGTATTGCTTTTCGCCATCAGCGCGGTTTGTACAGTTTTGTATTTCCCTTCGCTTACCTTTCTCGGATTTTCTTATAAGCCCGGTGATGTCGCCATAATGGATGTGAAATCTCCGGTTGAGATAACCGGCTTGGATGTCACCATAAAAAAAGGCGAGATTGTCATCAGGGACGGCCAGATAGTAACGGATGCCGACATAAGAAAGTTCGACCTCGTAGAGGCCGCCATAAAAGAGAGGCGTTCGATTTTGTCCGTAGCAGGCTTTTTCGGGCTTACGGCAGTGCTCCTTTCAATGAGCTATCTCTTCGCGGGCTGGAATATCAGGAAGTTTTCAACTCATCCCAAAGACCTTCTCCTAATGGGGGTGGTTTTTGTTGGCGTTCTTTTCCTTATAAGGGTTTCCGAAGCTGCCGGGATTGTATTGAAAGAGATATTCCCTGCTCCTCCTTCATTTTATAAATACATAATACCTGTTGCAATAGGCCCTATGCTTGTAAGGCTTATCCTGAATTCGGAGACAGCCCTTGTATTTGCGGCGATAACTTCCATAATGGTCGGCTATTTCACAGGCGGAAGCCTTGAGATGGCGGCTTATGCGCTTATCGGCAGCGCTGTGGGGGCAATGGGGGTGCGCCATTGCACCCATCGTTCGATTGTAATAAAGGCAGGCATAATCCTTGGCGCAGCAAACATAGTGACGCTTTTAAGTATCGCCGCCATAAAAGGCGGGGCCTCACTGGCAGAGCCGTTCTATATAATCCTTGCAGGGCTTGTTAACGGCTTGATAACAGCCATACTTGCCGTAGGCATTGCGCCTGTGCTTGAGATAGCATTTCAGTACACTACCAATATCAGGCTCCTTGAATTATCAAGGATGGACCATCCTCTGCTGAAAGAACTTGCCATGCGCGCGCCAGGCACGCATCATCACTCAATAGTGATAGGCACGCTTGCCGAAGCTGCGGCTGAGTCGATAAACGCGAATCCTTTGCTTGCGCGTGTTGCAGCCTATTATCATGACATCGGCAAGCTAAAGATGCCGGCATATTTTATAGAGAACATCTCAGGCGAGAACAGGCATGATAAGCTGACCCCCTCAATGAGCTCTCTCATACTGACCAATCACATTAAAGAGGGCGTTGATCTTGCGAAGAAATACAGGGTGGGACAGGAGATTACCGATATAATAAGCCAGCATCACGGCACATCTCTCATTACTTATTTCTATCAGAAGGCAAAGTCGCAGGAAGAGCCCCAGGTGCATGAGATCGATGAATCAGAGTTCAGGTATCCAGGCCCCAAGCCCCAGACAAAAGAGGCTGGCCTTGTTATGCTTGCTGACGCGATAGAGGCCGCAAGCAAGACAATACCTGACCCGAACCCGGACAAGATACAGTGGCTCACGCAGAAGATCGTGAACAAATTTTTCACTGACGGGCAGCTTGATGAATGCGAGCTTACGCTAAAAGACCTGCATTCGATTACAAAGAGCTTCAACAGGGTATTTGCCGGCATATACCACCAGAGAATAGATTATCCGGAGCCCGCGTACATAAAGGAGAAAGAGCTTGAAGGTGCTGGTGCAGGACGAAACAAAGACGAAAAAGGGCTCACTGATAAAGAAGATAGCAGGGAGCGCCTTAAAAGACTTGGGATTTAAAGGCCGGGAAGTAAGTGTCCTCATTACGGATGATGACAGGATACAGGAACTCAATAAAACCTACCGCAACAAAAACAAGCCGACAGATGTATTAAGTTTTCCGATGGATGATGAGCAGTTGCTCGGTGATATCGTAATTTCAATGGATACGGCAAAGGCTCAGGCAGAAAGTTTTAAAGTCAGCCTTGATGAGGAACTTTCAAGGCTCCTTGTTCACGGGCTCCTGCATCTGTTAGGGTATGACCATGTAAAAGGCGGCCATCAGGCAAAGAAGATGAGGGCCAAAGAAGATGAATTGATGTCAGGCTTAAAAGAGAAAGGGTTTTTCTAAATTGAGCGGCGAAAAAATTGAATTTAAAAAATATCTTGGCAAAAGTTTTGAGATACTTAAATTAAAAGGTTCGGCTGCAATAGAGATATCAAAAGATGAAAAGGCGTTTGTGCCAGGTCTTATTATCCTTGCTATAGGCGGGTTTGCAAGCGCGCTTGGCCTTTTATTCACTACAGGGGCATTGCATTCGGCAGAGGTCATCGTACTTCTTCTTTTTACGCCCATATTGAACGTTGTGTTTTTCTCTTTTTTCCTGGGCATTTTTCATGTGCTTGCAAAGATACTCGGCGGGCAGGCAGGCTTTATGGAATATTACAGGGCAGCTGTGTTCGGCTCCGTTATCACATGGGCGCAGGTGGTGCCGCTCATAGGAACCCTGGTCAGTATCTGGAGCATACCGGTAAATATTGTCATACTTGAAAATGTGCATAAGCTCAAGAGGCTTGAGGCTGTAACCATAATCTCCATTATGATGCTCATTGCCATGGGGATTTTGTACTCAATAGGTTTTTTCGGATAAAAGGTTTCAGTATAATGGAAAAGCCAAAAGAAGTAGTAAAGCCCAAGAACTGGTTTGAAAGCCTCAATTACGCGATAGAGGGCGTCATTTTTGCCTTCAAAACGCAAAGGCACATAAGGTATCATTATGTAATAGCGGCTGCAGCCCTTTTCTTAAGCCTGTTCCTTGAGCTCCCGATGATTGAGTTCGTACTCTTTTCGATGTCCATTGTAATACTCCTGTTTGCGGAGATGATGAACACCGCTATAGAAGAGGCTGTAAACCTTATTGAGGACAAGCACCATATATTAGCCAAAAATGCCAAGGATGTTTCAGCGGGTGCTGTGCTGATATCCTCCATAGGCGTGGCTATAATGGTTTACATGATATTTTCGAAGTATGTTTATGAGCCCATGGGACTTGCTCTCAGGGAGGCAAGAATGTTTGCTGGCCATATCGCAATAATAGCTCTTCTGCTGGTCCTTATTGCTGTCGTGGTGTTTAAGGCTACGCACGGCAAGGGGACTCCTTTGCACGGAGGCATGCCGAGCGGGCATGCGGCTGTAGCCTTTTCCCTGTTTACATCAATCTCCCTTTTGACTCTTAACCCGATAGTGGCTATAATGGCCTTTGCGCTCGCCATAATGGTAAGCCATTCAAGGCTCGTTGGCGGCATACATACCAAGATGGAGATATTTCTGGGCGGGCTCCTCGGCTTCGGCTTGACCCTCCTTGTTTACCGTATCTTTTTCATGACTCTGAAATGACAAAACGATTTCTCGGTGCAATCATATCAGGCATTCTCCTGATCCTTTCGTTCGCGCCATTCGGACAGGACTGGCTTGCGTTTTTTGCCTTTGTTCCGTTCTTTTATTCCCTTGACGGACTCGGCAGAAGGAAAGGCGCTCTCATCGGGATTGTCTTTGGCTTCACATTCTTTCTGGGCACTGTCTATTGGGTAATCCATTCAATGTATTTCTACGGCGGTGTGCCCATATACATAAGTGTCTTCGTGATGCTCCTTCTTGTGCTGTATTTAAGCGTTTATCCCGCAGTATTCGGGGCATTATTCCCTTTCTTTACAGGCCATGGGAAAATAGCACAGCTCGTCATCATGCCTGCTGCCTGGGTTACTCTTGAATACCTCAGGGGCTATCTTTTTACAGGTTTCCCATGGGTGCTTGCAGGCTATACCCAGACCCATTTCCTTCCCATTATCCAGATAGCTGATGTAACAGGCGTATGGGGCGTGTCGTTTATTGTGGTCCTTGTAAACACGGCTCTTTATTTCAGCCTTAGGTACTTACTGAAAAAGGATTCAAAGTTCCCGTTGAAGGAAGCCGCCGTTACTCTCGCTGTTATAATTTCGGTAGTCTCTTACGGTTTTTTAAGGATAAGTCTCATAAGAAAAGAGATGCCTCTATGGACGAGCATAAAGGCAGGGGTTGCGCAGGGCTCAATTGACCAAGGCGCGAAATGGGACGCGACTTTCAGGCAGAGGACGCTTGAGATATATAAGGCGATTACCATCAACGCGGGCAGGGCAGGGGCGCGCCTGATAATCTGGCCTGAGACAGCGGTTCCTTTTTATTTTGATTCAGATGAGATAAAAAGCGGTTTTGTCGGTGATATCACAAGAGAAACAGGAAGTTATCTGTTGACCGGCAGCCCCTCTTATAAATATAATCAGCAGACCGAAAGCATTGAATATTACAACAGCGCTTTCCTGCTCTCGCCTTCAGGCGATACCCTTGGCAGGTATGACAAGATACACCTTGTGCCTTTTGGCGAGTACGTGCCTTTAAAAAGATTTCTCCCGTTCATAAAAAAGCTTACGACAGGCATAGGGGATTTTGCAACCGGCATTGGTCCGGTCCCTATTGACTTTGAGGGAGGCGGCATTGGCGCTCTTATCTGTTATGAGTCCATATTCCCTGAAATAGCGGGCAGGTCGGTAAAGAACGGGGCAACAGTCCTGGTCAATATCACCAACGACGGCTGGTTTGGCAAGACATCCGCCCCTTACCAGCATTTTGATATGGCTATCTTCAGGGCAGTAGAGAATAAGGCATATCTCTTAAGGGCGGCAAATACAGGCATAAGCGCCGTCATAGACCCGATAGGCAAGATAAAAAAGAGGACAAAGCTTTTTGAGAAGGCGGCGCTTGTAGATACAATCAGCTTAAGAAGGGGCCCGCTCACTTTTTATTCAAAGTACGGCGATGTATTCGCTTACGGTTGCATCATAATCTCAGGTATATTCATAATTTTAAGCATAAGGCGTCGGAGGATTTAAAATGTTTGAAGAGATAAAAGAAGGCCTTAATAATTTAAGGACAAAATTTGACGATCTTCGGAGCTTTCTTTGACCAGGAAACCAAGCTTGAGGAATTAAGGGAAATAGAGGCCCGCATAGCTGAGCCTTCCCTCTGGGAGAACCAGGAAGAAGCGCAGAAGCTCATGAAGAGAAAGGCTGAGATCACCTCAGGGATGGAGATCCTTGTCAAGATCGAAAACCTTCTGGAAGAAGCGGAGATACTGATTGAGCTTGCTGATGAGGCTCATGACAGCGCTTCAGCCAAAGAGGCTGAAGACAAGCTCGGTGAGGCTAAAGAGGCAATGAGGACCGCTGAGGTCCGTAAAATGCTCTCAGGCGAGCACGATAAGTTAAACGCAATAGTCTCAATCCATCCGGGAGCAGGCGGAACAGAGGCTCAGGACTGGGCGAGCATTCTTCTAAGGATGTATCTCAGGTGGGCTGAGAGGAAGAACTTCTCAACAGAGACCCTCGATTATCAGCCGGGTGAGGAGGCGGGCGTCAAGAGCGTTACTTTCACGGTCTCGGGCGAGTTTGCCTACGGCTATCTCAAGGCTGAGAGAGGGGTGCACAGGCTTGTGAGGATATCCCCGTTTGACGCCAATAAGAGAAGGCATACTTCTTTTGCCTCTGTCTTTGTATATCCTGAAGTAGACGACACCATACAGATAGATATAAACGAGGCTGACCTTAAGGTGGATACGTTCAGGGCCAGCGGTGCAGGCGGCCAGCATGTAAATAAGACCGACTCGGCCATCAGGATAACCCATATGCCTACCGGGATAGTCGTGCAGTGCCAGAACGAGAGAAGCCAGCACAAGAACAAGGCGGTCGCGATGAAACTCCTGAGGGCTCGACTCTATGAGCTTAAGCTTAAGGAGCAGGAAGAGAAAATGGAGGAGTTCAATAAAGAAAAAAGGGATATTGCGTGGGGAAGCCAGATAAGGTCCTATGTAATGCAGCCCTATAGGCTTGTAAAGGACCATAGGACCGGTATCGAGACAGGCAATGTCGACCCTGTGCTTGACGGCAATCTCGATATGTTCATCGAGGGATATCTTTTAATCGAGAGCGAAAATAAATCAAAAACCGCTTGAAATTCGGTTGCCCCGCCATAAATGGCGGGGATTATACGCAAGGTATTTTAATTTTTAAAAAATAATTTTTCCCTTTTCGGATGGAATCTGATATATAATTACAAGGTTGAGGATGAAGTTTGTAAGAAGGATCGGGGTATTTGTCAGATTTCTGTAGGAATCTCCGTTTTAATCCTGCATTTTCTCCCTAAAAAAAGCTTGACAAACGTATAGTTGTGTTTTATATATTTAAATTCAGTTTCCGCCCCTATGAAAGAAGCGGCTGCTGTAATTTTCTATTTTCTCTGAATTTATCAGGTTTTTCGCTGGCGTAGCTCAATCGGTAGAGCAGCTGATTTGTAATCAGCAGGTTGCGGGTTCGAGTCCCATCGCCAGCTCCAGCTTTTTTCAGGCGCATTTTCCTTCTGTTTGCACGCCTGTTTAAAAATATATATACCCCGACTTGAGTTCAAACTGTAAAATCCCCAATTATTTTTACAGGCCGGTTAAGGGCTTTTTGAAACTTGGTTTTGTTCGGCATGGAGAGGTACCCGAGGGGCCAAAGGGGGCAGACTGTAAATCTGCTGGCGCAGCCTACGGAGGTTCGAATCCTCCCCTCTCCACCATTTGATTGCTGCAGGGCGGTTTTCCGGCTCTTTTTTTGGAATGTGGATATGCGGGTGTAGTTCAATGGTAGAACTCCAGCCTTCCAAGCTGGATGCGTGGGTTCGATTCCCATCACCCGCTCCATGATATAAGTATACAAGAAAATTGTGCGTTGTTAACAACGCGCCCGGCAAAAACGGTTTTTTGCCCATGTAGCTCAGTTGGTAGAGCACTTCCTTGGTAAGGAAGAGGTCAGCGGTTCAATCCCGCTCATGGGCTCCAGGTCTAAAGCCGTTGGCCGACTAAAATATCAGACCTAATCAATATTACCGGAGGATAAAATGAGCAAGGCTAAATTTGAGAGAGGTAAAGCGCACCTCAATGTCGGCACAATCGGACACGTTGACCACGGTAAGACCTCGCTGACAGCCGCCATCACAAGGGTTCTCAGTTCAAAGGGAT
>JACOUO010000006.1 GCA_016177845.1 Deltaproteobacteria bacterium | reverse complement strand
GGGAATTGACACTTACTTTTTGCACTAAAATTTAGAATTCCTATTTTTTCTACAAAATGTGTTATGATACCGCTTTACGTCAGTAATTCGCCGGATCGTTCGTTCCAAGACGGAAAGGTAATGCCATGCTGAAAGTGACGCCTCATCCGGATTATCCCGTTGAAACAGGGCGCTTCATTCGTGGAAATGATTTTTCCCCGGCTGCCGTCGTAATCATTTTGATTGCCGATGAAGATAAAATTCCCCCGGCAATCGTAAGTCTTGTTAGCTCAGGGGTTGAGGCAGGCGCCGCAATTTCAGGGACATTGCAAACCGCCAATATCGGGATCGAGAAGATAATTTGCAATATCGTGGCCAACCCGAATATCCGGTTCCTGATCCTTGGGGGCCCCGAGTCAGATGGTCACAGAACCGGGGATGCTCTCAAGGCTTTGTTCGCAAACGGGGTCGATGAAAAGAAGCGCATTATTGGGGCTGAAGGGCTTTCCGCCACCCTATTTAACGTGCCAATCGAATTCATCGAGCGGTTTCGGAAACAACTTACTCTGCTTGATTGCCAGTTCCAGCCGGAAACGGTGATTCGCAAGGCGTTATGGTCCTGCTTTCAAGAAAATCCTGTGGAGTTTCAAAGCCGATCCATCTGTGACCCTGGGGCTTTTCCTGAACCCCCGCTTGGCGGAAAACTATCCTGGAGCGTTACGCAACCATGGGCTGAACCGCTTGATGAAGGCGAGCGGGCGGCAAAACAGAAAGTGCAGGATTTAATCGAGCGTCTGAAGAAACGCCAGAATAAACCGTAACATGCCACACATATTACACTGCCGTTAACTTAAACTTACGATGAGCAAATTTGTGTTTTACACATCGGAAAGTGTCATTGCGAGCAATCTATTCCGCCTTTGAGATTGCTTCGGCAAAAAGCGCCTCGCAATGACAGTTCCGTGGCTTAGGCAAGGAAAAATGCACATTACCAGAAGTAAATTAAAAATCAAAAAGGTAGGTGAAAAACAGCATTTGTTGTAAAAAGAAATTTAGGGGAGTTTTGAGAGGAATTTTCGGTTGTTGGCCACAATCTGATAAAACCGTTCCGAGAGGGAAGCGAAGAGGGGGAAATTCTCGTAAAGCCTTAAAAAAATGCGGTATTTTCCGCTTAGGAAAAAAGCCTTGAAAATAGCGTGCGCACCTGAAAAAAAATTTCCATCCGAAGTAATTAACTGTAACGCTTCCTCGCACCGTTTTTCCGCGATTTGTGGATAATCGGACAAAACCCTTTTATAGGTCGCGTAATCCACTCTCGACCCTGTTATCTTTCGACACCATAATATCCAGCGCTTACAGAACGCGCATTCTCCATCGAAGAGCACCATTGGAATTTTTTTCATTTTCTCTCGCTTGATTATAAAAAATACAGAGGCTTTCAGTTATTACAAGAAAATACTTAAACTTGGGTTTCGGAAGGGTAGATACATGGTCGCACCAAGACCGGCTTAAACTTGGGTTTCGGAAGGGTAGATACATGGTCGCACCAAGACCGGCATTTCATAAGCTTTTGCGGGGATAGGGGAAAATGGTCGTGTATCTACAACTTTTCCGCTATTTTTTGATGGGAAAAACCTCTATTACCTGCTTGGGGAGAGATACTTTCAGGTTCTTCAACAAAGATTTCAGGTCCGGAGAAATATCATTTAATCGGAAAAAACCGTGCTTTTCCGCTTCATATCTTGTTGCCTGAAGAGTTTTCAGTATAGTCAAAAGGCTTTGCCAAGTTTCCCCGGTTTTTATCTCCACTATTCTCTCTATAAGGAGCGCCGATACGCAAATTCGAATGTGCGCTTCTATTCGTTCGGGGAGGCGATGATACATAGGCTGAAGCTGTATTTGAACGCTTTTTAGCGATCGAAAACAGCCCTCAATCGTCATAAGATTTTTATACCCGCAGGCTGCATCATCAACCTCAATGGTGTCATCATTGGTTTGAACAACCCACTTCCCATCGTATCGCTTTTGCTCTC
>JACOUO010000029.1 GCA_016177845.1 Deltaproteobacteria bacterium | reverse complement strand
TTCCTCTCCCCTAATCAAGCCGTCATTCCCGAATGTCTCTATCGGGAATCCAGTATTAAAGATTTTGGACTGTTCCCTTTCGTGGAGTAAATACCAAAGGCGTTAAAGTTAAAACAGCACTGAGCTTAAAGGATTACAGATTGAAAGCGTTGTAGCTTATTTGCTTTTGCGAACAGCGGGTTCGCTCCTCGGGGCATGATCCCCGTTCGCTAATAGATACTGATGCCCGTTCTCTTCCTCTCCCCTAATCAAGCCGTCATTCCCGAATGTCTCTATCGGGAATCCAGTATTAAAGATTTTGGACTGTTCCCTTTCGTGGAGTAAATACCAAAGGCGTTAAAGTTAAAACAGCACTGAGCTAAAGGATTACAGATTGAAAGCGTTGTAGCTTATTTACTTTTGCGAATCCCGATTGCCCTACCGCCTTTTCTCCTTTGGCCATGTTGCCTTCACTATCTCCATAAGTACAAGCGGCTGGATTGAAGCCGCAAATACTATTGTCCAGTCAATGATATCAAGCGGGACTACCTTGAATATGGGCTGAAGCGCAGGCACATAGATAACAAGGAACTGGGAGGCAAGTATTATGACAACCGAGAGGTTGAGCATGTTATTGGACAGCACGCCAATTTTAAATACCGAATTCCATGCGCTCCTGCAATTAAAGACATGGAACTTCTGGCAGAAGACCAGAACCGTGAAGGCCATTGTCTGCGCTTTGATGAGGGAAGAGTTGAAGTAATACAGCTCAAGCATATAAACGCCAAGCGTACAGAGCGCGATAAATGCTCCCTGAAGAAGCATTACCCAGATAAGCCCTGTGGTTACTATGCCTTCATCTTTTCTTCTGGGCTTCCGTTCCATTACAGTCGGGTCAATCGGCTCCATTGCAAGTCCGAGTGCCGGCAGGCCGTCTGTCACAAGGTTTGTCCATAATATCTGGACAGGTAAAAGGGGAAGCGGCATGCCTGTAAGAGAGGCAATCAGCAACACGAAAATTTCGCCGACATTGCATGAAAGGAGAAAATGGACGACCCTCCTGATGTTATCGAAGATGCCCCGTCCTTCCTCAACAGCTGATACGATTGACGCGAAGTTGTCATCGGTAAGCACCATATCCCCTGCCTCTTTGGTGACATCCGTTCCAGTGATGCCCATCGCAACCCCGATGTCAGCCTCTTTAAGCGCGGGCGCGTCATTGACTCCGTCGCCTGTCATTGCGATTATCTCTCCCCGCTCCCTCCATGCCCTTACGACCTTTAACTTGTGCTCAGGGTTTACCCTCGCATAGACTTTTATCTTCGGCAGCAGCCTTGTGAACTCGTCACGGCTTAATCTGTCAAGTTCTTCCCCTGTGATAGCCAAATCATCATCTTTGAAAATGCCAAGCTCTTTGGCTATGGCTACAGCTGTTGCCTTATGGTCGCCTGTTATCATAAGGGGAGTTATGCCAGCTGAGCGAGCCTTGGCAACGGCTGAGAATACCTCCTGCCTTGGAGGGTCTATCATCCCGGCAAGGGCGGTAAATACGAGGTCTTTTTCAAGGTTATGGACGCTGTGCATATCAAGCCGTTCCTTTGTCCTGCGAAAGGCAAGCGCAAGCACCCTTAATGCCTCATTTGAAAAATTCTCGGTATTCTTAAGTATCAGTTCTCTGTCTCTATCCGTAATGGGCCTTGTCGAGTCCCCATCAAGGACATGGGTGCACAGGGGCAGTATCATCTCGGCTGCGCCTTTGACAAAGGCAAAGTGCGCGTCACTTCCCCTGAATACGGTAGTCATCATCTTTCTTTCCGCGTCAAAGGGAATCTCTCCTATGAAGTGAAAGCCTTTTGCGGCGTTCATTTTACTTACCCCGCCTTTGAGCCCAAGGCTTAAAAGGGCGCCTTCAGTGGGGTCGCCTATAACTGTCCAGCTTTCGTTTTGCTTAAGTTCCGCCCCGTTGCAGAGTACCCCAATCTTTAAGGCTTGGAGCAGGGCAGGGTTTTTGTTTGCGTCTACATCGTCCGAACCGAACGAGAAACGGCCTGTAGGCTCATAGCCTGTGCCTGATACGGTAATGGTCTCCCCGCTGGAGAGGTATAGTTTTCGGACCGTCATCTGGTTCTGGGTAAGGGTGCCTGTTTTATCTGATGCGATTATGGTTGCAGAGCCAAGGGTTTCAACAGAGGGGAGCTTTCTTATGAGGGCATGGCGTTTTACCATTCTCTGCACCCCAAGGGCCAGCACAATGGTTACGACCGCAGGCAGTCCTTCAGGGATTGCCGCAACCGCAAGGCTTACCGCTATGAGGAACATATCCAGTATTTCTTCGCCCCTGAAAATACCGAGCGCAAAGATAAGGGCGCAGATACCGCCTGCGGCATAGACAAGGAACCTTCCGAACTCGGCAAGTTTTTTCTGCAGGGGAGTGGGCTCAGGCTTGACCTCCTGAAGCATCTTGGCAATCTTGCCCATCTCCGTATTCATGCCTGTGCCTACAATGACTGCCTTGCCCCTGCCATAGACTACATTTGTGCCGAGGTAGGCCATATTTATCCTGTCCGCAAGGGGCAGGGTGTTCTCAAGCTCATCAGGCTCTTTTTCTATGGGGTGTGACTCTCCGGTGAGAGCCGCCTCCTGAATCCTCAGGAACTTTGAATCTATGATACGGCAATCGGCAGGGATGTGGTCTCCGCTTTCGAGGACGACTATATCGCCGGGCACAAGCTTGTCCGTAGAAAGGGTAGTTAGCCCTGCGTCCCTTAATACCTTTGCGTTTGGAGCGGCAAGTTTTTTAAGCGCCTCCATGACCTTTTCGGCCTTCTCTTCCTGTATAAAGCCGATTACGCCGTTAAGCGCCACAATTCCCATGATGGCAAGGGCGTCCACCCATTCGCCAAGTGCGCCTGCTATGGCTGCTGCGCCTATGAGGACGAGTATTATGAATTCCGTGAATTGTTTGAGGAATTTGAGGATTAAAGGCTCTTTTTTCTGCTCGGCAAGGGAATTCGGCCCCCATTTGTCGAGGCGCGCCCTTGCCTCTCCGGAGCTTAAGCCTTTTTCAGGGTCTGTATTGAGCTCTTCCAGGACTTGATTGACTTTTTTCTGGTACCATTCCACCGGGCTTATGCCTCCCCCTTTAAATGACCTATAATTGAGCTAATTGATTATATCCAAAAAAATCGATTTAAAAAAGGACTGCCTCAAAGCTCAATTAAATTGACAACATAGCTACCTTTTATACTATAATACAAAATTAACATTGCGGCTTGTCGGAATCGCTAAACTCTTTGATTTTTAACTAAATTCGGGTAGAAAAAACTTTTAAATGGCTTCCCAAGGCACAAGGAAAATTCTGGTAAGGGCGCCTAACTGGATAGGCGATGCTGTGATGTGCCTTCCGGCGCTCGCGAGCCTTAAAAAACTCTACCCTAAATCTGAGATTACGATACTCACAAAGGGCCGCGCCACACCTGTCTTTGAGAATAACCCTGCCGTCAAAGAGGTAATGGTCTATGAGGACAGGGGTAGGCACAAGGGTATAACAGGCAAAATGAGGCTCTCAAAGGAATTGAGGGAGAGGGGCTTTGAGTTGGCAGTGCTTTTTCAGAATGCCTTTGACGCTGCCTTTATTGCCTTTACCGCTGGGATACCTGAGCGGGTCGGATACGCGCGGGACTTAAGGAGCAGGCTTCTTACCAAGGCAATCCCTGTTACCGAAGAAATTAAAAAAAAGCATCAGGTCTATTACTATTTAAATATCGTTAAGGCTATCGGCGGAACTCATTCAGGCAGTCCGATACCCAGGATTTTTTTAAGCAGGCAGGAGAAGGGCTGGGCTGAGGAGTACCTTAAAAAAGAAGGGCTTAAAGGCAAAAGCCTTGCAGGGGCTTCCCCGGGCGCAAGCTACGGCAAGGCAAAGAGGTGGATGCCTGAGAACTTTGCCTCGGTTCTGGAAGCTTTTAATAACGGGCATGAAAGCGTTTCTCTTATCTTCGGAGGAACAGAGGATAAGGAAGCCTGCGACAGTGTTGCTGGTAAAATCAATGGGAGAGCCTTAAACCTTGCTGGAAAGATTAATTTAAGGCAGTTTATGGCAATCCTTTCAAAGCTCGATGTATTTATCACCAACGATTCAGGGCCCATGCACATAAGCGCGGCCCTGGGAGTGCCGACAATTGCCATTTTCGGCTCAACAGACCCGATCCTTACCGGCCCGCTTGGAAGTAAGGTCAAGGTCATCATAAAAAATATCGAATGCAGCCCATGTTTTGAGAGGGAGTGCAGACATAAACATTACAAGTGCCTTGCCTTGATAGAGCCTCAGGAGGTCTATAAAGAGGCGGAGAGATTTATAAAGTAATATGAAAAATTCCATATCAAAAGCAGTAGTTTTTCTCGACAGGGACGGGACAATAAACGAGGATGTAGGTTATCTCTCTGACCCGAAAGGGCTTGTACTTATCGAGGGGGCAGGTGAAGCCATTAAAAAGCTCAACAGCGCAAATATAAAAGTAATTGTGGTCTCAAACCAGTCTGGCGTGGGCAGGGGCTATTATACAAACGATGATGTGGAAAAGGTAAATAAAAGGCTCTTTGAGCTGTTAAGCCCGACAGGGGCGCAGATTGACGGGATTTACTACTGCTCCCACCATCCTGATTTTAAATGCGACTGCAGAAAGCCGAGTACCGGGCTTGCGAAACAGGCTGCTCTTGAGCATGAAATAGACGGGCTCCGTTCATATGTTGTAGGCGATAAGGGCTCTGATGTTGATCTTGCCGGAAACATTGGGGCAAAGGGTATACTGGTATTAACGGGTAAGGGAACTGATGAGCATAAAAACAATGATATTGCGGCTGACCATGTGGCAAAGGACTTAAGAGAAGCGGTTGACTGGATATTGGATGATCTAAACGCGTAGCCTAAGCGGGTCTTTGATGAAGGTACTGATAATTAAACTGTCCTCTATAGGCGATGTCATCCATACGCTCCCCTCTCTTTCAGCCCTTAGGAAAGGGCTTGGGAAAAAGGCGCGCATAGACTGGCTTGTGGAAGAGGCCGCAAGCGGCATCCTCAGGAATAACCCCTTTATTGACAATGTAATAATAGCGAAACGCGGCTGGAAGAAGAATCTCAGGGATAACCTTAAGACAGCGAACTACCTTGCGGGGCAGCACTATGACATGGCGCTTGATTTTCAGGGGCTCCTTAAAAGCGGCATCTGGGTGTATCTTTCAAAGGCAAAAAGGAGAGTAGGATTTTCAAATTCAAGGGAACTGAGCCATATATTTTTAAATGAGAAACTCCCTCCTTTTGATATAGAAAAGCACGCCGTAGACAGGTATCTGACACTTGCAAGGCATGCGGGAGGATTGATTGAAGGCGCGGACTTTTCCCTGAATATCCCGAGGGCGTCAAAGGACAGCTGCCAGAAGATATTACAGAAAAACGGGGTTCCCAAAGGCTCCCGTTTCTTCGTCCTTATTGCAAGGGCACGCTGGGAGACGAAGCTCTGGGATGACAGGAAATTCGCGGAGCTTGCTAAAAAAGTCTCTGAAAATACAGGTCTTATCCCTGTATTTATAGGCAGTGAAAGCGACAGAGACGCCCTTGAGAAGATAAAAGCAGATTCAGGAGCAAGGGCGGTAAACCTTGCAGGCCTTACAAACTTAGATGAGCTTGCGGCAGTGCTTAAGCTCTCAAGCCTTGTCGTAACCGTTGATTCAGGCCCTATGCATCTGGCAGCGGCTGCCGGGGCTAAGATTGTCGCCTTATTCGGCCCTACTGCCCCGTGGAGGACAGGCCCTTACGGCAGCGGTCATACAATCATAAGAAAAGGGCTTAAGTGCAGCCCTTGCTTTAAAAAGAAGTGCTCACCTGTAAAGTGCATGGATGAGATAACAGTCGATGAAGTGCTGACCGCTGTTGAGGGTATCTTAAAAAGCTGAAAGGTTGCGGCCTTAATGTCTGCGATATGAATAGATGAACTCCATTTTAAAATTCGATACCGATATCTTTTACCTTATAAACAACAGGCTTACTTCCCCTGCGCTTGATGTATTCTTTCCGTACATCACCCAGAAGTTCAATTTTTTAGGCATTATAATAATAGCCGCCGCGCTCATCTGGTTCATGGGAAATAGGAGGGATAGGTTTGGGCTTATCCTGCTTGTCCTTGCGGTTGGGCTGAATGACTTTGCCTCTGATATATTGAAGCACCTGTTCATGCGCTTAAGGCCTTGCAGCGCACTTGAGGGCGCGCGCGTGCTGGTCGGCTGCGGCGGGTCTTTTTCAATGCCTTCAAGCCATGCTTCAAACATCTTTACGGCAATGGTCTTTTTAAGCACAAGATATAAAAAGTTCACTCCCGTTTTTCTTGTGATAGCGGTTCTTGTCGCATACTCAAGGGTATATGTCGGTGTCCATTACCCCTCTGACATAATGGTTGGGGCTATCTTTGGCACAGGCATTGCTTTTCTCTTTTATTTTGCTGACAAGAAGTACACCCCTGTCCTTTTTGACTACTTTTCGAAAAAAAGAGGCTCTGTTTGAGATACAGGAACTATACCATTGCGCTTCTGGCAGCCCTTGCCGTATTCAGGGTCTTATATATTATCCTTGGCCCGCTTGATGTCTCGCCTGATGAGGCGCACTACTGGGAATGGTCAAGGAGGCTTGATCTTTCGTACTACAGCAAAGGCCCGGGCGTTGCCTATGTAATAGCCTTTTTTACTTCGATTTTCGGGGCAAATGAGCTTGGCATAAGGATAGGAGCTGTCGTATTCTCCACAGCAGGCTCATGGATGATTTACCTTGTTGCCAAAGAGCTTTTTAAAAGCGAAAAGATAGGGTTTTACTCGGCTCTCCTGCCCAATATAACCCCGATATTCTCCATCGGCACCATCCTTATGACAACGGATGTTATGCTCATATTTTTCTGGGTATCTGCTATCTATTGCGTAAAGCGCGCGATAGATACCGGAAAAGGCGGCTGGTGGTACTCTGGGGGCGTCCTTGTGGGATTGGGCTTTTTAAGCAAATATACGATAGTGCTCTTATACCCTTTTCTGGCTCTCTTTTTCCTGATTTCAAAGGAGAACCGGCACTGGCTTACAAGGAAAGAACCCTATATAACAGGCCTGATTAGCCTCGTCTTTGCTACCCCTGTAATCTTCTGGAATATTGCTCACGGACAGGTTACAATAAAGCACACCATGGGCCAGGCCCATGTGGGAAGCGGCGGCTTTTCTTTGGGGCCTTTTTTCGAGTTTTTAGGCTCTCAGGCCGGTCTTCTTACGCCTCTTATTTTTATAGGCGCGGTGTACGGGGTCTGGAGGTGCCTGATACTCGGGTTCAAAGAGAAAAGGAGCGAGCTTTTGCTCGTTTTCTTCTCGTCAGCTCCGCTTTTTTTGTTTTTCCTTTTTAAGAGCCTTCATGGTAAGGTTCAGGCTAACTGGGCGATTGCGTCCTTTGCCACCGCATTCCCTGCTTCTGTCTGGGCATTCAGCGTCCTTTATAACAGAAAAGGCGCAACAGGCAGAAAGGTTTTGAAAGGGCTTGCTGTCTTTACAATAGCGTTTGGCGTCATAATATCCGCCCTTGCCTATTTCCCCTGGGCCCTTGAGCCCCTTGGCGTAAAAAGGATAATGAAAGGCCCCCCTTATAACAGGGTCACGGGCTGGCAGCAGTTGGGAGATAAGGTCTCTTCGGTAAAAGAAGAGATGGAAAAATTGGGCAAGACTTTTGTGGCGAGCGATACCTATCAGATAACAAGCGAGCTTGCGCTCTACACAAAGGGCAATCCAATTGCCTATAACTTTGATACAGGCTCAAGGAGGATGAACCAGTATGACCTCTGGAGCGGATATCAGGGGCTTATCGGATATAACGCGCTTTATGTAAAAGGCGGGATAGCTGACATAGAGCCTGCGATTTCAGAGGCGTTCGACAGGTGCGACAGAGAAGTCGCCCCGATATACTGGGACGGAAAACCCTTGAAGGAATTTTCACTCTTCCGCTGCTATAACTTCAAAGGCATGGAGCGGCATGAGAAGAATAAATACTAAATTGTCTTAAGCTACGGGAGGTCTTGTTGGAAGAGACTGTTTCAATTGTAATACCTGTATTCGAAGAAGAGGAATCCGTACCGCATCTTTATAAGGCTATAAAAGACGCGCTGGCAAAGATAAAGAACAAGTACGAGATAGTCTTCGTTGATGACGGCAGCAAGGATAATACTTTCAAGCTCCTTGCCGAGATACAGAAAAAAGACCCAACCGTGGTTGTGGTGTCTTTCAGGAGGAACTTCGGCCAGACCGCGGCAATGGCAGCGGGCTTTGAGTACGCTACAGGCGATATCATTATAACCATGGATGCCGACCTGCAGAACGACCCCAATGACATCCCCAAGCTCCTTGAAAAGATCAAGGGCTATGATGTGGTAAGCGGCTGGAGGAAGAACAGGCAGGACAAGTTTGTCTCAAGAAGGCTTCCCTCAATGATTGCCAACGGCCTTATCTCAAGGGTCACAGGCGTTCATCTGCATGATTACGGCTGCACGCTCAAGGCTTACAGGAAAGAGGTCATCAAGAATGTAAGGCTCTACGGTGAGATGCACAGGTTCATCCCCGCGCTTGCAAGCTGGGTCGGAGCATCCATCACAGAGGTGGAGACAACGCATCACGCAAGGAAGTTCGGAAAATCAAAGTACGGAATCTCAAGGACGATAAGGGTCATCCTCGACCTTATCACGGTAAAGTTCCTACAGAGCTTCTCGACACGCCCCATTCACGCGTTCGGCCCGGGCGGGCTGGTGCTTGGCATAGTAGGTTTCCTGCTCGCGCTTTACTTAAGCTTTGAAAAAATCTTTATGGGCCAGAATATCGGCACAAGGCCTCTTTTGTTCTTAAGCATACTCATGATGATTCTGGGAGTACAGCTTATTGTAATGGGACTTTTGGGAGAGATGCTTGCGAGGGTATATCACGAATCGCAAGGTAAACCGATTTTTACCATCAAAAAGGTGCTTGGCAGATGAAAAATCTTATAACCACTGTTGTAAAGATTGGCATCAGCATTGCGATACTCTATTTCCTCTTCAGCAACATCGACCTTGACGCGTTCTGGAAGACGCTTTCAAATGTAGAGCCTTTCGCCGTTGTATTCGTTGCCCTGCTTTTTATAGCAAGCCAGTCCATCTCCACTTTCCGCTGGTCGGTTATCTTGAAAAAAGATGTCGATATCTCTTATTTAAGACTGCTCTCCATTTATTTCGTAGGCATGTTCTTCAATAATTTCCTTCCCACGATGGTCGGAGGCGACCTTATAAAAGGGTATTACCTCTATAAATATACAAAGAAGGGCGATGTGTCGCTTGCCTCCATATTCATGGACAGGTATTCGGGCTTTGCCGCATTGATGGTAATAACCACGCTTTCGCTCATCCCCGGCTATGCCCTTATAAAGGGTACGGGCCTGCCTGCGTTTTTCGTGTTCCTTATCGGCGGGTTTTTCTGCATGAGCCTTGTTATCTGGGTCGGGCCCCTGCACAGCTGGGCGATGAAGATACTGGCAAAGATACACTTCTACGGCATCAATAAAAAGATAGATACATTCTATAAGGTGCTGATGGGCTACAAGAAGCACTATGATATTTTGATAAAGATATTCATCTGCTCCGTGCTTGTTCAGGCAGGTGTGATTGTGGGTTATTGGGTATTGAGCAGAGGGCTTGGAATGAATGTGGGGCTTCAGTACTTCTTCCTCTTTATCCCGCTCACTACTGCTATTTCAATGCTTCCCATCTCGCTTTCAGGCTTGGGGCTTAGGGAAGGGGCTTTTGTTTATCTGTTTACCAGCATCGGTGCAAGCACAGAACAGGCGCTTACGCTTTCACTGCTCTGGTTCGTGATAGCCGCCTTTGTCAGCATTATCGGCGGTATTGAGTACATAAGGATAGGCGGCAAAAAAGAGGTAATGGAGGAGAAGCCGGCTGAGATGTAGGTGGGCCGGTGCAATCGCTGCCCTTTTTTGTGTTATATTTTAAATAGACCGGGTTATCGATACTTTCGGAGGGTTTATAATGGCAATAGATAAGGAACTTCTGGAAATCCTTGCGTGCCCCAAGTGCAAAAGCAAGATAAAGCTCAATGAGAAAAAAGACGGCCTTGTCTGCGAAAAGTGCCGTGTCGTATATCCGATAAAGGATGATATACCGGTAATGCTTATCGATGAGGCGGTTTCTTTAAAGTAGTCGGCTGTAAAAAAAGGCTGTAAGAACATGAAGGCCGATGGAAAAGATCTCCGTTACCATAATAGTCCTGAATGAAGAGTCCAATATCAGGGACTGCCTTGAGAGCGTCAAGTGGGCTGATGAAATACTTGTGTCAGACTCGGGCAGCACTGACAGAACGGTAGAGATATGCCGTGAATACGGGGCAACCGTGTTCAATGATCTCTGGCTCGGCTTCGGCAGGCAGAAAAACCTTGTAGGCGACAGGGCCAAAAACCTTTGGGTGCTCAATATCGACGCTGATGAGAGGATAACGCCTGAGCTAAGGGTCGAGATTGAAACGGCCCTTGAGAAGACTGATAAGGCTGGTTTTTATATCCCCCGCAAAAATTATTTCGGGGACAGGTGGATAAGGCACTGCGGCTGGTACCCTGATTATAATCTAAGGCTTTACAGGAAAGACACGGGGCGGTTCGTTGACAGGTATGTGCATGAGGCTGTAGCCGTTAACGGGCCGAAGGCTCATCTTAAAAACCCCATGGTGCACCGCACCTATAAGGATGTTTCTGACTACCTCGCAAGGATGCAGAAGTACTCGACCCTTGCCGCAGAGGAAATGCTAAACAGCGGAAAGAACGCCGGTTTTTTGGATATCATTTTCAGGCCCCCGTTCACATTCTTCAAGATGTTCATACTTAAGAGGGGTTTTCTTGAAGGCACTGCCGGAGTAATCCTTTCCATTCTTTATTCATCATATACCCTTGCGAAATACGCCAAGCTCTGGGAAATGAAAAAGGGGCTCGGCATAAAAGGATAAAGGCCTTCCGTAAAGGCAGAGCGAGTTTAAGTTGTTTGAGGGTACAAAGAGAATACTTGTAATAAAGCTCCGCCATATAGGAGATGTGCTTCTAACCGTACCCGCGATACGGGCATTGAAAGATACTTTTCCCGGCGCAAGCATTTCAGCCCTTGTAAACGCAGGCACGCAGGACATGCTCACGCTCAATCCGCTCATTGACGAGGTGCTTACCTACAACAGGTCGTTAAAAGGGCTTCCCGTTACAGAGCGCGTAAAAGGTGAGCTTGGCTTCATAGCGGAGCTGCGCAGGAAAAAGTTCGACATGACCGTTGACCTTACCGGAGGCGACAGGCCGGCATTAATAGGTTTTGCTGCAGGCGCAAGGTACAGGCTCGGTTACGAGCCTAAGGGAGGCTTTGCAGGGAAAAAGCTCCTTTATACTCACCTTGCAAAACGGCCTGAAGTAAAGACCCATACGGTACTGCGAGACCTGGGCGTTGTCAGGGCTTTTGGCATAGATACAAAGGACCTGTCCGTAAACATATACACCTCTGCCGAAGATGATAAATTCATAGATGGACTGCTTGCTGAAAAAGGCGTTAAAAAAGGCGAACCATTCGTCCATGTGCATCCCACATCAAGGTGGCTTTTCAAGTGCTGGACAGACGAAGGCATGGCCTATGTGATGGACAGGCTCTCTCAGGCAGGTTTCAAGGTGGTTGTAACCACGGGGCCTGATGAGAAGGAACTTAAAAAGGCAGCCTCGATAGTAAGGCTCATGAAGACGAAGCCCATTGAGCTTCTGGGCAACATAAGATTAAAGCACCTTGCGAGCCTTTCAAAGAGGGCGGCATTTTTCTTTGGTGTTGATTCAGCCCCCATGCACATAGCCGCTGCAACAGGGACAAGGGTAATAAGCATCTTCGGGCCGAGCGGCGTGTTTGACTGGGGCCAGTGGGATAACAGGGCAATACAGGGCTACGCTCAAAGGCAAGGGGAGGTAAACTCTCCGTACCCTAAAAAGAGCGGGGTTCAGGTATTCGGAGCGAATATGGCTATACAAAAGGATTGGGACTGCGTGCCTTGCGGCAAGGATGGATGCAAGGGCAGCAAGAAAAGCGACTGTCTTGACCAGCTTGATCCGGATTATGTGTGGAAAGCGCTGGAAGAATTCAGGCTATTGGACTTGAAGAAGCAGTAAGGGTAATCTCAGGTATTTCAATTTGAAGAATCATCAATTGGCTGTATTGAATTATTTCAAGGGCTTAAAGCCGGGCAGACTTCTTGACGCAGGCTCAGGCGGAGACGCGCTTGGCCGTGTTCTTAAGGATAGGGGCTTTGATGTGTTCTCTCTTGACCTCTACGAACAGCCGTTTTTGAAGAACAGGTTCATAAGGGCTGACATGAACGCTTGCCTTCCGTTTGTGGACGGCTCGTTTGATTATATCCTGTGCAGCGAATCCCTCCAGTATCTTGAGAACCATGCGGGGCTTTTCAGGGAGTTCCAGAGATTACTAAGGAAGGGCGGCAGCGTGGTATTAAGCATACCCAATCTCCTCAATGCCAATTCAAGGCTGTACTTCCTGCAGAGGGGGTATTACCCCAACTTCAAACCCATCAGGACAATAGACGCAAAAAAGGGGTGGGACGGGATAGCTTATAATCCGGTCTCCCTTGTTGATATTATGGAGCTTGTAAAAAGGAATAATTTTACCCTCAGGTGCGTTAAGGCATCAAGGATGAAGTCCTCGAATTTTCCCTTGTACCCTTTTCTAAAGGCGATGTATTCGCTCGGACTGCTTTTCGAGAGTCATGAGGAAAAATACGAGCTCCTGAAACAGCTCTCTTCAAAAGAAGTGCTTCTGGGAGACCACCTCATCCTGGAAATTTCTCAAACAGGTAATTAGCAAGATGCTTACTATCCTTCACTCAGAGTCCTCCCTCGGGTGGGGCGGCCAGGAGAACAGGACGCTGCATGAGTGCATGGGCCTTAAGAGGCTTGGCGCAAGGGTGATAATACTCTGCAAGCCTGAAAGCAGGCTCAAAGGCCGCGCCGAGGCCGCAGGCCTTGAAGTGCGCACTCATAAAATGAGCTCCAACCGCGACCTCTCCGCGCTTTTTTATATCCTCAAACTCATTAAATCAGAATCAATCGATGTGATAAGCACGCACAGCGGCGATGACAGCTTTCTGTGCGCTATCGCAGGCAGGCTCTCATCAAAAAAGCCTGTCATTGTACGGACACGGCACCTCTCCCTGCCGATAACTTCAAAGGTTACTTATTCGCATTTCCCGCACAGGGTCGTTACGGTGAGCGAGTCCGTAAGGAAATACCTTGTCGAGGAAAAAGGGATAGATAAAGATAAGGTAATATCCATCCCGACCGGCGTTGACCTGAAGAAGTTTGACCCTGACTCAACTCCCGATACTCTAAGAAAAGAGCTTGGCTTGAACTCCAAAGAGCTTATCGTTGGGACAGTTGCCATACTCAGGAGGAAGAAGGGGCATCACATACTTCTTGACGCGATACCTGATGTGCTGAAGGAAGTCCCTCACGCGAAGTTTGTCTTTGCGGGCGACGGGCCGCAGAAGGCCAACATAGAAGAAAAGATAAAAGAGCTTGGGATAGGAAAAAGTGTAATACTACTTGGCCTGAGGTCAGATGTGCCTGCAGTCTTAAAGGGTCTTGACCTCTTTGTGCTGCCGACCCTTCAGGAGGCTCTCGGCACTTCAATCCTTGAGGCATCCGCAATGAGAAAGGCTGTCATAGCTACCCGTGTGGGCGGCGTGCCTGAAGCGGTTGCCGAAGGCAGGACAGGGCTATTGATAGAGCCGGAAGATTCCAAGGGGCTTGCAAAGGCGATTATAAAACTGCTTAAAGATAATGAGTTAAGGGTAAGAATGGGCATGGAGGGCAGGGCAATGGTTGAGAAGGATTATTCAACAGACAGGATGGTTGAAAGGATGTTCAATCTTTACAACACTCTTGTGAAAAAGGGCTGAGCCATGCCCACTGTGCCTGTTCTCATGTACCATCATGTCAATCCCAATAAGGGGGATATGATAACTGTTGCCCCTGATGTGTTTGAGAAGCAGATGCGCCACATCAAGGAGAAGGGCTATAGGACGCTTAGCCTTAGCGAGCTTATTGATTTTATCGAGGGCAGGGTCCATTTCAAGGAGAAGTGCGTAGCCATAACATTTGATGACGGCTATCTTGATAATTATATATACGCATACCCGATATTAAAAAGATACGGGCTCAGGGCAGCGGTCTTCCTTGTAAGCAGGTGGGTTGACGGCGCATCGGTTATAAAGGATAAAAAGGCCGTAGTGGATGAATACAGGAAAAGGCCTGTGACGCACAGTGACGCCAAGGCGCTGGCTGAAAAAAAGGAATTCGAAAGATTCTCCATAAGCTGGGACATGGTCTTTGAGATGAGAAAGAGCGGCTTGATTGAATTTTATTCCCATACCGCGAGCCACAGCGCATGCGACACTATTTCCGGCGAAGAGGTTTTGAAAGAGCTTAAGGAGTCAAAGGCAACGATTGAGTCAAGGCTCAGGGAGAGGTGCGATTTACTCTGCTGGCCAAAAGGCAGGTTCAACGCTGCCTCAGTCGAGGCTGCTAAGCAGGCAGGCTACAAGGGGCTTTTTACGACAGTCCACGGCATCGTGAAAAAAGGGAGCAGCCCTTTCTCAATCAAGAGGATAGTTGTGAAGGACAAGGCTGATTGGTTCAGATCAAGGCTCAGGATATATACAAACCCTCTTATGGCTGAAGTGTATCTGAGGTTTAAGAAGGCATGAGGCTCAAGCCCGTTGATAATCTCCTGTACCTATGGATGAAGGCAAGGAAAGCGGCTGACAAACGGGCAACCGATATCAGCGCGTTCAAGCCTAATGGGATTAAAAATATACTCGTAGTCTCATCTACGGCAATCGGCGATACCCTGCTCTCAACCCCTGCGTTCAGGGCAGTGAGGAAGAAATTCCCAAAAGCAAAGATAATAGCGCTCCTGAATAAAGGCAACATGGAGCTGTTTGAAAACAATCCTAACCTTGACGGGATTGTGCCTTATTACGGAGGGTATAAAAGATTTTTCCCTACGATAAAGGAACTTAAAAAATTCAATTTTGACCTTGCCCTGATATTCCACGGCAATGAGCCGCAGGCAACCCCGATGTGCTATCTGGCAGGGGCGCAGTTTATAATGAAACTGCCGAACTCGAGCCAATATAATTTTCTCCTTTCAAACAGGAGCCCCATCGTAAAATGGGAGGATATGGGCCACGGCATTACGGGAAGGCTGATGGTTGCCGGGCTTGCGCACTGCAGATCGGCAGGCGAGAGGATGGAGCTTGTAATCGATGAGCCCTCAAGGAAAAAGGCGGCTGATTACCTTGCAGGCGAAGGCGTAAAGAAAAACGAAATATTGATAGGCTTTCAGGCAGGGGCGTCTACCGTAAGCAGGCAATGGTTCGCGCCAGGATACATTGAGCTTGGCAAAAGGCTTTTGAAAGATATCCCGCACTCAAGGGTCGTTATAACAGGCTCTCCTTCCGAGGTGAAGCTCGGAAGTGAAATACAAAAGGGGATAGGGGATAGGGCAATACTTGCCGCAGGCAAACTGAAGCTTAAGGAAGCCGCGGCATTGATAGATAGATTGGACGCGCTTGTTACAGGGGATACCGGCCCAATGCATATAGCCATCTCACTCGGAACTCCAGTTGTCGCACTCTACGCTGTTGCTGACGCAAGGAAGACCGGCCCTCTTTATGATAAAGGAAAGCATTTCGTCATACAGAAACCAAGGACCTGTGAGCCCTGCGTAAGCAAAAAATGCGAGTACCAGAAGTGCATGGAAGCGATAAGCGTGGATGAAGTGGAAAGAGCGGTCAAGCAGGTGATCTCAAAGTGAAGAGGAGCAGGCAATGCCGCTTAAAAGAGTGTTGTTGGTCTATTCAAGCAAGCCGCCCATTACCGAGTACATGGAGCGCGCCTTCAGGAAAAAGGGCATAGAAGCAGACCATGTGCATGCTGATGTGAACAGCTGGTTTGACAAATATGTCATCCATAATGTAAATAAAACTGCCCATAATCTTAGAATCCTTCCAAAGGGCAGGGACCTTTTCAAGGAGCATCCTCTTGCCCACCTCCACTACAGGGGCACAAGGCTCGCAGAAAAGATAAAGGAATACTCACCTGACCTTATCCTTCTGATAAGGGGTATAAGGTTTACTGAGGATGTGCTTAAGTACGCAAGAGAGAACGCGGCCTTATTCGGGTGGTGGATTGAAAAAGAAGAGAGGATGGCTGAAGCGTTTAAGGAGATACACCTCTATGACCATTATTTTTTCATGAACTCCCGCTGTGTAGAGGCTGCTGAAGAGAAAGGTTTTACAAACGCAAGCGCCCTGCTCCATTCGGTAGATACCGAGGCATTTTATAAGATGGACTGCCCCAAAAAATACGACTGGTGCTTTGTTGGCGGGTGGTCGCCTAAGCGCCAGCTCTTTATAGAAAGGGCGCTTAAGATATCAAAGAACGCGGCCATATACGGGCCGAAGTGGCTTAAAAAGAACATGCTTAATTTTACCCTGCATAAGGTTGTCAAGGGTGACTACATTGAAGGCGCTGAGCTTGTAAAGCTCTACAATGAAAGCAAGGTGGTACTCAACATAACCAACTGGGGCTTTGGCGAGGGCGACAAAAGAAGCGGCATGAACATGAGGGTGCTTGAAGTGCCTGCCTCAGGGGCAGCCATGCTTACCGACGGCTCAATAGACCTGAAGAAGATAGTAACTCCGGGCGAGCATGTGATATTATATGAAGGCATCAACCAGTTCGGGGATATGCTCTCCCACTACATCGGCAATGACAGCGAAAGGGAGAGGCTGGCGCTTAGAGGCTGCGCTCATGTGAGAACGAATTACACCTACGATAATGTCGCTGACATCATCATCGAGAGCTACAACAGCATGAAGGGGCTTAAAGTCTGACAATGAGCTTTACCGAGTGGAACGAGATAATGAAAGGCAGAAAGGTAGCAGCAGGCAAACTGCCGCACATCCTTAAGCTGCCTATTGTGGAAAGCGCGCGGGACCTGCTCTTAAAGAACATCAAAAAAGGCGACAGCCTTCTTGATATCGGCGCAAATGACAGGAATATTGAAAAATTCCTGAAGCAAAAAGGCATGGATGCAGAGTACAGGAGCTTTGACATAGATAAGACCCTTAAGCATGATTATTATGATTTCAACGCGATTGATATGAAGTTTGACGCAATCGTTGCCTTTGAGGTGATAGAGCACATGGAAGTCCCTCTTGTAGTGGAGACTTTTAAAAGGGCGTTCTCGCTCCTTAAAAAAGGCGGCGTTTTTGTAATAAGCACACCCAATGTCTGTCATCCGGTTGTGTTCTGGAGGGACTGCACCCACATAACCCCGTTTCGGTATGATGAGCTTTTCGGGCTACTTGCCGCAACAGGTTTTTCTGATATTGAGATAGCGAGGTGCGGCAGATACAGGCTTAAAGAAAAGCTCATGTCCTTATACTACAAGCCTCTCCTTAAGATGATGAGGATGGATTTTGCCTCAGGGATTGCGGCAGTGGCAAGGGTGCCCGGCAGATAGATGAAAAAGATACTCATCCTCGATACCGGAAAAGAATGGGGAGGCGGAACAAACAGCCTCATAGAGCTCCTTAAGAGAATAGACAGGGGCAGGTTCATGTTTTCCGCCCTTTTCTACACCAATTACAAGATGGGCTCAGGGTCGAACATAAAGGCAGAGCTTGAAAAGCTCGGGGTGGAGTTCATACTCCTGGAGAGGTCTGAAAAACGGTTTTACTTCAAGGCGGCAAAAGAGGCTATAAGGCCTTTTTTAGTTTTAAGCCCGCAGCTTAAAAAAAGGTTCATCTTCAATCTTGATTATAAAAGCAGGATAATCCCTGATTCAGAAAGAATCGCAAAGGTTTTAAGTCATGGCGGCTTTGATTTGCTGTATATGAATAATCAGCCATCTTCAAACCTTGAAGGGATACTTGCGGCAAAGCTTCTGAAGCTGCCCTGCATACAACATTCAAGGGTAGAGGTGAAGTTAAACAGCGTTGAAGCCGATGCTGTGAACAGGTGGGTGTCAAAGGTCATCTGCGTCTCCAAAGGAGTTGAGGATTCGCTTCTTGCAAGCGGTGTAAATCAAGACAGGTGCACGGTCGTCTATAATGGGATAGATTCACGGGTAAAGGCAAAGAGGGGCCCAGAAGAAATACGCAAAGAGCTTGGAGTGCGCAAAGGGTCTCTCCTTATCGGTACGGTAGGCTCTCTTGTAAAGAGGAAGAGGATAAACCTTTTCATTGAAGCATTCGCGCAGCTGAAGAGGAAAGATATTTTCTGCGCAGTGGTAGGCGAAGGGCCTGAGATGGATAATTTGAAGGAGTCCTGCGTAAGGCTCGGGATAAAGGACAGGGTCATATTCACGGGCTTTTCCGCTGACGCGATATCTTACATCAATGCCTTTGACCTTTTCGTTATGCCTTCGGAGAAAGAGGGTTTGCCGAGGGTGATACTTGAATCAATGCTGATGGGAAAGCCTGTTGTTGCCTTTGATGTGGTAGGCACGAGGGAGCTGGCGGTAAATGATTCAACAGGCATCCTTGTGAAGGAAGAAAACGCCGAGGCCCTTGCCAGTGCGATAGAGGCAGCTCTTGGCAATACAAATAAGATGCGCTCCATGGGAGAGGCCGGAAGAAAAAGGGTTACGGAATCATTCGGCATTGAAAGGTACATAGATGGGGTCAGCAGGGTTTTTGAAGAGGTCTTGAGTTGATTTACGCGATTTTAGCATATTTGACATACCCGTTTGTTTTCTTTGCTTCAAGATTCAGAAAGCGCAGGGACGGCTCCATTCTGGTATTCCAGACCGCCAAGATAGGGGATATGATATGCACTACACCCGTATTCAGGGAGATAAAAAAGGCATATCCCAAATCAAGGCTTGGGGTCGTAATAGACCCGGTTGCCTTTCCCGTCATTGAGCACAACCCTTATATAGATGAAATAATAATTCTGGACGGCAAGGCAAAGAAGGGGCTTAAAGGCAAGCGCGCGTTCGCTAAGCAGATTAGTGAGAAGGGATATTCAACTGCGCTTATACTGATGCCGAATGTCACCAATATAATGGCTGCTTACTGGGCAGGCATACCGAAGAGGATAGCGGTATACCCGGACTACTCCGGCAGGACGCTTAAGAAGCTTATGAAGCTTAACACCCATGTTGAATACCATCTTAACCCGAGGATGTCCATGGAGACATTCCTCAGGAGCCTTAAGCATCTGGGGATAGATAAGTATGAGCTTCAAAAGGAAGTCTATCAGTCATCTGAGGCTGAGGCAAAGGTAGCTGCAGTCTTTAAGAGAAGCGGCCCTTGCATAGGGCTTGTGCTCGGCACAGGCAATGAGCTAAAGGACTGGGGCAAGAATAACTTCCTTACGCTCGCCGGCAAAATTCTTGAGAATACCGAGGCGACCATTGTGCTCCTCGGCTCTGAGAAGGATAGGCAGACAGGGGAAGAGCTGGCTACCTTTGTAGGCAACAGCAAAAGGGTAGTAAACTACTGCGGCCTGTTTTCGCTCACGGAACTGCCTGCGCTTATGCGTAAGCTCTCGCTTGTAATAGGAGTTGATACAGGGCTCATCTATATGGCGGATTCGCTTGATGTGCCTGTGATAGATATAGCCGGCCCGTGCGATATGAATGACCAGAGGCCCATCGGAAAACAGAGCCAGATAGTGCAGGAGAAGGGATATAGCTGCATACCCTGCTCGCACACATTCTCAACGCCTTACAAGTGCAGGTTCGGACACAAAAACTGCGTAACTGAAATAACACCTGATACGGTTTTAAAATCCGTGCTTAAGATAATCCCTGAAACGAGATAGCGTAAGATAATGGAAAGACTCGAAGAGCTTATAATCAAATACAGGCTTACCCCAGTTTTTCTTGCCATATACCTTTTCATGCAGCCTTTCAAGCAGATGTCAGGCGTGAGGAATACTGCCTTTGTTCTGGTGCTGCTGATTTTTATTTTAAAGCTCGCAAGGAAAAAGGTAAGCATTGATTTCAAGGACAGGACGATACAGGGGCTTGCCGCGCTTATTGTTGCCTGCGTGCTCAGTGCGGCCTTAAGCCCGTACCCGCTGGACAGTTTTGATTTTATCAGGAAAAACCTTGCGTATCAGGCAGTCATATTCCTCGTGGTCATAACGGAATTTAAGACCTTCGATGAGCTTAAGCCTGTTTTCTACGCGCTCATCGGCGGCTTCGCGTTCCTGAGCATCCTTGTTCTTTTGAATAACAATATCGATGTGCTGCTGCATTGGCTTGATGAGCCGAACAAGGGCAGGCCGTTCCTCGGAGGGTACTCCCTCTATGCCACTTTTTATATCCCCCTTGCGGTAGGCTATCTGTACTCTTCAAATGACAGCGCAAAGATGAAAGGCCTCATAATATTTTTCATAGTCCTTGAGTTTATCCTCTCTGTGCTCAATAACCACAGGACGCAGATAGTGGCCTTTACGGCAGGCGTTTTCCTCTCAACGCTCCTGGCAAAAAAATATAAGGTAATAGCCGCAGGGATTATCTTCTGCATTATTTCAGGCGTAGTAATCCTTGAGATGAACCCCAGTGCCTTTGACAGGTACAAGACACTCCTTAATCCCAGGAATTATGTCTCAAATGACCATGAGGGCCTTAATGACAGGCTCGCGATATGGCATGGCACAGTCGATATGATAGAGGATAGGCCTATTGCCGGATGGGGCTACGGATGGAAGAAATTGTCGTGGGTGGCAAGGGATAAGGGCTATATTGAGAAGTGGGATAAGTCAGGACGCACGCATCTTTATTTTAACGATAACGGATACGGCAAGGCAAACCCTCATAATCTCGTCCTGCAAATATTATTTGAGATAGGCATTATCGGGCTTTTGGCATTCTTATTCTTCTGGGCGACGATACTGTACAAGTCCATCTCTGTTTTCGGAAAGCGCTTCAGCCCTCCCGCGTCTTTTCTCAAGTACGGTGTCACAGGCATGCTGCTCTCCTATGCGCTGATAAATTATACGAACGGGTTATGGGAAGAGTCAAGCGGAGTGCTGATGATGACATTTGCTGCCTGCTCTTTTGTGCTTTACAGGCAGCTTAATTCAACAGCGGAAGAAAAACAATGGCATTAAAGAGCGTCATATTCATAAGAAGGGATAATATAGGGGACCTTGTCTGCACCACACCTGCAATTGAAGCGGTGCGCCTTAAATATCCCGATATCAAAATAGGCGTGCTTGTAAATTCATATAATGCCGAGGCCATACTGGATAACCCGGATGTGGATGATGTCTTTATCTATGAGAAAGGCAAGCACAATGCCTCAAAGGGGATGATAAAGGTAGCCCTCAATAATTTCAGCCTTATAAGAAAGGTCAGGGCTGCCAGGTTCGATGCGGCAATCGGTTGCAGCTACGGCTACTCAGCGAGGCTTGCCAGATACACTTTCCTTACAGGGGGTAAGGCGCGCATAGGCTATGTCCATAAATTCCTTTCAAGGTCTTTATACAATGTGCCTGTTTTAGAGCCTCAGGAATCAATCCACGAGGTCGAGGCAATGATGAACCTTGTAAAGCCTCTTGGGGTTGACATGACTTCGATACCCAGGATGTCAATAATCCCTGATAAGGCTGAGCAGGATAAGGCATTGAATTTTTTAAGGGGCGCGGGTCTTAAGGGCAATGACAGGCTCGTCGCGCTTCACATAAGCTCAAGAAAACCTCAGAACAGGTGGCCCAAGGAGAGGTTTAAAGAGCTTGCCGAAAAACTTCAGGAAGAGCTTGGATTAAAGATAATGCTCCTGTGGTCTCCGGGCAGCGACCGTAATCCTCTACATCCCGGAGATGATGAAAAGGCGGAGTGGCTTTTGTCCAATATGAAGGAGAAGCCTTTTGCGTACAGGACCACAAGCCTTAAAGAGCTTATATCTGCCATGAGCATTGCAAACATCGCAGTATGCTCTGACGGCGGGGCAATGCACATAGCGGCCGCCCTCGGGAAGCCCATTCTTACCATATGGGGCTCTACCGATAAGAAGAGATGGGCGCCGTGGGGAGTGCCTAATATAATATTACAGAAAGATACAAAGCTTGCCGCCTCGGTTACTGTCGAGGAGGCGTTCCCGGCATTCATGCAGTTATACAATCAGACAGGTGCGGTTTGAGAATAGGGCTTATAAGGATGCGTTATACCCCGTTTGGCGGGGCAGAGGTCTTCCTTCAAAGGTTCATGGATGAACTGCTTAAGAGGGGGCATTCGCTCGAAGTGTTCTCAACGAACTGGGAGGAGAAGGGCCGCCTTAAGGTGCATAAGGTAAAAGCCGCGGGCCCATCGTTCCTAAGGCCTTTGACTTTTGCCCTCAATGCGGAAAAAGAGGTGGACAAGTCAGGGCTTGACTGCGTGATAAGCCTTGAGAGGACCTTTTGCCAGGACATCTACAGGGCAGGGGACGGCTGTCACAGGGAATGGCTCATAAGAAGAGGAAGGTCTGTTTCAGGCCTCAAGAGGTTTTTAATCAGGCTAAACCCCCTTCATTCAGTGCTTCTCCATATTGAAAAAAGGCTTTTTTCAAGCAAGCGGCTTAAGAAGGTCGTGGCAAATTCCAATCAGGTAAAGCAGGATATTATAAGGCATTATGGTTTGCCAGACGAAAAGATATGTGTTATATACAATGGAATAGACCTGTCCAGTTTCAATGCCCCTGCCGGAGATGAAAGAGAAAGATTCCGTACCGGGCTGGGGATAAACCCGGATACAATCATGCTCCTTTTCGTTGGCTCAGGCTTTGAGCGAAAAGGGCTTATGTATGCCATACGCGCGCTTGGTCTCCTTAAGGAAAAAGGGGATTTCAGGCTGCTTGTCGTTGGCAAGGGCAAGGCCTCGAAGTATATTGAGGAGGCAAAAAGCCTTGGGGTCCTTGACAGGGTCATCTTCAAAGGCCCGGTAAAAGGGACTGCCGGGTATTACGGCGCGGCTGATATTTTTATATTGCCCACTATCTATGAGCCGTTCAGCAACGCGTGCCTTGAGGCAATGGCCTCAGGCCTTCCTGTTGTGACCTCAAGGGTGAACGGCGCATCCGAAGTATTACAGAACGGGGTAAACGCAGGCATCATCGAAGACCCGGCAGACCATGCCGAAGTAGCTGAGAAGACGCTTCTTTTTCTGGATAAGGATAAGAGGCTTAAGGCAGGCCGGCTTTCAAGGCAGGCCGCTGAGAAATACCCGATAGAGAAGAATGTAAGTGAGTTCCTTAAGGTAGTGGAAGCAATCCGAAAATGAGGACAGAGATGATAAAAAACCATTTGAATCTCAAGAGAGCGTACTCGATAATCAATCACTTCAGCAGGGCAAAGGTGCTTGTAATCGGCGACCTTATCATGGACCATTTCATATGGGGCAAGGTCAAGAGGATATCGCCTGAGGCCCCTGTGCCGGTGGTTGAGGTGACTTCAGAGAGCATCATGCTCGGCGGAAGCGCCAATGTGGTAAATAACATACACAGCCTTGGGGGAAAGTCCCTTGTTACAGGCGTCATCGGAAAAGATGACGACGGCAAGAGGCTTATAAAGATACTTAAGGAAAAAGGAATTCCCACAGAGGGCATCATCGCTGACAACAAGAGGCCTACAACAATCAAGACAAGGATTGTGGCGCACAGCCAGCAGGTAGTAAGGTTTGACCGTGAGAAGAGGGATAAGGTAGAGGCTGAGAGCGCAGCAAAGGTCATAAGCTATATCAAGAAGGCTGTTAAGTCCGCTGACCTGGTCGTCATATCTGATTACGCCAAAGGCCTTATCACGGAAAACCTCATGGCAGAGACAAATGAGTTTTGCAAAAAGCTGAAGAAGCCTGTCGCGGTTGACCCAAAGGTAGAGCATTTCGATTATTATAAAGGCGTAAGCATAGTAACCCCGAATAACCTTGAGGCAAGTCAGGCCTCAGGCGTGGATATTGTGGATAACGCATCGCTTCACAGGGCAGGCGAGGTGCTTTTCAATAAACTCGGCTGCGAGGCGCTCCTCATCACAAGGGGAGAGAACGGCATGAGCCTTTTTGAGCCGGGCTTTGAGACCCATATCCCGACTGTGGCAAAAGAGGTATTTGATGTAAGCGGCGCAGGAGATACCGTCATAGGCACCCTTGCGCTTTCCCTTGCTTCAGGCGCTACCTTTAAGGAAGCAGCTGTCCTTGCGAACTTTGCCGCGGGGGTTGTCGTAGGCAAGGTCGGCACAGCTACATTGACGCCTGCCGAACTTATCGAGGCAGTTACAGTAGGGCTTAAGACAAAAGCAAAGTCAAAATGAGGCCAAGGCAGATAGACCCTGTCAAGCTTGTAATAAGCATTTTTACAAATGAGACAAATCTTTTCCCTGAAGCGCTTTCCAGGCTTGAGGAGAGGTTCGGGGCCATAGACTGTTTAAGTGAAACGCTGGATTTCTCCAGCACCGACTATTATGAAGGTGAGTTCGGCACAGGGCTTAAGCGCAAGATCGCTTCATTTGAAGAGCTTATCAACATAGAAGACCTTGCGCCTATAAAGCTCTTTACCAACGCCCTTGAGGCGGAGTACTTAAAAGGCGATAATAAAAGAAGGGTCAATATAGACCCGGGTTTTATGGCCCTTGAGAAGTTCGTGCTGGCAAGCTGCAAGAACTTTTCGCATAGGATATATTTAAAGGAAGGCGTTTTCGCCGACCTTACGATGATATATGAGCAGGGCAGGTTCAGAAGCCTTGAATGGACATACCCTGATTACAATACTGACGCAATGAAGGCGCTCCTTAAACAGATAAGGAAGCGCTATGCCTTTAAGATAGGCAAGGGGTTGAAGCGTGGCTAAGAGCATGACCGGCTATGGCCGGAGCGATTTTTCGATAGGGGCTGAGGTATTCTCAATAGAGGTGAAATCCCTCAACCACCGCTTCATAGATGTGCATTACAGGGGGCCTGAGAGGTTCTTTGCCTTTGAGAACAGGATTAGGGAAGAGGTGAAGAAAACATTCGCAAGGGGCTCGTTCTCCCTGCACATCACCGCTACTTCAGCCGAAGTTCCGCCTCTTAAATTGAACCTTGATATGGCAAGGCTGTATATCGAGGCTGCCGAAGGGCTTAAAAAGGAGCTTGGGGTCAAGGGAGAGGCTGACATTGCGACTCTTTTAAGATTAAAAGATATTTTTACATTTGAGAAAAAAGGCGCCTTGGGCGAGGCTGACTGGGAAGCCCTTAAGGCTGCTCTTTATGCCGCGTTTGACCAGCTTGCTGATTGGAGGCTTAAAGAAGGCGCAAACCTGAGGGAAGATCTTCTTAAGAAGCTTGGCACCCTTGACGGCATACTGTTTGATGTAGAGGCGCATGCTCCCAAAACCCTTGAAGCCTATAGGCAAAAGCTCAAGGAAGAGATGGAAAGGCTGATCGGGGGCAAGATAGATGATTCAAGGATACTCCTTGAAGCAGCCATATTCGCGGAAAGGACTGACATAAACGAAGAGACGGCAAGGCTCAAGAGTCACCTTGATATGTTCAGAAAGTTCCTGAAGTTTGACGAGCCCATAGGCAAGAAGCTCGACTTCCTTTGCCAGGAGATAGGCAGGGAGATAAATACAATAGGTTCAAAGGCCAATGACACAAAAATTACCGGGTATGTAATCGACATGAAGGGCGAGATAGAAAAGATCAGGGAACAGGTCCAGAATGTCGAGTAATGGCAGGGAGATGAGCGGGATACCTTTTATCGTGTCAGCGCCCTCAGGGGCAGGAAAAACCACCCTCTGTAAGAAGGCAGTTGATTTTTTTGCGAATTTCAGGCATTCTATTTCTTATACCACCCGCAAGCCCAGGCCCGGAGAGGTAAACGGAGTCGATTATAAGTTTGTCGACGACGCGGAATTCGACCGTATGATAGAGTGGGACGAATTCATAGAGCATGCCGGGGTTTACGGAAGAAGGTACGGCACTTCCCAGGCAGACCTTGAGACGCTCCTTTCACAAGGCTACGATGTAATCCTTGAAATAGATGTACAGGGCGCGCAAAGCGTCAGGGGCAAGTTAAAGGGAGGGGTTTCCGTTTTCATACTCCCCCCATCCATCGAGGCTTGCGAGGAAAGGCTAAAGGGCAGGGGCAAGGATTCGCCTGAAGAGATTCAAAAAAGGCTCAGGATTGCCGAAGCGGAAATAGGCAAGGCGCCTGAGTATGATTATATCATCATAAATGATAAGCTCGAAGAGGCCTTCGAGATATTCAAATCCATCATAATAGCTGAAAAGGCAAAGACCCCGAAAATGCTCGATAAGGTCGAAAAACTTTTCGGGGCTTATATAAAGTAATTTAAAAGAGAAATCGTCAGGGAGGAAAATATAAATGGCAAGAATTACCGTAGAAGATTGTCTTAAGAAGGTCAATAGCCGTTTTGCTCTTGTGCATCTTGCTTCCCAGAGGGCAAGGGTTCTTCTGAAAGGCGCTCCCCCGCTTGTAAAGAGCGAGAACAAGGCGGTTGTCACCGCACTCAGGGAAATCGCCGCAGGTTATATCTCAGTAGCAGAGCCTTCCAGGAAAAAGGGAGAGCTTTCAGAGTAAAACGGATAAATATCTTTACAGAGGGGATGGCTTGATGCCATCCCCTTTTTTTATTTTCCATTCCTTAATCCAACCACCTGTTTTTAAAATGGATTTTAACTCTATTTCCTGTCCGGACAGTATCCCTGAAATTCTGTGTTAGAATTGATTTTGAGCCTTTGCGCCTGTTAAACCGCTAATCGGAATCCCATGAAAAACAATAAAAAAGGGCAGACCGGCAGCACAGATAGGCGTTTTCCGGCTGGAGCGGAGATTATCCCCGGTAGTGCTGGGGCGCACTTTCGCATCTGGGCACCGAAGGCCAAAAAGGTAGAGGCACTATTCGAAAACGGCAAAGCCGAAGCCTCTATTGAGAATGCGGAGCTTATCCCTGAAGGGGACGGGTATTTCTCAGCCTTTGTAAAACAGGCGGCAAAGGGAACGCTCTACCGCTACAGGCTTGATGAAAAAGATGCCTATCCTGACCCTGCCTCGAGGTTTCAGCCTCAGGGGCCTCACGGGCCGTCCGAGGTGATAGACCCTTTTGAATTTAAATGGACTGATAAGACATGGAAGGGCGTTAACCTTAAGGGGCAGATCATCTATGAGATGCATATCGGCACTTTTACGAAAGAGGGTACCTGGGAGGCGGCGGCAAGGGAGCTGAAAGAGCTTGCCCGAATTGGCATTACTACAGTTGAGGTCATGCCCATTTCGGAATTCCCCGGCAGGTTTGGCTGGGGATATGACGGAACCTATCTTTATTCTCCCGCACGCGTCTACGGCAGGCCTGATGACCTCAGGAATTTCATAAATACCGCCCATGAGACAGGCCTTGGCGTTATCCTTGACGTTGTCTATAACCACACCGGCCCCGAAGGATGCTACCTTCAGAAGTTCTCGGACGATTTTTTTACTGACAGGTATTTCAATGAATGGGGAAAGCCCATTAATTTTGACGGGGATAACTCAACCGCGGTAAGGGAATTCTTTGCCTCAAATGCGCAATACTGGATAAGCGAGTTCCATTTTGACGGGTTCAGGTTTGACGCCACACAGACGATAATCGATAATTCCGGGAGCTATATCCTTGCTGAGATATCAGAGCGTGTGAGAAAGGCTGCCTCAGGCCGTTCCGTACTGCTGATAGCTGAGAACGAGCCCCAGAAGGTGAAGCTTGTAAAGCCTGTTGAAGAAGGGGGCTACGGGTTTGACGGGCTCTGGAATGATGACTTCCACCATAGCGCGATGGTAGCTCTCACGGGATATCATCAGGCATATTATTCGGATTATAGGGGAACGCCGCAGGAGTTTGTCTCTGAGGCAAAAAGAGGCTATCTTTTTCAGGGTCAGAGGTATTTCTGGCAGCATAAAAAGAGGGGCACTTCAACACGGGGTATAAGGCCTGAGACATTCATCAACTATTTTCAGAACCATGACCAGGTGGCAAACTCCTTTCAAGGGCTCAGGGCCAATTACCTGGCAAGCCCGCCAAAATTCAGGGCAATGACAGCGCTACTGCTGCTCATGCCCGGCACCCCGCTTATCTTTCAGGGGCAGGAGTTCGGCTCTTCCAGCCCCTTTCTCTATTTCGCTGATCTGAATACCAGGCTCATGGTGTCCGTAAAAAATGGCAGGTTCAATTTTCTTAAGCAGTTCCCAAACCTTAAAGGCGAAAGGGTGCAGTCGCTTATACCTGACCCAAGCCATCTGGATACATTTTTAAAATCAAAGCTCGACCTCTCTGAAAGGATAAAGCACAGTGAAATATATCAGATGTATAAGGATTTGCTGAAATTGAGACGGGAGGATATTGTATTAAGCTCTGTAAAAGAGGGCAGCATTGACGGGGCGATACTTGGGGAGCATTCGTTCCTCCTGCGATATTTCGGAGAGGAAGACGAGAGGCTTTTAATTGTGAACCTTGGGGCAGACTTGCGCCTTGAGCCTGCTCCTGAGCCTTTGCTTGCCCCGCCTTTTGAAAGGGACTGGCAGGTGCTCTGGTCGAGTGAAGACCCTTGTTACGGAGGAAGCGGGATAATAGAGCCTGACCCCTCTGAGGCTTTGAGCGTAATCAGGGAGTCGGCAGTGCTTTTTTCACCAAAGGAAATGGCCAAGTAAAATATATGGAAAGCATCATCAGAAAGATCAGGAGAGAGGACATAAAGTCATGGGAGGCAGAGCCTTTCAACAGCCTTGAGTGGCTTGTTACAAACGGCATAGGCGGCTACGCGTCCGGAACGGTATCCGGGGTAATAACACGCAGATATCACGGCCTGCTTATCGCCTCCATGCCTGTTCCGCTTGGGCGTATAAGCATGCTGAGCCATTTGGCCGAGCTTATAGAACTGCCAGACGGAAGGACGATAGAGATATTCGGCGAAGAGTTTTTGACAAAGCAGGACTTGTATCAATGTCCGTACCTTAAAGAGTTCAGGCTTGAATCAGGCCTTCCCGTATGGCATTACGAATTTGAAGGGTTTGTCCTTGAGAAGCGCATAATCATGCCTTATCAGCAGAACACCGTTCACATGGGCTACACCCTTATCAAGGGTGAAGGTTTAATAAAACTCAAGCTCAGGCCTTCGATAAACTTCAGGCACCATGAGGCTCCCGTAAATGTCCCTCTTGTAAGGCCTTACACCATACAGGTAACTGAAAGCCTCTATGAGTTCTCTTCAAAGCAGAACCTGCCTCCCTTAAGGATGCTTTCGTACGGGCATAATTCCTCATTCACCATTGAGGAGCGCACTATTGTAGAGATACTCTATACCGTTGAAGAGTGCAGGGGGTATGACTGCCTTGGCGACCTGTGGAGCCCGGGGCATTTTTCAGTTGACCTCAGGGAAGGCGGCAAGGCCGCGCTTGTTTCTTCGACCGAGAGCTGGGAGACGATACTTGCGCTTAAGTCTGATGATGCCATGAACGCCGAACTGCTAAGGAGGGAGAGGCTGCTCTCGGAGGCTGACCCGAGGTCAAAGAAGGGGCTTGGCCCTGAGCTTATACTTGCCGCAGACCAGTTCATAATAACTCCCGTGGGGCGCATAGAGGACTCAGCCCGCGCACGGGCCGCAGGCGATGAAATGCGTACCGTGATTGCGGGATACCACTGGTTTACGGATTGGGGCAGGGATACGATGATAAGCCTTGAAGGGCTTGCGCTTCTCACGGGCAGGCACCTTGAGGCAGGCTATATTCTAAGGACATTCGACCACTACATAAGGGACGGCCTCATACCCAACATGTTCCCTGAGGGCACGAGCGAAGGGCTTTATCATACCGCTGATGCCACGCTCTGGTTCTTCCATGCTATGGAGAGATACCTTGAGTTCACCCGTGACATGATAACCTTAAGAAGAATACTGCCAAGCCTCATAAAAATAATAGACCACCATATCAAAGGTACAAGGTTCGGCATAGGAATGGATAAAAAGGACTGCCTTATGAAGCAGGGGCAGAAAGGATATCAGCTCACATGGATGGATGCAAAGGTGGGGGAATGGGTCGTCACGCCAAGAAGGGGCAAGGCGGTAGAGATAAACGCGCTCTGGTACAATGCCCTGTGCCTGCTTGCGGATTGGGTAAGGCTTGAGAAGGGTGACAAGGCCGCGAATTTTTATATTGACCTTTCGAAGCGTGTGAAAAAGGCTTTCAACGAGAAGTTCTGGAATGAAAAACGGGGGTGTCTCTATGATGTGGTTGACGGAGAGCTTGGGGAGAAAGACAATGCCCTGAGGCCCAATCAGCTCTTTTCAATATCGCTCAAAAACCCGGTGCTCGAAAGAGATAAATGGGAGCCTGTGGTAAGTATTGTCCAAGAGAGGCTCGTGACTGATTTCGGCCTGCGCTCGCTTTCTTCTGACCATCCGAATTATAAGAAGAGGTACTTCGGGGACCTTCGTTCAAGGGATGCGGCTTATCATCAGGGCACTGTCTGGGCATGGCTGATAGGGCCTTTCATAGATGCCTGGCTTAAGACTTACCCTGAAAAAACCTCTGAGGCGAGAGAGCTGCTGAACGGCTTTTGGGGCCAGTTAAGCGCTGCCGGAGTAGGCACTATGAGCGAGGTCTTTGACGCGGAAGAGCCCTTCAGCCCCGGCGGCTGCATTGCCCAGGCGTGGAGCGTGGCGGAACTCCTCAGGTGCCTTGTAAAGACATCTTAAACAGAGCGCATCTCGACTTATAGGTTTTATGATATATAATTTTTATAGGAGCTAAATATGCGAAAAACAATATCAAAAATCAAAGGAGGTTGCCATGGCACGCAGGGCGCAGTTTGCGGTCCGTAATTTTGTGTCAAACCCGACCGTACCGAATAAGCAGCTTCAGGAAACATATGACAGCATCAACCTATACGCATGGGCAGTAGCAGGAATCCCTATCAGCAAGATCCTCCAGACCCCGTTTGAATCACTAACATCCTCAATAATAAAACAGCTCAGGAACCCGCCTGACCATATCAAGGTACATGAGGGCCTTATCGAGGCTTTAGGGGAGTTTGCCAGAGAATGCGGCAAACTTACGACAAGTGATTTCATACTCAAATCAAACGATGAGCTTGGCAATCATGCAGTGGGGCTCAGGAGAAACCTCTGGAAGCTGGGCTTCAGGCTTCCTATACCGATATCGGATGAATCGAAAAAGGAGCAGGTGAGGAACAGGAGGCACAAGCTCCTTAAATCCATAATAGAGAGTGGCGCAGGGGAGATGATGTTTACAGACCTTTTCACAAAGACAAAGGAAGAGGTCGACCCAAAGGTCGTAAGTCTGGTTGAAGAGGCGCTTAGCGCCGAAGTAGGGTTTTGGTCGTTTGCCAATAATTCCTGCTGTAAGACAACGGAGTTCGGGGACTACTGTGTTACCAAGAGAGGGGCCTCATGCTTCCTTGTGCATACTCCAAAAGGGCCTGAAAGTTTTGTTTACTCCCTTGGCAGCACGGGATGTTGATTAATGATGCCCGGGCAGCTTCCATGCGTTGACAAGGCTTTCATCTATCCTGGGAATGGCGGAGAGGAGTTTTTTTGTATAGTCATGCTGCGGATTAGAAAATATCTCTTCAGTCCTGTTCCTCTCTACAATCTTGCCTGCGTACATCACGGCTACTTCATCGGCTATATACTCTACTACGCTTAGATCATGCGTGATGAAAAGGAATGAGAGCCCGAAGTCCCTCTGGATTGATTTAAGGAGATTTAGTATCTGCGCCTGCACGGAGACATCGAGCGCGCTTACGGCCTCATCGCACACAATGAACTCAGGGTCAACCGCCAGCGCCCTTGCTATGCCTATCCTTTGCCTCTGGCCTCCTGAAAATTCATGCGGGTAGCGGTACATCATCTCAGGCACAAGCCCAACCCTTTCAAGCGTAGAGGCGATTCTTTTCATCCGTGCCTCTTTTCCCATGTCAGGCTTTAAGGTCTTAAGCCCTTCTTCGATGGTGTCCTTTACCATAAGCCTTGGGTTGAGCGATGAATACGGGTCCTGAAATATTATCTGGATAAGCGACCTGTATTTCTTAAGCTCACGGTCGCCAAGTCTGGCAAGGTCGTTGTTCCTGAAAAGTATCTCGCCCTCTGTCGGTCTTATAAGCTGGATGATGGATTTGCCCGCGGTTGTCTTCCCGCAGCCTGATTCCCCGACAAGGGCAAGGGTAGAGCCCTGCCTGATGGAAAGGTCTATGCCGTCTACTGCAGCTACATTGCCGACAACCCTTTTAAGAAGTCCCTTGCGTATCGGGTAATATGTTTTAAGGTTCTTGACCTCAAGGATAATCTCCCTGTCCTTAAACGGTGTGGCAAGTGGTGAGAGCTTGTCAGGCTCCTGCCTTATGGGCTTTGAATAAGGTTTGTTCATGAACTCGGGGTCATGCAGATGGCAGGCTACAAGATGGCCCGGAGCGCGCTCGGCAAGTGGCGGCTCAATTGTGGCGCACCCTTCCATCTCCCTCGGGCATCTTCCCGCAAAGTGGCACCCCAACGGATAGGATGTCGCAGGAGGCACTGTGCCGATAATGGTATCAAGCGCCTTACCCCTCTTCTTTCCTCCGGGTATAGAACGAAGGAGCTTTACCGTGTACGGGTGCATCGGGTTTCTGAAGAGGTCTTTGGTAGAGGCCATCTCAGCTATCTTACCCGCGTACATTACACCGACAGTCTCAGCGTTCTGATAGACAAGGGCAAGGTTATGCGTGATAAGGAGAACCGCTGTGCCCATTGAGGCCTTAAGCTCGTTTATGAGCTTTAATATCTGGTCCTGTATGGTGACATCAAGAGCTGTTGTGGGCTCGTCAGCTATGAGGAGGTCAGGCTTGCACGCAAGGGCAATGGCTATCATTATCCTTTGCCTCATGCCTCCTGAGAGCCTGTGGGGATATTCGTTTATCATGGCCTCAGGGTTGGGCAGCCCCACTTTTCTGAACATGTCTATTGCAATCTCTTGTGCCTCTTTCTTTGTTTTGCCCTGATGGAGCCTGATGGTCTCCATTATCTGATCGCCTATGGTAAATACCGGGTTCAGGGATGTCATGGGTTCCTGGAATATCATGGAGATCTTATTACCCCTGATATTCCTTTTCTCGCTCTCAGTAAGCGATATTATGTCCTTGCCGTTAAGCAGTATCTCGCCTCCGGCAATATAGCCTGCCGGCTCAGGGACAAGCTGGATGAGAGAAAGGGCTGTAACGGACTTTCCGCAGCCGGACTCTCCCACAAGGGCAAAGGTCCCCCCTCTTGGTATGCTGAACGATACCCCGTCAACTGATTTCGCTATCCCCTTCGGGGTCTGGAAATAAGTCTTGAGGTCTTTGACTTCGATTATCGGTGCTGACATAAATTACCTGTACCTGAGCCTTGGGTCGAGCGCGTCCCTTACGGCATCTCCAAAGATATTTGCCGGAAGCACAAGGCCGAACATGAAAATGAACGCCGCTAAAAGATTCCACCACACGACAGGCTCTCTGCTCAGTTCAAGCCGTGCGGTATTTATCATATTGCCCCAGCTCCCCATCTCAGGGCCTACGCCTATGCCGATGTAGCTCAATACGGCCTCCGCAAGCACAAGGCCGCTGAACTGGAGGACGAATGTTATGAGCACAAGGTGCATGACATTGGGCACTATGTGGCGGCTGATTATTGAAAGCTTCCCAACCCCGAATGCCTTTGCCGCCTGCACATATTCAAGCTCCCTTAATTTAAGGGTCTCTCCCCTGATTAGCCTGCAAAGGTCTGTCCACGATGTTATGCCCAGTATCACGCAGAGCCAGAAGAGCCTTTCATTGGGCACGAAAAACCCAAGCCTGATATTTAATTCGGATAAAAGCCCGCCCTGATACCCGCTTGTGCCGAAAAGGAGCATGAACGACACTATCAAAAGCACTCCGGGGATTGATGAGAGCGTTGTGTAAATATATTGGACGATATCGTCTATGAGGCCGCCGTAGAAGCCTGCGATGACGCCGAAGAATATGGCAAACGGGATTATGATGATGGTAGTGCCAGCGCCTATGACTATGCCTGTGCGCACTCCCTTCAGGGCGATGAAGAAGACATCATTGCCTACCTTGTCAGTCCCGAACAGATGCGTCCCCGGATATTTTAAAATAGGATAATCCCTCACGATTGTCCCGTCAGGCTTCTCCACGCTCTCCTTTGAGTACTGGCGTGAAGAAAGAGGGGTTGAATAGGTCTTCTCCGTATTCGTCCTGATATTTGAAAATACCCTGTCAAGGACGCTTAAGGCCTGAGGGCTGTAGATTATGGCCCCATCAGGCGTGAGCGCAGCCTTGCCGCTTTCCTCAAGGATGGCATCCCTCCAGCGTATGCTGTCCATGGTTGCTAAAGCAACATAGACCGAGAGTATGGCAAGGCAGAGCATCGCGAGCTTGTTCTTTCTAAGCTCATGCCATGCTGTCTTTATCGTGCCTTCCTTCCTTGAGCCGATGGCAAAGTATACTGCCATTGCGATAAGGAAAAAGACTATCAGGTCTGTTGCAAGTATTACGGGCATTTTTTATTCTCTTGTAAAATTGCAGAAGCTTATTATTTTATTATTCGAACCTTACCCTTGGGTCAACAAGGGTGTAGCTGATGTCTGTCAATATAAGCCCAATGATATATAAAATGGAGCCGAGATAGACCATTGACCTTACAATGGCAAAGTCCTGTGCCTGTATGGCCTCGATCGTAAAATTCCCAAGCCCGGGTATGGCAAAGAATGTCTCCATGATGAGGCTTCCGTAAAACAGGAACGGGATGGAGACCACTACATTCGTAAGTATCGGTATCATGGAGTTCTTGAGCGCGTGCTTGAAGAGCACCTTGCCTTCGGAGAGCCCCTTTGCCCTTGCCGTCCTGATGTAATCCTTGTTCATCTCCTCAAGGAAAACCGTCCTGTAGAAGCGTATCCCCGCGCCTGCCGAGCTTATCACGCCGATTATCACGGGCAGTATCAGGAACTTGATTGAGTGCAGGCCTGTGTCGTAGCCCGAAATGGGAAAGAGCTTCAGGACCTTGCCGAAGATGAACTGCCCGCCGATGATGTAGAAAAGGGTTGAGACCGACATCATGACAACCCCGATTATAAGCCCCCACAGGTCAAGGTAAGTCCCTCTGTAATAGGCGAGCATCATGGCGATAAACAGGTCAACATAGATGCCGAGTATGAACATGGGCACGCTTATGGCAAGGCTTGCCCACATCCTTGTCTTTATCTCATTTCCTATATCGATGTTGTTTCTGTCAGACCTGCCGAAATCAAACCAGAAGAGCGGCACTGATTTCTGGAAGAAGATGGTCTGCGTGACCTTTCCGATACTTTCTTCTTTCGTGTTTAAGAAAGTCGGGAGATTGTAGCCGTGGTCAGCCTTCCAGTTCTCAATGGCAGCAGGGGTGACATTTTTCTCTCCGAGTATTTTACGGGCCATGTCATCAGGGGTGTTTACATAGAAAAACAGTATCGCGGTAAGGAGGTTGACCCCTATCACAATCGGTATAGCGTAAAGTATTCGCCTGATAATGTAAGTAAGCATATTATTTTTTAATCCTGCCCAGCCGTTTTTTCCTCACGGATATTACGGCAGGAATCGAGCCGATTACAAGGACAGAGAAAAGTATGATTATCGGCCAGTAATTAGGCTTGTTCCACTCGTCCCTGAACTGTTTTCTGACATCAGGATTTATCTTGATGTACTTGAAAGTATTATTGGCCATCGAGTTGGATTTGACATTGCCAATCCATTGGTGATAAAGCCCGAAGGCAACAGGATGGTAGCCCCATATCCAGGGGGAGTCCTTCCTGATAATCTCATTCATCTCGTTTATGATCTTAAGCCTCTCAGGGGAGTTATCCATGTTCTCCATGAGCTTGAAAAGGCGGTCGAATTCGGGGTTAGCGTAGTTTGAGGCGTTCTCTCCCTGATATTTGACTTTGCTGTTTGGCCCTGCCAGAAGGAAGAAGAAATTCTCGGGGTCAGGATAGTCGGCATTCCATCCCCAAGAGAGGAGCTGGAAGTTTCCCTTCATGACCTTTTCCTGAAAACGGTTGTAATCCGTTGTCCTGTTCTCAAGCTGGATGCCAAGGAGCCTGAGCTTTTTAATGTACCAGTTTATCATGGGTGTTGCATCGGCCTCTGTCCACGGGTTGTCAAAGGTGATTACAAGGGGCCTGCCGTTCTTGTCCCTTCCGCCCGGATAACCTGCCTCAGTCATTAATTTTCTTGCGTACTCTATGGATTTGCGGAGAGGCTTTTTCCTTGCCTCATCCCACTCATAGACAAACTGGTTTACGCCCTCTTTGCCTTCAATGTGCCCGAATATTCCCGGAGGTATGGGCGACATGGCGGCCAGTCCCCTGCCGTTATTGAATATCTCTATATATTCTTCATAGTCGAGCGCAATGGAGATTGCCTGTCTGAGCTTCTGCTTTTCAGGGGAATACCCTCCGATAACATCGTCAAGCATATTGAAACCGCCGTAATAGATGGAAGGGCGCACCGAGGTCATAAGATAGATGCCCCTGTCCTTCATTGTATCGGTAAGCTCTGCCCTGCCCGCGGCTGATACTGATACTGCCTGGTCAAAACTTTCGGAGGCTATGCCTGAATTATCGTAGTATCCCTGCAGGAATTTGTTCCAGCGCGGTATTGCCTCTTTCTCTCTCTTGAATACGAGCCTGTCAATAAACGGAAGCTTCTTGCCTGCGTCTTCGAGGAGCCCCTTTTCAAGGTCGCCCTCCTCGCCTTCGGACGGATACGCTTCAAAGTGGAAATTCTTATTCTTTACAAGGATTATCTCCATGTTTGCATTAAAGGTATCTATCATATACGGACCGGTGCCCACTGGGAAGCGGTCAAGAGTGATGTTTTTATCCGCAAGCGGGCCCTGCTTGTAGAAGGCAGCCGCCTCCTCAGGCACAGGGGAGAAGAACGGCATGGCAAGCCAGTAGACAAACTGCGGATACTTTGTTTTAAGTATTATCCTGTATGTATAATCGTCAACCTTCTCAACGCCGGGGAACGGGTATTTCTTATAATCAAGTATTATGGGGTTTTCTTTTTCATCAACGGTCTGGTTATAGGAAAGCCCAGCGGCCTTTCTTCTTTCTTTCCTGATAGCAAGAAGGTCTTTTCTAAGGTTTTCAGAAAATTCCTTGTACCCGAGAATGTATTTCTCCAGCATCGGGGAGATGGGGCTTTCAAGCTGCGGGTCCGCAAGCCTCATGATCTCGAATACAAAGTCCTCGGCTTTGGCCTCTCTGGAGCCTTTTACCTTGAAATCCTTGACCTCATCAATGCCTTCAATATCTTTATGAGTGAGTTGTGCATACATGGGCTCACCCAAGGCGTCCTTGGCAAACGCGGGGTGCTCCTGATACATGAGCCCTTTTTTTATCTTTATTTCGTAGATTGCCCTATGGACTTTTTCAGGGGAGACTTCCTGCGGGAGTTTCCTGCCGCTCCTGTCAATATAGACCGGTACGGGTACCTCTTCGGCTGTTGAAGGCACGAGGGCATAAGGCCGCACCAAATAATGGTACTGCAGGGGTGGTTCATATATCTGGCCAAGGAAGTCGTATTCGTCGGAACTGTAGGCCCTTGCGGGGTCGAGGTGCTTCGGGGCTTCATTAAAAGTGGAGTAGAAGGTGTTGTCTTCCCGTTCTGAAGCTCTATACGGGTCATTAGGCGTGCAACTGCTTGTAAATATTAATAAAAAACAGACCAGAACCCAGAAAAATGAGTTTGAGATTCTGACTTTAAGCCCTCCTTCCGGCCTTTTCGTAGATGTCATAGGGTAAAGGTGACATAAGTTACTGAATAGATATTATATAACAAGTAAAAATATTCGAATAGTAAAAATTAACACATACAAGAGGAAACGTCAAGTTACAGGAGCATAAACTCTTAGAAAACAACGACTTGACGATGCTTGACAATTGATATACAGTTATGTTAGGATTAAATGATTTTCTATGTACAGGGAATCGTATCCTATATAAGGGTGGACTATGACTAAAAGAGTCGTAACTAATAACGTAAATCCCGGTAATGGCAATAGCGACCTTACCAGTCTTATTGATATCGGGAAAGACAAAGGTTTTCTCACATACGATGAGATAAATGATGCTTTTCCGCAGGACAATTTTTCCGTTGAGGAAATGGATACTCTCCTTGAGACACTCGGAGAACTGGGAATTGATATAGTTGACTCTGCCGATAAAAGCGGCGCCGAGGCCCCGGAGTTGGAAGTCAAGGAAGAAGAGGTCCTTGAGGCGGAAAGGGTTGAAGACCCTGTAAGGATCTACATGAGGGAGATGGGCGCTGTCCCGCTCCTTAAGAGAGAAGAAGAAATAGTCTACGCAAAGAGGATCGAGGAATCCAGGGAAGAGCTTCGCAGGCTTACCCTTTCAAGCCCCTTTGCCGTAAGGGAAGTATTAAGGGTTGTCGGCAGGGTAAGGGAAGGCAAGGCTTCTTTAAGGAACCTCATAGAGGAAGCCGAGGAAGTAGGCCAGGAAGAAGCGGTTGAAGGAGTAGTCAGCGTAGCCCCGGACCATAATTCCGAAGAGATAATCGGAAAGCTTGAAAGGCTTAAGAGAAGAAAGCCGGAGAGCGCCTATAAGCTCCTGAAAGATGTTAATTTAAGCAATAATCTTATACGCAGAATTGTAAAAAGGATAGTAAAACTTGAGCACCTGATTGAAAGGGAGGAGCATAAAAAGGGCCCCCGCAAGCAGGAGCGCGCGAAGCTTAGGATTAAAAGAATACTCAAGCACCTTGAGATGAAACGCAATGAGGTAAAGGAACTCGCCCGTGCGGTAAAGGTGAATGACTTCCATATGTGGGAAGCCAAGCAGAGGCTTATTGAAGCAAACTTAAGGCTTGTCGTAAGTATTGCAAAAAGATATGTAAACCTCGGGCTTAAGTTCTCAGACCTTATCCAGGAAGGCAATATCGGCCTTATGAAGGCCGTGGATAAGTTCGATTATAAAAAAGGATATAAGTTCTCCACTTATGCGACTTGGTGGATAAGGCAGGCTATTACAAGGTCTATCGCAGACCATGGCAGGACAATCAGGATACCTGTCCACATGATCGAGACTATCAACAGGCTTCTTCAGACCTCACGCCAACTCCTTAAAGAGCTTGGCAGGGAGCCGTACCCTGAAGAGATAGCCGAGAGAATGGACATACCCATTGCCAAGGTAAGGCGTATACTCAGGCTCATGAAGCAGACCCTGAGCCTTGAGACCCCTATCGGCGATGACGAAGAAAGCTCGCTCGGAGATTTTATCGAGGATGAAAAATCCCCGTCTCCGTCAGACGCTGCAATAGAGAAAGACCTTTCAGACCAGACAAATCTTGTGCTTGAAAGCCTTACTCCCAGAGAGGAGAAGGTCTTAAGGATGAGATTCGGAATAGGGGAAAAACAGGACTACACCCTTGAAGAGGTCGGCAAGGTGCTTGGCGTAACAAGGGAGAGGGTCAGGCAGATAGAGGCCAAGGCAATCAGAAGGCTTCGCCACCCGACCAGGGCAAAACTCCTCAAGGGGTTTAGTGAAGGCTAATCAGTCCGATATAATTACAGGCATTTGAAAAAGGGATTCCTTAGATAATCTGAGGAATCCCTTTTTTTTTCAGGATGTTGGATGGACATAACTTTTTTTCAGAACATAAGGAAAAGCCTCAGGGCAAAGTTCACTATAATATTGCTCATTGTGGGCATTATTCCGCTTACCGGCGCAAGCCTTTTCTTCTACTACACCGCAAAGGACGCCCTCTTTAAAAATGTCTTCAAGGAGCTTAAATGGAATGCAAATGAGATGCAGGGCATCATCCAGGAGCATTTCAGCGATACCGGAAAAGACCTTATAATCGCTTCTAAAAATACAGCCTTTACAATGTACTTCCTTGACCCGCTGAACAAGCATAATTGGGTGAAGGAACAGCAGAAGACGCTCCAGCATTTCAGAAAAATTTATCCTGATATCATTGATGAGGCCTGCTTCATAGAAGCCAGCGGTCAGGAGGTCTCAAGAATAGTCCTTGATGAGGTTTCGCATCAGCATCAGCTTTCATCTGACGAGGACAGGTCGATATTCTTCAAAGAGGCGTTTCTTCTTGGAGACGGCGAAGTCTATCAGGGAAAGCCAGTTATCTCGGAAGACACGCACAGGTGGGTGCTACCGAACGCCACGCCCATTATTGTAAACGGAAGGAAAGCGGCAATACTCCATTTCGAGGTGAACCTGAGCTACTTCCAACTTCTTCTAAAAAAACTCATCAACCCTGACAGGGGATATGGTTTCATATTAAACGATTCAGGCGAGTTTATAGCGCATACAGTCCTTAATCTGAATGACAAAGAGCCGCTTCGCCCGGCAATAACGCCGGAGACGCCTCCTGCGCTTGTAAATATATATAAGCGGATGCTTACGGGGGAAAGCGGCATCGAGCAGTTCAACGCAGGCGGACAGGATTATTACGCGATATTTCAGCCTATTGCCGCCTCTTACAACAAGGGCAGGAATGACAACAGATGGGCAATAGCGTATGTAATCCCAAGCGACAGGGTCTATGTCGAGCTTGCGATACTCAGGTATAATGTTCTTGCCCTGGGCTTTACATTCTTAATTGTCATAATACTGGCATATGTGATAGGCAACTATATTACAAAGCCGATAAGGCAGCTTGCAGGCGCTACAAATAAGCTTGCCAGCGGAGAGATGCCAAAGATAGAGGTCGGGCGGGCGGATGAGCTTGGCCAGCTTTCCGATTCATTCAATCTGATGGTAGAGGCCATTAAAAGAAGGGACGAGGCGCTTAAGGCCCTTGCCATTACTGACGGCCTCACAGGCATGTATAACCACAGGTATTTTAAAACTGAGCTTGAGAAATATATAAAGACTGCCCAGAGATATAACAGGCCGGTCTCTCTCATAATGGCTGATATAGACTTTTTCAAGCATTACAATGATACCCACGGGCATGCCCAAGGAGATATGGCGCTTAAAAAAGTTGCCGAGGTATTCATGAAAAATGTGCGCGAGATAGATATTGCCGCAAGGTACGGGGGGGAGGAATTCGTGGTGATACTGCCTGAGACAAGCCTTGAAGGGGCGTTAAAGGTAGCTGAAAGGCTAAGAAAGAAGGTCGAGGAAGAGATAATCCCTTATGAGGATATGCAGCCTAATGGGGATGTCACGGTAAGTATCGGTGTGGCGACTTTCCCTGATAATGCCCCTGACCCGGCTATGCTTGTTGAGGCCGCTGATAAAGAGCTTTATAAGTCAAAAGAAGTGGGCAGGAATCAGGTTTGCCCGAAATCAGTGGTATGAGGCGATGCAGTTCGCAAAAATAAAATTCAGCCTAAGTCCTTACTGAACGCCTTTTCAATATCTTCCGGCGTCATTCCGTCCACTTTGACCCTCTTATCCCTTGACTTATGACCTGCCTCAAGGCTCAGGGCGCTTTTCTTCACTCCAAGCACATCAGAGAGAAATTCGATGAGAGCTTTATTCGCTTCGCCCTCTACGGGAGGGGCCGTAAGGCGCACCTTCAGCGCGTCGCCCTGAACCCCGTCAATGAGGTTTCTGGAAGACCTTGGCTGAAGCCTAAGCCTTATAAAATTACCTTTTGGGGTGATTTCAAGGAAAGGGAATTTACTTTGAGAAGAACTTGAGCTTTTCCGATTCTTCATCGGCCTTTTTTGATTCGCCTTCTTCCATGATAAGCGTGCTTGAGTGGTATTCGATAACGGCTTTTATGGATGTCTCAAGCTCAATCCTTTGTCTCTTGAGCCTGTATATCTCTTCCTGAAGCAGTGTGGCGCGGTCCTGTGATTGTCTGACTATCTCTTCGGCCTGCATTCTGGCTTCTGCTACAAGAAGCTCAGCCTCTTTTCTGGCGTTTACCTTCAGGTCTTCCACCATCCTCTGTGCCGTTGTGATGGTGTCCCTGAGCATGTTCTCATTTGCTATGTGCTCGGCAAGCCTTTCGGTAGCGTCTTTCAGTTTTTCCTGAAGGATTGAATTTTCCCTTGTGGCTTCCTCTACGGCGTTTGCCGCCAGATCCCTTAGCGCCTCAACCTCCCTGATATCGTAGCCCCTGAAGCTTGTCTTTAACTGATGGCTGCGTATATCAAGAGATGTTACTTTCATAAACTTCCTCCGGCTTTAAGTCTTATCGCTGTATCGATAAGTGTTGATATTATAGCCCATTTTATGAAGTAAATCAAAAGGATGACGATTAGCGGGGAAAGGTCGAGCCCTCCCATGTAGGGAATCCATCTCCTGACCCTGCCAAGTACAGGCTCTGTTGCCTGGTACAGGAATCGGACTATCGGGTTATACGGGTCAGGGTTTACCCATGATATAAGCGCCCTTGCGATAAGTATCCAGAAGTAGATGCTCAGGATGATATCGAGTATCTGCGCGACTGCGTTCAGAAGGTTGGCCAGTACATACATCTTAAGGAACTCCTTATATGAAAATCGTTATTCGGTTGTTTTGCTGGTATATCCAATAATTAAGCTTTTTTAAGCTACTTGCCTGACGAAAGCTCTCCTGCCCTGACCGTGGCCGCTTCAACAGCTATCTCTACGGTTTCCTTGAACTTAAGCTCATCGAGCTTTTTGAGCCCTTCGATTGTAGTGCCTCCGGGGGAGGTTACCATTCGCCTGAGCTCTGCCAAATCTTTTGTGCCTGTAAGGGCAAGCTTAGCTGCGCCAAGCGTAGTCTGTATGGCAAGGGTCTTTGCGTCAGCCCTTGAAAGGCCCATTTTGACTCCGCCTTCTAAAAGAGCCTCCATGAAAAGGAATACATACGCGGGCCCGCTTCCGCTAAGCCCTGTTACAGCGTCAAGCAGGGACTCGTCTTCGACAACTATGACTTTGCCGACAGCCTCAAATACTGCCTTGGCAAGCTTGATGTCGTTTTTGTGCGCGCCTATTCCTGCGCAAAGTCCTGTTGCGCCTTCCTGAACAATAGCGGGCGTGTTGGGCATTGCCCTTATAATCGGGATAATGTGCCTTGCGCCGCTGTGCTTAAGAGTCTCAAGTATCGTAGTAGTGGTGATGCCTGCGGCTGCCGATATGATGAGCTTACCCTGTCCGACCTCAGGGGCAATTTCAGCTAAGAGACCCCTTACATCGTTTGGTTTTACCGTTATAAAAATTATATCAGCGTTTTCTACTATCTCGAAGTTTTTGTTATATACCTTGATGTCGTAGTTCTCGGCAAGGTGGACAAGCCTTTCACTCGATTTATCAGCGGCAATTATCTGCCCCGCGTGCACGCTTTTGGAGGCGAGCAGCCCTTTTATAAGCGCCTCGGCCAGATTGCCAGCTCCAAGGAAGCCTATGGTTTTTCGAGTAAGCATATTCTATTCTTTCGGTAAGTTAAACGGCAGAACTCTTTAAAGGGTCCGGACCGGGTTTTGAGCGGGTCCTGTTTTAAGCGGTTTTGGATGCCTTTTTTTCTCTTGGCCCGAATATGGCAGTGCCAACCCTTATAAGAGTGGCGCCTTCCTCGATTGCCACCTCAAAGTCATTTGACATGCCCATTGAGAGTTCATGGAGGAAAACCCTTGGTATCCGTTCCTTGTTAATGCGTTCGGCAAGCCTTCTGAGCATTACAAAATAAGGCCGTGACATCTCAGGCTCTTCGAAAAAGGGCGGTATGGTCATTAGCCCCTTAAGCTTCAGGTTCTCAAGCTCGGACATAGCCCTTGCAAGCTTTACCGCGCCTTCAGCATCGACGCCCGTCTTTGTCTTTTCCCTGCCAATATTTACTTCTATGAGAACATCCTGCGGCTCTTTCGCCCTTTTGTTGAGCTCGGCAGCCAGCTCAACAGAGTCAACCGTATGGATAAGGTCGAACATCTCTACAGCCAGTTTTGCCTTATTTTTTTGCAGGTGGCCGACAAAATGCCACTTGATGTTCTTTTCTTTTATTTTTGCTATTTTTTCTTCGGCTTCCTGTATGTAGTTCTCGCCGAATACCCGAACTCCGCCGGAGATGGCTTCTTTTATCTTTTTAGGCTCGACCGTCTTTGTGACCGCGACAAGCGTAACTTCGCTTGGGTCGCGTCCTGCCTTGCGGGCTGCCCTGTTTATGCGGTCTAAAATACTTGATAGATTTTCGGAGATTATTCCTGCCATCAGTGGGCCTGTAATAGTATTTTTTTATTTACGGTAAATGTGTAACTGCCTGAAAAAACAGAGAAAACTTCTTTTCAATTTTCGAAGCTGAACACTAAAGAAATACTATCACCCAATGTTTACACCTTATAGCATATGTTACCGGGCTCTCCAAGAGAAATCTTTTAGTTTTTTTTGTTTTTCAAAATCATCCTGCGCTTATTGCCCTGCAATGGGCTTCATGAGAGGGCCGAGGTAATGGAGCCAGGATATCTCCCAGATTGCGCTGATAAAAAGGATAATGATTACAAATACATATAATTTTGCCCCGTCCTTGGCGGCTATTCTGAGAGCATCTTTTCTTGAGGTAGTCCCTTTTCTCCCTGGCCAAAGGAGCGTAAGTCCCAGATCCATTCCCACGGCTGAGGAGAGGCAGTAAGCCCCGAACTCAAGTATAAAAGTGCCGTAAAAGACCGCTATCATGGCAGGGCTTACTGCCATGTCATATACGAGGATGCCTATTATGAAGCCCCTCCACACTGCTATAAGGTAAGGGAGAAAGAAGATGGCGCCTGTTGCGGTAGTAGAGAGAAAGGCCCCGAAGATGAGGTTAAAAAAGAAGGTATAAAGTATCTTAAGTATAAGATTATCAGCCAGTATCCCTGTGAGGGGCTTAAGGTAGGGCAGGTTCTGTATCTCTTTGAGCTGCTCGGCCCTGAGCTCAAGCACACCTGGATAGCCCTGTGCCACCATCCACTGGCCGAAGATGAGCAGCACTGTATGCGCAAGGGCGAAGAATATGATGAGGTTCTTAAGTTTTTTGGCTGATTCGACTGAGTCCTGCAGAAGCCCCTTTAAAGACATTAATCCCCTGTTCCGTCCAACATTATTTATCAGCGCTTAACTATATAATATTAGCAGATTAATTTCATTTCTTTTATTTCAAGGATACTAAAAGAGGGCGATAAGCACAACCCCTGCCACCATTATTACGCTACCTAAAAGCCGCTCCCTTATATTGACCTCGTTAAAAAGGATTTTGCCGTAAATGACACTGAATATCAGGCTTGTGCGCTTGACCGATATCATGTACGCCACATTCGTAAGGCTTAAGGCTATGAAATGGGAGAGTATCATTGCGGCTATGCAAAAACCTATCAGGAGAAACTGCCCGGGTTTTGAGAAGACAAGCGGCAGCCTGCCTTTTGAGATTATCATGACAGTGAGCACTATTGTCAAAAGAAACGGGTAAAAAGACCCGAAAAATATAGGACTTGAGTGCTGTATGGCAATCTTTCCGAGGGTTGAGGTAATACTGTAAATGAAGGCAACCGCTATCATCAGCATTGAGCCGGGCTCTTTGGTAATAGCCTTAAGAGGCCCGAGGAGGCCTTTCTCCGATGAGGCTGCGTTTAACATATACGCCCCGAAGGTAATCAATATTATGCCGATAAGGCCGTATATGCTCGGCCATTCGCCAAGGAAAAGGAATGCGGTAAATATGATAAATACAGGGCTTAACGCCAAAAAGGGGATGCTTAAGGACAGGGGAGAGAGCCTGATGGCCTTTATGTAGAGCATGAGGGCTATGATCTCAAGAGGGATGAGGGCGGCTACACTCATCCAAAAGGCCCTGTCCAGGGTTGGCACTTCGACAAAAAGAAATGCCAGGAACAGGAACGGGAGGGCATAGCCCTGCCGCACCCATACGATTACAAGGTCGTCTGTTTTGTCATTCAGGGCGCGTTTGCTGAGAGCGTCAGCCGTAGAGAGCGCAAGGGCTGTCAGGAGCGCTATAGGGAGCCAATACATGAGAGGTCATTTTAAATGTTTTGCCATCTGCCCACAAGCTCAAAAATGCTTTGGGCGGGAAATCTCTGATTTGACGAAAATTACGGGTTAGTATATGCTTTTATTGTTCCGGTGTGAAGCCTTGACCCGGAATAATTCATTTGAAAAATTATCAGAGGAGGCTGCCCTATTTCAGCCCTGCCTAAAAATATTCTTGTAGCGGATGACAATACTGACAGGAGCCTTCATCTTGCGCTTCTTTTAAAGAGGCTTGAGTACAATGTATTTGTAGCCCCTATGGGCCTTGATATACTTCGCATAGCCAACGGGATAATGCCCAATCTGATACTGTTGGATGTGAATATGCCGCCAATCGAAGGGCAGAATTGTCTTGAGAAGCTTCGCTCGACAAAGATGTACAGCATCATAAAAATAGTGATGGTGGGCGACAGGTCTGAAAAAGCCAACCTTGAAAAGAGCGTCAAAAAAGGCGCGGAAGGCTATATCACAAGGCCCATCAGTGCAACTGAGCTGTACAGGACAGTGCATAATCTTGTAGAGCTTCACCCGAGGCAGATACCAAGGCTCAGGGTTATATTCAAGACAACCATCTTTGTGGGCAATACCGGCAGAAGCTCATTTGCCACAAGGATATCAGAGCAGGGCGCGTTCATCCATTCACTTAATCCGCTTCCTGTGAATACAAAGATAAAGCTGGCTTTGGACCTGCCGAGTGAAAAGCCTCTGACCCTTGACGGAGAGGTTATCTATGTGGTCAAGCCGGGGCAGGAAAAATATATTGAGCCTGGCATGGGCATACGTTTCCTTAATCTTGACAGGGAGATTCAGCTTGGCCTGAGGAAGTTTATCGAGGACCAGCTTACAGGCGAGTTTGACTCTGAGATGCTTATCTAAGGAACCTCTGATTAATTCATTGAGTAGTCTTTGCGAGAGCAGCGAAGCAATCTAATTTTTAGATAAATCAAGCAGTTAGAGATTGCTTCGTCGTTTCACTTCTCGCAATGACAGCAGAAACGAGAATTAATCAGAGCTTATCTAATCTTCTCCAAGCTCGTATTGAACCAGCGCCACCCCGATTATCGCAGCGGTTTCTGTCCTTAGTATCCTTTTCCCAAGGCTTACAGGTATGAATCCGCTTTGGCGCGCCTTGTCTATCTCCGGTTCCTCAAGGCCACCTTCAGGCCCGCTCAAAAGGCAGACCTTTGGGCTTGGATTTTTGAAGCTTTTCAGCGCTCCTTTAAGATGGGTTATCCCTTGTCTCTCCCAAAGTATGAGTTTTAAGCCTGCGTCCTCGCAAAGCCCCATTGCCTCTTCAAAACTGCAATAAGGCAGCACATCAGGGATAGTGTCCCTTCTCGATTGTTTGGCTGCCTTTAAGGCAATCTCCTGCCATTTATGGGATTTCTTCTGGAGCGCTTCACGCTCTTCCAGGCTTGTGGATTTTTCTGATTTAAAAGGAATTACCCTTTTAACTCCAAGTTCTGTTGCCTTTTGGATTATGAGCTCCATGCGCTCCTTCTCAGGCAAGGCCTGAATGAGCGTTATCTCGGGCTCGGGAGCTGCCTTCCCTATTTGCTCAAAGACAATCACGCGGGCTGTATCCATGCCAAGTTCGATTAGACGCGCGCGGAAGAGATTGCTATCGGCATCTGAGATTGTAAAAGCCTCGCCAATTCTTGGTTTCCATGAAAGCAGGTTCTTAAGCCCGTCTTCTGAGAGCGTGTATTCGCCTTTAATCAAGGCGGCCTCATTTATTTTTATCTTTCCTGATTGCGGCATAAGGGGGTCCCTGCGGATTTTTCAGGTATATGGCAAGACAATAGAGGGGCTACAAACCTCTTGCCTGGTCCGATGATTTATTATAATCTTAATTGCCCGGGAATGGGAGTACTTTGGAGATTATTTTTTGATGTCTTTGAGATAGATTGAGAGGTTCTCAAGCCTGTTCCTGAAGACCGGGGTTGAGACGGTATTAAGCCTTGAGAGTATCTGCATTGCCGCACTCGGGTCGTATCCTGCCTTTTTGGTAAAATGGACCGCGTTCATATCCGCGTTGATCTCCCTTAGCTGGAGGTTGGGGATATTGGCGTTATTCAACTCAGGGGTGAAGCTGTAATAGTCTTTCGCGATAACATGAGAGATCTCATGGGCCAGGATAAAAGCCACCTCATCATCCGATTCGCTGGCAGAGATAAGGGCACTTGTGACCAGAACAGTGCCGTCCGGCAGAACGCACGCATCCTTTTTAGAGTCAGTAAGGACCTTTATGTTGACCTTAATGCCCGTTACAGGCTCAAGTTTCAAGGCAACCCGCGCTACCTTTGTCCTGATGCTGTCGGCGTCAGCCGCATCGGCCTTTGCGGAACTCCATGCCACGGATGATAAGATAAGGACGCCAATGGCAATAGCTTTTATTTTTCCTGTGATTTTCATAACTTAGTTAATTGGGATGTGAGAGGGAAAAGGGAAGAATGTTCGATAGAAAAGTCGCTCATCCAAAGCGATTTTAGCACTTTGGGATTATGAAATCAAATAAAAAATCAGCAAAGCCGATAATGGTGCAAGGCACCTCGTCCCATGTGGGGAAAAGTATCCTTACAGCCGCCCTGTGCAGGATACTCAGGGACAGAGGATTTAAGGTCGCCCCATTCAAGGCACAGAACATGGCGCTTAACTCATCCGTTACCGCTGACGGCTCTGAGATAGGCAGGGCGCAGGCATTTCAGGCTGAGGCCGCAGGCGTGCCGCCTACCTTTGACATGAACCCGATACTCCTTAAGCCAACAGGGGATTCGCTATCGCAGGTCATCATCCACGGCAAGGTAGTCGGGGTGATGTCCGCAAGGCAGTACCACGCCTTTAAGCAAGAGGCGAAAAAGTTCGTGCTTGAGAGCTACTCAAGGCTTGCTGAAAACTATGATGTGATTGTAATAGAGGGGGCAGGCAGCCCTGCCGAGATAAACTTAAGGGAAAACGATATCGCGAATATGGGAGTTGCGGAGCTTGTGGACAGCCCCGTTATACTTGCGGGCGATATTGACAGGGGCGGGGTCTTTGCTTCTATTGTCGGCACGATGGAGCTGTTGACGGAAGATGAAAGGGAGAGGGTCAAGGGCTTTATCATCAACAAGTTCAGGGGCGATATAAATCTGCTGACCCCGGGCATTGAATTCCTTGAGAAGCGGACAAATCGCCCTGTACTGGGTGTTGTGCCGTATATGAAAGACATAATCCTGCCTGATGAGGACGGAGTTGCCCTTGAATCGAGGTCAAGGAAGATGGGTTCTCTCAGGATTTCGGTCATCAAACTGCCGAGGATTTCAAATTTTACTGATTTTGACCCGTTTAAGTGTGAGGACGATGTTGAGCTTGATTTTATAGATACCCCTCAAGAGTTGCACGGCAGCCACATGGTTATAATACCGGGCACGAAAAACACTCTTGAGGATGCCAAATGGATGAAGGATAAAGGGTTTTTTAGGGCTTTGGGCGATTTTTCAGGGGGCGGAGGCGTTGTCTGGGGCATATGCGGAGGTTTTCAGATACTTGGGAAAAAGATTTTAGACCCGTTCGGCGTTGAATCAGACCTGAAACAGATGGACGGCGTAGGGCTCCTTGATACGGTGACTACTATGATGAAAGAGAAAAATACCTTTCAGGTCACGGCAACAGTTCAGGTTGAAGGCAGGGAGTGTCTTGTCCAAGGCTATGAGATACACATGGGAGAGACCTCAGGCAATGCCTTGCCTTTCTCAACCATCTTAAAAAGGAACTCACTGGAAGCTTCCGTAAAGGACGGCGCCATTTCAAAAGACGGCAATATCATCGGCACTTATATCCACGGAATATTTGACAACGACGGCCTCAGAAAAAACATACTTGACAGGCTTAAGAGGAAAAACGGCTTTGAAAACAACGGGTTAGCCAAATCGTACGCCGCTCAGAAGGAGGCATCGTTCAAGGCTGTGGCAGATATTGTAGAGAATAGTTTGAGGATTGATGAACTTTTGAATATAATAGGGGTTCAGTTCTGATTTCCGGGAGGCAGTAGATTTTCAGCCATGCATCTTTTGAACGCAATACCATTTCCGCCCATCATCATAATACTTGCTTACATACTTGACCTGATATTCGGAGACCCTGAAAAATTCCCGCATCCTGTAAGATGGATAGGAAAACTTATAGGATTGCTGGAGAATCAGATAAGAAGATCCGCAGATACGCCCTTTAAGCTTAAGATTGGCGGGGTTATACTTGCGCTTGTTACTGTCGGGCTTACTTACGGGATAGTCCTGCTTATTCTATTTATCACTTATAAGTATGTTTTGCCCCTTTTCTTTGTTTTTGCTTCTTATGTTGTCTGGACCTCTATATCAATAAAGTCTCTAAAGAAAGAGGCGAAAGATGTTATTGAGAAGCTTAAATCCCAGGGGCTTGAGAAGGCAAGGGCGCAGCTTTCAAGGATAGTGGGAAGGGATACCAAAAACCTCTCAAGGGAAGGCGTGCTCAAGGCAACCGTAGAGACGGTCTCGGAAAATACATCTGACGGGATAATCGCCCCTCTTTTCTTTCTTGCGCTCGGCGGCCCGGCCCTGATGATGGCGTACAAGGCGATAAACACCCTTGACTCGATGGTCGGGTATAAAAATGAGAAATACAGGGACTTTGGCTGGTTTTCGGCAAGGCTTGACGATGCGGCCAACTTCATACCGGCACGCCTGACCTCTGTGCTGATAGTCTGCACCTCCTTCATTTTAGGGTATAATTGGATGAGGTCGCTCAAAGTATTTATGAGGGATGGCAAAAAGCACCCGAGCCCTAACTCAGGCAGGCCTGAGGCCGCTGTGGCAGGCGCTCTTGGGGTAGCCCTTGGCGGGACCATGAGCTACGGCGGGATTGTATGTGAAAAGCCTCTGATAGGAGAGGCCGGGGCCCCTGTTGACATAGAGCAGGCTGAGGCAAGCATAAGGATAATGCTCTGGACAGCCGCGCTGATGATCTTTCTTACATTCATCTTCCGCATAGCGGCTATCTTTATTTTTTAAAAAAGTTAAAAAAAACACCTTTTCGACTGTTCGGGTGACAAATGCTTAATGTGTTAAAATTCATACATCTTCTAAGCATCGTCGTCTGGGTGGGAGCGCTTATCTTCTTTACTTTCTTTGTGGCTCCGAGTATATTCAGGGTTCTGCCGAAAGATATGGCAGGCGCCCTTGTCGGGAGCATCTTTCCCAAATACTGGGCAATAGGCTATATCTCCGGGATATTGTCCCTTTCCACTCTTATCGCCATCTCGTTCATAGAAAAGGGTTTCCCGGCAGCCCGGCTTTTTCTCCTTACCGTAATGACAGTAGTGACTTTCTATACAGGGCTTGTAGTTGCCGCAAAGGCAAGGGAGCTGAAGGCGCAGGCCAAGGTCGTTGAGGACCCTGTTAAAAAAGAATCCATTGAAAAAGAATTCAAGAAAATACATTTTAAAAGTTCTGCCCTTAATATGCTCGTGCTATTGACAGGCCTGGGGCTTGTCTATGTAACAGGACGCAATATCAGGCTTTGACATCACTTGTTTTCTTTACGGCTCGGCAGTCCATAAACCTTTAAACAGGAGGCTTGCATGGATAGACTGTATAAGAAGATAGAACTTGTGGGAATATCGTCAAAAAGCTTTGAGGACGCGGTATCAAGCGCGATTGAGAAGGCTTCAAAAACGCTTCACGGCCTTGCGTGGTTTGAGGTGGTCGAGCAGCACGGCAGGATCGTTGACAATAAGATCACTGAATTTCAGGCTGTAATCAGGGTTGCGTTCAAGCTCGATTAATTCCAAGGCTCGGGGGCTGTCTTTTAAAATGGGGACAAATAAAAACCTGGATTTCTTCTTTAACCCGGGCTCTGTTGCTATTGTCGGGGCCTCTGAAAGACCGGGTAAGATATCCCGTATCATTCTCGAAAGCCTCGCAAAAACAGGCTTCAAGGGCTCTATTTACCCGGTAAATCCCAAATACGATACTGTAGCAGGGCTTAAATGCTATCCTTCGCTCTCAGTCATAGGCGAGGCAATTGATGTCGCTGTTCTTGCGCTGCCTGCTGAAAATGTGCCTGAAGCCCTTATGGGGTGCGCGGGCATTGCCAAAGGCGCGATAATCGTAAGCGGTGGTTTTGCCGAGGTCGGAGGCAAGGGCAAAGAGCTTGAAAAGGCAGTCAGGGAAATATCCAAAAAAGAGGGGATAAGGGTAATCGGGCCTAACTGCATGGGTATTTATGATGCAATTTCAAGGCTTGATACATTTTTTATCCCGCCTGAGAGGATTCAGAGGCCTAAAGCCGGCGGGCTCTCGATAATATCTCAGAGCGGCTCATTTGCCATAACGGCAATGGATGAGCTTGCAGCGGAAGGCATAGGGGTGGCAAGGGTAGTAAGCTACGGCAACAAGTCTGACGTGAATGAGGCAGACTGCCTTGATTTCCTCGCGGATGATGAAGCTACAAAAGCTGTAGCAATCTATATAGAATCGGTTGAGGAGGGCAGGAAGTTTGTCGAGGCCGCCTCACGCTGCTGTGCCAAAAAGCCTGTAATGGCCATAAAGGTCGGCAAGGCAGGCGCAGGCATTACCGCAGCCGGTTCTCACACAGGGGCTATCGCGGGCAGATATGAGGTCTATAGGGCGGCCTTTAAAAAGGCAGGCATCATAGAGCTTGGCGGATATGAGGAGTTCACGGTTGCCTGCAAGGCATTCGGCATGCAGAACGAGGCCAAGGGCAACAGGGTAATGATAATAACGGACGGCGGAGGTATGGGTGTAGGCATTGCCGATGCCTGTTTTGAGCTTGGGCTTGAGGTGCCGCCTCTTACAGAAGAACTTAAGAAGGGGCTTAAGCCCATGTTCCCGCCTTATTTCTCGGTCTCCAATCCCATTGACCTTACCGGAAGCGCAACAGATGAGTGGTATGCCGATGCCCTTGAAAAGACCATGGCAGGGGATAATTACGATATGGCAATTGTAGCGGCCCTCTGGGGCCCGCCTGCGCTTACGGATAGATTGCCTGATATGCTTGCAAGAAAAAGAGGGTTTGGGAACAAGCCCGTAATAATATGCTCGCCCGGAGGCGTATTCTCAAGGAGCAAGCTTGAGCTCTTCAGAAAAGCTGGCCTGCCCGTATTCTCATCCCCTGAGGCTGCGGTAAGGGCGGCGGCAGTGCTTGCAAAGGGCGCAAAGGCAAAAAGGGGGCGCAGCTAAAGCATGGAGAGAAGGGGCATTGAGAAGATAATAAAAGAGGCGATGAGCGTCGGAAGAAAGACTTTGGCCGAACCTGAGGCAAAGGAGATACTCAGGCTCTCAACCATTAATGTGCCTGAATCCCGCATTGTAAAAGATGTGACAGGGGCGATTGAGGCCGCTCAGGAGTTAGGCTACCCCGTAGTCTTAAAGATAATCTCTCCCGATATCCCGCACAAGAGCGATGTCGGAGGAGTTGCCCTTAATATCAGGTCTGCCGCTGAAGTTGAAGAGCACTGGTCGCAGATGATATACAGCATTGCCGAGAATAACCCTGTTGCCATGATAGAGGGATTTATCGTTGAAAAGATGGCTGAAAAGGGAGTAGAGGTAATAATAGGACTTATAAGGGATAAGCAGTTCGGGCCTGTTGTGATGTTCGGCACAGGGGGAGTGGCCGTAGAGCTTATGAAGGATGTAAGCTTCAGGCTTGCGCCTGTAACGAGGCAGGAGGCATTTGAGATGATGGGCGAGGTCAAAGGCTATCCTCTCCTTACCGGCTTCAGGGGCACGCACATAAAAGACCTTGGTGCGGTAGCGGAAACAATCGTAAAGCTCTCAGTGCTGTTTGATAAAATGGAAGACATCAAGGAATTTGAGATAAATCCTCTGATAGTATATGAGCAGGGTGCGATAGCGGTTGACGCAAGGGCTATCCTTGAATAGACGGAAGATGAAAAAAGACATTCACGGCGGAAATATATGGGAAGCATCCGTAAAGGGCAGCTCCTCTCCAGATTCCATATTGGACTTCAGCGCAAGCATCAATCCGCTGGGACTCTCCCCAAAGGCTCAAGAGGCTATAGTAAACGCCTTAAGCCTCATCCCCCCTTATCCTGACCCTGAATCAAAGGCTATTACTCAAGCCATTTCCCGATACTACGGGTTAAACGATGAAAACCTTGCCGTTGGGAACGGCTCAACAGAGTTTATCTATCTCATCCCCCATGTATTTAAGCCTAAAAAGGCTTTGATAATAGAGCCTGCATTCAGCGAATACGCAAAGGCGCTTCGACTTGGCGGCTGCAGGGTCGAGCGCTTCACCCTAAGCCCAAAAGATTCCTTTAGCCTTGATATTGATAAGCTTAAAAAGAAGCTTAAATCAGGCAGTTACAATCTCTTGTATATAGCTAACCCGGCAAATCCTTCTGGTTCAGTCATTAAAAAGGAAGCGCTTATCGAGCTTTCGAAGTATTGCGCGAGTGTCGGCACTATCGTTGTCATAGATGAGGCGTTCGCTGATTTTTACGGAGATGAATCTATCATAAAAGAGGCTCAGACCCTTAAGAATGTGATTGTCTTGAGATCCCTGACTAAATTCTTCTCAATGGCCGGCTTGAGGCTCGGCTTTACTATTTCAAATAAGCGGATAATTGAGAGGTTTAAAAAGGCCCTGCCCCCGTGGTCGGTCAACACGCTTGCAGCCTTTGCAGGCGCACAGGCACTTGGGGATAATCTTTATATTGAAAAGACAATGGAGTGGCTCAAGGATGAGCGGGAGTTTCTCTTCAGTGCCTTGAGCAGTATCAGGGATTTTCAGGTCTTTCCTTCTTTTGTAAATTATTTTCTTGTCAAAATAACCTCAGGCCATCTTTCGTCACCTGAGCTTAAGGCACGGCTCTTTAAAAAAGGGATTCTCATAAGGGAGTTGAGCGCGTTCAAAGGGCTCGGGCCTGAGTTCTTCCGGGTGGCGGTCAAATCACGGAAGGATAATGAAGAGCTTATTGCCGCCTTTAAAGCTGTCTTTGTCAGCCATCCCGTAGCATTGAAGCATCAGGGCTCCGTACGCATCTCAAATTAAACCTGTCTCCAAATACTTCTTCCACTAAAAATCACTTAAGAGTATCATTGGGTAGTCCTAAGAAATCGGACAATCGTGTCGCTATTGGACATGGTTGTCCGATTTTGTGAACAGCCGTTTAAAGTGCCGCCAGGCTTAATAATTTTAAAAGATATTAATATCAATATGTTATCTCTCGGTGTCCGGCTGTGAGCCAATACATCATTATTGGCAATCTTTTTGCAGTTATATGGGAATACCTAAATTTGGTTCAGGGCTTTTCTGCCGGAGGCTTAAGATGTCTGATGAAGGTTTTTTGAGATTTTGCAAAAAGAGTTCCAGTAATTTACTTAGAAATTATTGCAGCGTAATAGGACTTAAGATAGCGATACCGGTCGGAATCTTCATTATGACGCCGTTTTTGTTCCATGTCATTTTCCATGAATACGGCAGCGGTAATGACACGCTCTATCATCTGCTCCTGAACCCATCCCTTTGGGGTGTTTTTCTTCTCGCTTTCTTACTCCTCATGTTTGTCCTCAGTAAAATAGTCATCCTTCCCCTTAAAAGGTTTGAAAACCACATAAGCGACCTTGAACATGGAAAAAAAACAGGTCCTTTTTTGCTGGACAGAAAAGATGAGATAGGCTTTCTCGCAGAGAGGTTCAACAGCCTCCAGAAGAGCGTTACAACTGAAATCGAATCAAGGGATGTCCAGCTTTCAGTGCTCTATAATTTCACGAACGCCACCTCCGGCATTTTTGATATGCCGACCCTGATGGAGAATTTTTTCACAATTTTGAGGACTGCCGTTGAGTTTGATATCGGAGCATATGCCCTCAGCAGCAGGAAGCATACGGAAGGGGGCATATATTCCACTTTTGGGGCTCTCGATGACAAGGACGCATGCAAGATAACCGCCAGCCTCCTGTCAAGAGTACGAAATTATTGCCCCGGCTTTCCCAAGATAGACCTGCTTGATGTAACTGCAATAAAGGTAAGGAGTGCAGGCAAAAGGCCTGGTAAAGGCACCCCGACCCACATCATTGACCTGCCCATAAATTACAGGGGAGAGCCTGTCGGCATTATCTCGCTTATCTCATATTCAAGCACAGGGACAGACCCTATAATGGGACTGAAGGTCTTTAACGCCATGGCTGTGCATACGAATACGGTAATAGAAAGGCTGCTGGCGCACATAGTGGCTGAGGAGAGCAGGCTTTCCCATATCCTCTCCAGTATGTCTGAAGGGGTTTACCTTATAGATAAAAACGGGCACGCCACCTCTGTAAATAAAAAGGGAATGGAGCTAGTCGGCGCGTTCTGTAACTACAGCCTTGAGTGCGCTAAAAAAGGATTTGAACAGGGCCTTGGCAGCTGTCCGCAAAACCAGTGCGGGGCGTGTGAATTCTCGGAAGTGTTCCATAAAGTCAGAAGCTTTGGCCCTGAGTTTGACAAGGTGCATACCGAAGAGATTAAAAGCAAGGACGGCATTGTGCTCCAGCTCTCGATAAGCAGCCTTAAGACCGATATCGAAGACAACCAGGGATATGTGATAACGGCAAAGGATGTGACAGAGGACAGGCTCATACAGAAGAGGCTCCTGCTCTCAAGCAAGCTGGCAGCACTCGGAGAGATGGCAGCCGGAATAGCCCACGAGGTAAATAATCCCCTGCAGGTAATGATGGCAAACCTTGAACTCCTTGAGGTCAATGTGTCTGAGCGGGGAATAAAGAGGGTAGAGCACCTTAAGGATGGGGTATTAAGGATAAAGAACATAGTAAGGGACCTTTTGATATTCGCTCGCGAGCAGACAACCGAGGTCGAAGATGTGGACATCAACCGTGTCATTGAGAAAGTGGTGGATCTGCTCAGAAATCAGTTAAAGCTTGCCAATGTAAATATCGAGCTTGACCTTGACAGGAGGGCGCTTGCCGTAAGGTGCAATAAGAACCTCTTCCAGCAGGTCATCATCAACCTCCTGCAAAATGCCAAGGACGCCATAGAAGAGTCGAAGAAGGGCACAAGGGCATATATCCGAACTGTGCTGCTGCCCGGCGGCATTGTAGTGGTGGAGGTCTCGGACGACGGCCCCGGAATCCCGGATACCGTGGTGGACAGGATATTCGACCCGTTCTTCACGACAAAGGATGTTGGGAAGGGCACAGGGCTTGGCCTAAGTGTCAGCAGGAGGATAATAGAGGGAATGGGCGGTAATATTGCCGTAGCAAGCTCTCCTTCCACAGGGACTACCTTTACCATAAACCTGCTCCATAACAGGAACACCAGGCGCAAGGAAGACAGGTATAAAAGCGGTGAGTATGACCACTCACGGCTTGCCGGCAAATCACTCATCATAATAGATGATGAGGAAGGGGTCCTAAGGGCTGTAAAAGAGGGCATTGGCCAGAAAGTATCCGACATAGAGATAGCAAATGACGGGAAAGCCGCTTTGGATATGATGATGGATAATGACTATGACATGGTCCTGCTTGACATAAAAATGCCGGGCATGAACGGCATTGAGCTCTACAGGCACTTGAACGAATCCAAGCCTTATCTTGCGGAGCGCATAATCTTTCTTACCGGGGATATTGAGAACGAATCAACGGATTCGTTCATAAAGCTTACGGGATGCAGGTATCTTCCAAAGCCGTTCACCATGAAGGAGCTTTTGAATGTAATGTGTGAATCAGAAATGGAGATGAGGTAAGTGAAAGCTACTCTGGATTTAAGCAGTCTATCGGGCAAGGCCGTGCTTTTGGTCGATGATGAAGAGATAGTGACAGATGTCATACGGGAAGTATTAAGTCCTGCTGTGGAGCTGCTTGAGACCGCGACAAACGGGGAAGAAGCGCTCGCGAAGATAATGGAGATGGATTTTGATTTCATACTTCTTGATATAGAGATGCCGAAGATGAACGGGATGGAACTCTACAGGTATGTGAAAGAGATAAAGCCGCATCTGCTCGAGCGCATTATCTTCATCACAGGAGATACTGAGACTGCGCTTACCAGAACTTTCATTATGAAGAGCGAATGCAGGTATCTTGATAAGCCTTTCATGCTCAGAGACCTTTTCAGGGTAATGATATCCCTGCCATGAGACTGTTAAAAAATCCATACGGCAAAAATGCGTTTTTTTACTTGCCCGCCCGGGAGCGGGAGAGGAATGTAATTGACTTGCGCCATTTTTATACATAGAATTCAGGTAATCCGCACAAGAGAGTAGCCCCTATGAAGAAGGTCATGGTCGTTGATGACGACGAGAAGGCGATTTTTAACATTGCCGAGATACTTGAGCGAGAAGGTTATACGGTTGCTACTTTTACAAGCGCCATCCATGCTGTCCAGACGCTTGAGGCTGTCCGTGACATCGACCTTATAATCACTGACATCCGTATGCCTGCAATGGACGGGACAGAGCTGCTCAATCAGGCGCTTAAGAACAAAAAGCCCGTGCCTGTAATCGTACTTACGGGCTATGGCGATGTGGATACGGCGGTAAATATAATGAAGGCAGGGGCGAGCGATTTCCTCTGTAAGCCTGTAAGCGGCAAGGAGCTTCTGATAAGGATTAAAAAAGTCCTTGAGAAGCAGGAACTTGCCGATGAGGTGGCTAACTTAAGAAAACGCCTTGAAACGGCTGAGTCTTACCATGCAATTGTTGGCAGAAGCAAGAAGATGCTTGAGGTCTATGACCTCATCAACTCTGTTGCGGGTACTGATACAACGGTGCTTGTAAGGGGTGAGACCGGCACAGGCAAGGAGCTTGTGGCAAGGGCTATACATGAGGCAAGCGACAGGAAAAGCGAGCCTTTCATGCCGATAAGCTGCACAGCCATCCAGCATACGCTCCTTGAGTCTGAGCTTTTTGGGCATGAAAAGGGCGCGTTCACCGGCGCGCATATACTTAAGACAGGAAAGCTTGAGTCAGCGGGAAGGGGTACTGTTTTTCTTGACGAGGCAGGCGATACTTCCCTTGAGATTCAGGCAAAGCTCCTTAGAGTATTGCAGGAGAAAGAGTTTGAGAGGGTCGGGGGCATCAGGCAGATAAAGCTCAACGCAAGGGTGATAGCCGCTACAAACAGGAACCTTGAACAGCTTGTACAGGAAAAAAAATTCAGGGAAGACCTTTACTATAGGCTCAATGTCGTCCAGATAGACCTGCCGCCATTAAGGGAGAGGGAGGAAGATATCCTTACACTTGCAAATTATTTCCTCGATTCGTTCAAAAGGCGTTATGATAAGAATATAGAGGGTTTTGCCCCGTCTGCGGTTGAGCAGCTCCTTGAGCACGCGTGGCCGGGCAATATCCGTGAACTTAAGAACTCTATTGAGCGCACCGTACTCACAAACCCCCGCAGATGGATAGACAGGATTGCAAAGCTTGAGGTCTCAAAGGCCGCCTTGCCGGATATGTTTAGTGAGATGCCCGCCCGCCTCAGCTATGTAAAGGCAAAGGAGACCGTCTCGCAGGAGCTTGAAAAGACCTATCTGATACAGTACATGAGGCAGGAGAAAGGGTCTATAAACAGGGTCGCGGAGCTTATGGGCGTAAGCACAAGAACCGTAAGCCGCCAGCTTGAGAAATTCGAGCTTGATAAAATGGTCTTTAAGGATAAAAGACCGGTCTGATTACAGGCTCACCTTTATAACGGTCTTTACATTGCCCCTGACATTGAAATCCCCGATTACTTCCATCTTCCTCGGCTTTAGCGCGGCATTGAGGTCATTGAATATCTTATTCGTGACTGATTCGTGCGAGATGGCCTTGTCACGGTAGGCGTTCAGGTAAAGCTTCAGGGATTTAAGCTCAACGACCTTTTTATCAGGCACATAAGTCAGCTTTATTGTGGCAAAGTCAGGATATCCTGAGCGCGGGCAAAGGCAGGTGAACTCAGGGTATGAAATCTCGATTGTGTAATCCCTCTCAGGATTGGGGTTGTCCCAGCCGACAAGCTCGGCTTCCTCTATGGCCTGTGTTCCGTATTTCGTATCTGTCATTGTATGCAGAACCTCTTATCTGTGATTAAGAAATATTAACAGGTTCGCCTTTTTGTGTAAAGTGATTATGAATGAAGCAGGGGTTTAACGCTGAATTCAGGGTAAAATCGGTTAAATGATTTGCCTGAACTATTTTTTGCATTCTTTCTTGACAAGCATTTAATTTTTTTGTAAGTTAAATAGATTCGGTTTCAATTGCGCCTGTAGCTCAGTGGATAGAGCATCGGCCTCCGAAGCCGAGGGTCGGAGGTTCAAATCCTCTCAGGCGCGCCATATAGCCTGTAGGTTTGAGCGGGGGAGTTTTTAAGAAAAGTTTTCAAGGTGGAACGGGCCGCTAGCTCAGTTGGTAGAGCAGCTGACTCTTAATCAGCGGGTCCGGCGTTCGATCCGCCGGCGGCCCACCAGGAATATCAAGGGGTTACAGCGAAAGCTGTAGCCCCTTTTGCGTTTAAAAGTGCAACTGGTATCCAGTTTGGTCACCAGTTTGACTAAAAAATCCTCGCTCTTTGCCTCTATTCCATGTGCATTTAATGAGCAGTTTGCCCTCGGTCACAATCAGAGAGAGGAACGATACCGGTCATTGCACTTGATAAAAGAATTTCACAGTCTATAAAGTTGCCTAAAGCAACTGATGGCCTGCTCGATTATTGGATCTTGCCCTTTTAAAAGCAGACTACCTAAGCGAAGCCATTATGCTGGCAGTAAAGATATTCATCACCACGAATTCACTGGAAAAGCTATAGGAATAGCATATAATAAACGAAACTTTAAAAGAAGTCCTGAGCAAAGTAGTTTTTTTAACAGAACCCAAAGTGGGTAGAGGAATGAATAATCAATGTTCGAGCAGGCATTTAAAAACATAGACGACGTCCTCTGGAAAGAGGCCGGCTGCACCACCGAGTTGGACTACACCGAGCAGACCTCATGGCTACTGTTCCTGAAGTATCTCGACGGCCTTGAGCAGGATAAGGCCATGGAGGCCCAACTGGAGGGGAAGAAGTATTCCTTTATCCTGGATGAGCCGTACCGTTGGGAAAGCTGGGCCGCGCCCAAGGGGAAAGATGGCAAGCTCGACCACAACAAGGCCATGACCGGCGACGACCTGCGCGACTTTGTCGACCGTAAGCTATTTCCATACCTCCACGGATTCAAGCAGAAGGCCAGCGGGCCGAACACCATCGAATACAAGATAGGTGAGATATTCGGGGAGATAAAGAACAAGATACACAGCGGCTACAACCTCCGCGAGATAATCGACCATATCGATGAGCTCCGCTTCCGCTCCCAGACCGAAAAGCATGAACTGTCCCACCTCTATGAGGCCAAGATAAAGAACATGGGGAATGCCGGGAGGAACGGCGGAGAGTATTACACCCCGCGCCCACTCATCCGCGCCATGGTGCGTGTGGTTGCCCCCAAAATAGGAGAGAGCGTCTATGATGGCGCCTGCGGGTCTGCGGGCTTCCTTTGCGAGGCCTTTGATTACATGAAGGGCTTTTCTGGGCTCACCACCCGAGACTTCAAGGCACTCCAGACGCGCACTTTTTACGGCAAGGAGAAGAAATCTCTTGCCTATTGCCTTGCCATCATGAACATGATCCTGCATGGCATAGAGGCCCCCAACATCGTCCACACCAATACCCTGGCCGAGAACCTCGCCGATATTCAGGATAAGGACCGCATGGACGTGGTCCTGGCCAATCCGCCTTTTGGCGGAAAGGAGCGCAAGGAGGTCCAGCAGAACTTCCCCATACGCACGGGAGAAACGGCCTTCCTCTTCCTCCAGCACTTCATCAAGATGCTCAAGGCAGGCGGGCGTGCCGGTGTAGTCATCAAAAATACCTTCCTTTCAAATACAGATAACGCGTCCATCTCCCTGCGGAAGCTTCTGTTGGAGTCCTGCAACCTGCACACCATACTTGACTGCCCCGGAGGCACATTTCAGGGCGCAGGCGTGAAAACTGTCGTGCTTTTTTTCGAGAAAGGCGCGCCAACTAGGAAGATATGGTATTACCAGCTCGAACCGGGTAGGAATCTCGGAAAGACAAACCCGCTCAATGATGATGACCTTGCCGAGTTCGTGAAGTTGCAAAAGAAAAAACCCGACTCCCCTAAGAGCTGGAGTATAAATGCCAAGGATATAGACCCGGCCACTTTTGACCTCTCGGTAAAGAACCCCAATGGCGCAGAGAAAATAACTCACCGTGCCCCGCTGGAGATCATGGCCGAAATTACCGCGCTCGATGCCGAGAGCGTGGAAGTGCTAAGACATATACGGGCGTTGATATGAGAGAGCGCTGGCAGATAAAGCGCATCGGCGACATTGCTGCGATTAAACCACTCAAAAGCGAGGTTCGAAGGCGAGTATCTTCGGATGCATTGGTTTCCTTTTTGCCAATGGAAGACCTCAGAATTACAGAGAAGTATGCCTGTGCAGCTCGGACCAGAAAGTTCTTGGATGTCGTTGGAAGTTACACATACTTCGCCGAAGGCGATGTTCTTCTAGCAAAAATCACTCCCTGTTTCGAAAACGGAAAACTTGGAATCGCTAAGGGCCTTAAAAATGGAATCGGATTCGGCTCGAGTGAGTTTATTGTTTTGCGTCCCGACAAGACAATAACCAATGAGTGGCTTTATTATTTTTTATCTCGTGAGGATTTCAAGAGCGCGGGAGCGCAGCGGATGGGGGGTGCGGTCGGACACCAGCGAGTTCCTCAAGAATTTGTCGAGAATTACCCGATTCCAATTCCTCCCCTTCCCGAACAGCAGCGCCTCGTAAGCATACTTGATGAGGCGTTTGCGGGCATCGCCAAGGCAAGGGTCAATGCCGAAAAAAACCTCCAGAACACCCGCGCCCTCTTTGAAAGCTACCTTCAATCCATCTTTACGAAACGTAGTAAGGACTGGGTAGAGACAACACTTGGTGCCGAGGTTGATATACTTACAGGATTTCCCTTCAAAAGCGCCCGGTACACCGACACGGAAAAAGATGTTCGGCTCTTGCGGGGCGACAATATTATTCAAGGGGAGTTGCGTTGGGATGATGTGAAACGCTGGCCTGCTGTTAATTCAATAGAATACGAACGCTATCGGCTTTGTTTCGGGGATGTTGTGCTCGCAATGGATCGCCCGTGGGTTAAAGCGGGACTGAAAAGGGCCCAAATCTCGCCGGACGACTTACCTTGTTTATTGGTTCAGCGAACAGCTCGACTCAGAGTAAAAAGTAACCTCAATAATCGCTTCTTGCTTTATTTGATAAGTTCTGACGCTTTCACGACACATATCCTTGGCGTTCAGACTGGCATTGGTGTTCCTCATATCAGCGGCCAACAAATCAAGGATTTTCCTTTTATAAGGCCATCAGTAAAGGAACAGCACCACATCATCGAAAAGCTTGATAGCCTGGCCGCCGAAACCCAACGCCTCGAATCCATTTATCAGCGCAAGCTCGCGGCTCTGGAGGAGTTGAAAAAATCACTGCTTGATCAGGCTTTCAATGGTGCACTGTAATCCTATGGTGGGAATATGAGCACAAGAGATTTCCGAACGCCAGAAAGCTACTATGCTGAGCGTGTTACTCGTGACTTGATAGAAGGGTTTCTGTCTGAAAGAGGCTTCAATAATATTCGTGATGAACGGAAATTCCACGGGAAGGTTGAATCTCAAACTATTCACGCGACATCCCCAGAAGGCAAGAGTCTTGTCATAAAAGTCCGCTTGTGCTGGCGTAGGCAAAAATCTAATGATACCTACTCCGCCGCGCAGATAATGCCCAAGATCACGAATAATGATTGGGAAGGCTCTCTTCAGGACAAGTTCCAACATGAAATCAACCAAGGAGTGACACATACTCTTTTCATCCAAAGAGAATCCGATAAGATTATAAGCCATGCCGCATTGATACCGCAAAATAGCCTTTTAGAAATTTGGTGCGCCCAGAGAGACGCCAGTATTGCCTTGATAAAGTCAGGAAAGCTTCGCCGTAAAAAGAATCACGCCATGAACGGATCAAGCCCAACGCTTTGGCTGTACGATGAGCGTGCGCCTGAAGTAAACAAAGCTCTATGGGAGCATCCAGGTGCCCTTGATTTGTTGCGGCTTGAGACAGTCCAGCGGAATAATTCAAACGGTCATGATGATACTTACGACGATCTATTAGGGTATGACAATTCATTATTAGGCAATGATGGCGGGCCGAAAATTACTGCCATGAGGTCATATGTTAAACGTGATCCGAACGTGAGAAAAGCTGTCATCGCGCGAGCACAGGGGAAATGCGAGAGAAACGGATGCGGCACAAGTCGTGATTATTCTGGCTTTTTAGATGTTCATCATATTCTCGGTGTTGGGAAAAGTGATCGTGTCTATAATTGCGTAGCTTTATGCCCGAATTGCCACAGGGAAGCACATGCGGCACCGGAACAGGCACAAATCAACGCCGTACTGCTGGATTATGCGATGCAGTTCAAGTCTCAAGTACCAGATCAAGACTAATAAGGTCATATGATATGAACGAAGCTGAAACGCGAGCCGAACATATAGACCCTGCCTTGAAGGCAATGGGCTGGGGAGTAGTAGAGGGGAGCCGTATCAGGCGAGAATACCCCATTACCCTTGGCCGCATTGAGGGCGCTGGCCGGCGCAGTAAGCCGCTGATTGCCGACTACGTTCTGGAGTATCGCAACACCAAGCTTGCTGTTGTCGAGGCAAAGGCGTGGGGTGAGGAACTGACCGAAGGGGTGGGCCAGGCAAAGGACTATGCGGGAAAGCTGGCCATCAGGTTTACGTACTCGGCCAACGGCAGAGGCATTTACGGCATAGACATGGAAACCGGTATCGAGGGGGAGCTGGGACAGTTCCCTACGCCGGATGAACTGTGGAACCGCACCTTTTCCGTGCATAATGCCTGGCGCGACAGGTTCGCAGCTGTTCCTTTTGAGGACAAGGGCGGTTCCCACCCAAGTCGCTATTATCAGGATATTGCCATAGAAAGGGCACTGGCAGCCATTGCCGAAGGGCAGGACCGCATTCTGCTGACACTGGCCACAGGTACAGGTAAGACTTTCATCGCATTTCAAATCGCTTGGAAGCTATTCCACAGCCGCTGGAACCTTATCGACTGGAAGAAGGAAGGGGAACCGGCACGGAGGCCCCGCATCCTGTTTCTTGCCGACCGCAACATCCTGGCAGACCAGGCATACAATGCCTTCTCCGCTTTTCCTGAAGACGCCCTGGTGCGCATCGCTCCGGAGGACATTAGGAAGAAGGGAAAAGTTCCGAAGAACGGCAGCATTTTCTTCACCATTTTCCAGACCTTTATGAGTGGGCCGCTTAAAAATGGAGAGCCCTCCCCCTATTTCGGCGAGTATCCGCCAGATTTTTTTGACTTCATCGTCATAGACGAGTGCCACAGAGGCGGCGCTAACGATGAGAGCAACTGGCGCGGAATCCTCGAATACTTCTCCCCCGCTGTCCAGCTTGGCCTGACGGCCACGCCCAAGCGCAAGGACAACGTTGATACCTACGCCTATTTCGGGGAGCCGGTCTATATCTACTCCCTCAAAGACGGCATCAATGACGGCTATCTGACGCCTTTCAGGGTGAAGCAGATAGCCACTACCCTGGATGATTATGTCTATACGCCGGACGACACTGTCGTAGAGGGGGAGATCGAGGCTGGAAAGCGTTACGAGGAGAAGGACTTCAACCGCATCATCGAGATAAAGGAGCGGGAGAAGAAGAGGGTCGAGATCTTCATGTCCCAGATAGACCAGAGGGATAAAACCCTTGTCTTCTGCGCCAACCAGACGCATGCTCTGGCAGTGCGTGACCTGATAAACCAGATTAAGACCAGCCCCGACCCGAACTACTGCCACCGGGTAACCGCAGATGAAGGAGGGCTTGGCGAGCAGTACCTGCGTGATTTCCAGGATAACGAGAAGACCATACCTACCATCCTGACCACTTCACAGAAGCTCTCGACCGGCGTGGATGCCAGGAATATACGCAACATTGTTCTGATGAGGCCCATCAATTCAATGATTGAGTTCAAGCAGATCATCGGGCGTGGGACGCGACTGTATGACGGGAAGGACTACTTCACCATTTACGACTTCGTGAAGGCGCACCATCACTTCAGTGACCCGGAGTGGGACGGCGAGCCGATAGAGCCGGAGACGTGCCCAAAATGCGGCTCCTATCCATGTGAGTGTGAAAAGAAGTCGCCTCAGCCTTGTCCAGATTGCGGCCAGCGCCCTTGCGTTTGCGAAAAGGAGCCTTGCCCGAAATGCGGTCAGAGTTCCTGCGTATGTAAGAGAAAGGCGAAGGTGAAACTTGCTGATGGCAAGGAACGGACCATCCAGCATATGATGGCGACGAGCTTCTGGCACCCTGACGGTACGCCAATGTCAGCGCAACAGTTTATGGAAGCGCTCTTCGGAAAGCTCCCTGAATTTTTCAAAGACGAAGTTGAGCTGCGTGCCTTATGGAGCACGCCGGATACACGCAGGAAGCTGCTGGAGGGACTCGCCGAAAAAGGTTTTGGCAGGGAACAGCTTGCCGAGATGCAGAGGATTATTGACGCGGAGAAGAGCGACCTCTTTGATGTTCTGGCCCATGTAGCTTATGCCCTGCCACCTCTCTCCCGTGAAGAGCGTGCGAATCGGGCAAGAATTGTTATAAGAGGGCAGTTCAACGGCAAACAACAGGCTTTCCTTGATTTCGTCTTGGCTCACTACGTCAGTGTCGGTGTAGAGGAACTGGACCAGTCCAAACTTACCCCGTTGCTGCGGCTTAAATACCATGACTCTATTGCCGATGCAGTCGCCGACCTCGGAAGACCAGAAGAGATCGGGGCGGCCTTCACCGGATTTCAGAAGTATCTTTATCAGCCACAGCCGGTCATCCGTTGGGATAGTCCAGAACCTTAAATTTTCTACCTGATATTGGTTGAATTTAAATTACCTAATAATTGCAGATTTTTGTTCGCAGACATGATTCCCCCAAAAACATTTTCCAATATAGGCTCTTTCCCTTCAGTAAGCAAGTTCATAGCAGAATGTTTAATTTTAACCGCTCACCAGTAACAGTTTCATCGGTCTAAGTACAGCCTATCGCTGACCTCTTATAGGGTAATATCTGCATCCGGAGAAGTCGTGGTAAGATCCTTTTATAATCCCGCCTTTACGCCATTTTTTTTAGATACAACTTTATGCGGAGCGCTCGGCACTGCTCTTTGAGGCCGGCCGTTTTTATCTCTTGGGTTCCTTCTGACTAAGAGTTTTTCTCACACTCTGCAACTCCAGTGATTTGGCAATCGGTCTAATTTCTCTCCTCCAAAATTCTGCCCTTAACGCCTATGCTACAATAATCCTGAGTTGAAGAGACTTTAAAAAACTCAATACAAGGAGGGTTTCTATGCAGAAGGTACTTGGGGTTATTGCAGATATCATCACAGTATCATTCTTTATAAAGGTACTCGTGACAGCTGCGGGAATCTAAACAGCAAAAGGCTTCAGACAACTTAATACTTATCTCCCATATCTTACGGTGCTCTTCAGGTGAGATCGTTTAGCATTGAAACAAATCTCAATAAAGAAGGAGGACGGTTATGAATACCTTAGCAATCTTCTTTGCGCTTATGATCTCAGTCGGGTTTATAGGCGCATACCTCGTCCGACAACACGATCGCAACATCAGGAATGAGAGAGCAGCACAGGCCGATAGGCATTGCAGACATCTCTAAACAGGCCACAAAAGTACCGGAGCGGTTGTTGTACCAGCCTGCCTGTGAAAAGATACAGGCAGGCTGCGGGCTGAGTAATTCCAATAGTTAATTTTAAGAAAATTTATCATGAAAAAGCTTTTTAAATAGCCCTTATTGTTTATTTTGGCATTAAAAAGGATTCTTTAGCCCTGATAAGGGATGGTGTTGTTGAGAATACTTAAGTGGGGGATCATCCGGGAATGTTACATAGGTCGAGCTAAAATTTTATTTCTATATTGACATAAACTATCTTTTATGTTTAAAAAGTTTATGAAAAAAATTTAAGCTAAGTTCTGTATAATTCAGAAAATATTGAGTATTAATATATGTGTGTATTTTTATGCAGTCTAAAGAAATTTGATGTGGATAGAAGATATTTTTTATAAAAAAAACCGGAATTTGGGAGGTAGAGGAAGTTTATGAGAGTTTTAGCGACAGCTTTTTTGTTTTGATCTTTTTTGGCAAATTTTTCTTTCGCAAGTGAGGATACATATACGCAAATCCAAGAAATAGTTAATGATTTGGGAGCCCCGCAATATAGGACCCAGAACAATGGAAAAATGCAGAAGTGCATGGATGGAGGAACTAAACAAATTACAATTAAAAAAAGTAAAAATGAAGGTACCTCTTATAAAGGAATTTATAAGAATTGTAAGGAATTCGGTCGACTTCGGGATGGACAGGTAGACATTTCAACGAATTGATTAGAATCTCATGCTTATTGGTCTGGTACTCATAAATTTTAAAAAAATTTTGATTTTCAACTCTTTAAGGGGCGGTATGCGGAAATTATTCATAGTTGGGGTTATTGGAACAATTCTTGGGTTTACCAATCCTTGTATAGCCGCTGATGGCAATGCCATTTATAACAAGAAATGCTCAGGTTGTCACGGGGTTGACGGTAAGGGAATAATAATTGGCTTAAAACTGCATCAGAAATTGATGTGAGTGCTGTCATAATACAGGGCCGGGGGTATGCTGCGAAAAAATACAAGCAATTTGCTTTACACATGCCACCACAGAGCCTTAACGGTGATGAACTTATTGCTGTTGTGAAAACTATTAAGGCTATGGCTGCTGCAGAAATAGACGCAAATAAACCCGAACAGAAGATTAACTTTGATTCCGCAACAGTATCCAGTGACAGTGATTTCGAAAGCGCATTGGAAGCATATAATAAAAAAGATTACAGAACCGCTTATAGTCTTTACTTTAAGCTAGCTGAACAGGGGTATGCCGGCGCTCAAAACAATCTCGGTGTAATGTATGAAAATGGAGAAGGAGTCCCCCAGGACTACAGGGAGGGCGTGAAATGGTACAGGATGGCCGCTGAACAGGGGTATGCCGTCGCTCAAAACAATCTTGGTGTGATTTATGACACAGGACAAGGGGTCCTCCAGGATTACAAAGAAGCCGTAAAGTGGTATCGGCTTGCTGCAGACCAAGGCTATGCCAATGCACAAAATAATCTTGGTGTGATTTATGCAAATGGACGAGGTGTCCTGTTGGACCATAAGGAAGCAGTGAAGTGGTACAGGCTTGCAGTCGAACAGGGGAGTGCAATGGCCAAATGTAATCTTGCTGAATTGTATGCAGCTGGCCTAGGAGTTAGAATAGATATTGCTTTAGCTAAGAAGTTGGCCAAAGAAGGCTTTGACGAAGGGGCCTCTTATTGTGAAGACGTATGGAAAAAATATAATTTGGCAAATCATTAAGTCAAAACTTAGGAATGCATAATATGAAAAAGTTCTTAGGCCTCGGTTTTAGCATTGCCAGTCTTCTGGCTCTCTTCTTACCGGTCGCTTCCGCCGGGATTTACTTCATCAACATAGGGCACCTCGGAGGCATTATATATCTCCTCTATATCTTGGCTCCTGCAGCGCTGGTTCTTTCTGTAATTTCTCTTTATAAGCCTGATATAAGGTATTTAAAGATCTGGCTCATATTGGCAGCAATGTTAGGTCTTTTGATTACTATTTTAGCTGTGGTTGGAGGAAAGGAGCAATTAAATTATATGTCGCAAACAATGAATGGCATGAGCTCATTCTTTGGTGAACAAAATGCTGCGAAGCAGGTCGAACCTGGAATTAATTCCGGAGGAATTCTCGCCATAGTCGGTTATCTTGGACTTCTAATAACATCAGCTATACGAAAGTTCAATGCCATATCTGTTCTGGGAATTCTGCTTATCGGCTCTTTAACAATAGGCACAGAAGCAATTGCGGAAGAACCACGCCCATTCGGTTTAATAATCGGGAAATCCAACATTCAGGATGCACGAGCAACAATACAAAAAGAGGGTGCTTCTATTAATGCCGAAGGGAACCGTATTATAGAGGGGGATATAAGTAATCCCGCTGTTCAGGGATTAGAGGTGATTGGTTTGCCTATTCCTGAACTGAAGAAAGCTTTCTTTTGGTTTTATAAGGGAACCCTGATGGAAGTCGTGTATATGTTCTCGGCTTCAATGGATAAATCAGAGTTTTACCAGTTGACCGATCAGTTATCCGAGAAATACGGCAAGCCCGGTACATATCGCAAGCCGAACTTGGCGGACGGGCTTGCGACCTGGAAGTTTAAGGATCTTGAGGTCAAAATCTCGGTGCTCTGGGTTGGAACAGCCACCACGATAATATACGAGAATCCTCAATTACGTACAAAAGCGAATGCAGAAGATAAAAAGGTATATGAGCAGCAAGTAAAAACTAAAGCAAGGAATCAAAAAGGGCTGTAAACCTGAGCAAAGCTGATGTGGCAAAAACGGACTTATCATTCATTTTAGCCAGATTATAAAGGAGGTCTTATGAAATTAGTGCCCCAAAAAGCATTTTTTAAGGGAAGCCTGGGCACATAAAGATAATTTATTGCATGCCTCTGCCTTTGGTTCCTTGGTGTTGTGCTGTTGCTGAATACTGGCTGCGGTTCACTTCAGGCCGCCTATGGCGTCTACCAGACCGCAAACGCAGGCACAAAGCTCTATTAGCCAATCAAATGGCCGATTCCATGAGGAACGCGGAACCTGTTTTTGAAAAGTACCAAAGGTGCAGGTCCTCGTCTCGCCGCGCGATGAGGAAAGAGCACAGGAGGTAGTGGCCGCCTTCAAGGATAATGTGGAGTACATAGTGTCGGAGAATCTAGAGAACCTTGATTCCTCCAAAAAAACTCTGCAGCAACTGCAACGGCAGCACATTTGTGATTCAGTTCAAGGAGACGGCTACAAGAAGACCCTCTGCATGGTAGTCTCGTTATAAGGGGCTCTCTTTACTTCGTGGATAAGAACACAGGCACGGTGATCGGTCAGGAGAATATGGAGGGTGCCAAGGACTACAACGACCTCCTCCAGCTCATCAACATCTCGGTGGGCTCGAAAGTGGTTAAGTCCATCCAGGATCCCAAGAGGGCCCAAAAAGCGTCCGAAAAGTTTACGGACATACCGTTAAGCCGAAATACAAGAAGTTATTCCAGAGTTAAAACTAAAAGAACGCACATACATATATGTATACGGAGTTATACTAAGCTAAGAAGATTGATATGAAGAAAATAGTTTGCGTGGTGATATTAAGTCGTTACATTAGGATGTTCAAAAAATACTAGTTTTGGAAAACAAAAAATTACGGCGGGCGCTCTAATTAAAGAAACATCAAAGGCTCTACAATTTTATGCTGAAGAAGGAAATGTTTACACTCCAGAATTAAAGGGAATCTCAATTTCTACAGACAAGAGAGCTACTACAGTTTGGGATGATGATATGACTTCTCGACAAGTAGATATAATTAGTGTTCTTGGCATAGGACAATACGATAATTTCGAAATGCAATTCGAATATAAAATTCCTGCAAAGTGGCTAAGCGAAGGAAATGAAAATATCGCAAGTTTGCAGAGTGAGTTGGAAGTAATGGGTAGATGTATCCACACCACTTTGGTTCAGAAGAAAGAGGCAGAGAATCCTTTGACAAAGAAGACCGATCCTGCATGTATGCCGTCCTCGTTGACTTATAATGGCATGCAAGGGATAGCGATTGAACACAGGGGCCGCTCCACATCTTAGGTTCTGGATGTAGGATACTAAAAAGAAAATTTAACGAACGCATGGACGAATTCCAGAAGGGCCGCAGCCCGAGTCAGCAGTTGAATGAACCATCCGATGTGCTTGAGGAAACATTGAGAAGAAAGGGTATTGTCTGCGCCATATCCAGAATCGTCGTTTTATCCCATGAGAAAGCAAAAATAGAGGAATTGAAGAATATTACTGTTGACGAAATTGCGGTCTTGCATGAATGGGATTTGGAAAAGACCTTAAAAAAGGGAAAAATGAACCTAAGTAATACAGAAGCTTCGAGGCTCGCTTTCATAATAAGTAATCATCATGTTAAGCCAATTAGAAGAAATGAAGAAAGTTCACCAGCTCTTGCCGAAAATGGATTGAACTGAGAATTTAAATTGTGCAGGGGGGATTCATGACAATCTTTGGAAGTAAATCCGGTATGCAGAAATTAACGATTCTTATATCGCTTCTCGCATTAGTTATAGATTTTACTGCAAATGGCATGGCTGACGAAGTGGCTTCTCTCTACAAATCCAAATGCGCGGCGTGCCATGGCGCTGACGGCCAAGGCACTGCAATGGCTCCAGCATTCAAGGATAATGCCTGGTTAAAGAACGCTTCGGAAACCGACATAAAAGATGTCATCATGAAGGGCCGGGAAGGCACAGCGAAGAAGTACAAGCAGTACTTCTTCGGCATGCCCAAACAGAGGCTCTCTAATGATGAACTGACTACCCTTATAGATACCATTAAAGTCATGGCTGGCGATAAACGGGCAACATCCACACAGACGCTCAACTCTGATGACCGCCAAACAGCTTCCAGCGAATTTGAAAGCGCACTAAGTGCCTATAAGAATAAAGACTATAAAACTGCCTACAAGCTTTTTTTAAAGGAAGCTGAAAAAGGGAGTGCAGGTGCTCAGTACTATATAGGCATCATGTATGAATACGGGCAAGGACTTCTGCAAGACTACAAGGAGGCCATAAAGTGGTACAGGCTCGCAGCTGACCAGGGTAACACGGGTGCTCAAGCCGAACTTGGCTTCATGTATTTCAAAGGGTTAGGTACTGTTCAGGACAATAAGGAAGCTGTGAAGTGGTACATGCTTGCCGCAGAACTGGGGAATGCCGTTGCTCAGTACAATCTTGGTGTGATTTATGACACAGGACAAGGGGTCCTCCAGGATTACAAAGAAGCCGTAAAGTGGTATCGGCTTGCTGCAGACCAAGGCTATGCCGGTGCTCAAACCGATCTTGGCTTCATGTATCTCGAAGGGTTAGGTACTGTTCAGGACAATAAGGAAGCTGTGAAGTGGTTCAGGCTTGCCGCAGAACAAGGGAATGCCGTTGCTCAGTACAACCTGGGTATTATGCATCATAATGCCCTTGGGGTTCTGCAGGATTATAAGGAGGCTCTGAAATGGTATAGGCTCGCTGCAGACCGAGGAAATGCAGCTGCGCAGAACAATCTTGGTAATATGTACGTTAATGGACAAGGGGTTCTGCAGGATTACAAAGAGGCTGTGAAATGGTATAGGCTCGCTGCAGACCAAGGAAATGCAGCTGCGCAGAACAATCTTGGTAGTATGTACGATAATGGTCAAGGGGTTCTGCAAGACTCCAAAGAAGCTGTGAAGTGGTACATGCTTGCCGCAGAACAGGGGAATATAATTGCTCAGTACAATCTTGGCGTTGCATACGATAATGGACAAGGGGTTCTGCAGGATTACAAAGAGGCTTTTAAGTGGTATAAGCTTGCTGCAGGCCAGGGGAGTGTCGAAGCTCAAAATAATATGGCTTTGATGTATGCTGATGGGCGAGGCGTTCTGCGGGACTACAATGAAGCTGTAAAATGGTACAGCCTTGCAGCCGAAAAAGGTAACGCCACTGCCAAATGTAACCTTGCTGAAATGTACGCATCTGGAAAAGGAGTTAAAATCGACTTCGCTTTGGCTAAAAAGTTGGCTAGAGAAGGCTTTGACGAAGGGGCACCTTATTGTGAAACCGTATGGGGAAAATACAATCTGGCGAATCACTAACGTGTTCCACATAGAAGCCAGAACAGGGATGTTGTGAAGGAAATTATTCTGTCAGATTATGTAAAAGATATTATAAAAGCAAGAGAAGCTGACCGGGACAGAGAATACACCCGAAAACTCGATGATTACAAAAAAATAAAGCTAGAAATAGAAAATAAAAATCGGGCGCGGAAAAAAATAGCTTCGGATGAATGGAAAAAGGGAAGCTATATAAAAGCGGCATACCTTTTTGCCAAATTTTTTTTGCACCAGATTGTTCCAATCGTTCCCACAAGAACCAGTAAAGGAACTGCCTGACCAATCCGGCAAACAGTGGGCGGCGGGAGCAAATGGTGAGAAAATAGTAAGCACTTTTCTTTCAAACAAGCTCTCCGATGAATGGACATATCTGAGAGGCTATGAAAACCGAAAAAGTGAAATAGATGGCATTCTCATCGGCACGACTGGTCTATTCACGTTAGAAATTAAATATCGTAGAGGTACTTTGATTTGTAATGGCGACAGATGGCTCATTGACAGATATGATAAATACGGAAATCTGGTTGAACGGTTGGCCGAATTTCAGAAAGGGCGCAGCCCGAGTCAGCAGTTGAATGAGCCAGCTAATGTACTTGAAGAAACATTAAGAAGAAAAGGTTTTGCCTGCCCCATATTCAGAATGGTAGTTTTGTCCCATGAGAAAGCAGAAATAGAGGAAATAAAGAATATTACAGTAGATGAGATTGTGGTTTTGCATGAATGGGATTTGGAAAAGACATTGAAAAAAGGAAAGATGAACTTCAACGAAACCGAAGCTTCAAGGATTATAGACATAATCAGAAAGGATCATGGTCGGCCTGTAAAACGGGCTGAAGTTCGCCGACCAGTCCAGTCCAGCAATTATAATTTATAAGAGCATATCGGGAGAATATAATGTTTTACAAATATTTCATGATAATCTCACTCATTTTAATGGCAGTTGTCTCGGTTACGACAGAGGTAAATGCATTTACTCTGGAAGGCCAGGAAAATTCAGTAATACTTATTGATCGAAATAATCCTTTAAAGGCATCCTTTGACAGCTTTTTTGCCAGGCTTTTAGCTAATGATATTAATAAACAGACTGAGATAGTGACCTTCAATGATACTCTATTGATTGTACCAATGACAAAGGATAAAGAAGATATAGGCTATTTTGTTTATGTGGATCTTTCAAACAGAAACGCAAATGAGGCTGCTTATGCCGAGGTGACTCTGATGCCATACTCAGACCCCTCAGATCCTTTAAGACATATAAAAAATGTGACCATATATGATTCAAACAGAAACACTATGCCGCTTTTAACCTGGAAGCCATTCATTTGCGGGACAGAGAAAAATGCCGACAAAGATAATGTAACATGTTTGGAGATTACTGCTTCGAACATTAATGAAATGACGACGAATTTATTGAAAATCCAAATTGGAAAGGGACCTTTCGCTCCCTGTGCAGGGTCTGGCATAATACTGAATGCAGGAATTGATAGCTCCTATTGGGTATGCGGCAGGCATATAAAATCAACCGACCTGCTGGGTAAATAAAAGATAGAAAGGAATCGAAATGAAAATCATCATATATGCCATGATTGCCGTTATAACCTTGTTTATAAATAATGCTGATGCAATTACCGTCTCTGAGCTGCTTAATAACGGCGGACAATTTGAGAGCTACAAGGATTTGGACGAGAATACAATTGAAGTCAAAGGCGTTATGGGAAATGAAAGTTATTTTTTTACATTTACAGGTGAAAACGCAGAAAAAGTAAGAACAATTATGTTTGAATCCGTTATCACCAGCTTGGCTTCACTGTATGCTGATAATCAAACGGGAGTAATGAAGACAGTAAAACAAAATTTCGATGCTCAATTTATTCCCGGCGTTATGGATTGTTACCAAAAGCACTATCGAGATGAACAACAGGTTTTGCAATGTATCTATAAAGTAACGAATATTTTGGATATGAAAGTCACGCCTGGTTGTGGACTGATATACAGTAGTTCAAAAAGAGGCAGAACCAAGGCGAAAACCATGAACCAGCAGGAGGCCCTTAATTTCATAAGAGTGCTAAATCAGGAATTCAAGAATGATAAGAATATGACTGATTTTCTTGTGCCTATAACAAAGGAGATTACTCAAGGGTGCAAATGAATTTTCTTGTCGTGTAGAGAGCTGTACAGCTGAGAAAACTCAGTAACAAGAAGTATGAGGAACTGGAGTAACTGTATAATACCCTGGTCAGAGAGGCCAAGGAATCTCTCGCCAGGTATTTCCATTTTTATAATACAGAGAGGCTCCACGAATCCCTCGGCTACCGGATGCCTCAGGAGGTGTATTTTCGAGGAACAGAGGCTTAAGAAAGGCTCAGAGACAAAACCAACGCAGGTTCCTCTACACCAAACACAACCCTCTTTTTTGTCTTGACGATGGGGATAGCTTTAAATATCCCGCTCTTGCAGGGTATTCACAGCCAATTATGTCGCAACTAGATAAAAGCAATATGAAAATCAGTTTCGATTAAAAACTATGAGTGCGGAGAACAGATGATGAGATGGATTATTTGTGCAATGTTGATTGTGCTGTCAGCCAGCGGAGCAGCTTTTGGTGAATCGACGGCTGAGACGATCTATTTTCTTAGCGATGACCTGAAATCTGCTATTAGTTATTACAATAAAAGAAATTCAGACATGGGCAGCCCTGGATTCATGTTCACGCAAGGATTTAATAAGCAGCTAATAATGTACGCCCGACCCAAAACTCATCAATGGGAGAATACTTTAAACGGAGAGCCAGCTGAAGTGCTCAGGTTCCCTTTTACCTCAAATTTCGCTTACCTGCAAAGGCATCTAGAAACATCTGACTTTCTGCTAACAAAGGACAATTTGCATTTTCAGGTTTGGGTAGACGGTAGTCAATGTATTGGAGACGGCTGTCTGATGGATGAAAATATAATAGTAGCCGTGCTCCCGCAAAAATTCAAGGTTACCAATTACAAGGCGAATGTCGAGGGTGATTGGAAGATAACCGGAAACACTTATACCTTTTATTCGAAAAAAGTCAAAGGCGCATCGGTGCTTATAGATTTTGAAGACACAATGCCTTACGCTTACGCTGAGGTGGCAAAGGCGCTGGCGAAATTCAATGACATTAACATCGCTTATGACGGTGAGAACGTGAAGGTAGCCATGCCATCTGAGGGGATGTTCGCAAGCGGGCAGATTACGATTGAGAAGAAAGGCAAGGAATGGCTTTACAATCTCGCCGAAACCTTGAAAAGAATCAAAATTAAGGAGCTTAGAGTCGAGGGGCACACTGATAACATACCTATAAAAAAGAGCAGCCAAAAACTATACCCGTCAAACTGGGAGTTGTCTGCGGGCAGAGCCGCAAACATAGTGAGATTTTTGATCGATGCGGGGTTAGATTATAAGAAGCTTGCAGCCGTAGGATATGCCGATAGCCGCCCAGTTGTTGATAACGACACCCCCGCAAACAGGGCAAAAAACAGAAGAATCGAGTTCACGATAGTGCCGGTCGATGAAGGACCGGAGAGCGAGAGTAACACAGACCAAAAAGCTGAAATACAATAGTCTAAACAGACAAATTGTTAAGAAAAACAAAGGAGTCAAAAGTGCGCATACTTCTTTCAGCTCTGTTCATTCTTGTTATTTTGAATAGCATATCAAAATGCAGAGAATTACAATTGGAATTCAGAAACAAACAGTTCTGTCAATCAGGCTACAAATAGGATTTTGGCAAATACTTGGTTTGTAAAAGGCTTCCAGTATGGACAACTTGGGGATTTCAATGCAGCAATTGAGGCATATGGCAATGCAGTTGAATTGGACCCATTTGGAGAGGTGGGAAGAAACGCTCAAAAAGCTATCAATATGTTCTGCGAACCGAGTCGCAAGGGAGGAACTGGATACATGTGGCGAGCATGTTATGGCCGGGTACGATGAGATTGGCAACTGGACTGAAAGGATGTGTGCATGAACGGACCAGCCCTCTTTAAGCACGCATAGGGCTAAATACTCTCGTCCCCTCTCAATAAACCACCAGTATATCTACTATCACTAAAGGTCATCAGGAACTTTATATTTCAATGAGGAGGGAGCAATGTAAGCGGTGGAATTAAGGAATAGGTAAAAAGTTAAAAAAAAGATTTAAGGGGTCCATTAAGCCTTGAAATTCCAAACAGAAATTGACCATAGCCTTTGGATGAAATGCACGAAGCTTCAGTTTGCTCAGAGGGGCTAAATAAAATAAAATCAGCCTGTCTAAAAAGTAAGATGACATTTTTAATGTAAAAAAAATTAATATTCAAATAACTGCAGGAGGGAATTCATGAAGAAGCTTTTCACGGTTTTATTTCTCGGTGCTGTGGGTGTTATGCTCTCGGCATGCGGGCCGCTTCAGGCCGGTTACAGCATCTACCAAACGGCGAATGCAGCAACCAAGCTTTCTCAGGTAAAAGAGATGGCTGACTCCCTAAGAAATCAGGAACCAACCTTTATCGGTTTTGAGAATGTGGAGGTGGACATCCTGGTCGCACCCAGAAACGAGGAGAATTCCCAGAAGCTGGTTACGGCCTTCAAGGATAACGTGGAGTACATAGTTGAGCAGAACTTCGAGGCTATGGACAGTTCTAAGAAGGTCTGTCGCAGCGAGGATTGTGATGGCAAGACCATAGTCGTCCAGTTCAAGGAGAAGGCCTATGACGAGAACGTGATGCAGAAGCTCTTCCTTACTGGTTCCGTGAGGGGTTCTCTTTACTTCGTAGACAAGCAGACCGGCAGGGTGCTTCGTCAGGAGAGCTTTGAGGGCGCCGGCAACTACGGTGATCTTCTTAGAGGCATAAATACCTCGGTGGGTCTCAAGGTCCTCAGATCCATCCAGGACCCCAAGAAGGCTCAAAAGGCATTTGAGAAGTTTAACGATATAGAGCCTATAAAGCCTGAATACAAGAAACTCTTCCAGAGCTGAAGAGAGCATCCAAACGGTTGTGAAAGGCGTGTCGGAATTCCGACACGCCTTTTTTATTTGAACTTATAACCTCCCATCAATTTCCGGCCAGGCTGAGCCTGTCCAGGTTGCTCCGCTCCAGTCACGTCCATTGACCCCCATCCTTAACTGCTATTATAGACTTTGTTTTTCGACCCTTGGTTTTGTGAAGGACGAAAAACAGTTTTTTATAATTTCTAAGAGGTGATTTCAGCCATGTTCAACGTAAAGGAGTATCAGTCTCGCTTATTGGAAGGTGTTAAGCAGTTCCTGGAGTCAAACAATTTTCAGGAGTTTATGCATTTCTCAGCAACATTTCACTCCTACAGTTTCGGCAATATCCTGATGATATGGTCACAGCGGTCAGGAGCTTCAAGAGTCGCTGGTATCAAGACCTGGAATTCTTTGGGCAGATGTATCAGAAAAGGAGAAAAGGGTATAGCCATATTCGCACCCATGATAGCTGAAAGGCAGAAAGAGGATATCCTCGATAATGACGGAGTAATTAATCAAAAGACATTGACTGGCTTCAGCCAAGTATATGTGTTCGATGTGAGCCAGACCGAGGGTAAGGATTTACCGGTGTTCGACATCGGCAAGCCTGTTATGGATGGAAATGCCGACGCCCTGGTTGAGCGAATTCTTCAAATCTCACCTGTGCCGGTCGAACTCGAAGATATGACTGAGGGTAGAAATGGCTATTATGCCCAGGAAAAGAGAATAGCCCTTTCAACCTCATTGAATGCCGCTGAAAAGGCCAAGACTCTATTGCATGAACTTGCACACCATCTGACCCATGAAAAAAACATCGAAGGCCTGGACCGAGCTAATAAAGAGATTATAGCCGAGGGCTCGGCTTACGTTGGGGCAGCTTACTTTGGTTTTGATGCCTCAAACTATTCTCCCGCATATCTTGCGAACTGGGGACAGGATTATTTAAAGATTTTTTCTACCTGTCAAATCATGCACGATATAGCTACAGATCTGATAACCATGATGAATAATTCTCGGTTTCTCCCTCTATAATCGCACCCATACACCAATATTGCAGGCAGGAGAAGGCGCTATATATGCCTTCTCCTTTTTTTTGCTATTTTCCCATCTTTGAAAAAAAATCTGCAAATTGCTTTATGTATCCAGAGGGCTGCGTTCTCTTTATTTCGTGAAAAATAATCGTTAAGGAAAAAAAGATGCCTGAAGTTGCTTTATATAGGTATCTCCCGTGCTCTTGCAAGGGCAGAGGAACAGAAAACGAAGCCTCAGGAAAAAAAGTCGCTCAGACCTGCTTTATATAAGTGCCCGGTATGCGCTCTCAAAAGAGACAGGAGCCTAAAAAATAAGCGGCAGGGAAAAAAGTGGTTCGAAGCCGCTTCTTATAAGTGGGCTCTTAAACACAGGAAAGGGGGACTAAAGTAAAAAAAGGAATACAAGGAAAAAAGCTTTATTTAGAAGGAACGCAAATTTAGAAGCCTAACAGGAGGTAACAAGATGAGCAGCAATGAAAAAGATAATCAATATATTGCGGATTTTTTAAGAATGAGTGGATTGCAATATAACGAGGAGACGCTGGCGCAGCTGAAAAAAGAACGGCCCTTCGCGTATCAAATATTGGTGGACTTGGAAGATCAGTATCAGCAAAGTCAGCGTGAAAGAGCAGCTCAGGCGTTAAATGATAAGAAGCTTCATAAAGTTGCCGCGCTAAAAGCATGGTTCAGGAAAATGCTGTGGCCAGTTAAACGGAGGTAAACAGTGGTTTCCTTATCCAATATGAACTCAGGACAGGCCAGAACGTACTTTCAGAAAGATAGCTACTATGCCCAGAGTGCCGGTCAATGGCAAGGGAAAGGAGCTGAGTTGCTCGGTTTAGCCGGAGAAGTACGGCACGAGGATTTTCAGAACCTGGTCTACGGAAGGGATCGTGAGGGCAACCAGTTGGTCGAGGGTTCCAGGGCGAACGGAGGCGAGCACAGGGCCGGGATTGACCTCACATTTAGCGCTCCGAAATCCGTCTCCATGCTTGCAGAGGTGCTCGGAGACCAGCGGGGCCAGGAGGCTCACGATAAAGCGGTAACCGCAGCTCTGGATTTCGTCGAAAAGAACTTCTCACAGGCCCGTTATACGTCAGGTGGGCAGACAGAGCGGGTCGACACGGGCAACATGGTAATTGCTAAATTTCAGCACCATACGTCCCGGGAGCTTGACCCTCAAACCCATACACATGCTTTAATACTGAATATGACCCGCCGCGAAGACGGAGCATGGCGGGCACTGAGCAATGAAAAGCTTTTTGAAAGCAAAATGCTGATTGGTCAGATATACCGCAACGAGCTCGCTGCAAACCTCAGGGAGTTGGGATATTCGATTCAGGCCGATCACAAGGGGCTTTTCGAGGTCTGGGGTATTGAGGAAAATGTTCTTGAGCACTTCAGTAAGCGTTCGGAGCAAATCGACAAGAAAATGGCTGAGCTAACAGAGTCAGGGAAGTATCAGGGGATAAACGAGCAGAAGCTCCGTGAGATAGCGGGCCTTGGCAGCAGGGCGGCAAAAACGAACATCGATATGAACATAGTCCGGGAGGCGTGGGGCGAAAGGTTGAATTCTCTGGGCTACACGAAGGAACAGCTCCAGCATTCGAGCCAGAAGGGCATCGAACAAGTTGCAGAGCGCCGGACAGCGATATCGCCCCGGGAATACATTGACAGGGCGGCCTCAGTTCTTACCGAGCAGGAAGCGGCCTTTTCAAAGGAGGAACTATTAAAGACGGCTTGCAGACTTTCTATTGGAGAACATCGTATAGGCACATTGGAAGGGTGCTTTAGCCGCAACAATGATGTTGTCGCGCTCGATAATGGTTTGTATACGACGCGCGAAATGCTGCGGCTTGAACGTGAAATTGTTGACAAGGTCAAAGAGGGAAAAGACAAAAGTGAACCAATTCTTTCTGCAGAAAGGGCGGCAGAGGCTATCAAGAGTTTTGAGTCGAGAAACTTCTGTTTAACCGATGGACAGAGGAATGCCGCGCTCCATATTCTCTCCACCCCGGACAGAGCAATAGGCATACAGGGCGATGCGGGAACCGGCAAAACTACGATGTTAACTGCCGTCCAGGAGCAATTAAAGGTTCATGGTTTTCAGGCAGTAGGCCTTGCCTTTACAGGCAAGGCGGCGGAGGAAATTGAGAAAAACGTGGCGATAAAAAGCCAGACAATCCACTCCTTTTTGGCCTCAAAGGAAACAATAAGCGCAAAGACCGTGCTCGTGGTGGACGAGGCGTCAATGATCGGCTCCCGCCAGATGCACGAAATAATCAGCCGGGCCGAAGAGGCAGGGGCAAGGATCGTTTTCATCGGGGACACGAAGCAGCTTCAGGCCATCTCGGCAGGCAATATGTTCGCCAAGCTCCAAGAGGTAGGGGCCATGAAGACTGTCGAGATGAAGGACGTACTACGGCAAAGGGAGGAAGGCTACAAGGAGATAGTAAAGGACATCTCCAATAAAAAAATAGACGAGGCCTTCAATAAACTCGACCGGCAGGGGCGTATAAGTGAGGAACATGATAGGGCTGAACGGCTCGATAAAATCGTCCAGAATTACACAGCCAGAAAGGATTACCGGGAGGTGCTTATCGTCACGGCCCGGAATAATGACCGTAACGAATTAAATCAGGCAATTCGGGCGGAACTGAAAGAACAGGGCAGACTTTCCGGTCCGGAACATACCTTTACTGTCCGAGAAACCAGTGGCATCAGCCCCTCGGAAAAACACTTTGCGCAGTCATTTCAGCCGGGGCAAGTTGTCTTTTCCCAGGCTGCTGGAGTTTTTGGAAGGGCGGGCCAGGAAGCGAGGATTTTATCCGTTGATAAGCAGAATCACCGCATCGAGGTCATGAGAAACGACCTGGCGGCGTTCCGGATTGATTTGAAAACCCAGGGACAGCACCTTCAAACGTTTACAGAAAAGAAGGCGGTGTTTACCAATGGCGAGAGGATAGTCTTCCTGAAAAACGACAAAGCCCTGGGTGTTAAAAACGGCGTAACGGGGACTATCGAGTATATTAAGGGGGAAATCATCCGGGCCACCACCGACACTGGCAAGGAAGTCAGCTTTAGCCCCACCCAATACCCGTATTTATCGTATGGGTATTCGGTTACGGATTACAAATCGCAAGGGCAGACGGTTCGCGAAGTCATCTACCATGCAGATACGAAACAGCAGGCCAACTACAATCAGTTTTATGTCGCTGTAACGAGGGGAAAGGAGGATGTCCGCATCTACACGGATAGCAGGGAGTCATTGAGGGAGCAGGTCAAGGTCGCCCAGGAAAAGACGTCTACCCTTGATCATTCGAGAGGAGTCGATTCAGAAAAAAATACGAGCGGGAGGGCCGCAGTAACGTCAATAGAGACACCCGGTAGGGATAACAACGAACGGGCAGATGGCAGGGAGGTCGCCCGTTAAGCCGAGACGAGCTTTGCCGCTTGATGGGCTCATATGTGGCTGTGGCTTCATACAGGGCTGAAAAAAAACGGTAACCAGAAGAGTATAAACAAAAAACCTCTGGTTCAATACACACCCGACGCAATAGGCCATTGCAAGGGCGGTATACGTCTTAAGAAAAATACAAACAAAAACAGGCGGTTGGCTGGTATGCCGCCGGTATACCGTTCTTCTCGAAGTCTTGTCCAAGTGTCTGAAATACATACATAAATGACGGTATTCTTGTTTCGCCAGAATCGTATGACAAGGTATACCGTTTTTGAGAATTTTTTCTATGAGCCGGAAGGCTTTTGAAAAAAAATCCCGGCAGAGTGCTTTATATATACGGAGGTGATGTGATGGGTATGAAAACTGTCAGCGTCAAGCTTGGTGAGGAGATTTTCAGAAAGTTGCAGATCATGAAAGGCCGGATGACGGTCTCCGAATACGTCAGGGAGGTCATAGAAAAAAATCTTGAAATTGAGCAGGCCGAGGTGAACCAATTCGCGGGCTTCATATCCAGGATGGAGACGCAATTAAAACAAATCAATCAGGCCATATTGCAGTTGGTAGTTACTAAAACTTCATCTGCACCCGAGCTTGAAGAGTTAAAAATAATTGCGATGTCCATAGCGAAAGCGATGCCTGCAGCAGTGAACAATCTGAAAAGATATCCCGAGATATACAATAAGGAAATTCTAAAATAAAAAAGGAGGAAATGCCATGTCAAAGGATATTCAGAAATTACGGGAACGTGCAGCAAGATTGCTTGAAAAAGCAGAAAAGCTGGAAGACGAAAAGGCTCTGAAGATCGGAAGGATGATATTGAAACACAAGGATAATGATTTTGCGAACTTTAACTTAACTGAATTCAAAAAACAGTTGGAGGATATATAATCAAACTCCAAATCATCGGCTTACCCTCAAAGGAGACAGTATGAATAACATCAAAAGCACTATCGGTTTTGAAAGCTTTATAACCATGTGGCGAATGAGATGGAAAATGTATAGGACAATTGCAAGTATTTATCTTGTCATGTCGCTACTCGCAACCTTTCTTCTGACATGGTATTGCAATGGTTCAGAGTGGAAAATGATTATGCAATATATTTGGAACTCGACTACTTTATTTTCTTGGCCTTCTTTTGCGCCTATTAAGGAGCCAATCCACTATCTTATATGGTGGAGTGTATATTGCATTATTTTTGTTTTCTTTGGCGTGGTGGTACTATCTTTTTTCTTTAAAAAAAAGTTAGCAAAGGACCAAATGGCCGATAGATATCTCAGCGGTGCGAGGATGATTTCGACAAATGAGCTGGTTTCAGAAATGAAGCGAAATAGGGAAGATACGGATATCCCTCTGAGTAGAGATATTCAGATGCCAAAGACCGCAGAAGTAAAGCATGTTTTTATTATCGGTCGGCCCGGTACTGGCAAGACGGTTTTTCTTTCCCAGGTACTGCATCATCTTATAAAACGAGAAGAAAAGGCTGTAATTCATGATTTTAAGGGAGATTATATCTCCCGATTTTATAATCCAGACAAGGACCTGATTTTTAATCCTCTCGATATGCGCGGAGTTAACTGGAACATCTTCAACGAGATAAAAACCGTGATGGATATTGAAGCTATTGCAGCCAGCTTAATCCCTGAATCATATGGCCCCGATAATTTTTTCAATAAAGCAGCAAGAGATGTGCTAGTTGGGATTCTTCATTATCTCTGGCAAAATAATCTGAGGACGAATGATGCTCTATATTCGTCGGTCACAGCCACCGGCGAAGAGATTGCTGCTTGGCTGAAGAACACTCCAAGCGGAGAGGCGGGTTATGTTTACATACAGGATCCAAATAGCAAACAGGCATTAAGCGTTTTGGCTACTTTGATGACATTTACATCGTGTTTTAAGTATATGCCCTCTGGTAATGATTGCGACTTTTCTATTACTCAGTGGGTTGAGTCTGGAAAAGGAATGATCTTTGTGAGCAATTATGCCGATATTAAAGATACTCTGAAACCAATTTTGAGCTTGTTCATTGATGTTGCTGGTCGCGGGATACTATCATTACCCGATAATCTCAGTCGCCGTGTTTTTTTCTTTCTGGACGAATTCGGAACCTTACAGAAGCTTACGACAATACAGAATTTGCTGACTGCTTCAAGAAGTAAGGGCGGTAGTGTTTGGCTAGGAATACAGGATATCGGACAGCTCGACAAAATCTACACGCCGGCTGGCCGACAGACAATCGTTAATGCTGCTGGTAACAGCATGGTTTTCAGTGTGAGTGACCCGGATAGCGCTGAATTTCTGAGTAAGAAAATCGGAGATATTGAGTTTAGCCGGACTCAGGAAAGCTATGTGACAAGCCCAAACGATTATAGGGACAGTATAAATCTAACACGACTTGAAAAGGTAAAAAGGCTGGTTCTTGGAAGCGATATAACCAACCTTAAGGATCTCGAATGTTATCTGAAGATTGCGAATTATGATATAACCAAGACAAAACTGGACCTCAAACAATATAAAGAAAGGGACCCCGGTTTTAAACTCAGACAGGAATTAAGTATATAAGCCTTTCAATCCAGTAGGTATGGACAGAATTAAAAAGCTTGAAAAAATATCAGAGAGGAGTCTACCTGGTTTGCGTGTAGCCGGCGACTTCTCTTTGGTATTTTTAATTTTCCAGTATTGATTGATGATATAGTTATCTTTTTGTTTCTTTTTTGTTGACAAAGTGCTGTAAAAAATGCTATTTTGTGTTAAGAAAAAAGAGTGACAGAATTTAAAAATTAAATAAGTTCATTGATATTTGGTTGTTACCTGCTTCTAAAAATTTAATAGCTTAGTTTTTTTTATTCCCGTTAAGGGCATAAATGTACCATCCTTGCTTCAAATTAAAAGGATACAGGTGCGTTTATTGCCCTTTTTTGTTTTTTAAAATCAATTTAATGGTATGGAGGATTGTAATATGACAGGAATAGAAAGTATTTCACTTTGGCAGCAAATTGACCGTCAGTCTTGGGCATTCGCAATAAGAAAATTTAAAGACAGCGGAATAGATATGGATGACCTTATGAGTGAAGCAAAGGTTCTATTCCTTACAAAGAACACAAACGAAAACGTTCAGCAATGTTACATGTATGTCACGAAATACTTGCTCCTCTTTGCTCGGCAGCGAGTCTTGCGTGATGCAGGTAAAGAGATTCTTTTTTCTAAGTATAAAGCTGAGGATGCAAACGAAAAAGGTAAGAAGAACAGTGAGGACGTTGTTTATGATTGTTGGCAGAAGCGAGTCAGTGAGGAATCATATTATAAAGAAAGCCTGCGTGATGAAATCGATAAGGCAAGCGAGATAGCAGACAATGCGACCCGCAAAGCAATAATACATATTTTAAATGGCGATTGCGAGAATCTCGGCGAGGCAGCGGAAATGGTGGGGCTGAAGGGGGCAGCCTTAAGCAAAAGACTTGCAGCAATCGGCGCAAAACTCGACCCGAATTCTCCCCGTACAAGGCTTTTGGGGAACGGGCGAAAAAAGGACAATAATTAAATGATCTTAAATGGGCTCGCACATGAATATGAGCAGGCAAAGAGAAGCTAGAACGGACTGGTTGTTACTTTAACCTGTTATATTACGCACAGGCTCGAACTCTAAATGCAGGAGTACTTGTTTTGAAGCAGCTATTTTAGAGCGGAAGAAGAGCGATAAAAAATAAAGCCTAAATTAATGAAATCGTTACAACTTTGCCAAAGACTCTAAGTTACGAAGATTAAGGGAGGCAAATGGAATCAATTAGAAAAATCATCCGTAAAAAAGAGTTGTTAAACATGCTCGGTTTATCTGATCCCACTGTCTGGCGAATGGAGAATGCTGGAAAATTTCCCAAAAGGCTCCGGCTTGGTGGAAACTCCTGCGGCTGGCTCCTTTCCGAGATTGATGACTGGATCGCGTCAAGGGCAGCGGCAAGAGCAGGAAGTAATGAATCTTGATTGCGTCAACTAAAAACCTGATTAGCTTTTTATAAGTGGCCTGAAAGCCCCGGGCTCCCAAACCCGAGCCCGGGGATGAAAGGTCATCTATTATGTGCTGTTCAATAATGATCAAGGAAGAAAAGAAATCGAGCCGTAATCAAGGGCCGGAAAGACTGTAAATGTCTTGTTTTAGGGGCGGGATGTATGATAAGAATTTCAATGCAAAGTATAGATTAAGTGCAGACGGGCCGATTCGAAAGTGAATCTCCGCCGATAGAAGTCGGCTATTTCCTGCTACAAGCCTTCGGTTTAGGTCCTTCTGGCGGACGCTAAATCACTAGAGATGAGTCTGGTGTTTTGTGCGGCTTCAGGGAATGGGGTTCACAAGGGGCTATGACACGGTAAAGAGGTTTGTCAGGCCGCTCAGGAAGGAGGCTCTGACGCAGGCAACGGTTCAATGTGATAAAATCATACGTCGCATGAAGGCCATGTCTAAGGATAGGGGTAAAAATTTATTGCCCATTGACAATATAGGCCAGGATTCGCTGTCAGTGCCGTTTAGGGTTTCCATTTCTTCTTCCATAAGGGCTATCGAATTGTTGAGATAAAGACCACCCCGACTGCGTTCACCCTGCGCCCTACGCACATATGGCCTTGACCAGATTGTCTTTTCCCGAAGGTCGGCAGGCAAAAGTTTCATATCGCCCTCTGGCTTCAGGACAAAGATCATGGGTTCCAAGCGCCTTGAGAACTGCAGCACGGACTTGGCCGCCTCCGTCATATCCCTTGCGTATTATTTGAACATTCGCTCCAGGATATCCTCAGCCATCATGCTACCTCTCGGCTGAGTAGATTTCTCTGTTAACTACATCGAAGGCGGACAACCTGCCATACTGGAAAGCCCCGGTGTCCACAGCCGTAACGCATGGGTAAAAGGTCACCTCGCGGTGTATGATGTGGCCGACCACAAGGGGCTTGCCATGGTATCCGAAATCACGGTTCGACAGAAGCTCCTCGATATTAACTGTCTTCAGGGTCTTTCCGGGAGGGATTCCCCCATGAGCGAAAATATGGCTATCCGTCTCATGAAAATGCTTGAGGCCGTCAAGAAACGTTTTGAGATCAGAGAGTTCAAGACCCTCTTCCTTGAGGCTTTCTATAGTCGCCTTGCCACCATTACCCATCCAGATATCCCACTGACGGCGGCGTTCCTGGTCATCGGAGCAGCGGAAATAGGAGAGGGCCATCCATTCATGATTTCCCATGAGACGGATAAAATTTTTCCCGTATTCATCCATGAGGTCCCTGATATATTCGAGCAATAGAGCACTTTCACTTCCCCTGTCAATGTAATCACCCAAACATATCAGGAGGTCTTTGTCTTTTCTTGGGCGGATCTTCTCTTCTATGAGCTTGCGAAAAAGCTTGTAGCATCCGTGAAGGTCGGCTATTCCTATTATGCGTTCAGGTTGCATCTTTACCTCGTGAAGTTTTTAGGTGCGCTCCCAGATCTGATGTTAAAATCTGTTTTGTTGTAGGATCAGAAATTTCACGACGTGGCTCCATCTTTGATTGTTTTGAACGATTCAACAACACTATAATGCTTACAGATACAGTCTTGCAGTTTAATAAAATTTTTGCCAAAATACAAAAGGGGAATAAATAATTTACAATTTTTTGTACCATCGGGAGGAGAAAATGGCTAAGAGGCAAGTTTTTTATAGTTTCCATTATGATAAGGATGTGTTCAGGGTTCAGCAGATAAGGAATATAGGATCTATAGAGGGAAACCATCTTGCGTCCGCAAACGAATGGGAGGAGGTAAAAAGAAAGGGAGAAACTGCTATAAAGAAGTGGATTGATGACAATATGGCATATCGCTCATGTGTCATCGTGCTTGTGGGAGAAGAAACCTCAAAAAGAAAATGGGTAGATTACGAAATTAGAAAAGCCTGGAACGACAAAAAAGGTCTTTTCGGTATTTATATACACAATATAAATTGTATGAGGAATGGCACGTGTAGGCAGGGTAAAAATCCTTTTGAAAATATTGCAATGTCCGATGGATCAAGGATGTCAGATTATGTAAAAGTTTATAATCCGGATCCCTTGTATGTTTATACTGATATAAGCAACAAAATGGAAGGATGGATCGAGTTGGCAATAAAAGAAGCTGAGAATAGATAATATGAGCGAAGAACTTAAAGAGACTTCTACTGCTGTCCATGCGCACCTAACCATTATGCAGTCAGTTATTCAAAGGATGGCTTCTAATAGCTCGTCCTGTAAGGCGTGGTGCATAACGCTGGTATCGGCAATACTTGTCATAGTCGCAGATAAAGGAAAACCTCAATATGCCTCGATTGCGGTTATTCCCACTCTATTATTTTATATTCTTGATTCGTACTATCTTGCTCTTGAAAAGGAATTCAGGGAATCCTATAATAATTTTGTAGAAAAACTACATAATCGAAAAATTGCTGTCAATGATTTATTTCTGGTAGCTCCTGCGGGAGATATAGTCGGATCGTTTTTCAAGGCTGTGTTCTCATTTTCAACATTTCCATTTTATGCTGTATTGATTTTGATGATATACATTGCACAGACATTAGTTATAGGTAGTGTGAGTAAATAATATGCCATTATTAAACGAAAAACAAGTTAGAGAACGTGCTCAACAGGAATCCGTTCTTTTAAGGAAAAGTTATACAGCGATGCTGTCAGAAACAGTAAAATTTGCTGCCGACAAACAGAATGATATATTTTTGTCTCATAGCTTTAAAGATTCAGAGCTAATTGTTGGCGTAAAAGGAATACTAGAGGATTTGGGTTATTCTGTATATGTTGATTGGATAGATGATCCACAGCTAGATCGTTCAAATGTTAATCGTCTCACTGCTCATAAGCTTCGTGAAAGAATGCAGAAATCTAAATCGCTTTTTTATGTGACGACTGCAAATGCAACTAGCTCAAAATGGATGCCTTGGGAATGCGGTTATTTTGATGGGGTCAAGGAGAAGGTTGCCATATTGCCACTAAGAAAAGAATATTCTTCGTCTGATGTGTATGAGGGACAGGAATATTTGGGCTTATATCCATATTGCATTATGGCAAAAGTAGAAGGTAAAAACGAACAGAGATTATGGATACAATATGATAAAAAACATTACACCTCATTCGATATCTGGGTAGACACGCCGGATTCTTTAATCAATTGGAAGGAATAAATTTTGTCATACAAGTAAAATATCTCCTAAGGAATAATCAATGGATACTGATAGTAACAAATGAATATTGATCGTGAGCAAGAGTTATATGCGTGCGTATTCCGAGTCAAGCCACATTAAATTTAAATGTAAATTTTCTTTTCTGTTGTAGCCTGTCTTTTTATCCGAAGTGTAAAAGTTAATATCTTCCCCTACAGTTTTTAGAGTAGGAAGTGGCAGTCAGCCCTCCTCTTCGGTTAAGATGTTTTCGCCAGAAACCATCAAACCAAGGAGGAGAAGACATGACTGCCAGGGAGAAGATAGCACAGAACAAGCTTACACTGCTACAACTTGCCGAGAAGCTCAGAAGCGTCTCGGAGGCATGCCGGAGAAGAGGAGTCTCCCGGAGCCAGTTCTATGAGTACAAGAGGGCCTTTCAGGAAGAGGGTTTTTCGGGTCTCATGGACCGTCCTCCGATACCCAGGAGCTGCCCCAACGAGATCTGGCAGAAGTAAAAGATAAGATCGTAAAGCTCTCAATAGATCATCCTGCCTGGGGGCAAGTAAGGATCTCAGACCAGCTCAGGCTGGAAGGAATACAGGTAAGCCCCTCGACCATAAGGAACATCTGGCTCAAAGAGGGGCTTGAGAGCAAGTACAAGCGCATCCTCCGGCTTGAAGAGCAAAGGGCTGGAACCGAAGTAGAGTTAACAGTGGAACAGATAAGGCTTCTTGAGAAGGCCAATCCGTGCTTCAGGGAGCGCAACGTTGAAAGCCTCTATCCCGGCTATCTACTTAGTCAGGACACCTTCATGGTGGGCGTCATGAAGGGCATTGGCAAAATATATCTTCAGGCCGTTGTTGATACCTACGGCTCATACGCCTTCGGCAAGCTCTATACTTCTAAGCTGCCTGAGACCGCTGCCGATGTGCTTTATGACAGAGTCCTGCCCTTCTACGAGGCCCAAGGCATCAAGGTGGAGCATGTTCTAACCGACAACGGCAGAGAATACTGCGGTCGCCCAATGATCCACCCGTATCAGATCTTTCTGGAGTTGTACGGCATCGAACACCGTAGGACTAAGGTGGCCAGGCCGCGCACCAATGGCTTTGTTGAGCGGTTCAATCGTACCGTCCTCGACGAGTTCTTCCGTGAGGCCTTCAGGAACAAACTTTATATCTCGGTTGAGGAGCTACAGACCGACCTCGATAGCTGGCTCAACTACTATAACAACGAGCGGCCCCATCGTGGGTACCGCAACATGGGCAGGAAGCCCATCGAGACTATAGAAGAAGGAAATAAACTGGTACCACAAAACGCGGCTTAAACATCAAGACGGAGAGGCGCTGACTGTCCGAGAGGTCCTTGACTTTTACATCCGAAGCTTTTAACGGCAGGCCGTACAGTTTACCAGTACGAGCCTGACTTGACATTAAAACGGGGATGGTTACACATCATGAGACGATTTTTGCCGCAGCCGGCTGGTCAAGGCCCACTATCAATCTGAGCCTCTTTTCCCATTTCTCAAGGGCTTCTCTTTTTTCTTTATCGTAACTGTGTCGGTTGTAGACGCCTAACATTCCCTGTAATTTGTGACTCATTACCCTTTCGGCGACAATCTCATCGACGCCCAGTTCTGCCAAGCGGGTGCGGAATGTGCGGCGGAGATCGTGTGGTGTGAAAGCTTCCTCGAAGCCCATCTCCTCTTCCCAATGTCTCAGGATTGCGTGGGACAAGGCTCCGGGAGTTACCGGCGCGCCGTCCTTGCGTGTGCTGCAGAATACATAGGGGCTACCGTTGGGATATGCCCTGGCCAGCTCGATAATCTCCAGTACCATGCCTGTAAGGGGTACGCTGTGGGGTTCGTTTCCCTTCATGCGGTCTGCCGGTATTGTCCAGATATCGCCATTAATCTCATCCCATGTCATGCCGCAGACTTCCCCTGGCCTCTGCCCAGTAAGGAGAATTATCTTTAGGGCCAGTTTTGCGATTGCATATATGTCAACGGCCTTATTGTTCAGATCAAGGGCTGCCCACAGTCGCTGGAGTTCTTCATTCGTCAGAGTACGGCTTTTGGCCTTCTCCTTGGGCTTTCTGATACGGGTGCAGGGGCTGTCTTCGATAACGCCGCGCTCGGCAGCGAAGTTGAATAGTCTGGATAGGGCGCTGTGCACGCGATTGGCCGTGATGGGAGCGCGCTTTCGTATACTATCGAGGAGCAGTACTATATCTCTGCGTTTGATATCAGCGACTTTCCTCTTGCCCCATACCGGGACAACATCGTAATCCAGCAGCCGCTTTGTCTCCTTGCCAGACTTCTTGTGTGCCAGCTCGAAAGTGTCAATCTCATTTACGAACTGCTCAATGGTAGGAGCTGCTACATGGGACTCCCTTGCCATCTTCTTCTCGGCTCCTGGATCAACTCCACGCTTTACCTTTAGCGCGGCCTCGGCTGCCTCTTTGCGGGCTTCCTCAAGGCTCTTTGCCGGGTATTCTCCAAGCGTCATCATCAGGCGACGGCCTTCAAACGAGTACCTGAAAACCCAGGTCCGGCGATTTTCACCAAAGCGGATACCGAGCCCACCCTTATCCCATAATATGTGCCGTTTCCCTTCCGGGCTTTTATACCTCTTCAGCTTCAGATCTGTAAGCACATCCAGTCTCCTCTTGAAAAATTGGTCACCAATTGGTATCCACTTTGGCATGAATAGCAGAGTGAAATCATGAAAAGCTATGAACATAGAATAAGCCTATTTTGCTGGCAAGTCAAAGGGTTTCTGAGGTTTTTATGAAAGTGGATGAAACACTCTGAAAGATTAAAATAGCTGACTCTTAATCAGCGGGTCCGGCGTTCGATCCGCCGGCGGCCCACCAGGAATATAAAAAGGGGTACGGAGTTATCCGTAGCCCCTTTTGTCATTTCGCTGTTCGGTTTTTGTCCAGTTGGTTTTACGGGGCTGTGAGGGGTGTGACGGAGTCGGGTGATATGGTATGGTAAACAAGTATGGGATGGTATACACAAAAGAAGGGATGTCATTACCCCACCTTGAGAGCTTAAATCATGAATCCACTTAAAACTAAAGGTGCCGCATCGACAGATTTCCTCGCGGTAAGAATCGAGGGGGAGAGGATTGTCTTATCTCCGATATCTGACGAACATGCTCAAGACATCTTCCATGAATTTACCGAAGATATAACGCGCTATATGATGCCAAAACCACTTAGCGATGTGGCGCATGCTTATGAGTTCGTCGATACAGGCAGGAAAAATATGAAAGCTGGACTTGAACTCATCCTTGCGATAACAAAAGTTAACAGTGGTGAGTTTTTAGGAATATGTGCCATTCACGGAACTGATGACCCGCAAGTGGCGGAGCTTGGGGTATGGATCAAAAAGAGCGCTCATGGAAAGAAATTGGGCAGGGAAGCTGTCCGGTATCTGGCAGAATGGGGCAGGAAAAATCTTCTTCTTTCATATTTTATCTACCCTGTGGACTGCGACAATATTCCAAGCCGGAAGATTGCGGAATCGCTGGGCGGCGTTGTCCTTGAGGAAAAAGTTCGAAAAAGCATGTCAGGAGCAACTCTGAATGAGATTGTCTACAAAATCGAAGCCCAGTAAGTTGGGTTAGCGTATCTTAACCCAGCCGCCAAAGTGGATTGCTCAATGTCAAGAATATAAAGGGGCTGCGGCGAATGCCGTAGCCCCTTAGTAGTTACAGTATAAAATCAAAAATCATTCCTTCCCGTCAAACGCGTACGAAAGCACTTTATAAACAAGCTTAGCCGTAAGGAAATCGCAGTAGTGCATCTCTTTCAAAGGGGCGAGTTCGTTTACATCAGCCCCGACAAAGTTCGACACCTTTGAGGCAGCTCTCAGGATTCTCATGGCGTCGTCCCACATCAGTCCGCCCGGCTCCGGTGTGCCTGTTGCGGGCATCAGGCTCGCGTCAAAACCGTCAACATCAAAAGTGACATAGACAGGCTTGCCGCGCAGCTTTGATACTATCTCCTCTATATCCCATTCATGCTTGTCCTTGGCCCAGAATATGTGAATGCGGTTGCGGTTCTCTTCCAGAAATGGAACTTCGCCTGCAGAGATATTCCTTATGCCGCATGAAACAAGCGATACATTTTTATGGTCGAGGCACCTGCGCATTGCCGCGGCATGAGAGTAATGCTCGCCTTCATACCCGTCCCTTAAGTCTGCGTGCGCGTCAAAATGCAGTATCACGAGATCCGGGTATTTTTCAGCAAAAGGCCGTATTGAGCCTGCGGTGATTGAATGCTCTCCGCCAAGTATCATCGGGAATTTGCCGTCATCAAGTATCTTTTTTGTGATGCGCTCAAGGTCGGAGAGGGCTTCATCAATGGACTTCTTAACAGGCACATCTTTTAAGGTCGCTATGCCGATATCCCAGACAGGCTCGCGCCACAGCTCTTCATCGAAAAGCTCAACCTGATATGAAGCGTGAATGATAGCCGCAGGCCCTTCGGCAGTGCCGTGCCCGTAGCTTACCGAGGCTTCAAGGCCAAACGGCACCACAACGGCCTTGGCCTGTTCATAGGTGCAGCCGTCCTCTTCTGGTATTGCTAAAAAACCTTCTATCGAACTAAAAAATGAAAACTCGTCTGCTGCCATTCTGTTGCATCCTCCTGTCAAAAAAGGGGAGCCCCAAGGAACTCCCCCCTCGAAAATATTATTTTCGAAGTATATGACAGGATAAATCAGATATCAATATTTTAAAATCCCGTTGTGATTATCACTTGGAGGGCCGGTTTGTCAGTATAGAGAATGGATTTTTAAAAATATAAGCTCTTTATTTTTTTTTCAAAACCTTACCAACCTTATTGATTCCAGGGAAACTTATATGTTAATTTTAGAAAACAATTGAGAATTCATACTTAAATTCCGAGCGAATTTTTTAAAAATTACATGGATTTCATAAACAATCTTTTTGGTTTTATGAAAAGAAAAGCATATGGGTGAGCTTCATAAAAATGGTTGGGAAGGCCTCTGGAATGCCGACTTTATTGATGGGACTACGATCAATTACCTTCCTACCCCTGAAATTTTCGGCCATCCGTTGTCCTTAACGCTTTATGCCTGCGCCATTGTTGCTTTGCTCGCCTTCGTCATCATCAAAAAGCCCCGCACTTTTAATAGTTTTATCAGACCCGCCGCCTATGTATTCCTTTTTATCGCATTGCTGTTTTCAATAAAGACAGAGTATGTGTGGTTTAAGGTTTTTGTTAACGATATAAACTCACTCAGGGATAAGGATATTGAAAAACGGGTGGCCTACTTTGACGGTTCAGATTTTTTCCCTTTCGTTAAGTTCATGAAAAGCAAAGTACCTGAGGGCGAGAGCTTCAGGGCTGTTGATGTATCGGGTGATGAAACGCTGCTTCAGATGAAACAGCTCGGCCAGTATTATCTGCTCCCGCGGCTGACCTCGAAAACGGGCAGGTTCATATGGGTGTATGACAACGGCGAGGCTTCCTATGACCTTGACGCGCAAGTGCTTTATGCGTACGGACAGGCATACAGGGCGAGGCCTTATGCGGTTTACAGGCAGGGGGCGGCAGTGTTTGAGATTGTCGGGCAGGAGGCAGGCAGATGACATGGCTTTGGCTGATAATTGCCCTTGCGGTGCCTACTGTGTGCGGCTTTGTCACTGCATCGTACCTGTTGGCAGTGCAAAGAGCCGGTATCTTTTTCAGGCTTTTTTTAGGCTTCGGGCTCGGCATGGGCTTTATGGCTATGGGCTCTTTTTTTCTTAATCTTGCCGGCGTGCAGTTTTCTTTCATTGTAATGTGTCTTGCACAGGTCATTATTGCTTCGCCTTTTTTGGTGTTACTCCTTAGGCGGCGCGGCATGAATGACGATAGCCCTCAACTGTCTTCCCAAAATAAAGAATCAGGTATTTTAAAGACAGTCTTTGCGGCGGTTCTTATTTTTGCGATAGCGATCAAAGTCTGTTTTGTGCTCTACAGCGGCCTTGCTCGCCCTATTTACTCTCATGACGCCTGGTCAAACTGGAGCGCGGGCGCAAAGCTTTTTTATTACAATAATGGTCTTCTTTTGGATAATGCGAGTGAGTTCTTTTTCGGCAGGGGTTACAGGATGTACATGGGGCATCCGCTCATAACTCCACTTGCACAGACCTATTTGTCTGCTGCAATCGGCGATTTCAATGAGGCGCTGGTAAAAGCCTGGGCGCCATTTTATTTTATTTCAACGCTCGGCATCTTCTACTTCGCTTTAAGGAAAGAGACGATGTGGCTTACGGCCCTGGTATTTACTTTTTTTCTTTCAGCCGCGCCGCTTTTTTCATACCACGCGCTTGATGCCTACGCAGACTTGCCGCTTGCGTTTTATGTGCTTGCAGGCTCTGTGCTGATGTGGGAGTTTATGGAGAGGGGAGGAAAACCGGGTGTTCTGGCGCTTTCAGGGTTGCTTTTCGCAATGGGCGCGTTTACCAAAAATGAAGGCATACCATATATGGCCTTTGCCGGCAGCTCTCTCCTGGTCTTTTGCATAGTGAACAAGAAAGGGCTTAAAACTGCGCTGTTTTGGATACTGCCTGCGCTCTTGTATATAGCTCCGTGGATAATATTCAAGAGCGGGCTTAATATAGGTTTCGGCCATGCAGGTGAAGCGGGGAAGATGAACTGGATCAATGGGCTGCATCTGGAAATATTCCCATTATATATTAAGGAGCTTTTCCTTACCTTGAACTTCGGGTTTATCTTCCCATTCTTTGCTGTTATGACGCTGTTCGGACTACGGAAGGTCTTGACCTCAAACATAAAATATCTTTATGCAGTAATAGCATTGATGATGGCAACTTTTCTTTTTATATATATCACGACATTTGATTTCAAGGCAGTTACCGAACGCACAGGCATAAACCGCAATATCATGACCTTTATCCCGCTTTCTCTTTTCATAGCCTCGCTTATCTATATCAAATCAGGTAGAGATGATGATAAATCAGCTTGAGATAATTTGATAAAAAAACGCCCGGCTGATGTGCCGGGCGTTTTTTTAGTGGGGGAAAGGAGTGGAACTTTTTAGACGCCCCTTAGGCTGCCTTATGGAAGGACTTTATCTGTTCAGGCGTAAATTTGCTTACCTGTGTTATCCGCGCTTTGTCCCTCAGGAAAGAAGGCAGCATGCTGCGCACGGCTGATTCATTATCCGCGTCTATAATTGCATACCCCGTATGTTTGCCTGTGGAACAGGCCCAGTCAAATTTTCTAAGCGTATCAGGGCCTTTGGCAAGCAGTTCATCGAGCGACCTAAGACATTCATCCTTTGTGTGTGGTGTTTCAATCAGGAATCTTGACATAAGTACCTCCGGGCTAAGTTGAAATTGACATTCAATATCTCTATATTAATTAAATACCAAAACTAAAGGGTGTCAAGCGCTTTGCAGGGTAGTCCAAGGTGCTTTTATAGCTCTTTTCCGCACTTCAATAGATTATTGACTGATCATCGGTGAATGAGATAATATTGAGTTTTGAGAAGTCGTGAGATACATTCACTTTTTTAATTATCCCGGCTGGAGATGCCGAAATAAAAACAGACGCAGAAACCTTTTGAAATCATGAGAATATCGCTTAAAAAATCCATTCTTACTTTTTCGGCTGGCGGGTTCCTTTCTGCCGTGTTCCTGCTGCCCCTTTCCGCAGGCGCGCAGGATAAAATACTCAATATTCTCTATACGGGCAGCCGAATCGGCGAGCTTGAGCCATGCGGCTGTTCGCCAAAGACCGAGGGCGGCGGGCTTGCGAGGCTCTCAGGCTATATCTTAAAGCATAAAGGCGAACTAAGCCCCTATGTCCTTGTAGACGCAGGCAATTCAATGCCTGAGGACACCCCGCAGGGACGACTTAAGGCAGATGTACTGCTTAAGTCTTATAATACGATGGGCTATGACGCGATAGCTTTTTTCAAGCGTGAGAATGCCTTCCCAAAGGATTTTTTAAATCCCCTTGTAAAGAAGTACGATACCCCTGTTATTTCAAAAGATTCACGCCCTGAGGTAGTAGAGCGCGGGGGCTTGAAGATAAACATAAGCTCTGACCGGTCAGCCTTAAAAAAAGGCAGGCTTAATATACTCCTGACCGATAAGCCGAGCTCTGAGGCCAAATCCATCAAGGGATGGGATGTGATAATAACCTCCTTTGGTGAGACCTTGGATGAGCCCGTAACAGCTAACGGGGCGATAATCGTATCAGGCTATCCGCAGGGCAAGGAACTTGGCATCCTCACCCTTTTATTTAATGAAAAGGGCAAGCTTGTGAAATCAGGCAACAGGTGGCAGCCCTTGGGCAAGGATATAAAAGAGGACGCGAATGTCCGCAGTGTGCTCAATGAATATGACGCAAAAGTGGCGGAGCTTTCAAAGGAGGACGACAGGAAAACGGCCTCCGGGAGTCAATATATCGGTGCGGTCAACTGCGTTGTCTGCCACAGGCCTTTCATTGACGACTGGATGGGTACCAGGCACTCAGGCGCGTTTGCCTCTCTGGTAAAGGTCGGAAAATCACAGGACCCTGAATGTGTAAAATGCCATGTTGTCGGCTTTGGGGAGGGCGGGTTCAAGGGTATGCAGTCAACCCCTGAGCTTGTAAATGTGCAATGCGAGTCCTGCCACGGCCCCGGCAGAGAGCATGCAAATGATTACTCAAAACCAATGAGGCCTATAACTGAATCCGTATGCCTTAAGTGCCATACCAAGGCCAACAGCCCTGATTTTGAGTTCCAGAAATATTACGACAAAATAAACCATAAATAGGGGAGATAAAATGAGATTTAAAAGCCTGCTTGCAATCCTTATGGCCTTGGTGCTGATACCTCTGTCGGTTTCCGCGGCTGATATGCCTTCGATAAAGGGGAGCTACACGGTTGTGCCCGGCAAGGAATATAAAACAGATGGAAAGACCGTAGAAGTGCTTGAGTTCCTGAGCTTCTACTGCGGGCACTGTTATGGTTTTGAGAAGTCAATACCCGTGATAAAAGGGAACTTCCCCAAAAAACTCAAGTGGAAGATAATGCCCATTTATTGGGGAGAGAGTTCTTCAAAGCCCGGTGAGGCGTACTTCCTGGCTGAAGAGGCTGGTAAAGGCGAGCAGATGAAAAAGGCGCTTTTTAACGCCAATTTTGTTGAGAAGAAAGACATAGGCAAGCTGGAGGTCTTAGAAGCTATTGCCAATGATTTAGGGCTTGGTTTTGACTTCAGCATGAAGCTCAGAAGGGGCGACAAGGCAAAAGATGCCCAGAGGGCGCTTGAGATGGCAAGGGCCTACAGGATAGAGGAGACCCCCACAGTTATCATCGCCGGCAACATCGCGACAAATTCCCATCTTTCTGGCCATGACATCAAAGCCTTTGAGGATAATGTAATGACCATCTTGAACAGCATACTTAAATAAAGAAGCTTAATCTGGTACTCAAAAAAGGGCTGCCTCGCGCAGCCCTTTTTTTATGAATGAAAACCGTATATCATGTCCCCTTTTAAGGTTAGTATCATATCTTTTGTATTTGCCGGATTATTGTCAGGGTGCAGATTGATTTCGATATAGCGCCAGTCATCAAGCACATCTTCGTAAGTTGTAGTCACATACCGCCCGTTTCCTGCCCCGTCTGTCTTGAAATGATTGGTATCAATGCCCGCAGGCTTCATCTCAGTTGTCTCGCCTTTATTTACAAACCACACGGAATAGGTTGAATTCGGCTTAAGTTTGTAAACTGTGATGCCAAGCACCCTCTGGCCCGGAATACGACCCATTCTTTCGATGGAAACTTCTCCTGAAGAGCCCTGGTTGAGCTGGTCCTTGAGGGTTACAAACCTTTTATTCCAGTAGGCTGAGGAGGCGGTTGCCGCCATCAACAGGAAAAAAGAGATAAAGAGAAAAATTTTTCTTCTGACCATAATACCTCCTTAGGGCTTCTAATTTCATTTAAGACCTCCGGCCATTTTAAGTCAAGTTGACAAATCATAGACCGGATATAAGGTCTAAATAAGGATAAAAATTAACTTTTACGGTTTTGAGAGAGGAGGCTTGAAATGGTTGAATATAAAAGGTTTTTACAGGATGTTAAGGTACTTGATTTCATAACGACCTCTGATGAGGCGGACGCAGTAGTAAAAGCTGTGCTGGGCATTCTGGCCAGTTCCATGGAAGAGCCTGAGGCGAGAAAATTCACGGGGAATTTGCCTCAGCCTCTGACATATGAGAGGCTCAGGGGCATGCAGACTAAGACCATAGCCCCTTCGCTTGATCAGATTGTTTCAGAGATCGGGAATCAATTCCGCCTTGAAAATGACCAGGCAAAAAGACTGGTGGATACGGTCTTCCATACCACAAGGACGGTTATAGGGGAGAATGTGCTGACCGAAGTCGAAAGCGACCTTCCAACGGATGTCGCCAAAGAGCTTGAGAACGCCTGAAACTGAAATAAACGAAGTATAAACTCCCTGAGTTGTTTCTACTCCCCAGACTAGACCAAAAGCACTATTTTGGTTACAGTTGTTATATTTTTTCTTGCCTAATTCCCCTTTATCGAACATAATACGAAACCCTTAAAAATATAACAACTGTAACCGGAGGATGATTGCGGGTGAAGTATTATCTTGTTGCTCTTTTTGATGCTGATTCTGATTCTCAGGAGCAGTTCTGCTGGATGACTTATAATGGCGAAAAATGGGTAAATGCACTAAACGGCAATTGGAAGCCGAAACATAAGAAGGACATTATCGCGGAAATCGTAGAAGTTGAACATATAACCGAACTGGATTGGTCAAAAACCCCCTTGTATAATGACGAACTTATCTCAGGCTGGCTTTCGCGGGACGGGAGATTTTACGGATGCCCGTCCAAGTACCATGATACGCTTGCTGCCTGTGTGCTGGGCCTTAAGGTGCCTGAGCTTGAAAATATGGGCTGGGTAAGGGTTTATGACCATAACTGGTTTACCTGCCAGCACAGGCTTAGCGCCGAACAGAGGAACTGGCTCTCTCAGAACGGGCACCGGGTAACGGACTCCCACTGATATACAATTCAGGGGCAGCATTCCTGCTGCCCCTGCGAAGCGCTCTTTTCAAATCATTTCAATTAACCTTCATTTAATACCTTCAATAGAGCCCAGATACAGGCGTGCCCTGTGAAATAGATGCTCATTGCTTATAAAAACCATTTTTGACTCTTATAAGATATAGGGATAAAATTGAACAGAGGTGCTGCATGAGAGAGATAATAGAATGGCTTGAAAAGGTAGAAGGACTTGCGGCCAGGGTCTATGATAAAGCGGCGGAGCGGTTCAAGGATGACAGGGATTTTTCAAATTTTCTGAAAATCCTTGGGAAGCATGAAAAAGACCACCACTCTTATATGCTAAAGGCATTGGAGCTTGCCAACGGAGTTAAAAGCCCTGAACAGCTTATCGTGATAGATGAGAATACAAAAAACCTGATTATAAACAGCTTTGCAGCGGCTGAGGAAAAGATAAAAGAGAATACGCTTACAAAGGAAGACATACTTGAATGCATTGTCACCACGGAATTTTCCGAATGGAATGAATCATTCCTTTATGTGATAAATACCTTCAAGGACAGGTACGGTGCATTTGTCCGTGTTGCCATGGACATACACAGGCACAGGGTATTGATAGAGAGTTTCTTTGAGAACCACCCTGAATATAATGAGTATAGGAAAAAAATAAGGGGCCTTCCAAAGCTATGGAAAGCTGAGATACTGATAGTCGATGATGATTCCATGATAGCGGACATATTAAAGGCTATCCTTGATAGTGACGGGAATGTAGACCATGCTGTAGACGGCGAGCAGGGTCTTGAAAGGCTGCGGCAGAAATATTACTCGGCGATAATAACGGACATCGACATGCCTAAGATGAACGGTATGGAATTTTACAGAAGGGCTATTGAGAATTTCCCGAACATCAAGCGGCGTTTCATTTTCTTCACAGGTTCAATGAATAATGATCGTATGAAGTTTCTGAAAGATAACAATGCGGTGCTCCTGACAAAACCTGCCTCCATAAAAGACATCAGAAGCGCTGTCCTGAAAATACTCGCAGGATAGATTTTGTCATTCATCTCTTTGAATTTATTCCAATTTCCATAATTCTTTTTTTATGTTAGACTAAGTTCCAGATTATGAGAGGTTTTTTGTATGCCTTAGGCAAGCGCGGCTCTCGCTGAAAATGCCACTCTGAATTTTTATCCTGCTTCTGTAAATCCCTCTGTTTAGCGCCATTTCCGGTTTTAATCCGATTACAAGCAAACAATAAGGACCTCTCTTTAAAAACCATCAGGTCAATTCAAAGGGAGGTCTGTTCTATGAAACTGAAAAAAATTCTTTTCTCAGCGCTGATCATCTGCGCCATCGCATTGCCGCTGGCAGGATGCGGCAACGGCGGAGGCAGTTCTTCTTCCGGCAGTTCGGCAACCTTAAGCGGAAGCGGAAAGTAGGAGGGCGCCATGAAAAGAATCACAGGTTTAGCTTTTGTATTTATTTCTTTGTTTCTGTTTGCCGCCTCTTCCGCTCTCGCACTCACCGCAGGAGAAACTTATACGGTCACACTTGACCAGTTGAGCTCTACAGGCAGCATCACCACCCTCGGGCTTTCCTCCGAGGCGACCGCCGATTCATCAGGCAAAATCGCATTCTCCATGAACGGGGTGCCTACAAACGATACCTGCAACTTTCTTGTAATAGGCGTACAGGACTCGACAGGGACAACTGTCAGGAGGTCCATTGTGCCTTGCCCTGATGTGGGCGGTACGCTTCCTCTCGGAGTTTCAGGGCTTACCGATAAACAGTCAGACGCGCTTGTTGATGCCTTTGCCGCGGCAGGCACGGATGACCCGATACTTGCCATATTCGGCTTCGCGTTAGTCCGTTCTACAGGGCTCTCGGCAACAGACCTGAGCACTATGGCGACTTTAGCCAATCAAGGTATAAACGGCACAAACGGTTTTGTGGATTACCTGACTTCAAACGGGGTAAGCGCAAGCCAGCTCGCAACGTACCGCACAGCGATCGTCTCGCTCCTTGCGGACCCTGACAGCGGATATGTAAAATTGGGCAAAGACGCAGTCGACGCTGCAGATTCGGCTACGGAAGTTCAGAAAAGGGGTGAAGCAGCGGCGCTGCTTTTAAATAACCTTGTAAAGGCCGCGACAACCGCAGGCTTTGCGCAGGACAGGGTGCTTGAGGCATTCAACAGCATGGGGAATGTAGTTATGCCCCTGATGACTCAGGCTGTTGCCAACGGCACGCTATCAGCGGCTTCTTCGCAGATGGTGGAGTCAAACATAGGCGGAGGAATACAGAAGCTTAAGGCTGAAAAGAACATCGAGAAATACACACAGGCGCTTACTACCCTTGGCGCAACAGGCGCTGATGTCACTACTTACACCGCAGCCGCCTCGACCTTGTCAGCCGCCATGATAAGCGCATTTCAGACATATGAGCAGGTCTTTAACGGAAGCGAGACGCAGGTAACAATAGCCGCAGCCCAGACCGCCATGAATACCACGATGCAGGCCGCGTTCACTCAGTTCATGAGCTCTTCGGCGGCAACGGATGCCCGCATCAATACCATGATATCGAATATAAATACAGCTCTCGGGCAAAATACTGGGCTTAGCGTCTCGAACTTCAGTTTCTACGATTCAAACGGCACAGCCGTCAACTGGTCGATAACAATGGTCATACCGACTGACTGGGTATCAAACATGGTCAGCGCAGGCGGCACTCTTACATATACGCGCGATACTACCTCAATTCCAGGCACAATGACATGGCGCGGGACTTGCTCCGTAAACGGGTATTATGACAGCGCAAGCTGTGCGGCCAACGGAGGCACATGGACTTCGGGAAGGACTGATTATGTGGCACAGGGCCTGCCGACTGCCTATGCCTCTCTTTTCGGGCTTCAGGAAGATGTGATGATTCTTGAGTTTACCCGCTGGGCATCGCAGTCTACCGCCGGTGAGGATATGGGACAGCAGGCCGCGGCTGAGAAGGCCTTTGCTACAAACATGGCAACCCTTGCAGGCAGATTAGGGGGTACTACTGACGGGTCTACCGCCATATCTTCGGTACAGAAGACAGCTCTTGTAACCTTGATGCAGTCGCCTCAATTCTAACACACTGTAAAACAGGGGGCTGGTTTCCAGCCCCCTGTTTTGATTTTTATAATCCGAACTTTGATGCCCTGTCAGTTGAAAAGATGCCTGAGGGCTTTTGGGACGGAAATTCTTTTATGAGCTTGCCTGTGTCACTATCATAGACCGCTATCCTGTCTTCTTCCCTTACAGAAATATAGACAGCCTCTCCCTTTGGCGTAAACTGCGGGTCAATCGCGCCTTTTCCTACATCAATGGTTTTTTTGACCTCCAGTTTTTCAACATCAATGACCTGAACCAGTCTCTCCTCAGGGCTGCCGGGAGAGCCGACATTATCCACCCAGACTTCCCTGCCTCCCGGCCTTACCACGACAAAAAGAGGGGTGCCTGCAATCGGGATTGATTTTACGAACTTCCAGTTATTTTTCATGTCATAGACAATGACCCTTTTTTCTCCGAATGCCGGCACAAAGGCAAGGTCGCTGGCTATTGCCCATGACTCAAGGTGCGGGATATGAAAGAGAGGCACTTTTTCCGCTTCAGGGTTTTGCATGGCACGTCTTTCCCGCACATCTATTTTTCTCACCTCATCCAGCTTCCATGTGTCAAGCAGCCCCATCCAGTCAGAATTTAAAAGTCCTACGAGATAATACCTGCCGTCAGGCGTAATGAGCTGGTCATAAGGAGTATCTCCTACCGCCCAGTATTTTTTGATTACCGGAAAACCCTCCTGCTTCATGTCAACGACCCACACGCCGTTGCCCTCCATGAGGCCGAATATCATTAGATTGTCAGGCGTGTCCAGAGGCCCTACTGTCCTTGAGAGGGCCTTTGTGCCGTCAGCCTTTTCAAACTCGGCAGGGATTTCCTTTACCTTCTTAAGCGTGTCGGAATCAACTATGACGACGCTTCCCGGCTGGTAATTGCACACCATTATGTATTTGTTATCGCGTGATATGGCTATGCCTATTGAATTTTCTCCGACCTTTGCCTGATTCGCGAGTTTCAACTCAATAAGGTCAACCTTGCTTACTACCCCGTCCCTGCTTATTATGTAGGCGTATCTCGCGTCTCTTGAAAATACCATTGTGGCATGCCTCAGGTTCCCAAGTCCTTCAACCCTGCCGATAAGTTCGTGATTTACTGAGTCGATTATCGCCACCTTGCCAGATTCCCTCTCGACAATGACCATCAGTGCGGAGGTGCCGTATATCTTTTTTTCTCTATGCTTTGATTGTGTTGCTGAGTATGAGGTGCTTGAAAGGGCGAACAGGATAGCAAGGACAGCGGGAAGCCATTTTTTCATACTTCTTCCTCCAAAGGTAGTAAAGTATATGTAAAAAGAAGATTATAGCTCAAGTTCCTCGTCAGTAAGATAGCAGGCAGGGTCCTCTGCCCATTTATCGCCTGTAGAGAATTCAGCCCTGACCCTGTAACTGCCGCCGCAGATATCAAAGTATTTGCACTTGGAGCATCTGCCATTGATAAGCCCTTTCCTGTGCTTGAGCGCTTTCATCAGGGTGTTGGAGGTGTCTGACCAGATTTTCCCGAAGGGCTTGTCTTTCACATTGCCGAAGGAATATTGCTGCCAGAACTGGTCTGCGTGGACACTTCCAAGATTATCGATATTGCCAAGCGAAACTCCCGAAGAATTTCCGCCCCTGCCAAGTAAAAGCCCAAAGACTAACTGCGCCTTCGCGGGATTGCACTTTTTCAATCTCAGGTAGAGATATACTCCGTCAGCATCATTGCTGCCGGTGACAATATCCTTTTTTAATCCTTTTTTTATAAACTCCTCTGACCTGTCAAAGATGTAATCAATTGCCTTGCGGGTCTCTTCTTTGGTCAAGTCTTCTCGTGAAAACCTCTCGCCCCTGCCTGAGTAAACAAGATGGGCGAAATACCCTCTCGGTATGTTCTCTTTCTCGATAAGCTCGAATATGGCCGGCAGTTCAGCTATGGTCTTTTTGCTCATGGTAAAGCGGACGCCTGTGACAAGCCCGATGTCCCTGCAGAACTTTAGAGCGTCAAGTGCCTTTTGAAATGCGCCCTTCATGCCCCTGAGCCTGTCGTTAATAGTCTCTCCGCCGTCAAGGCTTATGCCGACATAGGCAACGCCTGATTTTTTTATCCGCCGCGCGGTTTCTTTAGCTATGCTGATGCCGCTTGTGGAAAGGATCGGCCTGATGCCTTTGTCTTTAGCGCAGGCCATAAGCGTGAAGATGTCAGGCCTTTGAAGCGGGTCTCCGCCTGAGAATATAATGGCAGGCACTTTGAATTCAGAGAGATGATGGATGACGCGGAGGCATTCTTCTGTTGAAAGCTCTCCGGGGTATATCTTTTCTTCGGAGTTGTTGTAGCAGTGGACGCAGTGCAGGGCGCAGCTTTTTGTGATGTTCCAGACGATTACGGGGCTCTGAGCGCGGCAGTACCGTGCTGATTCCGTCTGCTTTTCCTTAAGGGGCGAATCACTCAGAAGTTTGGATACGCTCAGCATGCAGGGCCTCGCTGCGCAGTGTCTATTCGAGATTTTTCTGTCTGAACCTTATATATGAAATAAGCGTGTCGATCTCTGCCTGAGAAAAAACAGCAAGCCCGCCCATGCCCTTGATGTAGCCCTTCATGGGAGTGCCCGGCCTTCCGTACATTATCGTCCTTCTTAGCTCGGTATCTGAAATGGAATTTAAAAAACCCTTGTCCAACAGGGGCGGGCCCATTGCGCCTTCACCATCAAGGCCGTGGCATCCTCCGCAGAGCGCGAACATCTCCTTGCCTCTTTGGGAATCCTTCGGCTCAACATTGTTTTGCGGCGCGGCAAGCGTATTTTCAGTCTGCCAGCTTTTTATGTATGACGCTAATCCCCCGGCGTCATTATCTGATAGGGTCTTAAAAGAAGGCATACCCCTGAACTGCCTGCCAAAGCGGATGGTATTTATTATATAACTGCTGTCTATTGTTTGCAGGAGCCCTTGTTTTCTCAGGGCGGGCGCTGTTGCGCCCTGGCCCCGGTCGCCGTGGCAGGCTGAGCAGTGTTTAGCGTAAAGAATGCTGCCTGTCTCAGCGCACGGTGCGCTTACGGCAATGGAGAGCGCGAAAAAAAGGAGTATACTTATTAACGGGGTCTTCACGATAAGATAATATCAGAAAATAAAAATTTTGTTAAGACCCTAAACGAAGAAAAACTACCTGTTTGCTATTGACAAGATTTTTTTCCGGTGCTAAGGTACATATTATAGAAAATGTAGAATTCCAAGGGAATTTTGCGGTTTTTTGTAACAAGTGTAACTTCTTCTCCGTTTTTCTCATCCGTCTTTTTTGGATATTTTCAAGGGTGTTCTGAAAACACCCTTTTAAATGTTTTCTTTAATTCTTCCTTTATTTTAATTCTGAAAAAATCTATTCGAAAGGATGGTAAAACACCCTTGCGTCCATCCAAGGTCTTTCTTGTCGGGGCAGGCCCCGGCGACCCTGAACTTATTACGCTCAAGGCAAAACGCGTCCTTGAGGAAGCTCAGGTAGTCATATACGACAGGCTTGTGGGAGATGGAGTGCTGAACCTCGTTAATCCCGATGCCGAGCTTATCTTTGTCGGCAAGGAATCGTCTTTCCACTCGAGCCCTCAGGAAGAGATAAATGAATTGATCTCAAGCCGCGCAAAGGAGGGTAGGATTGTTGTGAGGCTTAAAGGCGGAGATCCGTTCATTTTCGGCAGGGGAGGAGAAGAGGCCACCCACCTCTTTAGCGAAGGCGTGCCATTTGAAGTGATACCTGGCATAACGGCCGCCTCAGGAATTTCAGCGTATGCCGGAATCCCGCTTACAGACAGAAGATATTCCCCTGCCGTTACTTTTATTACAGGCCACAGGATGAAGGGAGAGGGCATTGAAGGCCTCAACTGGCAGGCATTGGCACAGCTTAATCACACAATCGTATTTTACATGGGAGTGGCAAACCTCTCGGAGATAACAAAAAATCTTATTACAAACGGCAGAGACATGAATACCCCTGCCGCGGTAGTCAGTCGCGGCACCATGCCCGAGCAGACTACTATTCTCGGCACGCTCGCTGATATCTCTGAGAAGTCAAAAGAGAATAAGATAACGCCCCCCGCTCTTTTGATAATAGGCGAGGTCGTAAACCTTAGCGTAATCCTTAACTGGTCTGAGGCATACGGCATAGGCGGAACCTCTGATTAATTCATTGAGTAGTCTTTGCGAGCGCAGCGAAGCAATCTCGTTTTCAGGTAAATCAAGCAGTTAGCGATTGCTTCGTCGTTTCACTTCTCGCAATGACAGCAGAAACGAGAATTAATCAGAGCTTCCTTAGCTTTCTTGACAACACGGCCCTGCGGTATAGACTCTGAAATCAGTTGATATCTCTTGGGAGGCATGGATGGAAGCGCATCTCCTTGATAAAAAAGACCTTTTTGAACTTGATGAGATTGACAAAAAGATATTAAACCGTATTCAGGGGGATTTTCCAATATTGGAAAATCCATACGATGAAATCGGAAGAGAGGCCGGCATAAGCTCAGATGATGCGCTTGAAAGGGTAAAGAGCCTGCTTAGGAAAAAAGTCATCAGAAAGGTCGGGCCTTTTTTTGACGCAAGGAAGATGGGATACAGGAGCACCCTGTGCGCTGTCAATGTCCCTTCCGAGAGGCTTGAGCAGGCGGCATCCGCAATCAACGGTTTTGTCGAAGTCACACATAATTATCTGAGGCAGGGGAATCCTAATATCTGGTTTACCGTCATTGCCGAATCCAAAGAGGCGATTGCTTCGATATTAAAAGATATCTCAACCAGGACAGGCGTGGGCCCGATACATAACCTGCCTGCGGAGAAGATGTTCAAGGTCAAGGTCGATTTGAAAATCACCGATTGAGCGAGGGGCGATGGACAGGGGTGACATAGAACTGATTCGGGTATTGCAGGATGAGACGATTTATCTTGAGAAAAGCCCGTTCAAAAAGGCTGCCGAGTCTCTTGGCTGGGAGCTTGAGGAAGTGCTTGAGAGGACAAAGAGGCTGAAAGAGGCAGGCGTAATAAGAAGGTTCGGGGCCGCGCTGACGCCGGTAAACGCAGGCTTTACAGCAAACGCAATGGTTGCGTGGGAGGTCGAACGGCACAGGGCTGAGCAGGCAGCGGAGGTAATGGCAGGGCACCACAGGGTGAGCCACTGCTATATCAGGCCGGCCTTTGAAGGTTTCCCGTACAATGTCTATACGATGATACACGGCAATTCCCCGGAAGACCTCAATAATATAATAAGCGAGCTATCGAAAATTGCGAAGGTCAACTCCTTCAGGCCGCTCCATTCTTTAAAGGAATTCAAAAAAAGCTCTCCCGTATATTTTCCTTCAAAAAAATCTTAAAAAGCAATGCCGCAGCATTATGGCGTATGTGGGCGCTTATTTTGTTTTTGCTGATTTCGCTTTTCGTGCGAATGCGTGCGCCTGCTCTTTACAATCCTCTCTCTTCGCCTTAGGGTATGTTTGGCTGGCACAGCCCACTATACAATACTAAAGACAAGCAGGCAGGCCGCATCATGCGGCCTGCCTGCGGGAGCTAATAGATATCAAGCATTGTGTTGTAGACATTGAATTTGCCTGTCGGGGTCACAAGCCCCTTGATGCGGTTTTTTATCTGCCGCGTCTTATCATCGATAACGATTATCTCGCCGTCATTGTCCCATACAGATATCCAGACTTCATCCCCTGCCTTGTTGTATTCAAGGTGGACTATCTTCCCCTTATCCGTAAGTTTGATATTCGTGGGGCCCGCGTCGATGTTGTTCTTATCGAAAACCGTAATGGTCTGAGCGTCTTTCAGGTCCTTTGAAAGAGTATTATCCGCCCAGATATTATTGCTCTTCGGGTGGGTCTTGACGAAAAGGCCGTTGCCCGCTGTCTGTAACTCCCTTACGACCCTCCATGAATATCTGGAATGCCTTATGGGGTCTGTGCCGATAACCGAGATTTTACCCTCTCCGAGATGAGTTGTAGCCCACACAGGGCCGTACTTCGGGTCATCCCAGTTCGCGCCCCTTCCGGGGTGGGGTTTATTGCCTGTATCGACAAGCGCGACAAGTTTCCGTTCAACCGTGTCTATGACAGCGACCTTGTTCCTCATATTCGCCGCGACCATGAAGTAGCGTTTTGTGGAATCCCATCCGCCGTCATGCAGGAACCTTTCAGCGTCTATGCGGGTCTCGGTTATGGTGCCGTTCTCAAGCTTGCTGTAATCTACGAGCAGGACGACCCCGGCCTCCTTAATATTAACGACCCACTCGGGCTTTGAGTGCGAGGCGACAATGGCGGCTACCCTTGCTTCAGGAAGATATTCATTGGTGTCATAGGTGTAGCCGAGTGTGCTTACGACCTTGAGGGGCTCAAGTGTATCGCCTTTCATGATGACATAATGAGACGGCCAGTAATCGCCGACTATCGCGTATCTGTCAAGGTAGTTGAATGAATCGCCGTCGTGCTTGTCCATGTGGTCTGAACCGGCGAATTTACTGGTATCGATGGACCTTGCGTCAAAGCCTGTCTTTATCTCTGCAACGATATTCGGCGGGCTTGCCCACAGGTCTATGAGGGTGGCCTTGCCGTCCCTTCCTATCGAGTACATGTATCTTCCGGTTGCGGATGTCCTTAAGATGTGGACGGCATAGCCTGTGTCAAGGGTAGTAACTATTTTTTTGGTATCTCCGTCGATTATGGCGACTTTTCCGGCATTCCTCAATATTACGCCAAAGAAGTTCTGCCAGTTTGTGCCGCCGTTAGGAGGATTGACGGGCCTCTTCTCAACAGGCACATAGACCTTCCATGATTTTCTCATGTCCTCAAGGCCCCACTGCGGAGGCTGAGGGGGCTCGTTCTGGAGGTATTTGGCTACAAGGGTTATGTCCTGTTTTGAGAGTATGTTCTTCCACGGAGGCATGCCGCCGGGCGTGCCTTCGCTAAGAAGCGTCTCAAGGGCCTGGACAGGTATTGCCTGGGTCTTATCCGTTGTCAGGCTGGGGCCTGTTGCGCCTTTTCTCAGAGTGCCGTGGCAGCCTGCGCACCTGTCAAAGTAGATCTGCTTGGCCTTTGAGAACTCCTCCTCAGACATCGGGGGAGCGTCACCCGCAAAGACCTTTCCCGCGAACAGGAAAAGCGCAGCTAATAGCGGCAGGATTATAAGATTGCGGTTCACCATTGTCAGTACCCGCTCCTTTCTATATGAAGCGTTTCAGGTTAATAAAACATTGCTCCTTGTCAGTTCTTAACCTTTTATGATGGTACTCTGAATAGCAACACCGGCATCTTTCAAAAACAGTTTCGCAAAAAGGCGTAGATTGCCCTTAAAGCCTGATGCGGCCCGCAAAAGGCAAATCAATACCTTAAAATTGGAACTTACTTCAGAAAGATGGATAACAGGCGTTGCAATCGGGAAATGGCATCCGCTCGATACAGGGGGCAAATCGGTTGCAACCCCTTGGGAGGAAGATTGTGGTGATTGGAAAACCCGCATTTTTGCGCGGGTGCGGGAGATAGCGAGAAAGAAAAAAAGGCCTGATAAAATTATGTATTCCTGTCTTTTTTATATAAATCAGTAAACCGGCCTTCTTTCAGGCTGTCTCAATCCTCCGAAATATGTTGATTCCAGGGATAAACAGCACGCTTTGTTTCTGGGGCTTTTGCTCCCTGCCAGAGAAAGCGAATACCCAAAATAAAAATCGGCACCTCCTTTCCTGTGCAATGTAAAAAGGACTGCTGCGACGATTGCCTCCTTTCCTTGGGATTTTTGTTAATTGTGTAATCATTGCCATTTTTTGGCGTGGTGATTGAATTTTTTACAGGATTATTTGAAAGTATTCCAAAAAAGCAATTCTGTCAATAGGGAAGTTGCTCCTTCTGTAATTTTTTATGGTTTTTTATAATGGGCTGAGTGCCTTGACTAAAGCAAAATTCCTGTTATCCTTTTAAGGAATTGTGCAGCATACACACATACTTAAGAGCCGGGTACTTAAATGAAAAGCGTGGTGTCCAAATGTCTGCTTATTGCTGTAATATTTTTTTCCTTTCTCCCGACCTCTTTCGCCGGCAATATCGTCGAGGTGGGAATAGATGAAAAGCTCGGCAGCGCTATTCCGCTTAACGCTTCGTTCTATTCGGAATCAGGCAAAAAGGTCAGATTAGGCTCTCTTGTAAAAAAGCCTGCCATCATATCATTGGCATACTACAGTTGCTCGAATATCTGTAATAATGTCCTGTCCAATATCGCCGATGTCCTTGGGAAGCTTGATGCTGAGGCCCTCAGGGATTACTCGGTCATAACCATCAGTTTTGATGAAAAAGATTCATCTGAGAACGCCGTCCATAAGAAAAAAAATTATTTGAAGGCCATTTCAAAGCCTTTCCCTGAGAACGGTTGGAGGTTTCTTACCGGGGATAAGGAGAATATCTCAAAAATAACCCGGGCCATCGGTTTCAATTACATAAAAAAAGGCGAGCAGTTCAATCACCCCACAGCACTTGTTGTCGTCTCTCCGAGCGGAAAGATTATCAGGTATATATACGGCGAGAAATTCCTTCCCTTTGACCTGAAGCTTGCGCTCCTTGAGGCGTCGGAAGAAAGGGTGGGGGCCTCCATACCAAAGGCCCTTCTTTTCTGTTACAGCTACGACCCGAATAAAAGGACATATGTCTTCAATGTCCTTAAAATTGCAGGCACTGTGACCCTTGTTTTTGCCGCCGGATTCCTGATGTACCTTACGAAAGGCAAAGGACAGGAGAAATAATGAGCGACTACGCCGCCGGCGCACAAGGAAACTACCTGCAAAAAGAAGGCAGGGGAGGCATATTATCCTGGATCTTCTCCACTGACCATAAAAGGATAGGCATCCTCTACCTCGTCGCCATCCTCTCGCTCTTTCTTGTGGGTGTAACTCTTGGCTTTTTTATGAGGCTTGAGCTTATCACCCGCGGGCCGACCATAATGGCGGCAAACACATATAACTCTCTCTTTACGCTCCACGGCGTAATAATGCTGTTCCTCTTCATTATCCCGGTTACACCAAGCGTTTTCGGCAACTTCCTGCTCCCGATAATGATAGGGGCAAAGGATGTGGCTTTCCCGAGGCTCAATCTCCTTTCATGGTGGTTTTACATGGCAGGGGCATTCCTTGCGATATTAACTTTGCTTATCGCAAACGGCCCTGCTGACACAGGCTGGACCTTTTACGCCCCGTACAGCATCCGCACAGGCACCAATGTAACGCTTGCCCTGAGCGCGGTTGTAGTGCTGGGGTTCTCTTCCATCCTTACGGGAATAAACTTCGTGACCACTGTACACAGGCTAAGAGCCCCGGGCATGACATGGATGAGGCTGCCGCTTTTTGTGTGGGCTGTATATGCCACAGCATGGATACAGATACTTGCCACCCCGATACTTGGAGTTAACCTTATGCTTGTAGTTGCGGAGAGACTTTTGGGCATAGGCATATTTGACCCAGCAAAGGGCGGAGACCCCATATTATATCAGCATCTCTTCTGGATATACTCCCACCCTGCGGTTTACATAATGATACTTCCGGCAATGGGGGCTATCTCAGAGATAGTGCCTGTATTCGCCCGCAGGACGATATTCGGATATAAGGCGGTAGCGTACTCAAGCATAGGGATTGCGGCAGTAGGCTCCCTTGTCTGGGGGCATCATATGTTCGTAAGCGGGTTCAGCTACACGGCAGGGGTTTATTTTTCTCTTTTTACCTTTTTTGTCGCCATACCGAGCGCCATAAAGGTCTATAACTGGGTGGGCAGTCTCTACAAAGGCTCTCTTGAGGCGGCAACCCCTCTTCTCTATGCTTTCGCCTTCATCTTTCTTTTTTCCATAGGCGGGCTGACAGGGCTTATCCTTGGGGCTTTAAGCCTCAATATCCATCTTCATGATACATATTTTGTAGTCGCGCACTTCCATTATGTAAAGTTCGGGGGTGCGGGGTTTGGTTTCTTTGCGGCTCTCCATTACTGGTTTCCAAAGATGTTCGGCAGGATGTACAACACTAAATTAGCCAATGTTGCACTATTACTGCTGTTCATAGGTTTTAATACGCTCTTTTTTCCGCTCTTTGTCCTTGGTTTTCAGGGCATGCCAAGAAGGTACTATGATTATCTCCCCCAATTCACGAACGGGCAGCTGATATCCATTGTCGGGTCGTGGATACTTGTGGCAGGGGTTATCCTTATGGTCGGGAATCTTATCCATGCCCTGTTCAAAGGAAAAAAGGCGCAGGCGAACCAGTGGGGAGGGGCAACCCTTGAATGGCAGGTGCCCTCGCCTCCTCCAAAAGAGAATTTTGAGGAAATACCTGAGGTGAAGTACGGGCCGTACCACTTTAAAAGGGACTAAGATGAACGAGACAGCGGAGATTGCCGCCAATAAACATAAGGACTATACAGGGGCAAAGATAGGGATGTGGCTCTTCCTCTTTACCGAGCTGTTCCTTTTCTTTGGGCCGTTCCTCCTTTATTCGATATTCCGCTACAGGTATTCAACTGATTTTATCAACGCAGGCTCGGAGTTGAGCTTGTTTGTAGGCTCAATCAATACTGTTGTCCTGTTGACAAGCAGCCTTTCGGTAGCTCTTTCCATATCGGCCCTTCAAAAAGGCAATAAAAAACTCACGCTGCTGCTCCTTGGAGTTACCATCGTCCTTGGGGCAGTATTCCTTGTGAATAAGTATTTTGAATGGGATGCGAAGATAGTCCACGGCCTATATCCCGGGGCTGAGGCCCTTTTAAGCAGGCCCAAGGGAGAGATACTCTTCTTCGGGCTTTACTTTTTTATGACCGGCCTCCATGCCCTCCATGTGATAGCAGGCATGAGCGTGCTTGCGGTCATTACATTTTTTGTAATGAGGGATAAGGTGACTCAGAGCGATTATGTCAAGATTGAGAACGGAGGGCTTTACTGGCACCTTGTAGATGTTATCTGGATATACCTTTTCCCGCTCTTTTATCTGATAAGGTAACAGGGGGTATTTTTTATGGATTATACCGAAAAGGCGCACAGGCCCATCAAATACAGCATCTTTGTCTATGTGTGGTTAGCGCTTGTTGCCCTTACATGGCTTACGGTAGCGGTCTCAGGCATGCACATGGGCAGGCTCAGCTTGATCTCTCCTTTCATAATAGCCTCTGCAAAGGCATTTTTGGTCGTAGCGTTTTTCATGCACATTAAGTACGAGGCAGGGATTTTCAGATTATTCATCGGCGTGGCATTGGCGACAATGTTTGTTGTGGTATGGCTTGTCTATTCTGATATAGCGTTCAGGAGCTAATATATGTTCGGGGCAACCAGCATATTGGGCAAGGCGATAGATTCCCAGTTCTTTATCATTACAGGGATATGCGTAGCCCTGTTCTCGATTATTATATTTCTGATGCTCTATTTTTCCTTTAAGTACACAAGGAAAAAGAATCCCAACCCTACTGATATCGAAGGGCACGCCCCTCTTGAACTGACATTTCTTGGGCTTTCAATAGCAATAGTGCTGCTGATGTTTTATCTCGGCTGGGGTGATTATAAAACCATACGGGAAGAAATACCCAAGGACGCTCTTGCGGTAAAGGCAACAGGGCAGATGTGGGTCTGGAGCTTTGAGTATCCTAACGGAAAGCTAAGCAACACATTGAATGTTCCCGTAAATAAGCCGGTAAGGATGAACATTGAATCACGGGATGTATTGCACAGCTTCTTTGTGCCTGCCTTCAGGGTAAAGCAGGACGCGGTTCCCGGCTCAGTTAAGTCAGTCTGGTTTACCGCAGACAAGGAAGGCACATACGACCTTTTCTGCGCGGAATACTGCGGCACAAATCATTCAGCCATGCTTTCCAAGGCAGTTGTCATGAGCGAGGATAAATTCAACGGCTGGCTTGAGGGTAAGGCGGAGGCCCAGGCGGCCCCTCCTCCTCCGGGAGCCCCGACAGCAAAAGGCGACGCAAAGAAAGGGGCAGAGCTTTATAGCTCAAAGGGATGTGTCGCTTGCCATTCAACGGACGGCTCTAAGAGGATAGGGCCATCATTCAAAGGCATTTACGGGACAAAGGTGAAGGTCACGACCGACGGCAAGCAGAGAGAGATAACAATAGATGACGAATACATAAGGAGCTCCGAGCTTACGCCCAATGCCGATGTCGTAGTCGGCTATCAGCCCATTATGCCTCCTCAAAAGGGTATTCTCTCGGATGGTGAGATAAATTCCCTTATTGAATATATCAAGAGCCTGAAATAAAGGCGGTAAGGCTGTCGTTAGGAGGGGAGAGGAAATGACTTGACAAAAAACCTGTTCAGGATTATTATAGCACTCACAATTTAAAACTTTCTTCCGCAACTGACGGAATTAAGGTGGCTGACCACCGGGGAGCGGGAAAAATATATTAGTCGACCGTCTGGGCATTTTAGAGGATTTTTTCATGGAATCCTTTTGAATTGCCTCAGGCGGTCTTTTTTTTGGGATTCAGGGTCTTATCGAGAGCAAAAACTCCGATGAAAGGAGAGTGGGATAAAAGGGAATGGCAAGGGCATAAAAAGTAATACTATTAATAAGTTATCTTCTTATTTTGCGCCTGTCCGAACCCTGCCTGATTTTCTCTTGACTAAAAATTACCTGTTTGTTAGCTTAAAAAATGTACTTGAATAAAGAATAGAAATTCCATTTTTTACCTATTAAAGGAGGAGTCTTAAGGTTATGAAAAAGAAGTATCTCTTAGCGCCGGGCCCCACACCAGTACCGGAGAGGGCCTTGCTTGCAATGGCAGCACCAATGATACACCACAGGACACCGCAGTTCTCAGCTATCTTCAGGGAGGCGGCAGACCTTCTTAAATATGTATTCCAGACACAGCAGGATGTGCTTATCCTTGCGGCCTCAGGAACAGGCGCAATGGAAGGCTCAATAGTAAACCTCTACTCACCCGGAGATGAAGTGATCGTCGTAAACGGCGGTAAGTTCGGCGAAAGGTGGGGTAAAATTTCAGAGGCCTACGGCCTTAAAGTTCATTGGATAACAGTAGAGTGGGGCAAGGCTGTTGACCCCGCAGTAATAAAGAAGGCCCTTGATGAGAACCCGAATGTAAAAGGCGTTCTCGTTCAGGCGAGCGAAACATCAACAACAGCGGCGCACCCGATAAAAGAGCTTGCCGCCCTTACAAAAGACAGGAACTGCCTCCTTATCGTTGACGGCATCACGGCAGTAGGCGTATTTGATCTCCCGATGGACGAATGGGGCATAGATGTCCTTGTATCAGGCTCACAGAAGGCGTTCATGCTTCCTCCGGGCCTTGCCTTCGCTGCGCTCAGCGAAAAGGCATGGAAGTTCCAGGAGACAGCCAAGTGCCCGAAGTTCTACTTTGATTTCAAGAAAGAAAGAAAGAACCTTAAGGACAATACAACAGCTTACACACCCGCAGTTTCGCTTATCACAGGCTTAAGGGAAGCCCTTATGCAGATTAAGGAAGAAGGCCTTGAGAATGTATTCAAGAGGCATGACAGGCTTGCACGCGCCACAAAAGCCGCTGCCGCGGCCCTTGACCTTAAGCTCCTTGCCCCTGAATCACCGTCAAATGCCGCAACAGGCGTATTCGTACCCGAAGGCGTTGACGGCGGAAAGCTCGTAAAATATTTAAGGGATGAGATGGGCGTAACCCTTGCCGGCGGCCAGGACCACCTTAAAGGCAAGATATTAAGGATCGCACACCTCGGTTATGTTGATACATTCGATATATTAACCTCCATCGCGGCAATTGAAATCGCATTCAACAAGTTCGGCCACAAAGTGCCTTACGGCAAGGGCGTAGGCGCCGCGCAGGAAATACTCGCAGAGGGTTATAAATAATGAAAGTACTTATCAGTGACAGCATGTCAAGCAAGGCAGTCGAGGTCCTTAAGAATACCCCGGGGCTCGATGTCGATGTAATCACAGGCATGAAGCCTGAAGAGCTTAAGGTAAAGATAAAGGACTATCACGGCCTCGTGATAAGGAGCGCCACAAAGGTAACAGCCGAGATACTCGAAGCCGCCGAGAACCTCAAGGTCATCGGAAGGGCGGGAACAGGCGTTGACAATGTCGATACCGTAGCCGCCACAAAAAAAGGTGTTGTTGTAATGAACACGCCCGGCGGAAACACCATAACAACAGCCGAGCACGCAGTATCGATGATGATGGCGCTTGCAAGGAAGATCCCGCAGGCAACAGCCTCAATGAAAAGGGGCGAGTGGGAAAAGAAGAAGTTCGAGGGAACCGAGATGACAGGCAAGACCCTCGGTATTTTAGGCGTAGGTAATATCGGAAGCGTCGTAGCCTCAAGGGCAAACGGCCTTAAGATGAATGTCATCGCCTACGACCCGTTCATCTCGGCTGAGGCTGCTGATAAGCTAGGCATCACGCTTGTTTCAATGGATGACCTCTTTAAAAAGAGCGATTTCATATCCATCCATGTGCCTCTTACAAATGAGACAAAGAACATCGTAAACGCCGAAGCCTTCAAAAAGATGAAGAAGGGCGTAAAACTTATCAACTGCGCAAGGGGCGGTATCGTCAGCGAGAAAGACCTTGCAGAGGCAATAAAGGAAAAGATAGTATCAGGGGCGGCACTCGATGTGTTCGAAAAAGAGCCGACACCCGCAGATAATCCGCTCCTCCAGATGGAAGAGGTGATACTTACTCCCCATCTTGGCGCGTCAACCCATGAAGCTCAGGAAAATGTCGCGATAGCGATTGCCGAGCAGATGGCCGATTACCTCGTAAACGGCACCATCAGGAACGCCGTCAATGTGCCTTCAGTGCCGGCTGAGCTCCTTGCCTCTCTCAGTCCGTATATATCTCTCGGTGAGAAGCTCGGAAGCTTCCAGGGCCAGATACTCAAAGGCGGAGTTGAGGAAGTTACAATAGAGTACAGCGGCGATGTCGTGAACTATGATGTTGCCCCGGTAACCATAGCCTGTATCAAGGGCCTCCTTGACCAGATGCTCGATACATATGTAAACTTCGTAAACGCCCCCTATGTTGCCAAGGAAAGAGGCATCAAGGTAGTGGAAGTGAAGAGCTCAAGGTCAACAGACTTCGCAAGCTCCATCACAATAAAGGTAAAAACAAAGAACGAAGAGAATGTAGTTGAAGGCGCGCTCTTCGGCAAAAAGGAACCGAGGATAGTAAGGATAGACAAGTTCCTCCTTGACGCTGTACCGGAAGGCAACCTCCTTCTCCTTCAGAACGAGGACAAGCCCGGAGTCATTGGAAATGTCGGCACGCTTCTGGCAGCAAATAATGTAAATATCGCAAGGCTCCATCTTGGAAGGCAGACAGTAGGGAAAGAAGCTGTTTCAGTCTGGTCTGTTGACAGCGTCATCCCCAAGGGCCTTATCGAGAAGATTTTGAAGCTCCCCCACATGATATCAGCTAATGTGGTAGAGCTATAAAAAGCCGCTGTAAAAAATAATAGACCGAAAACAAAAGCCGTGTTATGTTATGTAACACGGCTTTTGTTGCGGAAAGGGCAGATGATTAATTCTCCAACCATATCGCTCCCGCAGGGTGTCAGGGACATCCTGCCGGAAGAGTCCAAAAAAATCGGCAAAGTAGAATCAGGCATACTCGCCATATTCGAAAAGTACGGGTTTAAGAAGGTAATAACCCCGCTTCTTGAATATGTGGAAGTCCTTTCTCTTGGCATGGGCGAGAACCTTAAAGACAGGGTTCTGAAGTTCATCGACCCCTCAACAGGCAGGGTCGTAGCCATCAGGCCTGACATCACACCTCAGATAGCAAGGGTTGTAGCTACCCGCATGAGGGACTATCCCCTTCCGCTTAAGCTCTGCTATAACGAAAATGTGCTGAGATATCAGGAGCCGAGGGACGGCAAGAGCAGGGAAGTCCTCCAGATAGGCGCTGAGTATATCTCCGCAAAGGCATCCCCTGAGGCGGATGCCGAGATGATAATCATGGGAATAGAGGCCCTTAGATCAATGGGGCTTAAGAATTTCAAGATAGATATAGGGGATGTCGGTTTTTTAAGGTCAATCCTTGAAAAGCTTCCGGTCTCGGAACAGGAAAAAGACCTTATAAAGGAAGCCATAGCCATAAAAGACACCTCAGGGCTTGAAGAAATACTTAATAATTCAACCAAACAGGTCGATAAGGCTGACAGGGGACTGCTTTTAAACCTCACTACTTTCTACGGAGAGGAAGAGGTCATAAAGAAAGCGGCTACATTCACAAAAGATAAGGCTACGCAGGGCAATCTCGATTATCTCCAGAATGTGGTTAACATCATCACTGAAAAAGGGCTTAAGGATTCGGTGACCATAGACCTTGGAGAGGTGCGGGGCTTTGATTATTATACGGGCATTATCTTTGAAGGGTTTGCCTCAGGCATAGGAAAGCCCATTCTCGGCGGAGGAAGGTACGACACCCTCCTTGAGAGATACGGGTATCCGTGCGCAGCTACAGGCTTTGCGTTCGATGTGGAAAACATTGTTGCCGCCTTGGATAGAAATTACTGAAATTTGTTTTTTTGAAATAAAAAATAAAAGCGGCCTTTCCGCTTTAGAAGAAAATTTGAAGGAAGTTTAAGAAATGGCAAAGAATTTGGTTATTGTCGGCGCCCAGTGGGGGGACGAAGGTAAAGGCAAGATAGTAGACATCCTCACTGAGCATGCTGATATCGTAGTGCGCTTTCAGGGCGGGAACAATGCGGGGCATACCGTAATAGTTGATGGGGAAAAGTTCATCTTCCATCTTATACCCTCCGGCATCCTCCATCCGGGGAAGGTCTGCGTGATAGGAGACGGGGTCGTAGTGGACCCTGAAGTGCTTATCAAGGAAATAGATGTGCTCAAGGCAAAGGGCATTTTCAGGCCCGAAGACCTCCTGATAAGCAAGAACGCCCACCTGATAATGCCGTACCACAAAAAGCTCGATGTGGCGCGCGAAAGGCTCAGGGGTGAAAATAAGATAGGCACTACAGGCAGGGGCATAGGCCCCGCATATGAAGATAAGGTCGCAAGGTGCGGTATAAAATGCGGCGACCTCTTAAGCGAAGAGGACTTCAGGGCAAAGCTCAAGGCAAACCTGATGGAGAAGAACCATTATCTTAAGAATGTCCTCCATGAAGAAGGTTTTGAGATACATCAGATATATCATAAATACATGACATTCGGGGCTGCCATTGCCCCTCATATCAGGAATACCTCCAAGTTCCTGAGCGATGCGCTGAATCTTAAAAGGAACATACTTTTTGAAGGCGCTCAAGGCACCCTCCTTGACATAGACCACGGCACTTATCCGTTTGTCACTTCAAGCAATACGGTTGCCGGAGGCGCATGCACGGGCAGCGGCATAGGCCCTTCAAAGATAGATGCTGTAATAGGCATCTCCAAGGCATACGCTACAAGGGTAGGAGAAGGCCCGTTTCCCTCTGAACTGCAGGGAGCTGAGGCTGAAAGGCTCAGGGAGCAGGGCGGAGAATACGGAGCAACAACAGGCAGGCCACGCAGGTGCGGCTGGTTTGACGCTGTAGCCTTAAGGTACGCGGTAAGGATAAACGGGCTTGACGGGCTTGTAATAACAAAGCTCGATGTGCTCGATACCCTTGATACGATTAAGATATGCACAGGCTACAGGTACAAGGGAGCGCTGCTGGATGACTTCGCAACCGAGGCAAGCGTCCTTTCAAAGTGCGAGCCTGTATATGAAGAATTCGAAGGCTGGAAAGCGCCCACAAACGGCATCAGGAAATTTGATAAACTTCCGGCGCAGGCGCAGAAGTACATAAAGAGGCTTGAAGAGCTCTCAGGCGTAGAAGTGGTAATCGTATCTGTAGGCGCGGGCAGGGAAGATTCGATAATATTGAAGAATCTTTTCTAACTAAAACAAAAGATTGTTTTTAAAGTGGGGCAGGTTTTTTCTGCCCCGCTTTTTTATTTTAAGGGTAAAAATATTTATTGGGGCGGGCTGCGCTGCATAGCGCTTAAAGCAAGCTTGTAGGGTGGGCTGTGCCCACCAAGTCAGTGCCTTTATACTTTTGCGAACTGCCCGTTCCCCTTTCGGGGCATTGGCTCCGTTCGCTGTCGGGCTCATTCGCAATAGATGCAGAAGCTTGCTCTCTCGCCCTCTCTCCTTCGCCTTAAGTCGTCATTCCCGAATGTCTCTATCTGGAATCTACTTTTAAAAATACTGGATTCCCGCTTCGCGGGAATGACAATTACTAAACTGTCATTGCGAACAAAGTGAAGCAATCTGATTTGCCTCCAACTGAAAAATGGATTGCTTCGGGCTTGGTCCTCGCAATGACATTTATCCCCTCAGCCAGCCCTCTCCCACAAGGGGAGAGGGATAAACCGTCATTCCCGAATGTCTCTATCTGGAATCTACTTTTAAAAATACTGGATTCCCGCTTTCGCGGGAATGAGAATTACTAAACTGTCATTGCGAACGAAGTGAAGCAATCTGATTTGCCTCCAACTGAAAAATGGATTGCTTCGGGCTTAGCCCTCGCAATGACATTTATCCCCTCAGCCAGCCCTCTCATTGCTATGCCGTTGTACCATTCAACCCTTGGCCCAATGACATTTACCCCGCCCCTCTCAAAATAAAAAAGGCAAGCATCATTTGATGCTTGCCTTTGAGTTTTTCTGAGATTGAATTTCTTAGTTCTTCTTTGCAGCGGGGGCCTTCTTTGCGCCGCCCAGAGCAGCTATGTGCTCCTGCGCCTTCATCCACCATTTGCTGTGTGGCTGTGAAAGCTCTGCGAACTTCTTCCAGTTTTCAAGGGCGCCTTTTTTATCGCCTTTTTTCTCAAGCGCCATTGCCAGGCCGAAGTAGCCGTTGGCGAGGTTGGGGTCGGCTTCAATTGCATGCTTCTGGTGCTCTATGGCTTTATCTACATCGCCTTTATCCATGTACGCGAAGCCGAGATTATTATGGGCCTCCGCGCTCTTGGGGTTATGCTGTATTGTGATTTCGTATTCTTTTATTGCTTCATCGTACTGGCCTTTAAGGGAGAGCTGTACGCCTTTTTCAAAGTGTTCTTTACCAGGGTCTACAGTGGCGGTGGCAGGGGCTGCCTGCTGCTCCTGATTCTGCACGGCTGAATTATCACTTTTTGAGCACCCTAAGGGCATAGCGGATAATATCATTACGGCTGATAGGGCTGCCGCTTTTCCAAGGCCATTTTTAAAGAAACTTAACTTATCCATCAGTCCTCCTTGTCTGTACCGGTATTAATTCTGCTGACAGATTAACAAAACTGATTGGAAAAAGCAAGAGCCCCGAAAGTTTTTTGTATCAGGCCTTTTGAGTTCTTAAAAATGCGGATTACATCAATAAATTAAGATTAAAAAAAATCTTTAAATAGCCGATGTATTCATGATAGTATAACTTTCATCATAAAAATCCGAACTATAGAGCCTTGTCCAAGGTATGCACGGGTGTATCCATTTTCCGGCAACCCGGGCAATCGCATTAAGGGCAGACCAAAATGGGATTAAGATCTCAATCAGGTTTTGACCGCAGTGGTTCAAATTACCTGATTTTAAGCTTTTTTTTCCTTACAGGGTTAACGGGGCTTGCTTATGAGCTTGCATGGATAAGGCTTTTAATCCTTGCCTTCGGCTCAACGCAGTTTGCGGTAACCACCGTACTCGTCACATTCATGTCAGGCATAGCCCTCGGAAGCCTCATCTTCGGCAGGATCGTTGACAGGTTTAAAGCGCCTCTGAAGCTCTACGGCATAATTGAGGTGCTTCTTGGCATTTATTGTATAATCTCACCTTTAGTATTCTATACCGTCAAGCAGATATATCTTTCATTTGCGAGTTTTGAGCCGCAGGGCGCGCATATTGCCTCATTCGAGGCCTCCCAGTTTATTCTATCATTCCTTGCCCTTATAATCCCCACTACCCTTATGGGCGGCACGCTTCCGGTATTGGTAAAATATCTTACCTCTTCATCGGGCAAGGTCGGTTACCATACCGCGGTCCCGTATTCAATAAATACACTTGGTGCGGTTACAGGATGCCTTTTGACAGGCTTCTTTTCCATGTACATGCTTGGAGTGAAGGCCACTGTTTACAGCGCAGGCCTTATAGATATCATTATCGGGGTTATCGTATATTACAGGTACGGCAAAACTGTGGTCAAGGCTGAAGAGACGGTAGGGGCGCAGCAGGCTGAGGCTGTAATCGGCAATAAGAATTTAAAATATCTTGTAATCGGCTCTTTTGCCCTCTCAGGTTTTGCAAGCCTTACCTATGAGGTCCTCTGGACAAGGGTGTTTTCACTTGTGCTCGGCTCTTCGATATACGCGTTTACCATCATGCTTGCCACATTCCTTGCCGGTATCGGCATCGGAAGCATCATTTTCGCTCCGTACATAGACAAGAGGAAGAACTACATTACATGGTTTGCTGCCCTTGAGGCAATAATAGGGCTTGTCAGCCTGCTTTCTATTTTCATTTACAGGGAACTGCCTTTTATCTTCTTTAATATCAAAGAGGCATTCGCGACCCAGTTCTGGGCCTTCCTTTTCCTCCAGTTCCTGCTCTGCGCCGCTATAATGATTATCCCAACCCTTTGCATGGGTGCGATATTCCCGCTTGTGGGCAAGATATGCACAAGGGATTTGAAGGGTGTGGGCAAGAGCATAGGCGATATCTACTTCTTCAATACGGCAGGTTCGATATTCGGGGCTTTTGTAGGAGGATTTTTCCTTATCCCTGTCATAGGCGTGCAGAACGGGGTTGTCATTACGGCAGGCCTTAATATCCTTATCTTTATCGTCCTTCTCATTAAATCCGAAGTAAAATTCATTGCCAAGGCAGTGGCAGGCTCTCTTGTCGTAATGGTTTTCTCCATTTCTGTCCTGATACTGCCTGAGTGGGAGAAGATGCTGATGACCCTGGGGCTTTATTCCAACCAGATGCATGAGAAGGTCTTGACACGCATGAAACAGGGCGAGCAGACCGAGAGGCTCCTGTATTACAAAGAGGGGATTAATGCTATCGTGACCGTCCGTGAAGGGGGCAAGGCCTTCAATACGGTCTCTTATCAGGCAAACGGCAAGGAGGAGGCAAGGTCAGTTGACGGCAGGCCCGGTGAAGCCTGGTCTATTCTCGGCCATGTGCCCATGCTGCTGCATAGCGGCACGCCCAAAGATGCCCTTCTTGTAGGCCTTGGCTCAGGAATAACCCTTGGAGCAATGCAGTATTATCCGGTTGAGCGGTTTGATGTGGTTGAGCTTGAGCCTGCGGTCGTTGAGTCCGCCCGGTTTTTCTCACTTGCAAATAACAACGCGGTTGACGACCCAAGGGTCAAGATGCATGTAACAGACGGGAGGAGCTTCCTCTCTGTAGCAGAGAAGAAATATGATGTGATTGTCTCAGGCGTTTCAGACCCGTGGATAACCGGGGTTTCAAACCTTTTTACGCAGGAATATTTCCATGCCCTCAAAAAAAGGCTCAATGATGACGGCGTAGTGGGGCTCTGGTTTCAGAACTACAGGATAACGCCTAATGAATTCAGGATAGGCATAAACACATTCGCCTCCGTCTTTCCGTATGTGTCGATATGGTTTCACTACACAGATACCCTTGACCTCGTGGTAATAGGCTCTACCAAACCGCACGGATTTGACCTGCAGAGGTTGAATAACAGGTTCTCGGATGAGAAGATAAGGGAAGGGCTTGATCGGATAAATATCAAAAACCCGTATGATGTGCTTGACCTTTACCTGATAGGAAATAGGGACTTAAGAAGCTATCTCGGGGAAACAGCCCTTAATACAGATGAGAAGCCCATACTTGAATTTACGCTCCCAAAACTGCAGTATCTTGACCCGTCGCTTGGCATAAAGACCGTTGAGGAACTTATAGAGGCGACAAACGATGTCATCCCGCCTGTGATGGTCACTGACGCAGGCAGGGAGGCGTTTTATGTATCGCTTGGCAAGACCTACTACCGCTCGAACTTCAGACTTCGTCAGGCTGTAGTGGCATTCCAGAAGGCTGTAGAGGTAAACCCGAGGAATTCCGAAGCTGTCATGTACCTGAATAACCTTAACAGGGAAATGAACGGAGAATTTGACATCCCCTGATTTATAATGTAAAAACAGTGTATACTCTCTGTAGGGCGATATGGGAAAACAATATAAAAAATTGACAAGGTCTGAAAGGCACAGCATCCAGATACTTGCCAAACTGACCCTTGAGACAGGCGAAGGCAGGGGGGAGTCCTATATCTGCAATACCATAAACATAAGCACTTCAGGCGCGCTTGTGGAGACAGGCGTTGTCATTGCCGCAGGCTCGCTTCTCAAATACTCATGCTGCATCCCCGGCATTACCAACCCCCTTAACATAACAGGCGAGGTGGTCAGGGGTGAGCGGCTGGAAAACTTTAGTGATTGCAAGGCAAAAGTGGACAGCTCGCTCCACAGGTTCGGGATAATGTTCCTTGATATGGATGAGGACGGCAGACAGGCCCTTGAAAGTTATTTTATGGTTAATTCCGGAAAACGGCCTTCGCAGGATGCGAAAGACAGGGCTCTGGAGTAGGTTTTTTCTGCAAAGGTATTTGCCGTTCTTTTGAATAAAATTGAAGCAATATGAGACTTTCTTTCCTGCCCAGCCGGATTTGTCATTCCCGAATGCCTTAATCGGGAATCCACTATTCAGGGGCCCCTCTCGGATTCCCGCTTTCGCGGGAATGACTACAGCTAAACCTAAGCTGCCATCCGAAAAGCAATCTGGATTTTGTAAATTCTTCCAAAGAAAAAGGGGCTTTTCAGCCCCTTTCTTATGTGGTATTTTTGTTTATGCCTTTTTTACCGCCCTACCATCGCTTCGAGCTTCTTTATCCTGTCCTCGATTGGAGGATGGGTGCTGAAGAGCTTAAGCATGCTGCCGCCGCTTAAGGGGCTAACTATGAACATGTGTGCTGTTGCCTCATTGGGCACATGCATCGGTATTCTCTTGTTGTAAAACTCGAGCTTCCGTAAGGCATTGGCCAGATAGATTGGGTTTCCGGCTATCTGCGCCCCGCCTTGGTCAGCCCCGTACTCCCTTGAACGGGATATCGCCATCTGTACTATCATGGCGGCAATCGGCGCGACAATCATCATTACGATAAAGACAATTGGATTGCTGCCCCTGTCATTGTCCCTGCTTCCTCCGAACATCGAGGCAAAGTAAGCCATGTGTGAAAGATAGCTTATCGCGCCAGCAATGGTAGCGGCAACGGTTGCTATCAAAATATCCCTGTGTTTTACATGGGCAAGCTCATGGGCTACAACACCCATAAGTTCTTCCCTTGTAAGTATCTTCATTATGCCTGAAGTGACGGCTACTGCCGCATGGTCCGGGTTTCTTCCTGTGGCAAAGGCATTGGGCGTATCCTGTTCCATTATATACACCGCAGGCATGGGTATCTGCGCCTTTATGGTAAGCTCTCTTACCATATTGTAAAGGGTAGGGGCCTCTGCCTCTGTCACCCTTTTTGCGCGGTACATGGCAAGGACGATCTTGTCGCTGAACCAGTATGTGACGAAGTTCATCACGCCGGCCATGATAAGCGCAACGATTGCGCCCTGCCTGCCTCCGATTAAACTGCCGAAGAATACCAAGAGTGCGGTCAGCGCTGCTAAAAGGACCGCTGTCTTGAGATAATTCATTCTGTAACCTCCTGATTTTTAAAGAAAAGTTTTGAATCTTCTGTTTTTACACTCACAATATAGGGCAGAATTACCCCACTGTCAAGTCTTAGCGGCCAGCCCCGATAAGGTCTTTTATCGCCTGCCTGACCTCTTCTATGGCAACCCCTGTCTCCATGCAGTAGCCCCTGGGCCTTTTGTTTACTATGGCAAGGACAGGCAGGGGGAATGCGTCCTGCAACCCGCTGGTTAAATCCCTTTCACAGGCAACAGCAATGACTGCGTGGGGGCGGTCCTCATATACCTTGCGCCTTGCTACTGTTCCGCCTGTTGAGATAAAAAGGTTTACTCCGAATTCCGTGCTTAATGAGAGCAGTTCGCCTATCTCGCATTTGCCGCAGCCTACGCAGTTTTTGACATTCCTCGTGACCTTTATCTTGCAATTATCAAATTGTATGCAATGCGGCATAAGTATCAAAAGCCTCTCCGGCTTGAACTTCCTGCCCATAAGCAGCACCATCTGGTTATTGAGCTCTATGAAAGTCCTCTCAATCTTTATCTTCGGTATCCTTAAGATGCCTCCTGCCATTACCATAATAGGCAGATAGACTTTGACGAGAAGCCAGTGGAGCCATTTGGAGTAGAACGGGAGTGTGCCTTTCATTGCGGCATTGGTAATAAATATCAGACCGCCAAGGACAAGGACGCTGATGACTATTAAGACAGCCCCGAGAATATAAGGCAGGGCAGGGTGAATGCTCCTTAGGCCAACAGTAGGTATATACCAGAAAAAGAAGCCGATGAAGGCAACTCCGAGCGCGGCAACAGCCAGCAGCCCTAAAAATAAGCTTTTAGTGGGCTTATAGGAGATGCTCTCAGGACTGCCCTGCCATTTCTCCGAATTACTCAAATCTGGCCCCTTTTGCAATTCTGTATCCCTGAATGAAGTCTTTCGCGCTCATTCTTTTCTTGTTCTCAGGCTGAAGCTCAAGTATCTCAAATACCGAATCAGCGCATTTAACGCTTATCGACTCTTTCGAAGTATCGACTATTGTGCCGGGCTCTCCATCGTATGCAATGCTTGACGGCCTGCCCTTGTGTATCTTTAGGAGTTTTCCGTCCCAATAGGTATAAGTGCCGGGCCACGGATAAAGCCCCCTTAAAAGATTGCCGATGGAAGCCGCGGGCCTGTTCCAGTCAATTCTGCCGTCCTCTTTTTTAAGTATCGGCGCGCTGGTAGCCTCTTTCTCATCCTGCGGTACGGGTTTTATGCTGTCTTTGTTTTCGCTCAGCAGACCTATTGTCTTTGCAAGCAGCTCTGCCCCGCTTACCGATAATCTTTTAGCGAGGTCTTCAGTAGTATCCTCTACGCCGATCGGGGTTTTTTCACAAAGCAGGACATCTCCCGTATCCATTCCCGCATCCATGTACATGGTGCATGTGCCTGTCTCTTTTTCTCCGTTGATGATTGCCCAGTTTATTGGGGCGGCCCCCCTGTATTTGGGCAGTAAAGACGCATGGAGATTTATGCAGCCCTTGGCAGGGATATCAAGTATTGCCTGCGGCAATATCTTGCCGTAAGCAACCACTGCTATGAAGTCAGGCTTTAAGGCTTTGAGTTTTTCGATGAATTCAGCATCCCTTATTTTTGGAGGGTCGAACACAGGGATATTATGGCTGAGGGCTGTCTCTTTTACAGGACATGAAACAGATGCCATGCCGCGGCCCCGCGGCTTATCCGGCTGGGTAACTGCAGCAAGGATGTGATGGCCTGCTTTTATAAGCGCTTCTAATGAGGGAACAGCAAAGGCCGGCGTTCCCATAAAGATAATCCTGGAAGAAAGCCCCATATCAGATTAACAGAGTCACTTTCCGCTTCAACTTTAGAGTGCCCTCTCTTCCGATTCAAGGGCCTTTTTAATTTTGCGTTTTATCATCTCCCTTTTTAAACGGGAGAGCCTGTCAATGAAAAGTATGCCGTCAAGGTGGTCTATCTCATGTTGGAGGGCTATGGCAAAAAGACCGCCGGCCTCAAAGGAGATAGGTTCTCCGTTCCTGTTAAGGGCCTTTATCCTGACCTTTGCCGCACGCTCCACATCAGCGGTAAAGCCGGGAATGCTTAAGCACCCTTCTTCATAGACCGTTGTGCCTTCAGCCTCGATTATCTCAGGGTTGATGAGGGCAATAAGGTTCTTGCCCTTTACAGGCTTCTCATCCTCTTCGTCATCAGTCCTTCTGTTCGGAACATCGAGGACCACTATCCTTTTATCAACCCCGACCTGTGTAGCGGCCAAACCAATGCCTTTGGCATAGTACATTGTCTCTACCATGTCCGAGATGAGTTCCCTTATCGAATCATCGACATTTTTGACCAAGGCTGTCTTGGTCTTGAGGAACGGGTCAGGATATTTTATAATAGTAAGCAGGGCCATATTGAACTCTTTTTGCGTTTAAGGATATTAACTATATTTATCGTTCCATTTATCTGCCAAAGACCTTAAAAAGGACCAATTAACTCCTTTTATAATTATACCCTAAAATACATATCTGATTAAACCCTTTTTGAAGTACCTATATTACTATTTCAGGAAATGGAATGCAAAATCAAAAGAAACGCACTTAAAAAATACCCCGGGCAGATATAGCCCGGGGTAAGTGAGCAAGGGAACTAAGTTGTCGATTTTATAGCGAAATTCAGCTTATGCACCTCTTTCTTTTGGTTCGGCTGGCGGGGCTAAAGGCTCAAGCTGGTATCTGGCGCCAAGCCATCCGCCAAAGCCTGAGGCTGCAGCTCCGAGAATCATTGCCGCAAAGCCCCAAAGCGCTGCCTTCGAGAGCGTATCAGTTACCTGCTGGGCCGTCTGCGCCACCTGCGTTCTCGACCGCTGGAACTGCGTTACCCACTGGTCAACCCTTCTGTTGGCCTCTGTCCTGTTCATATTTGTATATGCCACAAGAACATCGGCAACCTGGCTCCTGTCAGCCGCTGTCAGATTGTCTCCCTTTGAGAAGAGTACCGTCAAAGCCTGGTTCAACTCCCTTTGAGCCGCAGGTTTATTCGTTGCCCTCCGTGACAGGGCTATCATGTTCTGGGCATCATTCAATACTCCTCCGGGTACGGCCTGACCTATTGTCTGGCCGGGCTGAGGAGCGACCTGGGTAATGCTGGTAGCTACGGCTGATACACCCTGGCCGATTGCGCTGGCTGCACCGCTTATAAGGCTGCCGACCGTGCTTGTCATCAGGTAAAAGGAAATGAGCGTTACGAGAGACCACATCACTATGCCGTGCATAATGCCCCTGAGAGGGCTGACAAGCCCTGCCATGCGGGCGGCCACCCAGCCGCCGACAAAGAGTGAAATTACCGTGCTTAAGATCATCCAAACGCCTGCTCCTATGCCTACAGCCGCAAACCTCTGCTCTGCCGCCGGGTTAAGCACCCCTAACCCAATGCTAAGCCCAAGAAGGTTTAAGGCAAGCAGGGTCACAAGCGCAACTACCACCCCTGCAAATACGGCACCCCAGGAGATACGGTATCTCCCTAATTCCGCATCACTATAAAATGTTGCACCGGTTCCATATCCGACTGCCATTTCAATCACCTCCCGGTTAAAAAACATTCTTCACTTTATTTATCTTCCTGATTTAATCCTATACCCGACTTGAAAAATGTCAATTCCGGGAACTCTGGATAACTACTTGAAATAAAAGAACAAAACCGTATGTTGGGCGCCTTTTCGGGTGAGGGTTTCAGGAGGAGGAAAGTGTGGTGTACGGGATGGAATTGCCTTTAGACAATCGTAAGGGGGTCCATATCTATGGTGAGATTTACCCCGCTTATTTTTTTGGCCTCAAAGGAGTTTTTAAGCCCTTTTATGAAGGGATGGAGCTTGGAGATGTCTTTGCCTTTAAAAAGCATCTGCCAGCGGTAGCGGTTCTTTATCTTTGCAAGGAGCGCAGGAGCAGGCCCTAATATAGTGATGCCAAGGTCTTTCCTGCCAAGGAGCTTGTCAGCCGATATTTTAAGTTCTGAAGCCGCCTTTATGACACTGCTTTCCTTGATGCCGTCAAGCCTTAGATTGCAGAGCCTTGTAAACGGAGGGTAGTCAAGCTCTCGCCTGTGCTCTATCTCCTCCTTGTAGAAGCTCTCATAGTCATGCTCAAGGGCGCACCTGAAACAGTAATGCTCGGGGTTTAATGTCTGGATTACAACATGGCCGGCCTCTGCACCCCTGCCTGCCCTTCCTGCGGCCTGCGTTATAAGCTGAAAGGTCCGTTCAGAGCTCCTGAAGTCAGGGATATTAAGCGAAGTGTCGCCTGAGATTACGCCGACCAGCGTGATTCCGGGGAAATGATGTCCTTTTGATACCATCTGGGTGCCGATGAGCACATCTATTTTTCTCTCTTCGACAGCGTCTATTATCTTTTTAGCGGAGCCTTTTCTTGAGGTGGTGTCCCTGTCCATCCTGCCGACCCTTACCCCGGGGAACAGGGTGCGTATCTCCTCTTCAATCTTTTCAGTGCCTACTCCGGGCGTAATTAGGTTTAAGCTTGAGCAGTCAGGGCAGTTATCAGGCAGCGGTATTGAGAGGTCACAGTAATGGCATTTAAGTGTCTTTGCCCCTTTGTGCATGGTCAGGGTAACGCTGCAGTTAAGGCATGAGAAGTTGTGCCCGCAGTCCCGGCAAATTATCGTATTTGAAAAGCCCCTCCTGTTAAGGAACAAAAGCGCCTGCTGCCCTCCTTTGAATGCCTCACCCATGAGGCCCTGAAGGCTTTCTGATATGACAAGCCCTTTCTTGCCCTTCATGTTTAGGATATCTATTGACGGCAATTTTGCGCCACCTGCCCGTTTTCTCATATATAAAGGGGTTAATTTTTCTGTGCCTGCGTTATAAAATGTCTCAACCGAGGGGGTAGCCGAGCCGAGGACGACCGTGATGCCAAGGTGCTTGCCGAGCATCAGGGCGGCATCTCTGGCGTTGTACCTTACCCCGTCCTCCTGCTTGTAGGATGTCTCATGCTCCTCATCGACTATTATCAGGCCCAAATCCTTTATCGGTGAGAAAAGGGCTGAGCGCGCGCCTACTATAATATCAGCCTCTCCCCTTAATATCCTTCCCCACTCATCTATCCGTTCTCCTTCAGAGAGTCCGCTGTGGGCAAGGGCAATCCTGCCCGGAAACCTCTCCGCAAGATAAGCCGCAGGCCACGGCGTAAGGGCAATCTCAGGGGCAAGTATTACGGCCTTTTTACCTGCCTTTAACGCTTCTTCAAGTATTTTAAGATATACAAGCGTCTTTCCGCTCCCTGTGACCCCGTAAAGGAGGAAAGGGGAGTATGCATTTTTTTTAATGGCCTTGGTAATGGCATCTATTGCCTTTGCCTGTTCCTCATTGGGCTCAAAGGGCACTGCCTTTGGGACTATATCGCTGAACGGGTTTCTTAAGACCTGTCTTTCGGTTATATTTGCCAGCCCTTTTTCACAGAGTTTTTTTATTGCCTGAGTGACTTCACCGAACTCTTTCCTGAGGTCAGTAAAAGACTTCTCTCCGTTTTCTAAAAGGAATTTATATACTTTTGCCTGAATGGGGGATTTTTTTAGGAGTTCTGAAGTGTCCTCGGATTTTACGGGTGATGCGAATTGCTCTGTCCTTTGCGTGCCTCCGCCCGTAAGGCGCATCTCTTCTGAAATAAGTCCCTCTTTTTTTAGCCTCTCGACAATGGAATGGACTGGTTTTCCCTTGAATCTTTTAAGGAGGGCAGTTAAAGCAATGCCGTCCTTCGCTGTTTCCAGTATCTCCCTTTCAGTTCCTTGTTTCCCGGAGGGGATGTCAGAGGCAGATTTGAAGTACCTCTGGCTCTTTATGTTTGCGCTCCCGGGGTGCGTCAGGGAGAGCACTTCTCCGAGAGGGGAGAAATAATATGAGGAGAGCCACTTATAGAATTTAAGCCGTTTTTCATCGAAAATAGGCTCAGGGTCGAGTATGTCGAGAATGGGTTTGGCTTCTTTGATTTCAGCAGGGAGCTGAGAAGTGATGCTGATAATATAGCCGGTAACTGTCCTTTTCCCAAAAGGTATAAGCGCGCGTTTGCCTACACTCGCTTCATTTTCAAGCTCGCTGGGTACGCTGTAGGTAAATATAATTTCTAAAGGGAGTTCAACAGCTATTTCGGCAAACACTTTGCGATATCCTCAATTGATTTTAAGGAATGATAACAGTTTTTTGAGAGTTTCTGAATGGATTTCTGGAAGGGGATGAGAAGCGCCGATTCTGCCACTTCCCCTAATCAAGCCGTCATTCCCGAATGTCTCTATCGGGAATCTGGTAGTTGTCATTGCGAGCGGAGCGAAGCAATCCGGCTTATGGTCAGATTTACAAAGACAGATTGCTTCGGGCTTAATGCCCTCGCAATGACCCGCCACGAGCTGTTCCATTTACTTTTTGGATTTTAAAAAGATTTTCAGAAAAGAAGTGTAGGCGAGCCTCTACTCCACCCACTCGCTCTGCACATCGTATTCGGATGGGGCCTGGTCTTCGAATCTTGTGTATTCGTTCAGGAATGTGAGTTTGGCTGAACCTGTGGGGCCGTTACGCTGTTTGGCTACGATGATCTCCGAGCCTTTTCTCCTGCCGCATGTGCAGGGGGTGTCATGAGGGCATTCGCAGGGCTTGTAAACGCCTTCCCTGTACACGAACATGACAACGTCCGCATCCTGTTCGATAGCGCCTGATTCCCTCAAGTCTGAAAGCTGCGGGATATTGCCTTCTCTCCTTTCAGCATTACGGGAGAGCTGTGAAAGGGCGATGACAGGCAGGTGAAGCTCTTTTGCCATTGCCTTCAAAGACCTTGAAATTTCGGATATTTCCTGCTCACGGTTATCGCTTTTTCTGCCCCTCATGAGCTGAAGGTAGTCAATGACCACGAGCCTGAGCCCGAATTCTTCTTTCCATCTCCTTGCCTTTGCCCTCATCTCAAGTACAGACATGGCAGGGGTGTCATCTATATAGATAGGGGCTTCGTATAAAGTGCCGACCGCGGTTGTCAGCTTGCCCCAGTCCTCATCCTTAAGGTATCCGTTCCTGAGCTTCTGAAGGTCAACCCTTGCCCTTGATGCAAGCATCCTCTGGACAAGCTGCTCCTTGCTCATTTCAAGGGAGAAGACAGCAACAGGAGAGCCGGACTCAACTGCGGCGTTCTCAGCCACATTGAGGGCAAAAGATGTCTTACCCATACCGGGGCGACCTGCTATGATAAGGAGGTCTGAGTCCTGAAGGCCTGAGGTAAGCTTGTCAAGCTCCCTGAAACCGGTGGAAACGCCTGTGATATGGGATTTTTTCTCATAGAGCTTCTCGATAGTCTCAAAGGCGTCTTTGATAATGTCTTTTAAAGCGAAGACTGTCTTTTTTGACCTGTCCTGGGATATCTTGAAAATCTTCTGCTCGGCAGCGTCAACGAATTCTTCAACCGAATCGACACCTTCGTAGCCTGACTCGACTATTTCGGTTGCAGCCCCGATAAGCCTTCTTACCAGCGCCTTGCCTTTGACTATCCTTGCGTAGTACATGATATTGGCTGCAGTGGGGGTGGCTTCCACTATCTCGCCAATATAGGAAATCCCGCCGACAGAGCTAAGCTCATCAGAGTTCTTGAACAGGTCTGAAAGCGTGACTACATCAATGGGATTATTTCTTTCGAAAAGAGTGACCATGCCCTTGAAGAGCTTTGCGTGGGCATTATGATAGAAGTCCTCACCGTCAGGGGAGAGCACCTCGAGGATTTTATTTATAGCGTCTTTTTCAAGGAGGATTCCGCCGAGAATGGACTGCTCCGCTTCAATGTTATGAGGCGGGACTTTATGGAGCAGCTCTTTTTGAGCGCGGATTGCCATAAGACCGAAATTGAATGAGCTGTGCCCCTTAAAGGGCACAGCTCAACGATGAGATTGTTATTCTTTTACGACCCCGACATTGATGTTAGCGATAACATCAGACTGGAGTCTAACGGATACTGTAAACTGGCCGATTGATTTAATCGGTTCTTCGAGACGGATTTCTTTCCTCTCTATGGCAAAGCCTTTTGCCTTGAGTTCAGTCTCTATGTCGTGGGTTGTAACTGAACCGAAGAGCTTGTCGTCTTCGCCGGCTTTCCTTGTGAAGGTCAGTGTTACGCCTTCAAGTTCGGTCTTGAGCTTTTCTGAGTTTTCCCTCTTGACCTGGGCCTTTTTAAGGTAGGCTTCCCTTTCTGCTTCAAACTGCTTTATGTTCCCGGTTGTTGCCTCAGCGGCAAACCCCTTGGGAATGAGGTAATTCCTCGCGTAGCCGGGGGCTACCTTTACGAGGTCACCAAATTTTCCGAGGTTATCGACTTCTGCTTTAAGTATTACCTTCATGGCCCTCTCCTTATATAATCAATTAAATGCTTGTCGCCGTAAAGGGGACAATTGCGAGATTCCTGGCACGCTTGATGGCTGTGCTTACTACGCGCTGGTGCTTTGCGCAAGTGCCGGAGATCCTGCGGGGTACTATCCTGCCCCTCTCGGTTATATAAGGCCTGAGCGCTTTTGCGTCTTTATAGTCTATTGTAAGGCCTCTGTTCTTGCAGAAACGGCAGACCTTCTTCTTCTGATACGGCCTTTTATCTCCGCGTTCGCCCTGGGGGCCTCTTTCTCTTCTTTCCATTGCCATTATGCCTGCCCTCCTTCCGCTTTCACTTCAGCTTCTTTGGCCGGTTCAGCGGCTTTCTGAAGCTCTTCCAGCCTGACTGTCTGGTAGCGCAGTACATCTTCATTGAGCCTGAGCTGCCTGTTGATCTCTTTGCTTACCTCGGCATTGCTGGTGAAGGTAAGGACGAAATAAAAGCCTTCGTTCTTCTTCTGGATCGGATAAGCGAGCCTTCTCCTGCCCCATTCGTCGACCCTGGCAATTGTGCCTTTGCCGCTCTCCAGGGTAGCGGTGGCCTTCTGGATGATACCCTTTACGACATCATCGCTTACATCGGGCCTTACGATACATACTGTCTCGTAATTGTTCATGTTTCCTCCTTCTGGTTCCCCGCTTTCGCGGGTTTGTCCCGTTTTTACGGGACAAGGATTGTTTATTAATGGCACCCCATGCGCCATTTTCCTGTTTTGGGCAATACTAAGCCCGTTAAGCTTTCGCTTAAGAGAGAATTTATACTATTTCTTTTTGAATTAATCAAGTCTTTTTAAGTTTTTTCTTGGGGGCAGGGGCGGAACTGTCGCTGTGGACGACTTTAAGATGAGAGGCAGCCGCCCTTTTTTTCCTGCTCTTGAAGAGTTCCTTGTGCTTGGCAAGGTATAAGACGATAGCCACATTCAGGATGAGTATGCCGACCTTAAGGGGCGTGATTGATGAATATACTTCGTATATCTCAAGCGGTATTAGCGCGCCTGTTGCAAAAACCGTGAGCCATTCAGCCCATCTCCTTCTTAAGTGCAGGCCCCAGGCCTCGACAAGGTTTACAGCCCCGAGCACAAAGATAACAAGGGTGATGCCGATGAAAGTGCCGTTCTCAATCATTCCGGCTTTTTTTATGGCAGCGGCGATTATCTCGTTTTCAGTATTCAGGCGAAAGGTAGTGCAAAGATTAGTAAATGTAGCCTCGACATTGGAATCAAGGAAGTTGAAGACGCTGATGGAGACAAAGAGCTGCACAATGCCTATGAAGCCCTTGTATCCGATTATGAATTTCAGGAACGCGGAGTGCTTTTCCTTTTTCATGGCTACTCTTGGGGCGGTCTTACCCGGATGCCTCTGTTACGGAGATATTTTTTCGTTTCCGGAATCGTGAACTCGCCAAAATGGAAGATGGAGGCCGCAAGCGCGGCATCGGCAAGGCCTACTGTAAAAGCCTCGCATATATGCTCAAGCGTTCCTGCCCCGCCGGAGGCTATTACTGGAACAGTCGTATTTGTTGCCACTGCCTTTGTAAGGGCAAGGTCATAGCCGTCTTTTCTGCCATCCCTGTCCATGCTTGTCAGGAGTATCTCTCCTGCCCCGAGGGACTCAACCTTTTTTGCCCATTCGACTACATCAAGGCCTCTGGCCTTTCTTCCGCCGTGGGTATAGACCTCCCAGCCGCTTCCGTCAGCCTTTCTCTTTGCGTCGATGGCCACTACTATGCACTGGCTCCCAAAGCGTTCGGACGCCCGTTTGACAAAATCAGGGTCCTCAACAGCGGTCGTGTTTATGGATACCTTGTCTGTGCCTGCCCTAAGGAGCTCTTTTATGTCGTCAAGCGTTCTTATGCCGCCGCCTACGGTAAGGGGCATGAATACATTTGAAGCGGTCTTCTCCACTACATCGAGAATGGTCTTTCTCTTCTCGTGCGAGGCGGTTATGTCAAGGAACACAAGCTCATCAGCCCCCTGAAGCTCATAAGCCTCAGCGGACTCTACGGGGTCTCCCGCGTCTCTTAGCTCTACGAAGCTGACACCTTTGACTACTCTTCCGTCCTTTACATCAAGGCACGGTATTATCCTCTTGGTAAGCATCTTAAGCCTTTGCCGCCTCTATCGCTTCCTTCAGCTCGATATTGCCTGAGTAAAGCGCCTTGCCTATTATTATGCCTTCAAGGTTTACTCCCTTGTAGGCTACGATATCTTTTATCGAGGACATGCCGCCTGATGCTACAACCGGGATATTTACGGACTCAGACATCTCCCTTGTGGCCTCTACATTGGGGCCTGTGAGCATGCCGTCCCTTGATATATCAGTGTAGATGATGCAGGCGACCCCATTGCCCTCCAGTTTTCTTGCAAGGTCAACAGCCTTTTCATCCGTTACGGTTACCCAGCCCTTTATGGCGACATGGCCGTCCTTTGCGTCAATGCCCACGGCAATCCTGCCGGGGTATTTTTTGGTGAGCGTAGTCACCAGTGTCGGGTTATCGTATGCCGCTGTGCCTATTATAATCCTTTTTACCCCAAGTGTGTCGAGGTAAAGCTCGGCAGTCTTTATATCCCTTATGCCCCCGCCTATCTGGACAGGCGCCTTTACGGTCTCTGTTATTTTTTTTATGACATCGAAGTTCTTTGCGTTGCCTTCAACGGCTCCGTCAAGGTCAACAAGATGGATTATCTCAGCCCCGAGGGACTCCCATTTTTTGGCGACTTCAGAGGGGTCTGTTGAATAGACGGTCTCCGCGTCCATCCTGCCCTGGGTAAGCCTTACGCATTTTTTGTCTTTTATGTCTATTGCCGGGATGATAATCAAGTTACTTCTCCGTCTATTTTAGCTCGTTGAAATTTTTAAGTAATTTTAGCCCCACCTGCTGGCTCTTCTCAGGGTGGAACTGGCACGCCATTATGTTGTCTTTGGCGATACTGCTCGTAAAATTCACATCATAGTCCGTGGAGGTTAAAATGACGGCCTTATCATCCGGGACAGCATAATATGAATGCACGAAATAAAAATATGATTTATCTGAAATTCCGTCCAGTATGGGGGAGTCTTTTTCTTTTTTTATCTCGTTCCATCCCATGTGAGGGACTTTGAACTCAGGGTTGTCTGTTGCGGGAAAGCGCACTACCTTGCCCTTTATGACGCCAAGCCCCTTGTGGGTGCCGAACTCCATGCTCTCTTCAAAAAGGAGCTGCAACCCGAGGCATATGCCAAGAAACGGCTTGCCTGAATCTATTGCCTTTAATATCGGGTCAATGAGGCCGTAGTCCTCAAGGTTTTTCATGCAGTCCTTGAATGCGCCTACTCCGGGCAGGACTACACGGCTTGCGTCTTTGATTACATTTGGGTCGCGGGTTGCGGTTGCGGTTGCGCCTATCTTTTCAAAGGCCTTCTGGACACTTCTGAGGTTGCCCATATCATAGTCGATTATTGCTATCATAAGAACTAAAGCTTGCCCTTCGTTGACATTACGCCTTTTATCCTCGGGTCTTTTGCAACAGCCGCGCTTAAGGCCCTGCCAAGGGATTTGTATATTGATTCTATTGAGTGATGGACATCTTTTCCGTAGTGCAGAGTAATATGCAGATCAATGCCTGCGCTGTTTGAAAGCGCTTTCATGAACTCTTCCAAAAGCCCCATGTCAAAGGCAGAGTACATCCTGCCTTCTTCCATCTTTGCGGCATAGACCTTTTTATTTACCGCAGGGTGCGCGTCCTTTGCGGCGTTGAATTTAAAATACGGGCGGTTGCTTATGTCAAGCACAACGGATGAAAGGGCATCCATCATGGGCACAGTTGCAGTGCCGCACCTTTTGATGCCTGAGTTGTCTTTCAGGGCCTTTTTTATGGCCTCTCCAAGCACGATGCCTACATCTTCCACCGTATGGTGAAGATCGACCTCGACATCTCCTGTTGCGGTGAGCTTAAGGTCAAAAAGGCCATGCCTTGAGAAGTTGGTTAGCATATGGTCAAAGAAGGGGATTGGCGTCTTTATGTTGCTTACGCCGCTTCCGTCCAGGTTTATCTCAAGCGTTATGTCTGTTTCTTTGGTTTTTCTGGCTATCTTTGCTTTCCTTGCCATAAAAAAAACCTCTTAAAATTATTTTTTCCTCTTAAGCCTTGCTTCCACGCTCTTGCCGTGCGCCTCAAGCCCTTCAAGGTCGGCAAACCTTTTGATGCTGCTTCCGAGCGTGTCGATCGCCTTTTCGGAAAAGCTTATGATGCTGGTTCTTTTTACAAAATCAAGCACGCCCAAAGGAGATGAGAACCTTGCGGTGCCGCCTGTGGGGAGCGTATGGTTCGGGCCTGCAAGGTAGTCGCCGGTTGCCTCAGGGGTAAACCTGCCTAAAAATATCGCCCCGGCATTCCTTATCTTGGGCATCAGTTCAAAGGGCGCCTCAACAAAAAGCTCAAGGTGCTCAGGGGCTATCCTGTTTGATATCTGAGCCGCCTCATTAAGGTCTTTTGTAATTATAATGGCTCCGTAGCGCTCTATCGAGACTTCTGCGATATGCTTTCTCTTGAGTTTTTTAAGTATTGATTCCACCTCTGCCTTGACAGCCTTTGCCATTCCGTCTGAAGTGGTTATGAGTATGCCTGAGGCAAGCTCGTCATGCTCTGCCTGTGAGAGCAGGTCGGTTGCAATCCATGAGGGCTCGCCTGTGCCGTCATTAATTACAAGTATCTCGCTCGGCCCTGCTATCATGTCGATATCTACTATGCCGAATACAAGCCTCTTTGCTGTTGCTACATATATATTGCCGGGCCCCGTTATCTTATCTACCTTTGGCACTGATTTAGTCCCGTAAGCAAGCGCGCCGACTGACTGCGCGCCTCCGATGCGGAATATCTTATCCACCCTTGCGACTTTGGCAGAGGCAAGCACATACGGGTTTATGCCTTCTTTACCCGGGGGAGTGACCATTATTACTTCATCAACGCCAGCGACCTTTGCGGGTATGGCGTTCATAAGAACGGTCGAAGGATAGGCGGCCTTGCCGCCGGGCACATAAATGCCTGCCCTTTCAAGGGCAGTCACTTTAGCGCCTAAAATAGTACCGTCGGGCTCTGTCGTAAACCATGAATTTTGAAGCTGTTTTTTATGGAATGATTCTATGCGCTGTGCCGCAAGTTCAATTAAGGCAAGGTCTTTTTTGGAGATTTTTTTAAGGGAGGCGTTTATCTCGGCTTCAGCGACCTGAAGGCGGCCTTTAAGGTCCACCCCGTCAAACTTCTTTGTGTATTCAAGGACAGCCTTGTCGCCCTTTGCCCTTACATCGTCGAGGATTTTCTTGACCGCTGCCTCAACGGCAGAGGTGTCCTGCTCGCCCCTTTTTGTGATGGAGGCGAGTACCTCTGGAAAGCTCTTGTCTTTCGAATCAATAATCCGCATTTGTTTTAGGGAGATGTACCGATGGATTTACTGCCAGAAGATTATAAATTACTCTTTGGCTAAAAGAAATAGGAAACTAATTTTAATTTCCTTCGGGGTTGAATTCCCTGTGGCTTGCCGCGTTCAAAAAATAAATCTCCTTCGGATACCCCGCTGCTTGCGGCGGGGTAGTTCATTTTTTTCCGCTGAGAACAACTGCTTTAGCCTTGAGTGGGCTCTTTTGCCTGAGCTACCGCCTTTGAAAGCCTGTCAACGAGGTCTTTGACCCTCTTGGGCTTTGTCTTGAGGCTGGCCCTGTTGCAGACAAGCTTTGAGGTAATGTTCATTACATGCTCTACCTCTACAAGCCCGTTCTTCCTCAAGGTCTCTCCTGTCTGAACAAGGTCGACTATTCTTTCGGAAAGCCCTAAAAGAGGGGCAAGCTCGATTGAGCCGTAAAGCTTTATTATCTCAACCTGTATGCCTTTATTTAAAAAATGCTTGAGTGTGATGTTGGGGTATTTTGTGGCAACCCTGATGTGAGTCCAGTGTTTCGGGTTGTCGAGCTCACCAAGTTCTTTTGGCTCTGCCACCATCATCCTGCATACGCCTATCCCAAGGTCAAGCGGCTCATAGAGGTCTTTGCCCTGCTCCATAAGGACATCTTTGCCTGCGATACCAAGGTCTGCTGCCCCGTACTCTACATATGTGGGGACATCCTGACTCCTTATGACCATGAACCTCAGCCCCTCGGCGATGTTTTCGAATATCAGCTTCCTGTCGTCCTGAAGGATCTCGCTGAAGTCCACATCAGCCGCCCTGAATAATGTCAATGCCTCTTTAAGTATCCTTCCTTTTGGCAAAGCTATTGTCAGGGTATCGTCCCATGATTTTTTCTTCAGGTTGCTCACTCTTTTACCCTCTCTATCTTCGCGCCAAGGCGTTTGAGTTTTTCTTCTATCTTTTCATAGCCGCGGTCAAGGTGATATATCCTTGAGACCTCGGTCTTTCCGTCAGCGACAAGCCCGGCAAGTATGAGGGAGGCGCTTGCCCTTAGGTCAGTTGCCATCAAAGGCGCACCGCTTAACTGCTTCACGCCTCTTACTACGGCGCACCGTCCATCAATTGTTATATCGGCGCCCATGCGCTTAAGCTCGCTTACATGCATGAACCTGTTCTCAAATACAGTCTCTGTTATGACGCTCAGTCCGCTTCCTATGCACATCATTGCCATAATCTGCGCCTGCATGTCAGTAGGGAAGCCCGGGTAGGGGATTGTCTTTACATCTACGCTTCTTATGGGGACATCCCCGATGACCCTTATTCCGCCGTCTTCTTCTATTATTTCGGCTCCTGCCTCTTTAAGCTTTACATTTAAAGAGTCAAGGTAGTAGTGGGGGCAGTCCTTTATGAGCACATTGCCCCTTGTCATGGCTGATGCCACCATGAAGGTGCCTGCCTCTATCCTGTCCGGTATTACCCTCATCTCTATCGGATAGAGCTTGTCCACCCCTTCTATCTTTATAGTCTCCGTGCCTGCGCCTGTTATCCTTGCGCCCATCCTGTTAAGGGCGTCCGCAAGGCATGCGACTTCAGGCTCAAGAGCGGAGTTCTCAAGAATTGTAGTGCCTTCGGCATGTACTGCGGCAAGCATGAGGTTCTCTGTGCCTGTGACCGTGGTCGTGTCCATGTAAATCTTTGCGCCTTTAAGCTTCTTTGCGGCGACATTTACATAGCCTTTTTCAATGGTGACCTCTGCGCCCATCTGCTTAAGTCCCTTAAGGTGCAGGTCAATGGGCCTTGCGCCTATGGCGCAGCCGCCCGGCAGGGAGACCCTTGCCTGCTTGAACCTCGATACAAGAGGGCCAAGCACGAGGACTGAGGCCCGCATTGTCTTTACAAGGTCATAAGGGGCTTCATTGCTCTTTAAATTTGAAGTTTTTATCTTAAGGATATTGTTCTGAGGGTCGGCTTCAAGCTCTGACCCCAGATGTTTAAGGAGGATTTTAAATGTTTCGATATCCCTCAGGTTAGGGACATTGGTGATGGTGTTCCAGCCGTCTACAAGCAAAGAGGCTGCCATCAAGGGCAGTACGGCATTTTTTGCGCCGCTTACTGTTACTTCTCCTACAAGGCGTTCTCCGCCCTCGATTAGAATCTTATCCATTTCGACCTTACTTAATCCGCGGAGCGGCTTGAGCCGTTTGCCGAATTATTCTCGATGCCCTTGAGGGCTTCCGTTTGATAATACCCGATGATGTTGTCTGTAAGTTCTGCTATGTCGCCTTCCATGATTTCACTGAGCCTGTGGAGCGTTATGCCAATCCTGTGGTCAGTGACCCTGTTCTGGGGGAAATTGTATGTCCTTATCTTCTCGCTTCTGTCGCCTGTGCCGACCTGGGTCTTCCTGTCGGAGGCGATTTTTTTGCGCTGTTCCTGCTGTTTCATGTCAAGTATCCTTGAAATGAGGACCTTGAAAGCCTTGTCACGGTTCTTGTGCTGGCTTTTCTCTTCCTGACATGCTACTACGACCCCTGTAGGTATATGCGTCATCCTTACGGCTGTCTCGACCTTGTTTACGTTCTGTCCGCCGTGGCCGCCTGAACGGTAGGTATCGACCCTGATGTCATCCATCCTTACATCGACCTCTACCTCTTCAGCCTCAGGCATTACGGCAACAGTTACGGTTGAAGTATGCCTTCTGCCTGATGCCTCGGTCTCAGGCACTCTCTGGACGCGGTGGACTCCGCTTTCGTATTTAAACCTTGAGTAAGCGCCCTTGCCTTCTATCATCGCTATGATTTCCTTGAAGCCGTTAAGCCCCGTGGGGCTTGAGCTTAAGACATCAACCTTCCAGCGCTGATTTTCCGAATACCTCTGGTACATCCTGAATATCTCTGCGGCAAAAAGGGCTGATTCATCTCCGCCGGCGCCCGCCCTTATCTCGATGATGATGTTCTTGTCGTCATTCGGGTCTTTTGGCAGGAGCATTATCTTGATTCTGGTGGTAAGCTCTTCCCTTTTCTTCTGCAGGAGGGGGATTTCCTCTTTTGCAAGCTCCCTTAAATCTTCATCCTTGCCTTCGAGTATCTGTTTGTTCTCGGCAAGCTCTGAATCTACTTTTTTAAGTTCGCGATATACCTCTACGATATCTCTTAAAGAGGCGTGCTCGCGGATGTACTTCTGGTATTGCTCCTGGTCTCCCGCGACCTCGGGCCTTGCAAGGATATCTGAAAGTTCGTTGAATCTCTGTTCGACTTCTTCGAGGCGTTTCTGGATCATGGTTTATCAACATAAAAGCCGCCCATCAAGCGCGGCCTGTCCGTAGTTTCCTTAAATTATTGGGTTTGAGCAAAGCCCCGTTGGCAGGGGTATTTTATAATTGCCTGAATTTCTCTCTAATTTCCCTGGGCTTGCCGCAGGTCATCTTGCCTTCTCCGCAAGCTCCCGCTACACAGGACGGGCCTGAGTCCCTGAAAATCAAAGGGGCTTCCTTTTTTACGAGGGAGAGCATAAGGGTAGCCATCTCCCTTATCTCCCATTGAGCCCTTTCGCAGCAGCGGAGATTGAAGAAGTGCAGGAGTTCCCTTGCGTTCATTGTAACAATAATCTTTGTGCAGGCAGCGTTCGGCAGAAGGTAGCGGGCGTCTTCGGCAGGCACTCCCTCTTCCACAAGCTCTTTGTAAAGCCTGTAGATGCGCTTCATCTCGGTCTCGAACCGCTTTCTTTTTGCCGCATCCTTTTTTATTGAGCCGGGGATAACATACTCGGGCGAGCTTACGGTAACATACCTCTGGCTCTGCTGGGAGTATGAGGCAAGGCGGTGGCGGACAAGCTGGTGGGAAGTCGCCCTTGATATGCCTTCGATGCCGAAGACAAAGGAAGCATGCTCAAGGACAGATAGGTGTCCCATTTTAATGATCTTGCCCAGGAATTTCTCCTGGGAAGATTCCTTTACTCTATCCTCGAGCTCTCCGATTGTACTGTCAGAATAGCATAGTTTGGCAGCTAAAGAGACGGTCTTTTCAGGTTCGGGTGTAAAGTTGAGGAGATTTACTTTCACCGCCCGTCTCCTTTTTTACGCTCCCTTTGTTTTCCTGCCGTACTTGAGATTGAACTTCTCAATCTTACCGGCAGTGTCGATGAGCCTTGTCTCACCTGTGAAGAACGGATGGCAGTTTGAGCAGATTTCAACAGAGATGTTCTTCTTTACTGAACCTGTCTCTACTACGCTTCCGCAGACGCAGTGTATCTTTGTCTGGTTGTATTCCGGGTGAATGCCTTCTTTCATTTTATACGGTCCTCCGTTATATATTTTGGGGTATGTTTGCCTTGAAGTCCTTGTTCCGGGTTTAGGCACACTATTCCCATTTCGCCCCAAAAGGGGTAATATCCTAATATATCAAACTACAGGCAAGAAGTGCAAGGGAAAAAAGAAAACTGAAAAAGCGGGGGTAGTCCGTCCCAGAAAATAAAAACCCGTGCCTTTAATTAATAAAGGCACGGGAAAAATGGTCTTTTATTTGCTCATTGATTCAAGGAAGCTCTTGTTTGAGGGCGTGTGCTGAATCTTATCGAGCAGGAATTCCATTGATTCAATCGGGTTAAGCGGCTGCAGAACCTTTCTGAGTATCCAGATCCTGTTGAGCGCTTCTTTGGCAAGCAGGAGTTCCTCTTTCCTTGTGCCTGACTTGTTGAGGTCGATTGCGGGGAATATCCTTCTTTCGGAAAGCTTCCTGTCAAGGACGATTTCCATGTTGCCTGTACCTTTGAATTCTTCAAATATGACTTCGTCCATCCTGCTGCCAGTGTCGATAAGGGCTGTGGCGATGATGGTAAGGCTGCCGCCTTCCTCGATATTCCTTGCGGCTCCGAAAAATCTCTTTGGCTTATGCAGGGCATTGGAGTCAACGCCGCCTGAGAGTACCTTTCCGCTTGGCGGTACTACTGTGTTGTAAGCCCTTGCGAGCCTTGTTATCGAGTCAAGGAGGATTACGACATCTTTCTGATGTTCTACAAGCCTTTTTGCCTTCTCTATAACCATCTCGGAGACCTGCACGTGCCTCTGGGCAGGCTCATCGAATGTGGAGCTGATGACCTCTCCCTTTACCGACCTCTGCATGTCGGTGACTTCTTCCGGCCTTTCATCGATAAGGAGGACGAGAAGAACGACTTCAGGATGGTTTGTGGTGATTGAATTGGCAATCTTCTGAAGAAGAATTGTTTTACCTGCCCTCGGGGGTGAAACGATAAGTCCCCTCTGGCCTTTACCGATAGGGGTAAAGAGGTCCATTATCCTCATTGACATGTCGCTGTTGGGCGGCAGTTCAAGGTTTATCTTTTCCTGGGGATATAACGGGGTAAGGTTGTCAAAAAGTATCTTTTCACGGGCAACTTCGGGGTCTTCGTAGTTTACTTTTTCTACTTTAAGGAGGGCAAAATATCTTTCGCCTTCTTTCGGGGGCCTTATCTGGCCTGATACGATATCGCCTGTCCTTAAGTTGAATCTTCTTATCTGTGAAGGGGATACATAAATATCATCAGGGCCGGGCAGGTAATTATAATCAGGCGCCCTTAAAAAGCCGAAGCCGTCAGGCAGCGTCTCAAGTACGCCTTCGCCGTATATCATCCCGTTCTGTTCGCTCTGGGATTGCAGAAGGGCGAATATCAGGTCCTGCTTACGCATGCTCGAGGCCGCTTCTATATTATATTTTTTAGCGAGCGTAGTAAGCTCGTTAATTTTTTTCTCTTTTAATTCCTTGAGGTTCATAAATACTCCTAAATGGGGGGTTTTGTTTTGGTTGGAATAGAAATATACTGAAATCTGATTCCTGAAAAGGTTTTATGGTTTTATTAAGTTGTATGTGAGTTTAGTTCACTTCGGATTTATTTCCTCTGGGCTTAAATCGAATCTTTGGATTGAAGCTTACGAGGTATGGTGTAATAATTTAGAGTAACTATTTTGAAAGGTATAACCACTCTAACACGCTTCATACAGCCTGTCAAGTGGCTTTTTACCCTTTTTTAAGCTCCGAATACAGTTGTTTTACACGCTCTTTGGTCTGTTCGGCAGTTCCGGTATTGTCTATGACATAATCGGCATATCCGAGCTTCTCAGCCATTGGCATCTGGGCCTTAAGGCGCTGCTGTGCCTCTTCCTCCGAGAGATTGTCCCGTTTTCTAAGTCTCTCTATCTGGGTTTTCTCATCGGAGTAAACCACCATTACTTTAGTCATGTCCTTATGGAGGCCGACCTCTATAAGAAGGGCTATATCGACTATTATCACAGGGTCTTTGTGGTTGTCGTTAAGCTCTTTTATCTTCCCGTTTATCTTCTCTATTATTCTGGGGTGGGTGATCCTGTTAAGTTTATGGAGCTTTTCCTTATCCGCAAAGACAATCTTTCCGAGCGCCTTGCGGTCTATGGTGCTATCCTCATTCAAGATACCCGCGCCGAATTCCCTGACAATATCGTCATACGCGGGGCTTCCCGGCTCTACTATTTCCCTTGCTATGATATCGGCATCGATTATATGCGCCCCAAGCTTTTTAAGTTCGCCTGAGACAAGGCTTTTGCCTGACGCTATGCCGCCTGTTAAGCCGATTATCATCTGCTTTAAGACCCTTTAAGCATTATGTAGCTTAATTGCCTGCCAGTCCTGCCCCCGTCCTTTCTGTATGAGAAGAAAAGGGCGTTATTGCACGAGGTGCATACAGGCTCAAAGCTGATATTGGCCTTTGGGATGCCTGAGCCTGTGAGCTGTTCTATATTGGCAAGGCCTATATCAAGCCGTATTTCGTCTTTAAACTTCTGGATATAGCCTGTGTAAGAGCCGAACCTGTTTTTGAATTCAGCCACTACATTTTCTCTAATGGAATAGCAGCACGGGCCTATATAGGGGCCGAGAGCCGCGACCATATCTTTGGGGTCGCTTCCGTACTGCAGGCGCATTGCTTTTATCGCTTCTATCGATACCCCGCCTGCCGAGCCTTTCCAGCCAGCGTGGACTGCGGCCACTGCCTTTTTTGCAGGGTCGTATATAAGGACCGGGAGGCAGTCTGCGGTCATGATGCCGATAGGCACCTGGGCTACATCGGTGATGATGGCGTCAGCCTCTACAATAGGCTGGCCTGCATGGTTTGAATCCTTTATAACAAGCACCTTTGAGCCGTGTACCTGATTTACAAGCACTATATTCTTAACAGGCACATCAAGGGCCTTTGAGAGCTTATCCCTGTTCTTCTCTATATTTTCACTTGTGTCAGTATCACGATTGTCAAAATTCAGGGAGTCAAAAGGAGGCTCGCTTACGCCGCCAATCCTTGAAAGGAAGGCATGATTGACCTCTTTAGCGGGGAAGAGGGGGGATGCTATATATTGTATGCCGTCAGCTGAGTGCATGCTCATCCAATTGTTTCAGTACCTCATCCATGTCAGGAGGAAGGGGGGCTGAGAACTCCATGCGCTCCCCTGTCCTCGGGTGTTTTATATTAAGGGTCTTTGCGTGAAGGCACTGCCTCTTCATGCGTTTAAGCACATCGAAAATGGGCTTGGGCAGGTTCTCCGTGACCTTTCTCTTGCCGTATATCTGGTCTCCCACCACAGGGTGGTGTATGGCCGTAAGATGCACCCTTATCTGATGCGTCCTGCCTGTCTCAAGCGTAAGCTCAACGAGCGACATCATCAGATAACGCTTCATGACCTTATAGTGGGTAATGGCTGTCCTGCTCTTTTTTGTCCTTGGAGAGAACTTTTTCCTCTGGGTCAGGTCTCTTCCGATTGCGAGGTCAACTGAACCTTCGTCTTCTTTCAGGTCTCCCCAGACAAGGGCAATGTATTTTCTGCCTGTTGAGTGGGCCTTGAATTGTTCGGACAGATTCCTGTATGCCTCATCAGTCTTTGCGAATATGAGCGCGCCCGTGGTATCCTTGTCAAGCCTGTGGACAACGCCCGGCCTCATTGGGTCGCCTATCCTGGAGAGCTTGTCTTTCGTATGGTAGGCAAGCGCGTTGATAAGCGTGCCTGAGCTCTGGCCTGCCCCCGGATGAACTGCAATGCCTGCGGGTTTATTGACGACAATGATGTCATCATCTTCATATACTATATCGATTGGGATAGGCTCGGGCTTAATCGTAAGCGGTTCAGGCTCGGGTATCTCTATGGATATCCTGTCGTCGGGCCTTATCTTGTGCCCTGATTTACTGGCCTTGTCGTTTACAAGCACCATGCCTTCTTCAAGGAGGTTCTTAATGCCTGAGCGCGTTATCTCAGGTAGTTTTCCGGTGAGGAAAATATCAAGTCTCTGGGATGCTTCTTCAGGGCTGACAATAAATGTACGGATAGTTGACATAGTTAACAGGGTTTTCGGACCCGCTCTTTACGCGGGAAGTCAGATTTAAAAAGGAATTTGTGGTTGAGGTTTCGTGCCTGGAGAGGTTTTTACCAGATCTCTGATTTTATCTCGCCGCTTCGTTTAATGAGGATATCCACTATTGCCCTGTTGTAGAGGGCGTTCTTTCTGTCAAGCTCAGGGGAAACTCTGCTCCTGTACAGGTCAAGCCCTTCCTTGAGCTCCTTTTCAAGGAGGTCAAATATGTTGTCGTTCTTTATACCGTTCTGAATCTTCTCCCTGTTGTACAGGGCGATATCCGAAATTATCGTCCTGGCAAGCCGGGCAGCAGCTTCAGTGCTTTTTATTAGGACCATTGCTTTGACTTTTCTTTAAGGATTTCCTCTACAAGGACATCCCTGCCTCTTTCGGCATTAGCCCTTACGAGGGTCTCTACAAGGCTCTGGTTGCCTTCCTTGAAGGCTTCGATTATTTCATTATGCTGTTTTACGGAATCTTCCATCCTGCCGGGGAGCGAGAGCGAAGTGACCCTGAAACGCTCGAACTGCTGCACAAGATGGTTTACAAGATTGCAGAGCTTCTCATTTCCGCATCCGCTTAAGAATATATCATGAAATTGGTTATCAAGTCTGAAAAAACCTTTCACATCATTCTTTTCAGCGCATTTTTCCATCTGCAGGTTGAGGCTTTCAAGCTTTTTTATGTCTTTCGGGGCAAGCTTGCTGCAGGCGGTCTTTGCTGCAAAGCCTTCCAAAAGGCTTTTTATTTCGTAGAATTCCCTGACATCCTTATCCGTTATCGGGCTTACTACGGCCCCTTTCCTTGGGATTACGCTTATAAACCCTTCGGATTCGAGCTGGCGGAATGCCTCGCGGATAGGCGTGCGGCTGATCCCGAAGTTTTCGGCAATCTGCTGTTCAGGGACCCTTTCCCCGGGTTTCAGATGACCTGTTACAACGGCATCCTTGATGAAATCGACTATCTGTTCCCGTAAAGTGAGGGGTTTTTCAACCGGATAATCAAGTACGCGCACTTTTTCCATAATATATTTATTGTATACTGTGTACATAGCTAAAAGTCAAGGCTTTTTTCCCGGACAGCGGCATGCTCTGTGAGCGAAAAACATAATAAAAAAAAGGAGATGCAGGATTTCTTGCCCCTGCGTCTCCTTTTTGCGGCTTACTTTTTGCCTTGTTTAAGTTCCCTGGGGTTCTGATATATCATAAGGTGAGCATAAGGCGTGCCGTCATACATTATGTATGTTTTGAACTCTCCCGGCATTGTGGGCAGCATTGTCTCAGTTGATGTAAAGGGCCAGAAGATCATCCAGTGGGGAGGCTCTTTTACCCTTTTTGCCCCAGGCGTGGCCGGGTCCATTATAACCTTGCCGTCCTTTTCCCAGTGCCAGCCGCCCTTGGCCATGTATCCTATGCCCGGAACATCGTTTGAGGGCTTTTCAGCCTTATTTATCACATCCATCAGCCACTGAGTGCCTGCCTTGTCCGCGCATGCCGGATCCGGCACTTCCTGCATGCTAAGGTCGGGCACGCAGGTAAATCCGTTTGTGCCTTCCTTAACTGTCTTGAGCTTTCCGTCAGGGCCGGGTACCATTATCGTGGCATTATCTGAAATAAAGGCAGGCGCCGCGCTCTTTGCTATCTTTACCATCTCGTCCTGAGTCTTGGACATAATGCCTTTTTTTTCGGCTTTCTTTGATTCTACCGCCATACCTGCCGATGCAATGCTTAAAATAAGAGTTCCTGCGAGAATAGAACATAATACGGGTTTCATAAGTTACCTCTTTGATTTGGGGTTAATGCGGAGGTTTGAAGGTGAAAACGGCTTTTCTGAAGTTATATTAAAAAGTATAGCAGAATAAAAACCGATGTCACTGAGCGGTCTCTTTCCATATTTCGCTTGAATCGACCGTGGTATTCAGGTTTAATGTCAAAAAAAACAGGGCTAAAATAATGGGCAGCGAGGCTTCGAAAAAGGTTCAGGTGCATGTGCCTTATCCGGTTCTTCTGGAGAGGCTTGAGTTCTTCAGGGACGAGAAGATAAACCCTGAGGTCTATATGGACAGCTCTCACCTTGAGAGCGCGGCGCCGGAGGATTTGGAAGAGATAAAAAACGAGTTCGCTTCAAACGGGCTTACCGTTACCATGCACGGCCCGTATATCGACCTTAATCCGGGAAGCGCCAATGAAGAAAAAAGGCGTTCGACAGCTGACAGGTACAGGCAGGTCTTTGACGCGATAAAGTACCTGAGGCCAAAAAATGTCGTCCTGCACGGCGGTTATAACGAAAAGAAATTCCACGGGAATATCGGCCTGTGGCTTGAGCAGAGCTTAAAGACATGGCCTGAGTTCGTCAAAAGGGCTGAGGAGTATGGCACCGTAATAGCGGTTGAAAATATATTCGACAGGACACCTGATGCGCTTGCAGCGCTCATGGAGGCCGTTGAGTCCCCGAACTTCGGCATCTGCATAGATTCCGGCCATCTTAATGTATTCTCCAAAGTGGACATAGAGGATTGGTTCGAGCTATTGGGAGACAGGATAGCCGAGGTGCATCTCCACGATAACCACGGCAAAAATGACGAGCACCTGCCATTGGGCGAGGGTGCCATAGATTTCAAGCTCTTTTTTACTCTTTTAAAGAAATACGGCAATAACCCCGTTTACACTATAGAGCCTCACGGAGAGGAAATGATGAGGCGGGCAATACAGGCGATAAAGAAATTTTTATAGATAATTTCCTTGGCTTAAAATTTAGCCTTGACTCAGCAAGTTAAAACTGTTAGTTTAATCCTGAGTAATACAACAGGATAGTAGTATCTTACTCGCGATTGGGTGCCGAACGCCAAAAGGCACGGCTAAAAGGGAATCCCGTAGAATCGGGAGCTGCCCCGCAACTGTAGCGGCGACGAAATCTCCACTTGACCACTGGCAAAAGCCGGGAAGGTTGGGAAAGTAGGATGACCCGCAAAGCCAGGAGACCTGCCCAATTGTACGGAGTACGACCTTCCGAGGGAGAGGGTCCATATAAGGCTTTTATTTAAATGCCTTATAAGAATGTGCATGGTTTTTCCGGGCGCAGTCCCGTAAAAACCTATGGAATTTTCAGCACTTCTAACCCATCCCCGAACAAGGGATGGGTTTTTTTATTTCTCCCTCCCATGACATTTTTCATATTAAAGAGAGTTAAATCAAAGTAGAGTGGGTTATCTTATGAAAACAGGACTCGTACACATCTATACAGGGGAAGGCAAGGGGAAGACCACCTCTGCGGTCGGGCTTGCGGCAAGGGCAGCGGGCCAGGGCTTTAAGGTACTCTTTGTCCAATTCTTCAAGGAAGACAGCTCTCCGTCGGGCGAAAAGGAGTTCTTTAAAAATTCCAATTATAATATAGAGCTTGTCAGGTCAAACTGCAGGCATCCGATATTCACAAAGGGCAATACCGACCTTTCGTTCGTAAAAAAGTCTGTTCAGGACACATATGAACTTGCCAGGAAAAAGGCGAACGAGGGAGGGGTTGACCTCCTTGTACTGGATGAGATCATGTCAGCCATAAACGGCGGCTGGATAGCTGAAAGCGACCTGATAGATTTTCTTAATAACAGGCCGCCTCACCTGGAAGTGGTTTTGACAGGCAGGAACGCTCCCTTTGAATTGGTCAAGATTGCCGATTATGTAACAGAGATGCTGAAGATAAAACACCCCTACGATCACGGGACACCGGCGCGTAAAGGCATAGAGTTCTAACCAATGGGCAAAACCTTTTTCATCATAGGAGGGGCAAGGAGCGGCAAGAGCGCGTTTGCCCTGACGCTTGCGGATGGCATGGAAGGCACAAAGACCTATATCGCTACCGCGCAGGCCTATGATGCTGAGATGGAAGAGCGGATAAGGAACCATAAGGATGAAAGGAGCGAACAGTGGCATACATTCGAAGAGCCTCTTGAAGTTGCCGCAACCATTAAAAAGGCAGGAAGCGGTGTGGCGCTCGTTGACTGCGTAACGCTGTGGCTCACAAACCTCATGGGCGCGGATTTAAAAGACAGTGAAATCATATCAAAGGCGGCTGACCTTTCATCTGCATGCAGGCAGTCAGCGGCAAATATAGTAATCGTATCAAATGAAGTGGGGCAGGGCATTGTGCCTGATAATCCTTTGGCAAGAAGGTTCAGGGACTTGTCAGGCAAGGTAAACCAGCTTCTTGCAGAAAGCGCGGATGAGGTGTATTTCGTGGCAGCCGGCATTCCCCTTAAAATGAAGTAGGACTATAAAAACAACACGAGGATGAGATGAAAAAAAGGATCTTTGCGGCATTTTTGACAGGCTATGTGGCATTCATAGCCATTTACGGATTTATCACATGGGCGCTGACTTCACTTAAGATCACCGCTTACGGCAGGTTTGTATCCACCTTCTTTAAAGGCAGAAAGCCTGATGAGGCCAAGGCATTCATTGAGGCAAATAAGGGAGTATTCGAACAGATGCTTCCCGAGGCCACACGGTTTTCAAATATCGTCATCACCCCTTCGGTAAGCCTTATTTTAGGCATAATAGTAGGTCTTATAATAGCCTCAAGGCAAAAGTTCATGGGTTCTGTGTGGGCATTGACAGTGGCGGCCCCGCTGGGCATTCTATTCTGGGTAAAATCAATGGGAGAGCCTGACAAGGCAATGTATCTCATATTGATGCTTGCGGCATCAGCCATCGGCGGCTACATCGGCAACCTCATAGCTTCTAAAACTTACGCAAAGGCGCAGGGAGGGATTTAGGTTATGTCCAGACTTGATGAGGCACTAAAAAGTATAGCATCCATTGACCCGGAGCTTCTTGATAAGGCGCAGGCCCGCCTTGACATGCTTACAAAGCCCAAAGACAGCCTTGGCAGGCTTGAAGAGTTCGCAAAGAAGATGGTAGCCATAACAGGAAATCTGACACCCGGAATCAATAAAAAGATAATCTTTACATTCGCGGGCGACCACGGGGTTGCCGATGAAGGTGTCTCAGCGTTCCCGAAGGAAGTCACGCCCCAGATGGTGCTTAACTTTTTAAGGGGCGGGGCAGGGATAAATGTGCTTGCAAGGCATGCAGGAGTTGAGGTCAAGGTAGTGGATATAGGAGTTGATTACGACTTTACGGACTGCGCCGGGCTTATCCAGAAAAAGGTGATGAAGGGCACGCGCAACATCCGTAAGGGCCCTGCAATGACAAGGGATGAAGCCATTAAGTGCATTGAGGCGGGGATAGAACTTGCTCTGGAGAACGCCGGCGAAGGCGTCATCTACGGCACAGGAGAGATGGGCATAGCCAACACTACGCCCTCAAGCGCGATAATAGCGGCTTTCTCAGGCCAGCCCGTAGCTGATGTCACAGGCAAAGGCACAGGCATTGACGATAAAAGCTATAACCACAAGGTGCGTGTAATAGAAGACGCCTTGAATGTGAATAAACCTAACATATCAGACCCCATTGATGTGCTTGCAAAGCTCGGCGGCACTGAAATAGCCGGAATCGCAGGGCTTATACTCGGCGCGGCCTCAAGAAGAGTGCCGGTAGTGGTTGACGGCTTCATATCGACTGCGGGCGCGCTTATTGCGTATGAGCTTAAACCGCAGGTGCGGGACTATATCTTTGCCTCCCATAATTCGGTTGAGCGCGGGCATAAGGTCATGCTTGAGAGGATGAGGCTCAGGCCCTTTGTTGACCTTGATTTAAGGCTCGGCGAAGGCACAGGTGCGGCAATAGCCATATCGCTTGTTGAAGCCGGGGTTAAGATATATAATGAAATGGCTACATTCGGCGATGCCGGGGTATCCGAGAAAACCATTTAGAGAGAAGAAGAGATTTTTTATAAATGAGAAGTTTTATACTTGCCCTTCAGTTCCTGACAGTTTTTCCGGTTCAAAGAGATACAGAGATAAGGACAGAGGAGCTTGCAGGCTCCATGTCATGGTTCCCGCTTGTCGGGGCCCTTCAGGGCCTGATACTTGTGCTCTCGTATTATATGCTTTCAGGGCTTCTGTCTGATAATGTCGTTACCGGGCTTTTGGTACTGATACTGGTGCTGACAAATGGCGGGCTGCACCTCGACGGTTTCGCAGATACGGTTGACGGGCTTGCCGGCGGCAGTACTCCTGAGGACAGGCTCCGCATTATGCGTGACAGCGCCACAGGCGCGATCGGCGTAGTCTTTCTTGTGATGATACTGCTTTTGAAGTTCCTTGCGCTGGGAGATTTGCCCGATGAGGTAAAAGTGCCTACACTCTTTCTCTTTCCCATAGTAGGCCGCTGGGCAATGGTGCCGATGGCATGCTGGTCGGATTATGCCAGAAGCACAGGCGGGCTTGGCGCGGCATTTGCCCGCAATAAGACTTCCACACTCATCAAGGCAACGATTATAACATCGGTGCTCTGTGCGCTATCATTAGGCCTCTTATCCCTCTTCCTTTTGCTGTTGATTGGCGGGGTAGTTTTTTTCTTCTCCAGATTTTTCAGGAAAAAGATAGGAGGGGTCACAGGGGATGTATTCGGCTTCCAGAGTGAAATAGCGGAAGTTCTCTTCATAATAATGGTATTGGCGCTGACAAACCTATCCGAGATGGATTTTTAAAAGCAACAGGAGTAATGCAATGGAATTTACAAGGCTCTATCTTATCAGGCATGGACAGGTCGCAAACCACCATGAGTACAGGTATAACGGGCATTTTGATGTAGATATCACTCCTACCGGCGTAGAGCAGATGAACAGGCTCTCGGATTTTCTTGCCAATGAGCCAATTAAGTCAATGTATTCAAGCGACCTGCAAAGGGCTGTAAAAGGCGCGCGCATAATCGGCAACAGGCTTGGTCTCAATCCCGTAATGGTCAACTCTTTAAGGGAGATACACCTCGGAAGGTGGGAAGGGCTTACAAGGGAAGAAGCGGCTGCCCTTTACCCTGAAGAGGCGGACTTCAGCTTCAAGGACCTTGCCACAAGCAAGGTGCAGGGCGGAGAAAGCCTTGTTGACCTGAGGGCAAGGGTAGTTCCTGCCTTGTCTGAAATAATAGAGAGGCACAGGGGAGAGGCTATATGCATACTTGCGCACGGAGGGGTGAACAGGGTCATATTAAGCGAGGTGCTTGGTCTTGATATAAGGAATTTTTTCCGTATCGAGCAGGACTACGGCTGCCTCAATGTGATTGAGTATTATAATGACGGCATGCAGGTAGTGAAGCTTTTAAACGGCGGGCCGAACCAGGATTTTTCCATCAACAAGATATACTGATTTACCGTAGTTCTCATCTTTGACCAATTCAAAAACATTCCCCGGGATTTTTAAAAAATGCGGAACCCTGCCTTCATAGTGGCCGGCACCAACAGCAGCGCCGGAAAGACCGTCATTACGCTTGGCCTGATGGAGGCGTTAAGGAGAAGGGGCTTGACTGTCCAGCCTTTCAAGGCAGGCCCTGACTATATTGACCCCGGCTATCACAGGGCCCTTCTTGGCGTGCCCTCATATAACCTTGATACATGGATGATGGGCAAAAAGGGCGTAAAGAGGACATTTTTACAAAAATCCAGCCATTCGCAGGTTTCCATAATCGAAGGCGTGATGGGCCTCTTTGACGGAAAGGACGGCAAAAGCGAAGAGGGCTCAACAGCGCACATAGCAAAGCTGCTCGATATTCCGGTCCTTCTTGTCGTAAATGCTGAGAAGACCGCAAGGAGCGCAGGCGCAATCATAAAAGGCTTTGAATCGTACGACCCGAAGGTAAATATAAAATGGGTGGTATTCAACAGGGTTGGAAGCCCCCGTCATTTTCAGATATTAAAAGATTCAATCCCAAAAGGCTCCAAAATAAAGGTGCTTGGGTATCTTCCTAAAGACTTAACCCTTTCAATGCCTGAGAGGCATCTTGGGCTTGTGATGGCAGGAGAGCTTGAGGACGGCTCGTGGAAGCAGTTTGTAAAGAGCGCAGGAGATGCCATTGAAAAATCAGTCGATATAAAAGCCCTCATAGGAAGGCCTGTTCAAAAAGCTGAGCCTGTCAAAAAAGAAAAGAACAGAAAAGAATCAACAAGGATTGCGGTAGCCCTTGATAAGGCGTTCTGTTTTTACTATGAAGAGAATTTCGAGATATTGAAAAATTTGGGCGCGGAGCTTGTCTTTTTCAGCCCTGTTAAGGATAAGCAATTGCCCCAGGGAACCTCAGGCATATATCTTGGCGGAGGCTACCCTGAACTGTACGCGTCCAGCCTCGAAGAGAATTTAAGCCTTAAATCACAAATAAAGTCAGCATCGAAAAAAGGCATGCCCATATATGCCGAGTGTGGTGGATTGATGTATCTGGGCAGGAATATTTCTGATAAAGATGGCAAGGTTTTTCAGATGAGCGGGGTATTGCCTTTCAGTACAAGGATGCTCTCAAAAAGAAAGGCTCTCGGGTACAGGGAGGTTCTTGCCGAAGGCTTTCCCGTTGAGGGCGGGGCAAAGGCAATCAGAGGGCATGAATTCCATTATTCAGAGATTATAAAGGTTCCGAAAAATATAAAGACAGTATTCAGCTTCAATCACGATGGCAATGACTTCATGGAAGGTTATCTGTATAAAAATACGCTTGCAAGCTATATCCATCTCCACTTCTCGAGCAACCCGGGGTTTGCCTGCGGATTTGTAAATATGTGTAAAAAATTCAAAACCGAGAGGTGAAAGATGACGCAGATCGAAGCCGCCAGAAAAGGTATCATAACAAGTGAGATGAAAGAGGCAGCGGTTTATGACAATGTCTCACCCGACTACCTGATGAGGATGATAGCCGAAGGCAAAGCCGTAATACCGAATAATGTGAATCGCAAGGCAAGGCTTGTGGCAATCGGAAAAGGGCTTAAGACAAAGGTCAACGCGAGCATCGGCACATCTTCCGACATCATCGATGTCGAGGCTGAGATAAGCAAGGCCATTGCCGCTGAAGAGGCTGGCGCGGATACGATGATGGAACTGTCCGTCGGGGGAGACCTCGACTCTATCCGTAAGAAGGTGCTTGGCGTGACTAACCTGTCGGTTGGGAGCGTTCCTCTTTATCAGGCATTTAAAGAAGCCATAGAGAAGTACCACGACCCTAATAAGCTCACCGAAGAACTTCTCTTTGATGTCATTGAACGGCAGTGCGCTGATGGGATATCTTTCATGGCAGTCCACTGCGGCATAAACAGGCTGACCATTGAAAGGCTCAATAAGCAGGGCTACCGTTACGGAGGGCTTGTCTCAAGGGGCGGGTCTTACATGGTCGGGTGGATGCTCAAGAACAATAAAGAAAATCCCCTCTACGAAAAATTCGACAAGGTGGTTGAGATATTCAGGAAATACGACTGCGTCCTAAGCCTTGGCAATGGGCTCAGGGCAGGCGCGGTGCACGACAGCCTCGACAGGGCGCAGGTGCAGGAGCTTTTGATAAACTGCGAACTTGCCAATCTGGGGCAGGACATGGGCTGCCAGATGATGTGCGAAGGCCCGGGACATCTGCCCCTTGATGACATAGAGGCCAATGTAAAACTTCAGAAGCGCATGAGCGCAGACGCGCCTTTCTATGTGCTTGGCCCTTTGACTACCGATATCGCGGCGGGATATGACCATATATCAGCCGCAATAGGCGCGGCTGAGGCCGCAAGGTACGGGGCTGACCTGATATGCTATGTAACTCCTGCCGAACATCTGGCTCTCCCGAACAGGGAAGATGTAATCGAAGGCGTCAGGGCCGCGCGCATAGCCGCCCATGTAGGCGATATGGTAAAGCTCGGCAAAAAGGAACGGGACATGGAGATGTCAAAGGCCCGCAGGGACTTAAGATGGGATGACCAGTACAATTTGGGCTTATTCGGAGAGAAGGCCTCTGAGATAAGAAGCAGCAGAAGCCCTGAGGAGCCTGACACCTGCACCATGTGCGGCAGTTTCTGCGCCCTTGACAATGTCGGCGGATATTTCAAGGGAAGTCTTGAGATCGGCCCCAAGAGGTAAAACAGCTTTTTTTAAATTCCTTGTAACCATTGTGAGTTCCTGATAAAATTAGCGTAATTTTTAGTTTCAAAATAACGCAACAATAGCGGACGGGCCTTCAGAATTGAAAGCCCGTCTTGCAATTCAGGATATGCTCTCAAAGGTCCTTACCAGCACAACTCTTGGAATTGACGCCTATCTCGTTGAAGTGGAAGTGGATATTTCCAAAGGCCTGCCATCTTTTTCAACCGTAGGTCTGCCTGACAATGCGGTAAAAGAGAGTAAGGACAGGGTTAAATCCGCAGTAAAGAATTCCGGCTACAACTTCCCCGCTAAAAAAATTACGGTAAATCTCGCGCCTGCCCATATCAAAAAAGAAGGCACTACATTCGACCTGCCTGTTGCGATAGGAATCCTAAAGGCCGAGGGCATTATAAATAACGACAACCTTCAGGATTATTTTATCATGGGCGAGCTTTCCCTTGACGGCACTATAAAGCCGATAAGGGGAGCCCTCTCGATAGCCGTTTGCGCGAGGAACTTAAATAAAAAACTTATACTGCCTCTGGAAAACAAGGAAGAAGCTGCCCTTGTTGACGGGGTCGAGGTTTACGGTATAGGGAATCTGCCGGCCCTTGTTGAATTTTTAAACGGAAGCTCATCCGTTGAGCCGTGCAGGCTTGATGTAAACTCTTTTTTTTCAAGGGCAAAGGCCTATATTGACATGGCCGATGTGAAAGGGCAGGAGCATGTAAAGAGGGCTCTTGAGGTTGCTGCCGCGGGCGGCCACAACCTTTTGATGATAGGGCCTCCGGGGTCAGGCAAGACAATGCTTGCCCAGAGGCTTCCGACCATTCTGCCAGACATGAGCCTTGAAGAGGCGATAGAGACTACGAAGGTGCATAGCGTTGCCGGGGTGCTTGAGGCAAAGGCCCTTATAACGGAGCGTCCGTTCAGGTCTCCCCATCATACTATTTCCGATGCCGGGCTTATCGGGGGCGGCAGGATTCCCAGGCCCGGCGAGGTAAGCCTTGCGCATAACGGAGTGCTTTTTCTCGATGAACTGCCTGAGTTCAGGAAAAATGTGCTTGAGGTATTAAGGCAGCCCATTGAGGACGGCAAGGTGTCCATCTCAAGGGCGGCAGTATCGCTTACCTATCCGTCCGAGTTTATGCTAATAGGCGCGATGAACCCGTGCCCGTGCGGTTTTCTGGGGGATTTGAGCAAGGAATGCGTCTGCACCCCCATGCAGGTCCAGCACTACAGGTCAAAAATATCAGGCCCTCTCCTCGACAGGATAGACATACACTGTGAAGTGCCTGCGGTAAAGTTCAGGGAGCTTACGAAAGAGAGGATGAGCGAGCCTTCAAATGAGATAAAAAAGCGTGTTGATAATGCGCGCGCCATTCAGGCTGAAAGGTACAGGGACGCTGAGATATTCTCAAACAGCAGGCTGCCTTCAAGGCTGATAAAACAATACTGCGAGATAAACGGACAGTCGCAGAAGCTTCTGGAGACAGCGGTAGAGAGGCTCGGGCTTTCGGCAAGGGCATATACCCGTATTCTTAAAGTGGCAAGGACAATAGCGGACCTTGAAGCAGAAGAGAACATAATGCCGCACCACCTTTCAGAGGCGATACAGTACAGGACTTTGGACAGGCAGCCGGTTTAGCCTGCCCTTTGGAGATACGGATGATTGACAACAGGTCAAAGGAAGAACTTTTAAAAGAGATAGGACTGCTGCGGGGCAGAATAAATATCCTTGAGTCCGGGTGCGCAGAAAATGCGTCTGACATAAATTCCTGTCTGATATTCGAGTCAGCGATGGACGGCATGTTTGTCATAGATACCGAGGGCAGGTATGTGGCTGTAAACAGCGCCGGCTGCAGGATGTTCGGGTACGAAAAAGAGGAGTTCCTCAAGTCTGATATAAGTCTTATTCTTTTCCCTGAAGATGTTGAGAGGTCTTTTGAGCTTGGGAAAATCTCATGGAAGACAGGGGAATTCCTTCCTGAGTACAGGATGCGCAAAAAGGACGGCTCAGAGATATGGGTCGAGATGACCATAAAGCCGATAAAGGTCAACTCCAATGAGTATGCTCTCGGCATCAAAAGGGACATTACGGAGAGAAAATACGCCCAGGCTGAATTATCAAAAGAGAGCGAAGAGCTTGGAAGAAGTATCGAGGAGAAGACCGCGTCCCTGAAAAGGGCTAACGAGGCGCTTGAACTTCAGGTAAAAGAACGCATGAGGGCTGAGGAAGTCCTGCAGAATATGCTTGAAGGCACTTCAAACTTTACGGGAGAGGAATTCCTGCGGTCTCTTGTGCGAAGCCTTGCGCTTACGCTTAAATTCCGCTATGCGTTGGTAGCCGAATTCATTGAGGAAGAACAGGTGAAGGCGCTAAGCCTGGCATTCTGGGCGGACGGGAATTTTATTGAAAATAGAGAATCAGGCATCGTTGACACACCGTGCGAATATGTCAGGGGAGGGACGTTCTGTTTTTATCCTCAGAACCTCAGGGACGTATTCCCAAAGGCCGAGTTGCTCAAACAAATGAAGTCGGAGAGCTATGTAGGCGTGCCTTTGCTTGACGAGCATGGCGCTCCAATAGGCATGCTCGTGGCAATGGATGACAAGCCCATGCGCGAAGAGATGACCACAAGAATGGTGATGAAGCTCTTCGGTGTGCGCGCGGCATTGGAGCTCAGGAGAAAAAAAGCTGAAGACGAGCTCAGAAAGAGCGAAGAACGCCTCAAGGAAGCGCAGGAGATAGCGCACCTGGGGAACTGGGATTGGGATATTGCCAATAACCAGCTCTATTGGTCGGATGAGATATACAGGATATTCGGGCTTAAGCCGCAGGAGTTCGGCGCGAATTATGAGGCGTTTGTAAACAGGATACTGCCCGAAGACAGGGATATTGTAAACAAAGCGGTTGGTGACGCTCTCTTTTTTAAAAAACCTTACGAGATAGACCACAGAATAGTTCAGCCTGACGGAGTAGAACGCATTGTTCATGAGAAAGGCAGGGTAATCCTCGACAGCGAAGGCAAAGCAGTGCGTATGCTGGGGACTGTGCAGGATATTACCGAGTCAAAGATCGCTGAGGAACTCTTAAGGGAGTCGGAGAAAAAATTCAGGAACCTGATCGAGAACATCCCGCTGGGCATCTCTATCACCACGGAGGATGGTGTTTTCATAGAGGCAAATCCGGCGCTATGGAAGATGTTCGGCTATGATTCAAAAGAAGAGTTCATGGGGCTTAAAGTCCCTGCCCTCTACCGCGATCCTGCAGAGAGGCAGCATACGGTCAATGAAATAAAAAAAGGCAAAAAGGATATTGAGATAAAGGTCAGGCGCAAGGACGGCACTGAATTTGTAGGCTCTTTGACGGGGATACTTCAGAATGACGGCGAAGGCAAGGGGCTTATAATCAGCATCGTACAGGATATAACCGAGCGTAAGAAAATAGACTCAGAGCTCCTTAAGGCGCAAAAACTTGAATCAATCGGGGTGCTTGCCGGAGGCATGGCGCATGATTTCAACAATATCCTGCTGGGCATTCTTGGAAATATAAGTGTCGCTAAATTATATTCAAAGCCCGGTGAAAGGATATCGGGCATATTGGACGATGTTGAGAAGTCAGCTGTCCGGGCCAAAAGCCTTACAAGACAGCTCCTCACATTTTCACAGGGAGGGGACCCCATAAAGGAATCAGCTCCCATAGAGCAGCTTGTAAAGGATGCCGCACTCCTTACAATGAGAGGGTCGAAAATAAGCTGTGATTTTTCGTTCCCGAAAGGCCTGTGGGCCGTAGAGGTAGACGAAGGACAGATGAATCAGGTCATAAGCAATATTGTCCTTAATGCTAATCACGCCATGCCTGACGGGGGTACAATAAAAATCACCGCGGAGAATCTTGCTGTAACGCAGGAGGACGCGCTCCCCATAAAGCCGGGAGATTATGTCAGGATTGCTATCAACGATACAGGCACAGGCATTGACAGAAAGATATTAAATAAGATATTCGACCCGTTCTTTACGACAAAACAGAAGGCAAGCGGCCTTGGTCTTGCGGTATGCTATTCCATTATCAAGAAGCATAACGGCCATATAAAAGTGGAAACCAAACACGGAAAAGGCTCGACTTTTTATATCTACATTCCCTCTTCACAGGAAAAGGCCGAGGCTAATGACGAAGCGGTGATTCCGGGAAAAGGCAGAATACTTGTCATGGATGACGAGGAGCTTGTAAGGGATGTCTCAGGAGAGATGCTTGAGATTCTCGGCTATGAGCCTGTCTTTGCCAAAGAAGGGATGGAGGCGGTGCGGCTGTATAAAAAGGCGAAAGAGGAAGGCAAACCTTTCAGCGCCGTGATACTCGATTTAACTGTGCCGGGCGGCATGGGAGGCAGGGACACAATGCAGATGCTTCTTGAATTGGACCCTGCCGTAAATGCCATAGTCTCAAGCGGCTACTCCAGGGACCCCATAATGGCTGATTACAGGAAATTCGGTTTTAAAGGCGTTATCGCTAAGCCATACCGTGTTTCAGAGTTCAGCAAAGTAGTAAGCGGCGTCCTTACAGAAGAAAAATAATTAAAGCATCTTTTTCAGAATCCCGTTTGCTCTTTGGCGCGGGATTTTTTATGTCCTGAGGGTTCAATGAAACCTGATGAACTCAAGTAAAAAAGGTGTTAATATAATTTTTTAAATAAATCCAAATGGCGATTCTCATAAAGCCGGAGGGGTTAAGTTGAAATGATATATCTGGATAATGCGGCAACATCATTCCCTAAGCCTGAACAGGTCTATCTGAGGATAGATGATGTGTTAAGGAGGATAAGCGGCAACCCCGGCAGGGCGAGCCACCGCATGGCAATAGAGGCAAGCCGCGTGATATTCAGCGCCAGAGAGGCTGTAGCAAAGCTCATCAATATCCCTGATTCATCAAGGGTCGCTTTTACAAAGAATGCAACCGAAGCGGTAAATATCGCCTTGAAAGGGCTTCTTAAACAGGGCGACCATCTGATAACTACTTCTTTTGAGCATAACTCAGTTGCCAAGACTGTGGGAAGGCTTGAGCAGGGCGGGATAGAGGTCACACGGGTCAGGCCTGATAATGAAGGCTTTATCACAGCTAAAGACATCGAGCTTGCCATAAGGAAGAACACAAAGATAGTGTGCGTATCCCATGCATCGAATGTATTTGGAACTCTTCAGGATATTGAAGAGATAGGGGCTCTGTGTAAAAAGAAAGGCATTATATTCATGGCGGACGGGGCGCAGACCGTTGGCGCTCTCCCAATCGATATAAATAAGATGAACATTGACATACTTGCGGCAACAGGCCATAAGGCGCTCTTCGGGCCTCAGGGCACGGGTTTTTTATATTTAAGGGAAGGCATCGAGCCTGAGCCCCTTGTAAACGGGGGCACCGGGGAGCTTGATACGGTGCTTGAAGTGCCTGACAGGCTCGAATCAGGCACCATGAATACGCCGGGAGTCGGCGGGCTTTGCGCAGGCGTTGAATTCCTTTTAAATGAAGGGGTTCAGAAGATAAGGTATCACGAAGAAGGGCTTATAGCCGAGCTTCTCAGGGGGCTTGGTGAAATTGAAGGCGTCAATATAATCGGGCCTAAGCAGGCATCAAAAAGGGCCGCCCTCGTAGCCTTTAATATCGAAGGAAAAAAGCCTGCCGAGGTCGGGATAAAGCTTGATGAGCAGTTTGAGATAATGGTAAGGACAGGGGCGCACTGCGCGCCTGACGCTCACAGGGAAGCAGGAACGCACCCTGACGGGGCAGTAAGGGTAAGCCCCGGATATTTTACTAAACCGCAGGAAATAAGTTTTTTCCTTGATGCGGTAAGGACTATAGCGAAAAAATAATGCTTATCTTAGGTATTGAATCTTCATGCGATGATACCGCGGCAGCGGTTGTCGAGGACGGAAGCAGGGTGCTTTCATCCGTAGTCTCCTCTCAGGATGACATACACGGGGTCTACGGCGGTATTGTGCCTGAGCTTGCCTCACGCAGGCATATTGAATCCATAATCCCTGTAGTTGACGAGGCGCTCCTGAGGGCTGATGTCACGATGGATAAAATAGACGGCATTGCCGTGACACAGGGGCCCGGCCTTGTCGGGTCGCTTTTAATCGGGTTGAGCTTTGCCAAGTCAGTCTCTTATGTGAAAAATATTCCGCTTACAGGGGTAAACCACATCGAGGCGCATCCTCTGGCGGCATTCCTCAAAGAGGCGGGGCAAGAGAAGGCTACACCCGAATTCCCTGCTGTTGCATTGATAGTATCAGGCGGGCATACCACTTTAATCTATTTAGAGGATTACACTTCATATAAGATACTTGGCCAAACAAGGGATGACGCGGCAGGTGAGGCGTTTGACAAGGTAGCAAAGCTCCTTGGCCTGGGTTATCCCGGAGGCGTGGTCATAGACAGGCTTGCAAAAGATGGCAATCCTCATTTCATAGAATTTACCCGTCCGTATCTCGCGAAGGGAAACCTTGATTTCAGCTTCAGCGGCATTAAGACCGCTGTTTTAAATGAGGTAAGGAAAAACCCGCCTGCCCCGGAGAACCTGAAAGACTTTGCCGCAAGCTTTCAGGAGGCTGTTGTTGATGTGCTGGTAGATAAGGCAATGTGGGCAATGGATGCGACAGATGCCAAAGACCTCATAACAGCAGGAGGGGTTGCCGGAAACTCAAGGTTGAGAGGCAGGCTTAAGGAGACAGCGGATAAGGCAGGCATACGCCTTTTTATTCCTCCGCCGAAGTTCTGCAGCGACAACGGCGCGATGATAGCTGCCCTTGGCTATCACCAGCTTAAAAAAGGCCTCTTCGCAGGATTTGACCTTAATGCCCGTCCTACCTGGGAAGGGTTTTGATCCATTCAATTTACTGCTCCCTCCAAACAGGTTCAATTTGATGATATTTGATAATGAGGATAGCGGGAACACGCCCCGCGCTAAAAAGAGATTCGGACAGCACTTCCTTATTGACAGGAATGTGATAAACAGGATCATCAAGACCGCTGACTTAAGCGAATCCGACCATGTGGTTGAGGTAGGTCCAGGTCTTGGCGCGCTTACCGAGGGGCTTGTGGAATCGGGCGCGTCTGTGACGGCAGTTGAAGTGGATACCGACCTTGCCGAAGTTTTAAAGGAAAAGTTCAAGGGTGCAGGGAATTTTGAGATAATCATCAAGGACGCCCTGAAATTCTCATTTGATGACTTCGCAGTGGAGAAGGGCCGTAAATTAAAGCTTGTATCAAACCTGCCGTATAATATCTCAGGCCCGATACTTGCCAAATTCCTGAGCGAGAGGTCTGCGTTCACTCTGATGGTGCTGATGTTCCAGAAGGAGGTTGCCGAGAGAATAGCGGCAGGCCCCGGCACAAAGGACTATGGCATCCTGTCCGTGTTCTCCCAGATGTTTACTGATGTAAGATTAGAGTTCCATGTCTCAAGGAACCTCTTTACCCCGCGGCCCAAGGTAGAATCAAGCGTGGTGAGCTTCAAGGTGCTCGATACCCCAAGATATGAAATTACCAATGAGGCTTTTTTTAAAACAGTAGTAAAGAGCGCGTTTGGCACACGGAGAAAGACCCTCCTCAATGCGCTTAAGGCATTGGGCCTTGAAAAGGAGATTATCCTTCAAGGGCTGAATAAAGCAGAAATTGACCCCCAGAGGAGGGGAGAGACGCTTACCGGAGCTGAATTCAGCAGGCTCGCAAATATTTTATTTCTCCTAAAAGCTTGAAAAATCTGAGAAAATCATCAGGAATATAGGGTCTTGACTTTTTGGCCTGCCTGAGATAATTTGTTTGTAACTTCTGGTAGAGAAAAATGGAAAAATCCCGCTATATCGCCATAGAAGGCCCTATCGGTGTCGGCAAATCAAGCCTTGCTGAACTCCTTGCTGAGCAGCTTGGCGGCAGGACTTTGCTTGAAGAGGTCGAAGAGAACCCTTTTATCCCCAGGTTTTACAACGATATAAAAAAATACGCCTTCCAGACACAGTTGTTCTTTCTTTTAAGCCGCTATCAGCAGCAGAAGGACATGTTCCAGCAGGAACTCTTCAATGCAACTGTCATATCAGACTATCTCTTTGCCAAGGACAGGATATTCGCATATCTCAACCTCGATGAAAATGAGCTTGGGCTCTACGAACAGGTCTATAGGCTCCTTGATACAAGGATACCCAAACCTGACCTTGTAATATACCTTCAGGCTTCTACCGAGATACTCCTTGACAGGATAAATATCAGGAATCTCGATTATGAGAAGAGCATAAAGGAAGAATACCTTGAGAAGCTTGTAGATGCCTACAACAGGTATTTCTTCTACTACAATGACACGCCTCTGCTTGTCGTAAACACCACAGAAATAGATTTTGTAAATAATCCGGCAGACCTCACTAACCTTGTCAGGGAAATAAAAAATATGAAGGGCGGAGCCCAGCATTATATCCCGCTTGCCGCAAAATAGGGTCTTAACTCCTTGAAATCCTTAATAAAAATCTGATGTTGTCTCTATGACGGAAGTAGTTTATAATTAAGTACGCTTTTAAATCCCATTTTTTGCTTGTATGGACCTTCCTCTTTGGAAGGTTTTTTAGTTAGTATCAAAAACAAAAAAAACCGCAAGCGGGCAAAAATGAAAAAGATAACAGTGCTTGACATTATGAAGATGAAGCAGGAAGGCAGGAAGATACCGGTCCTTACGGCTTATAATTTTTATATGTCGAGGATACTGGATGATGCCGGTATTCCCATGGTGCTTGTAGGGGATTCTGTAGGGATGGTAGAGGCAGGATATGAAAACACCCTTCCGGTCACTGTCGATGAGATAATCTACCATACGAGGGCGGTGGCAAGGGGCAGGACAAATGCGCTGATAGTTGCTGATATGCCTTTCGGGTCATATCAATCCACTATCATTGACGCAAGGCAAAACGCCGCAAGGCTAATAAAAGAAGGCGGGGCAGAGGCTGTAAAAGTCGAAGGCGGCAGGAGAAGCGCAAAGGCGATACAGGCGATAGTTGAGATGGATGTGCCTGTGATGGGCCATATCGGGCTTACGCCGCAGTCCGTTCACAAGATGGGCGGGTATAAGGTGCAGGGAAAGAACAAGTCAGCGGGCGAAACCCTTCTGGAAGACGCCCATGCCGTGGAAAAGGCTGGCGCATTTTCAATTGTGCTTGAAGGCATTCCTGCAGCCCTTGCAAAGGAAATAACTGAATCTTTATCCATTCCGACAATAGGGATTGGGGCAGGGCCGTTTTGCGACGGGCAGGTGTTGGTGGTAAACGACATGCTCGGGCTTCACCAAAAAGATATGCGTACGCCCAAGTATGTAAAAAAATACGCTGACCTGCAAAATGTGATCTCCCTTGCCGTAGGCGAATTTATCAGGGATGTGGAGGAAGGAAAATTCCCTTCCAAAGAGCATTCTTATTAAGTGTTCAGAAAATGAAAATAGTAAAAAGCGTCTCCGGGATGCAGGAAGCCTCAAGGCAGGCGCGCTCAGAAGGAAAGAAAATAGTCCTTGTGCCCACAATGGGCTTTCTCCATCAGGGGCATAAGAGGCTGCTTGATATAGGCAGGCATTCAGGCGGCCTGCTTGTGCTGAGCATCTTTGTAAACCCGACACAGTTCGGGCCTAAGGAGGATTTAAGCTCCTACCCCAGAGACTTTGACAGGGACTGCGCGATTGCAAAATCGGCAGGGGTGGATATAATATTTGCGCCTGAACCCGAAGATGTCTATCCAAAGGGCTTTGATACATTTATAGAGGTAGCGGGTCTTTCCAACCGCCTCTGCGGGCTTTCAAGGCCGGGTCATTTCAGGGGGGTGGCAACAGTAGTCCTGAAGCTATTCAATATGGTCATGCCTGATAAGGCCATATTCGGGAAAAAAGACTATCAGCAGCTTGCCATTATAAGGAAAATGGCAAAAGACCTTGATTTGAGCCTTGAGATAATTGGGGTTGATACAGTAAGGGAGGCTGACGGCCTTGCAATGAGCTCAAGGAACTCATACTTAAGCACCGAAGAGCGCAGCGAAGCAAAATGCATCCCTGAATCGATTGAAGAGGCAAAAAAGGAGTTTTCAAAGGGAGTCAGGCAAAGCAGCCTCATAATTGAAAAGGTGAAAAAAATCATAGAGAAACAGCCCCTTGCCGTGATAGATTATATCAAGGTCTGCGATAAAGACTCGCTTGAGGACCTGTCAATTATTGAAGATAGCGCGCAACTGTTTCTGGCTGTAAAGATAGGAAAGGCAAGGCTTATTGATAACTGCCTCCTTGCGGCAGAATGAAAAAAAGAAAAAGGATTGAATTCAGGAGGAGATTTAAAGATGCAGCGGGTAATGCTTAAAAGTAAAATCCATAGGGCAACGGTCACTGAAGCCAACCTCAACTACGAAGGTTCCGTTGCCATTGACGAGGCTTTGATGGAAGCCGCCGGCATATATGAGTTTGAGCAGGTCCAGATATACGATATCGCAAACGGAAATCGGCTGACGACCTATGCCATAAAAGGCGAGAGGGGCAGCGGCGTTATCTCCATTAACGGCGCAGCCGCGCACCTTGCAAAAAAGGGAGACCTTGTAATAATAGCAACCTATTCGGTATATGAAGAGGCCGAAGCGCTCAAGCACAATCCTGTGCTTGTCTATGTGGACGAAAGGAACGCTATCAAGAAGATAAGCGCCAAACTTGCCGCCGGCAGTCTATGAACAAAAGTTTTAAGGGGTACTTCATAACAGGGCTTCTTGTCGTTGTGCCCGTATATATAACTTTCTATATCCTTTCGACAATAGTCAGGTTCCTTGACAGTGTTTTCGTTATCCTGCCTGAGTCGATGAGGCCTGATACCTATTTGCCATTTCACATCCCGGGCCTTGGGATAGTATTTACCTTTTTGGGCATTGTCCTTGTAGGCCTGCTTACGACCAACTTCCTCGGAAAAAGGATTTTGGAAGCCGCCGAGAACCTTATGGCAAAGCTCCCCGTAGTAAGAATAGTCTATAACTCCACAAAACAGTTCCTTGAGACTTTTTTCAAACAGGACCACGAAGGCTTCAGGAAGGTCGTGCTTATTGAATTTCCCAAAGCCGGAGTATGGTCAATAGGCTTTCTTACGGGAAAGCTCAGGGGAGAGCTTAAGGATAAGACGGCGGAGAACAGCGTAAGCGTCTTCCTGCCGACAACGCCTAACCCTACGACAGGTTACTATGTGGTTATGCCTGAAAAAGATGTGATACCGCTTGAGATGAAGGTTGAAGATGCCTTTAAGATAATAATCACTGGCGGAATGGTAGTGCCAAATAATGACGAGTTTAAAAACGCCTTGATTTCCAAGGATAAAATAGTCCAGAATACCAAACTTGTAAATAAATAGAATTTGCCAAAATAAAATTTTGTGAAGGGGCCATATGGAAAAGAATCTCACAAATCCCAATAAAGGGAGCATTGACGAACTTTGTATCAATACCATCCGGTTTTTAGCCATTGACGGGGTAGAAAAGGCTAATTCCGGGCATCCGGGAATGCCGATGGGAGATGCCCCGATGGCATATGTGCTCTGGAAGCAATTTTTAAGGCATAATCCCTCTAACCCAAAATGGCTTGGGCGCGACCGCTTCATCCTTTCAGCGGGCCACGGCTCAATGCTTCTTTATTCGCTCCTTCACCTTACAGGCTATAACCTCCCGCTTGAAGAGCTTAAGAACTTCAGGCAGTGGGGAAGCCATACACCGGGACATCCCGAATACCACCCTGAGATTGGCATAGAGACCACAACAGGGCCTCTGGGCCAGGGTTTTGCCAACGGGGTCGGCATGGCAATGGGGCAGAAGTATCTGGCTGACCGCTTCAATAAGCCCGGCTTCCCTCTCTTTGATTATAATATCTACGCCATATGCAGTGACGGCGATCTCATGGAGGGAGTCTCAAGTGAAGCGGCTTCAATCGCAGGACACCTCGGGCTCGGTAAAATCATCTACCTATATTCGGATAACAGGATAACGATAGAAGGCTCGACAGAGTTAGCCTTTACCGAAGATGTCGCAAAACGATTTGAGGCGCAGAAGTGGCATGTCCAGAAGGTAGGCGGAAATGACACCGAAGGCATCGCCCTTGCCTTAAAGGCAGCCAGGGAAGAGACTGTAAGGCCGTCCATAATCATAGCCCGCACCAATATCGGCTTTGGAAGCCCCGCAAAGCAGGACACCGCTGAGGTGCACGGCGCGCCTCTCGGAAAAGAAGAGGTAAAGGCGACAAAGGAAAAGCTTGGCTGGCCCCTTGAACCGTCATTTTATATACCTGAAGAGGCTTCAAAAGAGTTCAGGAATGCCGTACCTCATGGCGAAGGCCTTGAGAAGCAGTGGAACGAGCTCTTTAAAAATTATGAGAAACAATACCCGGAGCTTGCCAAAGAGATTAGGGACATAATGGAAGGCAGGCGTTCAGCGGAGTGGATAAAGTCCCTGCCCGTATTCACTGAAAAGGACGGCTCCATGGCAACAAGGAGCGCGTCGGGAAAGGTGCTTAATGCAATAGCCAAGGACACCCCGTTCCTTATCGGCGGCTCTGCAGACCTTGCGCCGTCTACGAATACTCTTATGAAGGGCATGGGCAACTTCCTCCCTGATTCTGTGGGAAGGAACCTGCACTTCGGCGTCCGTGAGCACGCGATGGGCTCGATACTCAACGGGTTGGCCCTTACAAAGGGAATAGTGCCTTACGGCGCAACATTCCTCATTTTTTCCGATTACATGAAGCCCACCATAAGGCTTGCAGCCCTTATGGGCATTCAGACCATATATGTATTTACACATGACTCCATCGGACTTGGAGAGGATGGCCCGACCCACCAGCCCATTGAACAGCTTGCGGGCCTGAGGGCAATCCCAAATGTCATTGTATTAAGGCCGGCTGATGCCACAGAAGTGGCTGAGGCGTGGAAGACTGCCCTTTTAAATGAGAACGGCCCTGTTGTCCTTGTGCTTACGAGGCAGAATGTGCCTGTGCTTGACAGGACTAAATACCCGGCAGCCGAAAGTGTTTCGCGCGGCGCGTATGTCCTTGCCGACCATGCCGAAGGCGAGCCTGAAGTCATACTCATGGCTACCGGCTCTGAAGTGTCACTTGCGCTCGGCGCATATGAAGACCTCTCAAAGAGGGGAGTCAAGGCAAGAGTAGTAAGCATGCCGAGCTGGGCACTTTTTGAAAGGCAGGATGCCGAGTATAAGAACAGCGTGCTTCCGTCCCATATCAAGACAAGGATATCCATTGAAGCGGCCTCCCCGCTTGGCTGGGACCGCTATGTAGGGCCTGAGGGCGACATTGTCGGAATCAACAGGTTTGGCGCTTCCGCTCCCTATAAGACGATATATGAGAAATTGGGCCTTACCGTTGAGAATATCTCGGCACGGGCCATTGCCCTTATCAATAAAAAAAAAGGGCTCTTCCTTGATAGAATCTAATGTCCCTGCTATACTTACGTAGTATTTCTTTTCGTAGTCTTTACCCATCAGATTTCATCTAACCGCCGGCATCCCTGAACGGGATGCCGCGCTGGTTTTTCCTATACAATCGGGAGCACGGCATGAACCCCTTATTGGAATTGAAAAAATTAGGGCAAAGCGTCTGGTATGACAACCTGCGCAGAGGCCTTATAGCATCCGGTGAGCTTAAGAGAATGATAGAGGAATACGGTCTTATGGGCGTGACCTCAAACCCTACTATCTTCGAGAACGCGATTGCCGGAACTGATGAATACGATGAGGATATCGCAAAGCTTGTTACTGAGGGTGTCGCTGAAATAGACATTCTCCGAAGGCTCATGATAAAAGACATAAAACTTGCCTCTGAGGTAATGGGGCCTGTTTTTAAGGGGGCAGGCGGGAGAGACGGGTTTGTGTGCATTGAGGTCAATCCGAAGCTTGCCAGGGATACCAAAAGTACGATAGATGAGGCAAGGCGGCTGTTCTCGCTTATTGACAAGCCTAATATAATGGTCAAGGTCCCAGGCACCCGTGAGGGGCTTGCCGCCATTGAAGAACTCACCTATGAAGGCCGAAGTATCAATGTAACCCTCCTGTTCTCAGTTAAACGATACGAAGAAGTTGCCTGGGCCTATATAAAAGGCCTTGAGAGGCGCGCCTCAGAGGGCTTGCCAATTGATACCATATCAAGTGTTGCGAGCTTTTTCGTAAGCCGTGTGGATACCCTCGCGGATAAGATGATAGAGGAGAGGGCGGAACATTCCACATCGAATGATGAGAAGGCAAGGCTTAAAAATCTCCTTGGCAAGGTGGCTATAGCCAATGCCAGGCTTGCTTACATAAAATTCAGCGAAATATTCGGAAGCGATAGGTTCAGGAAACTTAAAGACGCGGGCGCATCACCCCAGAGGCTCCTGTGGGCAAGCACCGGCACCAAGAACCCTAACTACTCTGATGTGAAATATGTGGAGGGGCTTATTGAGAAGGGCACAGTCAATACAATGCCGCTTCAGACAATGCTTGCATTCTTTGACCACGGCAAGGTGAAGCCGACCCTTACCGAAGACCTTGAAGGGGCTAAGCGGATTTTTACCGACCTCTCCACGCTCGGCATTGATTATGATAAATTGACTGAGAGGCTTGAAAAGGACGGCATAGAGATATTCTCAAAATCATATGACGGAGTGCTTGAAAGCATAAAGGGGAAGAAAGAAGCGATACTCTCTAAAAAAGGGTATACGGTCAAATACGCCCTTAACGGTTTTGAGGCCCCTGTTTCAGACGCGCTTGAAGAGATAGAGCATGAGAACTTCCTTAAACGCCTCTGGGCAAAAGACCCGACATTATGGAAGACTACGCCTGAGGATAAGAAGCTAATAAAGGAAGCCCTCGGCTGGCTAAACCTGCCTGAGATTATGGAAGATAATAAGGACTCCATCATCTCATTCGCCGCAGAGATAAAAAAGGCAGGCTTTACGCATGCCGTGCTCCTTGGCATGGGAGGCTCAAGCCTTGCGCCCCTCGTGATGAATGACGCCTTCGGCTCTGCCAAGGGTTACCCGAAGCTCATAGTGCTTGACTCAACAGACCCTGAGGCAGTAAAAAAGGCAGAGAGTGAGATAGACCTTGATAAGACCCTGTTCCTTGTCTCCAGTAAATCCGGCTCGACGATAGAGCCTTTAAGCCTGTTCGATTATTTTTATAATAAGCTCAAGGAGACACACGGGGAAGAGACAGGAAAGAATTTTATAGCCATCACCGACCCCGGCACCCCTCTTGAAGGGTTCTCCCGTAAATACAAGTTCAGGAGGCTTTTCCTGAACCCTCATGACATTGGCGGAAGGTTCTCTGCGCTTTCCTACTTTGGGCTGGTGCCTGCCGCGCTTATCGGCATAGACATCTCAAAACTTATCCATCACGCGTCATGCATAGCCGCGGCTACGCACCCATGCATGCACGGCATCCGTAATCCCATACTGATGCTTGGCGCTGCCCTTGGCATCCTTGGCAGGAATGGCAAGGATAAGGTCACATTCTTCATGCCGGATAAGCTTACAAGCTTCGGTCTCTGGATAGAGCAGCTGCTGGCTGAAAGCACGGGCAAAGAGGGCAAGGGCCTTGTGCCCGTGACACGAGAGCCCATAGGCATTCCCGATGATTACGGGAATGACAGGGTCTTTGTCAATATCAGCTTTGGCGAGCTCGATAAGGATATGGATAAGATGCTCAAAGACCTCTTTACAGCCGGGCATCCTGTCATTAACTTCAGGCTCGATGATATCCATGAGGTCGGAGGGGAGTTCTTCAGGTGGGAGATGGCTACTGCTGTGGCAGGCCAGCTCCTCGGCATAAATCCCTTTGACCAGCCCGATGTTGAGCTTGCAAAAAAGCTCACGCGGGAGAGGCTTAACTCAATAGGAAAAATAAAGACCACTCCTCCCGGAGTTGAATACGCAGGCAAAAAGTTTAATATTTATTTTGGCAACTCCATATATGAGCAGGTCAAGAACGGCAGTTCAAAGACCGCGATGGAGAACTTCATGGGCCTTCTCCATGAGGGCGATTATCTGGGCATGCTCGCTTATTTCAACCCTTCTGACTCTAAAGCTGATTTCACATTCTCCGGCATGAGGAAAAAGCTCAGGGATATGACGAAGGCCGCTACCCAGTTCGGGTACGGGCCGAGATACCTGCATTCAACAGGCCAGCTCCATAAGGGCGGCACAAATAAAGGGGTCTTCATAATCCTGTGCCATGACACAAAGGAAGATGTAAAGATACCGAGCAGTTCATTCAGCTTTAAGGATTTGGAGCTTTCTCAGGCATTCGGAGACATGGAGGCGCTGGATTCAAAAGGCTGCAGGGTCGCTCTCCTGAGCCTTAAGGACTCAAGCCCTGAAACAATAGCAGAGGCTGAGAAATTCATCTTAGGCGCGGTAAAGGAAAGGTAGCAGGTATGCACATAGGTCTGGTCGGCCTTGGAAAGATGGGCATGAACATGGCGCGCAGGCTCACTCAGGGCGGACATACGGTAACCGCTTTTAATAAGACTCCTGAGAAGACAAAGGAAGCTGAGAAAGATGGCATCAAAGGCGCATACTCGATAAGAGAGCTTGTCTCTGTTTTGCCTTCTCCAAGGATAGTCTGGTTGATGATACCGGCAGGCAGCCCTGTCGAACTTGTGATAGAAGAGCTTAAGGGGCTCCTTGCCGAAGGCGACATAATCGTTGACGGAGGCAACAGCTATTTCAGGGACGACTTAAGGCATGAGGAAGAGCTTACGCCTCTTAAGATAAATTACATCGATGCAGGAGTAAGCGGAGGCATCTGGGGCCTTAAGAACGGCTACTGCGTCATGGCCGGAGGCGATAAGAAGATATGCGGCTTTCTTGAGCCGGTATTTAAAACCCTTGCCCCTCCTGAGGGCTATCTGTACTGCGGGGCAACAGGGGCAGGCCATTATATGAAAATGGTACATAACGGCATCGAGTATGGGATGATGGAGGCGTATGCCGAAGGTTTCGAGCTTCTTGCAAAGTCGCAGTACGGGGCAGGGCTCGACCTTAAAAATGTAGCGCACCTCTGGAACAGGGGCAGCGTGGTGAGGTCGTGGCTGCTTGAGCTCCTTGAAGACGCCCTCAGGAAAGATAGCAGGCTTGAATCAATAAATGATTATGTAGGGGATTCAGGCGAAGGACGCTGGATGGTGAAAGAGGCTGTTGAAAGCGGGGTGCCTCTGCCTGCCATCTCTGAGGCCCTTTTCAGGAGATTCCGTTCCCAGCAGGATGTATCATTTGGGGAAAAGGTGCTTGCCGCTTTGAGAAAAGAGTTCGGCGGGCATGGAGGATAAACCTAAAAAGCAGTAATCAGAAACTTCACTTACCCTTTTTGACCCTTCTTTAAAAAAACAGCACATTTGAGGTTCTCTTTAATATGGACATTGGCGACAGCAACCTTGATAGCGAAGCAACAATAAAGGTCGGCACAGTGGCCCCGACCGGAGAACCCTGTGAGGAGTTGTATCCGCCCCCTTGTTGCATGGTAATATTCGGGGCTTCGGGAGACCTTACCCGAAGAAAGCTGATGCCGGCGCTTTACCGTCTTACAAAGGATAAAATACTTCCTGATAACTTTTTTGTGGTCGGCGCGGCCCGCACGGAGATGGATGATAACGGCTTTCGCCGTATGATGGAAGACGCAGTAAAAGAGGTGAAAAACTTTGATGCCAAGGCGTGGAAAGAGTTCTCAAAGAGGCTTTTTTACAGAAAGATAGATTACAGCAAAGATACATTTGAGAATATAAAGAAACTTCTGGATGAAAAAGAGGAGCAGTTCGGCACAGGCCGTAACAGGCTTTTCTACCTTGCCACTCCACCTTCAGCCTACAGCGGAATAATAGAGACGCTCGGCAGCAGGGGGCTTTCAGAAGAGGGTGAGGGCTGGTCACGGATAGTCATAGAGAAGCCTTACGGGCATGACCTTGAGAGCGCGAAGAGGCTCGAAGAGGTGGTGCTTAAGAACTTCGATGAGCAGCAGGTCTACAGGATAGACCACTATCTTGGCAAAGAGACTGTCCAGAATATAATGATGCTCCGTTTCGCTAATCTTATCTTTGAGCCCATCTGGAACAGGCGTTATATAGACCATGTCCAGATAACAGTTGCGGAATCAATGGGCATAGAGGGCAGGGCAGGCTATTACGAACAGGCAGGCGTGCTCAGGGATATGTTTCAGAACCACATCCTTCAGGTGCTCGCCTTCATTGCCATGGAGCCGCCTTCAATCTATGAGTCAGAGCTTGTCAGGGATGAGAGGGTAAAGGTGTTCAGGGCCTTGCGTCCCATTGATATTAATAAGCTCAGCGAGTCGCTTGTAATTGGGCAATATGCCGCGGGCGAGGTCGGAGGAAAGGCCGCACAAGGCTATATCGAAGAGGAGGGCGTTGCAAAAGATTCGATGGTGCCGACATTTGCCGCCCTCAAGGTATTTGTCGATAACTGGAGATGGCAGGATGTGCCGTTCTATCTGCGTTCAGGAAAAAGGCTTTCAGAGAAGTTCTCTCAGGTCACGATCCAGTTTAAGGGCGTGCCGCACCAGATGTTCAGGGAGACTCTTGCCGCTGAGATAGGGCCTAACGCGTTTATCCTTAGAATTCAGCCCGATGAAAGGGTCCAGTTGAGGTTCCATACGAAAAACCCGGGCTCAAAGGTGTGCCTGCGGGATGTGCTGATGGATTTCCCTTACATGCAGGGCTATACCGGGATAGAGCTTAGCGATTATGAGAGGGTTCTCATAGACTGCATGCTCGGAGATAAGATGCTCTTTGTAAGGAGAGACGGGATGGAGCTTGCATGGGGTTTCCTTACCCCAATATTGAAGGCAGCTGAACGAGGGCCGTTAAGGCCTGAAGTGGACCTGTACAAGGCCGGAAGCTACGGACCTTTTGAGGCTGATAAATTATTACAAAAAGACGGCAGGCGATGGGTGAACCTATGAGCAAGCTTATATTTGCGGGTGATATTGGCGGCACAAAGACCTATCTGGCGCTTTTTTACGACAAGGGCTACCATCTGGAACTTGCCAGAGAGGGAGCTTTCTCAAACAGCGATTTCAAGGGGCCTGATGAGATAATCGGGCAGTTCATTAAAGGAGTGGACACCTCTGATATCGAGGCTTCCGGGTTTGGCATTGCGTGCCCTGTGATGGGAAATCGCTGCAAGATGACCAATCTTGATTGGATAGTGGACGGGGAAGAGATAAGGCGTAAGTTTAATATAAGAAAGCTGGAGCTTATAAACGACCTTGTGGCCATAGCATGGGGGGTAGATCTCCTTTCGAAAAATGACCTTATGGTGCTTCAGGAGGGTACGCCAAAAAATGGCAATGCCGCCTTGATAGCCGCAGGCACAGGGCTTGGCGAGGCTATTTTGTTCTGGGACGGTGTCTCGCACATACCGTCGGGGTCTGAAGGCGGGCATACTGATTTTGCCCCGAGGAATCAATTGGAGATGGGGCTCCTTGAGTACCTTATGAAGATATACAGCCATGTAAGCTATGAGAGGATACTCTCAGGGCCGGGACTTGAAAATATTTATAATTATGTCAAAACCATAAGAAAAAGGGCTGAGCCGCAGTACCTTAAAAAAAGGTTTGAGGCTGAAGGGATAGCTCCTGTTGTATCGGAGGAGGCTATAAGCGGCAAGGATGAGACCTGCAGGGAAGCTTTGGAGCTTTTTATCTCCATTTACGGAGCTGAGGCAGGGAATCTCGCGCTTAAAAGCATGGCGGTAAACGGCATTTATATAGGAGGGGGAATAATCCCCAGGATACTTAAGGCGATGGAGAGCGGCACATTCATTAAATCGTTCAGGGATAAGGGCAGGTTTGATAATTTGATGTCGCAGATGCCTGTCAATGTAATACTCAATGATAAGACAGGCCTGCTTGGCGCGGCTGCATATGCGGCGATGCTTTACAAAGGGACCCATATAAAGCATATAGAATTTCCTTGATTGCTTATAAATTGGGCCTGTTGAGACTTAATGGGAAAAATAAAAAATCTGATAATCTGTGATTCGCTTGAGGAGCTTAGCATTAATGCGGCAGATATTTTTTCAAGGTTGTCACGCGATTCGGTAGTAGAGAAAGGCTCTTTCTCGGTTGCCCTCTCAGGCGGGCATACTCCGGGGATGCTTTATGAACTCCTTGCATCAGATGACATAAAGATAAATATACCGTGGCAGGATGTGCATCTTTTCTGGTGTGATGAAAGGTGTGTACCGCCGTCAGATATCCGCAGTAATTACAGGCTTGCCCATTATGAGATGATCTCAAAGATTCCGATACCTGCTCAGAATGTCCATAGGATAAAGGGAGAGGGCGACCCTAAAGAAAGCGCTCTGGAATACGAAAAAGAGCTTAAAGAGTTCTTCAACGCGCAAGTCCCTGCGTTTGACCTGATGCTTTTAGGTCTTGGCGAGGACGGGCACACCCTTTCTCTCTTTCCCTCAAAAGAAACTCTTAGAGAAGAGAAGAGGCTTGTTGTCGAGACTCATGTAGAGCCTTTTGATTACGACCGGATTACAATGACCCTGCCTGTAGTGAATAACGCCTCTAAGGTAATATTCCTTGTATCTGGCAGGAATAAGGCAGGTATATTGAAAGAGGTACTTACCAATAAGGATAAGGCCCCTGCGTATCCTGCCCAGCTTGTAAGGCCAAGGGGAGAGCTCATCTGGCTTGTCGATAAAGAGGCCGCAAGCCTGCTGTAATAAGGTCAGGGCCGCCGCTTAAATTTTTGGAATTATTTTGATTCAGGAAAGAATAGAAGGCAAAAAAAGGGGGCGGCTACTTCGCCGCCCCAACATTTGTGTGGCATTTTGTGCATTCAAAGAGAGGAAAAGCCTTGGGACTGTTGTGACAGTTCGGGGAGCCGCAGAACTTTCCATCCATATTCAACTTCATGGATATTCCACTCTCGCCGCGCTTTTCCTTGAATATCTTCGGATGACAATCATTGCATTTGTAAAGCTTTTCGTGGCTGTCGTGCGGGAATATTACAGGCCCCACACCTGCCTTATGCATGCTGTCTACTTTGGAGTCGAGCTTCAATTTGCCGATTTGGGCAAAACCTGTTGCCGGGACTGCCATGAGCAGAGCCAATGCTAAAACCTGCCACTTTTTCATAAAGTCCTACTTTGATGCCGCTTTTTTGGGTGAAGAATGGCACTTGTTGCAGTCCGTAAGCGGGAACGCAACTTTGCCGTGACATCTTCCGCACCAGTTACCCTTTGTAATCTCAGCCATTGACATATTGTTCGAGCCTTTAGCCGGAACGAATATTGCCGGATGGCATACTTCGCATTTGAGCCAGTATGTGTGCATCTCATGCGGATAGATTACATCGTTTACGAAATCGCCCTTTGCCGGGATAAGGATATCCATTTTAAGGGGCGGCATCTCTTCGTCGTTCGGGTCAAGCGACGGTTTCGGTTTTACAATATTTTCTCTTACAAGCTTTGCCCAGTCGATAAGGCCGTACTTGTCTTTGGGAAGGCCTGCAGCTGAAAGAGCCTGCGGATGCCAACCCTGGCCTGCCTTATAGGACTGGCTGGCCGGTTTGTTCGGGTCTCCGATACCAGCAGGTTTCCCTGAGGTATCAAGATAGATAAGACTTGCCGGATCGTTGGGATCCAGAACGGGTGCCGCACCTTTTTCGCTTTTGGCAGGAGCTGCATTGGTTTTTCCCTTTGCCGCAGTTGCGGAATCAGCCCCATTTACTGTTACTGCAACGCCAAAAAAGACCGAAAGCGAGAGGAGGAGGGCGCCCTTCATGAACTTATTAGAAGATGCTTTCATTAAAATTGCCTCCTTTCCGATAACGAGATAGTGGTATTACCTTGCCGGTGATGCAGCCGGTGCAGTTCCGCCGGGTGCGTATGAATGGCACCTATCGCAGTACAGTGGTTCCCATGCTGTAAGACCGTTGTGGCATTTGCCGCAGAATTCACCGTTCATGATGGCGGCCATGTTGATGTCGTTGGCGCCCTTCTTGATGATGAATATGTCTTCGTGGCAAACCTTACATTTGAATCTGATCCTGTGAAACCAGTGTGGGAACACGACTGGGTTCACACCTGCCTTTTCCATACTCTCCGACTTGCTATTCAGGACGATGTCCCCGTATTCTGCATGGCCTGTGTTTGCCGCGAACAGACCACCAGCGATACCGATACAAGTCAGGAGGAGAATCCAGAAGCGAGTTCTCTTCATTGATTGCCTCCTTGTAATGTTTTTACCCGACTTTTTGTGGAGTTTTTGGGTTATAATTGTTGCAATTATAGCCCGTTCTACATAGCTTCTGTCAAGCTAAAAATTTACTTTCCGAAAATTCTAATAAATTGAAAAGCGCAAAAGGATGTGTTATAAAAGCAAATCCTCTTTATTTTCGGTATTTTCCGAGGATTTTAGCCAAGGAAAAATTTCTGCTTTTTTTAGCGGGATTTATTTTTTTAATTATATTAGTTATAATAATAACCTAATTTTTCGTACTTACAACCTTAATCACTAAAATTTTTACGGAGGGCTCAACTTGTTAGAAAAAATGGGAAGCTGGCGGAGAAGCTGTTACTGCGCAGATGTATCATCCGCCCAAAATGGTCAAACTCTTATCCTTATGGGATGGGTCCAGCGCAGAAGGGATCACGGAGGGCTTATCTTTGTAGATTTAAGGGACCGCAGCGGCCTCGTCCAGCTTGTATTCAATCCCGAAGCATCCAATGAAGTCCATGATAAGGCTCACGATATAAGGAATGAGTTTGTGCTGGCTGTCAAAGGCATTGTCCAGAAGAGGCCTGAGGGCACAGAAAACCCCAACCTCAAAACAGGCCAGGTGGAAGTTGCCGTTGCTGAGCTCAGGGTTTTAAATGACGCCGCTACACTTCCTTTTATGATAGAGGATGAGACCGATGTCGCAGAGATGACAAGGCTTAAGTACCGTTACCTTGACTTAAGGAGGGCGCCTCTCCAGAATAAGCTCATCTTAAGGCACAAGGTCGCCATGGCAACACGAAACTATCTTACGGAGAACGGTTTCCTTGAAATAGAAACGCCGGTGCTGACCAAGAGCACGCCTGAAGGAGCGAGGGACTATCTTGTTCCGAGCAGGGTCAATCCTGGCCAGTTCTACGCGCTCCCCCAGTCTCCGCAGCTCTTTAAGCAGATACTGATGATATCCGGCTTTGACAGGTACTTTCAGATAGTCAAGTGCTTCAGGGACGAAGACCTCAGAGCTGACCGCCAGCCCGAGTTCACCCAGATAGACGCTGAGATGAGCTTTGTTGACAGGGAAGATGTAATGAAGATGATGGAGGGCCTTGTTGTCCGTATATTCAGGGAAGGGCTTGGCCTTGACCTCAATCCTCCTTTCCCGAGGCTTACCTACGCTGAGGCTGTTGGCAGGTTCGGGGTTGATAACCCTGATGTCAGGTTCGGCCTTGAGCTTAAGGACTTGACCGAGATGCTTAAGGGCTCAGGCTTTAAGGTGTTCAATGACGCTGCCGCTAAAGGCGGAGTGATAAAGGCGGTCTGCGTAAAGGGCGGAGCAGGTTTTTCAAGGAAAGACCTTGATGACTTAACCGAGATAGCTGTGTCTTTCGGCGCCAAAGGCCTTGCGTGGGTAAAGATAACAGAAGAGGGCTGGCAATCCCCGATAGCCAAGTTCCTGACCGATGTTGAAAGGCAGGATATCGCAACAATACTTGAGGCTTCAACAGGAGACCTCCTCCTGTTCGCGGCTGATAAGCCATCAATTGCCAATACTGTCCTTGGAAGGCTCAGGCTCAATATCGGCAACAGGCTTGGGCTCATACCCAAAGAAGGCTTCAACTTTGTCTGGGTGACAGAGTTCCCCATGCTCGATTATGATGACGCTGAAAAGAGGTATGTGGCGGTTCATCACCCGTTCACCGCGCCCATGGATGAGGACCTGGAGAAGCTTGATACAGACACGCTCAAGGTAAGGGCAAAGGCATATGACCTTGTACTTAACGGAAGCGAGATTGGCGGCGGCTCCATAAGGATACACAGGAGCGATGTGCAGGCAAAGGTGTTTGAGAAACTTGGCATCAAGCTTGAAGAAGCGCAGGAAAGGTTCGGCTTCCTCCTTGAGGCGCTTAAGTACGGCACGCCTCCTCACGGCGGTATCGCATTCGGCCTTGATAGGATAATGGCAATCATGACCGGCTCTGAGTCCATCAGGGATGTCATCGCCTTCCCCAAGACGCAGAAGGCAACCGATGTTATGAGCGATGCCCCGTCAACAGTAGACCAGAAGCAGCTTGATGAGATTTTTATAAGGATTGCTGTGCCGAAAAAGGCGGAGGCACCTGCAAAGGCTTAAAGGGAGTTCGGAGCATATAACTGAAAACGGCGGGAGAGAGTTCTTCCGCCGTTTTTTATTTATTGATAAATTTTCTTTATTTTGAGTTTTTGCAAAAAGCCGTTGGGGTTTAATTAAAATACAAAAACTTTTTACATGAGAATCCTGCTTCATTGCCTCACATAACCGAACATGAGCGCGCCGATGGCGAAAAACAGCATGTCAGGGAAGAATGCCGCAAGCATGGGCGGGACCATGCCGCTTTGCCCGAGGGATTTCGTCAACGCGAAGACCACCCAATAGCTGAATGCTATTACTATGCTCAGGCCTACTCCTGCGGCTATTCCGCTGTGGCGGCCCGTTTTAAGGGCAAATGAGATGCCGACAAGCACCATTATGAAGTTGACTATCGGGAAGGCAAGCTTGCCGTATAGGTCTATTTTGTATTTGGTTGCTTCATAGCCGTCGTCCTCAAGGCTTTTTACATATTCCCTGAGTTCGCCAAAGCTCATGTTCTTATGGATGTTCTCCACATTTGCAAGGTCGACAGGCTCTACTATTCCCTCAAGCAGCACATCAGACGCCTCTGATTTAAAGGCCTCTCCCCTTTCGGTAAAGTTCCAGATAAACGCTGAATCCGCAATCCATTGATTGTTTTTCCATTCAGCCTTTCTTGCCTGAATGCGCTTCTTTACCACGAAAGGCTTTTCTATAATGTAATATGTAACTCCGTTTAGCTGGTTTTTCGTGAGGTCGACCTGCTTAATGTTAATGATGCCTTTGTTGGTCTTAAGCCATACGCCTTCTTTTCCGAAAGAACTGCCTTGAATGCCGAACCATTCCTTCCTGAAAGTATCGACCTTCTTGAGGGCGGTAGGCGTGATGTACTCATTGATGAATATTACGAACAGGCTGATGCCTATGCCGAACGCAAGCAGAGGGGCGAGAACCCTGAGAAGGCGGATGCCTCCCGCCTTCATTGCGGTGATCTCACCGTGTTTTGAAAACAGGCCAAGGGACAGAAGCACGGCAACAAGAACGGCAATGGGAGAGACTTGCCCGATTATGAACGGCACTTTATAAAGGAAGAATACAAAGCTGGCCAGTATCGGGACATTATACTTCATCAGATTGTCCATATTCTCAAACAGGTCTACCATTATGAACAGGACGATAAAGGACAATACCGATATTATCAGCAGCTTTGTGAATTCGGAGATTATGTATTTTTCAAGTATTTTCATTTTAAAATTTTATGGCCGGAAAGGGCCGGGTTTATTTCTGTTTCTTTTTTCTGACGACCTTGGGGCTTACTCTGTCAACCCATGACAGAATGTCGATGGGCGAGTCTTTTGCAGCCTTGGAGAAGATGTAGGCTCCGGCTATAAGGAAGATAATATTCGAGCTCCATACCGAAAGAATAGGGTCTATGACCCCGTTTTCTCCTAATGCCTCAAAGGCGGTGGATACAACATAATAAATGAGCACAACCCCTAATGCGACACTGAAGCCGGTAAACCTTGCCGCCCTTATCTTCTGGATGCCGAGAGGCACGCCCAGCAGGGCGAATACGAAGATAGAGGCAGGCAGGGCAAATCTCTTATGAAGGTCTATCTTGTATGGGGCGGTATCCTCTCCCTTTATGGCAATAAGCTCTATCCTGTCCCTTAGTTCATTTAGATACAGCTCCCTGTTCGGCTTATCAGAGATGTTGGCAGGGCCGTCCCCTGTAAAGCCAAGCTCAAGTATATATGATGAGAATTCAGCAATATGATATGCGCCGTTATTTTCAGTCTTTCTGTGGATGGTGCCGTTGTCGAGCTTCAGATATACGGTGAACTCCTCGGTAGATGGTGAAAATACACCCCTTTGCGCAAAGAAGATATTTGATTCCCCGCCCCCGGCCCCTCCCTGAGAGATAAAGATGCCCTCCATCTCTCCTGTCTTTGGTATGAGGTGGTCGACATAAAGCACCACTCCCTTGAAGCGGTCATAAAAGGTTTTCTCCTCAATGCCGGAGACGAGCTTTGACTTCGCAGCCTCAAAGAGTAGCTTCTTTACGCTGGCATTGCCCCATGGGAACAGATATAGAGTAACCGAAATGCTGGCAAGATAAGCTAAAAGCGCCAGAAAGAGTACGGGCCTCATAATGGAGAAGAGGCTTAAGCCCGATGCCTTCATGGCGGTTATCTCACTGTCAGAACTGAGCCTTGTAAATGCTACAAGTGTGCCTATAAGGAATGAGATAGGGATTGTATAGATAAGGAAAGAGGGAATTACCGAGACTATGAACCAGAATATAAAGGATGCACCGATGCCATGTGTTACCATCAGCTCGATAAGCTTAATAACCTTGCTTAGAAGCGCGGTAACGGTAAGTATCGTAAGGCTTAAAAGGAAAGGTACTGCGATTTCCCTGAAAATGTATCTGCTTATAATCGTTGGCATTGTATAGATAATACTATAAAGATTTTTTGGCGACAATGTGAAATTATTATAAATATTATTTAATGTTTTTTTGAGAGCTGTGTTTTCATTCAAGAAAAGGCGCAAATTGGCCGATAAAGTGAGTGATTGCCTGATGCGGTCCATAAATGGAATCAAGTCAGTACGGCTGTATTTTTGACGCTTTCAAGGCTTAAGCCCTGGAGTGCGGCAATTGCCGTGTCATATTGTTTGACATGCTTGGTTTTTTACGGTATTTAAAAAGATGATTTTAAACAGGCTTATCTTCTTGAGTTGTAGCCGTAGTGAAAATCTGGAAGAGCGCGCCCACGGTAAATGGTTACAGTTTTAAGTGAAAGAAAGCGGAATGGAGTTTTGTTCTTGGATCCGAGAAAACGGGATAAAATTAGAAATGAGATGAAAAAAGCCGAGGAGTTCCTTCAGGCGGCAGAACTTCTTCATAAGAACGGCTTGTATAATCCGTGCGTCACCATTGCTTATTATTCGGCTGTGCATGCAACCATTGCGGCATATCTCACAGCCGGGATTCAGCAGAAAGAGGCCCTTGTCCATTTTACATCCGTACTGAACAAGTTAAACAGCAAGGTAGACCCTCTGGTAAGCAGGCTTAAGGAAGCCAGAGAAGAATGGATGGTCAATACATCTCTTGATTATGCTGAAAGCGAGGCCTTGCTTCGCATTTATCAAGCAAGGGAATTCGTTCTTGAGGTCAAGGATTTTCTGAGGAGAATCATAAAATTCTGATTGGGCCAGAAGTGGTCTCAATCCATCCGCATGAGCCCCTCCTGTTCCTTTTGGATTTAGCCTGCCGATAGGCCTTTTTATAAAATCATTGTGTTATTGCTGAATTGAGTTCGTCAAATAATACCGTCAACCGCGCCTTCGTTGTTTCAGTGTTTTTATTTCCTTTGGTGATTGATTTGGATTGATGCGGGATAGCTACTTGATACTGACTACTAAAGAAATATTGGAACGGCTCAAGCAACTGCGCGAAGAGCAGGCCCTGAGGCAGGAAGCCCTGGCCAGATATCTCGGGATAGACAGGACTACTTATGTCCGCAAGGAGAGGGGAGATATACCCATAACCACGGACGAGTGGCTTAAGATATCCCGCGCCATGGATAAAGATCCGTCTTATTTCTTCAGCTTCAGGGGCAATATTATCGAGAATTCGACCCCTTGCCCGGAGGAACTCCTGCTGAAGCTCTACAGGAGCCTTAAAAAAAAGGAGCAGGACGATTTTGTCTGCGGAGTGCACCTGATGCTTAAGCATATAAGGAGAAAGACCGTAAGAGATACTCTTGAGTGCCTTAGAAAGGCGCATGGCATGGAAGATTTGGTCTAAAAGATCACTTTTTATCGGGTACTCTGTGAGGCGGCCCTTTTAAGGGCGTGTCAATATAAAGGAAAGCGCATTAAAATCCCTGCCATTTTATAGCGTGGGGAGCTGATTTTGCAAATATTTTGAAAAATCCTGATTTTAGGTTTGACAACATTTTTCGGTTGTGGTACTTATTCCAGGTTATTTGGTTTTTGGTTCCGCAAACCGGGTTCGAGCCGCTAGCTCAGTTGGTAGAGCATCTCACTTTTAATGAGGTGGCCCCGGGTTCGAGTCCCGGGCGGCTCACCAAGTAATAGAAAATTCAGGTCCCCATCGTCTAGAGGCCAAGGACATCGCCCTTTCACGGCGGTAACCGGGGTTCGAATCCCCGTGGGGACGCCAAGTAAATCAAAGGGTTACGGCATTTGCTGTAGCCCTTTTTCATTGGACTGTGCTAAATTTGTGCTAAATGCCTTGTAGCTCTTCTCAAGCAGTCCTACCGCGCTGGCAAGGTGAACAGGCCCTATATGGGCATACCGTCTCGTCATTCGGGTATCCTTGTGCCCCATGAGGTCTGCAAGGGTATCAAGATCAACCCCCGCTTGACGGTTCCAAGAGGCGAAACAATGCCTCAGATCATGAAACCTGAAATCCTCAATCCCGGCCTTTTCTAAAGCCTCTTTAAAAGCCCTATGGACTTCCATTTTATAATAAGGAGTTCCCTCAGGCTTGCAAAGAGCATATTGGCTTTTGATATGGGTTACCTTTAGAGCCTCTTTTAAGACCAGAAAAGCAGGTTCTGCTATAGGGATTATCAGGTGCTCTCCATTTTTAGTGTCAGAGGCATCTACCTTGATAGTCCTCGCAAACAGATTTACCTGATTTCTTTTAAGATTAAGGATATTGCCCTGCCTTAATCCTGTCCATGCGGCTATGGTTACGACACCCTTTAGCCATCCTTCACAGACATTAAGAAGCTTGTGATAATCCTCAAAGGACAGATACCTGAGCCGCTTTTTATCAGCCCTTGCTACCATCTCAATAGGCGGAACCTCTTTAATCCACATCCAACGCTTTTTGGCAAGATTGAACATCCGTTTAAGGATATTCAATTGCCTAACTATGGTTGCGGATTTTACGCCCTCAGTTTTCCTTTTCTGCTTGAATTCATCTATAACAGCAGGGTTAATCTCTGAAAGCATATATGGGCCAAAGAAGGCTTTTAAACCATTAAGATAGCTTTTAACTGATTGCCAGCTTTTAAGCTCCTTGAACTCTGTAGCCTCATATTTTTCTGCAAGCTCCAGAAAAGTTCTCTTTTTGCCTTCATCAACATCAAACCACTTGCCCTCCGTGATTTGAGTTAGAACCTTTGCATGGATCTTTTCCGCAAGCTTCTTATCAGTTGCCCCTGTGGATTGCCTTATCTGCTTGCCGTTATAGCTGAATCTCATCCACCAGACCTGGTCTCTCTTAAAAAGTCCCATTAATCCT
>JACOUO010000028.1 GCA_016177845.1 Deltaproteobacteria bacterium | reverse complement strand
TCTGAGACAATCAGGAACGCATATACCTTTACCGGTAGGGAGTACGATAGCGAGACAGGGCTTTATTACTACAGGGCCCGCTACTACGACCCCGAAGCTGGGAGGTTCATAGGCAAAGACCCGATAGGTTTCGCGGGCGGAGATGTGAATGTGTATGGGTATGTGGGGAATAATTCTGTAAATTGGACGGATGTTTTTGGGTTAAAAATTGACTTAAGCGAAGCAGGGCGACTCAAAAAAGCATTAAAAAAACTTAAATCGACAAAGAGAGGTAAGCAGCTGTATGAAATTATGAAAAAATCTGAAATAACATATAAAATTATAGATAAAAAGATTTTAGATGCATATTACGACCCTTCCGCTCATGAAATTATTATCGATCCTGAATTCCATCCAGAAATTAAAGTTAAAAAAGGTTGCACAGAAAAAATAGTGCAAGCATCAAGTGAAAGAATATTAGGTCATGAGATGGGTCATGCCGCTACTGGGGTCGGTGATACGGGGCCTGACAGGATGGATAATGTTAGGTTAAATGAAAACCCTATTGCCATAGAGTTAGGTCAAGATGAAAGATTGGAGTATTAGAAAGGAGTTTTATTGTGAAGAAATTTGTAATTAGCTTTTTCATTTTATTGAGTTTATTTTTAGAAGGAGGAGCTACAGCAAAAATGAAGGAAGACCCAAATATTTTTATGAAGATATTTTTTATTCCATTTAAAGTAAGTACATATATTCCAGTGACGATGGATCATATTGAGGAGAGGAGCTTGAATACGATTTGGTTCGCAAAAAATCATGTTTTTGGGGAAGAAATAAAAAAAATACTTGAATCAAGCAGAACAGACAAAAAAATTGATAATAAAATAATTCGGCTTAAAGTAGAATTTTTGGAAGATAATCATAAATATTATATAGATCAAAATGGAATTGTATTAAAGGATGATAAAATAAATTATTTATTATCCAAAGAAGAAATGAGCAAATTAGAAAAAAGTATTTTATATTTTTCTGAAGTAATTGATCTTAAAGCTGCAAGAAAAATATTTAAGGAGAGTGAAAAAGAACTCGATAGCCTCCATGACAGACAGCACCCAGATAGTGGTGAATAGGTATGCTTTTGACTCCTTTGGAGCTCTCAAGAAGTCTGAGACAATCAGGAACGCATACACCTATACCGGCAGAGAGTTTGACAGCGAGACAGGGCTCTATTATTACAGGGCAAGATACTACGACCCCGAAGCTGGACGATTTGTAAGCAAGGACCCGATAGGTTTTGCGGGCGGGGATGTGAATTTGTATGGGTATGTGGATAGTGTCGGAAAACCCCTGACGGAGACGAATCTTTACCTCTACTCAGGCAACAACCCGGTGAACCGCATAGACCCCCTTGGCCTTTACTGGGAATACTCCCAATCGACCAGACGATTGACTTATGTGGATAACCAGACTGGCGCAAAAACTCCGATTGGGAAAGGTTATTCTGGTAATGGTGTAGGATTAAATAAACCAAATATGCAAAATGTTCCATTTGTCGGGCCAATTCCACGAGGGACTTATGACATCGGTAGCGCGACAACAACCAGAGGGCCTCTTACTTTGTCCTTAAATCCACGCCCAGGCACAGACACCTTTGGCAGAGATGCCTTCCGTATTCACGGTGACAACTCATGTGGCTGTCAGAGTGCGTCAGCTGGCTGTATAATCCTGCGGCGTGGCATTAGAGAGCAAATTAATAACAGCAGAGACCGCGAATTGAGGGTTGTGCAATGAGAGCAATCTTTTCAAGGGTGGGGCACATGAAACATATACCAAAAATTTTGACAGCTTTTATTCTGTTACTTTTATCTCCTTCGTTTGCTCTTACTAAAGACCCAGATTGTACAGGGGTGGATCGGTGGCCAACGGCAATGGCCTTTGGGGAACTAAAAGATGTAGGAATAACGGATAACGATAAGTTGGATTTCACCAAAACAAAAACCGTCAGATTGGCATCAGAAAAAATTGGCAAAGATCTTTATCGCCAGATACATCTCATCACGTTTGTTGAGAAATCCGGGAATACAATCGAAGTCATAACGAGCAATGAAGCCTCTAGTGAAGAGTGTTCCATGAGCGACGTTGATGTTTTTGTAATAAGTCAGCACTTGGGTAGTAAGTAGCCCTTAATAGACCAAATTTTCTTGAATTTGGTCTTCCTCCGAAATATGATGAAAAGAAAATCATCGGGAGGGAAGAAAAACAACAATGCTGAAACCCCGTCACGGACAAGGCAGCTTTTTAGACGCTGATTACATCTGCGAGCAGTTAATACCTCCGGATAGTTTTTACCGGAAGTTCCGGGATGTTGTCTGGCCTATTATAAAGGATGAACACTTCAAGCAGATGTGCTGCAATGATAATGGCAGGCCTCCGATATCTCCGTCCCTTCTGGCGATGGCGACCATCCTCCAGCCCAGTAAGGTGGGTTAGCGAAGCGTAACCCACTATAAAGCGAGTGTGCTGTTTTCATCGCATGAAGTTTTTCAGTTCCAAAAGGTATTTGCTTTTTAAATCAGAAAAATTTTAAATTCATTTTCAGTGCTTCGGAATTGAAAGGACGGTCCGTGGTGAAATCTAAAAACATAATTTCATTATTTTTATTTCTAATTGCAATCTTGTTCAGTGGGCCTGCTTTATCAGCCACATACACATATGACAACGCTAACCGCCTTATGAATATAGACCACGGAAATGGAATTGTAGTTAATTACATCTATGACGCCAACGGTAACATGATATCAACGAGTGTAAACGATGTGGCCTCGCCCACCGGCTCGGTTATAATTAATAGCGGCGCAGTAAGCACAACTTCGGCAACAGTCACATTGACCCTTTCAGCCTCTGACAACAGCGGTATAGTATCGGAAATGAGATTCAGTAATGATAACGCTTCTTGGGCTGCATGGGAATCTTACACAACAACAAAAGCTTGGACTCTTTCATCAGGTAACGGCACCAAAACCGTATATGCTGAGTTCAAAGACCCCTCAGGCAATTTATCCTCATCTACCGATAGCATAACCCTGAACATATCAGGAATTGACCTTGTGGTAAGTGCCTTGAGCATGCCTATGAGCGCGCAGACCGGAGCGGCTCTGGCTTTATCAAGCACTGTTAGCAATAATGGTACGGGCGGTTCTGCTAACTCTTGGTTGAGATTTTACCTGTCCGCGGATACGGTTATTGATTCATCCGATATGGTTCTAGGCTCAAGGCTTGTGGGCAGCATAGCTGGTGGCGGCTCGAGTACTGGCATTACGAATCTGACCATTCCACTGAACACTGTTCCCGGCACTTATTACATAATAGGTGTTGGCGATTCCGAGGACGAGAACTTGGAGTCAAATGAGACGAACAACATCGGAGTGAGCAGCGGAATAATAAACATTTATCAATAGTCTTTAAATAGGATATGATTGATTTGCTTCGAAATTTTTTAACCCTGACTTTGAGAGATTTAAATTGGCTCCACATCTCTAAAATCTATACAGGAAGCAAGTCTTGTACACCTACTCTCTTTTGTGGGGAACGTAAGCTTCCTTAAAATGTGGATGTCTAAAAGTAGAGCTTGTGACAGATAAAGGACAGGAGGTTTATAGAAGAAGTTCTGTTTTACCGAGTCGTAACCATTGCCCTCATAAAGGAAACAGAAGCAATTCCCTGCTCAAGAGGTCATCGCAAGCACGGCATCTCGAATGCCATCTACCTGTAAGCCAAAGTATGCCCCCCCGATGAATTATGAAGTCCTGACAATTACAGGCATGTTCATTGCTATTATCTCTGGTATTGTAAGAAGTTAACTATTATGTTATATGAATATGAAAAATGTTTATGCTTACGCCATGATATCCCTCAAAACAAAACGGAAAATAGATCATTACATCGGGCTGGTACTTGCCAACTTTTTTGAATTTTGTGCTTTTTTAGCGGGCCGTATTTTGAGGCGTAGACACAAGGGCGCCTCTGTCGACAGGGTGCTTATCATGAAATTCAGCGGTATCGGTTCACTTGCCTGCGCCTACCCTGCTTTATTGACCTTGAAGAAAAATTATCCTGACGCGAGCCTTGCATTCTGGGGCACAAGGCATACCGCCTCGATCGCCAAGGAGTTTGGGATATTCTCAAAGATAGTCATTCTTGACGACCGCACTTTGCTACGTTCTGCTGTATCGCTCATTCGGGATCTGCCCGAGATCTGGTCATTCAGGCCTACATGGGCCTTTGACCTTGAAATATACTCCAAGCTGTCATCACTATTCTGCTTATGGACCGTGGCCCTGAATCGAGTTGGATTTATTTCAGATACAACTCGCTTCAGAAAATATCTGCACACACATCTTATCTATTTCAATAGGTTCAGATATGTAGGCGATCTGTACCATCAAATTTTCCTGGATACCCTCCCGATGAAAGCTATACCAAGCTCCGATCTCGCGATAGAGCTGGGTATTAATACAAGGCCCCGCAAGCTGGACAAGATAGTCATTAATATAAATTCCGGCGAGCTTTCGCCTATGAGAAAATGGCCAAGAGAAAGCTTCCATTCGCTCATTTTGAAATTACTGGAGTTTTATCAGTTTGAGATAGTGCTTACAGGGTCAAGCCAGGACTATGGCCATGTCGAGGGGATGACTGGTATGCTGCCTGCCTGGGCAAAATCAAAGGTCCGGAATGCCTGCGGTGAATACGACCTCCGAGGCTTCATGGGTATTCTTAGGGGCTGCAGGCTGATGATTACCGTTGACTCAGGCCCGATGCATTTGGCTGTTCTTATGGGTACGCCGATAGTCGCTCTTTTCGGACCAACGCACCCCTGTCATTTTCTGCCGTCCTGCAGAAAGGATACCGTCGCTATTTACCATAATTTTATATGTTCACCTTGCGTTCACGTAATTGATGACGAGTGCCTCCCTTGTGCCGGCACAGCACCTTGCATGAGTTCTATTTCGGTGGAAGAGGTATTAGCGGAGGCGAGCGCTCTGCTTGAGAACTCAGAGAAAGAGAAAATAATTGAACGGCCTGTGTATGGAAGCGCGAAGACCTATTCGAGAGAATGACCATAGCTGCATAGCCTGCGGTTCGGTAATGTGCCGGAAAAGGATATTCTCAAACCGTGAACGCATTTGGCTGTATATATGCCGTGAATGCGGTGCTGAGGAATTATTCCCACAGCCTTCACCGGAGCTTCTTTCGGAGCAGTACTTCGGCTATAATGCGCGCAGGAACGCGCTTGTAAAAATTGAGTTCCCGAAAGAAGATTTTTTTACTGATATGCTTTGTTCGAACTCCTGGCTTATTCCTAAAAAGAAGGGATTTTCAGTCCTTGAACTCGGCTCGGGCGGAGGCGATTTCGTGAGGGCGTTCAACAGGCTTTACCGCGGTTCGAAAATCACAGCAGTAGAGATGAATCCCGAGTCGGAAACTATCCTAACGAAGCTTGACTGTGAGTATTTCCGCGCTGACGTCCTGGAATTTCTTGAATCATGTGACAAGAGATTCGATATTGTTTTCATGTTTGATGTCTTGGAACACCTGAGGGATCCGGCAAAAACACTCTCGAACATCTCCCGCCTCCTGAACCCGGGCGGAAAGATAGTGCTGACAGCCCCGCTCTCAGGCTCTCTCCTGCACAGAATTACAGGAAGACTCTGGCCGCAGTATAAACTGGAGCACCTTTTCTATTTCTCGGCGAAATCTTTTGAGCTCCTGGGGTTGAGGGCAGGCCTTAAGCCTCTCAAGATAGATGCACTTGCAAAGAAACTTCCCGTTTCATACCTGCTCTCAGTAGGGTCCAATTTCGGACCCAAGATATTCTCATCGCTCGTAAACTCAGTTACGGGGAGCGTACCTTCATTACTTTACAACTTTAAAATAAAACTGCAACTTGGCGAGGCTTTTATTGTATACGCTAAAAATGAGATTAAGAATTAAACCGTCCGGCTTTCTGGCTTCAGTTGCAGAGGTAATCACTCTTTTGTGCGCCATTATAGGAGCCTCAGCTGTCATTGGCTATCTATGTGCGGTGTTCATTACCCCTGAATGGCTGGCCCCCGGTTATCCGTCTTTCTACAGGTATCCGAAGAATGTAGAGATTAAGGCTATCCTGCTGGCGGCAGCGGCATCGATCCCGGTCTCGATAGCTCTGGCCAGGATGTCATGGGCACAGAAGTGTGCCTTTTCTGGTTTTTTGTTTTTACTCGGCTTATTGATTTCTTACAAATATTTATACTTTGAAGACATTTTCTCATGGGTTGTCCCGGCAATTACCCTCATTATTCTGCTTTCACTACTTGATTATTTTCAAGGTCGGAATACTACCCACCTACTTAATCTAAATCCTAAGCCCAGAATGTGGCTTCTCTGTCTGGCGGCTTTTTTAGGGACCGCATTTATTTTTCTGGCGAATATTTATGCCGCATACTTTTTTGATGAGAGCCTTGACCTCCATCACTTCGGAGAGAAGTTCACGTCAGCCATTGACTTCCTGAATGGCGGAATGCCATTTGTGACTTTTTTCTGGCCTCACGGACTCCACGATACAGGCCTGACAGCTCTATTTTTCTATTTAGGTTCCAGCGCAGACCTTCCGACAATGTCGATTGCGCTCGCAATGGCAAACAGCCTTGGGGTGATCACGCTGCTGCTCTTGTGTATCGGCATGGGGCTCGGGTACTACTCATTGCTCATTACTTTCATCGCGGTCGTCCTGAGTGACATGCTACTTATGCCTACATATGGATTGTTGTTGCCGGTAATAATCTCTTTCCTCCTGTTTTCACGGTCTAAGAGCATGCCAGGCTTTATACTGGCAGGCGTGGTCGCGTTCATTTCTTATATTTACCGCATAGATTACGGCGTATACGGCATCCTGTCCGTATTCGGTTATTGCCTGTATTCGTTTGCTTTCTCGATTATTTCGCGCCAACTCACCCGATTAAAGGAACAGGTCGTTTCATTTTTTCTGTACTTGGCAGGCCTTATCGCGTCAGCCCTGTTTTCATATCTGCTTTTCGGTTTTCCAGGCTCGGATTGGTACCGTATCACCATGCTCACTCTCCCGAAATTTATGGCCGATTCTACCGGGTTCCCTTATCCCCTTCCTGCATCATGGCTCTCTGCGCTCGATTATACAACTTATACCATGCAGATAGGGGTATTCTACCTCACCTCAGTTCTCGGTATAGCCGCCATATCAGCCCGGCATCTTTATACGCGCTTTAAGGAAGGCAGTACGGTTGAAACCGGCTTTTTTGTGCTTGTTCTGTTTCTTCTTGCATTTTCGATTAGAACCGCTCTCGGCAGGAGCGCTGAGGACCATATCCTTCAGTTCTTCGGTTTTTCCTATCTCGTGCTGCTTCTTTTGATATCGCGTGGCCTTGTTTCACTTGATGTGAGTAGATGGCTGAAAGGCGCAATAATCACGGCGCTTTTTATATTTCTAAATTTCTGGACAGGCTCTTTCGGTCAGCCTACAGCTCCTCCCCATTTTGAGGTTATTTCCGAATCCTTACAGATTCTTGCTGAACATAATGATCCAAAGCCGAAGCAGTGTTCTAATGGGATTTTTTCAGCGAGGAATCTCTCGGTCCCTCATATCTCCTCGTATGACAGGGCTGTATGTTCGACCAGAGAACTTCTGGAATCAAAGGGCATCAATGACGGAGAATTGTTTGTAGTCCATTCAGCTTCCCTTGTATATCCTTCGCTGGGCTTTAGGCTTCCTTCAAAATATTATTGTCTGGGGTGGGCGATTACAGAAGAGATGCAACGTGAGCTGGTTGCTGAGCTGGAAAAAAACGGAGTGAAGGCTATCCTAAGAATACGCCCGTCGGATGGGCTTAGAGCGCTTGCGACCTATGATATACCTGATTCTGTGCGAGTCCCTTTTTTTTATGAATGGTTCAGCAATAAATTCGAAATTGAAAAACCTCTGCAGACTGAACTTGGCGAGCTTTATCTTCTGAGGAATTAACCCAAGTGCCATGCCTAATTTGATTGGGAGTAACCGTTTTTCTTACGCCATTTTTGAAGGTGTCAAGGCCGTTGATATTACAACAGATCAGATACTGGCCTATATCCTTCAGAGGCAAGAGGAAGGGGCTGAGAACGGGACTATAAACCTCGAGCTTGCTGCCCTTAAAAGGATGTTTCATCTCAGCTTGAAGGTAAGCTATTCCATGACCGCACATTCGTGGCAACAAGACTCATTGGATTGAAGAGGACCTGCCCCCATCTATAGTGCCATTCGTAATTAGACTAATTTAGCCATTTTCTCCTGATGACGTTTTGCGAATTCATTCGGAGAAAGGTTTCCGAGTGAACTGTGTGGCTGGTCCTCGTTATAATCCCTGCGCGCCATTCATTAACAATCCTGCGTGCATGATCAAGAGAAAGAAACCAGTGCTGATTGAGGCATTCATCCCTTAGCCTTCCGTTGAAGCTCTCCATGTTCGTTGTCAACGGGGCTTGCCAGCACGAGTAAAACGAAGCTTCACCTTTTGCGTGTGGACCCATTCGTCCAAGGCGTTACTTATGAACTCAGGGCCGTTGTCAACCATTATGCTCTCAGGAAGCCCGCGTACTGATCCTACTTCGGTTAAAACAGGGGCAACCCGTTTACCGCCAATTGATGTGTCAATCTCGATCTGGAGGCTTTCTTTTGTATACGTGTCCAGCATGGTAAGAAGTCTGAATTTTCTCCCGTTATGCATGGCGTCCTGCATGAAATCCATCGACCAAAGCTCGTTGGCTCGCGTAGCCTTCGGCAATTCACCCCTTACCTGAGAGGCACGCTTTTTACGTTTACGAATCCGCAGTGAAAGATGTTCCTCTCTGTATATGCGCTCCGTGCGCTTATGGTTTATCACTAGCACTTCGCGCTTGAGCAGGACATGCAACCTCCGACACCCAAAGCGCTTTCTTAGTTCAGCAAGCTCTTTCATCCTCTTGCGAATATCTTCATCATTATCAGGTTTCGGCTTGTATCGAGAGGTGTTCCTGCCTACCCTGATCAGGGCGCTTGCTCGCCTTTCGCTCAGCCCAAAGCTATAAACGATGAACTGCGCCGCTGTCCGCCGCACCTTGGGCTTTAGAAGTTTTTTGCGACAACAGCTTTCAGAGCCTGGTTATCGAGCGTCAGATCGGCAACCAGATGCTTAAGACGCTTGTTCTCGTCCTCAAGCACCTGGCGGAGCAGTTGAAAAAGAATGGTGTCGAGTTTCTTGATGCTGCGGGGAATGCTTTTATAAACAGGCCTCCGCTATTTATCCATATAAAAGGAAACAGGTTGCCTGAACATCTAAAGCCCGCCACTCCGCGGAGAACCTTTAGACAAGCTGGTCTGAAGGTTATTTATGCTTTCCTGTGCAATCCAGGCTTGGAAAATCAGACCTACCGACAGATAGTTATATCCAAAGCATCTGCCATCCTCTTCACGGCTGAGAGGACCTCTATGGTCTGGTTATCAATTTTCCCGTATAAGTTACGCCGCCAACCTGTCCAGTTTACCGGGACCACCTTTCATCGGAACCATAGGATTGCAGAGCCGGATTTCTCGATCCCAAACTCGCCATGCTACAAAAAGGAGAGCTATACAGTAAAATTTTCTGCGTATCATTTTCCGTGGCGCGGAAAAATAAGCCGGCAGAGAGCGCATAGAGTTAGAGCAGATCAAGACCTTCCCATGTCCTTACCGTATCCCAGATGACCCAATCCTCTTTATAGTTTAAGTTGAGCTCTCTCTTCTTCGCAGGATGCTCAATATAGCCATGAAAAGATGGCGCTGGATAAAGGAGAATCCTGTAAGCTTCATCGATATGCCCAAGGTCAACAACGGGAGGTGTCGGTACCTGAGCAATCAGGAGTACGCAAGTCTCTTCAAGGCACTTGATGACGCACCGGAGCCGTGGCTTAAGTCTGTAATAATAATCGCTCTCAATACAGGTCTGCGTCTTAGGAACATCATTTACATGCGCTGGTCCTGGGTGAACATGGAAGACAGGTTGATCACGATCAGCGGGGAGTACATGAAGAACAGTCAGAACCTCGGGTTGCCATTGACCCAGGAGGCCTATGATACCTTGGAGGAGTTGGGGAATGTCAGGAGGGTTGATACTGATCTGGTTTTCCATGAAGACGGCGAAGCCGTCTATCCGGTCAAGCTTCAGAGGGCTTTCAAGGGGGTCTGCACGGCCGCCAAGCTCACAGACTTTCGCTTCCATGACCTGAGGCACACCTATGCAAGTTACCTCAGGCAGAGAGGGATAGACCTGCACACGATATCTGTCCTTCTATCACACAGGGACATGAGGATGAGTGCCAGGTATGCGCATTTATCTGTTGAGAGTTTGAGGGATGCGGTGGCGGTGCTTGATCGTAAACGGTTACAATTTGGTGACATTGGAAAAGAAAAAGGAGTTACGAATAGCGTAACCCCTTGATTTTACTGGCGGTCCTAACGGGATTCGAACCCGTGTTTTAGCCTTGAGAGGGCCACGTCCTAGGCCTCTAGACGATAGGACCGTTCAAACTTTATCCATAAAAAAGTATCTGATTTAGCCGGGTTTGTCAAACAAAACTTTACCTAAGGCCTATTATTATTGCTTTAGGGCGTTTATGTAGAGGTTTGTTGACTCCTTAAGCTTGTCAATGGCTTTTTTTGTCTCTCCTGAATCAATCGCTTTGGCTGCGTCTTCTTTGAGCGCTTTGGCTGCCTTAAGCGTCTTGGTCGTCTCTTTATTCCCGTCTTTCACTATCCGGGACGCAAAGAATACATAGGTATTATTCTTTTTTATTTCATATTCAAGCTGCTCTTTTTCATCGAGGAAAGTTTTTTTGGGGAATGTTATTATCTCGCCTTTCGAACGCTTGATGTCCTTTACAGTATGAGTGGCGAGCTTATATGCTTTATTTATATCTTCAAGGGCGGTGTCGTAGTCCTCATGCAGAAGGTTTGCTTTTGATGCTTCGAAAGATGCTATTGTTTCTTTTAATTTGGCCCTGGCAGCTTCGTCATTATTATCTTCAAGGAGTCTTTCGGCTGTCTTTATGAATATTTCAACCTCAGCCTGACCTTTTTTTATCATCATTTCCTTATGCTCTTTATCCCGTTTTGCCCTGAGCAGAATTTCCTCCTGTATCACAAAATCCCTTATGGTATTGTCCTTCTGGTTTTTAGCGAGGATTATGGAGTGAATGGCCATCTGTGTTGATTCTGAAATATCTTCAATCCCGAATTTGTATTCTCCGGAATTATAATGGACCGTACCTTCTTTTGCTGCTGATTCAGCCATTTTCAGATAAGAGAGAGCCTCTTCGTCCTTGCTTGCGTCCACTACCTGGTGAGCTGCTTTCAGGAATGCCTTATTGCTCTTTAATTTGTATTCGAGCTCTTTAACGAGGTCTGCTTCATTCTGTTCTGTAATTGTCTCATGCTGGCTTGTTTGCGCGTACGCGAGAGGCGATAGCGCAAGAGGCAACAGCAATGCGGATGTAAATAAGATTCTTTTCAGCATACGGCTCTCCTTTCAGTGCGCCTGCGGTCTTTTTTATTGCTCATCGAAATTAAAAGACAGGACTTTTGGGATAGGAAAGATTCCCTTTTCCACTTTTCCGTCCCTTGTAAAAACTACATAGCTTGATTCTGAAAAATAGCGGAGCCTTTTTCCTGCTTCAAGCATGCCGTCCCCGTCTTTATCCCCAATAAAGAAGCAGAGCGTCTTTGACAGGTCTTTGGGGTTTTTTATGGCAATGGCAAGGACTGTTCCCGCCCTGGGGTATGTCTTGCCTTCTATCTTGAACGCTTCAGGGGTGATGGTGACCCTGTTTGTAAGATACTGGCCTGTGAGCCAGAATAGTGAATTCTCACCTGCGCCTCCCATTACGAACACCGACTTTTTGTAGATGTAGTCGCTTATCCCTATTTTGGAGTCATTCGCAAGCTCGATATTATAGTCATTTGCCATTACTTCAGCCGCAGGCAGGTACTTATCCTGCTTGCCCTTGCCGGGAACGACAATCACGGAGTTCTTGTCCCCGAAGAAAGAGGCGAAGGACGGAGGTATTTCCTTATCTGAAAGTATCCTGAATGTCTCGTAGTTCGGGTCTATTTCCATGTAAGTCGGGGATGAGTCAAGCTCCACCCGAACTTCCTCTACCTCTTTGCTCAAGGTTATCTCGGAGAAAGATGTGCCGATGTTTGTCCTGAATAAGACCGGCATCTTAAGCCTGTACGGAAGGGTGGACTGCTGCCTTATTTTAATCGTGGCAAGGTATTTGCCTTCAGCCGTTTTTTTATAATCAGCATCCATAATGCTAATTTCAGGCCCTCCGGCCTTGTTTACCCATTGGTTGAAGAACCAGTCAAGGTCACGGCCTGAACTGACCTCAAAGGCAGCCTTTATGTCAGCCCATGATGCCTTTTTAAACGCATTGCTCTTATAAAATCCCTTGAGCCCGGCGCGGAAAGCCTCATCCCCTATTAAGCTGTTGAGCATATTAAAGACCATTGTGCCTTTATTATATCCTACCGCACGGGAAGCGATTGTAGTGGAATCAATGAAATCCTTGAGCGCGAGGTCGCTTGTCGAAGCAAAGTTCTTGTAACCCCTTAGTTTGCTGAGCCTGAACTCAAGCGCCTCCTGATTCCCGCTGCGCTTTGCGTAGAGGTAGTCTGAAGTATAGGTTGTAAGCGCCTCTGTCCAGTTGCCGAGAGAATCGTTTACATAAACAGAGTTGCCCCACCAGTTGTGGGCTATCTCATGCCCCAGCGATGTATCAGGGATAAAGGGCAGCTTCAGCACAGAGGAGCCAAGGAGCGTAAAAGACGGCATTCCATAGCCTGTGGGAAGGAAGTTCTCGACAACTGCAAACTTCCTGAACGGGTACGGGCCGATAAGGTCCTGATAAAGGTCGAGATAATCTTTAGTCTTTTCTATATAGGTCTTTGAAAGGGAAGGGTTTTTCTCAAAAAAGAATGTATAGATATCCACTCCCTTGTGGTTTGCCTCTTCAACGACATACCTGCTGACGACAAGGTCAAGCCCGTCAACGGGAGCTTCCGTTGACCAGCGGTTTACGCTTTTGCCTTTCTCCTTTGAGCTCTTGAGCCACTCGCCTTCGGTTATCGAGGTATATTCTTCGGGTGTGGTGATAGTGGCGTCAAACATTGTAAGCCCGCCTGCCTCCTGCGGGTACCAGAGAGCGGAGGACGGCAGAAACGCGCCTTCATCTCCGATTGCCCCGTCATCGACATAGGCAACCCCTCTTTTTATTCCTTCGCGGGCCTTTTCGATATCATGGAATGAGCCGTGAAAGAAAACTGTGAGTTTTCTCAGCCCCGGCACCTTGACAACTATTTCGTTTGCGTTCTCTTTGTGGTGCTTGAGAACCTCGAAGTTCAGCCTTTTATCATCAGCTTCTATCTTATCCACGATTGAATCATAGCGCATGAACAGGTGCAGCTCATAGACCTCTTCACTCAAGCTAAGTGTATCTGAGCCTCTGATTATGCCGTCCTCGATATCTACAGTGATATTGAGCCTATGGTTTGAGATTACATTTTTTTGTGTTTCCCTCGCTATGCTGGCAAGGGACAAAGAAGGTATGAATACGAGGAGAAAAAGGATTAAAACAGGGCTGATTATATGTCTTCTTGGCCTCATTTTAGCTCTCTTGGATTGTCATTTTATTTTTACAATAACATAAACTGATATGGCGGTCTATACTCACTTTTATTTGCGTTTTAAAAAATAGTATTGCATAATTAAATTAAGTCTGGTTCTAATGTTCTCTTAATGACTTTCCGACTAAAATATTATCAGCGCTGGCACTCTATCAAAAAGGAGATACTCATGGCAAACAAAATGAGCCCCAAAGAGCTGACAATATTTGAGGAAGAGCTCCTTGAAGAAGACATTCGCATGAAAGAGGCTCAAAAAGGCGCTGCCACAGGCCTCATAGAGGGTACTTATTTTCTCCTTGACGACTCCCATGTATTTCTCATAAACAGCAAAAAGTATAAAACGCTTCAATAAGTTTCCCTTTCAGATTCAACACTTCAAGGCCGGATTCCCTCCGGCCTTTTTTATTTCCGTTTACCTTTTAAATATAAAAATGATTATAATGCGTTTTTTGAAACTTTCTATTATGATTCAGGCAGGATTAAGCTTATTTTTTAAAAAAATCCTGCATTGCCTCTATATTTCAATGAAATGAGATATAATTTACAGTCATGGAAAAAGAAGACATTTCAAAACTCAAAATAGACAAACACCCCAAAAGGCCGATTTATAAACGGGGTAGATACATCTATTGGATTGGCGCGATAGCTGTTCTCGTAATAATAGCCTATCTGGCCAAGTCTGTTTTATCCACCCCAACGGTAAGGGCTTCTACAGTAGCCCTGACTTATCCTTCCCAGTCTTTGACAGTCCTTAACGCAAGCGGCTATGTAGTCGCCCAGAGAAAGGCCTCTGTGGCGTCTAAAACGACCGGAAGGCTTGTCTGGTTAGGGGTAGAGGAGGGGAGCAATCTTAAAAAGGGCGAGATCATAGCCCGGCTTGAGAATGAGGATGTAACCGCTGCCCGTGAACAGGCAAGCGCCACCTTGAATGTCGCTTCCAAAAACCTTGAGCAGGCAAGGGCAGAGCTTGAGGATGCCGAGGCTAACTACAACAGGAATAAGGAGCTTTTTGAGCGCGGGTTTATCTCCAGAAGCGTTTTTGATGCTGCCGAAGCACGGTATAAAAAAGCCCTTGCAGCCGTAGATGCTGCCAACGCTACGGTCAACGCTAACAGGGCCGCCCTCAAAGGCGCATCTGTTTCCGTTGAATACACTTTGATACGCGCCCCCTTTGACGGGGTAGTGCTTACCAAGAACGCTGATATAGGCGATATCATCACTCCGTTAGGGGCTGCCGCAAATGCCAAGGCAGCTGTAGTCACAATCGCTGACCTTGATTCGCTTCAGGTGGAGACCGATGTTTCAGAGTCCAACATCGGAAGGGTCCGGATGAACATGCCTTGCGAGATACAGCTTGACGCGCTTCCGGATAAGAGGTTCAACGGAGAGGTGCACATGATAGTGCCTACGGCTGACAGGACAAAGGCATCCGTGCTTGTAAAGGTCCGCTTCCTTGAGAAAGACCCGAGGATATTGCCGGAGATGAGCGCAAAGGTAGCCTTCCTTTCGCGTCCGCTTAACCAAGCGGAGGAGACACCCCGCACAGGGATAGACCCTGCGGCAATAGTCACCAAAAACGGCAACAAATTTGTATATAAGATAGAAGGCGCTGCAGTTATCGAAACGCCTGTTCAGACAGGGGCCAAAGTAGGCGATTTTGTCGAGGTCATCTCAGGCGTGAAGCCGGGGGAAAAGGTTGTCCTTAATCCCCCTAAAGGCGTTAAGAACGGCTCAAAAATAAAGCTCACAGAAGAATGATGGAAAAAGAGAATAAGACAGTCGTAAGGATAAGGGGCTTAAGTAAATCCTATGTGAGAGGCACGCAGGTAATCCCTGTCCTTAATGATATCAACTTTGATATAGCGCAAGGCGAGTTCCTTGCCCTGATGGGCCCTTCAGGGTCAGGCAAAAGCACTCTTTTAAACCTGCTGGCTGGCATTGATAAGGCTGACACAGGCAGCATAGAGGTGGAAGGGGCTGAGATAACCGCTTTGTCTGAAAAGGAGCTATCTCTCTGGAGGTCTGACCATGTCGGTTTTATCTTCCAGTTCTACAATCTTATACCGGTGCTCACCGCTTTTGAAAATGTGGAACTGCCGCTTCTCCTGAAAGGCTTGACCAAAGAGGAGAGGAGGGAGCATGTTGAGATGACACTCGGGCTTGTAAATCTCACTGACAGGATGGAGCACTACCCCAGCCAGCTCTCAGGCGGCCAACAGCAAAGGGTTGCCATAGCAAGGGCGCTTGTCACTGACCCCACTATTCTTGTGGCGGATGAGCCGACGGGAGACCTTGACAGGGCTTCGGCTGAGGATGTGCTTAATCTCATGGAGAGGGTCAACCGGGAGTTCAACAAGATCATTATCATGGTCACGCACGACCCAAGGGCCGCTGAAAAGGCGCATGTAATAAGGCACCTTGAAAAAGGCTATCTCTATGCTGATCCTTAAACTCTTATTCAGGAATGCTCTGCGCCACAGGCTAAGGACCTATCTCACCATACTCGGCCTTACAATAGCCATCCTCGCGTTCGGCCTCTTAAGGACAATAGTAGATGCATGGTACGCCGGAGTGGAGGCCTCATCCGCAAACCGCCTCATCACCAGAAATTCAATCTCTCTGATATACCCTCTGCCCCTTTCATATCTGGATAAGATAAAACAGGTGGAAGGAGTGGAGCAGGTCTCATTCGGGAACTGGTTCGGAGGGGTCTATATCTCAGAGAAGAATTTCTTCGCCAACTTCGCTATTGATTCAAAGACATACCTTGATATCGTGCCTGAGTTTGTCGTTAAGCCTGACCAGAAACAGGATTTTCTCAAGGACAGGAAGGCGGCGGTTGCCGGGGTAAAGCTTGCCGAGAGGTTCGGCTGGAAGATAGGCGACCAGATTACGCTGAAAGGGACGATATTTCCCGGCAACTGGGACTTTGTGCTGAAAGCCATATATAAGGGCAGGGACAGGACCACGGACGAGACGCAGTTCTTCTTTCACTGGGATTACCTTAATGAGACAGTCAAGCAGGTCGAACCTCTCAGGGCTGATGAGGTCGGCTTCTACATCATCAAGATAAAAGACCCCAACATGGCTGCCGAAGTCTCAGAGAGGGTGGATGCTCAGTTCAGGAACTCTCTTGCCGAGACCCTGACCGAGACTGAAAAAGCCTTTCAGATGAGCTTTGTCACAATGACAGAGGCTATCATGACCGCCATCCAGCTTGTATCATTTGTAATCATAATCATCATAATGGCTGTCATGGCAAATACGATGGCAATGTCGGTGCGCGAAAGGATGGGCGAGTATGCTATCTTTAAGACCATGGGCTTTGGATGGCTCCATATAGCAATCCTCATATTCGGCGAATCAATCGTTATTACCGCGCTTGGCTGCATCGCCGGCATTGCGCTTACCTTCCCTGCCGCACAGATGTTCTCTTCCCAGCTTGGCGCATATTTCCCGATATTTAATGTCAAAACCCAGACCATCTATCTCGATATCCTTGCCGCCTTTATCGTTGCAGTAATTTCAGCGGTGATACCTACCTACAGGGCAATGTCGGTATCCATAGTGGATGCCTTGAGGAGGATAGGATAAATGGCTATCCCGTTCTTCTACAGTTACAGAAGCGTATGGACAAGGAAGCTGACCACAATATTGACGGCCTCAGGCATGGCGCTTGTGGTATTTGTCTTTGCCGCGCTCTCCATGCTTGCTGAAGGGCTTGAGAAGACCCTTGTTGAAACAGGCTCACGGGACAATGCAGTGATAATCAGAAAAGGGGCCCTTTCAGAGGTGCAGAGCAATATCAGCAGGGACCAGGCAGCAATTATCGAGGGTGAGCCTGAAATAGCCGTTGGACAAAACGGAGGGCAGCTCCTTGCGAAGGAGGTCCTTGTGCTGGTATCCATGCCGAAGCGTGATACGGGGAAGCTGTCAAATGTAGTCATAAGAGGCATATCTGAAAATTCATTGTCATTAAGGCCGCAGGTACACCTTGTGGCAGGAAGACTGCCGAGGCCCGGCACTACCGAGATACTGGCCGGAAAGAGCATAGCAAGAAGATTTACCGGTGGAGGGCTTGGAGAGTACTTAAGGTTTGCCATGAGGGACTGGCAGGTAGTGGGTATTTTCGATGCTGGCGCAACCGGTTTCAGTTCAGAGGTCTGGGGAGATGTTGACCAGCTTATGCAGGCCTTCAGGAGGCCGGTCTATACTTCGGTTATCTTCAGGCTGAGTAATACTTCTAAATTCAATGAGGTCAGGAGCAGGATAGAGACAGACCCGAGGCTTACGCTTGAGGTAAAAAGAGAAACGGAGTTCTATGCCGAGCAGTCAGAGGTAATGGCGAAGTTTTTAAGGATACTGGGTACTTCTTTGACGGTAATCTTTTCGTTGGGCGCGATAATCGGGGCAATGATAACGATGTATTCAGCGGTGGCGAACAGGATAGGTGAGATAGGCACCCTGCGCGCCCTTGGTTTTGGAAGGGGCAATATCCTTGCGGCTTTTCTGGCCGAATCGCTTATCATAGGGCTTATCGGCGGCCTCGCAGGCCTTTTTCTTGCTTCTTTCCTTCAGCTCTTTACTGTATCTACGCTTAACTTCCAGACCTTCTCGGAACTTGCGTTCACATTTACGCTCACCCCTGCAATTGCCTTTAAATCGCTCTTCGCCGCAGTCTTGATGGGACTTGTAGGAGGGCTGCTGCCTGCGCTTAAGGCATCAAAGATGAATATAGTAGAAGCGCTCAGGGCAGGGTAGCGGAATTTCCGTACTGAATTTTTTTTAAAAAAAAGGTTTTTACTTCTCCCTGATAATTGTATAATTGAGAGGAGAAGTTTTTTTATAAAAAAACCCGCTCGTAAGATTATCTTTAGTCCTTACCCTACCGCTGCTTTCCACCCCTAACCTTGCCGGAATAAAGGTTTAATCTTTCTGTCTTTCAATCAAAACTGTCGGGCAGGCGCGTACATGGAGATACGCATCTGCGGCGTTTAGAAGTCCTCTCCTCAAAAAATAAAAGGTAATTGATATGTATAATCCTTTTCATAGGGCATTGACCTCTACGGAGCGCGTCGCGGTTACGCTTTCCAAAAGAGAACCTGACCGGGTGCCTTTTTTTCTATTCCTCGGGCTGCACGGGGCAAAGGAACTTGGCATGACAATTAAACAATATTTCTCAAGGCCTGAAAATGTGGTCGAGGCCCAGTTGAGGATGCAGAAAAAATACCGCAGTGACTGCCTGTACGGCTTTTATTATTCAGCGGTTGAAATGGAGGCATGGGGAGCGGAACTGAATTACAGTGAAGATGGCCCGCCGCTTTGCAATTCTAAAATAATCAATAGCCTTGAAGACATAAAGACAATCAAACCGCCTAAGATAAATGAGTCGCCTGCATTGGTCAAAGTACTTAAGTCGCTTGACATGCTAAGGCGCAGGGCTCATCACCATATACCTATCATCGGCGCTGTTACCTCTCCGTTCTCTCTGCCTGTCGCGCAGATGGGTTTTGACAAATACATGCAGGTCCTTTTTGACAGGCCTGACCTGTTCGAGAGATTGATGAGGCTCAATGAGGAATTCTGCGTAGAATGGGCGAATGCCCAGCTTGACGCAGGAGCTTCAATAATCAGTTATTTTGACCCTATGTCCTCAACTTCCATAATCGCTCCTGAGGTCTATAAAAAAACTGGCTTTCCGATAGCGAAGCGGACCATAACGAGGATAAGCGGGCCGACGGCAACGCACCTTGCTTCGGGAAAGACCATGCCTATTTTGGATGAGATAGCCGGCACCGGCACAAGAATGATAGCTGTAAGTCAGCTCGATAATATTGCCGAACTTAAAAATGCCTGCTCCGAGAAATTGAGCATACTTGGCAATCTCAACGGCGCTGAGATGGGCGGCTGGAAGGGGGATGATGCTGAAAATGCCGTGAAGCTTTTAATCTCAAAGGCTGCGCCGGGGGGAGGTTTTATACTTTCGGATAACAATGGCGAAATACCCTATTATGTTCCTGAAGATGTCCTTTTGTCCATCTCCGAAGCAGTGCATACCTGGGGTAAATATCCGCTTGTTTGGCTTCAGCGTCTGAGCAATTGAGGCGGGCTTTTAAAACGATAAAAGGGGCTGCGGGCCATGCCGCAGCCCCTTTATTTTATTTCTTTTTGGTCCTCGGGTCGTCAGATGGATTTACATATTTTATGCTCCATGGCCCTGTCCCGTGCAGCTGGACAATAGTCTCCTCATCAACCCATGCGGTGTGCGCTGTATTCGGAGATACCATGAAGAAACTGCCCGGAGGCAGGCTGATGCCTGCTGTTTTGTCGGCTTTTTCTCCTCTGGCAAGATTGAATGTGCCGGATATCACGGTTACATGTTCAACGTGCGGATGTGAATGGGGAGGTATCTTATATCCTTTCGGGAATTTAAGCCTCATTGTAAACGTGCCTGATTTCGTCGGGTCGCCTTCAAGCACCGCCGCCTGAGCGCCCTGCGGCAGGGCGCTCGGGCCCGCAGTCCATGTGACTTGGTCAGGTGTCATTATTACCATTACCGCTTTTTCTTTTTTTGCAGCCTCTTTTTTCTGCGCGTGCGAATCCTGAACTGCCGCGAGGCTTAAGACGAGCAGGAGCAGAATTAAAATTTTTAGCCGTAAGTTCCTCATAAAAATTCCTCCTGAGTTGGCAATAGCTAAAGAGCTCATTCAAAGATTTTGCTTTCATATTGATTGTAATTTAGATTTTTTGGAAGTCAAACTCAGGGGCGAGTTCTTCCACTCTGGTAATGGGATATAATAAATATAGGAGTCTTAAGCGGTTCCTTAAGTTCACCGGAAATCGGAGGTGAGGCAAATGCCTGAGAAAAACTCTGGTGAATATGATAATACAGGTACATCCGTAAGGATAGATGAACGCGCGGTGCGCGGCAAAGACCATGAGGAATTTGTGGAAATAATTCCTCAGGAGGAGGATATACCGACTGAGCCTATGGAAGGTGTCGGGTTCGGCTCCAAACCTATCGGGAATAAAAGGGTGAGATTGATAGCAAAGGCTTATGGAGCACGCTTCTGGTTTTTCCTGACCCAGTTCAGATGATGTATATAAATTTGTGCTGCCGTGAAGAGAAGGAAGAATTTTTTAAATTTCTTCCTTCTCTTTTTTTTAAGGCAGGGCGAGTTTTTTAGATGCCCTAATAAAGTTTTTTGTGGAAAATGGAGCATATGACTATATGACTGGATGAATATTGCGAAAAATGGTATTATCAAGAGAATCCTGAGTACTTTGATTCATGCCGCTATAGCTCTTCAATCACGAATGTGCGCCGCTCCTTTTATCTATTTCTGTTCAACTAAAGTTAATGGCAGCAGGTTTTGATTTGAACTGACAATAGGGTTTATGGAAAATTTACTTTCAAAACCTGATCGCATTATAAAAAGGTATTATCTTTATCTGCATGTCAGCTGGACTCTCATCGTAATCATCTCCTTGGCCCTCACCCTTTATCATAATAATAGAAATACGCTTAAATACGCCTCCATCGAGGCAAGGACCTATTTTGACCTTAATAAGTTTTACAGAACGGTAATGGCAGGTTTGGGCGGAGTATATGTGCCTGTCAGCAATATTGCGCCTAATCCGTACCTGTTAGTCCCTGACAGGGATATAACGGCAACAGACGGTCGAAAGCTTACTCTTGTAAACCCTTCATATATGACAAGGATTGTTTTTGAACAGATTAAAAAAGGCTCTGAAGAGCCTGTTTTAAATAAGATCACAAGCCTTAAGACTCTAAATCCCATAAATAACCCTGATGTATGGGAGAAGGCAACTCTCCATTCTTTTGAAAAGGGAGGAGAAGAGGCGATGGAAGTAGCAAATATAAATGGACAGCCTTACCTAAGGCTAATGAAGCCGTTTTTCGTGGAGGCAAGCTGCCTGAAATGCCATGCACATCAAGGTTATAGTGTAGGAGATGTTCGGGGCGGAATAAGTATAGCTGTTCCTCTCAGGCCTTTCTACGCAGCCGAGAGGCAAACAAGAAATATCATCATCGTAACGCATTTATTATTATGGGTTCTGGTTACAGGCACTCTTGTTACTTTTACGAGGCATACGATAAAGAACGCAAGAGCTTACGAAGAAACCAAGTCTTTATCGCTGCATGACCCGCTTACCGGGCTCGCCAATAGGCGTTTTATGGAACTCGACCTTGAAGAGAGTTTTGACCTTTCTGAGAGGTACGGCAATCAACTCTCAGCCATCATGGCGGATATAGATTATTTCAAGGATTATAATGACCGGCACGGACACAAGGCAGGTGATAATCTGCTTTCCAAGGTTGCGGGCATAATCTCAATGGAGATAAGAAAGACTGATCTTGCGGTCAGGTACGGAGGTGAGGAATTCTTTATACTGCTCCATCAGACAGGCATAACCGAGGCTGTTGAGGTAGCTGAAAGAATAAGGAAGAATATAGGGAATGCGACAGGGGTTACCATAAGCCTTGGCGTTACTGCATATCATAAGGGAATGACCAAAAAAGAAGAGATAGTGATAAATGCTGACCAGGCCATGTATGAGGCTAAAAATAAGGGTAGAAATCGAGTAGAAGTGGTTTGTTAATGAGGCATAAGGAAAAGGGGGTCGGGTCTATCTTATTTAAACCGGCATATCCTCAGCTTCACCGGGGAGGCAGACTACCCTTGAAAGCTCGCTGATCGTAGTCAACCCGCCGAGCACCTTTTTTGTGCCGTCTTCATATAGCGAGACCATGCCTGAGGCGGCAACCGCTGTCATGATCTCCTGTTCATCAGCATCTGAGGCTATCAGCTTTTTCATCCTGTTGTTTACGGTTAGCACCTCGAAAACTCCCATCCTTCCCATGTACCCGGTGCCGCCGCACTTCTTGCATCCGCGTCCCCTGTAAAGAGTTTCCCTGCACCGGAGGGTTATCCCTGTTTTCTCAAGTTCTTCGATTGAAGGAATATAAGGTTCTTTGCAATGTTGGCATATCTTCCTTACCAGCCTCTGCGCTACAACACAGGTGAGCGCCGAAGCTATCATGTACTGCGGAATGCCCATATTCTTAAGCCTTACTATGCACGATAAGGCATCGTTGGTGTGAAGGGTAGAGAATACAAGGTGGCCTGTAATGGATGCCTGAAGAGCTATCTGAGCGGTCTCAGCGTCCCTCATCTCGCCTACAAGTATTACATCAGGGTCCTGCCTGAGCACAGAGCGCAGTGTGGATGAAAAAGTAAGGCCTGTCTTTTCATTGACCGCTACCTGATTTATGTCCTTGAGCTCATATTCTATGGGGTCTTCAAGGGTGATTATGTTTATCTCAGGCTTTTTTATATGGGAAATTATGGAGTAAAGGGTAGAGGTCTTTCCGCTTCCCGTAGGCCCTGTCACAAGCACCATGCCCTGAGGCTTGCCTACTACCTCAGTGATTTTTTGCAGGTCAGTCCTTTCAAGCCCTATCCCTTTAAGGTCCACAATGGCGGACTTTGGGTCAAGCACCCTCATTACAACAGTCTCCCCGTACTGTGTCGGGAGTGTGGATACCCTAAGGTCCAGCTTTTTTTTGCCAAGCCGCACCTTTATCCTTCCGTCCTGAGGGACCCTCCTTTCCGTAATATCCATCCTCGCCATCAGCTTTATCCTTGAAGTGACAGGCCCCTGCACCCATTTGGGAAGCTGCAGCGTCTCACGCATGATGCCGTCAATTCGGACCCTGAGCTTCATCTGATTTTCCTGCGGCTCAAGATGGATGTCGCTGGCCCTGTTGTCCACTGCCTGCGTGATCATGGAGTCCACCATACGGATTATCGGGGGCGCGGAACTCTGCTTGATGTGCTCGGAGATGTCCAGCCTGAGCTCGGAATCATGTATGACCTCGACATAAGTTTCTTTTTTAAAATCGCCCATCATTTCATCAATGGGCTCGTTCAGCAGGTGGTAGTTGGCTCTTATCGCGGTGGTGACATCCGAGATGGTTGCGACACAGGGCTCGATGTCCAGTTCGGTTGAAAACCTAATGTCGTCAATGGCATTAAGGTTAAGCGGGTCTGTCATTGCTATTTTGAGGACCCTGCCTTCCTTGTATAGGGGCATGAGGAGGTATTTTTTTGCGAGTTTTTCGTTTACAAGGGTTGTTACTTCGGGGTCAACAGATTCAGAGGCGATATCTACGAACGGCATATTAAGCTGGAAGGCGAGAGTCTGAGCAATGTCTATCTCGGAGGCAAAGCCCATTTTTATCAGGACAGCGCCTAATTTTAACCCTTGTTCTTCCTTGCATTCCCTGAGGGCCATTTTTAACTGCGACTCGGTTATGAGCCCTGATTCGATCAGGAGTTCGCCTATCTTCTTTGTCGGCATGGAGAGTCCTCAGAGAAAATATTCTATCTCATTTATAACATCACTACAGCAAAATGACAATAATTTCGATATATTGCAACTAAGAAGCTTATTTGCAATAAAGCCGATGTTGCAAGGGAATGATCTCTGCGTATACTTATCAGTATGGACCCGAAAGAATTGGATGAACTAAAACGAAAGGTAGATAATATCCTCGATATATACTTTGAGGAGCTTATCTGCCGTTTTGAAGAAAAAAGGGATATACAGGGGATGACGGGCTGGCTTAGGGCGAGTATACACGATGTCATTATAAAGGGCCTGTCCGGCCGGGAATCACGCAGGAATAAATATGTGTATCACGCCACCATAGCTGTACTTCTTATCTCCATATTGAATCTGATACTTGTCTCTTTACGCTATGTAGTTGACCAGTTCTAAACCACAGCCAGCCCCAAATATTGCCTATCCTTGGAAATCTCCGCGCGTATCTCTTGCCCATGCCAGAGGGAAATAGTTTGATTTATGGAAGAAAATCCGAAAGAAAAATTGGCTGGGGGACCAGGATTCGAACCTAGATAAACGAGTTCAGAGCCCGTTGTCCTGCCGTTAGACGATCCCCCAGTTGGTTGTGGAAGTGTTTGCAGCGCGATTAGCTTTATAAATATAAACAGCGGCAGATTATATGTCAAGTAAATTTTATTGACAATCCGCAATTAATTCTTGTATACTTTTAAGTCTTTATACTAAGATAATATTATGAAGATAGACATATACGATATTCCGGAAGACGGACTGACCCTTGACCTGACCGAAGAAGGCAAGGCGCTTGAAGAGGTTGCGGGCGGAAAACTTGATTTCAGGTTTGCCTCTACTGTGGCCGCTCATCTTGAGCTTTCAAAGACTGACGGGGACATATTTGTAAGGGGAGATGTCAAAACAACCCTTAAGCTTAGCTGCAGCAGGTGTCTTAAGGATTTCGACTACGGTTTCTCTTCAACCTTTACTGATTTCTACTCAAAGAAGAGAGAAGCCGAAAAGGAAAAAGAGCTTAAGCCTGAGGACATGGAAGTAAATTATCTCGAAGGCCATGAGATAGACACGAACGAGCTTTTACTATCGCAGATTTCCCTTGAACTGCCGATGAACCCTTTGCATGACCCTGAGTGCAAGGGACTGTGCCCGAACTGCGGCGCGGACCTTAATTTAGGCGAGTGCGGATGCCCGAAAGGCGGCAAGACTGAATCTAAATTTGCAAAGTTGAAGGATTTTAAGATAAAATAGTTTTCCCTTTAGGAAAGAATAAAAAAGAGAGGTAACAAACAATGCCGAATCCAAAGAAAAGACATTCAAGGTGCAAGAGGATGCAGAGAAGGAGCCACGACGCTCTTTCAGCCCCGGCTATTTCCACCTGCCCGCAGTGCGGCGAGCCGAAGCGTCCCCATTATGTTTGCCCGAGTTGCGGAACATACAAGGGCAGAGCCGTCATTAAAAAAGAAGAGGCAGTCTAAGCTGACGGTGCTGGCCTTTGATCTTATTGATACCGGCAGGGTTGAAATAATCCGCAGTGGGTTATTTCCCCCGCCGGTAACTCATTTCGTTTTTAATCAGCCGCTTCAAAAAAGCGGCATCCTTTTTAATTATTCAGCCAAAACAGTATGAAAATAGCAGTAGACGCAATGGGAGGGGATCATGCCCCTGCGGCTGTAGTTGAAGGGGCCGTCCTGGCCGCTACAGAGCTGGGCATTCCTGTTATTCTTGTAGGCGATAAGGACAGGGTCGAGGCGGAGCTTAACAGGCTTGGCGCTGACAGGTCCCTTATTTCCATAAGGCACACCACTGAAATCATAGAGATGTGCGAGCCTCCTGCTCAGGCCATTAGAAAGAAGAAGGACTCATCATTAAAGGTATGTTTTGACCTTGTAAAGGCAGGGGAGGCTGATGCCGTAGTAAGCGCGGGAAACTCAGGCGCGGCAATGGCAGCAGGGATGTTCCTTTTAAAGAAGGTCAAGGGCGTTGAAAGGCCGGCCATAGCAGTCACGGTCCCTACCATGAAAAACCCCGCTATTGTCCTCGATGTGGGCGGTAATGTCGACTGTAAGCCAATACATCTTGTGCATTTCGCAATAATGGGAGAGCAGTACGCCCGGTTCATCCTTAAAAAAGACCGTCCCAAGGTCGGGCTCCTCTCAAACGGAGAAGAGGAAGGCAAGGGGAACGAGCTTACAAGGGAGACAAACGCCCTGTTAAAGAAGACCTCGCTTAATTATATAGGGTATGTCGAGGGCAGGGATATCTATCAGGGCGACATTGATGTAATAGTCACTGACGGCTTTGTGGGCAATGTGGTATTAAAGCTGAGCGAAGGCCTTGTAGAGGCCGTAACCACAATGCTTAAAAATGAGATAATGGCAAGCGTGCCTTCCAAGATAGGATATCTTCTTTCAAAAGGCGCTTTTAAAAATTTAAAAAAGAAGATAGATTATGCCGAATACGGCGGCGCGCCTCTGCTTGGGATAGACGGCGTGTGCATCATAAGCCACGGCAGGTCTAACCCAAGGGCAATCAGGAACGCGATATTAAGGGCAAAAGAGTTCTCAGAGAGCAAGGTTAATTCCTATCTTGCTGAATATATTGAAAAAGACGGCGATTTAGAAAGGCTTAGCCGCACAAACGAAGCGGCAGCAGGGAGTTAATCCGTATGCTTAGGGCAAGGATTGTCGGCACAGGTTCTTATGTGCCGGAGAAGGTGCTGACCAACCAGGACCTTGAGGCGATGGTTGAGACATCAGACACCTGGATTTCAACAAGGACAGGCATCAGGGAAAGAAGGGTCTGCGTCACCGACACAACCGCTGACATGGCCTCAAAGGCCGCAAAGAACGCGCTTAAGGCCGCAGGAGTCTCTCCCAAGGATATCGACCTCATCGTAGTAGGCACGGTCACGCCTGAGATGGCATTCCCGGCAACAGCCTGCCTGGTGCAGTCTGACCTCGGAGTCAGGTCAGGGGCAGCCGCATTCGATGTTTCCGCGGCATGTTCAGGCTTCCTTTACGCCCTCGACATAGCGAACAAATACATAAAATCAGGCGAAGTAAAAAAGGCGCTTGTAATAGGCGTTGACAGGTTCTCAAAGATAATCGACTGGAAAGACAGGGCAACCTGCGTCCTGTTCGGAGACGGCGCGGGCGCGGTCGTGCTTTCGGCTGAAAAAGGCAGCAAGGGAGTCCTTTCCTGCCATATACATTCTGACGGAAAGCACTGGGATATGCTCTATGCCCAGAACTCCTGCCCTCAGACCCCTTTTGAAGACAAGGAACAGGCAAGCCCTTTCCTTAAGATGAACGGCAATGAGACATTCAAGATAGCAGTCCGTACAATGGGCAATGCCATCACCGAGGCCATGGAGACCAACGGTCTTACGGCGGACAATATAAGCCTTCTGATTCCCCATCAGGCCAATTTAAGGATAATAAACGCCACAAGGGACAGGCTTAAATTAACCGATGACAAGGTCTATACAAACCTTGACAGGTACGGCAATACTTCGGCAGGCTCCATCCCGCTTGCCCTTGATGAGGCAGTAAGGACAGGCAAGATAAAGGATGGGGATGTGATAGTTTTTGTTTCATTCGGCGGCGGGCTTACATGGGCATCAGCCGCTGTTAAGTGGTAGATAATTTCCCCTCTGAGGTTAATTTAGATGAGTAAACTTGCTTTTGTATTTCCGGGCCAGGGTTCCCAATCGGTTGGAATGGGCAAGAGTTTTTTTGAATCATTCGATATCGCCAGAAAGACCTTTGAAGAGGCAAATGACGCGCTTGGTTTTGATATAGCAAGGCTTTCCTTTGAAGGCCCTCAGGAAGAAATAGATAAAACCGAGATAACCCAGCCTGCTCTTTTGACCGCAAGCATAGCGGCCTTAAGGGTCTTGAATGAAAAGACAGACCTTAAGCCTGCGTACCTCTCAGGCCACAGCCTCGGTGAGTATACTGCGCTTGTTGCCGCAGGCTCCCTTGAGTTCAGGGACGCGGTAAAGCTTGTCCACTTAAGGGGCAAGTTCATGCAGGAGAGCGTTCCGCAGGGTGTGGGCAGGATGTGCGCCATTCTTGGGCTTGGCATAGAAGATGTGCAGGTGATATGCGATTCAGCTTCCATAGATGCCGCAAGGGTAGTGCCAGCAAACATAAACAGCCCTGAGCAGATAGTCATCTCAGGCCACGCCGCAGCGGTTGAAATAGCGGCAAACCTCGCAAAGGAGAGGGGAGCCAAGAGGGTAGTGCCCCTTCAGGTAAGCGCTCCTTCGCATTCGCCCCTTATGGAGGCGGCGGCTGAAAGGCTTGCGGAAGAATTAAATAAGATAACATTCAAGGACTTCAACATCCCGGTACTGACAAATGTTGAGGCGAAGCCCCTTAGCGACGCCTCAAAGATAAAAGGGCTGCTCAAAGACCAGCTTACAAGCCCTGTCAGATGGGTGGATATCATAAGAAGGATGAAGCAGGACGGAGTTGCCAATATCATAGAGGTCGGGCCGGGCAAGGTGCTCACAGGCCTTATCAAGCGCATTGAGAAGGAGATAAACTCCTTCAACCTCAATGAGGCCTCTGAACTTGAAAAGATAACTACGGCTTTTCAATAGAGCATCAGGCATTTTGACTTGAAAAGATAAGCGCGGCCTTTCAATAATGAGCGGCGTTTTTTGACTTGAAAAGATAAGCACAGGATTGAAGGCTTAAAAAAGTTTTTTCATAAGGAGGGTACAAGATGCAATTATCAGGAAGAGTTGCCATTGTAACAGGCGCGGGTCAAGGCATCGGAAAGGCAATCGCTTTAAAGCTTGCTTCTTATGGGGCGGATGTTGCGGTTGTTGACATAAACCTTGAGAAGGCGGAAGAGACAGCGAAAGAAGTAAAGGATATGGGCAGAAAGGCCCTTGCGCTTAAGGTGGATGTCTCAAACGTAAAGGAAACTGAAGAGATGGCTGAAAAGGTCTTTACCGACCTTGAAGGCATTCACATACTTGTAAATAACGCAGGCATTACCCGTGACGGGCTTCTCCTGAGGATGAAGGAAGAGGACTGGGACTCTGTAATGAACATCAACCTTAAGGGCGCTTTCGCCTGCACCAAGGCAGTCCTTAAATACATGACAAAGATGAAGTGGGGCCGTATCGTCAATATTGCCTCTGTTGTGGGCGTGATGGGCAATGCAGGGCAGGCTAACTATGCCGCAAGCAAGGCAGGCCTTATTGGTTTTACAAAGAGCGTTGCAAGGGAAGTCGCAAGCAGGAATATCACAGTCAACGCCGTAGCTCCCGGCTTTATCGAGACGGCAATGACGGATGTGCTTTCCCCGCAGGTAAAGTCAGACCTTCTGAACAAGATACCGCTTGGCAGGCTTGGCGGTGCCAATGATGTGGCAATGGGCGTGCTTTTCCTTGCTTCAAACGCCTCAAACTACATCACGGGCCAGGTGCTTAACATAAACGGTGGAATGGCGATGTAGGCTTGATAAAAAATTGACAATGGCACTGATAGGTGTTATACAGTGTTGTTATCCAAAACCACTGCGTGAAAAAGCTTTAAAGTCCGAAGGCAAAGGCCGTATTTTATAAATAAAATCATAATCTTTAGGAGGTAGTGCAAATGTCTTCAATTGAAAATAAGGTAAAGAAAATCATAATAGACCAGCTCGATGTCACAGAGGAAGAAGTAACATCTCAGGCCTCTTTTGTCGATGACCTCGGCGCTGATTCACTTGATACAGTTGAGATGGTAATGGCATTTGAGGAAGAGTTCTCAATCGAGATCCCTGACGAAGACGCCGAGAAGATAAAGACAGTTCAGGATGCCGTGGAATACATCCAGAAAAAAGCCGGCAAGTAATACCTGACAAAACCGCAGAAAAGGCTGTATTTAAGGCGTTGAGCGCTGGAATTTCCCAGGCTCAACGCCATTTGATTTAAATTGGCTTAATAAACTGATATTATAATAAGGAAGCGAGCGGAATGCCCATCAAAGAGGGCGTTCTGAATTGGAAAATTATGAGAAGAGTAGTCGTAACAGGCGTAGGCATAGTAAGCCCTTTAGGGACCGGGATAGAGAAGTCCTGGGGCGGGGCAAAGGAAGGCCGTTCAGGCATCAGGACGATAACAAGGTTTGACGCTTCGACCTTCCCTGTAAAGATAGCAGGCGAAGTCCCTGATTTTGAACCGACCACGGCCATTGAGAAAAAAGAGGTCAAAAAGATGGACCTCTTCATCCAGTATGCCATGTCAGCAAGCACAATGGCATTCGAGGACTCGGGCTATAAAATTACAGAAGAGAACGCTGAAAGAGTAGGCGTATATATCGGCGCAGGGATTGGCGGTCTGCCGGCAATCGAGCACTGGTACGATGTATTGAAAGAAAAAGGCCCGGACAGGATAACCCCGTTTTTCATTCCGATGGTTATAATCAACCTCGCCTCAGGGCAGGTCTCCATAAAATTAGGCGCAAAAGGCCCTAACAGTTGCGCGGTAACAGCCTGCGCCACAGGCACTCATTCCATAGGCGACGCTTTCAGGCTCATTCAGAACGATATGGCTGATGTGATGATAGCAGGCGGAACCGAATCGACAATCACTCCTTTATGCGTAGCGGGATTTAACGCGATGAAGGCGCTTTCGACCCGCAATGACGAGCCCTTAAGGGCGAGCAGGCCGTTTGACAAGGACAGGGACGGCTTCGTAGTCGGAGAAGGCTCAGGCGTCCTTGTATTGGAAGAGCTTGAGTCGGCAAAGAAGAGGGGCGCAAAGATTTACGCTGAAGTCGTAGGCTACGGCGCGAACTCCGATGCCCACCACATGACCACACCTTCCCCAAACGGAGAGGGCGCGTCAAAGTGCATTGAGCTTGCCCTCAGAGGCTCAGGCCTTAACAAGGAAGATATCGGCTACATAAACGCCCACGGCACTTCTACATATTATAATGACCTTTACGAGACAATGGCCATAAAGAAGGTTTTTGGCGACCACGCCAAGAAACTTGCCGTAAGCTCCACAAAGGGCATGACAGGCCATCTTTTAGGCGCGGCAGGCGGAATAGAGGCAGTGTTTTCAGTCATGTCATTAAAGGAAGGGGTTCTGCCCCCGACTGTAAACCATGAGACGCCTGACCCTGAATGCGACCTCGACTATGTGCCGAACACGGCAAGGGAGCTTAAGGTCAAAGCGGTTATTTCAAACTCCTTCGGCTTTGGCGGAACAAACGGCGTCCTCGCTTTCAAACGCTTTGAGTAGGATTTGATTAAGGCGGCGCGCTGAACTATAATATAAAGATATACTTTTTAAACTAAAAGCCGTCTTGAAAAATCGGAGGAAACGCCTCTATGGAAAAGGTTGTAATAGCAAGCGACCACGCAGGTCACGAGCTTAAGGAAGATATAAAGGAATACCTCAAAGACCTTGGGGTTGAAGTAATAGACCTGGGAGTTGACAGCGAAGATAAGTCTGTCGATTACCCTGATTACGGCTCACCTGTTGCAGAGAGGGTCTCAAAGGGCGAAATCGCAAAAGGGATACTCGTGTGCGGCACAGGCATCGGCATGTCGATTCTTGCCAATAAGTACGATAATGTCAGGGCCGCGCTTGTAAGCGATGTCTATACCGCGCGCATGGCAAAAGAGCATAACGACGCCAACATACTTGTCATCGGAGGCCGTATCGTAGGCAAGGGGCTTGCCAGAGAGATAACAAAGACCTGGCTTGAGACAAGGTTTGAAGGCGGAAGGCATCAGAGAAGGCTTGATAAGATCCACGAAGTAGAGAAGAAGAAGCAATAAGCGTTTTTTTATTTTATACGGAGGCAGTTTAAAATGTCAGTTCTCAAGAATTTTGACCCTGAAATCTACGAATCCATTAGGCTTGAGGCCGAGAGGCAGGAATATAAGTTAGAGCTTATCGCCTCCGAGAACCTTGTCAGCGAAGCGGTTTTGGAAGCTGCCGGAAGCGTAATGACAAACAAGTACGCCGAAGGGTACCCGGGCAAAAGGTATTACGGCGGATGTGAATTTGTTGATATTGCCGAGAGGCTTGCCATAGAGAGGGCAAAAAAGCTTTTTGGATGCGAGCATGTAAATGTCCAGCCCCATTCAGGCTCACAGGCCAATATGGCGGTCTATCTTGCCGCTGTAAAGCCGGGTGACACTGTAATGGGCATGAACCTTTCCCACGGCGGACACCTTACTCACGGAAGCCCTGTAAACTTCTCTGGCCAGCTTTATAATATTGTATTTTACGGCGTAAGGCCGGATACGCACCGCATAGATTATGACCAGGTAAGAGAGCTTGCAAAGCAGAATCGCCCGAAGATGATAGTTGTAGGTGCGAGCGCTTACCCGAGAATCATAGATTTCAACGCATTCAGGTCAATAGCCGATGAAGTGGGCGCAGTGATGATGGTCGATATCGCCCATATCGCTGGCCTTGTCGTGGCAGGCCTCCATCCGAGCCCGGTGCCTGTTGCCGAGTTCGTCACTACAACAACCCACAAGACCTTGAGAGGGCCCAGAAGCGGCATGATAATGTGCCGTGAGGAGTTCGCAAAGGCAGTTGACAAGCAGATATTCCCCGGAATACAGGGTGGCCCGCTTATGCACATAATCGCCGCAAAGGCAGTCGCGTTCAAAGAAGCCCTCGACCCGTCATTCATCACATATCAGAAGCAGGTATTGGCCAACGCGAAAGTCCTTTCAGAAGAGCTTATGAACAAAGGCTATAACCTTGTATCAGGCGGAACAGACAATCACCTGATGCTCGTTGACCTTACAAAGCAGGACATCACAGGCAAAGAGGCTGAAGAGGCGCTTGTAAAAGCCGGTATCACAGTGAACAAAAATACCATCCCGTTTGAGACAAGAAGCCCGTTCGTGACAAGCGGAATCAGGGTAGGCGTTCCCGCCGCAACTACAAAGGGCATGAACGAAGCTGAGATGAAGCTTATCGCCGGCTTTATAGACAGCGCTCTTAAGAGCCGCGCCGATGAGAACGCGCTTGCAGCGATAAAGGCCGAAGTAAAAGAGCTTTGCATAAAATTCCCGTTCTATAAGAGCCTTGTGAACGCGGCAGTATAAGCCACTGTTCTTATCCAAAAATCAAAAAGCCTGCCGGTTTTTCCGGCAGGCTTTTTTTATTCCGGTGAGAAAATATCGGCTAAGCCCTTATTTGCTGATTTGTTTCAGGATATTTATCCTGTCTCCTTTTCCCGATGAAGAAAAATGAGGTGAGGGCGCAGCCCAAAAGTAAAAGGGTAGAAGATTCCGCGGCGTTGTGCGAGGTTTCCCTGTAAATGGGAGGCGTGTATATCGGAGGTTTTGTGCCGTATGCGCCTGATGAATACGAGGCTCCGCTCTCTGATATAAGGCTTACCCCTCCAGTGATCGGGTCAAGGTAGAAGTCTGCATTTTGAGACCAAATCTGCTCAATATAGCCGTCGAGCCCCTGAGAGGCGTAATCATCATACATGCCGCCCCTTACATTCCATGAGCCTGTAATGCCGAGGGTGTCGCCTACTCGGCCCTGAAAGATTGTTGTAGTATTATCTCCGCCTGGGCCTGCCCAAAGCTCGGAAAGCCCGTTGCCCTCCTGTCCGCTTCCTTTTATGCCCATGTACGCTGAGCCGCTTTGTGAAGGAATAGTTGCTGCAAACTCTACTATTGTGCCTTGTCTCAGGGTGTCTGAAAAGATACGGGCAGTGTCATACCAGCGCATTTCGTGATTAGCCGCAAACTCTATCCATGAGCCCGGTGCGCTGACTTCGGCCTGCCCGTCATAGGCTACGCCAAACCTGCCGTAGTCAAGATAAGCTGTCGTGATAAGAAAGCCCCCTGCGTTGCCTGAACCTCCGCTTAGGGTAAGGCCGGTATTCTCAAAGGGTAAGGCGCCTTGAACTGAGGACGCGGCTTCATTTATCACTGCCCCGTCTGCCACAATGGTCATCCTGCCGTTGTACTCAAGGTATGATACCGCATATGACGGCACTGACGAGAAGCTGATAAGCAAAGCGCTGAGCGCGGATGTCGATAAAAATGTAAAGCTTTTTTTCATCCCTGCCTCCTTTTCCGTGTTTTGAATATTTGATTGCAAGCTATATTCCATCTGAAATCAATTCTAAAAACCGGGTTATTCTCAGGGATTTTTTTAATGCCCGAGCGTGAGCGTAAAATTCGTTTACTTTATTTAAGGCCCTGAAAAGGATTCTTGTTAAAAAGGGGATTTTCAGTGTAAAAATATTTAGCTCCTAAATTGGTTTTGCCTTATTCTTGCTTATGGCTTTGAAATCTGCTAACTTCATTTTTATGGAATATATTCTGGCCTTTGGCTCAGCGCATAAGGCGCTTAAGGCTGAGGAGATATTAAAGGAGGCATCTGTCCCGTTCAGGCTTCTGCCTGCGCCTAAGGCCCTTGCCCCGTATTGCGACCTTGTGATATCAATGAAGGATGAATCTCTGGTTGATGCCAAAGAGGCCCTGAAGAACTCTGGGCTTGAGCCTAAAACCATTTACAGGAAGGAAGGAGAAGAGTATGTTGCGTTGTGATTTTTGCGGAAAAGAGACAGAGAAGGTAGTAAGGGTAGCCCTTGATAAGGATTACGACAGGCTTACGGTAAGGCATGAGAAGAGGTATGCCTGCGCAGCCTGTTCCGATAAAAAAGAGCAGGAGCGCACAGGCAGGCATAAGACCGCTGAAAAGGCCTGATATTATCTGAGATGAATACCAACGCCGTAATTATAATGATGAAAGCCCCGAGACCGGGGGATGTAAAGACAAGGCTTGTGCCGCCGCTTTCGCATGAAGAAGCGGCGGAGCTTTATAAGTGCTTTCTGGCAGATACTTTCTCGAACGCGCGTAAAGCCAAGGGTGTTGATATATTTGCGTCGTACGCGCCCCTTGCGCAAGGCGATGATATTGAAGGATTCATCCCTGAAGATATTGCATCGTTTCCCCAGGAAGGGGATGGCCTTGGCGAAAGAATATGCAATAGCTTCAGGTACTTATTTGCAAAAGGTTATAAAAAGGTATGTCTTATAGGTTCTGACAGTCCTGATATGCCGGGGTATTTCATAACTGAATCATTTGATCTCCTTGAGGGTGAGACAAGGCTTGTGCTCGGCCCTGCCGATGACGGAGGCTACTACCTTGTAGCCATGAACGGCCTAAGCAATGCGCCTTTTATAAATATCCCCTGGAGCACAAATAAAGTCCTCGAAGAGACCATTAAAAGGGTAAAGGAGAGCGCGTTAAATTTCAAACTTCTCAATCCCTGGTATGATATTGACATACCTTTCGACCTTCCGCTCCTTAAAGACAACCCCAATGCACCCGCAAGTTCGGCATTTTTAAACTCCCTTGAGAGGGCCCTTTACTGAGGCTTGCCGTAATTTGAGGGAGATCCAACTGTTCCATTGTATTTCCCTCTTTAAAATGGTATGTTGTTGAGGTAAATTTCTAAGGTTTTGAACGGATTATCCTCTTAAAATCATGAAAAGACTCCCTTCCTGGGCAAAAAAGACGCTGGGGCCTGCAAGCAAGCTCCATGAGATGAAATCCATCCTTCGGAAAAGAAACCTCCATACTGTCTGCGAGTCCGCACGATGCCCCAATATCGGGGAGTGCTTTTCCAAGCCCACTGCCACTTTTATGATACTTGGGGATGTCTGCACCCGCACGTGCGGGTTCTGCTCCATTGAAAAAAAGGCCGACCCGCTGTTGGTCGACCCCCATGAACCAGCCAATATTGCCCTTACGGCAAAAGAGCTGGGGCTTAAGCATGTGGTCATAACTTCGGTTACAAGGGATGACCTTCCAAACGGCGGAGCAGACCAATTTGCCTTGACAATCAAGGCGATAAAAGATAACATTTCCGACATTTTAGTCGAGGTGCTGACCCCTGATTTCGAGGGCGACCAAGAGGCTTTAAAGATAGTTCTGGATGCCCGGCCCGATATCTTCAACCATAACCTTGAGACAGTGCCGTCCCTTTATTCGGTGGTAAGGCCTCAGGCAGACTACCAAAGGTCTCTTGATGTGCTTGGAAGGGCAAAGCAAGCCGGTGTAATGACAAAATCCGGCATAATGGTGGGGCTTGGCGAGACAAAAGAAGAGGTGAAAGAGGTCTTAAGGGACCTTTTGGCGTCAGGCTGCGATGCAGTCACTATCGGGCAGTACCTTAGGCCCACGCGCAATAACCTTGAAGTAAGGGAATATGTTGAGCCGGAAGTCTTTAAGGAATATGAGGAATACGGCAAGGCAATCGGCCTGAAATATGTCTATTCAGGGCCGTTCGTAAGAAGTTCGTATAACGCTGAACAGTTAATAAACGGTAAATAATACCGATATATAAAGCAGATAACAATCAAACCGGATGGGTTTTCAATGGACGAATTTCATAGGATCAAACGGCTTCCGCCATATGTGTTCAATATCGTAACCGACCTTAAGGTTGCGGCAAGAAAAAGAGGGGAAGACATAATCGATTTCGGTATGGGCAATCCTGACCAGCCCACGCCTCCCCATATAGTCAATAAGCTCATAGAGGCAGCGCACAACCCGAGGAATCACCGCTATTCAGCCTCCCGTGGCATCTATAAGCTAAGGCTTGCCATAGCCGACTGGTACAAGAGGCGTTACAATGTCGATATCGACCCTGAGACAGAGGCTGTTGCCACAATAGGCTCAAAAGAAGGCATAGCGCACCTTGCCCTTGCCATAATCGGTCCCGGTGATGTGGTGTTCGTGCCCAATCCGACTTACCCGATACATACATATTCAATAATCATTGCCGGAGGCGATGTAAGAAGCATTCCGCTTCTTCCGGGCGTTGACTTTTTTGATGAGCTTCAGAAGGCAGTCAAGCAGACATGGCCCAAGCCCAAGCTGCTTGTACTTAACTTCCCGCATAATCCGACAACAGAGGTCGTTGACCTTGAGTTCTTTAAAAAGGTAGTTGATTTCGCGAAGGAAAATGACCTCATGGTCATTCATGACCTTGCGTATGCCGATATAGTATTTGACGGCTACAAGGCCCCGAGCTTCCTTGAAGCCCCCGGCGCCAAGGATGTGGGCGTAGAGTTCTTTACATTATCAAAGAGCTACAATATGCCCGGCTGGAGGGTAGGCTTTGCGGTAGGAAATAAAAAGCTTATCGCCGCGCTTACAAGGATAAAGAGCTATCTTGACTACGGGATGTTCCAGCCTATACAGATTTCCGGTATTGTCGCCCTTAACGGCCCGCAGGACTGCGTGGATGAGATGTGCAAGGTATATGAATCAAGGAGAAATGCCCTTATAGAGAGCTTTGGCAAGGCAGGCTGGGACATACAGAAGCCAAAGGCAACCATGTTCGTATGGGCCAAGATACCTGAGCAGTTCAAGGATATGAAGTCCCTTGAGTTCTCTAAATTCCTGCTTAATAAGGCAAAGGTCGCAGTATCTCCCGGCATTGGCTTCGGAGAGTACGGAGATGATTATGTAAGGCTTGCGCTTGTGGAGAACGAGCACAGGATAAGACAGGCCGCGAAATGCATAAAGAAAGCTTTTGAAACGCCCGATAAGGCAGTTATGATAAATGAAGCCATCAAGGCTGGCGTTAAATTAGATTAAGAAGGTATATCAGAGAATGACAACCGCTGAAAAGAAGATTACCCATATTCCGTCAGTCAAGACCGAGAGGATAAATGTCGGGCTTATCGGCTTCGGCACAGTGGGCACAGGCGTTGTAAAGGTGCTCAAGGAAAACTCCGGCATCATACTTGATAAGCTCGGCTGCGAGCTCCATCTTAAAAGGGTGGCTGACAAGGACACGACAAGGGACAGGGGAGTAAAATTAGAGGACGGCGTCCTCACCCCTGACGCGATGGATATCATAAACGACCCTGAGATATCCATTGTCATTGAGCTTGTTGGCGGAACAGGGATAGCCAGGACATTCATAATGGAAGCCCTTGAGCGCGGAAAGCATGTGGTGACCGCAAACAAGGCCCTGCTCTCCATCCACGGTGAAGAGATATTTAAGAAGGCCGCTGAAAAGGGAGTGGATATCTATTTTGAGGCAAGTGTTGGCGGAGGCATACCCATCCTCAAGGCTTTAAGGGAAGGGCTTGCAGCCAATAAGATAGATTCTATTTACGGCATCATAAACGGAACAGCGAACTACATCCTCTCAAAGATGACCAATGAGGGCGGCAAGTTCGAAGATGTGCTCAGAAGGGCGCAGGAGAAGGGCTATGCAGAAGCTGACCCGACCTATGATGTAGAGGGTATCGATACAGCCAATAAGCTTGCCATCCTTATAAATCTTGCCTACGGCACATATGTGAGGCTTGAAGACATCTATACCGAGGGCATAAGCAGCATCAGCCAGCTTGATATAAAGTTCGCAAAGGAATTCGGCTACAGGATAAAGCTCCTGGCAATCGCCAAGAACATTGACGGCCACATTGAAGCAAGGGTGCACCCGACCATGATACCCACAGAGCATCCCCTTGCCAACATCGACGGAGTTTTCAACGCGGTCCATCTGCATGGCAATGCAGTCGGGCCTGTGATGTTCTACGGCATGGGAGCAGGGATGATGCCTACGGCAAGCGCGGTAGCGGCTGACCTCATGGACATAGCAAGGAATATGAAGAAGGGCATATCAAAGAGGCTGCCCCCGCTTTCATATACCGAAGAGGCTGTGAAAACTGTTAAGATAAAACCTATGGAAAACCTTGAAAGCCCTTATTATATAAGGTTTTTAGCTATTGATAAGCCCGGTGCGCTTTCAAAGGTCTCAGGCGTGCTCGGCAAATACAATATAAGCATTTCTTCTGTAATCCAGAGGGACAGGAAGATAGGCGGAGCTGTTCCCCTGGTCATCCTTACCCATCACGCGCTTGAAAAGGAACTCAGGAGCGCGATTGAAGAGATACAGAAGATGGACATAATACACGATAAAATAATTTATATCAGGATAGAGGAGAACCTCGGTGCAGCTAACTAGAAAAGGATTATGGGGCGGACTTATCAGGGAGTTCAGGGATTTTCTCCCTGAGATAAGCGACAGCGCCATTACAACGCTTCGCGAGGGCAACACACCCCTTGTTGAAGTGGAAAACCTCAAGGATATCTTCGGGGATATAAGGTTGCTCCTTAAGTACGAAGGGCTTAACCCCACAGGGTCATTCAAGGACAGGGGTATGACATTTGCCGTTTCAAAGGCAAGGGAAGAAGGCGCAAAGGCAGTAATATGCGCCTCAACAGGAAATACCTCGGCCTCTGCCGCCGCATATGCCGCAAAGGCAGGCATGAAGGCATATGTGCTTGTACCGGACGGCGGCATTGCCCTCGGCAAGCTCTCTCAGGCAATGATGCACGGCGCATTGGTACTCCAGATAAAAGGCAACTTTGACGATGCGCTTAACCTTGTCAAAGAGATTACAAAGAACTACCCGATAAAGCTGGTAAACTCCATTAACCCGTTCAGGATAGAAGGCCAGAAGACAGCGGCGTTCGAGGTCTGCGAGCATCTTGGCTTTGCCCCGACATATCACTTCCTGCCCGTAGGCAACGCAGGCAATATCACCGCCTACTGGAAAGGGTATAACGAATATTACAGGGAGGGCTTTATCTCGAACCTTCCCAAGATGATGGGCTTTCAGGCAGAGGGCTCAGCCCCTATCGTGCTTGGGCATCCTATCGAAGACCCGCACACAATCGCTACAGCCATTAAGATAGGCAACCCGGCAAGCTGGGAAGGCGCCCTTAAGGCAAAGAAAGAGAGCGGCGGCGTAATAGATATGGTAAGCGATGAAGAGATACTTGAGGCATATAAACTTCTGGCCTCAAGGGAGGGCGTGTTCTGCGAGCCTGCTTCAGCCGCAAGCCTTGCCGGAGCCATAAAGATGAAGAAAGAAGGCGTGCTCAATGATGGTGACACCGTAGTCTGCACGCTTACCGGCCACGGCCTTAAGGACCCGGATAATGCCATGAACAATTCACCAAAGCCTACAAAGGTGCCTGTTGATATAGATAAGATTTTAGAGATAATGGGTTTTTAAGTTTTCGCCCATTGACAGGCAGGCAAAACAGGGCGGATAATCAGAAACAAGCGCCTCATTTTTTGAAAATTCAAAGAGCGGAAGTTCACTATGAAATATGTAATCCTTATCGGCGACGGAATGGCAGATGCTCCTATTGATTCACTTGGAGGCAAAACCCCTCTTGAGTTCGCGGCAACACCTAATATGGACAGGCTGGCCTCTTCAGGCAAGTTCGGCCTTTTCTCAACAGTTCCCGAAGGCTATTCACCGGGAAGCGATGTCGCCAACCTAAGCGTTCTCGGATACAGCCCTAAAAAATACTATACGGGAAGGGCGCCCCTTGAGGCAGCCTCTATCGGCGTAAAGCTCGGGCCCACTGATATAGCGTTCAGGTGCAATCTTGTTACGCTTATAAACGAGGGCGGCTCAACCGTAATGGGCGATTACAGCTCAGGCCACATCACGACCGAAGACGCCGGAGAGATTGTCCTTGACCTTGACAAGGCGCTTTCAAAAGAGGGCGTGAGATTTTACCCAGGCACAAGCTACAGGCACCTGATGGTGTGGAAGGACGGCCAGAAGGCGCTTAAGACCACACCGCCGCACGATATATCAGATAAAAAGATAGATGAGCACCTCCCGAAAGGCACAGGGGCGGAAAAGCTCATCGAGCTTATGAAACTTTCATGGGATGTGCTTAAAGACCATCCCGTCAATAAAAGAAGGATAGCCAACGGCAAAAAGCCTGCTACATCCATTTGGCTTTGGGGGCAGGGCAGCGCGCCTCAGATGCCTGCCATGAGAGAGAGGTTCGGCATTGAAGGCTCCATCATCTCAGCCGTTGACCTCATGAAGGGTATCGGCATCTACGCAGGGCTTGAGGTCATCAATGTGCCCGGCGCAACAGGCTATATTGATACGAATTACAAGGGTAAGGCTGATGCAGCCCTAAACGCGCTTGAGACAAAGGATTTTGTCTGCGTCCATGTGGAAGCCCCTGACGAGGCAGGCCATAACGGAAGCCTCAAAGACAAGCTTCAGGCAATAGAGGACTTTGACAGGCAGATAGTCGGCCCTATCCTTAAAGGACTGGAGAAGTTCGGCGAGTACAGGGTAATGGTTCTTCCTGACCATCCCACACCCATTGCGATTAAGACACATACGCCTGACCCTATCCCGTTCGCTCTTTACAAAAGCGGGTCGGAGCGTAATAGCGGGGCGCAATTTACCGAGCGCGAGGCAAAAAAGACAGGTGTGCTGGTTGAGGACTGCAAAGCGCTTATCGAAGAGTTTTTTGGCAGGCAGGAAGCCTGTGCCGCAGTATAATAAAGGTTAAAATGACTGATGCATATATAAAAAGGCTCGCAGGAGAATAATCTCCGGCGGGCCTTTTTTAATCGGGCGCCCGGCGAAAATCCCGTAATAAACAGCGGGGTATTCAAGAGCTTCAAAGCATAAGGGACAGTTGTATATAGAATGAAAAAAATAACATACATATCAGCTATTTCCGTCATAATCCTCACAATCCTCTTTATTGTCACCTTGCCCGATGTCTCCAGGCTGAAAAAGGAAAATCCCAAGAAGAGTTCCCTGATGGAGTACAGGGAGTCTGAGTGGGCGGCAAAGGGAAAGAAAAGGAAGGCTTATCAGGTCTGGGTGCCGTACTCACGGATTTCCCCTTATGTAGCCAAGGCAATAATAATAGCCGAGGATGACAAATTCTGGAGCCATGAAGGGTTTGACTATGAGGCGATACAGAAGGCAATTGAAAAGGATTTGAAGGCTAAGAAGTTCAAGGTAGGCGGAAGCACCATAAGCCAGCAGCTCGCAAAGAACCTTTATCTCACCCCGCGGAAGAACCCGATAAGGAAGCTGAGAGAGGCCGCCATCACATGGAAGATAGAGAGGACCCTTTCAAAGAAAAGGATACTTGAGCTTTATTTGAATGTGGTTGAGTGGGGAGACGGCATTTTTGGAATTGAGGCGGCATCCCGCCATCATTTCGGCAAACCTGCATCTGACCTTACGGCAATGGAGGCCGCGCGCCTTGCCGCAGTGCTTCCAAACCCGAGGAGGTTTGACGCATCAGGCGACCAGAGGTTTGTGAACAGCCGCTCCAACCTGATATACAGCATTATGATAAGAAGAGGCATAGTTGTCCCCGAACTTGACGAGGTAAACGCCGAGATACAAGGCCAGGAGGCCTCTGACGCTCAGACCCCTTCGCAGGCTGAACCGGCACAGGAAACCGTTCCTCAGGAACAGCCCAAAGAACCGGCACAGCCTGAATAGGTCCTGTAAACAGTTGGCGGTTTTTTCAGGCTGCCGCTCTTGACTTGATAAACTCGCCGAGTTTTTTATCGCTTTTTCTGATGTGGTTCAGGAACCACTCAATCGTCTTCTGCTGAGTCTTGAAGATATGCTCAGGGGAGATGCCTTCGATAAGGTCCCTCTTGATCTTAAGCATCAGCTTTTTGAACTGGACATGCTCAGCGTTGTGGGCATTGCGCTCAGTGTAGTCTATCTCGCCCATGACCTGCTCTTCAGCCCTGAAATGCACCTGCATGGAGCTGTCCAGCAATTTTACAAGATTAAACACCTCTTCCTCATCCCTGCAGCCAAGCATGGCATCGAGAAGGGCATTTATCTTCCCGAATAATTCTTGATGTTCTGAGTCCTGCCATTCAATCCCTGTTTCCAGATTCTTCTTCCATGAAAGCGCCGACATAATTGCCTCCTTTAAGTATGTTTTTCTCTGCTTGAAGCCGCCATTTTTCTCTTTATGAAACTCCCCGTGCTCATTACCTGTTAAGACATTATACCAATCCATAATGACCTTATCGGCGTTTCTTTTTACAACTTTAATCCCTTGACTAATTTTTTTTAAAAGAGTAGGATAGGGTAACAAATGTATCCCAAATGAAAAATAGAGCACTTACACAGCGGCAGAAGGAAATATTTGATTTCCTGAAAGAATTTATCGAAGAGGGCGGATACCCGCCATCTTTGAGGGATATTTGTGAGCGCTTCGGCATCAAAGGGCCGAAGAACGCCGCTAAGCACCTTGATGCCCTTGAGAGGAAAGGCTTTATAAAAAGGAACCCTAATATTTCAAGAGCGATAGAGATAATTGACAGTGCGGTAAAGAACGCTGTCTCAATCCCTATAGTAGGCCATGTCAGGGCAGGAAGCCCGCACCCTGCAATAGAGGACATCCTCGGCCATGTTGCCCTTGACAGCCGTTTTTTTAAATGCAGGGACGCGTTCATGCTCAAAGTCGAGGGTGACAGCATGACAGGGGCAGGCATCGATGAAGGGGACTTTCTTATCGTAAGGCCGGAAAAAGATGCTTCGGATGGTGAGATAGTAGTGGCTATGCTTGACGGGCAGGCTACCGTAAAGAGGTTTTTCAGAAAAGGCGGCTCTGTCATGCTTAAGCCTGAGAACCCGAACCTTGAGCCCATTATAATAGATGAGATGAGCGGTGAGTTCAGTATCATAGGAAAGGTCATCTCCGTAATAAAGCAGGTAGAGAAATAAACGCTGGAACAAGGGTAATCATGGCAACAATAAAAGAATCGATAAAGGTGGTAGCTGTCTTTGATAACGGCATAAAACCAGCGAAATTCAAATGGAAGAACAGGGTCTATAAGGTAGAGGAGATAGCGTATACCTGGGTATCGAGGGACGGAAGCCAGAATATAATCCACTTCTCTGTAACGGACGGCGCAACCCTCTTTGAACTCGCCTATAACCAGTCCACAATGAAATGGTCACTCGAACAAACGGCATGAAAGCCCCTCTGATAATGCACATAGACATGAACGCCTTTTTTGCCTCGGTTGAGCAGAGGTCTAACCCTGAACTGAGGGGCAAGCCGATTGCAGTGATAGGCTCGGCAAAAAGGACTGTCGTAACTACAGCCTCTTACGAGGCCCGCAGGTTCGGGGTCAAGACAGGCATGAACAAATGGGAGGCCAGGAAGGCGTGCCCGTCCCTTATATTCGTAATAGGAGATAACCAGAAGTATATCGATACATCAGTAAGGATACTTGCCATTTTAAAGGACTTCTCACCAAGGATTGAGGCGTACTCCATTGATGAGGCTTTCGTTGACATAAGCGGCACAGGGTCGCTCTTCGGCTCTCCTGAGACGCTTGCCGCCTCCATCAAGGACAGGATAAGGAAAGACCTTGGGCTGACCTGTTCAATAGGAATAGCCCCGAATAAGCTTCTGGCAAAGCTTGCCTCTGACATGAAAAAACCTGACGGCCTTGTCATCATCACCGAAGAGAGCAAGGCGGCCCTTTTGAGGGATTTGCCAGTAGGGGAGCTTTGGGGCATAGGGCCGAAGCTCACGATGCACCTTGGCGCAATGGGCATAAGGACCTGCGGCCAGCTTGGCGCATTTCCCGAGAGTATCTTACGGGAGCGGTTCGGCATAATAGGGGAGAGGCTTAAATCAATGGGGCAGGGGATGGACGCAAGCCCCATAGTTCCCATGGGCGAGGAAGAGGAGGCTAAAAGCGTAGGTCATTCTACTACTTTACCGGCTGATGTCTCTGATAAGGCAGTCATCAGAAGGTATATCCTGAAGCTTTCAGAGATGGTCGGGGCAAGGGCAAGGCGGCATAACCTTAAAGGCAGAAAGGTGAGCCTTACGCTCAGGTATCCTGACTTTTATACATTCAGCACGCAAAGGACTCTTCCTTCATATACCAATGATACGCATAGCATCTATATGACCGCGCTTAATATCCTTGAGGCGCAGAGGCTTAGATCTGCCGTAAGGCTCATAGGCGTATCCATTTTCGATATTGCCAAGGGCTCTTTGCAGATGCCGCTTTTCGAGGAGGACAGGAAAAAGGAAAAACTCCTTGAAGTAATGGACTCTCTTAACATGCACTTCGGCGAATTTACCCTTACATGGGGCACCATATTTGAGGAATATGAGAGTGAAGCAGGCGTGATTTCTCCTGCCTGGAGGCCTTCGGGGGTGAAGATGGTTAATGTGAAATAAGTAATAAAATCAAGTAGTTGTCTACAAGCAATCCCCTCCCATGCAAAAATTTCCTTTCAAAAAAACTAAAATCTTTTCTTTCTAATAATCCGTTAATTTTAAGTTTGTATAATGGAGTTGTAAATTGAACGGAGCTAAAACAGAAAGGAGAAAAAAGAAAATGGAAAAGAGCCTGAATGTAAACGGGGTGCTCGAGATCTTCGTAAATGTAACAGTCCTTGTGATAATCGTCTCAACCATTATTAAGGTCGGCTTCTAATAATCCTTTAATTTGCGTTAGGTATAATGGAGGCATAAAGAATGAATAAGGAGAACAAAAAAATGGCAAAAGCAGAGATGGGAACAGTACTTGAGGTAGGTGTAAATGTGATGGTAGTTTCGGTGATACTGGTTACTCTTTTCAGGGCGATTTTGTAAAAAACGGTTCGGGACAGCTTTTCTAATGATTCTTTAATCTTCAGTTCTTTATAATTGCAATAAAGTAAAATCAGATTTTTAAAACAGCTCGGTCTTTTTAAATTTGCTACCTTACCGCGGCTTTTGCAGCGGATAACCTTCCTAAACTTCCCCGATTTAATTATCCCGCTCCCTATCCAGCCTATTCGAGGAGGCCTCCGGGCCTCCTCGCCTTTTTTGCGCCATATGAAAAATAAAAAATCCCCTGTAGCAAAACTCACAGCCCCCTAAGCTCCCTTTCGTGTAAAATCCATGATTAGTTTTTGGATCTTAAGATTAATCAGGAGGTGTTGCAGTGAGAAGCCGCAAGGTAAACGATTATATCGAGATTGTGCTGAATTTGGCGGTGGTCGTAATAATAATCTCGAATGTAGTTTCCATCGGGTAATTTAATCTCCTTCTAATGCGCCGTAGATATAATGGAGTTGTAACTGAAGTTCAAAACCAAACCGGGGAGGGCACAAGCCATGACAAAGACCAATGAATTCTTCGAGATATTCACAAACCTGGCGCTTGTTCTTGTATTGGTGTCAGCAGTAGCGTTATCATAAAATAAAAAAACTGAAGATGGCGGGGAGGCTCAAAACGGGGCCTCCCCGCTTTTTTATTATCATGCTGCCCGCTGCGCAAAACCCTTGAAGAGGGAGTGTATGTCATTGCGAACCGAGTGAAGCGCGCGCTGCATTTTCTGCGTTTTTTAAAAAAAACACCGAAAAAGTTGCAGGCGGGATTTCTTCTGCTATAGTTTATTATTAAGGTTTAGAAAACACTAACCGGGAGGTATTCAAATGAAATTGACCGCATACCACCTTGTGGAGATTTTCGCGAACCTTTGCGTAGCAATCCTTCTTATAGCCTCGGTCGTTGCCTCCGCATAATCTCCACAACAGGGAAAACCTAACGCGAAATCGAGGGAGGCGAAAAGCCTCCCTGCTTTTCCCTCTGATTCCTTTCTCCTTTCATGGGTGCTCTGCGCAATCCCGCCTTTTGGGGCGAATCTAATAATCCCTTAATTTGGAACAGGTATAATGGAATCAGAAAATGGGTTACGCCTTTTTCAAAAAAGAAAGGAGAAAGAATATGAATGGAATGAACGAAATTTTCGAGGCAGTGGCAAATCTCGCCGTAATCGTAGTGATCATTGCGGCTGTAATCATCTGAACAGGGTCTGACAGTAATGGAGGTATTGAAAATGAACAGGTTTAAATTAATAGGAGAACTCTTCGCTGTGCTTACAACCGCAGCTCTTGTATTTGCCATCTACGGCGGCTCTATCCTTTAACCCGCTACCTGATTACCGCAGGTCTTCTCCTGATATCAAAAATATAAAAGGCGCTGAAAGGAGGCTCAGGCCTGCTTTCCCCATGCACTTCTCTTTGCCCGGCATAGGCAAATTGAAGCAGCATTTTTTTTAACACTTATTTGAATTTTTGTGATAAGATGATGAATTAAATTTTATACAAGCTGTAAAAAGGAGAAGGGCAGAAATTGGAAAAGACTGTAAAGAGTAGCATTACATTTCGGGATTTTGATCTAAGCAATGAGGTATTGAAAGCGGTATCCGCGATGGGCTTTGAGGAGCCGACGCCCATTCAGGAAAAGACTATCCCTGTGCTTTTGTCAGGCAAGGATGTCATCGGGCAGGCACAGACAGGCACAGGCAAAACAGCGGCATTCGGTATTCCCATCATTGAAAAGGTTGACCGTTCCGTACATGGAGTGCAGGCGTTAATACTTGCTCCTACAAGGGAGCTTGCCATACAGGCCGCTGAAGAGATGAACAAGATAGGCCAATATAAAAGGATTCAGGCAATACCTGTTTACGGCGGCACATCGATTGAGAGGCAGATTAAGGCGCTGCAGAAAGGCGTTCAGGTCGTGGTCGGCACGCCGGGAAGGGTCCTTGACCACATAGAAAGGAAGACCCTTTCGCTTAAGAATGTAAGCATTGCTGTTCTTGATGAGGCCGATGAGATGCTTGACATGGGCTTTGTCGATGACATCACAAGGATAATGAACGAGACGCCCGCGAGCAGGCAGACCCTTTTATTCTCGGCCACAATGCCTGAGGCGATATTAAGAATCTCCAAGCGCTACATGAAGACCCCTGAAAAGATAAGGATAGCTTCAGACGCGCTTACCGCCCCCAAGATAAACCAGATATTTTATGAAGTGCGCAATGACGCCAAGGTAGACGCGCTCTCAAGGCTTATCGACGCGGATGACGGAGGAGTGTTCCTCGTATTCTGTCATACCAAGAGAGAGGTGGATGAGGTTGCCTCGCACCTTAAGCTCCGCGGTTATGAGGCTGACGCAATGCACGGCGACTTCACCCAGGCACAGAGGGAAGCCGTACTTAAGAAGTTCAAGAACTCAAGGATAGATGTGCTTGTGGCAACCGATGTCGCCGCAAGGGGCCTTGATATCAGCAATATATCCCATGTAGTAAACTATTCAATCCCTCAGAACCCTGAGTCTTATGTGCACAGGATAGGAAGGACGGGAAGGGCAGGCAGGGAAGGTGTGGCCATAACATTTGTCACGCCGAGAGAGGAAAAGCAATTAAGGTTGATCATGTCAGTATCAAAAGCAACAATAAAAAGAGGAAAGCTTCCTTCAAAAGAGGAAGTAATGATATCACGCTTTTCAAATCTGAAAGTGAAGATAGACGAATTTATCGATGATAAGAAATTTGACAGGTTCTTAAGCCTTGCAGGCAGGCTTACCGAAGAGGTCGAGCCGATGAGCGCGATAGCAGCGCTCCTTAAGTTCCAGCTTGAAGGTGTCGGCAATCCCGAAACAGCCCATGAATCGAATCGCGAAGAGATATCTCTCGATGATACAGGGGCGGCTCCGGGCATGGCAAGGCTCTTCATGACCATCGGCAAGGAGCAGAATATAAAGGCAGGCGATATCATAAACGCCATCACAAGAAAGGCCAATATCCCAAAGCAGGCGATAAAGGGAATCAATATATTCGATACATTCACCTTTGTCGAGGTCCCGAGGGATGCTGCTGAGCAGGTTATCGAGTTCATGCACCAGTCCATAATCTCGGGCAGGAAGATCGCGGTAGCTCCGGCTAAACCGAGGGCTGGGGGAGATTCCGGGAGATCGAGAAGGCGCTGATAAAAAATTTTACAGATATCCAAAAAGGCCGGCAAGAGATTGCCGGCCTTTTTTTTTGTCCGGGGCTTAAGCCCCCCTCTACACCCGGGCGAACCCGATTTGACAATCCTTCATATTGCCTGCATACTTCTGTATTAACGGAAACATTGAAAACGGGCGGAGGTATTATTCGTTTTGCGGATATTCAGGGTCTTTTTATTTGCATTTCTTCTGCTTGCCTATGCTCAGGCGTCAGTTTGTGCCGAGTTGGGAGCGGTAATCAATGAGACCTTGACCCCGCTTGGCATAGAGTTTCACCGCGTATTTACCCAATATTATCAAGGCAATGGCGCTTACAATGTCTATATAACCGAAGAGACAGGCAGGTTCGGCAGCATAGTAAAGGTGCTGGTCAATGGGGATGAAATATATCAGACCCCAAAGCTTAATTACGCGGAAATAGAAGACACCGCAAAAGACGCAGTTGAATCCGTAACCCAATTTTTGGCTTCGAAAAAAAGTATTCCAAGATAAAAAGAACGGGGTTAAAGATGATCAAGGTCGGTATTCTCTGCAGCCATCTTCTTTTCAGCGAGGGCATAAGATCGCTTCTTGGAGACGATAACGAGATAGAGGTCGTAAATTCCTATGGCGAGGGGGCTGAAATTGCTGTAAAGAACGGGGCCGATGTGATGCTCGTAGAGACCCCGATGCTTGCCGATATCCTCCCGGCGCTTAAGGATACTCAGGTAAAGGCGCTTGTATTGGACTCAAGGGAGCAGGAACTCCTGAACCTGTTCTCAAGCGGGAATGTGGCAGGCCTGATTCCGCCGTGGACGACCCCTCTTTTTCTTAAAAAAGCTATCAGGGCAGTAAAGGACGGCGAATTATGGATAGAGAGAAAATCCATAAAGAGCATATTTTCCGAAGTCTGGTCTCAGTCGGAAAGCGCAGCAAACGCCAAGAAGATAGTGCTTTCGAAAAGGGAGCTTGAAATTGCAAAATATGTAATTGAAGGCAAAAGCAATAAGGAGATAGCAAACATGCTTTCTCTCAGCGAGCAGACCATCAAGGCTCACCTGAACAGGATATATAAAAAATCCGATGTAAAGACCCGTGTAAAGCTTGCGATATACCTCCAGCCGCTCCTCTCAGAAAATAACTGACCTTATCTGAATCAAATCCATTCGAATCAGCTCATACCGACCAGGGCATTTAAAAAGCCCTGTTCGGTAAGACTGCATTTTCCACGCCTATCGATAGCCCGTTTTAAAACCTCCGGTATATTGCGTTAATACTTTTTAGGGTGGAAATCATCCTAAAGTTATATTGCAAAGGGATTTTTTTGTGCGAAATTCAATCTGTTGTCAAAAAATTTTACAGTTGAAAAAGGAGGACGCGCATCCATGAAGAAAAAGGCATCTGTTTTTCTGGCTATTCCGGTCTTGTTGGCGGCTCTTTCAGGTTCCGCTTTTTCAGGCGAGCTTGTCTACAACTTCGTAAGCCCTTCGTTCGGAGGCTCTCCCATTAACGGGCAGTGGCTTATGAGCTACATGTCAGCCCAGAACGATTTTACCGCAAAGCCGGGAGATAGCATGCAAAACCTCGGAGAGGCGCTGAGGAATGTAAAGGACGCGACAATCAATATCCAGAGCGGAGAGAACCAGACCTCAGTAACGGTTAATCAGCAGAATCCGTAATTTACAAAAAAAATCAGGAATGGTGGCTAATGCTGAGTCGAAAAATTTCCTTTCTTGTTTTGATGTTGAGCCTGGGCTTGTTCTTTTCGGGATGCGCGGGCTGGAGACAGGTAAAGCAGACCAGGGCGCTTGAGAATTTGACGCCTGTTACCGAGAATCTCACAAAGATACCTCCCCCGAAGAGAAAGATATCCGTAACCGTATATAAGACCAAAGACATGACCGGACAGTATAAGTTCCACCCTACTGCCACATCGTTCTCAACTGCTGTCACTCAAGGCTCAACCCCCATGGTCATAAAGGCCGCCCTTGACAGCGGCTGGTTCCTGATGGCAGAGCGCGAGGGGCTGGGAGACCTCCTGACAGAGCAGAAGATACTTAAGCAGAAGCTTGGTTTCATGGGCAAAGATACGAATGTAGAGCAGAATCTTTTGCTGCCCGAATTCATAATCGAGGGCGGCATCACAGAGTTCAATGAAAATATCGTAACCGGCGGAGTTGGTATCAAATACTTCGGAGTCGGCCCTAACACAAAGGTAAGCATCGCCTCCGCTGTCATAGACTTAAGGCTGGTAAGAGTAACAACAGGCATGGTCGTTGATACGGTGAGCGTATCAAAAAGGATTTTAAGCTATGAAGCGGATTTCGGAGTCTTCAGGTTTGTAAAGACAAACAGGCTCCTTGAAGTGGAGATAGGGGTAACGAATAACGAGCCTGTCCAAATGGCAGTCAGGGAAGCCATAGAGACAGCGGTCTCTATGCTGATAGCAAGGGGTGTGAAAAGCGGCTTATGGGAGCCCTCAAGGCCTGAGGATGCGCCGTATTTTGACAAGCTCCTTGTGACCGAGACTCCGAGCTATCTGCCTGAAGACCAGGATGTAAAACCGTTCTGGGAAGTCTTCTGGCCTGAGGACGGAGGCAAAATCAAAAAAGCCAAAAATGAAAAGGTCGAAGTTGATAATAGACAGGTAAAACCATTCTGGAAGGTTTTCTGGCCCAAGGAGGATGAGAACGCAAGAGAAGATGAGAAAAAACAAAGCCGTGAAAATGTAACATCTGTCAAAAAAGCACAAGTAAAAAATGCGTTCATGCAAAAGACTCAGGAAAATAAGATCCCGTTTGAGAAGGCTATAGAGCAGACACAGACAAAAGATGAGCCTTCCTTTGAAAGCATAGCAACAGAGGAAAAAGTTATCGAATCAACTCAGGAATGATTTTGGTTATGAGTAAAAGGCAAAAACAACAAATTTTAAAAAATTTGAAAGGGGGCTGAGAGGAGGGTCTTTAACAACAAAGAAAGGAGGAGGCATGAAGAGGAAATTATTTTTCGCAGCGGCTTTATCGGTTTTCACAGGCTTGGCGGGGCTTGCTAATGCCGACAGCAACACCTCTGTAATTAACCAGTTCGGCGAAGACTCCGTTAATCCGAACTATGCCGAACAGGTGCAGTATGACAGTTACCAGAGCGCGGTCATCAATCAGTTGGGCGCGGGCAACTATGCTTACCAGGACCAGTCAGGCGCATCCGCAAGCGGTCTGTCAAACTACGCGGAGATAAACCAGACAGGTTATTTCAACTCCGCGGAACAGAACCAGGTGCAGACAGGGAACGGGAGCAACTACGCTACTATTGACCAGGTAGGCGATTATAATTACGCTCTTCAGACTCAGGTCGGCTCATGGAACTACGGGAGCATCATTCAGGTAGGCACAGGCAGGGCTGTTGAGCGAGTGGTCATAGGAGATTATAACTACGGCGAAATCTCCCAAATGGACTATGACACTGCCATGGAATACCAGGTAGGCACAGGAAATTACGCGCAGATAATACAGGGGGGTCTGGCAGGCGGCTTTAACTATGCCTATCAGTACCAGGAGGGGAACTTCAACAGCGGCGTGATAAACCAGAGCGGGTTTGGCAACACTGTCGCGCAGGAGCAGTACGGCGACCTGAATACCGCAAGTACCATTCAGCTCGGCTCCTTAAACGAAGCCTCTGTCATGCAGGTAGGAACCGGAAATACCGCAACACAGCTGCAGGCTGGAACAGCGAACTCTGCCTCTATATACCAGTTGGGTGATCTTAACTCCGCCACCCAGATACAGACAGGCATCGGCAACATCGCTGTAGCTTCGCAGACTGGCTATAGCAATACAATAGTGCAGACCCAGAACGGTTCTTACAACACAAGCTATGTAACACAGACCGGAACAGGCAATATCGCCAATGTAACGCAATGGTAATCCGGCGGCAATCAGGCTGCCCAAAATAAAAACCCCTAAGGAGGAGTTATGAAAAGATTTTTGATGGCCGCAATGATCACATCAGTTGTCGCATACGGCGGGTTCGCACACGCAGATGATTTAGGCGATGAATTCGTAGCCCCGGCATTAGGCTACACAAACGCCTCTCCCGTAAACGGCGGCGGACAGTACCAGAGCGCGATAATCACACAGGACGGCGCAGGCAACCAGGCTTCACAGGTACAGTCAGGCACAAACCTTGACGCAGGCCAGATCTCAAACTATGCGGAAATAGCCCAGACAGGCGATTTCAATACTGCTACACAGTCACAGGACCAGTACGGCTATCATACAAATAACGCCTTCATCGCGCAGAACGGGTCATTCAACTACGCGGAACAGACACAGGTCGGAACTGATAACCTCGCCGTCGTCTCACAGACAGGCGCACTCAACACCGCTTACCAGAAACAGTACGGATATTCAAACATTTCTACCGTAAGCCAGACAGGAGCGTTCAATGAAGCTGAGATAGAGTTCGGCCAGGACGGCATAGGCAACGTCTCAACAATGACGCAGATTGGAAGCAATAACGACGCGGAAATAGAATACCAGGGCGGCATTGGGAACTACAGCGAGATCTATCAGCTCGGGTCATTCAACGAAGCTGAAGTCGAATACCAGACAGGCAATGGCAACTTAGCCACACAGTCGCAGATAGGCGATAATAACTACGCTGAGGTCCTTGCCCAGCTTGGCGATTACAATGTAGCAACACAGACACAGGTAGGCAGTTATAACATCGCCATGGTTTCACAGATAGGCTCTTTGAATACATCGGCCCAGACACAGATAGGTTCATACAATACAAGCACGGTATCACAGCTTGGCTCAGGCAACACAGCATCAGTATTACAGTGGTAATCTGATTTTACAAGGCAGCCCTCAAGAGAGGGCTGCCTACTGTTTTTTTAAGACGGAGTAGCTGATGAACAATGGTCTTTTCCTTATAGTGCCTCTCATTTTAATACTGTCAGTCCCTCAGCTTTCGTTTGCCTCAGATGATTATTCTGAGGTCTATCAGTACGGGGATTCAGAACATGGCCATGCGGAGCAGGCGCAGTACGGCTCTCAATACGGGAACATAGATCAGATTGGAGACGCCAATTACGCATATCAGGAACAGAGCGGAGCTTACGCGGACTCCGTTAATAGCGGTGCAATAGCACAGAAGGGCTCTGAAAATTCAGCAGAGCAGTACCAGTACAATGACGGCAGTCTCTCCAATTTTGCTTTTATATATCAGGAAGGCGACTGGAACCAGGCGCGCCAAAGTCAGCAGGGAAGCGGAAATATTTCCCTTATAAATATGGAAGAAAATCTGAACTATTCTTATCAGTCACAATTCGGAACACTGAACTTAGCGAACATCAGCCAGGAAGGCTCCATGAATTCGGCTGTTCAGGTGCAGGCTGGGTTTGGCAATGATGCCGGGATTTTTCAGTCCGGAATCTTAAATAGCGCCCAGCAGGTGCAGACAGGCATCGGGCACATTGCAATACTTGAGCAGACCGGTATCGGGAATTACAGTTATCTCGGCCAGAGCGGGCAGGGCAGCCTAAGCATAGTTTCTCAAACAGGCAAAGGAAACTTATCCATCATTATTGAATAGCGGATACACTCTTTCCACACTTCTTCCGGTCAACACTCCTCTTATGTCAGCAGCAAAACCCCCAAAAGATATCTGATTTTTATCATAAAAAATAATAAACTATACTTTTATGAAATTTAAAGATAATATAAATAATAGATTTCATTGGTTCATTTTTTATCTTAAAAGTTAACTCTAATCCTCCTTTTTTCAACCGAATGGCTAATCAACTAGTCTATTGGACTATGCAGGCACTAGACAGGAACCTGCATGAAGATATAAAAATAACTTTACAATAATGGTCTGAATACATTATATTTTATAAACCCCATATTCATTTTTGCTGATTCTGAGATGGAAAAAATCTAAAGCTGTAGCTGGAAAGGGGGCATGAAAAGGTAGTTATGTTAAATCTCTGGCTTGATTAACATAACAAAGTTAAACTTGAATTCCGCCATTTGAGGGCATAGCCGTAGGAGAGCAAAGTGAAAGCCAAAATAGCAATACACCCATATTTATATTTCTTCCAAATCAGATCACATCATATTAGGTATCCCAGCTCGACGAATTACTCTTAGATAAAATTCCCGGATTTAATCCCGTGTTTTAGTGTAATTCGCTCCATCCAGACCAGATTCATTTTAAACCGAGTGAAAGGCAATGGAATCTTAAACCAGTCATCCTTGAAAAGGAAGGCAAGTTTCAGGTCTGTGTCTTTATAACCGATAATAAATATATTTAAGAGATAATTAGACTCTAATGGGCTTGGTGTTTACTAAAAATAAACTCACCACCGCGGTGCTTATTTGCGGATGGCATGATGAGGGGTTCGGACCCCTTACAAGGGATAACCCTGTCTGCATGCTTCCTGTGCTTAACAGGCCTTTTCTGGAGTATACCATTGACTTTTTGAGGGCAAGGGGCATTGAAAGGATTTTCATATCAGGCCCCAGGGATGATACCGGCTCAATAGCGCATTTCGTAGGCGCGCTAAAACAAAAATATTCTGAATTGAATGTCGCTTTCGTGGAAGAGGATAAGCCCAAGGGAAGCGCCGGCGCGCTGAGGGACCTTAAGGAAAGCCTCTCGAACGAAAACTTCCTTGTGATAAACAGCAATATCCTAATCAGCGAAATTGATTTTGATGATATTTATTACGAGCACACAAACAAAAAATCCGTTATTACCATCGGCGTTACCCGGGAACGGAATAAGCCCATGGAGGGCATATCCATTGATAAGGACGGCACTGTTAAGAGTTATACCTTTATACATCCGTCAAGGGACAGGCGTTCTCCTTTTAAGCCTGTAGGCATATATCTTTTTAATCACGAAGCCCTCAACTACATCAAGGAAAAGGGTTATTACGACATAAAAGAACAGCTCATCCCGGCTTTGAGGGCAGTAGATGTTCCCGTGCATGCGTATGAGATAGACGGCTACTGCAAGCCCATTAACAGCGTAGATGATTACTATAATGTTCAGAGGGAAAGCCTGTTCAGGGGCTCTGTCAAAACAGGCAATATGACCGAGATAGCCGCAGGGGTATGGGCAGGGGACAATACCTTCATCTCCCCAAGGGCTTATATCGTCGGCCCCACCATAATCGGCAGGAATTGTAAAATTGAGGATAACGCCCAGATAATAGGCCCTACAGTAATAGGCGATAACTGCACCATTGGCAAAAGGGCTAAGATAAGGGAGAGTATCCTTTGGAATGACTTTGAGATGGAAGAGGATTCTAGCCTAAAGTACTGTATTGTCGGGCGCGGGCTAAGGGTATTTGCCGGGGATTCGTTTAACAATAAGGTCGTGGTAGACAGCCTCAAGCTCGGGGATTTAAACCTGATTCCTCCTAAATATGAATTCAGCGGCGTGGTTGAGTCGGTTGCGCTTAAGATGGGCGGTTTTAAATACGCGGCATTCCTTGGGCTTAAGCGGCTCATTGACATGACAGGCGCGTTTTTTCTTCTCGTGCTCGCGGCCCCGATATTGGCCGCGCTTGCAATAGCTGTGAAGATGGACTCGGATGGGCCTGCGATCTTTCGGCAGAAGAGGTGCGGAAAGCACGGAGTGGACTTTGAGATGCTCAAGTTCAGGACAATGGTCAAGGACGCTCACAAGATGCAGCAGAAGCTTGTAACCGAGAAGAATGTAGACGGTCCGATGTTCAAGCTTGTAAATGACCCGAGGATAACAAAGACAGGACAGTTCTTAAGGAAGACCAGCCTTGATGAACTGCCGCAGCTTTTCAATGTGCTCAAGGGCGACATGAGCCTTGTAGGTCCGAGGCCGCTTGTGATGGATGAGATGAAGTTCAGCCCAAGCTGGAGGAGCATAAGGCTTAAAGTAAAGCCCGGAATAACAGGGCTGTGGCAGGTGCAGGGCAGGAGTGAAGCGCCTTTCCATGACTGGATAAGGCATGATGTGCATTATGTGCAGAACCAGTCCTTATGGATGGATATAAAGATACTTATTAAGACTATTCGAGTGGTCTTTCAAAAAGCAGGGGCATACTGATGGAGAAAATGAATGTTTTATTCTGACGCAAAATATTTAAGCAGATTATCCTCGGCTCTTTTTGTGGCTTCGGCTCTTGTTCTTTCAGGCTGTGCCGCCGCAAAATCCGCAAAGAAGACGGCAGGGGCAGAGAGCGCCTCAAAAGAGGAGATAGGCGAAGTTAAGATAAGCGAGTTTACGGTCTCCCCCGGTGATGAGCTTAATATAGTCGTGTACCAGCACGATGAGTTCTCAAGGAGGATAAAGATACCTCCTGACGGAAAGTTCTTCTACCCCATAGTAGGCGAGGTTGACGCAAAGGGAAAGAGCCTCTCCGAGCTTCGCAGGGTCATTACAAAGGGGCTCTCGGAATTCAAGGAGCAGGCAGTAGCGCCCGGTGATGAGATTTCAATCAGCATCTACGGGAACGCAGATCTCAACAGAAGGATAATCATCCCGTCTGACGGGCGTATCTTCTTTCCGCTTGTAGGAGAAATAAATACTGAGGGAAAGACCTTCAAAGAGCTGAGAAAGACTCTTACGGACGGCCTTTCCAAATACAAGAAGGACTATCTTTCACCCGGCGATGAGATATCAATCACCGTGTACCGCAACCCTGACCTTGACCGCAAGATAATCATTCCTCCTGACGGTTATATCTACTATCCTTTTGTCGGCGATATCAAGGCAGAGGGCAGTAGCATGAAGGAACTGAGGGAAAAGATAAGGGAAGGCCTGATAGGCTATGTAGGAGATGTGCAGGTCAGCGTAGATGTCTCTAAATTCGGCAGCATAAAGGTCGTAGTCGACCCGCAGGTTTCAGTAGATATCGCTCGCCTTTCAAATACGAAGAGAATAGCGGACCCGCAGGTTGGTATTGAGGTGTCAAGCTACGGCGGGCAGAAGATATTTGTGCTTGGCGAGGTCAAGAGCCCGGGAATATATCTGGCTGACGGCAACACAAGGGTAATAGAGGCCATTTCCGCTGCTTCAGGCCCGACCCTTGACGGCAAGCAGAGCAGTATCCTGCTTGTAAGGAACTCAGGCAAAGGCAAGCCTGAGCTTCAGGTTGTGGATATCGAGAAGGCGCTTTCAGGGGATAGCACTCAGAACCCAATTCTTAAGCCCGGCGACATAGTCTATGTGCCCAGGACAATGATATCAAATGTTGACAGGTTCTTCGGACATCTTTCAACTATCATCTCTCCTGTTGTCTCGCTTGAGACAGGTTATTTCTTAGGACAGCAGATCGAGGGCAACAAGGCAAGCACCTCTGTGACTGCAAGGTAATATTATTTTGTTAGCTGAAGGCTGAAAAATGACGCTTGTTGAAATGTTGAAAAGAAATTGCGCTGCTGTGCCGGATAGGCCTGCCATAATCCATCATGACAGGGCAATAAGCTATTTTGAGCTTGACGAACTGTGCGCGCGCCTTTGTGCCGGTCTTATCGGCATGGGGCTTTCCAAAGGGGACAGGATAGGGCTCATGCTCCCAAGGGTGCCTGAGCTTGTGATAAGCTTTCTTGCCGCGGCATTATCCCATGGCGTAGCCGCGCCCATCAATTACGAGCTTACCCCTGAGAACATCAGGGATATCATAAAGTCAATCACGCCAAGATTCCTTATTTTGAGTTCAAGCCTCATAAGCCTTGCCAAAAGCTCAATCCCCGAAGGCATGGATATAACCCTCATCTCGGTTGGGGATAAGGCCGAAGGCGCGATATCTTTTGATGAGCTGATTAAATGCTCAAAGCCTCAGGAAATAGAAGGCAGGATATCAGAAGATGACCTTGTCTATCTGAACTTCACATCAGGCTCTACGGGTGACTCCAAGGGAGCCATTACAACCCACGCAAACATATATTGGAATACTGCGGCCTCTGTTGAGACTCTGGGGCTGACTGAGGATGATATTCACCTGTGCATGTTCGCCCCGTTCGCGCACCCGCATGAGATTTTTGCGCGCCCTCTCTTTCTTGGCGGCACAATGGTGCTTCTTGATAAGGTCTATCCCAAATCCATTGCCGAGGCTATATCGAAGAACAGGGTCACATGTATGATGGGCTTATCGCCCATGTATGAGAACCTCCTGGATGTGCTTGATGCCAAACACTATGACTTAAGCTCGCTTAGGATACCGGAAAGCGGCGGCATGTTCACAAGGCCTGACCTGATAGAGAGGTTCAGGAAAAAGATAGGCGTGCCAATAATACCCGTGTGGGGCAGCACCGAGACAACGGGCATTGCTTTGGCAAATACCCCGGGTGAGATGCCCATACCCGGCTCAATCGGAAAACCGTGCAGATATTATGAGGTCAGGATAGTGGATGAGGACGGCAGCGAACTGCCGCACGGCGAGGTAGGCGAGATGATATTCAAAGGGCCTGCTGTTGTAAGCGGATATTACGGGATAACAGGGGCGAGCGCTCCGTTAAATGATAACTGGTACTTCAGCGGAGACCTCGGGAAAAAAGACGAGGAAGGCAATTTCTATTTTGTTGACCGCAAGAGCGGCATGATGAAGATAGCCGGGCTTAAGGTCTATCCGATGGAGATAGAAAAGGTATTGATGGAGCATCCGTCGATTAAGGATGTCGCCGTCATCTCGATAAATCACGCCCTCAGGGGAGAAGTGCCCAAGGCGATAGTCTCACTTAAAGACGGTTTTTCGATAACTGAACGAGAGATAATGGCCTTTTGCAGAGAGAGGCTTCCAAATTATAAAGCGCCGAAGGTAGTTGAGATAAGGGCGTCGCTGCCCAAGATAGGCAGCGGCAAGGTGAATAAAAAGGTGTTGCGGATGGAGCACATATGAAGGCGTTGGTCGTAGATGCCGAGTGGAGCCCGAGGCAGGGCTACATATTGGGCAAAGCGGAAGAGAATACCAAAAGGGCCTTGATGGGCAGCCGTGCCTGGAGGAATCCGACTTTCGCGATAAAAGATGTCCCAAAGCCCGCACCAAAGGACGATGAGCTTCTGATAAAGGTAAAGGTCTGCGGAATATGCGGGTCTGATACGCACCTTTATGAGACCGACAAGGACGGGTACATCATTTTTTCAGGGCTTACGAAACTGCCCTGCGTCATTGGCCATGAGTTCTCAGGGGTTGTTGAGAAGGTCGGGGACAGGGTAACTGAATTCAAGGTCGGAGACTTCGTTGCAGTTGAGAGCGTAATGTGGTGCGGCATGTGCACATCATGCAGGAGCGGAGCGCTGAACCAGTGCAGCAATGTCGAGCTTATGGGGCTCAGTTCTGACGGGGCTTTCGCGCAGTATGCCGCAGTCAATGCCCGCTACTGCTGGAAGATAGATGACCTTAAGGATGTCTATGACGATGATAAGATGTTTGAGGTAGGCGCGCTGATAGAGCCGATAGGATGCGCGTATAACGGGATTTTCATAGCAGGCGGCGGATTCCGCCCCGGAGCGATCGTTGTGGTTTACGGCGCGGGCCCCATCGGGCTTGGCGCAATAGCTCTTTCAAGGGCATGCGGTGCAAGCCTTGTCATTGCCTTTGATGTTACCGAAGGAAGGGTGGAGATAGCCACCAGGCTTGGTGCAGACTACGCGTTCAATGTAAATGACATGGACGGCAGGACTGCAAGCGATATTGTAATGGAGCTTACAAAGGGCTGGGGAGCGGATATTCAGGTTGAGGCCGCAGGGGCCGCACTATATACCGTACCGCAGATGGAGAAGGCAATGTCTGTCAATGGCAAGATAATATACCTCGGCAGGGCAGCCACTTCAACATCAATGCACCTTGACAACCTTGTAACAGGGGCGAATAAGATAATCGGCGCAAGGGGGCATTCAGGCTACGGAATATTCCCTTCAATTATAAAGATGATAGCAAATAACAGGCTCAGGCCCGAAGGCATAATCACTTCGGTTTTTCCTTTTGAAAAGATAATGGATGCAATGAAGCTTTCTACAACAAGGCAGGACGGCAAAATACTCATTAAAATGCCGGATTAAATAAAGAGGGTATAGAAGTGGAATTAAGAAGATATCTTGAAATATTATGGCAAAGGAAAATCAGCTTCCTTTTGATCATAGCGGTAATTACGGCAACGGCCTTTTTAGGCTCCATGCTGGTAACTCCTGTTTATGAATCGTCATCTCTTGTGATGATAAAGACGAACCCGAAGACAGGGCTGATATCCCAGATACCGGAACAGTTCGGCAGGGTTGATTACTTCAATAATGACTTCGTTACAGCAACTATCGAAAGCATACTGGAGAGTGAGCCTGTCGTTAAGAAGGTAATAGTTGACCTGAACATCAGGGATAAGGACGATGAGCTTTTCGAGGCATCGGATTTCGTGAACCAGAACTTCATCAAAAAGATGTTCACCGCCAAAAAGGGCGCAAGCGTAGATTACGTAACCGACTCTAATGTGTTCGAGATAATTGGATATTCGACTGACCCGCAGGAAAGCAGCCTTATAGCAAACAGGCTTGTCAAGCAGTTCATGGATAATTATTATTCCAGGAACGATGAGCAGGTCGCCGCTGACCGGATAATAATCGAGAACAGCATAGCAGAGGTCAAGGCAAATCTTACCGCTGCCGAGGAAGAGGAAGAGCGCTTCATGGTAAGCGCAAGGGTTATCGATGTTGACCAGCAGATAAAGACACTTATTACGGAACTGTCAACCCTTGAGAATGATAAGGCTACAACCGAGAGGCTCATAACGGACGCATCCTCAAAACTTAAATCGATTAAGGCAACACTTAGAAAGCATTCGGAGAATAAGACCGAGACCCCGAATCTCGTGAATTATAAAAAACAGCTCCTTGCGCTTGAAAAACAGCTGGCCTCTTTTGATGGGGCAAGTGACCCTAAGGCAGGCTCATTAAAAGAGCAGATAGATTCTGTAAAGAAGAACATCAATGACGAGATAATAAATAATTATACCTCGAATTATTATAACCAGCTTATTGACAGGACTCAGCTTTTCAAGGACTTCGTTGACTCCGAAATAAATTCGGTAATCTATGCCGCTCGCAGAGATACCTATAACCAGCAGATAAATTCCAAGAATGAGAAATTAAAGGAAATGACAAGGAACCGCCTTGAGGCAATAAGGCTTAAGACGGTTGTCGATAACTTAAGGACAAGGTACTCTACACTGCTTTCAGACCTTGAGAAGGCAAAGCTTGCAAGCCTGATGTCGCTTGCCAATATCGAGGTCATTCAGCCTGCCACAGTGTCTGATAATATCGACAACAACCGCTATTTCCCAAAAGGGAAAAAGAAGACGCTTGTGCTCGCAGGCCTTGCAGGAATTTTCATAGCCTTTTTCTGGGTATTCCTCCTTGAGTACATGGACAATACTGTCAGGTCGGAGATAGAAGTAAAAGACGCGCTCGGCGCATCCGTTCTCGGCGCAATACCGGCATACGATAAAAAGAAGCAAGCAGGCCTTGATGCCGTGAAGAACGACAAAGAGGCGCTGAACTCTGTTTTGAACCTTAAATCGAGGATAGCCCTTTTATCAGATAAAAAGGTTTACTCAATTGTAAGCTGCAGGGATGGGGACGGAAAATCCACGGTGGCCGCTTCTCTTGCTTATGTCTTTGCGCGCTCAGGCGAGAAGGTGCTTTTGATAGACGCGGATTTTCAGAATCAAACAATCGGCAAGCTCTTTAATATCTCCTCTGAGAGGGGAATATTGAATGTTCAGGGCGACTCGTTTGAAGGCTCTGTTACAAGGGCTGAGGAAAACCTTGATGTAATATCCTGCGCCGCGGCAGACCTTTCACAGGTAATAACAGCCCGGTTGAAGATATCAAAAGCAATTGAATCATTGAGGCTGAAATACGACCGCATCATCATAGATACCGCATCCATAAAGCAGGGTGGCGGGGCAGCTGAGATTTCGGCTAAATCAGATTCAGCGATATTCGTGGCATCGGCAGGCAAGACCGTAAAGGAAGAGGCGGGATACACGCTGGGGCTTTTCAGAGAGGCAAATATAAATGTTGCCGGAGTTGTTCTTAACAAGGTCAGGCGCGATTACCTCTCTTAGAAAGAAAATGGCTTGAATGAGCGTTTTAAAGCTTTTCCATAATATAGGGATGCTCCTGGTTGCCAGGGGCTTCAATATAGTTCAGTCAATATTGATAATGTCGATAATAGCCCGATACTTAAGTGTCGAGCTGTTCGGCAAATACGCTCTTGCAACGGATACTATCTTCATAGTAGTGCCTCTGCTCAAGTTCGGCCTCTCACAGATACTTGTGAGGGAGATAGCGCGTGACAGGGCAAAGGCGGCTGAGAATGTATTTATTGTCCTTGCCATAAGGACCCTTATTTTTGTAATAATAGCCGCTGTCATCGTAGTCGTGGCAGAGAGCATGGCAATAGACAGCCAGATAAGGTTTGCCATATACCTTGCTGCGATATCCGAGTTTTTATTTACGCTCGTAGGCATGAGCACGGATGTGTTCATAGGCTACGAACGGATGAAGTATGTATCCATACTTATAACCGTAAACAGGTTTTTGATACTTGTTGCTACAATCGCCGTGGCGTATTTTGACTGGGGTTTTTACAATCTCTTTACATCAGCCATTGCGATTAACATAGTTTCCACTATTTTGGGCTTTTACATGATGCTTTCAAAGTTCATCGTCCCGAAAGTATCATTCGATAAGGAAAGGATCAGGTTCTTCATGAGGGAGGCTTATGTCATTGGCCTTGCCGCCTTCTTTATCGAGATATCTTTCCGTATGGATACTTTTTTTCTTACGGCAAGGGGCTATGACGAGGTTGCCTTCTTCGGAGTTCCATTGAGGATAGTCTCAAGGCTGATGATATTGTCCGTGGTAATAACGGAATCGACCTTGCCGGTATTTTCAAGGCTTGCGAAGCTATCGCATAAGGAGACGCTGGATTTCCTGAGCCAGAGCTTTAAGTACATAAATATCGTCCTGCTGCCTATTTGCGTGCTCTTCACTTTTTTCCCTGAAGAGATAATCACGCTTATATTCAGCGATAAATTTGTCCAGAGCGTGCCTTCCATGAGGATTATGATATGGGTCTTCCTGTTCTTCTCGGTCATCATGTACATGGGCAATGTGCTTATTGCCATTAACAGGCAGAACATAACGGTCGGGATAATGCTCTTTGGCATTCTGATAAACCTGGCAGCGGATATATTTCTTATCCCTCTTTACGGGCATGTGGGCGCAAGCATCGGGAAGTTTTTCTCATTCGGCGTGATGGCATTCGGCACTACTTATTTTGTAATAAAAAGGCTCGGCATGTTCCAATTCTCAAAATCCGTACTAAGGCCGGGTCTCTGCGCTTTAGCCTGCGGCGTATTGATATACGCGCTTGTGGATTTTAATTCTATTTTAGGTGTTGCGTCCGGTGGAGTTGTCTATTGCGGAGGCCTTTTTGCGACAAGGTCTATTTCAATCTCAGAATTGATGAACTTCGGAAAGATAGTCGGTAAAGTTTAGATGAAGGTACTGCTTATTCAGTCATATACGGGCAAGGGAATTACCCCTGTTTTTCCTATCGGCCTTTCATATATCGCAGGGTCTCTCGAAGGCCACGAGGTAAGAGGGTTTGACCCGAATGTCGAGGATAATTACCTGGAGAGGCTTAAGGCTGTTTTAAGTGACTTTGCTCCTGATGTCATCGGCTTCTCGTTAAGGAACATCTGGCCCTTTGATGAGGAGAGAGGGCTTTATTACAAAGACGCTGTCATTCCGCTCCTTAGGTTGATAAAGAGCTGCGGCAATTATCCTGTGGTGATGGGAGGGGCAGGTTTCACGGCTTATGCCGCTGAGATAATGGAGGAGCTTCCCGAGGTTGATTTCGGTATTTTCAGGGAAGGCGAGGAGAGTTTCTCACAGCTCCTTAAAAATCTGGGCACCCCGGAGAACGTGAAAGGGGTTTACTACAAAAGAGGCGGCAAGGTCTGCTTCACAGGGCCGACAAAATGCAAGGACCTTGACAATCTGCCTCTGCCCAAACGCGATATCTTTGATATCAATAAATATCTGACATCTCAGGGCAGTATCGGCGTGCAGACAAAGAGGGGATGCGCCTTTACCTGTTCTTACTGCATATACCCGTTCCTTGGCGGAACGAAGATAGTCTCACGCTCAACAAAAAGGGTTGTAGATGAGATAGAGTTCCTCTCCAATAGGTTCGGTATAAAAGATATCGTCTTTGTCGATACTGTCTTTAATGTGCCCATGTCGCAGTCTCAGGAGATATGCGAGGAACTTATCAGGAGAAAGCTCGATATAAAGTGGACCGCATGGTTCCACCCTAAGCACATGACAGAGGATTTTGTAAGGCTGTGCGTAAGAGCTGGCTGTTATCTCTTTGAGTTCTCGCCTGACGCTTATACGGATAAGATGCTAAAGCTCCTGCAAAAGAATATTACAAACGCGGAGATAACAAACACATACAGGATTATGAAAAAGGTAGATGGCGCCAACATCAGCTATAACTTCTTTGTCAACGGCCCGGGCGAGGACATAGTGTCATTTATCAGGCTTCTCCTTTTCTTTATAAAGGCAAAGCTGTTCCTGCGTCATAAGCTAAAAAGGTTTTTCTTCAGCCATCTTCATATAGAGCCCAATACAGAGCTTTTCAAGCTTGCTTCGGAAAAGGGCATGATAGACAGGAACGCCAGATTCCTTGGCTCAAAAGTGGCGTATGAGAAAATGATTTATAAAAATTCCATGCTTGTTGATAAGTCTTTCAATTCCTTATGGGTTATGAAAAATGTTTTCAAGACTATTCTTACTGCCGGAAGGTGACAGGAGCGGATATGGAATTTAAGACCATTTTTAAAAGATATTCAAAGGCAGCCCTGATTTCGTTTGCCACTCTGAGTTTTGCGTTTGGCGGTTTTTCAGGAGCTTCCGCTGAATATATGCGTGACGATTCAAGGGTCTCGTGGCCTGATTTTGTAAATGACGAGATGCAGGACTTCAGGCAAAGGGCGGTTGTCTTGAATGTAGATAAGACATTCACCATTACTCCTGCTGTTCCTCTGTTCAGAAAAGGCAGGCAGGTAGCTGATTACAGGTCAGCTTTCCAGTCAAAAAAGATAAGGTCTGAGGGAGGAAAGCTTGTCATTCCTCTTTCGACCATACCCATTTATCTTGAGGAGAATACCGGAGCAGAGAACAGACCAAGGCAGGACAATCCGTTCGGCATTCAAGGGCCCGGCGAATATGACCCGCATCTTGCCGACCTTGGCGTAAGGCTCGTAAGGAGCGCCGGAGACATCCGCATGGCGTGGGGGCAGATAGAGCCTGAAAGGGGCAGGATAGACTGGGAGCATGTAAATAAGATAGACCGCGCTATTTCTGAGTTCAACAGGAACGGCGTAACTATGATGGTCACAGTATATACCCAGAACCCGTGGGACCAGTTAGGCGATGAAAGGGCAAGGAATTTCTGGGCCCAATGGAAGAGAAATCCGGGAGAGCAGGAAGGAAAACTCAAGGCCAAGCTTCCGAGGGACATGGATGCGTACTCGAACTTCCTCAGGCGCATTGTTGAAAGATATGACGGGGACGGAGTGGATGACGCGCCGGGCTCTCCTGTCATCAAATATTGGCAGATAACGAATGAGGCTGACCTGGACTGGAAAGACAGCCCTGCGAATTTCGCAAGGCTCCAGAAGGCTTCTTATAAAGCTATAAAAGACGCAAACCCTGCCGCGCAGGTAGTCATCTCAGGGGTGGGCATGCCGAGAGGCTTTATCAGCTTTTACGAACCCATGCTTGAAGAGCTCGACAGGCTCAGGGATATGAGCTCGGACAGGTTCTTCGATATCTTTGATTTCCATTGGTGGGTAGGCGGGGACGGAGGATATCTGAACGCCCCGAACAAGCACTTCATGGGAGGGATAGAGGGCTTCAAGGATTATGTCGAGCTTATAAGAAGGACGCTCATCAGGCATAATTTTGACTCTCCTCTCTGGATAACAGAGATGTGCACGCACATCGGAAAACCCAAGATGGGCAATGTTGATTTTAAATTTCAGACAGAGCTTGACCAGGCTGCCGAGCTTCCGAAAAGGTTCGTATATTCATTTTCGCTCGGAGTGGAGAAGATTTTCTGGTCAAGGATATCAGACCAGCTGAGCTGGGGCGGCAACGCTAACAGCTTTTTTAATACGGTCGGTCTTATAAACAACCCGAAGCGTGACGGTGACGCTTCAAAGAAGCTCTCGTATTACGCTTACAAGATGCTCATAGAAAAACTCGAAGGCAGCGATTTCAGAAGGATTGAAAGACTCAATCTCGGTGAAGACGTGTTTGCCTACAAATTCATCAAAAACGGCAAAGCCGTTTATGTGATGTGGCTTAGATAGGATATTTAAAGATGTACGCGTATCTGGAGAGGTTTGGCGATAACAAAGCCCTTATCTACACCGTGCTTGCGGGCATGGTTGCGGGTTTTGCGGTCATGGCGATTCCGTACAGGAATTTCTGGCTGGCATTTTTTGGCTTTTTCGCTGTCGCTGTCGTCCTTTGCAATTACAAGGCAGGGCTTTACCTTATGGTGCCGCTAATAATGGTAGAGCCGCAGAAGTTTGTATTTACTACAAGCCACAGCATGCCTTCTGATTTCGTGGGGATTTTTTATCCTGTCGCGATACTTGCGTTTGTAAGCTGGACCCTTAGAAAACTTTCAAAGATACCCGGAGGGCTTGAAAGAGAAACTCCCAATGTAGAGTATTTTATCCTGTTCATTATCTCGTGGTCTGCTTTGACATTATTGTGGGCGCCGGGCGCTGAACACGGTCTGCTTAATTGGATAAGGCTCCTGGGAAATGCAATCGTATTTTACCTTATGGTGAACGCTGTAAAGGATGAAGGCACTCATAGGACAATTATCAATATTATTTTTATCAGCGCGTTCGTAATCGCCATAGCGTCTTTTCTTTCGGTAACGATATACCATTACCGCAATTATGAATTTACATGGAAGGTTGCCGATTTTGTCACTTTCAACCTGAACTGGTTCGTATTCGAGCAGATATATAACCCGAGGGCGCAGGGCTTTGTCGCGCATAACACGGTTGCAGCCATCATGAATTTTACGATGGCTCTGGTTTTTGCGAGGCTCATGACCGTAAAGAAGCTTATGCCCAAGGTCATACTGTTCGCTTTTCTGATAATGATGGGGGTTGCGCATCTTTACACTAAGTCAAGGGGCGCGCTGGTTGGCGGCTTCATTATGTGGATGTTCCTTATAGCCGCGATACCGTGGGTAAGAAAGAGATATGTGAAAAACCTTGCGCTCTTTTTCCTCGTATTCCTGAGCGTGTTCGTTACAGTAAACCATGAGGATGTGTTTGGGGAAGGCTCCCGTTTTTCAGCCTCTACCTCCGAGTACTCGATACATAAAAGGATATCATGGTGGATAAAGGGCTACGGATTCCTTGAGGAAAAATCAGGGCTGGTGGGGCTTGGCGCGGGAGGGCTTAAGTATTATTTCGACCCTCTCGGGATACCGCACGCGCATAATGTTTACCTCTCGTTCCTGTTTGATTTCGGGGTGATAGGTTTTGTGGCGGTTGCGGTATTTATCGGTTATCTGTTCGCGAAGTTCTATCCTGTGCTTGTTAATTCTGAGAAGACTTATATTCAGACAATGCTCTGGGGCTCAATAGGCGGGCTTGTGGCAATGGGCACCCACGGCTTGATTGACGGCGAGTACAATATGTCGATGTTATGGTTTTTCCTTGGGCTTGCTGTCGCCGCGCTTAAATTATCAAAGATAGAGATAAGGAATAGGGTCAGGGCAGAGTCAACTGCCTGAGCCTGAAAAACAAAAAAAGTTTAGAACATTTTTTAAGAGGTGGAGTATGAATATCGTTTTTATTGATATCAACGCATTGAAAAACGGGGGTAATATCGGGCTGGGCTATCTCTCGGCGGTGCTGCTTGAAAAGGGGCATCGGGTGCATGTTATCGGGAATGATATAGGAATAGACGCGATAAATAAGCGTATCGCGGAGAAGGACGCTGACTTAATCGGCTTCTCTATCAGGTCCAATGACACGAGAAGGATAGTACAGCTTGCCAACGGCATCAAACGGAAAAAAGGCTCTCACCTCATATGCGGCGGCCCGAATATCACGGTAAACGGTTTCAGCTTCATGCAGGAGAACCCGTGCTTTGAGATGGCGATATCGGGAGAGGCTGAGGAGACCATACTGGATGTCGTTGAGTTCTTACAGGGGAAAAAGAACTTAAGAGAGATAAAAGGCGTAATCGGAAGGGATGCCAAAGGGGTCTTTATAAACGAGAAGAGGGATTTTACCAAAGACCTTGAGAGCCTGCCTATACCTGATTACAGGGTCTTTGACATATATGAGAAGGACCTTAGGGTTTACGGGATAATCACAAGCAGAGGATGCCCCTATAATTGCACATATTGCAACGGCCCGACTGTATCGGGTAAAAAACTCCGTTACAGGAGCCTTGATAAAGTAATAGAAGAGCTTGTAAGGGCAAAGAGGACCTATCCTGCGCTCAGGTGGGTAGATATACTCGATGACAACTTCACCCTTAATATAAAGAGGGCGAAGGAGATTTGTCAGGCAATGATAGATAAGAAGCTAAATCTCCAGTGGAGGCTTCCGAACGGCATCAGGGCCGATAAGATAGACGATGAGCTTGCGGCTCTCATGAAGAAAGCCGGATGCAAGCTGGTTAAGATAGGCATTGAGAGCGGCTCCCCTGAGATTTTTGAATCCATAAATAAAGGTGAGACGCTCGGCCATATAGAGCATGGCATAAGCTTTTTAAGGAAAAACGGGATGAGGGTGGAAGGTTCATTTATCATCGGCCTGCCCCTGAGCAGTTATGAAAAAGACCTGGAGTCTGTCAGGTTTGCCAAAAAGCTCAATCTCCATACGGCGACCTTTCATATATTCTGCCCGCTTAAAAAGACAAAAGCCTATGAGCAGGCTTATGAACAGAAAGGCGTAAGGGTGCTTAAGGACGAACAAGAGACACCCATTGAGTACTTCAGCGGAAAGCCTTATTCTGTATTCGACACCGTAGATTACCCGGAAAAGGACAGGATAAGGGCATTCATGAAGGGGAATCTCAGGTTTAACCATTACCTTTTTACGAGGGATTTTTCAAAATCCCCGTTCGCAATCGACAGGGCATTGCTGCTGGCAAAGATAATTATCCAGTACGACCCTCTTTATATACCGGTGCATATAGTAAGGCTTGCAAAGAAGTTCATCCTTGCCGCCGGCTTCAGGGTTAAGCTCGCGCTGACAAGGGCTAAAACCGACAAACTGCAATTGAAAGAGAAGAACATATGAGTAAAAAACGCGTACTTATCTTCGGCTTTGACGGAGCTACATTCGACCTCATCAAGCCTTGGATAAAACAGGGTAAACTTCCTGCCTTTGCCAAGCTTATGAAAGAGGGCACCTATGGCGAGTTGAAGTCATCGCCTGACACGATGAGCCCTTCGGCATGGGCATCTTTCTCAACAGGAAAAAATCCCGGCGGCCACGGCATATATAATTTCATGGATATCATTCCGGGCACGGTTGACATGCATTACCTGAACTCAACCCACAGGGACGGAGAGACTATCTGGGGCGCGCTGAATAAATCAGGCAAAAAGACTATTGTCCTCAATGTGCCGATGACATATCCGGCTGATAAGGTCGACGGGTGCATGATTACAGGATGGAATGCGCCTAATATTAAGAGCAAGGGTTTTACTTACCCCGACAGCCTTATTGATGACATATTAAAGGAGCAGGGCGACTATGTCCTTTTCCCCACTGTCAAAAGGCACATGGTCAAGGATAGGCCTGACCTTGCATTGAAAGAGATACATAACGAGTTTGACCTGAAGACCTCTGTTACAAGAACGCTGATGAAGAAATACGATTGGGATTTTCTTGTAACTGTTGTGCTTGCGACAGACCAGGTACAGCACTATTTCTGGCACTTCATGGATAAGAAGCACCGTGATTATGTTGAAGCGGCAAAGGAATTTGAGGATGCCATCTACGGCATATACAAGAGGTGCGATGATTTTGTTACCGAGATATTGGCCACCCTTGACGAAGATACTACGATAATCGTCATGTCCGACCACGGCAACGGCATCAATCAGGGCGGAGTGCAGTTCATGGTGCCTTGGCTTTCCAAAATCGGTATGATGGCTGATTTTAAAAACACGCCGCCCTCGCTTGTTCAGAACCCTTTGCTCTGGTCAAAGTCCAAAGGCAAGAGGATGCTCAAAAAACAGTATGTCTGGCTCAATAACCATTTAAGCGTAAAGGCGAAAGGGTTTTTAAACGGTCTGTTCCCCGGTATCCGGGACAGGGTTGAGAGCAGTTGGAGGCTTTCCGCGGTTGACTGGAAAAAGACAAAATGCTTTTTCCATTATTCACCGAGGGTAAACCTTAAGGGCAGGGAGCCTTTCGGGATAATCGAGCCGGGCAAAGAATATAATGAGATTCTCGACCTTGTTATCCAGAAGCTCTATGAGTCAAGGGATACGGTTACTGGCGAGTGCATAGTTGATAAGGTTTTCAAGCGTGATGAGGTCTTCCACGGTGCGCACATAGATGAAGCGCCCGATACCGTCGTCTGGTGGAAAGAGGGGCTTGTAATATCAGGCATTATTTCAACCGACATCAACGGCAAGGAAGTGGTCATAACCGAAAAGGATATCGGAGACCCGAGGACAGGCAACCATACTCCTTACGGCATTTTCATCGGTAAAGGAAAAGAGTTCAGGAAGGGTGTTGAGGTGAAGGGGCTTGAGATAATAGACCTTGCGCCTACAGTCCTTCATATAATGGGCGAGCCTGTACCTTCGGAGATGGACGGCAAAGTCGCAAAAGAGACATTCACTGATGCGTTCCTTAAATCACGCCCCATACAGTACACAAAGGGTGACGGCGACAACGCTCCAAAAAATGAGCAGTCTTACTCGCCTGATGAGGAGAAGACAGTTGAAGAGACCCTGCGCGGGCTCGGCTATATCGAGTAGGAAGGCAACGGATGCTGGTCTCGGAAAGTTTTTCAAGGGATATCCTAAGATTGATCATATGGTATCCGTTCAGATATTTTATAAGGGCATTGCCCATAGGCATGGGTTTTAAAGTCATGCGCATGCTTGGGAAGCTGCACTCAGCGGCCTCAGGCATAAACCCTGTGATAGCGGATAACCTTACCTCGGCATTCGGCAAAGGAATGGGCGAGGAAAAGATAAAAGGGATTATCCGAAGGTACAGGGAGAACCATTATGTAAACCAGCTCCAGATATTTCTTTTTCCAAGGCTGAACAAAAAGAACCTGGAGAGGCATCACACATTTGCGGGAATAGAGCACTTGAATAAAGCGCTCGAAGGAAAACGGGGCTGTATACTTTTACACACGCACTTCGGCCCTGCGCAGCTTCCTCTTTGCGCGCTCGGAGTGCTTGGCTATAAGGTTATCCAGCTTGGGCTTCCTACTGATGAAGGGCTCAGTTTTATAGGGAAGAATGTAGCGTTCAGGCTCAGGGTTAAATACGAGAGCATGATACCAGCAACAATACTGCCTGCGGATAAGTTCTTAAGGCCGGTATTTGAGGCGCTTAAGAATAACGGCGTTCTGATGATAACCGGGGACGGGGCAGGGGGCGGAAAGCTCATAGGAAAATATGTGTATGTGCCTTTTATGGGCGCAATGACGCGCTTTCCCGTAGGGGCGTTTAATATCGCTGATAAGACCAAAAGCCCCATACTGCCGATGTTCACTGTGCTTGGGGAAGACGGCAAATACAGGTCGGTCATACACCCGCCTATCTCACTAAAGGCTGATGCGACTGATGAAGAAAAGGTGAGCGGGTTTGCTTCCGTATTTGAGGGGCATCTTAAACAGCAGCCATATCATTGGCACTTCTGGGACGAGCTGCACGAGAGGCGTTTGAGATAATTGTATTACAAGATTATAAACAGGAAGAAAAAGATAGCCACGCAAATTGCCGATACCCTCGGCTATGCGCTGTGGCTGCCTGCGCTCTTTTTCAGGAATAAAACTATCCCCAAAAAAGAGATAAAGGAAATCCTAGTAGTCAGGACAGCTTACATCGGCGATGTGATAATGACGCTGCCTCTGCTTAAGCCTCTGAAGCAGTTCTACCCAAAGGCTAAGATAACTTTTTTGACGAGCAACGGGGCAAGGGACCTTTTTAAGAACAATCCTTATGTTGATTATGTTATTACATATGATGCCTTCTGGTTCTATCCGAATTCGGATAAAAGGGATTACGCGGCCTTTTTAAAGGAATTCAGGAAGAAGAGATATGACCTTGTAATAGAGGCGAGGGCCGATATCAGGGATATCATATTCACCACATATCTTGGCAGGGCGAGATACAGGGTCAGCTATAAAGTAGGCGGAGGAGGCTTTCTCCTTACGAATGCCGTGCCGTTTAAAGAGATAAAGCATAAGGTCGAATACCATCTTGATATGGCAAGGCACCTTGGCGCGCAGGTTGATTCCGTCGACTGGGGGCTTAATTCCACAAAAGAGGAAAACAGGAAGGCTGAAGAGATACTTTCAACGGCAAAAGGCCAGATAAATATAGCCATGCATCCGGGCGGCAGAAAGAGCCTTAAATGCTGGGTGCCTGCAAGGTATGCTCAGGTGGCTGACCGCCTTATCTCTGAATTCGGAGCAAGGGTGTTTTTTACCGGCGCACCGAATGAAAAGGAGCTTATAGACGGCATCATCAGGCAGATGAAAAATACCGCGGTCAATCTCGCGGGCAAGACTGATATGAGGACGCTTGCAGCGTTTATCGGAAAGCTCGATTTATTTATCACAAACGACAGCGCGCCCCTTCACATTGCTTCAGCGATGAAGACGCCGACAGTTGCGATATTCGGCCCGTCAAAGAGCAATGAAACAGGGCCATACGGAAATATTCATAAAGTAGTTGAAAAAGATTTCCCATGCAGGTTCACCTGCGATGAGGATGTCTGCAATCACAAGCCCTTTAACGAGTGCATGGAGGTCATCACCTCCGAAGATGTATTCAGCGCGGCAAAGACCGTATTAAAAGAGAAGGAAAAGGTAAAATCAGGGTATGGCATTCAGGCTTGATATTATAACCGCTTATACGGTTGATGAGATAAATGAGAAGGTTGCCAAGGCCCTTTCAAATTATAAGGACCTTCTGCCTTCTTCCCCTTCGGCAAAGATTGTCATTAAGCCTAACATGAACAGCAACATGAACGCGCTTACAGGCAATACTACTGATTTGAGGCTTACAGGGGCTGTTGTTAAATTCCTGAAAGGCCGCGGATACAAGGACATCACCATATGCGAAGGCACTAACAGCGGCTTTTACAGGAGCGGCATAAGCGTCATCACAAGGCTTTCCTATGACAGGCTTGCAAAGTATTATGGGGTGAAGATAAAAGACCTCAATTATTCTGAAAAGGCCAATATAGAATTTGAGGACGGAATAAAGGCAGGGGTTGCCAGAGAGATTGTCGAGGCGGATTTCCTTATCAATATGCCCAAGCTCAAGACTCATTTTGAGAACGGCATGACAGTGTGCCTTAAAAATCTTATGGGTTGTCTTGTAGGGCAGGAGAATAAGAAGAAGGTGCACCAGAGCCTTGCGAAAAACATCCTGAACATAAACAGGCAGGTCAAGCCGAGCCTTCATATTGTTGACGGCCTCATTTCAATGGAAGGGCTTGGCCCCACAAGAGGAACACCGACAAGGACAGGGCTTCTCATCATAGGCACTGACCCGTACATGATAGACCTTGCGTGCAGCAGGATTGCGCAGTTCGATTATAAAAAGGTAAGGACTTTAAAGCTTGCGGAGGAGATGGGGCTTCTTACAAAAGAGCATCACAGGTTTGTCGATTCTCTTGGGCTTCAAAAGCTCTCAAAGAAGTTCAAGGAGCCGATAGCGAACCCGTTCGCCACCTTCATTCACAGCCCCAAGAGGCAGAAGTATTTTTTAAAGATTCGGAACACAGCCTTTTTAAATTATCTTTGCTCCACAAAGCTTTTCGGGCATCTGCTCTTTAAGACAGGCTTGAGGCAGGATAACTTCATAAAAGACGAAATGGATTTTCAGGGGTTCGGCTTCAATAAATCCCTTTGCAAAAAAGGCTGCACAAAATGCCGTGACTACTGCCCTGTTGAGCTGCGGCTTCCGGATGTGCTGGAAGATAAGAAGAACGGCTGCATCGGGTGCATGTACTGTTTTCTGGTCTGCCCCACAAAGGCAATTGAATTTAAGGGTAAAATGGGTTTTTTAACTGAACAGGTAAGGCAATACGACACTATAACAAGGGAAATAGCATAATGAATGTATTATTTTTGAATCCTCCGTTCCACAAAAAATTCTCACGCCCGCAAAGGAGCCCTGCCGTCACAAAGAGCGGCACGCTTTACTTTCCGATGTGGCTGGCTTACGCATGCGCCGTTGTGATGGAGAAGGGCTATGAAGTCGATTTCATAGACGCTCCCGCAGACGGGCTTACTCTTGCCGATGTGGAAGAGAGGGTAAGGAAGTTCAACCCTGCCGTAATTGTGATGGACACGAGCACGCCGTCCATCAATAACGACATAATGATAGCGGGGCGAATGAAAGAACTATGCCCATCGGCCTTTATCACGCTTGTCGGCACTCATGTCTCTGCGCTTCCTGATGACACTCTTAACGCGGACAACAGAATCGGCGCAGTCTGCCGCTATGAGTATGACTTTACCGTACTTGACCTTGTGCAGACAATTGAGAAGAAAGGCAATCTCAGGAATGTGCTCGGTATCAGCTACAAGGAAGGCAATAAGATAGTCCACACAGGCAGAAGGCCGTTTGTTGAAAATCTCGATGAAGTTCCTTTTGTAAGCAAGGTGTATAAGAAGTTCTTAAAAATCGAGAACTACTTTAACCCTAATGCGCTTTACCCGATGGTTACTATTACCACGAGCAGGGGCTGTCCGTTCCCGTGCACCTTCTGCGTTTATCCGCAGACGCTCATGGGAAGAGGCTTTAGGCTCAGGTCGGTTGAAAATGTCGTGGCCGAGATGGAATATATTGTAAATAACTTCCCGAATGCCAAGGCGATATTCTTTGAGGACGACACCCTTACAGTAAACAAGAAGAGGTGCATAGAGCTTTCCGAGCTGATTATCAAAAAGGGCCTGAGGATAACATGGAATGCCAACGCAAGGATCGGGCTTGATTACGAAACAATGAAGATAATGAAGAAGGCAGGCTGCAGGAACCTCTGCGTAGGCTTTGAGAGCGGCAGCCAGAAGATACTTGATAACATGAAAAAGAAGACCCGCCTGACCGAGATGAAGGAATTCATGGAGAATGCGAGAAGGGCGGGAATGCTTATTCACGGCTGTTTCATGGCAGGGCTTCCGGGCGAGACAAAAGAGACCTTGAAAGAGACGCTTGAGCTTGCCAAAACGCTTCGCCCAGATACAGTGCAGTTCTACCCTGTAATGGTTTATCCCGGCACTGAGGCCTATGACTGGTATAAGAAAAAGAATCTTATCAGAAGCTCTGATTTCTCAAAATGGATTACGCCTGACGGATTGCATAATACCGTTATCAGGACAGAGGACTTAACCGCCGAAGACCTTGTGAAGTTCTGCGACAACGCAAGGCGCGAATTTTATCTGAGGCCGGGTTATCTCTTGTACAAGCTCAAGCAGCTTATCACTCAGCCAAGAGAGATAAAGAGGACACTTAAGGCCGGCAAGACCTTCCTTAAGTATCTCCTTAAGGGCTCTGATATACAGAAGGCAGGCGCTTGATAGATGAGCGGGAGGCTTCCTACAGTCAGCATCATAGTGCCTGCGTACAATGCCGAAAAGACTGTTAACAGGTGCATCGAGGCGCTCCTTGAGCAGGACTATCCAGCGGGACTTTACGATATAGTAATAGTTGATGACGGTTCTGCCGATAATACGGGTGCTGTAATAAAGAAGTACCCTGTAAAATATCTGCACCAGAAGAACAAGGGACCCGCAACGGCCCGCAACAAGGGCGCGAAACAGGCAAAGGGCGAGATAATACTTTTCACTGATTCTGACTGCGTGCCTGATAAAAACTGGATAACGGAGATGGTCAGGCCGTTTCTTGATAATGAAAAGGTTGCCGCTGTCAAAGGCGCATACAGGACATCACAGAGGGGATTGGTAGCAAGGTTTTCGCAGGTCGAGTTTGAGGAAAGGTTTGAGATGTTAAAGAAAGTTTCCTCAATCGACATGGTAGATACATATTCGGCAGGCTTCAGGAAAGAGATATTTAAAAAGATGGGCGGCTTTGATACGAGCTTCCCCGTAGCCAATAATGAAGACACCGAGCTTTCATACAGGATGGCGAGTCAAGGGCATAAGATGGTCTTTAATCCTAAAGCCATTGTATGCCATCTCAATCACCCTGATTCAGTAAAAAGGTACGCAAGGATAAAGTTCTGGAGAGGGTACTGGAGAATAGTGGTCTATAAGAAATTCCCGGATAAGATGCTGAAGGATACATATACTCCTCAGGCTCTTAAGTTCCAGATACTCTTTTTGCTGCTTCTTTTAGGTTCGCTTCCCATTGCGGCAATATTCCCGGGTATAGGGATTTATTTTCTCCTGTTCGCTGTAGCAGGGTTTCTTGTCCTTTCAGTGCCGTTCGCAACAATAGCGTTAAGGAATGACCCGCTGGTCGGGATTTTTTCTCCATTTTTATTATTGATGAGGGCCGCCTCAATTGGCAGCGGCGCGATCTGGGGAGTGCTCCGCAGCAGGGTATAAATTAAAATGAGTGAGACTGAAATAATATATAAGAGCGTTTGCAGGATATGCCACGGCGGCTGCGGCGTCTTTGTCCATGTCAAGGATGGCAAGGTCGTGAAGGTAAAGGGCGACCCTGAATCCCCATTGAACAAGGGCTGGATGTGCGTGAAGGGCTTAAAGACCCCTGAGATAGCAAACCACCCTGACCGCCTCACCAAGCCCCTTAAAAGGATAGGGGGCAGGGGAGAAGGAAAGTGGCAGGAGTTGTCATGGGAAGACGCGCTTGGAGAGATTGCGGAGCGTCTTGCGAAGATAAGGACTGAGAGCGGGACTGAATCAGTTGCTTTGGGCCAGGGCACAGGCAGGCACCACTATATGCATGTGGTCAGGTTTGCCAATGCGCTCGGCACTCCGAACTGGTACGAGCCCGGGCTTGCCCAGTGCTTCATACCAAGGATAACGGTAAGTAATCTCACCTACGGCGGTTTTGTAGTCGGTGATTATTACGGGGAAGTGAAACCCAAATGCATCCTTTTCTGGGCGCATAATCCGCTTGTGACAGGGCCTGACGGAGAGCTTGCGATATCAGTCAAGAGGGCGCTTGACAGCGGCTGTAAGGCGATAGCCGTTGACCCGAGGCGTACAGAGACCGCGAAGCGGTGCGGACTGTGGCTTCAGATAAGGCCTGGAACAGATGCCGCGCTTGCCCTTGCAATGATAAATGTGATTATCAGCGAAGGCATTTACGATAAGGAATTTGTAGAGAAGTGGACTGTCGGGTTCGAAGAGCTTAAGGCTCATGTGGCAGCCTACACGCCAGAATGGGCGGAGTTGATTACGACAGTGCCATCAGCAAATATTATAGAGGCCGCAAGGACATACGCAACGAATAAGCCCGCGATACTTGAGTGGGGGCTTGGCATTGAGCAGAACCATAACTCGCTTCAGACCGTAAGGGCCCTTGCTATATTGAGGGCCATAACAGGAAATATTGACATCCCGGGCGGAGATATCATCGGGATGAATGTAATAAAAAGCTATCCTACGCTAAAGGATAAGCTGCCCGAAGGCATGGGGAAAAAACGCCTTGGCGGAGATGAGTTCAAGCTTCTTGGCGGCTGGCGGGCATTTATGCCTTCAGCCCACATACCTGCATTATTCAAGGCAATGAGGACGGGCGACCCGTATAAAATAAGGGCGCTCTTGATATTCGGGAATAATCCTCTGACAACCGTTGCCAATTCAAAAGAGGTATATGAGAGCCTTAAAGCACTCGAGCTTCTTGTCGTCACAGACCTTTTTATGACGCCGACCGCCGCCATTGCGGATTATGTACTGCCTGCGGCTTTCTGGACAGAGACTGAGCAGGTCATAGGTTATCCCCTTGTTGTTGAGAATATGGTCATGGCGCAAAATAAGATAACGCAGAGGGGCGAGTGCAGGCAGGACGAATGGATAATCAACGAGCTTTCAAAAAGGCTTAATCTGCCCGGAAGCGAAGAGAGCCTTGAAGATGTGATGAACGCACAGCTTGAGCCTCTGGGCATTGATTATAAGACGCTTAAGGAAAAGGGCTTCATTTATCCTGAGCATGAATACAGAAGATATGAGGTGCAGGGGTTCAGGACGCCTTCGAGAAAGGTCGAGCTCCTCTGCAAGTCCCTTCAGAGGCTTGGGTATGATACCCTTCCTTCATTTAAGGAACCGCCTGAAAGCCCAATCTCTGCGCCTGATTTGGCAAAGGAATTTCCGAACATACTTATCACAGGCAGCAGAAGGGCAGAGTTCTTCCATAGCGAACACAGGCAGGTAGAGTCCTTGAGAAAATTGAGGCCTGACCCAGGCGTGGAGCTGCACCCGAAGACCGCCCTTAAGAATAATATCGAAAACAACGATTGGGTCAAGATATCCACCCCAAGAGGCTCGATAAGGATGAAGGCCATAGTCACTGAAGATATTCACCCTGATGTGGTGAGCGTTGAACATGGCTGGTGGTTCCCTGAAAGGCAGGGGCCTGATTACGGAGTCTTTGAATCAAACGCTAATGTGCTTACTAATAACGCGCCGCCCTATGACAGCGCTTTCGGCTCATACCAGTTGAGAGGGCTTTTATGCAGAGTTGAAAAGGAGAATTGATCAAACGAGATGAGTACACCGAAAACACTTGTGATTGGAATTGACGGGGCTCCATACACCCTGCTTTCCGAATATATGGAGAGAGGCTATCTGCCTAACTTCAAGAGGATACTTGGGAGCGGTTTTAATCTGGCGCAGATGGATGCGTCCATCCCTGATGTGTCCTCAACCTCATGGACTTCATTTATGACAGGGGTAAATCCGGGCGAGCACGGCATCTACGGATTTATGGAACTTAAGTACGGCACATACAAGATGTCCTTTCCGAATTTCATGGATGTGCAGGCCCCTTCCATATGGGACATAACAGGCGGCAAATCTGAGAAAGGCTCGACTCTCTTTGACAGGTACAGGGGCAAGGTAGATAAAACGCTTAGGTCAATTGTGCTTAATATCCCGCAGACATTCCCCGCAATGCCTTTAAACGGTATCCTTACCGCAGGCTTTGTCTGCCCTGATTTGAAGAAGGGGACATATCCTGAGAGCGCGTATGATTATCTTAAGTCAATGGGCTACATCCCTGATGTTGACGCAAACAGGGCTGCAACAGACCCTGAGGGTTTTTTCAGGGAAGCTTTTCTTGCGCTTGAAAAGAGGGCAGAGGCTTATGAGCATTTTTTAAATAACGAGTCATGGGAGCTGTTTATCGGCGTAATAACCGAGACAGACAGGCTCCATCACTTCTTCTTTGACGCGGCTCTCGATGGCAGCCACAGGTATCATGAGACATTCGTTTCTTTTTACAGAAAAATGGATGAAGTCGTCGGCAGGCTTTTTGACAGATTTATGGAGATAACCTCAGGCGCGGGTCTTTTCATGACAATGTCTGACCACGGATTCACCGTAATTGAAAAGGAAGTCTATCTCAATACCTGGCTTAAGGAGAATGGGTATTTAAATCTCAATCCGTCACGCGAGTTCTTTGAGCAGATAGATTCAGGCTCAAAGGCCTTTGCAATGGACCCGTCAAGGATATACATAAATGTCGAGGGCAGATATCCGCTGGGGTCTGTAAGCGACAATGACAAAAGACAGGTGATAGAAGGCCTCAAGAAAGGCCTTGAGAATATAACATATAACGGAAGGCCTGTAATAAAGGCTGTCTATGGGAAAGACGCGCTTTATAAGGGCAGGGCAACTGATAAGGCTCCTGACCTTGTCTGTATCGCTCATGACGGATTTGACCTTAAAGGAAATCTGAAAAAGCAGGATGTATTCGGCACAAGCCATTTCAGAGGCATGCACACAAGGCATGACGCGCACTGCATAATGCCTGCAGCGGCTGCCCCGTCTGAGAGGCTTCACATAGAGAATCTGGCTGATATTATACTCGCTCACCTAATCGGAGGCTGAAATGGACCATCTGACCATACTTGAGAACAAGAGCATATTCATAATACGGGAGGCATACGCGAAATTCAGAAACATAGCTGTGCTGTGGTCTGTGGGTAAGGACTCCACAACCCTCCTCTGGCTTTGCAGAAAGGCGTTTTACGGAAAAATTCCTTTTCCCGTAATACACATAGATACCTCTTATAAATTCCCTGAGATGTACAAGTTCAGGGACGAGTACGCAAAGAAGTGGGACCTTGACCTCATAATCGGCAAGAACGAAAGCGAGATAGAGGCAGGGATGGGCCCAACAAAAGGCGCGAAGCTTGACTGCTGTAATGAACTTAAGACGAACGCCCTTAAGCAGACCATCAACAGGTACGGCTTCAAGGCACTTCTATTAGGCATCAGGAGAGATGAACACGGCATACGGGCAAAGGAGAGGGTCTTTTCGCCAAGGGATGAGAATTTTAAATGGAACTATGAAGACCAGCCTGCGGAACTCTGGGACCAGTACAAGTCCACTGCTGAAGAGGATAACCACTTCAGGGTACACCCGATACTCCACATGACCGAGCTTGACATATGGAAGTATATCAAGCGTGAGAACATGCCGCTTTCAGAGCTTTACTTCAGCAGGAACGCCAAGAGGTTCAGGTCTATCGGATGCGTGCCATGCTGCTCTCCGATAGAGTCGCAGGCCTCAAGCGTGGATGAGATAATCTACGAGCTTGAGCACACAAATACTGCAGAGCGCGCCGGCAGGGCACAGGACAAGGAAGACGCATACACGATGCAGAAACTCCGTTCACTCGGATACATGTAAGGAGACGACCATGGAAGAGAGATCACTACATATAGTTATTGTCGGCCATGTTGACCATGGTAAGTCAACCCTCGTAGGAAGGCTTTTTTATGATACGGGCTCCCTTCCTCCTGAGAAGCTTGAGGAGATAAAAAGGACATCGGAGGCGCTGGGCAAGGAGCTTGAGTTCGCCTATATAATGGACAACCTTGAAGAGGAGAGGGAAAAGGGCATCACAATCGACATCGCACATACATTCTTCAAGACCGAAAAGAGAAGGTATGTCATCATAGACGCGCCCGGCCACAAGGAATTTCTTAAGAACATGATAAGCGGCACCTCACAGGCGGAGGCCGCGCTTATGCTTGTAGATGTAAGCAGAGGAGTGCAGGAGCAGACATTAAGGCACTGCCATATCTTAAGCCTCCTTGGAATAAAGCAGGTTGCGGTAATAGCCAACAAGATGGACCTTGTGGATTATTCCGAGCAGACATTCACAAAGGTCAAAGACGAGATCATCAAAGTGCTTGAAGGTTTGGGCATTACCCCGGCTTTTGTAATCCCCATCTCAGCTAGCAAGGGAGAGAATGTAGCTTCAAGGACAGAGAAGCTTTCATGGTACGACGGCCCGACAGTCTTAAGCGCTCTCGACAGCTTCAACTCTCTTGTAATCGAGGAGAAGGGCCTGAGGTTCCCAGTTCAGGACGTGTATGAGATTGAAGGCACCAAGGTTGCCGTAGGCAGGATAGAGGCAGGCGTACTCAGGAAAGGCCAGGACATCTTCATACTTCCGCAGAACAGGAAATCTAAAATAGTTGAAATAAAGAAATTCATGGAGGACGGTTTGACCGAAGCCGCCACAGGTGATTGCGTAGGCTTGGTTGTAGAAGAAGATGGCGGCCTCTCAAGAGGGGATATCCTTGAGGACTGCGCCGCTTCCACTGTGACTGATACCATTCAGGCAAACATCTTCTGGCTTATTGACAGCGAGTACAGGCTTGGCATACCGGTTAAGTTCAAATGCGCCACGCAGGAAGTAAACGGCAAAATCGAAAAGATACACAGGAGATTTGACCCGGCCTCGGTTGAGATTGTTGAGAAGGACTCGACTATCATAAAGCCGGCTGAAATTGCCGAGGTTCAGATAAAGCTTGAAAAACCTGTTGCCGTAGATAAATTCTCCGAAATCCCTGAGCTTGGCAGGTTTGTCCTTGAGCACGCGGGACACCCTGTTGCAGGCGGCATTATAATTTAGAGATATCCGCTGTTTTTACTCATGAACCACTTCTTGAGTATTGTAATGCCCGTTACGAAAAGGGAGCTGGAAGGTGAGAGTATTTCAAAGAGGTTCTCTTCGATTATCGGTTTTTCCGGGTCGAGAATAAGGTTGTCAAGCTTTAAGGAGCTAAGCAGTTCAGCATTGTAAGACGGCCCGAAGTCATGCAATCTATGCCTGTAGAAGGGATTGTTCGCTTTCCTGTTGAGGAATTCGACAATCCCTTCTTTTGCTTCAAGCTGCTTTAATCCTTCTTCGTCCTTTATCCCTGTATGTTCGGAAAGAAGGTCTGCCCTTAATCTCCTGAGAGACCTTATCATCCTGAAGTTAGTCCTCAAAGGCGCTTCCCAGGAGACATTGAGCTCCGAGTCGAGCCCAAGGGACCTGTTTGTCGTATTGGCTGACCCCATCGTAAGGAACTTATCATCTATTAACATGACCTTTGAATGGATATAGACCGGAATTTCGCTCCCGTCCTCAAGAGAACCCGCCGGATAGTACACACCGAGCTTGTTGCCTGTGCGTCTTGCTATTTCCATCAAAGACTCCAGCATTTTTGTCTGAGGCACCCCGAGTGAAATTTCCTCAAGAAAGCCGTGCGGCCGCTTCGGTAAAATAATAATGATTTCCAGTTTTGGCTTTGTCCTGTTCTCCATTCTGTAGGCAAGCGCCCTGTATATGGCATATGAGCTGAAGTACTGGTTTTCAATGTAGATGAGATGTTTTGCTTTATGTATCGCGTCAACATAGAGGTTTCTTATCTCCGAGATGGAATTTTGAAGAGGAACAAGCGAGGAGGCCTGAGTCCTGCTCAGTGCCGCCTTTTTGGCACTTATCGGGATGCCGATATTCTCAAGGATATAATCTCCTTCAAGCGGGGGCGGCGGCTTGAGTTCCTCTCCTGTGCAGTTTCGCCATCTCTCTTTGAATGTCTCAGTAAGCTCGGCTACAATCGGGCCGGTAAGGTAAGATTGCACATCATGATACGGCTCATAGGCTAATCCGTCAGGGTTTACCCTGTCAGGATTACGGGGCATATGGCTTCTTTCATCCCATCTGCCTGCGCAGATATCAAGCCCTCCGAGGAAGGCCAATGCCCCGTCTATCACAACAAACTTCTGGTGCTGGCTTGCGCCAATCGGGTGCCTGTTATCAAAGCGGAAAAAGAGCCTGTCGCCGGAGGACCAGTTAAATACCCATTCCTGCATCCATTCCCTCTCAAGGAAAAAGATTATGCTGAAATCCCACGCGAGTATGTATATCTTGAGTTTTGGGTTGCGCGCGCAAAGCTGGTTCAAAAAACTGAGAAATCGGATTTCACCTTTTGCTTCACTAAGATTGTCTCCGCGAAGAAGCGTGACCTGGCTGTCGAATTGCCAGCCTGAGATGAAGATATGGCTCTGCGCCTTCAGGGCAGCATGATAGAAAGCCCTGTAATAATCGTGGCCGTCGACGAGAAGTCCGGCCTTATTTATCTCTGAAATATCCCGGCAGTTACGGCCGGGTTTGAGAATTCGTCCAAACATCCGGCACCTCATGAGGGTAAGAGGTTATTTCTAAATTTTTATTTCGGCAATAAGCGGCAGGTGGTCAGAGGCAATTCGCGCCAGCCCGGTATTGGGCACATGGACGCTTTCAATCTCAATTTCCTGGCTTGTGAAGATGTGGTCGATACGGGCTATCGGATAGCGGCTTGGATATGTCTTGCAGGGCTTTGTGCCGTCAAGGGAAAGCTGGGCATCCTTGAATTTTCTGCGAAACCTGCGGTAAGCTGAGGTAATAGGCAAGGCATTGAAATCACCGCAGATGATTAGTGGGGAACAGCATGCTGTATGCGAAGCCCACTCTGAGCTTAGCAGCGCTTCTGCCTGTGCTATGCGCTCACGCCAGTGCAGCCCGAGATGGGTATTTATAATGTGGACTTCTTTACCGGTGAACTCAATAGATGCCCAGATAGCGCCCCTTTGTTCCCGTGTGCGCCATCTTTTATATGTGGGCAGAGCGCCTGCCTGAATAAGACGGAGCGGATACCGGCTTAAAATCGCGTTTCCGTATTGCTCTTCTTTGATTTCAATGGACGGATGAAAATGGAAATCCATGTTGAGATGTTCCGCTATTTTTTCCGCCTGATGTATAAACCCTGTGCGGGCCCGTCCCGCGTCAATTTCCTGCAGGGCTACTATATCCGGCTCATACTGAGCGATTACATCCGCAATCCTGAAAGTCGAGAGATGCCCGTCCCAGCCAATACAGCTGTGGACATTATATGTCATGATCCTTAAATAGGCCAACTTCTGTACTGCATTTCCATGTAGAATTTACCCTAATATTATACATGGAATCGAACCCTTTTCTCAAGCCAATGTTTTGATTTATCAGCATATTTTTAAAAAAACTGAAATTCGGGTTCAGCGGGCTCTTTTGTCCGGCTATATACTTCAGTTCAATGCCTGAACTTATCTTTAGGCACTATCGTTATGCCTCCGTCCTTTTCGAGTATTGCGTATTTTATCTGATCAAGCCGCTCTAAGCCTTGCAGCATTCGTCCCGCTTCCGTGTAAAAATCCCGTGATAATTGATATCTTCTTCTATCTCAAGGCTGCCGACCTTTTTTAAACCTGTTCATGGTATTCACTCTCTTTTACTAATCAATTATAACAGCATCTAAGGTCTTGTATAGTCAGGGCCTGAACTGAGCGCAACAGCATGAAAAAAGGTGATTTTCAAAGGTCTGGGTTCTCTTGACAAACTTAAATCCTGATATAAGTTTAGAAAAGGGGTACATAGTTTTGTTGTCGTAATCCAGAATAGATCTCTGACTCTTAAAATACTGTCGTAAACCGTTGCGCTGACTCTCCCTGCTCCAAAAAGTCATCGGCAGAAGAAGTTCCCAGCCCCGCCGGAATCTGTGCCGAATAATTGTTTTTTTAAAACCGTTAAAAACGGCTGGGAAGGCTTTTGCCGGAGGAGAGAACAGCCTCAATCGAGGAGGCGATAGTGAGCAAGCATATTTTAATTACCGGAGGAGCGGGGTTCATAGGTTCGCATCTTGCCGACGCGCTTATTAAAGAAGGCTGCAGCGTTCGCGCACTTGACAATCTTTCTGAGCAGGTGCACGGGCCTGATGCCTCTAGGCCGGATTATTTGAATCCTGAGGTCGAGCTTGTTCTCGGTGATGTAAGGGATAGAGATATCGTTGAAAAGGCTCTTGACGGAATAGACGCTGTATATCATTTTGCCTCAGCCGTAGGCGTGGGGCAGAGCATGTATGAAATAGAAAAGTATGTTGACATAAACTCAAGGGGTACTGCGGTGCTGCTTGAGGCATTGTCAAAAAGGAATATCGAAAGGCTTGTCGTTGCCTCAAGCATGAGCATCTACGGCGAGGGGCTGTATTATTCGACAGACGGGAAGGTCCATAGCAAGGCTTCAAGAAGCCTTGAACAGCTCAGGTGCGCTCAGTGGGAGGCTCTCGATGAAAATGGCGAGCCCTTAAACCCGATACCCACTCCTGAGACAAAGACTCCGTCCCTTTCATCTGTATATGCTCTGACTAAATACGATCAGGAGAGAGCATGCCTTATGATAGGACGCGCCTACGGCATACCAACAGTAGCGCTCAGATTTTTTAATGTCTTTGGCACAAGGCAGGCATTCTCAAACCCGTACACCGGAGTGCTTGCGATATTCGGGGCGAGGCTCTTAAATGATAAAGCGCCCATGATATATGAGGATGGAAACCAGAAGAGGGATTTTGTAAGCGTCTATGATGTCGCAAACGCGTGCCTGCTTGCCCTTACAGTGCCTGAGGCAGTTGATAAGGTATTTAACATCGGCAGCGGCATGCCTTATTCCATTATGGAAGTAGCTGAGAAGATGGCTTTTGTATTTGGAAAAGATATAAGGCCAGAGGTGAGCGGCAAATACAGGATGGGTGATATCCGCCACTGTTTTGCAGATATCGGGCTTGCAAGGAAAATACTCAAGTACGAACCCGAGGTCACGCTCGAAGAAGGCCTTCGTGAGTTGAGCAAATGGCTTGAGGGAAAAGACGCCTTTGACAGGGTTGCCGAGGCAAGAGCAGAACTCGAAGGACGGGGGCTTACAATATGAATGGAACGATACAGCCGCGAATAGGCATCAATGAGGCTTTCGCCATAGGCGACCCCAAGCGCGTGGAACAAGCCATATCGGATATCAAGGCGCTTGGCGTACATGAGCTAAGGCTTGAGATCTCATGGGCTGAGTATATTACCCCAAAGGGAGAAGAATGGTACGACTGGCTGATACCGCGCCTTGCCGGTGAATTTGGTCTTCTTCCTGTTATTCTGTCTACCCCGGAGCAATTTGGAATAGAGCCGAAAAGCTCATCGCCTCCGAGTGACACAGAGCCCTATTTAAATTTTATTAAAAAATTGATCGAGAGGCACGGCAGCAGTTTTAATTATCTGGAGCTTTGGGCAAACCCAGAAAATCACCTTAATTGGGACAGCAGGCTTGACCGTGATTTTGGTATTTTTTCATCTATGATGGCTCAAGGCTCAGAGCTTGCCAGGAGCCTTGGGAAAAAAACAGTGCTTTCCTTCACCGGTAATCCCAAGCAGCTCAAGGCATTTAACGACAGCGGGGCCTTGGGAGGAGTAGATGTAATCGGGTTATTCAGCATACATGATTTCAATAATGACACGGACTGGAATCAAGCGTATGGCATTATAAAAGAATTATTTTCTGTCACTCCTAAAGCGGTCTGGATAACAGGAGCCGGTTATAATACGGGAGGTTATGACGAGTTTGGTCAGATAAAGGAGTTCATCTCGGCAATTGATACCCCTGTAGAGAGGCTCTATTGGAGCTCTCTTTATGACGGGGATAAGCCGGAAAATGAAAATAGCTCAAAGCTTGGGCTTAAGAAAACAGATGGGACAGAGAAGCTTTTATTCCGCCTGCTCGAAGGCGGCGGGGTAGGCGCAGTAAGAAAGGCTTATTCCTTCCAAAATTATCCGCTTTGCGATGAGGACAGCTCAAAGCGTCCTGCCCTTATAATCGGAGGCGCGGGATTTATCGGAACCAATCTTGCCAAGAGGCTCCTTGATTCAGGCACTCCGGTTATTATTTACGACAACCTGTCAAGGCCGGGTGTGGAGAAAAATCTTCATTGGCTTGTTGAAGAGTACGGAAATTCAGTAAGGGTATGTGTGGCTGATGTGTGCGATTCGAAACGGCTCAGGGAATCAATAAGCTGTGCGGGACAAGTCTATCATTTCGCGGCGCAGGTTGCAGTCACTAAAAGCCTTGTAAATCCCTTTCATGACTTCAATGTAAATGCAAAGGGCACATTGACCCTGCTTGAAGTTCTCCGCTCAATGGACAATCCTCCTCCGCTGATATTCACATCCACCAATAAGGTCTACGGCAGCCTTGAAAATATGAACTTTATCAATCAAGGACAGCGGTATATGCCGGGGGACGCGCTTATCTCGGAGCGGGGAATAAATGAGGAATTTCCGTTGGACTTCCACAGCCCGTACGGCTGTTCAAAGGGTGCGGCAGACCAGTATGTGATTGATTATGCGCGTAACTTCGGCTTGCCTGCAGTCGTTTTCAGGATGAGCTGTATCTACGGGCCGCATCAATTCGGGAACGAAGACCAGGGCTGGGTAGCTTACTTTCTTACAAAGGCAATTGAAGAGGAGGCTATTACAATTTATGGTGACGGACTGCAGGTGCGCGATCTTTTATACATCGACGATCTGGTAAATGCTTTTATCCTCGCCAGAGACAATATAAATAAAATTAAAGGACAGGCTTTTAATATAGGGGGCGGGCCATCAAATACTTCAAGTCTGCTTGAGCTTATAGATCTCCTTGGAGAGCTTGGCGGCGAGAGGCCCAAAATCGATTTTAACGATAAACGTACCGGGGACCAGAAATACTATGTCTCGAACTCTTCGAAGTTTAAGGCAGCCACAGGCTGGAGCCCGTCCGTAAGCGCGCGGGAAGGCATCAAAAGGCTTTATGTCTGGCTTATGATGTCAAAAGGCTTTAGCCCTGTACTGCATCTGACCCAAGAGGAGCAACATGAAATATGCGCTGATTAATCCGGGCTGGTCGTTTGGCGGCAGCGTTTATTTCGGCTGCAGGGAGCCGCACCTGCCACTTGAGCTTGGGTATTCCAAATCCCTTCTCGAAAGGGCAGGGCATGAAGCGATAATCATTGATGCCCAGCTTGAAGGGCTTTCAAACGAAGATATACGGCGAAGGATATCAGATTTTAACCCTGATTTTAAAGTCATTACAACCGCACCGAGCTATCTGTTCTGGAGGTGCCCACCTCCTGAGGTCAAGGTCCCGCTTGAGCTTATAAAAGACCTTGAAGGGTTGGGCGGAAAGCTTGTAGTAATAGGGCCGCATGGGTCAACGACACCTGAACATATACTTAAAAAACTCGGGGCTGATATTGTCGTTATCGGAGAGCCTGAGTCAATATTGCCTGTGCTTGGAAGAGGCGGCCTAAGCGAAGCGCCTTCCATAGCCTATCTTGCGGAAGGCCTGGTAAAAGTCAACCTGAGGCAGGGAACCACTGATATGGAGAGCCTCCCGGCGCTTAAGTGGCCTGATGAGATGATAAAGAGGCATACTCACCAGCACCACAGGTTTGGAGATGAACTCAACGGCCTTGGGGCTGAAATGGAAACTTCAAGAGGGTGCCCCTATTCGTGCACCTTCTGTGCTAAAAATGATTTCAGGAACGCGTTCAGGAAACGCCCGCATGCAATCGTTGTTCAGGAGCTGGACCTTTTATTGGAGCAAGGCGTTGAGTATATTTATTTCATAGATGAGATATTTATGCCGGATAAGACGCTATTGCAGGAATTTGAAAAAAGGGATTTCAAATTTGGCATTCAGACCAGGATTGACATATGGACACATGAGCTTATTGAACTGTTGGGAAAGGCAGGCTGTGTCTCTGTAGAGTGCGGGATAGAGAGCATAAGCGAGTTGGGCAGATCAATACTTAATAAGAAGTGCAATATCAGTACCGATGAGCTGGTCTCTCTTTTAAAGCACGCAAAGAAGACAATTCCGTTCGTGCAGGCAACGCTTCTTGATTCGCATGTTGACAGCCCTGAGGCCATTGAGAGATGGAGACAGCAGCTCATCCTGCACGGCCTTTGGGCGAATAAGCCTGTGCCGTTATTCCCATACCCCGGCTCCGCCGAATATGAAAAGAGGTGGGGAAGGCCCGATGAAAAAGCCTGGGAAAGGGCTCATGAATATTATCTTAAAATCAACAGAAGCTTCAGTGACATACAGGACGAAAGACCGATACCGTTAAATGAACTTGAGCTCATAAAATGACAAAAAATAATTCGCAGCCTGTCAAACGCATATTGATGACCGGGGATTCAGTCGGGGGCGTATGGACTTACTGCCTTGAGCTCAGTAAAGCCTTGGGTGAGTTCGGCATAGAAGTAGTGCTTGCGGCAATGGGCGCGCTCCTTACCGACTCACAGAAGAAAGAGGCAAAGCAGGTCTCAAACCTTACGGTCTATGAGAGCCCGTTTAAGCTCGAATGGATGGAAGAGCCTTGGGAGGATGTGGAAAAGGCCGGTGAGAGCCTGCTTAAGCTCGAAGAGATTGTTTGCCCCGATATTATTCATCTCAACGGCTATGCCCATGCGAAACTTCCGTGGAAAGCCCCTGCGCTTGTCGTTGCCCACTCCTGCGTCATCTCATGGTGGGATGCGGTGAAGAGGACTCCCGCGCCTTCCAGGTGGAACCGCTACCGGCAGGAAGTCACTCTTGGGCTTAACTCTGCAGAGCTTATTATCGCCCCTACAAAGACCATGCTCGATTCCATTTACAGGAATTATGAGACAGAAACCGAGGGGATTGTAATCGCGAACGGCAGGAAACCTGAGAATTTTAAAATCGGAAAAAAGGAGAATTTTATTTTTACTGCCGGACGGCTTTGGGATGAGGCAAAAAACATAGGCGCACTGCACAGGATTGCGCCATCTTTAAGCTGGCCTGTTTATGCCGCAGGCAATGAAACCCTTGGCAAAGAAAATATTTCTCTCAATCATATCAGAAGCCTCGGGAGACTCTCATCAAAGGAAATGGCTGAATGGCTTTCACGGGCTTCCATTTATTGCTTACCTGCGTTTTATGAGCCTTTTGGGCTGTCTGCGCTTGAGGCAGGTCTCTCAGGCTGCGCGCTTGTTCTTGGCAACATACCGAGCCTTCGCGAGATTTGGGACGATGCGGCCATCTTTATTGAGCCTGATGATATCAGGGGCCTTAAAAAGGCAATCGAGAGCTTGATTGAGTCGCCTGAGATGAGAAGAGAATATTCTGAAAAAGCATATTCAAGGGCGCTGTCATATTCTCCGGCACGCATGGCGCAGGGCTACCTTGAGGCATATAAAAAACTTTTTCCGAATAAATTGAATGTAAATACGGAGGTGCTTAATTGCGCATCGTGATGTTCTATCATTCCCTTATCTCAGACTGGAATCATGGGAATGCACATTTTTTAAGAGGTGTTGTTACTGAGCTTTTGAGCAGGGGGCATAAAGTAGTTGTCTATGAACCTGCTGATTCATGGAGCAGGCGAAATCTTTTGCAGGCGCACGGGCATGAACCTATCAGGCAGCTCCTTAAACTATATCCTTGGCTTGAGAGCAGGCATTACGACCTGAAGGATTTTGATATTGATATGGCGCTTGAAGGCGCAGACCTTGTGATAGTCCATGAATGGAATGAGCATGACCTTGTGCGCCGTATCGGAGAAGTCAGAAGAAGGTCAGCCGGTTTCAGGCTGCTCTTCCATGACACGCACCACCGTTCCGTTACGGAGCCTGAGAGCATGGCTTTATATGACCTTTCTGATTATGACGGTGTGCTGGCGTTCGGTGAAGTGATAAAAGATATTTATTTAAAACGCGGGTGGGCGGCAAGGGCTTGGACATGGCACGAGGCAGCGGATACAAAGATATTCTACCCGAGGCATGAGACCGATGCAGGGGACCTTGTCTGGATAGGCAACTGGGGCGATGACGAGAGGACGCTTGAGCTTAATGAATTTCTGCTCTCACCTGTTAAGGAGCTTGGGCTTAAGGCGCGGATGCATGGAGTGAGATATCCTGAGGACGCGCTCTGCGCACTCGATGATGCTGGGATAGACTACGGCGGATGGCTGCCGAATTATGCCGTGCCTCATGTGTTCGCGGGATATAAGATGACTGTCCATGTTCCAAGGCGGCCTTATGTAGAGGCGCTGCCCGGAATACCGACAATCAGGGTTTTTGAAGCTCTTGCATGCGGCATTCCTCTGGTAAGCGCACCGTGGGAAGACGCTGAGAATCTGTTTGAGAAGGGAAAGGATTTTCTGCTTGCAAGGAACGGTAAGGAGATGACGATGCACCTAAAGACGCTTTCAAGTGATAAAGACATGAGGCGTGAGCTTGCCGCGAACGGCAGGGCTGCCATCTTAAAAAAGCATACATGCGAGTACAGGGTGAATGAATTGATGAACATATATTCAGAACTGACAGGCGGCTGCGGGGAGCATGAAAATGAAGCATGGGCATAATATAGCGTTTTTTGCGTCAAGCCTTGTGTCGGCATATTGGAACGGGGCCGCTACATATTACAGAGGCATCATAAAAGGCCTTGATGACCTTGGCTATTCGGTTACATTCTATGAGCCTGACGCGTATGACAGGCAGAAGCACCGTGATATTGCTGATCCTTCATGGGCGCGCGTCCATGTTTACAAGGCAGATGAGAATGGTCTGGGCAGCGCGCTCAAGAGCGCGAAAGATGCAGACATACTTATCAAGGCAAGCGGGGTCGGTGTCTTCGATGAGAGGCTTGAGGCCGCAATACTCGATATTAAAAAAAACGATGCGATTTCCATTTTCTGGGATGTTGATGCTCCGGCTACGCTTGACCGTGTGAAAAATAATCCTGATGACGCATTTGCGCCGCTTATTCCAAAATACGATCTGATACTTACCTACGGGGGAGGATACCCTGTCATTGACGCCTATAAAGAACTTGGCGCGAAAGACTGCGTGCCTATTTATAACGCCCTTGATCCGGCCACGCATTTCCCTGTTGATGAGGACTCAAGATACAGGTGCGACCTCGGCTTTCTCGGAAACCGGATGCCTGACAGGGAAGAGAGGATAAGGGAGTTTTTCTTCAAGGCGGCAAAAAAAATGCCTGAGCAGGAATTTATGCTTGGCGGCAATGGCTGGGACGAGCCCGGCATTCCCAATATCACATATCTGGGCCATGTCTATACAAGGGAGCACAATTCATTTAATTCAAGCGCAAAGGCTGTTTTGAATGTGAATCGCGAGTCAATGGCAAGATACGGGTTTTCTCCTCCGACAAGGATATTTGAAGCCGCAGGCGCGGGTTCCTGCATTATAACGGATAGCTGGAAAGGGATTGAGATGTTCCTAACACCCGGAGAAGAAGTGCTTGTCGCGGACAGCGGAGATGAAGTAGCTGAGCTGTTAGGCAGCTTGACACCTGAAAGGGCAAAAGAGATAGGCACGGCAGCATATAAGCGCATACTTGCCGAGCATACATATTCCCACAGGGCAAGGCAGCTTGAATCGATTCTCCGCGCCATCAGGTAAACTTTTCAAGGAGCGTTCAGATGAGTCTACCTCCTCTTAAAATAGTTATTCTCGGCCTCTCCATTACATCATCCTGGGGCAATGGGCACGCAACGACCTATAGAAGCCTTATAAGGGAGCTTTCATCAAGAGGGCACTGTGTATTGTTCCTTGAGCGTGATACGCCGTGGTACTGCGCTAACCGTGACCTGCCGAAACCTCCTTACGGAAAGACTGCTTTATACCAGAGCCTTGAAGACCTTAAAAACAGGTTTACCGAAGATATCAGCACAGCGGATTTCGTCATGTTGGGCTCATATGTGCCTGAAGGGGCTGAAGTCGGGCAATGGGCGCTTGATACCGCAAGAGGCGCTACAGCATTTTATGATATTGATACTCCTGTTACATTATCGAAGCTTGAGAGAAATGATACCGAATATATTTCAGAGCATCTTATACCTCGATTTAACATCTATCTTTCATTTACCGGCGGACCGATACTCGAATACATCGAAAAAAAATATAAGTCACCAATGGCCCGGCCTCTGTACTGCTCGGTTGACACTGAATTTTATTATCCAAAAAAGATTGATAAGAAATGGGACCTCGGGTATCTGGGCACTTACAGCGATGACAGGCAGCCTGCGCTTGATAAGCTTCTGGTAGAGCCTGCAAGAAGGCTTGACAGAGGCAGGTTCATGGTGGCAGGCCCTTTGTACCCGGAAGCGATAAAATGGCCCGGAAATGTTGAGAGGATAGAGCACCTGCCCCCGTCAGAGCATTGCGATTTTTATAATTCTCTGAGTTTTACCCTTAATATTACAAGGGCTGATATGGTAAGGGCAGGGTATTCGCCGAGCGTGCGCCTCTTTGAGGCGGCTGCTTGCGCGACCCCTATTATCAGCGACCTTTGGAGCGGTCTTGAGTCGTTCTTCAGGCCAAATGAAGAGATACTGATATCAGCCTCTGCCGAAGAGACTATGCGTTACCTGAAAGATATCCCGCAGGATGAGCGCGACGCAGTGGGCGAGCGCGCAAGGAAAAGAATTCTGGCCGGGCACACGGCGGCTCATCGCGTGGATGAGCTTGAGGGCTACATGAAGGAGGTCCTTAAAAAAGAGGAGGTATAACAATGTCACCAATGCCTATATATGAAGAGATACTGGAATTGACCGAAAAAAGGCATGTCAATGTCGGCAGGACCGAGCGCTGGCTTTCAGTGCTGGGCGGTGCATTCCTTGCCGTAAGAGGCCTTAGCAAAAAGAACTTAAGCGGAGCTGCCCTTGCGGCGGCAGGCGGTTATCTTGTATACAGAGGCCAGAGCGGGCACTGTCCGGTATATGAGGGGCTTGGCATAACTACTTCCCGCGCCGCGACCGGGCTTGAATTCGAGGACACGATAACATTGAACCGTCCTGTGAATGAGGTCTATAAGTTCTGGAGGAACCTTGAGAACCTTCCTGATTTTATGGAGCATCTTGAAGCAGTCAAGCAGATAGATAACAAGCTCTCGCATTGGGTGGCAAGGATTCCCGGCAACATAAAACTGGAATGGGATGCAGAGATAACCGATGAAAGGGAGAATGAGTTCATCGGCTGGAGATCTTTGCCTGATTCGGATATCCGCAATGAGGGTATCGTGATGTTCAGGAAGGCCCCCGGAGACAGAGGCACTGAGGTAAAGCTCCATTTTATATACTATCCTCCTCTTGCGGGAGCGGGCAAGGGCGCTATAAGGCTTCTTGATGCTATCACATTCAGGCAGATACATGACGAGCTCAGGAAGTTCAAGCAGATAATGGAGACCGGGGAGATACCTACCGCTGAAGGGCGCGCTTCAGGGGCTTAGCGAAAGGAGGGCGTCAATGAGGGCATTATGCTGGTTCGGAAAAAATGATATCCGTGTTACGGATGTGCCAGAGCCTCAGATACTCAACCCCCGCGACGCGATAATCAAGGTAAGGCTCACAGCCATATGCGGCTCTGACCTTCATCTGTATGACGGATACATCCCGGCAATGGAGAAGGGCGACATCCTCGGCCATGAATTCGTGGGCGAGGTGATAGAAGTTGGAAGCAGGGTAAACGAAGATGAAAGGAGCGTATGCCATGAAAAGAAAACATAAGGCTGTTTTTGGAATATACCCTGACAGGCAGCATGTAGAGGATGCTGTTGATTCCTTAAGGGAAGCAGGTTTCAGGAATACGGATATATCTGTCCTGTTCGCTGAAAATATAGGATCCAAGGATTTTGCGCATGAGAAGCACACAAAAGCCCCTGAAGGAGCTGTTGCCGGCGCAGGCTCAGGCGCGGTAATAGGCGGGGCTCTTGGCTGGCTTGCGGGGATAGGCGCTCTTGCCATACCGGGCGCAGGGCCTTTTATAGCCGCCGGCCCGATAATGGCCGCGTTTGCCGGCATTGGAGTCGGAGGCGCCATGGGCGCAGTTGCGGGCTCACTCATCGGAATGGGTGTGCCGGAATACGAGGCAAAGAGGTATGAGGGCCGTCTGAGAAGAGGCGGAATCCTCCTGTCTGTTCATGCGGATAATTCTGATTGGGCAAAGAAGGCAAGGCTTATACTTGAGCGTTCAGGAGCGGAGGACATCTCTGCTGAGATTGAGGCAAAGGCAGATTACGCCGAAAGTGAAAAACCTGTATCGCGCGGGAAAGAAGGCACGGAGCTTAAGACAGGAACAGGCGGCAGGAGAAGATAGAAGTTTTATCTGTCAGCCGTTTTAAAGGCTCCCCTTTCAAGGGGAGCCTGCGGCTTGAAAACGGAGGCAGAGGCTGATGAAACTTGTGATATTCGGTCTGACTATCAGTTCTTCCTGGGGCAACGGGCACGCGACCATTTGGAGAGGGCTTTGCAGGGCCTTTGTAAACAGAGGCCATAATATAGTTTTTTTTGAAAAAGATGTGCCTTACTACGCAGCGCACAGGGACTTGACTGAGATGCGCGGAGTTGAGCTGGTACTTTATAAAGACTGGAATGATGCAAGCGGCAAGGCCGAACTCCATCTTGCTGATGCTGACGCAGGGCTGATCACTTCTTACTGTCCTGACGGGATTGAGGCTACCAGGCTTATGCTTTCTTCACGGGCAAGGCTAAAGGCTTTTTATGACCTTGATACGCCGGTGACGCTGAAATTGCTCAGGGCAGGAGAAAAACTTACATATATTACAGAGAACGGGTTGACGGATTTTGATCTTGTATTAAGCTATACAGGCGGGGCTATTCTTACGCAGCTAAAGGAGATGCTCGGCGCAAAGGAGGCATTGCCGCTCTACGGCAGTGTTGACCCTGACGCACACAGGCCTGTTGCGCCCATTGACGCATACAGGGGCGATCTTTCGTATCTGGGCACATACGCCCAGGACAGGCAAGAGAAATTAAAAGAGCTCTTCATAGAGCCTTCCAGAAGATTGGCGGACAGGAGATTTATGCTTGGGGGTTCTTTATATCCTCAAACATTCCCATGGACTGAAAGCATTTTTTATTTCAACCATGTGCCCCCGCCTGAGCATCCGTCTTTTTATTGTTCATCGTTATTTACATTGAATGTCACTCGCGGCGCAATGGCCGAGATGGGTTATTGCCCTTCAGGGCGGCTTTTTGAGGCCGCTGCCTGCGGCACTCCGATACTAAGCGACTTTTGGGAAGGGCTTGATAATTTTTTCAGACCCGGTTCAGAGATAATTATTGTAAGGACATCAGATGATGTTGTAAATGCGCTTGGTATGACCGAGGCGGAGCGCAGAAGGCTTTCCAGAGCAGCCCGTGAAAGGGCGCTTGAAGAACATAGTTCGGAAAAACGGGCAATCGAGCTTGAAAATATTCTGGAGAGGGCTGCAGGGGTTAAAACATAAGGAGGGACTTATGTGGGGAATTATTCCTGCGGCTGGCGCAGGCAGCCGGATACAACCTCTCGCTTTTTCCAAGGAGCTTTTGCCTGTAGGCAGCCGTCTGGACGGCGAAAGGGAAAGGCCCAGGGCCGTAAGCGAGTACCTTGTTGAACGGATGATAATCGGAGGTGCTACCAAGATATGCTTTGTGATATCACCCGGAAAATCCGACATCATGGAATATTACGGCAACGGGGTGGGCAAGGCAGATATCTGCTATGTTGTACAGCCTCAGCCCTCAGGGCTTTGCGATTCGATATTCAGGGCCGCTTCGCTTGTAAGGCCTGATGAGTTCGTGATGGTGGGGCTGCCTGATACTGTCTGGTTCCCTGAGGATGGGTTCAGCTCGCTTGGATTTGAGGGGCTTTCATTCCTGCTGTTCCCTGTTGACAGCCCGCAATATTTCGATTCTGTTGTTCAGGATGATGCCGGGCGTGTGCTGGAGATACAGGTCAAAAGCGAAAAGGCCATATCCAATTGGGTGTGGGGCGCGTTTAAATTATCAGGAGTTGTATTCAGGCAATTATATGAATTATGGATTGAGAGGGGCAGGGCTGATGAATATGTCGGCACCCTCGTAAATGAATATATCAGAAAAGGCGGCCATGCAGTCGGCGTAAGAGCAGGAGAATCTTATGTTGATGTAGGGACGCTGCACGGCTACAGGGAGGCTATCAGGCTTTTAAGCGAGGACATGGTCAGGAGAGGTTAATGAGCAAGTTCATGCCTGAGGCAAAAATTGATAGAGATGAGATACAGAGGCGGATAGAGGAACTTGGGCCGTGGTTCCATAATATAAATATTTCAGGCTTTCAGACTGCGCCGGACCATTTCCTCGGAGATTACCCGAAGATAAAATGGCGCTCTTTTTCAAATGCAATCCCTGAAGACCTTACAGGCAAATCAGTCCTCGATATCGGATGCAACGGCGGGTTCTACTCTATCGAGATGAAGAAGAGGGGGGCTGAAAGGGTATTGGGCATTGACTTTGACGAGGACTATCTGGCACAGGCCCGTTTCGCATCCAGGAGTATCGGAGTCGATATAGAGTTCAGAAGATTATCGGTATATGAAATTGGTGAACTTGGCGAACGCTTCGACATAGTGCTGTTCATGGGGGTGCTTTACCATCTCAGATATCCGCTGCTTGCGCTCGACCTGATACATGAGCATGCGGCAGATGACATGCTTGTATTCCAGTCACTCTTAAGAGGCAGCCCTGAAGTCGAAGGGATCGAAGATGATTATCCTTTTAACGAAAAAAAGATTTTTGAAAGACAATCATTTCCCAGGATGTTCTTTATAGAAAATAATTATTCAGGGGACCCTACAAACTGGTGGCTTCCCAACAGGGCCTGCGCTGAGGCCATGTTGAGGAGTTCAGGATTCAATATTTTAAGCCATCCCGAAGAGGAAGTGTTTATCTGCAAAAAAATATAGCAGAAAGGGGGTGCGGAAAAGTGATTGAAGCGGTGATGTTTTGGAACGAGCCGAACAACCTGTCCCATTGGGATTTTCATCTTGACCCTGAATGGAAGACCTTTTCCGCAATGGTGAAGGAAGCCGCAGTGGCTGTGTCTTCAATTAATCCGGCCCCTCTCAGAGTTCTCGGCGGCATCTCACCCATTGACCCTAATTTTATTACCAATCTGAAAGATCAAGGCGTGCTTGACTACATGGATGTTATCGCGGTCCATGGGTTTCCGCTTGACTGGAATCACTGGTCAATACATGAATGGCCGGAAAAAATAAAAGAGATAGAGAGAGTGACTGACCTGCCTGTGTGGGTCTCTGAAGCAGGGGTATCAAGCTTCGGGGCTGAAGAGGTGCAGGAGTTCGGCCTCCAAAAGACAGCCGAGCTTTTAATCGGCAAAGTTGAGCGCATACATTGGTACAGCCTATACGACCTGCCGAAGGCATGGCCTGCCACGACACGGCACCGCGAGGCGGAGGGCTCTGCCTACTACAGGCACTTTTATATGGGCCTCATTAAAGAGGACGGGATCCCTAAAATATCTTTCAGGAGATTTGCTGATTTTACTCCTGAGCTTGGGATATGCCAATGGTTTCACTTTGAGGACCACAGGCTGGGTGACGCCGTAAAGCAAATGAAAAAGCTGGGCATAAAGCACTTGAGGACAGGCATAAGCTGGGCTGACAGCACAAGGCCCAATGCTGAAAAATGGTTTGACAGGCAGATGAAGGCGCTTGAGGATTTCGACCTTACCGTGACATTTTGCTTTACTCCCGAATCAGAGGGCATAGCCCCGCACCATACCAGCCCTCCCAAACGGGTTGAAGGCTTTGCTGAATTCTGCGCCAAGATGGTTAAACGCTACACGAAATAGGTTCAATATAATAATGCATAGATTAGAGATCAGAAACATCATGACAGAGCTTGTCATCCGCTTCTGCACGCATAGCGTCAACCCTGCAAACCCATCCGTCCTTATCATAGCCGCGCACCCCGATGATGAGGTTATAGGGGCGGGCGGAAGGTTCAAATATATAAAGAAGGCCTCCTTCGTCCATGTGACTGACGGCGCGCCTAAAAACCTCAGTGACGCGTATTCCTGCGGATTCAAGACTCGCAAGGGGTATGCGCAGGCGAGGAAAAAAGAGCTTCATTCTGCGCTTGGCCTTGTAAACATCAGGCCGGAGCAATGCATTGAGGTAGGTCTTGTTGACCAGGAGGCATCATTCGACCTTGTCTCGCTCTCAAATACTCTGGCCGGCATTATAAAGAGCTTAAGGCCTGAAATAGTGCTTACGCTTGCGTACGAAGGGGGGCATCCTGACCATGACGCATCAGCTTTCGGGGCGCACGCGGCGTGCAGGCTCCTTGAGCTTGAAGGCATTGTTCCTCCCCTTCTTGTTGAATACACATCTTATTTCTCTTCAGGGGCAAAGATGGCGGTGTCGGAGTTCCTTCCTCATAATACTGAGAGCATATCGGTTGTGCTTTCAGAAGAAGAGAGGCTTTTAAAGCGCAGGATGGTTGAATGTTTTTCAACACAGCAAAAGATCTTAGGCGTATTCCCGCTTGAATTTGAGAAGTTCAGGCCTGCACCGCTTTATGATTTTACAATGCCGCCTCATGCGGGCCGGCTTTTCTACGAGAACTTTGAATGGGGTATGACCGGCGAAAGATGGCGCAGTCTTTCGCAGGAGGCCCTTCACAGCCTCGGCATTGAGGGCATGATATGAGCCTTACCGTATTAAGCGTGGCATATCCGCTTGCCCCTGTAAGGGCGGACACTCCGGGAGGGGCCGAGCAGATCCTCGGGCTTCTTGACTCGGAATTGACTGCGCTAAAACATAAGTCGATAGTGATTGCCTGCGAAGGATCTCAGGTGGAAGGGGAGCTGATTGAAACCCCTTCGGTCAACAGGCCGATTGACTCCGAAGTGCGCGCGCATATAAGAGAGCAGCATAAGTTTGCCATAAATCAGGCGCTTAAAAAATGGGATGTAGACATAATCCACATGCACGGGCTTGATTACGATTGCTATCTTCCGCCTCATGGTGTGCCGGTGCTGGCGACTCTGCATCTGCCTCTTGCATGGTACTCGCAAAAGGCCCTTTATCCGAAAAGGCCTGAGACCTATCTGCACTGCGTATCGAAATCCCAGAGGATGACATATCCCTCGGGGCTGAAATTATTGGACGATATCGAGAATGGCGTGCCGATTGAAAGATTGGCTGCAAATGTAAGCAAACGCAATTTTGCCATTTCATTGGGAAGGATATGCCCTGAGAAGGGATTTCATATAGCAATTGAGGCCGCGCGCAAGGCCGGTGTGCCAATGCTTCTTGCTGGCAGGGTCTTTAATTACGAAACGCACGAAAATTATTTTAACAAAGAGATTGTTCCGCGGCTTGATGAAAAGTGCTGCAGATTCATAGGCCCTATAGGGTTTGAGAGAAAAAGAAGGCTTCTGAGCGCGGCCAAATGTGTGCTCGTGCCAAGCCTCGCCCCGGAAACAAGTTCACTGGTTGCGATGGAGGCACTTGCCTGCGGCACACCCGTAATTGCATTTCCAAGCGGCGCGCTGACCAATATCATAGAAGACGGCAAAACAGGTTTTTTAGTTACCAATCAGGCAGAGATGGCTGTCGCAATAAAATTCTCCGAAGAGATAGATCCCGAGGCCTGCAGGCAATCCGCAAGAGAAAGGTTTTCTTCCAGAGTGATGGTAAACAATTACCTTGAAACCTACTCAAGACTTATTGAGGGCAGGGACATCGAGTATCTCTTCAGTTGAAATGAGAAAGAATATCATGGAAAGAACGAGCCTTCTGAATATTATGGAGATTGATACTGTTGATGAACTTGAATCCATCCGGGATGAATGGACAGAGCTTTTTTCAAGGTGCGCTTCAGCAACGCCATTTCAGTCGCCCCAGTGGCTTATTCCGTGGTGGAATCATTTCGGCAACGGCAGGCTCATGTGCCTGACTGTGCGCATTGAGGGAAGGCTTGCGGGCATTGCACCGCTGTATTTAGGGTTTAATAAAACTGAAAAAAAGAAAGAAATATTTTTTATCGGCACAGGCATCTCAGATTACCTTGATTTTCTATTTGAGCCCGGAATAGAGCTTATCGGAACGGAGATAGTATTTAATTTTCTCTTATCCTCTTCGGTAAACTGGGACAGGTGCGACCTTCAGGAAATAAAGGAGAGTTCTCCTACGCTTGCCATTGATTCGGGACTGAGCAAAAGGAAGGAGAAGCATGGCATTTGCCCAGTTTTAAAACTGCCGGGCACATTCGAACAATATCTTAAAAGCCTTCCGAGCGGTTATAGAACAAGGGTCCGCCGCTCCCAAAAGACACTCGAAAAAGAGGGAAAGGTAAAGATAGAAAAAGCGGGCAGAGATAATCTGAATGAATGCATGGACGCCCTTTTTCGCCTTCACCGCGCAAGATGGGAGATGGAAGGGCAAAAGGGCGTGCTGGCCGATAAAAGAATCCAGGCATTTCACAGCGAACTCGCAAAGGGCATGCTTGAGGCAGGCATGCTGAGGCTTTACAGGCTGAAGCTCGATGGAAGGGATATTGCGGCAGTTTACGGGTTTGCTAAATCAAAGAGGTTTTATTCTTATCTCGGAGGTTTTGACCCTGAATTCCTAAAGCTCAGCCCGGGAAGGGTTTTGATGGCAAAGGTCATCGAAGATGAGATTAACAGCGGGATTGAAGAGTTTGATTTTTTGAGGGGAGAGGAAAAATACAAATATGTATGGGGCGCGCTTGACAGAATCAATTACAGGTTAATAATAGAAAGATAGTAAAAAGCGGAAAAATGAAAAATACGGGATATGACCAGCTTGCCTGGTTTTATAACAGGTATTGGGGAAGCCAATACCATTCTCAACTATTCAGGATATTCGAATCCTTTGTGCTTTCAAATCTGAGACCTGGCTCCTCAGTTCTTGACCTTTGCTGCGGCACGGGGCATTTGGCTAAAGCCTTGGCTGAAAAGGGTTACAAAATAACCGGGATTGACAGCTCAGGCGAAATGATAAGGTTCGCAAAGGCAAATGTGCCTGAAGGAACTTTTTTATCTTTCGACGCAAGGCACTTTGAGCTGAACGGCTTTGACGCGGTTGTTTCAGCCTTTGACAGCATAAATCATATCACGGAAGTAAACGATGTTGAAAAGGTATTCGGGAATGTATTCACCAGCCTTTTATCAGGAGGATATTTTTTCTTCGACCTCCTGCTGGAAGAGGCGTACACGCAATCCTGGCATAAGACCGGGGCTTATGTCGAAGGGGACAATGCCTGTTTTTTAAGGGGCGGCTATGACCTTGAAGCAGGAGAGGCTCATACTGAAGTGACCATGTTCAGGCTCATTGAAGGGGAGTGGAAGAGGGCGGATTGCAATGTCAGGCAACGGTGTTATGATCCTCAACAGATTTTATCAGCGCTTACGAACTCAGGCTTTTGTGATATTGAAATCCGCTCAGCCCGCAAAGACTATGGACTTGAAGACGACCTTGGAATCGGCAGGGTCTTTTTTCTCGCGAGAAAACCGTAAAAATACCTGAAGGGAAAATTCATGATAGTTTACAGGGAGCACGAACAGGCTTCAACGCCTGAGGAGTGCATAAGCCGTATTTTCTCAGATCTGAACAGAGTTGAGGAAAATAGCGCGCATGAGGCCGCGATGGAGCTTCTTATTAACTGGGGAGAATTTGAGTCGGCAATAGAGGACGCAATCTCGCCAGAAAAGGATTATCTGAACCTGTTAAATAAGAATCTCAGGGCCGCAGGCATCTTCGCGGGCCATATTTTCAGGGCTTCATGGGAACGGAAAAGTGATGAGGTAAAGACATGGGCCGGACGCCTTAAGTTTGCCCTTGATGAAATATCTGTCATGAAGCTTCCTGTAGAAATAAAGGTAAAAAAACCGGAGGGTTTTGTCCATTACGGGCTTTATCCTGAGACATATATGGAAGCGGCTAAGAAGTTCTATAAAGATATGCGGCCCGCAAAAGCCGCGGTAATAGGGCTGAGAAGCATCGGTACAAGCTTAAGCGCGGTTGTGGCAGCGACCCTTGAGTCCCTCGGGTGCGCAGTCCAGGCCTTTACAGTGAGGCCGCATGGGCATCCTTTTGACCGAAAAGTGGAGATCTCGCAGGAATTTGAAAAAGAACTCCTGAGGTCGGGTTTTGACTTGTTCGCTGTTGTCGATGAAGGCCCCGGCCTGAGCGGAAGCTCTATTACAGGGATGGCTGACAGGCTTTCTTTGGCAGGAATACCCGACTCAAGGATAATATTATTCCCGAGCTGGTCTCCTGACGGGGATAATTTTAAATCCGAAAAGGCGAGGACAAGATGGAAAAAGCATGCAAAATACACGGCATCTTTTGAAGACCTCTGGATAAAGACAGGAAGGCTTGCCGAGAATCTTCCTTCTGCAGGCCTGATGGATATTTCCGCAGGCGGATGGAGAGCGTTTTTCTATGCCAATGAATCCGACTCCCCAGCCGTTCATCCTAATCACGAAAAAAGAAAATACTTCTGCTCCGATAATAAGGTGCCACTGCTGCTCAGGTTCATAGGCCATGGCCGTTATGGGCGGGAAAAGTTTGAAAGGGCAAAGGCTCTGGCAAAGGCCGGATTCGCACAGCCTGTAGTAGGGTTGTCAAACGGTTTTCTTTTGGCTGAATTTGTGAACGGAAGGCCTATCTCAAGGAATGAAGTCAATCCGCTCATGCTTGATTTCATGGCAGAGTACCTTAAATTCCTTAGGACAAATTTCGTGGTCGAAAGGCAAACCGGCTTTGAAAATATAAGAGAGATGATGGAGGTCAATATCAGTCTGGGGCTTGGGGAAGAGTGGGCTGATAAGCTCGGCTTTCTGGACAGGTTCGCCTCTATTATGGATGAAAGCCCTGCCGTTGCCATTGACGGGCACATGATGCCCAATGACTGGCTGCTGACTTATAACGGATATGTAAAGACGGACTGCATTGACCATTATGCAGACCAGTTTTTTCCGTGCGCTCAGGACATAGCCTGGGACCTTGCCGGGGCAATAACAGAGTTCAACTTAAATCCAATGCAGCAGGAATATCTCATCTCAAAATATCAGGCCGTTACAGGTGATGATGTAAGAAGGAGGATAGTATTTTACTCAATGGCTTATCTTGCCTACAGGCTTGGGTATTGCGTATTTGCCGCTGACGAGCTTGAGCCTACGCTTGACGGCAGGAAATTCAGGGCAATGTCCGGCGATTATTCAGCCCGCCTTAAACAGCAGATAAGCAGGTTCGCGGCTGACACAAGTGTCGCCCGCGCCAGAGCGAGAGGCTGATAGGGTTATGTCTAAATACTTCAGGATCGACATGCATAACCATTCGTTCTTCAGTCCTGATTCAACCTCTGACCCGATTGGCTTTGTGGAAAGGGCAATTGAGATAGGGCTTGACGGGGTAGCCGTAACCGAGCATAATTCATTTCTTGCCTCTGAGCCCTTTGAAACGCTGAAGGATAAATATGATGCCAGGATAAGAATATTCAGGGGGGTCGAATACAGTTCCCTTGAAGGCCATGTCCTTATTTTTGGCATAAAGGATGACAGTTTCATAACCCTTGGGGTTGAGGCACCCATCCGTGAAGTTATCAAATACGCGGGTGAAAAGAACGCAGTGATAGTTCTGCCCCATCCGTTCAGGGAGTGGTCGCTCCTGCGTTCAGACATTGAAGGCCTGCAGGGCGTCTCAGCCATAGAAGCCTATAACGGGCATAACAACAAGGAAGAGAATGCAAAGGCGCTCATTGAGGCGAACAGGCTCGGACTGCCCACAACAGGCGGCAGCGATTCGCATAATATTGCGGAGATAGGCAGTTGTTTTACTGAATTTCATAATGAAATTACATATGATAATTTTCTGGATGAGCTGAGAAAAGGGCGATACCGGGGTATATGCAGCGAGGATGCCGAGCCTTGACAGTATGGCCTTATTTCCCCTTATTTTTCCATTCAAAAGTGCCTTCTGAAATCCCTTTGCAAACCCTAAGAATATCCTTGACACACCTGTTTATTATGGTAAAATTCAATGCTGCTTAACGCCCCCAAGGGACAAAAAGAGGGCTTTTGTTTTTAAATTGTTTTTGCTATAATGCTTTTTTGCGACAGGCGCGTAGCTCAGGGGTAGAGCGCTACATTGACACTGTAGAGGTCGGCGGTTCGAAACCGCCCGTGCCTACCATTCCATTACTAAAAGGGTATCATTCCACCCCGGATGGAAGGTTGAGGGGATAAGGTGGGTGGTGCCTTTTATTGTTTAAAGCGCAAGGCAGTGCAGTCTTGACGCAGCGGTGGATAAAGCCTCTTTTAAAGGGAGGGTTTTATTCGGCGGATTTTTGTATTTTGGGCAAAGCTTCGGAGTTTTCAATATAAATTAATGTTTTAGGCCGGGTTCAACTCCAATATGATAAAAGTAATATTCCCGTCAGGGGAAGAATACAACCATAGTGAAGGCACAAGCTTTTTTGATATCCTCAAGAACCACGATAAGGCGATACTGAAAAAGTCTGTTGCCGTAAGGGTTGACGGGGAACTTAAAGACCTAAGGAGCGCCCTCCACAATTCAGCAGGCCCTGTAAAAGTAGAGCCTGTAACGGTCGACTCAAGGGAAGCTCTTGATATACTTCGCCATTCAACATCTCATGTTATGGCGCAGGCTGTAAAAGCCCTGTATAATAATGTAAAGCTTGCAATAGGCCCCTCCATAGAGGACGGCTTTTATTATGATTTTGATACCGAAGTGCCTTTTACCCCCGAAGACCTGGAGAAAATCGAGTCCAGGATGCGCGAGATTATAAAGGCAGATTTTCCTTTTGTCGGCGAGAAGGTCGCAAAGAAGGACGCCATTGAGCTCTTCTCCGGCATGGGTGAGAATTATAAGACAGAGATAATAAACGAACTTAATGATGATATTGTAAGTATATATAAACAATCGGATTTTGTTGACCTCTGCAGAGGGCCTCATATCCCTTCCACTGGCTATGTCAAGGCATTCAAGCTTACAGGCACAGCCGGGGCCTACTGGAGAGGGGATGAGAAGAACAAGATGCTCCAGAGGATTTATGGGACATCGTTCTTCACAAAAGAGGAATTGGCAGAGTACCTTAACAGGCTTGAAGAGGCAAAGAAAAGGGATCACAGAAAGTTAGGCCGCGAGCTTGACCTCTTCTCAACAAGTGAAGATATCGGCTCAGGGCTTGTGCTCTGGCATCCGAACGGCTCAACCGTCAGAAGGGTAATAGAAGACTTCTGGAAGGCCGAGCATGTGAAGCATGACTACAGCATCATCTATACCCCCCATGTAGCGCTCCTCGATTTGTGGAAGAAGAGCGGCCACTGGGATTTTTACAGAGATAATCTTTACTCACCGATGGATGTAGAGGGGCAGGACTATATCGTAAAGCCGATGAACTGCCCGTTCCATATACAGATATACAAGGGCCATTTGAGGAGCTACAGGGACCTGCCGATACGGTACGCGGAGCTTGGCACCGTGTACAGGTATGAAAGGTCAGGCGCATTGCATGGCCTTTTAAGGGTCAGGGGATTTACTCAGGACGATGCCCATATATTCATGAGGCCTGACCAGCTTGAGGAAGAGATAAAAAAGGTCCTTAGGTTTGTCTTCTATATATTGAAATCATTTGGATTTAATGATTTTGACATATACTTGAGCACAAGGCCTGAGAAGTATGTCGGAAGCCTTGATAACTGGGCAAAGGCAGAGGCCGCCTTAAAGGGCGCTCTTGAATCACAGGAGATAAAATACAGCATTGACCCGGGCGAGGGCGTATTCTATGGCCCGAAGATAGATATAAAGATAAAAGATATAATCGGAAGATCCTGGCAGTGCTCGACCATTCAGGTGGACTTTAATCTGCCTGAGAGGTTTGATGTGACCTACCGGGATGAGCACGGCACAGAGAGCCGTCCGATAATGATACACCGTGCCCTTATGGGCTCTCTTGAGAGATTCTTCGGCTGCCTTGTTGAGCATTACGCTGGCGCTTTCCCCACATGGTTTGCACCTGTGCAGGCAGTGCTCCTTACCGTAACGCAGAGGAATGACGAGTATGCCGAGGGTGTACTTAAGAGGCTCAAGGCAGAGGGACTGAGGGTTGAGCTGGATAAGAGGAATGAAAAGCTTGGCTTTAAAATAAGGGAAGCCCAGCTTAAAAAGATACCGTACCAGCTTGTAATCGGAGATAACGAACAGAAAGAAGGGATGGTGGCGCCCCGCCTAAGGGGAGGGGAAACATTGCCTGCCATGCCTGTTGATGAATTTATAGAGCGTATTAAAGCAGAAAACAAACCGCAAGGAGGTGAGCTTTTATAGCAAAAGATACCGTAAGAATAAATAGGATGATAAGGGTGCCGCAGGTGCGCGTTATCGATGCGGACGGAAACCAGCTCGGAGTAATGGCAACAAGGGATGCGCTGGCCGCCGCTGAGACCGCCGGGCTTGACCTTGTAGAGATAGCCGCCACAGCTAATCCGCCTGTTTGCCGCATCATGGACTATGGGAAATTCAAGTACCAGGCGAGCAAGAAGGCGAAAGACGCGAAGAAAAAGCAGACTGTCATCCAGGTAAAAGAGATGAAGCTGCGCGGCAAGACTGAGGAACATGACTTCCAGTTCAAGGTGCGCAATATTAAGCGGTTCCTGAGCGAGGGAAACAAGGTAAAGGTAACGATCATATTCAAGGGCCGTGAGATTACGCATACTGACCTTGGAATGGGAATGCTTAAGAGGGTAGCCGAAGAGCTTAAAGATGTCGCTACCATCGAAGCGCCGCCGAAACTTGAAGGCAGGAACATGAGCATGTTGGTTGCCCCGCTACAGCAGAAGGTAGTGGCAGGTTAAAAGCAGCAAAGTAAATGCAGAAAGAGGGAGATAAAATGCCGAAGATCAAGACAAACAAAGGCGCCGCAAAAAGGTTTAAGATAACCGGCACCGGTAAAGTAAAGAGAATGAAATCCGGTATGAGGCACATCCTTACCAGCAAGGCAAGCGGAAGGAAGAGGGTTTTAAGGCAGAGCGGCCTTATATCAAAGACCCATGAGGCCTCAATCAAGAAAATGCTGCACGGATAAGGCAGCCGGGAATTAAAGATAAGCTCTCTTATGATTTTCTCGTAAGGGTCGGATTATTTTGAAAATTCCGCAGTAGTATTTTTAAATTTATTTTTCTGAATTCGAAAGGAGCACCAGTACTATGCCGAGGGTTAAAAGAGGCTTAAACGCCAAAAAGAAGAGAAAGAAAGTACTTAAAGCCGCTAAAGGCTTCAGAGCAGGCAGGGGCAAGCTTTATCGCATAGCCACCGAAGCCGTTGACAGGGCCCTTGCTTACGCCTATGCACATAGAAAGTCCAAGAAGAGAGAGATCAGGACCCTTTGGATAGCAAGGATAAATGCTGCCGCAAGGTCAAATGATATCACCTACAGCCGTCTCATGAACGGTCTTCTCAGGGCAAATGTGACAATTGACAGGAAATCGCTGGCTGATATGGCTGTAAACGATCCGTCAGGATTCACAAAGGTCGTATCAATCGCCAAAACAAGCTTGGCTGCATGAGAGAAAGGCTTGAAAACCTTCAACAGGAGGCTTTGAAGGAGCTTGAGGGTTCTTCTACAAAAGAATCCGTGCTTCAGGTAAAAGCCAAGTACCTTGGAAGAAAAGGTGAGATAGCCTCTTTGCTGAAGGAATTGGGCAGTCTTCCTCCTGAAGAGAGGAAGACCGCAGGCGAGGCCATTAACCTGGCTAAAAACAGGCTTGAGGAAGATATCGAGAAACTCCTTAAAGGCTTCGAGGACAAAGAAAAGGCCGAGAAGCTTAGCAAGGAGAAGGTTGATATAACTCTGCCCGGCAGGACTATAAGCCTTGGCAGGGCGCATCCTGTTTCACAGGTTATGGCGCAAATCGAAGAGATATTCTCCGGGTTGGGCTTTGATATAGCCGAAGGCCCGGAGGTAGAGCTGGATTATTATAATTTCGAAGCCTTAAACCTGCCGAAAAACCATCCTGCAAGAGATATGCAGGACACCTTCTACATCAATGACGAGGTGCTGCTTCGCACTCATACCTCACCGGTCCAGATAAGGGTCATGGAGAACAGGAAGCCGCCTCTGAGGGTCATAGCCCCCGGTACAGTCTACCGCAGGGACTCTGATATTACTCACACCCCAATGTTTCACCAGGTCGAAGGATTCATGGTGGACAAGGGGGTCACATTCAGTAACCTTAAAGGAATCCTTACGCTTTTCCTCCATCGCCTCTTTGGCGAGAACACCGCTATCAGGTTCAGGCCGAGCTTTTTTCCGTTCACTGAACCGAGCGCTGAGATCGATATCCGTTGCGTCATCTGTAAAGGTTCGGGCTGCAGGGTCTGCAAGGGAAGCGGCTGGCTTGAGATACTCGGGGCAGGCATGATACACCCTGAGGTCCTGAAGGCTGTTAAATACGACCCGGAAGAATACACGGGTTTTGCTTTCGGGCTTGGGATTGAGCGCATTGCCATGCTCAAGTTCGGCATCGACGATTTAAGGCTTTTCTTTGAGAACGACCTTAGGTTCCTGCGCCAGTTCTAGGCTGTTCCATTGCAGGGTTTCTGTACTAAAAATCTAAAATTTCATTTTTGATGCTTTTTTTATATTTTAGCCGTAACCCTTTGAGCGGATTGAAAAATTCTCGTATATAATAGGTTATTATAAATGCTTTTCAGCTATAATTGGCTTAAGGAATACATCACGAATATGCCGGCTCCAAAGGAGCTTGCTGACACTCTTACAATGTCAGGGGCTGAGGTAGAATCAGTGGCCGAGGCAGGCGGCAATGTGAGCGGAGTGATAACGGCACAGGTCGTAAGCTGCGCCCCGCACCCAAATGCGGACAGGCTCCAGCTCTGCGAGGTCAGGTCAGACAAAGAAACATTCTCTATTGTCTGCGGCGCGAAGAACATGAAGCCCGGAGACAAGGTGGCGCTTGCCACAATCGGCGCTGAGCTTCCCGGTAATTTCAAGATAAAAAAATCAAAGATCAGAGGCGTCGAATCTCAGGGCATGATGTGCTCTGAGGTCGAGCTTGGGCTTAAAGATACCTCTGAAGGCTTATTGATACTGCCTGAGGATACACCCCTCGGGCTGGATTTGAATGAAGTCCTTGGACTGAAAGACTCCATGCTTGAGGTCGGTATTACTCCTAACAGGGCAGACCTTTTAAGCATCAAGGGGCTTGCGAGGGAGATAAGCGCGGTAACAGGGGCAGCGTTCAAGGAAAAGGAAACCTCTGTTGAAGAGGGTGATAAGCCTGTAGATGACCTTATAACGGTCAGCATTGAGACTGATGCGCCCTGCGGCAGATATTGCGCAAGGGTTATTGAAGGCGTGGTAATAGGCCCATCTCCTGATGGCATTAAGCGCAGGCTTGAGGCGCACGGCATCAGGTCTATTAATAATGTAGTGGATGTGACCAATCTTGTTCTTCTTGAGACAGGACAGCCTCTCCATGCCTTTGACCTTGATAAGATAACAGGCAGGACAATCGATGTAAGGCTTGCTGCTGAAAATGAAGAGATTGAGACAATTGATAACAAGGTAAGAAAGCTCGACACGCAGATGCTGGTAATTGCTGATGAGGCGGGGCCTGTTGCGCTTGCCGGCGTCATGGGCGGCAAGGGTAGCGAAGTAACTGAAATAACAAAGAACATACTGCTTGAGAGCGCGTGGTTTGAGCCTGCAAGCGTCAGAAGGACATCTAAAAAATTAGGCCTCTCTTCAGACTCTTCCTACAGGTTTGAAAGGGGTGTTGATGCAGACGGCGTTATCAAGGCTCTTGATATGGCTGTAAGCCTTATTAAAAAGCTTGCGGGCGGGTCTATCGCAAAGGGCATAGTTGAAGTTTATCCTGAGAAAATTTCGCCGTCACCCATTGAGTTCAGGGTGAAGAGGGCGCAGGCTCTTCTTGGCATAGACATTACAGAAGCACAGGTTTTGGATATTTTTAAAAGGCTCGGCATTGAAACTAATATAGCCGGTGATGGCGTCATAACCGCTCTGCCGCCCACATACAGGGGTGATTTAAAGATAGAGACAGACCTTGTGGAAGAGGCGGCTCGCATCTACGGGTATAATAACATCCCCACTGTAATGCCTCTTGCGAGGCTTATCATAGGGGAGCCCGGCAAGCATACGAATATTAAGAAAAAGGTTAAGGAAATCCTTGTAAATGACGGATTTTTCGAGATATTAAACTATAGCTTCATCTCCAGAGATGCTTTTGGGTTGACAGGGCCTGAAGGCAAAAGCGGCGTTACAATACTTAATCCGCTCTCGGAGGAGCAGGTTGTAATGAGGGACAGCCTCATCCCGACTCTTCTTGAGACGCTTAAGCGTAACCTCCTTAAGAAGAATGAAGAAGTGCGGATATATGAGTTCGCCCCTGCTTTTATCCACACAGGCGGCAAGCTGCCTGATGAGAAATGGATGATATCAGGGCTTATGTACGGGCTACGCTGGAATGAGTCATGGAACCAGCCTAAGGACGGGCTTGATTTCTTCGATGTAAAAGGGGTAGTGGAGAGGATTTTTGAGGGGCTTGGGATAAAATTTGATGTTGAGCCTCTGGAAGCTCCAACCCTCTTCCATCCGGGCAAATCAGCGGCTATAGTCATCAATGGAAAAAAGATTGGTTCATTCGGAGAGACACATCCTGACATAAAGCCGCAGTTTGACCTGAAACGCCCGGCATATATCTTTGAGATAGAGGCGGACGCTTTGATAGGGCTTTCGGCTGAGAGAAAATACTCCGCGCTCCCGAAATTCCCGGAATCTGCCAGGGACATAGCCTTTATAGTCGATGAAAATATACCCTATAAAAAAATAATCAACTCTATCGAACAATTAGATACGAAAATTATTGAAAGGGTTGAACTGTTTGATGTATACTATGGTGGCAACATACCTTCCGGCAAACGCAGCATGGCTTTGAGGGTCACCTACAGGTCGATGGATAAGACATTGACCGCGCAGGAGGTGGACGAAATGCATGCGAAAGTAACGAGTGAGCTTACCGGCAGGTATAGCGCGGAAGTCAGGGGAGAAGCCAAGTAATACCGCACTACTTCAACTGTTCCAGATTATTAGGAGGTTATCATGACCAAGGCGGATATTGTAGAGATAGTCTTCGAAAAAGTGGGTTTCTCAAAGAAGGATGTCAGCATTGTAATCGAGGAGATTTTCGAAACAATAAAGAACACCCTCGAAAAAGGCGAAAAGGTTAAGATCTCCGGCTTCGGTAACTTCACAATAAGGGACAAAAGGGCAAGAAGGGGCAGGAACCCTCAGACAGGCACCGAAATAACAATCGATGAGAGAAGGGTAATGACCTTCAAGGCCAGCCAGCTTCTCAAAAAAGCGATTAATAAAGAATCAGAGCAGCAGCCAGCCATTTAAAATATTTTTTTCAAAAAAGTAAAGAAATAGCTGGAGTAAAGCAAGGTCCCGTAGTAATATCGGAATTCGGAATTTAAAGGGAACTTAGAATAAACCGGAAAAGATTCCCACATGACTGAAATACCGGATAAGCTTTACTTTAAAATTGGTGAAGTCGCAAAAATCACAAAAGTAAAGCCTTACATTTTGCGGTACTGGGAGACTGAGTTTAAGATTATCAGTCCGAAGAAGTCCCTTACAAAGCAGCGCGTTTACAGCAAAAGGGATGTGGAACTGATAGTTGAGATAAAGAATCTGCTTTACAAAGAGAAGTTCACGCTTGAGGGCGCGAAGAAGAGAATAAAGGAAATACAGGCTGAGAAGCAGAAACAGCTTGGTTTTGACTTCCCGGAGCAGAAGTTCCAGAGCGCTTTGAAGTCGATAAAGAAAGAACTTACATCAATCAGAAAACTACTGGCTGACTGACCCCAGACACTCTCGGCCTTATCAGCGAATACAGTTTACCAAATCGGGGCGTAGCGCAGCCTGGTAGCGCACTAGCATGGGGTGCTAGTGGTCGGAGGTTCGAATCCTCTCGCCCCGACCAGAATTTTAAAACCCGTAACCTGAAAAGGTTACGGGTTTTTTTTAAGTTTATATGTTTTCTTTTTGTTTTTTCAAGAGTTGTTTTGCGGTTAGCCCTCCACACGGTTGCGACCTTTGAACTTTGCTTTGTAAAGGGCGGAATCAGCCCTTTTGAGGAGACTGTCTGGGGTGTCCCCTTCCATGTATTGTGCGACTCCGAAACTTGCGGTAATGGTTCCGGCCTTTTCAAATGCGTGTTCCTCAATTGCCTTTCTGAGGCGTTCCGCATGAATCCTTGCCCCTTCGATATCAGCCTCCGTGACAATTATTACGAATTCTTCACCGCCCCACCTGAACAGGTAACTTGTATCCCTGTTGTTAGCCTTTATTATGTCAGCGATAGCCTTCATTACTTCATCCCCGATGCTATGTCCGAATGTATCATTGACCTTCTTGAAATAATCTATGTCCAAGATCGAAAGCGAGAGGGGGCTTTTGTATCGCATGGCTCTGCTTATCTCGATTTTAATTACTTCCTCGAATTTAACCCTGTTATATGCTCTGGTCAGCCGGTCAGTAGTCGCCAGCCATGTCAGTTCGACATGTCATAGCCTTTGCTGTAATATTCCGAGATATCCCTGAGAGTTTTGGAGAGGGCATTTGTGAGTATCTGCCGAAAGGGGTACCTGTCGGAGCGGAGACCCACTCTCTGTTTTTCGCGTCGATGAATTCCTGAATGTCCGGTAGCCTTTCAAAGTCCCGGTTTGATTTTGAGAGTTGACCGAGCAGTAAGGAGTTCCTGCCTAATTCGCTGAGGTCGTCTATCCTTTCATATAAACGCTGGTCAATATACTTGACTATCTCTATGGTGAGCGTTTCCGAGCCTTCTCCGATAATTGATCTGACGGCGTAATTACTTGCTGAGATCAAAAGGAGGCCGGCCAGCCCTATGATAACTACTACGGCTAAAAAAACCGGCAGTAAGTTTATGCGAAAGCTTAAAAGTCATATTTCACATGGATATATGGCAATCTGCTTCGGTTGCATTTCTTTTTAGAAGCGAACAAAGGAGAAACCATGGGTAAATCAAACGCTTCAAAAAATGTGCAGGCTCAAGTCAGATTTGTCAGCGATTTTCCTGGTGGGAGCGTGCGGTATCTAAGATGCTAATAAAAGAAAGTATACTATAAATCCAAAAAAAATGCCCGAATCTCGTTGGGGCCTTACCTTCCGGCCTGAATATGCGCCCGCTTACTGGCACCTTAGCGTTTTCCAATCCATTTTGAAGAACTCCTCGACTATTTTGGGGTCCAGATGATTTCCTGAAAGGGATCGAATGTGATCAAGCACTTTTCCTTTTGACCATGCCGGACGGTAAGGACGGTCTGAACTTAAGGCATCGAATATGTCAGCCAGGGCAAAAATCCTTGCCGATAAAGGTATTTGTTCACCCGTTAAGCCGCGAGGATATCCGCTGCCGTCCCATTTTTCATGGTGGCAATACGGAATATTGAGCGCCGTTTTCAGGAATTTGATTGCTGAAAGCAGTTCGTAGGCGAATACCGGGTGCTTGCGCATAATAGTCAGCTCTGTTTCATCAAGGGGACCGGGTTTAAGGAGTATCCTGTCCGGTATACCCATCTTGCCTATATCGTGCAGCAGGGCCCCGCGGCGTATTTCCGCCTGTTCAGCTTCGCTTATACCGATTGCTCCGGCTATCTTCAGGGTCAATTCCGTAACGCGTTTACTGTGTCCCTCGGTTTCCTTGTCCCGCAAATCCAGCGCCCTTGACCAGCCCTCTATGGTTTCATCGTAGGCCATAGTGAGTTCGATATTGGAATGCTGGAGGCCATCGAAAAGTATTGCATTGTCTATTGCAATGGCTGCCTGACCGGCAAGTGTATTGAGGAAGTTCAGCCATTCCTGCCCAGGGTCTAAGTTCGTGCGGTGGAAAACCTCCATGACCCCTTTTACTTCCCCTTTCCCGATAAGGGGAATGCCGTAGTAGGAAATGAAACCTTCTTCCCGCAGTTGGCTGGACCTTTTGAAGCCGTCATCATCTTCCCTTAGGTCCGCTATGTGAATTACCTCTCTTTTAAGGGCCACCATCCCTGCGTGGCTTTCACCTATTTTTAAATTGGTATGCTTAAGGGCTTGGGTCCTGAAGCCGTAACCCGAAGCGTATTGAAGGATTTGGAGATGTGGTTTATACAGCAGGATGTCTGCTGCGTCAACCTTTAACTGTTCTATCACATACCTGAGTATGACCTCCAAGGTGACCAGTATGTCATGGCTGGAGCTGATGGCCATGTCTATGGAATGCAAAGAGGCAAGTTGTTCAAGATGGAGCTTGTTTTGTTCCTCGGCGGCCTTGCGTTCAGTGACATCCCTTAAGATGCCCATCAGGTAATTTTTACCTGAGAGAGTTATTACAGAAGTATTGATGTCAGCAAAAAAAACGCTTCCGTCCCTTCGTTTCACGGGTAAATTCTTCACAAGCGTAAGCTCTCTGCGGGCCATTCTCTCGAACTGCTCCAATGCATAAGGGATATCTTCCTTAGGGTGCAGGTCCATAACGCTCAGCTTTTTGCACTCCTCTAAGCTGTACCCAAGCATCTGGCAGCTCATTTTGTTGCCTGTGTATATTTGTTTAGTCTCTTCATCAGCAAGAAGAATTCCGTCCATTGCACTATCGAAGATATTCCTGAACAGCTGTTCAGATTCTTTAATCCTGGCCTGCGCCTCATAATTAAATACATCCAGAATTTGAATGATGCTATAAGATACAGCAATGGCGCAAAGGACGCGAAAAAACTGAACGGGGATACCTACCGTATTGAGAAAAACTGTGTAGTTGAATAAAGCCGCCGGGAAAAATCCTGCTTCCGGTACTATCAGACCCGAAAAAATGCCATAAAATAAAAAACTGAAAGCTGCGAGCTTCAAATTAGTCCTGACACCATGAAATTCTAATTCTTTAAATTCATGTAATTTAAGTATCAGCGCATAGGATGTTAAAAATATTCCGGGAACGCCGATTAAATACCTTGCCCAAATATCACCCATCAAAAAATGCTGGTCGTTTGCGAGAGTTATCATCACCCAGCTTATGGATAGAATAAAAGGAAGGGCTTTCAGGAAAAAATACTTATTCTTGTCCTCGATTGTGATTTTTACGCCAAATTGGAGAAGGAACATAAATGAAGCGGGTAAGAGAATGGCGCGGATAAGCGTAAGGAATTCCGATTTCCTAAGGATCAAAAACATATCGACCCATTCATTTATTCCATGGGAAATCCCGAACGCGGCGAGCAGCCACAGGCTGTTTACTAATTTAAATGAGCTGTCTTTCTTTGGGTAAAGGAATATAGCGAACCCAAGGAGGAACAAGGCCAATCCATAAATGAAAAATACAAAGACCAGTATTAGATTCATTTTTTATTTCCGTAACTCGATTGGAAATTTTATAAGAATTCAGCTATATTGTTCACCCCTTATGGCAATCCCAATCAGAGCTAAGATTATATCATATCTCAATTGAAAGTTTAATACACTCGGTTAAGCGGAGACAAAAGCTTCTTTTATATTAAGTTTTCAGGGTTTTTCGTTTTTTTTAAATAAATCAGAAATTGGACTGAACCCGAAGAAGGGATGAAAAGCCTCTAAAGAAGAACACGCGATTGTCTTGGAAGGTGAAGTTGAAATTGAAAATCCCTTATACAGCTAATGTGAAATTAAAATTTTGAATTTATCAGTGTAGCTCTTTCATAGCCCCGCAGATCCGCTTCAATGCCTCCTCAAGTATCGTCCTTGGGCATGCAAGGTTCATTCTGAAAAAAGATTCTCCTTCTGCCCCGAATATGCGCCCTGGTGTCATGGCGACCCTTGCCTTTGAAAGGAGCCTCTCCTCAAGCTCGGCATTTGATAAGCCGAATGCCCTGAAATCAAGCCAGCCGAGATAGGTGCCTTCCATTCCGGATACCTTAACTTCTGGCAGGTTCTCTTTAAAAAAACTCTCCATGAAAAGAAAATTTTCATAAAGGTAAGGTATGAGCTCTTCTACCCATTGCTCTCCCTTGCTGTAGGCTGCCTGTGTTGCAATCATGCCCATGATGTTGGGCTTGTTTATCCCTGCCTTTGCAAGCGTAAGGTCAAACCTCGAATACAGCTCAGGATTAGGTATTATAATGTTGGCTGCATGCAGCTCGGCAAGGTTAAAGGTCTTACTTGGGGAAGTGCAGGTAATGGTAATAGCGGCAAGCTCATCTGAGAGGCTTGCGGTAGGTATGTGGGTACTTCCCGGCATTATAAGGTCTGAATGTATCTCGTCAGAGATGATAAGGATATTATTTTCAAGGCAGACTTCCCCAAGGGCCTTAAGCTCATCTTCTCTCCAGACCCTGCCTACAGGATTATGCGGGTTAGAGAGTATTATCATCTTAGTGCGCTTATCAATGACCTTCTTTAATCCTTCGATATCCATGCGGTAGCTATTACCTTCGCATATGAGAGGGTTATTGAGGACGACCCTTCCGTTATTGGAGATAGAGAACCTGAAGGGATGATATACCGGGGGCTGGATGATTACCTTGTCCCCGGCCTCGGTAAAGGCCTGTACCGCAAAGTTCAGCGCGGGTATTACGCCGGGAGAAAACCTTATCCATTCTTTTTTTACAGACCAGTGAAATCTCTTCTCAAGCCATTTTATGAGCGATTCATAATAACTGTCAGGAATAACCGTGTAGCCGAAGATGCCGTGTTTGGCCCTTTGTACTATTGAGTCGATTATAAAATCCGGGGCCTCGAAGTCCATATCCGCTATGGACATCGGTATCATGCCCTTTACTTCATCCCTCATCTCATAGTAGTCCCATTTTACGCAATGGGTGCCTGTCCTGTCAGTTACTTTATCGAAGTCGTACTTCACTTCTGCTCCTTAAAAGAATAGATAATGATTTTTTATCATAAATAGCGCCTAAACCCAAATGGGAAAAAGGCGTTGGCACAGACTATTGACCTGATTGTCTATGGGATGCTCAACCTAAAGTTTGAATAATTTTAGACCAAAGGTCTAATAAAAATTAAACCATTGGATTGTTCATAATTCAATATCAATCCCTATTCAGGCGAAATCCTTAAGTCCGATAAGGAGATATGCAGCAGCAAATAAGATTTAAGGAGCTGTAATCAGATGGGTGAAAAGATTCAGAACAGGTTCGATTCTTACGGGCTTTACAGCCGGGCATCGTTTAAAAAGAATTTAAAACTTGGATTGATCGCGTTAGTGGCGGGTTTCGTTATCTTTGAAGCAATATCTGGGCCTGTCACAAAAGTATTGGAACCGTTTGTATCGCACGGTTTTATCATGGCGCTCGGCAACCTGCTCTTTCTTTGTCTCGGTTTGGCAATCATATATATGGCTTCCTCCAGGTCGGTAGAACCGCTCTCAAAGCTTGCGGATGACGAACAGGAGCTTCTTAAGGAATTGGCTGACAATTCACTGCATTTCAGATCAAGGGAAGAAAAGCTTGAAAAGTATTTCGGCTCGCAGCATGAGCTCAATCAGCTTACAAAAGGCCATCTTGATGCCGTGATTCAACAGACAGATGAGGCAGCCAGCCATATCATCAGCCAGGCACAGGATATAGACAGTTCAATGAACAGAATGCAGGAGACCATCTCAGAGCTTAACCGTGAGTGCGAATCACTTGCCGCTGAGTCAGGTGAGACAATAGCAGCAAATGAAAAGACGATTGCGGATTTACGCGCTTATATCGGTAAACGCGCCGCAGAGGTTGAAAAAGATTACGAGATAGTCCTTACACTCGCCGAGAAAGCCCGCTCAATGGCGAGCCTTGTTGAACTCCTCAAAGACATAAGCGACCAGACAAACCTGCTTGCCTTGAACGCCGCAATAGAGGCCGCAAGGGCAGGCGAGCATGGAAGGGGCTTCGCAATAGTAGCAGGCGAGGTAAGAAAGCTCTCAAGCCAGTCAGAACAGGCGGCTAACAGGATTGGGCAGGCGATGATTCAGATGGCAGATGACATAGAGACGAAATTCGCCGTTAAACTTAACCAGAAGAACACAAATACGGAATCCTCCCTGCTTGTAAATCTTGAAACCCAGCTCAATAACCTTGGCGATGGCTACAGGGTGCTCGACAGCCTCAATAAGCAGATACTTGAGCAGGTAGCCTCAGGCTCAGGTCAGGTTGCAGGGCAGGTTGTAGAACTCCTTTCAAATGTGCAATTCCAGGACATAGTACGCCAGCAGATAGAGCTTGTGATGAAGACAATAGAGGACGCAGATAATTATTTAAAGCTTATAGGCGAATGCATGAAAGAGCCTGAGCTTTGCGATGGCGACGCTTGCAGGATTTACGACTTCAGCCTTGAGGGTATAAAAAAGCATTATGTAATGGAAAAACAGCGCCAGGTACACCTTGAAGTAATATCAGGCAATCCCAAAATGAAGGCGAACCCCAAAAGAGTTGCGCAGAGCGATATTACTTTCTTTTAAAAATTACGCAGACGGAGGCAAATGAAAATGGCAAAGACGATAATGGTGGTAGATGACTCAGCCTCGATAAGACAGGTAGTAAACATAACCCTTAAAAAAGCCGGATATGATGTTATAGAAGCGTGTGACGGCAAGGACGCTCTTGGGAAACTGGGAGGAAAGATAAATCTCGTAGTCTGCGATGTGAACATGCCGAATATGGACGGCATCACCTTCCTGAAAAATTTCAAGGCCGACCCAAACTATAAATTTACCCCTGTTGTCATGCTGACCACTGAATCACAGGAGGCAAAAAAACAGGAAGGCAAAGCCGCAGGCGCAAAGGCATGGGTTGTCAAGCCCTTTAAACCTGAACAGATGCTGGAAGCCGTATCAAAACTCATTTTACCCTGATAAGGAAAGGCGCTGAATATGAATATAGAAATAGTAAGAGAGAAAGAGAGCGGCTGCTGCTTGCTTCGGATTGAAGGTGAGATGACCATTTACGGAGCCGCGGAAATGAAGGAGAAAATAATAAGCTCGCTTGGTCCATGTTCGGAAATATATGCTGACCTTTCTCAGGTCTCTGAAATAGATACATCAGGCATCCAGCTTTTAATCCTTCTCAGGCGTGAGGCACAGGCTCAGGGAAAACGCTTCAGGATAACATCGAAAAGCGCGGCTGTTGAGACTGTCACAGGGCTTTTGAATTTAAACGAAATTTCTGAAAATTGACTGAATAGATAAGGGGAATCATATGGATTTGGATTTAAGCCAGGCACGGCTGACATTTATAGCAGAAAGCTCAGAGCTGCTGCAGGAGATGGAAAATTCGCTTCTTCAGCTCGAGTCACTGCCTGAGAATCAGGAGTTGATAAATTCGCTTTTCCGCTCAGCCCATACCATAAAAGGCTCTTCCGGCGTTCTCGGAATAGAGACTGTTGAGAAGTTTACCCATTTCGTTGAGAACCTTCTCAGTAAAATGCGTGAGAACGAGATAAAGGTTATCAGTGAGATTATTGAGCTTCTGCTTGAATGCAGGGACCATACTTCAGCGCTTATAGAGCTTGCGGCGGCGGAAATCTATTTCCTTGACGACAGGACGGCGGAGCGGGAACGAGAGCTTATCGAAAGGCTTAATTCGTACCTCGCCTGCACGCAGAGGGAAGACAACAGTGAAGAGCCTTCGGATATTGAAGATACAGAATCAGGCAAGAGGGCCCGGACAGATGCGTGGCATATTTCAATAAGGTTCGGCATCAATACCCTTAAAGATGGAATGGACCCCATATCATTTATAAATTACCTTTTGAAAATGGGAGAGCTTGTACATATTACCACTCTGTACAATTCCATGCCGCCAGTCGCGGAATTCGACCCTGAGGCCTGCTATCTTGGTTTTGAGATAGACCTTAAGACTGATTTTGAGAAGAAGGCAATAGAGGATGTATTTGAATTTGTGCGTGAGGACAGCTCCATCCATATACTGCCGCCGTACAGCAAGGTCGAATCATATGTGGAGCTTTTGCATAACCTGCCGGAAGACACATCTTTGCTCGGCGAAATACTGGTCAAAGGCGGAGTCCTTACTCAGACTGAACTGGAAGAGGCGCTCAGGCATCAGAATAGCGGAAGCAAAGATGACAACAGCAAAACCCTTATCGGAGAAATACTCGTTAATGAAGGCATGGTCTATCCTGAACTGATAGAGGCTGCCCTCGATAAGCAGAAGCAGGTGCTTGGGGCAAAGGCGAAAGAGGCGACTACTATCAGGATAGACGCAAACAAGCTGGATCAGCTTGTTAATCTTGTAGGCGAGCTTGTGATATCGAGCGCGAACATGGACCAGCAGGCGCAGAGGCTCTGCGACGGACAGTTGATTGAGTCGGCCTCAATAATGCTAAGGCTGGTTGAAGAGATCCGTGAAAATACAATGAAGCTCAGAATGGTCCCCATCGGAGACACATTCAGCCGTTTTAACCGCGTGATAAGGGATATAAGCCGCGATACGGGCAAAGATATAGAGCTTGTCATAAGCGGCGGAGAAACGGAACTGGATAAGACAGTAATTGAAAAGGTAAATGATCCGCTGATGCACATTGTCAGGAACGCGGCAGACCACGGGATAGAGCTGCCAGAGATAAGGAATGAAATCAACAAATCCGCAAAAGGAAAGATACGCCTGAACGCGTATCATGACGCGGGCAGTATTGTAATAGAAGTCTCAGATGACGGAAGGGGGCTTAACAGGGATAAAATTTACAGGAAGGGCGTTGCGGTCGGATTAATAAATCAGGGAGCACAGCTTAGTGATAAAGAATTGTTCCGGCTGATATTTGAGCCGGGTTTCTCAACAGCTGATCAGATTACCAAGCTCTCAGGGCGCGGAGTAGGAATGGATGTCGTAAAAAAGAATATCGAAGCTCTCAGGGGAACGGTGGAGGTGGAAAGCATTGAAGGCAAGGGCGCAACCGTGCGCATAAGGCTGCCTCTTACTATGGCGATAATAGACGGCTTCATGGTAGGCGTGGGAGAGTCTCAGTATGTAATACCTCTTGATATGGTCATGGAATGCGTTGAGCTTACCGAAGCTGATAAGCAGGCTTCAAAAAAGAGGAACTACATCAATCTGCGCGGCGAGGTGCTTCCGTATATCCGTCTAAGGGACTACTTTGGCGAGCATGGCAATCTGCCCCGTTTTGAGAACATAATCATTGTGCAATACGCGGGACAAAAGATAGGTTTTGTAGTCGATGAGCTTTTCGGTGAAGTGCAGACGGTAATAAAATCACTCGGAAAAGTTTACAGGGATGTAAAGGGCATATCGGGCGCAACGATAATGGGAAATGGAAAAGTTGCCCTTATTCTCGATATCCCAAGGCTCATGCAGTCAGCTGAAAATATAATTGACAAAATCGCCTGTTAAGCAGGCATTTGAGAATTCGCTTACCGAGTATTTCTTTCATGGCCGGAAAGGAATGAGAGGGTAAGCGCAAAAAAAACAGCAAACTAATTCAGGAGGAAGAAGTAATGAATTTTTTCAGGGATTTGAAGACAAGGTCAAAGCTTTTGGTAAGTTTTTCGGTATTGATAGTTTTTGTGGTCATGCTGGGAGCGCTCAGCCTGAACCGTATAACAAACATGAAGGATATGATCCAGTCGTTCTATAATGACAGATTTGTGCCTGCCGTTGACCTTGGAAAAGTAAGCTATAACCTCGCAAGCATCAGGATAGGCGCTTTGATGATAATGAACGAAGCAGATGCGACAAAGAAGCAGAATATCTTCAGCAAGGCTGCTGATGAAGAGAAACAGATAGAAAACCTTATCGAAAAGTACGGCGCAACAGTAATGACAGGCGATGAGAAAAAGACATTTGATGAATTCAAGTCAGCCTGGAAGAACTATAATGAATCAAGGCTCAATACCTATAAGTTCGCCCTTGAAGGAAACTCTGAAAAAGCAAAATTCAATGCCTTGAATGATGCCGCCCCGAAATTCAAGCTGCTTGACGAGAAGATAACAAGGCTGATTGAGATTCAGGACGAGGTAGGCAAGGTCATGTATAACGATGCTGAGAAGAGCTTCACATTTACAAGAAATATTGTAATCCTGGCAACATTGCTGGCAATAGCAATCGCCTCGTTCTTTGTTTTCATCCTTACAAATGTGATTGCCAAACCTCTCGCGAATATTACCCAGAATGTGGCCAATAAACTTTCCCAAGGCGACCTTACCGTTGATATCGAAGTAAAAGGCAAGGACGAGACAGGCCAGCTCCTCGCCGCTATGAAGAATATGGTGGATAAATTAAAAGAGGTCGTAACAGATGTAAGGTCAGTATCCGATAATGTCGCTTCAGGCAGCCAAGAGCTTAGCGCGGGCGCCCAGCAGATATCACAGGGAGCAACCGAACAGGCAGCGTCCATTGAAGAGACTTCATCATCCATGGAGCAGATGACAGCGAATATCAAGCAGAACTCAGATAACGCGCAGCAGACAGAAAAGATTGCCCAGAAGTCAGCTTCAGACGCACTTGAGAGCGGAAAGGCTGTTTCAGAGACTGTCAGCGCCATGAAGGAGATCGCAAGCAAGATTTCAATAATCGAGGAAATCGCAAGACAGACAAACCTCCTTGCGCTTAATGCCGCAATCGAGGCCGCAAGGGCGGGCGAGCACGGGAAAGGTTTCGCGGTAGTTGCCTCAGAGGTCAGGAAACTCGCTGAAAGAAGCCAGACCGCAGCCGGTGAGATAAGCCAGCTTTCTTCTACAAGCGTGGAGATTGCCGAAAAAGCCGGTGACATGCTCGCAAAACTTGTCCCAGACATTCAGAAGACCTCAGAACTTGTCCAGGAGATAACAGCCGCAAGCTCAGAACAGAACAGCGGCGCTGACCAGATAAACAAGGCCCTTCAGCAGCTCGATCAGGTAATCCAGCAGAATGCCTCAGGCGCTGAAGAGCTTGCGTCAACTTCTGAAGAGCTTTCATCACAGGCCGACCAGCTTCAGAGGACAATCTCATTCTTCAGGCTTGCTGAGGGCGCCTCAACCGAAAGGCATCTGAAGGTAGTAAAATCCGCACCTTCAAAACAGCAGAAGATATCTGCAAAGGTCAAATTCGCGAACTTCGGGCAGAAGCCTTCTGTTGCCGTTGCCAACGGAGGCGCGCTTATCGATCTTAATGCCGCGGGCAATGACGAAGAAGAGTTTGTAAAATATTAAAGGGAGGATTCCATGAGCGTAGCGGCTATTACCGAAACCACGCAGTACCTCACTTTCAAGCTTGAGGATGAGGTGTTTGCAGTTGATATATCGCAGGTCAGAGAAGTGCTGGATTTTACCAGCATCACTAAAGTCCCCCGCACCCCGGACTTCATGAGGGGAGTTATTAACCTCAGGGGAAGTGTTGTGCCCGTAGTTGACATGAGGCTTAAGTTTGAAATGTCAAAGACTGAACAGACTGTAAATACCTGCATCATCATCGCTGAGATAAATCTTGACGGTGAAAAGATTATCCTCGGGGCTCTTGCCGATTCCGTACAGGAGGTCATAGAGCTGGAGCCCGGACAGATAGAGCCGCCGCCAAGGATCGGCACAAGGCTTAATACGGAATTTATAAGAGGCATGGGAAAGCGCGATGATAACTTCATCATCATTCTTGAAATAGATAAGATTTTTTCAAGCGACGAGCTTGCGATAGCCCACGGCCTCAGGGAAGAAGCCTGCTAAAGGGATTTTAAATGAACGCCATAAAAATGACTGATAATGAATTCGGAAAGTTCAGGGATTTCATTCAAGCCGAGCTCGGCATCAAGATGCCGCCGGCAAAGAAGACCCTGCTTGAATCCAGGCTTCAGAAAAGGCTCAGGCTTCTTGGGCTCAAATCCTTCGGATATTATTGCGACTACCTGTTTAGCCCGGGAGGGATTGATAACGAACTGGTGCATATGATCGATCTGGTGACTACGAACAAGACTGACTTTTTCAGGGAGTCTCATCATTTCGAAGTTTTATACCAGAGTGTCCTTCCTGAGCTTGTCAGGCATGGAGCAGGCACAAGGGAGCAGCTCAGGGTCTGGAGCGCGGGATGTTCAACAGGTGAAGAGCCTTACACCATAGCGATTGTGTTAAACGAGTTCGCGCAAGCGCACCCGGAGCCGGGTTTGGATTACTCCATCCTTGGCACCGACATCTCGACAAGGGTCCTTGAGTGCGCTTCCAGAGGCATTTATGGCGAGGACAGGGTCGCCCCTATACCCCTTAGCCTGAGGAGAAAGTACCTTCTAAGGAATAAGGATAAGGAAAGGCCACTGGTCAAAATATCACCTGAGCTGATGTCAAAGGTAGAATTCAAGAGGCTCAACTTCATGGATGAAGTGTTCAGGCAACCGGAAGCGATGGACATTGTTTTCTGCAGAAATGTGATCATCTACTTTGACAAATATACTCAGGAAAAACTTTTCAGGAAATTCGCAGGGTGCATGAAGCCGGGCAGTTTCCTTTTTATCGGACACTCGGAAACGCTTGCCGGGTTTGACCTGCCTTTCATAAAAATGGGGCAGGCATTATATAGGAAGATTTAAAGCAGAATTTAAACCTTCAAGGAGAACCTCTGATGCGAAACATCTCTGATGACGAACTTGTAAATGAACTCTTCAAAAGACTGCAGGCAAAGGAAAAGGCATACCATGACCTGATAGTAATGACCAAAAAGCTTGAGCTTTTGAATAACAGGCTTCTTGAATCCGAGCAGGTCAAAAGCCACTTTCTCTCAAATATAAGGAACGAAATAAATAATCCGCTTACATCCGTGCTTACAATGTGCGAGCTCGTATTGGCGGAAAGCGGGCCACTCGGGCCCGATACCCTGAGGTCGGCGGTAAGCACGATTTTTCAGGAAGCTTTCAACCTCAATTTTCAGCTCAGGAATATCTTCGCGGCAGCGGAGCTTGAATCGGGCGAGGCTTTGTTAAGCGTCTCCAAAGTGGACCTGCAATCTCTCGTAAGCGCTACAGCAGACTCTTTCAGGCATAAAGCCTCAAATAAAGATATTAAAATAAAGATTCATTTTGAAGAGCCTGAAGAAAAGTTTTTCAATACGGATCCCGAAAAAGTTGAGCGGATACTTGCGAACCTTTTGTCGAATGCCGTTGAATATAATTTAAGCGGCAAACCTGTCGAAGTGAAGGTCTGGATTAATGACGGACTTTTCAACTTCTCCGTTGCTGATCAGGGCGTCGGCATAGATGAGGAGCACTTCGGCGTTATTTTTGAAAGGTTCAGGCAGCTTGACACAGGGGTTTCCAAGAGCCACCTTGGTCATGGCCTTGGGCTAAGCATCACCAAGGAATTCCTTGATTTCTTAGGGGGTTTCATTTCTGTTTCCAGCGTAGTAGGCAAGGGAACAAGCTTTACCGTAACAATCCCTGAATCACAGACTGATGCAGGGATTGAGACGCTCTCAATGGATGGAGCTGATTTCTTTTTTGATAATACACATTTAAGCGAGAGGTTCTGACCATTTTACAGCCAACAGCCCAAAAAATTGAAAGTCTCTTTCTGCATCCGGGAATGCTGATTGTAAAGTCAGGGGAGAATAGTATTACAACAGTGCTTGGCTCCTGCATCTCAGTATGCCTTTGGGACTACACCCTGAAAATCGGCGGAATGAACCATTATCTCCTGCCCTTCTGGAACGGTGAAGGCCTGCAGACGCCTAAATACGGCAACATTGCAATCCCCTTGCTCATTGAGAGGATGATTGGCTTCGGATGCAAAAAAGAGAATCTCATAGCCAAGGTCTTTGGCGGGGCAGGGATGCTTGAGAGCGCAAGCGGGTTTCTCAATGTAGGCGAGAGGAATATCGCACTTGCCAGTCACATATTATCAGATGAAAAGATACCTGTGCTCAGCAGCGATACAGGCGGTCAGTTCGGGCGTAAGATAATGTTCATGGTCGAGTCCGGGGAAGTATTTGTAAAAAAGATAAGCAGGTAATCCATGCAAAAAAAGCTAAAAGTCTTAATAGTAGATGATTCGGCAGTCATACGCAGGACGCTTGCAGCTATAATTTCAGCTGACCCGCATCTTGAAGTCATTGGGACTGCTTCAGACCCTTTCATCGCTGCTGATCGAATCAGAGAGGAAATTCCCGATGTGATAACCCTTGATGTGGAAATGCCGAGAATGGACGGGATAACTTTTCTGCATAAGATGATGAGCCAGCACCCGATACCTGCGGTTATTATCTCAAGCCTCACCGAATCCGGTTCTGCTACTGCCCTTAAAGCTCTTGAATACGGTGCGGTGGAGATAATACAAAAACCTCAGCAAGGCACAAAGCAGTTCCTTGAAGAGGCTCATGTCATTGTCTGTGACGCAATTAAGGCCGCCGCAGTGGCAAAGCTGAAAAAAGCGGGTACTGAACTTAATAATCACTTGATAAGACTGGTACATGCGGAGCAGACCTTCTCACAGGCAATGCTTCAGACAACTGATAAGGTAATAGCTGTCGGCGCGTCAACAGGCGGCACAGAGGCAATAAGGGCGTTCCTTCAGGCAATGCCTCCCGATGCTCCGGGTATCGTAATAGTCCAGCACATGCCTGAGAAGTTTACCGCGTCTTTTGCGAAGCATCTTGACAGCATATGTAAAATTACCGTTAAAGAGGCTCATGACCATGACTCTGTCATCAGAGGCAGGGCACTCATAGCTCCGGGCAACAGGCACATGCTCCTTAACAGGAGTGGGGCGAGGTACTATGTTGAGGTAAAAGATGGCCCGCTGATATCCAGACACAGGCCCTCAGTTGACCTGCTTTTTCGCTCAGTGGCAAAATATGCCGGTATGAATGCAGTCGGCGTAATAATGACAGGCATGGGAGATGACGGGGCAAAGGGAATGCTTGAGATGAAAGAGGCAGGCTCTTACAATATAGCTCAGGACGAAGAGAGCTGTATTGTATTCGGCATGCCGAAAGAAGCCATAAAACTGGGCGCAGCCGATATTGTAGTTCCGTTAAATAAGATTGCTTCCAAGGTGCTTGATAAATGCGCTTTGCCATTCCATGCCCACGCAGCGCATGGTTAATTGATTAACCGCTTTGTTCTGCCTCTAATAAAAATCCCCTTTCCGCAACCTGAACTTCAATTCCCTTTCTGAATTTGTTATGCTTATCAGATGCTGTATAACACAGACCTCCCAATCGAAGAAGTCATCCCTGAAATATTAAGAGCGTTATCGTCAGGGCGTAATGCAGTTCTTGAAGCTCCGGCAGGCGCGGGAAAGACCACAATCGTTCCGCTTGCGTTGCTTGGAGAAGACTGGCTTAAAGGCAAACGCATAATCATGCTGGAACCGAGGAGGCTTGCGGCAAGGGCCGCAGCGTCAAGGATGGCTGATCTGCTTGGAGAGGAAGTCGGAAAGACTGTAGGCTACAGGACCCGTCTTGACAGCAGGATAGGACCCGATACCAGGATAGAGGTAGTTACCGAAGGCATACTGACGAGATTCCTGCAAAGCGACCCTTCGCTTGAGGGCATTGGCATCATCATCTTCGATGAGTTCCATGAAAGAAGCGTCCACGCTGACCTCGGGCTTGCCCTTTCTCTTGAGGCGCAGAGTGTCTTCAGGGAAGATTTAAGGATACTGGTTATGTCTGCCACTCTCGAAGGCGTGAAAGTATCTGAGCTTTTGGGGCAAGCCCCGATAATTAAAAGCTCAGGCAGAGCATTTCCTGTTGAGGTGAGATATCAGCCTGAGGTTATGAGGCCCCGGTACATGGAAGGCCCGACAGGGCCGGCGTTCATCTCAGGGGTTGTAAAGACAATATCAGCCTCGCTCAATAGCGAGGCGGGCAGTATCCTTGTATTTCTGCCGGGCAGCGGAGAAATAAAGCGCACCGAAGCAAAACTTCAGGAAGAAAAAAATCTTCGTGAAAATGTTGATATAGTCCCGCTCTATGGCGAGCTTCCGAGGGAAACGCAGGATATGGCAATAAGGCCATCTTCCGCAGGCAGGAGAAAGGTCGTCCTCGCCACATCCATTGCTGAGACAAGCCTTACAATTGACGGCGTAAGGGTTGTCATTGACACAGGTCTGATGCGCTCTCCCCGTTTTTCGCCATCTACCGGCATGAGCAGGCTTGAGACTATGAAGGTAACCAAGGCATCCGCGGAGCAGAGATGCGGCAGGGGCGGAAGGCTTGAGCCCGGGGTGTGCATTCGCCTATGGGCTGAACCGGAGACCAGGGCGTTAAGAGATAAGAATTCCCCTGAAATAATGGAAGCGGACTTGACTCCTTTAGCTCTGGAGCTTGCGCTCTGGGGCGTGAAACAGGCTAAAGACCTCAGATGGCTTGACCTGCCTCCTGAAGGCGGGATGTCTCACGCAAGAGAGACCCTGTTGTATCTTGGGGCCATTGATTCAGAAGGGAATGCGACAGAGCATGGAAGGGAACTGGCAAGGCTTCCCCTCCATCCGCGCCTTGGGCATATGGTTATCAGAGGGAAAGAACTGGGGCTTGGCAGTCTTGCCTGCCTTCTCTCTGCGCTCCTGACTGAGCGGGATATTTTCAAATCCAATAGTGAAGGCAGGGACTCTGATTTAAGGCTCAGGCTGGATGTGCTTTCAGGGCATCACAATAAATACTCATCTCCTGATGTTGACAGGGCGTTATGTGAACGCATAAAAGCCGCTTCAATGCAGGTTAAAAAGCAGCTTGCCATTAAGGACTCTGTTATTGATACTGATAAAACAGGGCTGCTGCTTGCGTTTGCGTATCCTGACAGGATAGGCAAAAAGCGGGAAGATGTGCTTGGCAGGTTCCTGCTCGCAAATGGCAGAGGGGCGTATTTCACTAAGACCGAGCCCCTTTCTTCCGAAGAGTATATTGTTGCTGCAAACCTTGATGGTGCCGAAAAAGAGGCGCGAATCTTTCTTGCCGCGCCCATTGCCCAATCGGAACTGGAAGGGTATTTCGCGGATAATCTCATCGAGTCGGAATCAGTTGTATGGGATCAGGAACAGAACGGCGTTTCCGCAAAAAGGCAGCGAAAGCTCTGGAATATTGTTTTATCTGAAACCCGGCTTCAAAACCCGTCCAGAGAAAAACTGCTGGAAGCGGTTTTGTCCGCAATAAAAAGAAACGGACTTGGAGTATTGCCGTGGGACAGGGCCGCCGAGAACCTGAGGGCAAGGATAAACTTTTTAAACAGAATAGGCTCTCAGACAGGCATGGAATTTCCAAACCTGTCTGATGAGTGGCTCCTCGATAATCTCGGAGAATGGCTTGCCCCGTGGCTTGACGGAATGACCCGCCTTGAACATCTTAAAAGGCTTGATCTGAAGGCTATACTCATGGGCCTGCTTACATGGGAGCAGCAGCAGACCCTTGAAAGATTGGCGCCTGTGCATATAACGGTTCCAACCGGCTCACGCATCCAGATAGATTATACGGGCACCCGCCCCGTGCTTGCCGTTAGGCTTCAGGAGGTTTTAGGCGTGAGTGCGACCCCGACCATTGCAAATGGGAAAGTCGCGCTTGTGCTGCATCTTCTTTCTCCCGCGCTCAGGCCTGTTCAGGTAACGGAGGACCTTGCGAGATTTTGGGAGACGAGCTACCCGATGGTGAAAAAAGAGATGAAAGGGCGTTACCCGAAACACTACTGGCCTGATGACCCGGCAAACGCCCAGCCTGTCAGAGGCCTTAAAAAAAAGGAGCAGCTTAGCTGATTTTTAAAAATCTATTTTTAGTGTCAAAAACTTTGAAATCTGATATGCTGTATCAGAAACTAACCTCATCCTCACAGTACGCCTCCATCCGATATTTTAATGCTGCTGTCCGATTTTTATAAAAAGACAGATGTTAATCAGAAGCTTTAGTTAGCAAGGGTCAGGTGTATGAAACTTGGCACAAAACTGCTTTTAACAATTGCCTCGATTTTTTTATGCCTCATAATCGTCCTGCTTTTCCTTTCTCAAAGCGTTTTGCTCGGCAGTTTTAAACTACTTGAGCAGGAGAACGCAACCCGCAATGTCGAGCGCGCCATCAGCGCGCTTAATGAAGAGATTGACAGTTTAAGTTCCCTGAATCTTGACTGGGCATCCTGGGACGATTCATATTTCTTCATCAAAGACAGGAACAGGGAATTCATCAAATCCAACCTTAATATCGAAACATTAGCCAAGCAAAAGCTTAATCTTATAATCTTTTTAAATGACGCAGGCTCGGTCGTATATGAGAAGGCGCTTGAGCACGATAAAATAAAAGAAGTCCCCCTTCCTAAAGATATTATTCCGATTATATGCTCCGAAACTATCCTGAATAAAAACCAGGAAGGCATTATTGTCTTTAATGGAAGATTCCTGATGCTAAGCGCGCGCCCGATTATGACCAGCGAAGGGAAAGGACCTGCTCGCGGCACTCTCATAATGGGAAGATATCTGGACGATAAGGAAGTCAAGGCTCTTGCCGATACAACTCACATACACTTGAGCGTGCTCCCTTATGATGACTCTGTTTTCAAAGGTCTTAAAAAAGGGGCTGAAGCTGAGTTTTCGAACCATATATTGATACGCACGGTGTCAGAGGACATTGTGGCAGGGTACGGAGTGGTAAACGATCTATACAGTAAGCCTGCGTTTATCTTCAGGGTAGAACTGCCAAGGGGAATTTACAAACAGGGCAAGGTCAGCCTTTTCTATTTTGTCATGTATCTGCTGATTGCTGCCTTGACCTCCGCTCTGGCCATACTCCTGCTCCTTAAGCAAAATGTATTGTCAAGATTCTCCAATCTAAGCAGGCACATGAGGGAGATAGGCAAGACAGGGAATCTTTCGGAAAGGGTTGCTGCTTTAGGAAAAGATGAGGTAACTGACCTTGCGGTGGAGGTCAACAAGATGCTCTCCTCTCTCGAAACCGTAGACATGGAGCGGGCAATAGCGCAGGAGAACCTCGTTAAAGCTAATGACGAGCTTGAGATTCGGGTAAGGGAGCGTACAACTGAACTTCTTAATAAAAATGTCGAGCTCAATGAGGAGATAACCGAGCGCAAGAAGATTGAAAGCGCCATGAAGGAGATGATCTATCATGATTATCTCACAGGACTTCCTAACAGGCTCCTGTTCACTGACCGTCTTAATCAGATAATCGCAAGAGGGGGCAGGCATAAAGATATCATAGCGGCAGTGCTGTTCATTGATGTGGACCGCTTCAAGGTTGTAAATGACAGTCTCGGCCATTCGGCAGGTGACGAGTTAATCAAGACCATCGCTTTACTGATAAGACAGTCATTGAGGGAGACTGATACGGTAGCGCGCGTCGGCGGCGATGAGTTTTCACTGCTTTTGCAGGATATCGCAAGGACAGAGGACATCCCGATGGTGGTAGAAAAGATTATGGATATTTTCAGGAAACCGATTTCCCTGATGGGGCAAGATGTTTTCATAACCGTAAGTATCGGCATCTCGGTATATCCTTATGACGGAACGGACAGCATAACGCTTCTGAAGAACTCGGATATTGCCATGTACCACGCCAAGAGCAAGGGAGGGGATACTTATGAGATGTATAATCCTACCATGGCGAAGAAGGCTGTCGAGATGCACACCATCGGCAATAAGCTTCGCACCGCGCTTGAAAAAGAGGAATTCCTGCTTTACTATCAGCCGCAGTTTGATTTAAGGACAGGCAGGATCACCGGTGCAGAAGCTCTCATACGCTGGCAGGATAAGGAATTAGGTCTGCTTTATCCTGCGAGTTTCATACCTATCGCCGAAGAAACCGGCATTATCATCCAGATAGGCGAATGGGGTTTGCTTACGGCTTGCGCGTTGACCAGGAAACTTCACGAGGCTGGTTTTAACGACCTTGTAATGTCTGTAAATGTTTCGGGGCGGATGTTTGCAGAAACGGTTTTTACCGAAAAGATAGAACGCATTCTCGGTGAGATCGCCCTGAAACCGGAATATCTCACGCTTGAGCTAACCGAGAGTATACTGATGGCAAATCTTATTGATGCCGCCAGAGTCGTCAAGGATTTGAAGAGGTATGGGGTCAAGTTCTCAATCGATGATTTCGGCACAGGGTATTCTTCACTGGCATATCTGAAAAACCTATCCATAACCGAGTTGAAGATAGATAAGTCTTTTATTACCGACCTGACTACTGACATGGATGACAAGCTTATAGTAAAAGCGATAATCAATCTTGCCCACAGCATGAATTTGGAAGTGGTCGCCGAAGGCGTAGAAACGCAGGAACAGCTTGATTTCCTTGTAAAACACGGCTGTGATAAGATACAGGGCTATATCTTCTCCAAACCACTGCCGGAAAATGAGTTCATTGCCATTCTGAATAAATACAATAAACAGCCTCCTCCGATGTGATAAAATGTAATTATGGAAAGGAGGCAAGCGCATGATGGAAAAAGCGACATTTGCGGCAGGCTGCTTCTGGGGGGTGGAAGAGGAGTTCAGAAAGATATCAGGCGTTGTTTCTACTGAGGTCGGCTATACCGGGGGCCATTTCGAAAATCCGTCTTACAAAGATGTATGCTCAGGGAAGACTGGCCATGCTGAGGCAGTTCAGATAACATACGACCCTGACAGGATAAGTTACGAAGAGCTCCTTAAAGTGTTCTGGGATATTCATGACCCGACTACGCTTAACAGACAGGGGCCGGATATTGGTTATCAGTACAGGTCTGTTATTTTCTTCCATTCCTCTGAGCAGGAGGCCGCGGCAAAGAGATCGAAAGATGAGCTTGAAAAAACAGGTTTATATAGAACTCCCATTGTAACGGAGATTAACCCGGCATCTGAATTCTACCGGGCTGAGGAGTATCACCAAAGGTATCTGGAGAAGAGGGGGCTTTCAAGCTGCCATCTCTGAATCGGAGAATCCTGTAACTAAAGGCCGTAATCCGAAAGGATTACGGCCTTTTTACTTTTTAACTCCTTTTAACTTGTAATGATTCTAAATTATTCTATTTACTTTTAAATTCCTGTTTTGATATATTAAGCTATTTTTAAAACCACTATGGACAATTGGCTGATACTATCATGAAATTAAGGTCTTTTGCCTTCTCCAGAGCAATGATGATGGCATGGGTTACGCTCATTATTTCATTCTCGCTCACATTTTTATTATGGAGGCACTCTAAAATAGATTCTGAGAAAGATGCCCGCAGGCATTTCGACCATCGCGTCTCTGAAATAAAGCTTGAGCTGCAGCAGCGCATGCTGGCGTACGAACAGGTACTGCGCGGCGCCGCAGGGTTATTTGCGGCCTCAAAGGAAGTGGATAGAGAGGAATGGAAGACCTATGTAGATAATCTCAGGATCGATACGACCTATCCCGGAATACAGGGTATAGGTTTTTCGAAGGTCGTTGCGCCTGAGGAAAAAGCCGCCCATGTAAAAAAAATCCGCGCTCAAGGATTTCCTGCCTATAAAGTCTGGCCTGAAGGCGAGCGCAGTATTTATACCTCTATCATCTACCTCGAACCGTTCAAAGAAAGAAATCTTAGGGCATTTGGTTACGATATGTTCTCGGAGCCTGTGCGCAGAGAGGCTATGGAGGCGGCGAGGGACACGAATTCAGTCGTTATCACCCGAAGGGTGAAACTTGTGCAGGAGACCAATGAGGCTGTTCAGATGGGCTTCCTGATGTACTATCCCATTTACAGGAAAGATATGCCCATAAATACCATTCAGGAGAGGCGCGCAGCCCTGGATGGTTTTGTTTACAGCCCTTTCCGCATGAACGACCTTATGCAAGGCATTTTTGGCACGGACCTGCCTGATATGGATTTTGAAATTTACGACGGAACGGAATTAAAAAGGGATAAGCTGATGTATGACAGCGATGGTATCTATGCCGGAGGCGGCCTTGGCGCTGTTTGTTCTTCAAAGATCAATGTTTACTTTAACGGAAAGGTATGGGCCCTTTATTTCACTCCCTTATCAACATTCAAATCAGAGATTGCAGAGCATAAAAAACCTGTAATTGTACTTGCGGCAGGCAGTCTTATAAGCCTTCTCTTTTTTGCCATTGCCTGCACGCTTGCGTACAGCCGCGTAAAAGAAAATGACCTTAACAAAGACCTGCTTGATGAGATATCAGAGAGGAAGAAGATAGAGGAAGACCTGAGAAAGGCGCAGAATGAACTGGAGGAAAGGGTGCATGCGCGCACAGCGGAACTTGTGCTCGCCAACGAGATCCTCAATGCTGATATCCTTGAAAGAAAGCGGCTTGAGGGTGAAAAGGATTTAATGCAGGCGCACCTTTTTCAAACACAGAAAAATGAGATTGTCGGAAAGCTTGCCGGAGGTGTTGCGCATGATTTCAACAATATAATGACTACGATAAAGTCACTGAGCAATCTCGCTGAAAAAGAGCCCAATTATTCAGGCGCGTTGAAGAAATATTTTGAACAGATAAAGGCCTCTGTTGCCCGTGCCAATAATCTCACCCGTCAGTTGCTTATCTTCAGCAGGAACCAGCCAACAAGGCTTGCCCCTCTTGACATAAATGAAGCAGCAGGCGACCTATTGAAGGTGCTTAACAACATAATAGCGGAAAATATTACGATAAAGACATCGTTTGCGCCCGATATCCGGTCTGTCATGGCAGACCGGGGAAATATCGAGCACCTGATAATCAACCTTGTGCTGAATTCAACGGATGCCTTGCCTGAAGGCGGTGAGATAAGTATAACGACTTCAAATGTGGAATTCGATAAAGACCCTTTTAATGAATCAGGGCTCAAGGGAAAATTCGTAAGGCTGATTATTGAAGACAACGGTACAGGAATGGACAAGGAGACCTGCAGCCGCCTTTTCGAGCCTTTTTTCACTTCTAAAGAGGCAGGTGTCAACATAGGGCTTGGCCTGCCGGTTGTTCAGAATATAGTCAAGGAACATAAGGGTGAGATAACTTATGTAAGCGAGCCTGGGCAGGGCACCACTTTTATCGTCTATCTGCCTTCAACGGGCGAGGCCATAAAGCCGAGGCCTTACGGAAAAGTTTTGCCGTCCGCCAATATACGCGGCGATAAAGAGAGGATACTTCTGATCGAGGATGAAAAACTCCTGAGGAGAAGTGTAGCAATCGTGCTGATGAAGAACGGATATAATGTCTTTGAGGCGGGCAGCGCAAAAGAGGCAAAGGATATCTTTGAACGGGAAGGTGGCATGTTTGACCTCGTATTTTCAGATATTGTACTGAAGGATTATAGCGGGGTAGAGCTTATGGAAGAGCTGCTTGCCATAAAGCCGGAGCTTAAGGTTGTATTCGCAAGCGGGTACATGGATATAGAATCCCAGTGGCCGTTTATTAAAGAAAAGGGTTTTCGTTTTTTGCAGAAGCCCTATGAGATACCGGACCTCCTTGGCGTAATAAAAGGCGTAATCACTGATATCAATCAAAACTGAACAGTTTAAATACAAAGATCCCTGCCTCCCGGATGAGTACATCTTTTTTTTAAAAAAATCCAAACACTTTCATTTCTTATTTGTAAAAGTTTTTTCCATCTCAATGCTTCCAATATTCTTTTCTGAAAAAAATCCAGCTTTGTAATCCAGGTTACATTCATTTTCCTCTTTTTTTTTTATATTAAGGAAACTTTTAATGCTATTTCCGGGATTTCCTCTGTCTGAATTCCGGAACAAATCAATATTAACCTAAGCGGAGGAATAGGTCTGATGACAGAATTGAATGTAGCGATTCAGGCGGAACAGGGAACAGTTGCTGCCGCTGAATTCAAGGTTCAGGAAGCCGTAAAACCAAACATAGTAAAGAGCAATTTTAAGTTTGAATGGTTTTTAGGTATCTCGGCGCTCGTCATCGTCTGCATAGGGCTATATGAAAGCTTCACTCAGGATATCCTGCCAGCGTATAGCATACTTAGTTTAGCGCACAGCTACGGCTATCTCAAGGCATACCCCATCATATACGAGCCCAGCAAGGGCATCTGGCATGATCTCGGCTGGCTCGGCTCATTCATGATGGTATTCATGATGCTCTACAGCGTAAGGAAAAGGGTCTCTTTTTTCAGCGGTTTCGGCTCAATGCGCCACTGGCTCTCAGCTCATATGTTCTTAGGTGTCATGGGCCCTCTCCTTGTAACCCTCCATACGACTTTCAAGTTCCACGGCCTTATAGCGACAAGCTTCTGGTGCATGATAACAACGATGGTTTTCGGCATCCTTGGCAGGTATATCTATGTGCAGATACCGAGGACTATCACCGGCGCGGAGCTTGGGGTTAAGGAGATAGACGGGATAGTCGAGAGGCTTAATAACGATCTGGGCAGGTTTATCAATAATACGAATATTACGCATTTCCTAACTGAAATAACTACAGCGGATGAAAAGTCAAAAGACCTCCATCCGCTCAAGGCGCTTGGTTTGATGATGTGGACCGACATCATCAACAGGTTCAAGGTCTGGAAGCTCAGGAGGATACTCAAGACCCGCTACCAGCTCTCCAGAAGGATACGGGATGAGCATATCACGCTCCTGAAGAGAAAGGCCGCTCTTATAAGGCGCAAGAACTTTCTAACGACATCGCATAAGCTCCTTCATTACTGGCATGTGCTCCATGTGCCGCTTGCGATAGTCATGTTCCTCATAATGTTTTTGCATATTATCGTTTACTATGTCTTCAGGGTCAGTATATAGAAAAGGTACGGACCCCTTCCTGCTTGCGCTATGCACCGCTCCCGCTCACCATTTTAAAAATTTTACGAACCACAATGCTGCTAATTTTCATTGAGGTGATATGAAAAAAATACTGCTGCTTTTCTCTATCCTGTTTATGTTCTCAGGGATTGCGCTGGCACAGGACGGATTTGATTCACTCATAAGTCCTGGCGATCTCGCTAAATCCCATGCCAAATATGAGGGTATAAAAAACTGCGTAAAATGCCACAGTCTTGGTAAAGGCGTACCCGACAGCCTTTGCCTCGACTGCCATGACAAGCTTGCGGAAAAGATAAAGAACAAGCAGGGGCTTCATGCCAAATATACGGATGCGTGCGTAAAATGCCACGGCGACCACAAGGGCAGAAGCTACAAGATGATAATCATAGATAAGGATAAGTTTGACCACGACAGGACCGATTATCAACTCAGGGACAAGCACGCTAAGGTAGCCTGCATAAAATGCCATAAGAAGGAAGGCATATTTACAGGCGCGTCCAAGGAGTGCCTCTCCTGCCATCAGGATACGCATAAGAAGCAGTTCGGCGATAAGAAGTGCGATGCCTGCCACAACATCACAGGCTGGAAAGATGTAAAGAAGTTCAATCACAACATCAATTCTTCCTATGTGCTCAAGGTAAAGCATAATGAGGTGAAATGCGAGAAGTGCCATGAGAGGGGCAAGTACAAGCCCATAAGCTTTAAGGCCTGCATAGACTGCCATAAGGACCCGCATAAGAAGCAGTTCGCCGATAAGAAGTGCGAGGCTTGCCATACCGAGTCGGGCTGGAAGACCAATGCCTTTGACCACGCATCACCCGAGTATAAAGGGTATAAGCTGGACGGCAAGCATACCAAGGTAGCCTGCGATAAATGCCATGTGCAGGGCCGGTACAAGCCTCTTAATTATAAGGCTTGCTTTGACTGCCATAAGAACCCGCACAAGAACCAGTTCCCGGGCAAGACCTGCGAATCATGCCATTCGACAAAAGGCTGGCAGGCGACATCGTTCGACCATAACTCGCCTGAGTACAAGGGGTATAAGCTTGACGGCAAGCACATCAAGGTGGACTGCAGCAAATGCCATGTAAAAGGGCAGTATAAGCCGCTTAAATACAAGGCGTGCATAGATTGCCATAATGACCCGCACAAAAAGCAGTTCGCGGACAGGACATGCGAGTCATGCCACAGTACAAAGGCGTGGGAGACGACATCGTTTGACCATAACGCCTCTGATTATAAAGGCTACAGGCTTGACGGCAAGCACCTTAAGGTGGAGTGCAGGAAATGCCATGAGCAGGGCCGCTATAAGCCGCTTAATTATAAGCTCTGCGCTGACTGCCACAAGGATGTCCATAAGAAGCAGTTCGGGGCAAAGACCTGTGAGACCTGCCATGTGACCAATGACTGGAAGAAGACGCTCTTTAACCATAACGCGGCTGAGTACAGTTCGTATAAACTTGAAGGCAAGCACTTAAAGACGGTTTGCGATAAGTGCCACGCCAACGGCAAATACAAGCCTGTGCCTACGGCCTGCTTCAATTGCCATGAGAAGGACGACACGCACAAAAAGGAGCTTGGCAACCTCTGTTCAAAATGCCACACGGCCTTTGACTGGAAAAAGAGCACGCTCAACCATAACCAGCAGACCAAGTTCCCGCTTGTAGGAAGGCACAGGGACACCAAGTGCGATAAGTGCCACAAGAATAAGACTTATAAGACAAACGCGCAGAAGTGCGCCGACTGCCATAAGGATGTGCATAAGGGCAAGTTCAAGGAAGAGTGCAATGCCTGCCATACGCAGTTTGACTGGCAGCCGAGGAAGTTTGACCACAAGAGAAAGACAGGCTACGAGCTTAAGGGCGTGCACAATGATGTCCTGTGCCAGACCTGCCATAAGACAAAGGGCACATACGAAAAGATAAACCGCTATTGCAACCAGTGCCACAGCGACCCGCACATGAACCAGTTCGGCACTGTGGACTGCGCCCAGTGCCATAACCAGAATTCCTGGAACACTCTCTTTAATCATGGCAGCAATACAGGCTATCAGCTTGAGGGTAAGCACCGTATTGCAGAGTGCGCCGAATGCCATAAGAACAAGATGTTCAGGAATACATCTACCGTATGCTACAACTGCCATCAGGTTACATACGCTTCAGCTCCCAATCATTCATCGGGCAGCTACAGCAGTGTGTGCGGCAATTGCCATACAGGTTCATTTGCGACATGGAGGTTCAACCATCCGGGTACCGGCTGTTCAACATGCCACATGAAGAACAGGCCGTCTTCGCACTCAAGCAACCCATCGCAGTATACGACCACCTGCGAGAACTGCCATAATACATCTTCATGGGCCTCAAACAAGCACACCTCTACATCAAATTGCTCAAGCTGCCATCTGGCTAAGAGGCCGACTACGCATGTGAACGATACCAAAAAATATTCTACCACATGCGAAAACTGCCATAAGTATCCGTCATGGTCAGGTGTGACGCATCAGTCAGGCGGAACAGGCTGCGCTACATGCCATAGTTCTCCTTCAGCGCATTCGTCCAAGGGCTACAGCACAAACTGCGAGTCGTGCCATAAGTACCCCACATGGACATCCACGCACACAACGGCAAGTACGGGATGCTCAAGCTGTCATTTGAGCAAGAGGCCGTCAACGCATGTGAACAATACTAAAAAATACCCGACTACATGCGAGACCTGCCATAAGTATCCGTCATGGTCAGGCGTGACTCATCAGTCAGGCGGCACGGGATGCGCTACATGCCATACTTCGCCGTCAACGCATACGACAAATAACTACAGTACATCATGCGAGACATGCCACAAGTACCCGACATGGACATACTCTCATACGGCTACGACCGGCTGCTCGAGCTGTCACTTAAGCAAGAGGCCGACTACGCATGTGAACAACACCAAGAAGTACCCGACCACATGCGAGACCTGCCATAAGTATCCGTCATGGTCAGGGGTGACGCATCAGTCCGGTGGAACGGGCTGTGCCACATGCCATACTTCGCCGTCAACGCATACGACAAATAACTACAGTACTTCGTGCGAGACATGCCACAAGTACCCTACATGGACATATACGCACACAACGGCAAGTACGGGCTGTTCAAGCTGTCATTTGAGCAAGAGGCCGTCAACCCATGTGAACAATACCAAGAAGTACCCGACCACATGCGAGACCTGCCATAAGTATCCGTCATGGTCAGGCGTGACTCATCAGTCAGGCGGAACGGGATGCGCCACATGCCATATTTCGCCCACAACGCACACGACTAATAAGTACAGTACATCGTGTGAGACATGCCACAAGTACCCGACATGGACATATACGCACACAACGGCAAGTACGGGCTGTTCAAGCTGTCATTTGAGCAAGAGGCCGACTACGCATGTGAACAATACCAAGAAGTACCCGACTACATGCGAGACCTGCCATAAGTATCCGTCATGGTCAGGCGTGACTCATCAGTCAGGCGGAACGGGATGCGCTACATGCCATACTTCGCCGTCAACGCATACGACAAAGAATTACAGTACTTC
>JACOUO010000027.1 GCA_016177845.1 Deltaproteobacteria bacterium | reverse complement strand
TCACGCTATTGTTTTCCACTACGAAGTTTCTCCGCTTCAGCCTTTATCTTCTCAAGCTCTATCTTCATCTCCTTCCAGCCGTACCATTGCTGATACTCAGGCACAATATGATATATGCCCTGGAAGTTTCGCATGCGATGGGTAAAGAACATCCTGTAAAGCATTTGCTCTATTTGCGTATCCGTCTCGTAGAAACGCAAAATATCCCCGTGAGCAGGGAAATGCCTCTCCCGAGGCAAGACCTTATTATTGTATAAGTCTTCAACAATACTTACAGCCTCTGCCATTAGGGCATCTGATGCCTTCATGATGTTATCCGCATTTTTAAACTTTTCTATCACGTAGGTCCTCGTATGGCATTGCGTACAGACTTTAACCATTGCCTCCCTTTGTGCAAGCCACTCCTCGCTGGAAAGCTCTGAGAGTATCCCTGCATCAATAATATCCTGCCTCCCCGTTGGTTTTCCCTCTTCATCAAGCACACCGAAGCCCTTGAGTATGGTTTTCCTGTAATCAAACCATTCCTCATCACCACCTAATACTAAGGGAACAGCAAGGATACCCCATGAAGTAGTGATTGCATGGTTCCCTTTATCCATGTGACAGGTAACACAAACGGCAGTCCTGGGGCTTTTCGACCACGCCTCGAAGGGACCGCCATACCAGTCCCCTATCTTTCTGAACCAGTTCCACGTATTCGATTCCAGTCTATACACCGAGCCATGTTTTGAACTCATGTACATTTCTGTTTCCGGGTGCTCAGCGCCTTTATGGCATGCCTCGCATGTTTCTGGTCTTCTTGCCCATGCGGTAGAAAACCTATGTCTTGTGTGGCAACTGTCGCATTTTTCCTCATCCTTGCCAATTCTGTGACAGCCTTCACAACCCTGCTCACCGCCTGTCAGTTCATGCGACCTTGCCATATCCACCACCACATCCCACGCACGGGCATGCTTGCTCCTGTCAAATTGTTTACCCTGCTCCTCGTGACATTTGCTTGTCAAACAATTTTTTGGAGACACAACCCTCCTGACGTTTTTATCCTCACATGCACTCGGCGTGAAAAGGATTTCGCTTGCAGCTTCTACAGGCACATGGCACCCATTACAACCAATCTTCTTTGCCGCATGAAGACTGAGCTTCCAATCCCTTATCGCACTCATAGAAATACCCCGCTCGCTATGGCAGTTGATGCATTTCTCCGTCTCAGGGGTGTAATAAGATTCCCTTAATTCCCTTACTTCCGCACATCCGGCAACTGTAAACAAAAGCAGGCAAATGCAACGTAGAAAATGATTCCAACTGGTGAAAGGTCCGCCAAAACGATTGGCGGACTCGTCTATCTTTTTGGCGAGCATGAGTAATTCTCCTTTTTTAATTCCTTCGGTAAACTCAGGACAAGGTTTAACGTTTCTCAGAACGTAACCTTTCTGCCATGTTCTTTATCTCCTGGAGGTCCATCTTCATCTCAGCCCAACCGTACCATTGCTGATAATTTGGATTTATGTGGAAGGCGCCTTGATAGGCACGCATCCTGTGGACAAGGAACATCGTATAAAGGCGGAGTTCTATTGGGTTCTTTACTTCATAATATCGTAAAAGGTCTGTGTGGGGTGGATAAGCTTCTGCTTCAGGGAGTATTCCATCCTTATAAAGCCCGTCAACTATTTCTATTGCCTCTGCCATTAATTTGTCACATGCCTTTATAATATCATCAGCCGCTTCCAGTGTACTTTTTGAATAGCTGTAGGCATGGCATTTAGCGCATATCTTAATCATTTTATCCCTGCTTGCCTGCCATTCCTCATCAGTAAGCCCCACCTTCCCCTCCGGCATAAATACCTTGAAACGTTCCGTAAGATTGCCTTCCTCTTCCATGAATCCGAGTCCCTTGAAGATGGTATTTCTATACCCCCTCCACTCCTCGTCCTTTTCAGATAATCGCAGCGCCCAGAAGCCCCAGGACGTCTTTACGGCGTGATTACCATCAGGCATGTGGCATGTAATACAAACAGGCGCTCTCGGAATTACAGGGGATTTAAGGAGCGGCATTGTGTACCATTCGGCAATCTTTTTGTTCCAGTGCCAATTCTGTCCCTCAACTGCATAGATTGAACCGTGCTTGGACGTGCTGTACATCTCCCACTGTGGGTGGTCATGACCAATGTGGCAGGGTTGACATGCTTCAGGCCTTCTTGCCTCTGCCGCAGAAAAACGATGTCGGGTATGGCATGAATCGCATTTACCCTCATCCCTGCCTATTCTGTGGCAACCGCCGCAGCCTTTTTCACCTTCGATTAAGATTTTTCCGCCTGAGGCGGATTCCTTTGCGGTTGGCAAGGATTTAAGGATGTCCCACGCCATGGCATGTTTACCACTTGCAAACTGGTGTGCCTGGGCAAAATGGCACTTTTCACAGTTTTTTGGGGAAACACTCCTTCTTACGCTCTTATCCTCACAAGCCGTCTTTGCATCCAGTACATCTGAGGCGGATGTCGCCTCCACAATGGGAAGATGACATTGGTCGCAGCCAACTTCGTTAAGAGCGTGGGTACTTAATTCCCAATCCCGAAGGGCAATAGCGGAGACGCCTTTTGTACGATGACACTCTATGCAGGTTTTAGCCTTTTCAGAAATCTTTGTCTCAGGTGCCTCCTTCCTATAAGGCGCATAACCCTCACAGCCCCCCAAGAAAATAAGACAAAGCCCAATAAAAAGTATCGTTCCGAGTGCAGGGACGACCCGCCGGGTCGCCCCTGCAAAGTCTCGCAGTGACATGCGTCTTAGATTCATGTCCCAACCCTCGTTCCTCACCCATCCCTTCCCCAAGGGGCAGGGACGGGGTAAGGGTAAAATTTATTTTAAATAAAGCCGAACTCTGAATGTTTCTCCTTTTTCGCCATAATTATAACACAGGATTAATTTTTTTCACCTCAAAAGTTATGCGGGTATTCGGGTATGGTCTTAATTTAAGGTAGGGAAGAAGCGTGTTGGCTTTTGTTAATCCTGAAGATGTGCCTTCACAACGATGAGTTCTGGCCTGGCAAATTCACGGCTTCGGAATAGGGATTCAAGGTAAATTCTTTCGCCGTAGAGAATGGGCATCCTTGCCTCGAATCTCACGCCAAAAAAGGCAAGCCCTGTGGTCGCCGCACCGGTAGGAACGTTGAGCTTAAAAAGTATATCGTGCTT
>JACOUO010000026.1 GCA_016177845.1 Deltaproteobacteria bacterium | reverse complement strand
TCACGCTATTGTTTTCCACTACGAAGTTTCTCCGCTTCAGCCTTTATCTTCTCAAGCTCTATCTTCATCTCCTTCCAGCCGTACCATTGCTGATACTCAGGCACAATATGATATATGCCCTGGAAGTTTCGCATGCGATGGTTAAAGAACATCCTGTAAAGCATTTGCTCTATTTGCGTATCCGCCCCGTAAAAACTCAGAATATCTCCGTGTGCAGGAAAAGGCTTCTTCCGGGATAGAACATTATTATTATATAAGTCCTCAACAATACTTACAGCCTCTGACATAAGGGCATCGGACGCCTTCATGATGTCGTCAGCATTTTTAAATTTTTCCATTACATAGGTCTCTGTATGGCATTGCGTACAAATTTTAACCATTGCTTCCCTTTGTGCAAGCCACTCCTCGCTGGAAAGTTCTGAGAGTATCCCTGCATCAATAATATCCTGCCTCCCCGTTGGTTTTCCCTCTTCATCAAGCACACCAAAACCCTTGAGTATGGTTTTCCTGTAGCCGAACCATTCCTCATCACCATCAACTAATACTAAGGGAACCGCAAGGATACCCCATGAAGTAGCGATTGCATGGTTCCCTTTATCCATGTGGCAGGTGACACAAACGGCAGTCCTGGGACTTTTTGACCACGCCTCAAATGGACCGCCATACCAGTCCGCTATCTTTCTGAACCAGTTCCACGTATTCGATTCCAGTCTATACACCGAGCCATGTTTTGAACTCATGTACATTTCTGTTTCCGGGTGCTCAGCGCCTTTATGGCATGCCTCGCATGTTTCTGGTCTTCTTGCCCATGCTGTCGAAAACCTATGTCTTGTATGGCAACTGTCGCATTTTTCCTCATCCTTACCAATTCTGTGACAGCCCTCACAACCTTGTTCACCACCTGTCAGTTCATGCGACCTTGCTACATCCACTACCACATCCCACGCACGGGCATGCTTGCTCTTGTCAAACTGTTTACCCTGCTCCTCGTGACATTTACTTGTCAAACAATTTTTTGGGGAAACAACCCTCCTGACATTTTTATCCTCACAGGCACTTGACGTAAAAAGGACTTCGCTTGCAGCTTCTATGGGGACGTGGCACTCATTACAACCAATCTTCTTCGCCGCATGCAAACTGAGCTTCCAATCCCTTATCGCACTCATAGAAATGCCCCGCTCGCTATGGCAGTTGATGCATTTCTCCGTTTCTGGGGTGTAATAAGATTCCCTTAATTCCCTTATTTCAGCGCATCCGGCAACTGTAAACAAAAGCAGGCAAATGCAACGTAGAAAATAATTCCAACTGGTGAAAGGTCCGCCAAAACGATTGGCGGACTCGCCTATCTTTTTGGCGAGCATGAGTAATTCTCCTTTTTTAATTCCTTCGATAAACTCAGGACAAGGTTTAACGTTTCTCAGAACGTAACTTTTCTGCCATGTTCTTTATCTCCTGGAGGTCCATCTTCATCTCAGCCCAACCGTACCATTGCTGATAATTTGGATTTATGTGGAAGGCGCCCTGATAGGCACGCATCCTGTGGACAAGG
>JACOUO010000004.1 GCA_016177845.1 Deltaproteobacteria bacterium | reverse complement strand
GAAACCGTTCTTCTGGATCTTTTTGATCTAATCTCCGATGTCCATAACGGTGGCGCACTCCATTTCGGGTTTGATGGAAAGCTTTATGTCGCCGTAGGGGATAATAACAGGCCCACCCTTGCACAAAGTCTCAACACCTTGCACGGCAAGATGCTTCGCTTGAACAAAGACGGCTCTATTCCCACAGACAACCCGTTTTATAACACCCTCAGCGGAAAGAATCGCGCTATTTGGGCATACGGTCTGCGCAATCCTTTCACCAGTGCGGTTCACCCTGTGACTGGACGTATCTTTATCAACGATGTGGGTAGTTGGGGAACAGGACCATATGAAGAGATTAACGACGGATTTCCAGGAGCCAACTACGGATGGCCCTGGCAGGAAGGTCCCAATCCTCCAGGCAATCCTGCTTACAAATACCCTATCTATTACTACAGCCACGCAGAGGGTTGTGCGATTACAGGAGGCACTTTCTTTAGCCCGCAGAACACCAATTTTCCCGCTTACTATCAGGGCGTTTATTTTTTCGCAGACTTCTGCTCAAGCTGGATCAGGATGCTTGACCCAAGCCAGGGCAATAATGTTACAGTCTTTGCAACAGACACCGGTAATCCTGTGGACCTTGACGTGGGTCCGGATGGCAACCTCTACTATCTGTCACGGAAGGACAGTATGCAACGGAATCACGATGCGCTTTACCGTATTCGCTTTTCCCAACAGCCCACTACCACGACAACCACAGTTCCTTCCACTACAACTACTGTATCAAGCACTACTTCAACTACGATTCCAACTTCCACCACAACCAGATGGAGATAGCTATGGGAATACAAACGATAGCATTCAGGATTGCATACAACCATCAGGTTATGTTTCCAATAACGGGGATTGCGACGATACAGACTCCAGTGTCAATCCTGGGACAACTGAAATATGCGATGACGGCGTTGACAACAACTGTGATGAACTTGTGGACTGCGTTGACCCCGATTGTGCCTGCAACAACCCACTCTGCCAAACCACGGAATGTGTAGATACAACCTTCTATGAGAATTCATTTATAAAGTTTATCTACAGACGTGAATTAATGGATAGTGCAGTCATACGGTTTTGCGTGGATAAATGCTTCTGTGAGGCGCTAAAGACAGGTCCAGAGGAGATAGTTCTATGGCTGGATGAGTGCAATCAGATAATCATCCCCGGCACCTCGTTAGAGTATAACAACTCTAAGACAAGGTTTTGGGTAAGCTCAACTGAGTATGCTCTCAAGATTGATTGCAATGAGGGCAAGCTCTTACTTCACATACAGGGCATAAATCTTGACTGTGTCTCTAACCCCATTGAGGCATGTGTATCTATTACAGACGGTCCATGCCTCTGCGCCGAAGAGGAATTCACAGAGAGATGGGACAGGAAGGGAAGGCTAATAAAACTAATC
>JACOUO010000003.1 GCA_016177845.1 Deltaproteobacteria bacterium | reverse complement strand
CTAATCCTGTTTGCTACCCACGCTTTCGCGCCTCAGTGTCAGTATTGGTCCAGGAAGCCGCCTTCGCCACCGGTGTTCCTCCTGATATCTACGCATTTCACCGCTACACCAGGAATTCCACTTCCCTCTCCCATACTCAAGCCCGACAGTATCATAGGCTATTCCTCGGTTGAGCCGAGGGCTTTCACCCATGACTTATCAGGCCACCTACGCGCCCTTTACACCCAATAATTCCGAGCAACGCTTGCATCCTACGTATTACCGCGGCTGCTGGCACGTAGTTAGCCGATGCTTCCTTGGAGGGTACCGTCAGTACCGATGGGTATTAACCACCGATAGTTTCTTCCCCTCCGACAGAGGTTTACGATCCGAAAACCTTCTTCCCTCACGCGGCGTCGCTGCGTCAGGCTTTCGCCCATTGCGCAAAATTCCCCACTGCTGCCTCCCGTAGGAGTCTGGCCCGTGTTCCAGTGCCAGTGTGGCTGATCGTCCTCTCAGACCAGCTACCCGTCTTAGCCTTGGTGAGCTCTTACCTCACCAACTAGCTGATGGGACGCGGGCTCATCCATAAGTGACAGGCCATTGCTGACCCGCCTTTAACCGCAGAACTTTCGTTCCGTGGTCTTATCCGGTATTAGCACGCCTTTCGGCGTGTTATTCCAGTCTTAAGGGGAGATTACCCACGCGTTACTCACCCGTGCGCCACTTTACTCATGGGTTGCCCCACTTTCTCGTTCGACTTGCATGTGTTAGGCGCGCCGCTAGCGTTCGCTCTGAGCCAGGATCAAACTCTCCAATTAAAATTAAAGATTTGATTTTGGATTTAAAAAGGATTTGTCTAGGTTTGACTATACTTGCTATTTAGTTTTCAAAGAGCAGACGACACTATTTTATTTTACCACATTCTAATTTTTGGTGTCAACCGCTTTTAAGAATGCGCCGTATCGCAGTGAGATTGTCCAGTATAAAGACTTTAAAACTTTTGTCAACAACTTTTTTCGTGCTGCTTAAACTTTTTAATCAAGTCTTGTTCGAGAGATTATTTCGTTTCCCGAACCGCAGCAGAGTTGACCATCTTACCAGACCTTAAAACTTTGTCAACTTCTTTTTTGCTTGCCGCTTAAACTTTTTTTCAAGTCTTGCCCGGGAGCCTGTTTCGTTTCCCGAACCGCAGCAGAGTTGACCATCTTACCAGACTTTAAAGCCTTGTCAACTTCTTTTTTCGTGCCGCTCAAACTTTTTTATCAAAGTCTTATTCAGGAGCCTATTTCATTTCCTGAACCGCAGCAGAGTCGACTATCTTATCAGACTTTAAAACTTTGTCAACTTCTTTTTTCGTGCCGCTCAAACTTTTTTTCAAGTCTTGTTCAGGTGGCTATTCGCACCTGAACCGCAGCAGGGTTTGTCATATTATCAGATTCAAAGAGCTTGTCAACAAAAAATCTTGCCTGACCTAAAACTTTTTTCAGTCGCCTCATAAAGAGGCCGAATCATCAGCGGCAAGACTTAAAATCTTATCAAAATAAAAAGTTATGTCAACAGGAAAAAGTAACTCTTTTAAAAAATCTTTTGCCTACCTGCAGGAGATAGCTTTTTCCCGTTGAAAATTCAGCCTTTACATCAGCCACCTTCTCTCCGTCCACCTTCACGCCGCCCTGCCCGACAAGTCTGCCGGCCTCTGAAGTGCTTTTTGCGAGGCCTGCCTTTACCAGTATCTTAGCTATCCACATGCTCTGGCCCTCTGCCTGTATTGTTACCTCTTCTATTTCATCAGGCAGTTCCTTTTTCTGGAACACGGCATTGAACTCTTCTCTGGCCTTCTCCGCAAGCTGTTTATCCCAAAAGCGCGCGGCAAGCTCAAGAGCAAGCTCTTCCTTTGCTGCCTTAGGGTGGACCTTTCCTGCCCTTATCTCTTCAACGCGCTCTTTTGGCGCATCGCTCAGCAGGTCATAGTAGCGCAGCATCAGTTCATCGGACACGCTCATCACTTTACCGAATATCTGCCCCGGCGCTTCAGTGATTCCTATGTAGTTGCCGTAAGACTTACTCATCTTCTGGACACCGTCAAGCCCTTCGAGAAGCGGCATCGTGATTACTGCCTGGGGCTCCTGCCCCATCTCTCTCTGAAGTTCTCTGCCCACAAGGAGATTAAAAAGCTGATCTGTTCCGCCAAGCTCCACATCAGCCTTCAGGACAACTGAATCATATCCCTGAATCAGCGGATACATGAATTCATGGATAGCAATGGGGCGGCCCTCAGTATAGCGCTTATGGAAGTCGTCCCTCTCAAGCATCCTGGCAACTGTATACTTTGCGGTCAGGTTTATCATATCAGTTGAGGTAAGCCGTTCCATCCACTCGCTGTTGAACACCACCTCTGTCTTTTTCTCATCGAGTATCTTAAAGACCTGGGTAGTATATGTTCTGGCGTTTGCCTTGACCTCTTCTTTTGTAAGCGGCTTCCTTGTCTCTGATTTTCCCGTGGGGTCGCCTATCATGCCTGTAAAATCACCTATCAGGAGAAGGATATGGTGACCGAGGTCCTGAAAGTGCTTCAGCTTCTGAATGAGAACAGTATGCCCGAGATGCAGATCAGGGGCCGTCGGGTCAAAGCCCGCCTTTATCCTAAGCGGCTTTCCTTTAGCGACAGAGTAAGCAAGCTTTTTTAAAAGCTCTCCCTCTGTAATGATTCCTGATGTGCCGCGCTTAATAATTTCGAGCTGTTTTTTAGGGTCCATTTTCAAATTATCCGTCTTCTGTATTTTTTAAAAGAAAAAATGCCGTGGAGCTATTCATGCTCCAACGGCATTTTTATCCTTTCAATGCTGCGGGCCTTGCCGTCGTTTGTGCCTATTGTGACGACAACGCCCTGAAGCTCTATGCCTTTTGAAGCGACCTCAAACCTTGCAGGCAGCTGCGTAAGGAATCTCTCAATAATAATTTCTTTTCTTATGCCGATAACCGAATCTATCGGCCCTGTCATCCCGGCATCTGTGATAAAAGCAGTGCCATTTGTCAAAACCCTCTCATCAGATGTCTGCACATGCGTATGAGTGCCTACGACTGCGCTGACGAGCCCGTCAAGATGCCACCCCATAGCGGCTTTTTCAGAGGTCGTCTCCGCATGAATATCAACGAAGATGATGGGGGTTTCAGCCCTGAGCCTGCCTACAGCTTCCGTTGCCGCCCTGAATGGGCAGTCAACAGCGTCCATGAAGACCCTGCCGAGCAGGTTTAACACCCCGACCTTTACTCCGGAAGGGCACTCAAAGATACCGTATCCGCTCCCGGGCGCGCCGGGCGGGTAATTAGCCGGGCGAAGTATTCTTCTGTCTTTTTTTATATACTCGAAGATTTCCTTTTTATCCCAGATGTGATTGCCCGTGGTTATCACATCGACCTGCAGTTTCCTTAATTCCTGCGCAATCTCTTCAGTGATGCCGAAGCCTCCTGCCGAGTTCTCGCCGTTGGCTATTACGAGGTCAGGAGAATGCAGGCCCACAAGCTTTGGCAAAAGTTCCCTTATTGCCAGCCTGCCGGGCCTGCCGATTATATCCCCGATAAAAAGTATTTTTGTAAGTTCATCCATGCCTGTGTGGCCTTACTCGTGAAACATATCCGTAAAATCCCAATCTTGAGTCACGGAATGCCACTGCTTTTTTATTTTGCGAACTCTATTGCCCTGGACTCCCTTATTACAGTTACCTTTATCTGGCCAGGATAGCTGAGCTCTTTCTCTATCTTTCTGGCTATGTCTTTTGAAAGCACAATCGCTGACTCATCAGTGATTGACTGGTTCTCGACAATGACCCTTATCTCGCGGCCTGCCTGCAGGGCGTATGACTTCTCAACGCCTGTGAAGCTCTTTGCGATCTTCTCAAGGTCATCGAGCCTCTTCACATAGGTCTCAAGCATCTCTTTACGCGCGCCCGGCCTTGCGGCTGAAAGCGTGTCAGCGGCCTGCACGAGAATCCCAAGGATTGAGTCCGGGTTATCGTCATGGTGCTGGCCTATTGCAGAGACTATCTTCGGGGCTTCGCCGTACTTTTTGGCAAGCTCAGCGCCTATTGCCGCGTGCGGCCCTTCTATTTCATGGTCAACGGCCTTGCCGATATCGTGCAGCAGGCCTGCCCTTCTCGCTATCTTTGTAGGAAGCCCGAGCTCAGAGGCCATTATGCCGCATATGAACGCCACTTCCATTGAATGGGAGTAAACATTCTGGGCATAACTTGTCCTGAACTTAAGCCTTCCGATGAGCTTCTGTATTTCCTTGTGGATGCCGTGGAGCCCTGTATCAAAGATAGCCCTTTCACCGGCTTCATTGATGGTCTGGGCGACTTCGCTTTCAACTTTCGAGACGACCTCTTCAATCCTTGAGGGATGAATCCTGCCGTCTGTTATGAGCCTCTCAAGGGATATCTTGGCAATCTCCCTCCTTACGGGGTTATGGCCTGAGAGGATAACCGCTTCCGGCGTATCATCGATTATGACATCTATGCCTGTTGCGGCCTCTATTGCCCTGATATTACGGCCTTCCCTTCCTATGATGCGGCCTTTCATCTCATCATTCGGAAGGTTTACGACAGATACTGTCCTTTCAGCGACATATTCGCCTGAGTATCTCTGAATGGCAAGGGCGATTATCTCTTTAGCCTTTTTATCAGCCTCAGCCTTTGTTTCCTCTTCAATCCTCTTTAAATGCTTGCCGGCCTCAAGCTTTGCCTCGTTCTCCATTGCCTCAAGGAGTATCTTTTTAGCTTCCTCTCCTGACATTCCGGCAAGGGCTTCGAGCTTGGCTTTCTGGTCCTGTATGGTTTTAGTCAGGTCAAGCTCCATATCACTGAGCTTTTTTTCCTGAATGCCTATGTTCTTCTCTCTTTTTATGACCTCATTTTCCTTGCGGTCGATTGCCTCGAACTTCTTATCTAAGCTTTCTTCCTTGGACTGAACCCTTTTCTCAAGGGCCTGAAGCTCTTTCCTTCTCTCTTTTGTTTCCTTTTCAAACTCAAGCTTTCCCTGGAACACAAGGTCCTTTGCCTCCAGTTCAGCTCCTTTCCTTATATTCTCGGATTCTTTCTTGGCATCAGCAATGATGAACTCCGCATTCTTTCTTCCGGCCTGAAGATTAGCTTCCTCCATCTTTTTCTTTATTACAAAACCAATACCTACACCGATCACTATCGAAAAAAGCGCAATAGCAGCTACAATTATTATCGTCGAAATCTCCATACAACAAACCCCTTTCTACCAGTATTTAAATAAGACGGCGAATCAGGCCACCCCTTCTGTTGCCCTTTTTTACAGATTCAATTCGAGATTTTTTCAAATCTCAGGGCCGGGAGCGGCTCTTTCACCATCTTTCACTAAAGCGAGACAACCCTTTTAAAGCCTTATTACCCTCTTTTCAGTAATTATCGCACTAACCTTGATGTCATGCGGCTCTATGGGTATTGTCTCATTCAAGACCTGAAAATCGTAAGCCAGCGCTACTATCGGGCACTTAAGCGTGCTGAGGGCCATATCGTAGAAGCCCTTGCCATACCCCAATCTCGCGCCCCTTAAATCAAAAGCTGTACCCGGTACAACCACCAGGTCAAAACTCTCAGGGTCAACCCTGACCTCTTTTTCCTCAGGCTCAAGTATCTCGTATGAGCCGGGGGTAAGCTCGGTCAATTGATTGACCTTAAAAAACGCCAGCTGCTTATGCCTGCGTATCACGCGGGGAAAAGCAACCTCCTTGCCTTGTTCAATCGCCTTCTGAAAAATGTCATCAGTAAGGACTTCGTTCTGAAAACTCGAATAAATCGAAAAACTTCCGGCTGATTTGAAGAAGGAGGTGTCCATGAACCTTTTCTGAATCCGGGAGCTTAGCAGATAGACTTCTTCGAACGCCATTTCGCGGCGCATCTCAAGAAGAGAACTTCTAAGGTGCTCCTTTTTTGCAGACCTGTTCATTTACCTTTGACTTGGCTGAAAGGAAGAGAAAGAGAAGAGAGCTTGAAAAGATTGGGACGACCCGACAACAACCCAAGGCTTAAAGGCCCCAAGGGCTTATGTTTCTATAATTCCCTCACGATTACTGATTTTCCATGCGTTACAAAAGATTGTTTAATTTCAAAACCTTCTATATGTAAAACCTTTACGGCATTATACTGCTTCAGCTCTTCTCTATGTTTTTTATATATTCCCCCCCGCAAAGGCCGTGTCGGTAGTACTTGGAACCTGTCTGGGACAGGTGGGCGCCTTAATAACCGCTTTCGACTTTCCCGCTGGGGGACATGCCGGCTACGAGCCAGGGAAGACTCCCTTTATTAGAATATTGGTTCTAAATATACACACCGATCACAAACATAGCAGGGGAGGAATTCAGAAGTTATACCAATCTCCTGTCTATGGTAGCAGCAAGCTCTTCCGATTTCCTTCCTAACCTTTCAAGTATCTCCTTTGTCTTTATAACCTCACCGGTAATATTCAAAGCGGCCAAAAGCGCCAGATCCAGCGTAGAAACTGCCTTTGTGTTCTCCTTTACCTCCTCTATCTTATTGTTTAGGTAATTTTCTACAGCGCGTATGTGCTCTTCCCCTTCTTCGCTCTTAACCACCAGCTTATGCCCATGTATTCGCAGCTCAGTTACCTTTTTCAAACCGAACCTCACGCAATCTGGATTAAGCTGTCGAGCTTACCGAGAAGTGAATCTACCTTATCTTTTACCTTGGCTCTCTCGCTGTCCAACTTTTTGACCTTTTCCTGGAGCTCAGCAATTACCTGATCTTTGGCATCAAGGGACTGTTTCAAATCACGGTTTTCAGACTTAAGCCCCTCATAAGAAGTTAAAAGACGGCTTAATCCCTCTTCGAGCCTTTCGAAATTGTCGATCATCATTGTCCTTAGAGCCCTCCAGTTCATATATATATTACTTTTTTCAATATTAGAAGTCAAGGTTAATAGTTCGGATACCGTAAGGGTATTTTAAGCAAAAAACAACCCTTTTTAAAGGTTTATTTCAACTTTGCCCGTACAGAAATAGCGCATTCCCACTCCCTTCGCGGCAGAAGTATTGGGTGAAGGCGAATTTAACATTTAACCCTCCCGCTTACCCCTTCGGTTAAAATAAGGAAAAGAGCGTTTTTTTGCGGAAGCTCTGATTAATTCTCGTTTCTGCTGTCATTGCGAGAAGTGAAACGACGAAGCAATCTCTAACTGCTTGATTTACCTGAAAACGAGATTGCTTCGCTGCGCTCGCAAAGACTACTCAATGAATTAATCAGAGGTTCCCTAAAGCAAACTGGAGGTATTTAGCAGGGAAATATAAAAAAAAAGCCTTGCCGGAATCGGCAAGGCTTTTTGGTTTCGAAAGTTTCTCTTAATATGCGTAAAGGTTTCCGTAAGGCCTCAGAGACACCGGAATAAGCTTTTTGAAGCTCTTTTTCATTATCTCATCGAGGTTAAGGCCAAGGTCATTGCAATAATCGGTTAAAGCAGCCTTCAAAACCTTCAGGTCATCTGCATCCGGGTCCATTATGCCGACCTCAGCTCCGCAAAGCTTCTCATCAACCTCTCCCCTGATAAATATCATGCCGCCGTGCATGCCTGTGCCGAGGTAATCGCCGACAATAGGCCTGGGGTCATTTTCATCAAGGCCGAGCAATATTAAAAGACCGCCTGCCATATATTCGCCGAAAAAGTCGCCGGCTGTGCCGCCTACCACAATAGTCGGGGCCTGTTTCTTGTCGCCCTTCATGTGGATGCCGACCCTGTAGCCTACATCACCGCGCACATGGAGCTTACCGCCCCTCATGCCGTAGCCGAGCACATCCCCTGCATTGCCCTCTATAATTACCTTGCCGCTGTTCATCGTGTTGCCGATGTTATCCTGCGCATTGGACTTGATCCTGATAGTAGGGCCGTCCATGAATGCCGCAAGGTCATTTCCCGGCACGCCTTCTATAATTATGGATACTTTTTCCCTTAGCCCGTCACCAATATAGTACTGCCCATTGATGTTCTTAAGGGTTATTTCCTTCTCACCCTTGGAAATCGCATCCCGTACCTTATTATTCAGGTCACGGTAATAGGAGCCTTTTGCGTCAATTTCAAACATGTTCCTGTATTCTCCTTAAAAATGTAAAGGCCGTCTTAATTCCGAATCCGCCCTTATCTGCCTGCGGGTTTTACGCCAAGTATGTCGAGTGTCTGCGTATCAAGCCCAATTCCACGGAGCCTCTCACGGTTGCCCCTGAGGCTGTCTATTGAGTTTATGCCAAGGGCGCCGAGTATTTCCTTAAGCTCATGAGTCCATGCGTGGAGAAGATTAATAAGCCTTTCAGCGTATACTTCAGGGTCAAGCCTTGCCGTAAGCTCAGGCCTCTGGGTTGTGATGCCCCATGAGCAGTTGCCTGTGTAGCACTTGCCGCAAGTTGTACAGCCCATTGTAATGAGGGCCGATGTCGCTATAGCGCAGGCATCCGCACCAAGGGCTATTGCCTTTGCAGCGTCCGCGCTTGACCTGATGCCTCCTGCCGCTACTATTGAGGCCTCATTCCTGATGCCTTCCTGACGGAGCCTGTCATCGACTGCCGCAATTGCGTGCTCAATCGGGATACCGAGATGGTCACGGATAATTGAAGGAGCCGCACCCGTTCCGCCCCTGAAACCGTCAAGATAGACTATGTCCGCGCCTGCCCTTACGATACCGGAGGCGATTGCCGCGACATTATGCACTGCGGCTATCTTAACCGAAACCGGCTTATAATTGGTGGCTTCCTTGATTGCGTAAATAAGCTGCCTTAAGTCTTCGATTGAATATATGTCATGCTGAGGGGCAGGTGAAATAGCATCTGTCCCTACAGGTATCATCCTTGTCTTTGCGACTTCAAGAGGTATCTTCTCACCCGGAAGGTGTCCGCCGATACCGGGCTTTGCGCCCTGGCCTATCTTTATCTCAACGGCAACTCCGGCATTGAGGTAATCGGGGTTAACGCCGAACCTGCCTGAGGCGACCTGCACCATGATATTGGACTTGTACGGGAAAAGGTCCTCATGGAGTCCGCCCTCGCCTGTGTTCATGACAGTGCCGCATTCCTTGGCAGCCATCGCAAGCACCTTCTGCGCGTTGAGGCTGATTGAGCCGAATGACATCGGGGAGAATATGATAGGCAGATCAAGCTTGATCTGCGGAGGCATCTTTGTCTGAAGCTTAAGCTTGCCGTCCTTGCCCTTCTCTATCTTTACGCTTGAGGGCTTCTTGCCAAGGTATGTCCTGAGCTCCATCGGCTCCCTAAGGGGGTCAATGGAGGGGTTTGTAACCTGGCAGGCGTCTATCATGAGGTTGTCAAAGAGTATGGGGTAGTTCTGGTCGCTGCCCATGCCTGTAAGCGGGATGCCGCCTGTCTCGGCCTGCCTCTTGATATTCCTTATATGATGGAAGCTCCAGTAAGCGTTATTCTTAAACTTAGTGGGGTTATCTTTTATCTCGATAGCCTCTTCAGGGCAGTAATGATAGCACCTTAAGCACTTAACGCATTTGGATGTATTTATAAGTATCTTGTCTCCGCCCCAGGAATAAACGCCCCAGCCGCAGTTCTGGATACACCTTTTGCACCTTATACATTTTTCACGATCAATTGTCGCCAGATACTCAGGCGGCGCCAGACTCTTAAACATTACTTCCTCCCGTTTTCAATTGCGGCCGCTATCTTAAAAACTCTCCGCAAACTCCTGTATTTCAAAATTCCTGATATTTAAATTCAGTCCTCGAGGTTTACTATTACAGCTTCTCCGGCCCTTGGCGCCCATACCTTCTCAGGCGTGGGGCAGATGGCCCTGATGGCTGATTCCTCGGATGCCATGTAGGTGATGTCGTCTTTAATTGCCGCTACAAGGGGCCTGAGCTTTATCCTGTCGTTTATTCCGACAAGGCCTTTGCTGTGGCCAAAGAGTATTGAGAAAGGCCCGTTAAGAAGGGCGCTTCCGTATGCCTGCCTTAAAGCGGTAAGGGCTTCCCTCTCATCCTCGTCTTTATTATCGATGTTCTTCCAGAACGGGGCCGCAAGCGCAAGGCATGCGGTGGGTATATCAAGGCCGTGCCTCCTGATAAGAAGGTCAAGCAGATATGCCGCTACTTCCGTATCGGTCAAGAGCGTAAGCTTATATCCGTACATCTCAAGATACCTCTTGTTGATGCCGTAAGAGGAGATCTCACCGTTGTGGACGATTGACCAGTCAAGGAGAGTGAACGGATGAGCGCCACCCCACCAGCCCGGGGTATTTGTCGGGAACCTTGTGTGGGCTGTCCAGATATAGCCTTCGTAGTCCTCAATCCTGAAGAACTCCGCTATGTCGCAGGGGTTTCCCACGCCTTTGAATGCGCCCATGTTCTTGCCTGAACTGAAGATGTATGCGCCTTCGATCTCTGAATTTACCTTCATGACGGTATTGACGACAAAATCCGCTTCCTGGATATCTCCAACGAGCTTATCCTTAAGCGGCTTCATGAAGTACCTTACGAGAAGGGGGCTGATTGAGATAGCCTTTACAGGAAAGGTCGGGATTTCCTCAATCTTTTCAAGGTGGTAATTGCTCTTAAGATATTCCTCAACAGTCCATCTGACTGAAGGTTCATCATACATTATATGAAAAGCGTAAAAATCCTTGAACTCAGGGTATATTCCGTAGGCCGCGTAGCCTGCGCCAAGCCCGTTGCCCCTGTCATTCATGAGGCACAGTGATTTTACGATGTGGCTGCCGCTAAGCCTGTTTTTCTTTTTACTGATCAGACCCGTAAGTCCGCATCCGGAAATGTCTTTCTGGTAATTATGGTTCACCGTATCACCTTCTCTTCTTTTATTATCAATTTAAAATGAATCTATTCGGTTTTATGGCCTTCGCGCGCATCTTTCAAAAGGGCATGGAGCTTTTTGAATTCATCAGCCCCGCTTGCGGTTGGCTCAGGAAGCCCAAGCTTTTTCCTTGCCGGAAGGGTCGGCTCTCCAAGCCTGCTTGTCTTAATGAACATATCCCAGCCCCTTTTTACCTGAGGCGGATGCATTCCTTTTTTGGCGGCTACTGTCCTTAAGGCTGTCATGGCATTCTCAAAGCCGTAATGCTGATAGCATATCTCAAGGCAGAAGTGGCATTCAAGGCACTGCCAGATATGGGCAGAACTGAGCCATTTTTCGTAAGTTCCTGCCAGTATGTCCTTTATTACCGCCCTCGGGTCATAGCCAGGTATATGTGTAGCGGATGGGCATATGCTGAAACATGCCCCGCATTTTGAGCACATTTCAAGGAGCTTAAAATTCAGTGTGGCTTCTAACATCGGGTTTACTCCGGTACGGCTTTTTAAAATACAGCAAAATTAAGGCTTAAAATATGATTTTTATCCTAAAATACCGCCGCCGCTGTTAAGCCCGGCCTTGATATCAGCCGCACAGTCGGTTTTGGCGCAGAGACTTTCCCATTTTTTAATGAAAGGCTCGCAATCAACCCTGTGGGCGTTCATGCCAAGCTCTTCGGGGCTGTAGCCCATTGAAAGACCGATAAGTTCAGTGAAATAAATAATGGGAATACCGAACTTTTCTCCTTCTTTTTCCATAAGGAACTGGTTATTGTCGAACTGCAGGAAGCAGGACGGACAGCAAAGCACCATGGCATCAGTGCCAAGCTGCTTAAGCTCCCTGAGCTTAATTCTTGCGAAATGCAGGGCCTTATCGTGCATATCGACCCTGTCGAGGCCCTGGCCGCAGCACATGAGCTTGGTCATGTGGTCTACGCTTTCGGCGCCCATTGCCTTTATTATGTTATCGAACTTCTTCGGTTCAAGCGGGTCGTCATTTTTCAAGGCGTGTGACGGCCTTATCATATGGCATCCGTAATGAAGAGCAATCTTTAAGCCGGAGAAGTTCTTTATCATTCTCTTTTTGATTTCGTGGATACCGACCATATCATGGAAGAACGGGACAAGGTGGCTGAGCTTTGCCTCACCCGTAAACTCCCTGCCCACTTGATTAAGAAGCGAATTCACCTCTCCCTTTTCCTTTGGATTTGCCTTAAGCTCGCCTTTTACGGTGGCAAGGTTTGAGACGCATCCGGTGCAGGGACTTACGAGGTCATAACCCTTCTCATCGACAAGGGCGACATTCCTCGCAGCGGTAAGAGTGAACATCGCGTGGTCTATATTATTTACAAGGGATTTTTCAGGGCAGCAGGTAAATCCGTCTATATCTCTATAGGGGAGTTTAAAGCCTTCCAGCACAATCCTGGTGGATTTCTCAATAAAGGGGAAACGGGTCTGTATGGTGCAACCCCAGAATACGGCAAATTCTTTCATTTATCAGCATTCCTTTTTCAACAAAAGCATACGGTTCAAAAGCATATAGGTACAAAAAACAGCAAAATAGCCCGACTTACCAAAGATACGGCTAAAAAGAATATCTGAAACCTTGTGCCCGGCCTGTCATGCGACAAGCCGGAATCACAAATAAATTATGCGGGGGTCAATGCCCTGGCAAAGTAAAACGGAGAAAATTAAAAAGATTCTACTTAGGCAGGAACGCAAGCATCAACCGGGCAAACCTCTGCGCATTTCGGTGAGTCATAGTGGCCTTTGCACTCAACGCAGGCATTGGGATCGATCACATAGATCTCGCCTTCAGAGATAGCATTTACAGGGCACTCCGGCATACATACGCCGCAAGCTACGCAATCCTCAGTTATCTTAAGAGACAATAGAATCACCACCTTCCATTTTTTTGTTTATATAAGAAGCGAGTATTTTACTTTCTTCTGTATACAGTATACTAACGCAGCTTAAAATAAAAGACAAGATTTTTTTTGACGGCTAAAACCCTCTTTTTAAAAAAGAACAATGCATGAAAAAGCCCTGATTTTCAGGTAAAATCCTCTAAATAGTCGTTTTCAATGTGATTTCCTGATCAATCTATCGGCACTTTTTATTTTTCATTAAACTTTCAGCGCCAGCAGCTTGATTTCCGTCATTTCTTCAACGGCATACCTGATGCCTTCCCTGCCAAAGCCGCTCATCTTTATCCCGCCGTACGGCATATTATCCACCCTGTAGGTAGGGATGTCATTAACAATGACGCCCCCGACATCGAGCTTTTCATATGCGTGGAGTATCCTTCCCATATCTCTTGTGAATACCCCTGCCTGAAGCCCGTAAAGGCCGCTGTTCACCTCTCTTACCGCTTCTTCAAAATCACTATACGGCTCAAGGCTTACAACAGGGGCAAAGACCTCCTCGCCGCAGACCCTCATCGAGGGTTTTGTGTTCGTAAGTATTGTCGGCTCAAAGTAATTACCCTTTCTCTTTCCGCCTGACAGGATTTGCGCGCCGTCCGCGACAGCCTCCTTTACCCAGGCCTCTGTCCTTTCAGCCGCAGCTTCCTCTATCATCGGGCCAATCTCGGTAAATTCATCCAGAGGGTCTCCGAATTTAAGCCTGCCGCAATTCTCAAGGTACATGTCCTTAAACTTTTCAAAGATGCTCTCCTTCACAAATATCCTCTGGACAGAGATGCATATCTGTCCCGCGTATGAGAATGCCCCAACGGTACATCTCTTTGCCGCAAATTCGATATCAGCGTCATCGTGGACGATAACGCCTGCATTGCCTCCAAGCTCAAGGGTTATCTTTCTTGGGCCGGCAAGCTTTTTCATCATCCAGCCGACCTTTGCGCTCCCCGTAAAGGTAATGTTCTTTATCCTTTCATCTTCAAGCATCTTCTGCGTATCTTCATTGGTGCATGGAATAACATTCACCCCGCCTGCGGGCCAGCCTGCCTCTGTTATTATTTCTCCAAGGAGTAAAGCTGTAAGCGGAGTCTTGGGCGCCGGCTTAACTATTATAGGATTTCCGCACGCCATGGCAGGGGCAACCTTATGGGCGACAAGGTTAAGAGGAAAATTGAACGGGGTTATCCCAAGGACCGTGCCTACGGGAAATCTCCTGATAATGGCAAACCTGCCTTCAGACCCAGGGGCAATATCAAGGGGCATTACAGTGCCTTCGAGCCTTTTTGCTTCTTCAGCGGCAAGCTGGAATGTCACCTGCGCCCTTTTGACCTCGCCTCTGGCATCCTTTATGGGCTTGCCTGACTCGATGGTTATTGTCCTTGCAAGCTCTTCTCCCCTTGCCTTGAGCCCCTCGACGACTTTGAGTATTATTTCAGACTTTTTATACGCAGGCAGGCTTTTTAAGACCTCAAAGGCCGCGCTTGATGAGGCCAGCGCCTCTTCTATCTCATTTTCTCCTGCAACATAAGTAATCCCGGCTATACTCTTGTCATATGGGTTTACAACGCGAAGTTCTGCCTGAGTTGCCAGCCATTTGCCGTTTATCAGAATAGGGTGCTTCTTTTCCATGAACCCTCCTGGGGGTGGGGAAAGTATCAATTATCCATAACGATACTTAACAGAAAAAAGATTGCCAGTCAATTGAATCTCCCTCGCTTGAACCCGATTCATTACCAGTTGTTTTTCATTGCTTCTATGATATAATTTTTTAGAATTCATCTGAAATCGGAGGTCTTTTCATAGCACAGGTCTACGGCAATCTACTTGGGCTCAAGCCGAGCCAGATCAAAAGTATCGAGCGGATATATAACCGCCGCATACCTTCTTCACGCGTAATCACATCCGAGCTCGCCAGATTCCTTACGGAACTCTCAAGGGAAATCAAAAGACAGATCGGTATAATCGTAAACAGGAAGGGCGCTATCATCTCTACCATCATCGGCACGGAGAGAGAGATAGTCATCCCTGTGCTCAGCGATTATCCGCTTGGGAAAAAGCACTTGAGAGGAGTGAGGTGCATCCACACCCACCTTAAGAACGAACCGCTTTCACAGGACGACCTTACAGACCTTGCGCTTCTTCGCCTTGACCTGATGACAGCTATAGGAGTGCAGGATGACGGGCTGCCTGCTGATGTGTACAGCGCGCATCTCCTCCCCTATAATTCAGAAGGCAGGACTTACGAAGTGGAAGTGCCGATGCCTTTCCACAGGTATGACCTTGAGATGGACTCCTTTATCAACTCCCTTGAAGAGGAGATGGGAAGGGCCATTTTAAAAGATGTCAGGGATAACAGGGAAAGGGCAATCCTTGTAAGCGTTGCCATGAAGTCCAAAGAAGAGCAGATGGAGTCTTTGCAGGAGCTTAAGGAGCTTGCAAGGACAAGTAATGTAGATGTGCTTGATATGGTCTGCCAGAGGCCTGAGAAGATAAACCCGAAGTACCTCATGGGAACGGGCAAGATAAAAGAGCTTATAATAAAAGCACTGCAAAAAGAGGCTTCACTTTTAATATTCGATCAGGAGCTCACGCCTACTCAGGTAAGGGAACTTGGCGCAATCACCGAGCTCAAGGTTATTGACAGGACGCAGCTTATTCTCGACATATTCGCAAGAAGGGCGCACTCAAGGGACGGTAAGGTTCAGGTAGAGCTTGCGCAGTTGAAATACCTTTTACCTAAACTTACAGGCAAGGGCACTTCGCTTTCAAGGCTCATGGGCGGCATAGGCGGAAGGGGCCCCGGTGAGACAAAGCTTGAGGTTGACAGGAGGCGAGTTCAGGACAGGATTTCGCACCTTGAAAAAGAGCTTAAGAACTTAAGCCGCGGCAGATTTGAACGCAGAAGAAAAAGGGCGGCAAGCGGAGTCCCGATTATCTCAATAGTCGGATATACGAATGCCGGCAAATCCACCCTGCTTAACGCCCTCACAAGAAGCGAGACCCTTGTAGAGGACAAGCTTTTCGCAACCCTTGATACCGCAAGCAGGAGGCTTCGCTTCCCCAAGGAAAGGGATGCAGTCATTACAGATACAGTCGGGTTTATCAGGGACTTGCCTGAAGACCTGCTTACGGCATTTAAAGCAACGCTTGAAGAAATGCAGGATGCCGACCTGCTCGTCCATGTGGTTGACTTAAGCAATCCGCAGTTTGAGAAGAGGATACAGACTGTAGAAAAGATTCTGGATGAGATAGGGCTTCTGGAGATACCAAAGCTCCTCGTATTCAATAAAATCGACCTTGTTGACCCGATAGAGGTGAAAAATCTTTCAAGGAGATACGGAGCCATAGCTCTGTCAGCCCTAAGGACTGAAACACTGACAGATCTGCTTAAAGAGCTTGAGATAAGGCTCTGGCCCGGTGAAGGAGAGATAAAGTTCGAGTACGACGGCGAAAGCGCCGATTGAATATGCGCCGCGAGCGCATACCCCCGCGGCTTGCCGCGGGGCGCTTCAATCAGTCTTCCCTGCCGCTTAAGTGCGAGAGCTTTATGCCCACAAGCCTTACTGATTTTGGGAAATCAGTTGCTTCAATAAGCCTTAAGCACGCTACCCATATATCATTAAGCGAATCGGTTTCCTGATCCAGAGTCTCTGAACGGGTAATTGTCCTGAAATCGCTGAACCTTATCTTGATAGTAACTGTCTTTGCCTTTTTATCAAAGTTCTTAAGCCTTGCGGTCACATCCTCGGTTAGCGCGTAGATAGTTTCCTTTATTATGTAGATGTCGTTGGTGTCTTCCTCAAAAGTAACTTCCCTGCCCAATGATTCAGGCTCATAAAAAGGCACCACAGGGCTTTCATCTATTCCCCTTGCGTGCTCATGAAGCGTTCTTCCTATAATAAGGCCGAAGTTTCTTTCAAGGTGCTGCACAGGGACTTTGGCGAGCTCTCCGACAGTTTTTATGCCAAGGTCATTAAGCCTCTTCTCTGTCTTTGGCCCTATGCCCCAAAGCGTCCTTACAGGCAGTTCCCTGAAGGTTTTCTCCACATCTTTTTCTTCCAGCACCAGAAAGCCGTTTGGCTTGCTCAAGTCACAAGCCATCTTCGCAAGGAGCTTATTCCTTGAGATGCCGATGGAGACCGGCAGCCTGAGCTCCTCTTTTATCCTCGACCTTATCTCACCGGCTATCTTTATCGCATTCGGCAAGGCGTCCTCGCCTGTTGAAATGACTTCAATAAATGCCTCATCAAGCCCAAATGACTCCACAAGAGGGCTATAATCCCTGAGTATCTCCAGAAACTCCTCGGACTCATTTTCATATGATTCAAAATCAACGGGCAGGAATTGCGCTGAAGGACAAAGCTTGTAAGCCTTCTTAAGAGGCATGCCTGAGTGCACGCCTGATTTGCGCGCCTCATATGATGCCGCTGAAACGACTCCCCTTTTCGTGGGGTCGCCGTCAGCTCCGACAATAACAGGTTTGCCCCTGAGCTCCGGTCTTTTCTTAATCTCAACTGACGCGAAAAAAGCGTCAAGGTCTATGTGTATTACTGCGCGTACTGCCATATCTTCTGATGCCATCCCTTTTTCTGATTATTTTACCCCTGATTTACAGGGCAAGGAAGTATAGCATAATTGCATGGAGCCGCTCAAAGTTATTTAATTTGATTTTAAAAAGACGGGGCTTTATTTGAAAAATTGCGGATTGAGAACGATTTGAAAGGTCATAAAGCGTACTTTCTTGCCGACTTGATTATTTCATCTGCAAAATATGGCTTTCTGATGAACTCGTCTATCATCCCTTCCCTGATGCCCTGAAGTATGACATCCTCGGCGTCCCTGAAGTATCCGGTAAACAATATCACCTTGGCATTTGGCTTTACCTTTTTTATCTCGCGGAATGTATCGAGCCCGTTCATGCCCGGCATGACTATATCCATAAAAACAAGGCTATAACCTTCCCTCCTTACTGCCTCTACCGCATCCTTGCCGTTTACAACATAACCTGCCTCAAACCCCTCATCCTTGAGTATTTCGCTCATCCCTATGCCAATTGTCTCTTCGTCATCCACGACAAGGATCTTGCTCCTTAGTTTAGGATTAAGCATCTTAATACCTCCAAGCGGTGTTTGACCGGTAAAGATTGTCTGCAGGACTGACTCCATAAGAAACGCCCTCTACAACACAGAAACGGCTTTGGTTACTTACAGGCACAGGCTTTCCAAAAAGTCACGAGGAGGTACAACTTGCCGGAGGATTTTCTAAACAGATAAAATTAAAAGTGGTAACTATTAATGGTGTGTGAGCCTGGCATACATCTTTTTTTGAAATTATTCAAATTATATCTTCCCGCCAAAAAATGTCAAGCTCTTGACGGTTAACAAAATTGAATGGATGGTTAAGAAACTGCGGCAATCGGGTGCCCGGTGTCGCGGGCTTTTTAAGGCGCAGGTAAAACCGAGCTATACAAAAGTAAAATACATTTGCCGAAAAACCCGCCATTCCTGGGCGTTTTTAATCTTTTTCCCCGAAGTACCCGAAGGCTATCAGGACTCCGCTTACAAGGGTTATTGCCGCGGCAAAAAGGAAGGTGCCCCAGGGGTCAGACCATGTGGCAAGATGTTCAAGAAACGCAACCGCCATGACAAGGATGATGACGCTGCCGAGTTTTGCCTTAAGGTCGTGAAGGTTATGAATAACAAGCCACTCCGGGAACTTAAGCTCATCTATAAAGAGTTCATAAAGACCGAGGGCGAATATAAGAAGGGCTGTTGCTATCAGAAAAGTGTCCATCACGGCTATAAGCTCTATTACTGCGCCTGCCGTGCCTGTAAACATCGCATGGAACAGATGATAGAGGACTTCTATCGTCCTGTATGCCCCCCAGACAAACGCGCCTGCTGACGCAATTAAGGAAAGCAGAACGGGAATAAAAATAAGATAACGGCTTGCTGACAGCAACTCTTTCACAACCCCACCCCCAAATAATTTAACATTCGTATGTCGAACTTCACAAAAAAATATATAAAGAAACGGTTATTGTCAAGCCTCAATGCGCCTTAGCACATTCCAACCCGCAATGCATGAGAGAATTCCAAGCGCCAGTGAAATTGAAAAAACAAAACCGGCCCCATGTGCCTGCATCAGGGCAATGCCCAAAAACGGGGCAATCGCGCCCCTTAAGCCGCCAAACCCTATATTTGCCGCAGCATACCGTGCCACCTCGCCCTCGTGCGTCATCCTTGTAATTATCACATAACCGGCAAGCTCAATGGCTGAGAACATGAAACCGGCGATGCCCTGCACAGCGGCAAGCATATAGATGTCTTTGGTTAATATATAGAACAGCGGTATCAGGCATGAGAGCGAGAATACGGAGACAAGGGTTATCCTTGCGGAGAACCTGTCGAGGAAATGGCCCCAGAAGAAAAAGCCCGCAAGCCACATGCCTGAAAATATCGAGCCGAAAAGGCCTGTGGCAAAATTGGAGATATGCACCTCATCGACCAGCGCCAACGGATATAAAGGAAGCGAGAGCAAAAGACCGAACTCAAAGAGGGAATAGACAAGAAGGTATCTCAGGAATGCCTTATCCCTGAATGCGCCTGAAAAGAGCGAAAACCCCGCAAATCTCCCCTTCTCCTTTTTTTCATTCAGGACCTTTACAGAGCCGAACTGCAGAGCCGACAATACGCCAAAGACCGCTGCGACCGGGAACAGATATCTGTAATATGAGGTTTTCATCTCAAGTACCCAGCCGGCTACGGCTGAAGATGTTATCCAGAACACGGCGTTACCGAGCCTGATGTACGCCATGAGCCTGCCCCTGATGTCATCCGGGTAATTGGTCTTCATTATGGAGGCATAAGAGGGGAAAGGTATGGCGGTGATAATCATGTAAATAAAAATTATCGCCGTATAGAAAACAGGGCTTACGGCAAAGAACATCCCTAAAAGAAGGAGCCTGCCTACAACATTCGGCCAGACAACATACCAGACCCTGCCCTTGCCAAAGACGTCCTCTGTCCATAGGAGGGCAAAGGCATTCGCAAGATATGGGGCGGCGGTAAGGAGGGCTACCTGCAGGTCGGTTGCGCCTATCTTCCTGCCCACTATCGCGACAAATGGTATAAGGGCTCCGCCGTAGATGCCAACGAGCATGGCGGCCTTAAGCTCGTTTTTGAATGTATGCCTTACATTGTAAGGAAGGGCGTTAAACTGCATGGTACACATTATAAGGAAAACGCAGGCCGGTTAACAGGAAAATCTGGTTACCTAAACACCTGAATATATTAGCTTTTTTACTTCGAAGATACCCCGGTTGCAATAGTGACGGAATTTGACTGAACATGCCATTGAGATATAATGTAAACGAAATCAAAGGTTGTTGGCTTTTTTTAAAACGGAGGTGCCTTATGAACCGCTTAAACTGGAAAAAGGATTTAAATGATGCAGTTAATGAGATTACGGGGGGCACAAGACTTCTGCTGATGTTCTTTTATCACCCTGAATGCCAGAGCTCAATAAAGACAATGAACGAGACATTCAATGATGACAATGTAATCAATGCCATCGAGCGCGAGACAGCGCCGATAATGTTTAACATGGCAGAAAAACCCGAGCTTGCCAGGGAGCATCGTATTGACTGGACCCCTACATTTATTATAGCCGATGAGCGGGGCAGGGAACTCGAAAGGTGGGTAGGCTATCTCCCGCCCAAGGAGTTCATAGCGCAGTTGACGCTCTCAAGAGGCCTTGCGGCGTTCCATCTTGAGAGGTTTGTTGAAGCTATCCGCGAATTCGAGATGGTCATCGATGACCATCCTGACTCAGAGCTTGTCCCTGAAGCAGAATACTTCCTCGGAGCGGCTAACTTCAAGCTGACCGGAGAAAGCGACAAACTGTCCCAGGTCTGCAGCATACTGATGACCTCTCACCCTGACAGCCTCTGGACCAAGCGGTGCTCCATATGGTCAAGGACAGGTTGGAAGCATCCGTTCATAGGATATGACGGCGGCGGTTCAGCCGGAAGCGGCGCATATTAGGCCCTCCCAACTGAATGTTCCAAAAAGCAGATGCGGAAAAATTGCGCATCTGCTTTTTTTTATTCCGCAATGATATTCAACACGGTATTGATTTTTCTTGCGTGCCATAATACAATTGGGTAGCGAAATTCGCTTAACCTAAATCAAATACTTCAAGGGGTTTATGGATAAAAACCTGCAGTCAGACATAGATAAGGAAATAAAGGTCAAACCCGAAGATTCGGGCAGGAGAAGCGTTGTCATCCCGTTCGTGAGCAAGTTCCTCACTATCATTGATGATGTGATACTTATCTGGGTTGCTCTGGGCATCATAGGCGTGGCGTTCCTCCTGATGCTTGAGGCTTTAACGGATTTCATCTTCTACACCCAGCATTCAATCTCGCACATCATAAGCGACCTCATGTTCGTGCTTATCATCATGGAGCTTTTCAGGCAGGTCATGAGGCAGATAAACCGCCATTCTTTCTCCCTCAACCCCTTCATCTTCATAGGCGTTATCGCCAGCATAAGGGGCATTTTGCTTACGCAGATGAAGCTTGGAATGGGGGAAGCCGAATGGGTAGGCGGAGTAATTCAGCTTGGCGTTCACGCGGGTATCGTATTGATACTTGTTGCGGCCCTTCTTATTTATTCGAAATGCAAACCCAGAGCAGACGAATAAATTTACCTGAAACCCTAAACACAAAAGGGGCTGCGCAATATTGCGCAGCCCCTTTTTAATTTATTTATTTTAAATATTGATTCCACGCCATAAATGGCTGGATTAAATGCCTGCCTCTGTTGTAAGGTCGTTGCTGCAGGGAACAGATGCGCCGGCATTTTTATTTTCAAGCATGGAGTTGATTACATCAACTGCCGAGTAGGTTTTTTCACCTTGTTTGATGAAACGCCCGAGATACTTCAAGTCCTCGCCTGCCGTTACGAGGGGTTTTTCAAGATAGCCTTTCCTGAGCTGCGGAAGACCTATATTTGCCATAAGTCCGTTACAGAGGCATTTGCGGCCTACGGTATCCTCTGCGCTGCCTCCCCTTTTCACATATACTTCAACAGGCTCTGACGGGCAGCGGTACCCGACAGTACCGTCCTCTTTCTTATAAAGGTGCCTCAGGTAGCCAAGGTCGCATATCCTCGGCCTTGCTTCAAAGACATCCGCTTCCGAGTTAGTGCCTTCAAGCCTTACGACCTTGAACGGAAAGTTTGTAGGGGATGCGTGCGGGTCAGTGAACACATCCGCAGTGCCTTTTATGACTTTATCAAGAAGCGCGGTCCTTATCTCTTCGGTAAGGCCCGACTCTTTGCAGAATGCGAACGCAGTGCCCACCTGAACTCCGGCAGCTCCCGAATTCAGGGCCTCTTTGAGCTTTTCAGCTGTGCCGTATGAACCTGCAAGCCAAAACGGAAGCCCAAGGCCTTTTATCTTTTCAATGTCAACGACATCCTTGGGGCCGTAGAGGGGCTCGCCTCTTTCGCTGAGCTTCAGCGCCCCCCTGGGCATGGCGTTGTGTCCGCCTGCGATAGGGCCTTCTATGATGAATCCGTCAACTTTTCCGGTTGATTTCTTTGCGAGTGTTATTGCGAGAATATCTGATGCGATAATGGCGAGGAAGTTCGGGCGTTTAAGAACGGGAAGCTCCTTGCCTGTCACTTTCTTAGGGTCAAAAAACATCCTGAAATCGTCTTCTTTGTCCGCGCCGTCCACATTAAGGGAAAGGGATACTTCTTCGTGATTGGACAATCTGTCAAGGATTCCGGGAATCTCCCTCGGAATGCCCGCGCCCATAAGCACATAATCCACGCCTGCGAGCATTGCCCCGTAAATGGAGTAGATATTGGGCATCTGTATCTTTTCAAGATAGTTTATGCCTACTACTCCGTTATGCCCCTCTTTTGCAAGATATACCTCGACAAAATTTGCTGCTACCGTCAGCTCCTGCAGCTCTATCGAAGGGTTTGCGGAGAACATGGAGCATGACTTGAATGAATCGGTCGCGGCCTTGCCGCCCTCTATATAATATTTTTCTACTATTCTGTTTGCTATCTCAGGGATTGGGAAATGCGCCAGAGCCCGCCTCATGTGTTCGCCCGGGTCTCCTGCCTGAAGCCTTCTTACAAGGATTATGTCAAGGGCAGTGCCTGATACCACTCCAAGCTGTCCTGCTTTAGCAACGCTGTTGGCGAGAAGCCACCCCGAAACGCCTGCCCCCATACCGCCCTGAATTATTATTGGATGGCTCACCTAATCCTCCGTGAGACATTCATCTGTGCTCCTGAAACCTTCAACTATGACCTCCTGCAGACACAGCTGCAAATAAAAGAAAAAACCCCAGAGCTTTTACATCCCCCGGGGGTTAAATAGCTGCACAAAAGTTAGAGCGCGTCCTCTTAACCTGTTTTCAATTAAAGTCTTAAAGGCAGCATAGTTTAACTTTATTTTCAAGTTGTTGCAAGCGAAAACTATGACGCAGGGCGGCTAAATAGAAGCTGTACGGAAAAAGACAGGCAAATGTCTCCATCCTTCAAGAAAGGAATGAAAAATATAAACAGGGCATTTTAGATTCAACAAAGTTTTTCAGGGCCCGATCTGGCAGTATGGCATGACCTTATGAATAAAAACAGGTCAGGACAGCTTGAAAAAGGTCTTTATCTTGGAAAGGATGTTCTTCTGTATTTCTGTCTCAGCGTGAAGCTTGCTGATATTTTTTGATTTTATAAGATTGAGCTCTGATGAACGCTTCGCAAGTATCTCGCTCAGCTTCTCAGCTATCTCCGGATTATCCCTGAATATCTCATGGAATTCCTGCGAGCCTATCACTATGCAGGCAGAGTCCTCTTTAGCTATGACGGTCGCGCTCCTCGGCTCTCCTGCCAAAAGGCTCATCTCTCCGAAGAAATCCCCTGCCTTTACCGTTGCTATAAGCGACTCATTCTCAAGAACATCCTTAAGCAGCACATCCGCGCTGCCTTTTTTAAGTATGTAGCAGGTATCGCCCTTCTCGCCCTGTTTTACTATCGCTTCCCCTGCGCCGAATGACTCAACCCTCGCAGAAGCCGCAATCCTTGCAAGCTCATCCTCTTTGAGCATCTTTAAAAAGCTTATATCCTTAAATGATGAGATTATCTCTGCGGTTGACCGCTGCTTCGCCTCAGTCCTTGTATAAATCGTCCTTATCGGGAACGGTATCTCTACATCATGCCTTCTGAACACATACCATATGCGGCTGTTAAGGTCGCTTTTTATCCTGCTCGCAAGGTTAAAGTCATTAATGCAGACCCTCAGCCTGTAATTGATGGAGAAATCCCCGTAACTGAGCACAAGCACTTCAGGGACAGGGTCAACGAGCACATCCGGAGTGTCCATGGCAATATCCATAAGAAGCTCTTTCACCTTGTTCGGAGGGTCGTTATAACTCGCACCTATATCGACCTGAACTATATGAATGGGCGTGGGGTAAGTATAGTTCTCAAGCACGCCCTCTGCCAGAAACCTGTTCGGCAGATAGATAAGGTCGTTATCCCTTGTAAGTATCCTTGTCGTCCGCCATGTCACATCAACTATCTGGCCCTCTTTCTCAGCCACCTTCACCCAGTCGCCTTTGGCCACTATCCTGTCCATGTTTATCCAAAGCCCTGTAAAAAGGTTTTTAAGCGTCTCCTGCAATGAAAGGGCGATAATACCTGTAAGGACGGCTGATGTAGTAAGAAGCGGAAGAAGATTGATGCCAAGCAGCCTGTTTAAAAGGAACATAATAGCGCCGAAATAAAGGAACAGCGATATTATGGCCTTAAAAAGAGGCGCAACCGTGTGCCTGCGAAGTAAATTAAAAGGGGCGTCTGCGATAATCCAGCGGAGAAGAAAAACAGCTCCCAAAGTCATAAAGACTATGAAAGCCTTCTCACCGATATCAAGGTAATGCTTGACCGCAAGGCCATTTGCGGCAAAGACCAGCATGCCTGCCTTTACCAACGCCGCGGCAAAGAAAAACCCAAGCGCAATAAGCAAGGGCTTAAGTAAATTATCCTTTGGGGAATATAGATGAAATGTCCTCATTATAACCTTTGGTTCTTAATGAGGATAATATACTAAAAAACGGGGAAATTAGCAAAGGGGGCTTGATAAATGAACGACAATCAGCTTACTTCCAGAACTCACAATTTCAGCACACGAATCGAAATAGCGGTTTTGAAGATTTTTATTTATTTTGCGGAATGAAGCTCCTCATCTACTTTTTCAGCCAATAAAATCTTTAATAAAGATTGATAAGGCACATCTCGCTTGTTAGCCAGTGTTTTAATATGCTCCACAAGAGATTCAGGCAGCCTAATGGATATTGTCTTTGTCGATGGCTTTAAATTAGGGAAGAGGCCTTTTTTTGCCTTGGAGTAATCAATATACTCAGCCGAGTCATGGGTTGCCCAGAACTCCCGTTCCTCTTCTTCATTTTTAAACTTAGGTATTTTTTTCAGCTGTTTCATAAATCTTGCTGATATTACTCTTACCTTATGATTCCTTATTGTAAAAATTATAAAAAGGAACCGATTGTTGTCCGTTCTCCCCAATATATAAAAACGATCTTCTGCTATGGAATGGGCTGCGTCATCATATACCAGTAGCGGTGCATTAAAAAAAGCTTCTTCGCATTCGAGATGGCCGACACTATGCCTTTCCCAATTCTTTATGATATTGCCCTTATCCCAGTCAAAGCCTTCTACATTTGAAAAAATGTCTTCTTGCTTTTTCATAATTGTATATCCTGAATATATACGAAAAAACAATCGCGGTCAACCAAAAACCCCCCTGCGGTTTCACCGCAGGGGGGTTGATTTTTCTGGTGGAGGGTACCGGGATCGAACCGGTGGCCTGCTGATTGCGAAGGGCAAAAAGCCCAAAAACACAACTCCTTGATTTATGGCTGGTTTTCCCGTTTTGCTTTAAAAATCAAGCAGTTAGAACCTGTTAAAGAAATTGTCTGTTTTCTGATTTTTTGCCTGTTTTGGCAAAATTTAGCACAATTTTAGCACAGTAACTTTGGGTGAACCCCTATTAAATTTCCCATATAAAAAATTCGCAAACACTATTAAAAAATGATAGTCTTACATGAATATCTTGACTATTATTAATCCATTACAGTCAATCTTTTTGGGAGGTACAATGAAAAACTTGCTAACTATCTTGGCTTCTGGATTTTTTTTAATGTTTTTTTATGTAGCTGCGTATGCAACTGAGAGCGAGAATCAGCTCTATAATGACTTATTGCCTAAATATAAGGATTATCACCAAGAAGTTATTTTGGAACTAAAAAATACAAAAAAGGTTACTGCTGAAATTGTAAAATTGATGCAAGAAGCTTCTAAATTAGATCAACTAATAGCAAAAAATATCAAAAATGGAAAACGTGCTAATGAGTATAGGGAAAAATACGAATCCCTGATAAATTCCCTATATGAGAAATTTGGTATTTATATACTTATTCCTTCTTATCATTTTCAAAATTTTAACATTGAAACAGCCTCTGAACAGCAAATAAAAGATATTTTTGACAAAACTATTTCTCTTTATTCTAATTCGCTCGACTGTTTTAATCAAAAAACTTTTTCTAGCTCAAAAATCTGTAATGATTTTAAAAAGATATGCTCAAACTATGGCTCAGAAAATGGTGATATGTACTATTATGAATTAAATAAAGACATAGAATTAAAAAAAATAGATGTCTCTGAAGCCGACCCGGACTTAATAAACACAGCCGATATTAAAGGAGCAACTGTTTTTTTTAATGATATGTACCAATTTTGCAGACTTATAACTATAACAACATCATCTCCTTTTTCTCCACTCTCTATTAAAAAAAACGATTCTGAAATGGATCCTTATTTCATAAAAGACTTTCATGGTTCCATTTTACCTTTTCGAGAATCGTTCGAAAAAATATGTATTAATGAAAAACCTTCTGAACAGCGTATCAAGCGCTTGCTTGATCTTAAATCTCGATTCCCTGAAAACTGGCGAGTTAATGAATACTATAGTGATTATGAAAAATGGAAACCAGCCTGCAATAAGGCTGCTCAAAATACTTGTAAAAATACATATATAATAAAAGATAAAATAATACTTACTTATCCTACTGTAGCCTGCACAAATCGCGAAGTTACAAGAGAAGATATAGAAAATGATATTAGCTTAATGGAGTCAAATGCTGATAAGCTGAAACATTCTACATTATTGGACGAAATCGATACATGCCAAAAGGCTCATAACAATGGCTTCTTCTGGTTTTACGAAGAGCCAACATCTTCTGATAAATGTAAAAAAGAACCCCCTAAAACTCCGAAGAAGAGAAAATGATTTTGGAACTTTATTCTAAGTTGAACTGCTTTTATGCTCCTCCCGCAGAGAATGCCAAATTCGATCTACTAATAAGATAATATAAGTTGATGGATAACAAATCTATTTGTAGGTACTCAAAGTTCTTTCTTGACATATTATTTCTTTTGTAATAAGAATAATTACTAGCATGGGACTTAAGACTTACTCACTGCGCCTCGATGAAGAGGAATTCGAAAAGCTCAGAAAAGCCCTGAGCGAATACGGCGATCCTGATTTGAATGTGGGTTATGTCATACGGGCCTATATTCGGGATCTTAATAGGGCTATTCCCAATCTTAAAAAATCAGAATTCGGGTTGAGGAATAATCTGGCCTTTTATGGCTCTTTTCTAAAACACATTGACCGATTAGTTGATATTGAAATAATGATCAAAGGCGAAGGCAAAAAAATCTGGAAAAAAATCGAGGACGAAAAATGACTTGATAGAAATCAAGAGTAGTCAGCTAAAATTAGATATAAGACATGTGTAAACTTTAATTATATTATGAAGGCAGTGGAGCAAAAGGGGACTCCGCTAATTTAACTTTTTCCCCGCGATCCCAAAGCCAGGATTGCTTGTTAAGCACTTTCCAATAACAAGCGATTCTGGCTTTTTTTATTTCAGGCCAGAGCGGAAAGGAGGTGATAGGAATGCAAATAAGGGCAACAATAATCGGATGTGAAAAAAGGGAAATTGAGACCAAGCGTGGGAACCAGTTCCTAACAGAGCTTTTCATTATAGATACTGATAACAACAAAAATATGTATATCGGTCAGATCTTGGATAAAAAGACATTCTACAGCTACAAGGAAACCGAAGTGGTCAACTTTACTGTAATAGGCATTTCAGAGCGAAATAGAAAACTCTATCTGTCTATAGTGCCACAAGACAAAGTCGCTGGCTAAGAGCTACGCCAATGGGGGTTCTGCCCCGCTACTGCGGGGCGGGCGCACATTGGCAGTTTGAGGGCAACAAGGTATTTTCCCTTATCAACCAGCAACGGCCACTAACGCTAATCAGGGCTAAGGAGCTTTCCCGTTGCGCATTGGCACGAGGTCGGCAGAAGCGAACGGGGGATAACCAAGGGGCTTCGCCCCTTGGTGTAAGCGAAGCGAAACCGTCTTTAAAAAGAGCTGGCAGAGCACAAAAGCTGAGAATAAGGCCAGAAGCGTAGGCGTAAAATCAACCAGGGTGCGCCGCTTAGTAACACAGCACCCTCAAATTACATGGAGAAATCGTAAGTGACTGAAATATTTAAAAAAGTTCACAAAGGCATAGATAGCCTCTATTTATCCTTCAAAGGGACATTAAATGAAAGGTTCAAAGAGGAGCTGGAACAAAAGAAATTGTTTGCTCAATCAGATGATGAAAAAGTGCAGGCTCTGGCTACAATCACCATTGATGAGCATACATTTGAGGTCAAGGACAGGGGCAAAGGAAGATATGCCTATGTTCTTGTTGACAGTTGGTATCATATTCAGATATCAGCAAGCAAAAAGAAAATGCTTCCTACTATATACGTTCAGCTATCAAGCGATCTCTTGAACTGCTTCGGGGTTTCTATAGCTATGAATCAACTAAGAGGAACTATGAAGGAACTTTTAGACGGGATTGAAGAAGAAACAGTAAGCAGGGCAGATTTTTTTGTAGATTTTATTACTGAGACTGATTTATCGGCTATAAATAAGAAATCTTGGATCACAAGGAGTAAGGGATTCAATAATCATTGGAGCGGGGACAGATTTACAGGTTTCTCAATCGGTCTCGGTGGTGATATATCAGCGAGGCTTTATAACAAGACCATCGAAATTGAAAAAAGCAAAAAAGACTACCTCATGGCCTTTTGGAGCAAAAACGGATGGGATAAAACCCTGAATGTTTGGAGACTTGAGTTTCAGCTAAAAAGAGAAGTCCTTAAGCAGTTATCAATCAACAAGGCTTTTGAATTAGGTGAATGCAGTAATGACATATGGCTGTATTGCACTCAAAAATGGTTAAGACTTGCTTATGAAGAAAAAACCAAAAATCGTACAAGGTGGCAAACCCATCCCCTTTGGGCTGAAATAGAACAGGTCAAGTTCGGTGATGGTAACTATACAGGAATAATCAGAGATATTAGCAGGTCGAGAGTTCCTATCGTCAGCACTTTATTTTTAAATGGCATGGGCTATCTGACAAATTACGCTGCACTCAAAGGCTATGATTCTATAAATGATACTGTCGTACTTGAATTTTGCAGAGATGCCAAAGAATTTCTAAAAAAACATACTGAGAACTCGTCTTATTATCAGGACGAGAATGATTATTTAGTGACCAAGATCAATTCTAAAAAGAAAAAATACAATAAGCCATTAGAGCAAGAAAAAGATATATGAAGCTGATTACCATAAAAGAACTTTCTGACTTCTTAAAAGTAAAAGAATCTACCCTTTATTCATGGGTGCATTACGACACTATTCCTTTTTACAAGCTTAACGGGCATCTGATAGTCAAGAGAGCTATTGAACAGGCAAAGGGCAAGAGGTATAATCCATCCAAACGGGAAACCAGCCTAAGTCAAGGTCTCAGGAAGGAGGATTAATGGGACTTTTTAAGAGAGACCAGGTCTGGTGGATGAGATTTAGCTATAACGGCAAGCAGATAAGGCAATCCACAGGGGCAACTGATAAGAAGCTTGCGGAAAAGATCCATGCAAAGGTTCTAACTCAAATCACGGAGGGCAAGTGGTTTGAAAAGCTTGAAGGCGAAGAAAAGACCGTTGGCGAGTTATTGGAGAAGTATATAAATGAACACTCTGTCCCAAACAAGCGACCAAATACGGTTAGGTCTGACAGGATAATCGTAAAGGAGATGGAGGAATTTTTCGGTAATACGCCTTTGAAAGAAATAACTCCTCGCCTTATCTCTGAATACAAAACAACTTGCAGGAACAGAGGGCTTTCAGCTTCTTCAATAAATTCCCGTAGAGGCCTTTTACGTCATGCTTTCAATCTCGCCATGCGGGAATGGGAATGGGTCAAGGAAAATCCTGTTGATAGGGTTAGTCCTGAAAAGGTAAGAAACGCAAGGGATAGATGGCTCACCTTCGAAGAGGAAAAGACGCTTATAGATAATTGCGTTCTTTATCCTACAATCGAAGAGAACAAGACTGAGCCAAGGTATTGGTTACAAGAGGTCGTTATCTTCGCCCTCAACACTGGTATGAGGCAAGATGAAATACTATCCCTTGAATGTCCTCATGTTGACCTGTTCAGAAAAACCGCTACTGTTGTTCGGTCTAAGAACGGCGAGAAAAGAACCATACCCTTGAATCAGCGGGCTTTGGAGCTTCTGAAGTCTAAAGCAAAGGTTAGGAGCATAAATAATAATTATGTCTTCATCAATGAGGCCGGGAACAAGATATTAGCCTGTAATCTTCTAAGGGCTTTCTACAAGGCCTTAAAACGAGCTAAGATTGAGGATTTCAGGTTCCACGACCTCAGACATACCTTTGCTACTCGCCTTGCTCAAGCTGGAATAGACTTCTATAAGATTGGAAAGCTTTTGGGCCACAAGGATATCAGGATGACTCAGCGGTATGCCCACCATTATCCTGAAAGCTTGAGGGATGGAGTCGAGATCTTGGACAGGATTAGCACAATTTTAGCACAGTCCAATGAAAAAGGGCTACGACTGACGCCGTAACCCTTTGATTTTTCTGGTGGAGGGTACCGGGATCGAACCGGTGGCCTGCTGATTGCGAACCAGCCGCTCTCCCATCTGAGCTAACCCCCCTTAAATTGTCAGGACTGAAACTTAATAGAAATTTTTACCAAAAAACCGAGGCTATCGCAAGCGATTTATTGAAATCGGCAGGATTATTTCAGGAAAGTTACTTAAGGTATGTCTTCATGCCTTCCACAAAGCCCTTGGGCTTCATGCCGAACACTTTTACAAGGGCATTATCAGAGGTGATATTATCCTCCTCCAGCATAAGAAGCTGGTCTCTTGTAATAGGCGGGGTCGGAAGGACTGACTCTGCCAGCATTGCCCCGATACGCATCAAAGGCATGGGGATGCAAACCTTCGCCCTTTTTTTTCCAAGCGCTTCGCAGATCTTATCCATAATCTCATCAAAGGTATAAATATCAGGCCCTGCCACTTCAAATGTCCTGTTTTTCGCCTCAGCCCTGTTGATGGACAGCGCCATCGCCTCAGCTACATCCATGACATGGACAGGCTGCATCCTGTTCTTTCCATTACCGGGTATAAATATTACGGGAGAAAGCCTGATAATCCTTGCGAACATATTTGTAAAGTTATCTTCCTTGCCGAACATTACCGACGGCCTGAAAATGGTATATTCAAGGCCTGACGCCCTGATAAGCTCTTCAGCCTCCCATTTGGTCTTGTGATACTCGCTCCTTGCGTTCTTTCGCGTGCCAAGGGCGCTGATGTGGAGATAGCGTTTTACTCCCTTTGCCTTGCACGCCTCTATTACACTGCGCGTGCCTTCCACATGGATAGACCTGAAGGTCTGGCCTTTTGGCTCCGCGAGGATGCCTACAAGATGTATTACGGTATCTATTTCCGGGGTAATCGCTTCGAGAACTGAGGAGGGGTTTGTTACATCGCCGCGGATGAGCTCGACTCCTTTTTCCTTGAGCCGCTCAGCCTTACCGGGATTCCTTACCAGACAGCGTACGCGTTGGGAATCTTTCAATAATCTGCCGATAAGATTCGTCCCGACAAAACCTGTCCCGCCGGTGATTAGTATCATGGGGTTATTCTTTTTTTCCGAGTATGTCCCTGATGGTTTGTTTAAGCTCCGTTAAGTCTGACGACTTAATTACATAAGCGTCAGACGCCCATGTGCCGAAGTCGTGCTTATAGTGCGGGTACGCCGTGCAAAGGATTACGGGCAGGTCCTTCCATCTCTCCTTTACCCGCCTGAGCACCTCAACTCCGTCCATGCCCGGCATCTTGATATCGAGGAGTACGAGATCAATAGAATCGCTCTCAAGCTTTTCAAGCGATTCCTCGCCTGAGGCCGCAAGCTCTACTTCCCATCCCTCGTCTTCAAGCTCTTCTTTGTAAAGAAGCCTGAGACCTTCCTCATCATCGACAACAAGAATCCTCTTTTTCATTTTAGACCCCTAATGCGATAACAATCCAAGCTGACCGGGTTACCTGAATTTCCCCGGCCCGCTTTCAGCAATTTTATCCGTCAAAAGGACAACCGGCAATTTTGCCTCCGCCCTCGGCAGCTTGACTGTAAATGTCACTCCGACACCGGCGTTGTTTTCCACTTCTATGACGCCTTTGTGCCTGTTCACTATGGAATTCGTTATCGGCAGCCCAAGCCCGGTGCCGTGCTCTTTAGTAGTAAAGAACGGATTGAAGATATACCCGAGATATCTCGGGTCAATGCCGCCGCCGTTGTCAGCTATGCTTATTGTTACCAGGTCCCCGGAAAGCGCGGTAGCTATGATAAGCGAACCGCCGTTTTTTTCCATGGACTGTACCGCATTGGCAATCAGATTGTCAAAAGCAATCTTAAGCTGCTCCCTGTCAGCCATTATGTGGAGCGGCCCTTTATGAAAATCCTTTATCACCCTTATCCCGTATGAACGGAAATCAGGGTTGAAAATCTTTAAACACTCTTCTATTACTTCGTTGATATCGTTAGACCTGAGTTCCAGCGCGCTGTCCTTAAGGAACCCGGTAATGCCGTCCATTATCTTCTGGAGTCTTGAGACTTCGATATTAATTCTGTCTAAATACAGAGCCCCTTTTGTGTCAGGCCCAAGCTGTTTTTTCAGCCTTCCCGCGAATCCGCCTATGCTTATCAGCGGATTTCTTATCTCATGGGCCAATGTTGCCGCCATATCGCCCAAGGCAAGAAGCTTTTCGGCATTAGCGAACTTTTTCTGTATTTCGGCAAGGTCGCTGTGAATCTTCTGGTGGTTCCTTATAAGCTCATCGTACCTGATGGCCCATGAAAGCTCAAGGGCGACTATACGAATTATGTGCCTTCGTTTTATTGAAAGTGCAAGGCGTTTTCTAGACTTCAGGGATAAAATCCCGTAGAAGTTGTGCCTGTCATGGAGCGGAAGGGCGTAAACGCTCCTGAAACCCTCCATGTCCCTGTCCGTAACGCCTTTTTCCTCAAGCTCATCGAGGCTTTGCGCCTCAAATACGCCCTTTTGCGCCTTTACAGCCCCGGGAATCCCTTCGTCCTGCGCATATATCTTATGGTTTGAATCCCCGCCGAAATGAGCCTTGAGCGTAAAGACCTGTTTCCCCTCATCCCACAAGTAGAACTCACAGCGGTCAAAACCAAAGGAATAGGCGATAAGTTCAGCAGCCTTCACAAGCTTGCCTTCAAGCTCATGCTCGGCCACCGCCAATTCCACCACTTTTTCTATTATATCATATTCCATGACAAAACTCCGAAACGGTGGAGCGGAGTTTTGCTGCCCGAAACAGCCGGGAACGGCAAGGAAACTGGTGCCTACACCTTGGCATCCCTTAAGAATTTGGCAGCCTCTTCAGGAGGCGTCGGATTGATGTAGAAGCCCGAGCCCCATTCAAAACCGGCCACTTTGGTCAGTTTTGGTATTATCTCAAAATGCCAGTGATAATACTGCGTTGCACCGTCTTTCAGAGGAGCCGCATGGAGTATGAAATTGTACGGAGGATAGTTTAAGACCTTGTCCATCCTCTTGAGCACATCGGAGAAGATTATCGAGAGGTTTTCGTAATGGTGCTTCTGGCAATTCTCAAAATTGGATTCGTGGACCTTCGGAAGTATCCACAGTTCAAAAGGCGATTTAGGGGCATACGGAGATACCGCTATGAAATCACGGTTTTCCGCTACCACCCTGACGCCCTGCATTATTTCCTGCCGTATTATATCACAGAATACGCATCTCTCCTTGAAATTGTAATATTCAAGGGCTCCGTCAAGCTCCTCAGCCACCCTTTTGGGGATGATGGGAAGCGCTATAAGCTGCGAGTGGGAATGCTCAAGGGAGGCGCCTGCGGCCTCTCCGTGGTTTTTAAAAATAAGTATGTAGCGAAGCCTCTGGTCCCTCTTAAGGTCTATTATCCTGTCCCTGTAAGCCCAGAGGACTTCCTCAAGCTGCCTCGGACTGATAGTGGCAAGGGTGTCCCTGTGGTCAGGAGATTCTATTATGACCTCATGCGCGCCAACGCCGTTCATCTTGTCATAAACGCCGTCCCCTTCCCTGTTAAGCTCCCCTTCCACCTTGAGAGCAGGGTATTTATTGGGCACAACTCTTATATGCCAGCCTGATGAATTGGGGCCGCCGCCGTTTTTACGGTAGGCAAGTATTTCAGGGGGGGTTTTAGGTTCGTTGCCGGGACAAAAAGGACAAAAGCCTACCTTGACGGAAGGCTGGGAAAATTCGAACTCTGAAGGCCGTTTGCCGCGCTCTGTTGATATTATAACCCATCTTCCTACTATTGGGTCTTTCCTTAGTTCAGGCATATTTACCTTCTTGGATATTTAAATAAAAATAGGAAGACAACTCCTTCGATGTGTTGACATCACGGAATGCGCTTTAAGTCCTGAATAAGTTCGAAGCTGCTATTTGTGAACCTTGGCCTTTTCCTGCTCTTCTTCTTCTTTCTTGCATTCAATGCAGCAGGTTGTTACAGGCCTCACCTCAAGCCTTTTTTCGGAAATGTACTCACCGCACAACTCACAGATACCGAACGAACCGTCATCTATCCTTTTAAGGGCCTCATTGATCTTTGTGATGAGCTTGCGCTCCCTGTCCTTAACCCTTAGAAGGAAGTTCCTGTCGGTCTCGTGTGTCGCCCTGTCAGTCGGATCAGGATAGTTCTCTTCCTTCTCCTCACTCATTCCCGAAACAGCTCTTTCAGCGCCGCTTAACAGCTCTTCAAGCTTACCGTTCAGTATCGACCGAAAATACTCGAGCTTCTCTTTATCCATAATCCAAGAGTATAACCGAAAAATATTGTTTGTGTAAATAATAAATTTAAACAGCTATTCCCTGGTGAAGGTGCCGCTTTTCCCGCCTGTTTTCTTGACAAGCCTGATATTGGTAAGCGTCATCGCCTTATCAGCGGCCTTGCACATATCATAAATGGTAAGCGCCGCAACCGATACAGCGGTAAGCGCCTCCATCTCAACGCCTGTCTGGGAGGCTATTTTAGCGGTCGCGGTTATATCTATTCCGGGAAGCTCCTTATTTGTCTCAAAATCAACGGAGATGCTGGAAACGTTTATCGGATGGCAAAGCGGGATTAACTCGGCTGTCTTTTTTCCTGCCATGATTCCTGCAACCCTTGCGACCCCAAGCACATCGCCCTTCTTCACTTCATTGGCAAGTATGAGGTCAAGCGTCTCTCTCTTCATTATGACGCTTCCCTTGGCTACGGCAACCCTCTCCGTAACAGCCTTTTCAGTTACATCAACCATCCTGGCCTTGCCGCCTTCGTCTATGTGAGTCAGACCCATACTACCTCTCTTGGAAAATTTATTTATTGGGCGCTTCCGTAATCTGCCCGTCTTTTACGGTCAATATGAAAAGGTTTTTTACTGCCTCTCCGTTGCCGTCAAACCTCAGATTACCCGAAGCCCCATTGAAGTTCTTTATCTGGTGGAGCTTATTCTTTACAGCCAGCCTGTCAGGCATTTCATTGTTCTCGCCGTTTGCCGCCAGTATAAGTATCCGTGCCGCGTCATAGGCCTGCGCCTCAAGCACGCCCGGAGCCCTGCCATAGACCTGCTTGAACCTTCCTGTAAATTCCTCAGTTCCTTCGCGTGAGCTGTCGGCATAGAAGCCGTCAACGAATATCGCGCCTTCGACTCCCTTTGCGCCTGCCTCGACAAGCTTTGGGGAGTTCCAGCCATTTGAACCAAGGAGCTGAATGTCTTTGATGCCGTAGTAATCAAGGTACGGGGTGATAAGGTTTACAGCCTCGTATGAGTCAGGGATAAAAAGAGCGTCCGCCTTAAGCGTAGGCGTAAATTCTTTTACCCTCTTTCTGCCTTCCTTGCGCTCCTTTACCTGCACAGCAAAGGCTCTCTTCATCTCTTCGCTGAAGTCGGTTGCGCCCTGCGCGTATTGGACCTGCTTTACCACCTCGCCGCCGTATCTTTTGACCTCTTTTTCAAATAGCTTCGCAAGCTCTATTCCGTAATTGCTCTGGGGATAGAGCATGACTATCCTTTTGTTGCCAAGTTTTTTTACAGCATACTCGGCAAGGCCTGAGGCCTGCTGCCGGGGCGTTAAAAAATTCCTGAATACATAATCGCCGACTTCGGGCAGCCCGTCTTTCTGCGAGAGCGTGATTACCGGGATGCCCTTTTTCTGTGCCTGCCTTGCTGTTTCAAAGGCAGTGGAGCTTAAAAGCGGGCCAACGATGCCGGCAACTCTGTTGTTAGCGGATAATTCGGCTACAGTGCCCTCCACCGTTGAAGGGTCGGCGCCGACATTTTTTACAATGACCTCGACACTGCCGTTCCTGTCTCCGAACACATCAGCGGCAAGCAGCACTCCGCTTAGCGCGTCCTCCCCGAATTGATTATAATTCCCCTTTAACGGGAGAAGCACACCTATTGCGGGAGTATTTAAAATGCTCCCATTGGAAGCGGACTCAATCTCTTTTAAAAGCCTTGCGGCCTTTGCCCTAAGCCCTACGGTGACATCCCTGCTTGCAGAGACCGCGCTTACAAGGGATTTGGCATCCTTGAGCTTGCCTGTCTTGTATCTGAGCGTACCAAGCTCATAGAGCGCGTCAAATTTAAACCTGCTGTCAGGGAATTGCTCAAGGAGTTTCTGGTAAGTGTCTATTGCCTTGTTTGTATCTTTGCCCTGTGCGTGTATCCTTGCCAGCCTTAAGAGAGCCTCATCAACAGATTCGCCGAATGCGTGGGAACGGATATATTGCTCAAGCTCTTCTACCGTATTTTTTTCAGGCCCTTTGATATCGAGTTCTTCAAATATCGAAGGCAGGTCCCTTTCAGCGCCGTAAGATGCTGTCCCGACCGGAAAAACAGAGCAGATGATAAAAGCAAGGCAGAGGATAGCTACTTTTAATTTCATTCAAAAATGTCCTTAACCTTTGAGAAGAAGTTCTTTTTAAGCGGCGTGGAGTCCTCCGCGCTTACGCTTGCGAACTCCTCAAGAAGCTCCTTCTGCTTCCTGCTGAGCTTTGTCGGGGTTTCGACCTTCACGATGACAAGGGCGTCTCCCCTTCTCCCCGTATGGAGGGAGGCTATGCCCTTGTGCTTGATCCTGAACACTTTTCCTGACTGAGTGCCCGCGGGTATCTTCAATTTTACTGGGCCTTCGAGCGTAGGCACATCTATTTCAGCTCCAAGCGCCGCCTGAGGGAAGCTTATCGGCACTTCGCAGATTATGTCGTCATTCTCCCTTTTAAATATCGAGTGCGGAGTGACTGAGATTATTATGTAAAGGTCGCCCGGAGGGCCTCCCCTTTCGCCGTATTCGCCTTCGCCTGTAAGCCTAAGCCTTGAGCCCGTATCAACGCCTGCCGGTATCTTTACGGTAAGAGTGCTCTGAGTCCTTATATGGCCTGTGCCCCTGCACTCTGTGCAAGGGTCTTTTATTACCGTGCCTTTTCCGCCACATGTGGAGCACGGCCTTGAAACGGCAAAGAATCCCTGCTGGAACCTGACCTGCCCTGTGCCCCTGCAGGTATTGCATGTCTGCGGATATGTGCCGGGCTTTGCCCCTATGCCGCTGCAGGTGCCGCAGGCAACTGTGCGCGGTATATTGATTGTTTTTTCAGTGCCGAATGCGGCCTCTTCAAATGCTATCTGGAGGTCATATCTTAAGTCAGCGCCGCGCTCAGGCCCGGGCCTTCTCCTCTGCCCTCCGAAAAATTCCGAGAAGACCTCTCCAAAGAGGTCATTAAAGTCCCCGCCGCCATAGCCGCCCGCATCCCTGAAACCGGGGCCGGAGCCTACATAGCCGAAACGGTCATACTGCGCCCTCTTCTCAGGGTCTTTCAAGGTCTCGTATGCCTCGTTGACCAGCTTGAACTTCTCTTCCTTGTCCTTGTCTCCGCTGTGCTTGTCAGGATGCATCTCATGCGCGAGCTTTCTGTAAGCCTTTTTTATTTCATCGTCCGTGGCATTCCTGTCAACGCCGAGAATCTTATAAAAATCCTTCTCTTCCATATAATTGCTCTTATCCGCCTGTGGTTAAATTTTTAGTGGGTCTCCGGCTTTTTCGCGACCGCAACCATTGCGGGGCGAAGGAGCCTTCCCTTTAGGAGATAGCCTTTCTGAAATTCCTTTACAACTGAGTCAGGCTCTGCTTCGCTCTCCTCCTGGCTTATAGCGTGGTGGAGAGACGGATCGAACTTTCCGCCGACTGACTTTATCTCCTGCAGTCCGAACTTCTTAAGTACGGCGTACATCTGGTCTATTATAAGCTGAACGCCCTGCCTGAGCGACTCTACATTCTGCTCGCTGTTGGCATGGACGAGGGCTCTTTCAAAATTATCGACAACAGGAAGTATATCTTCCATTATGCTCTCGTTGGCGTAGCTTATGGCATCGGCTTTTTCCTTTTCGGCCCTTTTCCTGTAATTATCGAGGTCTGCCACGGACCTGAGGAATTTATTATAGTTCTCCTCAGCTTCTTTTGTCTTTGCCTCAAGCTCAGACCTTAAGCGGATGACCTCCTGCTCAGGCGCCTCAAACAGCTCATCCTTCATCTCTTCCTGTTGTTCCTGAGCGCCTTCGCCCTTGTATTCTTCGCCGTTCCTGTTAGAGTTCTTTTCGTTCATAATACCCCTGAGTCAATTTTTTTAAAAAAATAAATATGCACAATGTGCCGAAATGCGAGTCAAATTCAGCCGGAGATTTAAAAGGAAATAATAGGCCTGAAACGATTAGAAATTTTTACTCAAAAGCCCGGCTGTATAGTCAACGATCGGGATTATCCTGGAGTAGTTCATCCTGACCGGCCCTACAACGCCAAGGGTCCCCAGAACCTCTCCGCTTCTACCGTAGGGAGCGGTCACAAAGCTCAGCCCCTCAAATTCCTTTACCATGCTCTCAGAGCCAAGATAGATGTGAATTCCGCTTTCTTCCATTGATTTATCGAGTATTTTCAGAAGCAGGCTCTTCTCTTCGAAGGCCGCGAAAAGCAGCCTCATCCTCTCAAGGTCATCCTTGAATTCAGGCTGCCCCAATATATTGGCCTTGCCCTCGACATAAAGCTCATCTGCTGCCGATTTGTTCTGCTCAAGCGCCATCGCTCCAAGGCGAAGCGCGTTTGAAAGCAGTTCATCGTAGAGGTTCTTTACATTGCGCATCTCTTCGATGATGCGAGCCCTCAACTCTCTTATGGTAAGCCCTTCGGCTATTGAGTTTAAATAATTGGTTATCTTTTCAAGGCCAAGCTTTTTGACTTCCGTCTCCATCCTTATGTGCCTTGTCTGCACAAGACCAAGCCTTGAGACAATTACGACCATCAGGCTGGTCTTCTCCATGGGGATGAAGTTTATCTGCTTTATGATGAAACTATCCTTTTTCGGCACAAGCATAAGCCCTGCGCAGCTTGTAAGCGTAGAGAGGGCCTTGGCCGTCTCGGTCAGGATATTGTCTATCGCAAGCGGTTCTTCACAACTCTTTTTCAGGAGGTCTTTATCCACTTGAGGCGGTTCCTCAAGCTCTCGGAGACTGTCCACATAAAAACGGAAGCTCTTGTCAGTGGGTATCCTGCCTGCGGAGGTATGGGGTTGAATAAGATAGCCCTCTTTCTCAAGCTCCGCCATGATACTGCGGATAGTGGCAGGGCTTAAGCCAAAAGAATACCTTGTGGCAATGGCCTTGGAGCTTACAGGCTCAGCCGTTCTTATAAAATCGAGCACAATCGCGCTCAGTATCTTTTTAGCTCTTTCCGATGAAATATCCATATTTCTACATTTACTTATAATATAGTGCCGGGAGGGACGATTGGCAAGCCATTGGAAACTCCCCCAGGGCCAAGTTTAAAAGATACCAATGGTATAAACCATTGTCAAGAATAGAAAAAACCGTTTTTCAGGTTTGCGGAAAAGCACGGAAATACTTAGATCCTGAGCAGTATTTCATTGGCTACAAGGACACCTTCAGAGGTCAGGAGCAGGTCTTGTCCGCTGCTTCGGACAAAGCCTTTTTCTTCAAGTTCCGCCCAGTTCCTGAATACCTCCTTGGGATAGACTCCGAATTTCCTTCTAAAATCCTCTCCGTTTATACCCCTTTCAAGCATCCTTAAGCCCAGAATGAGGGCTTCATTGACAGCATCATCCCTGCTTAAGTCTTCGCACCCTGCTATGGCAATGCCTTGCTCCTCAATGCGAGCCATGTAGGAAGAAGGGGCAAGCTCGTTCCACCACCGCCTTCCCCAATCGGGCCTTGAGAGGTATGAATGGGCGCTTACGCCAAGGCCCAGATAATCCTTGCCAAGCCAATACCTGTTGTTGTGCCTGCTGTAAAATCCCGGGAGCCCAAGGTTTGATATCTCATAGTGATGCCAGCCTCCTGCCTTGAACAGCTCTATCCCAAGCCTGAACATCTCGACCTCAGCCTCTTCACCGGGCAGAGCCAAAGCCCCTTTCTGTTGCATATCATGGAAAGGAGTGCCTTCTTCTATTGTCAGGCCGTACATGGATATATGCTCAGGGCGAAGCTCAATCACCTTTTTTACCGAGTGCTCCCAATCTGCAAGGCTCTGCCCCGGAACACCAAAAATAAGGTCCAGGCCGATATTCTCAAAACCTGCCTTTCTTGCCTCCTCAAAGGCCTTAAGCCCCTTTGCGGCTGAGTGCGGCCTGCCAAGGGCTTTCAAGTCTTTATCGTTTGCGGACTGCAGCCCTATGCTTAACCTGTTTATCCCTGCCTCTTTGAAGCCTTTGAGCTTTTCAAAGTCTATGGTATCCGGGTTGGCCTCAAGGGTAATCTCGATATCTTTAACGGGGCTGAATTCTTTCCGGATGGAATCTATCAGGAAAGATATTGCCGGGGGTGAGAGCAATGAGGGCGTGCCGCCGCCGATATAGACGGACTCAAGCGGCCTTTTCTCAATAAAAAAGGAACTCTCCTTTTTAAGCAAAAAAGAGAGTTCCTTTAAAATGCATCCTGTGTATCTTTTCTCGGGTATTTGTGCGCTTACCACCGATCTGAAATCGCAGTAAGGGCATTTGCTTACGCAAAAAGGTATATGGATGTAAATCCCTATCGTGTTATCTAATTCTTTTTCTCTGCGTATTCCCACAGCCTCTTAAACACATCCCATGGGGATATTATCCCCAGAAGCCTTTTATTATGATCAACTACAAGTATGGATTCTATGGGCTTTTTTGCATTTACAAACAAAGCCGCTATCTCCATCGTTGAGGTCTCGGGCGAGACGCTCACGAATTCGGTATCAAGCACCTGTTCGACGCTCTTGTAAGCAAGCTGGTCTATGTTTTCCACAAACTCCGGCAGTTCAGGGGCGAACTTCACATCCTCTATCATGCCTTCTGCTATGTACCTGGGAAGTATCGCCTTCATGAGCTTTCTCGGCGTAATCACTCCCTGTACGATATTGCCGGCATCCACAACAGGTATCTGCCTTACCTTTTTCTCGCTGATGAGCTTGAACGCGTCAAGCATTGTCTTTTCTTTGGTAAGGGTGTGAGCGCCTGTTGACATTACATTAGCCGCTATCATAGATCCTCCTATCATATTATAACAAAAAGATAACCCGTTAGTAAGGCTTTGCCCCTTGCGGGTTCATTTCACAAGGGGCAGCCGGATTTAAGAAAAGTACCTGAAGTACATGTAAATAGTCGATATGACGATTGATATAAGCATGAGCGGGAAAGCGAGAAGCGTGAATTTTACAAAGCTCATCTCGTGCCCGTTCTTATGCGCCATGCCCGCTACAACGACATTGGCCGATGCTCCGATAAGGGTTCCGTTTCCGCCAAGGCAGGCACCGAGAGAAAGCGCCCACCACAAAGACTGGATGGCTTCAGGACCGCCGAGGCCCGGCGCCATGTCCTTAATAAGCGGTATCATGGTAGCGACAAACGGGATATTATCTATAAAGGCCGAGGCAATGGCCGAGACCCAGAGTATCGTCATGCCTGTAACCTTCATATCCCCGCCTGTAAGCTCAAGGGTCTTCATGGCAAAGGTCTTTATAAGCCCGACCTCAACAAGGCTGTGAACTATTACGAAAAGGCCAAGGAAGAAGAATATCGATGTCCATTCCGCCTTCTCCATAACCTGATGGAGGTCTTCCTTTGTTATGAGCATAAGAATTGCAGCTCCGAAAAGGCCTATTGTTGCGGCCTCAAGATGGAGAGGCTTCTGCATAAGGAAACCGCCGATTGTGATGGCAAGCACCACAAGGCATTTTTTAAGGAGCACGCGATCCTGCAGGGCGTCTTTTTCATTAAAGGCCATTATCCTCTGCTTAAGCTCATCAGAGACCTTAAGCTTCTTGCCATAAATGAAGTACATGGGGATAAGGGTGCCTATCAAAATTGCAGGGACTATTACGCCGACATTGTAAACAAAATCCATGAACGCAAGGCCAACCGCGCTTCCTATCATGATGTTCGGAGGGTCGCCTATAAGGGTTGCGGTTCCGCCTATGTTTGACGCGAATACCTGCGCTACAAGGTACGGATAAGGATTAAGTTTAAGTTCATCTGTTATAAGGAAAGTAATCGGAACTGTAAGGAGCACTGTTGTGACATTGTCGAGAAGCGCTGATAATACTGCGGTAACCACTGATAAAGCCACCAGTATTCTCCAGGGGTCTCCACCAACTGCTTTTGCCGCCTTTATTGCCATGAACTGGAACATGCCTGTCTTCTGGCAGATGTTGACTATTGCCATCATTGCTATCAGGAGACCTATTGTGTTGAAGTCAATCCCGTGTATGGCGGCTTCCTGATTCAGGACGCCGAGGATGACAAGGGCTGAGGCGCCGATGAGCGCCACAACTGCCCTGTTTATCTTATCCCAGATAAGCAGGGCGTATACGGCTACGAATACGACCAGTGCGATAATAAGATTTGTTTCCATTTTACCGAGTTCTCCTGTTATACCCATTTATTAAAATTGTGCTTATCTCCAAGCACACCTTCAGCGCACACAAAGGCAAGGCATTACATGTAAATGCTTCCTAAACATTAAATTGGCATTCGGTTATATTTTCATTTGGAAAAGAGAGGGAATTGCTTGTGGCGCGAATAGTACAATTTTTTAAGGAATGTTGCAAGCTTATTTTTCAGAGGAAGATTTCGGGTAAATCCGATATTTTTTAACGAAGCCAGAAGGCTTATAGCTGAGCTTTGACTTCCTTAAGCCCTCATCCCCCAAGTCCTGCTCCCTGTTGATGATTTGATATTTTTCAGGCAGTATCGAGGCAAAGCTCTGGTTTACGAATTGAAGCAGCCCTTTATAATCCCCAATCCCCTTCTCGAAATGGAGGACAAAGGTATGCGGCTCAAGCTCTTCGCCAAGCGCGAATGCCGCAGGCCCGTCCTCTACATAATAGATGCCGCCGCACAATTGCAGCTCATTTGAGCGTTCAAGCGCCTCTTTGGCCGCTTCGTAGTCCCCTTCATCTGCCTGCCCTGCCCTCCACTGTTCAAGCACAAAGAGCGCGTCTTTTATGTATTCGTCAAGAAGGGGTTTTCCGACATAGGTGTATGTGCCGGTAAAGAAGTTTACGAGATTTTTTTTCTTATGGTATTTTCTGCCGGAAAGTTTTGAGAGCTCATCACGGGAATAGAGGTAATCGAAATTATCCCTGTCCTCTTCTACTATATATTCTAAAGAGAGATTATGGGCCTGTTCAGCGGTTGCAGCCTTCATGGACGAGAATTTTTGGAAGAGCTCCTTGAGCATCTCCTCTTCAGGAATGCCGAACGGGACCATGAAAAAGGGCTTTTTATCCTTACCTGCAATCACAATGAGGCCGTCTTCAAGCTGTGTGACCCTGTAATTGTGGGTCTTCCTGAAAAGATAGATATTCGCGAAGCTGAATTCAGAGATGCTGCTGTCAAGCTGTTTGAAAAGCGGGTGCAGGATTGGGCGAAGCTCTATGGTAATCTCTGAAAAATCAGGGTATTTTGGGATTTCGGACAACTGCGCCTCCATCTTTTAACTCGAACTCATTATAACAGTTTTCCTTTTTTCACTCCAATTTAATGCTGGAAGAAGCCATTAAAATCTGGCAAAATGAACTCCCATGATGAAGGAACTTATCAGAAAAAACAGGAGCTACAGGAGATTCCGGGAGGATGAATCTGTAAGCATGGAAGCCCTGAAAGGGCTTGTGGATTTGGCACGGCTTTCGCCTTCTTCAGCCAATCTTCAGCCTTTAAGGTACATCCTTTCCAATGAAGCTGAAAAAAACGCCCTGATATTCCCCCATTTAAAGTGGGCAGGCTACCTTAAGGAATGGCAGGGGCCTGTTGAGGGCGAAAGACCCTCAGCTTATATTATTGTTTTAACCGACACAGAGATCAGCAAAACGGTGAACTGCGACCACGGCATAGCAGCTCAATCAATACTCCTTGGAGCTGTCGAGCAGGGGCTTGGGGGCTGCATTCTGTCATCCGCAGACAGGGAAGGATTAAGGAAAAACCTCAAGATACCTGCAAAATTTGAAATACTTCTCGTCATTGCCCTCGGAAGACCCAAAGAGACCGTTGTGATAGAAGAGATGGCAGGAGGCGATGTAAAATATTGGCGGGATGAGGAACAGGCCCATCATGTGCCCAAGCGCAAACTTTCCGAACTAATCCTCAAATTATAGAATAGTCAAGCAATTCAGATACTTCCATTTCTCTTTAATCCATCCTCAGTTGAAAATTTCTCGAAACCTTATAACCTTCCTGTAACTTTCGTCACTGTATGTTTTTACCTCCGGTGCTATAAAAGGGCTGCAAATAATTACTCTGCACAGGAGGAACAGCACATGAAGAGATTCAAAAGCCTGGTAATACTCGCATCACTCTGCACTTTCGCTGCGGTTGGGGCTGTTCAGGCGGAAATGGCCGCAATCTACGGACCGGTCTATATCTCAAAGACAAAGAACGACGGACACAAAAAAGAAGCGAAATTGAATTTCACTGCTCCGGTGCCAGGTAAAGGCGTACTCATTGTAAAAAATGGCGGGGACTCAGGCAAGCATTCAAGGGTTGCCAGCGCAGAGGTCGAGCTTAACGGAGAGGACATCGCAAAGGAAAGGGATTTTAACAAGAATGTCCAAACCCTCAATTACGATGTGACTTTGCTCGCGGACAATGAGATGGAAGTTAAAGTAAAATCATGTAAAGAGTGCGAGATAGAGATTACCGTGATGGGTGAGCAGGCTCTTCCGACAAGGGACCCGCTTCCGCTTCCGACAAGGACCCCGGTAGTAGATCCGCTCGCTACGGCTCCATTGCCGTAAGATAATTTTTAAGGCTCCTTTCATTCATATCCCACTGTTAGCCGAGGACTGAGGATGGTCCCGGCGGTCTCAAATGCCTAAACTAATAGGCCCCCGATTTTCAGGCCCTGGTCATCGCGAAAAAACCTTAAGTTTTGATACCAGGGCCTGACCTACCTTCTTCCTGACATACCATGTTTCATAGCCTACAAAGGGCGATTTGCGAATTACTTGGTGGGCGCGGCCCACCCTACAATTACTCAAAATACCGGATTCCCGATAAAAATATTCGGGAATGACAGTTTAATTGGGGTTTTAGTTGATTCCAGACCTATGGAGAGGGCTGGGGTGAGGGGTAAATTGTCATTGCGAGGGCTATAAGACCGAAGCAATCTGCAATCCGGTTGGAGGTAAAAACCGGATTGCTTCGCTGCGCTCGCAATGACAGGTTTTTTTGTATTTAGTTTTGTATTTAAAAATTTATACTAAGGGGCGCTTCGCAGCGGAACGCTTTTTTAAATACCTATTTTTAGTCCAGTGTTGTTTTAACTTTAACGCCCTGCCGGGCTCTTTCGGGCGAATGGATGCGCAACCCCGCTCCTCCCCAATCCGTTCACCTCAAAGCTTAAGTCGCTTACGCTCCTGCAGCCTCGGCTCGCTCACCCTTCCTCCCTTATGGGCTGCTTCGCCACTGGCGCCCTCGGGGTTTTGTAGAGACAAAATACAAAAAAAGATTGCCTCGTCGCTTCGCTCCTCGCAATGACAATATTTTTCTTCCCCTCTCCCCTTGTGGGAGAGGGCTGGGGTGAGGGGGTAAAAACCAGATTGCTTTCAATATTTTCCCCAACGAAAGGGGCAGTCCAGAATCTTTAATACTGGATTCCCGATACAGACATTCGGGAATGACGGCTTGTGGGGAGGCGGCATATCCCCCCTACTCCCCGCAGCGACACCATACTCACACCTGAGCAAAAATATGCTGAAATTAAGAAACCCCCGTTTATGCGGGGGTTTCGGGTAATTATTTGTATTCGGGCTTTTTTTAATAAATTATATCAAGCCAGCCTTTCAATGATCTTACCGAGGAATTTATTGAGAACACTCTGCCTTGGGAGGAACGAAACAACCGGCCTTCTCCTCAGGCCAAGCCTTCTCATCTCCTCAAGGAGCGCACCGTTTGAATTGTCAAACTTAAGCCCTTTTCTGAACGCCCTTACAGCAACAGCCTTCTGCCCGTTAAGGAGGAATATCCTTCCGAGATTATGGTATATCTCCGGATTGTAGAACTCCTTCTCGGCGGCCATAAGGCAAAGAGAGATGGCCTTGTCGAAGTTACCCTCTACATGGGCCAGACACAATGCATAATGGGACATAGCTGCCGGGTGCTGCGTGAAGCAAAGGTCCTCATCAAAAACCTTTAGGGCATCCGAGTATCGCCCGTCCCGGGCAAGCCTGACGCCTTTCTCAATGACCTCATTAGTTTGCATAGCCGCACCTCCTCCAAATTAAAAAATATATCAAGAATATCACTAACTTAAATAACTGTAGCTTTGGATTTTAGAGCTTAATTTAAGCGGTGTGGCTTCAGCAAGAGAAGCATGTTACAGGAATGAGTATACACGAGAGCCCTTTTTTTTAATGTGACCGGGGTCACAAAAAGGCAATTCAGGGAGAGGAAAATGAGAGGTTACTGGAGCCTTACGCCTGTCTCGAGGCTAGTGCCGTTATCATACTTCACGCTCAAGCGGCCTGCTTCATCAATTGAAAGGGTCACCTCTGTCTCTGCATCAACAGGGGCCTTGAATGAAAGGGTCACTGTCTTGAGTGCATTAAGGGTAATATCGGTTGTATGCTTAAGTTCCTGCTTTATGAACTCGATTCCCCCCTCCATTACCCACCTTCTCGTAAGGAGGCTTTCAGGCACTTCAAAAAATTCGATGAATACCTCGTTTTTAACGCCAAGTTTTTTGGCTGACCTTATGCTATAGGTCTTTTCAAGCGGCAGGAGCTCGCCTTTCTCAAGCAGTATGCTGTATGAATATGGGTTATCTTTATCATCTGTGGCGTACTTTACGGCATATGCCATTCCAAGATGCCTGTCAGTTATATCCCTGGTGCCGTAAAGCGCGGCCCCCAAGCCTACAGCTGAAAGGGGACTGTGGTCATATATCTGGTTCTGCTTTCTCAAGGAGGTGAAGATATCGCCTACCTTATCCTTAAATGACGGTATCTGGGATGAGCCGCCTGTAAGCAGTATTGCCTCTATCCTGTCTTTCTTAAGTCCTACCTGCTCTGCCCTTCTGATGACATTTGTGATGGTCCTGTCCACTATCTTATAAAACTCATGGCTGTCGAGCACTTCCTCAAGCTCTTCCCTTGTCACCTTGCATATCTGCCTGCCATCCCATTCAAAGGGCACTTCATTCCTCTTTGAAAGCTCTATCTTTATCTCTTCTGCCTTTGTTATGAGCTTGTACTGGTTCTCATCGGTGATGTCAGCTTTTTTAGCGAGGAACTCCGCCAGCCATACATCGATATCATGGCCCCCCAGGAGCTGCGCCCTTTCAGGCTTTGCAACTATATGGACCTCGGCGAGATTGAGCCTCAGTATCATCGTATTGAGGGTGCTTCCTCCAAAGTCGATGACCATTATGACTTTATCCCTTGCTTCGACTACCTGATACCCGACCGCGGCGGCAAGAGGCTCTTCTATTAATTCTATCTTAGCGCCTTTGGCAACTCTATCGGTTATCTCCTTCATGGCTGTCCTGTAATCATTGTACCCGACAGGGACGGTTACATATATAAGGTCGCTTAAGTTTTTGGGCAGTATCGAGAACCAGCCTGTAGTGGCGGTAGCCTTTTTAAGGTGCTGGTAAAGTATCTTGAAAAACCTCTCCATGTACTCCTTTCCTTTTGGGTTTCCCTCAAGGAGCATCTGCTTGATATTGACTATCGGGGATGGGTCGTTTACATCGGTGCCTATGGTATTGGTCTCAGAACTTAAGACTGTAGGCACTATCTGTACCCTGTCGTATGTAGCCGATATTGACGGAAGAGGCACATAATCAGGCTGTGCGTCGCCCTTCTTCCTCATCACGACTGTATTAGTAGCCCCAAGGTCAATTGAAATGCATTCAAGTGTCGGAGATTCTTTTTTGTGGATGAGATGGGTGCCGCCTTCGGGATGAGCCTCTGCCACAAATATTGGGCGCTCTATTTCCCTGCCGTGGAATTTCCTGGAAAGGGACTCAAGGTGCTCCACCAGTTTTTTAACGGCATCCCTTAAGAACTTAGGCTGTATCCATACATGGGTGTAGGGCTTTAATGTCTCGATGAAGCGAGTGTCATTTATCACAGGCCCAAGCTTATCAAGCTCTGCCGAGAGTATCTTTGCGTACTTCTCCCTGTTGAACCTTCTTAATTTGGAATCATTGATACCCAGCTCCTCAGCGGAGAGTATATAATCAACTACATCAAAAACCTCTACATCCTCCATCCACTTCTTAACGGTAAAGAATGTAAGCGCCTGCTCCGCTACCTCCTGAATCAATGGAAAAAAGCCGGGCGTCTTGGGGATTGCCTGAAGCATCTCAAGAATGCCGTACTGCTTTGCAAACGGGTCTTTTGTCTCAAGGGTAGCTTTGTAGCCTTCCTCGTAAGCCAGATGGTATATATCGAAATATTGCTCAGGGTCAGGTATCTCATTCGCGATGAAAAGGAGGACATACCTCCTGTGATGGGGCTCGGATAAGACGGTTGAGGCCTTTATCGCAAGTTTTATGGCCTCGATGTAGGCATCTTTGAATACGCCTTCCTTCGGCATCTGCTTAGCTATCCCAAGGAGTGTGTATCTCCTGAAAAAATCAAAATCACTGGCCTTTGGGAGGAATTTTGCAATCTTCTCAAGAGAAGGCTCTCTGAACCTGGGCTTGTCGGGAAGGTCAAGAGCAAGCCTCCATGCCTGAAGCCTTATTGAAAGGAATTCGTCGGTGACAGGCACTCCGTTTGCTATCCACAGGAGCTCGGTGGTCCTTCTGTGCTGTTCATCAAGGTCGTCAGCCGCTGTCAGGGCTGCGTCTATCGCCTTTTTAAAAAGGGGCTGATAAAGGCCGAAGGCAGGGATCTCCTTTACAAAATCAAGAAGGGCTATCCTTCTTTCCGACTGGTCTGAAATTTTATCAAGCAGCTCGTACGCAAGTTTAAATGAATCAAGGAACTCAACTGTCTTGGGCAGCATCCTTGCCGTATTTACGATAAGCCCTCTCAAAAGGTTCTGGTCGGTCTCATCCCTTATCGCGTGAAGCGCCTGTTTTAACTCTCTTATCTCTTCGTCGTTCATTTGCCTGTCCGAAATATGCTGCCAAAGCCTGTACCGGTGACTGCTCCGCTTTCGCTGATTATCACCTCGGCCTTGCCCGGCATGTAAAAGTCATTTAAAGTATATCGGCCTGAGAGGAAATGGAGCCTCTGGTTCGTTGAGCCCCTCGCAAGGAGGGTCGGTTCCAATTTATCTTCCTCAAAGCCGCCGTCTATCAATACATCTATGAGGCTTAAACATTGCTTTGCGTCTTTCATCGCTGAAAGCTCTTCGAACTTAAAACCTGAATAAACAACCGTAGAAAGCCCTTTTGCCTTAGCAAGCCCCAAGAGCTTCAAAAGCCCCCGAGGCTGAAGGAACGGCTCCCCTCCGCTTACGGTAATGCCCTCAAGCCCGCTTGCCGCTTTGGCAAGTATATCTTCGGCTGTATAATTGTTCTTTATGTCAAATGAATGGGTTTCAGGATTGAAGCACCCTTTGCAGGCCCTGCTGCAGCCCTGGAAAAAAACAACAAGCCTTCTGCCCGGGCCGTTGACCCTTGAATGAGGCAAAATGGCATGTATATTAAGGAGCTCTTCGCCCATAAAAACCAAAGGTGCCGCTATTGAAAGCCTAATCCCTGTTTACCTTCACTTTTATCTCTTCATCAAGGTGGTCTTCCTTGATGGAGAAGCTCTCCATCTTACCAAGCGTCTTTGTCAGGTGTTCGGCTACTTCCTTGCAATCGGTAAAAACCGAAGAATCTATCTCTACCCTGCCGTCAGGCGTTATCTTTATTCTTATCTGTCTGTCCATCGGCAATCTCCTTTTTGTTTTTTAGCCTTTAAGGAGCGTCTCAAATTCAACAATCTCATTTTCGTTTTTCAGCCTTTAAGCAGAATCTCTATCTCACCCGCAGTTTCCGTTTCGTTGGCTATCTCAAAGTCAAGAGGCAGATTGTCTTTTATGGATTCAAGCGCGTAGACCTGCTTGAGCCTGTTTGAGAACTGGTTTAACACCCTGTTGTCCCCTCCAATCTCAAATGCGCCCGATTTTTCCTGCACGCTTATCTTATCCCCGTCCCTGTCAACTTCTATCGTATTCTTCTTTTCATTCTGCACATAGCTTGAGATCTCTCCCCTTCTCTTGAGTTCCGCAAGCGCGCACAATATGTACTTTTTATTGTTCAGCTCTGTTTTGATAACGGTGTAAAAGGACATGCTCTCCTCCCTTTTAGGTTCAGCGCCGCTTTTCAACTTCTAATCCAAGGGGTGTTCCTGGAAAAACCTGGCAATGCTGTCACTGTTCATAAGCACATCGTCAACGAGCCTGTCAACAAGCGCCATCAAGACCTCTTTATTCCTCGTAATAATGCCGCCCGTATTTTCCTTGGCATTATCGAGTATCTTCTGGATATCATCGAGCACCTCGCCTCCCGAAGTGAGCGCGAACTCCTGCAATACCATCAGGCTCTTGTTGCTCATAAGTTCGCCGAAGCCGTACTCAACAACCATCTTTCTGGCTATGCCTGTTGCCTGAATAAGGTCATGCGAAGCCCCTACAGTCTTTGAATCGTTCCCGCATATCTCATCTTCCGCCACCATGCCGCCAAGTATAACGCCGATCTCTTTTTCAAGGTCTCTCTTGGTGTATGTGGTCCTTATCGACTCGTCAACAGGGATGTAGGCGCTGTAGTTCTTGTAATTATCAACGCTTATGAAAGCAGGCGTCCTGTTGAAGTGGTACTTCATAAGAAGCGAATGGCCTGCCTCGTGTATGGCGATGTTGCGTTTTTCGATATCGGAGAGCATCTCTGCCCTCTGCAGGAACAGGGACTTGGATGCCGGCCTTGCCCTCTGATGGCTCCATGTCCTTAAATCCTCTATCTCCTCTTTCTTAAGCACCGAAAGAGGCGTTATATGCCTTATGCAGTTAACAAGTGTTTCCTGCGTGACATCAAGGCTTAAGAGACCGTCAATATACTCCTCTGTCTCTTTTGAGTTGTCGCCCTGATGGACACCGTTAAATGTTGTCACTACGGCATCTTTTACAGCCTGCTCAATTTCTGCGCCCGTGAAGCCCTGGCTGTTCTGGGCAAGCTCCCTTATATTGAGCCTGTTTAAGTTCTGCACCCTTCTTTCAAGGTGTATCCTGAATATCTCTTCCCTCTCCTCCGCGCTCGGAAGATCGACAAAGAATACCTCGTCATACCTTCCTTTCCTCCAAAGCTCAGGAGGCAGGTTCTTGGGGTCGTTTGCAGTGGATATGACAAATACAGGGTGCTCTTTTTCCTGCAGCCATGTAATGAATGTCCCGAAGACCCTCATCTGGGTGCCGGAATCGCCCTGATAGCCTGTCACGCCGCCGAATGCCTTGTCAATTTCATCTATCCAGAGTATACAGGGGCTTACGGCTTCCGCAAGCTGTATGCACCTTCTTATGTTCTTTTCAGACTCTCCGACAGTTGAGCCGAAGAGCCTTCCTACATCAAGCCTTAATAAGGGAAGGTTCCATATGCCTGCAAGCGCTTTACAGCAAAGGCTTTTACCTGAACCGGGCACGCCTATAAGGAGAAGCCCTTTCGGAACATCAAGGCCGAGGGTCTCTATCTTATCCCTGCTTAAGCGAAATACATGCTCCCTTTCGATAAACCACTTCTTTATCTCGCTGAGTCCCCCGATATTCTCTATTGTTTCCTTATGCGGATAATAATCAAGTATTCTCTGTTTTTTAATTATCTGCTGTTTTTCATCCTGAATGTAGGAGATGCAGTCTTCATTGAGAGCGCCGTTGTTGAGGCTTATGGCCTTTCTTATGACTCGCCTGATGTTATCCATTGAAAGCCCCTGCAGGGACTTGTAAAGGATTGATTTTGTGGAGGCGTGCCAGCTTGCTGGGATAAGGTGGCCGTAGGTCTTTGAGACCATGTCGGCTATCTCGTCATAATCAGGCAAAGACAGCTCCAGGACTACAATATCCTCCTCAAGCTCAGGAGGTATCTCAGCCAATGTAGGTGATAATATAAAAACGGTATTGACGGTATTGCGTTCGTCAAAAATGGAAGGTAAGTCCCTGAACCTTCTCAGGAACTCATGCGAGCCGAAATAGCTCGTGATATCTTTTAAAAGAAAAAGGTTATTCTGGTTGTCGCCCTTTGATATCTTCTCTTCAATGGTGGTGAGTATCTTTTCCTTGCCCATGGGCTCGCGTTTCTTCTTCTCTCCACCGTAAAGTCCACGGGAGACCGACCATGACCAGAAGTTGAACTTCATCGAATCGCAGAGACTTTCAACTATCCTTTCAACTCTGCGCTCCTCAAAGGAAACAAGCCATAGGACAGGGTATCTGGCTTCTACATGGATTCGTATCTCATTTTCGAAGTCTCTGGCGTTCATAGGCACACCCTTTTTTCAGATTTGATTATATCATAACATATCGTCCGGCAGGTTTAAACCTAAAAACCTATTGATCGTACGGTTTATTTTGCCTTATTTTCCTATTATTTCATGCCACAAGAAACTTTGTAAAGCGGTTTTTGAGTAACAGGTATGTCAGCAGGGCTGAAACCGCATACACCAGAAGAGGGTAGATTACCTGGAACAGGCTATGGTCAAAATATGCCCTGAATTTGAATACAGGCATCATTATCAGAGTATGTGAGACATATATGCCGAGGGTGAATTTTCCGAGCCTCTGCAATACCCCCTCCTTTCCCATCTCAGAGTAGTTTAGACCCAACAGGAACACGCCTGCGGCAAACGGCAAAGTGCCTATAAGGTAGTCATGCAGGTGCATCTTCATCCCGTAATATTTAAGAAGCAGGACTGCCTCAAAACTTTGTAATATCAGCCCTGAAACTGCCATCAGGAAAGCCGCCCCCGCGGTTGGATAATCTTCTCTCTTCAGATTTGACAATATCCACCCGATTGCAATGAAAAGGGTAGAGAAAAAGGGGCCGTTCCTTGTATTGAAATCAAGCTCAAACCCTATGGGCAGATGGGAATAAGCCCCCCCAAGCAGGCCAATAATGAATAAAAACAAGGCAAAATAAATCAAATACCTTTCAATTTTAAGCGATAAAAAGACCGCAACGATTGCAAGCCCCACAATAAGGGCAGGCAGGAACCACAGGTGAATCCATGTGCCGTTCATGAGAAATAGGAACGGGGCTTCAATGATACTGTTTATAGCCTTAATCGTTACTGCCAAAAACCCGCTTAGAATACCGTTTGCCATCACAGCCTTATTGGCAGGTATCAGGCTGAATACGGCCGACCAGATAATAAATACAGGCAAGAGCCTTTTAAAATATTTCAGAAATATATCAATCGGCTCACCGCCTTTTCCAAGGGACCTGCCGAAGAAGAAACCTGAGGCAATGAAAAAGAAGGGAACGCCGAACTTGGATGCCTGATTGATGAAATGGAACAGCAGTTTCAGATGAATGAAGCTGTCAAATTCCTTTGGGCCGAAAGGGTTGGTGTGTATGCATATCACCCCTAAAATAGCGATTGCCTTAATGACATCAACGCCGGGCATTCTCATGGCAGCCACCTCAAATATTGCGCATGCGGTATTTTATCTGCAGGAAATAAAAAAAAGAGGTTTCAGGTTGGTTTTACCTTGCCTCTTTAACCGAATCCATCAATCCGGTTTTTTGCAGGAGCCCTTTCGGGCCCCTCTGGTTTTATTGGATTTTCAGGTAATCTCGCGACTTTGGGTTATAGATTGCAAAAGCTCAAACCGTTGGCGTACCTCTGCGCCCAAAGATGAGGGAGGCAATAAAGAGCACTAAAAAGACGACAAACAACAACTTTGCTATCCATGCCGCTGTGCCGGCTATTCCTGCAAACCCGAATACTGCCGCGATAATCGCTATAATCAAGAATGTTATAGCCCATGAAAGCATAATCCACCTCTCTTGGAAACACCCGCCTTGCAAAAGCGGTAATTCGGTGAAAAGCATATGCTTTTTATACATCTAATTTGATTATATATTGAGTTTCCATGGTGTCAAATCGCACATAGGACAAAAAAGCCTTGTTTTACCAATAGCTTGCATATTCAGCATCTCACCCTTTTTTATCCTGGACAGATGCCGGAAACCATTGTATTGACTCATATTTAAAGATAAATTATAGTGTATGCCTGTAGTGCGGGCTGCCCGACTTTAAAAGAGCTTCAGATGGGGGTTTATGGAATTCCTGAAAGACTTTATCGAAATTTTCATGCACCTTGATAAACACCTCAATATCCTTATTCAGGATTTTGGGATATGGACATACCTTATTTTATTTCTGATAATATTCTGCGAAACAGGCCTTGTAGTGACCCCTCTTCTTCCGGGAGATTCACTGCTCTTCGCTATCGGCAACTTTGCCGCGCTCGGCTCACTTAAAATAGAAGCGGTTCTGGTGGGACTGAGCATAGCGGCGATACTCGGGGATACGGTAAACTACGGTATAGGGCACTTTCTGGGGCCAAAGGTCTTTCAAAAGGAGAACAGCAGGATATTTAAAAAAGATTATCTTGATAAGACGCACAGGTTTTATGAAAAATACGGCGGTAAGACAATCATATTCGCAAGATTTGTGCCTATTGTAAGGACCTTTGCGCCTTTTGTCGCAGGCATCGGAGCAATGTCTTACGGCAAATTCCTGCTTTATAATATTGTGGGCGCAATAGCATGGATATCCTTATTTGTATTCGGCGGCTACTTCTTCGGGAATCTCCCGATAGTGAAGCATAACTTCACGCTTGTTATATTCGGCATTATCTTTGTATCCATACTTCCCGGCCTTATAGAGGTAATCCGCCACAGGAGGCAAGCCTCTTAGATCCTGTTAGCCTTTTCCCAGGCAATTGCCTTTTCATAGTCTTTATAGAGTTTTTCGCGCCTCCTGAATTCCTTTGAATGGATGGAGCGCCTGCCTGGTCTGCCGCCTACACCCACTGCGGCGTGCAGCATCTCATGGTAAACGATAAAACCAATGAAGTACGGCGGGACTTTCCTGTTATCCAGCAGGGGATTTATCCTTATCAGGTTTGTATTGAAGCTGTAGCTGCCCAGCGTCCTTCTCCTTACGGAGCTGCGCGAGGTCCTTTTCCCCCATGTGATTGAAGCTGAAATCCTGCCCCCGAAATACTCTTCATTAATCGAATCGAAAAACACCTTAAGCCCGTAGTGCCTGCCCTCAGGGTTGACACTCAGCTTTCTCTTTGAGTTTGCTTTTATCCCTTCCGAGTTCGCCCTGATAAATTCGTTTATCAGAGGCGTCCTGCCGCGCCTTTTCCTGATGAATTGGGATATCTCGTCAAGGATTTTATCACCTGCCTCAAGGAATATCCTGTGCACCCTTAAATAAGTGATCCCGCCTCTGAGGCGCACAGAGAGCATCCTTGAAGAATTCTCGGTTGTGGTAAGGTCAATGATCGACCCTAACGAACTTTCGAGATATTCCTTTAAGCTTTTTTCGTTATGTTTAAAAATAAAAGAGAGCTGCAAGCGACGCCCCGTAAAAAATATTCAGGGGTATTCTAATGGAGATAAGGTAAGTTTTTCAACAGAAGAAGTGAACGGTATATTTTTTAACTGAGAATTCCGGGTGCAGGCTTGCCTATGAAATAACCCTGAGCGTAATCAACGCCGAATTTTTTAAGGAATCCTATTATCTCTTCCTTCTCTACAAATTCCCCGATTGTTTTTATCCCCATGCCCTTTGCCACATCTGTTATTGCCTTTACAAAGAGCTGGTCGTTCAGGTTTTTTTCGATATTCTTTATGAATGAGCCTGCTATCTTTATGAAATCGACATCCATCTCCTTGAGATACAGGAAAGATGTGAACCCGATGCCGAAATCGTCAAGCGAGATATGGCAGCCCATTGCCTTGAGCGCCTTTATGAATGACATTGCCCTTTCAAGGTCATGGATTGAGGCTGTCTCCGTGATCTCGAATATCAGATGACTGGGATTTATCCCTATCTCATGTATCTTTGATTGTATGAAATAAAGCAATTCCTTATCCCCGAGCTCCTTGCCTGACACATTGATGCAGAAGCTCAGCGGATTGCCCTTTGCGTTTTCATCCGCCTGAAGCCTCATTGCCTTCTCGATAATCACCCTTGATATGGAGCTCATAAGCCCGAACCTTTCGGCAATATCGATAAAAGGGCCGGGGAGGATAATACTTCCGTCCTTTGCCCTCATCCTCGCAAGCACCTCATAATGCATTATCCTGCCTGTCCGGAGGTCAAGTATAGGCTGAAGCCATGCCTCAAACCTGTCCTCTTTAAGGGCCATCAGGATGCTTTCCTTCCAGTTCAATCTTGTATGCATCTGCTCGATCTCGCGCTCTTCAGGGCTGTAGAAATGAAACCTGTTCCGTCCAAGGTCTTTGGCGCGGTACATGGCGGCATCCGCTTTTGTCAGAAGCTCAGTCGTAGTTGCGCCGTGGTCGGGATATATTGCCACACCGATGCTCGCCGTGAGATGGCAAGGCACATCCGCCTGATAAAAGCACTCTATTCCCTTTCTTATATGCTCCGCTATCTCCACGCTTTCAACCTTGCTGATGGACGGAAGAAAAACGGCAAACTCGTCCCCGCTTAAGCGGCATAGCATGCCTTCATTTATCTCCTGCTGATAATAGCGGGAATTTATGTACCTGAAAGTAAGCTGAAGCATCTTGCCTATCCTTCTCAGGAATTCATCTCCCATTCCGTGGCCGTAGGAATCGCTTATGAACTTGAATTGGTCTATATCAAGCAGGAATAGGACCCCTGTATTGTTACAGGAACCTTCATCCTCAATCCATGCATTCAGAAGCTCTATGAAGCGCGTTCTGTTATTCAGTCCCGTTATGCTGTCATAATGCGCCAGGTAGAGTATCTTTTCATTCGACATCCGCTTCTCGGTTATATCCTCATGCACCGCAAGGTAATGGGTAATCCTGCCGGTCTCGTCTTTTATGGGAGAGACTCCCCCCTTGCTCCAGAAAAATCCGCCATCCTTCTTTTTATTCTTGAGTATCCCCTGCCATCCTTCCCCGGAAAGAATCCTTGACCACAGGTTAGCGTCTTTGGGGCCTGCTTCATCGGTTATCATGCTCCACGGAGCCTTGCCCTCAAGTTCGCGGTTCGTGTATCCGGTAAGCATCTCGAATGTGGAGTTCACATATTCGATCCTGCCGTCAGTGTCTATAATATAAATGAGGTTCGCGCTCTGCTCCATTGCCATTGAGAGCTTTTTCACCTCGAACTCGACTTTTTTGCGCTCCAATATCTCCTCTTTTAAAAGCTTCCTTGTTTTCTCCAGCTCTGAGCTAAGCACCTCTACCAGTTCCTGCTGAGGAGGGAATTCACAATTGGCCGGATTACCTGAAAAATTCCCCTCATTTGAACTATTGCATTGAGCTATGCTTCTGAAAATCTGTTTTTCCGTAATGAGCTTCTTAAGGTCTCTGATCCTTAACCGAAGCTCGCCTATCTCAGACATTAATTGGGCCTTGGAAATAGATTTAGTTTCCATATCACATATCTCGAAAGGAATTTATTTTTTACATGAAACCACTATCTCATATCGGAACAAACCCGGAATAACTTTAAACATTTTTTTAATGATTAAAAGATGAGTTTAAGAACAATTTTATATACTATCAGCTCACCGGTTACAGATAGATTACATAAAGGCCGTGTTAAGCAACTTTGCAGGGAATCTGATAAAGTTAATAGATATTCTGCCGTAAAAGTGAATGGGAGGGAACATTATGGACAAAGCTTCTGTCGAGAGATACTTCAGGGCGGTAAATTACCTTGCGGCAGCCCAGATATACCTGAGGGCAAATCCTCTTCTTGAGGAACCGCTGAAAAAAGAAGATATAAAAGAACGGATACTCGGCCACTGGGGAACAGCCCCGGGCATTAATTTCATATACCTGCACCTCAACAAACTTATCCTGAAATCACAGGCAAGCGTACTGCTCATCACGGGGCCGGGCCACGGGGCAGCGGCAAACCTTGCCAACATGTATATTGAAGGCACTCTGACGGAATTCTTCCCGGAACTGACGCAGGACAAAACAGGGCTCCGAAAATTCATGCAGTGGTTCTCATGGCCGGGAAAATTCCCGAGCCATCTTAACCCAGCCCTGCCCGGGGTTATCCTTGAAGGAGGCGAGCTCGGCTACGCGCTTTCAACAGCATATGGGGCGGCGCTCGACAACCCTGACCTGATTGTGGCATGCATCATAGGGGACGGCGAAGCTGAAACCGGCCCTACAGCGGGCGCATGGCATAGCAATAAATTCTTAAACCCCGCTACCGACGGGGCAGTGCTTCCCATACTGCACTTAAACGGCTTTAAAATAGCTTCTCCTACCATCTTCGGAACAATGAGCGACGATGAGCTTCGCGCCCTGTTTACAGGCTACGGCTACTTGCCGGAGATAGTCTCAATAAGCGAGAATATTCAAGAAGTTATGGAAGCCACTCTGGATAAGGCTTACAATCAGATACGGGAACTTCAGAATGCCTCCCGCCAGGGCAATATGCCTGAGAGGCCTCGATGGCCGATGATAATCCTTAAGACGCCAAAGGGCTGGACAGGGCCGAAGGAGATAGACCATAAAAGGATAGAAGGCTCGTTCAGGTCGCACCAGGTGCCGGGAAAGGACCTGCTGGAGAACCCTGAGCACCTCCGTCTAATCGAACGCTGGCTTAAATCCTACAAGCCTGAGGAGTTGTTCGATGAGACTGGCAAGCCCGCGCAGGACATACTGGATTTATGCCCTAAAGGCAATCTTCGCATGTCCATGAACCCGCACAGCTTCGGAGGCAGAGTCCGCCGCCCCCTTAATCTTCCTGAACTCCATGAGCATTGGGTGAAGATAACAGAAAAGGGGGTAACGCAGGCAAGCGCAATGGAAGCGCTTGGGGATTATCTCAAGGAACTCGTAGTGGCAAACAGCGATGAGAGGAACTTCCGCATAGTCTGCCCCGATGAGCTTGAATCAAACAAACTTGGCGCGGTTCTCGATGTGACCAACAGGCAGTATGTCTGGCCTGCCGGCTCTCCTGACGCCATTGAGAAGATAGGAAAAGAAGGAAGGGTGCTTGAGGTATTAAGCGAGCATAACTGCCAGGGCTGGCTTCAGGGATACCTGCTTACAGGCAGGCACGGCCTGTTCCCATGCTACGAGGCCTTTCTGCCCATTGTTGACGGCATGATAAACCAGTACGCTAAATTCCTTAAATCCGCTATCGAGACCCCGTGGAGAAAACCGATATCCTCCCTGAACTTCATCCTTACATCAGAGGCATGGAGGCAGGACCAGAACGGATACTCGCATCAGGGCCCGGGATTTATCAATACGCTCCTTACAAAAAAAGGGCATACCTATAGGATCTACCTGCCCCCTGACGCCAACACCTTACTATGCACCATGTACAATTGCATGCAGGTAACTGACTACATCAATCTAATAATCGCCTCCAAACAGCCCATGGAACAGTGGCTCTCCATGGCAGAGGCAATAGAGAACTGCAGGGCAGGGGCATCCATCTGGGACTGGGCAAGCACAAATAACGGTGAGGACCCTGAGCTTGTGCTTGCAGGCTGCGGCAACAATCTCATGCTTGAGGTCATGGCCGCGGCGCAGATACTGCGTGAGGAAGCCCCGGAGTGGAGGATAAGGGTAGTAAATGTAATCGACCTCCTTGTCCTCGGAATACCGCAAAAATATCCGCTCGGGCTTGATGAGGACCGCTTCAACAGGCTGTTCCCTGTTGACTGCCCCGTCATATTTAATTTCCACGGCTATACTGCCGCAGTCAAGCAGCTTGTCTTTGAGCGCGCGCATAATGAACGGTTTGATATTAACGGATACCGCGAGGAGGGAACTACCACTACTCCTTTTGACATGCATGTGATGAATCGTACCAGCAGATATCACCTCATTATTCAGGCCGCACGCAAAATCGCCGCGCGCAGTCCGAAGGTTGCCTCATTGGCCGACAAGCTCGTCCAAAAATACGAAATGAAACTCATAGAGCACCGCCTCTATATCACAAGGAAAGGAGTCGACCTGCCTGACATAAGAGAATGGAAATGGAGCGGCAGATAACCCTGATTTCTAAGCTTTTCTCCTGATTTGACTTATCCGAATACAGGTATAGACTTTTCTTTAGGTTTATACCTTTTTCTTATCTGTTTTTTCCTTTTTGAACTCTCAGGCTGATGCCTGAGGTTTTCTGGCCGAAACCATAAAAACCTAAAATCCAGAGCAGGGTTTTGTTTTTAAAAACCTCCCCTGCTCCTTTTCCTTTCTTGGCCTGTTCAGGGTATTAAATGAAGATCGGTGCTATTTATTCAGGTAAAAACACCTGTGAATTCACGGTTTGGGCGCCATTTCTGGAAAAGCTTTCCTTAAAGCTTTTAACTGACAGGGCCGCCATTTACATCCCTATGAAGCAGGACAATTGCGGCTACTGGAAGGCAACAGGAGAAGACATCAAGCCGGGCTCCCGTTATCTCTTCATGTTAAATGACAGGATTGAGAGATTTGACCCTGCTTCATTTTGTCAGCCGCTCGGCATTGACGGCCCCTCAGAGATAGTGGACCACACCGCATTTGAATGGGAGGATAACATATGGGCAGGCATCCCCTTATCCCAGATGGTCATATATGAGATACATGCAGGCACTTTTACGCCTGAGGGGACTTTTGATGCAATCATCAAAAGGCTTGATGAGCTCTGCGACCTTGGCATAAACGCTATTGAGCTTATGCCGGTATCCCAATTCCCCGGTAAAAGGAACTGGGGGTATGACGGGGTATTTCCGTTTGCCGTTCAAAACAGCTACGGCGGGCCGCTTGGCTTTAAAAGACTTGTGAATGAATGCCATAAAAAAGGGATAGCCGTAATACTCGATGTGGTTTACAACCACCTCGGCCCTGAAGGGAATTACCTTTCGGATTTTGGGCCTTATTTTACCGAAAGATATAAGACGCCGTGGGGGGCTGCCGTAAACTTTGACGGAGAATACAGCGATGAGGTTAGAAATTTTTTCATACAGAACGCCTTCAACTGGTTTGAGAACTACCATGTGGATGCGCTGAGGCTTGACGCCATTCACGCCATATACGATTTCAGCGCAACCCCTTTCCTTAAGCTCCTGAAAGAAAAAACAATGGAGCTCGGGCATGAACTGGGCCGTAGCTGCTGCCTGATAGCCGAAAGCGACCTTAACGACCCCAGGATAATAAGGGGCACTGAGCTATACGGTTACGGAATAGACGCCGCATGGTGCGACGACTTTCATCATTCGGTAGTAGCCGCGCTCGCCGGCGACAGGGTCGGCTACTACGCTGACTTCGGAGATATTGCCCTGATAATAAAAAGTTTACGCGAGGGTTATGTTTATTCAGGCCAGTATTCGAATTACAGGAAAAGGAGTTTCGGGGCGTCTTCAAAACATATCCCCAAGGACCGCTTCATAGTATTTATACAGAACCATGACCAGGTTGGAAACCGCATGCTCGGAGAAAGGCTTGCCGTTCGCTTGACTTTTGAGGCATTAAAGCTTGCCGCAGGCCTCACAATCCTTTCACCTTACATACCGATGATATTCATGGGCGAGGAATATGGGGAGGACTCCCCTTTCCTCTACTTCGTTGACCACTCGGATATGGGATTGATAGAGGCTACCAAGGCGGGCCGCATGGAGGAATTCAAGGATTTCAAATGGGCGGGACAGCCGCCTGACCCTCAGAGCATAAGCACCTTCATGCAGTCAAAGCTTAAATGGGAGAAAAGAGAACAAGGGCAGCACAATATCCTGCTTGGTTTTTATAAGGTGCTCATCAAGATGAGAAGGAGCATCCCTGCCCTGCTTGATTATAAAAATGACGACTTTGAGGTTTCGGGGTTTGAGCAGGAAAAGATAATACTCATGAGCAGGCGTTCAGGCACGAACAGCCATGCAATAGCCATATACAACCTCAATGCCTCAGAAAAGACGCTTAACATAACGCTATCCGAAGGGAAGTGGGTCAAATCCATTGATTCGGCTGATTCAGCCTGGATGGGTGCAGGCTCAAAACTTCCCGATAGGATCACCCAAAACACAGAGATTAAAATAAACGGTCTGAGCATGGCCGTATATATAAAAGAGGGAGACTGAAATGGATAAATATATCTGCATTCACGGCCATTTCTATCAGCCCCCGAGAGAAAACCCTTGGCTGGAGGAGATAGAACTTCAGGACTCGGCCTATCCTTATCATGACTGGAATGAGAGGATAACGGCGGAGTGCTATGGCCCAAACGCCGCAGCAAGGATCCTCGGGCCTGATATGAAGATAATAGACATAATCAACAACTATTCAAAGATAAGCTATAACTTCGGCCCAACGCTTCTTTACGGCATGGAGAGGAATAAGCCTGATGTCTATAAGGCTCTCATCGAGGCTGACAGACTGAGCACAAAGAACTTCTCAGGCCACGGCTCCGCGCTCGCGCAGGTCTATAATCACATGATAATGCCGCTTGCCAATAAGCGTGATAAATATACTCAGGTCATCTGGGGCATAAAGGATTTCAAAAAACGCTTTGGCAGGGAACCTGAGGGCATGTGGCTGCCTGAGACGGCGGCTGACACCGAATCCCTTGAGATACTGGCGGAGCTTGGCATCAAGTTCACCATCCTCGCGCCCCGTCAGGCAAAAAGGGTTAAAAAGCTTGGCAAGGACGGCAAATGGGAGAACCTCTCCGAAGAAAGAAGGATTGACCCGACAATGGCTTACCGCTGCAGCCTTCCGTCAGGAAGGAATATCTCGCTCTTCTTCTATAACGGCGAGATATCCCAGGAGGTTGGTTTTGGCGGGCTTCTCAATAACGGAGAAGCATTCGCCCGAAGGCTTGCATCGGCTTTTCCGGCACAGGTTGACGAGAGGCCCGCACTGGTAACAATCGCAACGGACGGCGAGTCCTACGGGCACCATCACCACCACGGGGATATGGCGCTTTCATACTGCCTGTACTATATAGAAAATGAAAAGCTTGCGAAACTCACCAACTATTCCGAATTCCTTGAGAAGTGCCCTCCCGAGTACATGGCTGAGATACATGACAATTCCTCATGGAGCTGCATACACGGTGTTGAAAGATGGAGGATTAATTGCGGATGCAACAGCGGCGGGCACCCGGGCTGGACGCAGGCCTGGAGGGCTCCACTGAAAGATGCGATGGACTGGCTGAGGGACAGCCTTGTGCTTATCTTTGAGCATGAAGCGCTTAAGTACCTGAAAGACCCGTGGGGAGCCCGCAATGATTATATAGATGTGATACTGAACAGGTCGCGTGAAAATGTGGAGGTGTTCTTAAAGAAACACGCCAGAAGAGAGCTTAATTTCGATGAAAAGGTAAAGACGCTTAAGCTGCTTGGCATGCAGAGGAACGCGATGCTGATGTACACAAGCTGCGGATGGTTCTTTGACGAGGTCTCCGGCATAGAAACTGTTCAGGTCATGAACTACGCCGCAAGGGCAATGCAGCTGGCGCAGGATATCACAGGCGTAAGCCTTGAGCCTGAGTACCTAAACATTCTGGAAACAGCCCCGAGCAATGTCTGCGAAAACGCAAAAAACGCCTTTGAGATGTTCGTAAAACCCGTACGGCTTGATCTTTTAAGGGTTGGCGCACATTATGCCATATCATCCCTTTTTCAGGAGGATAATACTGAAAAGGTGAGCATCTACTGCTACACTGCCCGAAATGAGGATTATGAAAAACTGGGGGGCGGCAGGTTCAAGCTTGCGATAGGCAGGACCAAGCTGGCCTCCAATATCACATGGGAAGAGGCAGATCTTTCCTTTGCGGTACTCCATCTGGGAGAACATAACTTAAATGGCGGAATCAGGTATTTCACTGACGAGGCAGGCTATTCGGTTATGAAAAAAGATATGCGCTCTGTGTTTGAGAAGGGCGACATACCTGACCTGATAAGGGCGATGGACAAGCACTTCGGCACAAATACTTACAATCTCTGGCATATATTCAAGGATGAACAGAGAAAGATAATAAACCAGATACTTCAGCAGAGGTATAAAGAGATAGAATCTTCTTACCGCCAGATATTCGAGGACAATTACGCTATCATGGATTTTCTGAGGAGGCTTTCAATCCCTCTGCCAAGGCCGATATTGGCAAGTGCGGAATACATACTGAATCTCGACCTCAAGAGGGAGTTTGGCGACCATCTCGAAAAAGAACGGCTTGAGGACCTTATAAATAACTCCCGCAAGCTATCCATTACGATTGACGGAGATACTATCGGATTCAAGGCAAGCGCATGGGTCAACTCAGAGATGGAAAAGCTTGAGATAGACCCTGAAAATTCAGAACGGATTGAACGGATAAGGGATGTGCTCAAACTTCTTGCGCCTATTCCCGTAAGGCTGAACCTGTGGAAGACGCAGAACATCTACTTCGCTATAGGGAAAAAACTCTATGCGCAAATAAATGAAAAAATAAAAAAAGGAGACGGGGCCGCAAGCAGATGGGCAGGCGCTTTCGGCGACCTCGGCAACTTCGTGCATGTGAAGGTCTCCTGATGAGAGTCCCCTGCGCGACATACAGGCTCCAGTTCAACCACCTCTTCGGATTCAATGACGCCCTCTCAATAGTCGGCTACCTCGAGGAGCTTGGGATATCAGACATCTATTCATCCCCTATTTTCAACGCGCGCTCCGGGAGCCTGCACGGCTATGATGTCGTTGATCAGAATGAGATAAACCCTGAACTTGGGCCTGAAGAGGATTTTTATAAGCTCTCCTCAGAATTTAAAAAAAGGGGGATGGGCTGGCTGCAGGATGTTGTCTCCAACCACATGGCGTATGACAGCAACAACACAATGCTCATGGATGTGCTTGAAAAAGGCGCAAACTCCAGGTTCGCCGGTTTTTTCGATATCGAATGGGACCACCCCTACGAAGGCATTCAGGACAGGGTGCTCGCCCCGTTCCTCGGCAGATTCTACGGTGAGGCCCTTGAGAGCGGAGAGATCAAGCTCATGTACGACAACATGGGCTTTTTCGCTCACTACTTCTCCTTCAGATTTCCCCTGAAAATCGACTCTTATGTGAACATACTCTCCCATGACATCAAAAGGCTTAAGAACAAGCTCGGAAGGGACAACCCTGATTTCATAAAACTGCTTGGGATACTCTATGTGCTCAAAAACCTGCCATCCGCAAGCGAGCTTAACGAATTATACGATCAGGTCATCTTCATCAAGAGAATACTCTGGGAGCTATACGCCAGGAATAGCGACATAAAAGAGTATCTTGATGAGAACATCTCCCTTTTCAACGGCAAGGCAGGCGACCCTGAGAGCTTTAATATGCTCGACAGGCTTCTCTCGGAGCAGTTCTTCAAGTTCTCATTCTGGAAAGTCGCTGCCGAAGAGATAAATTACAGGAGATTTTTCAACATAAACGAACTGATAACGCTGAAAATCGAGCAAAAAGATGTGTTCAGCCATATTCACGCCCTGCTGCTCAGGCTTATTAAGGACGGACATATAACAGGGGTACGAATCGACCATATTGACGGATTCTATAACCCGCTCAACTACCTTAAAAGGCTTAAGGAAAAGACAGGGGATATCTACATAGCCGTTGAGAAAATATTAGGCTACGGGGAAGAGCTCCCAACGCAGTGGCCTGTTGAAGGGTCCACAGGCTATGACTTTCTCAACATGGTAAACGGGGTGTTCTGCGACAGAAGAAAAGAAAACCGGTTCACAAGAACATACACCGGTTTTACCAGATTGAGGTCGCATTATTATGAACTGTTCTACGAGAAGAAAAAGCTTATAACCGAGATGGATATGACGAGCGATGTCAGCAACCTCGCTCAACTCCTTAAATTTACGCTCAGCAAAGACAGGTACGGCAGCGACATTACTCTGCCCGGCCTAAAAAGGGCCATTATAGAAGTAATGGCATTCTTCCCCGTCTACAGGACATACATCTCCCCCGAGTCATTCACTCTCATAGACATAAGACACATAAAAGACGCTGTAAAAAAGGCAGTGAAAAGAAACCCCGCCCTTCTCAATGAGCTTAAATTTATAGAGAAAGTCCTGATGCTTGAATACAAGGACTACATGACGGAGGAAGAAAAAAAAGAGTGGCTGCATTTTGTGATGAGGTTTCAGCAGTTCACAGGCCCTCTCATGGCAAAAGGGATAGAGGATACGCTTTTTTATGTTTATAACAGGCTCCTCTCTCTCAATGAAGTCGGCGGAGAGCCGGGCAGGTTTGGCGAAACAATAGAAGCCCTGCATGCGTTCAATAAAAAAAGAGCGGAGATAAGCCCTTTTTCAATGAGCGCCTCATCTACCCATGACACAAAAAGGGGCGAGGACGCCAGAGCAAGGCTCAATGTCCTCTCAGAACTTTCGGATGAATGGGAAGAGAACATAAAAAAATGGCATACCATCAACAAGAAAAAAAAGAGGCTCTCAAACGGCATAAATGTCCCTGATAAAAATGACGAGTATTTTCTATATCAGACGCTTATTGCAGCGTTCCCTTTTTATGATGAGGACTATGCGTCTTTCGTAGAAAGAATAAAGGCTTACATCGTTAAGGCTGTGCGGGAAGCAAAGATACACACCGCATGGCTCAAACCTGATTCCGAATACGAGGAAACATACCTGAACTTCATAAACAGGATGCTTGAAAAAAAAGAAGGCAATGAATTTCTCAGGGAATTCCTCCCCTTTCAGAAGAAGGTCGCGTGGTACGGCATGCTCAATTCCCTTTCCCAGACATTGATCAAGATGACCGCTCCGGGCATTCCTGATTTTTATCAGGGCACTGAGGTCTGGGATCTTAACCTTGTGGACCCTGACAACCGCCGTCCCGTGGACTTTGGCAAGAGGGGCGCGCTGCTTAAGGACATCAAGAATAAAGCAGCAGAAGACCTGAGCGGTTTTTTAACTGATATCCTGCGCTCGCCTGAGGACGGCAGGATAAAGCTTTATCTCATCCATACAGCCTTAAAAGAGAGAAAAAGGCTTCCTGAGCTCTTCACAAAAGGCCAATACTTTGCCCTTGAGGCAAAAGGCCCTTTCAAGGAGCACTTAATAGCATTTGCCCGAAAGAACGGAAATAGTATTGCCATCTCAATTGCCCCCCGCCTGACAGCATCGTTTGTCAAAACAGGCGAATATCCGTTCGGGCAAGGGGCATGGGGAGAAACGGAAATAATCCTTCCCTTCGACTTCCTAGGGTTCAATCTCAAGGAGGTCTTTACGGGAACGCCGTTTGAAGCCGCCAAAAGCCTGCAACTATCTGATGTCCTTAAATCTTTTCCAACTGCCCTCTTAATCGGCGAAAAGAGAAGCTGAGCCGTTTTTAGCGCCTCTCACCCCTATTTAAAATACCCGCATAAATGGCCTTTTGTCGGCAAGGTAGTTTTACTTTATAACCTCTTGACAGCCCTTATGGTTTTGCCGGGCACCCGATTAAATTTTATTCGCAAATTCAATTTTTATTGGCTACTCACCAATAAAATAGTATTATTGAAGCCTGTAGAAAAGCTAACCGTTTCCCGGAGGTAATGTTTAATGCCGCAGAGATTTGAAAACCTGCTCGAAGCTATCGAAAACAGGAAGGCCAAGGTCGGGGTAATCGGCCTCGGATATGTGGGGCTTCCCATAGTTCTGAGGTTCTGTGAAGAAGGGTTCAAGGTCATAGGCTTTGACATCGACCCTAAAAAAACAGATGCACTCAACAGCGGGAAATCATATATAAGGCACATCCCTTCAGAAAAAATAGCCACCCTTGTAAAAAAGGAAAACCCGGTATTTACTGCTACGACCGATATGTCGAGGCTTGCCGAGACTGATGCCATAATCATCTGCGTGCCAACTCCCCTGTCTGATAAAAGGGAGCCTGACCTGACCTATGTTGAGGAAACGGGCAAGGAAATAGCCAAATACATAAGGAGAGGCCAGCTCATCTCACTTGAGTCAACTACCTATCCCGGAACAACCGATGAGCTTTTACTGCCCATGTTCACGGAAAAGGGCCTTAAGGCCGGCTCTGACTTCTATCTTGTCTTCTCCCCCGAACGGGAAGACCCGGGCAGGATCGATTTCAACACACAGACAACGCCTAAGATAGTCGGCGGCGTAACCGCCAAATGCCTCAAGGCAGGGTGCGCGCTCTACTCAACAATAGTCGACAAGATTGTACCCGTCTCATCTACAAAAGTTGCCGAGATGTCAAAGCTCCTTGAGAATATCTACAGGTCGGTCAATATCGCGATGGTCAATGAGCTTAAGATGCTCTGCGACAGGATGAATATGGACATATGGGAAGTAATAGAGGCGTCAAAGACAAAACCTTTCGGATTTCAGGCATTTTATCCCGGCCCGGGCCTTGGCGGGCATTGCATACCCATAGACCCGTTCTATCTCACATGGAAGGCAAGGGAATATAACTTCTCCACAAGGTTCATTGAGCTTGCCGGAGAGATAAACACCAATATGCCTTACTTTGTGGTCAAAAAGGTAATGGATGCGCTCAATAATGTAGGAAAGAGCGTCAAGGACTCAAATATACTTGTCCTTGGCGTAGCTTATAAAAAGAATGTAGACGACTTAAGGGAATCCCCTGCGCTTGAATTGATAAAGCTCCTCAGGGAAAAGGGCGCGAAAGTCGATTATAACGACCCCTTCATACCTGTTGCCGTAAGCCACAGGAAAGAGTTCAGGATGCGCTCAACCCCTGTTACCGAAAAAAGCCTTAAAAAATACGACTGCACCCTCATAGCGACAGACCACAGTTCATATGATTTCAAATGGATTGTTGAGAACAGTAATCTTGTTGTTGATACAAGGAATGCGACAGCAGGAATAAAAAGCAGGAAAATAGTCAAGGCCTAAACCCTTTTTCTTCCCAAGGGTAGTCCATCCAACTATTTAATTCTTTTTGTCTTTTTACTTTTGCAATAATACCCTGAAAGTAATATAATAAGGCACAAACAAACCATTGGCCCTGTATGCCGGTTTCGTGCTTTTTTGAAACGGCCTAAACGGAATATTTGAATGGATGTATTGACCCAATTCATTGTCTTTACTCTTGACGACCTTAGATTAGGGCTTGAAATCTCCTGTGTCGACAGAGTCATCCCCATCATTGAAACCAAACCCTTGCCCAAAGCACCCGAGATAATAACAGGCGTTATCAACCTGCATGGGAAGATAATACCTGTTGCCGATATCCGTAAAAGGATAGGCTTAACCCCGAAGGCGGCAGACCTGAACGACAAGCTTATAATAGCCAACACCTCTAAAAGGAAAATAGCCGTCATAGCTGATTCCGTGGCCTCGGTTGTCGACACTTCGGAAAGAGACATTACGGCTGCTCAGGATGTAGTGCCGGGGCTCAGCCATGTAGAGGGGATAATCAGGCTCAATGACGGCATAGTCCTTATCCATAATCTCGACAAATTCCTCTCAATCGAGGAAGAGGCCATGCTGAATGAAGCAATTGAAAAGCAGTAAAAAAGAAACCCGCAGTAAATAAATAACTCGAATGATGCTGAGCAATGCGAATGATAAATGATCCCAATCTGCTGTCAGGCTTGAGCGAGCTTATATCTTCTTTGATAGGGCTGCACTTTCCCGCAGACAGGTTGTCTGACCTTGAACGAGGACTCAGGTCAGCTGCCCCGGACCTGGGCTTTTCAGATACAAGTGAATTCATTGAGTGGCTTAAGAATACAAAGCTGTCCAAAAGCGACATAGAGACCCTTGCAAGCCATCTCACTATCGGGGAGACCTACTTTTTTCGGGAGAAGGAGAGCTTTAAGGCCCTTGAGGAAACAATCCTTCCGGAGATAATCAACGCAAGGAGGGGCAAGGAGCAGCGTTTAAGGTTCTGGAGCGCTGGGTGTTCAACCGGTGAAGAAGCCTACTCGCTTGCCATTCTCATCACAAGAATGCTGCCCGATTACAGGGACTGGAACATAAGCATACTCGCAACCGATATCAATCCGCGCTCACTTAAAAAGGCGGCTGGCGGAACATATTCGGAGTGGGCATTCAGGGAGGCCCCTGAATGGCTTAAAGCCAAATACTTCATGCAAAAGGACGGGTATTACGAAATTGTCCCCGAGATTAAGAAGATGGTGTCCTTCTCATACTTAAACCTTGCCGAGGATACTTATCCGTCCCTGCTTAACAATACGAATGCCATGGACGTTATCTTTTGCAGAAATGTCCTTATGTATTTTTCAACGGAAAAGGCAAAAAGGGCGGTACAAGGCTTTTATAAGGCCCTTGTTGACGAGGGATGGCTTTCGGTAAGCGCTACGGAAAGCTTAAGGTCCCTTTATTCCCAATTCGCCATAATAAACTTTCCCGGCGCCATTCTTTATAGAAAAACCAACGCGCTGGAGAGGCGTGAGGACTTCAAACATACGCTCCCTGAACACACTTTTAACTTCAGGGCAGAATCATACTCCCCTGTGATAGACACAGGAACGGAATTTGCTCCTGTCATTGCAAAAAGCATATCTGCAAGTAAAGAGACCGAAAATCCTCAAGAGGCAGTACCTACTTACAAAGTGGCTTTCGAACTATTTGAACAGGGCAGATATTCTGAGGCTATCGAAGCCCTTGAGCTGCTTCATCAGGCAAAGCCTGATGAAGCAATAATAAACGCTCTGCTCGCAAAAACAAACGCTAATCTCGGAAAACTGGACAGCGCGCTTCAGTGGTGTGAAAAAGCGGTAGAGGCGGACAAGCTCAACCCTGCCTTCCGCTACATGAGCGCAACCATCCTTCAGGAACAGGGCCTTATTGAACAGGCGATAAATTCTCTCAAAAGAGCGCTTTATCTGGACCCGAACTTCATAATCGCTTACTTTGTGTTAGGCAATCTGATGCTCAGCAAGGGGGACGCAAAGGCAGCCATGAAGTCCTTTAATAATGCCAAGGAGCTTCTCCTGTCCTGCGGTCCCGAAGAAACGCTTCCCGAGTCCGACGGGATTACAGCCGGAAGGCTTGCTACAATAATAGACTCAATGGCGCTCCAGAGAGCTTAAAATATGGCTGACAAAAAAAAAGAACCGGTGTCTAAAAAACATATCGACTGGGAAGAGGTGCATCGCAGGATAAACGCGGTGGGCTCCCTTCATTCAGGGCGGCAGTTCACTAAGCAAGAACTGGATGAAGTTCTCAAAACCAGGGCAAAAAAGTTTGCCACGCCTGAAAAGCAGGCTGAAGAAGAGGAGACTTTTGAGATAGTGGAGTTCATCCTCGCTCACGAAAGGTACGGCATCGCCTCGGAGCATATCAGGGAAATATATCCCCTGCACGACATCACGCCTGTTCCATGCACTCCGCCTTTTGTGCTGGGCATAATCAATGTAAGGGGCAACGTACTGTCGGTCATAGATATCAAAAAATTCTTCGGGCTGCCGGAAAAAGGGATTACCGACCTCAATAAGGTCATAATAATACATTCTCCGGCAATGGAGTTCGGCATACTTGCAGATGCCATCGTCGGGGTCAAGGAAATCAAATCAAGCGAGCTTAAACCTTCATTGCCCATGCTTACCGGGATAAGGGAGGAGTACCTCAAAGGAATACTGAACGACAGGCTTACAGTGTTAGACGCGAACAAGCTGCTGAACGACAGGAAGATAATTGTAAACGAGAATATAGAACTATAGAACTCGCAGAAAAAGCATTGTATTTTTATCAGGAGGATTTTTATGAATTGGTTCACAAACATGTCCACACGCTCGAAATTTCTTCTCAGTTTCGGCGTAGTTATTGCCCTGATGATAATCATCATCATTACGGCGATGAGGGGCCTTATAGGAGTTAAAGAGGCGCAAAACGAAGTTTTCAATCATGAATTCGCAAACAGCGTAGACCTCATGCGGCTGGTAAGCATGGAAGATGAGGTCAGGACCGCTCTGCTTACCATGATAATGGCAGGCAACAATGCCCAGAAAGAGATACAAAACCAGAAAATCCGGGAAAGCTCGGAAGGCCTTGACAAGACCCTCTTAAGGCTTTACGAGCGGAACAAGCACGAGCCTACGATACTTAAACGCCTCGATGAGCTGAACTCGATCAGGCTTGCCTTCAAACAGACAAGGGACAGCCAGCTTATCCCCCTTATTTATGAGAACAAGCTCGTGGATGCGAAGAAACTGGCCTTCGGTGTGCAGGCAGAGCGTTTCCAGAAGATGCGCTCCATTTCCGAAGAACTCGGCAAAGAATCTGTTGATACAGCCCAGGAGCATATAAGGGTTTCAGATGCGGACGCTACGCAATCAGTCAGGATATTCATTGTTCTAGGAGTTTTAGCAATAATCGGAAGCGGTATAATAGCCATGTTCCTCAATAAGATAATAGCAAAACCTCTGCAGGATATCTCAAGCCTTGCGGAAAAAATTGCGGCAGGCGACCTCACGGTTAATACAAAGTTTGCCGTCAGGCCTGATGAGGTCGGGGTGCTTCAGCAGATGTTCGGCGCGATGGTAGAAAAGCTACAAAAGCAGACGCGCGACCTGCTTGAAGCGGTGACCGTTCTTGCGTCTTCCTCAAACGAGATTGCGGCTACTACCGCGCAGCTGGCATCCGGCACGGAGCAGACGGCTGTATCCGTGGCAGAGACTACAACCACGGTTGAAGAGGTCAAACAGACCGCTAACCTCGCCACCCAAAAGGCAAAGCATGTATCCGAGATATCCCAGAACGCAGTCTCAGTCTCACAGAACGGCTCAAAGCTTGTAAACGAGACAATCGACGGCATCAATAGGATCAGGGAACAGATGGAGTACATTGCCGAGACAATCGTCAAGCTAAGCGAGCATAACCAGGCAATCGGAGAGATAATCGCCACTGTGGACGACCTTGCCGAACAGTCGAACCTGCTGGCGGTAAATGCCTCGATAGAGGCCGCCAAGGTAGGCGAGCATGGGAAAGGTTTCATAGTGGTAGCTCAGGAAATAAAGAGCCTTGCGGAGCAGTCAAAGCAGGCGACAAAACAGGTTCGCACTATCCTCAATGACATACAGAAGGCCAGCACCACCGCTGTAATGGCAACCGAAAAAGGCACAAAGGCAGTTGAAGCCACTGTCCGCCAGTCTTCAGGGACGGGTGAATCAATACAGGAACTTTCAAGGAGCATCTCGGAGGCCTCACAGGCAGTGCTTCAGATAGCCGCCTCAAACCAGCAGCAGCTTGTGGGCATGGACCAGGTAGCCCTGGCGATGATAAACATAAAGCAGGCATCGACCCAGAACGCGGCAAGCACAAAGCAGGTGGAGATCACCGTACGCAACTTAAACGACCTTGGCCAGAAACTCAAAAAGATCATCGAACACTATAAAGTATAAAGCGCTTGGCGGTTTTTAATGCCTGACACAAAAAACACAAAAGAATCCGAATTCAGGAAAAGGCTCCTCTCGACTTTCAAGATCGAGGCCAGAGAGCATCTTAAGACTATTTCAGCAGGGCTTGTCGAACTGGAAAAAGCCCCGTCTGCCGAAGCCCAAAGAGAATTGGTGGAGACCATCTACAGGGCTACTCACAGTCTTAAGGGAGCTTCGCGGGCGGTAAGCCTTTCTGAGATAGAATCGATATGCCAATCGATTGAAGGCCTGTTCTCAGGCCTCAAGCGCGGGGAAGCCGCCCTTTCACAGGAACTGTTGGACCTCTTCTACTCGGCAATCGAGCTCATAAACAGCATAGTTGCCATTGAGCCGGGCCAGCCCGGAATTGAAAAGAACAGACTTCTTAAGCTTCTTGAGGGAATAGCGGCATTGGAGAGGAAGGAGCTTTTGCCCGAAGATAAAAAAACGGCGCACATTCTGACAAATAATAGAAGCGCTGCTCCTTCAGCGGTATCGGCAGACACCAAAGAACTCTCTTTTAGACAGACCTATTTCTCGGATACTATCAGGATATCCACATCGAAACTTGGGAAATTGCTCCTTCAGGCAGAGGAGATGCTCACTGTAAAACTTGCCTCAAACCAGCATCTTGAGAATTTAAAGGATATTACCGCCAGGATACAATTTCTTAGAAATGAATTCACTAAGGCCTACCTGGAGCTAATGCCTTCCAGGAATGCCGATGTCAGGGACCGCAGGCAGATACACAATACGCAATCAGCCAAACTTCAGGATTTTTTCAATTCCACGCTTAACAATATTAAGTCCATCGAGAACACTCTTTTCGCGCTTTCGAAGTCTTCAAGGATACATAACAAGAGCCTTGACAGGATGGTTGACGGGCTCCTTGACGACACCAAACAGGCGATGATGCTTCCCTTCTCCAGTTTACTTGAGAGTTTCCCGATCCTTATCAGGGATATCTCCCACTCTCAGGGCAAGGAAGCGGACCTCATCATTCACGGGGATTCCATCGAAGTTGACAGGCGCATCCTCGAAGAGATGAAAGACGCGCTTATCCATCTGGTAAGAAATTCTGTTGACCATGGCATAGAACGCCCCGAAGTAAGGCTTGTAAACGGCAAGCCGAGGCGCGGCGTAATAAATATCAACATCACACCTGTTGAAGGCAATAAGATAGAACTGATTATCTCTGATGACGGCTGCGGGGTAGATATCTCAAGGGTAAAAGACGCCGCGGTAAGAAACAGCATCATCTCAATGTCTGAGGCGGAAGCAATGACGGATCAGGAAGCGCTTCACCTGATCTTCCACTCAGGCGTAAGCACAAGCCCCATAATAACCGATATTTCAGGGAGAGGGCTCGGGCTTGCCATAGTGAGGGAAAAGGCTGAAAAGCTCGGCGGCTCCGTATCAGCCGAGACATGTTTGAACGGCTGGACGAGATTCCGCATCATACTTCCGCTGACGGTAGCTACTTTCAGGGGCGTACTGGTGAGGGCGGCTGACCAGCTCTTCATAATTCCCACAACGAATGTAGAGAGGACTTTAAGGGTCAGAAAGAATGACATAATAACGGTAGAAAATAAGGAGACGATACCCTTAAACGGCTCCCCTGTTTCTTTTGCGAGCCTCGATAAGACACTTGAGCTCAATCCCAAAAAGGCGCTTATGCCTTCTGATTCAGTTTTTGTAGTCGTGCTCTCGGCAGCGGATAAGAAAATAGCTTTCGGGACTGATGAAATAGTCAATGAACAGGAAGTGCTTGTGAAGAGCATAGGCAAACAGCTCTCACGCGTGCGTAATATTTCAGGAGCGGCAATACTCGGGTCGGGCAAGCCCGTTCCCATACTCAATGTGAATGACCTGATCAGGTCAGCTATAAAGATGCCTTCCTCAGCCTCTATGCCGGCCCCTGTCATTGCGGAAGCAGACGGAGAGAAAAAATCCGTTCTTGTAGCGGAAGACTCAATCACCTCAAGAATGCTTCTTAAGAATATACTTGAATCAGCCGGATACACCGTAAAGACTGCCGTTGACGGAATTGATGCCATAACCGCCCTGAAAACTGAAAAGTTCGATATAGTAATTTCAGATGTCGAAATGCCCAGAATGGACGGGTTCGACCTTACAGCCAGGATAAGAAGCGACAAGCACATCTCTGAAGTCCCTATCGTGCTTGTTACTGCCCTTGAGACGCGTGAGGACAGGGAGAAGGGCATCAATGTCGGCGCTAACGCCTATATAGTAAAGAGCGACTTCAACCAAAGCAATCTGCTTGAGGTCATTAAAAGACTGATATGATTTTTTCTTAATGCACCTATACTGTACATTTAACCCTCTCGGGAATTAGCTTATATTTACAAAAAAAGTGCATTCAGACAGGAATATTTATGATAAATACCTTGATCGTCGAAGATTCCATGGTGGCGCGCCAATATCTTAAATACATACTTGAGTCAGACGAGAATATCCGCGTTATCGGCATCGTTGAGAACGGCGAAGAAGCGATCAAGTTCGTAAGCGAGACAAAGCCTGATGTCATAACCATGGACATAAACATGCCCAAGATGAACGGGCTTGAGGCTACCCGCAGGATAATGGAGACAAACCCTGTACCCATTGTCATCGTAAGCGCAAGTTATAACCAAAAAGATGTTGAAAAGTCGTTTATGGCAATGGAAGCCGGGGCAGTAGCAATACTTGAGAAACCCTTCGGGGCGGACAGGCCTGACCACAGCGAGGCGATTCAAAACCTGATTCAGACCGTAAAGCTCATGTCCGAGGTAAAGGTCATTAAAAGATGGCCCCGGGAACGGTATTCCCAATCGGTTCCACCCGCAATTCCTTCAGATTTGAATATTATTGGCGTGCCTCCAAGCGTAAAGGCGGTCGCTATCGGCGCCTCTACCGGAGGCCCGCCGGTTCTCCAGACAATTATTGCAGGCCTCAGAAAGAACTTTCCCTTTCCGGTGCTTGTAGTCCAGCATATTTCCAAAGGCTTTATTGAAGGGCTTGTTGAATGGCTGGCCCAGACGACATCACATCCCGTGCATATCGCTGCAAACGGTACAGTGCTGCGTCCGGGCAATATTTATTTCGCTCCTGATGACAAGCACATGGGAATCGAAGGGAATAAGATAGTGCTCAGTAGCGCCCCTCCCGAAAACGGTACCCGTCCCTCGGTCTCCTATCTCTTCAGGTCAGCGGTCAGCGCATTCGGGGGTAATCTTATCGGAGTGCTCCTTACCGGAATGGGAAAGGACGGGGCCGAAGAACTTAGATCAATGAAACTGCAAGGCGCGGCCACAATCGTTCAGGATAAGGAGAGTTCCGTGGTTTACGGCATGCCCGGAGAAGCTTTGAGGCTCGATGCTCAAACTCTTGTGCTTGCCCCGGAGAGAATACCCTCAGCTCTTGAGAGTATTGCCTTAAAGAAAAATGGCACTGAAGAGAACAAGGCATAATATGAAGCCCTCGCGGGTGAAAGCCAGGCGTTTTCTGACAAGAAATATAAAAGGGATATGAGATGAACAGAGAATACATCTTAATCGTAGAAGACAGTTTCACTCAGGCAAGGCAGCTTGAATCGATAGTTAGACAGCTTGAATATGACATTGCCATTGCCTCTGACGGCAGAGAAGCCCTTGAGCTCATAAAAAAGAGAAAGCCGCTGCTTGTGATAAGCGATATCCTGATGCCGGAGGTTGACGGATACCAGCTATGCAAGATGATAAAGAACACGGATAGCCTCAAGGATATTACAGTTATTCTCCTTACTCAGCTTTCAGACCCCAAGGAAATAATCAGGGGCCTTGAATGCGGCACTGATGATTTCATCGTCAAACCCTATAACGAGATGCTGCTCCTTGCGAGGATTCAGGCAGTTATAGACCTCAAGATAAATCAGGAAGCCGGCAAACAAATAAATATATTAGTTGTTGAGGACAGCCCTACGCAGGCCGAACAGCTTAAATATATGCTGGAAGACCACGGCTATCTTGTTGACATAGCCATAAACGGAAAAGAAGGGCTTGAGGCTGCCCGCAAGATCAGGCCCAATATCATTATCAGCGATATACTCATGCCGGTCATGGACGGCTATGAACTGGCATATGAGCTGAAACGCGATGAAAAGCTCAGGAACACGCCCGTTATCCTCGTAACCTCTCTCATGGACAGGAAAGAAATACTGAGGAAAGCCTCTGTCGTTGCTGACGGGTACTTCACGAAGCCTTACGATGACAATTACCTTTTAAGCAAGATAGAGGCGCTGTTGTCATCATCGAATGTATCTGATGAATCCTGCCACGAAGGGATTGAGGTCGCTTTCTCAGGTGAAAAATATCTCATAACTTCGGGCCGAAAGCAGATACTTAACTTTCTCCTTTCAACATATGAAAATGCCGTCCACCAGAATCACGACCTGATCATAATGCAGAGGGAACTGCAGCTTCTCAATGAACAGCTCGAAGAGCGCGTCTATGAGAGGACCGAACAGCTGCAGGCTTCAGAAAAAAAGTACAGACTGCTTCTGGAGATCAATGCCGACGCCAACCTTGTGGTCGGAAAGGACGGGACCGTTTTTTTCGCCAACAGGGCGGCCCAGACGCTCTTCGGCCTTACTTCCGAAGAACTTGTCGGCAAGAGCTTCCAGTTCCCAATAGATTCGGTCGGCACCAAAGATGTAGAGATACTGAGGCAGGATGGAGGAAAAGCGTTTGCTGAAATGCTTGTTGTGGATATCGACTGGGGCGAAGAAAAGGCTTTCCTCGCATCTCTCAGGGATATGACCGAGCGCAAAAGGATGGAAGAAGCGCTCAGGGAGAGCGAAGAGAACTTCAGGGCGCTTGCCGAGAACGCGAATGACGGAATAACCATACTCGCGGGCAATTCTGGAAAAATAGTCTATTCGAACAGGAAGTTCTCAGAACTTTCGGGGTATTCGACAAATGAGATAACCGGGACAGAGATACAGCACTATTCTTCTCCTGAAAAATCCGGGGAAGATATTGAGCATTACAAAAAGGCATTTAACGGAGCCCCTTTCCCCAAGCAGTATGAAACGCTGATAGCAAAGAAAGACGGCAATGTAGTACCCGTAGAGATAGCGTTCTCAAAAACTCTCTGGCATGGAGAAGCCTCTTTCATCGGAATTATCAGGGAGATATCCGAGCGCAAGAAGAGGGAAGAAGAACTTATAAAGGCCACAAAGCTTGAATCGATCGGCACTCTTGCCGGCGGAATAGCTCATGACTTTAATAACCTCCTCACCGGCATTGTGGGCAATGTATCCCTTGCCAAGCTCCTCACAAAACCCGGAGAGAAGATTTTCGACATACTCAACAACCTTGAGAAAGCCTCTCTCAGGGCAAAAGACCTTACATTACAGCTTCTGACTTTCTCTAAAGGCGGGGCTCCCGTAAAAAAGACAGCCTCAATTTCAGAACTGATAAAGGAGTCAGCTGACTTTGTCGTAAGGGGCACAAATATAAAATGCGATTTTTGCATAAGCCCTGACCTATGGGCCGTAGAGGTCGATGAAGGCCAGATGAGCCAGGTCATTCATAACCTTGTCATAAACGCTGAACAGGCAATGCCGGAAGGCGGAATAATAAAGGTATCCGCTGAAAATGCCGTGCTTGACGAGAACAATCCTCTTCCATTGAAGAAAGGGAAATACCTGAAAATACAGATCAAGGATACCGGAATAGGCATACCCGAGCAGAACATTTCAAAGATATTCGACCCCTATTTCACGACAAAAGAAGAAGGCAGCGGCCTTGGGCTTGCCACAGTTTACTCCATTATAAAAAACCATGACGGCAATATCTCCTTTGATTCCAGACCCGGTAAAGGCACGACAGTCTCCATCTATCTTCCCGTCTCATCCAAAGAGGCGGCAATGCCTAAGCCTGCAGATGAACATCCGATCAAAGGCAAGGGGAAGATACTCATCATGGACGATGAAGAGATAATAAGGGATGTAGCGGGAAAGATACTCATTGAGCTTGGATATGATGTCGAGACCGTAAAGGACGGCACAGAGGCAATAGATATTTATAAAAAAGCGCACTCACATGGAGCCCCCTTCGACGCCGTAATAATTGACCTTACGATTCCCGGAGGCATGGGCGGAAAAGAAGCAATTCAGAAACTGCTGGAATTCGACCCTTCGGTGAAAGCCATTGTGTCCAGCGGATATTCCGATGATTCTATCATGTCGGATTTCGGAAAGTACGGTTTCAGCGCGGTGATAGCAAAACCATACAGGCTGACGGAACTCAGCAAAACAGTCCATCAGGTGCTTGAGAAGGCTTAGCTCTTAAAAAGGTCCTTAAGTTTCTGCAGGTCGTTTTCATTTGTGGAGCCGCGGCTGGCATCCCGGAATTCAAAATATTCGCAGTAGTTGGCCCTGTCTTTCTGCAACACCCGGTCAGCCGAGGGCTCTGAACAGCCGTTATAGGTGCTCTCGCTGTAAAATCTGCAGTTAAGGCACACCTTGAGGTCGGCAAGACAGTGCGGGCATGATTCTCCCCTGCCGGGCCTTGCGTTTATTTCCACTTCTTTCCTGCAATAAAAACAAATCTTCACGGCTTATCCTCAATTTTTTTCTGACTTTATAATTCCTTCTCTATCCGCATTGGCAGTTAAAAACCCAAAAAAATCTCGCCGCGAATAACCTCATGGCAGGATTATATCATACTTCAGGTTTTTATCACAGACAGGTCATCCCCTCTGAAGCATGCTCACAAGCTCATCCTTTTGAACCCCGCCTATAAGGACTACTATCGCAATGTAGATGACCATGCCGATCAGTAGCTGCAGTGAAAGGCTCTGAAGGAAAAGGATGCCCGCAGACATCCCCAATGAAGCAATAAAGTATTTAGAAATTATCCTGAACGGCACTGCAAGCCCAAACGAGCCTGCCACAATAAAGCTTGCGGCCATGGCTGTGAACTCGGAGGCGACAAGCGCAAGGCTCGCACCGGCAAACCCGTACTTCGGTATGAGCAAAAATGAAAACGCCGCTGAAGCACTAATCATTATTATGGAAATTATAAAATTATACTTCTGTAGATTTATGGCATTGAAAGTGAAACGGACAACCGTATTAAAAAAAGATATAAAAGTAGCCCATATCATAATTGAGAGCGCAATAGAGGCAGGCTGAAAACTCTCCCCTCCAAGGAGGAGCGCTACGGGCTTTGCTACTATCATCGTACCCAGCACCAGCGGAAAAGCTATAAGCGAGCCGTACCGTATTGCCACGGCATATATATGGCTGATTCCTTTGATATCTCCCTGAAATGCCTTTGCCAGCAACGGAAATATGGAGTGCATCATTGCCTCGGGGATTATCCTCAGCGATACAGTCAGCCTGAACGCAAGGGCATAGTAGCCGACATCTTCGGGGCCGCTGTAATGAAAGAGCACAAGGGATCCCAGCACTAAATATATCGAAGAAAGGATGTTTGAAGAACCGATGGGCAGGGCCTCTTTAAAGATTACAGCTGAACTGATGCTTTTATCCCTGAAAGACGGCCTTGTCGACCTGACTGACATTATGGCCAATAGCATGAAACCGGGCAGGTTGCTCAGGACATACGCAGCTATTATTGTATCAAGAGAGCCTTTTGCCGAGATTATGAATATGATAAAGACCAGGCCGAGTGTCTCGGAGATTATGCCGAGTAGCACGGGAAAGGCCATCTTAAGCCTTGCCCTGTACGGAGCCTCTAAAATCCAGCGGAAAGTCACATCCCTGAACGATATCAGCAGGTTCAATGATGCTATGAATATCAAATGCCTGATATCAGGCGCATAGCCCAGGAGCAAAGCCCCTGTCCACGCAAGCAGTATGGCGAAAATGGTGCAAGCGCCTCCGATAAGTATGCCCCTGCCAAGTACTTCTCCGCACCTTTTGTCATTAACGCTTAAATATTTTATAAGTATCGGTGTGAGCCCCATCTCGGCAACAGCCCCGAAAAGTGAGATGTAGAAAAACACAAATGAGAATTTGCCGAAATCCCCTACTCCCAGATACCTTGAAAGCAGATAAAGCAGGACAATGCTTGAGACCTTGTTGCACGCGCTCCCAAAGAGTATCCAGAAAGTATTATTAAAAACACTATTTGATCTCATATACCTCAGTGTCGCCGAAATTCTTTACTTTTGTAATCCTGTCCTTTATGGCGCTTAGGTCAGGCACCCTGCCATCATTATATTCCGGCGGGAATAACTTGTTCCTCGGAGGCGTTGTAAGCCAGTCCAGGCGAACTATTTCCGCGCCCTTAACATACTTGTCTTTATGCAGCACGATGTAACGGATACCTATTTTATCAAGTTCCGCAATGGCCTCAGGTTTTGAAATATCAGCTATTTTTATCCTGAACGCGTCAGCCGCAGTGCCTTTTGCCCCTCCGTTTACAAGGTATTTTCCATGTATCCTCTGGTAAAAATTATACTCATAGGTCGTATAAGGGTCATTCCTGTCTCCAAGCGGATATTCAATAATAGGGAAGCTTTCAGAGGATGCTGCAAGGAATTTGTACACCTCAGGCACATCAGTCTTTGTAAGCCTGAATTGAGGGAATTCAAAAAATTCAACAAACAAAACCAGTGAGACAGCAACCAGTATCAGCGGCCGCAACCTCTCAGTTGATTTTGACAATAATTCCCTTAACCCGAACGCAGCCAGTACAAAAGCCGCAAGCAGCACTATCGAGCCTATTCGGGCATAGACCCTGAAGACGGGAAGTATGCCGTAGAGAAAATACTGCGGCAAAGAAATCTTATGCTGCGCAGTAATTTCCCTTGTGCTGCTGTCAATGCTGAAACCGCTTAGCGGAATAAAAGGCGGGGCGGACAATATCACAGCGCAAAGCGCGATAAAAAAAAACATCCATACTGTGTTCCTGTCCTGTTCCGTACCTTTCCCGTTTTTTTTAAAAAAACGAAATAGCGCAAACCCCGCAAGGGCAAGCACACTCCAGCCAATGTATAATGTATGCTCTGTATACCTGTGGCCTTTGAGCGCGCCAAGCCCCATATCAGGGGATAGCCAGCCGAGGAAAGGGTTATGTCTGGAAGGCATGATGTAGTCCAGCGGCTTTGCCGAAAATATGAAAAGGTCAGCAAAGCTTTTTGAATACCCTTCAAAACCGGTCCACCCTTCATTGGCAATTACATTTTTCATAACGGGGTATAACAGAGGCAAAACAACAATCATAAAAATGAACAAGCTTACTAACGAGAGCTTCATCCGCTCATAGTCAAGGACAGTATTTTTTCCTGCAACCTTTATAATCACAAATACGGGGATAAGCAGGCCGAAAAAATACCCATAATAAGCATTATCGACAAAGCACGCCCCAAAAGATAATCCGAAGAGAATGGCATTGCGCATCCCTCCTTCATCGAGCATCTTAAGAAAGAATAGGATTACGAGCGGCAGCCAGTAAAGGTTCGTAAAATGCGCCATCATGTGGATAACATGGAATGGAGAGAACGCGTAAGCAAGGCCAAAGACCGCGCTTACAAGCTGATGTTTTGTAAGGTAATAAAACAGAAAGTACGCGGAAAGAGCGAGCAGAGGAAAGCTGGCAAGCTTAATCAGATTATATGCGGCGACCTCGCCCGCAAGAGATGTGAGTAAAAAACCAAGCCCGTTATGGATGTATGGGAACGGAGAGCCTGCCATATCAACGCCAAACGGATAACCGTTATATATGTGCCTGCTGTACGGTATCCCTGATACGTAGCTGAACTTAAGCCACCAGAAATCCCTAATGCTGCCAAGCGCGTCCCAGGGAAAACCGAAGAACATCCCTGTCATGTCTGTCGCAAGAGGCCATGTGTATGCTACCGTAAGGAGAACGGCAAAGATAAAATAAAATAATTCAAAACGGCGAGCCTTCACTTCTCATCCCCCTCATGCCTGTACGCATGATATGTCTCAATGGCAATGCCTGCGGCAATGGAGAAATAAGCGAGATTTCCAAGCCTCTCAGCCAACTTGTCGGCTCCGAAGCACAGCAGGGCAGCGCACACGAACATCAAAACACCAAATGATTTTATTAGAAAAGATGAAAGCCTGTCCTCGTTAACCAGCTTCCGGAACCAAACTGCAAGGAGCTTGAATGTTTTTTTGAAATCCATGTCCAGCAGTTCGCCCTTCATCGAGTCAATCGGGCTCAGATCTATGCTTATGTTCCTGGCCCTTGACCAGACAATAAGGAAAAAAGAGAAATACAGAATTGAGATGTTCTGAATAGCCAGCACATGCTGCCCGCTCGAAATAAATGCAAAATTGGCTATGAATGCGTAGAACAGCACCATTCTACCGCTCCAGCCGTTGCTGCTCTCGCTCTTTTTTCCCCTGATAATCAGATTGTGCAAAAGGTAAACCGCAAAAAAGATAAGAACTGCCCACGGGAAGCTCGCCTTCATCAGCGCCTTGAACTCCGGGCGTATCAGATACTCGCCGTCCCATCCGCGCAGATACTCCTTGTAAGTATTATAGGCAAGGATAAGAGCGATGATGAAAAAGACCGAATGGGCCAGAGCGTTTCGCAGGACTGCCGCAGCCTTCAACTGGTTAGTATTCATATAGCCGTATTGCATTCAATTCACTTCCCCGGATTTCTTCTTTAACCCGATGTAGCCAAGGAAACAAAGGAGTGAGGTTAAGGAGGTTATTACGCCTGCGGTAAAAAGCCTCTGTGGCGCGTACTCGATCACCACTTCGAAATTTTCTTTTCTATCCGGCTCGATAAGCCACGCGTTAGCGTACATATTCGCTTCGAAATGAGTTTTGAATTCAGGGCCGCCTTTTACAGACGCCTTCCATCCGTCGTGGTAACTCTCGCTTAAGATTATCAGAAAAGGCGTCTTCGCTCCTTTTACATTCGCAATGTATTTTGTCGGGCTTATTCTCGTAAACGCCACATCAGGCAAATCTGTTTCATCCATTTCAGGACGGCTAATCCCGAATATGTCTGGCTCAAAATTAAAGCCCGCCCTGTGCGCGCCTTCTTTTAATAATACTTTAGAGCTATAGTTTATCTTCCCGGCATCCTGCTCTTTTCGTAAGGTCAGGGCATTTCCATCAACTGAGATAGTCATGTCTGGCTTACTGCCCGCTCCATTCACGACAGATGCTTTTATCCTATAGACCCCATCTCTTGTCATGTTAAATGCCTCTTCGTTCTCCTGCTCTTTGCTGCCGGGAAATATTCTCGGTTTACCCCTTTCCTTTTCTTTAAAGTAGAGGTAATTAAGTTCCTTTGTCTTTATACGCTCCTCGTAAGTGCTGCGCTCAACTGTAGAGATAAGCATTACCTCAACGCTGAAGTTATCCTGGACTTTGATTAATCCTTTCCTGAACTTAAGGCTGATATTATTTATCCCCTTTTTAAATAAGACTTCCCCTGCCTTGACCCATTTATCCCTCTTTGACTTGAGTTGAATTGGGAATTTCATCTCTCCTATATTTACCGATTCTATTGCCTCCAAAAACTCACCTTCAGCCTTCAGCCATATCTCTTTCGTTTCAGGCTTTTCAGAATTGAATTCAAAGCTGCCCTTTTTATCTACAAGCGTCCAGAACGGTTTTTTACCGCTTATCTGAGCGTCTCTGGAAAATATGCTTGCAGTATCAAGGACTACATCATTAAAACTCCTGTTCACCACAAGCAGCTTATCTGTTAGTGAATTCTTTTCAGCCAGGGCGAGCATCTTATTCCCATTCTGCTGATTCAAAAGAACGATTGCAGTATTTCCGTTGAGGTATCCTGCGCCGGCAAGCGCAGGCATGGCCCTCAGTTCCGAATCAGCCAATACTGCCTTGTGTTTTGCGGGATACACATGCGGGAGAAAGGATTCATCTGAGACCTTGTAAAAATCGAGCTTGCCGACTGTTTTGACATATTCGATATTGTTCTGCTCCGCAAGTTTTGCCTTAAGAGCGCCCGAAGATATCTTTCTTCCGGTAAAGATATCCCACAGCTTTTCGCTTATGTCGTTATGGAGAATAAGGTATTTTACATTCTGCAGGGCTAATATTTTAGAGATGTCTTTTTCATCTGTATCGCTTAAAAGGGTGTACGGCAGCTGCGCCCTCTCATCCACGGCAGAGAACACGCCCGGCTTTGAAAAGATAAATACCTTCGGGTCTGAACCGATATAACCGTTCTCCCAATCATAAGCCACATTGAATGTTGGGGACTGAGGGAGAGTATAATACCTGAAATATTCCTTTTCATTATTCATCCACTCTGCCGCTTCATAATAGTAATCAGGCACGCTGACCTGAAATGAAGGATAGTTCTTCCCTCCATTGTGAATGACCTCTCCGGTCCAGAGCGGGTAAGGGTATATCATTATCGCCATTGCCCCGAGCATGCCGGTTGCGGCAAATGACAGGTTCCTTGACCTTTGTTTGATAAACTCATAAAAGCAGACAAGCCCGTAACCAAAAAGAATAGCGTAATTTATACTGAGCAGTGTCCCTATCTTATGCACAGGCGCCCTGAACGCAGGCAGCAGAGGCAATTTAAAGAGCAGATTGTAAAGCTCGTTCCCATAAGGAGAGTGTGTGCCCTTGGCGAAAAAAATGTAGACCAGAGTCAGCCCGTAGAGCAGGATAATGAACTTTGGCAGCCTCCGGCCCGTTTTTACCCTTAGGTACAAGGGGAAGAACATCATTACAGGCAAGACAAAGCTTATGAGGATAAAAAAGAATGTCGAATAGGACTCAGAGTATGTGTAATACAAATCCCCCATGAACCTGCTTTTGAATGCCCAGTAAAGATCGGTATTCCTGAATAGATTCAAAAATGACGTATGTGAGCTGAAGGCGTTTAAAGTATCCCACGTAGAGCCGATGGTCGCTGAAAGGCCGGAGTATTCATCCCTGATGCTTCCGAATAGAGGAACAAGCCACCACCCATTAAATAGCATCCAGCCCGCAAGAGCCTTGATGTAAAAGCCTGAACAGGCTAAAGCAGTCCTGTCCCCTTTCAAAATGAGGGTAAATACGAGAAGCAGCGTCCAAAGGATAGGCAGCACAAGGGGATTACTGAATGTGTACCCGCCAAACCACGGCAGAATAAAGAACAGAAAAGGATAGATGAGCCGCCCTGACTTCATCCACTTAAGATAGAGCACAAGGAGCGCTGGCAGGAACGCATAGACAAAGACCATGCCGTCAAGGATGTGCCAGTAAAAGACGATGTTGAAAGGATTGAACATGTAGAACAACCCCGCAACAACTGCCGTCAAATCTTTATTCTCCTTAAACGGCATAAGCTTTACAAGGTAATAGACGCTCAGGCCTGACATCGCAAAAAGGGAATAGAACAGAATCCTTTCAGATATGGCCGTGGATATGCCGATATTATCAGCGACAGTAAAGAGGACCATGAAAAGGAGTTGCGGTATTGCCCTTGAGTTTACAAGCCCAAGCCCCCATTTATCCGTCCAGATATGGGCATAGCCTGTCCATGCGTCTTTCATGGAGGCCATCGGGAAGGTAAAGTCCCCGCCGTTTATGTAATCATGCTTAAACCAGAATACGGGCACCAGGCCCAACACTGCCAAAAGGAGCGGGAACTTGTATTTTCCAATTTTTTCCAGCATACCGTTCACTCCTTTACTGTGATATCTGCTTTACGAATTCCTTGGCAAGCAGCCCTACCTGGAAGAAGTAATCCTTTTTCCTTTTGCTTCTCATAATCTGGGTCAGATACGGTTTTGAACAATACGAGGGAAGAAATACGAGAGGCGAATTGTATTTCTTGTGGTTTGCCGAGTAGAACTGGCTGAAGTCTATCTCATGCCTGGCAAACCTGAAGCGCTTCTCCTTGACCAGCTCCCTTGGCGGCAACGAGAGATAATAATAGTCCGCGGGGCCCAGCGTAAGCCCGGAATTCGCGTAAATTTCAGTTCCAAGGAACGGTATAAAAATATTGAATGAAGTGACCGAAGGCTTTATCTCATCAAGGAGCCTTAATGTCTCATTAAGCTCTTCTTCGGTCTCATCGGGTATATTTATAAGTATATTGCAGAATGTCCTCATGCCTATTTTATGGCAAAGCCTGAAGACCTCTTTTATCTGATTTACGTTTATCCCTTTTTTAAGCCTCTTAAGAACGGCCTCTGAGCCTGATTCAACCCCCAGGTCTATCTGGAAGCAGCCGGCCCTTTTCATCTTGCTCAGAAGATTTTCCGAAAGCGTATTTATCCTTGAAGAGCATGCCCATGTAAGGTTGAGATTCCTTCTTATCATCTCTTCGCAGATCTCTTCCACGAGCTTTGGCAGGAGCGTAAAATTGTCATCGATGAAGTAAAAACCGTCAATGGAGTAGTTCTGTTTAAGAAACTCTATTTCATCGACTACATTCTTTGCGCTTCTGCACCTTAGGGTCTTGCCGCTTGCCATTATCTTCCTCAGCTCAGCGCTTACGCAGAATGTGCACTGCGAGGGGCAGCCCCTTCCCACAAGCACATAAAACGACGACAACAGCATGCCCCTTACATTGTACGGGTTCGGGGTGGTGTAATATTTCATATCGACTTTGGAATAATCCGGAAAGGGCATCTCATCAAGGTCGTGTATCAGAGGGCGGGGCTTTGTTTTTATCAAGCCCTCCTGCGCCTTATCGTAGAAGGCTATGCCCATGACCTTTGAAAAATCTCCTGTGCCTGACTTGATGCTTTTTACAAGCTCAAGAAGCGTCAGCTCTCCCTCGCCGATAACCGCATAATCAATGGGGCTCCCTTCAAAGAAAAACTCCTCGGATTTTAAAGTGGCATGGACTCCGCCTACCACTATCTTGACTCCGGGATTCCCCTGCCGTATCGCATGGCAAAGGTCGATTATTTCCTTGAACTCCGGGGTGTAGCACGGCACTCCCACAATGGGCGCGCCAGTCTTTTTAACCTGTTCCAGTATAGATGAGACTATTGCCTTTTTCTCTTTCTCATCGCCTGTTTCTGATTTGACATCTACAATCTCCGTTCTTATCCCGTTCTTCTCAAGATAAGAAGACAGAAGCATCAGCGCAAGAGGCGGCCTAAAATGGTTGTAAGCCCTTCCGGGCGGGGAAATCAGGCATATGTCTGTCACTGCCGCACCTCTCCTAAGTTTTCTTTTGCTTTGACCATATCTTTGTTATAAAGCATCTGTATGTGTTTTTTGCCTGACCCCCTAAGGAGCGGCAGCATCGCGCTACCCGCGTTGAAGATATAGCGCATGTCCTCAATCGAGCGTATCTTTCTGGCTATCCTTACAGGATTCAAAAAGCTCCTTGTGCGCGCCTTAAAAAACCTTGAGTACGCCTCTTTAAGTATTTCCTCAAGCTCATCTGAATTGAAGTGCTTGGTCCTGAGCCCCTTTTGCGCGAGAAGCTCTCCCAGTTTGGCAAAGTCCTCATCTTTAAGCTCCATTGAAGGGTCAAGTATGCTGTCAAAATTCAGCAGTCCTTCCAGCTTGAAGATCTCATATATCTTTGAGGTCGGGTGCGGGCAGAGGAGATAGAACACAGCCATGTCTGTATCCGAATCAATAGAGAACCTGATGGTGTCTTCGATGGCCTCTCTCGTTTCATTCGGGAAACCAATTATGAATGTGCAGATGGTCCACATCCCTATTTTGTTGGCATGACGAATCAGTCTCTGCGCCTGCTTCAGTTCAAAGGGCTTTCCGATGAACTTCCTCATCTCAATATTACCTGACTCAATGCCAAAGGTAATGCGGTAGCACCCCGCCTTCTTCATCTTGTCCAGCAATTTCTCATCAAGCGTCCAGTGCGCTATTCCGTTCGGTGTCGTCCACTTCACATCAAGTCTTCTTTTTATTATCTCATCGCAGATGCCTTCAAGCCTGCTCCTGTGTACGCCTGCGCTGTCATCCATCCAATAAACTTCCTTGACTCCATATTCCCTCTGGAGCAGTTCTATCTCATCCACCACATTTTTAGGGCTCCTGCCCCTCCACGATTTTCCCCACACAGAATGTATGGTGCAGTAAACGCATTTTTGCGGGCATCCCCTGCTCGTAATAAGAGGCACTGAGGGCCTTCTCATTGCGAACTTACCTTTCCTCGATTCGTCAAGGTATATCCGCATGTCCAAAAGATGCCTCGCTGGAAATGGAATGGAATCAAGGTTTTCAATGGGCTTTCTCGCGGGGCCTTTTATTATCTTGCCCTCTGCCCTGTAGGCGATCCCGCCAACTCCGTCAAAGTCTTTACCGTCCATGATTCTCTTAAACAGCTCAGCCGCTGATTCCTCCCCTTCGCCAATTACTATTGCGTCTACATTTTCATCCCTTAAGACCATATCGTGGAACTGGGAGGCATGAGCGCCTCCGAAAATTATCTTCATGTCCTTTCTGTAACGCTTGACCAGCTTAGCTATCCTGTGCGCGTCGCCTGAATAGGCTGTCCACATGCAGCTTATTCCGACAGCATCAGGAGCTTCTTTTTCAAGCTCTCCTAATATCTCTTCATCAGAGAGGCCGTAAAGAGAGCCCGCCCCCTCCCTGATTACCCTTGTGCCTGAAGACCCTCGCGCGTCAAGGAGCCTTACCTTAAAACCCCTCTGCTCCAGATAACCTGCGACATACGCAAGCCCCAGAGGCTGAACAATGGAGGGTATGGTCGGGTCAGCCCCGAAGACCGTAATCGGCGGATAGATAAGCATCACTTTCATAGGCTCTCCAAAAGACCTTTTTTATACGCCCCTGCCCTCAATCTCGGGCAGCTGACGGATGTTCTCAAGTATCTCTTTTCTTTCTTTGCTTATATCCCTCATGCCTCTTTCAGGAACCAATACAAAAACAAACTGGTAGGAAAGCAGCTTTCTTAAAATGTTTGTAGCCCTGTAGAAAATATATTCAAAAACCCTTACGGCAAACATTGTAGATCTGTCACCAAATAACATTCCGAACGGTATCGGTGTGGATCTTGAATGTAATATCCTAAAGCCGCTCTTCTCAATCAGCTCCCGTATGCTCGCGTGAGTAAAAAACCTCAAATGGGTTTTATCGAGGATGCCCGAATCAGAGTAAGAGAATTTACCCAGCAGGAATGAAAGCCTTATCACGAGATTAGCCACATTGGGCACTGACAGGATAAGCCTTGAGTCAGGGTGCATCTTGGCCGATAATTCCGTGAGCAGGTCGCCCGGCTCGCGCAGATGCTCTACGATATCAGCGCAAAGCACCACATCATACTCGCTGATATCTATGCCGCTGAACCTTTCTTTGTGTTCAAGGTTTACCTCATGGAACTCATCGCATTCTTTCCTGTTTGTCTCATTGCCCTCAATATCCATGCCGCAGATATACTTATTCTGCGGCCTGAGCTTGCCTGCCAAAAAGCCCGAGCCGCAGCCGAGGTCCAGAATTGATTTATCCATCCCAACGAAGTGGGCGATAATGTCATGGCTTGAAAACCTGTGCTCCCTCAAAGGATACTTCTTGAAGAACTCCAAAAACCTCTGGCTTTTTTTAAACCCGTAAATCGCAAGCTTGTAGTCGATTACCGAGCGAAAAACATTGAAGGCGTACTTAAAGCCGTTTACATATGATATTTCACTGCCGTAATAAGTAGGTATCGGCACCTCAAGTATCCTGTATTGCAGATGGTTGAGCTTTATGATTATTTCAGTATCAAAATGAAAATCGTCAGAGCATGTCTGGAATGAGATGTTTTTAAGCGCGTTAATGCTATACGCCCTGTAGCCGCTGTGAAACTCGGTCAAGCCCATATCAAGGGACCTGTTCTCAAATGCAGTCAATATCCTGTTGCCGATGAATTTATAAAGCGGCATCCCTCCTTTGAGAGGCCCTCCGTGCTCTTTCATCATCCTTGAGCCAAAGACGGCGTCTGCCCTGCCCTCAACAATGGGCTGATAGATATTCCTTAAAAATTCAGGCGCGTATTGCCCGTCGCCGTGCAGGAGAACTACGGCATCAAAACCCTTGTTTATGAAGTACTCATAACCGAGCTTCTGGTTGCCTCCGTACCCAAGGTTCTTGGGATTTTTATATATGCTTAGTTTTGATATCTTATTGAGCGTCTTGTAGCCGTGCGCCAGTATGAATGTGTCGTCATGGCTTGCGTCATCAAAGACTACGATTTCTTCGACCTCTGCCATCACATCAGGAGGCACCCTGCCAAGCACGCGCGCAAGTGTAGTGACGGCATTGTATGCCACTATCAAAATCCCTATGCGCGGCTTATCACCTTGCATGGCTCGCCTCACTTATGCCCTTATTTTTTTCCTGCCTGCTCCAAAGCTGGAATTGGCCCGATTCGCCGATTTTCTTAAAGTCACCGAGACCAAGCCCCTCATTGAGCTTTTTCATCTCTGTGTCATTGACAAAAGAATAGCCAAAGAGGATGTACTCGGCCTCCTTCCATTCATGGAGTTTCGGATACCAGAAGACATGCTCCCTGCTTGATACATATGGAAGCGCCCTGAAAGTCGTATAGACGGATTTGTCATTGGGCACTTCAACAATCAGCCTTTTTAAATCATTAAAATATGTCGCCTCAAAAGACCTGCTGAAAAAGGCCTTATCCCTTAGAGGCATCATTATAAGTTGGTTAAAAGCCGTTGTGCCGAAGTAGACCGAAGATGTGATTACCGCAAATATCGAAAGGGCGTATGCGAAGCGGCTATGTTTTTTCAAAGCAGCAAGCCCGAATACAAGCGAAATAAATATAAAGATTATAATCAAGGTATTATGCCAGTGCTGGCTGATTACGGATGCGTCGGGACTGAGCACGACCTGCGCCCAGTTAGATAATGGAATAAACAAGACCGCTGAAAATAGTGGGACAAAACCCGTCTTTAAGAAAAGGTCAAAAAAGTATTTTATTTTTTCTATTGTTAAAAACTCCTCATTTGTAAAAAGCATGAGAGGATTCTTAAGAAGGGCCATGAATATCCCATCTCCGCCGTTGAGCCTTACAAAATGCGGATAGGGAGCCTTTCCGTAATAAGGTATCAATACCTTTATCATCAGAAAGAAGAAGCCTGTGCCAAAGAGGAGAAGAAAGAGCCCTGTTTTATAGCCTATCCGTTCTTTCCTGCCCAAGAGCAGTATGTAGAGGCCCGCTGTTGCAACTACAAGCGGGACTTCTTCTTTTACAAGCGCAGCGGCTACCATTGAAAAGACAAATAAATACGGTCTGTCTGCCTCATAAAAATAAAATGCAGTAAAAAGTATGGGAATGGCGAAAGTAATCGGTCTGAACTCGGTCCATGAGCTCATGTTGAGTATTGCCGGAAAAGTAAGATAGCTGAAGCATATTATAAAAGGGATGTAGCTATTGCCGAGTTTTATCCTTGCAAGAAAATAGAGCGGAAAGATCCCTGCACCGATTGCAATGGCCTGAATGTAGAGGAGAGTGAGAGGCGACTGAAAAAAATAATAGATAATTGAAATAGGCGCGACTATCAACTCGGAATGGTCGCCTAAAAGGTTCACTCCCCACAGCGGGTCGATAAAGCCCCTTCCGTGTACGAAGTTGAACATGGCCTGATTGTAGAGCGCCAGGTCATGAAAATTGGAATATTCGAATGATACATATGCAGCGTAATTGCTCGCAAGTATCAGGGCTGCAAATGTAGAGAACATTACTGTGAGATACGAAACAGGGTTTGAAAGGAGCATTAATACTATCCCCCTCCTTAAAAGCTTAACCCTCAGAAAAACTGACAGGCCAAGCACAGCAAGTGGTATCCACGGCCATCTGAAGCTTATCTGTTGGAAATAAAACCCGCCCGTAATCTGGATTAAAGAAAGCAGCCAGAGGTCTATGAGAATTAAGACCTCAAGGGCAAAGGAGGACGCCTTTGTAAAACTAAGCGCGCTCCCGGTTATGCCAGTATAGAGGCTCTCTATTTTTGTGCTTGCATTCATTAGTTTATTTTAAATCCTTTGATGTCCTGCCATGTTTAAGGAGCTGCCACGCTGTAAGCGCATCCCTTTTAAGATTTCTGAAAGAGCCCACATCAGCCATGAACTGCTTTGCAATTATCTTCGGCCTGAAATAGAACTTCAGATATGCCTTTTTGCGCGCCTTTTGCAGATCTTTTAATGTGAGCCCTTCGGGTATATACATCAGGGAGAGGTCGCCTGCCCCAAGCTCACCCTTTGCGTATTTATCCCACTGCCCAATCACATCAATTTTGCCTTCCTTTGCAAGGTGCTCATGGAGCTTTGAGCCTGGATAAACAGTAGTGGTATGGATTGACATCAGGTCCATATCGAACCTCACCGCAAAATCGACTGACTTATTTATCTCAGTCATGGTCTCGCCCGGAAACCCGAGCATGAGATAACAGCCAAGTGGTATCTTGTACTTCCTGCACCACTTCCTTAAATTTGCTATGTCCTTGTCATTTATCTTCTTGTTTACTACCTCATTCCTGAACCTCTCATCTCCTGATTCAACTCCGATGAGAATAAGGTTGCAGCCTGCCTCCTTCATCTTCTGGACAAGCTCTTCATCTATTGTGTTCGCCCTTGTATTGCAGCTCCATTTTATCTTCAGACCTCTTGCGATTATCTCGTTGCAAAGCTCCATCGTGTGGGATTTTTTGAGCGTAAAGGTGTCGTCAAGAAATACGAACGACTTCACCTTGTACTGCTTCATAAGCATCTCTATCTCATCCACAACTGATACGGCTTTTCTGAAGCGCAGCTTATCGGATACCGCGATACGGCTGCAGAATATGCATTTGAACGGACAGCCTCTCATAGTCAAAAGAGTGACGTACGGGTCTTCCACAGGGAAATAATCGAGTATGTCCGTCATCTCTCTTGCTGGCCTTGGGAGCGCGTCAAGGTCTTCAGGCATCTCACCCCTGTATATTTTTTTCGGAGCATTTCCCGATAGAATCTCTTTGACTATCTTGGGGAATGTCACCTCGCCCTCGCCGATAACTCCGAAGTCAAAACAACTGAACCTGCTTGAAAATCCGCTGTCTATGGAGATATGCGGCCCGCCGATACCGACATATATAGAGTCGCCGTATTTTGCCTTTATCCTTTCGGCTATCTGAACTGCTGCCCTTATCTGCATTGTAGTAGCCGATATGCCGACCACCTTTGGCCTGTTGCGGTCAATGCGCTCCATGAGCTCATCAAGGCTTAAGCCAAGCACAAAGGCATCTATGAAATCCACGCTGATGCCCTGCTCCCTTGATGAGGCCGCGATATGGAGGAGCCCCAGAGGAGGCCACACGCCTATCTTGGTTTTTCCCATGTTATAGTTCTTAAGCAGGTCTTCCGCATTTTTCGTTTCAACGAAATAAGACGGAGGATATATCAGTGTCACATCAGTCATATGAACGCCCTCTTTCCGACAGGTTCTATGAGTTCCCTTGCCCGTTTATCCCAGTCCCACTCAAGCGCAAGCTCTATTGCTTCACTTCTTGTCCTTGAGTAAAGGGCTGAGTCATTTATCAGGTTTAAGACCAGCGAGGCAAAACCTTCAAGGTCATTTACCTTTGCCTTGAGCATGCCTTTCGGATAATATTTTCTGAGCGCGGGCAGATCAAAGCTGACCGCAGGCAGGCCCCATGCCATTCCCTCACAGGCAGCCATGCCTCCGCTGTCATAGACAGCAGGGTGAAGTATCATCCTGCTCTTACGGAAGACCTCGTATTTGTCCTCCCCGTCCATAAAACCGAGGAGGTCTATCTCGTTAGTCAATTTTAACCGTTCTATCTCTTTTATTACCTCATCCCTGTACTGAACTGAGTCCGCGCCTATAACCGCAAGCCTTGCCCCTCTTCTTTTTTCACAAACAAGCTTCCATATTTTAATAAGCTCAATGACACCCTTTTGCGGATGGAATCGGCCGACAAAACACGCGTCATATTCTTTAGACCTTTCACCAAGAATGCTGAGCCTCTCCTGCGCCTTTTGAGCGTCAACTCCGCCCCTTACCGTTATTACATCCTCAGGGCTCCTGCCCTTTTTGATAAAATGCTCCCTGTCGTCCTCACAGGTGACAAAGACAGCGTCAGCAATATTTTTTATTAAAAGATAAACTGGTTTCTGGTGTATGTAATAAAGCAGTTCCTTTAGAGCAGGGAGCTTTATTTCTTTTCTGTGCGCGCCCCTGAACCCCTTGAAAGGATTAGGCGCAAAGAGGTAAAAACCCGCGGCCCACTTTGAGCTGCGCATTTTAAGCTTCATGAAAAACGCGGGGATGGCATCAGGCCAGAAGTCAGAGGCAGAATAGATGATGCTACCTTTTTTTCCGCAGTCCGTAAGAGCAAGCGCCTTGAGAGAGCCTACAAGAGTCCTCATTAAATAATTCACCCCAAACCCAAACCTTTTGTATTTCAATGCGGGCCAGATAATATAATTAACCCCTGCCAATTTATTCCGCCTGCACATCTCAAGCCCCTCTTCCCAGACATATATTGTTACCCTGTGCCCCTGCTCTGCCCATCTCCTTGCGCACTCAATGAATATCCTGTCCCCTCCGCTCATGTAAGGGCCGAGTGCCGCATTTGCCACTATATGGATATCAAGCCTGTTTTCTAGCATATATCTCTATCGTTCCGCTCTTTTTCATAAGAGCAAGCAGGTATGAGGCAAAAATTGTAAGAGGGAGCAAGCCTGCAAAAAAGAATTTATTCAGGGCTGACCTCCTGCTGAAGAGAAACTTAAGCCCGGTCTTTTCAGCAAGCCACCCGGATATGCTATAGAAGATGACCTGCCTGTATTCAAAAAGCAGGTGATTTATCTTCTTTACTTCAAATCCGTTTTTTTCAAGGAGCATGGTTATTGTCTCAGGCGTGTAATGGAACAAATGCCTCGGCAAATCCATATGCAGCCAATCTCTGCCCCCAAGACTTGCTTCGATGCTTGCGAAGTTCGGGACTCTCAGCACCAGCACTCCGCCCGGCTTAAGTATCATTTTTATTTCCGCAAGCATTGACTGGGGTGATGATATATGCTCAAGGACATGCCTCATTACGATGACATCAAAGAAGCCTCTGCTGAAGCCGCATTCGCTGAGCGGATTATTAAATACCTTAAGCCTCCTGCGCGCTTTTGCCTTTTCAAACCCTGCCTTTGATATCTCGACTCCGTAAAGATTCCACTCAGCATTTCCTGAAAGATTAGAGAGGAAGACCCCGTCGCCGCAGCCGATATCAAGGATGTTTCCTTTACTCTTAAGTTTCTTAAACTTTCTTATTTCGATTTCTGAAATAATCCTGTTATAAACACGCTCGGAGATCTTCTCGGAATTAGTATAATATTCCTCTTCGTAGTAGCCTGTTTTGCCTGCGCTCTCCGCAGAGGTAGATACAAGTCCGCAGCCAACGCACCTTTCAAGCGCATACCCGTTTGCTACCAATACAAAACTTTTTTTAGTAGAGTTGCAGATCACGCATCCCATAAACAGAGTCCCTTTTTCAGAAGGCATTACAGCTCTGATAAACATTTACAAATACAGAAGCGTTCTTCACGCTGAAGTTCTCAAGCGCGAACTCCCGCGCCTTTATGCTCATCCCCGATATTGCTTTCGGGGTGCTTATCCCATTAAGTATCCTTACAATCTCTTCTGCCTTTGGCGGGACAAGGAACCCTATCTCGTTCTGAGGAAAGTTTATCCTTACCTTTGCCGCGCGCCCGAAGTAAGATGTTGATTCGGGAAGGATGACAGGCAGCCCGCATGAGAGCGCTTCCATTGTCACCCTGCCGTAATAGTCCTGGTCTACAGAGCCGAACAGAAGAATATCTGCCGCGCTGTAATATATCTTTAAAAACTCATAAGGGACGCTCCCGGTTGTTATCACATTGCCGCTGGCGGAAGCTGCTCTCTCCACTTCATCCCTCATAGGCCCGTCACCCACAATCACGAATACCGCGTCCTTTATCTTTGTCTGTTTAATAATTTCAAGGATGATATTCACGCCCTTTTCTTTAGTAAGCCGCGCGATAAAAAGTATCAGGAACTTATCCTGTGGCAATTCCAGCCTCTTTCTGCAGTCCTCTTTATCCCTTTTATAAAAGACATTTCTGTTGTCAACCCAGCAGGTATATACGCTGATCTTCTCCCCGGGTATTCCTATCTTTACAAGGTCATCCTTACACCCCTGCGCGAGCACCATTATCTTATCAAGCGGCAAAAGAAGCCTTTTTACTATTGCGGCAAGGAGCGGCCTTTCGGAGAATTTGTAAATCGTATGGAGGCTTAAAATGCCTTTTTTAAAAAATATTTTTGAAAGAATGAGAGTGGCAACACCTGCCGCAAGGCCGTGGCCGTGAATATTTGTGACCTTCCTGAAATTCAGAATAAGATAAAAGAGGGCGAAGAAAAATATTCCTGGGAAAAGATAAAGGAATTGAAGAAGAGGCTTACTCTCGAATTTATAGAATAGATTTAATTTAAGCCACGGGAGCCTGAAAATGGTGAGGTTTCTCTTCCTCTCAGTCACAGGGGCTTTTATCTTTGCCGTAAGCGGCTGATAGGTGATGACCTGCACGGGGCACCAATTCGTTGAGAGGTAACCTGTAAGGTCATCAAGATGCGTCTCAACCCCGCCCACATTCGGGCTGAAGAAGGGAGTGAGCATCAGTATGCGGCTATTCTTTGCCATTGAAAAAATCCCTTATCCTGTTTGTTACGGTCTCGACTTCTCCGTCAGTCATTTCAGGAAAAAGCGGAAGAGACAATAATTCCTTCGCGTATTCCTCGGTCACAGGAAGTTCCCCCTCGAAGAACCTGCTGCTCTTGTATGCGTTTTGCATGTGTATCGGAACAGGGTAATGGATGAGAGTAGTGATATTATTTTTGGTAAGGAATGACTGAAGCCTGTCGCGTTCCTTTGTCCTCACAGGATAGATATGCCATGAAGAATTCTCGTACTCATCAGGCAGTTCCATATTCACGCCATGCAGCAGGTCTGAGTAAAGCCTTGCAATTTCTGAACGCCTGCTGTTCCATTTATCAAGGTATTTAAGCTTTACCCTCAGAACCGCCGCCTGTATCTCATCAAGCCTGCTGTTATAGCCTTTGAATGTATGTTCATATTTCCTGGTCTGCCCGTAATTACGCAGGAGCTTTAGTCTTTCAGCCAGCTCATCATCATTAGTAACAAGCGCGCCCCCGTCCCCGTAAGCGCCAAGGTTTTTCCCAGGATAAAAACTGAAACACCCAACATTACCGATTGAGCCTACCCTTACCCCCTTATACTTTGTGCCGTGAGCCTGGCACGCGTCCTCTATCACCTTAAGCCCGTAGTCTGACGCTATCTGCGTTATCTGATCCATTTCAGCAGGCATGCCGTAAAGATGTACAGGTATGATCGCCTTTGTCTTCGGGGTTATTTTTTTAATTATCTGCGAAGGGCTTATCGTGTATGCGCCCCGCTCAATATCCGCAAACACCGGAGACCCCCCCGTGTACGATATGCAAAGCGCGGTTGCTATAAAGCTGTTGGCCGCAGTCATTACCTCATCCCCTGAAGAAATGTTAAAGGCGGCGAGCGCAAGATGAAGCGCCTCGGTGCCTGAGCCTACCGCAATGCAGTGCTTTACCCCGCAGTATGCGGCAAATTCCTTTTCAAATGCCTCTACCTCGTTTCCGAGTATGAACCAGCCGCTCTCCATCACCCTTGCGGTAGCTTCCTGCACCTCGTCTTTGATAGTAGCAAGCTGTCTTTTAAGGTCAATGAATGGAATTGTCATCTCTTCACCCTCAGGTAAGGTTTTTCCGTTAAGCCGTTAGTGCATTTCGCTTCATAGATTGACTTAAGTATTTTTGCGGGATTTCCGACCACTATCTTCTCAGCCGGAACATCTTCGGTAACCACGCTTCCAGCGCCTATGAGAGCCTTTTTCCCAATGGTCACGCCCGGCAGTATAGTGCAGTTTATACCTATCTGAGCGCCCTGCCTGATGGTCACGCCGCTTTTTTTAATGCACTCGGTTGAGAACTCGCATCCGGGATGAGGGTCGTTCCCGATGATGACTCCGGGGGCAAGAAAAACATCGTCCTCAATTACCGTGTATTGCGCCACATAGCATCCGCTGTGTATCTTCACCCTGTTGCCGATAACGCATCCGTAATCGACTATCGAATTGCTCCAGAGCCTGAACGAATCGCCGATTATATTTTCTTCCCTGACAATTGCGTAATGTCCCAGAGCAGCGTCATTACCGATCTTTACGCCCCTGTAAATAATCGCGCCGGCAAGCGCAATGAGATTATTGCCGATTGTAACGCTCAGGTCGGAAACACTTCTTAAAGGCTCGCTGCCGACAATGGCCTTTTCATTTATTCGAGGATTTTCGCCTATTGTTAATCTATTTAGATTCTGCACTGCTGTACCTGCCTTTGATAATTTATAGGAGCTCGTACGGGAGCCTGTCATTGTTGTCCGGGTCGTATTGCCGATTAGCGTAATCAAGGAGTATTGCAGTGCTGCTCAAACATTTGAAGGCGTGTGCAATCTCTTTGCCTATGCGAAGCCTTACGAACTCGTTTTCGCTCGCGTGCAGCTCAAAGACTTTCTTCTCTTTTGTGTTCACATCTTCAAGCACCACCTGTAAAGACCCAAAGATGACTCCGAACCATTCTTCCGTGTGCTTATGGTAATGATTGCCCCTTACCAGATTCTCATTGTTAAATGTGACATAATAGATCTGACCGAACCTCTTGTTCTGGTCCTTGAGCTCGCCATGCTTGAGAAACTCGACAAGATATCCCCTGTGATCGTTGTGCTTAAGCAGATATGAGACCTGAAAATCCATACAAAACCTCCGTGCGGCATTTTGCCTATATAAAGTTTTACTGGCTCCAGCCCTGCCTTCGTAATTCCCTTACGCCAAAAACACTTCCTGCCTTGCCGAGCCCATACTCAAAAAGCGTCAACCAGCAGGCAATCGGATGAAAAAGCCACGCGCTGTTCGGCCTCTTGAAATACCCTCTCAATGCCTGCAGCAATAACGGAAGCAAGGTCATGCAGGAGATGATAAAAAAAAGCAGCCTTAAACTGCTTACGCTCTTCCACGGATATTTCCTCACGCCGAGGCTGTTGTAGTACAGGTAATCCCTTATCCTTCGCCTCTGCTTTCTAGCGAATGTCTTTACATCGCCGGAGAAGATATGGATAATCCCGGTCTTTACCTTTGCGAAGCGCACTACCTCTCCGGTTGAGTCCGTAGCATTCAAGAGCTCATAGATAACATCGATGTCAAAAAGGTAGTCGCCCACCCCGCATTTTTCCAGGGCGCTTCTTCTTATGAGAAATCCGTTTGCGCCGATTGTAGGAAACCTCTTTTTTTCAAGCTCTATTTTTAAGTACCTGCCAAGGTCCTCTTCAATGTGCGGCACTTCCGTCCACCTGCCCGTAAGGGTGCAGTAGCGGTCATAGTTGCCCAGAAAAAGGCATAGCGGGTCATTCATCCCGATATACGCGCAGTACCGTGTTATATAGCCGTCATTTGCCCTGCATGTATATTCGAGCGGCTCTGAGGCGAATATCTGCGCGTCATTGAAAGGCTCTACCATCTTAAGGAACCAGTTTGACTCAGGCAGAATATTATCCGAGTCAATGAACGCGATTATCTCATTGGCTGAGTGCCTGAAGCCCTCTGCCTTGCCTGCCTCGCCTGTTTTCAAGGTATTGGGGATGTATTTAATTTTTATGAGGGTTTCCGTGCCGATTAACTTCACTATTTCAGGAGTGGAATCAGTTGAGCCGCCGTCAGAGATTATTATCTCAAGCTTGTCCTGAGGATAATCCTGGGTGCATATGCTCCTGAGGCTTTCTCTGAGGGTTTTCTCCGAATTCAGCGTGGGTATGATCACTGAAATTGACGGCAGGGAATTTGAAGTGAAATACATCAACTGCCTTGCGTCAAGGCTTTCGACCAATCTCAGATGTCTTCTTCTTTTTACGCCGCGTCCCGCCATACTGCTTTACAGATCCCTTCTGACATATTTTTAGGAATTAATGCCAACTGCTTTCTTGCCCTTGACTTTAAAGTCCGTAAGGTGGGCCATCAGCTTCCTGCCTGCCATGAACAGGAACCTGAGGTCGTCTATGTTCCTTACGGAAAAGATTTTTCTTGCTATGAACTGAGGATTAAGCGCTGCCTTATAAAGCCCCTGCGTGAGCATCTTCACGTCATCGTTTGAAAGAGGGCTCTTCCACACCGATTCACGCATGTCGTATCTTTCCCAATCCTCGGTGATAAGCCATCCGTTCTTTTTTGATTCCTCATACATGGGCGTGCCAGGGTACGGCACGACAATAGTTGCCTGAAGGGTATCAATGTAGCCCTTCCTGAACATATCCTTTGCGAAGTTTATTGTCTCTTCAGCGTCCTTCTTCTCTTCCCACGGATAGCCGATCATAGAGGTCACATGCGGCTCAAGCCCAGCCTTTTTTGCCATCCTGAAACCTTCCACGATTTGAGCCACCTTAAGCCCTTTATCGAGCTTATCGAGGGTAGCCTGATTGACCGATTCAAGCCCGAAGAGCACAAACCTGAAACCGGCCTTTGCCATAAGTTCGTATTCTTCCTTACGGAGGGCGTTTATCCTCATGTTGCAGCCCATGTAAATCCTTTTGTTATATCCCCTCGATATCATCCCCTTGCAGAATGCCTCAAGCCATTTGCCTGTGGGGAACGAACCGCTGTCATCAAAGACTTCCCTGACTCCGTGCTTCTCTATAAGTACGCCGATCTCATCAAGAAGCTTTTCAGGAGAAATAGCCCTGAAGTTTTTTCCGGGATAGAGCGTTGTCCATGAACAAAAACTGCACCTGCCCCACCAGCAGTCACGACCTGCCATTGTGTAGGCGCCGGGTGTGCGTTTGAAATTCCCGTTCTTCACACCATAGAGCTTCCACTTTGTCAGAGTCCTGTCTATCATCGGCAGGGTATCAAGGTTATTATTAAGCAGGCTTTTCCCTGAATTTTTAATTAGGCTTCCCTCCCTGTACCAGATGCCTGGGGCAAGGGGTGACGCAAGAGGTTTTACAGACCTAAGAGACTTGCAGAGGCTTAAAAGAAGGAAATCATAATCGCCGCCTGTGATGATGAAATCAGCCTTTGAGTTCTCAAGAGATTCTTCGGGAAGCGCGGTGACATGGTCTCCCATGAGCACGACTTTCAGCCTGTCGCCGAACTCCTGCTTAAGACTGTCTATTATCTGCCAGTGCATCTTGACTACAGGCGTCTTGGTCTCTATGGCAATCACATCAGGCTTTTCGTTTCTTACCCGCTCAAGCCAACCGGCGTAGCTCATCTCCTCTGCTATGGCATCGTCCCAGACTACCTTAAAACCATTTTGCTTAAGGAGTGTTGCCGCGTACGCAGGCACGACAGGATATATGTAAGTCGGGCTGTTGAACCACTGGAACTGGCGGTTCTGTGAGAGCAGCGGCACTCCCTTGCCATTGTCCAGCGGAGGATATGAGATGAAAACTTTCATTTCTACCTTCTTGCCGAAAGGCCTTTTAAAAAGTTATACCCATACACGACATGGGTGAGGAAAATCCCGGGCACCGCAAGAGCGGCCACAATAATGTCCTTCTCCTTGACTGTCATTGCGATAACCGTTGCCAGCAGGACTACTATGTAGACTGCCAACGCGGTCAGATACGCCGCGGAGATAAATTCATTTATAGGCGAAAGGAGCGCGCCTATGATAAGCCCGACCAGAAACAGGCTCGGCACAAAATACTGTAGCCTCAGAGATGTCTCAGGAAGCACTTTTACAAAGTAACCCCTGTGGAACGCGTACCTGCCGACCTGCTGGAGATGCGAGCGAAAAAGCGGCCTTCTGTGGTGATAGACAAGCGCGTCAGGCTCATACTTGATTTTCTTTCCAAGCTTTTTTGTAATATCAAGGCAGAGCTTTGTATCTTCGCCGGGCCAATAATTTGTATCAAAACCTCCAACCTGCTCGAATATATCTCTCCTGACAAGGAGGTTCACTGTGGGGTAGTCATCCACTTCAGTCACATTTTCCCTTGGCACATACCTGTACTCATAACCGCCGCTTGCGAGCCATGAGGAAAAAACCCCGCCTGAGGCCCTCTGCCATGCCGAATCATGGCGCGGTGTCACGGCAGGCCCGCCAACACCTGCCACTTCCTTATCCTCAAAATGCCTTACCGCGCTGCTGAGCCAGTCTTTTCTCGGGTAAGCGTCATCATCAAGAAACGCGAATATTTCACCCTTTGCGTACTTCAGGGCCAAATCCCGTTTCTCGGCAGGCCCTATCTTTCCCGTTGGTATTATGGTTGTCTTTGGAAATATTTCAGCGCTCGGGGAATCAGGGAAAATGACCACCTCGAAATTCTCATAGTCAAGGTTCAGGATATTAGGAATGGATTCCCTGATGTAATTATTGATTTCCTTGACAGGAATTATTATGGATACGAGCGGGTTCATCTCTGAGCTAAGCCCTCCACTTTAGGCCTCAAAAGGTAGAACGACTTCCTGTCCCTGTAGATAAGGAAAAAGTTAACGAGAGCAAGAGATGCGCTTACAGCCGCTATTATCAGGATCACATTCATAAGGGAGCCGTGAAAATAATGTATAAGGATTACGAGCGCAGCGCAGGCGGCTATGAGCGAATAGACAAAACCTGTCCTGTGTCTTGCAAGATTAAAGCTTATGAAGATGCTTACGATTGAGAGAAATGTCATCGCAAGGCCGTAGTACTTTAAGAGCGGTGCGGCTGACAAGTACTTCTGACCAAAAAGGAGCATGATGGCCGTTTCAGGAAAGACCGTAAACCCTGCCACCCCTGCCAATGCTATTGCGAATGTATAAAGTAGCCCTTTATCAAGGAGCTTGAATGTGTCCTGGTTTAATGTGTGCGCCTCTGATACCAACGGGAAGAGAGCCTGAGTAAGCGCCGAAGGCAGATAAAGCAGGGTCTTTCCGAGAATGGAGACCGCCGCATAAAGACCGGCTTCTTCCGCAGAGAACATGTGCTTCACTATCAGAAGATCGATATTGGTAAGCGCCGCAAAGGCGATAGTCGATAAGAGCACGGGAATAGAATAAATAAGGATATCTCCAGTATTCTTCTCAACCCTGCCCTTCTCCTTAAGATAACTCCGAAGAGGGGCCGAAGTTATCGCGAAGACAAGGAATGTAGAAACTACTACGGTCGATATCGCGCCGTTGAGCCCGAAGCCAAGGAGCACCAGAACAACGCCTGAGAGGAGCTTAAGTATTCCTATGAGCCCCATTCCGGTGCCAAAGAGGTAGAACCTTTTAAGCCCCTGCAGCATGCCGAAGTTGACAGTGATGATGAAAGCCCAGAAAAGACCGAAGCCTATTATGATGACAGGCCATGAATCGCTTAATTTGAGGTATTCCGAAATATTATTTCTAAAGAACAGGAAGGCGGCAAACACAAGAAGACCGAGCCCGGACATCTTAAGGACAGAGTTCCTGTAGAGCGATGATATCTTGTTCTCTTCTCCCTGCGCGTTGAATTTGGAGATGTATTTTGCGAGGACCATCATTATTGTAGCTGTTGGTATGCCTACCATGATAAGCATCGAGAACGCGGCATTCATGGTGCCGTAATCTTCAATCGACAGATGTCTGCTCATAAAGAACTGAAAGAGATAATTAGAGACATTCCCTGCCATTGATGCCAAAAACAATATCGTCCCGCTTCTGATAAGGCTCATTCAACAATACCTCTAAAGACCAGCCTCTCTGTTTCGAATGCGCTGTCATAATATTTTGTTATGTGCATCCTGTAAAAAATCGCCAGGGTATCAATGCCCATGTTCATCACATCAGTATGCTTGATGCGCCCCCAATTCACGCCCCTTTTGAAATCAAGGACTATCGGGGCTTCAACCACCCTATAGCCCGCATGGTGCGCGTTGGCGAGCAACTCCACATCAAACGCGTATCTTTTGCAAAGCACTTTCTGAAATACCTTCTCAAGGGATTCATGAGTGAATATCTTAAGCCCGGTCTGCGTATCCCTCAGAGGCATCCCGAACAGCAGCTTTAAAGATGCGGCGTAAACCCTGCTGAAGACAGTTCTCATCAAGGGATAATTCATTTTGGATTCGGGATGGTGCTTTGAGCCTATGATGATGTCAGCCTTGTAGTCCCTCATCCTGCCGAGCATGTAGTAAACCTGTTTCGGGTGTAGGTCGAGGTCGGCGTCAAGGAAGATTACGAAATCGCCTGAGGCCTGCTTAAACCCTTCCCTGAGCGCGTTTCCCTTGCCGCAGTTTACGGGGATGCGGACAGGAATTATTTTTCCGAAGTCGGCGGCAGCCCTGCCTGCCTCTGAATAGGTGTTATCCGAGCTTCCGTCATCAACAGGGATGATCTCAAACCTGCATTTTGATTTATTGAAGACGGAGAAGGTCTCCCGGAGGTTTGCGTATATGTGGTGGCCCTCATTGTAGGCGGGCATTATGACAGAGATTTTTCCTTTGAATGTGCGCATAAGACCTCGGGGTTTTTAAAACACAAGCCACCTTCTCAAAGACCTGCCTCCAACCGTAATGAACCCCACTATTCCTATTATTATTCCTATGGCGATACCCATTAAAAAAAGCAGGTAAGTGAAAAAAGACATAGGATTCCCCCGGGTAAAGGCAAAGCAATACCGTAAACAGATAAAAAGTGATTATCCGTTGATAGAAACAACAGGTAGTTAAGTGAGTTTTGGAAACTTAGATACTAAAGCCTGGCTGCAAGAATTGACTTTGCCGATGAAAAATTTGCCTTGTTTTAAATGACTATAATTCAAAATTCCTGTTTGTCAATTTACCTTGTAAACTTTTTTTTAAGATTAGCTGAAAGAAAAACTGACATGCGGATAATCATAATCCAAGTTTCCGGAGTGTCAACTTTAGAGGGGTATATTTTTTACGGGATTGGATAAAAACAAAAAGATTTGATTCAGGCAAGCTGCCAAAAGAAAAAATTATTTTACGGATGGATTCCGCATATAAGCGGATTAACTGAAAAGAAGGGATACGAAATAAATGAGCAGGCCTACAAAACCGCCCACTATAGTGCCGTTTATCCTTATAAACTGAAGGTCTTCCCCTACCTGAAGCTCAAGCATCTCCGTTATCGTCCTTGCGTCCCATTTTTTAACCCTGCTTGCTATAAGGCCGCTTATGGCATTACGGTGCGAGCTAATAGTGTTTACGAGTGCGTTCTGTATCCAAACATTCAGCTTTGCCCTTACTGCCTGGTCCTTTGAGAGCCCTGCGCCTATTGTCATCAGGGCTTCTTTTATTCTGGCCCTGACCGCTGAACCGGGCCTTGCGACATCTCTTAGTATCGCGCCTTTCAGGTCCTCCCAGACATTATCAAAATACTTCTGAGCGGCAGGGTGTTTGAGGAACTCCTCCTTGAACGCCTCACCCTTGGCCTTAAAGTCAGGGGAGGTTTTAAGCTTTTCAATGAAGACCTTTGCGGCTTCATTGAACTTTGTTCTCAGCTCATGCTGCGGGTCATCCGCAATCTGAATGAGGGTGCGCTCTATAATGGCAACCACTTTGTTATATAACTTCACATCCCCGTTTACCAGCTTGAAGATCCACCATGTCTCATCGGCGATCTTTCTTTGTATCTGGGGTTTATAATCTTCAAAGACATTCCTTATAAGCTTTATACCCTCATCAAAAAGGACCTGATGCTTATTCCCTGAGGTGACCACGGAGAGGAACTGGCCCGCAAGCGGGGCAAGGTCAATGGATTTTACAGCCGAGTTGATATTGCCTGTTATGAACTTCCTTACATCCTTATCATCTATGGCCTCAAGCACCTTAGGAAGGAACGAGCACAGCTCATCGGCTATGAGGGAACTATTTACAGGGTCGGCGAGCCATTCAGCGCTCCTTTTAGCTATGTCCTCCTGCTGCAGCTTTTCTATGATGGCCTCGGGCGTAAGAAAATGCCTTTCAACAAAATCCCCGAGCCCCTCGCCTATCCTGTCCTTATTCTCAGGTATAATTGCAGTATGCCTGAAGAGAGGTATTCTTAGCGCAATCCTCCTCGGAATGCCTAAAGGATGGCGGAAGAGCGCCGTAACCGCGAACCAGTCCGCGAGCGCGCCGACCATTGCGGCCTCCGCGAAAGCAGTAAGAAACCCAAGCCACGGATAAGGCCTCTCAAGTTTTTTGGAAATAAAATAGACCACTGCCACGAAGAAAAGCAGCCCGGTGGCAAGCCATTTCCTCTTTTTCAGCGCAGCCCTTTTAATATCGTCTTTGGTCATCTTTGTTTAATATATTTTTTAATCAGGATTGTCAATGAATCATCTCAAAGCGTTAAGCCAGGCGTTTTCTGACCTGAATATAAAAGCTGACTTCATTATATCGTAAGGGGCAGAATTTTACAGAGTAGCATAAAATCATCCGCATTTAATAAACTCTCTTTTTGATTTCAATGGAGGGATTATGAAGACCGTTGACAAGCGGGTTTTCCTTTACGAGATAGACGCTGAAGACAGATTAGTGCGCGTAAATGAGCATTGGGTACAATTCGCGCAGGAGAACAAGGCCCCTTATATAACCAATGCCTATGTCATCGGCAGGCCCATCTGGGACTTCATCACAGGAAGGGAAATAAAGCACATCTTCAGAATACTATTCGAAAAGATCAGGACAACAGGCCTTGGTGTAGAACTGCCATTCAGATGCGACTCTCCGGAGTGCCGCCGCTTTATGGAAATGAAAATCACCCCGCTCAATGGCGGCTCGCTCGCCTTCCATACCAAAATAATTAAAGAGGAATTCCGTGACCCTGCCCCAATCCTTGATGCTATGGCTGACCGTTCAAACGAATTCGTTACCATGTGCAGCTGGTGCAAAAGGATTATCCTGCCTGAGAACGGATGGGCAGAGGTCGAAGAGGCTGTAAGCAGGCTTGACCTTTTTGGGCAGATCAAACTGCCTCAGCTGACCCATGGCATCTGCCCGGACTGTAGTGAATTGTTTTTCAAAAAAAGTGTGGACTTGGATACGCAACCTTCCAAAAACCGCAAAAAAACCTGAATTTCATACTGAAAGTATAACTGTACGCCAGCTTACGCCGCCCTCATGGTAAACTGATGAAGACCTGTTAAATTATTTTTACTCCCCCCAACTCCATGCCCGATCTGTTTGAAAAATCTCACTTTATCCTGTCATGCTTTGTGCCTGATAAGTCTACGGAAGTTTACATATTGTTCTAACCATTTGATTGTACAGGCATTTTCCTCTCAAAAACCCATATTATGCACTCAAAAACACAGCTGGCACAGGGCTTGCTTTACCTGAGATTGACCGTGCGGGAAGTTTTCAGTATTGCGGAGATGAGGGCAGAGTAGCCTTGGCCAGGCTGAAAACGGCTCATCAACTCCCAATACCTGTCAAAAGGTTACAAAAACTAAACCCAAGAATCAGGAGGATATTCCAATGAAAGCAATTTATAAGATATGCTCAACTATAGCGTTATCATCCATGCTCGCCTTAAGCACAGCAGCCATAGCTCAGGATGAGAGCCCGGACCAGAATCAGGATCAAAGTCAGGACCAGCAGACACAGGGCACTCCCCAGCATCAGGCGCCTGAACCTGCCACAATGCTTCTTTTGGGCGCAGGTCTTACAGCAGTAGGCTTTGCGAGAAAGTTAAGAAAGAACGGTTAATATTGCAGTCTCCGAAGATGCCTCAACGCATCAGCGTTGAGGCATCTTCTTTTCTGTTTTTAGCCTGACCCCTTCATGTTTTTTCCATAAGCTTAATTTCTGATTACATCGTATAATCAACGCTCTTTTTTGAAAAAAACCTCAAAAAATGCCACTTTTTTTTAAAAAAGCACGATTTACAGCTTGTAGAGCAATGTTTCATCTGCTATATCTCTAAATTCAAAAACCGACTTCCTGTAAATCCATGGCGGGTTTCTCAGGATAGGCAATGCATGCCGGAATTATTCGCTGATGCAGGCGAAATTACGGCATTTTTCCATTTTGCGGACATATTTTTTAGTGTTCGGGGAAAAGGAATCAGTCGTAAGGCTTTAGAAAAAAGCTATGCTTTTCCGTTCTGATTGTATCAGGCACTCATAAAAAAATTATAAACTTACACGAGGAGATTCCCAATGAGGCTTTCAAATCAATGATGCTCGCTTCTGCTTTAGTATTAGGTCTCAGCGGTATGGCAATGGCAAATGCCGGGGCAGGCGGGGCAGAACCGGATGTAGTCCTGCATGAACTGGAAGCAGGAAACCTCAGATTTACTTCAAATGCCATGCTCCACCCCAATCAGGACAGCGCCCGTCGCGAAGAGGTTTTTGTCCATGGCACTACCGCAGTACTGGGCCTTCCCTCCTGCTTTTAAGTGATATTTTATTGAAATAAATTCTCTCTCTAAAGAGCGGAGCCATTAAGATCAAATCTTAATGGCTCTTTTTTTCCAATCAAAAAAGGGGCTGCAGCAGAAGCTGTAACCCCCTTGAATATAAATTTAAAAATAATAAATCAGTGATCGGCGCTCATATGTACCGCGAAAGCCGTAAGCCTTTCTATTGCCCTGATTCCGCGCGATTCTCCCTTCTCAATGAAAATCATTTTGCCGGGGCCGACCTCGACCTCCTTGCCATTGACCGTCATGATACCTTTGCCGCTCATGAAGTAAAATACTCCGGTGCCGCTCTGATGGGGCGGTATTTCCTGGCCCGGTTCCATGCAGATAAGCGGGACTTTATACTCCGGCTTAACTCGCAATATCCTCGGCATAAATTCAGGCGCGAACCCCACCTTCTCATTCACATCCACAATCTCCATTGCCCTACCTCCAATAGATTTTAAGACAATATACATCAAAACTGCTCTATCTTGATATGACATTTCTTGATTCCAAGCCTAAGCGGCTCTCAGGATATAAAAATTCTTCACCGGGCTCGCAAGCCGCCGCCATTTATTTCTGGTAAAATAAATAGAACAGACTTCGTACTGCATTTTAAAAAAAAGGAAGCCCTTGCCTATGAAAATAAATACCATTAAGGCAGGGCTTCTTAGTTTTTTTATTTAATCAGTCTTCTGCTGTTTAGAGATAGAACGAACGGTTGCCTTCCTTAAGCCCGCTTATCTCCTCGGCAATTGCAGCGATGTCTTCCAGCTCTATTTTTAATGAGGCGAGTATGGAAGCATGTTCGGCAGTGATTGCATGCGGCCCTTCTGTCACTATCAGGTTAGCGAGATGTATGATTGCCGCAAGCGGCGTATCTTTAAGAAGCCCGGCGCATTCCTTCAGGTTATGATGGCATTCTATTGCCTTGATGCTGTCTTCAGGAAGATTGAACCTTCCTGCAAACCATGAGCCGGCCTCTGCGTGTGATGCGCCGAATACCTCTTCTTCTTTCTCAATGGAATTTTCTTCAAAGGGATTTATTTCATGGCACTCGTTCTCACACGCCTGGAAAAGGACCGGGCGGCCAATGTCATGGAATAATCCTGCCAAAAAGGCTGATTCTTTTTCTACAAGCCTGGTTCTTTTGGCAATCAGCATGGCAGCCTGTGCTGTCTCAAACGAATGCGCCCAAAGGGCAAGAAGGCTCTCTTTATTCTTTACAGGTATGGAGTTAAAAACTGTAGTGGTGATGGCAAGGCCCCTGACCATGTCAAAGCCCAGGATAAATATGGCCTGAGAGATCGAGCTGATTTTCCTCGAGAAACCGTAATAAGCGCCGTTAGAGACGGCAACGACTTTCATGGCTATGGCCTGGTCGCGCTCAATTACCTTTTCAAGCTCGTGAATGGACGCGTTGGGGTCATTCGTCAACTCCATTATCTTCCTTAGTACGGTCGGTACTGTCGAGACATTCATCAATTTGTCTACTTTGCTTCTGAGTTCTTCCTTCCTCAACTCCTGCGTCTGAGCAAAATCCAAGTTGCGCACCACATTTTCCATATGCCATCCCTTCCTTCTCACGAGTTTATTGATGCAGGTTTTTAACATGCATCATATGTCATATCGGTAGGGCATCAAGGAGCTTTAGGGGAAAAATGGGGGAGTAGCCAAGGGAAGCAATTCAGCAGCCCATTTGCTAAGTTATTACCCTTCTCGCCGACCGAACTGCCTGACTCGGCAAGACATTTTTTATTCACAACGCCATACTTTTTCCGTCCTGCCTGCGATGAAAAAATCCTGCCGTAAAGATTAAAAAATTGAAAATGGACCCAAAAAGATTCGCGGCTCATCCTGTGTTGATAGAACCACGGCTTGGGTCTATACTGAAAATAGGATGAAAGTAAGTATCATCTGAGATTGCAAATCTCGAGGAACTTGTCTTCGAAGGGAAGTTCCCACAGGAAAATCATTAAGTAGGTCTTTTCAAACCGGAGCACGCCTATGCTGCTGCTTCGGGATGAACACATGAAAAGGAGGCTTGTGATGGCCACAGAAAGAAAGCCCAAAGGCAAGATGACCCCGGAAGCCATGATGGAAGTTTACAAACAACTGGCAACTCCTGGCGCACCCCATAAACTGCTGGCGCGCATGGTGGGAAGCTGGAATACCAGGACAAAATCCTGGGTAGAACCCGGCAAGCCGCCAGAGGAAACAGCAGGTGTCTGTGAACAGAAAATTATTCTCGGCGGACGCTTCCTGCAACAGGAATGTACCGGCGAGATGATGGGAAGTAAATTCAACGGCATCGGATTTACAGGGTATGATAACAATACCAAAAAATTTGTGTCTACCTGGATGGATTCAATGGGCACTGCCGTCTATTTTTTCGAAGGTCCCGCCAGTTCTGACGGCAAGGGTTTTACGCAAAGGTGCCGTTACGACGACCCGATCAAAGGACCAATGGAATGGCGTTCCGTATGCAGGCTTGTGGATGAAAATACCATTTTCTTTGAAATGTACGGCACAGTCCTCGGAGGCACGGAAGAGAAGATGATGGAGATGACATATAACCGTAAAGCATGATTGCAGGGCGACTCTTCGAGTCGCCCTCTTCAATGAGGCGGGGCGTCCCGTTGATTTGCACAAAAACGGAACCGATTCAGGATTCCTTTGCTTTGATATATGGCATGGTTTCCAGTTTTGCTTTTAAATTCAAGCAGTTACAAGCTCTACAATGAAATTGCCTGTTTTCAGATTTCTTGCCTATTTGGAGCCTATTTAGCACAATTTTGCACAGTGAAGTGGGATGTACCTTTCTATTGAACCAATTTGAATTTCTATTTTTTTCATCAAACAAAAGCATTTAGAAAATGTTCAAAGCTTGCAGTATGTCCGGTTTCATCAAAACGTTTTTTTATTTCAGAAAAATAAGTAGGATGATTAACAGGCCCGGGATTGCTTTTTGTATAAGTAAGATTTCTAAATTTCTCTTGAAGAATAAGTCTCAAATATTTATAAGCAAACTGAGCCCTATTTATATCTCCGTCTTTTAAATCTGGTAAAAGCTCTGGATCGTTATTCAAAACATCATAAATTCTCTTATATTCTCTTAATTTTGGATTTTTGATTTTTCCTCGAAAAATTCGCCTATTCCCAAGAGCCCATGTTTCAAAACAAAAATGTTGCACTACAATATGATAATCAAAAACATACCCGTTTTTATCGATTTCACTTTGAATTTCTAGTTTTTTTTCTTCAAAAGACATGCCCTCAGAATCTACTATGATTACCAGTCTATTAAATTTTTTATTATTTTTGACATCCTCTATTCCAGCACTAATCATCTCTAAATAAAAAGGATATCCCATACCAGCTATGATATAAAAATTATTATTATCAATTTGCGAAATATCAGACACATAATTCAACACTGGATTAATTAATTGTATCCAGTCTATATATAATTTTTTAATTCCATTTTCGCCTTCAAAAATAATATAAATATTCATTCTATTCCTTCGATATAAAAAGAATCATTTATAAGTTTTATGAAAGCTTGCTGTTTCGATTTTCCATATCTCTTTTCTAATTCTTCTCCGTATTTAATAGTCACATTAGAGCCCTTTCTATGAAAAACATACCAATTCTTAACTGGTATATTATTAATTAAATAAGGATGGTGACTAGTTAATATAAATTGATTATCGTTCCCAAATTCTTCTAGAAATGATGGCAAAAAATTAACTGCCCCTATTCCTAAAGAATTTTCATATTCATCTATTAAATAAATTGAATTTTCCTGCATAGTCAGGATATCCGTTATTAAAAGTAAAACCTTTTGCATGCCTGAAGATAAATCTTGAAGTCCTATCAAAGAATCTACATGCTTTTCTTTAATCAAAAGAGCAATAATTTCAGTTGAGAAGGGAATGTCTTTAGATGAGATATTTTTGACTTCCATGTTCTCTATAGTTGGAAATATAGTTTTATAATATGTGCAAATCTGATTAAAAATTTTAGGGAAGGACTCTTTTAATATAAATAATTTTGTGTTAAGTGATAATTCGGGGAATTTTGAATTTATTTGTCCTATATTGTTAATTGTTTTTATACTAAATCCTATTGGTAAGCCCTGATATAAACAATTCTGTTTTAATTCGTCTTCAAAAAAATTTCGCCTTATAAATTTTGAAAATCCTTTATATATCGGCTCGATAATGCCTTCATCTTTTAAAAGATGAACACTTAAAGTTGATTTAGATAATTTAGGTAAGTCGGTACCATTAAATTTGAAGTCATTCAGTGTGCGCTCAATTATTATTTTTTCAGAATCATCCAGTTTTTGAATTAAAATTTCTTTCTTAATATAACGGTCATTTAGCAACTCTTCAGATAAAATCTCCCAAAAATAATTATTCCCGTCTTGTATAAATTCAATTTTCCAATGACCTTGGCGAAATTCATTTTTTAGAACATAATTTGAAAGATTAGAAATTGTATTAAGAATTCTTGATTTTCCAGAACCGGATTCCCCTACAAATAAATTTGTTTTTTTTAATTTTATTTTAGAAAAACTCCATGAAGGCTGGATCGGATCTTGATACTCATAACTAATAATTTTCATATAATTAGCCTTAAAAAAAATTTTTTTAATTTTCTTATTAAACAATTATATTTATATAATTTGCAAGACAAAATTTTATAATAGTTTTTTAAAATTTCATTTTTTAAAAACCATCTATTACATTTTATTATAAATGTAATAAAATTGATTACGAAGGGCTATTCCTAACTTAAAAAAATCAAAATTCGGGTTGAGGAATAATCTGGCCTTTTATGGCTCTTTTCTAAAACACGTTGACCGATTAGCGAAAGCAAAAAAATCTGGAAAAAAATCGAGGACGAAAAATGACTCAATAGAAATCAAGAGTAATCACTAAAATTAGATATAAGACGTGTCCAAACTTTAATTATATTATGAAGGCAGTGGAGCAAAAGGGAACTCCGCTAATTTAACTTTTCTTCGAAATACCAAAATTAAGATTTCATGATCTGCGACATACTTTCGCAACAAGGCTTGTTCAAATCGGGGTTGACCTTTACAAGGTTCAGAAGTTAATGAGGCACAAGTCCCCGATTATGACACAAAGGTATGCTCATCATTATCCTGAAAGCTTAAGAGATGGGGTTGAGGCTTTGGACAGGATTAGCACAATTTTAGCACAGTCAAAGAAAAAGGGCTACAGCTTGCGCCATAACCCTTAAACAAAAAAGCCGTAACATCTTGATTTTCCAAGACATTACGGCCATGTAATCTGGTAGCGGGGACAGGATTTGAACCTGCGACCTTCGGGTTATGAGCCCGACGAGCTACCGGACTGCTCCACCCCGCAGTAGCGAATCAAATTATATTAGCAGACCTTTTAATGCCTTGTCAACCTTTTTACATAATATTTTTAAGAAATACCACTCCCAAAGCAAAAGAAGCGCATTCCGAGACCGAGCAAGCAGAAATCACATCTTCTCAGGGGCTGAGACGCCAAGGAGGGCAAGCCCGTTCGCGGCCACCTTGCTTATCGCGTCACAGAGCAAAAGCCTTGCAGCCGTAAGGTCGGCATCTTCAGTCACTACCCTGTTCTTATTGTAATAAGGATGGAAGAGCCCGGCCAGTTCCATAAGGTAGAATGTTATCCTGTGCGGCTCCATATGCACCGCGCTCCTCTCAATGACCTCAGGGAAGGAGGCAAGGTGCTTGATTATATCCGCCTCTTCCTTCTGGTCGAGCTTTTCAAGGAGCTTAAGGTCAAATGACTCAGGTATTTTAATGCCTTTTTCCTGGGCAAAGCCGATAATGCTTCTTATTCTGGCATGGCAGTACTGCACATAGTAGACCGGGTTTTCAGGGGCCTGGCTCTTGGCAAGCTCAAGGTCAAAGTCAAAATGCGCGTCAGACTTTCTCATAAGGAAGAAGAACCTGCATGCGTCTTTCCCGACCTCATCCATAACCTGCCTTAAGGTTACGAATTCCCCTTCCCTCTTGCCCATTGCCACAGGCACGCCATTTCTTAAAAGCGCAACAAGCTGTATGAAGATTATCTTAAGCGCCTGGTCGTCATGGCCGAGCGCCTTAAAAAGCGCCCTAACCCTGCCTTCATAGCCGTGGTGGTCAGCGCCCCATATATCTATTAAACTATCAAAACCTCTGTCTATCTTATCCCTGTGATAGGCTATATCAGAGGCAAAATATGTCTTTGAGCCGTCAGCCTTGATCAAAACCCTGTCCTTGTCATCCCCGAACTCGGTAGTTTTAAACCAGAGCGCGCCTTCAGACTCATAGATAAAGCCTCTTTTACGAAGCTCTTCTATCGTATCAGCTACCAGCCCCTTTTCGTGGAGTGATTTTTCGCTGTACCATGCATCAAACTCAACGCCAAAGTCCTTAAGGTCATTCTCGATATTTTTAAGGAGAGCGCTTCCCGCGAACTTTGAAAATACGGAGATTGCCTCAGCTTCGGGCGTATCCTTATACTTCTCCCCGAATTTGGTGAGCATATCCCTTGCCACATCCTTTATATATCCGCCCTTGTAGGAATCCTCAGGGAATTGTATCTCTTTTCCAAGAAGCTCCAGATATCTCAGATAAACAGACCTGCCAAGGGTTTCCATCTGGCGGCCCACATCGTTTATGTAATACTCTTTTGTGATATCGTAACCCGCCGCCTTCATTACATTGGCGAGCGTATCTCCCACTGCCGCTCCCCTTCCATGCCCGATATGCAGCGGGCCTGTCGGGTTTGCGCTTACGAACTCTACCTGCACCTTTTTGCCAGCGCCGATATTGCCCTTTCCGTAGTCCTTGCCGCTCTTGAGTATGTCCTCAAGTATCGAAAGCCAGTAAGACTTATCAAGGAATATGTTGATGAAGCCCGGGCCTGCGACTTCGCACTTGACTACATATTTCTCTTTGGAGATATTGCCTGCGATTATCTCCGCTATCTGGCGGGGCGCCTTCTTCTCAAGCGGCGCAAGGAGCATGGCAAGATTGGTGGAAAAATCCCCGAACTCCTCTTTCTTGGACTTCTCTATAATGATGTCAGGGAGCTTCTCTGCCTTTATCTGCCCTGCGTTCTTAGCCGCGGCCAGCGCGCTCTCTACTATTTTAACGATGCCAACCCTCATTTAGTGCTCTCCAGAATTTCTTTATACTCTTCGGGCCGCCTGTCTTTCAGGAATACCCATTCATTCCTTACAGTGGCAAGCTCTGCCAGGTCTATCTCTGCCAATACGACCCCTTCAGATGAGCCGCTCGGCTTTTCCAGAAACTCTCCGTCAGGCCCTACACAGAAGCTTCTGCCGTAGAACTCCTGCTTCTCTTCCTTGCCGACCCTGTTGAGCCTGAATATAAAAGTTCCGTTTGCATGGGCTGCCGCGGCTATCGCCCTCTCCCACTTCTTTTGAGAATGTTCAAAGGCGGAAGCCGTAGGGGCAAATACAATCTGCGCCCCTTTAAGGGCAAGAATCCTGAACCCCTCCGGGAAGAAGATGTCCCAGCATATCTGAACGCCGATATTTCCGAAAGGCGTTTTAAATACCGGAAACCCCAAATCCCCGGGGCTGAAATAAGCCCGCTCCTCCCAAAGCGGGAGCTGCGGCACATGAACTTTCCTGTATTTGCCGATTATATTGCCGTCAGGGCCGATTACAAACGCCGTATTATAATATTTTCCGTCATCTTCTTCAAAAATAGGTGCGATAAGCACCACCCCGTGCTTTGCGGCAACTTCCCTTACGAATGTAATGGCGCGGCCATCCTCTTTTTCCGCAAGCTCTAAATTACTCTTATCAATCGATGCAGGGAACCACCTTGTATTGAAAAGCTGCGGCAAAGAGATTATCTTTGCGTCCTCACCTGCTGCAAGCTCTATGAGCATGGCAGCCTTTGAAAGATTTTTCTCTTTATCCGTTGTGGGGAAAAGCTGGATTCCTGAAATCTTGAGTGTCTTTTTCATCTAAACCTTTTCTTATTTTTAAATATTAAAAAAGACTATTTGAGGCATTACGCGGGGCAAAACAAAAACCCCCGGCAGGGATACTAATTTACTGGGGGCTTTTCAGGTTTCTGGTCTTCGATTTTATACACTACTTCATTTCTGCCGAGCTTGCCTAATTCAGTCCTCGCTATGTATCCTATATAACGCTTATCGGTATTGAGAAGCGTTATCTTTTCTTCAAGTGCCTTGTTCTCCGCCTCTATCGTCTGATTGTACTTCAGTATCCCGTCCCGTTCTTTCCTGAGCTTGTAAACATCCCAAAGCCCCTTGTCACCGAAGACAGCGAACGCGCCGATAACGGGAATTACGGCTAAAAAAATATATTTTCTTTTCCAGCCCTCAAAATTTTTCATTTTCACTTGTTAAGGATTATCAGAGTAATATTTAAATGTCAAGGCAGTTCAACCGCGAAATTTAAAATTAATTTCAATAGATACCGAAATAACAGGGCCCCGCATTGAAAACTGTTGACAATATAATGTGTATTGCTATTATATATCCGCCAAATTGGGCGCATTTCATCAGCAAAGACTGTATAGGTGTCGTTTGAATAAGCTCAACTGCTCGAGATGTGAAAGTGCGTTCTACACAGCCGCAAAAACTTCCCATATGCCGTGTCCGAATTGCGGTTTTACCATAAAATCGGACGAATGTGACCGCAGGGTACAGAACAGGCAGACAACACAGAAGTTTTGTGACATATTGAAGGGCGAGGTCAAGGTCCCGGCAAAGACGGTTGATATCTCTGAAACAGGGATGGGAATAAAGATGATGGGGTATCTGCCTTTTGACCAGAACGAGACTGTAAATATCTTTATACAGGAACTCGACATGGAGAAAAGGGCGCAGATAGTCTGGACCAAAAAGTATTACGGCATATCAAGGGCAGGGCTTAGGTTCTGCAAATTTTAAAAAAAATCGGCACATTTTTCCTCTGCGTTTCTCTCAAGCCCGGGCCTAAAGACCCGGGCTTTTTTTCGACCTTGCAGCAAGAAAAAATCTTCCCTAAATCACTGTTTTTTTGTATGATATCCGAGACTTACCAATTGAAAAAAGGATGCCGCCATGAATAATCTGAAAGAATGTGGTGTATTCAGCTACCAATTATTAAAAAAAGCCATCAATAAAAAGCATATCTTCTCAACAGGCGAGCCTGTCTCCGAAGACCAGGTTCAGCCCGCAAGCCTCGATCTGCGGCTCGGGGCAAAGGCTTACAGGCTTGTTTCAAGCTTCCTGCCTGAGAAGAACGATGTAATAGAAAAACTCTACACTCCCGATGTCTACGGCTCAGACCTGGTGATGTACGAGATGGACATATCAAACGGCGGTATCCTTGAGAAGGGCCATGTCTATCTCATACCCTTGCTTGAGGAACTCCATCTTCCCAAGGATGTAATGGGCAGGGCAAACCCGAAAAGCACAACAGGAAGGCTCGACATATTCGCAAGGGTCTTGACAGACCGCAATTCCCGCTTTGATGATATTGCCTGCGGCTACAAAGGAAAGCTTTTCCTTGAGGTTATGCCAAGGTCATTCACCATTAAAGTGCAGGAGGGGCTCTCACTCGTACAGCTACGCCTGATGAACGGCGACTGCGCGCTTTCCGATTCCAAGCTCAAGTCGCTTCACAAGGCCTCACGCCTCCTTTATAATGGAGATGCCCATCTCACCTCAGAGGAGATAAAGATATCAAAGGGCCTGTTCATGAGCGTTGATCTAAGCGGTGAGAACGATAACGGAATCATCGGCTATAAATCCAAGAGGAACAGCCATGTGGTTGATCTGACAAAGAAAAATCATTACAATATAGCGGACTTCTGGGAGCCGCTCTACAGGAACAGCAAAGGCACGCTTATCCTTGAGCCTGAGGACTTCTACATACTCGCTTCAAAAGAGAAGATTCGCGTCCCTCCCCGTTATGCCGCCGAGATGGTTGCTTACGAGGCAGGCTCAGGAGAACTGAGGACCCACTACGCAGGTTTTTTCGACCCCGGTTTCGGGTTCGGCCTCAAGGGAGAGGTAAAAGGCACAAAAGCGGTTTTAGAGGTACGGGCGCACGATGTGCCCTTCATGATAGGAGACGGCCAGACATTCTGCAAACTCTATTTTGAAAAGATGGTCGAGATACCTGAGAAGGTTTACGGCCCCAAGATCGGTTCATCCTATCAGTACCAGAGCATAACCCTCAGTAAGCAGTTCAAAAACTCTTTATAACATCCACCAAGGCGGGGCGTAAAAACCCCGCCTTCCAAATTTCGGCAAATTAATGCAAAAAGACAGTACTGCAGAAAAGTAAAATGGCCAAACCCAAAAAGAAAAAGGACGAAGGGAAAGGCCAGGGCCTTAAGCAGGAGATTGCGGGCATAATCCTGCTTGCGCTTTCCCTGTATTCCGCCATAAGTCTCTTTTCATACTACAGCGCCGCAAACTGGGGCGGAGTAGTCGGAGAGAAGCTCTCATGGGCCCTCCTGCGCTCCATAGGCTACAGCTCCTATGTGTTCCCGTTTATCCTTACGGCAATATCATTCGAGTTCCTCCTGAGGCGCATCTTTGCCTTCAGGGTGGTGCTGCCCATCAGCTTTGCCCTGTTCATTCTTTCATCGTCTTCACTTTTAAACTGCATATTCCTGACCGAAGAGGCAGGCGGGATCGTAGGCAGCTACATAGGAACCATTCTTTCAAATCTTCTTGGGGCAACAGGCGCAATTATTATCCTTACGGCGCTCCTGCTTATTACCATCCTTGTAGCGACAGGCATCTCCTTTGTACAGCTTGGAGTGAAGCTATTTCCTCCGGCAGCTTCCTTGCTTAAATCGATAATAGAGAAGGCAAAGAGCAGGAAAGAGGCCGAGGAAGACGAAGAAGATGAGTACGAGGAAGAAGACGATGAGGAAGAAGAGCCTGAGCCCTACATTGAACCAATAAAAAAAGAGCAGCCTAAAAAGGAAGAGAAAAAGAAGGAAAAACCTGCCGTCATCGCTCCCAAGATACACAATAAGCGCGAGTCAGAGCCTGTGCAGGAACAGCTTGAGTTTGCAAACCCCAAAGGCAGTTTCCAACTGCCTCCTTTAAGCCTGCTTGACCCTGTTCCTGTAAAGGACAATACCATTGACGATAAGGCTCTATTAGAGAACTCAAAGATACTTGAGAAAAAGCTTCTCGATTTTGGCATAGAAGGCAGGGTGCTGGAGGTAATGCCGGGCCCTGTCGTCACCATGTATGAGTTTGAGCCTGCGCCGGGTGTCAAGGTAGGCCGCATTACAAGCCTCTCAGATGACCTCGCCCTTGCCATGAAGGCGATGTCCATAAGGATAATCGCCCCGATTCCGGGCAAGGCGGTTGTAGGCATTGAAGTCCCAAATCACCAGAGGGATATCATTCTGCTGCGTGAGATGCTTGAGTGCCCGGTGTTCGCAAAGAGCCGCTCTCGCTTAACGCTTGCGCTCGGTAAAGATATCTCAGGCTCTCCGTATGTGGCAGACCTTGCGAGGATGCCGCACCTGCTCGTGGCAGGCGCAACAGGCACAGGCAAAAGTGTTGCCGTAAACGCCATGATACTAAGCATACTCTTCAAGGCTACTCCTGAGGATGTGAGATTCCTGATGGTCGACCCCAAGATGCTTGAGCTCTCAGCCTATGAGGGCATACCGCATCTGCTCTCCCCTGTTATCACTGACCCTAAAAAAGCGGCGGGAGCGCTCAGGAGCGTTGTCTCCGAGATGGGCAGGCGTTACAAGATGATGTCAGAGAAGGGCGCAAAGAATATTGAAAAATTCAACCAGCAGGTCGATGAGCAGGGCGAGAGCGAGACCCTGAAAAAGCTCCCCTATATAGTGGTTATAATAGATGAGCTTGCCGACCTTATGATGACCTCAGGCAAGGATGTTGAGGAATGCCTTGTACGGCTCTCGCAGATGGCGAGGGCATCAGGCATACACCTGATGATAGCTACCCAGAGGCCTTCGGTAGATGTCGTAACAGGCCTCATCAAGACAAACTTCCCTGCCCGTATCGCGTTCCAGCTCCCTTCAAGGACTGACTCAAGGACTATCCTTGACGCAGGCGGGGCGGAAACGCTGCTTGGCCAGGGCGATATGCTCTTCCTGCCTCCGGGCACATCGAAACTGCAGAGGGTTCACGGTGCGTATGTCTCTGAGCCTGAAATAAAGAAAGTGACCGAGTTCTGGAAAAAGCAGGGTACGCCTGTTTACGAAAACTTAATCCCTGACGAGCCTGAAGAGGAACTGAGCGATGAAGACGCGGAGCTTGGTGAAGACTTCATGAAGCGGTATTACGAGGCCATAGAGATGGCTTCCCAGCTTGAGATGATATCCACCTCTTATATCCAGAGAAGGTTCAGGATAGGCTACAACACAGCCGCAAGGATCATCGAGAGGATGGAAAAAGACGGGGTAGTAGGCCCGTCACAGGGCAGCCGCCCGAGAGAAGTGCTGCTTAAGAAATAATCTTTTCAGCAACAGAAATTTCCTGTTATAATTTAAAACCGTATCAATCAACATAAAATCTCTTGGAGGCTGCATGGCAAAAAGCTTCAGGGTTGCGCCTTTCACTTTTATACTCTTTTTATTTTTTATCTTTGCTCCGCTTTTCTCTTACGCCGAAGAGCTTGATAACATCATCTCAAAGCTGCAGGAGAAGTACGAGTCTATCAATACCATAGAGGCCTCATTCACGCAGGAGGCTGTCACAAAGGGATTTAAAAGCTCGCAGGTATCCGAAGGCAAGGTCTATCTGAAAAAGCCGGGCAAGATGAGATGGATTTACACAAAACCTGCAAAGGATGAGCTTGTCGGTAACGGCAAGATGATATGGGTCTATCAGCCTGACCTCAATCAGGTTATTGAAAAACGCTCTGATGCCGCCTCATCAAGCCTCGCCACGGATTTTCTCTCAGGGGTAGGCAACCTTAAGAAAGAATTCAACATCTCCCTTGCAAGTGAAAAGGGCGGCTCTTATCTCCTTGGCCTTACCCCCAGGGAGCCTCAGCCGAACCTGAGGAAGGTTTCCATCGAGATAGATAAAACAAGTTATCTTGTGACAAAGACGATTGTTGAAGACCATTTCGGCAACGAAACACGGGTATCGTTCAAGAACCTGAAAACCAATACCAACATAAAAGATTCGCTTTTTGAATTCAGCATCCCCAAGGGCGCCAATGTGGCAAGGCCATAATATAGAACAATATTACGGAGGTCATGAATAATGCCGTCATTTGATATCGTATCAAAAACAGATGTTCAGGAAGTAGATAACGCGGTAAATCAGGCAATCAAGGAAATGCAGCAGAGATATGACTTCAAAGGCTCCAAGAGCGAAATAAAATGGGAAAAGAAAGAGGAGATGACAATCCTCGGCGATGACGACACCAAGCTCAACGCCGTGATAGACATGCTCCAGACAAAGCTTGTAAAACGCGGGGTGTCTCTTAAATCCCTTGATTACGGAAAAGTGGAAGATGCGGCAGGAAGCATGAGAAAGCAGGTAATAAAGATAAAGCAGGGAATCGCCTCTGACAAGGCAAAAGAAATAACCAAGTTCATCAAAGAGCTTAAGGTCAAAGTACAGGCGCAGATAATGGAAGACCAGATAAGGGTAACAGGAAAAAAGATAGACGACCTGCAGGAAGTCATTCAGTCCCTCAAGGCAAAGGACTTTGATACCGACCTGCAGTTCGTGAACATGAGGTCATAGTGGCAACAGAGTGGATTGAAATAAACGCAAAAGGCCCGAGGAACAGGAAAGACGAGGCATCGCTTATTCTGATTGATGCCGGCAGCCCCGGAGTTCTTGAAGAAGACGAAAGCTCCAAGGTTGGCACTCTCCTTTCCTACAGCACATGGGATAAGGAGACTGAGGAAGAGCCTGAGACCTCCAAGACCGCCTCAATAAAAGGATACCTTGCGCCTGATAAAACAGAGATGATAAGCCGCATAGGCAAGGACCTCAAAAAAATCGGCTGGCAGATAGCCACCTCCCATTTTCAGGACCAGGACTGGTCTGTCAAATGGAAGGCGCACATAAAACCCATCAAGGTAAAGCACGGCAACAGCTCAATTGTAGTGAAGCCCACATGGCGCGAGGTTGAAAAGAAAAAAGGCGACATAATAATCGAGATAGACCCCGGCATGGCATTCGGCACAGGCGGGCACGCCACCACAAAGATGTGCGTAAAGGCCATATTCGCGCTTATTAAAGACAAAAAGGTGCGCGCCTCAAAGGCAAATATCCTTGATGTGGGCACAGGCACCGGCATCCTTGCGATAGCCGCCATGAAGCTCGGCGTAAGTGAAGCCGTAGGCACTGACATAGATAAAGTCGCCCTGACAGTGGCGCGCAAAAACGCCAGGCTCAATAAAACCGAAATAAGATTAAGCAGCAGTTCTTTGGATAAGATAAAAGGCGGGTACTCGATAGTTGCCGCCAACATTCTCGCCGGAGAATTAAAGAGGCTCTCGCCTGCGCTTTACTCCAAAATAACGCCGGGCGGCTATATAATACTTTCAGGCATCCTCAAGACTGAAAAGGACTCTGTTAAGGAAACATTCACTGCCCTTGGCCTGAAACATTCCAAGACATACCTCTCAGGCGAATGGGCCGCAATCGTCCTGCAGGCCTCCTCTAAATAGATGAGAAGGTTTTTCGCTGAAAATCTGACTCTCGATTCCAAACTTGCCTTTATAATCAATGACGAGTTCATCCATTTAAAAAAGGTCTTAAGGCTTAAAATCGGGGATGAGGTAGCCCTTTTTAACGGCAAAGGCCTTGAGTTCTACGGGCGGATAGACTCAATCGAAAAAGACTCTGCTGTAGTAGCAATCAAGGAGGCCTCTGAGAGCAAGGCCGAGAGCCCTGTGGATTTGATACTCCTGCAAGGGCTGCTGAAGGGCGACAAAAACGAGTTCGTCATTCAGAAGGCGACCGAGCTTGGAGTAAAGGAAATATGCTTTTTTTCTTCTTCCAGAACTATCCCCGTAATAAATGACAGCTCTTCAAAAATTGCAAGGTGGCGGAAGGCATCCATCGAGGCAGCCAAACAGTGCGGCCGCTCAGTCCTGCCGGGAGTAAATCTAAAGACTTTCAAAGAGGCAGTGGAAAGTTACTCCGGCTCTTTGAAGATACTTTTCTGGGAAAATGATAGGGTTGGCGGGCTTAAGACTGCCTTAATTCCAAACAAAAAAAAGATAGTAGCCTTGGTAGGGCCTGAAGGCGGACTTGATGAGACGGAAGTAAATGAGGCAAAAAAGAACGGCTTTATCCAGGCAAGCCTCGGGCCTCGCATCCTTAAGGCCGAAACTGCCGCCTTATCCGTATTATCAATACTTCAGTACGAGCTTGGAGACCTGAATTAGCCTGCCTTGTCAACCGCAGGCGGTACAATCCGTACAGCCTCGGTTATCGGCTCTATCTTATTGAAGTTAAGCACCTTCTCTATAAGGGCATTGGTGAGCACTGTCCCGGCGGTTACAAGAAGCCTTCCCTTACTGGTCACAAGGTTCTTTGCCAGCGCCATGCCTCCTCTTATATTCGATAATTCAATTTCGCAATAGGAAGGATGGCATCTCCGGTCTTCAACCACTTCATTTCTAAACCTTTGCGCATAATCTATAAAAGTATCTACAACTATCGGGTCAAAGCTCAGCCCGCGCTCAGCTTTTATCCTGTTTATGGCATCTTCGAAATCAAGCCTTTCCCTTCCATGCCTAAGGATATCAAAGAGCTTGCATACGGCTATGATCCTTGCGCCCAGATGTATTTCTTCATTCTTAAGCCCGTCAGGATAACCGCCTCCGTTATACCCCTCCATCTGGCTCCTTATTATTATCCCTACCTGCCTGAGGCTGTCTATTGATGAGAGCAGGTCCTGCGAAAGTATGGGGTTATGCCTAAGGATTGCCTTCTCGTTCTCCTGCAAAGAGCTTTCCTCTTTCTCAAAGATATCCTTTGGAGCTCCGATAAGCCCTATATTGTGAAGGAGCGCGGCTGACTCGATAAGTTCCAGGTCAGCATTATCAAGCTCCATCTGCATGCCGATCCCCTTTGCCATTGACGCAACCCTTTTATTGTGGCCTCCGGCATGCTGGTCATAAAGCTCCATCAGGTCCGCGCAAATCTTTACAAAAGCAAAAAAATTCTCCCTTATCTTCTTTGTCTTTTCATCTACTTTTTTCTCAAGATTCTTATTCAAATCTACAAGGAGAGCGTTCTGGCGCTTAGTGACCTCATGGAGCCTCTTGTTCTCATGCAAAAGATTTATCTTTTCAACCGCGTCCTCGACCGTGCGCTTCAGCTCTTCGTCATTCCATGGTTTTGTTATGTACCTGTAGACCTCTCCTTTATTTATCGCCGCCATTACAGCCTTAAGTTCAGCGTAGCCCGTGAGCATAAACCGTATAGTATCGGGGGAGGACTCCTTTACTTTTGAGAGGAACTCAACCCCGTCCATCACAGGCATCCTATGGTCTGAGATGACCAGATCGACCTTATTGCGGGCTATAAGTTCAAGCGCCTCATGCCCGCCTTCGGCGGTGAGTATATTATAGCCCTCCCGCCTGAAGAGCCTTACAAGGGAGTTGAGTATGTTTTTTTCATCATCTACAAAAAGGATTGTATTATCCATTATTTACTCCTTAATTAGCGGCCTCTGCCAGCTGTACGCTGACAGGCAGCTTTATTATGAAAGTAGTGCCCTCGCCGGGTTTGCTCTTTACTGTAATCGTGCCTTTGTGCTCCTTTATAATGCCGTATGCTATCGAAAGCCCCAGTCCTGTTCCCTTGCCTACGGGTTTCGTCGTAAAAAACGGATCGAATATCCTTTTAATGACGGCATCCGGCATTCCGGTCCCATTGTCCTTTATCTCGATGACAGCGTAGTTGTTCTCAAGGCGGGTCTTTATCCAGATATTGCCCTTCTCCGGCATGGCCTGTACGGCATTCACGATTATATTAAGGAAGACCTGCGTCAACTGCTGCGGCTTGCATATTACGGCAGGAAGCTCAGCCAAGTCCTTCTCAAGCTCAGCAGTATATTTTATCTCATGCCAGCTTAGCTTTACGGCGTTATTGATGCTCTGGTTTATGTCGCTCGCAGACATATCTTCCTCAGCCGTATGGGAAAAGTCCTTAAGCCCCCTTACAATCGATTTTATCCTGTCAAGGCCGTCCCTTGATTCAAAAACGATATTGGAGATATCATTGACCGCAAACTCAATGTCAGATTCCACTTTGAACTTTTCTATTTCATCGAGGATAGTTTTTGCTTCTTCAAGCCTTTCTTCCCTTACCGCCTCCGTCATCCTGTCATACATGAGCAGGATGTCGCTGAGCGATTTTGTATAGCCGGAAAGCGTATTGAGGTTGCTGCTCACAAACCCGACCGGGTTATTTATCTCATGAGCGACACCTGCCGCAAGCTGGCCTATTGAGGCAAGCTTTTCTGACTGAAGGAGCTGGGCCTGTATGTTCATCTTTTCCTCTTCAGCCTGTTTTCTGAGCGTAATGTCCCTGTCAATGCCCCTGTAGCCAAGTAAATTTCCTTTCACATCAAAAAACGGCGCTCCGCTTGTCTCAAGGACAACCCTGCGCCCATCCTTATGCAGGTTTACATTCTCAAGATTTTCGAACGGCGCCTTGGCGGAAACTATTTTATTGAAAAGCTCCCTTACGCGTTTTTCTTCCTCCGGCGGCATGAGGCCAAACGGGCTTTGCCCGATTATCTCTTCAGGCCTGTATCCGAGAATCGTTAATATGCGAGGGCTTGCATAGGTGTACAGCCCGTCTTTGTCAATCTCCCAGACCCAATCGCTTGTGGTCTCAACAAGGCCCCTGAAGCGCTCTTCGCTCCTCTTCAAGGCTGAATTTTTTTCTTCTTTTGCCTGGACCTCCCAGCTGATTATCTTTATATATTGCTCGTGCGCCACCTTATCTTCATAGAGCTTTTTAAACATGCTGTTCAATCCGCCTGCCACTATTCCAAGCTCATCGTTTGCCTCTGAATCTATATTTATCTTAAGCTCGCCTGAATTGAATTTTTCAATGGCGTTCATTATTTCGTTAAACCTTCTGGTAAGGTCCCTTGAGAAAATCACAATTAAAACAACAGCTATAACAAGCCCGGCAAAGGCCATTGAAAAAAAGCCTACGATACTTTTCCCAAGGATGCTCTTTATTGAACCCTGAGATAAGTTTGCCTTTTCGTTTGCGCGCTTGGCCAATCTCTCTGTAATGGAGGAGAACTCATCAAACCGCTTCTGCTGCTCTCCCATGGCTATTCGAACAGCTTCTTCAGTCCTTCCGTTCTCAACGGCTTTAATTATCCGCTTATCCCTTGTTTCCTTGAAAGACTCCCAGATGACCTTGAGCCTGAAAATACCTTCCTGTATTTCCTTGTCCTGATAATTTCCGCTTAAGAGCATTTTACTTATCTTTTCGTCAGCGGAGCGGGTAACCTCCTTCAAGGCGAGAAGGTCTTCGTCAATATGCTTTTTATCCGTCTCAAGCAGCATTGAGAGCATCAGTCGCCTTGCCGTTTCAAGTTCAGCTTTGAGATGAAGAAGCTTCTCAGCCTCCAGTACCGTGGCCTCTGCCTCTCTTGCCGAATCCCTGATTAAGACCATGCTGTATGTGCCGATGGCTATTATCCCGCCCACAAAAAGAAACGCGGCGAGAAAAGCCAGGTACATCTGCTTTCTTATTTCAATGTTCCTCAAACTGAACTTCATTCTATCCCACCTCTGCGGGCAGTATTATCCTGAATGTGGTGCCCTCTCCAACCCTACTCTTTACCTTTATCTCGCCCTTATGCCTCTTGACGATGTTATAAACGATTGAAAGCCCGAGCCCCGTACCTTGCCCCACCGGCTTGGTAGTGAAGAACGGTTCAAATATCCTCGGAATATTCTCTTCGGAAATTCCTGAGCCGTTATCAGATATCTCGATATTAACGAAACCGCCTTCCAGATAGGTCTTTATCCTTATCTCGCCTCGCTCACTGATTGCCTGGCCCGCATTGATGATCAGGTTCAAAAACACCTGGTTGAGCTCTCCCGCATGGCATTTGATGCTTGGTATGTCCCCGTACTCCCTGGTTATCGCCGCTTTATATTTAAGCTCGTTTGAGGCTATATTAAGCGTGCTCTCCAGGCCTTCATTGATATCGGCAATGGAAATTTCAGTTGAATCGACACGGGAGAAATCCTTGAGATTTGCCACAAGCTGCTTTACCCTCTGCGCCCCGTCCTTTGATTCAGCTATTACCTCTGAAATGTCTGAGAGCAGGTAGTCCAGCTCAATCTCCTTCTTTTTGCTTTCAATCGTCTCATGGGCCTCATTGATTGCGGTCTGGCCCGTTTTCATTTTATTGAATACCGCGTCATATTCATCTATGAAGTTCAGTATCCCTTTGATGTAAGATTCAAGAGTCCCGAGATTACTGAAAAGGAACGCAACAGGGTTATTTATCTCATGCGCAACGCCTGCGGCAAGCTGTCCGATTGAGGCCATCTTCTCCCTTTGCAGGAGTTGCGTCTGGGCCTCTTTCAGGTTGTAGTAAGCCTCCTCAAGTTCCTTTGTCCTCTCTTTTACTTTAAGCTCAAGATCTGACTTTGCCTTCTCCAGTTCCTTAATCAGCCCTAAAGAGTATCTCATGTCCCTCGCGGCTATAACGATGCCGAGCAGCTTTCCTGAATTATCATCCCTGAGAGCGGAACCGTTGACGCTTACGGGAATGCGCGAGCCGTCTTTCGAGAGATAATCAAGCATGAAGTCCTTTATCGGGCCTTTTGTGATTATATCGCGGACAGCCTTAAAGAATTCAAGGTTATCGTCAGCCACGACCTTGCCGAACGGCGCTCCAGCTATCTCCGTAAAATTGTAGCCAAGCAGAGACTGCGCGGCGCTGTTCACAAAAGTTATTTCAGCATCGGTGCTTACCACAAAGATACTTTCATTCATATCACGGATGATATTGGTCATCTGGCGACTATCGAGGATAGGAGCCTCTTCAGTGCCGCCTGAAAGGACAGCATTTTTATAAAGTGTGAGCTCTGCCATATTCTCCTAATTCCTGACTGTCTCTAAAGCCTCTTGGATAAGCCTGGCGGCAATTGAAAAATCCTCAGCCTTCGGAAAAATTGCCGTAATGCCAAGCCCTGTGGCTTCATCTATAAGCTTTTCAGACGCGTACGAAGTGACCATGATGACCGGCAGGTCAGTATGGGCTTCGCGTATCTTCTTAAGCGTTTCAGCCCCGTTCATTATAGGCATCATGAAATCCAGAAATACGATATCGGGCTTTTCCCTTTCTATCTCTTCGATTCCCTCCTGCCCTGATTGCGCAGTCCTGACCCTGTACCCTTTTGCCTTTAGATAAAAGCCCATCGTATCCGAATAATCAGTTTCATCATCGATTAAGAGTATGCGTGTTTTTTGTTCCATATCTAACCCGCTTTGTTTAAGGTTCTGTTCGCATCATTGAGATAAACTGCGTCTTCAGGCAGCATCGGGAACGACACCGTAAAGACTGAGCCTTTACCCGGCTCGCTGTCTACCCTTATCTCCCCGCCGTGCAGTTCTACTATTGCCTTTGTGATGGTAAGCCCAAGCCCCGTTCCCTTCATTACGGTATTGTCATGAGTGCCGACCTGAATGAACTTATCGAATATCTTTTCGAGGTCTTTCTTCTCCATCCCGCGCCCCGTATCCCTTACGGATAATTCAAGCAAGGTATCGGCCCCTTTTCTCTTAAAATTCTGGGCCTCAATGGTAACCGAGCCGCCTTTATCGGTAAACTTCACGGCATTGCTCAGGAGATTTATAAAGACCTGCGTTACCCTGTCCCTGTCCGCGAAAAGCCTTGGCAGGGCTGAGCGCGAATCAACAAAAATGCTTATTCCTTTGCTGTCGTAAAGAGGCTTTACCGTAGAGAGTATTTCTTTTATGAGCAGCCCGGTCTCGACAATCTCCTGCCTGAGCTTTATCTTTCCCCCTTCAAGCTTGGAGAAATCGAGTATGTCATTTACAAGCCTGTACAACCGCTCGGTATTCCTGAGGGCGATATTAATCATCTTCTCCTGGTCGTCATCGAGGGAGTCGGTAAAGGAGATGAGGTTTGAGAGAGCCTGCTTTGTTGCGACAAGGGGCGTCCTCAGCTCATGGGTGACATTGGCCACAAAATCCTTTTTCATCTGGTCGAGTTCCCTGTATTTGGTGATGTCGCTGAGCATCGAGAAAAGGCCGACCATCTTGCCTTCGGTATTCTTTATTACGGAATTGCTTGCTCTCAATATTCTCTTTGTCTCATCCTCACCCTTGACCATGATATCGCTTACGGTAAAAGCCTCGCCTCCGCTCTTTGCCACAGTGACCATCTGGCCTTCGTTCAGGCCTTCCCATACAGGCCTGCCGGCCTTATCCTTGAGTTTCGCCCCAAGAATACTCTCGCAATCGGCACCAAACATAACCACATTGCAGTCATGGTCTACTACTATGGTGCTCAGCACGCTATTGCTGATAACCTTTTCCGTATTTTCCTTTTCCCTGAGTATTGAATCCTTTTCTTTCTCAAGCTCAAATGTCGCCTCCTTGACCTTGTCATCCAGTTCAGAGGCAAACTTCTTCATCACGCACTCAAATACCCGTTTTCTGTCCTCGTCTTTTTTAACAGCCTGTTCGATGACTTTCATCAGGAGCTTCTCAAGGCTTAAACCTTCAATGGTTTCCAATTCAAACGATTCAACAGCTTCAACCTCGGCCTTTTCCCCTGTCTTTACATAATGGACAGAGTTGACCTTTATATTCCTTACGCTTTCATCCCTAAGCGATTCCTCAATGGCTTGGGCAGCGCTCGCAAATGCCTTAAGAAGGCTTGTGACTTCTTCGTTGCCGAAGCCCTGTTCAAAGACAATGCTATGCAGGCCGCGTTTTAAGAACAGGTCATGGAACGGGCCCTTCTCTTCAGCGACGATGCCATTTACCAGCACCTTGCCGTCAACCGCGCTTATCGTTATGAGATGTTCGTTTTTAAGGAGTTCGCGAAGGGAATCGCAAAATACGCTTATGGCTGAACCCGTGGCAGGGTGCGCCAGACCGTAAAGGCTTATCCTTGAGCATATTTTGGCAAAACACCTTATGAATTCCCTGAAATGCTCTATCCTGTCCATAAGCTCCTTGCTGTAATCCTCTATTATTATCGTCTGCTCAGGGCAGAAACTTTAAAAAAAGGACCCTCTGAGCTGGAAGAAAAGGACGGGCTGAAATTCTGGATTTGAGCTATATTTAAAATTAAATAAAGCTTGACAATCAGGCGTGTTTAAATTAATTTATTTGTCTGTCTTTTGATAGGGCCAGATAGCTCAGCAGGTAGAGCAGAGGACTGAAAATCCTCGTGTCGGCGGTTCGATTCCGTCTCTGGCCACCACTTAAATACAAAAGGGGTTAAGCGTTAGCTTAACCCCTTTTTCTTTTTAAATTTATCCTGATAACTGCTTATCTTTTCCTCAGATGTACAATGGAAAAGCTTCCGAATTTAAACAGGTTCGTTATCCCGGATATCATATCCACAAAACTCAGAAACATATCCTGCACTATCCCCTCTTTTTTATAAAATTTGCGGAAATAGCCCTCAGGGATGTCCCACATGGTAATTATACTGCTTTTATAACCGTATTTGCGTGTCAGCTCATTCAATTTACCCAGTTCAAGCCATTTCGGCTTCAGCCCCGAGTACTCTTCCCTTTCGGCAAGGCCGAGCTTTGCCAGCAGTTTTACCAATCCGTTTGTAGTCGGCTCCACGAAAAGAATATCCCTGTAGCCCTTTTTCAGGAGGGATTCGATAGTAGCATGCATATCATCGGTGTGATGCATAGCCTCGTAGATCAAAACAGGCATTTCTTTGGTCTTTATGGGGCAGTAATCAAGGTCAGAGGTGAAAAGACCGCATTTTATATTAAACTGGCTCAGGCTGTGGGGAACGATCCTAAGTGCCGTATTCGATATGTCGGATGCGTAAATAGCCTCGAATTTCCTCTTTGACAATATCTTTTTAAGCTCGAAGCCTGTGCCCGTGCCAAGCGCAAAGAACTCCCCGCAATTGAGCCTATCGAAATAATTGAGTAGATGCCTTATCTTTTTCTCAGAAAAATGGTCATAAAACCTGCTCCAGCGCTCTTTATTGGCATAATGCTCTATCATCTCTTTGGAAAGCTCATAGGTGTGCGCCTTAAGCTCCCTTGACTTTGAACTTTCCAACTCATCGGATTTGATGAAATTGAGTATATTATCCTCAAAAGAATACGACTTGCCGCACTCTGAGCAGGATACACTTTTCCCGGTTATTTTTAAGTCGCCTCCCTTTGGACAGGGGCACTTCAAATATTTAATAAAATTTTCTGGTTTAAGGAGTTTTGCCATTTATCTCTCTGCTCTTAGTTTCGGCTACATTTATATCATCTTTAGCATTAAAAATAAATTATAACCAACAGACAGGGATGCCCCTCCTAATCCCCATGACAAATCTTCAAGTTGTTAAAAGCTCTGTTTTGTGGTAAAAATAATTGATTATCTTAAGGAAGCTCTGATTAATTCTCGTTTCTGCTGTCATTGCGAGAAGTGAAACTACGAAGCAATCTCTAACTGCTTGATTTACCTGAAAACGAGATTGCTTCGCTGCGCTCGCAAAGACCCAATGAATTAAGCAGAGGTTCCTTAAATTAAAAAAACAGGAGATTTTTATGGCTGACATAGTTATTGATATCACTTGCCCTGTATGCGGAAAAGTCTTTAAAAAGAAGGCTAAAGACCTCACAGACGGCAGCGTCCTTAAATGCCCCGGCTGCGGAGAGCAGACCACTATCAGGGGAACGATGTTTACGGATATGGACAAGAGCGTTGATAAGGGTAAGACCTGGGAATAGAAAAACGCAGACAAAAACAGATTACAGAAAAGGGCTTTTCTCTGAAAAGCCCTTTTCTATTTTCAATGTTTTTTAATCTCTGGGGTAAGAGGTTTAATGCGCGACAGACCGGGTGGCACGGGTAGGGCAGCCGATTATCCAGCCGTTCTCCCTTGCGCTGAAGTAAACATTTTTACCTATTATGAGGTGGTCGTGGACGATAATATCGACCGCAAGGGCGGCCCTGTCCAGTATCATTGTCAGGTTCTTGTCAAGGGCTGAAGGGGTCGCGTCCCCGCTCGGATGATTATGCACAAAAATGATTGAACGGGCATTATGCCTGAAGGCAAGCTCTATCACCTTTCTCGGATAGACTACCGTCTGGTTTATAGTGCCTTCGTGCAGGATCTCAATGGCAAGCACTTCGTTTTTGGAATTCAGGTAAATGGCAAGGAACTTCTCGACCCTTTCGCCCGAGAGCTTGAGCTTGAGATAGTCGAGCACCTCTTTAGGATTCCTGATAACATCCTTGCCCATCATAGTTTCCTTAAGATACTCCCCTGCCACATTCTTTATGAGCTGGATAAGAAGTGCGGCGTTCTGCCCTATTCCATCCACGGACTTAAGTTCTTCCTGCGTGGCATCGAAGACGCCTCTAAGGCCTTTGAACCTTTTGACGAGCGCATTGGCAAGGAGCTTTACATCCTTTTTCGGCACAGCGTAAGTCAGGATAAGTTCAAGTATCTCGTGATTATGGAAATCAGTAAAAACATTCCTTTTAAAGCGCTCTTTAAGCCTTTTTTTGTGGTCTCTGTCGCTTAGAATTATGTTCTCTGGCATATGATGATCTGTTGAGATTTTTTGTGTAGGGAAATTATGCTATGGAAGGGATTACAGATAGGTTACAGAAGTTTAAGTTACTGGCTTTCAAGCAGTTCCCTGTAGATGGACTTCGTCTCTTTTGAAGGCTCAATCTTAAGCTGTGCGCTTAAGACCGCCTGGCAGCGGTTATATATCTTAATGGCTTCGCTCCTGTTTCCTGACAATTTATGGCAGACCATGAGCTTTTGATAGAATTTCTCCGCAAGCTCATCCACCTCTATGCCCTTGAGGTACAGCTCCAATGCCTTGCCGTAATTGCCGCTCTCTTCAGAGAAGCTTCCGAGTATGCCGATGTATTTAATGAATTTATCCCTGAGGCGCTCTCGCGCCGGAATTGCCCATGGCTCTTTTAGTTCACAGGCAAGGAAATGGCCTTTGTAAAGCTCTACAGCCCTCTCCACCAGGGCTTTGGCCTTATCCTGATGACCTGCCTTAAGCGCGCTGTCAGCCTTACCCCCCAGGTAATCGAAGCCCCAGATATCCACCCAGCAGTAATTGTTTACGATGGTAAGCATCCCGTCGCTGTATTGAATGGCCTTTTCCGTTCCGAGCAGCTTACGGAGGCGGTGCAGGGTAGTGGCAAAAGACTGGTGCGCCATGTCTCCGTCAGAGTCAGGCCAAAGCGCATCCGTTATCTGCTCCTCAGGCACATTTTTTCCGCCGAATGAGATCAACGCCTTAAGCAGGTCAAGAGGCCTTTGCTGGGCCTTTCTTGAGAACTCTATTTTTTTATTGTCTTTCCATACCTCAAAACGGCCCAGGGTATATATCCTCAGCACCCACGGCCATTCCTCAATCTCAATATGCGAAGAGACTGTAAGGTTATTCATTCTTATGGCGTCTTTTATGTACTCGACATCAAAGCCAGCCTCAAGCGCCCTCGCGCAAAGCAGAGCTGCGGACTGAGGCACAAGCAAGGGAAAGAACCTTATCTTCTGGGCCTTGCCGATGATAATGGCCTTTGAGAAACGCTCAACGCAAAGCTTGTCATCGTCATTCTTAAGGGCCATTATAGCCTCCATCACGAGGCAGGAGTATTCGAAAAGGGCGCTCTTGGTCAGTCTGCCCACTGCCCTTATCTCAGCTATATGCACGGGAACGCTATTGGCCTTACCCCCCTCTATCAGTATATAAGCATAGGTATAATGCATTATGTTCTCAAGGAAAGGCGAGCCGGTCTCAACGGAGTGCTTCCATGAGAGCTTGGCGTGCTCAAGCGCCGATGAATGGTCAAATTCCTTCAGGGCTATCCTTGCGGAATGGTGGTGGAAGAATATGAGGTCAAAGCAGGTGACCCTTGTCCTGCCTGCGGCAAGCTTATTTAAGTATTTTATTCCAAGCTCTATATTGCCCATTGACACGGAGTTAAGGATTCCGGCCCCGTACAGGAGTGAATTTATAAGCCGTATCCCTGTTTCTTCAGCTATCTTTACTCCTTCCTCAACCGCCTTAAGCCCGTCTTCATAACAGGAGATATGATAGTTATAAAGGGCTTCCGAGAAATACCACATGAGCTGGGGAAGCGTAGCAGCCCTTTTCGCACCGAAGGCCGGAGAAAGCGTATTGATTATCGTGCCTGCCTTGGCGTTCTGGCCTGTCCAGAGATAGAAAAGGATCAAGTGATAACCTATGAACATCTTGCGGTTATCGTCCGGTGAATTCTGAATTATTGACCTTACCTTTTCTTCCCACTTCGGGAGCTGCGGGTGCTGCGGCTGGCGGAACATCAGCGCGCTGAACATACATGAACTGACCCTTTCCTCTATTTCAGGAGAAGGGAATTCATTGTATTTACGCGAAAGCCCTTCAAGTTCGGCAATCCAGTTATCCAGCGGGCGAAAATCCCTCCACTCGTAAATAAATGTATCTACAACGCCTGACCAGGAAAGGAATATCCCTGTTCTGTCCTCTTCGGACTTGAACAGGCCGTAAGCAGGAACAAGGTCTTTCCTCGCTTCCGGCGGACTGAACGGAAGCCTGCACAGGCCTCTGTAGAACAAAAGCCATGCCTCGCCTTCGATAACCTTATCAGGAATGGATGATATCCATGATTCAAGCACCTGAAATCTGCCTTGGGCCAACAGCGCTGTCCCATGGGTAAGTATCAGTCCGTTAAGGCCCTTCCAGTCACCCGACTCAATGAATAATTTCGCGGCATCCTCTGCAAGGCCTTCTGCTGAAAGGATATTGCCCGCTTCCATCTGTATTCTTTTAAGGTCAATTTGATGAACGGTTTTTTTCGCCCTCGAAAGCAGGAATTCACGGAAGAGAGGATGGTACTGGTAAGCATCGTCTTCCTGAACACGCTTTTCTATGAAAAAATGCTTTGAATTAAGCTCTGAAAGGATATTCTCCGCGTTGCGGTTCTCTGAGAGGGATTCCGCCATTTTAAGGGTCATGCTCGGCAGGAAAGATGTTTTTAACAGAAACTCCTGCGTCTCTTCATCAGCTTTTTCAAATATTTCCGCCATAAAGTAGTTAAAGACTGCCTCAACAGCGGTCTTATTTACATCCTGGCTTGATATCAGCCCCGACCTCGCCCTTTCTATCATAAGGAGAAGGCCTGCCACCCAGCCCTGCGCCTTGCCCTGAAGATTAACAAGGATGTCATCGAGCGGTTTTTTATGTCCAAGGAGCTTTGCTATCTCTTTTGCTTCAGCATCCGTAAGGCGCAGGTCATCCCACCCTATTGCCTTCATGTCCTGATTGGCAAGGCATCTGGCAAATGCCTGTGGTGGTTCAGTGCGGCTCATGATAATTACACGGCATGATTCGGGGGCCTCTTCAAGACAACCTCTTATAACATCGTGGAACTGGCTTGAGGACGCTTCCTGAAAATTATCAAAGACCAGCAGGAACGGTTTCTTTGCCCGGCTGAAGAACTCCCTGAAATATCTTCTGGTGAATGCGCCTATTCCGGCGAGGTATTCAGGCGTAAGATGGGGCAGAGGCTTATATTTTCCGGAGGAGATTCCCTTTGCCGCAAGCCCGAGGTAATAGAAGAAGGTAGCGATATCCTTGTCTCCCTCATCCACCTGGTACCAGAGGCATTCAAGGTCATTGGAGGTGATATAGCTGTTTACAAGCGTAGTCTTGCCTGCGCCCGGAGGACCGCACACCCATAATGCCTTTTTACTGCGGTTCTCATCAAAGAACCTGAAAATCCTTTTCCTGAGGAAGACCTTTGAACTGCTGGGACGCGTAATTTTTGTAGCGGAGATTTGAGACTTCATTCTAATTCAGGGTTCCGGGGCTAATTTTTCCGAATCAGGATTTTTTAAAAAAAAGCCTCTTAATTATATAGTCAGCCGTACTTTTTGTATACTTCAAATTAACATCTGCATTAAAACCTGAAACAAATCACCTCTCGGATTACTTCTTCTCATCCTTTTGGACTAGTGCGGCAGCTCTAAGCGCCTCATCCGCATGGCGGATTGCAATTTTGGCATGTTCCATTGCCTCTTTGGCATGGGGGTCCTTGCTGTATTTCAAGGATTCTTCGAACTGCATTATACCCTTCTTGATATGATAAATGCCTTTCCTCACATGCTTAGCCCCTTTTTCAGCGTGCTTCTCCCTGCAAAAAGCCGGGCTAAAAGCCCCTTGAGCTGAAATTAAAAACATAAGGAGAGCTAAAACCAATACTCTTTTTAAATTCATAAAAGGCGCCCCTTTACATACTGTTATCTAAGAAGAGTCTATCCCAAACAGACAGCACGGCAAGACAGAAAAATATTATTTTTTTATTCTCTCCGGGTTTCTTGACAAACCCCATTCTTGACTTACAATCGTAAGGAAAAGACGCCGGAGCCAAAGACAATGTAAACTCTGTTTAACCCCATGAACTACAGCCGGAAAGGAGGAACCTATGCTCCCTTCAACCGCTGCCCGTGTGCCCAAGCACACCTATATCGAAGCGAACAAAAAGATAGAAGAACAGACGCAAAGGAATATAGCTTATTACAGCTCTGCAGACCACTCCGAGATAGAGAGCCGCTTAAAGGAACTTGACAGGGAATGGGACATGGAGCGTTTATTACAGACCAATGCTTCCGTTGTAGCGCTCTTTGGACTGATACTTGCCACTACCGTTAAATGGAAGTTCATAATACTCCCTATGGCAGTAATGGGTTTTCTTCTTCAGCATGCTGTGCAGGGCTGGTGCCCTCCCGTAAGCCTTTTCCGCCGCATGGGGGTACGCACCTCATCTGAAATAAATTCCGAAAAATATGCCCTCAAGGCCCTGAGGGGTGATTTTGCCGCAGTGCCGCAAACACAAGGCATACAGAAGGCAAGGGAAGCCTTCAGGGCAACAAGCCGCTGACTTCTTTCGGAGGGCAAATGAGACTCTTGAAATTATTGATGGCGGCTGTCCTGACATTTTCTATCTCCGGCTGTTATAAAATACGCGGCTCATCAGGAGGAGGGCAGACAGAGTTCAAACCTCCGAGAAAAATCAACAGCTCTGACATAGCGCTTCCTTCAGGCTACAGGATTGAGCCCGTAGCAACAAAGCTCACCTTTCCAACGGGAGTAGCCTTTGATGAAAAAGGCACGCCGTATGTAGTTGAAGCAGGCTACTCATACGGAGAGCTTTGGACCACACCGCGCCTTTTAAAGATAGAACCTGACGGGAAAACGACCGTAATAGCAGAGGGCGGAAAGAACGGGCCCTGGACAGGGGTCGTATATCACAACGGGGAATTCTTTATTGCCGAAGGAGGAGAGCTTGAGGGCGGCAAGATACTCAAGGTCTCACAGGATGGAAAGATAACCCCTCTTATTGAGAACCTGCCAAGCATGGGAGACCACCATACGAACGGCCCTGCAATCGGCCCTGACGGAATGGTCTACTTTTCTCAGGGTGTTGCGACCAATTCAGGGGTCGTAGGCGAAGACAACTTCAGGTTCGGATGGCTTAAGAGAAACCCTGAATTTCACGACATTCCCTGTCAGGACATTACACTGTCAGGAAGGAATTTCGAAACAAAGAACTTCATTGACCCTGATTCAAAGGATAAGGTATCCACGGGCGCGTTCTCGCCGTTTGGGCGCAAGACCTCAAGCGGACAGACCATCAAGGGAAAAGTGCCTTGCAGTGGGGCGGTTATGCGCATCACCACTGAAGGCGGCGGCCCTGAGCTTGTGGCGTGGGGCTTCAGAAACCCTTTCGGCATGGCATTCACGCCTAACGGGCAACTGTTCGTTACGGACAACATGTATGACGAGCGCGGCAGCCGCCCGGTCTTCGGCACAGGCGATATCCTCTGGGCAGTGACATCAGGAACATGGTACGGATGGCCCGACTACCACGGGAAATTCCCGTTGAATGAGCATGACCATTACGCTCCTGCAAAGGGGAAAAAACCTGAGCTGTTATTGGCAAGGCATCCGAATTATCCCCCAAGGCCTGTAGCCATTTTTCCTGTCCATTCATCCTCAAACGGTTTGGATTTTTCAAGGAACCCCGCCTTCGGCCATGCAGGCGAGGCATTTGTGGCCCAACTCGGTGACGAAGCGCCAACTACAGGCAAAGTCCTTGCACCGGTAGGTTTCAAGGTAGTCAGGGTCAATGTAAGGACCGGGATTATAAATGAGTTTGCCGTCAATAAAGGAAAGCAGAACGGCCCTGCGTCATGGCTCGGCACAGGCGGGCTTGAAAGGCCGATAGCCGCAAGGTTCTCTCCTGACGGCAATGCGCTTTATGTAGTTGATTTCGGAGTGCTGCTCCAGAGTAAAAAAGGCGCGGAGCCGAAGACAGAGACAGGCGTGCTCTGGAAGATAACCAGAAAATAATTCGCCGCACTGAAGGGGGCGGTGATGAAAAAAAGAGGTCTCATGGCAGTTTTACTGGCTTCTCTCCTTTTACAAACAGGCTGCGGGTCAGCCCGCAGGGGCGAGCCTATCGCAGGCCCCATGCCACCTCTTACACCAGCCGTTGCAAAAGGGCAGATATTATTTGAAAGACATTGCAGCCAGTGCCACCCCGGAGGAGAAGCAGGAGTGGGCCCTGCCATCACCAATAAGCCGCTTCCGGGATTCCTGATAAAGTTTCAGGTGCGCCGCGGCATAGGAGCAATGCCGTCGTTTTCTGATGAGCATATAACAGACCAGCAGCTTGACGACTTGATAACATACATCAAAGCACTGAGGAGACATGGGTAAAACAGGAGTTCTTTTAATCGGATGCACAGGCTACATCTCTACGGCAGTTATAGCTGGGACTATGGCCCTGAACAAGGGTCTTTGTTCAAGGACGGGCATGGTCACGGAGCTTGAGCCCTTCTCCGGCCTCAATCTGCCTGAACCGAGTGACCTGGTCTTCGGAGGGTGGGACATCCGCTGCGCGTCACCCATTGAGAGCGCTTATGAGCTTTTTCGAAACTCACAGCTCCCCACGGAAATATTAAAGGCAATCGAAGAAGACATAAAGGGAGTTGCCCAAAATATTTATGCGGGAGTTACGACCAACTGCGGCAGAGCTATAACTCACTTATGCGACAGGCCCGAGGAATACAAGCCGCTAAGGGAGCAGGTCGATAAACTGAAGTCTGATATCAGGGATTTCAAAGAGAGGAACGGTCTTGAGAGCGCCGTAGTCATAAACCTTGCTTCAACGGAGCCTCCTCTTGAGTTCATGGAGTGCCATACGAGCCTTGATACATTTGAGCAATGCCTTGATGAGGACAATCACGAAGCCATAAGGGCAAGCACTTTATACTCTTATGCGGCGGTCTCTGAGGGTTGCCCTTACCTGAACTTCACGCCTTCCAATGCCGCCCTTATTCCCGCAATCCTTGAGCTTGCTGAAAGCAACAAGGTGCCTGTCATGGGCAATGACGGTAAAACCGGCGAGACCCTTGTTAAATCCGCCCTCATCCCAATGTTCATGTACAGGAACCTTGAGGTGCTGAGCTGGGAGGGGTTTAACATCCTTGGCAACATGGACGGACAGGTGCTTGATGACCCGCAGAACAAGGAATCAAAGATATTGACTAAAGATAAGGTCCTTCCCAAGGTGCTTGGCTACACGCCTCATTCAAGGGTGCATATACACTATGTGCCTTCGCTTGACGACCTTAAGACTGCCTGGAATTTCATTCACTTCAAGGGTTTTCTCGGCTCAAAGATGTCTCTGCAGTTCATATGGCAGGGCTATGATTCCATATTGGCTGCCCCGCTCATCATAGACCTCGTCAGAATGGCAGATCTGTCAAAAAGAAGGGGCGAGGCAGGCCTCATGAAGCACCTCTCATCTTTTTTCAAAGCACCCTTGGGAGTAGAAGAATACCGTCTTTACGAGCAGTTCAACATGCTTATGAACTATCTCCATGAGAGTGAACCCTCCAACGGAGCAGAGCCCGACACCGGAAATATAAAGGATCCAAGGATACCAACATGAAGCTTTCCTTCAGCACCAATGCTTTCATCCGCCACTCCGTGGTCGAGGCCGTAGAAAAGATAGCTGCCATAGGTTACCAGGGGGTCGAGCTCCTTGCGGATATCCCTCACCTCTACATCCATGAATTACGGGATGAAGACATACGGGATTTAAAAAATGTGCTGTCAAGGACAGGGATACGGGTCTCGAACATAAACTCGAATACCGTTCGGGGCTATTGTGAAAAAGAGACCTGGAACCCTTTTTTCGAGCCTGTGCTTTCAAGCCCTGACCCTGGCATAAGAAAATGGAGAATAGAATATACAAAGAGGTGCATTGATCTCGCGCTTAACCTCAACTGCCCGAACATAAGCCTTACATCAGGGCCTATCATGCCTGAGAGCACCCCTGAAGAATCGTTGTTTTTCTTCAAGGAATCTTTAAGGGAGATATCCCGCTACGCCCAGAGCAAAAATATAAAGGTGGGCATCGAGTACGAACCCGGGCTCCTGATAGAATACTGCGTTGAGCTTGCCATACTGCTTGAAGAGATAGGCTCAACCGCGCTCGGGGCAAATCTGGACCTTGGGCACAGCCACCTGCTTGGAGAAGACCCTGAAGTCGTGATAAAGACGCTCTCCGGAAAGATATTTCACATCCATCTGGAGGACATAAGGGACAGGGTGCATCACCATCTTATTCCGGGCCTTGGGGACATGGACTTTGTCTCGCTGTTTTCTCTTATGGAGAAATATTCCTACAAGGGGTTTGTGACTGTTGAGCTCTACACATACCCTGAGCAGCCTGAAGAGGCGGCCTCGCAGGCATTCAATTATTTAAACAACCTGGGGCAAAAACAGACCGGAAAACGATAGCCGCGCGGGTTCGAGCTCATTTGGCTTCAACAGTAACGGAGATATAGATGAAGCTTGCTTTCAGTTCAAACGCATTCCGAAGATACAGCCTTTCCGACGCAATAGGGATACTCTCCCTTATCGGGTACAGCGGAATCGAGATAATGGCGGATGTTCCCCACGCCTATCCTCTTTACATGACTAATAAAGAGCTCTCCAGGATCACATCATCCCTTAAGCGGCATAAGATGGCTGTATCCAATATAAACGCATTTATGCTCCATGCCGAGGGAGATACTTACCACCCGTCATGGATAGAAAAAGACCCTGCGAAAAGGTCGAAGAGGATAAAACACACTCTTAACTGCATAGACCTTGCGGAGCGGCTTGGGGCGACTACCATTTCAACTGAGCCCGGAGGCCCGCTTGAAGATATGGATTTCGATGAAGGGCTAAGGCTTTTTAAGCAAGGGCTTCTTGAAGTGGAGGACGCGGCAAGAAAGGGCGGGGTAAAAATACTGATAGAGCCGGAACCCGGACTTCTGATAGAGAACAGCCGGCAATTCCTGTCGCTTTACAATGAACTTGACCGGAATGTATTCGGGCTTAACTTCGATATCGGCCATTTTTTCTGCGTAAATGAAGACTGCCCTTTCCCCATAAACAAATTAAAGGATATGACACACCATTTTCACCTTGAGGATATTGCCAGGTCAAGGGAGCATTACCATCTGATGCCCGGGGACGGGGCCATAGACATCCAGGGAGTGCTCAGAACAATCAAGGATACAGGTTACAAAGGCTTTGTCACAGTTGAATTATATACCTATGAGCAGGACCCGATAGATGCCGCTTACAAGGCGCTCAATTATATAAACGCCCTCGCGATATGAAATAGGCCTTAATTCATGGTATCAGCCTTCGATTATTTTTTTCAGGGCCAATGCATTGAGCGCGGCAAAGCCTGCCTGATCATTATCAAAATAGCAGTATATGTTCTTCACCTTTTTAATCCACTTCCTGAAATCCGCTGCCCAGCCTCTTAACGCCTCATCCGAATATGAACCGCTGTAAGGGCCTGCGGGCCCGTGCAGGCGCAGGTAGATAAAATCTGCGGTTATCTCTTTTGGGGATTGCACAAAGTTGAAATCATAGATGCAGAACCCGGCGTTATGTTCCCTCAGAAGCTCATAGACCTCAGGCTCAAACCAGCTCGTATCCCTGAATTCGAACGCATGGCGGCCTCCTTTAGGCAGCGCCTTCAAAAACTCCTCCAGCCTCTCCGTGTTTATCTTCCAGTTGGGCGGGAGCTGAAATAAGATTGGCCCGAGCTTCTCTTTTAAAGGAGCTATCCTCTCAAATAAAAGTTCAAGGGACGGTTTTGCGTCTTTAAGCCTTTTTATGTGGGTGATAACGCGGCTTGCCTTGACGGCGTAGATAAAACCCCCGGGGGCTATATCATACCAATGCCTGACAGCCGCCTCATTGGGCAGCCTGTAGAAAGGGTTATTCAGCTCAACGGAGTTGAAGCGTCCGATATAGAATTGCAGGAATTTGCTCTTTGGAAGGCCTTCAGGATAGAACGGCCCCTTCCAGTGGTCATAATAGAACCCTGATGTGGCAATATATATCCTGCTGCTGTCTTTCAATTAAGACCCCGTCTTAATCATACAGCTCAGTTCTCCAAAAAATAAGACAGGCAAGACCTTCTTCACACTGTGAGGAATGCGTCCTGCCTGTCTTTATTTTAAAAACTGACTAATTGCTATGAATTAGTGACCGCCTGTTGTGTCCTTCTCAGCGGGTGCTGCGGGTGCTGCCGGAGCTGCTGTGCCTTCTGCGGGGGCGGTCTGTACGCCTTCCTGCTTCGGGGCTTCCTGCTTCTGGCAACCTGTTGCGAATGAGAGTGTGAACATTGCTGCTACTGCGAACATTGCGAACTTCTTCATCTTTCTGCTTTCTCCTTATTTTATAATTTGGCTTACGCCAATATTACTTTGCGGGCTGTGCTGGTGCCGGTGTAGCGGGTGCTGCTGTACCCTCTGCCGGAGCCTGCTGTGTTGCGGGAGCTGTTTCCTGCGGAGCTTCCTTCTTCTGACAACCAGCGGCAACGAATGAGAGTGAGAACAATACTGCGACTGCGAACAAACCGAGCTTTTTCATTTCTTCCTCCTGAGTTTTAAATGTAAGGTGAGTTGACTATTTTTTACTATTTCCATGCGCTTGTCAACAGAATTTCTGGCCTGAAATATTATTTTCCTGTCTAGTAAAGCATAGCTGCTCCGTCAAAAATTGTCAAACCTGCGGTCTCAGACCATGCATTGCTTCCATTTCAGATTAAGAAAGGCATCTGAGCCATCAATTGGCATTAAATGATCTTAAAACCGTGAGAATAAAATATAAGTCCTTAAATTAATTAAAGATTCACCAACTCAAGGTATTATTTCCAGGACCCTATTCCACCCTGACCCCGACCTCATTTGAGAAAAGTATCCGCCCTGACGGCCTCTGGAAAAAACCCGCCCTGTCTGTATTTTCAGTACCGTAAAGAAATGCCGCCGTAACGCTGTAAACCCCGGGCCTGTTCGGTGCTTTGAGCGTATAAGTCACTGTACCTTCGGGATATATATTCTTATCCATATCAAATCTCTGGTTCTCGATAGCGACATAGTTCAGGTTTCTTTGAAGGTCCTTGGCCCTCCTGTCAAGCCAAAGAGTCTGCACCTTTCCATCCTGACCCCTTACATCAGGCTCTCCCGTAATCATCCATCCTGAAGAGCTTACAGGTCTTGACTGAAATCTCAGAGGCTTATCGACCAGCATCACGCAGATTACAGGGCCGTTTCCCCCTTTGACCTTTACCGTCACCTTTATTTCTTCGCCTGGCCGGGCCTTCTGAGGTGCGGTTATAGTGACTGTAGAATTCGAATCTATTGTTTTTGCGGCATTAATGAGCTTTTCCTTCTGCTCATCGGTAAGCTCTATATAAGGAGACGGCTGGGAAGGCAAGCGTATGAGGCCGTAGTGCTTATTATCAGGGGTCTCTTTAGCGGCAACAGCGGCGGGCAGCTCAGGCATATATTCTGCTTTTACGGCAGAATGGCATGAAGCGCAGAAAGGGGCGGCATCCGTTACATAATTAGGCGTGCCGTTGGGATAACCGAATGCAATTGACGGGGCAAGAAAAGCCGCTACAAGCATTGACAGTTTTTTCTTCATCAGTGGCCTCCTCCGGCATACTTTGTTTTGTATGATTTTAAAGACTTTATTAAAAAAAGGGCAAACTGTCAAGCCGGCAAACATTTTACTGTGATCAGCTTATTCCCGTATATTTTTCTTTTTAATGAAAAACTGCTGCAATTTCAGAAGGTTAGGCATATTTCCCCTTAAATGTACCCCGCCTTTTTTGCCAGTGTTTTCAAATCCATATATAATTATAGAAGAAAATCGGGAAATTACACTCGGCAGGGAAAAAATAAACAGGATAATAAATGACAAATCGCAAGGATAAAAACGAGCCGGGAAAAGAGCTCAAAGGGATGATAGGCCAGCTCCATCCCTACAGTTCGCCTATGCAGATACTTATAATTATGGCTCTTTCCATCTTCGGGGCGGAAGTGGTCATAATGCTTATTTTTTTCACCTTCGGTGAGCTTGAGGAACCGGTAAGGGTCATCCTTGACCCTGTCCTGCTCGTCCTGCTCCTCTCTCCCATATTGTATTTCTTTCTTTTTCGCCCGTTAATCACCCTTATATATGAGCGCAGTCAGGCTGAAGAAGGTCTGATAAAAGAAAGGGACAGGGCGCACCAATATCTTGATATAGCGGGCGTGATGCTGGTAGTCCTTAATACGGAAGGGAAGGTCACCCTCATAAACAAGAGAGGGGCAGAGATGCTCGGCTACAATGAAAACGAGATACTCGGAAAGGACTGGTTTGAGAACTTTGTGCCGGCTGATATAAGGGAAAAAGTTCTGCAAACCTTTTATAAACTCATTAAAGGTGAAGAACCCCCTGTAGAAGGGTATTTTGAAAACCGTATACTTACAAGGACAGGCGACGAGAAGATAATACTGTTCCATAACACCGTCCTGAAAGAGGGCGGAAGTATAACCGGCACTTTAAGCTCAGGAGAAGACATCACGCAGAGGAAAAAGGTAGAAAAAGCCCTTAAGGAGAGCGAGGCAAGATACCGCCTGATACATAATACGGCGTTTGACGGCATAATAGTAGCCAATATCAATGACATAATAATAGATTGCAACACCAGCGCCGAGAAGATATTCGGATACACCAGGAACGAACTTATAGGCATGGAGCTTTCAAACCTCATGCCCGAGGATTACAGGGCTCGGCATAGGATGGGAATGCAGAGATTCCTTGAAACAGGCTCCAGCAGGAACTTCGGGAAGATACTTGAATTTGAGGGACTGAGAAAAAACGGGGAGAAATTCCCGCTTGAACTGGTGCTTGGGAGCTTCATGCTAAAAGGTGTAGTGAACTTCACTGGCATGATGAGGGATATCACCGAGCGCAAGAGGGCTGAAAAGGAACATGAACGCATCCAGGCACGCCTTAGCCAGTCCCAGAAGATGGAGGCCATCGGAAGGTTTGCCGGAGGCATCGCGCACGACTTCAACAACATACTTACCGCAATAAGAGGAAATGCCGAGCTTGCCATAGAAGATGTTGATAAATCCGACCCGCTGTATGAACGGCTCGACGGCATCATACTGTCCGTCATGCTGGCTTCCAAGCTTACGCGGCAGCTGCTGCTTTTCAGCCGCGGCCAGCCATTCGAGCTTATCACGCTGAATATAAACAAGACAGTTGAAAGCCTGCTTGTAATGATAAACAGGCTTATCGGCGAAGACATCACCATATCGACCGAGCTTGCCCCTGACCTCTGGAATATCCGCGCGGATGAAGGCAATATAGAGCAGGTCATAATGAACCTTGCCGTCAACGCAAGGGATGCGATGCCTCAAGGGGGAAAGCTCTTTTTCAAGACTGAGAATGTAGAGCTTTCAGAGGCTGACATCAAAGGCATAACTGAGGCGCACCCCGGCAAAGCAATACGGCTGACTGTACGGGATACGGGCACCGGCATGGACAGGGAGACCGTGCAGCGCATATTCGAACCGTTCTTTACGACAAAAGGCTCTGAAAAAGGTACAGGCTTCGGGCTGGCTGTTGTATATGGCATAGTAAAACAGCATGGGGGCTGGGTTACCGTAAGCAGCGAGCTCGGCAAGGGCACTACCTTTAAGATTTACATGCCAGCGCATACGGAATCCTCAGGCCGAACAGAAGGAACAGTCGAAGCAGCGGCAAAGCCCGACGGCGCCGGAGAAAAGATATTGCTCGTGGATGCCGAGGATAGGGTGCGCGGCATCACGGGAGCCGAGCTCAGCGAACATGGCTACAAGGTGCTTTCTGCCTCAAATGCCAAAGAGGCTCAGGAGATATTCGACAGCGAGCATGGCGCAATCGACCTGCTCATGACAGATATTATCCTGTCTGACAAAAACGGCATACAATTGGCAGATAATCTCCGTTCAAAAAAAACGGGAATACAGGTGATACTTACAAGCAGTTACATGGACCTCAAGACCCAGTTCCCCTCAATCGGCCAGAAAGGATATAAATACCTGCAAAAACCCTATTCGCTTACAGGGCTTTTGAGGGCTGTTAAAGATTCCATTGAAGGGAGCAGAATGAAACAATAGGAAACCGGGCTTCCGTTGCACTCTCATCTTGAAGAACTCCCGCGATTTAAATAAAATCATTTTCAACCGATATGAAAAAATCTGGTCAGTGGAGGGAGTGGGTATGGAAGAGAGAAGAAGGCTTAAAAGAAGGTATCTTCTTGCGGAGGTGAAGATAAAGCAGGAGCACTCGGAGGATTGGCTTGGGGCAGTGCTGTTGAATATCAACCGGGGCGGCATAGGGCTCTACGCGATGCAGCCCATTAAGAAAAAGCAGCGGCTTCTGATAAAGATAACCTATCTTGAACACGGAAAAATGACCGATGCAGAGGAAATACCGGGCGTGGTGCGCTGGGTTCAGCCTGTAGGAGGGCATTACGGCGCCGGAATAATGTTTGAAGAGAAGGTGAACAGGAAGAACTTCCCGATATTGAGCGACTGCCTTGAGTACTCAAAAAGCAATAAATAAGCTGCTTTTCAGGTCAAGGGGCCATGCACCTGTGATTATGCGGAGCGTTTATCATCCCGCTTTCCCTGGCGCTGAAGTGCGTATTTTTGCCGATGATAAGATGGTCAAGGACTAAAACATCAACGGCCTGGGCAGCCCTGTCCAGGGCCTTCATCAATTGTTTGTCCATTCCTGACGGGGTCGAATCCCCGCTCGGATGATTATGGACGAAGATAACGGAGCGCGCGTTATGTTTAAAAGCCTTTTCTATGGCCTTTCTCGGATAGACTATGGTTTGGTTGATCGTGCCTTCGTGGAGGATTTCAATGGCAAGGACTTCGTTTTTTGAATTGAGGTAAATGGCCAGGAACTTCTCGACCCTTTCACCCGAAAGCGTCATATTCAGGTAATCAAGCACATCTTTGGGGCAGAGTATGACATCCTTGCCCATCATGCGTTCTTTCAGGTATATGCCTGTGACATCCTTGATGAGCCTTATAAGAAGGGCGGCGTTCTCGCCTATGCCCTTTACTGATTTAAGCTCATCAGGAGATGCGTCGAAAACGCCCCTCATCCCGTTGAACTTTTTTATTAACGCTTTGGCAAGTATCTTTACATCCTTCTTCGGGACAGCGTAAGCGAGGAGGAGTTCAAGTATCTCGTAATCATGGAAGCCGTCGAGGGCCGCCATCTTGAATCTTTCTTTAAGCCTTTTCCTGTGTTCCCGGTTTGAGGCAGCTTCAGCAATGAGGAGTTCGATCATAGTCGCGCAGCAGGACAAAGGACGACAAATGTATCAGCTGCATGGCAGCCGCATCCTGGCCCTGATTTCACTCCTTTCAAAGGGAATTGACCGGCTTAAAAATGTAATCCTTCAACTCTGCTGATGGCAGAAGCTGGATTACCGGCATTTAAATTTATCTGTCGGATTATTATATAAAATTGGCAGGGTATTTTCGCCTGTACTTTGGTACAGTCTGCGAAATCTTATATTTTATAATCATTTATCAAAAATTAAAACTGCTCTCATTGCCAGTTACAAAGTTTTTTTAGTCCTGCTATAAAGCTGGACATGGAGCTTACATTTCAGGAAGACAACTTCGTCGTAAAAACGCTCTCCACCCACGAAGAGTTCGAGCAGGCAATGCGCTTAAGGCACGATGTTTTTGCTGAGGAACTAAAGTGGGTCCCGGCCTCGCCTGACCGGATGGAGAGAGACAGGTATGACAACTTCTCCGAAAGCATCGGCGTCTTTGATATGGACTTCAGAATAGCAGGCTACATCAGGCTTATCACTTCGTCTTATCCGTTCATGGTGGATAAGGAATTCGCCTGCATGCTGCCCGAAGGCGTCAGGGTAAAAAGGGCGCCCGACATGGCAGAGGTAACAAGGCTGTGCGTAAAGAAGGAAGACAGGTCAAACCAGTATCTCAAACAGGTCTCGCACCTGCTCTACAAAGGCCTTTACCACTGGAACCGCTTGAATGAGATCAGGCACTCGGTGATGGTCGTGGATGCCAGGTGCTTCAGGCTCCTGAGGCTTACAGGCCTTCCTGTTGAGAAGTTCAGCGATTTTGTAGTGATGCCTGACGGAGTAAAGGCCGGGGTATGCACCCTTGACTGGCATAGGTTTGACGAGATAGGGCTTGAGACAAGGTCATCTTTTCATCAGTGGATGTCCAGCATGCCGGTTACACTTCCAATCCACTATCCAGTGCAATCGCTATCGCATGAGCTTTATTTACAGCATTGAGCTTTCTCTCAATATTCTGGACATGGAATTTTACAGTCCTCTCGCTTATATTGAGGATTATTGATATCTCCCAATTGGTCTTGCCTTCCTTCATCCACCTCAAGACCTCCATTTCACGTGCTGAGAGGTCGTGGCTGGTAACAGCCTTTGATTCGCAAATCCTTAAAAAGGCCTGATGGATGTGGGGCATAACTACATCTATTATCTGAAGGTGGTGCCGGGTAAAATTATTCTTGCCTGAGGCAAATGAGAATATGCTGCTCTTGTTGCCCGCGCCGCAGATGCCGCTTGACAGTCCGTGCCTGAGCCCGAACTCAGATGCCCTGTCCATCACTTCCAGATTGGGCCGGTCAGAGTAAACTTCAGTGGCCTCTGTCCAAAAAAAGGCGTTTTTGCGGTCATAATTATATTTTATTACAGGGTCTTTTTTATAAAGCTCTTCTGAGGTATAAATGCCGGCCCATTCTCCCGGCCAATTAAGGTTAACTATCTTGAGAAGCTTGGTAGTGCCTTCACTTAGCGCGCAAACTCCCATATCAGCGCATACCAGCTCCTTGAGTTTATAAGTGACCTTGTTTACATCGTCTTCGGTCTTGCATGCTACGGCTGTCTGAATAAGGTCAAGAATCTCCACCAGCTCGCCTTTACAGAATTCCTTAAAATTCATAGCTGCCCCCTTATAATCCCCAATTATCCAACCTCAACTCAATGTCTGAAACGGCCTTCGGAGTAATATCTGTCACCCTCACGAGAGCGCTGTTCAGATGGAGGGTGATTATATCCATTATCTTTTTATGGTGCTGGTCAAACCTGTTCTGGTTGCCTGCGAAACAGAAGATGCTTATCTTTTCTTCTTCAGGTATAAAAATCCCGCTGGAGATGCCGAATTTCAGCCCGAAATCCGCGGCATCCCTTATGGCTCTCTTAGAAGCCTTATCGTCATAATATTTGAAAATATTAGTCCAGAACTGGGTCATGGAGAACTGGGAGTGATATTTCACGATAGGGTCGTTGAAATAATTCCTGCGAGCGATGTAATCATTCATCCATTCTTCGGGGAAATTGCCATTAATAAGCCCAAGCACATCAGAGACCATCAGCCCGCTTATCTTGCCCAGCCCGCAGACGGCATAATCCGCCGAGACCAGTTGCCTGGAATCAAGGATGATCTTTTTAAGTTCCTCGGGGCCTGAGCAGTTCCGCGCCCTTTCTATTACTTCGAGGATGCTTACCAGTTCAGATTTTGAAAACTCATCGAACATAGGTTGTTGCAGGTATCGAATTACCCGGATATTTATTTTTTAGCTGCGTCCCTCTGTACCGAATGGCATTTGAAGCAATTCCTTGTAGGAAAAGCGACTTTATCATGGCATCTTCCGCAGAACTGGCCTTTCCAGATGCCGGCCATTGTTATCGGGGTAGCTCCCGCTTTTTTCTTGAATATTTTGGGATGGCAGGTGCTGCACTTAAGCCATGTGGTATGGGGCGCATGAGGGAAAAGGACATCGGGCATAAAAGCCAGCTTGGACTTTATTATTACATCAGGGGCAGGAGCAGGCTTATCCTCCTCTTTTACCGGAGTTTCCTCCAATATAAAGTCCCTTGGCTGTATTATTCCGTCCCTTATGGACTGTGCCCAGTCCACAAAACCATATCCGTCTTTGGGAAGGTGTTTAAGGGTGATTACATCGGGAGTGGGGTCTATCATGCCGGTCCTGTCACGCTTGAACTGGCCGGGTTCTCTCTTAAATTCGTATTTCTTCCACTCGGCAGGCGCCGGGTCCATCTGAGAGCCGTCCTCGGCAAATGCGACTACCGGAAAAAATAAAAGCAGGGCAATAAAAAACCAATTCAAATGAGATTTTGACATATCTTGAGCGCCGGGTCTTTTTTAGTCGCAACTCTGTTAAATTTTCAGATGAGCAGAGATAATAGCACAACTGCAACTCTTTGGCAAATGGAAGATTAGCTTATAGGCTCTATCTCAGGTATGTTATCGTTATCGTCCCCCCCGAATCTGGTGGCGCAATAGGGGCACATTATCCAGTCAGGCTGCCTTAATTTGCCGCATGTCGGACAATCATTCTTAATGAAGCTGCCGCAGTGAACGCAGACTTCAGCTTCCGCACCTACAGGGTTCCTGCATGAAGGGCAAACCCCGTTCTTATTCTCATTCTCCTTGGAGAGATACACCACTCTCATAAGCTCTTCAAGAGTAGTTATGCCTTCTGACACTTTTTTAAGCCCGTCAAGATGCAGCGGGGCCATTCCGGTTTCAGCGGCAGCCCTTATCAATTCTGACTCCGGGGCTTCGGTGGCAATCAGGTTCTTGAGCCTGCTGTTTACCGTGAGCACCTCGAATATCCCTGTCCTGCCTGAATAGCCTGTCCCGTTACAGGCCTTGCACCCTGCGCCGCGATAGAGCTTTTGAGGGACATTGAAATTGATTTTCCTGCGGTCTTCCTTTTTCGGCTCGTAGGGCTCCTTGCAGTTTGCGCATATCTTTCTTACAAGCCTCTGCGCCACAATCCCGTTCAGGGCTGAAGCTATCATATATGGAGGTATGCCCATGTTCCTGAGCCTTACAACGGATGAGATGGCATCGTTCGTATGAAGCGTTGAGAATACGAGGTGGCCTGTCATGGATGCCTGATGCGCTATTATCGCGGTCTCGGTATCCCTCATCTCGCCTACCAGTATGACATCGGGGTCCTGTCTTAATACCGACCTTAAAGTATAGGAGAATGTCAACCCCGTCTTATCATTAACGGCAACCTGGTTCACATCCTTTAATTCGTACTCTATCGGGTCCTCTATCGTGATTATGTTTATCTCTTCCCTTTTTATCCTGCCGAGCATGGCATACAAGGTGGAGGTCTTTCCGCACCCTGTAGGGCCTGTAACAAGCACAACCCCCTGCGGCCTGTCTATGATCTCCATTATCCGTTCAAAATCTTCCTCAAGAAAACCTATGCTATCCAATGAAAGCAGAGATGCCTTGGGGTCAAGTATCCTCATGACAACGGTCTCGCCATACTGAGTCGGAAGGGTCGAAACCCTGAGATCGAGGTTCTTATCACCAAGCCTGACCTTTATCCTGCCGTCCTGGGAGATCCTCCGTTCGGCTATGTCCATCTTGGCCATTATCTTTATGCGGGACACAACAGGGCCCTGCACCCATTTAGGGAGCTGCATGGTCTCACGCATGATGCCGTCCACACGGATCCTAAGCTTTACGCACTTTTCCTGCGGCTCAAGGTGTATATCGCTTGCCCTGTTATCAACTCCGTGGATAATTATGGAATCGACCATCTTGATTATGGGGGGAGCGGAGCTTTTCTTTACCTGCTCGGCGATGTCCCTGCCTGAATCAGCCTCATGTATCACCTCAACAAGCTTGTCTTTCTTAAGGTCCACCATAAGGTCTTCAATGGGCTCATTGAGATGGTAATATCTGGCGACTGCTGAATTTATATCGGAAAGGGTTGCCACGCACGGCTGTATTTCCATGCCTGTAGAGAACCTCAGGTCATCTATCGCGTTGAGGTTCAAAGGGTCTGCCATGGCAATTTTCAACAGCTTCCGTTCCTGATAAAGCGGGATGAGAAAGTATTTTTTGGCAAGTCTTTCGTTTACAAGCTTTATTGCCTCAGGGTCAACAGAGGCGGCGGAAATATCGACAAAAGGTATTCTAAGCTGAAAGGAAAGCGTCTGGGCTATATCTATTTCAGAGGCATAGCCCTTTTTTACAAGGACATGCCCTACTCTTACCCCCTTGTTCTCCTTGCTTTCGGAAAGGGCTTCCTGTAGCTGCTCTTCCGATATAAGGCCTGATTCAACAAGCAGTTCGCCTATCTTTTTTACTGCCATAAAACTCTCCGCATTTGAGGCTAAGGGCTTCTATTCGCTATAGAATAAAATACCTTAGTGAAACGGATTTATCAAATAAATTAATCAGTTATATTTTCAAGAATATAGTTTCTTGTGCCAAGGCCAAACTTTACCGCGGTATCAAGCTGTATGTTCCAGTCAACAGTGGGGTGAACCCCCCTGAACTTATCGCCTCCGGGCTCATGCCCGCTCTGAAGTGCGGTATTCTTAAACCCCTCAAGGCTGTTCACAAGGTCTGCGGCGGCCTGGTCAATGGCAACAGGGTCGGTTGAGGCAAGGATGCCGATATCAGGCACAATAGGCGCGTCATTATGCCCGTAGCAGTCGCATGCGGGGCTGACTTTATTGATAAAAGTTACAAAGACACATTTGTCCTGCTTACCCTTGAGCACCCCCGCTACATGTTCTATCATCTTCTCCTGAAGATTAGAGGTAGTCTCATCCCACCTTACATCTATCGTGGCTTCAGGGCATGCTGGTATGCAGTGGCCGCAGCCTATGCAGATGTCTTCATTGATTACGGCGGATTGCCCGATATCGATTGCGCCTGCGGGGCATACAAGTGCGCACTCTCCGCAGGCAACACAGCCTGAGGGCTCTACGCGGGGCGCGACATTAGAGTGCTGGGAGAGCTTGCCCTCTCTGTTGGCGCATCCCATGCCCATGTTCTTAAGCGCGCCTCCAAAGCCGGTCATCTCATGGCATTTGAAGTGCGTAAGGACTACAAGGCCGTTCGCCTTTACAATCTCGCTTGCTATATTTACTGATTCGAAGTGTTTGCCGCCAACTTTTACGGGGGTGCCTTCCTCCCCCCTTAAGCCGTCGGCTATTATGATAGGAGCTGCGATTACCGCGTAGTCAAAGCCGTTCTCGATTGCGGTCTGGATGTGGTCTACTGAATTTCCCCTTGTCCCAACATAAAGCGTATTGGTATCCGTAAGGAAAGGGCTTGCCCCTGTCTCTTTGACCCTGTCTACGACACGCCTTACAAAGACAGGCTGAATATATGAGGTATTGCCTTTTTCCCCAAAGTGGAGCTTTATTGCTACAAGATTGCCTTTTCTGAACTTCTCCTTAAGCCTTGCCTTTTCAAGCAATGAGTCAAGCTTATGGAAAAGGTTCCGCTTTGTAGTTGTCCGCAGATTTGCAAAATAGACCTTGCTCCTCTCCATCCAAATTCCCCGCTGATATTTTTATATTTCTATGATTACAGGCAGTATGACGGGCTTACGCTCAAGCTGCTTGTTGAAAAATCTCCTCAAGCCGCGCCTTATCTCTTCTTTTACCTCAAGCTGCTCTGTCTTTGCCTCTGTATTGATATTATTAAGCGTCTCGATGACAACTGTTTTGGCCTTCTCCAGAAGGTCTGCGGAGACCTCTTCAAGCACAAGCCCCCTTGTAAGTATGTCAGGGCCGTAGAGGAATTCGCCTGTAGTCTGGTTGATAGCCATTATCACAAGCACCATACCGTCCTGTGACAGGTGCGTGCGGTCTTTAAGCACCATCGCCCCTACATCACCGACACCTTTGCCGTCGACAAACACCTTGCCCGATTCGACCTTGCCGGTCTTCTCTATGCCTTTTTCAGTAAATTCAACGACATCCCCGTCTTCAGCTATCATTATGTTTTCCTCGGGGATGCCTACTTTCTGCGCAAGCCTTCCGTGGAGCACCAGATGCCTGTACTCCCCGTGGACAGGGATAAAGTACTTCGGCTTTACCATGTTGAGCATTATCTTAAGCTCTTCCCTGCTGGCGTGGCCTGAGACATGGACCTCCGAGACCTTTTCATAGATAACATCAGCCCCTCTTCTGTAGAGGTGGTTCATCATGGTGGAAATCGCCTTCTCGTGGCCGGGGATGAACTTTGAAGACAGTATTATCGTATCGCCTTTTACTACTTTTATGTATTTATGGTTATCCATTGCCATGCGGGTGAGCGCGCTCATTGGCTCTCCCTGGCTTCCGGTGGTAAGGATAACTATCTGGTTATGGGGCAGTCCGTCTATTTCCTTAAGATCGACCATAAGGCCGTCAGGGGCTTTCAGGTAGCCGAGGGTCCTTGCTATCCTGCCGTTGGCAACCATGCTTTTTCCGTTAAGGACGACTTTTCTGCCGAATTTGGCGGCGGCATCGATTACCTGCTGGACGCGGTGAATATTGGAAGAGAACGCGGCAACGATAATGCGCCCCTCGCACTTCCTGAATATCTCCTCAAGGTTATAGCCTATCTCTTTTTCAGATAGGGTGTAGCCTTCCTTCTCGACATTGGTAGAGTCCGACATGAACGCAAGCACGCCGTTCTCCCCATACTCCGAGAACCTCGCGTAATCCATGACCTCGCCGTCAACAGGGGTTTGGTCCATCTTGAAGTCCCCCGTGTGGACGATAACGCCCTCAGGGGTCCTTATGGCAAGGCCGCAACCGTCAACTATGGAATGGCTTACTCTAATGAACTCTACATCGAACGGGCCTATTACTACCCTGTCCCTTGGCCGTACTGTCTCGAAAGTGGTTGATTTAAGCATGTCGAACTCAATGAGCTTTTCCTCAATGAGCCCGATTGTGAGGGCTGTTGCGTATATCGGCGCGTTTATCTCCCTGAGTACGAACGGAAGCGCCCCGGTGTGGTCTTCATGCCCGTGCGTTATGACAAAGGCCTTTACTTTTTCCCTGTTCTTTTTAAGGTAGGTTATGTCAGGGATGACTATATCTATCCCCAGCATGTAATCTTCCGGGAACATCAGGCCGCAGTCGATTACAATGATGGCATCTCCGTACTCGATTGCCATCATGTTAAGCCCTATCTCCCCAAGCCCGCCGAGCGGTATTATCCTGAGGTTGGGCTTGGTTACAGCCTGTTGAAGGTCCAGTTCTAATTCCATAAGTTAAGAGGCGAGGCTTTTATTATGATAGGCAGCCTCGATTGCCTTTTTGGATTCTTCAAGCAGAACCTTCTCGTCAACCCCTTGCGTAGGGATTGGTTTTCCTATATTTATGGTCACATTAGCGGGTTTTATAAGTAGGCTTCCCCTCTCCATGATATGGCCCGTGCCCCTTATTGCCATAGGCACAATGGGCACCGCGCTTTTCATGGCTATCATGAACGCGCCTCTTTTAAATGGCAGCAGTTCATCGGTGTGGCTCCTCGTGCCCTCAGGAAAGACAAGGACAGATGTGCCTGATTTAATCTTTTTGGCTGCGGCTATCATGCTCCTGAAGGCAGCCGTCGCGCTCTCCCTTTCAATCCCGATATAGCCAGCAAGGGTCATTGACCAGCCGATTATTGGAATTTTAAAGAGGCTCTTCTTTGCCACCCACCTGAACTGCGCCGGTATGTAGCCCTGCAAAGCCGGTATATCAAAAGCCCCCTGATGGTTTGAAAGGAAGATAACGGGCTGGCCCTTTGGTATGTTCTCGATACCGGATACTTTTACCTTTACCCCGGCAAGCCCAAGTATTATCCGTGACCAGAAAGACCCGATTGAGTGTATTGCCTTGCCTTGCCGTTCAAATAAGAGGGAAATAAGGATTATGAGGAACAGGAATATGGTGATTGGCAGCCCCAAAAGCCACACAAGCAGTGTTCTAAACAAAACCATGAACTTTATATTTCTCCACTTCCGAATGAAATTAGGAATACGGGTCTTTTTAGCCGATTTTATTTAATATAACATTTTAACAAGTGATTTAGGATAAAAAAAGCATAAAATAATACTTTTGGAATCGTGTGGTTATTAAGGATGCTTCGGGAGAGCGAAACAGCTTGAATTATCCCCCGAATGGGTGTTAAATTATCAGCCTCAATCCTGAAAACAACCCACCCTTTAAAAAGAAGGAGTTTTTTATGGCAGGAGTAAATAAGGTCATTCTTGTCGGCAATCTTGGCGCTGACCCGGAGATACGCTACACGCCTAACGGGACGGCTGTCGCTAACTTCAGGATTGCCACAAGCGAAACACGCGCAAACAAGGACGGGCAGAAGGAAACCAAGACCGAGTGGCACAGGATAGTCACTTTCGGCAAATTAGCCGAGATATGCGGCGAATATCTCTCAAAAGGCAAGCAGGTCTATATCGAAGGCAAGATCCAGACAAGAAGCTGGGACGACAGGGACGGCAACAAGAAGTACACAACAGAGATACTTGCCAACACCATGCAGATGCTTGGCGGCAGGGACGGCAGCGGCAGTTCAGTTGATACGGGAGCGGACGAAATACCGCCTTCCGACATAGACGATGTGCCGTTCTAAAAGGCTGACAAATGAATAAAGCAGAGGTAATCGCACCCGCAGGAAATATCGCATCCCTCAAAGCCGCTGTAGACAGCGGAGCTGACGCGGTCTATCTTGGGTTCAATGACGCGACAAACGCAAGGAACTTCGAGGGGCTGAACTTCACCCCCGAGGAGCTTGAGGACGGCATAAAATACATCCGTTCAAAGGGCAGGAAGTTCTTTGTAGCGATAAACACCTTCCCGCAGGGGGATACCTTTCCCAAGTGGTACGCCGCCGTTGACAATGCCGTAAGGCTTGGCGCGGACGCCGTCATCATAGCCAACATGGGCATACTGAAATATGCCAGAGAAAAATATCCTGACGCAAACCTTCATCTCTCCACCCAGGCCAGCTCATCAAACTACGAGAGCATAAATTTTTACAAAAAGCACTTCGGCATCAAAAGGGTCGTATTGCCGAGGGTGCTGACCATACCTGAGATAAAACAGCTGAAAGAGCATACGGATGTAGAGATAGAGGTCTTTGCGCTCGGTGGGCTGTGCATCAATATCGAAGGCAGGTGCTACCTGTCCTCATTTATCACAGGCGCGTCCACAAATACGGAAGGGGCCTGCTCGCCTTCAAGGTTTGTCCGCTTTGAGAACACTCAGGGCGGAGGCATGAGCATAAGCCTAAATAATGTCGTACTGAATAAGCTCTCCTCAACAGAATCTTCACCTTACCCGACCTGCTGCAAGGGCCGCTACATAATGCCTGACGGTGAAGTATTCTATGCCTTTGAAGAGCCTGAATCACTCAATATCCTTCATGTCGTACCGGGCCTTATCGAATCCGGTGTTGCCGCCTTCAAGATAGAGGGCCGCCAGAGGACAAAGAGCTATGTGGGGGCAATGACAGGCATAATGAGGCAGGCCGTGGACTCCTACTACGCTGACCCGAAAAACTACAGGGTAAAGCCCGAATGGAGCGCAAAGACTATCGCCACATTCGAAGGCACAAAAGAGACCATCGGGTCCTATCTGGTAAAATAATCAGAAGAAGAAAAATCTCTTCTGTCTTTCTCCCCTTACAGTTGCCGTCTCAATTGCAGGCTTGATGCTCAGCATGCTGAAGAAGAGCTGATGGTTCCTTATCTTTTTGACTTCCCTTACTTCCTTCAGATTAAAAGGCATTACAAAAGCCACAAGAAGCCTTAACACAGCTGACAGGAGTATTATATTCATCAGGCTGTGCGTAAAAAATCCCGCAGGCACCCTCTGGGCCAGAAAACCGCCAAGCAAAGCCCCTGAGCATAATGAAAGCCCCACAAAAAAATTATAATAAGCGATGCAGCGCGTCCTTTTTCCCGGCGTACTTGCGTCATAAATAAAGTTGGAAGCCGAAAGATTGAAGCCTGCCCACGAAAAACCTGAAAATACCTGAACGACAAAAAGGAATATCGGGTTCTGGTTTAAAAGCCACAGCAGAGGGATAAACGCAACGAGATGGGAGGTGAACCGCAAGACCTTGAGGTTGCCAATCTTATCCGCGTGCATGCCCCAGCGTTTGATGCTGAAGTTACTGGCAAGCGCGGCTGCAACCGTTATCATGACATACGTGAGATACCCGAACTTCAAATCCCTCAGCATCAATACCGCAAAGAAGGGGGAGGCGATATTGACGCAGAATTTTATGATGGATACGAATATAACGAACCTTGCGAAGTTGCTTTTATTGAACTTTGACATGAAATCCCAGATGGAGAAGTAATCTTCATCCTTATGTACCTGATGAGGCTCGTGCATCTTATTCAGGTAATTCCATGAAATGAGCCTGAAGACGAAGGCCAGGGCGAAGATAACGGAAAATCCCAGAAAGATATCGATTTTCTGCATCTGGTGGAGGATAAAACCAGCGGCAAATGATGAAGCAATAGTCACAAGCCCCAGCATTTTATTGCGCCAGCCGAAATACTCCCCCCGTTTGGTGGACTCTACAAGGTCGGCCATGATACTGCCCCAGGGCGGCATGATGAATGAACCGAAAGAAGTAAAAAGGACAAGGGTTGAGATGTAGACAGTAAGCCTCCAGCTCCCGAATGAAAAGGACACCAGCATCGGTATAAGCATGAGTGCCTGCAGGAGGACAAAAATCTTTATGACTTTTTTGCGGGATTTGAATTTCTCTGCGATGTCAGGGCTTTTCAACTGTATGAAAGACGCAAAAAAATTGGGCAGCGCGCTTATGACGCTTACATGCTTTACAGTACCGCCGAGGAGAAGGAGAAAGGGTGTGAAGAAGTCCAGCGTGAAACCGTTCATCATGCTCGCGAAAATCCCATCCCTAATGGAATACCGCAAGCTTCTGTCAGTCTGTTTGTCTTTTGGAGCCATGGAACAAAATTATGATTAAAACAAAAAAGGTGAATCACATTGAGCAGTTACAAAAGCCTGAGTTGCGTCTATTTTCGCATTTCAAAGCCGCTTAGTCCATGTTTTTAATCACATTTTTTATCTTCATCAATTAAATCTTCCGGCAGGCTCAAAAACCCCGCAGAATTTTAAAATTGACATTGTACTTTCCCGGCCCTACAATATATAGGGATTAATATTGACCGGAGGAAACCGTAATGCCTATCTACGAATACAAATGCAAAAAATGCCAGAAAGAATTCGAGGTAATCCAAAAATTTTCGGACGAGCCCATTAAAAAATGCCCTGACTGCAAAGGCACCGTGGAAAAGCTCATCTCCCAGTCCTCTTTCCAGCTCAAGGGGGGCGGCTGGTTTGCTGACGATTACTCCAAAAAGGGCAAAAAGGACTCAGGCAAGCCCGGCTGTTCAGGCTGCCCGAGCTGTTAAAAATACAAAAATCCTGATTTGGCCCGCGCCGTAAAAGCCGGGCCAAATTTTTATTTGCCTCACGATTTCTTTCCAAAAAAAACCTGCGTAGACCCTTTTAAATTTTAAAAAAAATGGATATAAAAAATACCGCGATTAATGCCGCACGCAAGGCCGGGCTTGTGCTCAAGGAAAACCTTGGCAAGGTGAACAGGATTGAGTTCAAGGGCGCTGTAGATATAGTCACAGAGATGGACAAGCGCTCGGAAGCGCTCATAAAAGAAGAAATAACCAAGACTTTCCCCGACCACGGAATCCTTGCCGAAGAGAGCGATGAGCTTAAGACAACTTCAGGCTTCAGGTGGGTTATAGACCCGCTGGACGGCACTACGAATTACGCCCACGGCTTTCCGTTCTTCTGCGTATCGATCGGGTTTGAGGAAAAAGGAGAGGTAGTCCTCGGCGTTGTCTACGACCCAATGCTCGATGAGCTTTTTGTGGCGGAAAAGGGCAAGGGCGCATACCTTAACGGCTCAAGGATTCATGTCTCCAAGGTCGGCAGCCTCGACAGAAGCCTCCTTGCAACAGGCTTTCCCTATGATTTAAGGACATCCAAAGAAAATAACCTCGACTTCTTCTCGATTTTCTCTCTTAAGGCCCAGGCTATCAGGAGGGCCGGTTCAGCCGCCCTTGACCTAAGCTATATCGCATCAGGCAGGTTTGACGGCTACTGGGAACTTAAGCTTAAGCCCTGGGATGTTGCCGCAGGCTCGCTCATCGTAAAAGAGGCGGGCGGCGTTATAACGGACTTCAAGGGCAACCCTTACTCCATATATTCGCTTGAATGCCTTGCCACCAACGGCCTTATACATAATGATATGATGGAGATACTCTCACGAACGACAGTAGACGATAATGCCTCGTGATTTGACTTAAATATGATGCTGGTCTAATATTAGATGGAATGGAAAGAATAGAATGATATTGAATCTGATCTTAAGGCTCGTAGTCCTGACATTTGGCATTATCCTTGCCGCCTATCTCCTGCCCGGAATTAAAGTGGAAGGGTACGGCCCTGCCATAAAGGCAGCCATTGTACTTGGCCTTATGAACCTGACCATAAAACCGGCCCTCTACATTTTGACCCTTCCGATAAACCTCCTTACCCTTGGTTTTTTCTCCTTTATCTTAAACGGGATTATTCTCTGGCTTGTCGGTTACGCTGTGACAGGCTTTGAGGTCACCGGCTTTTTTACCGCTATCTTCGGCGCCCTCGTCATCAGTATCATGGGCATCCTCCTCGACCGGTTCATCTAAAAAAATACCTAATCATAACAGGCTCCTGGAGCCAACCCCCCTTGACACATCCCCATTTGGCTGATTTACTTTTCGTATGGCATTAATAAAGTCCTTAGACTATTCTGGCTTATTCAAAACCCATTACCAAAAACCCAAATGAGATGAACTTACCTTAAAGGAGGGCAGTAAAATGGCACTACACCAACCCAAGAAGTTCGATCTTAAGTTAGAGGGCATTTCAGACCAGCAGATTTCAAACCACAGGGACATTCTCTATGTGGGATATGTAAATAAGCTTAACGAGATTGAGGAAAGGCAGAGGAGTGTCGATTTTTCAAAGGCAAACCAGACATTCAGCGATCTGAGATCAGTAAAGACCGATGAGACATTCGCGCTAAACGGCGTTGTCCTTCACGAGCTTTATTTCGAGAACCTCATGGGCGGAAAAGGCACCAAGCCCTCAGGCAAGCTCTCAGACCTTATCGCAAAGGAGTTCGGCTCCTTCGATAAATGGACTGAGCAGTTCAAAGCCTGCGGCATGGCCGCAAGGGGCTGGGTCATAATGGCGCTTAACATCTATGACGGCAAGATTCATAACTACTGCCTTGACGCGCACAATGACAAAGTTCCCTTCAATGTGATACCCATACTTATTATGGATGTTTACGAGCACGCCTACTTCCTCGATTTTGGCGCAAAGAGGCAGCCTTACATCGATGCGTTCTTTAAAAACATCAACTGGAACGCCTGCTCGCAGAGGCTTGAGAGGATAAATATCAGCCAGATATCAAAAGAGGCCGCAAGCTAAGCTGCCCCGTGAAATATAAAAAGCCCGCTTTCAAAGCGGGCTTTTTATATTTATATGCTTTGAAAACCCTACGCGCTTTCTATGAATATCATCGCGGGGTCTTCAAGGTACCTGATGACCTTTGAAAGGAATACAGCTGATTCAGCCCCGTCAACTACCCTATGGTCAAATGTAAGAGAAAGCGGGAGCACCTTCCTTATGACTATCTGGCCGCTTTTTATCCACGGCTTGTCTTTTATCTTGCCCGTTCCCAGAATAGCGATGTCAGGCTGGTTGATTATAGGGGTTGCGAATATGCCGCCGTATGAGCCGTAATTCGATATTGTAAATGTCGAGCCCTTGAGCTCCTCAAGAGTAATCTTTCTGTCCCTTGCCTTTTTACTGAGCTCCTGCAATTCAGCGGCAAGCTCAAGTATAGTCTTTTTATCCACATCCTTTACAACAGAGACCATCAGCCCGTCAGGGGTCTCAACAGCTACCCCTATATTGTAGTACTTCTTTAATATTATCTCCTCACCCTTTTCATCCACCGACCCGTTAAGGTACGGGTGCGAGACAAGGGCATGCTGTATTGCCTTCATGAAAAAGGGCATGAATGTCAGATGAATACCCTTTTCCCTTGCTACTTTTCTCTCCCTCTGCCTTAAATCCCAAAGCTCCGTAACATCAGCCTCATCCATTCCTGTTACGAACGCGGCTGTCCTCATTGTGGTAATAAGATTTTTTGCGATGCTCCTTCTAACGCCTTTTAACGGTATTCTTTCAATAGGGCCGAATCTGTCAGCGCCTTTCTCTTCTTTCCGTTCAGGCATTTCTTCTTTTTTGGCTTCCGCCGGCCTTGCCTCGGGTTTTGGGGCAGCCTGCGCCGCCTTTACATCATCCTCGGTAACGATTCCGCCCGGGCCTGTGCCTGTAACAGTTGAAAGGTCAATGCCTGCCTTTCTTGCCATCGCCCGTGCCTTCGGGGACGCAAGCACCTCTTCACCCTCAGGCATGGTGCCTACGACTGATACTGAAGGGGGCCTTGCCCTCTCCTCCTGGGCAACTTTCTTCTCAGGCGCTTTTTCTTCCGCTTTTTCCTCAGTCTCTATCTGGAGAAGGGTCTCGCCTACCTTTACCGTCTCACCCTCTGATTTATTCCTCCTTACAACCTTGCCTTTCTTTGGTGAAGGCACTTCTACTATTGCCTTGTCAGTCTCCACCTCAAGGATTACCTGATGTTCTTCAACACTGTCGCCTTCCTTGACACGCCATTTTACAACATCACCTTCGGTGATCCCCTCGCCAAGGTCAGGCAATTTGAAATCAAATACCATATGGTTATGCTCCCAGGTTCAAGATTTTTAAAAACGGCAGGTAATTTGTTTGACAGGCAAGCCGGAGTTAATACTCCATTACTGTACGGTAAGCCTTTTTGATGCTCTCAGGACTCGGCATATAATGGTCTTCAAGCCTTGCCATGGGGATTACGGCATCGGGCGCGGTAACCCTAAGTATCGGAGCTTTAAGATATTCCATGGCTTTTTCAGCGACAAGGGCAGCTATCTCAGCCCCGAAACCGCCGACCCTTGGGGCCTCATGCACAATGACAAGGCGTCCGGTCTTTTTTACGGAATTTATTATGGTCTCTTCATCGTAAGGACGCAAGGTCATCAGGTCAATAATCTCGCAGTCAAAATCTTCTGCCGCGTCTGCTGCCCTGTGGAGCATTGTGCCCCAGGCGACTACCGTTATGTCTTTGCCTTGCTCATGGATATGCGCCTTGCCCAAAGGAATCGTGTATTCGCCATCAGGCACATCTGATTTTATCGACCTGTAGAGCCTTGAAGGCTCTAAAAATATGACTGTGTCAGGGTCCCTTATGGCTGATTTTAAAAGGCCTTTGGCGTTATACGGGGTTGAGGGCACTACCACCTTTATTCCCGGCATTTGAGCGAAAAGGGCCTCTGAGGACTCTGAATGTAGCTCAGGCGGTTTTATGCCTATTCCGTAAGGGGTACGCACTACCATCGGGCAGGTATACCTTCCCCGTGAGCGTGAGCGGATGCGCGCGGCATGTGAAAATACCTGCTCAAGCCCCGCGTATATAAAACCCATGAACTGAATCTCGGCTACAGGCTTTATTCCGTAAGCGGCAAGCCCTACGGCTGCGCCTATTATCCCAAGCTCTGATAAGGGAGTATCTATCACCCGTTCAGGGCCGAACTTATCAAGAAGCCCTTGAGTGACCCTGAAAACGCCTCCGTCTTTGGCAACGTCCTCGCCAAGGATGACTACATCCCTGTCCCGTTCCATTTCCTCAGCAAGAGCCTGGTTGATAGCCTGGACGATATTTATTTTTCCCATCCAAACTCCTTTAATTCCCTTTTCTGCCTTGGCGTAAGCTCTCCATATGTGTAGCGTACTATATCTGCCGGGTCAGGGGCAGCAAAGGCCTCTGCCTTCTGTATTTCCTTATCTACCGTCTCCTGCGCCTTTTTTGAGACCTCGTCCTCGTACTGCTTTGTCCAGAGCCCTTTTTTTTCCATAAAGAGCCTGAGCCTTATCAGAGGTTCTTTCTTTTTCCACACCTCGACTTCCTCCTCAGTCCTGTACCTTGAAGCGTCATCAGAGGTTGTGTGGTCGTCAAGCCTGTATGTGAAACACTCGATGAGTGTCGGGCCTCCGCCATTCTTTGCCTTCTCAACAGCGTCTTTCGTAGCCTTGTAAACGGCAAAGATATCATTGCCGTCAACCTGTATGCCTTCAAAGCCGCAGGCCGCTGCCTTCTGCGCGATTGTCTTTGCCGCGGTCTGCCTTGCCCTTGGCACTGATATGGCCCATTGGTTATTCTGGCAAAGGAAAATTACTGGGGCTTTGAATACGCCGGCAAAGTTCATGCCTTCGTAAAAGTCGCCTTTTGAGGAGCCTCCGTCGCCAAAGTATGCCGCTGCAACCTTCCTGTGGCCTTTGAGCCTCATTGCCCAGGCCGCGCCCGTTGCATGAGGCACATGAGTGCCTACAGGCACGCTCATGGGAAAGAGATAAAAGCCCTCGGGTATCTGCATGCCCCGTTCATCTCCTGCCCAGTACCGGTACAGCATCCATAACGGATAGCCCTTTTCAACAAAAACGCCTGATTCCCTGAATGACGGGAATATCCAGTCGTCTTTATCAAGGGCATAGGCTGAGCCAATTTGAGAGGCCTCCTGCCCCCAGATGGACGCGTAAGTGCCTATCCTGCCTTCCCTTTGAAGGCTTAACGCCCTATGATTAAAGGTCCGGGCAAGGATCATCGTCTCAAAAAGTTTTTTGATCTCGTCATTGCTCAGGGGGGGCATAAGGGAGGAGTCCGCCTCTCCCTTTTCATTGACTATCTGCAGATATTTTATCTCTATTTTCTCGATTATGTTTATCGGCATAGCTTGAAGTCTATCAGGCAATCCCGGAATCGTCAAGGCAGGCTGCCCGGTAAAAAAGTTGGGGGGGTAAGCAGTTTTAAAAGCTATATTGACAACGGCTTTCGTGTTATTATATCCTCGATTTGTTCGTAAAAACTTTTAAAGGACACCTGTTTTGAACCTGTCTGACATCAAATTCAATGAGCAGGGCCTTGTGCCCGCGATAGCCCAGGATATCTTTACCTCTGAAGTGCTGATGATGGCATGGATGAACAAAGAGGCCCTTGAACAGACGCTTGCAACCGGCAAGGCGGTCTACTTCAGCCGTTCAAGAAATAAGCTCTGGCTTAAGGGCGAGACCTCAGGCAATTTTCAGGAGGTCAAATCCATCCATTACGACTGCGACGGAGATACCATCCTCCTTATGGTTGACCCTAAGGGGCCTGCCTGCCACACAGGCGAGAGGACTTGCTTTTACAGGGCTATGGGGGAGAGCGGGATAAAGCCCGCGGGCCCGCGCGTAATGACCGAGCTTTTCAGGATATTAAAAGAGAGAAAAACAAATCCGCCTGAAAAATCATATGTTGCCTCCCTCTACGCCAAAGGGCTGCCCAAGATACTTGAAAAGATAGAGGAAGAGTCAAATGAGCTTATAGAGGCTGCAAATGAAAAAGGCAGGAGCGATGTCCTCTACGAGTTCTGCGACCTTTGGTTCCACTCCCTTGTGCTCCTGGCAAACCAGGGCATTGAAATAGAAGAGGTGTTCGGGGAGCTTGGCAGGAGGTTCGGCATATCAGGCATTACCGAGAAGGAATCCCGCGGCGTGAAAGGAAAGGAATAATGGACTGCATATTCTGCAAGATCGCTCAGAAAAAGATGAACGCAACAGTCGTGCATGAGACACAGAGCATTATCGCCATAAAAGACATTCACCCGCAGGCGCCGACGCATCTGCTGATAATACCGAAGAAACATTACTCAACTCTTCTCGATTGCGCTGACAGGGAACTGCTTGCGGATATGCTCGAGGCCGCCAAAACGCTCGCAAAGGACCTTGGAGTCGATTCAAAAGGCTTCAGGACCATTATCAATACCAATGAAGAAGGCGGACAGACGGTCTTTCACCTTCACATGCATTTCATTGCGGGAAGACCGCTTATGGGGAAGATGGGATAAATCCACAACAGTAAATCCAGGAAAGGAGTAAGAACAAAATGCTGTACGGACCAAGATGTCAAAGCTGCGGAGTTGCAATCCTCAGGCCGGATGAATTCGGCACAAGCTCCACAGGCGTAAAGGCCTTAGACTATTGCAGACACTGCTATGATAAGGGCGTATTCCTTGAAGACCTTACCTTAGAGCAGATGGTAGATAAACTTTACGGGCCTATGATGACCAGCAGGCATGTCACAGAGGAGACCGCAAAACAGACCGCCAGAGAGCTTTTAAAAGAGCTTAAGAGATGGCGTAACCAGGGTACTGAGAATAAAGGCTAATAAAAAAAATGGGGCGGACAGAGATGTCCGCCCACTCCAAAATCCAGTTGCTTCGCTTTGTTCGCAATGGTTGATTAAAGCCTCATTTTCATCTTTTAACCACATACCCCTTTTCCCCAAGCGCCTGAAAGACCCTGTCCGCATGCTCAAAGCTTTCGACCTCAAGTATGACCTCAAGGCCTATTGAGCTTACGGGAATATCTACCGCTTCCCTCTGGTGTATCACATGAAGGATATTCGCCTTTAAGGCGGCTATCTCAGAGGTGAGCTTCGCAAGAGAGCCCGGGACATCAGGGATTATCGTAGTGAGCTTCAGTATCCTGCCTTCTTTTAAAAGCCCGAGCCTTATCACCCTGTCGAGCATGGTAACATCGATATTGCCACCGCTTAAGACAAATACCACCTTCTGCGAGACCTTGGGCAGCTTGCCTTCAAATGCCGCGGCAACTGAAACCGCCCCCGCGCCTTCGACAATAAGTTTTTTCCTCTCAAGGAGCTGAAGGATTGCGCTGGCGATGGAATCCTCTTCAACATCAAATACCGCATCCACATTTCTCTTTATGATGGAGAAAGTCTTGTCCCCGACTTTTTTTACTGCTATGCCGTCGGCTATTGTAGGCTGTTTTTCAACCTGCACGGGACGGCCTGCCCTTATCGACATTACGCATGAATTTGATGCCTTAGCCTCAACCCCTATCATGGTGATGTCAGGGTTTATCTCTTTTGCGGCCAGCGCAATACCTGAGATAAGCCCTCCTCCGCCCACAGGCACGACAATTGTATCGACATCAGGCAATGCATCGAGTATCTCAAGCCCGATTGTGCCCTGCCCTGCTATTATAAGGTCATCCTCAAAGGGAGGGATGAAAGCCAGGCCCCTTTCCTTTGCAAGGGCTTTAGCGTATGTATAAGACTCAAAAAAATCCTTGCCGTAAAAAAGCACCTCGCCCCCGTAGCCTTTGGTGGCAATGTATTTGATTATAGGGGTTGTCTCAGGCATTACGATGAGGGATTTTACGCCAAGAAGAGATGATGCCCACGCAACCCCCTGGGCGTGGTTGCCTGAAGAGGCCGTGATAACGCCCTTGTCCTTCTCCTCCTTTGGAAGGGAGCTTATCTTATTGTAAGCGCCCCGTATCTTGAAAGAGCCTGTTTTTTGCATGTTCTCAAGCTTAAGATAACATTCGAATCCGAATATTTTGGAGAAGGATGAAGAAAAGATCAAAGGGGTGGGATTTATGATATTTTTTAATTTGACGGAGGCTTCTTTTATAAGATCAAACATTATCGCTCCAAGGCTTGAAAGTTATGCCCTGAAAGGCTTTGAGACACTAAAAATTATTATACCCTGTTTAAGAAGGAAGTCCACCTCACGCGGTAAAATGTAAACCAATCAAAGCAATTCTAACCAAGCCTCTGCCGCCTTGCCTCAAACATCGTTATTGCGGCTGCCTGCGCCGCGTTGAGTGAATTTATCTGTCCTGCCATGGGTATCGATATGCAAAAATCGCAGTTCTCCATCACAAGCCTTCTGATGCCCTTTCCCTCGCTGCCTACGACAATCGCAAGGTCCCTGTTCAAATCCATCCTGTAGACGGTTTGCTTGCAGCCTGCCTCAATGCCTCCTACCCAGATGTTTTCTTCCTTGAGCCTCTCTATGGCCCTTGTGATGTTTGTCTCGCGGGCAATGAGCGTATGCTCTGATGCGCCTGCGGAGGCCTTCACAACAGTCGGAGTGACCTCGCAGGCCCTGTCCTTGGGTATAATGATGCCGTGCACGCCTGCGGCATTGGCAGTCCTTATGATAGAGCCGAAGTTCTGCGGGTCCTGAATGGAGTCCAGTATCAGGAAAAAGGCCATCTCGCCTGTCTTTTTCCATGCGCCTATCAGTTCTTCGATATCCCTGTACCTGAATTCGCCGTGGATGATGGCCGCTATACCCTGATGCCTTGAGGTTCCCGCTATTCTTTCAAGGTCCTGCTGGGATGCCTTGTCAACGGATACATTCTTGGCCCTTGCCGACTTTATGATATCCTCTACAGTCCTGTCTGCCCTGCCCTCATAAACCAAAATCCTCTCAATCCTGTCAGCGGAGCCTCTCAAAGCCTCCATCACCGGATTGACGCCGTAAACTATTCTCATTTTTCGACCTTTCAGCAAGCGATTCGGCGTCCTTGAAATCCTTTATGGCCTTCTCAATTATAGCCGCTTTTTCCTGTTCCCCGCTTATTTTATATAAATCAAGCAGATGGTTATAAATCTCAATAAGCCCCTCCATATTCTGGGGGCTGTACAGCTTTGCAGCCTCGATATACGCCTCTTCAGCATATAGATACTCGGCCTGTTTTGTCAATGCCATGCCGAGGGTATCAAGATAAATATATTTATTCTCAGGGTCAACCCTTATAGCCTCTCTTGCTGAGTCTTCAGCCTCAGTAAAATCACCCTGCTCTACATAGAGCCAGCCAAGGTTATTGCGGTACGCGCCCTTATCGGGGTTCAGTTCAACGGCCTTAAGAAAATTTGTCTCGGAATCTTTATAATTTTTTATTTTAAAATAAACATTGCCCATCCCAAAGTAGGCATCGGCATTCTTCCCGTTTTCTTCGATTGCTTTTTGGTACTCTTTCAATGCAAGCTCATATTCGCCCTTTGATTCATATATTGCGCCGAGCCTCAGGTGCTCATCCATTGAAAGTGGGTCTTTCTCTAAAATAACATGGCTGCAGGAGCTTAAGAATACAAGCATCAATAAAGCGAATGCCATTTTCATCTTTGCCATCTCATCTACCTTTCGGCTTTAAAAGGAGCGTGGAATAACCGGTCTTGCCCCACGCCCTTTCAAGCTCATCGTAAGTAAAGACCTCGTCTTTAATCACGCCTGAATGGGCTGTAAACGCTCTCAGATCATCATTATACCCCGTAGGCACTATATAATGCCCCACAGGATAGAATTCATAGCCAAGGTTCAAAAAGAGTATCACGGGAGTGCCTGAGGAAATCTTTTTTTTGAGGTCATCAAGATCGCCTTTGTAAAATTTCGCGTCAAAGCCCTTCTCTTTTGCGTATATGAGAAGGTCTATCGGAAGGGTGCCTCTTAGTTTTTCATGATAGACTTCCTTTGCGACCTCATCCATCTCCTTGCCCTCTCCCCAATACCCGACAACGCTTGCCATGGCTGCTGGGCCGCACATATAAGTATTTTGCGGGAAGAAGGGCACCTCGCGCAGATAGCCTGCCTCCGACCTTTTTATCTCTTCACGGATATAGTTTCGGTTAATTCCGCAGCCGATTGCTGCAAAAAGAAAAAAAACTATCAGGGATAGGCGTATGAATTTTTCGGTATTCATTTGAGTGGAAGGGCTATGCCTGAGGGAAAGGTAAGCCGTTAAAAAACATCCGGCCTGCCTTTTCGAAGGCAGGCCGGCAAGATGCTCTCTACCTGATAATGATCTTCTTGTCAGCAAGCTTAAGTATGACCATGACAAGTATTACAATAATAAGGAGCGCTATTACCACCCCAAGGCCGTCTCCGCCCGGATAGAGGCTGTCAAGCTGGGAAGCGAATGAGTGGAGCTCTGAGTCGCTCAATTTATCAATCCTTGACTGTATCTCCGGCATTGAAAGGCCTGTCTGGGAGAGCCTTTCGCTTACGAGCTTTGATTCAAGCACCCTCTGCACCGTATCCATGTCAGCGGCCCTTGACTGTGCGATAACTGCCTCTGAGCCCATCATATACGCCATGCTCTTTGTGGGAATGCCGCCAAGTATGAACATGGTCAGCGCCACGAAAAGGGCAACCTGCCTGAAGTATGCTTTTTTAATCCAATTCATCTGTACCCCCCTCTTTTCCTGATTTTTAGGCTATGTAGTAGAAGTCCGCTTCCGGTTAGTCCCGCGCCGATAGATAATGTTTTGGGGATGATGATTGACCTTTGGTAATAAGCATGCCGCCCGACTTGGGCAAATACATTTTCTTTGGTGATATAATTTACTTCAGGGAAGATATATGTCAGAGCCCCGGAAGCAAAAAGGAAAACGCCTACTATGATACAGCTGAAATCCCCGCTCCGCCATGACATAGGTCACCCCCGTACGGCGTTGCACAAACGTTTTTTAATTTATAGACCAAAAACCCCCTTCTGTCAACATCCTTGCAAACGGGTGTGAACTGTGCTATTTTCGGGTAATGAGACTGACAAAAGAGCAGGTTGAAAAACTTTCAAAGACCGTTCTAGACAGGCTTAAGGCCAAAGACCTCGTCACTTTAAAGACAAATGAGGCCAAGGTCCTTGAGAAGATAAACGAGATAATACTCGCTGACCTGAGGGCAGAGGAAAGCCTCGACAGAGAGGTCGAGCAGATACTAAAATCCCATACAGGCTCAATCGACACACAGAAGATAGATTACAGAAAGATGTTCAATATGATTAAAGGCAAGCTTGCAAGGGAAAGGGGCATAGTCATTTGAGGCTTTCTGAAGACAGGATCTCACATCTGGCGCATCTGATAACCGACGGCATCTGGAAAGATGACCTTGTGGATTTTACTAACGACGAAAAGGCCCTTCTTGAGACAAAAAGGGCGATGACAGACCTTCTCAGGGTCGAGGACGACGCTGATTCAACCGCAAGGGACAAGATCCGCTCACTCTCAAGAGAAATCCCCGAAGGAAGCAGGGAATGGGATATCCTTTACAAGAAATACTTTGAGGAAGAGATTGCTAAGAAAAGGTTCTAACCTCCTCATTCACACCCTTCCATTTTAAATGAGAACAGCCCTTACAATAGCCGGCGCCGACCCATCAGGCGGGGCCGGTATACAATCAGACATCAAAACTTTCGAGGCCTTTGGAATCATTGGCCTATCCGCCATAACTTCACTCACCGCACAGAACAGGTCTTATGTAAAAGCCACAAAAACTGTGCCTTCCGATTTTCTTAAAGCCCAGGTCACAACTCTTCTTGAAGAGTTCCGCATCCATGCCGTTAAAATCGGCATGCTCGGAAGCTCTGCCAACGCCGCTACGGCCAGAGAACTTATCCGGGAATATAAGCTTAAAAATATTGTCCTTGACACAGTGCTACGCTCTACAGGCGGGCATCCGTTGATAGATAAAAAAGGTGTGGGGGCAATCAGGGCTTTGCTGCCTTTCACAACCATAGTCACGCCCAATCTTCCTGAGGCCTCAATCATCTCAGGCATTGAAATAGAGAACGAGACGCAGATGGAAGCCGCCGCAAAAGAGATATTTTCCATGGGCGCGCCTTTTGTGCTCGTTAAAGGCGGCCACCTTGCGGGCGAGCCTCTGGATATACTCTTTGACGGTAAAAGATTTGAGTATTACGAAGGCAAAAGGATTCGGGGTAAAAAAGAAAGATTCCACGGGACAGGCTGCATCCTGTCAGCTGCAATTGCCGCAGGCCTTGCCAACAGAAAACCCATTAAAACAGCAATCCTTGAGGCAAAGTCTTACTTGAACAAAACGCTGGCAGAAAGGTCTTAGCCAGAACCGGTCTTAAGCCATCCTATCTCTCTGGCGCTTATGTGAGAGCCCTCCCCTATTAGCAGATGGTCGTGCACCAATATATCAATCGAAGTAGCCGCTGATTCGAGCTCTGAGATGAGGCTTCGGGTGGCATTCTGCAATTTCGGCTTTTTACCCGGGATATTGTGAACAAAGATAAGCGACCTTGCATTCAGGCGTATGGCCTCTTCTATTACAAGCCTTGGAGAGATAGACGCCTCCTTCACCTCTCCCCGGTGCAGGGCTTCCATAGAAAGTATCTCATTTTTTGAATTGAGATAAATGGCGTAGAACTTCTCACTTTCTTCATTCGCAAGCTCGGCATTGAGAAAATCCAGCACATCCTTGGGAGAGCGGATGGCCTTTTTAACATCCGCTCGCTCCCTTAAATACATCTCAGCCGACCCTTTTATGAGCTTTAAAAGGATAGAGGTGTTATCCCCCATGCCTTTTATGGCCTCAAGCTCTTCAGGTGAGGCCTCAAGCACGCCTTTTATGCTTTTAAACCTTCTGAGCAATTCCTTGGCAAGCGGCTTCACATCCCTTCTCGGGATGGAATAGGTCAAGAGCATCTCTATGACTTCGTAATCATGGAAGCCATCGAGCCCGCCCTTTGCATACCTGTCCTTAAGCCTCTTCCTGTGCCCTGAATTCGGATTCTCAATCGCTGACATAGCTCAACCCGATGCGAATTATTTTGTTTCAGGCTCCTCTGCCTTAAGTCCTCTCAGGAACGGCTTTATTACATCCATGGGGAGCGGGAAGAGTATGGTAGAGTTCTTCTCCGCAGCTATCTCCGTGAGCGTCTGCAGATACCTGAGCTGCAAAGAAACTGAGTTCTTGCTGAGCAGGTCTGCTGCTTCAAGTATCTTATAGGAGGCGCCCAATTCGCCTTCGGCGTGTATTATCTTCGCCCGCTTCTCCCTCTCTGCCTCAGCCTGTTTTGCCATTGCCCTCTTCATCTCTTCGGGCAGGTCTATCGCCTTTACTTCAACCAGGGCAACTTTGATTCCCCACGGGTCAGTCTGCCTGTCAAGTATCTCCTGGATTTTCTTATTGATTTTATCCCTCTCGGTTAAAAGCTCATCAAGTTCTCCCTGTCCGCAGACGCTCCTGAGCGTGGTCTGGGCAAGCTGGCTTGTTGCATAGAGGTAATTCTCTACCGCTATTATGGCCTTGTCGGGAAGAAGCACCCTGAAGTACACGACAGCATTCACCCTTACGGACACGTTGTCCCTTGTTATGACCTCCTGCGGCGGCACATCCATTGTTACCGTACGCAGGCTTACCTTTATCATCCTCTGTATGCCGGGTATAAGCAGTATTAGGCCCGGCCCTTTGACAGCCTGAAACCTTCCAAGAAAAAATACGACACCTCTTTCATACTCAGGAAGTATCTTTATCGCGCTCCATAGGAACATCACTATGAGCACCAGAAGTATTATTCCACCTGTACCAATCCCAAATTCCATGATCCCCTCCGCTCTACAAACAGGTTTATTGTTTTTTCACTTTAAGAAGAAGCCCCGTTAATTCAACTACCTTTACCTTATCGCCTTTTTTTATGGGCTCTTCACTGACAGCGTTCCAGTACTCTCCGTCTATGAATATCTTGCCTTCAACTCCCGCGTCAAACCCGTCAATTGCCGTGCCCTCCTCCCCGATAAGCCCCTCAACCCCGCTTACAGCCTTTCTCCTGTAAATCCTCAAGGCGTAATACATTGTGCCGAGTATTACTCCTGTCATAAGGACAACTGTTGGCAATACTACCCATATCGATAATCTCATAAACGGCTCCGGTGATTCAAAAAGCATTAGTGAGCCCAATGTCAGGCATATTACTCCCGCTACCGTCAGCATCCCATAGCTTACTACCTTTACCTCTATAATAAACAATATAATGGAAAGGACTATCAGCAGTAGCCCCGCGTAATTTATGGACAGGGTCTGGAACGCGTAGAAGGCCAGAATAAGGCACATCGCGCCTATTACTCCGGGGAATACCGCCCCGGGGTTTGCCAGCTCAAAGTAGATTCCGATAAGCCCTATCATCAGGAGGATATAGGCGACATTGGGGTTGGTGATGGTGCTCAATATCCTGTACCTTAGATCCATCTCCACTTCTGTTACAGGCATACCCTGTGTCTTTATTATCTTCTCTCCTGATAATACCTCTGCCTTTCTGCCGTCGAGCTTTGCCAGAAGCTCTTCCCGGCTGTCAGCCATGAGGTCTATTACATGGAGCCTCAATGCATCCTCAGCCGTGATATTTACGCTCTCCCTTACAGCCTTCTCAGCCCAATCAGCGTTCCTGCCCCTTTTAACGGCAATGCCTTTTATATAAGCTACCGCATCATTTTCTATCTTTTTAGACATGGTCTCATCTATCTTACCGCCACCCATGGCAACAGGGTGCGCTGAACCGATATTGGTGCCGGGTGCCATTGCGGCAATATTGGCCGCATAGGTGATGAAAACCCCTGCTGAGGCCGCCCTTGACCCTGCAGGCGCGACATAGACCACTACAGGGACTTCTGATGAGAGGATGGTCTTGATTATATCCCTCATCGAAAGGTCGAGCCCGCCGGGCGTATCGAGCTGAACTATAAATACTTCGGCTCTTTTAGCGGAAGCCTCTTTAAGGCTTGTTGTAAGAAATTCAGCTGTTACGGGGTTTACTATGCCATCGACTTTGACATAATAGACCTCGTTTGCTGATGCGGGGGCAGTAAAGGGTTGTAAATATGAAATGGAAATTATGAAAAGGAGGATTGAAAAAAACCTGCATAGGGTTTTCATAAATCTGATTCTATCAGGGATTTTCCTGTATTTCAATAATGCTTTCAGCTTATGCTTTAGTTGTTATTTTTTAAGCTCCTTCATTATCAGCGTAATATCCACCATAGTCTCCCTTTTAAGCTCAGGCCTCTGTATCAGGGCAATGGGCTCATGCGTGGGCATGACCCTGATATCACCCGCATTATGGATTCGGCCCCTGATGGAAGCCATATCAGAGAGACCAATTATGGCAAGGGATGGCTCAGGCCCGAAGGCAACGATAATCTTTGGCGATACCCCTTTGATTGTCCTTGTAATTTCAAACGCCTTTACCTCTTCGGCGGTCAACGGGATGTAATCCTTTTCAAACTCCGCTCCGAACTCCTTCTTTACCCAGGATATAATCTTTCCGACCTGTTCTATCTCTTCGGTTGAGAGCCCCTGAGGGCAGGCAAAGGCAACTTCTGTTGAGAGCCAAACTGTCAGGCCGTATCCTTTGGCGGCGCCGTAATCCTGCGTATCTTCGTGAGCAACGGAAGGTTTTTGAGCAGCCGCAGCCTTTCCCTTTGGGACCTCATTTAACCCGGCGTAGATAAGATACTCCAGAGAATCCAGAGCATTATCAATAATTTTATTATAGTCCTCTTTTAAGCTCATGGTATATTATACAGGTACTTTTTTCCCCTTTACAACGATAATTCCTTCGGATAGCATATTAGATTATGATAGCTTTTTCCATCATCTTTTCTCTTCTGATAGTATTTCTCCTCCCTGCTGACTCTTTTGCATGGGGGCCGGCCACCCACCTTGAGCTTGGAAACGCGGTGCTGCATAATACAGGGCTCCTTGTGCCGCCCTTAAGGGCCCTTATCGAGGCATTCCCGAACGACTTTCTCTACGGCAACATCAGCGCGGACATCGTAGTAGGCAAAAACCTTGTTGAGGAGCTCAAGCACTGCCATAACTGGAAGATTGGCTATAAGCTCTTAAGAAGGGCTGAGACAGACTCGCAAAAGGCGTTCGCTTACGGATATCTCTCCCATCTTGCGGCGGACACCATCGCCCATAACCACTTCATACCTGAGATGATGATAAGGTCGTTTTCAGCGCGCACCTTAAGGCACATCTACTGGGAGATGAGGTTTGACGCACTGGCAGATAAAAGGGTCTGGCAGCTGCCTAAAAAGATAGTCCGGAAGGTGCACCTTGACAATGACAGGCTCCTTGACTCCACAATTGAGGATACCCCCCTGTCCTTCAGGACAAATAAGACAATTTTTTCAAGCATGATGAGCCTGCAGAGGTTCGAACAGTGGCACAGGATGCTCAACCTCCTGTCCCTTACCTCCAAATGGAGCCTGCACAAGGAAGACAAGGAAAGGTACTTCTCGGTATCTTTCGATTCCATCATAGAGATGCTGAATTACTCTCAGAAGGCCTCCTGCGTAAAAAAAGACCCCACAGGCAAGCACAGCCTCAATGCCGCAAAATTCATAAGAAAGAAATTATTAAAGATAAGAAGGCAGGACAGGGACTGGGAAGAGGCGATGGAGAACGCCCTTAAATGGGTAAGGGTCTGATTCCTTTCTAACCCCTTTTAAGCTTCACTACATTATCAAGAATCCTGTCAGCCACTTCGTCCTTTGGAAGAGGCGGCAGCACCTCGATATCATTATCCTTGTTTATTATCGTTACCTGATTAAGCGTGCTGTCAAGCCCTACCGGGCTGTTCGCAATAACAAGGTCAAGGTTCTTTTCGCCCAGTTTCTTCTTTGCGTTCTCTTCAAGGTTTTCAGTCTCAAGGGCAAAACCTACAAGGAACTGGTCTTTTTTCTTATTTCCCATGTATTTAAGAACATCGGCGGTCCTCTCCATCTCAAGGGTCAAAGAGGTCGCTTCCTTTTTCATCTTTGTGGGATAGGTCTTCTTTGGCCTGTAGTCCGCAACAGCGGCGGCCATTATCACAAGAGTTGACTGGGGATAGTACCTTATGCAAGCGTCATACATCTCTTCCGCGCTTACAACAGGGACAAAGGTTATATCAGAGGGCCTGGGCAGGCTTGAGGGCCCGCTTATAAGCACCACTTCCGCGCCCCTTCTCCTTGCGGCCTTTGCAAGGGCATAGCCCATCCTGCCTGAAGATGCGTTTGAAATATATCTTACCGGGTCTATTGCCTCCCTTGTGGGGCCTGCTGAAACAAGCACCTTCTCGCCCTTTAAATCCTTATCGCTTAACGCGTACTCTGCCGCGTCCATTATATCGGAAACAGACGAAAGCCTTCCCCTGCCTTCGTATCCGCAGGCAAGGTCGCCCTCATCAGGGCCTACAAAGAAGTAGCCGTGCCTTTTCAATCTCTCTACATTTTCCGCTACTATGGGGTTCTCCCACATCCTGCAGTTCATGGAGGGCGCAAGAAGGACCGGCGCGGTCGTTGCCGATATGACGGTAGAGAGCAGGTCATCGGCAATGCCGTTTGCGACCTTACCTATAATATTGGCTGTAGCAGGCGCGACAAGAACGAGGTCCGCGCTTTGCGCAAGGTCTATATGGCTTATCCTGCTGCCTTCGGCAAGCTCAAACAGTTCGGTAGAGACCGGGTTTCTGGCAAGCGTTGAGAGACTCAGAGGCGTTATGAACTCTTTTGCCGACCTTGTCATAACAGGCCATACAACAGCTTCCTGCTTTATCAAAAGCCTTGTAAGCTCAAGCGACTTATACGCTGAAATCGCGCCCGTAACCCCAAGGGCTATCTTTTTATCTTTTAATATCAACTTAAAGACTCCGGCTTATAATATTTCTTTCAGGAACGGATTTATCTCTTTCTCATCCCCTATGGTGCTCTCAGGCCCGTGCCCCGGAAAAACCCTTACCGAATCTCCGAGCGGAAGTATCTTTGTCTTAATCGAGCCCATAAGCTCATCATAAGAGCCGCCCTCAAAATCAGTCCTTCCAACAGAGCCGGCAAAGAGCGTATCACCCGTAAAGAGCAGTCCGAACTCCTGGCAGTAAAGGCAGATTCCGCCTTTCGTGTGCCCCGGCGTATGGAGGACCCTCAAACTAACTTTACCTGCCTCAAGCACCTGCCCGTCCTCAAGAAGGAGGTCAGGCTTTGGCTGTTTAGGCATCCTTACGCCGAATATGACCCCATGGTCATGTGCATCCGCAAGTAGCTGCGCGTCATTTTTGTGTATGGCAAGGGGCGCATGAAAGGCATTCTTCACTTCACCGTCAGCTCCCACATGGTCGAAATGGCCGTGGGTGTTTATAACATATTTTATCGTAAGACCTTCTTCGATTACAGCGGTTTTAATAAGGTCCCCGTCTCCGCCGGGGTCTATCACGAAAGCCTCAAGGCTTTCATCGTCCCAGAGTATATAGCAGTTTACTTCAAGAGGCCCTACGGGAATGACTTTCATCTACGGCGTACCTTTCAGAATTTAATATATTACCTGCCAGCTCCGGATCTTATCGGAGTACTGCTTAATGAGAGCCTTTGCCTTTTCTTCGGTCGCGGCCTCTGCCACAAGATGGAAGTAGGGTTTATCCTGGCTCGGATAAGCCACAATCCAGTCGTCGCCGTAGTATATCTTTATTCCGTCCAGAAGAACAGTATTTTTACCTTCCGAATCCTCGGCAAGACGCCTCATTATCATGCCCTTGTGCTCGAATGAGCAGGATACCTTTTCCTTTAAAATAATGGAGGGCGGCACTTCCCTTATAAGCTTATGAAGCCTCGTGCCCTGCTTTGCGACCATCTCAAGTATTTTGACTATGGCGTACATGCCGTCAAAATCAGGCTGGAACTGAGGGAATATGAAACCGCCCGACTGCTCTCCGACAAAGAGCACCCCATCCTCTGAAGCGGCCTCCATAAGGCCCCTTGCAGATGTCTTTGTCCTCTTCACCTTAAACCCGTATGTCTCTGCCATTATGTCTATTGAACGGGAAGCGGTGATGGGTACGGCAATGACCTTGTTCTCGGCATCCTTGTAATATCTGAGCGTAAGAAGAGTCACTATGCTAAGGGCCGTATCGCCGTCAATGGCCTCACCCGTCTCATCAAATATGAAGACCTTCTCTCCGCCTGCGTCAAGGTAAAAACCCATGTCCGCGTTGACTGACCTTACTATTGAAGAAAGCTGGTCAAGGGCCTTCTGGAATTCCTCTGCGGTCTTGGTGGTCTTTGCGCCGTCAAGGTTGGCGTTTAAGGCTATAACCTCGCAGTTGAGCCTTCCAAGGATTGTCGGGAATATGCGTGAGGACGAGCCGTATGAATAATCAAGCACAAACTTAAAGCCAGCGTCTACTATGCTCTTCACATCGACCTTTGACATGAAGCCGTTCTGATAGTATTCAAAGCCGTGTATGGGGAATACCATCTCACCGGTATCTTCCATGGAAACCCTCGGAAAATCCTCCCTGAAAAAGAGCTTCTCTATGGTCTTTTCATAACCCGGGTGCAGGTCAAGCCCCTTGTTATCGAAAAACTTCATATCAATAAGCTGCTGGTCAAAAGGAGACCTCCTTGTATGTATGCCTCCGACCTCGCTCCCTCCCCTTGCCAGAAATCTTACCACAGGCATTGGCGTAACGCCGTAGTCATGCACATTAATGCCGGTAGATAGTATCCCGGTCATAACTGCCCTGTTTATCATGCGGGATGTCTTGTGCGCGTCCCTGCTTGTAGAAACGGATGAGCCTTTCTTAAGCGACGCGCCGTATGCGGCCCCGAGCTTTGCCGCGAACTCAGGGGTTATCTCGGTATTGGCAAGGCCTGTCACGCCGTAAGTTGCAAATATATGCCTGCTCCACTTCTCGCCCCAGATAAGGCTTGAGGCAAGAATGGCGTCATCTTCAACTGTCTTTTGCGGCCATACCTTTACATTGGCCTTGACGGTGCTGTTCCTGCCTATCTGGCAGTGGTCGCTTACTATGACCCCTTCGGCAAGGTGCGCGCCTTCGGCAATATCGGTGTTATTGCCAATCACATTCTCCTGGATGTATACGCCCCTTGCGACCTTCACATTATCCCATAACACTGAATCAATTATGACTGTGCCTTCCTCGACTACGGAATTAGCGCCTATGACAGAATTCAGTATTCGGGTGTCAGCCTCTATTTTACAGTTCTCGCCAATTACATTGGTGCCTTCGAGCTTGCAGGTAAAATCTATCCTTGAGCCTTTGCCTACCCAGATGCCTTTTCCATCGACCTCTTCTCCGGGTATCTGCACCTTGACTTTTTCCTGAAGGATATCCATGTTGGCTATCCTGTACTCTTCAAGGGTGCCCACATCCTTCCAGTAACCCTCTGCTATAAAGCCGTATATGGGCTTTTTATTCTCAAGCAGAATAGGGAAGAGCTCTTTGCTGAAGTCAAACTCCTTTTCAGGAGGGATGAAATCAAGCACAGCCTTATCAAGGATATAGATGCCGGTATTTATCGTATCGCTGAATACCTCTCCCCAGCTCGGTTTCTCAAGGAACCTTACTATCCTTCCGCTCTCATCTGTGATAACGATGCCGAAGGCAAGGGGGTTTTCAACCCTTGTAAGGACAATCGTGGCAATAGCATTGTTCTTTTTATGGAACTCAAGGGCCTTTGTCAGGTCTATGTCAGTCAGCACATCCCCGCTTATTACAAGGGTTGTGTCGTGGTCAGGCCACCTGCGCATGGCGCTGCCCACTGCCCCTGCTGTGCCTAAATCGACCGTAGCCGTTATGTAGTCTATCTTTACCCCGAACTGCGAGCCGTCCTTTAAATGGTCGGATATCATCTCAGGCTGGAAGTAAAGAAGGCCTGTAAGGTCGGTTATGGAATTTTTTTTGAGGAGCTCAACGATGTGGTCGATTATGGGCCTGTTTGCCATAGGCACCATGGGTTTCGGCAGGGTGTTAGTAAGCGGTCTTAGCCTTGTGCCAAAGCCGCCGGCCATAATAATGCTCTTCAAGCAGTCGCCTCCTGAATGGTTTTTATTGGGAAATCCTCCTAACTTTCGGCGGATTTCATCTAATGGCGGGTAGTTTCATTAAAGTCATAGATTTTATCACAAAATCAGGAATCGTCAAGGAACCCTCCCCTTAATGACAACCATTCCAGCGGGAGGGTTATAATCAGTATATCGGGGCCGAAGGGCGCGGAAAGATTTAGTTTGACATTGCAGTTGCGCCATGTTAAAAATCGATGTTTCTTTTATCCGGCCCCTTAATTCAACAAATCTGGACTAAGATATCGGGGGAGGCCTATGGCTGAAGAGAATAACGGCGGCCGGGGGTTCTTTAAAGGTCTTGCTATGCTCGCCTCAATGGGCATATCAATGGTCGTATCCACCTTTATTGGGCTTTTAATCGGGATATATTTAGACGGCTTTTTCAATACGAAACCCTGGCTGACGATAATATTCCTTTTCTTCGGGATTGCGGCAGGGTTTAGAAATATCTATCTTATGACAAAAAAATATGGCTTCTGACGCAAAGCCGAAAGGGATTGCAGAGACAACATCCTCAATCGCCTACAAGGCAGCAGTGGCAAACCTTGCGGTCGGGGCAATCGGTGCGGCTGCCCTGTTTTTTTTCAAAAAGCCCTTTGCGGCAGGTTTTGCGGCTGGCTATATAATCGGCGTAGCAAACGCGCTTTGGATGCTGAGAATCGCCCGAAAGGGAGTCGGCATGAAGCCGGATAAGGCAGGCAGGTTCGTAACCTTGAATTATCACGCGCGGTTCCTTATTACCGCGGCAATATTCGCGATTCTGATATCATCAAAAATATTTTCACCCTGGCCGCTTGTAGCAGGGCTTACGGGTTCGATTTTCACCACTATCATTGTAATGATAGCGGCAGCAAGAGAGGAGGCTTCACAAAATGCATGAGTTAATAGTACCTACTTTCGGACTACACGCCCACACGGCGATTATGATCTATATAATCGTAGGGCTTGCAATCTTCGCCTTCGTGATGTCTGGCAGGCTTAAGCTGGTGCCCGGCAGAACACAGTCGATAGTAGAGATCGTAGTGGACGCCTTCATGGGTCTCGTTGACGAGACAATGGGGCACAAGGGAAGAAAATACTTTCCATTCGTCCTTACCTTCGCTGTCTTCATCTTCGTCTCAAATGTGCTTGGCCTTATACCCGGGCTTCTGCCCCCCACGGCAAACCTCAATACGACACTGGCCCTTGCCGTGATAGTCTTCCTGGCCACCCACATAATCGGCGTTAAGGAACACGGCCTTAAGTACTTCAAGCACTTCATGGGCCCTGTCTGGTGGCTTGCGCCCCTTATGATACCCATTGAAATAATCGGGCACCTCGCAAGGCCGGTTTCCCTTTCACTCCGTCTTTTCGGAAACATGATGGGCCACGAGCAGATCGTAGGGGTTCTCCTGATACTTATGCCGATAGCGTATCCGCTTCTCGCGCTTTCAACCGTATTAGGCGTTCTCGTAGTATTCATACAGGCGTTCATATTCGCGCTTCTCTCCATGATGTATATCGGCGGAGCGCTTGAGGAAGCACACTAATACCAATCAGGATTACTTAAGGGACAGCCGCACTACCGAGGGGAAGCAGTTAGTTAGCCGGACTCAGCCGGGGAAGATGGCGAAATCCTGCCTAAAAGAAGCTTTTAGCCGGTTTTGCAGGGCATGTTCCAATACACAGGAGGTAGTAGAAATGAAAAAGAGATTTATGAGCGGATTGGCGGCTCTTGCAGTTCTCTTCACAGGCTCAACAATGGCCTTCGCTGAAGAAGCAGCTGCGGCAGCGTCAACAGGCGACAAAGGCGGTATCGTTCTTGCGGCCCTCTTCATTGCCGCAGGTCTTGGTATGGGCCTTGGAGCTTTCGGCCCGGGCATCGGCCAGGGTAACGCAGTCAGAGGCGCGGTAGAAGGTATCGCAAGGAACCCAGGAGCATCAGGTAAGATCCTTACCACAATGCTCGTCGGTCTCGCGATGATCGAGTCACTCGCCATCTACGCACTCGTTATTGCTTTGATCCTTCTCTTCGCAAACCCCTTCATGTAAATCAGGGTTAGCGTGTAGGCTTCAAAAAACTTTAGCGGGGCTGGCGAAAACCAGCCCCGCTTTTTTTATCCTGTATTTTGTTACAGTTTACAATTCTTGAACCCTGCATTAAACTCTTCACTCATTTAATTATCATACTAAAGACCCGCTGGAGGCAAAATGGTAAAGTACCAGCTCCGCCCCTTGACCCCTGATGACAAGTACGAGTATTCAGAGCTTTTGTACGGCTCCTTCAATTACTGGTACAGGACCCACGGCTGGCCTACCGATTATTTCAAGGGAGGGCCGAGGGTAACTGAGGTCTTTTTCGATGTTTACAATGACCTGAACCCCGGATGCAATGTAGCAGCCGTAAATTCAGAGACAGGCATGCTCATGGGTTCCTGCTTCTACCATCCCCGTGAACGCCATGTAAGCCTCGGCATCATGTCGGTGCACCAGAATTACTGCGGCCTTGGCATAGGCAAGGCGCTTGTTAACCATATCATCGATTTTACAGAGAAAAACGGCTATAAGACGCTGCGCCTCGTCGGAAGCGCGATAAACATGAACTCCTTTTCACTCTATAACAGGGCAGGGTTCGTGCCCCGCCATGTCTACCATGACATGGTAGTGAATGTGCCGCTTGCAGGCATGAAAGCCACGACAGAAGGAAGAGGGCGGGTACGGGATGCAGTATTGGATGACATTCCTGCCATGGCAGCCCTGGAATTGGAGGTAAGCGGCATAACAAGAGAGAAGGACTACCGCTACTGCATTGAGAACAAGAGGGGCTACTTCCATGCCTCTGTGCTTGAAAGCCCAAATGGGGGTGCCATCGAAGGTTTTATGATATCGGTCAGGCACCCCGCCCTTAATATGCTCGGTCCCTGTGTTGCCAGAACAGAAGACGACACAGCCGCCCTAATATTAAAAGAACTCGACAGGTTCAAAGGGCTTGCTCCACTTATGGTAATACCCATGGACAGGCGAAAGCTGGTTGAGACGCTCTACAGTTGGGGCGCAATCAATGTGGAGACCCATCTCTTTCAGGTAAGGGGCGAGTTTCAACAATTCAACGGTGTCAACCTGCCGAGCTTCCTGCCTGAAACAGGCTAAGTCCGAGCCTACTTGACAATTTAACCTTTTATTTCTATAATATTTAGCACTCATAAATTAAGAGTGCTAAACGGAGGTTAAAAGATGAGTCTACCGGTACTGTCCGATAACCTGCAGAGTTATTTGGCAGAAGTAAACCGCTATCCTGTGCTCTCACAGGCGGACGAGTTCAAGGTCGCTGAGCGCTTCTACAACGAAAAGAAGCTTGAGGACGCGCACATCCTTGTCACATCTAACCTTAGGTATGTAATCAAGATAGCACTTGAATTCCGCAATTACGGGTGCAGGCTGGCTGACCTTATTCAGGAAGGCAACATCGGGCTGATGATTGCCGTAAAAAAGTTTAATCCCTACAAAGGTTTCCGCCTTATCACTTATGCGACCATGTGGATAAAATCCTGCATTCAGGACTATATCCTCAAGACCAAGGGTATTGTAAAGCGTAACGCAAAGGCCTTAAAGAGGCAGCTTTTTTACAAAAAGGGCGACGGGGCTGCTGTCATTGATATCAATGACGAGAGCACCTCAGCCGCCACAAGTTCAGAGGACTTCGGGTTCTCGAACGACTTTTCGCTGGACAGGTCATTATCAGAATCAGATGACAAGGCAACGCACCTCGATATGCTTGCTGACAGCGGCCCTACCCCTATTGAGGTAGTCGCGATAAAGCAGGAGACCGCGATAGCCAAAAGGGAGGTCACAAACGCCCTTGCCGTCTTAAATGAAAAAGAGCGTATCGTGATTGAAAACAGGGTAATGGCTGATGAGCCCGAAAGCCTGCAGGGGCTTGGCAATAAGCTCGGGCTTACGAGGGAGCGCGTCCGGCAGATAGAGAGCGAGGCTTTAAAGAAGCTCCGCAAATCCCTTGGCAAGAAGATGGAGATGTTTGGGCCTATTCCTGAATTGGCCTAAAAGACAAATAGAAATTACAAAGGGCTCAACCGAAAGGTTGGGCCCTTTTTTTTAGTTCTAAACGCATTCCCCTCGCCCCTTATGTCATTGCGAGGGGCTTTTGTCCGAAGCAATCTGACGGTGACAGAACTTTAAAGGCAAGAATAAGAAAGAAGATATGCACTCAGCTCAGTGCTGTTTTAACCTTAACGCCCTGCCGGGCTTTTTCGGGCGAATGAATGCGCAACCCCGCTCCTCCCCAATCCGCTCACCTCAAAGCTTTAAGTCGCTTGCGCTGATGCCCGCTCTCTCGCCCTTCCCCTAATCAAGCCGTCATTCCCGAATGTCTCTATCGGGAATCCGGTATTAAAGATTTTGGCCTGTTCCTTTCGTTGGGCAAATACGGTAAGGAGTTAAAGGATTGCAGATTGTATTAAAGCGTTGTTGCTGATTTACTTTGCGAACTACCGTTCGCTCCGCGGCATTGTGGAAGGAGAAGCTGTGATTCAGGTACTTACGAACAACACTCCTTAGGCCTTCTGAATATAAAGAAGCCTGCGATGATAAGGGACACAACCGAAATCCCAAGCCCAACCCTGAAGCTTGTGGGGCTGTAATAAAATGTCACCTCAGACCTTCCGGCCTCAACTTCAGACGCTACAAGCCCTCCAAACGGGGTCACTTCACTCTTTTGCCCTTTGTATTCCTTCCTCCAGCCATTAAAGAAATTCTGGTTGAAGACAACGGTATCTTTTGCCGTTGCATCCACTTCAATAATCGCCTTATTCGGAGAGAAGAACTTCAGGTTCGCTGTCCCCTGCCCGTTTGCAAGGTATGCCTCACCCTTGTAATAAGGGTTTATGTCCCCGTTCTCATGGCCGTAGGGAACGGCCTTTGTAGTCGGGTGCTGCGACTCATAGCAGTTAAGCACCCCGACATTCTGAAGGAAGTAAGGGTAATTGACTGCCGTAGGGTCATTGACGATTATATGGGAGAAGATCTTGTTCTCCTGCAGATTATAAGGAGGCTTTACAAAAGCGTCCTTGAATACCGGCATCGAGACCGTAATAAGCTCAAGGAGCAATATAAGCAGTATCGGGATTACAAGGGCCTTGGAGGGAAGCTTCTTTTTAAGCGCATCTGCGCTCTCAAGCCTGTTTACGACAAAACCCGCTATCACGGAGAGCGTAAAGACAAAGAGAATGGTTATCCTTGAAGGGCCGTGGAGCGACCCGAAGACAGGGAGCTTTCTTAAAAGCGTCCATAGATTAATCGGCGAATAATCTCCCATTGAAAGCAGGAGCGTTATTACAGATATTGAAAGCCATACCCAAAGCCTCTTTATAAAGGCAAAACCTAACAGATACAGTATGAATGCGCCTATACCTACAAATGCGCCGTACTCCTGCCACCCCCAGGGCCTCTCGCCCCTCCAGAAGGCTCTAAGGTACTCGCCTGCGTCCTCTTGGGCGCCTTTATAGAATTCAGGGCTCTGAGTCGTAACCCTCTGGTTCCTGCTGAAAAGAGAATCCTTTAATATATTTACCGAGTGGTACTCGGTTGTCTCGGTCTTTCTTGGATACTGCGAGATGAACTCATACTGCGGGATTGCCTTGACCGCGCCGAGCAGGAATGTAAAAACTACAATCAAAGCCACATTGATAAGCGGCCTGACGGATTTTTTAGATACCGCTGATAAGATACTGAAGAAAAAGAGGAAGAGGCTTGTTACCGTAAACGGATACACGCCGCCTGCAAGGAGCATCCACGCTAAGAATACCGCGCTTAGGATGAGCGGCCTTATTTTAAATGAGCCTGCCTCATTTGCCCTGATGTAAAAAGCCGCTACAAGCGGCAGGAGCGCAAACGGCATGAAGCCTGAGTGCCCTTCGCTTATCCTCAAAGGATACCAGCTGCTGAGCATGAAGATGATAGGGGCTGCAAAAGAGGAATACCTGCCAAAGCCCAAGGTCCTGCTTAAGAAGTACATCCCCCACATGCCAATGATGGTATAGAAGATTATCTGGAACTTGACGCCTGCCACCTCTCCGAACAACAGAGGGAAGATATAAGGGGGCGCAAGGAAACTAAGCTCAGGGCTGGCCAGCATCGGCATTCCGCCGCAGGCATAGGGATTCCACAGCGGGAACTGGTGATATTCCAGAATGGTCTTAAGAGGGGCGGCGTAGTAGAAGAGCTGGCTGTCCCAGTCAGAAAGTCCGATATAGCTGAAATTCGAAAAGATAGGCGAGATATAGATGAAAGACAAAAGGGCAAGTATAACTGCCGGGATAAGGACATTTACAAGACAATCTTTATGCCGCACGACTCTGCTCCGAACCTCTACGGGAAAATTGGATTTTTGTTATGAATCTTCTCAAGGCTTAAAGCCGTATTGGTAGATTCAGAAAAAACCTTGATGGATGAGATAGTATAGTACGGGCGGCCCTTGACCTCATTTAATATCCTTAAGATATATTCTCCAAGGATGCCGAGTATGAAGAACAGGCCCGAGAACACGCTTGATAAAAAGAGCAGTATGCTCGCCCAGCCCTCTACTATATCTTTTACAAAAAGATAATTATAAATGGTAAATCCGGCAACTCCTATCGAGAACAGGAAGAGAAGCGCAGATAAGAGGTGTATCGCCTTGATGCCGATATTTGAAAAGCCTATTACTACATCGAGCGCAAGGTCGATATTTTCCTGCTCAACCCTCTTCTTCGTGCCTTTGTAGCCGGGTATCTGCTCATATGCAATGCTTTTATTCGGGTATCCCGTAAGGAGATAGAGAGCCTTCCTGTAGCGGAACTTCTCCTTCAGGTTAAGCATCGCGTTCAGGGACCTTCTTGAGGCAAGCCTTATAGTCTCCGAAGACATATTAAGGTTTACATAAGAGACCCTGTTTATGAACTTATAGAACATCTTTGATGTGAATGAAAGCGGGGCATTGGGAGCGGCTGATACGATATCAAAGCCCAATGTGGCTGTCTCATATAATCTTACAAGGAGTTCCTCCGAAAAATCTATCTCAAGGTTATCCCTCTCAAATACGAAATCCCCGACAGACCTGTGGAGGCCGGCAGTCATCGCAGGCTCGACACCATGCTTCCACGGCAGATTAATGAGGATGGCATTGCCCTTCACATCCTTCATCACAGATTCCACTTCAGCAATGGTATTATCGGTGCTGCCGTCATTGACGAGTACAATCTCATAGCTCTCGAAATTATTATGCAGATAGCTGTCACAGGTCTTTAAAAACCGCGCGGCCTTGCCCTCGCCATTATGCACATAGACTATGAAGGATACGAATATCTGGTATTTCATTTAAAGGACCTCATCAAGGTCATAGAGCGTATTTATCTTTCCTGACAATACTGAGATGAAAGAAGGCTCATCGGATAATTTCCTGATGACGGTCGGCCTCGAATCATCAAGCTCTGCCGCAAGGAGTATGGGCTTTATCGCAAAGAGCGAGCTGTCATAAGTCACCTGAGAATCATCCCTCAGATATTTTCTTCCGAGTTGGCTCATGTACGGCCATGCTGTCTTGGGCCTTGCAGGGCACAGATTGCAGTTCTCAAGCTGCTGCGGGCTGCACTTCGTATTTACATACTGGCACGAAAATGTCGGCAGCGCGTCATAAGAGCTTAAATGGGGCGTAAACGCGACCGAGGTCAGCGAATGCTTCCCGATTAATCCAAACGGCATGACAGAGAAGAACTGCCCGTCCATTACCGTAAGCCCGACATCCTCAAGGAACCCGTGCACATTTACAAGGATGACCTCGCATATCTCGTACTTTATCTTCATGCTCGCAAAACCAAACCTGTTTAGGAGCTGGTTGATGCTCGCGTAAGTCGCGTTAAGTACGGCAGGGGTCTCTATATTCAAACCCGTATCGAATGAGACTAAATAGTGCCTGCCTGATTTGGCTGCATCCTTGATCTGCGTTCTAAAAAAAAAATCTACATTCTTAAGCGCGGAAAGCTGCTCCATTAACCGGTCACGGATAACGAACGCGTCAAAGGCAAACTCCTCTGTCTCAAAGGCTGACTCGATATACTGGTTATTGAAGTACAGCTCCGGGTTTATCTCAACAGCAGGTATATTTACATAATCGCAGAATTTTTTAAACTGCCTTGCGTTAGTCAGGGAATTCACGGTGGATATGGCATAGACCTTTTTGAATTTCATGTTTACCGCAAAGGAGAACTCTTCGTTGAACCTGTAGTAATACTTTGCGGTCTTTGCGGCTGTAGAGATGCTCCTTGGGTAATGATAGCCGTGATGCACCCGCGCCTGATTAATATAGCTTGCCCGCTGGAACGGCCCGTCATCGTGCTCCACAACAGCGACCTTAAGCCCCCTTTTACCGAGAAGCCTTGCGGCATACAGGCCGTAAATTCCCGCGCCGAATATAAGATAATCGTATTTCTTAAGCATAAATATGAACCATACAGGAGCCAAGCCCGCCCGGAACTTAAAAGAACTAACCGCGCGCCATCTTCAATTTAAAATAGAGGCTCAGCATATCCCTGAGGGAATTGTAAATATTTTTAAGGCTCGCCCCTGTTGCCTGCCCGTGGAGGCGCGGATAATGCGGCAAGTAAAACTGCTTGATTCTCGCGCCCTTCATCTTCGCCCTTATGAGTATGTCAGTCTCAACAAAGGGAGAATCGCCTGTTATCGTCTTTTTATCGATATATTTTGTCCTGATGAACTTTATCCAGTGCAGGTCGTAGAACGACACTGAAAAAAGAAGCCTTAAAAGGAACTTGTCCGTAAAGGTTATGAGCTTTCGCGCAAGGTTGTCCTTCCTGTTGAGCCTGCCCGATATTAAAAGGTCATAATCCTTAAGGTGCGGCATGAACTTCTCAAGGTCATACGGGTCAAACTGCATGTCTGAATCAACTATTACTATCCAGTCATGCGAGGCCTGCAAAAAGGCATTTCTAACCATCGGGCCCCAGCCGCCGCCGTTCTTCTTCTGGTGTACTACTTTTACATTCTTATGAGTCCTTGCGAACTCATCCATTATCCTGGGCGTACTGTCCGTTGAGGCGTCATCATATGCAAGCACCTCAAAATTAAGGCAGTGCTTCTTTAAGACCTCGTGCGTGCGCTCAAGGACGGTCTTGATCGTGGCCTCTTCATTGAAAGCAGGGACAAACGCCTGCACGGAATCTTTTATCATTTAAGTTTCAATACCTGTTGAGAGCATCTATAACAAAAGCGACTTCTTCTTCCGTAAGTTCAGGGTACATCGGCAGAGACAGGCAGCTTCGCGACAGATGCTCGGCATTGGGGAAATCCCCTTTTTTATACCCAAGATGGGCGTAAGCCTTCTGCAAGTGGCACGGCACAGGGTAATGTATGCCGGGGTAAATACCCTTTGCCTCAAGGTAGCTTTTAAGCCCGTCCCTGTCCTCTGTAGTTATTACAAAGAGATGATAGACCGAAGAAGCGAAATCAGGGCACCTCTGCATTTTCAGCTTCGGGTTTTTTATGCCCTGCCTGTAGCTTTTGGCTATGCTCCTTCTCTTTTCGTTCCATTCATCCAAATACTTTAATTTGATGCTGAGCACCGCACCGTGTATGCCGTCCATCCTCATATTAAAACCAAGCTCTTCATGATAATACTTTACGAGAGAGCCGTGGTTGCGAAGCGACCTTATCCGTTTATCATACTCGGCATTATCCGTGGCAAGCCCCCCTGCCTCTCCGTAAGCCCCAAGGTTTTTCCCCGGATAGAAGCTGAAGCAGCTTACATCGCTAAGGCTGCCCACCCTCCTGCCTTTATACAGAGCGCCTACAGCCTGAGCGCAGTCCTCAACGAATTTGAGGTTATATTTACGAGCAATCTTTTTCACCTCATCGGCATCGAACGGCTGTCCGTAAAGGTGCACGCCTATTATCGCCTTTGTCTTATCCGTTATCTTTGACTCTATGGCCTTGTGATCAATATTCCACGACTCAGGGTCGCAGTCGACAAAGACAGGCTTTGCGTTTACATATGATACGCCCCATGCGGTTGCCACAAAGGTATTTACCGGCAGTATCACCTCGTCGCCTGCTTCGATATCAAGCGTCCTCATGGCAAGGTGCAGCGCGTCAGTGCCGCTCGATACGCCTGTTGAATACTTGACCCCGCAGTACTTTGCGAACTCTGCCTCAAAGGCATCGACATAAGGCCCGCCTGAATAAGCCGAATCATCAAGGACGCGCCCTATCGCATCTGAGACTTCATCTTTTACGCTTAGGTACTGCTTTTTCAGGTCAAGAAAAGGTATCTTCAATGATACTACCTCTTGTCAGAATTTGATTTCAGGATAGCGGTTTTGGCTGGAGTGGTTCATAACAGAATGCGGACTTTGCCCCCGGCCCTTATCATTACAGGCTGAGAAGGAAAAAACTACTTACAATAATATTATGGGTACCTTTACAAGTCAAGCGAAAGCCGTGAAATATCATGGATATCCGTTGGTACGCCCTTTGCCGTCAATCACATCCGCAGGGCAAGGCCCTGCCTCTGCCGCGTCCTTTTATGTAAAAATCAGTTTTCCCTTTACAGGGGCATGTGATTGGTGCTATTAAGTATTTGTTAAACTTGATTTTTTAACTCTTTTGGCAGGAGGAATTTTGCTATCCGCAAGACCCACCGCTGCAATCATCGATACCGCGGCGCTTAAATACAACTACCGGCAACTGAGAAGCAACGCCACGCAGGCTACAAAGATAATGGCCATAGTCAAGGCAAATGCCTACGGGCACGGAGACCTTGAGGCCGCAAAGATTTTTGAATCGCTCGGCTGCGAATTTTTCGGGGTCGCGATAGCCGAAGAAGGCGCAAAACTCAGAGTTGGTGGTATAATTAGCCCTATCGTTATCCTCGGAGGCATATATCCGGGGCAGGTCAAGGATATCTTTGACCTTGACCTTACGCCGGTTGTCTTTGACCTGAATACCGCGCGCCTCATCAATGAATACGCGAAAAAGATAAACGCCGTAAAAAAAGTGCACATAAAAATCGATACAGGCATGGGCAGGATCGGGCTCCTGCCGCATCAGGTCGTCCCGTTCTTTCAGGAATTCAGGTCGCTCGCTAATCTTCAAGCCGAAGCAGTTCTATCGCATTTCGTCGAATCAGAATCAGAAGACAGGGAATACTCGAAAAAACAGGTCGAGCTTTTTCTGCAGGTCGTTGAAGTCATGAAAGGGTTGGGCTTTACGCCCGAGTTCATTGATATGGCAAACAGCGCGGCTGCGGTTGACTACGACGCCGCGCATTTTAATATAATAAGGCCGGGCATAATGCTCTACGGCTCTTACCCGGCTCAACATCTGCGGGATAAGATAAAGCTCAAGCCGGTAATGAGCTTAAAGACTGAGATAATGCACATAAAGAATGTCCCTGCCGGGTTTTCAATAAGCTACGGCAGGACCTTCGTCACCACAAAGGAAAGCGTAATAGCAACGCTTCCAATCGGGTATGCTGACGGAATCCCAAGGAGGCTGTCCGGCAAAGGCGAAGTACTTGTACGCGGGATGAGGGCGCCAATGGTGGGCAGGGTCTGCATGGACCTTATGATGTGCGATGTGACGGATATAAAAGACGCCTCAATAGGCGATGAAGTGATCATAATAGGCGCTCAGGGCAAAGAGGAGATCACTGCCGAAGAGATCGCCGCGAAGACGGACACTATCAGCTACGAGATATTCTGCAATATCTCTGCCCGTGTCCCGAGGATATACAAATAATGAAAGCTTATCTTGAAAGCTTAGGCAAATCGTCCGAACAGTTCATCGATGGCATGGGCAAAATGGCTATAATGCTCTTTAAGGCCATGATGTACGCCTTTGCCCCTCCGATAAAGCTCAGGAACATCTTCAAGCAGATGGAGTTCGTGGGCGTCCAGAGCCTTTTCGTAGTCATACTCACGGGCTCATTTACCGGCATGGTGCTCGCCCTCCAAAGCTATAACGCCCTTAAGAGGTTTGGCGCGGAAAGCCTTGTCGGCCCCACTGTCGCCCTCAGCATGGCCAGAGAGCTCGGCCCTGTTTTAACAGGTCTCATGGTCACCGGAAGGGCAGGCAGCGCAATGGCAACAGAACTTGGCACAATGAGGGTGACGGAACAGATAGACGCGCTCTTCACTATGGCGGTAAACCCTATCAAGTATCTCGTTGTCCCAAGGATACTCGCGGGCATTTGCATGTTCCCTCTCCTTACGATAATCACTGACTTTGTCGGGGTAATCGGAGGATATTTTGTCGGCGTAAAGCTCCTTGGCATAAACCCCGGCATCTATATCGGAAGGACGATAGACTTCGTGCAGGTAGACGACATATTCACCGGAATTACCAAATCCATTGTATTCGGGCTTATCACGACTCTTGTAGCGAGCTATAACGGATTCTACACTTCAGGCGGCGCGGAAGGTGTCGGAAGGGCGGCTACAAGTTCCGTGGTCATGGCGAGCGTGCTCATACTTGTTTCAGACTACCTGATGTCATCGTTCATGGCATAACTTGATAATTAAGCCACATTATGATAAAAATTATTAATCTAAAGAAGGCCTTCGGCCCCAAGCAGGTACTTGACGGCGTTAACCTTGAAATAGAAAAAGGCAAGATCACCGTCATTATCGGAAGAAGCGGCGAAGGCAAGAGCGTACTGCTTAAACACATTATCGGGCTCCTCAAACCTGACGAAGGAAAGATCCTTCTTGACGGACAGGACATCACAGCGATGTCAGAGCGCGATTTCAGCGAAGTGCTTAAAAGGTTCGGGATGCTTTTTCAGGGTGCTGCCCTTTTCGATTCAATGTCCGTGGCCGGCAATGTCGGGTTTGCCCTCAAAGAGCATACCGACATGAATGATGAGGACATCCTTAAGATAGTCAGAGAAAAGCTTAATAGAGTTGGGCTGGCTAATGTAGAGGACATGATGCCTGCTGACCTCAGCGGAGGCATGAAAAAAAGGGTGGGCCTCGCAAGGGCCATTGTAATGGACCCGGAAATAGTCCTTTTCGACGAGCCTACGACAGGGCTCGACCCAATTATGAGCGACTCCATAGCTGACCTTGTCCTTGATACCCAGCGCGCGCTAAAAACAACTTATATCCTGATTACCCATGACATTCCTTTTACTTATAAGATAGCCGACAAGATAGCCATGCTGCACGAGGGCAGAATAATCGAGGAAGGCACAGTAGAAGAGATGAAGGCAAACCAGAACCCGATACTGCGCCAGTTCCTCGAAGGCAGGGCAGAAGGCCCGATAAAAGTTTACTGATACGGACAAAAGTCATATCAGCCCGTATTATAATGTATTAATTGTAAAGTAAAGGATTAGAGTAGAAAGATAATGGCACTTAAGCCTTCTTCATTATTAAAAATGAGCCCCGAAGCAAAGGTTGGGCTTTTCGTCCTCATAGGGATAATGCTGCTGGTCTATATGTCACTGAGGCTCGGCGGCATAAAGCTCGGCAGGGCAGAGGGCTATACCCTTTTCGTAAAATTCGACTCAGCCGCTGGCCTTGACGAGAACGCCTCGGTGCGCGTTGCCGGAGTCGAAGTCGGAAGGGTCAAGAGGATAACCCTTAAAGAGAACAAAGCTGAACTTGAGCTTGAAATAAAGCCTAATGTGAAAATCGGCAAGGATTTTACTGCAGTGCTGACCACAAAAGGCCTCCTCGGTGAGAAGTACCTTGAGCTTGTGCCGGGCGCTCCCGGCGCGCCGCCATTAAAAGAGGGCGACGAGATAACCCGCACGACTTCTTATGCCGACATGGATAAGCTCATAACCATACTTAGCGATGTCTCAGGCGACATAAAGAAGGTAACAGAATCCATCAGCAATGTGCTTGGCGGAGAAGAGGGAGAGCAGACCTTAAGGAACATCGTTGACAACATCGAAGAGATCACCTTCAGGGTCAACAGGATGGTTGCCAAGAACGACGAGCAGTTTGAGAACATCATGCATAACCTTGATGACTTCACTGCCCTTCTTAAGAAGGAAGGCCCAGGAATCACCGCTGAGCTCAGGGCAGCTATAAAGAACCTCAACGAGTCGCTTACAAAGACTTCAAACAACCTTAACGACATGATCTCTGAGAACAGGGGCAATCTTAAGGACGGAGTGGAAAACCTTAAAGAGGCCTCATTGAGCCTTCAGCAGGCAATGGACACCCTCAACAAGGTCACAAAGGAAATCGGCCCGAGCGTTTCAGATACAATGACCTCCATGGGCAGCATTGCCAAAAAGATAGATAAAGGCGAAGGCACCATCGGAAAGCTCATAAATGACGCGACTCTCCATGAGAATATAAACAAGACCGTAACCGGCATAAATAACTATATCGAGAGGACCGAGAACTTCCATACCTTTATCGGGTACAGGGGTGAGTACCTCTTTGACGCGAGGGACACCAAGAGCTACTTCACCTTGAGGATACAGCCCAAGGCAGATAAATACTATCTCCTTGAGATTGTGGATGACCCAAGGGGCAGAAGGACCAAAGAGACAAGAGATATTGTTACAAACGGGGTGACCTCGACCACCACCGAGACCAAGACTACTGAGCAGATTAAATTCACCGCACAGATAGCCAAGAGGTTCAAGAACACCACCTTAAGAGGCGGTCTTATCGAATCGACAGGCGGCGCGGGTGTCGATTACTACATGTACAAAGACAGGCTGAAACTCTCTCTTGATGCCTTTGATTTCGGACAGAAGGGCAACCCCCACCTCAAGGCATCAGGCACATATTACATAAATAAGTTCTTCTTCCTTACCGCCGGCGTTGACGACTTCGTAAGCAAGGTAGGGCTTCAGTCCGCTTACATGGGTGTGGGCTTCAGCTTCCAGGATGAGGATGTAAAATATCTCCTGACAAGCGCGCCTCCGGTATCCTTCCAGTAACTCAGGCCGCTTTTGCGCCCCTGAAGGGCTTGAAAGTTAAAATCTTGATTTAAACCCTCAAATAATGTTAAGTTAGCAGGCTGCGGAAACCCGCGGCCTGCTTTTTTAGTTTTTGGGATTGGCCGTATAACTCCTTGATAAAAATTAAAAATATAAACTACACAAAAAAAGGCATTGGGGCGGCTTTTGACATAGGCACTACCACTATAGTCGGGCGCTCGGTGGACTTGGCAACCGGCCTTTTCCTCGGCACGGCTGTACTGCCCAATCCGCAGTCAAAATGGGGCAGGGATGTAGTTTCAAGGATAAACGCTGTCGTTGAAAACCCCGCTCTGTTAGCCGATCTTTCAAAGAGCGTTGTAAGCGCCTGCAATGAGATATTGGAGAGACTGCCGCAGGACGGCGGAGTTTCAGAGATAACTGCCGCGGGAAACCCCGTGATGGAGCATATACTCCTGGGCATATCGCCTGAGCCGCTCTCAAAGGTGCCTTACAAGCCTGCTTTTAAAGAGGCAAAGAGGCTTAAGGCAACTGAGATAGGCCTGAGCGCAAAAGACGCGCTGCTCTACACCTTCCCGTTCATAGGCGGTTTTGTGGGAGGGGACGCTGTGGCGGTTGCGCTCTCGCTGGGCCTTAAAGAAGAGACAGAACCGACCCTTGCCATAGATATTGGGACAAACAGCGAAATAATATTAAGCGCGAACGGCTCCATGTATGCCACTTCCGCGGCAGCAGGCCCTGCCTTTGAAGGCGGCGAGCTTAAGTACGGAATGACTGCCCGGGACGGGGCAATACAGGGCGTCAATATTGAAGGCGACAGGCTCATCCTCGATGTAATCGGCAATGCCGCCCCAAAGGGGATATGCGGCTCAGGCCTTATTGAAGCCGTCTCCGGGCTTCTTAAAGCAGAGATAATCGAACGGACAGGCAGGATAAAAGATAAAGGCGAGATAGAAAATAATCTTGCCAATAAGATAAAAGAAGAGGACGGCGGAAACTCCTTTGTGCTCTACAGGGGCGCAAAGGGTGAAGTGGCCCTTAACCAGGCTGATATCAGGGCTCTTCAGGTGGCCAAATCAGCTACAAGGGCCGGCATATCCATGCTCCTTAAAAAGGCGCAGATAAGCCCTGGCCAAATCAAAAAAGTCTATATAGCAGGCGCGTTCGGAAGCCATCTTAAAAAAGAGGGGCTTAAAGAGATCGGGCTGCTTGATTCAGAATGGCTCGATAATATCTACTCTGTCGGAGATGCCGCCCTTGACGGAGCCACCCTTGCCCTTCTGACAGACGAAGCAAAGGCAGAGGCAGAAGATATTGCGGCAAAGGTTAAGTATGTATCGCTTTCAGGGAGCGCTCACTTTGAGCAGGAATTTATAAGGAACATGAATTTTTAACTACGATAATCTTAGAAGGAGGCATTAAGTATTATTATGAAAAGGATTCGCAGGGCAATTATCAGTGTAACGGACAAGACCGGCATAGTTGATTTCGCAAAAGAGCTTTCAGCAGCCGGTGTTGAGATAATATCAACGGGCGGCACAGCAGAGCTTATAAGAAATGCCGGCGTGACAGTAATCCCCATACAGTCTTATACAGGTTTTCCCGAGATGCTTGACGGAAGGCTCAAGACACTCCACCCGAAAATACACGGCGGCATCTTAGGCATACGCGACAATGCCACGCACCAGAAAGAGATGGAGACAAACGGGATACTCCCGATTGACATGGTGGTAGTAAACCTCTACGCTTTTGAGGATACGATAGCCAAGGGCTGCACCCTTGAGCACGCAATAGAGAATATCGATATCGGCGGCCCCACTATGATAAGGGCAGCCGCAAAGAACTATAACGATGTGGCTGTAGTGGTCGACCCTGCCGATTACGGCAGGATAGTAAAAGAGATGCACGATAAAAAGAACTGCTTATCTCTTCAGACCCGCTTCTCGCTCGCGAAAAAGGTATTCCAGTTGACCGCGCGCTACGATGCCGCAATATCCAACTACCTCGGAAGCGTTCCAGAAATCCCCGAGGCAGAGCCCATGAAGAGGTTCCCTGAGACATTCACAGTCCAGTACGAAAAGGTGCAGGACTTAAGGTACGGCGAGAACCCGCACCAGGCCGCAGCCTTCTACCGCATCAGGTCAAAGGGCATTCCCGGCCTCGGAGACGCAAAACAGCTTCAGGGCAAGGAGCTTTCATTCAACAACATACTTGACCTTAACGCCGCCCTCCAGATAGCGGTTGAGTTCCATGAGCCCGCGGCAGTCATCATAAAGCACAATAACCCATGCGGCACCGCCATATCCAAAGCCGGACTGCTCGAAGCATACAAAAAGGCTTACGCCTGCGATACGGTCTCCGCTTTCGGCGGCATAGTAGGCTTTAACAGGCCCGTCACAAAAGAAGTAGCAGAGATACTCAACCAGATATTCCTTGAAGCGGTAATCGCCCCGAAGTTTGAAAAAGACGCACTCGATGTGTTTAACGCAAAGAAGAACTTAAGGGTAATTGAGACCGGAGAGATTAAGCAGGAGCACAGGAGCTTCGGGCCGACTGACCTTGACATAAAGAGGGTATCCGGCGGAGTTCTCCTCCAGACCCTTGACCTTGAGAGCGCATCAGACTTAAAGACCGTCACAAAAAGAGGCCCGAACGAAAAAGAGCTTGAGAATCTCATCTTTGCGTGGAATGTCTGCAAGCATGTAAAGAGCAACGCCATAATATTTGCCAATGATGGCCGCACAGTGGGCGTAGGAGCAGGCCAGATGTCAAGGATAGACTCCACAAGGATTGCCGTACTTAAGGCAAAGGACGCGGGCCTTGAGGTAAAAGGCTCGGTAATGGCATCAGACGCGTTCTTCCCGTTCAGGGATAATGTCGACATGGCAGCCGAGCACGGAGTAACCGCCATAATCCAGCCCGGCGGCTCGATCAGGGATGAAGAGGTAATAAAGGCGGCTGATGAGCACGGGATTGCAATGGTATTTACAGGCATCCGTCATTTCAAACACTAATATTAGGATACGAAGATGAAAGTTCTTGTAATAGGAAGCGGCGGCAGAGAGCACGCAATCGCATGGAAACTCTCACAGAGCAAAAATGTGACAAAGCTCTTTATCGCTCCCGGAAACCCGGGGACAGCTCAGGTCGGTGAGAATGTGCTCATACCCGCGGAAGACATAGCGGCCCTTAAGAGCTTCGCGCTCCGTGAAAAGATAGACCTGACCGTAGTAGGGCCTGAAGTGCCGCTGACATTGGGTATTGTCGATATATTCACAGAAGCGGGGCTGAAAGCATTCGGCCCCTCAAAGAAGGCGGCTGAGATAGAGGGCAGCAAGGCGTTCAGCAAAGACCTTATGCAAAGGCATAAGATACCGACTGCCTTTTACAAAAAATTCGACTCAGCAGAGCACGCAAGGACATATATTGAGACACACAACCCTCCTTTTGTCGTAAAGGCTGACGGGCTTGCCGCAGGCAAGGGCGTCATAATATGCCAGACAAAAGACGAGGCATACGCCGCAATTGACCTGATGATGAAGGAAAAGGCATTTGGCAGCGCCGGAAGCAAAATTGTAATCGAAGAGTTCCTCAAAGGCGAGGAGGCGTCTTTCCTTGCCATCACTGACGGGAAGACAGTGCTCCCCCTTGCGCCTGCGCAGGACCATAAGGCGATATTTGACGGCGACAAAGGCCCCAATACAGGTGGCATGGGCACATATTCACCTGCCCCGATTGTAACGCCTGAGCTTGCCGAAGAGGTCATGGCAAAGGTCATGATACCGACTGTAAAGGCGATGGAGGCTGAAGGCCGCCCGTATAAAGGAGTACTTTACGCGGGGCTTATGATAGATAAAGGTATACCCAAGGTGCTTGAGTTTAACTGCAGGTTTGGCGACCCTGAAACCCAACCAATACTTATGCGCCTTGAAAGCGACCTGCTCGAAGCTCTCATGGCCTCTGTTGACGGCACGCTCGATAAGATAAAATTAAGCTGGACAGAGAAAGCGGCGGTCTGCGTGGTGATGGCTTCAGCTGGCTATCCCGGCGATTATGTAAAAGGCGACGCGATAGCCGGCCTTGAAGAAGCCGCAAAGCTCAAAGATGTTGTAGTATTCCATGCAGGAACAGCTTTGAAAGAAGGCCGTGTAGTAACATCGGGCGGAAGGGTACTCGGAGTCACTGCCCTTGGAAGCGGCATAAAAGACGCGATAGATAACGCCTATAACGCGGTATCCAGGATTAGCTGGAAAGGCGCATACTTCAGGAAAGATATTGGACAGAAGGCATTAAAGGACTGATCCGAATTCGGGAGGCATTATGGCAGAGAAGGCATTAGTTGGAATACTCATGGGCAGCGATTCAGACCTGCCTGTAATGGAAGAGGCAGCAAAGGTACTTAAGAACTTCAATATCCCCTTTGAGATGACGATATCCTCAGCGCACAGAACGCCGCACAGGACAGCGCAGTTCGCCAGGAACGCCGAGAAAAGGGGCATCAGGGTAATAATAGCAGGCGCGGGCAGCGCGGCGCACCTTGCGGGCTTTATCGCGGCTGAGACGACCCTGCCTGTAATAGGCGTGCCAATTGACGCAAGCCCGCTTAACGGACTTGACGCCCTCCTTTCAACCGTGCAGATGCCCGGCGGAGTCCCCGTAGCCTCAATGGCAATCGGAAAGGCAGGCGCAAAGAACGCAGGCATCTTCGCTGTGCAGATACTTTCGACAGCCGATGAAAAGCTCCATGAAGAACTTAAGAAATACAGAAAAGAAATGGCAAAGCAGGTCGAAGAGAAGGCAAAGAAACTAAAAGCCCAAATTGGATAAGAAAAAAACACTGATACTTTCCGCCTCATCTACATTTGATGAGGCGGTCTCCTTTTTCAAAAAAGGCGGTATAATCGCCTACCCTACGGAAACATTCTACGGCCTCGGCGTTGACCCTTTCAATAAAACCGCCATAGCAAACCTCTTCAACCTAAAAAGCCGCTCAGAGAAAAGCCCGATATCCGTGATAATAAAAGACAGGGCAATGCTTGACAGCGTGGCAGCAGAAATCCCGCCCGTTGCCGAAGGGCTTATAAAAAGGTTCTGGCCCGGCCCCCTTACCATTATCTTCAAGGCGCATTCTTCAATACCCCCTGAGCTTATCAGCTATAGCAAAACCATAGGCGTAAGAGTCTCAAGCAACCCCGACACCCAAAAGCTCCTTAATACCCTTAATAGCCCCATTACCGCTACAAGCGCAAACCCCTCAGGCAAAAAACCCCCTGTATCAGCGCAGGAGGTGCTTGATTATTTTGATGGCCAAATAGATGTTCTGGTAGACGGCGGACGGCTCGGGGGAAGGCTCGGTTCAACCATAATAGATGTGACGGGAAAAGAAATAAAAGTGGTACGGGAGGGCGAGATTCCCTCCGGGGATTTAGTGCCTTAGCCCCATCCGCCCTTCATCTTGGATGTATCTATGATTGGCGAGAAGAACTTCAAAAACTCCTTCAATGACATCGAAGAGATGAGCGCCAATACATCGGCCCTGCCCTTGGGCGCGTTAGGAAGCGCCCCAAGCCTTGTCTTTAATTTGCTTTTATTGGAAAATTTCTCGATATTATTCAATATCTCGTAGGAAAATACCTGAATACCATCCTTTATCTTTGTCTTGCTCCATTCCTCGGGAAGGGCGCTGCTTAACTCGCTCTCGCTTACGAAAAGCGCCTCTCCCAACATGTCATCGGGCCTGAAGTTCTCAGGGTCTACCCCGATGGAGTTGGCAACGCCGTTTAAGAGAAAGTGCGCCTTAGGCAGAAGCTCCTCTTCGATATCAGCCGCAGCCACGATATCTTTTATATTCATCTTGTCCCTGCTCTGAAGCCTTTTGCGGACAAGCTCCTCAGCCTTTTTAACTACCTTGAGGAGATGGCGGTTAAAGTAGCTGAATATATAGGTGCTTCCAAAACCTGCCGCTATCGTGCCGCCGAGGGCAAGTATTACATACCAGAAATTCGACATTATATTTCCCTGTAATTTATTTTCTCTATTTTAAAACAAATTAAAAAAATAAAAAATCAATTTTCTTCTAAAGTATTAACTTCGTCTGCCGATAAGTAAGATGGAGGCCTTTATGATCTCTGCGTTCAGCTCTTCGGCTTCAGGCATAAAAGCCTCTTTCAGGATGATGGACGCCTCTGCCCATAATACCGCCAACATCAATACGGACGGGTATAAAAAGCAGACCGTCATTATGAATGAAACCGGCAGCGGGGTAGTAGTCACATTGGGCAGGGATTACTCCGCGGGGCCGTATTATCAGAAAAACGGAACGGTAATCGAAGGCTCGAACAGCGAATACACGCAAGAGGCAGTAAGCCGGATAACAGCGGTAAATATGCTTAAGGCCAATACAGCCGCTTTCAGGTGCGCCGATGAGATGCAAAGATGCACCCTTGACATAAAAGCATAAGGATAACTTAATGGATACTTTTCCGATGCCCTTTTAAAGCTTTCTTAGCCTTGCGGCAAAGAAACCGTCTGTACCATGCCTGTGCGGGTATGTCCTTAAAAACCCTGGCTCATCCACCATGGTTTTACAATCCTCCGGGACATACCCGCCGGCTTTTTCAAGTACAAAGTCCTTATGATTTTCCAAAAACCACTTCACCACTCCGTCAGTCTCTTCCGGCTCAAATGTGCAGGTTGAATAAACAATGCGCCCGCCTTTTTTAAGATAGCGGCTGATGTTCTCAAGTATTGACTTCTGAAGGGCTGAAAGCTCTTTTATATCCTCTTCTTTTCTCCTGTATTTTATATCAGGAGACCTTCTTAAGACGCCAAGCCCGGAGCACGGGGCGTCACAGAGTATCGCGTCAAACTCCTGTATCTCCGCAGGCAGCCTCAATGGGCCCGCGGCGTCAGCCTCCATGGTCTTTATTATTTTTACCCCAAGCCTCTGGGCTGATTCCTCTACTGTTCTAAGCCTTCCTGCGTATTTATCAAGCGCGATGATAATCCCGCTGTTATTCATAAGCTGCGCCATAAGCGTGGTCTTGCCGCCGGGCGCGCTGCATGCATCGAGTATTGCCTCACCCGCTTTAGGGGCTAAAAGCAGCGGCACCAGCTGGGAAGCCTCATCCTGTATGTAGTATCTGTCATCCTTTGGGTTGAGCCTGCCCCTAAATACCTGTATGCCTAAGGGAGAGTAATCCGTCAACTTCACATCGAGGCCTTTTTCAACAAGCTCATTAAAAAGCTCACCCCGTGTTGTCTTGAGCGTATTTACCCGTAATACCTTTGGCGGCCTTATCTGATTGCCTTCACAGAGGCTCATCGCCTCATCAAGGCCAAACCTCTCTACCCACCTTTTTACCATCCATTCAGGATGTGAATAGACTACAGATATATGTTTGACAGGCTCCTTTTCAAAATCAGGGAATTTCAGGTTGTCCTTTTCCGAGTTTATTTTCCTCAATACAGCATTCACAAAACCCGCTTTTTTATTCCCTCCCGTCTTTACAAGGTTTACGGATTCGTTAATGGCCGCTGACGCAGGCACCCTTGTCAGGAATAATATCTGGTAAGCCCCTATTCTTAAGGCATTAAGCACATTATGCTCAAGTTTTTTCGTCTTTATTGAAGAGAACGAATCAATTGCCCAATCAAGCCTTATCCTCCAGCGCAGCACCCCGTTAGTGATTTCCATTGCAAGGGCGGAGTCGGCCTCGCTTAAGTTCTCAAGCTCTGCCTCAAGCAGGATATCCGCATAAGAATCCCCTGCTTCCACCCTGTTCAGGACCCTGAACGCCGCACCCCTTGCGCCTTTTGATTTTGTCATATACCTGTACCTAATTACAGTTACTAAAATTAAAAATTAAAAAATCTAAAGTAATTCTGATAACTCCCGAAATGGTAACTATACAATCAACCAATGTAACTAGTAATAATAGTCTTTAACGCGAAACTATATCATAAAAAAGGATGAGGAGGTAGTAGATGAAGTTTCTGCAGCGAATAAGCATCAAAAATTTTCTAACCGGTATTGTCGGCATACTGGTCATAGGATTAACAATCCTGTCCATTATCAATGTCGTAGATACTTATAAGACAAGCAAAGAGATTGCCCGTATGGACATTGCCAACCAGTTGGCTGATGAGGTCCTTGCCCTTTCAGGCTTTCAGGCAAAGGAGCGCGGCGTGACCGCCATGGCCCTCTCCTCAAACCAGAGCGCGGACGGCTCGATTGTAAACAAGATCGAGGAACTCAGGACAAAGGCCGATGAGGCCTATAAAACAGCAAGCGAAACAACAGAACTCCTTATATCAATGGACAGCACAAACACTGCCATCCAGGCAGCCAACGGCAAGCTCAAGGACGCCTGGTCGGAATTGCAGAACGCGCGTAAGTCCGTTGATAAAAATCTTGGAAATGCCGTAAAGGACTATGCGACAAAGGACTGGATAAAAGCCGCTACAAACGGAATTGACGCAGGCGCTGAAGTAAGGCTTTCAGCCTTCGCATCAACCGCAAATGACGAAACACTTCAGGAAGCTCTCAGGATGAACCTTGAACTTAAGCAGGCTGTTTGGCTTGTCAGCGAATACGCAGGCAGGGAACGCGCCACAGTAGCTAACTTCGTAGGCTCAAGAAAACCCTTTGACGCGCAGGCAACAGAGAAGCTCAACACTTTCAGGGCAATAGTGGAGATAAGCCTCAAACCCATCCAGAGACTCAAGGACATGAACAATATCAACCCCGAAGTGCTTAATTCCGTAAGCAGGATGGAAGATGTATTCATCAATAAATTCGGCGAAACACGCAAAGCCGTTTATGAAGCAGGCACAACAGGCAATTACCCCATAACCGGCAAAGAGTGGATTGACAGAAGCAGCGAAGGCATTGATTCAATACTCGAAGTATCGTCAGCAGTTGGCACATGGGTCGATGACGGTGTCATGGCAGACCTCGCGGCATCAAAAAGAAACCTCGTATTTTCAAGCCTTTTACTTACAGTCATACTCTGCCTCGGCGTATTCAGCATCTGGGTCATAAAGAGCAAGGTAATCTCCCCGATGGCCTATCTCAACAATACCATGCTTAATATCGAGAAGACAAACGACCTTACCCTGAACCTTGATATAAAATCACAGGATGAAAGCGGCCAGATGGCCTCAGCCTTCAACAGCATGATAGGCAAGTTCCACGGCATCATAAGGGAAATACACTCGTCAATTGAGCACCTCGCCTCATCTTCGGAAGAGCTTTCAGCTTCAGCGGTGCAGATAGCGGGCGGCTCACAGTCACAGAGCGCCAAAGCGACACAGGTCTCAACGGCAACCCAGGAGATGAGCGCTACCATCATAGAAGTTGCAAAGAATGTCTCAGGCGCATCTGAAGCCGCTAAGGACGCAAGCGATGTAGCCGTAAAAGGCGGTCATATCGTTTCCCAGACAATCGAATCAATGAACGGGATTTCAAAAACAGCAAAAGAGTCAAGCGAGATAATCTCAACCCTCGGCAACCGTTCACAGGAGATCGGCAATATCATAAATGTAATCGATGATATCGCTGACCAGACCAACCTGCTCGCGTTGAATGCGGCGATTGAGGCCGCAAGGGCGGGAGAACAGGGCAGAGGCTTTGCCGTCGTAGCTGATGAGGTAAGGAAACTCGCGGAAAAAACCATGAAAGCCACAAAAGAGATAGGCGACATGATCAAAGCCATGCAGAATGAGACCAAAAAGGCCATCTCATCAATGGAAAACGAGGTCCTTGCGGTTGACCACGGTGTAAAGCTTGCGCAGGATGCGGGCAGCGCCCTGCAGGAAATCGTAATAAAGGTAGATACCGTAACCTCGATGATCCACCAGATAACAACAGCTACAGAGCAGCAGTCAGCCGCAACTGAACAGATAAGCGGTGATATCGAAGCCGTTGCCAATGTAATCGGCGAGACTTCGACAAGCGCACAGCAGATAGCCAAGGCCAGCCAGGAAATCGCCGAGCTTGCCACAAACCTCAAGGCGACGGTAGAGGTATTTAACATATCAGGAAAGACTGAAGAAGAGCCCGCGCATGCCAAGGCAGCAACAAGGCACGAAGGCAAAGTAATCAGCCTCGCAAGAGGGAAACGCTCCAAAGCAGCATAACACAATAGAGATATTTATCTTCTTGACCGGCTCTGCCCTTTCGTCAGAGCCGGTTTTCTTTTAAAGTTTCCCTGAACCTCCCCTCATGCCTTCTTGAAAAAACAGATTTTCTTTGATACCATTTAAAGTATGGAAGAACATGGCATGGTAGTAAAACTTAATAAAAAGACCGTACTGATAAAGACACAGCGCACCGGCGCATGCGATAACTGCGCCTCAAAGAAGTCCTGCGGCACAGCCGGAAGTGTTGACAATGAAATCATCATCGAGGCCGACAACACGATAGGCGCCTCTTTGGGCGATAAGGTCGTATTTACCGTAGGCGCCGCTTCAGTCCTGAAAGCCGGGCTGCTCCTCTATCTCCTGCCTATTGTCTTCTTCATATTCGGGGTTGTCCTCGGCCAGACAGTTGCCGTAAAGGTATTTCCTGACCAGAACCCTGACCTTATTTCAGGGCTCCTGGGGGCTTCCTTTCTTGCCCTTGCCTTTTTCGGATTGAAAATCTACAGCAAATTTATCGAGAAGAACAAAGCTTTCAGGCCGCAAGTTCTGAGGGTGGAATAAATTGGCCATAGATATCGTCTGCCAGAACAAAAAGGCATACCACGATTATTTCATTGAAGAGACTATTGAAGCAGGCATCATCCTTGAAGGCTCGGAGGTCAAGTCACTGCGCGCCGGAAAGGCCAACCTCAAGGACAGCTACGCACGGATAAAGAATAGCGAGATGCTTCTTATAAACACGCATATCAGCCCCTACGCCAAGGTGGACAGCTTTAACCAGAACCAGCCCAGCCCTGAGAGGACAAGGAAGCTCCTCCTCCACAAGAAAGAGATACTCAGGCTCATTGGAAAAACAAAGGAGAAGGGCTATACCCTGATACCTACAAAGATATATTTCAAAGGCGGCAAGGCAAAGGTCGAACTGGGGCTTGCAAAAGGCAAGACCACTTATGATAAGCGCGAGACCATTAAGAAAAAGGATGTCCAGAGGGAGATGCAAAAGGTTCTGAAGGCAAGAAAATAAGCCTTTGGAGCTAAACCAGAGTGGGGGGGCGGCCTGCTCACATAAAATCCCTTGTTTTTAATCCCTTTGAAATGTGTTACAATAAATAGAAGTTATTGAAGCTCTTTGACATAGTCAGTAACGCCCAATGGGGGCGACCGGCTTCGACGGGACGATCTGACGCCGAGGGAAGCATACCGAGGTCCTGCCGCCTCGTTAAAAAGGTGGAAAATTATAGTCGGCAACGACTACAACTACGCCCTGGCTGCTTAAGTCAGCCAGCGTCTGATAGGCCTAATCCTGCGGGGCTTATTGGACGTCACTTAGCGGGATAGCTTTTGGGGCTCTGTCCGAAGGACCTGAAAGCGATATTCAACCGGACTGGCTCTCTGATAACCTTGCCTGCAGGTGATCATGGAGCGAGATTAAATTACAGGCTAAGTATGTAGAATACTCGGATAAGCGTTTCCGGACGTGGGTTCGATTCCCACCGCCTCCACCATTTTTGTTTAAAAAAATCAAGCAGTTGGACGATTTTGGATGCCAAAAACTATCGTCCCAGACTCGTCCCAAGATGAAAGGCCCGGCATGAAAACCGGGCCTTTACTTTACTTTTTGTTGGGTTACATTACGTTAACTCAATGCAACGGATATATTGGTGGACAACGATGCCCTATATGGATTAGTTGGTTATTGCAGAGGTGCCGCTATGGGTAGTTGTAAATATTGTGGAAAGTCAGCTGGGTTCCTTCGCAGTAAACACACCGAATGTGAAGAGCAACACCAAAAACGCGAGCGCTCAACTCAACAAGATGTCGAACTTAACGACGAAGTACAGGATGTATTTGACCGCATGTTGGGCATTAATAAGGGAGTTCGTGCTACGCCTGCCGAAAAACAAAAAGCACTTAAAGGGATGGTTTCTCGTGCAAATGATTTGACAGAGTTGACCGCTTATATTGCCTACGAGTTTGAGAAGTACTGTCATGAACAGTCCTTGAGACCCGCAGCACCAATATTACACATGACATCGTCTGCTCAAATTGAAAGTATGTATTTCGCTTTTAGTATTATTTCGTTGTGCTTGCTTAAAAAACAAACATCTAAAACCCTTTTCGAGTACGCAGCTTATCAACAAAAGATGAGCGTGATAATGTGTTTACTCGTCTCTAAAAAACTCGATTTAGAAGCTGAAAAAATTGCAGAATATGAGAACAATCCAAAACTAAAGAATGTCTCTGGCGATATGAGTTGTGAGACAGAGGCGTTAGTTAAGCATATGCTCCAATCAAAATATGAGATTGTAAGGAATTGTTTGGCCAGCCTACAAAATGGTAAGGAATATCCTCTGCTACCTCTTTATGAGTCAATTGCCCCCTTTTTCGGTGGCAAAGCTGAAGCTGATGTGCTTGAGAAACGTTTTGGTCAACAGGCTAACGATCTTTTAAATAAGGCACGAAGTCAATTGATGGCATAGCTCCGTAGATACCGTTTTGCCTGTCAACCCAACATCTTCTCGGTTTGGAAAAACCGTTGGGTTACGCTCCGCTAACCCAACAAAACTGATGGAGAAAGATATGGCTGGTGAAGAGGAAGAGAGATTCAGCGTTAATCAAGCGGGTTTGCCCGATCTATATCCAACCCACCGGCATGATGCCATGTTCTGGGAAGCGCTAGGGCGCACCGTTGCGACGTTTGGCTTTTTGGAAGATAGGGCGATTTTTGCGTTTACCGCAACCAAGCCATATCGAGAAGAAGAAATTCAAAAGGCTTGTGACGAGTGGCTTCAGAAACTTGAACGTGCACTTACTGATCAGCTTGGCGGCTTAATAGATGGCTATGGCAAAGCGGTGCGAGAGCATCCTTCCGCAACAATTTCCAACCTCGACGAATTGCTCGAAGAGCTTCGTAAGGCTTCGGAAATTCGCAACGTACTCTGCCATGGTTCATGGCACACACCAGACGTTAATGGTGCGTCACTTCCTTTTTTCGTAAATCGTAAAAAGGAACAGTTTGACACAGCAATTGATGTTGATTTTTTAAGGCAAGTGCAGAGACACACTGTTGACTTGATACGCGAGATTATCAATTCGGTTACTCATATGGGTTGGCAATTTCCTGGTTCGGGCGGTCCTGGAAGAGCTATTTGGCATATTAGATGAGTGGCGTAAGTTGGGTTGAGGTCCTAGACCGAAACCCCAATATTTTCATTGTCAAAAAAAACCGTTGGGTTACGCTTCGCCAACCTACAGCCCCGTAGGGTGCGCTATGCGCACCGTTTTCTTTTTACCTCACCTCGCCCCCTCACCTTCTCCACCGTCCTCCCCATGATATATCCACCTACGCCTATCTCCATGAGTTGCCAGAGCCTGTCGGGTAGATCAAGGACTCTGACCTTGTCGGTAAATATCGAGAGACAGGGATAGAGGATATAGTTATTCGCCACGATTATGATTATCGTTAGCATCAGGAGCGGCCTCCAATTTTGCTGGAGCCAGCTCTGCCCCTGGGCCTCGGCCACACTGACATCCGCACCACCCTCAAGTACGCCCACGGCGACATGAAAAACCAGAAGATGGGATTCAGGAAGCATCAGGTGGCAAGGGTTGTAAGGATGCCGTCCAAGGCTCGCTCCAGCGCAAAACCTCGATTCCTACCGGGATTCATCTGTAAAATCCAGCATTAGCTATACTCACCGATTATTTTCGGATTAGGCCGTAAACTTCCGTCCCATCATCGGATTGAAATATCAAGTCGCCTATGGCATTATTCCATTCTGCAGACGGGCGTAATAAATATGCGAGGTTAAATTGATTATCTTCATCGACGATTCAGGCGATCCGGGCTTCAAGGTAGGGAAGGGGTCTTCCGAGGTCTTTGTTATTGCGCTGATTATCTTTGACGACCCTCTGGACGCCGAAGAAACCGCGCTAAAAATCAAGAGACTACGGCAGGGGCTGGGACATCATGAAAAATACGAATTCAAGTTCAACAAGTGCAGCAAGGATTTTCGCTGTAAATTTCTCAGCACGGTAGCTGATTCCAAGTTCAGGGTGCGGGCCATTGTCATGCCCAAGAAGAATATCTACGGCGTAGAACTGCGCCGGTCGAGGGAGTCTTTCTATAAATACGCGATAAAGACGGTGCTTAAATATCACGGCGGCACCATCTCCGATGCCAAGGTCAGACTGGACGGACACGGGGACCGCGGGTTCAAACAGGCTATGACAAGCTACTTGCGCAGGGAGCTGAATAATCCGGCAAAAAGGGTGTTCAAAGATTTAAAGATAGTCGATTCCCATACGAACGTCTTGATTCAACTGGCTGACATGGTGGCCGGGGCCATTCACCGGTCGTATTATGTCGACAAGACCGACAAGGATTTATACAGGAGCATTATTGCGAAAAGGATAGAAGACGAATGGAAATTCGGGCGATAATAAAAAAGGCCAAGCAAATCGCTTGGCCTTGAAAAATCAGGCGACCTTATCCCTATCGTGAGATTGCCACGAACGCACACCATACGGTGACAGTTCGAGTATAAGGTCTTTGTATTAAATATTTTACTCTTTTCCCGGTTTTTGTCAAGAACAACGTTATCGCTTGAAGACAAACGGTTCGACGAGGCTGGATATTCCGGATACCGTCCCAGACTCGTCCCGGAGTAGGGTTGAAGACAAAAATATACCAGTAAATCAAACGGTTATGGGCTTATAACGTGGGTTCGATTCCCACCGCCTCCACCATTAAATAAGTAGAAAAATCAAGGGGTTAGCTTAATTGCTAACCCCTTTTTTTTGAGGCCCCAATGAGGCTCCGCCATACCCTTTAAATATCTTTCCTGTATTCACAATACGCTATGCGACATTTTTAGAGTTGAAAAACTCTGAGTATTTCTTGTCCGTGCCTAATATATGGCTCTTTAACCAGTCACGGAGAAAATTCATCAAATCTATGGTCATGGTCAAAGCCCCTGATTCATACCTCTGTATGCACTCGCATACTTTTGCAACAAATTTATCATGCTGCGATTTGTGCTCAGCGTACCCAGAGAATTTATGGTTTATCATAAGCTTTTCCTCTTCGCCGAAATGATATCTCGTATAATCAAGCAGGTCCTTGAGGATCTTGCCGATAACAATCTGATGCTTGCCCGTAAGCATGGAATCATGAAGCGAATTGATGAGGTCGATAAGTTTTTTATGATGGTTGTCAAACTGCCTTACATTTACGCTGTAGTCGTTCTTCCATTGGAAAAGCACCATACAATTCTCCTTAATTTTTTATTATGTATATAAGCATATTTTCGGATTAAATTCTGTATACTTAAATCTTTTTCCAAACATCTGATACAGACAGGGGTATTGAGAAAAAAACCACTTGGAATTTTAATTTCTCCTTTGTAAAATAAATCTGTATTGCGTAGACAACAGGGAGTGAGTCCAATTCATGTTCATAGGGCATTATGCGGTTGGGTTTGCAGCCAAAAGATTCGCGCCTGGGGTCTCTCTGGGCACTTTTTTTATGGCTGCGATCTGGCTTGACCTGGTATGGCCAGTCCTTTTGCTGCTTGGGATAGAGCAATTGAAAATCGTCCCGGGTATTACAGCCGTCTCGCCCTTTGATTTCGCGTACTATCCCTTCTCACACAGCCTTACAGCCGGTATTATCTGGTCAGCCTGCCTTGGTCTGGCGTATTTTATCTGCCGCCGCTCGCCCCTCTCAGCCCTCGTTATAGGCATAACTGTATTAAGCCACTGGTTTCTGGATGCAATCGTGCATATACCTGACCTGCCGCTGACCTTTACGGGAGAAGAGCGAATTGGGCTCGGGTTATGGAACTCCGCACTGGGAACCATATTGCTCGAAGGTGGCATTTTTGTCATCGGGGCTGGGGTATATCTCAGGTCAACATGTCCCTTGGACAAAATAGGCCGATACGGGCTTTTATCCCTTATGCTTTTGCTCGTTATGATCTACGCGGGACAATTCTTCGGGGCTGTGCCTCCCAATGAAAGTGTCGTGGCATTCACAGGCCTTTCCCAGTGGCTGTTTGTACTTTTTGCATTCTGGGTTGACAGGCACAGGCAAGCCTCAGCAAGCTGAAATCACCTCTCTTTTACACCGTCAAGGCTGACCCTTTTTTTATTGAAATTAACAAAATTAAATGTTAATGGTTTTTATAAATAGGAATTTAAAATCTTTTAAAGGATTGTTAAGGCATCATGAAACGCCTCTTAGCGATATTTGCAATATGTATTTTACTGATCGGTTGTAAAGGCGGCGGAGGAAGCAGCAGCAGCGCAGGAGGATGGTCCTCGAATTTTGTATACAGCGGAACTATCACTAACTTTCAGGTCACTCCGCTTGCAGGCTCGATACAGATAACAGCTACATTCAACAATACCGGCAATACTGAGCTTACCAGTCCCAAATACAGTTTTGTTTCTTCTCCGTCCATGTGGAATACCGGGGAAGTGACCCTGTCAAATATAGCTACGGGGGGCACTTATAACCTTAATCAGACCCTCTCAGGCACATGGACAGGCAACATGGATTTTACCCTGACCTTCAAAAAGTCAGACGGAACAACTTTGGAGTCAAAAACGATCACCGTTGCAAATTAGAACCCCTGTCGAAGCTTTGCCTTTCAGTTTTTGACGCCTCCGTCCGCTTTTAACCCTTCCCCGCTTGAAGAATTTAAAAAAGCTCTTCTGAATCAACGACTTCAATGGTCAGCCCCATCTCACTTCTCAATTTTTAATTTTCCAGTATACTCTATATATCTTTCTTCTTTGACTCAGCCGGACAGCCCTCAAAGTCGCTCTGCAAATCTCATACATTTTACTAATTAAACAATAATGAAACTTCTACATGCTATTTTTATTTCCGTATGCCTTTTTTTGCTGCCCGCAATTTCGCGAGCCGAGCTGTCTCTGGGAATAATGAAAGATGTTATCCATGACCAGGACTCTTACGGCGGCGTGCTGAGGTATGATTACAGGCCTGCCCACATAGGGGGAATTCTTATGGGCTGGGGAGGCACGGAGCACGATAATTCAGCAATAGGCTTTGATTATGACTTCATCAAGGACGAAAGGGTTGACCTGACCTTTGGCGGGACTTATCTGACACGGATAAACGGCATAAACGGGACACATTTCAATTTCAACGCAGGGCTCGGGCTCAATATCGGAGGGCATTGCCGTGTCCAGTATACGCATATCTCAAACGGGCACAACAAAAATAACGATGGCTGGAACTTCATAGGGTTAATGTACAGGTTCTGACCTTATTACGATTTAAACCACAGCAGTATCATCCCAAAAGCCGCCGCGAACATGGCTGCCGTTGCGACCCCTCCGAATATGTTGCTTAACCTCCCGTTCACCTTATTTCCCATGACCTCTCTGTTATTAGCCATAATCAGTATCAGAAGGAGCAGCGGAGGGGCAAGAATCCCGTTTATAAGCTCCACCACAAAGAGCGCGTGAATGGGGTTTATCCCGAAGAAGTTTATAGCTACTCCTATGATGGTTGAAATGGTAATCGATGCATAAAATCCCTTTGCGTTGACAGGCCTTTCGTTCAGGCCGTGAGGAAGCCTGAACGCCTCCGATAGCGCGTAGGCGGCAGAGCCTGTAAGGACGGGAACGGCAAGAAAGCCCACTCCCAGAAGGCCCAAAGCCCAGAGCCAGCCCGCCCATTCGCCCGCGATAGGCTCCAATGCCCTTGCGGCCTCAACAGCCGAGCTTATATCGGTAGAGCCGTGTTTAAATAATGTGGCAGCGGTAGAAAGCAGGACAAAGTATGTAATCAGGTTGGCAAAAAGCATCCCAACCCCAACATCGACCTTCAAATATTTCATCTCTTTCCTGTTTGCGTTTAACTGCTTTCTGTGGTCATGCCCTTTTGCCCTTTCTTCCTCGACCTCCTGAGATGTGAGCCAGAAAAATATATAAGGGGAGAAACTGGCGCCTAAAAGCGCCACAAGCAAAGAGAAAAATGTAATGTCAAAATTAACTGTCGGCACAAAGGTGGCCCTCACCACTTCTGTGAGGTCAGGTTTTGAAAGCAGCCCTGCCCCGATGTAGGCGAAGAGCGCGAGCGTGGCCCACTTAAATACCTTTTTAAGCTGCCTGTATTGGGTTACAAACTGGAATAAAAGGATAATGAGCGCAAGGGCAACCGTAAGTGCAGGAATGGGCAGAGGGATTACAAGATTGATAGCGGCTGCCATTGCCCCGAGGTCAGCGCCGGCCTCTATTGTATTGGCCGCGGCAAGCCCCAGAACCGCCGGATAAAGCACGGCCCTTGGGAAATGCCTCCTGATATTTCCGGCTAGACCCCTGCCGCTTATCATACCTATCTTGGCGCATATGAACTGGGTCACTATCATAAGGGGAAGGATAAGGAGCGGCACCCAAAGGAACATGTACCCGAGGATGGCGCCGGCCTTTGCGTAAGTGCCGATGCAGGCGGGGTCATCGTCAGACGCGCCGCTGATGAAGCCGGGGCCAAGGACCTTTAAAAACCTTTTCAGCCCGCTTTTTTCCTTTTTTTCCATTCTCACCCCATTCGGTTTATCCCCTGTTTTAATAATAGCCGAGAATTGCTTTTTTACAGGTTTTTTCCGGCCCTGTTTGACCGGCAAGAGCTCTTAAAGGAAAACACCTTGTTTTTAAAAGAGTTTTATAGTATGATTTACTCCGATGAAAGAGCCTGCGAGCCATAACTTCCAGGAATTTGTCAGCCCGACCTGGGGCCGCCTCTCATTTAATGAGATGTTCGGGAGATTACTCGAATACATCAGGGAGAACCATGGCCAGAAATACAACCTCATCATCGGGACAGATTCCTTCCTCAACTCCGAGACCCTTTTTGTCAGCGCGATAATAATCCATAAGATAGGACACGGCGGCAGATACTTCTACAACAAGCTCCATCGGCGAAAGATGGACAACCTGAGACAGCGCATATTCTACGAGGCGACAATGTCCATAGAGTTGGCCTCAATCCTTATGGAACGCCTCAATGATAACGGTCTTAAAGAGCTTCCCATAGAAATACACCTCGATGTAGGCACCAACGGCAATACAAAGGAAATAATAAAAGAAGTCATCGGAATGGTAACAGGCTCAGGCTATGCCGCTGTCACCAAGCCGGACTCCTTTGGAGCAAGCAAGGTCGCTGACAGACACTCTAAATAAACCCTCCGCCGACGGCTTAATTCATTCATTCAGGCCTGAACCATAAAACATTTTCTTCCAATTTCAGGAATTTATTCAAGATGCACTTGATGGCTTAAATATTTTCTGCCATACTTATTCAAAATCTCTGAATAATGTCCCTGGGTAAAAATGGACCTGAAAAAATCTCCTGAAGCGCTTTCCAGGCATTTAAAAAAGATAATCCTGACAGCGATTGCCTTTTTTATTGCCGTTCCATTATTTGCCAATGGCCAGCAGCCTGCCCAGAAGGATGAGATAATCCTTGAGAAGTTCTCAAACGATACTGAAAAGAGCGGCCTGCCGAAAGGCTGGAAGCCATTTGAGTTCCCTAAAAAACCCAAGCACACCGAATATACAATCCAGAAGGAAGGCGACAACTACTTTCTGAAAGCTGAAAGCAATGAAGCTGCTTCAGCCGTTTACAAAGAGGTCAAATGGGACCTGAAGGAATTCCCCATACTTAAGTGGCGCTGGAAGGTGGAAGGCGTTCTAAAAAAAGGCGATGAGAGGAAAAAAGAAGGGGATGACTACGCCGCAAGGGTCTATGTGGTCTTTGAGTACGAGCCTGAGAAGACCCCCTCTCTGGAAAAAATCAAATACAGATTCCTTGAAACAGTCTACGGGATGAAGCCGCCCGGCAACGCGATAAACTACATCTGGGCAAACAAGCTCCCAAAGGATGAGACAGTCAACAACCCATTTACCGAAAAAGTGATGATGATTGCAATAGAGAGCGGGACTGAGAACGCAGGCAAATGGATAGATGAGGAGAGGAACATCTATGATGACTACAAAAAATTATTCAGGGATGAGCCTCCGAAGGTAACCGGAATAATACTCATGACAGATACCGACAACACCAAAGAGAAGGTCACGGCTTATTACGATGATATAAGTTTCAGGAAGCATCCTGCTGCAAGGGCGGAATCCGTTTCAATTTCCTCCCCCAAGAACCTGTACTGACCGAATCCTTAAACCTTTATTACGGAGGGCAGAGCCAATGCCAATAAAGCCTGAAATATCCCTTGCGCAGAAGTATATCCTGCAAGGCGTTTTTGTTATAAGCACGGCGCACAACGGCAAGGTAAACGCGCTTACGGCGGCATGGGTCACAAGGGCGTCTTTTGTCCCTCCTCTCATAACAGTCTCGATAGGCAAGGCAAGGTATTCCCATCATATGATAATGGAGTCAGGGGTATTTGCCGTAAATGTTCTCGGCCCGGAGCACATTGAGACAGGCAAGCACTTCGGGCTTAAGACAGGCGCCAAGACCAATAAATTTGAAAATATTGAATACAACACGAAAGTAACAGGCTCTCCGATACTCAAGGACTGCATCTCATGGATGGACTGCAAGGTGGCTTCCTGGGTTGACGCTGGCGACCATACGATCTTTGTCGGCGAAGTGCTTGACGGGGGAGTGGTAAAGGAAGGAAAGCCCCTTATCTATGAGAGGGATACCTTCTACAAATAAATCATTTAGACGCAATTTCAACCAGATGAAGCTTCTCCTGCCTCTTCATCTTTTTTATCTCCATCTCGCGGACGGTTGCCTCTGATCGGGTATTATGCCGCTCCCTGAAGACTATCTCAACAGGCCTTGATGTCCTGAAAAACCTTGCACCCTTTCTGCCTTCCGAATGCTCGCTGAATCTTCTGTCCAGGTCCGTTGTGATCCCTGTGTAAAGAGCGCCTGATTCAGTCTTTATTATATAGACCTCCCAGCCCGCTACTCCTTCGGGATTATGTTGCATGTGCCGGTCTCCTCATCGAATACGATTACGGCTTTGCCCGTCTCAAGCTGGCGTCTTACGACCAGAGCTTTTTTCTCAAGCGAATATTCGGTCTGACCGTAATCCGTGCCCTCACGAGTGACGAACTCTTCAATAAGGCCGTTAAGGGCATCCTCACTGAGCATCCTGAACGGTACTTCCATCCTACGGCCTGCCTATGAGCTTCTTGAACTCCTGCTCATCTATTATCTTAAGGCCAAGCTTTCTTGCCTTATCAAGCTTTGAGCCTGCTTCAGCCCCCGCTACTACATAATCAATCTTCCTGCTTATGGCAGAGACCGCCTCCGCGCCTTCTGATTCCACAAGCTCCTGCGCCTCATCCCTTGTAAATGACTCAAGCGCGCCCGTAAATATGAACTTCTTCCCCGTAAGCCTGCCTTCCTCTTTAGCCTTCTTCTCAGGGATATTTACGCCCGCCTTTTTAATTTTTTCAATCACCTGCCTGTTATGGGCCTCTTTGAAAAAATCCACAATGCTCTCGGCAGTGCCCGGCCCTATTTCATATACATTCAAGAGCTCTTCCATCGAGGCCTGCATAAGGTTATCGATGCTTCCGAACCTCTCGGCAAGTATCCTTGCCATGTGCTCGCCGACCCCATTTATGCCAAGGGCGTATATGAATCTTTCAAGCGTGCGTTTTTTGCTTACATCAATTGCATTCAGGAGGTTATCAACGGACTTCTCTCCCCACCTTGCAAGCGTAAGGAGGTCGTCTTTTTTAAGATAATAGAGATCTGCCACATCCTTTACCAGGCCTTCATTTACGAGCTGCTCCACATGCATCTCGCCAAGCCCTTCGATATCCATTGCCCTTTTGGAGGCAAAGTGCCGTATGCTCTCCTTAAGTTGAGCAGGGCAAAGGAGCCCTCCGGTGCAGAAATGTATCGCCCCTATCCTCTCTACCGCTGAGTCACACTCAGGGCATCTCTCAGGCATCCGGAAAGGCTTTGCATGGGGTGGCCTCTTATCTGTTAATACGGAAACTATCTCAGGGATGACATCCCCTGCCCTCTGGACAATAACGCTGTCGCCTACCCTGACATCTTTTCTCTCAACCTCATCAAGGTTATGGAGCGTTGCCCTCTCTATGGTAACACCGCCGACATTTACAGGCTCAAGGAAAGCCACCGGCGTAAGCGCGCCTGTCCTGCCCACGCCTACGAATATATTCTTGACCCTTGTGGATTCCTGCTTGGGGGCGAATTTATAGGCAAGCGCCCACCTTGGGCTCCTTGTAAGCACCCCAAGCCTGTTCTGAAGCCCAAGGTCATTTACCTTTATGACAACCCCGTCAAGCTCGTAGTTGAGCTTCTCACGCTTCTCTTCCATCTCGCGGTGATATTCAAGCACCTCGTCAATGCCCGCTGCCACTTTCACAAACGGATTCACCTTAAGCCCAAGGTCTTTTATGAATTGCAGGCTCTGATAATGCGTTTTAAAGGTTACGCCTTCAGCAGTGCCGACACCGTAGCAGAATATATCAAGGGGGCGGGATGCGGTTATCTTCGGATTTAACTGGCGCAGGGACCCTGCCGCAGCATTCCTCGGATTGGCAAACGGGAGTTCACCCTTTGCCTCCTTTTCCCTGTTTATCTTTCTGAAGCTCTCAAGCGGCAGGAACACCTCTCCCCTTATCTCTATATACTTAGGCGGCCCGGCCTTTCCGCCGTGCGGGTGGAGGCTTAAAGGGATGGTCTTAATCGTCCTCAGGTTCTGGGTGACATCCTCACCGACATAACCGTCCCCTCTTGTAGAGCCTTTTATGAATATGCCGTCCTCATAGACAAGCTCAACCGCAAGCCCGTCCATCTTCGGCTCTGCCGCGTACTCTATCTTTTCATCAGGACTTAGCTTGAGCGTCCTTTTTACCCTGCTGTCGAACTCCTGCGCCTCTTCAACGGTAAAGGCGTTATTGAGCGAGAGCATGGGCATTGTGTGGGTTATGGTGCCGAATGCGGCAAGGGGGGCAGCCCCTATCCTCTGCGTGGGTGAATCAGGGGTAATAAATTGCGGATACTTTACCTCAAGGGCCTCAAGCTGGCGCATGAGCCTGTCATACTCCGCATCGGTAATGGCGGGAGAGTCCAGGACATAGTACCTGTAGTTATGATAGTTTATCTCTTTTTTTAGCCGTTCTATCTCGGCTTTCGCCTCTTTTTCGTCCATGCACTACTTGTAGCACAGAGGGATTAAGAGGTCAAATTCTAAGCGGTTTTAGCTGTATTCAGGGGCAAAAAGGCCTTGCCTGAACGAGCCCTGCGGCTGAGAGGCCAAAGCCTTTTCAGGCCGAAGCAAATAAATGTATTGATTTACGATAGTTTTTCAGGTATAAAGAATATCCCTTGTTCAAGTCCGGAATCAGGAACGGGTATTATTGTCTTTTAGTCTCAAGAAAATCTCTTGACAGAAGGCAAGAAATAGTTTAAATTTTAGAATTCAAATTAATGTTGAGGATTTAAAGATGAAGACATTTCTTCCGAAAGTAGACGCAAACACAAAAAAATGGTACCTGGTGGACGCTGAAGGCAAGACCCTTGGAAGGCTTGCTGCAAAGATAGCGACCGTTTTAAGAGGTAAGCACAAGCCCACATACACACCCAGCCTTGACGCAGGCGACTTCGTAGTCGTCATCAACGCCGAGAAGGTGGCAGTAACAGGCAACAAGCTTACCGACAAGATATACTACCACCACACGATGTATCCGAACGGTCTTAAATCAATACCGCTCGAGAAGATGCTGGCTGAAAACCCCGAAGAGGTTTTAAAGAAGGCAGTCTGGGGCATGCTCCCCAAGGGCCCTCTCGGAAGGGATATGTTCAAGAAGTTAAAAGTCTATACCGGCAGTTCACATCCCCACGCGGCGCAGATGCCTGTGGGTATGGCCGATTAATTATTGAAGAAAGAATTTACGGGGGAAACTCAAAATGGCAGACGTATTCAGCGCAGTCGGAAGACGCAAAACTTCGGTAGCAAGGGTAAGGCTTCTTCCCGGCGCCGGTGATATAACAGTAAACAACAAGGCAATGGCAGACTTCTTCAGCCGCGAGACCTTAAAAGGTATCGTAAGACAGCCTCTTGAACTTACAAGCACAACAGGCAAGTTCAATGTAATAGCCAATGTCGACGGCGGCGGCGAAAGCGGCCAGGCAGGAGCTGTCAGGCACGGAATCGCAAGGGCCCTTATAATATCAGACGCAACCCTCAGGGGAGTCTTAAAGAAAGCAGGCCTTCTTACAAGGGACCCGAGGATGAAGGAAAGAAAGAAGTACGGTCAGAAGGGCGCAAGAAAGAGATTCCAGTTCTCAAAGAGGTAATCTCTCTACTGTATCAATCCAAAGGGGAAGGCTTACAAGCCTTCCCCTTTTTTATTTTGTAGCCATTTAATCAGGAATATTTTAAAATTGCTGAAAACTAATTTTAAGAGGTCGGAATGCTTAATGTAGCCATTGTCGGCGGAAGCGGTTATACAGGTTTTGAGCTTTTAAGGATATTGACCCAACATCCTACAGCAAAGGTGGTTGAGGCCACTTCAAGGCAGTACAAGGGCAAGCCCGTATCCGAGGTCTTCCCTTCTTTAAAGGGTTATTACGATGACCTTATATTTTCAGAGCCTGAGGACTTCAAGAGGCTGAGTGTTGATGTCGTATTCAGCGCCCTGCCCCACGGCGCCTCGCAGGAGGTGGTGCCTGCGCTGCTTGAGGCTGACAATAGGGTCATTGACCTCAGCGCAGATTTCCGCCTGCACAGCTTAGAGACCTACAAGACATGGTACGGCGAGCATAAGGCGGATTTTTTACTGCCTGAGGCAGTCTATGGGCTTCCGGAACTGCACAGGGCTGCCATAAAGGACGCCCATCTCGTGGCAAACCCGGGCTGCTACCCGACAAGCGCAATCCTTGCACTTTCGCCGCTGCTGAGGGCAGGGCTTGCCGATAAGGAATCAATCATAGTCGACTCAAAGAGCGGTGTATCAGGCGCAGGCAGGGGCGCAAACATTGACACTTCCTATGTAGAGGTCTCAAGCGGATTTAAGGCCTATAAAATAGGCTCGCACAGGCACACGCCTGAAATCGAACAGGAATTAACCGGGGTTGCCGGTTCAGACATCAACATCACCTTTACCCCTCACCTTATCCCAGTATCGAGGGGAATACTGACAACGACCTACGCAAAACTTACTAAATCCGTCTCTGCCAAAGAGGTCTACGAGCTTTACCGTGAAACATACAGGAGTGAGCCTTTTGTAAGAGTATTGCCTGAGGGCACATTCCCCAATATCAGCAATGTGCGCGGGTCGAACTACTGCGACATCGGCATCTTTACAGATGAAAAAAGAAAGCAGGTCATAGCTGTATCCGCAATAGACAACCTTGTGAAAGGCGCTTCAGGCCAGGCTGTGCAGAACATGAATATAATGTTCTGGCTCAAGGAAGATATGGCGCTCTCAGCTCCTCCGTTAGCAATTTAAGGGGCTTTCACAATCAAGAACTCAAAAACTCCGTCTCCTCCCCGAAAAGGGAAAGGGCCGGAGTTTTTTATTTTTAGAACAGAAAAAACATTCTGCTCAGGAATTTCTCTCCCACTCCCATTACGATTTCAGCCAGCCCTGCATTTTTTTCATTTAGTCCTTCAAACACTAGCGCAGGAAGCTTTTTTTCAGCTAAACGCCTGAAAAAGGACAATATCCCTAGGCACTTCCCTCTCCAGAGCGTTTACCCCCGATTGACAAACTTCAGAATCAGGCAAAGACTCAAATATAGATCGCAGGCCGTTTCAGCGTTAAGAAAGGAGGCAGATATGATTTCCTGGGCGCTTACATTTCTGATCATCGCCATTGTTTCGGGTGTACTGGGATTTTCAATGGTTGCCGGGGTCGCCGCAACAATAGCCAAGGTACTTTTCGCACTTTCACTCTTACTTTTTATCACCTTCCTTGTCCTTGGCTACACCATCTTCAAAAAGGTTGTCAAATGAACCACCAAGGGCTTCGGCACGGCTTTTTTCAGACCTTTTGAGCTAAAAACCCCAGATGATTAAAGAACAGAAATAAAAAAACCCTGCGGCCTCTCAGCCGCAGGGTTTTTCAAATTTATCTTTTAATGGGATTTAGAATTTAAGTTTTACCAGCTCTACCCTGTTTATTACTTCTTTATCATCCACATTCCTGTCGTAAATTTCTTCCCTCTGGATTGTAGGCATATTGAATGTAACCTTGCCATTCTCAACCTCTGCCGCGCTTGTGCGGACAATACCGCTTGTAGCCACTCCGTATGCGGCACCCGCAAGGATACCGACTGCGGCTCCTGTGGGAATGTAGCTTAAATGCTCATCGGGATTATCAGTAAGCAAGAGGAGGGCTGAACCTAACAGCGCTCCAACAAGACCGCCGTAAAGTGAATCAGTCAACGCCTTTTGCATTGTATCTTCAGCATTGGCTGTTGAACGGATTGAAAATGTCAGCACTGCGAAGATAAGGAGGATTACGGATAGTTTTTTTGTGACTTTCATGCGGTTCGTCTCCGGGTTTAAGGTTAGAGAGCCATAAACTCGCTGAGGTACATACTACTCTAAAAATATGATAAATGTCAAGTATAATTGATACTAAACTCTTTATTTTCCGATATACTTTCAAGGTAACACAATCAAGCAATCCCCAATATTATACTCCTTCCAATCTTAAAGGAAGATTAGAAAGATTTAACTTCTTCAAGGTGGTCGGCCCAAGGGGGCTTAAACCGTTCTTAAAAAACGGGGGCTACAAAACCTATTCAGCTATAACTATTTGTTTTTCAAAGCTTTTTTCAGGAACTTTTCTTTGCGCTAACTTGACAGAGCTATATTCCAAGATATACTTGAGAACAGGAGGGGAGATGACAATATCCGCAAATTTGTACGAGATCGCCGTACTGCTTATCGCGCTGGCGGTACTGATTTTTGTATTGGCATTGGTGCCGGCCCTGCTCCAGCTTAAAAGAACGATAAAAGCAGTTGAAGACTTGACAATTGAAGGAAAAAGAACGGTTGAGGGCGTAAACTTTATTGTAAGAAAAGCCGGAGACCAGGTAGAGGATGTCGAGGAACTTGTAAAAAAGGCAAAAGACCTTGGGATGAAGGTTGCCGGAATAGCGGATATGGTTGTTGAAAATGTAAAAGGCCCGATAATCAGCGGCATTAGTTTTCTTTTTGGAGCTGAACAGGGGTTCAAACGATTCTTTAGCAGAGAAAAAAAAGGAGGTGGCGAAGATGGAAAACAATAGGAGCACCTTTCTCGCGTTCTTTGTTGGCGGATTGATTGGGGCCGGCCTTGCGCTGCTTTTCGCGCCGCAGGCAGGCAATGAGACAAGAAGGAGAATCAAAGAAGGCTTTGAAGATGCCGGAGACTGGGCAAAAGACAAATATCAGGATACAAGATACAGGGTTGCCGAAGGCACAGGAAAAGTCAAACAGATGGTAACCGATAAAAAAGAGGATATTTCAGCAGCCTACGAAGCAGGCAAAGAAGCTTATTATAAAGGCAGGGAAAGGCTTTCAAAAGAGTCTTAATCCTGATCAGTAGAATTATATAGGCAAAGGTGCGGTCGATAACGCATGGCCGCACTTTGTTTATTTATGCGCTTTCGGCATCGGGACTTCTTGCTTTCCTCCTCATCGAGAGCGAACGGATAAGAATACCCTTCTGACCGGCCCATCACAATCTCCTTGCGCACCAAAAGAGCGGCAAACTGATTCATGGCCTGCCTGTGGAAGAGGAATTCAACTACCTTGCCTCAAATGTCAGGGGTTTTTGCAAATTTTTTTCTTTTTTCAACTCGACTTTGACCCGCCCTGCAGAGAGCGGAAACTTCCCCGGGCACCCGATTAAATTTAAGGAGATGTGTTGAAGATGGCAGGAGAGCCTAAAATAACGCTAAGCGTAATAACAGCGGACATTGGCGGGTTTATCGGCCATGTAAGCAGCCATCCTGATGTACTTGATACCGCAAAAGAAAGATTATTTGCCGCAAGGGAAAAAAAGATCATAATTGATTTCCATGTCCTCAGGTGCGGGGACGACCTTGAGCTTATCATAACGCACGGCAACGGCCCGAACGACAGAAAAATACATGAGCTTGCATGGAATATCTTTACTGCCTGCAAGGAAGTGGCTGATGAACTTAAGCTCTATGCCACAGGCCGCGGCCTTGACATGGAAGGTTTTATGGGCGACATCAGGTGCAAGGGGCCGGGTATCGCAGAGATGGAATTTCTTGAGAGGTCAAGCGAGCCTGTCATTGTGCTCATGGCTAATAAGGCAGGAGTAGGCGCATGGAACATGCCTTTGTATAAGGTCTTCGCGGACCCTTCAAACACTCCGGGCCTTTTCATGGAGCCTACGATGCTTGAAGGCTTCTCTTTTACCATCTATGACCTTCAGGAGAATAGAGAGGTCCAGATATCAACGCCAACGGAACTGTACCATCTGCTTGCCCTGATCGGCTCTACATGCAGGTATATAGTCATATCCGTATCAAGGAATTCTGACAGGGAAGTAGCCGCCGTAACAGCCGTCCACAAATACAATCTTATGGCCGGAAGAGTCATGTCAAAATCGGAATCCTCGGTAATATTCAGGTGTCAAGCAGGCTTTCCCGCAATAGGCGAAGTAATGGAGGCATTCTCGTTCCCGCACCTCGTATCGGGGTGGATGAGGGGCTCACATATCGGGCCGCTTATGCCCGTGCCTTTCTATGAGGCAAACCCTACAAGGTTTGAGGGCCCACCGAGACTTATCGGGGCAGGGTTTCAGATTTCCAACGGCAAGCTCATCGGCCCGCACGATATGTTTGACGACCCGAGCTTTGATGAGGCGAGAAAGACAGCAAATAAGGCCACTGAGTACATGAGGCGGCATGGCGCCTTTCAGCCGCACCGCATGGCCCAAAGCGAGCTTGAATACTCCTCTCTGCCCATGGTAATGGATAAATTAAAGGACAGGTTCAGGAAAAAATAAAGAGCAGGGCCTTGTAATGCGAGAGCGCAAAAGAGGCACAAAATTACTTCCGGCAGGCAAACTCCCTTTGGAACTGCTGAGAAGGCTTCTGAACAAGTACGCGCGCAAAGACCCAAGCGTAATAGTCGGCCCTTCCATTGGAATCGACTCCGCGGTAATTGACTTCCACGGCAAATACCTGGTAGCCAAAACAGACCCCATCACATTCGTTGCCGATGATATAGGCGCCTACGCAATCTTCGTAAACTCAAATGACATAGCCGTAATGGGAGCGGTTCCCAGATGGGTCCTTGCCACAATCCTGTTGCCTGAAGGAAAGGCAACCGCCCAAATGGCTCAGTCCATCTTTGCCCAGATAAATAAGGCGTGCAAACAACTCGATATTACGCTTTGCGGAGGCCATACCGAGATTACCCCAGACATAGACAGGCCTATAGTGGTCGGCCATATGCTCGGAGAAATTCAGGACCATAAGTTAATCACCGGAGGCGGAGCACAGGCAGGGGACGACATCCTGCTCACAAAAGGGATAGCGATTGAGGCGGTAAGCATCATTGCCAGAGAAAAGAGAGATGAACTTGTAAAGAACTTTAACCCAAAGTTCATTACAAGGTGTAAAAATTTTCTGAGGCGGCCCGGACTGAGCATTTTGAAAGAGGCCCTCATAGCTGTTCAGAACGGAAGGGTGCATGCCATGCACGACCCCACCGAAGGAGGGCTCTCCACAGGCCTCCATGAGCTTGCGATTGCCTCAAAATGCGGGATTTTGGCGGAAAAATCCGCAATTCCCATACTGCCTGAATCAAAGGCCTTATGCGACCATTACGGGCTGGATATAATGGGCGCCATTGCCTCAGGCGCATTGATAATCTCAATTAACCCTGAAGATACGGTCAAGGTTATAGGCAAGCTTAAAGAAGCAGGGATAAAGGCCTGCCGCATAGGGAAAATAACCGACAGAAAAAAAGGTGTAAAAATAATGGATAGCGGCAAGATTCAGCCCTTAAAGCCTTTTAAAACAGATGAAATCACGAAAATATTTTAATGCTATATAATTAGATTAGGCCTCGTTTCAAAACAGGAGGTATATTATGAGCAGAGGTGCAAGAGGATTTCATACAAGAAAAGCGATAAACAGCGAGCATGACCCGTACCTCTCAAAAGAAGCTCCGAAAGACATGTCCATATGCAGGAAGTGCCGTTCGGTCTATCATGAAAAGAGATGGTACAGAAATGACGAGCTTCCGGAACATCTCAGGAGCAAGATCGGAGGCGAGGTTTTTTGCCCCGCTTGCCAGAAAATCAGAGACAAATACCCCGGGGGATTTGTTATAATCGAGGGGAATTTCCCCACAGAGCACAGGGAAGAACTGATGCGCCTTCTCGGAAATAAAAAAAGCAGGGCAATGTCCATAAATCCTCTTGAACAGATAGTCGAGGTTAAAGAGCATGAGGGCAGGATAGAGATAAGCACGACAACTGAAAAATTCGCGCAGAGGATAGGCAAGATACTTACCAAGGCATTTAACGGTAAGATAGAATACAAGTGGACCGATGATACTAAAATAGCCAGGATTATCTGGGTCAGAGAGGATGAAGAAGCAGGATGAATAAGTTTATGGCGGTAGCAAACAGATGAAAGAGGCGAGACTGTACAGGAAGTCCCCGGACGGACATGTGGATTGTTATCTTTGCGAGTTCCGTTGCCATATACCTGACGGAAAGCACGGAGTATGCGGAGTAAGGGAAAATATAGAAGGCGTTCTGTTTTCCAACATCTATGGACGGGTTATAGCTGAGAATATAGACCCCATTGAAAAAAAGCCTTTGTTCCATTTTCAGCCCTCCACAAGCTCTTACTCCATAGCAACTGTGGGGTGCAACTTCAGGTGCCTGCATTGCCAGAACTCTGAGATATCTCAGATGCCCAGAGACCAAAGGAGGATACTCGGCGATGAGGTCGAGCCTGAGGAGATTGTAAACCAGGCGTATGAGACAGGCTGCTCAAGCATCTCATACACATATACCGAACCGACCATCTTCTTTGAGTTTGCCTATGATGTAGGCGTGCTCGCAAAACAAAAGGGGCTGAGTAACATCTTCGTGACAAACGGCTACATGACAAAGGAATGCCTGGGTGAGATGAACGGCGTTCTGGACGCGGCCAATGTAGATGTAAAATCCTTTACCGAAAGCTTCTATAAAAAGGTATGCGGGGCAAAGCTCGCCCCGGTTCTCGACAGCATTGAGCAGATGAGAGCAATGGGCATATGGGTAGAGGTCACTACTCTCATAATACCCACGCTCAATGACAGCGAGGAAGAACTGAGAAATATCGCAAGGTGGATATACAGGACAGATAAGACAATGCCGTGGCACATAAGCGCGTTCCACCCCACCTACAAACTCCGCGACCTGCCGCCTACCCCGGCCAGCATCATCGAGCGGGCGAGAGAGATAGGGCTTGAAGAAGGGTTAAGGTATGTTTATACAGGCAATGTGCCCGGCCTAAAAGGTGAGAACACATACTGCTATAACTGCAAGGAGCTTCTGATAGAGAGGCACGGTTTTACCGTAAGGAAAAATGTGATAGCGCATTCAAAATGCCCGAGGTGCAGCTCTTTAATTGACGGTTTTGACCTGTAGCATTTAAATTCAAAATAGCCGGACCGAAAGGAGGATACAATGCTTGCTGAATTCAATATTGTTCCCGTAGGAAAAGGCGAAAGCATGGGGGACGCTATAGCGAGCGTTCTGAAGATCGTTGACGACAGCGGACTGCCGTACAAGGCAAACGCCATGGCTACCGTTGTAGAGGGCGGCTGGGATGATGTAATGAACCTCATCAAAAGATGCCATGAAGAGGTTATGAAAAGTGCCCCGCGGATAATCACCCACATTCAGATCGACTTAAGGCCGAGTAAGCCGCTTGACCGCCTGACAGAAAAGCTCAGGAGCGTAGAGAAGAGGCTTGGGAAAGAAGTGAAAAAGTAGGCCGGAAGATAATCTTCAAAGGCTGTGCCTGAACCAATCAGGCGCAGCCTTTTTTAATTTCAGGTCAGTGCTGTTTTAACTTTAACGCCCTGCCGGGCTCTTTCGGGCGCATGGCTCGCCACCCCGCTCCTCCCCAACCCGCTCGCCTCAAAGCTTAAGTCGCTGCGCTCCTGCAGCCCCGGCTCGCTCACCCTTCCTCCCTTAGGGGATGCTTCGCCATTTGCGCCCTCGGGGTTTTTGTAAAGACAAAACTCAAGAAAGATTGCCTCGTCGCTTCGCTCCTCGCAATGACAGCGATTTTCTCCCTCTCCCCTTGTGGGAGAGGGCTGGGGTGAGGGGTGATTTTCACTTTTCACCTCCCCTTTATCTCCTCCCATCAAGGAAGGGGACGTTTTTATTTGTCTTGTTTTTTAAAACACCACACCAAGGGGCATTGCGCAGAGAACATAAAGGAGAGGAAGAGAGCGGGCATTGGTATTCATTAGCGAACGGACTCGACAGCGAACGGAGTCCAATGCCCCGAGGAGCAAGCCCAGCGCGCAGAAGTAAATAAGCACAGTGACAGGCATAGCCCGCCCTACACTACTCTAAATACTGGATTCCCGATAGAGACATTTGGGAATAACGGCTTGATTAGAGAGAGAATAGCGGGATAAGGGGTATTCCCCTCCCCCCCTTCCACTCTGAATTTTTATTGACTTGCCAGCTCTTTCCAAGGCACACTAATATTATGGAAACTACGGGTTTTATTATGAATTTTCTTCAGCCTTTCATGCTTGCGTTCCTGCCTCTTTTCGTTGCCATGGAGCCTATCGGCATAATGCCTATCTATGTCAACCTTACAAGACAATTAGAACACCATGAAAAAAGAAAGGTGCTTTTCTACTCCATTCTCACTGCAACCGCCATCACCCTCGCCTTTCTTATCCTTGGCAGGGCAATGTTCGTTTTCCTTGGCATCACTATCTCTGATTTCCAGATAGCAGGAGGCCTGATACTCCTTTCAATCGCCATTGGCGACATTGTAAATACCGCGCGCGGACTGCCTGAGGTGCCGCCGACCGCAGGGGTAGGCATAGTCCCAATAGGCACTCCCCTCATAGCCGGGCCTGCCGCCCTTACTACTCTTCTGATGCTCAGCGACCTTTACGGGTTTACAGTGACCCTTGCCGCGCTTCTGGCAAACCTCGCCATTATCTGGCTGTCGCTGCGCGTCTCTGAGAGGATAGTCTACTACATTGGTGATAAGGGCGCTCTCGGCATATCAAAGGTTATCTCGCTCCTTCTGGCGGCTATTGCGGTAATGATGATAAGAAGAGGGCTTGAGGGCTTGCTCACTTAGCAGAAATATCATATAATGCCGCCCTGTTTAACTTTGAAACATTTACTGATTTACATCATGGAAACCAAATACCGGCGGATGTATACTGTTTGGCAGGTAAGGACTTATACGCATTTTTAAAGGAGGTACATTAATGCTGTTAAAATTAGCCCTATTTCTTCACATCATCTCAGCAATATTCTGGATAGGCGGGATGCTATTTCTGGTGGTCGTCGTAGCGCCGTATCTTAAAACAATCCAGGACCCCAAGGCAAAATCCCAGATATATCAGGTCGTGGGAAAGCAGTACAGGAGGTGGGGATGGGTTGCCATAATCACCCTGCTTGTGACAGGCCCCATTATCCTTTACAAGCTCTACGGCATACCGCCATTGGGCATCTTTGACCCCGGCCTGCACGCGTCAGGCTTTGGCAAGGCCCTTGAGATGAAGCTTACGTTTGTCACCATCATTGTCATAAGCAGCCTTGTGCATGACTTCTGGCTTGGGCCGAAGGCAAGAGGCTCAGCCAACTTCTCAAAGATAGCAAGGATATTCGGAAGGGGTAATCTCATCCTCGCGCTCCTTATCGTGATATTTGCCGTAATGCTCAGGGCAGGAGGCATATAAATGAGCCATAAATTCAATCCTGAACATATAGAGAGGCTTCTAAGGCAGGAGCGGCACACTGAGCTCTCCCCTGAAAAAGTCCTTCGTGAAGCTGGGCTTGCTGAAAATATGGTATTTGCCGATATCGGATGCGGGCCGGGCTTCTTCACCCTGCCTGCGGCAAAGATAGTCGGCATGCACGGCATCGTATTTGCCGTTGATACCCAGACAGAGATGCTCTTATATCTCAGGGATAAGATGGACCCGCCGCAAAATATTGTCCTCCTTAAATCTGATGAAGATAATATACCTATCGGGGATTATGAGGCTGACCTCGCCCTTCTTGCCTTCATGCTCCACGAGACAGAGGACAAGGTAAAGTTCCTTAAGGAAGTCTTCAGGATACTCAATCCGGGCGGCACGCTTCTGATAGTTGACTGGAAAAAGCAGAAGGAAGAGCACGGCCCTCCTGAAGAAGAACGCCTTACTGAAGCACAGGTAACAGAGCTTCTCAAAGAGGCAGGGTTTAAAGACTTTGAGCAGGCCTCCCTCAATAATTCTCATTATAAGATCATCGCCTCCAAAGGCTGACGCGCCGTTACCTGAGCCGCACTTATAAAATCTCAAAAAAGTAGTATAATTGAGATAGCGGAAACAGGCGAGGTCCTTAATGGATATAAAAGAGAACGGCACGACCATTTCCCTCATACGGGGAGACATAACGCTTGAATCAACTGACGCCATTGTAAATGCGGCCAATTCACGGCTTGCGGGAGGCGGCGGAGTTGACGGAGCGATACACATGGCCGGAGGGGCCCAGATAATGGAGGAGTGCCGCAGTATAGGCGGCTGCCCCACTGGAAAGGCCGTGATAACCACGGCAGGCCTCCTGAATGCCCGTTATGTGATCCATACCGTAGGCCCCATCTATAAAGACGGCAGACATAATGAACCTGAACTGCTTGAGAGCGCCTACAGGTCAAGCCTTGAGCTCGCCCTTGAAAAGGGGCTTAAAAGCATCTCATTCCCATCGATAAGCACAGGCGCGTACGGCTATCCTGCCAATGACGCATCAATTATAGCCTTAAAAACCATCCTTGAATTCACAAAAGCAAACCCCGGGAAGCTTGAGCTCATACGCTTTGTGCTCTTCTCCGACCAAGACTACAACACCTACTCGGAAAGCCTGAAAAAGCTCTTAAAAACAGCCCGAAAAACCGCCTGATCCACCTGTCTTGACACCCCTTTCAAGCGGAACTATAATTTAAATAGGTGAAAGTGACTTTCAATTTCATGCAAGGAGGCTTGTATGGAAAAACAGAGCGAGACAGACAGATGGATAGAGGACAGGGCTGTTGAGCATGACGACTTCAACAGGACAAACGATGTGGCGTTATTCATGGGCGCGATACTTAACCTTTATACCGACATAACCGCGAAAGAGCTTAAGATACTGATGGAAAGAGGGGAGGAGTTCGTTCTCCTTGATGTGCGTGACAACGCCTCATATGATTTTGAGCATATCTGCAACTCCATTAATATCCCAGTTTCTTTTATTGAACGCGAAGGGATAAAAAAGCTCAACCAAAGCGACCTTATAATTGTTTACGGCAGCTCTGCCGAGTCCCTTGAGAGCGCTGTTGCGGCTGACAAGCTTACAACCCTCTCCTTCGGCAATGTTCTTCGATTCATAGGAGGCATCGCTGCCTGGAAGGACTCAGGGTATTGCGTCGAAGGCAGAATGGAAGGCTTCAAAGAAGCCGCCTGATTTTTTATCACTCCCCCAACACAGCTAAGCCGCTCAAAATAAGAGGCGGCTTTTTTATTTTTACCTTAAGAGCAGTGACTTGACTCTAAAAATAGCGGAGGCTATACTTAAGATAGATTTTGATAATGAGTTTCATTATCAGAGTTCCATCTCCGTGGAGGCGTGTATGATACGCAATATTGAAACTGACGAGCTTAAGGACATGATGGACACCGGTCAGGAATTTGTCCTGGTCAATGTGCTTGACAGGGACTCTTTTGAGAACGAACGGATTTGCGGCTCAATTAATATTCCTTTGCCGAATATTGAGGACGCGGCAAACCTTATCAGCAAGGATGAGACTATCGTTATCCATTGTTCAGGCCCTGCCTGCAAGGCAAGTTCAACTGCAGCGGACAGGCTGGAAAACCTTGGCTTTAAGGATATAAGAAAATACGAGGGCGGAATAGAGGAGTGGAAAAACTCGGGGTTCTGCCTTGAAGGCAATCTTTACAGGAGATTTGCCGCTTGATATAAGCATGGGCATGCTTAGCCTTTTAGGCGCGTGCCCATCACCTGAGGAAAGGCGTTGGAATGTCCCGGCGGCTGCGGGGCATGGTGGCGCCTTTTCTTATTTCATTCTTTATCCCTACTCTCCTACCTTTGCAAGAAGTCCTTTGTTTTTGACTACGCTGAAATTCCACGAAAAGAAAAGTATTGATACCACTATATAGGCAATGTTCAAAAAACCTGCCCAGATAAGCTCTTCTGCAGGGAAAGCCCCTGTTGTGATTACAAGCCTCATCCCCTCAAATACATGGGCCGAAGGGATAAAAAGCGCGACAGTCTGCAAACTGCGCGGAAGCACGGCTACAGGATAAAATACAGCGGATACAGGCTGGAAAAGCAGGGCTATGCCCCAGGCAAGCACTTCCGCCTCCTGCCCGAAGCGCATGATAAGCGCGGTTGTTACTATCCCCACTGCCCACCCCATGATAATAAGGTTCAGTATCAGAGGTATAAGGGTAAAGCCGAATGTGAGGATATTGAATGAATAGAAGACCCACGCAAGCGCGGCCATTACTGTTGAAGTGAGTATGAGCTTGATTATGCTTATCAGCAGAAGGGACGCTACATATTCGGATGGGCTCAGGGGGCTGACAAAGATATTGAGCAGGTTCCTTGACCACACGTCCTCAAGAAACGAGACTGAGATGCCCTGCTGGCTTCTGAACAGTATGTCCCAGAGGATGAGCGCGCCTATAAAAAATGTCACGAAGTCGGGCAGCCCCTCCTGCCTTGAGAGGTAGACGCTTACAAAGCCCCAGACAACAAGGTCAAGGACAGGCCAATAGAATACCTCCATGAGCCTCGGGAGGCTCCTCTTGTAAAGATAGAGATTGCGTATCGTATAGGCCAGTATTCTTTTTATCTTATATTTCATTGTCTTGCTATCTTAAGGAAAACATCTTCAAGGCTTTCTCCCTTATACTGCGCTATAAGCGCGTCAGGTTTGCCTTCCGCTATTATTTTTCCTTTATTTATGATTATCACCCTGTCGCTCATCTCCTCCATCTCTTTCATGTTATGGGAGGTATAGAGCATTGATATCCCGTTCTCATCTTTTATCTTTTTCAGCAGCGTGCGGGTTTTATCCGCTATATCCGGGTCAAGGCTTGCGGTAGGCTCATCAAGGAAAAGTATGCTCGGGTTGTTAAGGAGCGCCTTGCACAGACATACCCTTGTTATCTGCCCTGAAGAAAGCCTCCTTGTGGGAGTGTCTTTGATATTGTATATCTCAAAGACTTTTAAAAGTTCCTCAATCCTGCCCTTTGGCTTACTCACATTATAAAGCCTTGCGAATACAGTAAGGTTCTCCTCGACTGTAAGCGAAAGGGGAAGGGAGATATAGGAAGATGAAAAATTTACCCGCTGAAGGATCTCGCCCCTGTTAGCCTTAAGCTCAAGGCCGAATATCTTTATCTCGCCGCTTGTAGGGGTCGTCAGGTCAAGGAGCATCTGCAGGGTAGTGGTCTTGCCCGCCCCATTCGGGCCGATAAGCCCGAGTATCTCGCCTTCGAACAGGTCGAACGATATCGAATCAACAGCCCTATAGCCGTTAAAGACCTTTGTCAGATCCTTTACCTCTACGATTTTATTCATGGTATTAAGCTCGCGTATTTTTTGTATCCGCCTATTATCAATTTATCAGCGGAGTTGAAATTTATCAAATTTCAGCGAATTCAGTTTACCCCGCCTCAGGTTGCGGTAGATTGGGGCTTCTGATAGACTTTAAATAGGGTTGTTATCGAACCCTTTAAAATCAAGAGGTTTCTTATGGGAAGAGGCATAAAGCTTTTCAAGGTTCTGGGAATCCAGATATCCATAGATTATACATGGTTTATTGTTTTTGTGCTCTTTGCATGGAGCCTTTCTTACGGGTATTTTCCATTCAGGAACCCCGGGTTCACACAAGGCACCTACCTTTTCATGGGCGTCATTTCAGCCTTCTTTCTTTTTGCGTGCGTATTGATACACGAGCTTTCGCATTCGTATACAGCCAACAGGCTCGGGCTTGACATAAAAGAGATAACCCTTTTCATATTCGGAGGCGTGGCGCAGCTCACCAAAGAGCCTGAGGACGCGATAACAGAACTTAAAATAGCCATAGCCGGCCCCGCCGCAAGCGCAGTCCTTGCTATTGTATTCTGGGTAGCGTTCGGTTTTATCGATGCCTCAGCCTTCCCCGTCCTCTCAGCCATCGTAGCGTACCTTGCCTTCATCAACATGATACTGCTTATCTTTAACATGATACCGGGCTTTCCTCTTGATGGGGGAAGGGTATTCAGGGCTCTGTGGTGGGCAAGGACAGGCGATCTGAACAGGGCTACAAAGGTTGCCAGCAGTATCGGCAAAGGCTTTGCCCTTTTTCTCATCATAACGGGATTCCTGCAGATTATGGTAGGCAATTTTACGGGCGGCCTGTGGTCAGTGCTCATAGGCGTATTCGTGCAGCAGGCGGCTGAGAGCGGCTATCAGCAGGTACTGATGAAGCACGCCCTTGAAGGGGTCAAGGTAGGAGACCTTATGAGCAAAGGGGTTGTCACGGTTGAAGAAGGCAAAAGGCTCTCCGAGCTTGTTGACAACTACTTTTTCAAGTACCACTATGTAAGTTTTCCTGTCACCTCAGACGGCCATGTAGAAGGTCTTATAACGCTTAACGGCGTCAGGTCCGTTGAAAAGGAAAAGTGGGGCAATACCCTTGTAAGGGATGTGATGTACAGGCTCGGGCCTCAGGACACCCTGAATCCCAATGACAGCGCAATGGAAGCGCTTTCAAAGATGGCAAGCGACGGTGCTGGAAGGTACCCTGTGATAGAGAATGGAAGGCTTGTAGGCATACTCTCAAAGAGAGACATCATAAAGGCGCTGGAGATGAAGGCAGGGCTCGAAAGATAAGTTTTTTATCTGAGAAGCATCACGCCGCCTACTACAAGGCCTATGCCGATGAGCTTGTGTATTGTGAAGGCCTCTCCGAGGAATACTACGGAGACAAGAAGCGCGACAAGGGGATAAGTGGCGGCAACAGGCACAACAACCGAAGCCTCGCCTGTCTTTAAGGCCGAGTAGAATGCAATCTGGCCCATAAGGCCCGCGATCAGCCCGCCTACGGCTACCAATATTGCGCTTTTAGCGTCTACTGACGCAATTGAATTAAGCCTGCCCATAAACGCAAGCCCTGCTATGCCGATGACTGCTATGGGGATAGATCTTATTACAACTCCAAGGTAAGGGTCTATCTTACTGTCAAGGCCGAGCTTTTCAAATACAGGCGCGCAGCCCCAGATAATGGCGGCAAGCACTGCGAAAAAGAACGGCTTATTCATACAGACATCCTCCTTTGAACGGCACAATTCCAATTTTAACTTAAATACAAAGGTTTTAAAATACAAAAAGCCCTCCGTAAAAAACGGAGGGCTTTTTAAGTTGATAGCCTAAGCGATTAATGGCTTACTGTATCTGAAGTGACCTTACGGCCCTGGATGGGCTGAACAGGCCTGTTGTTCCTGTGCATGATCTTCTGGATTGAATCTATCTGCTTTGCTGACATCTGGATGGGGGATTTAAGCACTATCCAGTTTACGCCCTCTGAGCACGGAGGTGTTGTGAGCGAGCCTGTATACCTGAATGCCGCCCTTGTCTTGGGAAGAAGCTCTTCTGCGTTTATCTCTGCATTTACTTCCTTCTTTTCATCTGCCTTCCTGGGAAGGTTTGACCATATCTTCTTGTAAGCTGCGTTCTCCTTGCCCTTCTCAATTAACACGCCTACAACAGCAAGCTCGCCCTTGTCGTTCTTATGTACAAGATGGAGTTCCTGGCCGAATGATTTCCCGCCCACCGTATGTTCGCTGGGTGTGTGGAAGTGGAACTGCACAAGCTGAAAATCAACCCCGTCTACCTTTATTGAGCTGCCCTTGTCATAGTTGACCTGTACGGTGTGGCCGTTATTGAGGATATTGAGCTTTGAAGGCTTGTAGCTGAATGCAATATCGGCTGTATCTTCCTCTGAAGCGCCTGAGATATCGATGGGTGACTGGGTTTTGCCCTGTGAACATGCGGCAAACTCTTCTGACATATGTCCCCAATGCGCGGGGCCGTGTTCTCCATCATAGGCCCAGTGCGGGTGTGATGCCTTTTCGCTCGCTGTCGCGTTGTAAGCGAACATGCTCATCCCCATTGTAAAAGCAACTGCAAGTAATGACTTTGCTATTTTCCTTTTCATCCGATTGCTCCTTTCGTGCCGCCCAAAGGCGTTGTTTTTATTTTGGATCTACTTCGTAAATATCATCTTTATGGAAACTATCAAAAGGGCGAAGCCGAATATCTTTGTAAGCGCGGGATTGGAGATGTTTGCAGCCATACGCGCGCCGAAGAGCCCGCCAAAGAAAAAGCCTAAGCAAAGAATCCCTGCGGTCTTAAGATCTACATATCCATTGCTATAATAAGTCCACGCAGCAAGTATCCCGATGGGAGGGACCATCATGGCAAGGGTTGTGCCCTGCGCCTGATGCTGTGAAAACCCGAAGAGGAACACAAGGGCGGGCACAATCAGTATGCCGCCTCCGATGCCCACGAGCCCGCTTAATACTCCTGCGGCAAGCCCCAGTAAAAGGATCAATAATATATCCATAAAAAGAGCGCCTTTGCCTTTGCCGGAATTATATACCATAATTTTTCTAAAATTTAAATACAAGCCTTAAAAGCGACTGTAGGATAAGAAAACCCATGTCTTTTGCCACTTCTTTAGTGGTTACCGGGGTGTCGTTCTCAAGCTTCATTGCAAGCTCTGTTGTCGTAGGTGTGGCAATATCGCCTATCTTAAGTTCATCCTGAAGGTGCCTCAAGGTCTCTATCTTTGCCGCAGGAGGCATCTGGCTTATACTGCCCCTGATCTTTTTCTTATGGTTTGCGTATTTTGAAAGCTCTCCCCTGTTGAGCCACAATCCGCTGCATGCGTCGCACCTTTTGATGGAGGCATCCGGGGGCAGCATCGGGTCAGTAAAGTCCTTAAGCTCCCTCTCGCACCTCGGGCAGTGGTTATTTCCTTTACTCTCAGGGTTAGGGGCTGAGAAGGTCTTTAAGTCTATTGCGTGTAGGGCCTCAAGCGAATGTTCCTTTACAAAATACAACTCCCACTTGTCAAACCAGACGCCGCCGCACCCGGCGCACTGGTCCAGAAGAAGCACCCTGCCGTAATTTGCCTCAGCATAGGCATCTTCCAATCCGTTGCCGCACCCCGGGCATCTCAATTTCTTCTCTTCCGCCATCTTTAGCCCTTCTGCCCTGTCCTTACATAAGCCATCTGCTTAAGCCGTTCTATCCTCTTCTCTATCGGCGGGTGGGTTGAGAACACATCCGCCATTAAACCTTCTTTATTATCAAGCTTTCTTTTAAGCGGGTCGCATATGAAAAAATGCGCCGTTCCCCTGTGCGCTGTCCTTAGAGGGGAGGTGCTTGCGTTTATCTTCTCAAGGGCGTTTGCAAGGGCAATCGGGTTTCTGGTAAACTCAGCCGCGCTCGCGTCTGCCTGATATTCACGGTTCCTCGATACAGACATTGCTATTATCCTTGACAGTATAGGGGAAAGGAGCACGAAAAGGGCGATGAATAAGAGCGCTATGGGATGGATTCCGCCCTTTTCCTTAAGATTACGCCTTGGCCTTATGCCGCCGTATCTCCATGTCCTTACTGCCCAGTCTGAAAGGAGCGACACCGTGCCGACAAGCACAGACACAACCGTCATTGTAAGTATGTCATAGGTCTTGATGTGGCCCATCTCATGCGCCACAACTGCCTGAAGCTCTTCCCTGTTCATTGTATCAAGCAGGCCCTGTGTAGCGACAACTACGGCATTTGCAGGGTTTCTGCCTGTAGCAAAGGCATTTGGCGAGGGGTCGGGTATCACATATATCTTTGGCATGGGCAGGCCTGAGGCAAGGGCCATTTCAGTGACCACATTATGGAATTTCTTATGTGAAAGATCATCGAAGCGAAGTTCTGTTGCCCCGAGCGAACGCAATACAAGACTGCTGCCGTAGAAATATGAAGTGAGGCTGTTGACCGAAGCAAAGGATACGGCTATGAGGGTAGCTACCGGGATACGGGTAAAATCAATTGTCCCGTAGGTATACACATCAACGGATAAGCCAAGGAGTATTACAAATATAAAAAAACCCAGCATAAGGAGAACCGTTATCCGTCTGTTTCTCCTTTGCTGGGAATAGATGTCATTCATAATGGTCAGTGTTGTATTACTTAAGCTTAAGGTCTACTCTGGGGACTTCCCTTGCACCCTCTTCAGCCTGGAAGTACTCAGACTTTTTAAACCCGAACATCGAGGCTATTATCATGGTAGGGAACACAGCCTGCTTTATGTTGAACTGGGCGACAATATCGTTGTAGAACTGGCGGGCAAAGCCTATCCTGTTCTCTGTAGAGGTCAACTCTTCCTGAAGCTGAAGTATGTTCCTGTTGCTCTTAAGCTCAGGATAATTTTCTACAACCGCGAAAAGGCTTCCAAGCGCCTGAGTAAGAAAGCTCTCTGCCGCGCCCTTCTCTCCGATAGAAGCCGCCCCCACTGCCTTTGCGCGCGCCTCTATGACCTTTGTCAAAGTCTCTTTCTCAAACTCCATCGCGCCTTTTACCGTGTTTACAAGGTTCGGTATAAGGTCGTGGCGTCTTTTAAGCTGCACATCTATCTGTCTCCAGGCATTCTCAACCTGATTCTTGAGAGTGACAAGCCCGTTGTAGGAAAAGACCGCCCAGAGGATTATCAGAATTATTACTACAAGCGCAATTATAGCGTACAAAGGCCCCTCCTTTACCTGTCAGGTTTCCTGAAAAAAAGCTCATGTAAGGTATAGACCGCAGTTACCGCGTATTCCTTAACGCCTGCGGGCAGATGGATGGTTATCTCATCGCCTGCGGCCTTATTAAGGAGCGCCTTTCCGATAGGCGAGTTTACGGATATCTTGCCGTTCCTCGGGTCAACCTCTTCGGGTGTCACTATCTCATAGACGACTTCATCGCCGGTATTGAGGTCCTCAAGATGAACCTTTGACCCAAAGCCTATGGCATCTTTAGGGATGTTCTCAAGCTTTAGGGAAGAAAGCGTATTTATCCTTGATGTCAGGTGCGCTGCCCTTGCCTGAAGAAAAGACTGCCTGTGCTTTGCCGCTTCGTACTCCGCGTTCTCACGCAGGTCGCCGTGCGCCGCCGCCTTCTGGAGTTCCTTGGGAACATCTACCCTCAGTTCCTTCTCGACTTTCTGAAGCTCATCCTTGAGCTGTTTTACTATTGGTAATTCGTGCATTGAATTTCTCCCGAAATATTACAGAATGCGCCATAAAAGCGATTCTACAGAATCATAATTTAAGCCCGACTATGCTCTCAATGTGAAATGTCTGGGGGAACATATCGAAAAGGCCGGCTCTGAAAACCTTATATCCGCACCCGGTAAGAACGGAAATATCCCTTGAAAGGGTGGGAGGACTGCACGAGACATAGATTATCTTCTCAGGTCTGATCCCTGAAAGCGCCACGGCAACATCAGGGTCTCCACCCCGAGGCGGGTCTAATACTACCACATCAATGCCTTGTTTTTCAAGGTTTTTCATATTCCGTTTAAGCCAGGCGTGGGCGTCCTCTGCCATAAATTCCGCGTTTTTTATTGAATTCCTTTTAGCGTTCTCAACTCCGTCAGCAACGGCTGACGCGCTTGCTTCTATGCCTGTCACTTTTTTAGCTTTTCCGGCAAGCGGCAGTGTAAGATTGCCAACCCCGCAAAAAAGGTCCGCTACCCTTTCCGTGCCTGACAATCCTGCGTATTCCATGACCTTGCTTATGAGCGTCCGGTTCTGATACCTGTTCACCTGTGAGAAAACGCTTATGTCCGCGCTGTAATCAATGCCAAAGGCTTCATACGATAGGTTTCTATCTCCTTCGGCAAAAATCCGCTTTCCTTTATCCTTTTTTAAAGGAGATACCCTTACCTCAAACCCCTTTAAGACCGGTTCCTCATCTGCCAGAAGCTTGCCCCAGGGAAAGCCTGAATCCTTTTCAACATGGAAAGAGGCTACTACCCTGTCATCATCTGCAATGCCCAGTTCCAGGGCAAAGAGCCCCGCAGGCCTCTTTGCCTCAAGCCTGTTCTCAAGGAATATATTTTTCAGATAAATGAATGCCTTGTTTATCAGCGGGTCGAGTATCGGGCACTCGTCTATATCGATTATATTATGGCTTCTTGCCTCGTTAAAGCCCCATCTCATGCCCTCGATATGGAAACGCGCCCTTGAACGGTAATTGAGTATCCTGGGAGAGGCCGCAGGCTCATCAAACGCTACATCTTCTACCTTGCCTATCCTTTTCAGGGTCTCTTCAAATATCTTCTGCTTCCATTCAAGCTGGCTTTTATAATCGATGTGCTGAAAACTGCACCCTCCGCAAACACCGTAATACTTACACGGCGGGGCCTGCCTGATGCCCGAAGGTTTGATGACCTCGATAAGATTGCCTTCTGAAAAGCCTTTCTTATCAGAGGTAATCTCAACTGTCACCTCATCACCGGGGGCTGTAAACGGGACAAAGACCACTTTGCCGTCTATCCTTCCTATCCCTTTTCCCCCAAACGCAATAGAGGTTATCTCAACTTTTTTCTGCATGTTCTTCCTTTTAAATGACTGAGCCATGCCGCCTGGCATGGCTCATAATCCAATTATACCATAACTAAAACGGTTTAAGCTTTTACAGCCTTTACCATCTTCTTCATCTTCTCTATGGCGGAAAGCGCATCTCCGCCGTATTCGTCAGCGCCTATCTTTTCTGAGAATTCCTTTGTGACTACGGCCCCTCCGACAATGGTCATGGTCTTTATGCCGCGCTCTTTAAGCTCCTTTATGACCTTGTCCATCTCAAGCACAGTGGTTGTCATAAGGGCTGAAAGCCCTACTATATCTACATTATGCTTTACAGCTTCTTCGATTATTTTACTTGAGGGCACATTCTTTCCAAGGTCGATTACATCAAAGCCGTGGTTCTCAAGCAGGGTTGAAACAATGTTCTTGCCTATATCGTGGATATCGCCCTCAACAGTAGCGAGAAGCACCTTTGCTATGGCAGGGCCTTTTCTTTCGCCGAACTCTGATTTAAGCCTTGCGAACGCCTTTTTCATTGTCTCGGCTGAGAGCATTACCTGAGGAAGATAATACTTATTTGCGGCAAAGAGCCTGCCTACTTCCTCAAGGCCCGGCACAAGGGCGTCATTACTGACCTTTATTGGGTCCCAGCCCTCTTTAAGGGCTTCATCGACAAGGGAGGTGATATTCTCCTCATCGCCCTGAATGACCGCCCTTTTAAGCTTATCGGCAATTCCCGCGGGAGCGGCCTGCACCTGTGCGGCTTCCTGCGGAGCTGATTGAGCCGCCATTGCCTGATGCCTCTTTATATACCTCTCTGCCCTTATGTCCTTGTTCAGAAGCACGAGAGAGGCGTGATAAGCGTCCATCATGGCCTTGTTGTTCGGGTTTATAATCGAGCAGTCAAGCCCTGCCGCCAATGCCATTGTAAGGAAGTTTGAATTTATGACCTCCCTTGCGGGCAGGCCAAAAGAGATGTTGCTTACGCCAAGGACAGTGGCAAGCCCCAACTCCTCTTTGATAAGCCTTATCGCCTTAAGCGTTTCAATTGCGCTTAACGGAGCTGCGCTTACCGTCATCGCAAGGCAGTCTATTACAAGGTCTTCCTTTCTTATGCCTATCTTTGTTGCGCGGTTTAAAATCTTCTCCGCTACCTTAAGCCTTCCTTCAGCTGTCTCAGGTATGCCGTCATCATCGAGTGTAAGGCCAAGCAGGGCAGCTCCGTATTCCTTTGCAAGCGGCATAATCGTAGAGAGTTTTTTCTCCTCGCCGCTTATTGAGTTTATAAGGGGCTTGCCGTCGCAGGCCTTAAGCCCGGCTATAACAGCCTCAGGGCTTGAAGAATCTATGACTATGGGCAGGCTCGTATTCTCATTTACCGCAAATACCGCCTTTCTCATCGCCTCCACTTCATCTATTCCCGGGACTCCGACATTGACATCAAGGGCGTGCGCCCCTGCCTCTGTCTGCTGTCTTGCCTCATTCCTTATGCCTGTTGTCTTGCCTTCTTTTATCTCCTGCGCAAGCACCTTTCTGCCTGTCGGGTTTATCCTCTCGCCTATGACTATGGCAGGTAGGCCTGCGCCGAACAGGGTGTAAGATGTCCTGCCAGAGAGCGCGGTAAATCCGTGCGGTTTTCTTTCAGCAGGCTTCAGTGATTTAAAGACATCTCCCATCTTTTTGATATGGTCAGGGGTTGTGCCGCAGCAGCCGCCGAGTATCTTAACGCCTATCTCGACAAGCTTCGGCACATAGGCTGCCATGTCCTCAGGGGAGGCCGGGAATACAGTCTCAGTTCCTTTAAGTACGGGCAGTCCTGCGTTTGGCTGGGCTATCAGTGGGATATCAACTACCCTGCTCATGGCTGAAAGGGCTTTGTATATGCCTTCTATGCCAAGGGAGCAGTTTGCGCCTATGCAGTCAGCGCCCAAAGATTCTGCCATTATGGCAAATGACTCAGGAGGCGTGCCGAGCACTGTCCTCATGGTCTCATCGAATGTCATTGTGGCTACCACGGGAAGGCCAGTGGATTTACAGGCGATTATGGCCGCCTTCATCTCTTTTATGTCCATCATCGTCTCAATGATGAATAGGTCGGCGCCACCTTGTTTCAAGGCATTGGCCTGTTCGGTATAGACCTCAAGGATGGCATCGAACTCCATGTCCCCTACAGGCTCTATGAAACTTCCTGTTGGCCCTAATCCGCCTGCTACGAACTTATTCCCCGCAGCTTGGCGCGCGCACTTTGCAGCGGCAATGTTTATCTCGTTAAGGCGGCCTTCAAGGGCATATTCCTTAAGTTTCAACCTGTTCGCGCCGAAGGTATTGGTAGTGACTATGTCAGAGCCTATTTCAATGTATAAGCTGTGGACCTTTTTCACAAGCTCCGGATTCTTAAGGCTTAATTCATCAGGGCATCCGCCAGGCTTTAAACCAAGCCTCTGAAGCATTGTGCCTGTAGCCCCGTCAAAAAGTAACGGCCTTTGCTTTAGCGCTGAAAGAAAATCACCCGGCATGTAAATAGTCTCTCCCTTTTTAGGTTTATTTAATAGACAATTGTATCTTTTTATATTAAGAGTAGCAAGCTGTGTTTGCAAATTTATTACTGCACGGTTTCATATCAAAAACCATCCTCTGAAAAGAGCGTAAAACGGAGGCCTGATGAAATATTTTATTATAATACTGCTTGTAATGCTTACAGCCTGCTCATCGCAGAACCTGATAGAAAAGCCTACCCCCGAAGTAAAAAAGGAGATGCCTCTCTGGAAGATACTCCAGTTCAAGGACCGCGGAGAAAAAAGGCTCGAATATGAGGACGACTGGTTCACCTATGTCGTTGATTTTGAGTATGTCACAAAAGGGCAGTTCGATAATAAGAACATGATATACGGAACATGCCCGATAGACAGCGCGAGATTTACCGTAATCGATAAGGATAGCAAGGCAATCACGAGGAATGAGACCTACACCCAGACCCCCTGCGACCCATGCCACAGGAGATAAGGGAGTTCCCGAAATTCCATCTTTACTTTGATACCCCCTTGGTGTATCTTTTTTGAAAATTCCAACATTTACCCAAATTCTGCCGCACCGAGGGGAATATGACCGTAAACGCCGCCGCACAACATGTCCACCTGCATATCACTCTTGGCACTGAAATACTCGTCGAGATATCAGACCTGAACCTGCGGACCAAAGGCACTCTCATAGGCATGGAGAACAGCTCATACCTGATAATAAAGCTCTCGAACCACGACCTGATAGGGAACTTCAGGAGCGACGCGGTCAAAGAAAGTCCCGTAATAATACGATACCTTTACAAAGGCTCTGTTTACGGCTTCAAGAGCAGCATCCTTAATATAATCTCAGTCCCCTCAAAATTATTCTTCATTACATATCCCACAAAGATAGAAGGCGTAAATGTACGCACAAGCCCAAGGTACGAGTGCATACTGCCGGCGCACGCCAAATTGAATGAGAATCTTGTGGAAACAGTCATAGTTGATATAAGCAGGCAGGGCTGCAGGTGCGTAATAAAGACCAACGCTGTAGATAATGTGGCCGCGCTTTATGAGAGCATCGACATAAACAGACAGATAGAGGTTAAGATACAGCTGCCGAGCATAGAAGATAAGATAAGCGTAAAAGGCGCTGTGCGAAACATCAACAAGGACGAGGACAGGGTAGTTTTCGGGATATTATTCGATGAGATAAAGGCAGAGGCTCAGAAGAGGCTTGACAGCTTCATAGCTTTAATCGCTGATATCGGCCACTGATCAACCCATTTTCAGCTCAAGGTCCTCAAGCTCCTTTATCCTGTCCCTCAGCTCAGCCGCCTTTTCGAAATCGAGTTTCTTTGCGGCCTTCTCCATCTCTTTCCTGAGCGATTTAAGTATATTCGGAATCTCATGCGGCGGTATGTATTCCTCTTTTTTTTCAGCCGCTACAGGCACGGTATAATAATCTACTTCGTAGATGGAGCTTAAGATATCCTTGATCTTGCTCTTGATGGTCGAAGGCGTTATCCCGTTCTCCTCGTTATACTCCTGCTGTATCTTCCTCCTTCGCTTTGTCTCACTGATAGCCGCGCGCATGGACTTCGTGACAGTGTCAGCGTAGAGAATGACCCTGCCGTTTAAGTTCCTTGCCGCCCTTCCGCAGGTCTGAATGAGCGAGCGTTCTGAGCGCAGAAAGCCTTCCTTGTCAGCATCCAGTATCGCCACAAGCGACACTTCAGGTATATCAAGGCCTTCCCTTAAGAGGTTAATGCCTACGAGCACATCGAATTTGCCGAGCCTTAAATCCCTTATTATCTCTATCCTCTCAAGCGTCTCTATGTCCGAATGCAGGTATTTGACCTTTATCCCAAGCTCGGAATAATACTGCGTCAGGTCCTCTGCCATCCTCTTTGTAAGGGTAGTGACAAGCACCCTTTCGCCTTTCCTCACCCCTTTTCTTATTTCGCCGAGGAGATCGTCAACCTGCGAGGTCGCCGGCCTCACCTCTATCTCAGGGTCCATAAGCCCGGTGGGGCGGATTATCTGCTCGACAATATTGCCGTCAGCAACCTTGTGCTCGTAATCTCCGGGAGTAGCCGAGACAAAAACAGCCTGGTTCACCCTTTTTTCGAACTCCTCAAATCTCAAAGGCCTGTTATCAAGCGCCGACGGCAGCCTGAAGCCGTACTCGATAAGCGTCTGCTTCCTTGACCTGTCACCGTGGTACATGCCGTTTATCTGCGGTATCGTGATATGGCTCTCATCTATGAAAAGGAGAAAATCTTCGGGGAAATAATCTATAAGCGTAAACGGGGACTCTCCAGGAAGCCTTCCTGAGATATGCCTTGAGTAATTCTCAATACCGGGGCAGTATCCCATCTCCTCAAGAAGCTCGATATCAAATAAGGTCCTCTGCTCAAGCCTCTGCATCTCCAAAAGTTTATTCTGCCTTTTAAGCTCCGTAAGCCTTTCACGAAGCTCTTCCCTTATCAGGTCTATCGCGCCTTTGAGCTTATCCCTTGTTGTGACAAAATGGCTTGCAGGATGTATCAATGCCCTTTCCACTTTCCTTATGGGCTTTCCCCTCAGCGGGTCTATTTCCGAGATGGTCTCGATAGTGTCGCCAAAGAACTCAAACCTTAAAGCTGTCTCAGCCTCATAGGCAGGGAAGATATCGACTACATCGCCCCTTACCCTGAATGTGCCCCTGTGGAAGTCAAAGTCGTTCCTTGCATACTGCATCTCAACAAGCCGCTTGAGAACCGTACCCCTGTCTGCCTCCATGCCCCTTTCAGCATAGACATGCATTGAGCCGTAATCATCAGGGGAGCCGATTCCGTAGATGCAGGAGACTGAGGCCACTATTATGACATCTCGCCTTGTAAGGAGCGAATGCGTAGCGGAATGGCGGAGCTTGTCTATCTCGTCATTGATTGAGGCGTCTTTCTCAATGAAGGTGTCTGTCGTAGGCACATAGGCCTCAGGCTGGTAATAATCATAATAAGAGACAAAATACTCTACCGCATTCTCCGGGAACAGGTCCTTGAACTCGGCATAGAGCTGTGCCGCCAAAGTCTTGTTCGGAGCGATTACAAGGGATGGCCTGCCAAGCCGCTCTATTACCTTTGCCGCGGTAAATGTCTTGCCTGAACCTGTCACGCCAAGGAGTATCTGGTGTTTTTGCCCTTCGAGTATGCCCTTTACAAGCGACTCTATGGCCTCAGGCTGGTCGCCCTTGGGCTTGAATTCCGTATTTATTTTAAACTGTGCGTTCTTCTTTTCCATTGGCATACCCTAATCTTTTAAAATACCACGAATCGAGCGAACTGTAAACCGGCGCGCATTGCCGCAGAATGCGGATATAATTGATAAAATTTCAAGGCTTGTTGGCCGAAAGTCCCAAAAAAAATTGAATCGGGCATATAAAAGTAAAATACTTGCCGAAATCCATGTCATTTATGGCGGAGTAATTGAATTTCAAGCCGCCTTATGTTATTAGATATAGTTTAGCTAAAAAACTGACGCGCTCTTTATCAAAAAGGAGTAAGTAATAAAAATGGACTATAAAACTACCCTGAACCTGCCCAAGACAGATTTTCAGATGAAGGCCGAACTTCCAAAAAAGGAACCTGAAACTCTGAAGAGCTGGGAGGCCTCAGGGCTTTATAAAAAGATAGAAGAGGCCGGCAAGGACAGGCCAAAGTACACGCTCCATGACGGCCCGCCCTATGCCAACGGCAACATCCACATCGGCCATGCGTTAAATAAGATACTCAAGGACTTCGTTGTAAAGAGCAGGTACATGAGCGGGTATTCAACCGATTATGTGCCGGGCTGGGACTGCCACGGGCTTCCAATCGAACTACAGGTGGAAAAAGAGCTTGGCCAGAAAAAGGGAGAATTAACAAAGGCCGAGATAAGGAAGAAGTGCAGGGCCTACGCAGAGAAGTTCGTAAACATTCAGAAAGAGGACTTCAAAAGGCTTGGCGTTTTCGGTGAGTGGGACAACCCTTACCTTACCATGAATTACGGCTATCAGGCTTCCATATTAAGGGAGCTTGGCAAATTTGCAGAGAATGGGCTCGTGTACAAAGGAAAGAAGCCTGTCCACTGGTGCTCGTCATGCAGGACCGCGCTTGCGGAGGCAGAGGTTGAGTATGCTGACAAGACCTCTCCTTCGATATATGTAAAATTCGAGGTAAATCCTCAAGACCTTGCAAAGAAACTTGGGGTTGAATCAACCGATGAAAAAACCTTTATCGTCATCTGGACAACTACACCGTGGACGCTTCCGGCAAACCTTGCCATCGCGCTCCATCCTGAGCTTGAATATGTGCTTGTATCGGTGGATGGCGCAGGCTATGTAGTTGCCAAGGGCCTGCTTGAGACAATCGCCCCCAAATTCGGATGGGATAAGGACAAGCTCAAGATACTGAAAAATTTCCATTACAGGAATATCGAGGGGTTAAAAGCCCGCCATCCATTCATTGACAGGGAATCTGCGGTGCTGCCCGGTGAACATGTAACCCTTGAGGCCGGAACAGGCTGCGTCCATATCGCCCCGGGGCACGGACAGGAAGACTACGAGATAGGGCTTAAGTACGGGCTTGACATATATAACCCCGTTGACAACTCAGGCAAGTTCACCAAAGATGTGCCCATGTTCGAAGGCCAGTTCGTGTTCAAGGCCAATGAGAATGTAATCGAGCTTTTAAAAACAAATAATGCCCTTATCGTTAAAGAGGACATCAGGCACTCATACCCGCACTGCTGGAGGTGCAAATCTCCCATAATCTTCAGGGCGACCGAGCAGTGGTTCGCCTCAATGAAGGCAGGGGATCTCAGGCACAAGGCGCTTGACGCCATCAACAATAAGATACAGTGGATTCCCGCATGGGGAAAAGACCGCATATATAACATGATAGTCAACAGGCCTGACTGGTGCCTCTCAAGGCAGAGGGCCTGGGGCGTGCCGATCCCCGCTCTTAAGTGCAAAGAGTGCGGCAACTCATTCCTTGACGGAAAGCTGATTGAAAGCCTCGCCAATGAGTTTGAAAAGCAGGGGGCTGATATATGGTTTGAAAAGGAGCTTAAAGACCTTTTGCCCGAAGGCGTCAAATGCCCGAAGTGCGGGCACGGCAGCTTTGAAAAGGAAGAGGACATCCTGGATGTCTGGTTTGATTCCGGCGTAAGCTTCGCGGCTGTGCTTGAGAGAAGGCCAAACCTTAAATTCCCGGCTGACCTCTATCTTGAGGGCAGCGACCAGCACAGGGGTTGGTTCCACTCATCTCTGCTTGCCTCTGAAGGCACGCGCTCTACCCCGCCATACAAGTCTGTGCTTACGCACGGCTTTGTAGTTGACGGCTCCGGCAAGAAGATGAGCAAATCCATCGGCAATGTAATCGCGCCTCAGGAAGTTATCAATAAATACGGCGCAGAGGTCTTAAGGCTGTGGGTCTCGGGCGAGGACTACCGTGAGGATGTCCGCATCTCTGAGGAGATCTTAAAACGCCTTTCAGAGGCGTACAGAAGGATAAGGAATACCTTCAGGTTCATACTCGGAAATCTTTACGACTTTGACCCTGCAAAGGACACTGTACCGTACAATGAGCTTGAAGAACTCGACAGGCTCACGCTCCATAAGCTTACAAAATTAACGGAGCGCATCAGGAACTCTTATGACTCATTCGATTTCCATGTAATATATCATTCCGTGCATAACTTCTGTACGGTCGACCTGAGCGCATCTTACCTTGATGTGGTAAAGGACAGGCTTTATACCTGCAGGGCTGACTCACAGGGCAGGCGCGCCGCCCAGACGACCATCTTTACCGTGCTCGACAGCCTTGTAAGGCTTACGGCTCCGGTACTGGTCTTTACATCTGAAGAGGCATGGGCTTTCATGCCGGGCCAAAAGGCACAGAGCGTCCACCTTGCTTCATTCCCTGAGGTCAAGCAGGAGTGGCTGGACAACGCCCTTGAAGAGAAGTGGGAAAAACTCTTCGCAATCAAGGCAGAGGCGTCAAAGGCTCTTGAGGCAGCAAGGCAGAGAAAGATAATCGGGCATCCGCTTGACGCAAGCGTGGAAGTATATCCGACCGAAGAGCTTAAAAAGCTCCTTGAGAATGAGGAGCATGCCCTTGAAGAGGTGCTTATAGTATCAGAGTTCAAGGTCGCGGAGAGTCAGGACGCGCCTCTGGAAACAGAGACAAGGGCCTATTTCGAATCAAAGGACATTCCGGGCTTAAGGATTACTGTTGAGGCCGCCAAAGGCGGCAAATGCGAAAGGTGCTGGCATTACAGCCCATTTGTAGGCGAGAGCAAGGAACACCCCACAGTATGTGAAAGGTGCCGGGAGGCTTTAAAATAAGTACCAAATTTAAAATACTTCTGGTTATCGCAACTGCGGTTATCTTTTTCGACCAGCTTACCAAAGTCCTCATAATCCGCGGGATGTACGAGAACAGCATTATCGAGATAGTTCCGGGTTTTTTCAATGTGGTTCATTTCAAAAACCCCGGGGCTGCCTTCGGCATATTCAATGACGGCGCGCTTCTAAGCAAGCTCTTCCTCATCGGCACCTCAACCGCCGCTCTCGTTATAATAGGCGTACTTATCAGACAGGCCGCGGGCATACTCATGCCTGTTGCGCTCTCGCTCATCGCAGGCGGCGCAATCGGCAACCTCATCGACAGGGTAAGGTTCGGCGAGGTAACGGACTTTCTTGATTTTTATATCGGCAATACTCATTGGCCTGCCTTCAATGTGGCTGATATGGCCATATCAATAGGGGTCGGCCTTGCCATACTCTCCTATTTCCGCCAGGAAAAATAGCATTCCAAAGCCTTTTTTCCGCCTCTATTTTTACCCCTCACTTTGCGACCCGAATATGTTAAAATTAGAAATAACAAAGCGAATTCTGCATCCTTTAAAAAGGAGATTATTATGATAAAGGAATTCGAGAATACATTATACAACGCCATCATCTATGGCTTTGGCATGGCTCTTTCAAAGTATGACGCATTTTCACAGGAGATGCTTCTAAGGGATGTCGGCAGGAATATAATAGATTACCTGAAAGATTACGGAATAGAATTCAAATCAGGCAGCACCGCCGAAGAGACAGTAGCCAATGTCATAAGCACTTTCGTTGAAAAAGGGTTTGTTGACCGCATCGAGGTAACGAATACCGATAAGGGGGTCTACGGGAAATGGTGCAACCTTGTCGGTATAGAAGCTTACAAAAAACTATTTGACGAGACAGGCTCTCCCTTCATAAGCTGCCCGCTTACCATGGTTATAATGGCCTGCATAGAACCGTTCGGGTACACTGTCAAACTGAACGATGTCAGCTTCGATATGGCCTCAAGAACAGCCGAATCCCTGGAAGAGCTTACGCTTATGCCCATCCCCAAACAGGGCGAGGCAAACCCCCTTGTCTATGAAAATATCAGGCTCTATGAAAAGGCAAAGGAAAAGGCAATTCTACTTGAGAAAGAGATAAGCGAGCACAAAAAGACCTCTGAGATGCTTCAGGAAAAGCTCGATGATGTGCAAAGTCTTAATAAAATGATGATAGGCAGGGAGATAAAGATGGAGGAACTCAGAAAAGAAATACAGCGTCTCAAAGCTATTGTCGGAGAAAAGTGAGCCCTTTCCGGCCTGATTCCCCTATTTTCCGGACATGCCCATAAATTTTGTAGCTTTTCTCACAGATTTCTCCTGAACCCGTTCTTATAATGGCGGTTAACTAAATCAGGAGAACCGGCATGAAGAAAAAACTTATTTTGGAACTGGCATTTGCCGCCGCACTTGGCCTTTCAATCCTTCCGCAAGCCTCACAGGCAGAAATAAATATTAACATCGGAATAAACGCGCCTCTTCCTTCCATCGTCATATCCTCGCCTCCCGCGGTCGTAGTAATACCGGGAACATATGTCTACATCGCCCCTGACCTTGATGAAGATATCTTTTTCTTTAGAGGCTACTGGTACCGCCCCCATAAAGGACGCTGGTACAGGGCCTCCGATTATAACGGCTCATGGATAGTCACCTCAAGGGTGCCTTCCGCATTGATAGAACTGCCTCCCGACTACAGGAGGGTCGCCCGCGGACATGAACATATCCCCTACGGACAGGTCAAAAAGAACTGGAAGAAGTGGGAAGAAGAAAAACACTGGGAATCGCACGAGAGAAAATGGCAGAATGAGGACAGCAGGGATTACAGGGACCACAAGGAGCACAGGGGGAAAGGCAAAGGGAAACACGAAGATTGATTATGGATTATCGAAGGGGGGGCAGCTAAAAGCTGCCCCCCTTTTTATTTTTGCCAGCCCCTTGACACTATTAAAAAAAAGGCAAACAATCTTTATAGAGGTTTGATTATGGCAAAGATCATGAAATCAGAAGAAGAATGGAAAAAACAGCTTACGCCCGAGCAGTTCAATGTCACGCGCCGGAAAGGCACTGAACGGGCATTCACCGGTGAATATACCTTTACCAAAGAGCCCGGAATATACAGGTGCGTATGCTGCGGGAATGAGCTTTTCAGTTCTGACCAGAAGTTCGACTCAGGAACAGGCTGGCCCAGCTTTACCGCTCCCATATCGCGGGACAGCGTAAGGACTCAAGAAGACAGGAGCTTTTTCAGGACCCGTACTGAGGTGCTCTGCGGCAGTTGCGATGCGCACCTTGGCCACATCTTTGATGACGGGCCTGCGCCCACCGGCAAGAGGTACTGCATAAATTCCGCGGCTTTGAAATTGGTCAGAAGGGAAGCTGCCTGAAAAAGAAGAAAAAATATTGTCTGAGGAAAGGCTCACCACCGGCACCAGTAGAGGTCACTCGATATCTGCGCCTATCCTTATCAGTTCGGTTTCAACAAAATTCCTTATGGCTTCCTGGTCCGCTTCAGACAGGGATGTGAACATTATGCCATAACCTCCGAAGAGTGTCTTGGTAGCAACTTCCGCTGTTGACCACTTAACGATGCCTTTGAGGTCAAGCATGCTGTTCTCCAGAAATTTGTTCATGCCCGGAAGACTGAACTTAAGATGCACCATAGCCCCGACAAGTATGTCGGCTTTTGTATGAAGGAATGTCCCAGTCTCGCTCAGGTTCAGAAGAAATCCTGTCTGCTTATTGTCACCGATTGAAAAATCCACCGGTAATGAAACCGGCACCCTGTCTCTTGGGCTTATTCCCTTTGATGCTTTATCAGGAAAAAGGATTCTGTTAACGCGGAAGATTATCTGTTCAGGGGTTGCGCCCTTTGTCATCAGGCCGGCTGCGCCAAGCTTTCTTAAGTTCTCCATGACATTGCTCGGCTCGTAAACTCCCGTTATGACCAGCACCGGAAATTTTTCTTTATAGCCGTTATCCTCAAGCCATTTGAGCACCCCGAAACCGTCTATGTCAGGCATCTGCAGGTCAAGCACCAGAAGGTCTATCCCGCTTGAGTCTATCTTGATTTCATTTAAGACTTCCCTGCCGTCCTTGGCAAATCTAACCTTATGCCCAGCTTCTATCAGGATGTCACTGAGCTTTGTCCTGAAAAAAATGCTGTCATCGGCTATAAGGATGCTTTTGGAATCTTTTGTGATCATAAAGACAGTCCTTTCAGATAAACATATTTAATTCTATCCAAAGGCGCGGAAAAGGGTGAATCAGTTCTCAAGGAAATTCAAGGAGTAATTTTTCAGCTTCAAGAAGAAAAAATGACAGGTGTATGCGCCGGAAATATTATACAACCGCCGGAGAAAAAAGAACAGAGGTTTGTAATCGGGGAAAAGACAACTGAAATTCGGCCAAATCCTCATAATAACAGCTCGTCAGGCTTCCTCTTTTTTGGGAAGCTCCCATGTGGCATATGTGCACTTCGGGTATTTGGAACAGCTGAAAAATGTCCTGCCTTTTTTCGAGCGGCGCTCTACAAGCATTCCGCCGTCATCATTGGGACATGGTATGCCGGTCGAGTACGGCTGAGTGGTCTTGCACTCAGGATATGCTGAGCACGCAAGGAATTTGCCGAACCTTCCGCTCTTTACTACCATCGGCTTGCCGCAATTGGGACAAGCCTGGTCCGTTGTCTCCTCAGCTCTTTCTACGGCTACTATCCTGCCTTCTTCATCGGTCTTAAAGTCCTTTGTGCTCTTGCATTCAGGATACCCTGAGCAGGCAAGGAACTTGCCTTTTCTGCCCCATTTTATGACCATCATCTTTCCGCATTTTTCACAGCTGATGTCGGTCGGCACTTCCTCTGCCTTGACATTCTTCATGTCTTTCTTCGCCTTCTCAAGGCTTTCCTTGAACGGGCCGTAGAACTCCTGCATGGTCTTGCGCCACTGCAAAGTGCCTTCGGCTATCATATCGAGTTCCTCCTCCATATGGGCGGTAAACTCGACATTGAGTATCTCAGGGAAGCTCTCAATGAGCATGTCTGTTACAAGAAAGCCAAGCTCCGTAGGCTTAAGCTGGGTCTTATCCTTAAGCACATATTCCCTGTCCTGTATAGTGGAAATGATGGAGGCATACGTGGAAGGCCTGCCTATGCCAAGCTCTTCAAGCTCTTTTACAAGAGAAGCCTCCGTAAACCTCGGGGGCGGCTGGGTGAAATGCTGCTCCGGCTTAAGCTCTATGAGCTTAAGGGCTTCGTTCTTTTTAAGCGGCGGCAGCTTCTCTTCCTTTTCCTCCTCGACATCCTGTCCTTCGATATAGACAGCCATGAAGCCGGGGAATTTAACGCTTGAGCCTGAGGCCGAGAAAATGTAGTTATTTGCCGCTATCTGAGCCCTTGTCTGGTCAATGAGGGCAGGCGTCATCTGGCAGGCGATAAACCTGTTCCATATGAGCTGATAGAGCTTGTACTGGTCACGCGAAAGGTGCTTCTTTATCGAGTCAGGCGTGTACTGAAAGTATGTCGGCCTGATAGCCTCGTGGGCGTCCTGTGATTTCTTTTTGCTCTTATAGACATTAGGCTTTGCCGGAACATACTCAGCCCCGTACTTTGAGCCTATGTATCCTCTTGCCGCTTCTATTGCCTCATTTGATATCCTTGTTGAGTCTGTCCTCATGTAGGAGATAAGGCCAACCGGACCGTCCTCTCCTATGTCGATGCCTTCGTATAACTGCTGGGCGAGCATCATCGTCTTTTTGGCTGTAAAGCCGAGCTTGCGGGACGATTCCTGCTGGAGCTTGCTGGTAGTGAACGGGGCAGTCGGGTTTCTCTTTGTCTCTTTTGTCTCTACTTCAGCTACATGGAACTGCGAGCCCTTGAGGTCTTTTAGTACAACTCCCGCTTCCTGTTCATTGGTAAGCTCGACCTTTTTGTTATCTTTTTTGGCGAGCTTCGCTATGAACCTTTCATTCCTCTCGGTCTCAAACTCCGCTTCGACAGACCAGTACTCCTTTGGCACGAACGCCTGTATCTGCCTTTCACGGTCGCAGATAAGGCGCACAGCTACTGACTGCACCCTTCCCGCGCTAAGCCCCCTCCTGACCTTATCCCAAAGAATAGGGCTTACCTGATAGCCCACAAGGCGGTCAAGGACCCGTCTGGCCTGCTGCGCCTCAAACTTATGCTCATCAAGCGTAGTGGGGTTTTCTATGGCTTCCCTTACGGCTTTTTCCGTTATCTCGTTAAAAAGGACCCTGAGCGTTTTTTCCTTTTTCTTGTCTATCTCTTCGGCAATATGCCACGCTATAGCCTCTCCCTCCCTGTCAGGGTCAGGTGCGAGGTATATTTTTTCAGCGCTCTTTCCGGCCTTCTTGAGCTCTTTTATCGTATTTGCCTTGCCTTTTATAATCTCGTAATGGGGCTCGAAATCATTTTCAATCTCTATCCCAAGCTTATTTTTAGGCAGGTCTTTTATATGCCCGACTGACGCAAGGACGGTAAAATCTTTTCCAAGGAATTTATTTATGGTCTTTGCCTTTGCGGGCGACTCAACGATTACAAGTGATTTTCCCATAAAACTATTTCAAATCTCCGATCTTATAAAGATTGAATCAAAAGTTAGTGTGTTCAGCGATTTTACAGCTTAACAAAAAAATATTATAGCACAAGTTCAAATTTTTTTTCAGAAGGCCTGAAAATCGGTCAGACTCTCCTTAAAAAGCATTTACCTGGCTTCTGCTCGATAATGCCCTTAAGTTCCATGTCAAGGAGCACTGTTGACGCCCTTGCCACGCTCAGCCCGGTGTGCTCCATGATGCTGTCAATGTGCGCCGGCCCCTCCTCAAGCGCCTCCCACACAAGCCTTTCCTCTCCTCCAAGCCCAATACCGTGCTCTGTATCTTCTTCCCCGCTTTTTTCTTCAGGGATTGAGAACGAGAAAGAGAGCGCCTGCATCACATCCACTGCATTTTCGACAAAAATGGCCCCGTCCTTTAATAACTTATTCGTCCCCATGCTCTTGGGCGAATTCGCGTGGCCGGGTATAGCCATGACTTCCCTGTTGTAATCAAGCGCAAGCCTTGCCGTCATAAGAGAGCCGCTCCGTAAAGGCGCTTCAATCACAAGCACCCCTTTTGAAAGCCCGCTGATTATCCTGTTCCTCCTCGGAAAGTTCTCAGGCAGAGGAGGGGTGGAAATAGGCATCTCCGTAACTACAAGGCCCTTCTCCATTATCTCACCGTGGAGCTTTGTATTCTCCCTCGGGTACGGGACATTGATACCCGTGCCGAGCACTGCTACCGTAAACCCGCCGGATGAAAGCGCGCCTTTATGGGCGGCCATATCGCACCCGCGCGCCATGCCGCTTACAATGACAACACCCATTGCCGCCAGGTCTCTCGCCATTGTCTCTGACATGGACAGCCCGTAATGCGAGGGATGCCTCGTTCCTACTATGGCAACCGCCGGGAGATTATAATCGTAGAGACTGCCTTTTGTATAAAGAATGCACGGAGGGTCATAGATATGCTTAAGGAGACGCGGATAGAGAGCATCATCAAGGGTCAGCACTCTAACCCCGTGCTTTTCTATCAAGGCTATTTCCTTATCAACCCAGCCCCAGTCCTTAAATTCGCATACTGTTTCGGCAAAAGCGGCTGAGAAGGCCTCAAGCCCTGCCCTGCCTTCCTTGAAAATGCCTTCAGGCCCTCCAAACCTCAGGAGAACTCCGCTTAAGTCATAGCGTTCAAGCCCTCTGAGCCTGCTTAAGGCAAGCCAATATTTCAGGTTTTTATCCACCCGATTGAGCGTCCTTCCAAAGATTCGAGAGCAATAAAAAAGGCTTCGGAGCCTATTTACAAACGCAGAGAAGGCTTATCCCGCAGCCTGAAAATGACTACTACAATTTATAAGATGAAAAAAAGCGTAAAGGGCTGATGAGACGATTTTACAAAAAGACTATTGCGGGGACTCCTCCGAGTCCCCGCAATAAATTCAATCTGCCATTACTGTGCTGACCTTATCGCCCCAGTTTATAACCCTGACACTTTTAAGCACTATGCATGAAGAGGTATTATCATCAGCCTCAAGCACCACGAGCGTGCCAAGTTCCATGGGCGGAAGCTTAATCTTCTGCTTCTGGTTCAAAGGGTCGCGCGCGCTTTCAACTTCCCTGTAGACGCGCATGATATTGCCTTTTTTAATCCCGTCCTTTATGCCTTTATCAATGTAGGCGATGTCGCCCTCAGACAGGTTTTCCTTTGCCTCAAGGGAAGCTACCACATAGCCCTCTACCACTGAATCAGGCTCTGTTATCTCAACTTCCATTGCAGGCTCCTTGTAGGACCTGAGCTTTGCGCCAGCGTATATTTCCTTGAAGGATTTATTTATCTTTCCCTCTATTACATTGCCTGTGCGGGTGATCTCAAGGCTGCCGAGTATATCTATGGTATTGCCGAGCTTCGCTTCGGTCACAGGATGCACTATCTTATCCGCGACAACGAATATTGTGAAGCGGTCTCCCACATTTATGTCTTTTCTGTCCTTGAATGAGATAAAGACATCATCCCCCGCGTTCATCAGGAGAATATTTTCTTCTTTTGGCTTTATTATAGCGCCTGCTATCTTAAGCTCCTTATCGGTAATAAAACCTCTCCTTGCCATGGCTGAGGAAGTTACTTTTGGTGAAGGGGAGGCGGCAGGTATCGGCTCTTTCGCCACTTCTTCTATCTCAGGCTCAAGCACTGTAACCTTCTCATCCTGGGCTTCAAGGTTTACCACAGGGAGCTTTTCAATGTCTGCCTGCTTCTTCGATATGACCTCTATCCCATTGGGCGTTATTCTCACTATATTGCCAGGATAGATAAGGTCAGGGTTTTTTATGTAGGGGTTCAGCTTCCATATCTTAGGCCATTTGAAGGGGTTCTTAAGGAATTTGCCCGATATGTCCCAGAGCGTGTCGCGAGGCACGATAGTATAGGTGAATGTATCTTCAACCGCCTTTTCTGTCTTTGGCTGTGCTTCATCACTATTCAGGGGGACCTGCACCTCGTCAGCCTTTACGGCAGATGAAGCCAGAAACATGGATATCAAAGCTGCTGCTAAAATTTTTCTCTTCATTTCGACCCTTCCTTTTTAACGCCTGAGCTCTCAAGCGCCTTTTTGGCCTTATCCGCCGCTCCTGAGTCAGGGTAGCGGCTCACAAGATTCTCAAAGGCCTCTTTCGCCTGCTCTGCCTTTTCCAGCTCAAGATAGCTGAACCCAACCTTAAGAAGCGCGTCAGGGGCCTTGTTGCCCTCAGGATACTTATCGGCAACATCCTTAAATCTTAACAGGGCTTTTTCAAAATCCTTTTCAGAATAATAAGATTCTCCAACCCAGTAAAGGGCATTATCCGCAAGTTCGTGATTCGGGGCGGATTTGACAAGGCTCAGGAAAGTGCTGCGAGCCTCATTGTATTTACCTGAGATAAACTGGTCCTGCCCCCGGTTATATATCGCCTCAGGCCCGCTTGCCTTTATTGCCTGCGGCTCTTCTTTTGTTATTGATAATGCCTTATCAGCTTTATCGGACTTTTTTTTTACATCGTCCGTCTTTTTAATATCTGCCGCTTCCTCTCCCAGGGATACTATCCTTAAGCCCTCTGGAGGGGTTGCCGGAACGGCAGAGAGCTTATCAATATTGACCCGTGAGGTTTCGACCTTTTCGTGGAGGAGGATGAACTTATTGTTCAGGTCAGAGAGCTTGGAGTTGGAGTCATCGAGAGACATCTTGAGGTCATGGACCTGGCGGTTAAGCTGGTCAATCGCCTTATCCTTTTCGCTTAAGCCTGCGCAGCCGACGAGAGAAAGAGCTATTACTGAATATAAAAGGGCCGATTTAATCACTTTTGAAAAGTAATCTCCTTTGGGTTATTTTGTCAAGAGGAATTTAAAATTCCGGTTAAATACAACCTGAAGCCTTTAAAATTACCTCATTGTATTTTTACCCTTTTGCGGAGCTGTTAGTCAGTGACGCTTGTCACTTTTCCGGCGCTCTTTATTCCCACACAGGCACAGCCTCATCAACATCCAAAGAAAGCATCTCGGCAATCTTTTTCCCAAGCTGAAGTTTGCCGTCTCCTGAAAGGGAAGAGAAAAGTACAGGCTGGTCTATCCTGATGACCCTCTTGAAAGCGGCTACCCTTGAGGAGAGCTGGTTTCTTGAGAGCTTATCTGTCTTGGTAAATACTATCGCGTAAGGGATATTGAACCTCTCTATCCATTCAAGGAGCATTATCTCTTCTTCGCCCGCGTCCCTCCTCGGGTCGAATATGATGATTGCGCCTTTAAGCGGCGGCCTGTTCTCAAGGTAGTCGCCCATCATCTGCTCCCACGACTTTCTCTCTTCACGGGATACCTTCGCGTAGCCGAAACCCGGAAGGTCAACCAGGTAGAAGCCTTTATTGATGCGGTAGAAGTTTATTGTCCTGGTCTTACCCGGCTGAGAGCTTGTCTTTGCCAGCCCTTTCCTGTTAACAAAGGTATTTATAAGAGAGGATTTCCCTACATTGCTTTTGCCTATCAAGGCAATTTCGGGGAGATTGTCTGACGGGTATTGATTTGTCTTTACGGCGCTTGTTACAAAATCTGCGGAAGTGACTTTCATTTTTCTCCAATCATGTCAGTGAAACTATTTCTTCATATGTCGTAACGCCCTGAAGCATCCTTCTGATGGCGGACTCCCTCAGGGTGGACATGCCCTCTGCCCTCGCTGTCTTCTCAATAAGGGTTGTGTCTGATGTCCTTGCTACAATCGCCTTTACCTTCTCCGAAAAATCAAGTATCTCAAAGATGCCTACCCTTCCTTTGTAGCCTGTGCCCCTGCACTCGGTGCAGCCCTCTCCGTAATACACCTTATATTCGTTGGGCTTAAGCCTCAGGTACTCTATTTCTTCTGAAGCAAGGAGCCTTTCCTTTTTGCAGTTCAGACATATCCTTCTCAGGAGCCTCTGGGCTACGATGCCCACGACAGTTGAATTGATAAGGAACGCCGGCACTCCGAGGTCCATGAGCCTTGTAACCGAAGAAGGCGCGTCATTCGTATGAAGCGTGGAGAAGACAAGATGTCCCGTGAGGGCTGCCTGCACCGCGTTGTCAGCGGTCTCCTTGTCCCTTATTTCTCCCACCATTATTATATCGGGGTCCTGCCTGAGTATTGTCCTCAGGCTGCCCGCAAAATCCACACCTATCTGCGATTGCACTCCGACCTGATTGAATTCCTCAACTACCATTTCTATCGGGTCTTCTATGGTGACTATATTTACCTCAGGCGTTGAAAGGGATTTCAGCGCCGAATATAGGGTTGTAGTCTTACCGCTTCCCGTGGGGCCTGTGACAAGGACAATGCCGTTTGGTTTTTTTAGGAATATGTTAAAAAGCTCAAGTTCCCTTGGCGGAAATCCAAGCCCGCTTAAATTCTGGAATAATATCTCAGGGTCGAATATCCTTATTACGATCTTCTCGCCAAATACAGTCGGGAGGGTAGATACCCTTAACTCAATCTCCTTGTCCCTGAAAGCTGTCTTTATCCTGCCGTCCTGCGGTTTCCTCTTCTCGGCAATATCCATCCTTGAGAGCATCTTTATCCTTGAGACAATGGATGGGTGCACTACCTTTGGTATTGTGTGGATGTAATGCAGGATGCCGTCTATGCGGAGCCTTACAAGCGACCTGTCCCTCTTTGGCTCTATATGTATATCGCTCGCCCTCTGGTCATAGGCATAGTGCAGCAGGTACTCAACAGCGTTTACTATGTGCTGGTCAGTTGCCTCAAGCTCGACCGCGCCTCCCTTAAGCCTTACATACTGCTCAAGGTTGCCGAATTCGCTTGTCGGCGAGAACTCTTTTTCTGCGGCCCCTACCGAGTAGCGGAAGCCGTAGAACTCTCTTACTATCTTTAAAATATCGGTCTTGGAACTGAGGACAAGGTTTATCTTCATCCTCCGCGTTGCCTTGAGGTTCTCTACACCTTCAAGATTAAAGGGGTCTGCAACGGCGAGCGTTACCACCTTATCCTTTTCCTCTATCGGGACGACAAGGTATCTCTGGGCAAACGGCCTTGGTATATGGGAGGTGACGATATCGAGGTTTAGTTTCAGCGGGTCTATCTTCCTGTACGGAAGTCCGACCTCATCGGCTATTGCCTCTGTGATGACATCTTCTGTAAGTAGCTTTTTATCATCTCCCGCAAGGGGAAAGTTAAATGAGGCGATGACCTCTGCCGGAGAGACCGACTCAGCTATCGTATGCATCCTCTTTGATGAGTAGAACGAATCAGAGGTCTTGCGAAGGCGCGCACGCTGCGCCTCTCCCTTTATCTGAATCTCCCGTTCCTGAATATCGGTAAGGAGCCTTCTCTTTTTAAGGAGTGTAGCCACATATTCGATTGTAAGGGCTTTTTTATCAGTCGTCATGTGCAAGCGGCAAAACAATTAAGGTGAAAAAGCAAAAAGGCCGGAAGAACCATAAAAAAAACTAAAAGGAGCTATCTCTCTTTTCGGAGGAATCCTCCGGGGCTTTATAGATATTTTCCCTGCCAATCTTCTCACTTATGGACTCAAGGAGCTTATTGGTCTTCTCCTGCTCGGAAATCATCTTCCTCAATAGGTCCTTTGTGCCGAAGATAGAGAACGGCATTGCAATCCATAGCACAAGGATTGCCCCGAGCGAGGCAAGAAAGAAGATAATGAAGGCGCCTAATATGAAAAATGGGGATTCCATGAAAAAAGCCATTGGTTCCTGTTATAAAATCATTGCGCGGAGATCCTCTGCGCTATCTTATCCCATGGCAGAGTTTCCTGGGTTGCTGCCACCATGTCCTTTATCGCTACAACACCTGAGTTAAGTTCATTCTCACCGAGTATTATGACATATCTTGCGCCAAGCCTGTCAGCCCTTTTCATCCTGTTCTTAAGAGGGCCTTCAGAGAACTCTTCGACTACCCTTATGCCCTTCTCTCTCCATCCGCTTACAAGCTCAACACCTTTAGCCTCTGCCTCTGTTCCAAGGGAGATGAAAACGCTAAGCGGCCTGCTCTCGATGCCTTCCTCTTTTAAAATGAGCGCTACCCTTTCAATCCCGATAGCGAAGCCGAAGCAAGGCGTCTTTGGCCCGCCAAGCTCGCTTACAAGCCCGTCATATCTGCCGCCTGCTGCCACAGTATTTTGCGAGCCAAGCCCTTCTGCGGTTATCTCAAAAGTCGTTTTGGTATAATAATCAAGCCCCCTTACCATCCTTGGGTTAAGCGCGGGTGTAAGGCCTGAGAGCTTGAGATAGTATTGCACCTTTTCAAAATGGGTTTTACAGTTTTCGCACAGGCTCTCGATTATCGAGGGTGCGTTCTTTGTTGCCTCTATGCAGCCAGGGCTTTTGCAGTCAAGCGCGCGAAGCGGATTTGTATCGATCCTCCTTACGCAATTTTCGCAAAGCTCGCCTGTCTTATCCTTTAAAAAATTCAGCAGCTTCTCTTTATATACAGGCCTGCAGTCAGGGCATCCCAAAGAGTTTATCTGAAGAGTGACTCCTTTCAGGTTTATCCTGCCAAAGAGCCTCATGAGCATCTCAAGGGCCTCTGCGTCCGCCCTCGGGCTATCATCCCCAAGCACCTCAGCGCCTATCTGATAGAACTGGCGGTACCTGCCCTTCTGCGGGCGTTCGTACCTGAACATGGGGCCTGTGTAGTAGAGCTTTGTGACAGGCGCGGTATAAAGCTTATGCTCGATATACGCCCTAACTGCGGATGCCGTTCCCTCAGGCCTTAATGTAAGAAGGTCCCCATGCCTGTCAGGGAAGGTGTACATCTCTTTTTCGACTATATCAGTGGTCTCACCGATGGACCTTAAGAAAAGCTCGGTCTTCTCCACTATCGGCAGTTTAATTTCAGAGAACCCGTAAGTTGAAAATATCCGGTAAGCCGACTCTTCTATATGCCTCCATATCTCAGAATCTCCCGGCAAAATATCATTAAAACCTCTGATAGCTGTTATCATCTTCTCTGAAATTCTATCCTTCCGACTTTTTTAGACTTACTTTTCAAAACGCCCGCTCTTAAGCTCCGCAATAATAGAGGAGTGCTGTTCGCGCATTATATCTTTTACCACGATTTGAAGCTTGTCTGATTTAATTATATCCGAGTAGGCTGTACGCTTTGAGGCGAGTATCACTCCGCCCTTGAAAATGAGAGTGGTTATAACCGGGTTATTCAATCCGCCGTCTTCAGTCTGGATATGATATACCTCTCCATTATAATTCACATTTTGATTAAAACCAAGAATCATGGGCGTTTTTTACAACCTCATCTGAAATTTTTTAACATATCCCGCATATTTATGCAAGAACATGGCTTTGCCGCCCTTCGCCTTGACACAATCGGCGTGTTAGGTTATCTTTGAAGATATACTCACGAATTTCCATAACACTTCCCATAACTTAGGTTTTTTTATTTTAAAAGAAAACATTATTCTGCCAGGAGGCGCTCCTTGGAAAAAGAACGGCTCGAAGAGACCATTAAAGTACTGCTCAATGAAGAAAGGGTCTTTCCGCCCACAGCGGAACTTAAGGCAAATGCACATATAAAAGGGATTGAAGAATACGAAAGGCTCTACAAACAATCCATTGAAGACCCTGACGCGTTCTGGTCAAAGATGGCAGACATTATCCACTGGAGCAAAAAATGGGATAAGGTCTCTGAATGGGACTTCCATAAGCCCTCAATCAAATGGTATCTCGGGGGCAAGCTCAATGCCTCATACAACTGCATTGACCGCCACCTCAGCACATGGAGGAGGAACAAGGCCGCCATAATCTGGGAAGGAGATGACGGCTCATACAGGACATACACATACACACAGCTCTCCTATGAAGTAAACCGCTTTGCCAATGTGCTTAAGAAAAACGGCATCACAAAAGGCGACAGGGTCACTATATACCTTCCGATGATACCTGAGCTTGCGATTTCCCTGCTTGCCTGCGCCCGCATCGGCGCCATACACAGTGTTGTATTCGGCGGGTTCAGCCCGACTTCCCTGCGCGACAGGATACTGGACTCTTCCTCTAAAATTATCATAACCTCAGATGAGGGAGTGCGCGGTGGCAGGCCCATTCCCATGAAAGAGAATTGCGACGGGGCCATTGCCGACTGCCCGACAATTGAAAAAGTCATAGTAGTAAAGAGGACTGGGAACAATGTCGCGTTCAAAGAGGGCAGAGACACCTGGTGGCACGATGAAGTTGACGCTCCCGATATAACTGACAGATGCGACCCGGTGGAGATGGACTCGGAGGACCCGCTCTTCATCTTATACACAAGCGGCTCAACAGGAAAACCGAAGGGAGTGCTTCATACTACTGGCGGCTATCTCGTCTATTCAGCTCTTACATTCAAATGGATCTTCGATTATAAAGATGAAGATATATATTTCTGCACGGCTGACATCGGCTGGGTAACAGGCCACAGCTATATCCTCTACGGCCCGCTTGCCTGCGGGGCAACCACTCTGATGTTTGAGGGAGTGCCGACTTATCCTGACCCGGGCAGGTTCTGGGAGATAGTTGAAAAACACAAGGTCAATACCATCTATACCGCGCCTACCGCCATCCGCGCGCTTATGAGAAGCGGCACAGAATGGGTTGAAAAACACGACTTAAGCAGCTTAAGGCTCCTTGGCTCCGTAGGCGAACCCATAAACCCTGAAGCGTGGATGTGGTATCACACGGTAGTAGGAAAAGGAAAGCTCCCGATTGTTGACACATGGTGGCAGACCGAGACCGGAGGCATCCTCATATCAGCCCTGCCCGGAGCAATGACACTAAAGCCCGGTTCAGCCACAAGGCCCTTTTTCGGGATATCTCCAAAAATTTTAAAAGAAGACGGCACAGAGGCAAAGGCCAATGAGGGCGGATATCTTGTAATAGAAAAACCATGGCCCGCAATACTCAGAGGCACATACGGAGACCCTGAGAACAGAAGGATAAAAGAGGTCTACTTCAGCCGTTTCCCCGGATATTATTTGAGCGGGGACGGGGCAAGGATAGATGAGGACGGCGACTTTTGGCTTATGGGCCGTATTGATGATGTGCTCAATGTTTCAGGCCACAGGCTTGGCACAGCTGAGATAGAGAGCGCGCTTGTTTCAGATGAGTTCGTAGCTGAGGCAGCGGTAGTAGGATACCCGCACGAAGTCAAGGGAGAAGGCATCTATGCCTTTGTAGTGCTTAAAGAAGGCATACACCCTGATGAGACGCTTATAAAGGAAGTCGAAGAGCATGTGAAGAAAGAAATAAGCCCCATTGCAAAGCCGGATAAAATCCAGTTTACAATGGGGCTGCCTAAAACTAGAAGCGGTAAGATAATGCGAAGGATCTTAAGGAAGATCGCTAACGGACAGACCGAAGATCTTGGAGATACATCTACTCTTGCGGACCCCGGTATTGTCGATACCCTTGTAAAGGATAAGGTTTAGGTTTGGATTCCAGGGAACTTTTGGTCCCTTGTTTTCCTTATTCCTGAACTCTTCTGGCGCTCTTCTTGGAAGCCTTTGCGCGACGCTTTGCCGCCTCCTGGCGCTTCCTCTTCTTCTTTACGCTCGGTTTTTCGTAAAACCTTCTCTTCTTTATTTCCTTGAAGGTTCCGTCCTGAGCGAGCTTACGCTTTAGAATCTTTAGCGCCTTCTCAAGCTGGTCGTCATAAACTTTAACCTCGGACAAACTCTCACACCCCCCATCTATATAAAAAGAAATAATTCAATTTAAGCCCTGACACTGCTGCTCTTTCCCTGAAAACCCTTATAAACCAAAAAATAAAACAGGCATTTTATGCCGTTTTTTATCGCTGGTCTGCTCAATGGCCGGAAAAGTATTACGGTCGGGTTTACAAGCAAATAAAGAAATTCCTTAACATTTTTGCGGATAAGGAAAAGGATTTACCTGCCTTAAGCTACAGGATTATACCAGAAACAGGGAATAAGTCAAAACATTTTAGGTATCCGCACCCTCTGAGCTCCCTGCCTACTCGGGCATCAAAGAATTTACGAGGGCTTAGCCCGGCTAAGAGTGCAGTATCAAGATTGATTGATTATAACACAGATAGGGCTGCATTGCCTTTTTTTCATAATGATTAGCTTCAAATTCCGATATGAATATGGTATATTCCTGTCAGTTCATCAAGGAAGGGAACCATGAAAAATTCCTCCCGCCTAAATGTCTCCGCAATAATCATTACAGCCTTGCTGCTGCCCGGCTGCGTCTCAAAAAGCGCCTATGACAGGGATGTGGGCACTCTGCTTGCAAAAATCCAAAAATTAAAGACAGACCATGCGCTTGAGGTCAGGGCCCTTGAATCAAAAATTCAAGAAAGGGGCAGGTCTTTGAATGAGCTTACCACAAGGTACATGTCGCTTCAGGAAGATAATGTTCAGGCACAGATCAAACTCGGCGGACTCAGAGGCGACCTTGAGGCATTACAAAAGGATGTAGCTGAGCTAAAGCTCGTCATATTCACAAATGTAAAAGGCAGCGAAGCCAATGAGATGATGATAAAGCTTATAGACATGCAAAACAGGATACAGATTCTGCTTGAAAAGGAAAAAAACCGAGAGACCGGCCTACCCCAGTAACTATTTTCCGGGAACCTTTTCATATTGTTCAAATCCGCCGAAACGAAGTTCAACTACCCTGCCAGAAACGACACAAATTATCCGTAGGATACTTTCATTTTATATAGCTCGGCTTTGGACAGCCCTTAAAAGATCCTTACAGGTCCTATTCCTAAAAATTTATTTTCGCCCAAAACAAATAAAAGACCTTGGGGCAATAAAAAAAAGCAGGCAATGAACTATCATTGCCTGCTTCAGATTTTGTATTTGGTTTTTACTTACTTATTGTGGCATGTCCTGCAGACGCCGGAGCCTGTGTTGCCGCCGACCCTTCTTAAGAACTGGCCGTCCGAGCAGTCCTCAGGGCCTGCGCAGTAATTCCAGGGATTTCCTGTCTGAGGATTAATCGCCCAGGAGCTCTCGACTTCATCCCAGCTTAAGTTCTTGAAGTGGGGGTCATGGCAAGAACTGCACTCTACCTTGTTATTCCTGAGCAGATCTCCAATTGTCGCAGTATCGGAGATATAACCTTTGACAGCCCAACGGTTCTGAGCGAGGTTTGAATTATTATAGGAGGCTGCTGAGGCTGCAAGTTCAGCAGTCAGGTCGATTGAATTTATTACAGTGCTTGTAGCCCTTAAGCCAGCAACAGAAGGGTTGTAAGCCACTGATACAGGGTGGTCATTTGTCAGGTTCTGCTGAAGTGAAAGCCTTGTAGCAGGATTAGCCGCCCCGTGACATGTTGCGCAAGGGCCCATTGCGTCTGTATTGAAGTGGTCAAGCGCCGGACTTCCCGGATACCATGAACCGATACCGGGCATATTGAAATTCCAGCTGAGGTTTGTGGCTGTTGTGCCGCCCTTACCGGGTGTGTTTATGATGTTGTCAAATGTCGTTACGCCGTCATGGCAGCTTAAGCAGGCCAGCGTTGTAGAGCCGATATCAGAAGAGACTATCGTTGTGCCGCCAAGTGTTGTTCCGTAAGCAGTATAGGCTGATGGAGCAGCAGTGCCTCTGTTCCACAACGGTTTCAGATTATTGGAAGTATTAGTATGATGCGGGGTATGACAGAAAACACAAATCTCTGTTGTATTGTTTGTTGTAATGACTTTGCCTAAAGAACCAAGATTGTGCCTCGAGCCTGCTATTCCGTTTGCCGTTGTACCGGCAGGATAGTCTGCAACTGTTGCCGCGGACCCTATTTCGGCTCCCGCGAAAGTCAATGCTGTTAAGGCGAACAGGCTTATTATTCTCTTCATTTGAGCACCTCGCTCCAAAAATGCAAAATATATTTAACTCAAAAAAAAATGCCATCAATACAACAAGATTGTTGTACCGGTGGCACCCATCGCCTTAACCCGCATGACCCATCATGAGCCACAAAGGTTCGTTAATTTAGTATGATTATACTTTCCTAAATTGAAAAGTCAAGCTGAAATTAAGAAAAATTTAACAATGATACGGTTATTGAAACTAACCATTAAGGAGAAATCTGAAAGAATTTCAAGCAGTTTGGCTCAATCTAATCGCGTCAAAAAAATTAACAATAATTTCTAAAATTTTGTAAAAATTATTCTTTTTTTAATCTTTCGAGACAAATAAATGACTCGACATCATCTCTCAGAAAATGTCTTAAGCTTCTTGCAGCGCTTCGGATGACGCAGTTTTCTAAGGGCTTTTGCCTCAATCTGGCGTATCCTCTCACGGGTCACATTGAAGTAAGCGCCTACTTCCTCAAGGGTGTGGTCCTTGCTCTCGCCTATCCCGAACCTCATCCTCAAGACCTTCTCTTCCCTCGGAGAAAGGGTTGAAAGCACCTCATCCATATGGCCCATAAGATCGTTTATCATTATCTCATCGTGCGGTACGGCAGCGTCCTTGTCCTCGATGAAATCCCCGAGCATGCTGTCGCCGTCTTCACCAACAGGTGTATCCAATGAAATAGGCTCTTTAGCTATCTTTGTTATCTTTTTTATCTTTTCAACGGGAAGATTCAGCCTTTCAGCCAATTCTTCCGGGGTCGGCTCTTTTCCGGTCTCCTGCACAATATAGTGTGAAGTACGCACTATCTTATTGATGGTCTCTATCATGTGCACAGGTATTCTTATCGTGCGCGCCTGGTCTGCGATAGACCTTGATATCGCCTGTCTTATCCACCATGTCGCGTATGTGGAGAACTTATAGCCCCTCCTGTATTCGAACTTCTCAACAGCGCGCATTAGCCCGATGTTGCCTTCCTGAATAAGGTCAAGGAACTGAAGGCCCCGGTTATTGTACCTGCGGGCAATGCTCACCACAAGCCTCAGGTTTGCCTTTATAAGCCTCTCCTTGGCATGCTCTGCTTCAGAATTGCCTTTTTTGATGGACTTAACCAGTGCGGCTACTTCATGATAGTTGAGGCCCGCGGCAGCGGTTATGGCCTTTATGTCGCTGTCAATTGATTTAAGGTCTTCAAGATGGACCCCAAGGTCTTCGCTTTTCAGCCTGAGAGTGGCAACCTTGCCCTTCTCAAATTCAGCCCCGATCTTTTCTATCTCTTTCTCGGGAAGGCCTATCTGTTTTTCAATGGATGCCTTTTTCTTCCTGAGCTTTCTTAAATCCTGCTCCAGCGTGCAAAGCCTCTCTATTATTTTTTCATAGATGTTGGCCTTTTTTTCTATGTCTATGAGGAGTTCTATCAGCTCCTCTTTTTTCTTATGATTTTCTTTTGACCTTGCGAAATATTTTTTAAGCTCCTTTACTGCAAGCTCAATCTTCTCAATGGCGTCCCTTAAGTCCTGCTCATCTTCGCTGATAAAGCCCTCATCGTCATCGAACTCAAGGACTTCCAGGGCATTTTTTCTTTCAATGAGGCGCTGCTTCAATTCCTCAAGCTCATCAAAGATCATCGGGGTCTTGAGAAATTCAGCGGTGATGGCAATCTTGCTGTCCTCTATCTTTTTTGCGAGCGCGACCTCTTCCTCTTTTGAAAGGAGGAATACCGCTCCCATCTCCTTGAGATAGGCCTTTACAGGGTCAGCGGGAACGGACAGGTTTAAAACCGGCTGTTCCTCAACAGTGCCGTTACCAACTCCCCCTTTTTCGAGTTCGGCGTCGCTCTCCGTCCCGATCTCATCGAAATCGATATCTGCCCCGTTCTCTTCTATTTCCTTTAGGTCTTCCATTACGCCCTCATTCCTGAAAGCGGGAGACTTAATGCCTGCCTCTCCCAGAATCTTTCCCAATCCTCTTCTTTATATCCGATGCGATATCGGCTTTTCCTAATTCCTCAAGCCTGTTAATTATTTCCTGAGTTGTTGGCTTAATTTTACCTCTATTCAGGACCCTTTTCAAACAATCTTCAAGCATCTTCTGCGGGTCCTCTATAAAGCCCTCTTCCTCTTTGAAAAGAAGCTCGGCAAGACGCGCTTTTATGCCATCATCCTTTATTCCTTCGATGAGGGTAGAGGCGTTAAGCATCTTACCTTGCCTGCAGAATTCAGATATTATCCTGCCTGCCTCTTTAAGCGCTGTGTCGCTGAAAGCCTCAATCGCGGCACCGACCCTATCATCATATAGTTCGGCATGTTTCAGGATAACTTTAAGGATTGTAAGCTCTTTAAGGCTTGAATTATTAGTATTTACAGGATTCCGTATCGAATTACCGGCGCTTTCGCCTTCTTTTGAAGGGGTTTTTATGGCCTCATAGACTGAAGTGACCGGAATCCTCAGAAAAGATGCCAGAAAAGCGGCATAATGGTCCCTTTCAGCGATGTTCCTTACCTTTAATATCAACGAGACAGCAGTATTGAAAAAGCTCCTCTTGCCCTCAGGGCTAGTAAGGTCGAACTTCTTCTGAAGGTCTTTGAGATAGAACTCAAGCAGCGGCTCAGCCTTGTTCAATACCTCTCTGAGCGCATCAGGCCCCGAGTTCTTAAGGAATTCATCAGGGTCCTTGCCGCTTGGCAGTATTACCGCCCTGCAGGGCATCTCCTCATTAAGAAAGAGGTTCAATCCCCTGAGGGCCGCATTCCTTCCGGCCTCATCAGAGTCAAAGAGCGCGTAGATGACCTTAGCATAGCCTTTAAGGGCTTTGATGTGCTCCGGGGTCAGAGCAGTGCCCATGGTGGCAACGCTGTTTGTAAACCCGTTCTTATGGAGGGCAATCAGGTCAAAATATCCTTCGACTATGATTGCCGAGCCTTCTTTCATTATACTATCTTTTGCCTGAAAAAATCCGTAGAGGGTCTCACCTTTTTTAAAAACAGGAGATTCAGGGGAATTCAGGTACTTTGGGTCTTTATTGTCAATGCTCCTGCCGCCAAAGCCTATGGTCCTGCCCCTTGCATCCGTTATTGGGAATATTATCCTTGCCCTGAACCTGTCGTAGTAGCCCTTTTCCTTCTTTTTAATCAGGCCCGCCTTATCGGCAAGGTCAAGAGATATACCTTTTTTCTTGAGATAGTCCGCAAGCCCCGACCACTTATCAGGAGCGTAACCTACCCCGAACTTCTGGGCTATTTCCTTCTCAAGCCCTCTGTCCTTAAGATAAATCCTTGCCGTCTTACCGTCAGACACCCTCAGCTCATTATAAAAATATTCTGAAGAGATTTTCAGGGCATTATAAAGCTGCTCCCTCGGGTCATTTTCCCCGGACCTTTGTTCAGCTATTGTTATGCCGTATTTTCTTGCGAGCGAGCGAACTGCCTCAGGGAACTCAATGCCCTCTTTCTTCATTATAAAGGTAATGACATTGCCTGTGGCATTGCAGCCGAAACAGTAAAATATCCTCTTCTCTTCGCTTACTGTAAATGACGGGCTCTTTTCTGAATGGAAAGGGCAAAGGCCGATATGGTTCTGCCCTCTTTTGGTAAGCGGGATATATTCGGATATGACCTGCACAATGCTTGCGCGGTCTTTGACTTCCTCTATTTTTTCCTTGGGTATCATCATGGCTATTTAAGTTCCACTATGGTTACCCCTGCCCCGCCCATTTGCGGGTCCCCGTGAGCAAAGCCTTTTACGATACTGCTTTTGCTTAAAAATTCCGCAACTGCCTTTGAAAGCCTGCCTGTGCCCATGCCGTGAATTATCTCAACCGTATTAAGGCCGTTAGCATGTGCGTTATCCAGAAATTTCGTGACAAGGGGCAGCGCGTCCTCTACCCTCATTCCGATGATATTAATGCCCTGCGCTGTTTCCATATCAGCCTCTATGGTTACAGCCTGTGAAGCCTGTACCTTCCTCTCGCTCCCGCCCCTTCTGATGAGCTTATCCCATGCTACCCAGACCTTTAATTTGCCGACCATAAGCTCAGCCTTTTTCGCGGCCTCATCAACGGCGACGACAACACCCTTTGTATTTGAGCCTGTCATTGCCACTTTGTCGCCTACGGCGGGAATATATTTCTCAATAGTCCTTTCAGGAACAAGCTTTGAAAGAAGCTTAGCGCTTATCTCATCAACATTGGAAGCAGCCTTGCCGCCTGAGGCAGACATCCCCCCCCTTGCCCTCTCTTCCCGGAACTTCTCTATGGTTTCCCTTATCTCTTCCTTTGCCCTGTTTACCTCAGCCTCAATCCTCTTTTTGACCTTCTCGACAATGGCGCTTCTTTCAGCCCTTAACTTCTCAACTGCCTTTTCCCTTGCGTTCTTGAGTGAGAAGAGCGTCTCCCTTAGCTTTCTTATCTCTTCCTTTTCAGCCTCAAGCACCCTGACTGATTCGATAAATGCCCCCTCACTGTCTTTAAGATAGGTCCGGGCCTTGTCTATTACATCAGAGGGTATGCCAAGGCTCTGAGCAATTGAAAGCCCGAGGCTTGGGCCCGGCACTCCGTAATGAAGCCTGTAAAGAGGCTTTAAGGTCTTCTCATCAAACTCAACAGATGCGTTCATGTAAGCAGGGTCTGCCTGCGCGTGAGCCTTAATCAGGTTAAGATGGGTCGTGATTACTGTTATGGCCCCCTTTGCCCTGAATGTCTCAAGGGCGGCAAGGCCAAACGCGCTTCCTTCGGACGGGTCTGTGCCTGCGCCTATCTCATCTATAAGGACGAGCGAGCCGGGGCCTGCTTCGGAGAGGAACTCTTTTATCCTCTTGATGTGAGCCGAGAATGTGCTTAAGGATGCTATTATGTCCTGCCTGTCACCTATGTCAGAATAGATGGAATCAAAAACAACCGCCTCGCTGCCCTCATCAGCAGGGATGGGGATAGCGGAAAGCGCCATCAAGGTAAGGAGCCCCAGGGTCTTTAAAGCAACCGTCTTACCGCCTGTATTTGCGCCTGATATCACAAGCACCTTGCATCCGTCCTTTACCATTACATCTATGGGGATGACAGTAGCCTCTCCCCTTAATGCCTTAAGTATCAAGAGAGGATGCCTTGCGGCCTTAAAACTTACTTCTCCGTCATCTTTGATTACCGGAACGATTGCGTCTATCTCTTTTGCGAATAGAGCCTTTGCCTGAAGCAGGTCAAGGGCCGAGAACGCATCAAGGTCGGCAAGCAGGGCCTCCCTTTGCATCAGGACCTCTCCGGTTGCCCTTTTAAGGATTATTATCTCCTCTGCCTTCTCTTCCTTCTTAAGTATGGCTGTCCTGTTATTAAGCTCTACAAGCGGGAACGGCTCAATGAAATAAGTCGCGCCGCTTCCCGACCTTCCGTGGATAATCCCGTTGACCTGTGTGTGCATGCCTGTTTTTATGCATAGCACATACCTGTCATCCCTTATTGTAATGAAGTCTTCCTGAAGGTATTCCTTGAATTTTTTGTCGGTTGTCAGCTCTTCAAGTATCTTTCTTGACCTGTCCTTGTTCTGCCTTATCTCTTTTCTTATGTGATAAAGCTCGGTAGAGGCTGTGTCTTTAATCTGTCCCTTTTCATCAATGATGCGATTTAGCTCAGAGTAAAGCGGGGCCTGGTCTGAAAGAGAGCTTATCCGTGCGGATATCCTTGGATATTGCTTCGAGAATGACTGGGTGAGGTTGTATTTAAGCCTGCTTGAGGCTGCGATGTTGTTAAGTACCAGTTGGAGCTCATCTGAGAGCAGATAAGCTCCAACCGGATCGAGTTTCGTAAGCAGCGGCTTTAAATCCGTGACTCCGCCTAAGGCGAACTTGCCTGAGACCTTGATAATATCAGCGCCTTCGGTATATTCGCTGAAGACCTCTTTGATATATTCGGCGCTGTGTTCAGGCCTCAGCTCAAGGGTAGCCCTGTAGCCAAGAGGGGTGATAGCAAAGCCTGCCAACTCCTTTAAGACTGAAAGGTATTCAAGTGTTTCTAAGGTAGTATTGTCCACGAATCTTATAATAACAGACTGCGGCCCGTTTCTCAACAAAGAGGATTATGTCTTATGTTCTGGATATCCTTTTGTAGCCTGATGTGGCAACAACCTCCACATCCGTGAGTATGTTATCGAGTAAAAGGTTCATGCCGAGGCTGTCGCTTGAGATGTGGCCGGCTATTACCACATTTATATGGTGCTTCTCAGCCTCTTTGCGGTGGTCATCTCCTATGTGCATGCCTACGACAGTGCCTACACCGGCTACCGCGAGGCTTTCAAACATCTTTTTGGACCCGCCTGTGCCACCCGTCATATCAACGAATACCTTGCCCGCCCTTCTTCTTTCTGAGCCACAGAAGACCTTGGGGCCTGCTGTTTCGCTTAAGGCCGCCGAGTATTCGGGAATGTCCTTAAGTATCTTCATTATGTCGGAGACATAGTGCGGCTTTGATTCATCAAAGAGCCTCTGGAGATACTCTGTGACCGCATTATCCGAAGGCGTGTGTATGCACATAATCGGGATATCGAGAAGCCTTGCCGCATCAACCGCCCTTGTGTGATTTGCAGGCATGAGCCTTCTTTCAACTTCCCTTATCCTCTCATCCATTATATCTTCCGCGATATTGATGGGCACTCCGTATTTCAGGAGTATCCCTGACTGCATATCCATTACATCATAGAGCTTGGCCATTGCCCTGCCTTCGGGATGGTGGGCGATTATCAGGTCTATGGGATTGCCTCTTTCCCTCAGCCTGTCGGCAAGGAGCACCTCTCCTACTTCCATGTCTATTCCGACAAGTACCCTTTTTATCTCCTTTTCAGGGTCTCCATAGAGGAGGCGGCTATCGGCATAAGGGTTGGTAAGTTTTTCCTTATCAAACCACTTTTTGTCCTTCTCCTTCATATCTTCATAGTCTTTTTTCGCGCGCTCAAGCTCTTTAGTGACTTCATCAAGGCCCCTGGGGTCAAGCTCCATCCCTCTTTTTACGGCCTTCTCATAGATATCTCTCAGCTTCATATGTTTTTTATCCCTCTTTAGAATTTTGATTGTTAGAATTATATCTTAAATTGTTTTGCCGCGCACGGTTTCGCAGGGTTAATGAAAAAATACAAAATAGAAGCTGTCATTCCCGAATGCCTCTATCGGGAAACCGGTTTCCAAAAGCTTATGGATTCCCGCCTCCGCGGGATGACAATGAATAAGCAGTCACTCCGAACAGAGTTACCCCAATCTGCTTTTCTTTTCTCCTGACCTGAAATAAAAAAACCCTCCTTTTGACAGGAGGGATAAAAGATTTTAAAAGCTGTATTAGCCGAGCACTTCTTTTACAATATCATTTACAAGCTTTCCGTCAGCCTTTCCTTTCACATGGGGCATGACAGCCTTCATGAGCTTGCCCATGTCCTTCTGGCCTGATGCGCCTACCTCTTGCGCAAGCTTTTTGATAAGCTCCCTCAGTTCATCAGCGCCAAGCTGGGCAGGCAAATAAGCTTTAAGAATATCAATCTCCGCCTGTTCCTTTTCAGCAAGCTCTGGGCGGTTGCCCTTTATATATTGCTCTATCGAGTCCTGTCTCTGGCGGATAAGAGTGCCTACGACCTGCTGGACTTCCTCATCAGTGAGCTGCCTTTTGGCATCGACTTCCTTGTACTTTACCGCGCTAAGAAGCATCCTTAAGGTAGAGAGCTTCTCCTTCTCTCCTGCCTTCATTGCCGCGGGTATCTGTTTTGAGATATCTTCCCTTAAGCTCAAGTTTCCCTCTCCTTGCATCTGAAATTTTTACGCGCCTTTTTTAAGCTCTATCAACACAAGCTTCACGATTGCCTTCAATGTCTCAAATACCCCGATGCCCTCTGAGGCGATTGCCTCAAAATCCGGCACACCTGTCGTGTTAATCATTTTCTTCAATTCAGTTACGGGCACGATATTGGGCAGGTCTCTTTTATTATACTGGATGATATACGGTATCTGGCTTAAGCTGTAGCCCTGCTCCTCAAGGTTTATCTTCATGTTATCGAAGCTCTCAAGGTTGGCATCCATCCTCTCGACCTGAGAGTCCGCAACGAATACTATCCCGTCAACCCCTTTCAGGATAAGCTTCCTTGATGCGTCATAGAAAATCTGGCCCGGCACAGTATAGAGGTGGAATCTTGTCTTGAATCCCTTGATGTCGCCCAGCGCAAGGGGCAGAAAATCGAAAAAAAGCGTCCTTTCGGTCTCTGTGGCGAGGGTAATCATCTTACCTTTTGCCTCAGGCCGGGTCTTCCTGTAAATGACCTGAAGATTTGTAGTCTTACCGCAAAGTCCGGGGCCGTAATATACAATCTTGCAGTTAATTTCCCTTGAGGAATAATTTATAAAAGACATTTTTGTACTACTCGACTCAGCTATTGGTAATACTGTTCAACTGCCTGTTCCGGCTTGTTCCGGCTTTAAATTTTATGAAGAATTAAAACAAAGACAAGTAACTGATATGGGCCGGTTGCCCGGCGCTGAATGGATACGGCAACTGAAAGGCGAAACTAATGAAAGAGCTTCTCGATGTCATCATCCGTTATCTCTTTCAAGAGGTTTTCCTTGTCCGTATCCGCTTCCATCCTGGCTAAAAGCTTCTCAATGCTCCTGCCAAGCTCTTCGCTCGCCTTTTTCACACGGAGCCTCACAAGCCCTAAAGACGACCTCTTATCGAAAATAACTACGAGTATTACCCTTTGGCTTACAACGGAGATATGCAGATTGTCCCTTTCGCCCTCATGGAACAGAATCGAGAATTCCTTCTCCCCGATAAGCTTGGCGAGCCCGCCCGTTGCCGCGATATTGCCTGCCGTAAGCGAGGCAAGGGATGTTGCGTCAATATTATGGGTGTCTCCGCTTGCGGTTATAAGCTGGCCATCCTTATCGACCAGGTAAACGCACTTGGCGTTGGCTTCCCTGAGGAGTTTTTCCGCGATAACGGTAATCTCCCTGAATTCCTCATCGAACATCACAAAAGAGCTTTGAGGCATACACCATCCTTCGTTCGTCATTTAAAAAAAGCCGGTTTGCCCTTGGGACAAACCGGCGTAGTGCGCTTTATAGACGCTTCCCGTCAAGGTCCAGGAGCCTTTGCCATTCAAGGTCGACTCTGGCCTGGAATTTCTCAAGAAGGTGCTCGTTCTCAGGCTTGAAGAGGTGTTTGAACCTGCCCTGGGGCTTAAGCCAGTCAGCAAGAGGCTTCTTTTCCTTGGGCTTGTATGTAACCCTTAAGATGCCGTCCTCGACTTCATAAAGGGGCCAGTAGCATGTATCGACTGAGAGCTTTGCCCATTTGATGGAATCTTCCGATTTTGTGTACCAGCCGAGCGGACAGGGTGACATTACATTAAGGAATGTCGGGCCCTTTGTCTTAAGGGCCTTCTCAGCCTTCTTTGAAAGGTCTGACCAGTTATGCGGGGAGGCCTGCGCCGCGTAGGGCACATTGTGCGCTACAACGATGCGGGTCAAATCCTTCCTCCACTCCTGTTTTCCCTGAATGACCTCTCCTGCCGGGGATGTCGTTGTGTTTGAATAAAAGGGTGTTGCGCTTGAGCGCTGAATGCCTGTGTTCATGTACGCGCCGTTGTCATAGCAGACATAGAGGAAGTCGTGCCCTCTTTCGAGCGCGCCTGAAAGGGCCTGCAGCCCGATATCGTATGTGCCGCCGTCACCGCCGAAGGCGATGAACTTCATGTCTTCCTGTGTTACCTTGCCCCTTTTCTTAAGGGCTCTGTACGCTGTCTCTACACCGCTTATCGTAGCGGCGGCGTTCTCGAACGCTGAATGGATCCAGGGGATCCTCCATGCCGTGTACGGATAAATCGTTGTTCCGACCTCAAGGCATCCTGTTGCGGTTGTGGCAACCACAGGGGCATTCGCAGCCCTTAAGACCAGCCTTACTATCGGCGGGATTCCGCATCCCGCGCACAGCCTGTGGCCGCCTGATAAAAGCTCATCCTGCTTTGACAGTTCTTTAAGCGTAGCCATTATTTTAACCTCATAAAACCCTCGTGGGGTTTGATTTTATATTCTTTTATTTAAAGCCTTAAAGCGTAATATACTTTGTAAGCGTATCTATCTTGCCGGTCTCGACGACTTTGTAAAGCTCATCGAATACTCCGAGAGCGTCCTTTACCTTGTAGTCCCTTCCGCCAAGGCCGTATATCCTGCCAAACACCTTCGGGCGCGTCTCAAGGTCATAAAGGGCTGAACGGACCTCATTGAAAAGAGGGCCGCCGAAATCATTCATTGAGTCAACTCTGTCAAGGATGGCGATTGCCTTGATGCCTTTAAGGGCGTTAGCAATCTCCCTGAACGGGAAAGGCCTGAAGAGCCTGGGCCTTAATACGCCGACCTTCTTGCCCTGCTTCCTGAGCTCATCGACGGCAACCTTTGTGGTGCCTGCGGCTGAGTTCATGATAACTATTGCCACTTCGGCGTCTTCCAGCCTGTATGAATCAAAAAGGCCGTACTCCCTGCCGAACCTCTTGCCGAATTCCTTGCCTGCTTCGAGCGCTATGTCTTTGGAGCGTGACATTGCCTGAGACTGCTGGTGCTTGAATTCTATGTATGTGTCAGGCAGCGTCATTGCGCCGTATGTTACCGGGTTATCCGTATTAAGAAGCATTGTAGCGGGGTTGTATTCGCCTACGAAATCCTTTACTTCTGCATCATCAACAAGGCTGATGTTCTCGATTGCGTGGCTTGTGATGAATCCGTCAAAACAGACCATCACCGGAAGAAGGACATTTGAGTTCTCGGCAATCCTTACTGCCTGGAACATATTGTCGTATGCTTCCTGCACTGTTTCAGAGTAAATCTGAATCCAGCCGGCGTCTCTCGCGCCCATTGAGTCTGAATGGTCGCAGTGTATGTTAATAGGGGCTGAAAGCGCCCTGTTTACGTTTGCAAGCACTATTGGGAGCCTCATGCCTGAAGCGATATAGAGCATCTCCCACATAAGGGCAAGGCCCTGTGACGAGGTTGCCGTCATTACCCTTGCTCCGGCAGCGGATGCGCCGATGCAGGCGCTCATGGCTGAGTGCTCGCTCTCTACTGTTATAAGCTCTGTTTCCACGGCGCCGTCAGCGACATAGCCTGAGAAGTCCTCAATGATAGCCGTTGAAGGAGTGATCGGGTAAGCCGCGCAAACATCCGGATTGATCTGTTTCATGGCATAGGCAACGGCGCTATTTCCGGTAAGCCCTACCTGCCCCTTTGTCATTGTGATTGCCATTATTCGGCCTCCTGTTCCATCTTTATGGCTTTTACCTTATCCGGGCACTCAACCGCGCAGATGCCGCAGCCTTTGCAGTGCTCGAGGTCAAACCCTACCATCTTGCCGTCTTCAGTGATAACGGCTGAATCAGGGCACATTACCCAGCAGATAAGGCAATTGGTGCATTTATCCTTGTCCACCACAGGCCTTAATTTTCTCCAGCCTCCGGTAGAATAGTCATGGGCTGTTCCGCCCTTTGGTATAACCCCTCCGAGGGGGAAGTTATTCTTCTTTTCCATGTTATTCCCCTTTCACCTCTTCAAAACCCCTGTTCATGGCAGCGACATTGCCTTCGATAACCTTGGGGCTGAATTTTTTAGCGTAGTTCTCTTTGAAGTTATCGACAAGCGCATCCAGTGTGATGAAGTTTGTCGCCTTCGCAAGCGCCCCGAGCATCGGAGTGTTGGGCATTACCCTGCCGATGGTCTCAAGGGATATCTGTGCGGCATCGAGAGTAAAGACCTTTGCGCCTTTGCCTTCAAGCCCCAACTCCTTACGCATCTGGGCCGGGGTCTTCGGCGTATTTACAATAAAAATAGCGTCCTCCGGGGTCCCGTCGGTTACGCCCACCGTAGGGATGGGAATAAGCGTGGGGTCCGCGATAAGCACATATTTGGGTTCCGTTACCTGGCAATGAAGCCTTATCTGCTCATCGGATATCCTGTTATATGCCCTGACGGGCGCGCCCATTCTTTCCGGTCCGAATTCCGGAAAAGCCTGGACATGCTTGCCTGATCTCAAGCAGGCTTCCCCAAGGACTTTAGCGGCTGTGACAACACCCTGCTGCGCCCTTCCATGCCACCTGACTTCTATGTATGTCTCCATAGCACTCTTTCCTTCTATGTTTTTTATGCCGCTAAAGCGGCTGTTATGCTCTTCGTCTCTTCCCGCTTAAGCAGGCCTTAATTTTTAAAAGGAATTAAGAAACCTCTCTCCTGCCTTCAAGCGCCCTGCCCAGGGTCGCCCCGTCCATAAACTCGACATAGCTGCCCACAGGTATGCCTGATGCCAGGCGAGTAAGCTTGATATTATACGGTTTAAGGAGTTTTGCAAGGTAGGCTGATGTCGATTCGCCCTCAGCGTCAAAACCTGTAGCCAGTATGACCTCTTTTATGCCCTGAGATTCAATTCTGGCAAGCAACTCCCTTATCCTCAGTTCTTCAGGGCCAATCCCTTTAAGCGGGGCAAGGTTGCCGTGCAGTATGTGGTACCTGCCTTTAAAGCCGCCCATGCCTTCAAGGGCCATCATATCCTTATAATCCGATACAACGCAGATTATCTCCGCGTCCCTGCCCGCGTCCGCGCATATCACGCACGGGTCAGTATCCGAAAATGTCATGCAAACGGAGCAAAGGGCTACTTTTTCCTTTACGCCAAGAAGATTTGCCGCAAGCTCCTCTACATATTCCTTTTTTGCGTTAAGGATATACAGGGCAAGCCTTGTGGCCGTCTTCTCGCCGATGCCCGGAAGCCTTGAAATGGCTTTTATGAGATTATCTATAGGCTCGGCGTACTGCATTTTATGTTAAACCCGTATGGCACCGCCGAAACCCTCCCAAGGACTACAAGACCTGAGCCGGGCCGAAACTTATGCCTGCGGAAAACTCCGTTTTATTAAATTTAAAATAGGCCGGGGATGTTCATCCCAAGGCCTGATGTCAGCTTTGACATTTCTTCAGAGACCATCTGTTTTGAGCGCCGGACGCCCTCATTGACAGCCGCGGTCACAAGGTCCTGCAGCATGTCGAGGTCTTTCGGGTCTGCAACCGAAGGGTCTATTTTAATGGAGACAAGCTCCTGGCTGCCGTTGACGATTGCGGTTACCATGCCGCCGCCTGCGGAGGCCTCAACGGTCCTTAACGCAAGCTCCTTCTGCACCTCGGCCATCTTCTCCTGCATCTTCTGGGCCTGCCTCATCAGATTTCCTAATTGTTTAGACATTCGTCCTCCTGGTCGCCTATGAACCTGATATTATCCTGCCGCCAAGGATCTTTGCCGCATCCTTAACAACAGGGTCAATTTCTCTTTTTTTTTCAGCCGAGCCCGCACTTCCGGCCCCGTTTACTTTTATTGGCCTTTTAAAGAACTCTTTCCCAAGGGCCTCGATAGCACCTTTATTAACAGAAATCTTTGTCCCTGCCATGCCCGGAGCTTCGATCTCCAGAATATCCCCATCAACATTAATTGAGGCGGACTGAAGCAGTTCCGCCAGTTCGCTGTTCCTGTTTTTAAGGAAATCCATAAAACCCTTGGCCTCGCCTGACGGCGCGCTAAAGGCAACTTTTTTCTCTTCAACCGGCTTTGCGGCTCTTGGGGGTTGTGCTGCCTGCGGCGCGGGCCTCTGAGGCGCGGAGTAAGCCTGACGGGGAGCTTCGACTGCCCCTTCCATCCTTGGCCTTAACTCCTCAAGCCTTGAGATTAGCTCGGATACCGGCTGGATTTCATCGAGATGCGCTGCCTTAAGAAGCGCCATCTCTAAGGAATACCTTGGAGTAGCGCTCCTTGAAACCTCTTCATATCCTTTTGAGATGATGCTGAAGGTCATGTGGAGCCGTTCAACCCCGATATTATCCGCAAGCCTCTTTAGATGCTCAAGCTCACTATCAGGCAGGTCGAGTAAAGCCCCTTCGCCTGTGACCTTTACAACCGTAAGGTCCCGTATATGCTCAAGCAGGTCGCTACAACCCCTCTTTAAATCATACCCAAAATTATATATCTTTTCAACAATATTTAAACAGGCCTTTCCGTCCCTGGAAATGATGGCTTCAGACAGCTCATAAAGGATAGACCTGTCCATCAGGCCAAGGGCCTCTACCACATCAGAGTCTTTCAGCTCCCCCCCGACTGAGAAGGCAAGCACCTGCTCAAGCAGGCTCTGGCCGTCCCTTAAGCTGCCGTCAGCCTCCCTTGCGAGCGTAAATACAGCCTTTTCCTCAAATTTTATGCCCTCTTCGGCAACAATCTTTTGAAGGTGCTGCTGAAGCTCCCTGAAGGGTATGCGCTTGAAATCAAACCTCTGGCATCTTGAAAGTATTGTAGCGGGAATTTTATGGACTTCGGTGGTGGCAAAGATGAAAATTGCGTGGGGCGGAGGCTCTTCAAGGGTCTTTAGAAGGGCATTGAAGGCCGCGGTTGAAAGCATGTGGACTTCATCAATTATATATATCTTGTATTTTCCGGTTGCCGGGACATACCTGACGCTGTCGGTCAGCTCCCTGACATTTTCAACACCGTTGTTTGACGCCCCGTCTATCTCAAATACATCGACGGATGAGCCGCCTGCGATGCCTTTACAGGATTCGCACTTGTTGCACGGGATGGGTGTGGGGCCTTGCGCACAGTTGAGGCTTTTTGCCAATATCCTTGCGGCAGTGGTCTTTCCGACGCCTCTGGGACCTGAAAAAATGTAGGCGTGAGCAATCCTGCCTGATGCGACGGCATTGCGCAGCGTCCTCGTTACATGGGCCTGCCCAACTATCTCTTCAAAAAGACTGGGCCGCCATTTCCTTGCTATTACAAGATAAGACATCCTGATTAAAAGCCTGCCAGTGTGGGTTTAGTGTTTCTGGCGGCAAGTTGCAGTAGGGTTGAGGGCTTGCGGGCATTATTGATAGCTAGGCACCCTCGCGGCACATGGAAAAATTTGCTACCGTTGCTTCCTTCCGGACCTGGCGGAATTCGCAAGCTTCCATTGCGCAAGACCCAGCTATCAATAACACCCGCAAGTTTCTAAAAAATCAAAAGAGGACGGGTAAAGCCTCGTTCACATATATGTCAAGTTTAAAAATAATCTATAGCGGAAAAGCTGCTCCCTGTCGGTTGGCGTTCAACTGCCTTCGAATCCCGCAGACCACAGAGCTAAATATTGGCGGAGAGGGAGGGATTCGCCTACAGTCGTCGGCATCCTGCCTCCTATTACGGCCCGGCCAGTTTCACTTCCGGGCGCGTCCTGCGCCCTCATCCTCCCTGCCGGTCGGCGTTCAACTGCCTTCGAATCCCGCAGACCACAGAGCTAAATATTGGCGGAGAGGGAGGGATTCGAACCCTCGGTACATTTCTGTACATACGATTTCCAGTCGTACCCCTTCGGCCTCTCGGGCACCTCTCCAATTATATACTAAAAAATCTTAATTTGAACCGAATATTTTTAAAAGCAAAGCTGCCTTCAAATCCCAACAGGCCGCAGAGCTAAATTGGCGGAGAGAGAGGGATTTTGCCTTCAGTCGTCGGCATCCTGCCTCCTTGTTCCGGCCCTGCCAGCTTTTCTTCCGGGCGCGTCCTGCGCCCTCATCCTCCCTGTCGGTCGGCGCAAAGCTGCCTTCAAATCCCAACAGGCCGCAGAGCTAAATTGGCGGAGAGAGAGGGATTTGAACCCCCGGTTCCGTAAACGGAACAACTGATTTCGAGTCAGCCCCCTTCAGCCTCTCGGGCATCTCTCCACATACTGGTTTATAAGCATAAGCCCAATTCTGCGGGACTTATAAATTAAGCATACTTCCGATTCAAAGTCAAAGCTTTAAAATAGCAAAAAGGAAAATCAAAAGCCCCTGCGCAGTAATCAACAGGGGCTCTTTAGATAAAAATTCCTGACTTTAAAAGATTACTTCTTTGCGGGAGCTGCCGGGGCCTTTTTAGCGGCTGCCGGAAGTACGAGCGCAAGAGGGAACCTTTCGTTCTTATAGTTGTTGAACTCCGGGAAGTCCCTGAATATCCAGCCCTTTGCAACACTCTTGTCATTCTGGAGAAGCTCAACAAGAACAGCCGGGTTATTGGGCTCGGCTGACCTTGACTCAATGCGGTTGTCAGCAATCGCGTAGTCAGGCACAAAAGACTCTACCTTTAACTTGTAGCCGTCCTTTGTAAGCTGCACTGTATCGCCGACCTTTATTGTGGCAACCTCTTTGGCCTTTGTGGAGTTATCCACGATCTCGAGCTTTACTTCCTTGTACTTTGCCTTTATTGCATCTGATATGACGACTGTCTTCTGTGTCTTTATGTTTGCGTGGGCGACCTTCTGCATGTCATCTGTGGGCGCGCCGCCTGTTGGAGGATGACCTTCAGGCATGCCCTGACCGCCTCCCTGGCCCTGCTCAGCAGTTGCAGGCGGATTTGCGCTCTCCTGCTTTTTTTCGCTGCTGCAGCCCGAAACAACGAGCATCATTACGCTTGCTGCTACAAGAAAATAGTTCTTTATCCGCATAAAACTTTCTCCCTCCGGGGTTAATTTCAATCATGTAATATACCATAAAGGCTTTTATTTTAAAAGCCCTTTTATGTCCGTTCTCTCACCTGCTGATGTGCTCAAGCCAGCTCTTCTCAAACTCATCATACGAGAGGTATATGGCAGACGATATCGCGCTGTCAAGGGTCATCCCGCTCTTAAGGTTCTCCAGTATTTTCCGTACTGAAAAAACGCCGAACTCCTTGATAATATACTCAGTTGAGGAAAGGCTGATGATATATGCCGCTGAGGCGGTATTTCTATTGAACCCCATAAAAGAGCCCTCCAGCATCCTCAGGCTAACCTTGCCGCTTTTACCGAGCTCACGCAAGTCTTCCCTGTATTCGTAAGCGGATTTACCCTCTTCGTACTGGGCTATTCCCTCATTGAGCCATGTCGGCGCTCTTCCGCCTGAGAGCCTGTGCACAACCGCGTGCGTGTACTCATGGAAGATGACCTTCTCAAGCTCAGCCGTCTTTTCATAGATGCCCCCCGCCGGTATCTTTATCCTGCCGTCGAATATAGCCCCGGCCCATGCGGGCGACCTCGTTATATCCCTGAAAGTCTCCCTTGAGTACAGCAGGGCCTCTATCCTGTCATCAGGATAGAAGTTCAGGTCTGAACCAACCTTGATGTACGCCTCCTCAAGGAGCATCCCAATGAGGTGGCCTGCTGCGGCGTTCTCTCCTCCGTCAAACTTCACAAGGAAGTGGCTTGCGGAGTTGCTGCTCATCCGACCTTCCACCGCATACTCAGCCCTTATACTCTTCAGGGCCCTGTTCAAAAAAACATCGGAAGGGTCTATTGCAATGCCTTTTTCATAATAATCGATTGCCTCCCTGATATTGCCGTTCCTGTAATTACGCCCTCCAAGCTGGGTATAGATGCCCTTTAATACCTTCTGCATCTTCGGGTCTGATCTAACGGGTTCAAGGGCGGCTGCGGCCTCCTCAAGCTCATCAAGCTTGAGATGGACATTGGCAAGGTTCTCCAGCATAAGCGGCTCGCCTGCGTTATCAATAGCCTCTTTCAGGAGTTCCTTTGCCTTCGGATAATTGCCCTCGTTGTAATAGGTAAGTGCGACCCTGTTAAGGCTTCTGGCAAGCGCGGTCTTTATGGCAGCCGAATCAGGGTTTTCCCTCAGGGCCTCTCTCAGAAGCTCAGCGGCCTGTTGATAATTGCCTGTCTTATACGCCTCTTGCGCGCTCTCAAGGTTTTCATTTTGAACAGAGGCGACTGAAGAACCGCTTTCCTGCGATGCAGGCAGGACTTCAGGGTCTGTTTTGAATTCAAGATTCTCAATCTGTGAAATCGCTTTGGGAGCGGCAGTTATATCAGTGGTATTCTCACGGGGATAGAAGAAGTAATATAAGGCCGCGGCAATGATTAAAAGTATAAGGACAGAAAAAAAGCCGGCCTTGCCATCCTGCTTAAGGATGGCTTTTAAGGCCGGCTTTTTAGAAATCCTGCGTTCAGCTGACACGGTTTTTTCAGCGCCTCTTCCTCATCTTTACCGCACCGAGGATAAGGTTTGCTATGACAGATACAAAATAAACCTCATCTTCCTTGAACTCTCTTGTGACTACCGTCTGGGCGTTAAGTACGCCGAACGGCTCTTCGCCTGAGAATATCGGGTATGAGTACATTGTCTTTATCTTGTACTGCTCTTCTTTTGTCTCAGGGAAGTACTTGTATCTCTCATCCTTTGAGACATCTTCAATGAGAAGAGGCCTTTTCGCCTGTACCGCAGAGCCGGTGATGCCTTCGCCTATTTTTAATTTCGCGTTGCCCACAGCCTCCTGCGCAAGCCCGTATGTACCGCTTAAGATAAGGTATTCGCCGTCCCAGATATAGACTGAGCAGATATCAACGCCGAGCCTCTTGGCTGTCTTTTCCACAACGCCCTTGAGAACATCATGGAGATTGTAGTCTGAGGAGGCAAGCATGCTTATCTCTTCAAGCGTGATAATCTCTTTCTGTTCCCTGTCAGCCTGCTGCTCAAAGAAAAACCTTCCGCTGTCGTCAAAAGTAAGCGGAAGCAGGCTCTCCCTTGAAAAATGCGGGTTTATCGCCTTGCTTGCAGCCGGGGCTGTCCTGTATTCCGAAAAACCGCAAGTGCATGATATCTTAATCCTGTAATCATCTACGCGTTGGGATTTCATCTTCTTGCCGCATTTTCTGCACCTGATTATAGATTCCATAGAGTCTCCCCTTAAAAAATGATATCCGCCTTTATCTCTGAATAGTAATTCTGCCACAAAAAAAGTAAAAAAACAGGTCTTCTCTTATTGCTGAACTCCGTCTGCAGGCTGCGCCTGCGGCTGAGGCTCTACGGGCTGCGTTTGAACCTGAGGCTTATCTGCCTTAGGAGCCTGAGGCTGAACAGGCTGGACGGGCTTTTGCACCCTTGGGGCCTGAGGCGCATGCTGCCTTGGCTGGATAACTGCCTGGGCTCTGGGCAGTTTAAGGCTTACTACCTCTCCCGATATCCCCAGATTATTTACAGGCTTACCGTCATATGTAAGGGAAACGCCGCCTGCGTTACCTATGAGGAGGGAAAAGTTGTCAGAGGCCTTCCAATTTACCTTCTCACCCTGGCGCAGGTACACCTCTGTAGCGTCCCCGTTATCTATCCTTATCTTTATCCAGACAGATTCATTTGCCGAAGCTGTAAGGAAGTGTTTTTTATCTTCTGTTTGAGCCTGCACAGCAGGGGCTGTTGGCTTTACAGGTTCCTGCTTAACTGCCGCTTCAGGCCTGACTGCCTCAGGAGGTTTGACCTGAGCAGGTTTGCCCGGCACAGGCGCGGTCTGGACAGGCGCGGCTGCCTGCGGCTGAGGAATTGCCTCAACTGCCTGCGGCGGCTCTGCCGCGGGTGCGGGCTGCGCCTGCGGGGCCTCTACCTTTGCTACCTCTTCGGGCTGCTCAACAGGAGCTGAGGGCGAGAATGCCCATACGGCTATTATTATTACGATACCCACGGCTGTGGCAATCAGGATATTGCGGGTATTGTTCGATATCAGCTTTATCGGCTGGAATTCCTTTTTCCTGTTTGCCGCCGCTTTTACATTGCGCGCGCGCACTTCAGGGTCAGGCTCATCTCTTTCAGCCTTTTCCTTAAGGAATATCTCATACCTGAGAGTTGTGTCGTTCTCGTCGATTCCCAGAAACTTGCAGTACGATTTTATATAACCTTTTACAAAGGTGGGATGGGGCAGCCCTTCATAATCATCAGCCTCTATGGCCTGAAGAAACTTCAGAGGTATCCTTGTAGCCTCGAAGACCTTTGTTATGGTGACCCCTCTTAATTCCCTTTCCCTTTTAAGGTATTCGCCCGGACTTTCCATTTTTTCCTCTTGCTTCCATTAAAAAAGCCTGCCCAAGTCCAATCTGATTTTTAGCGTGATTTGCTTTGCGCAGGTGTAAAAAGGCAGGAATTGCCTCTCTGTTATTTGATAAGATTTATGTAATCCCTTGCCGACTGGGCCTTTTCGCCTTCCGGGGATATCTCGAGCACTTTCTCAAAAGCCCTCAATGCCCCGGCCTTGTCTTTCTGTTTGACAAGGGCTACGCCAAGATTGTAGTGAGCGTCAATAAAGGCCGGAGAGGCCTTTATTGCCCTCTCATAGGCAGCTACCGATTCCTTTGTGCTGTTCATCTTCTCAAGGGCTATGCCCATGTTGTAATAGGCAAGGGCATAGTTAGGGTTCAGGTCAACTGCCTTCCTGTAGCTCTCAACCGCTTCCCTGTAATTACTCTTGTTGTAGTGCGCCCAGCCCATGTTGAAGTAAGCGTACTCAGGCGTCCTGTAGAAGATATTTTTCAGCGCCTCGCGGGACTCAAAAATAACATCGTCCCACCTGCGTTCCACAATATATATGGCGGAGAGATTTACATGGGCCTCGGAGGACTTCGGGTCAAGCGCTATCGCCTTTTTCATCGAGGCTATCGCCTCTGTGTTCATGCCCTTCTGAAAATAGACCAGCCCTATGGCGTTATGGTATGAAGCCTCTTCAGGATATTTAGCGATTGCAGTCGTAAGCTCCTTAAGCGACTCTGTATAGTTCTTCTCATTGAAATGGACTATGCCCATCTTGTAATGTATCTGGGATTCGTCCTTTCTCTTGGCCATGGTCGGGCCGCAGGCCACGAACGCGAATAGCGCCAAAAACAGAAATAAATTTCTAAAAAATTTATCCACAGGCTCCCTTGTTCTTGTAAATGCTTGAATTATATCATATATCTTCGAAATGGGTCAACCGCTTAAACTCGCTGTACCTGTTTTTTATCTCTGTAAGATCAAGAGTGTTCAGCCTCTGGAGGCTGAAGGCCTCAACATTAAACGAGGCCATTACGCTTCCGAAGATGATAGCCCTTCTGATATTCGCCTCGCTCACATCGCCTGTGTTTGCAAGGTATCCCATGAGGCCGCCCGCAAAGGTGTCTCCCGCGCCCGTGGGGTCGAAGATATCCTCAAGCGGATATGCGGGGGCAGAAAATACAGAGCCTCCGTGGAACATCAATGCGCCGTATTCGCCTCTCTTTACGATAAGTATCCTGGGGCCTCCGTTGAGTATCTTTTTGGCGGCTTTTACAAGGCTCGCCTCACCGGCGAACTCCCTTGCCTCGCCCTCGTTTATGACAAAAAGGTCCACATGCTTAAGGAGTTTTCTTAAGGCATCAGGCTTTCCGCCTATCCAGAAGTTCATGGTGTCACAGGCCACGAATTTGGGTTTGTTGACCTGCTCAAGCACCTTCATCTGAAGTTCAGGGTCGATATTGGCGAGGAATACAAAGGGGGAGTCCTTATAGCTCTCAGGTATCTCAGGGTTAAATGAGCTGAAAACATTAAGGTGGGTCTCAAGCGTGTGCGCCTGGTTCAGGTCAAAATCATAACGGCCCTTCCACCTGAAGGTCTTGCCCGGGACTTTTTTAAGCCCCTCTATATCTATTCCGCGGCCCTTAAGGCCTGTTATATGGGCATCGGGGAAGTCTTCACCCACGACAGCCACAAGCTTGACATTAGTAAAATAGCTGGCTGAGGTGGAGAAGTAAGTGGCAGAACCGCCAAGCACTTCATCTGCCTTGCCAAAAGGTGTCTCAACTGAATCAAACGCTACTGAACCTACTACAAGAATGCTCATCATGCGCTCCTTGATTTTTTTATCTTACAGGTACTTCCCGATTAAAAGGGAGAGGTCTTCCTTTGTCTTTCCGTTAATCCTGCTCTTATCCGTTATAACCGCGTATTTAATGGCGGTGGGGCATTTACATTCCCGTTTCCCGGCTATTGCGGGGATGGCATTTTTAATGATGGCCTTTGCCATTGCCACATTATTTTTAATGGTCTCAAGCACCATCTCTACTGTTACGGACTCTTCAGTGGTATGCCAGCAGTCATAGTCAGTTGACAGGGCTACGGTTGAGTAGCATATCTCTGCCTCCCTCGCAAGCTTTGCCTCAGGGATGTTTGTCATGCCTATAACATCGACTCCCCATGACCTGTATATGTTTGATTCAGCCCGCGTTGAAAACTGCGGGCCTTCGATGCAGATATATGTGCCGCCCATGTGAACGGTTGCGCCCGCCTTCTGAGCCGCGCCGTACAAGGTCTTGCTCAGGTTGCCGCAGACAGGCTCCGCAAATTCTACATGGCCGACAATGCCGTTTGTAAAAAAGCTGTTCGCCCTGCTGCCAAGCGTCCTGTCAACAAACTGATCCACTATCACAATATGGCCCGGCGCGATATTCTCTTTCATGGAGCCTACCGCGGAAACTGAGATTATCCACTCGGCTCCGAGCTTCTTCATCCCGTAGATATTGGCCCTGTAATTAACCTCAGAGGGATTGAACCTGTGCCCCCTGCCGTGCCTCGGCAGAAATATCATCTTTGTGTCGCCGAGCATCCCTGTTATATATTCATCAGACGGGTCTCCAAAGGGTGTGTCTACCTTCACGGATTTTACATCAACGAGCCCTTCCATTTCATAGAGCCCGCTTCCTCCAATGACGCCAACAACCTTCATCAGCCATTCTCCTTCTTTTTTTGATTTTAAACCGGAAACTTAAAAGGAAAGCTATGATGCTGAATTATTTAAAAAAATCTCTAAACTCAACCTTTGTTTTTTATCATTAGGGCAGCCTTTCGGTCAACCCCTTTTTGCAGGCATCCCTTTACTGTCCGGGGGCGTTCTCCTCAAGGTCGTAAGCGCCCTTGAGCTGGCCGCACGCTGCCTGTATCTCCCTGCCCTTGCTTGCCCTCACTATAACGACATAACCGGCATCAGAGATAATCTTATGGAAGTAGTTAACCCTCTGTTCCTCAGGCCTCTGGAACTTAGTGCCCGGATAAGGATTAAAGGCAATTAGATTTATCTTGCACTCTACTCCGCGAAGTATCTTTATGAGCCTGTTAGCGTCCTCGATTGAATCGTTCACATTTTTTATAAGAACATACTCAATGGTGATGTATTTTTTCCCGTGTAAGGGATATGCCCTTAATGCGCTCAGCAGTTCATCTATCGGGTATTTCTTATTGATGGGCATTATGCGGCTTCTTACCTCATCTGTTGTGGCATTGAGCGAAACAGCAAGGTTCACCTTTGAATCATACCCGAATTTGCGTATGGCAGGCACAAGGCCCGCGGTAGAGACGGTAATCTTATTATGGGAGAAGTTAAAGCCCTTTCCGTCGCTCAAAATCTTAAGGAACTTTACCACATTATCATAATTCGCCAAGGGCTCGCCCATGCCCATCAATACGATATTGGTTATGCGCTCACCCTCGTTTAAAAGGCTCATGGCGGAGAAAACCTGTCCCGTAAGCTCAGACAATCTCAGGTTACGGACAAACCCTGACATGCCTGTCATGCAGAACTGGCAACCGAGGGCGCAGCCTGCCTGAGAAGAGACGCAAAGCGTTAATCTGTCATCCTCAGGTATGAGTACGGATTCTATCCTGCAGCCGTCCTCAAGGCCGGAGAGGAACTTTCTTGTGCCGTCAGGCGAGGTCTTGACATCGAGGGTCTCAATCCCCTTGATGTAATATTCACCTTTGAGCCGCTCCCTCAACACCTTTGAGATATCGGTCATCTGGTCGATTTCTGTAGCGTTCTTATGGAATATCCAGCCGTAGAGCTGCTCGGCCCTGTAAGGCTTTTCACCGAGTTCAGCTACTTCGGCAAGGAGGTCTTCATATGACAGGTCTCTGAGATTTTTCATTTATTATTTCCATGGCGGAGAAACACCACAGCCTTTCCGCGGAAACCAACCTTCCCGTGGGCTTTAAAGCTCAAGAAAAGCTTTAAAGCGAAATATAAGCGGGGGTTTTTATTTTTCCTGCAATTGTTTATTGTATTATTTTTTCAACACAGAGTAAAAGGAGTTTTTTACAAAGGGGCTGAATCGGGGTGATTATGTCAGGAATCTACCTTTGAGACAAGCCAGTAGACCGCGCCAAGTACCGCAACAGCGGCAATAAGCGCAAGCTGCGCCTCAAATGCGCCTGCGTCGTGCTTAAGGCTTGCCACAAGTATCTTTCTTATCACTGCCACAAGCGCGACACTTATGAAAACCTTTATGGCAAACTTGCCGCCCTTGAGATGTTTTATCTCAGTATCCATAAGCTCGATTACCACCCAGAGCATGAGAAGGCTTCCGAGGGTGGAGAGGAGGCCTTTTTCAAGGTCGCCGCTGTCGAGTATGTGCGTGACATCATAGGCAAACAGTCCCATGACCATAAAACCCAAAAGAACAAGCCCGAGGACCAGTATCAGGTTAAGGCCATGGGAAAAGCGGTTTGCCAGTTGTATCAGCTTGGATTCTACTTTTTGGGAGAGGAAGAACTTCTTTTCCTCTTCGATGTATGAACTTGTAAAAACATCGAGGTTTATATCCAATATCTTCTCAACGGCATGTTCGAGGTGTGTCCTCTCGTCTGCGTCGATTATTTCCCTGCGCAGCACATCCTGACAGTAGAGCTTTACGAAATGGAAGGCGGCATTCACATAATGCGCGTGAAGGTTAATCCTGACATGCGCCATACCGACTTTTTCAAGCTCAGCGAGATAATGGTGCCCGTAATGACCTGAGAAAAGATTGATGAACCATATCTTAAGGGCTTCCTGATGCCTTCTTATGGTAGCATCGTCTTTCAGGAACTTATGCGCGTCCTCAAATTCCTTGACGAAGCTATAGAACTCCGCGACAAAATTGTCGCGGTATTTTTCCATAATGGGCTTAAGGCCGCTCAGTAACCTGGCATCCTGCTCAGTGAACCTGTAATGGGCCTTTATTCTCTCGATTGTGTGCATCTACGGACAGCCTCTTTATGATTAGCGTACTATTTCCGTCTCGCTGAAAAAGTAGCTTATCTCGAACTTTGCGGTATCAGGGCCGTCTGAGCCGTGGACGATGTTTGATTCGATTGAATCGGCAAAGTCTTTCCTGATTGTGCCTTCTGCGGCCTTTGCCGGGTCTGTTGCGCCCATAAGCTCCCTGTTCTTTGCTATGGCGTTGTCGCCCTCAAGCACCATTAATACTACGGGGCCTGATGTCATGAACTCTGTAAGGCTTCCGAAAAACGGCCTTGCGCTGTGAACTGCATAAAAACCTTCAGCTTCCTTCTTTGAAAGCTCTGCCATCTTCATGGCCGCCACTTTCAAACCGTTCTTCTCAAACCTGCGTACTACTTCTCCGATGATGTTCTTTCTTACTCCGTCCGGCTTAATGATTGACAGCGTTCTTTCCATCTTGCTTATTACTCTCCTCTTCTTGCATCTTTTTTAATTTAAAACCAATTGTATGGTACTGCTTCCATTTTTTTGCCGGCAGACCTGCCGGCTTGATTTCAGATACCTCAAGTGCCTCCGAAGCCGTGCACCACCATTCCGCCCTCGATAATCACGGGCACAGTGCGGCTGCCTCCGCCTACCTTGAGCATCTTCTTAAGGTTTTCCTCGGACGCCCTTACATTTATGTATTCGACCTCATAACCTTTTTTTGCGTAATCCTCACGGGCCGCGGTGGTATAAGGTCAAGTGTCTTTCCCGTAGATTATTACCTTTTCACGCATAAAAGCCTCCTTATTCACCGGTTTTTGAACACCGGCTTCAGTTCTAATATAATTATATCCGAACTATTCAGGCAAAATGCTTTTAATCCTTTTTTATATTATACTTGCAAATTCTTTACAAGCCTTATCTTTTCCGTGTGACCCCGACTGCCTTACAGTATTGGGCAAGCCTGCATTGGCTGCAATGGGGAGATATCGGCTTACAAATATTCTGGCCGTAACAGACAAGCAGGTCATTGATTATAATCCAGTACTCCTTGTCGAGTTTCCTTCTGAGGGCTATCTCAGTCTCATCAGGCGTTTTAGTCTGCACAAAACCCCACCTGTTCATAATCCTGTGGACATGGGTGTCAACGCATATTCCGGGCTTTCCAAAGCCCATGGTTACAACAAGGTTTGCGGTCTTTCTGCCCACTCCCTTGAATTCCAAAAGTTCATCTATCTCATCCGGTACCTTTGAACCATATTTTTCCACAAGCTCAGATGATATTTCTCTTATGGTCTTAGCCTTTGTCCGGTAGAAACCTGCGGGGTAGACAGCGTTCTCTATCTCAGGGATGGTGAGCTTGATTATCTTTTCGGGAGTATCCGCAAGATTAAATAGCCTTATCGAGGCCTCCCTCGTGGTCTCGTCCTTGGTCCGCAGGCTCAGGATGCAGGACATCAAAACCTTAAACGGGTCCTTTCCTGCTTCATTGGAGACCTCGGTGACATAAGGGGTCCTGAATTTCGCATCTTCTTCTTTAAGGATGTATATGACTTCAGGGATATTGGATATGTTCATAGGATATTTATACTAAATCAAGAAAGGGTTTGGAAGTTATTAATAATTGCAACTCTGTTCACTCTGCCTATTTTAAGTTTTATATTCGGTGGGTAAAGCCTGATTTTCTTCTGTCTTGCCTTTAAAACACCACACCAAGGGGCATTGCGGAAAGGCAGAATTTAGTCAGTTCAGTGCTGTTTAACTTTAACGCCCTGCCGGGCTCTTTCGGGCGAATGGCTCGCTACCCCGCGCGTCCCCAATCCGCTCGCTTCACCTCTTGAGTCGCTTGCGCTCCTGCAGCCCCGGCTCGCTCGCCCTTCCTCCCTTAGGGGATGCTTCGCCATTTGCGCCCTCGGGTTTTTGTAAAAACAAAATACGAAAAAGATTGCCTTGTCGCTTCGCTCCTCGCAATGACAGCTTATTCCAATAGTCTGTCATTCCCGCGAAAGCGGGCAGTCCTGTATTTTTAAGTAGATTCCCTATAGAGGCATTCGGGAATGACGGCCTGATCAGGGGGAGAGGGGGTCACTTTTCACTCTCCCCAATAGCGCTTTCCATCAAGGGAGGTGAAGAAAATAGATTGCTTCGCTCTGTTCGCAATGACAGCTTATTCCAATAGTCTGTCATTCCCGCGAAAGCGGGAATCCAGTATTTTTAAGTAGATTCCCGATAGAGGCATTCGGGAATGACGGCCTGATCAGGGGGAGGGAGCAGAGACTTCTTTTAAATTTTGAATCCGAAATACAAAAAGGGCGGCTCGATTGAGCCGCCCTTTTGAAATCCGCAGTCTAAACCGACGGATTTTACATCATGTCCATTCCGCCCATGCCGCCCATTCCGCCCATGCCCGGGGGTAATGAAGCCTTCTCTTCCCTGGGCTTCTCAGCGATCATGCACTCTGTTGTGAGCATGAGTGATGAGATTGAAGAAGCGTTCTGGAGAGCTATTCTTGAGACCTTTGTCGGGTCGATTACGCCGGCCTTTACGAGATCCTCATATGTTTCTGTAGCGGCATTGAAGCCGAATGCGCCTTTGCCGTTCTTTACCTTTTCAACAACGATTGAGCCTTCAAGTCCTGCGTTCGCTGAAATCTGGCGAAGCGGCTCTTCAAGCGCCCTTCTTACGAGCTTAACGCCGAACTGCTGGTCGCCTTCGAGGCTGAGCTGGTCGATTGCCTGCACTGTCCTCATGTAGGCTACGCCGCCGCCAGGGACAACGCCTTCTTCAACAGCCGCCCTTGTTGCGTGGAGGGCGTCCTCAACGCGTGCTTTCTTCTCTTTCATCTCGGTCTCGGTGGCTGCGCCGACATTGATAACGGCTACACCGCCTGCGAGCTTTGCAAGCCTTTCCTGAAGCTTTTCCCTGTCATAGTCTGATGTTGTCTCTTCGATCTGTGCCCTTATCTGCTTTACGCGGGCTTCGATGGCGTCTTTCTTGCCCGCGCCGTCGATGATGGTTGTGTTCTCTTTATCTACGACAACCCTCTTGGCCTTTCCAAGGTCTTTTACATCAACTGTCTCAAGCTTGATGCCGAGCTCTTCGGCGATAAGCCTGCCGCCTGTGAGCACTGCGATATCATCGAGCATTGCCTTCCTTCTGTCTCCGAAACCAGGGGCCTTTACTGCTACGGCTGAAAGTGTTCCCCTGAGCTTGTTGACAACGAGGGTGGCAAGGGCTTCGCCTTCTACTTCCTCTGCGATAATAACAAGGGGCCTGCCCATCTTCGCTATCTTTTCGAGAAGCGGAAGGAGGTCCCTCATGTTTGAAATCTTCTTTTCGTGGATAAGGACAAACGCATCCTCAAGTACGCATTCCATTCTTTCGGCATCTGTCACGAAGTAAGGTGAAAGATAGCCTCTGTCGAACTGCATGCCTTCTACGACATCAAGCTGTGTCTCCATGCCCTTTGCTTCTTCAACGGTGATGACGCCTTCCTTGCCGACCTTCTCCATTGCCTCGGCTATTATCTCGCCGATTGTGGTATCGCCGTTTGCGGAGATTGTGCCGACCTGGGCGATCTCCCTTTTCTCTTTTACATTCTTTGAAAGCTTCTTAAGCTCGCCGATTGCTACTTCAACGGCCTTCTCGATGCCCCTCTTAAGATCCATCGGGTTGTGGCCTGCGGCAACAAGCTTGCTGCCTTCCCTGAAGATGGCCTGCGCAAGGACTGTTGCTGTTGTTGTGCCGTCGCCGGCAACATCAGATGTCTTGCTGGCTACTTCCTTTACCATCTGGGCGCCCATGTTCTCGAACTTGTTCTCAAGCTCGATCTCTTTTGCTACCGTGACGCCGTCCTTTGTGATTAACGGAGAGCCGAAGCTCTTCTCGATTACGACATTCCTGCCCCTGGGTCCAAGTGTTACCTTTACGGCATCCGCCAGAGTGTTTACACCCTTTAAAATGGCGGTCCTGGCATTATGGCTGAAGCATAATTCTTTTGCTGCCATTTTTGCATTCCTCCTTGTTTATAAATGTTTAATTTTTATTTGATTTAATCGGGATTTATTTCTCAACGATACCGAGGATATCCTCTTCCCTCATAATGAGGAACTCTTCGCCCTCGATCTTGATCTCTGTTCCGGCATATTTGCTGAAGATTATCCTGTCGTTAACTTTTACATCCAGAGCCGCAAGCTTTCCGCTGTCGTCCTTTTTGCCGGGCCCTACTGCGATTACTTTGCCTTCGGCAGGTGTTTCCTTTGCGCTGTCAGGGATGATTATTCCGCCCTTGGTCCTCTCCTCTTCCTCAATTCTCTTCACAATTACACGATCATGAAGCGGTTTAATCTTCATAATAACTTTCTCCTCCTTGGATATATGTTTTTATTTTTGTCACGGTGTTGGAAGCAAACGGGATGTTTAGCGTAAATAAATATATGGCCCGTTCTTTTCTTTGTCAAGGCGAAATTTAGCACTCAGGCGAAAAGAGTGCCAATTACGCAGAAATATTTTATTTTCCCGCTCTTTCTGTTCCATTTTTGACGATTTTTGCTTATTTTGTGAACACTATCCCTCTACGGCAGGAAAACTACAGTAAATGGGTTAATCTCCGAAATAATGGTATTTTAATCGAGCCTATAGTACTATTTATAGGCTGCAGGCTTTCTGCCTGAATCCAAAGGCCGGTACAAAAGCGTGTCAAATAAATCCCGAAAAAACATTCCGGCAGGCTCGCCTTTTCTGTCCGTAGTAGTGCCCTGCTACAATGAGGAAAAGCTCATCGAGCAGACCATGAAAAGGGTCTTTGAATATCTTGACTCAAAAAAATACCCTTATGAGGTCATCGCCGTAGATGACGGCAGCCGGGACTCATCGGTACTAATACTCAAGCGGCTTTCACAGGAAAACCCGAACCTCAAGGTCCTTGAGAACAGGGTAAACAGGGGCAAGGGCTACAGCGTGCGCAGGGGGTTTCTTGAGGCAACAGGCAGGTTTGTCTGCTTTACTGACGCAGACCTCTCCACCCCTATCGAAGAGATAGAAAAGCTCCTGCATTGGATGGATGAGGGCTTTGACATAGCCATAGGTTCAAGAAGCATAAAAGGCTCTCAGCTTGAAGTGCACCAGCACATGTGGCGTGAATATATGGGCAAGACCTTCAATTTCTTTGTCCAGAGGATAGCGTTCTCAGGCATAAAAGATACCCAATGCGGCTTCAAGTGCTTCAAAAAAGAGACCGTAAAAGAGATATTCTCAAGACAGAGGATAGACGGGTTCAGTTTTGATGTTGAGGCGCTCTATATCGCCAAAAAGCTCGGGTACAGCATAAAGGAAGTGCCAATAAAATGGGTCAACAGGTTTGAATCAAGGGTCAATCCGTTGATTCATCCCTTACAGATGATGAGAGATATGATCAAAATGAGGATTTGGGATTTGAGGGGGCTGTATTCAGTTAAATAAACTAATCCTGCCCTAAGCCGGAAAGACTAACCAATAGATAAAAGAGAGGGAGAGAACAAGCCTCATTAGCCTTATCTTCCACCCCTGTAATTAACCTGTGAGATATTTATCTCTTCCTTCGCCTTATCGACATATCCGAGCATGCCGTAAAGATTTCCCAGAAGCATATGGTTGCGCCAGCCTGAGGGGTTCGCGCTGATATTCCTTTGAAGCTCGCTTACAAGCGCATCGGCATTATTCAAATCAGTAAAAGCGAACTGCGAATCAGCAGGCTTTACTGCCCTGTATTCAAATCTTTCGATAAGCGCGCTGTTCTCAGGCGTTCTTTTTACAAAAACCATCGCCACATCATCCCAATAAACAAGGGCGAGCCCTTGCCCGAAATAAGGGTCAGGGTTTATGTATTCAGGGTTGCCCTGCGTAAAGCTGAAAAGTGCGTAGTTGATATTGAACTTATCTATTATATTTTCAAAACCGAGCGCGCCAAGCATCCTCTGCTCAACCATCAGCTCAGGATAGACATCATTCCTGCCATCTATGAAAACCCTTCTCTGGGGGTATGTCCTCCAGATAAGATATCCCCCGAATTCATAGGAGTTATACATGTTGCCTTCTATGCGGTTCTCGTTTATGAACTGTACCGCTCCTTCGGGAAACCATCTCTCCTTGACGCCTGCGCCCAGCCAGCCGTTCTTCATTGTCCCGTAAACATAGGGAGCGGCTGAAAGGACTACAATAATTGCGACCAATACCGCAGGTATTATCCCGTTTATATTTCTTTTGCAGAACCTGTTCTTTAGTTCATCTGCATAGAGGCTGATTATTGGTACGGATATGATTGCCCAGAAGGCTATGTTCCTGCTGAACCTCAAAGAGGTGACTGAAAAGAGGGCGAACAGAAGCAGATGGGCAATCGAGGCCCTCTTTATATTTATAAGGATGATAACAGAGGATATCGCAAGGAATATGAAGAAAAGATAATCTGTCTGCCATGTAGGCGGGGTAAACTCCGCCACATTGATGCCCGCGCCTTTCATTGATTTAAGGGCGACAAACGGATACAGGTATGCGTTATAGGTATTAGGGTTTATAAAGCCCGCTATAAAAGTAATAAAAGAAATTAGCAATACGGAGATTACCTTCGGGTCTTTGAAAGGATTGCGCGACTTAAAGATGGCTGACACGAATTCGCTGAATGCGTAAGCCCCAAGAATTATAATGCCGAAGATAGCGCCTGAATGCGCGTTAGCCCAGACCACCATTATGGCAGGCATGGCAAAAAGGTATTTTCTCTCCGAAAGACCGCCCTGCTTCTCTTCTGTCCTGAACTTCTCAAGGAGGCAGATAAAGATTGCCGCAAAGACATAGGTAAAAAGCTCCGGTCTTTCCAGAAATCTTTCACGGGCAAGTATCGCGCCGATGACAGTGACCAGAGTAAGTACATATGCGCTTGTGCCTCTTCTGTAAAAAAAGACCAGATATATCCCAAAGACAGCGGTAATGCTCAACGCCTTAAAGAGCGTAAGCCCGACAGCCCCGCCTGCCAGATAGACAAAATAAGCTACCACCTCAAAGAGCCATTCGTGAGTGACCCATTCATGGCCTGCGGCGGTATAGGAAAATACATCCGCCTTTGGGATGACAAGATTATCTACAATGTATTCCCCGGTCTTTAAATGGAACCAGATGTCGTAATCATAGACCTTAAGAAAGGATAACGAAAAAATAATGGCAAGGCCAAGGCCAATAAGAAAGAGCTGAGGAAATTTTTTTTCTGCCGGCTGAGACATTTTAAATTAAAGACCTTACATGATTTTAAAACCAGAAAATATCAGAAATGCTCAAAAAAATATAGCAGAAAAAGCACCTTACAATAAGGTGCAGTCAGGTTTGTTGAACAATCCGGTTTTTGATACCGCCCGCTCTCTCCCTCTCCTTTATTCTCTACAGCATCTAAAAACAGATTGCTTCGCGCCGCTCGCAATGACAACTTTGTTTGTCATTCCCGCGAAGGCGGGAATCCAGAGATTTACTAATCAGATTCCCGATAAAGGCATTCGGGAATGACAGTTTAACATTTTTTGCCCTGTTTTTTATCTTGTCCTGTTTTTAAACACCACACCAAGGGGCATTGCCGCGAAGGTGGGATTTTAATCTTCTTTACCCCCTCTGCCCTTGGGGGAGAGGGCTGGGGTAAGGGCATTCAAATTGAAAAGATGAATTGTCATATGTGACTTTTTCACTTGAAAAAAGGTACTCTGCTTAAGTATAATAACCATAACAATTGTAACCTCCGCAATGCCGCGGCCATACAGTTGGGAGGGCTTGAGTATGCTCACGGATATAAAGCCTTTGGAGCATTTTAAAGACCTGGTCTCTACTGCCATAAAACACCAGAAGGTGCAGACCAACCCCATAGCCGAATTCTACCTTTCAAGCCTGCTCGCAAGTTTTCTTACATCCAACAGATTAACGCAAGAACCTCTTGCAATCACTTACCTCAAGGCCCTTGGCGAGAGCAGGGAAGTTCAGGCGCGCATGCTCGTTGAACTTGGGGATATCTCTCTTTTCACATCAGGTTTTTTCTCCGACAGCCTGAAGAGGAAGATAGTCGACCTTGACTACTATATGGCAATGGGCGTCAGCTCTTACAGTTATGTAGCAAACCTGCACAAAAAAGACAAAGGCCACAACTCAGTCTCAGCCCTGTATTGCGAACTTGCCGCCAAGTTTGGCTCATTTGTAGATGTGCTTACAGAGGTAAGCGAACGGAGCCGCCTTACATCATCAAAAGATGTTTTGAGGATATATGAGAGGTGGCTGCGCACAAAGAGCAAACAGGCTGAGAGCCTTTTGCGCGGGCTCGGGATAGAGCCGCACAAGGTAAGCACAAAGCCTGTGCATTGATGAGCCTGAAAAGCACGGTCATTGCCCTCCAACTTTACCGTAAACGCCCCTTTTTTTTCCTTTCTGGAAATGAACTCCCAATTCAGTTATAATTTACTGTTAACTTCTACACCCTTTAGGCGGTATTAATGTCCAGAAAGAAAATAGACAGGCGGCCTGCCTTCGAGCCGCTTGAATCTCTCGCTCCGAATGAAAAGGACGAGCTTATAATAGAAGGGCTCAGGCAGAACAATCTTAAAAACCTGTACCTGAAGATCCCTCATAATAAAATTACTACCATTATCGGGCCGAGCGGTTCGGGGAAATCCTCGCTTGCCTTTGATACCCTTTTCGCTGAAGGCAGGTGGAGATTCATTGAATCCCTCTCCACATACACTCGCCTCTTCCTTGAAAGGATGGACAGGCCTGACCTCGATTCAATCAGGAACATCCGCCCTGCCATCGCGGTTGAGCAGAAAAACCCTGTGCGGACAAGCCGCTCAACAGTCGGCACCGCAACAGAACTTAACGACTACCTGAGGCTTCTATTCGCGCGCGTTGGAAAGATACACTGCCCTGAGTGCGGCGAAATAGTCAAACCATATGACCCAAACCTTGCCGCCGAAAAGCTGATTGCCGAGAACATCGGAAAGCCGCTCTACGCGGGCTTTAACCTCTCCACTAAAAACAGAGACCCCAAAGAGCTGTCAGAAGAGCTGCTCAGGAAAGGTTTTATCAGGATAAAGGCGGGCTCGGAACTGATTGACATCGGCGAGAACGAACTGCCTCAGGAGCTGCCGCATGAGATAGGCGTTATAACAGACCGCCTGATAATAAAAGACAGCGAACGGCACAGAATTGTAGAATCCCTTGAGACAGCCTTCAGGGAAGGCAACGGAGAGGCTTGGGCAGAGGTAGTAGGTAAAGGTGTCGAGCGGTTCACTACAGAGCTTCAGTGCCCAAGGTGCGGCACTAAGGTTGAAAGGCCGACCCCGCTATCGCTTTCTTTTAACCATCCCGTGGGCGCTTGCCCCGTATGCAAAGGCTTCGGCAACATTTTAAGATACGATGAGAACAAAGTAGTGCCTGACAGGACGCTCTCGTTAAGGGGGGGCGCAATCGAGCCGTGGACAAAGCCCTCATACGCATGGTGGTATGAGGAGCTTGAAAAAAACGCTGATGAATACGGGGTAAACCTTGATAAGCCTTTCTCGGAGCTTACATCAGAGGAGAGGAAACTCGTATTCGAAGGCACATCCGATTTCGAAGGCATAAACGGATTTTTCGACTACCTTGAGAGCAAGAAATACAAGCTCCACATAAAAGTATTCAGTTCAAGGTACAAGGGACAGGTAAGCTGCAAGGAATGCGGCGGCACAAGGCTTAAAAAAAGCGCACTTACCGTAAGGCTTGACGGGCTGAATATTGCCGAGGCAAGCCGCCTATCCATCAGGCAGGCCCGCGACTTCTTTAAAGGGCTTACCCTGACACCCCTTGAGCAGGAGATATCAAAAGAGCTCCTTAAGCAAATAAATGTAAAGCTTGAGTTCCTTAACCAGACAGGGCTCGGCTATATCACCCTTGACAGGCTTACCAAAACGCTTTCCGGGGGCGAATCACAGAGGGTTACGATAGCGACCCAGCTTGCCTCATCACTCTGCGGCGTCCTTTATATTCTGGATGAGCCGTCCATAGGGCTGCACCCCGTTGATGTGGACACCCTTAACAAACAGATAAAAAAACTCGCCTCAATGGGAAATACTGTTGTTACAGTTGAGCATGACCCGTCCATGATAATGGGCTCTGACTATATTGTCGAGCTTGGGCCGGGCTCAGGCCAGAAGGGGGGCCAGCTTGTCTATGCTGGCCCAATGAATGACTTCCTGAAGAACGCCAAAACGCTGACCTCAGACTATCTTACGGGCAGGCAGGTAATCCATATACCCAGATGGAGGAGGAACGGGAGCGGCAAGTTCCTCACTCTAAAAGGCGCCACAGCCAACAACCTGAAAGATGTAACGCTGAAAATTCCTTTAAAAACGCTTACTTGCGTAACAGGAGTATCCGGCTCAGGCAAAAGCACTCTGATAGTGGATACCTTCTATAATATCCTTGCTGCCCATTACGGCGAAAAATTCGAACCGCCCCTGCCCTACCGGTCTATCGAAGGCATGGGCAACATCACTGGAGTAAAGCTTGTCGACCAGAGCCCGATAGGCAGGACGCCTCGCTCCAATCCCTTGACCTATATCGGCGGCTTCGATGAGATACGCCATCTCTATGCCTCTCTTTCATCAGCAAGGGCATTGGGGCTAAGCCCCGGGGATTTCTCCTTCAATGTGCCGGGCGGCAGGTGCGAGGTATGCAAAGGAGAAGGCGTAGAAAAACTTGAGATGTACTTCCTCCCGGATGTCTATATAAAATGCGCCGCATGCGGAGGAAAGAGATATAAGACTCATGTGCTGGATGTCAAATACAGGGGCAGGAGCATATTTGATGTGCTTGAGACCACCTTTGATGAGGCTGTCCAGCTTTTCCCATCAGAACCGAACCTCCAGAAGAGGTTCTCCATCCTTAAAGATGTCGGGCTTGGCTACCTCAAGCTCGGCCAGGCCGCTACGACCCTCTCAGGCGGAGAGGCTCAGAGATTAAAAATCGCCAGAGAACTTGTGGATGACACAAACGGTGATATACTTTACATCCTGGATGAGCCTACCACGGGGCTTCACATGGATGACACCAGAAAGCTCCTCTCTGTTCTGGGCAGGCTTGTAGATTCCGGCAATACGGTCCTCCTCATAGAGCATAACCTCGACTGCATCAAGACCGCTGACTATATCATCGACCTCGGGCCTGAGGGCGGTGACGGCGGGGGAAGGATAGTTGCGGAAGGCACTCCAGAGACTATCGCCAACTCAAAAGAGAGCAGGACCGGAAAATATTTAAAGCAAATACTCCGGTAGCCGATATTAAGCTAAGCGTTTAGCTATGTATCGGCTGCGGGACATGCTATATCTTTATTTTGGCTCAAAACCAAAGTGTCTTAACTCACATACAATCTTATCCCGCAAAGCTATAATGGCCTCCGTAAACACCGCACTGCAGAGCATATGAAAAGCAGGCAGGTGCGGCGGAAAAAAGTAAAGCAAAACCAGGTAGTAAGGCCTGTTTTACCGGGGCCCGAAGGAGGCTTGAAATAAGGGGTTTTCCCTTGACATGGCTCTTGCTTGCGGGTAAGATGTGAGCACTCCACTGTAAAAGGGAAGAAAATGAAAAAAATCGTCTTCATCGAGCCTAACCCGCCGGATTTTCACATTTTCACCAGAATGCCCCTCCCGAGACTTGGCACAGTGCTCCTGGGGACCATTCTTAAACAGAACGGATACGATGTAAAAAGTTATGTTGAATCAGTCGGAGAGCTTGACCTGAAAGACATTTTAAGCGCGGACGCGGTAGGGATATCTACCATCACATCAACATCATCGCGCGCGTTCGAGATAGCAAAACTCCTCAGGAAGGCCGGCAAAAAGGTCTTTATGGGAGGCCCACATGTAACATATCTGCCTGACGAAGCGCTCCAGTACTGCGATTATGTAATAAAGGGCGAGGCAGACGAAACAATAGTAAAGTTCATAAAGGCTTTGGAGAAAGGCAGCGGGTTTGATACTATACCCGGCCTCTCCTACAGGCAGGACGGAAAGATACATCACAACAAGGTGACATCTTTCTGTAAAGACCTTGATAAACTTCCATGCCCTGACTACACGGTTATAAGCGGCATGGAAAGCGATGGTTTAAAAAGACTCCCGATAGCCCCGATAATGACTTCAAGGGGGTGCCCTTATGACTGCAGCTTCTGCTCGGTCACAGGGATGTTCGGCCAGAAGTACAGGTTCAGAAGCAAGGAAAGAGTGCTGGAAGAGCTTGAGAACCACAGGAAGTTCGGCGGCAAATGGGTCTTCTTCTATGATGATAACTTCTGCGCCCATAAGAAGAGGACAAAAGAACTTCTGTCAGCCATGATAGAAAAGGGACTTACCCCAGCTTGGACGGCGCAGGTAAGGGTTGAGATTGCCAAGGACCAGGAACTTCTGGACCTTATGAAAAAATCAAACTGCCATACCGTATATATCGGCCTTGAATCCGTAAACCCGGAGACCCTCAAGGCATACAATAAAAAGCAGTCGGTAGAGGATATCAGGGACGGCATCAGAATCTTACACAAGAACGGCATCAGGGTCCACGGCATGTTCGTATTCGGTTCAGACCTCGACACGACCGATACGATCCACGAGACTGTTAGATTCGCCAAACGCAACGACATAGAGACCGTTCAGTTCCTGATACTAACACCTCTGCCCGGCACCAAATGCTTCCGCGACCTTGAAAATGAAGGGCGCATCGTCACAAAAGACTGGAGCCTCTACGACGCGCACCACGTAGTGTTCCAGCCGAAGCTCATGAGCTACTACGAGCTTCAGTCAGAGACAATGAAGGCCACAAGGGAATTTTATTCATTGTGGCAGATAGCCAAGCGGGCGGCAAGGCTCGACCTTTTCAACGTATCAATAAAGGCATACGGCCATAGTCTCGCCAAAAAATGGCTCAGGAACAACCAGCCATTTCTCGAATACACGAAGGCGCTGACAAACGCAGGCAGGACAATAGAGCTTGCCGCAAGGAACACCGCCGAAGATGTGAAAGAGAAGTTCCGGCAGTTGGAACTCTCGGGTGCCATACCGCACCTCAAACATTAACAGTACCACGAAACAGAGAGGACCCCATGAAGAGAACATTCGTATCGCTCTTTTTCTGCCTTACATTGCTGGGCGCATCCGCCGCCGCAGTAAAGGCCGAGAGCATCCCTGCGAAGAATGCCCCCATGCAGGTCTCGCTCCCGACCATTACGCTGCAGGAGACCGCCACGGCAAGGTGCACGCAAGGGTCTATGCTGAAAACTTCCTCAGGCATCATGTCGGCTGAGCCGCAGATGTGCCTTCCCGTAGAAGAGGAAGCCGTCGTAGTGCATTATTCTTACACCGACTCGCATAAGCCTTTTACACCGGTAGCATGCTCGGCAGAGGCAGCAGCACCCTCGCCAGAGTACAAGCTCAGCGGGAATGAGATATTTTTCAGCTTCAGCAGCCCCAATGAAAAGGGCTGCCTGAACAGCCTTGCAAAAAACGAGGACGTCACAGATGAATTCGGCTCTCTTGATTCCATGCCCGATGTCCCTATCGTGGTAAACAGGAATGTCGAATCGTTCATCAATTATTTCCAGACAAGCGGCAGAAAGTACTTTGAGAAGTGGTGGAACAGGAGCAGGAACTATATGACCATGCTCCGCTCCATACTGCGTGAAAACGGAGTGCCTGAGGACATCTCCTATATCGCGTTCATCGAAAGCGGCCTCAACCCCACTGCCAAGTCGCACGCCAATGCTGTTGGCATGTGGCAGTTCATCAGAGGCACGGCAACAAGATACGGGCTCAGGGTTGACTGGTGGGTTGACGAAAGAATGGACCCTGAGAAGGCTACATACGCCGCCGCCAAATACTTTAAGAACCTCTACGGCCAGTTCGGCTCATGGTACCTTGCCGCGGCAGGCTACAACGCAGGAGAAGGCCGTGTAGTAAAGGCCATCAAGAAGCACGGCACCGAGGACTTCTGGGAGCTTGCAAGCCAGAAAAAACCTTTCAGGAAAGAGACAAAGGATTATGTGCCCAAGTATCTTGCGGCGCTCATGATAGCAAAAGACCCGACCACATACGGCTTTGACCAGATAGAGCATTATAACGGAACGAGCTATGAAAAGGTCAGAGTTGCGCAGGCAACCGATTTAAGGGTTATCGCTGATGCCGCAGGCACAAGCGTAGAGGAGATAAGAAGGCTTAACCCTGAGCTTCTTCGCAGGTTTACACCTCCAAACTATCCTAACTACGAGATAAAGATACCTACGGGCACAAAGGCCCAGTTTGTTGAGAACATCGACAGGATACCTGAAGCGAAGAAAGTGACCTTCATATCGCACAAGGTAAGGCGCGGAGAGACAATCGCCAAGATAGCCAAGAAATACAATACATCGGTAAACCCGATAATGTATCTCAACAACATCAGCAAGCCGAAGGTGAAGCCGGGCACCATCATCATGGTCCCTGTAAGGGCGGATGGCGTTGCGTCAAAGAACAAAAACAGGACCGTGGCCCTTATGCACTGGGATATGCGCAGCTAAGAGTCATTAAAAAAACAGATCTTCCGAAGGCGGCCCTCAAAAGCCGCCTTTTTTATTTTGCCGTTCGGCTATTGATTACGGACGCTTCATGCTGTAAACTCTCAAGGGCAAACCTCCTCCAAAGGGGTTTACATATACGCTCCGTAGTGATAATCTTTTACATATTCCATTAAACCAAGAAGGTGGGAAGATGATATCCGTTGAATCCGCAAGCGAAATCATTCTCAATGAAATAAAGCCGCTCGGCATAGAGAGCGCTGACATAGTGTCAGCGCTTGGCCGCGTGCTTGGCGAAGACATCTCAGCAAGGGGCGGAAATCCTCCGTGGGACAACTCCGCGATGGACGGCTATGCCCTGCGCCAGGAAGATATAAAAGGCGCAACAAAAGAAAGACCTGTTGAGCTTAAGGTCATATACGACCTGCCTGCCGGTCAGACCCCCAAGGCACAAGTCAATCCGGGCGAGGCTGTAAGAATAATGACAGGGGCGCCGGTGCCGCCTGGCGCAACCGCTGTGGTAATGGTAGAGAAAACCGAGCCCACGCAGGGCGGAGCGGTTAAGATATTTACCGAAGCAAAGCAAGGCGAGAACATAAGAAAAGCAGGAGAGGACTTCAGGGCCGGAGATACCGTTATTAAATCAGGTTCCTTGATAAGGCCTGCCGAAGTGAGCATGCTGGCAACCGTCGGAGTACCTTTTGTATTTGTCCATAAAAGGCCGAGGGTGGCGGTCATCTCTACAGGAGATGAGCTTTGCGACATAAATGAAGCGCCTCCGACGGGTAAAATTTCAAACAGCAACGGCTATGCACTTGCATCCCTCGTAGCCGAGTGCGGTGCAGAGCCGATACAGCTTGGAATAGCAAGAGATAACAAAGAGAGCCTCAAAGAGAAGCTCCGGGCGGCAATGACGGCTGACTGCATCATCTCCTCAGGCGGGGTCTCTGTTGGCGATTACGACTTTGTGAAAGATGTCCTGAAAGAGATGGGCTCATCGATGATATTCTGGAAAGTAGCCATGAAGCCGGGCAAACCCCTTGCCTTCGGAGTAATCGGCGGAAAGCCCGCGTTCGGGCTCCCCGGAAACCCGATTTCCTCAATGGTAGCCTTTGAGCAGTTCGTAAGGCCTGCTCTCTTGAAGATGGCAGGCAGGAAGGACATCTTCCGCCGCAATTTCATGGCAAAGCTTACAAAGGATGTAAAGATAAAACCCGGCAGGATGAATTTCTTAAGGGCTGAGCTTAAGGCAGAAGAAAGCGGCTTTAAGGTAACGCCTCTTGAGGGACAGGGGTCAGGCGTAATCTCAACAATGGTCAGGGCAAATTCATTCATAATAGTCCCGCAGGACTCGTCAGGCTTTGCAAAAGATGAAATTGTAAAGGTGCAACCCTTTGATTCATCTGTATTTATGGCAGATAAGCACGGCTATTGATATTCATCATATAGTTAATTTCCCGAATAGGATATAAAACCAATACGGAGAATGCTAAATGTTCAAAACCGTTGAATGGAAGAAAACCGGCGTAGTCATGATAGACCAGAGGCTTTTGCCTGAAAAAGAAGTCTACAGGACTTACAAGGATTACAAGGGTGTGGCAGGCGCGATAAAAGACATGGTCGTAAGGGGGGCGCCGGCAATCGGGGTTTCCGCGGCAATGGGTGTCGCTCTCGGCGCGGCAAAGATAAAGGGCAAGGACATAAAGTCTTTCAAAAAAGAATTTGAAAAGATAACAAGCCTGCTTGCCTCCACAAGGCCAACCGCAGTAAACCTCTTCTGGGGAATAGAACGGATGAAGAGGGTGGTGGAGGAGAACCTCGCCTTAAGCATACCTGAGCTTAAAAAAAGGCTCATCGAAGAGGCGCAGCAGGTATATAAGGAAGATATAGAGATAAACAGGCTCATCGGCAAGCACGGCGGAAGCCTCTTAAAAGACGGCGCAACGGTGCTAACCCACTGCAATGCGGGCGCGCTTGCAACGGCAGGCTACGGCACAGCCTTAGGCGTCATAAGGGGAGCTGTCGAAGCCGGGAAAAAGATAGCTGTTTACGCTGATGAAACTCGGCCTTTCCTGCAGGGTGCAAGGCTTACCGCATGGGAGCTTAAAAAAGACAAGATCGATGTCACCCTGATAACGGATAACATGGCAGGCTATATCATGAAAAAGGGCCTTATCGACGCAATCGTTGTAGGGGCTGACAGGATTGCGGCAAACGGCGATGTGGCGAATAAAATAGGGACATATTCGGTAGCGGTGCTTGCAAGGGAACATAAGATTCCTTTTTATGTCGCGGCCCCGCTCTCGACAATTGACCTTAACATAAAGCACGGAGATGAGATCCCAATCGAAGAGAGGGACTCAACAGAAGTAACGCACATGAAGGGCAGAAGGGTCGCCCCGCTCGGCATAAAGGTAAGAAACCCTGCATTTGACGTAACCCCGAACAAGCTTGTCTCCGCAATCATTACGGAGAAAGGCGTTGTTCGGAATCCGTATAAAAAGGGCTTAAAGGCTCTGTTCGCTAAATAGAAAGGCGCGCTGTATGACATTCCTTGAATTTTTCATAATGATCGGCATCTTCATCGCCCTGATGATACTCTTTAAAAGAGCCGACAAATGGGTAAAAAAGCTTCAGCCCAAAACAGTAAAGACAATAAACTGGATAGGATTTATCGTGGGGCTGGCCGGAGGCGTGCTCTGGTACGCGTATGACCATAACCTGTTCATGTTTATGACCCTCATCGGCATTGTCACTTACTTCCTCTTCTACAGTTACGACTCCATGGAAGAAGAAGGACAGAAATAATTTTTTTATTTATCTACACAAAAAGGCCTCCTTTCCGGGGGCCTTTTTAAATTTCATGCCCTGTCTTGTTACCCAAAAAATTTTCTCTGCTATACTTAGATTTAATATCTCTGAACAAAACTCCAAACATACATAAAAAGGGGGGCCTTACAAAAAACCCTTTTCTCCGTTTTTTTAAGGAGCCACGGAGTAAACAGAACAGGGATTATAAACCACTTTGTAATGGAGACCCCTCGTTTTTATCCTCCTCCATTACAGGGAGCAGGCACGGCAAGCAATAAAGCTGGCGTCTCGAAGGCTGCTCTCGAAACATCAACCAATAAGGAGGGACGGAATGAAAAGACACTTCAAGACTTACGGCTCAATCTTTGTATTAACCCTTTCACTTGTCTTCCCTGCGCTTTCAAGCGCGGCGGACGACGCAAAAAAGGCTGACACGAGCTCAATCAAACAGCAGCTCAAGAAGGACACAGGCATCTCTGATAAAGACCTCAGCGCAATAGACTCCGAGCTTAAGAATTATGTTCAGAATAACGGGGACCCCAATCAGGCAAAGGAGCTTGTAAGCTCAAGCCTCTCCAATAACTGCACGGGGGATTGCCTGAAGCAGGCATTCGCGGGAATGAATACCGCCATGAACAAAGGCATTTCAAATAACGAGGCGCAGAACATCGTAGCTGAAAGCCTCAGGGAACAGGTACGCCAGCGCGGGCCCGGACAGGTAAGCGAGGAAGATATGGCAAAGAATTTAAAGGCCAGCGTAGAGAATAAGATACAGGAAAGGCAGCAGACCGGCGGCACAGCGCCCGGAATGAGCGATTCACAGCGCAGCACACCCGGTGGAGGTGGAGCATCCAGCCCCGGTGGCAGCCCGACCGGCGGACGCGGCGGCTACTAATATTATCAGGAGACCCTGATGAAAAGGTTTTTGAGCGCTTCCGCAGCGCTGATAGCTATCAGCCTGTTTTCTTCCGCAGCCGCAAGGGCTGCGGAAGAAAACGGTTATTTCGAACTCAAAAAGGAAATACAGCAACAACGCCTCACTGTCAGCGAAATTGAGCTAATAAGCCCTCTCCTTAAGGAATACAAAAACCGTTCCGCAGGCAGCGGGCCTGTTAAGGAAATTATCCGTGAGTCGATAGACAATAACTGCAGGAATGAATGCCTTAAGGAAGCGATGCGGGTAATGAACAGGGAATTGGCAAGAGGTAAATCCCCGAGCGAGGCTAAAAACACTGCGGCAAATTCAATGCGCGCCAATATCAGAGAAAAGAGAAACAGGAGTTCTACTGAGGGCCGCGCGGCCCGCAACAGCTTTGAGATGAACAGGGGCGCAGCAGACGGGCTGAGGCCTTAGACCATATACTTCTCAAGCCTTGGAAGCGCGCTGACCATGTTAGGCACAAGCGTACCGTCATCTTTCAGGCCTTCAAGCTCATCGAATGAATACCATCCGAATGAAGGTATTTTTTCAGGCTCGATTATCTTCGGCTCACCTTCCTTTATATCGCAGAAATACATCCTTACGATAAACTCCCCTTCAGGCGAATGCGTCTCATACTCTCCGAAAAGCCTTGAGGGAGAGACCTTTATCGCAAGCTCTTCATAGACCTCCCTGATGACTGCTTCCAGCCAGCCCTCATCCTCATTCTTCTTTCCACCCGGAGGCTCGATTCTCAATCCGTGCTTGGCATTATGCACAAGGAGTATTTTTTTATCTTTTATAATAAGGCCCGCGGCCATCTCTCTTATCATCTGTTTTCTGCTCCTGTTTAAAGGGCTTACCCGGTAAACTCATAGCCTTTATCAGTCTTTTTCATCCACCTGTGAAGCCTCTGGCTGTCCTTCCTTACGAGGACGGTAAAGCAGTTGCCCTGGCTCCTTAAAAAAAGATTCAACAGGGCGGTAGATATTTTTATCAGTCCGAGCATGGCAGTCTTGCCGAGCATCTTTGAGATTATATGCTCTTTCAAAAAGCCTTCCATGTGGCAGGGGTTGCAGTAGAATTCGCTTACAACCGCTATTTCAGGCTCTCCTACGGGGTCAAAGGAACGGACAAGCTTTTCTATCTCCCTCTTTGTCCACCTGTAGATGTAATTCGGTATCGGGAGATTATTTACCCCTCCGCTTGTATTATTGCTCTGTATTACCGCATCCACTTCATAGTCGAGAGCAAGCCCAAGCCTTGAGAAAAGCCTTAAGGTGAATGAATCCTGAGCCTCAAAGATAATCACATTCTTTTTAGCTACCCTGTACATCTCGCAGACTGCCTTATGCGGAGAATAGCAGTGATGCAGACCAGCATGGACTATCACATTATCAAATGAATTATCGGCAAAACTCAGGCGCTCTACATCCTCTGTCCTGTAATTCTTTATTTTCGGCGTTCCTGAGGGCGCCATTGAAGTAATGACAAAGTCGGTGAACCCGAGACTATCGAGCGCCTGCTGGTCAAATTCCCAGCCGCAGACAACAAGGGTCTTATCGGTCTTACTGATAATGCCCCTGTCGATAAAGCCCCTCAGGCGTTTATACATCAATTCGTTTTCTATCATAATTATATCCGCAAAATGTCGGCAAATAACATTTTACTTCTTATGTGCATATAAGCAACAGAAAAATCTAAAATAGCAATCTGCTTAAATTTTCAATGGAAACAAATGTTTCAGGCACTTTATTTCTATTGCCATTCAGGGAGAAGGCTGTTATTATGCCTAATATTTAGGCAGATTAATCCCATCACAAAAAAAACCATGTTCTCATATGAAGACATACTGGAGAACCTTGCCGAAGGGGTCATAGCAATCGACCTTGAGATGAAGGTAAAGGTCTTCAACCAGTCCGCTGAAAAGATCACAGAGACTTCAAGGTCTGTCGTGATAGGCAAGCCCCTTAAGGAGGCCTTCAGGCGGGACTCAAGGCTCGTTGAGATGCTGGAGAAGACCCTCAGCGAAGGGCGGCTCTTTGCCGAGTACGAGGAGAAACTCCACAGGAGGTTCTCAGGCGCGCCCCTTCCCGTAGGAATAACGACAAGCCAGATATTCGATATCAACGGCAACCTCAACGGCGCGGTCGCGCTTATAAAAGACCTCTCAGGGATAAAATCCCTTGAGGCAGGCTCTCTCAGAAAAGAACGGCTCGCCTACATCGGCACATTCGCGGCAAACCTCGCACATGAGATAAAAAACCCTTTAAGCGGCATAAGAGGGGCTGCCCAGCTCCTGTCAAAGCGGGTAAAGGACGAGAAGCTCAACGAGTACACCAATGTCATAATGAAAGAGGCTGACAGGCTCAATCTCATCCTCAACGACATGCTTGATTTTGCCCGTCCGGCAAAGCTCAATAAAAAAGATGTGAATATCCACATGGTGCTCGATTCAGTCCTGCTCCTGCTTCAGGAAGGGCTCGCCCCAGCCACATTCATAAAGAGCTATGACCCGAGTATCCCGCCTGTTTCAGGGGATGAGGGGCAGCTTACACAGGTATTTTTAAATCTTGTGAAAAACGCCAAAGAGGCGATTCAAACTACAGGGAATATCCGCATTACCACAAGGATGATAACTGACTTCCATCTTGTGGAAGAAGGCTCATCAGGCGGCAAGATGGCGGCCATAGAGATAAAAGACAACGGGTGCGGGATAAAACCTGAAAATCTGGAAAAAATATTTACCCCGTTCTTTACCACAAAGCCCAAGGGAAGCGGGCTTGGGATGGCAATATCGCTTAAGATAATAAAAGAGCACGGAGGGCTTCTGAAGATAGATTCAGAGCCCGGCCACGGCACTACTGTCGTTATTTCGCTTCCGATAGCTGAAAGGGAAAAAAATCAGTGATGAGCACGGTAAAGGTACTGATAGCCGATGATGACGAAAGCATACTCTGGGTGCTTGAGCAGTTCATGAACGATAAAAAACTTCAGGCAGTAAAGGCAAAGGACGGCTTTGAAGCGCAGAGCCTGCTTAAATCAGGTGATTTTTCCCTTGCCCTGCTCGATATAAATATGCCGGGCAAAGACGGGCTTGAAGTATTCAAATCAGCGAGAGAAGAAGGCATTAACGCCTCCGTAATCATAATGACTGCAGAATCCACGATGAGCAACACGCTTGAGGCAATGAAGCTCGGTGCGTTTGACTACATCACCAAGCCTTTTGACCTTGGCGAGCTTGAAATAATAATCGACAGGGCTTTAGAGAACATAAAATTAAGGGCACGGCTTACGAGCTTATCGGAGCGGCTTAAGGAAGAACTGGCGCACCACACGGCCTTTATCGGAAAGAGCAGGACAGTGCAGGAAGTATTCAAAACTGTCGGTAAAATTGCTCAAAAAGATGTAACTGTCCTCATCCTCGGCGAGAGCGGCACAGGCAAGGAGCTTCTCGCCAAACTCATACACATGAATAGCCTTAGGAGTGAGGGGCCGTTCATAGCCGTAAACTCAGCGGCAGTACCCAAAGACCTGATGGAGAGCGAGCTTTTCGGATTTGAGAAAGGCGCATTCACCGGGGCGACCGAAGGCAAAAAGGGAAAATTCGAGCTTGCCGACGGCGGCACCCTCTTCCTTGATGAAGTCGGTGATATGTCGCTTGAGCTTCAGGCAAGGCTGCTTAGGGCAATACAGGAAAAGGAATTCTACAAAGTAGGCGGAAGGGAGCCTGTCAAGGTAGATGTCAGGATTGTAGCCGCCACTAACCATGATCTTGATAAATTAGTCTTGGAAAAAAAATTCAGGGAAGACCTTTTGTTCAGGCTTAACGGGGTAACGCTGAACCTGCCCCCCCTGCGCGACAGAAAAGGTGACATACACCTTTTATCGGAATACTTCCTTGAAAAGTTCAGGCAGGAGTTCAGGACAGAGCCAAAGAGCTTATCGCCTAAGGCAATAGATGCCCTTGAGCATTACCAATGGCCCGGCAATGTAAGGGAGCTTGAGAACATAATCAGAAGGGCAATACTGCTTTCACAGAACATCGTGCTGACCCCTGAGGACCTCAATCTTCCGCAGGGAAGGCACAGGAAGGAATCGCTTGAGGACCTTATATCCGCAAGGATAAAGCCTTTCATAGATAAGACCGACAACGGCGGTAAGGAAGAGCTTTATGACTTCCTCATGCCGTTTATGGAAAGGCCTCTGATAAAACTTGTGCTCGAAAAGACAAGGGGCAATCAGGTGCAGGCAGCTGACATGCTCGGCATAAACAGGAACACTTTAAGAAAAAAGATAAAAGACCTGAGTATCAATATCGGCAAAATCAAGGATTAAGAGATGGGCGCCGGAAAAAGCATAGAAGGGCTTTATGCCATCATAGATTCCTCTTACCTCAAAATCGGTGATATGGAGAAGGCCGCTGTAAAAATACTTGAAGGCGGGGCAAAGATAATACAGCTCAGGGCAAAGGACTTCGGCTCAAACGACATGCTTGAGGCCGCAATGTTTTTGAAAACCGCGGCACAAAAGTACAATGCTATTTTTATAATGAATGACAGGATAGATATCGCGATGCTCTCAGGGGCTGACGGCGTGCATCTGGGACAGGACGACATACCTGTTACCGAGGCAAGAAAGCTCCTTGGAAATAAGATTATAGGGATTTCGACCCACGACCCCAAAGAGGCTACGGAGGCCGAGGCGCAGGGCGCAGACTATATCTCCTTCGGCCCGATATTTGCCACAAAGACAAAGAAAGACGCCCAAACCCCAAGGGGGATAGAATACCTTAAAGAGATAAGAAAGGCCGTAACCCTTCCCATTGCCGCAATCGGCGGCATAACAGAAGGCAACATGAAAGAAGTTCTTCTGGCAGGGGCTGACTCTGTTGCCATCATATCCGACATACTTACAAATGCCGACCCTAAGGCAAAGACCGCTTCAATAATCCGTCACATCTGATACTGTCCGTAAGTAGAGTATAAATAATCCCGCCGCTCACCTATAATAGGGGCATATGAAACATTTATGCGCAATTGACAGGTTAACCGGGACAGATTCTACAAGGCATAAGATTTTAATCATGGATGATGAAGAGGTCATCAGGGATTTGATCTCTGAGGTGCTTATCGGCAACGGTTTTTCAGCCTGCTCAGCGGCTGACGGAACTGAAGCGGTCAGGCTTTACAGAGAGGCTATCATAGCAGGCGAGCCCTTTGACGCTGTCATACTCGACCTCTCGGTCCCCAAAGGGATAGGAGGAAAGGCAACCATTGATACGCTCCTTGAGATAGACCCTCAGGTAAAGGCTATTGTATCGAGCGGATACCCTGACGACCCGATAGTTCAGGATTATAAACGCCACGGTTTCAGGGGCGTACTCCTGAAACCGTGCGATATAGCCTCCATCAGTTCCATTATCGATGAGGCCTTGAAGGATTAAGCGCCGATCCGCTCTTTCCACGGGTCAACAGAGGCGCTTAGGGCATCTTTCAATCTTGATACAAGCGCATCCCTGCTCCCGATATCTTCGATAATCCTTTTTTTGATTTCATTGAGCCCGATCCTCTGCACCCATTTAAATGTCCTCTCCCCGTAATGAGCGTCCTCCCTGTAGAACTGCAGGTACGCGCAGGCAGTCTTTATTACCTTTTCAGCGGTCTTTACAATGCAGAGCCGCTCCGTGCCTTTCAGCTCTATTCCCCCGCAACCTCCTATATGCACTTCCCAGCCCCCGGATACCCCGACTACTCCGAAATCTTTTATATCAGATTCAGCGCAGTTCCTCGGGCATCCTGTGACGCCTATCTTTACCTTTGCAGGCATCCAGAGCCCGTTTAAAACGTTCTCAAGCGCAATGCCAAGGCTCAGTGAGTCCTGAGTGCCGTACCTGCAATAAGCAGAGCCCACGCAGGTCTTTACAGTGCGCAGAGCCTTTCCGTAAGCATAGCCTGAAGGCATCTCAAGGTCTCTCCAGATATCCGCAAGAGACTCCTTCTTTACTCCTATCAAGGCAACCCTCTGCCCGCCCGTAAGTTTTACAAGAGGGACATTGTATTTATCAGCCGCGTCCGCAATACGCCTAAGTTCCCCGGAGTTGGTAACTCCGCCGAACATCCTCGGCACCACGGAATAAGTGCCGTCCTTCTGTATGTTGGCGTGCGCCCTTTCATTCACAAGCCTTGAGGTCAGGTCATCCTCGCTGTCCTTTGGCCAGACCATCGAGACATAGTAATTGAGCGCGGGCCTGCATTTGTCGCACCCCACAGTCTCCCAGCCAAGCGTTTCCATTACATCCTTTACGGATTTCAGCCCTTTTTCCCTGATGTTCTTTAAAACATCGTCCCTTGTGTATTTCGTGCAGCCGCAGATATTGACCGGCTTTGGCGAGCCCTGAAAATTTGCGCCGAGCGTTGCCTCAAGTATCCTGTCAACAAGGTTTGAGCAGCCTCCGCATGAGCCTGTTGCCTTTGTCTCCCTCTTTACATCTTCCCTTGTAAAGAGCCCTTTTTTCTCAATAGCGTCAACTATCATCTTTTTGGTGACGCCGTTGCATCCGCAGACAATCGTATCATCAGGCATGGCCTTTACGGATGTGCCGTCCGAGGGCGCCTCTCCAAAGAGCAGGCTGTGCCTTTTATGGGAGATGTCTTCCTCTTCGATAAGATGAGAGAAGAGCCGCGGCCCGTCACCCGTATCTCCGTACATGATAATGCCTGAAATCCTGTTCTCTTTAAGAAAGAGCTTTTTGTATCTCCTAAGCCCCTTATCAAGGTACTCTATGGTCTCTACCCCCGCGCCGTTATCTACCGTTCCGGCGGAGTATAGCTCAATTCCCGGCACTTTAAGCCTTGCCGAGGTAGGCCTGTTCCTGAATGTGAGCCTTGAGTCTCCTGCCAAGTGGTTTGCTACTACCTTTGCCTGCTCAAATATAGGTGCTACAAGCCCGAAAGTCGCCCCCCTGTGCTGGACGCATTCGCCTATCGCGTAAACCGCAGGGTCATAGGTCTGCATCGTGTCGCTTACAACTATGCCCCTCTCGCAGTAGATGCCTGAGGACCGCGCAAGCTCTATATTGGGCTTTATGCCGACTGACAGGACAAGCAAACTCGCCTCAATGGTTGAGCCGTCATCAAACCTGAGCCCCTCTATTTTTCCGTTGCCTACGACCTCCTGCGTCTTTTTAGCGGTAAGCACTTCAATGCCGAGCTTTTCTATATCTTCTTTTAAAAAATCAGCCGCCGCCATGTCGAGCTGTCTTTCCATGAGGCGGTCCATCAGGTGCACGACAGTTACTTCCATGCCGAGGTTTTTAAGCCCGTGGGCAGCCTCAAGCCCCAAAAGCCCTCCGCCGAGCACGACCGCCCTTGCGCCCTTGCCAGCCATTTTTTTTATCTTTTCGCAGTCATCGATATCCCTGAATGAAACAACGCCCTTTTTATCCACGCCCTTAATCGGCGGAACAAACGGGACAGACCCTGTTGAGATGATGAGCTTATCATAGTCTGCCTCAAGCCCGTTCCCGGTGACTATGACCTTTCTGCCTCTCCTTATCTCAGCTACTCTTGAGCCTGTAAGAAGATTTATGCCCCTCTCTTCGTACCACTGCTTTTTGTGCAAAGATATGTCATCAAGGCTTTTCTCTCCGGTTAGCACATATGAAAGCAGGACCCTGTTGTAGTTAAGGTGCTTTTCAGCCCCAAAGACTGTTATCTCAAACCCGTCGGGGGCAAGCCTTGATATCTCCTCCACACAGGCATTTGCTGCCATGCCTGCCCCTATTACCGCAAGCCTTTTCCTGCCTCTTGTGTTTTCCATGGTCTTTGCCTTTCTGTTTAAAATTAAAACCTCCGCACCAAGCGCTGCGGGTATTTACCAGGAAAAATCAAAAGGCGCCCCGGAAGACCCAAGGCGCCTTTGCCTGTGTACCCTGCTGAAAGAACCTTACATCGTATATCCGCTTTCGCTGTGCTGCGAGAGGTCCAGCCCGAGTATTTCATCTTCCTTTGAGACCCTAAGTCCCATTGACCAGTCAATGAGCTTGAGAAGTATAAAGGTGACTATCGCTGAATACCCGGCGCTTGCCACTATCGCAATCAATTGCTTCCAGAGGAGGGCTGAGTTGCCATAGAAGAGGCCATCCGCCCCTGCTGAGTTTATGGCAACAGAAGCGAAAAGACCTGTTGCAATCGCTCCCCAGATTCCGCCTACCCCGTGGATTCCGAAAGCGTCAAGCGAGTCATCATATTTCAAAAGAGGCTTCATGAAGCTTACGGATATGTAGCAGATGACGCCAGCGCACAATCCGAGTATTATTGAAGCAACCGGGGTTACAAAGCCCGCAGCCGGTGTTATCGCGACAAGCCCTGCTACAACGCCTGAGGCAAGGCCAAGGACAGTGGGTTTTCCCCTGTGCACCCATTCCGCAAGAAGCCAGGAGAGCCCAGCGGCTGCGGCTGCAGTATTTGTTACCACAAAGGCTGATGCGGCAAGCCCGTTTGCCCCAAGTGAGCTGCCTGCGTTAAAACCAAACCAGCCGAACCACAGAAGCCCTGCGCCAAGTACGGTTGTAGGCAGGTTGTGCGGAGCCATTATCTCTGCCATGTAGCCTTTTCTCTTTCCGAGGACTATTGCGGTTACGAGGGCTGATACGCCTGAGCTTATATGAACAACCGTTCCGCCCGCGAAATCAAGCGCGCCAAGGGTCCTCAGCCATCCGCCTACTCCCCAGACCCAGTGCGCGACAGGGTCATATACAAGCGTCGTCCAAAGAATCGTGAATATCAGGAAACTTGAGAACTTCATCCTCTCCGCGAATGCGCCTGTAATAAGCGCCGGGGTGATGACAGCGAACATCATCTGGAAAATCATGAATGCCTGATGAGGGATTGTAGCGGCGTAATCCGCGTTAGGAGCTCCGCCAACGCCTGCTAAGCCCATCCACTCAAGCCCTCCGATAAGCCCCCAGTTATCAGGCCCGAAAGAGAGCGAGTACCCGAAGAGCACCCACTGTATGCTTATAATGCAGAGTATGACAAAGCTCTGCATTATTGTGCCGAGCACATTTTTCCTTCTGACCATGCCTCCGTAGAAGAGCGCAAGCCCAGGAGCCGTCATAAGGAGCACAAACGCAGTTGAGATAAGCACCCAGGCGGTATCGCCTGTGTCTATCTGCGGCGGCGCTGCGTCTGCCGCAAGCGCTGAGAGCGGCATAACGAGGACCGCGAACAATATTGAAAGTATTTTTGTAATCATTTTAGCCTCCGCTATATTCTTTTATGCCTTACAGGGCGCTCCTGCCTTGCTCGCCTGTCCTTATCCTTACAGCCTCTTCAACCGCCAGCACGAATATCTTTCCGTCGCCTATTTTGCCTGTCTTTGCGGCATTTGTTATCGCCTCAACGACCTTTGACGCCATGTCTTCAGTAGTTACTACCTCGATCTTTATCTTGGGCAGAAAATCAACCGTATATTCCGCGCCCCTGTAAAATTCTGTATGCCCTTTCTGCCTGCCGAACCCCTTTACCTCTGAGACCGTCATGCCCTCGATATTGAGGTCATTCAGGGCCTTTTTAACATCATCGAGCTTAAAGGGTTTTATTATCGCCTCGATCTTTTTCATGGCCTTTCACCTCCCCGGTTTGAATGTCGTTTAAAAATCAAAAGGCGCCACTCTGCGTGGATAGCGTTCCCATCCGCCGCAAAAGGCGCCTTTGCCTTTGTTCTTTATAAGGGCACAGCTCTGTGCCTTTTTTATTTTTTAAGAGTTACAGGTTATATCCGCTCTCTTCGTGCTGTGTTATGTCAAGGCCCTGTATCTCCTCTTCAGTCGCTACCCTTATGCCTACCGCAAGGTCAACTGCCTTAAGTATCACATATGTGCCGACAACTGCGAGCACGATTGTCACGCCGGCCCCGATGAGCTGGTTTACAAGCTGGGCCGGGTTTCCGTAGAAAAGGCCTGTTGCGCCGATTGAAGCGAAAAGACCTGTTGCTATTGTTCCCCATGTGCCTGCTATTCCGTGTATGCCGAAGACATCGAGCGTGTCATCATAACCAAGCTTCGGTTTTAAGATAGTCACTGCTATGTAGCAGAGCACGCCTCCTGCCAGGCCTATCAGGATCGCTGCCGCAGGGGTTACAAAACCTGCCGCAGGGGTTATTGAGCCGAGACCTGCCACAGCCCCTGACATCGCGCCGAGCATCGTGGGCTTGCCCCTGTGCGCCCACTCTATGAATGTCCATGTGATGGTGCCTGTTGCCGCCGCGGTGTTTGTCGTTACGAACGCTATTACAGCAAGGCCGTCGCTTGCAAGGGCGCTTCCCGCGTTAAACCCGAACCAACCGAACCAGAGTATGCCCATGCCGATTATCGTAAGCGTCAGGTTGTGCGGGGGCATAAGCTCTCTGGGGTATCCGCGTCTCCTGCCTATGTAGATTGCGGCTACAAGGGCTGATACGCCTGAGCTTATGTGAACGACGATGCCGCCCGCGAAGTCCAGCACGCCCATCTTTTGAAGCCAGCCTCCGCCCCAGACCCAGTGAGTAAGCGGGTCATACACAATGAACGCCCAGAGAATGCTGAATATTACGACTGCCGAGAACTTTATCCTTTCGGCAAAAGCCCCTGTTATAAGGGCTACGGTAATTGCCGCGAACATGCCCTGAAAAGCCATGAACAGGAGGTGAGGAATGGTGCCTTTAGGTTCTATTCCCACATTTGAAAGCCCAAGAAAATCAAGCCCCCCTATGAAGCCGCCAATGTCAGGGCCGAAGCTTAAGCTGTAGCCCATTAGTATCCACTGTATGGTAATGAGGCAGAGTATGAAGAAACTCTGCATCATTGTTGAGAGCACATTTTTCTTTCTTGCCATGCCTGCGTAAAAAAGCGCAAGCCCCGGAGTCATAAACATTACCAGCGCGGTGGATATAAGCAGCCAAGCGGTATCTGCCTTGTCGATTGCCTGCGCGTCTGCCGCAAACGCAGTCGCAGAAAAAATGCCAAGCGCAAGCAGAACCATAGCAAGCCTTGGGAACAGCCTCTTTACAGCTTCCATCTCCTTCGTCCTCCTGATCTTCTTTGATCTTTTTGAGGGGCAGCCTTTTAGAGGCCTCAGGGCGGCTTTGCCTGCCCCTCATTTCATTTTGAAAAATTGAGACTTAATAATTTATGTCAAGCTGTGTTGACCAGACCCATTTGGCGTTGGCGTTCGGGCCTGCAAGTGCAGGCTCATTGAACCAGACCGGCCCTGTGAGTATGGATATATCCCTTGTAAAGAAACGGGCTATGCCTATCCCGCCTCCTCCTACATAGTTCTTTCCGCTGATATAGTCAGCCGCAACCACCCATTTTGAATACTCGCCCTTTGCGTCTGTCACAGGCATAAAGCCCTTGTCATAGCCGACCATGTAGCCTGTATTTTCCTTATCCCCGTTTATGTCAACAAGTGTGCTCGGGTTTCCGTAATACACGCCCGCATGAACCCTGCCGAGGTTTGCGGGAAGGGTTTTTCCCACTATGAAATCAACTATGTTGTAATCGGTCCTGCCATCCCCGTCATTTGCTGCGTCCTTCTTGTCAGTGCCCACAGTGCATACGCCGATATTGATTGCGGGTGAGCCCTCGAAAAGCGAATTTTCAGGGGTGCCGAGCTTTGCGTTAAAGAACAAAGGGTCTGTCGAAGGCTCCATAAGGTCAACTCCTACCTCAAGCTGGAGCTTTTCATAAGGAAGCACCCCTATTGTCAATCCGACATCTGTCGGAAGCGAGCCCCTGTCAGCCTTTCTGCCTACAGTGAAGTAGTTATCGATACCGATGTGAAGAACTCCATAAGGCTGAATGTCGCTTGTTGCCGGTGTCCAGAAAGTCGTTGAAGGTGTTGCGCCTGCATTGCCTGCAAAGGCCAAACAGGATACCGCTATCAGTGATGCCGCCAATCTTTTCATGTTTTTTCCCTCCGTCTGAATTAGAATTTTTCGTTTCTTTGTTTTCGGGGGGAAAACAAAAGGCGCCCCCCTTGCGGAAAGGCGCCTTTGCCTTTACAGATAATTTTTAAGATTACTCCCTTGTAACCTTAAAGCATTGCAATTCAAATCAAAAACCTGTCTTATGGTTTTGCAACTTGAGTGCCAAGATTATAATTTGAAAAACCTCTTGTTTTTAACCCCATTTTCAAGTCAGTACGCTATTAAAGGAGGTTAAATTGCCTCACTTCTAATCACTGCTGCCTATTATTGAAGCAGCCTGAGGAATCTTGAGATGAATGTACGACCGTATTTATGCAGGTCGTAAATCCTGGTTTCTGTCTCCTCGATTATCTCATCCCCATCTATTCCAAGGGGCTTTAGCTCATCCTCATTCACCTCTGTCCATTCATCGACCATCCTCTCGGTAACTTCGAGATGGAATTGGACCCCGTAGGCGCAAGGCCCTACTTTTATCAACTGATTCGGGAACAATTCTGATGAGACAAGGTTGACCCCGTTTGAAGGGACATCGAATGTATCCCCGTGCCACTGAAATACCGTAAGCTCACCTGGCAGCCCCATAAGGAGCCTGTCCTTTTTTCCTTCTTCGGTAAGGCTTATGTTAAACCAGCCGATTTCCTTTGCATTGCCTTTATATACTGAGGCGCCTGCGGCCTTTGCCAGAAGCTGCGAGCCAAGGCAAATACCCAATATAGGAAGCCTGTCCTTTAGAGCTGATTGTATGAGCTTTATCTCTTTTGAGATGAACGGGTATGTATCTTCCTCGTACACGCCCATGGGCCCGCCAAGGACTATCAAGCCGTCATATCCTTGGGCGTCCCTCGGCAGCTTGTCTTTATAGACCTTTATGCAATCAGCCCCAATGCCTGCTGACTCAAGCATCGGGCCAATGATGCCGAGCCCTTCGTGAGGCACATGCTGAATGACAAGAACCTTCTTCATCTATTCACCCCTGTCAGCCGATTTTCTTTTCAAATGCCAGTATAATCACTTCGGCAATCTCTGTCATGGATTTTCTTTTATCCATGCTTATCTTCCTTATTCTGGCAAAGGCCTCATTTTCGGTGAGCTTTTCCTTTTCCATCAGAAGCCCTTTTGCCTTCTCTATCAATTTTCTCGCGTAGATTGTGTTCTTCAGGTCTGCGTTCTCTTTCCTGAGCATCTTGAACTCAGAGAACCTTGATATCGCAAGCTCTACCGCTGGAAGTATCTCTTCTCCCCTTACAGGCTTTAAGAGGTACGCCATCACCCCTGCGTCAGCCGCGCGCCTTATGGTCGCTTCATCATCGCTTGCTGTAAGGAGCACTACCGGAGTAGGGCAAATCCTGCTTATCTCTTCAGCCGCCTCAATGCCGTCTTTTACCGGCATTTTAACATCCATTATGATGGCGTCAGGGGCTTTCGATTTGCATATCTCTACTGCCTGCTCGCCATTTTCTCCTTCAGCGGATATGATGAGGCCGCACTCCTCCGCCAATCCCTTTAGGACCAATCTTTCTGAGGCATTGTCATCTACTATCGCTATTATTCTCATACCCTGAATAATAGCAAGTTCAATGCCATTACAAATTCATGCGGATTTACTTAGTTTCAGATGGTTTTTGTGCCGGCACAGCGGTGGGTTGCGTCTTTTTTTGGCTTGCCTGATTAACTTTTAAGCAGTTTTCCTGCGCCTTAAGATAAAGAGAGAGATATTTTTGGGCTGAGCTTTCCCATGAGAAGTCCTGCGCCATGCCCCGTCTCATAAGCTCTTTCCATGCTTCTTTGTCATTATAGACCTCAAGCGCCTCTTTCACCTTTGCAACAAGCGCCTCAGCCGAATATTCATCGAATTTAAATCCATTCCCGTCGCCCTCTTTATAATCCCGCACAGTATCATCAAGCCCGCCGGTTGCCCTGACAACGGGGATTGTGCCGTACCTGAGGCTGTATATCTGGTTAAGACCGCAGGGCTCATACCTTGAAGGCATAAGGAGCATGTCGCAGCCTGCCTCCATTACATGGGAAAGCGCCTGGTCAAATACAATTTTAACCGACAGCTTATGATGGTATCTGGCGGCGAGTTCCTCCATGAGCATCTGATATTTCTTATCGCCCGTGCCTATGACCACGATGCCGATATTGAGCTTCATAAGCTCTGGCATCGCTTCGGATAATATATCAAAGCCTTTCTGGGCGGCAAGACGGGAGATGATGCCGATTACAGGCACACCTATCTTAAGCTTGAGATTAAACTCCTTTAAGACCTTTCTCTTGCAGGTAGCCTTGCCTTTAAGGTTCTCCGCGGAATAATTGGCGGGCAGTACAGGGTCTGCCTCAGGGTTCCACTCATCATAATCAACGCCGTTAAGGACTCCGTGCAGGTCATCTTTTCTCTTTATCAACAGGCCTTCAAGCCCGTAGCCGTACTCAGGCGTCTGTATCTCTTTGCTATAGGCCTCACTGACCGTAGTAATGACATCTGAGGAGACTATGCCTGCCTTTAACAGATTTATCTGTCCCCAGAACTCTACTCCTTCGGGGTTATAAAGGATGGGGCTCAGCCCTGTAAGCTCGTAGAGCTTCTGAGAAAACAGGCCTTGATAAGCTATGTTATGGATGGTAAAAAGTGTAGAGGTCCTGCTGAAGTATTCATCATCTTTGTAGATATCTTTAAGATAGGCAGGTATCAGCCCTGTCTGCCAGTCATTGCAGTGGATGACATCAGGGGCAAAGCCCCTTGCCTTGAGTATCTCAAGAACGCACCTTGAGAAAAAGGCATACCGTTCGAGATTATCGAAGTAATCCCCTTCAGGCGTGCCGTAAAGATAGCTCCTGTCGTAGAACTCATCCCTTTTGATGAAATAAACCGGGACTTCGCCCTTTGCGTGGATAAGTATCTGCGCTTTTACTTCCCTTTTTCCGATTGGAATGGATATGTCAAGGCCGGCAGGTTCGACTTCAATGCCGCTTTGGGCAACCTGCCTGTAATATGGAAGGAACAGGACTACCTTGCAGCCGAGCCTTTTAAGCGCGGCAGGCAAAGCGCCCACCACATCGGCAAGACCGCCTGTTTTAGCGTAAGGAGTTGCCTCAGAAGCCGCAATAACTACATTCAGTGCCATATAGGCAAACTTAGCAGAAAAACCATGTACTTTCAAGTGGTTTGGGCAAAAAAGGCTTTGAAATTGAAACTTTTTGAAAAAAGATTTCAATAAATTGATTATACTCCCCTCACCCCTACCCTCTCCCGCAAGGGGAGAGGGAGAAAATCGCTGTCATTGCGAGCGCAGCGAAGCAATCCGGTTTTTACCTCCAACCGGAATGCAGATTGCTTCGGTCTTATAGCCCTCGCAATGACAATTTACCCCTCACCCCCCAAACCTTATTGCCTCTGAAAAAGGTTTATGTTAAAAATTAAGATGTATCACCACCAATAATTGCTCACTTTTTTTGGAGTCATTCGTGCCTTTTTTAAAATCATTGAATCCCACGCAGGCTGAAGCGGTTACATTCGGCGAAGGCCCCCTGCTTATACTTGCAGGCGCAGGCAGTGGCAAGACCAGGGTGCTGACCTCAAGAATAGCCTTCCTTGTGATGAAGCTCGGGATTGCGCCGGAGAACATCCTTGCGGTTACTTTTACCAATAAGGCCGCTGGAGAGATGCGCGAAAGGCTCCAAAAACTAATAGGTTTTGAGGCCCGCAACCTTTGGCTGGGCACATTCCACTCCCTTGGGCTCCGGCTGCTGAGGAAAGAATCAAAGGCCGCAGGCATCAAGACAGACCTCATAGTATACGGTGATGACGACCAGCTTTCGCTCGTAAAGCAGGTCATGGCTGAACTTAAGCTGAATGAAAAGTCATTCGCTCCAAGGGCGATACTCTCAAAGATAAATCAGGCTAAGAACGAGAACATCAACCACATCGATTTTGCCAAATACGCTACTGATTTCCTCTCTGAACGGGTTGCAAAGGTCTATTCCCTTTATCAGAAAAAATTGAGGGAGATGGGGTGTATGGACTTCGGCGACCTCATTTGCGAACCGATAAACCTGCTCAGGCAAAACCCGAAGTTGCTTGAAGAATACAAGGAAAAATTCCAGTATCTCCTTGTGGATGAGTATCAGGACACGAACAAGGCCCAGTATCTCTTCACAAACCTCCTTGCATCAGGCTCAAGGAACCTCCTTGCCGTTGGAGACCCTGATCAGTCCATCTACGCATGGAGGGGGGCTGATATCTCCAATATCCTTGATTTTGAAAAGGACTACCCTGACGCAACAGTACTTAGGCTTGAGCAGAACTACCGCTCAACAAAGAACATACTCTCTGCCGCCAACTCCGTAATCCAAAGGAATATGAAACGCCTTGACAAGACCCTCTGGACGGATAACCACGCAGGCTCTACCCTTACCTATGAAGAGGCAAGGGATGAGTACGATGAGGCGCGCAGGGTCATAAAAAGGCTTAAAAACCTGCTTAATACAGACAATGCCCTTACTTACAAGGACTTTGCCGTATTTTACAGGACCAATGCACAGTCACGCGTATTTGAAGAGCAATTGATGCGTGAAGGCATTCCCTATGTCATCATCGGAGGAGTCAGGTTCTATGACAGGCGAGAGATAAAGGACGCTATCGCTTACCTGAGGATAATCTCAAACCCCAATGACTCGATAAGCCTGCAGCGCATAATCAACACGCCCCCGAGGGGGGTCGGCAAGACCACCTTTGAAAAGGTACAGGCACTGAGCAATCAGCACAGCATACCCCTTATGGAGGCATTCAAGGATGCGCTCGAAAGGGGCCTGCTAAATAAGACGCGGGTAAAGGACTTTCTTGAGGCCTGTGAGAGTTTCCGCTTTGACCTGAGCAGGCTAAGCCTCCATGAGCTTGCGTTAAGGTTCCTTGAGGATACGGGATACATGATGATGTGGCAGGAGGAAGGGACTGAAGAGGCCATGGAGAGGGTTGAGAACCTCTTTGAATTCATCTCAGCCATCAGGAATTTTGAGGAAGCCAATCCGGGCGCGACCCTTTCGGATTTCCTCGATCAGGTCGCCCTTATCAGTGATATAGATAATTATGAAGAAAAACTCGATAGGCTGACGCTTATGACGCTGCATTCAGCAAAGGGGCTTGAGTTCAAGGCAGTCTTTCTCGTAGGCATGGAAGAAGGGCTTTTCCCTCATTCAAGGAGCGCGAATGAGCCTGAAGAGCTTGAAGAGGAAAGAAGGCTCTGCTATGTGGGGATGACAAGGGCACGGGAAGAGCTTTTCCTGTTCTCGGCAAGGTCAAGGAATGTCTACGGAGAGTCAAGGTACCAGCTTCGCTCAAGGTTTATCGATGAAATAGAGCCGGGGCTTATCACAATCCTTTCAACAGAAGAGAGGCCAAAAACTGTTTTTACCTCTGATGAGCCGTACTATACTGCCGAAGGCAGCCAGATAGAGCACACCTATCATGAAAGCCATGACCCGCAGCCGTGGAGGGTCGGGATGAAAGTGCTTCATCCGACCTTCGGGGCAGGCATCATAAAAGAGCGCAGCGGCACCGGAGAAGACACAAAGGTTACAATAAATTTTCAAAACCACGGGATAAAAAAGCTTATAATCAAGTACGCCTCATTGACCGTTTTGCAGTAATTTTCCTCCCTGCTGAATTTCACTCCCGTCAAAGAAGAAAATCAAAATACAGATTGGTTCACTCTGTTCGCAATGACGACTGTTTGGGTCATTGCGTATGGAACAGGATTTCGGTGGGCACAGCACACCCTACTCGCCTAAAGCCCTCGCAAGATGATAGCAAATAGTTTGTTTGTCAGTCCCGCGAAAGCGGGGATCCAGATACTTATAAATACTGGATTCCCGATAGAGACATTCGGGAATGACGGCTTGAAGAAAGAGAGCGAGTGGGTGAGGGGTTTAAATACCATTCACCCTCTCCTTTATCACCTCCCTATTGACAAAAAAAAATCTGAAGATAAACTTTATTCATTTCAGCGGTTAGAAAACTTTCTTCACTCCGCCGGGAAATCATCTCACACGCTTGACTAATTTATAAAAACTTATTATTATCCTCTGTAAATATGACTACTTCCATAATCAAAAAAGCTGTATTCCCTGCCGCCGGTTTCGGGACAAGATTTCTTCCTGCAACAAAGGCAATACCTAAGGAAATGCTCCCGCTTGTTGACAAGCCTCTCATTCAATACGGGGTAGAGGAGGCCAAGGCGTCAGGCCTTTCCGAGATAATAATCGTCACAGGCATGGGCAAGACCGCCATTGAAGACCACTTCGATACCTCTTTCGAGCTTGAAAAGCTCCTGCAGGAAAAAGAGAAGTTCGAGCTTCTCAAGATGATAGAGAATGTCTCAGGGCTTGTTCACTTCGCATATACAAGACAGAAAAAGCCGCTTGGGCTGGGCCATGCCATACTCATCACAAAAAACCTCATCAACAACGAGCCTTTCGCGGTATTTTTAGGCGATGACATAATCGATGCCAAAGTGCCTGCGATGAAGCAGATGATAGAGGTGCATGATAAGTACAAATCAACTGTGCTTGCCGTGCAGAAGGTGCCGAAGAACCAGGCCCATCTTTACGGCGTTATAAAAGGCAAAAAGGTCGCTCCCGGCGTTTACAAGGTGCTTGACCTTGTAGAAAAGCCCAAAAACCCTCCTTCCAACCTCGCCATCATCGGAAGGTATATACTTACACCGGGGATATTTCCTGCTCTGGAGAAGACGCAGCCGGGCTCCGGCGGAGAGATACAGCTTACGGACGCCCTGAAGATCCTTATCAGCACTCAGGATATCTATGCCTATGAGTTCGAAGGCAGCCGTTATGATGCCGGCGATAAGCTCGGCTTTTTGAAGGCGAATGTCTCCCTTGCCCTCAAACGCCCTGAGCTCAGGGCGGAGTTCAAGAAGTTCCTCAAGGGCCTCAAATTGTAAATCTCTTTGTAAGTCCTTGTTTGTTAAGGAACCTCTGACTAATTTATTGAGTAGTCTTTGCGAGCGCAGCAAAGCAATCTCGTTTTCAGGCAAATCACGCAGAGTTAGAGATTGCTTCGTCGTTTCACTTCTCGCAATGACAGCAGAAACGAGAATTAATCAGAGCTTCCTTAATTGATTTTTTTTCAGGCCACTCCCGTTTTTTCATTTCCTCTCTATATATGTACAGGCCAATTATGATATACTATTTCGTTAAGACCAGTTGAGGTAAAAGAGTATATGGCCAAGATATCCAAGAAAACGCCCGGCACCCTCCCTTCGGTTGAAATTGACAATCTCAATCAGTTCATATTCGAGGGGCTGGAAGATACCGGCATATTTTCCGAACCTGAGCCAATAACGCATATCCCCAATATCGACATGTTCTCAACCCCTGCCGAGGTCGTAGTGGAAGTTGAACTGCCGGGGGTAAGGAAACAGGATATCGAGATATCGATCTATAAGAACAATCTCACGATAAGGGCCCTTAAATTCGAATGTTTCGAAGAAGATAAGATAAATTATGTGTGCATGGAAAGGTCTTTCGGAAGGCTTTTCAGGACAATGGAGATACCTTTCCCTGTTGATACCGAGAAAATAAAGGCTGTTTACAAAAACGGCCTTCTCACTATTTCTATCCCGAGGATAGAAGATAAGCGCCGCGAAACAAAACGCGTGCCCATAGAATCCATATAATAAAGCGAGGATATAAGTAATGGCTGAAGAAAAAAGAGATGAAGAACAGCTGGTAATACCCGAAGTGCTGCCGCTTCTGCCCGTCAGGGACGTAGTCATCTTCCCATTTATGATAGTGCCTCTTTTTGTAGGAAGGGAGCGCTCCATAAACGCTGTTGACTCAGCCCTTACCAAAGACAGGCTTATATTCACGGCAACCCAGAGGGATGTTTCAAAAGAAGACCCTGAGCCGGAAGACCTCTACACATCAGGCACGGTGTGCATGATAATGCGCATGCTCAAGCTGCCTGACGGAAGGGTAAAGATACTGGTACAGGGGCTCACAAGGGGCTCTGTGAAGGAATTCCAGCAGACAAGGCCCTCATATAATGTAAGTATCTCAAAGATAAAAGAAACCGCGGCAGAGGTCTCCCTTGAAATAGAGGCCCTGATGCGTAATGTAAAAGAGCAGCTTGAGAAGCTTTCCTCCCTTGGCAAGGTCGCTTTCCAGGAAGTGATGATGGTCCTCGACAATATCCAGGACCCTGGCCGCATGGCAGACCTTGTAGCCGCGAATCTGGGGCTTAAGATAGATGAAGCACAGCTCATCCTTGAAACTCTCGACCCGGTAAAAAGGCTTGAGAAGGTAAGCGAATTTCTTGTAAAAGAGCTTCAGGTCGCCCAGATGCAGGTCAAGATCCAGTCTCAGGCAAAAGAGGAGATGGACAAGAGCCAGCGTGAGTATTATCTGCGTGAGCAGATGAGGGCTATCAAGAACGAGCTCGGCGACATCGAAGAAGTCACCGAGGAGATGGATGAGTTCAGGGAGAAGATACGCAAGTGCAAGATGCCCCCTGAAGTCGAAAAAGAGGCGTACAAACAGGCTGACAGGCTTGAGATGATGCACCCTGACGCCGCTGAAGCGGCGCTCATCAGGACATATCTTGAGTGGCTGATAGACCTGCCGTGGGCAAAACAGACCAAAGACACCATCGACATAGACAAGGCAAAAGAGGTGCTTGATACGGACCACTATGACCTTGAGAAGATAAAAGAGAGAATCCTCGAATATCTTGCAGTAAGAAAGCTCCAGAAAAAGACCAAGGGCCCGATACTCTGTTTCGTAGGCCCTCCGGGAGTAGGCAAGACCTCCCTTGGACGCTCCATCGCAAAGGCAATGGGCAGGAGCTTCGTGAGGATATCCCTTGGAGGCATAAAGGACGAGGCTGAGATAAGAGGCCACAGGCGCACATATGTTGGTGCGCTTCCGGGCAGGATCATTCAGGGCATGAAGCAGGCAGGCACCAATAACCCTGTCTTCATGATGGATGAGATAGATAAAATAGGCATGGACTTCAGGGGAGACCCGTCCTCAGCGCTTCTTGAGGTGCTTGACCCTGAGCAGAACTACGCCTTCAGCGACCATTACCTTAATGTGCCTTTTGACCTTTCAAAGGTAATGTTCATAACGACCGCCAACATGGCTGACCCCATCCCTGAGCCTTTGCTGGACAGGATGGAGCTTATCACTCTTCCGGGCTATACCGAGGAGGAGAAGATAGAGATAGCCAAGAAGTTCATCGTACAGAGGCAGCTTAAGGAGCACGGCCTCACCAAGAAGCATCTTGTGTTGCATGATGACGCCTTAAGGCTCATCATCTCAGGTTACACCAGAGAGGCAGGCTTAAGGAATCTTGAGCGTGAAGTAGCCGCCCTTTGCAGAAAAGTAGCCAAAAAGGTCGCTTCAGGCAAAACAGGCACTACTACCATCACAGCCAAGAACCTCCATGAGTTCCTTGGAATAGTGAAATTCCTGCCTGAGACAGAGCAGGAAGTCGATGAGGTAGGCGTGGCAACAGGGCTTGCATGGACGCCTGTAGGAGGAGAGATACTCCATATAGAAGCTACGATAATGAACGGCAAGGGACAGCTTACCCTTACAGGGCATCTTGGAGATGTCATGAAAGAGTCAGCGCATGCCGCTTTAAGCTATGCCCGTTCAAGGGCAAGCGTCTTCGGGCTTAAGCCTGATTTCTACAAAGACCTTGATATCCACCTCCATGTGCCGGCGGGAGCGATACCGAAAGACGGCCCCTCGGCAGGCATAACAATGGCGGCAGCCTTGATATCCGCGCTTACACAGAGGCCCATTGACAAGGAAATCGCCATGACCGGCGAGATAACCTTGAGGGGAAGGGTACTGCCTGTCGGAGGCATCAAGGAAAAGTGCCTTGCGGCCCTCAGGGCAAAGATGAAGACCGTCATCATCCCTGACAGGAACAAGAAGGATATCGAAGAGATACCCAAGGAGATGAGGAAGAAGGTCAACTTCGTATTGGTAAAGCATGTGGATGATGTGCTTAAGATAGTGTTCAAAAAGGCAAAAGCGCCCAAAAAAGCGCCTCCCAAGAAGCCCAAAACAGCTATCAAAGGCAAACACGCAAGGGCTTAAAAACCGTTGACCGCCATTGCCATTCGTGTATATTAAATTAGCCCTCAAAGGGCATAAAGGCCGGCGGTTCCGGCCAAAAAACACGGAAATGCAGACGGTCGGTGGATAATGTTCCTTAAAAAACTTGGCGAAGAAGAGATAATAAGATCACTTGCTGAAAGGTTCTCGCGAAAGCACCCCCGCCTTATAAAAGGAATCGGGGATGACACCAGCGTGACCTTTCAGCGCGGTGATAAAGTACAGCTCGCCACAACCGATATCCTCATAGAAGATACGCATTTCAGGCTCAGCTACACCCCTCCATACTTTCTGGGCAGAAAATCACTTAACATATCAGTATCGGATATCGCCGCCATGGGTGGCGCTGCGCTTTTTTTCCTTGTATCAATAGCACTGCCTGAGAATACCACAAAGGGATTTCTCGATGAGCTTTACAGGGGCATCGACGATGCCGCAAGAGAGTGCGGGGCAATCCTTGCCGGAGGCAATACCGCTCGCACTGAAGGCAAGATGATGGTCTCTACAACTGTCCTTGGAGAGGCGCAAAAAGACAAGGTCGTCTACAGGAGCGGAGCAAGGCCCGGTGATATTATCTATGTCACAGGCACGCTCGGAGACTCTGCGCTGGGGCTAAAGGCGCTTAAGAGCCACGGCAAGGACGCAATAAAGAAAGGGCCTTTCAAAAATGCCGTACTCAGGCATTTAGACCCTGCGCCAAGGGTAGAGGCAGGAGACCAACTCGCAAAAAAGAAACTTGCCTCAGCCATGATGGACATAAGCGACGGGCTTGCCCTTGACCTGAAGCGGCTGTGCCTGGAAAGTAAGGCTGCGGCAATAATCGAGCTTTATAAACTGCCGACCTCGGCGGATTTCAGGAAATTTTCGGGCATCAGTAAAAATGCCCTGTTAAACCTTGCCCTCTCTGGAGGCGAGGATTACGAACTGCTCTTTACCTCTCCTGAGGAAAATTCAAAAAAAATCGCCTCTCTTTCAAAAAAGCTAAAACTCCCGATAACGCCCATAGGCAGGATTACCCCGCTTAAGGATAAAAACAAGGTCATAACCGTAATCGATGAGCACGGCTTACCGATAAAGGTCGAAAAGCTGGGATTTGAGCATTTTTAGAGCAAGCCACCTTCCCTTAATCCCCTCCAGAAGATTATACTCATGGATTCCCGATAGGGACATTCGGGAATGACGGCTTGAGATGGTTGGGTGTGAAGAAAAAGCAGATTGCTTCACTCCGTTCGCAATGACAGCTTTAAGAGATGGTCATTCCCGCGAAAGCGGGAATCCAGTATTTTTAAAAGTAGATACCCGATAGAAGCATTCGGGAATGACGGATTTGATACGATTGAGCTTAAATGTATCCCCCCATCTCCCCTTGTGGGAGAGGGCTGGGGTGAGGGGTAAAAAACAGATTGCTTTCAATCTGCTTACAATGATGACTTAGGTGTTTTCC
>JACOUO010000025.1 GCA_016177845.1 Deltaproteobacteria bacterium | reverse complement strand
TCGCCGTTTTCATCCTTTGGGGCGCCAAGAACACGATGCCGCGCGGGCGAGTTCGCCGTTTCGGGAATTCCCGAAAGCCGGTGGAGGACGCGGGAACCACGTTTGAAAGGTGGAAAACGGAAAGCGAAAAACGGGCAAGTTGCAAGGAAGTGGTCGGCGCCTTGTGTTGTATTGCAAGACCTGACCCCAGACGCCTGCGTGGATACTATCATGATCGTGGTAGTTGACATGATAAAAAAGGAGTTTTTCCGCAAGCTGCTAGAGAGATTAAGACAAAAATGAGAAAACTTCACATCATAGCCGGCGTGCTCATTATGACTTTTGCGGGCGTGTTTTACCTTAAGGCGAGACAATTGTCCTTTGGAACCATAAGAAGCCCCGGCCCGGGCTTTGTCCCTTCAGCATTGGGAACCATTCTTTTCCTTTTTGCTCTGATTTTCGTATTAAAAAGCGTATTCAAGAGAAGCCTTGTCCATGATACCGGTAACCCCTGGGAAGGAATGGATTGGAAGCGAATCCCCTTTACATTGGCTATCCTGCTTGGCTATGCTCTTTTTCTGGACCATTTAGGATACCTCGTCTGTACATCGATTTTATTGGGTATACTTTTTTGGGGTGAAGGGGTGTGGAAAAAGTGGGTTGCGATTGTTGGTTCGCCAATTATCGCTATTGCCTCCTATGTTCTTTTTAAACGATTGCTCGGCGTTCAACTTCCTTGGGGGTTTCTTACGTTCTTGGGGTAATATTTGTGGACTTCGCTCAAAATCTCGTTTATGGATTTTCCGTTGCCATTTCCCCTGTCAATATTTTCTTCTGTTTTTTAGGAGCGCTTTTAGGTACGTTGATTGGCGTCTTACCAGGCCTGGGGCCTGCCGCCGCAATTGCGCTCTTATTACCCGTCACCTTTAAGATACCGGCCACAGCTTCCATCATCATGCTGGCGGGAATTCTCTATGGAGCCATGTACGGAGGGTCGACAACATCCATTCTGGTGAATATCCCCGGGGAATCCGCTTCGGTCGTCACCTGTTTTGATGGCTATCAAATGTCGAAGAAAGGCAGAGCCGGTCCAGCCTTGGGCATCGCAGCGTTTGGCTCATTTATTGCCGGGACCTTCAGCACAATTATGATCATGCTCCTTGCTCCCCTGCTGGTAAGAGCGGCGCTGAAATTCGGCCCCCCGGAATTTGTTGGGTTAATGCTTTTAGGCTTGACGATGGTCGCTTTTCTTTCAGAGGAATCCTTGCTTGTCGCTTTGATGATGACATTAATCGGCTTGCTGCTGGGAACAATCGGGATTGATCCCGTTGTGGGCAATCAGCGATTTACATTTGGCATCCTTTCACTAATGACCGGAATCGAGATTATACCCCTGGTCATGGGAATTTTCGGAATCTCGGAAGTTCTCATGAACCTGGAGCAGACTCAAGAGTTTGAGATTTTCAAAGGTAAGATCAAAGGCCTTTTACCAACCAGGACAGATTGGCAAGATTCGGCCAAGCCTATTGCCAGAGGAACGGTTATCGGTTTTTTTCTAGGTATTATTCCCGGAGTGGGAGCGATAATTCCAACTTTTATCTCTTACGCATTGGAGAAAAGGCTCTCCAAACATCCGGACAAATTTGGAACGGGTGTGATTGAAGGGGTGGCGGGCCCTGAAAGCACGAACAATTCGGCAAGTATGGGCGGATTCATCCCCTTGCTTACCCTCGGGTTGCCTACAACGGGGATTATGGCGATGTTTCTGGGAGCCCTCGTGATTCATGGTGTCCAACCGGGTCCGCTCCTCGTAAAACAACACCCTGATCTCTTCTGGGGAGTCATCGCCAGTATGTATATCGGCAACTTTATGCTTCTGATCTTAAACCTACCCCTCATCGGGATATGGGTTCAATTCCTAAGAATTCCCTATTGGATTCTTTTCCCCTTAATTATTTTGTTTTGTCTTGTCGGCTCCTACAGTGTCAACGGAAATTACGTCGATATTATCCTTCTGATGATATTTGGAGGAGTTGGCTACTTGATGCGTAAGGCCAAATTTCCAGGCGGGCCTTTAATTCTAGGGTTTATCTTGGGACCGATGATTGAAGAAGCCCTGCGGCAGACCCTGATATTGTCAGATGGAGAATTTGCTATCTTTTTTTCACGGCCGATTTGCTTGAGCTTAATTGTGATCAATTTGCTTTTACTCCTTTCAACTCCTATTAAAGAACTGCTTTTAAAGCGTATCATGACCTGAAGGGGCAGGTGCCTCAAGCGGTTAACCGTAAAACCATATGATTTTCGGCTGTTCATCGCAGCTAAAACTTCAACACGTACTAAAAGAGGAGGGGCAAAACATGA
>JACOUO010000001.1 GCA_016177845.1 Deltaproteobacteria bacterium | reverse complement strand
AGGCACGCAGGCACGCAGGCAGGCAGGCAGGCAGGCAGGCAGGCAGGCAGGCAGGCAGGCAGGCAGGCAGGCAGGCAGGCAGGCAGGCAGGCAGGCAGGCAGGCAGGCAGGCAGGCAGGCAAGGCAAGGCAAGGCAAGGCAAGGCAAGGCAAGGCAAGGCAAGGCAAGGCAAGGCAAGGCAAGGCAAGGCAAGGCAAGGCAAGGCAACGGCACACGGCGCACGGCGCACGGCGCAAAGCTAACGAGCGTATGCTGGAGGAGATCAAGAAGTCTTACAGGGCTGGGCGCGGCGCGTACGGGAGCCCACGTATAACGACCGGACCTGCGGGAAAGAGGTTTTCACTGTGGCAAGAACCGTGTGGCGAGGCTTATGCGGATAAACGGCATAGCGGCGAAGACCAAGCGCAGGTTCAAGGCTACGACCAATTCAAGGCATTGCCTTCCTGTAGCCCCGAATCTTCTTAATAAGAGATTTGCGGCCACAGGGACTGATAAGGTCAGGGTTTCTGATATAACGTACGTCTGGACTCATGCAGGCTGGCTGTACCTGGCCGCAGTGCTGGACCTGTATTCACGCCGGATAGTGGGCTGGGCCATGGGAGATAGAATCACCTCGGAGCTTGTAATCAGGGCCCTTAATCAGGCCATCTGGAAGCGTAAACCTGCTCCCGGGTTAATCCTCCATTCGGACCGTGGCAGCCAATACGCAAGCACTGCTTTCCGTGACGTTTTGAGCAGGCATGAGATTATCCAGAGTATGAGCGCCAAGGGCGACTGCTATGACAACGCCGTGGCCGAGAGCTTCTTTCATACGCTAAAGACGGAGTATGTTTTTTGAGAATTTCAGGACAAGAGCACAAGCTCAAAGCGTTTGAGTACATCGAGGTGTTCTACAACCGGGTCAGGCAGCACTCATCGCTTGGATACCGCTCGCCTCATGTGCTCGAGCAGGCAAATGTAGCTTAACTGTGTGTCCTTTAAATCGGGGGAAGATCAACAATGTAAATCTAAAATTTAGTACCCAAAATGAACAGGGGGGCACCTTGGTGCCCCCCTGTTGATAACCGCCACAATTTTGCCGCAATCCGGTCTTGATTTGTGTTTGTTTTCGATTAAGGCCGATTAAGGTCGCCTCGGCCGCCTTCAGGTTAATTCGTTGATATGTCTATGGAATTGGGTTTGATGAAGTCGAGATGTTTTCAGATTTGGGCTTACGAGTATCTTCCCGAACGCGGTGCTCTACCAGACTGAGCCACGCCCCGACTGTAAACAATTCAATTACTTGCGGGCTCTTAACCCTTAATTTTGCCGCAATTTTATAGCATACATGCGGCAGAGTTGCAAATCAATTCAGGTAACCCTCCGGTTTTCTTAAAGAAAACCGCCCCGCTACCCCTTACCCGAATTATTGCAAAAAGATATATTATCATCTTTTAACGGTATTTCAAGCGAAAGATTCTCAAAGTCCCTAAAAAAGAAGACGCCCCCTTAGGGACAGGGGGCGTCTTAAAGTATGGAGCCTGCTCACTCACGCTCTAAAGCGGTTTTTAGGCATTTTCGACAGATTTAAGGTGGGCAACATCATTCCTGGATCTGCCTTTTGTGAAGTGGACGACCTTCCCGTTCGGCTTGCCGCCTACTTTGGCCTCAATGCCGCCTTCTTTCGCAATCCTGAATTTGGTTACAAGGTCCTTAAGCTCAGTGGCAAGGCTTGCAAGTTCATTTGTCGCCTTGGACACCTCTCCTATCGCGAACACATTGGTCTTGGCGACCTCTGCAATGGAGTCCATGTTCTGAGTGATCTCATCGGTAGTCGCGCTCTGCTCTTCGGCTGATGTTGCGATATGTCCGATCATGTCGGTTACATTCTCGACACCGTCAACTATCTGCTTAAGTGCATCTCCGGCTTCATTGGCAAGTTTTACGCCGTTCTCAACCTTCACAGTGCCTTCATCCATTGCGTCCACTGCCTTGAATGTCTCATCCTGGATGGCTTTTATCATGCCGCTGATCTCCTTTGTTGCCTTTGTGGTGCGCTCGGCCAGTTTTCTGACTTCGTCCGCTACGACTGCAAAACCGCGTCCCTGCTCTCCGGCCCTTGCTGCTTCAATCGCCGCGTTAAGGGCGAGAAGGTTTGTCTGGTCCGCGATATCATTGATGACGGATATGATTGTGCCTATCTCTTCCGAGCTCTTGCCGAGCTTTTTGATGGTATCGGCGGTTACTGATGTAGAGGCTGAGACCTCCTGCATGGCGGTGATTGCCTGAGAAACAACATCTCCGCCGGATTCGGCTATCTTCTGCGTTGTCCTTGCGGACTCTGATGCCTGCTGGGAGTTCTTGGCCACTTCTATTACTGTTGCGTTCATCTCTTCCATTGCGGTTGCCACATGAGTTGTCTGGCTTGACTGCCTGTCAGCCCCTTCCGCAATCTGTGTCGATGATGTTGAAAGCTGCTCTGAAGCTGAGGCAAGGTGGTTTGATGTATCGGTTATCCTGCCTATTACGCCGGACATCTGCTCCGCCATTGTATCAACGCTTTCGCCGAGGCTTGCTATCTCATCTTTAATCTCTCTACCCATAAAACTTATCTGTACGCCTGACCTCTTTGTAAGGTCGCCGTTGGCAAAGTCCTCAACCGTCTCCTTTATCTGAAGAAGGGGCTTGATCACCATTGTGTTTGTTGACCACATAAATACTGCCGCAAGGCCTGCCGACAAGAGAACTGAAACCGCGAGCACAATAAGGCCTCTCATTGCGGCTTCACTTGCGTGGGCTGTTATCATCTTTGTAAGGTCATTGGCGGCGTTTACTATATGGACAGTATGCTCTTCGAGAAGCTCATCTATTTTTGCGTGATACGCGTCATTGGCTTCCATTGCTGCAAGGAGAGTGGATCTTGACCCGCCGCCTGTGGCTGCTATGGCACCCTTAAGCTCCCGCCCTACTTCGGCCTTATCATCATATGCTGTCATATATCTCTCAAGGAGATAGCTTGTCCTGTATGTACTTGCATTGGTTGAATGCTCTACCTCGGCTTTAAGCTCTCTGAGCTTATCGCCATGCTCCATAGCCTTATCGAGGGCTGTCTGCATGTCTGACCATTCTTTTTCAACTACGGCAAGCTTAGCAAGGATCTCAGAATCGGTAATGGCTTCGACTTCTTTTGAGCCCTTTTTCAGGTCCTCGATTACCTGAGCATATTCTTTTTTCTTAGTCTGGAATGCCTGCTCAAGCGTCTCATTCCCGGTCATTATATGCCTGTTGAGAACATCTGTTATCTCAACGGCCCTCTTTCTTAGCGAGCCGGACTGCTCAACCTGAGCGTACTTTTCATTCATTCCGCTGACGACCCAATATATGATGGGTATCTGCAGGATGAAAAGTACAAGCAGGAAAAGATAACTGCCCATAAACCTTGTTTTAATCGATTGCAAGTTCATTTTCTCTCTCCTCTGTTATGCCTTTTTAAAAATCACTATTTTAACCATCTCCAACAGCTCATCTGAAGTGAACGGCACGGTAATCCAGCCGGTAGCTCCTGCCTCTTTCCATTCCAGCTGTCTGTACTGGGTGTGATCATCAGTCAGCATAAGGATGGGTGTGAACCTTAAATCAGGAGTTGTCCTGATTTTCCTGATAAATGAAACTCCTTCATTCCTGTGCACATTGAGCCCTGTGATAATAAGGTCAGGGTTCAATCCTGCGCTTAGCCTACTGAATGCCTCAATTCCGTCCCTTGCTTCGAGGACGGAAAAATGCTCTGTGGTCAAAGTGTAGGTGAGCATCGACCTGATAGCATGGTCGCTGTCTACGATGAGGATTTCCTCCATCAGGCGCGTCCCTCCTCTATAATGTATTCGCAGTTTGCGGCTCAGCTATACCTTAATATCGGAGGGTTTGGAATTGGCTGTATCGGCCAAAGGATGTATTTTTGTGAGGACAAAAGGTTGACGGACGCAATAGTCCCTTGGACCATGCTTATGTTTTTGGAATGAAAAATAAAGGGGATTTAAATGATTTTGGGACTATTCAGGCTTGACTATGCCCTTGCGGATTGCAATTTTGATGAGGTTGGCCATATCGTTGACCTTGAGCTTTTTCATGATATTGTTCCTATGGCTCTTTACGGTTGAGATGGAAATGAAGAGCTTATCGGCTATCTCTCTGCTGGTAGAACCGTCAGCTATGAACTTAAGTATCTCCTTTTCCCTGTGGCTCAAAAGGTCAAACGGGTCATGGCTCTGTTCCTTCTTTATTACATCGACTATGTCGTTAAGGAGCTCTTCTGCCACTGCCGGGCTTGCGTACTTTGTCCCTGCCTTTACCTTCTCAACTGCCTGAATCAGTTCCTGTGTGGCGGACTCCTTCAGCACATAGCCAAGCGCTCCTGCCCTGAACGCGTCTATGGCATGCACTACATCTCCGTGCATTGAAAGGATTATGACCTTAAGGTCGGGAAAATCCTCAAGAGCCCTTTTGGTGGCCATGATGCCGTTTAAGCCGGGCATCGTGATATCCATCATGACTATGTCAGGCTTAAGGGAAGCTATCCCGCTTAGGGCCTGCAGACCATCATCAGCCTCTCCGATAACTTCATAATCAGGGCTGCCCGCAAGTATCGCCTTGATTCCGTTCCTTAGAACAGGATGATCGTCTGCTATGAAGATCGTGGTCTTTTTCATATGAATGCCCCGAAGATGCTTATGAGAGATTTCCGCACATTATAAATGTAATTCAGATGAATTGCAAGACTTTGAATTTAATGGCCGCCGGAGGGATTTATTCAGGAGAGTGCTTTTGATTCCTGGATGATGCGCTCAACGACTATCCTGTCGAGGACTTCATCCTTAATAAGGGCTTCGGCGAGATTATGGAGGGCCTTCACATTTTTTTCCAGCACTTCGTCTGCTTTGATCTCAGCTTCCACGATTATATGCCTTATCTCCTGGTCCATGAGCCACGCCATGTCCTCGCTGTAGCGCTTAGGCATGGTAAGGTCCCTCCCAAGGAAAGGATGCTCCTCTCCTCTTCCGAAGTTTATCGGGCCGACCTTGTCGCTCATGCCCCACTGCGCCACCATCTTCTCCGCCAGAAATGTCGCGTTCTTAAGGTCATCCTGCGCGCCGCTGCTCACATCTTTAAATATTATCTTCTCAGCCGCCCTGCCCGCAAGCGCAACGCTCAATTTATTTATCAGATACCTTTTCGGATAATAGTGCCTGTCTTCAACCGGAAGGAACTGCGTCACTCCCATTGCCATGCCCCTTGGAATGATGGAAACCTTGTGTATGGGGTCGGCATAAGGAAGCTCAAGCGATACAAGGGCGTGGCCTGCCTCATGGTAAGCGGTAATGCGCTTTTCCTCGCCGCTTATCACCTCTTCCCTCTTGGTGCCCATAAGTATCCTGTCCCGTGCCTCTTCAAAGTCTCTGATGTCAATCTCATTCTTTCCCTTTTTAACCGCTTCAAGGGCCGCCTCATTGGCAAGGTTCTCAAGGTCAGCCCCTGTCATTCCTGGCGTGCCCCGCGCTATTTCATCAAGGTCTATCCCAGCGGCAAGCTTTTTGTTCTTAGTATGGACATCGAGTATTGCCTTCCTTTCCTTCCAGCCCGGCTTATCTACAATGATATGCCTGTCAAAGCGGCCCGGCCTCAGGAGCGCGGGGTCAAGCACATCAGGCCTGTTTGTGGCTGCCACTAATATTATCTCTTCATGCGGTTCAAAGCCGTCCATCTCGCTCAGGAGCTGATTTAAGGTCTGCTCCCTTTCATCATGGCCTCCTCCGAGGCCGGCTCCCCTTGTCCTTCCGACAGAATCTATTTCATCTATGAATATTATGCTTGGCCTTACTTCCTTTGCCCGCTTGAACATGTCTCTTACCCTTGAGGCCCCTACACCTACAAACATCTCAATGAATTCAGATGCGCTGATGCTGAAGAACGGCACCCCTGCTTCGCCTGCCACTGCCCTTGCGAGCAGAGTCTTGCCTGTGCCCGGAGGCCCTATCAAAAGTATGCCTTTCGGAACCTTTGCCCCAAGACGGGCAAATTTGGCAGGGTCTTTAAGGAACTCTACTGTTTCCTCAAGCTCTTTCTTTGCGTTCTCAAGCCCTGCTACATTTTTGAATGTCACACCAGGCTTTTTCACATCGAACAGCTTGGCCTTGCTTGAGCCGAAATTAAAGAGCCCCCCGGCGCCGCCGCCCTGAGCCTGCTGGACCCTTCTCATGACTACAACCCAGATGCCGATTATAAGTATCCACGGGAGCAGCATCACAATCACCTGCCAAAAGAAAGAACTGCTTTCCGGCTCAACATTGATTGATATGTTTTTATCTTCGAATTCCTTTAGTATTTCGCCTGATTGGAATATGGGAAGGTTTGTTGTAAAATCAACCACATCTCTGGGCTTTTGCTCTCCGGCCACCATCAGCGGTGCGCTTCTTTTAAGCTCCCCGTTCAACTGATGGCCTTTGATTGTAACTTCTTTTACATTCTCTGAAGTAACCTGTTCTCTGAATTGGCTGTAGCTAATCTTATATCTCTGCGTGAGGTCCTCATTTTGTACAAGTTCACCCCAATAATAAATAAATATCCCGAATATCAGGAGTACTGCGGCTATTTTCCAGGCTGGGGTTTTATTGCTCTCAATTTTCCGTGTTTCATCTGCCATGTAATAATCTTATCGTAAATTTTCACGAAAGCAATATGCCGGATGGGCCGGGTTTGACGCCCCCTGATTAAACCGATATAATTTAATCAGGCAGATGATAAAGAGCTCCTTGGACCGTTTCTAACGGAAAGGAGGAAGTATGGAAACCAAGAAGACTTATGAGGAAAAGAAAGAGGCCGCTGTAAGGGACTGGAGTAAAAAACTCGAAAACCTTAAGAAAAAAGCCGACCAGAGCAAGGCTGACATGAAGCTTAAGTATTATGAGCAGATTGAGGCCCTTCGCCCTAAACTTGAGAACGCGCGGAAAAAACTTGATGAACTGAAAAAAACAAGCGGAGATAAATGGGAAAGCGTCAAAGACGGGGTTGAAAAGGCTTTAAACGACTTCAGGAACTCTTTTGACAACACTTTATCCAAATTCAAGAGGTAAGCTCAGGGATACGGGCTTAAAGCCCGTATCCCTATCCTATCGGAATCAGTACAAGCGCAAGCTCCACGACAATAAGGATAAGAATGCCAAGCTCCACGACATACCCTCTTCTTGAGGATATCTCGTCATGCAGCATCTTGTATGTATCCATTACAATCTGAAGCTTCTCCCTTATGCTTACCTCCCAGTCCTTGCTCCTTAACAACGACATGAAGGTCCTGTAAATCCTTGCGTAATAAATATCTTCGGTTACCTTAAGAGAGTTATTAACCTTTTCCGTAATCTCGGTAATTTCGGTAACTGTCTGCGTTATCTTCTTAGCAAGCCTTTCATACTCCCGCAACCTGAAAAAAGACACTCTGCTGCGCCTTGAAAGCTCAGCGTAGATGGATTTCAATTCCCTGTCCATCACTCTGTCATAATACCTGAGCTCAAAGATCTGGGCATTTGCGAACTCAAGTATATCCGCCATGTCAAAATTACCCGAAGGCTCTATTATCAGCGCGTTATCCACATGGACTATTATCAGGTCATCGGGATAATAGCTGAAGCTGTGCCTTAAGGTTTCTTTTTTTGTAAAACGGCTCAGGTTTCTTGTCTCGTAAAGCAGGAGCCTTGACGGGTCGTATGAACTGAGGAAATCAGGTATGGTCAAATTTTCCCCGAGTTCCTCTACAAAAAAGATCATATAGTCCTCGACAAAGCCTTCTTTTATCTCAGGCGATATTACAGCCTTGCCGAGGCTCTCCATAAGCTGGATTGTATATTCCCTTGCCTTATCCTCTATCGTTGAATCGGTATCGAGTTCTTTGGCTACTTCCTCAAGGCTGGAGAAGGCAGTATCGGGGGGAATAGGTATGTCAAAGGCGATTGAGATTACGCCGAAGTCATAAGCCTTGGCAATCACATTTACATTTATTTCGCGGTCAAACAGAGTTTTCTTATAAGGGGCAAGCTCAAAAGAAAGCGGCGGGTTTGTGAACTCAAGGGCTTTCATGTATGGATATTTCGATATCCGAAGCCTCTTTGTGCCCTCTTTTCTCTGGTCTATCAAGCCAAGGTTTATCTCAAGCGCCACATCAAAAAGCCTGTAAATGATAATCCTGCCCTTACTTACTGAAAGCACAGAAATTCTCCGTCAATTTAATTTTTCCTGCTCCGCGGAGCTTATCTTTGCGGGCAGCCTCATTGTAACCGTTGTGCCTTTTCCCTGTTCAGATGAGAATTCAAGACTGCCCTTGTGTTCCTTTACAATCGTATATGAGATTGAAAGCCCAAGGCCTGTTCCTCCGGTATCTATCTTGGTTGTAAAGAACGGCTCCGTAATCCTCTCGAGCACATCCCTGGACATCCCTGTTCCTTCATCCTTTATATTTACTATCACATTTCTGTTTTCAGCGTCATAGGATGTGCCAACCCATATCCTGCTCTCTTTATTCGGAAGCGCATGAAGCGCGTTGATTATAAGATTGATAAGCACCTGCTCTATCTTCTGGGAGCTGCCTTTTACGGGCGGCAACCATTCGGCGCATTTTACGAAGTACCCTTCCGTGTATTTGCATATCTGATTGTTGAGGATAGACGAAGCCGCCAGGACAGCCCTGTTCACATCAAATTCCCCTTCAAGTCCAGCCCTGTCCACCCTTGAGAAATCCTTAAGGCTGTCAACTATCCCCTTTATCCTTCGTGAGCCGTCCGTAATGCCTGAGAGAAGCTCAGGTATCACTTCAGCCATCTCGGAAAAAGGCAAGCCGCCGATGGTAAAGTCTCCGTTGGACTTGTAGAACTCATTGAGGATGCCTATGGCATCCTTCCACGCGTCAGTCAAAAGCGTGGAATTAAAGAGTATGAAATTATTGGGATTGTTTATCTCATGCGCCACCCCGGAGGCGAGAGTGCCTATTGAGGTCATTTTATTGGCGTGTATCAGCTTTGCCTGAATAAATCGGGCCTCATCCTCCATCCGTATCTTCTCTGTTATGTCACGCACAGTGCAATAAACAACCTTGCTCTGCTTCAGCCTTACGACCTGCCCTGTTATCGAGGCAATTATCTTTCTGCCGTCTTTCGTTATGTTCTCAGCCTTTGGTATTGTAAAGCCTTCACCCTCTTTAATTGCGGCTATCGCGTCTTTGAATTTCTCAAGCTCCCGGAGGGATGAGAATTGAAGATAGGTCGAAGCAGGAAGCTCTTCCTTTGTAATGCCGAAGAGAGAGACAGCCGCGGGGTTGGCATCTATCACCTCGCCGCTGCGGTATTTAAATATTATCTGCGCGTCGGCGTTACGCTCAAAAAGGAGGCGGAAACGCTCTTCGCTTTCCCGAAGGGCCTCTTCAGCCCTCTTCCTGTCCGTGATATCACGCTTCACTCCAAGCGCAAGGTCTTTATCCCCTACCCTGAAGGGCGTAATCGTCATATCCACCCAAATTTCCGAGCCGTCCTTTTTCCTCATCCTCAGCTCGGGCAGGAAAAACCCCTTTGTCCAGAACTCCCTGTTCTTCTCTACTCTCCCCCTGTCTTCGGGAAAAACCAGCAGGTTTACATCTGTTGAGAGGAACTCATCACGATTATATCCAAACATGTGGCATCCCGCAAAATTCACATCGATATATCTGCCGCCCTTGTCGATTACAAACATGCCGTCCATGGCTGACTCGAAGATAGTGCGAAGCATCTCTTCGCTGTCCCTCAGGGATTGTATCGCCTTTCTGTGCTCACCAGCTTCCTTGAGCTTCTGAAGGGCAAACCCGATGTCTGAGGCGAGCTTGCCTAAAAGCCTCACCATCTTTTCCCTTAAGGCTATCCTGTTTTTGGAATAGACATTCATGTTGCCTATGACAGAGCCATTGACAAAGAGCGGAAAAGAGGCAAAAACCTTATACCCGAATTCCACGGGCAGCTTAAACCAGGACGCGAACTCCTCATTATTCTCTATATCCTTGCATATTACATTTTTACCAGTGCGGATGGCCTGTCCTGTCGGGCCGTTCCCCTCATTCGAGTCGTCACAGCGCACATTGACAAGCTCCATGTAACCGCTTTCTATTCCCGAATAGGCCACCGGCGTTACAGTGCCCTTCTCGAAGTCAGCCATGCCTATCCACGCCAGCTCAAAGCCGCCTTCGTTGGCAAGTATGCGGCAGGCCTCTTTAAGAAGGCAATCCTTGTCCCCTGCCCTGATTATGAGCTGGTCTATCTGGGAGATGGTCTTCAAGAGCTTATTGAGGAACAGCACCTCCTCTTCGGCAAGCCTGTGCGCCTTTCGAAGATTGGCTTCCTTCATCTCCCTGTGAATGGCAGGGACAAGGCGCGGCATATTACCCTTAAGCATATAATCGTGCGCCCCGGCCTTCATGGCGGTAACGGCAAACTCCTCGCCCATAACACCCGATATTACGATTATCGGAATGTCATGGCCGCTCTCATGCACATGCCTTATTACCTCAAGGCCTGTCAGGCGCGGCATATTATAATCAGTAATCACAATATCCCATGGCTTTTCAAGGGCTCGCATCAAATCGTCTTCATTATCGACGCGGAGCAGCTCAGGGTCAAATCCGCCCTTGCGAAGCTCAAGCGCAAGAAACACGGAGTCGTCCTCTGAATCCTCTGCCAGCAATACCCTTAGCCCGGTCATGCGTACTCCTTTGGGGCCTCATTCAAATCAAGCCAGTATATTCCCAGGTCGCGGATGACATCCATGAACCTGGTAAAATCAACCGGCTTCCTAATGTAACTGTTCGCTCCCAGCCTGTAGCTGTCCTTAACATCCTGCTCTTCATCTGATGAGGTAAGGACAACAACAGGCAGCATTGTTTTGATTTCAGAGCGCATGGCTTTCAGAACAGCCTTCCCGTCAAGCCTGGGAAGCTTCAGGTCAAGCAATACCAGCTGAGGCAGGGCCTTTTTATCCCTGCCCTCAAACTTTCCGCGCGCGAAGAGATAATCAAGCGCCTCAGCGCCTTCATTTATCGTAATTATCTCGCCTTCTATATTATTTTTCTTAAAGGCGCGAAGCGTCAAAGCCACATCATCAGGGTCATCTTCAATTAACAGTATCCGCTTATTTTTCATTTCATCTCCTGCTCCGCTGTACATAGAACTATGCCTCACGCTACAGAGTGAAGTAGAATGTGGCGCCTTTGCCCGGCTCGCCTTCAGCCCATACCCTTCCGCCGTGGCGCTGGATAATGCGCTGTACCGTAGCAAGCCCTATCCCCGTCCCCGGGAAGTCATCCGCCGAATGCAGGCGCTGAAATGCCCCAAAGAGCTTATCCGCGTACTGCATGTTGAAACCTGCACCGTTGTCCTTGACATAGAATATACTTTTGCCGTCCTCAGTGCCAAGGCTGCCGAACTCAATCCTTGCCTCAGGCATTTTACCCGTGAACTTCCATGCGTTGCCTATAAGATTATCGAGCACGACCCTTAAAAGCCCAACATCGCCTGTGGCTCTCAGGTCTTCCTGTATTACAAATTCCACCTTGCGGTCAGGCTGTGTTTTTTTAAGTTCCGAGGCAATCGCCCTGGCAATCGATGTCATATTTATTGCCTCATGCTTCATCTCCGCCCTTGTAACCCTTGAAAGCTCAAGAAGGTCGTCTATAAGCTTTGACATCCTTATACTGGCGGCCCGCAGACGTTTTAAATGGTCCTGCCCGTGCTGGTCAAGCCTGTCCCTGAAATCCTCAAGCAGTACCTGGCTGAAGCCGTCTATTATTCGAAGAGGCGAACGGAGGTCATGGGCAACTGAGTAGCTGAATGCCTCAAGCTCCCTGTTTGCCGCCTCAAGTTGGCCCGTTCTCTCGACTACCCTTCTCTCAAGCTCTTCGTTGAGCCTTCGCACTTCCTCTTCAGCCCGCTTACGCTCGGTTATGTCCTGCACGGTGCCGGTCATCCTTACAGGCTTGCCGCTATCATCGTATTTTACCTCGCCCTGTTCATGCACGATGCGTTCCGTACCGTCGCTCAATACTACCCTATGGTCAATTGAATACGGCTTGCGCTCATATATGGAACGGTTCACCGAGTCCTGAACAAATGCCCTGTCATCAGGATGGATATAATTCAGGAAGGCATCATAACTGGCCCCGAACTCCTGCGGCTTCGCGCCAAATATCCTGTACACCTCATCAGACCAGTACAGGTCGTTTGTTATCATGTCCCATTCCCAACTGCCTATATGCGCTATGCGCTGCGCATTGGCAAGGCCGGCCTCGCTCCTCATAAGCGCTTCGTCTATGCGCCTGATATCCGTTATATCGGTCGAGATGCCCCCGACAGCGTATTTTTTACCTTCGGGATCTTTTAAGTGATACTTTATGGAAAGGTACACATGCATACCGTCGCTCTGCGGCACTGTTTCCTCGAATTGAACAGGCTTATCGGCATATAACGCCTTCAGGTCATTTTCCCTGAACTTTTCAGCGATATCCCTCGGGAAAATATCAAAATCCGACTTACCTGCAATATCCTGCTCTCTTATATTGAAAAGCTCCTCATACCTTCTGTTTATAAGTATATATCTTCCTTCAGTGTCCTTAAGGTAAACAATATTTGCAGTATTATCCAGAAGGGCATTAAGCCTCTCCGTGCTCTCCTTAAGGGCATTCGTCCTGTTTTTAATCTCCAGTGCCATGTTATTGAATGACTCTGAAAGCAACCCTATTTCATCGCTGCTTCTGACAGGTATATTCACATTGTAATTCCCCGCGGATATCTCCATTGCCCCTGCAGCAAGTTTCTGAAGCTGTTTAATCACCACCCTTAAGAAGAAAATTACAAGTATCCCGACAAAGGATATCGTGATTACAACGGAAAGCATGGTATATCTTCCTATCATTGCTACAGGCTTAAGTATCTCGTTTTTATCTATTTCAACAAGCATCGTCCATTGCAGGCCCGGAAAGCACATCGAAGCCCCGGCAACCTCCATGCCCCTGAAGTCTTTATAAAACCCGGCGTATTCCTTTTTTTCTTCAAGGCACTTCCTTACAGGTTCAGCGTCCACTACCTGCTTAAGCACGGCACCCTGAGTAAAACGGGATTCTGTCAGCATGAGCCTGTCCCTGTTTACGAGGTATATATCAAGAGATTTTCTGCCCTCTCTGATATCCCATGATATAGCCCCAAGCTCCTTGCTTATCTCACCGGTAAAGACCTGCTTGAACCTTGAGACAAGGACGATTCCCATGAGGAATCCCGTCTGCCTTGTGCCCTCCTTATTGTACAGAGGAGCTGATATGACAATCTCAGGCATATTCAGGTATCCATGATCCCTTTCAGTGACCATAATGCCTTTTTTGGCATTTGTAAAAAATTCCTCCCCCGAAATATCCATCCCGACAACAGAGGTAATAGAAGATGCTGCGATTTTACCTTCCATTGTCACCGCGGATATGCGATAGATGTTTTTAATGAGCGGTATTTTTTTTGCCCTGATGTAATCGCTCAGATAAAAACCGTCGCTGCCTGTCCTTTGCAGCTCTTCCATCTCGGTAACGATGTAATCATCGGTTGCGAAGTCCGTTATCCTGTTCGATACCATGTCAAGGAACATGAGGACATCTCCCTCGCGGTCCTCTGCAATGGTCTTAAGGTCGTCAACTATAAGCTTCTCAACATGGGCTTTCGTTGAGCTGTAGCTTACAAAAAAAACAATAAGTATGGGTAGCAGTACTATCAGGAACGCCAGGATTACCTTCTGCGCGAGAGTTATATGGAATCTGTACATTGCTCCTAACCTCTATATAAAGAACTTTGATGAAATTAAAATTCCTGTCATGTCCCAACTGAGGCATCATCAGGTACGGAGCAGGTTAATTCAATTAAAACAGATTGTGCTTTTAACGGATTGAAGGCAGGTCGGGCCGCGGGCCCGGGATAAGATATAAAACGCGGAAAGACTTTCCCGCATTCCAAAGAGATACAAGGCACAGAAGACTCTCCCGGAGAAAAATTATCAGGCTTCCTGGTCGAGATATCTCTGCTTTGCTTCCTTTATTATTCTGATGGCCGCTTTTTTGTCTTCCCAGCCTCCTACCCCGGTCTTTTTCTTTTCAAGGTCCTTGTATATCTTGAAAAAATGTCCTATTTCCTTAAGCAGGTGGGGCGGAACTGTCTTTAAATCCTCTATGTAATTCCACAGGGGGTCTCCTATGGGCACGCACAGTATCTTCTCGTCAGGCCCTTTTTCATCCCACATCTTAAATAGTCCTATGGGCTTGGCCTCTATGAGGCAGCCCGGGAATGTCGGCTCCCATACCAGCACAAGCGCATCAAGAGGGTCTCCGTCAAGGGCAAGGGTTTCAGGGATAAAGCCGTAATCACTCGGATAGTGCACTGCGGAGAAGAGCATGCGGTCAAATTTTATGACCCTTTTTTCCTTGTCATACTCATATTTGTTGCGGCATCCCTTGGGGATCTCTATCATGACGGGGATTGTAAACGGGGGCGGCTGTTTTCTTGCCATCGGTTCTCCTAAAGTCTCTTTTCATTCTTTGGAACCGTATGCAACAAGAAAATTCTACCTGATGGGAATTAGGCTGTCAATGGCATCCCGGAAAATAGGCTCATACCCGGCCTGATATAATCAGCCGGTTTCATGCAAGCGCCTGAATCTATTTTAGGGCAGTGCTTTTTAAAAAAATTCAGTGCCGCGGCTGCCCTCACCCTGGTTCTTGATTGCGTAGGTGATGAGCTGAGGCCTGTTCTGGATATCAAGCTTCTGGAAAATACGCTGGAGGTGTGTTTTTACGGTAGGCTCGCTTATGCAGAGTTTCTCGGCAATTTCCTTGTTCCTGAATCCCTGTCCTACCAACGACACGACTTCCCACTCCCGTTCCGAAAGCGGGGCCCTATTGTTATTTTTAAGCGCATGCAGGCCCGTAAGCAGATTTTTTACATTCACTTTATCGAGCCATATCTCGCCGTCCGCAACTGTGCGTATCGCTTTTTTAAGCAGTAGAGGCGTCGTATTGCCTATAAGAACTCCTTTAAGGCCTTTTGTTATCACGGCTGAAATTATATTGTCCTCACCGCAGCATGTGTCAATAAGCATGAACTTCATATTGTGCGCAGGGCAGATATCGCTGAATATATTGTAGAGAGTGGTAAAATCAACAAGAATGATATCGGGTCTTTCTGCTTCAACTGTCTTTAGCGGGTCGATCCCTGTTTTCAACCTGATTATTTCTATATCGTCAGAACCTTCCATGAGTTTGCATATGCCTTCGGAGAAGAGCATATTGCTGAACGCCGGGAAAACCTTTATTCTTTTCATTTATTGCCTCTTGCTCATTATCCTGCGTTTTTATCGCCGGCGCGGGAATAGGTAGTCCAATCCCTGCGCCGGCCATTATCATCTGCTCTCATAAGGTCTCAGGGCCGGTCTTTAGGCCGCTCCTTTCAGATTGAAGCACCCCACGGCAAGCCGCGGGGAATCTTCGATATGTAAGGAAACAATTTCCTTTGCTCGCGTGCCCCCCGCAGCAAGCTGCGGGGAATGCGCTCGCTATGCATATTCATATCGAGTCGAACGAAGTGATATCCGACTGCTTTATAATTTTTTTGAGCTTATCAAGCGCTTTGACCTCAATCTGCCTTACCCTTTCCCTTGTAACCCCAAAGGACTTCCCTATGGCTTCAAGCGTCTGCGGCTCATCCTCGTCAAGCCCGAACCTGAGCCTCAGTATCGTCCTCTCGTTTTCATCCAGCATGCCGAGCCAACAGTTTATCCTGTCCACCCTTCTGGAATCATCAATCAGCTCCATCGGGGTCGGGAACCTGTCATCCTCAAGCCTGTCAAGGAGTGACTGGTCTGTATCGTCCGGGAAACTCGCTTCCAGCGAGTAGCTCTTTTTGCTGATTGTATTGAGCTTTTTTACATACCTGCCTGAAAGGCCGGTCTTCTCAGAAAGCTCAATGATGCTCGGCTCCCTTTTAAGCGTCCTTGTAAGCTCCCTGTTCGCCCTGGTAAGCCTTGAGATGTCGGCGGTCACATGTATCGGAAGCCTTACAATGCTCGACTGGTTGGCGATGGCGCGCTCTATTGCCTGCTTTATCCAGTATGTCGCGTAAGTTGAGAACTTGCAGCCCTTGGTGGCCTTGAAGCGCTCAACCGATTTGATAAGGCCAATATTGCCTTCTTCTATCAGGTCCTGCAGCGGAAGGCCCCTGTTAAGGTAACGCTTGGCTATGTTTACCACGAGGCGCAGATTTGCCTCTATCATCATCCTTCTTGCTTCGTTATCGCCTTTGGCTATCCTTCTTGCGAGCTGTTTTTCCTCATCAGAAGTAAGGAGCGCGAATTTCTTGATGCCGCTGAAGTAAACCTTCACGGAATCGCTCGCGGTATTTTCCCTCGCGTCCTTCTCATCTTTTCTGCCGCGTCTCTTTATCGGCTTTACTTCTTCGGTTTTTACAACCGTATCCTTTTCGTGCGAATCAGATGCGTCCAGTTTATCTATATAGAGCTCGCTTGATTTAAGATCCGCGAGCTGCATTTCAAGTTCCTGCTGTGCGACCTTATTGATTTGGAAGGGTAACGGCCACTTCGCAGCTTTGGGTGCGGAGTCCTGGGAAATTTTCTTCAAAGGCACGAATGCCTGATTAGTTATTTCTTCCCCGAAACCCACAAATTTTCTGTTCCTTTTGTCTTTAAGCATCGCCTACCCTCCTCTAAAATTAGGATGTAAATTGTTTTTTTGTTTAAACGAACGGCTCAGCCTGACTTTCTCAAACCCTTCGGCTGCGCTTGAGACAATGGCGCCGAAGGCACTGCATTTACTATTGATGAAACCGGTATAGGCTCATAGAACTGCAGCCCTGAGCTGCTTTTGGCCTCACTATCCGGCTTTGACCAGATAACTTTCGCGCCCCTGTGGATATTGAGGCTGTTAATGCTGAGATAGACGCTTACCGGTGTATCAGGGGCAAGCGGCTCTCCCTCGTAGCTGATGCTTATTCCGTTACGGGATATATTGAAGGTTTTACCTGCCATATACCTGTGCCTGAGCGAATCCTCTTCAAAGAGGTCGCATTCAGCCCCAATCTCAAACCTTCCCTCCAGTCTCTTGCCCATTACATCTTTGCCCGGATAAAGTTCCTGAAGTGTTTTTGACATGAGATTCTCAACACAGTTCAGGAGGTCGGCAATCCTGAAAGGTTTTAAAATGTATTTAAGCTTCATCTGGTTTACTATCGTGTGCAGGTCTTCGGGAATGTAGCCTGTTATAAAGACAAATCTGTCCTTGAGGTGCGGGAAATCGCGCAGCGCGCTGATATAGAAATCGATGCCGCCAAGTTCCGGCATGCTTATATCAGATATGATCAGGTCGTATTCCTCTGACTTCACCATGTGAAGGCCCGCAAGCCCGTTGATTGCCAGGTCCACCTTGTATCCTGCTACCGAAAGCACCTCATCGCACAAATGCCTGATCGCTTCATCATCATCCACAACAAGAATTTTTTTCGAATCTTTGTTGATCATTCTTGCCCCTTGATAAAATAAGTTATTCCCGATGACCGGGAGGCCCAGATGGATCACTGAATCGGCTGTGTTTGAAGTTGAAAGGGGGAGTAGAACCTTCGCAGGACTTACCGTTCAGGAATCCATGAAAGGCACTCTGTAATCCTTTACGCTTACTCAGTACAAATATATAAGTGCAGGATTCATGCCATGAAGTGTAAAAAAATTTTATGCAGTATTGGCGCGGTTATTATGAGTTTAGCGCAGACCGTGGATTTTAAAAGGGGTGCGACAGAATTTGAAGGGAACTGACGAAATAATGAAAATATGCTGGAATACGCTGCTTTTTCAGCGTTGCAATGAAAATCGCAGATGCAAAAATTGTCGCATCCTTTTACTGATTCTCCTCTGTTTTTCTTCTTACGAGACGCTTGTTGAGGGCCTGTCTCGTAATGCCGAGCAGAGAAGCGGCTATGCCCTGATTGCCGTTTGAAAGCTCAAGGGCTTTGGTGATGAGATATTCCTCTGTTTCCTTGAGGCTGGGGAAGTGGCCTGCGCCGTAGGCAGCAGTATCTTCGTTAGCGACAGGATAAGTGTTTTTGGAAGAGGCTCTTTCAGACCCGATTATATCCTTGAAGCTGTCCATGGAAAGCACTCCTCCCTTATGCCTTGCAACGGCATCATATACCATTGCCTGAAGCTCTCGTACATTGCCGGGGAATCCGTATGTGGTCATGAGCGTAATGAGCTCAGGAGGCGGCGTGGGCTTTTTCTTACCCATTGATTTAGCCCCTTCATCGAGGAAATAATTGAGCAGCAAAGGTATGTCCTCGGGCCTTTCCCTGAGAGGCGGTATATTTATCTGATGCGCCCTGAGCCTGTAATAAAGGTCCTTACGGAACTTGCCTTCTGCTATCAGCTTTGGGAGGTCCTGATTCGTGGCAACCACTATCCTTACATCACTGTGCTTAGGCACATCAGAGCCGAGCGGGTAATATTTATGCTCCTGCAGCAATCTCAAAAGCTTTACCTGTGAAGACTCTTTTGTATCTCCTATTTCATCAAGGAAAAGCGTGCCGCCTGAAGCCTGGGCGATGAGTCCCTCCCTGACATCTTCAGCGCCGGTGTAAGCGCCCTTCTTATGGCCGAACAGAGTATCCGAAAAAATAGCGTCATCAAGGCCCGCCACATTTACTGCGGTAAACTGCCCCTTTCTGCCGCTGACATCGTGGACCGCCTTGGCGATAAGCTCTTTTCCCGCGCCTGTCTCGCCCGTAATAAGGACCGGCTGCATGGAGCATCCGATTACCTCTATGTACTGGAATATCGCCCTCATCTTTTTATCAATCGTGATAATCGGTGAAAAGGCGTCCATATTCTCTATCTCGCCTTTAAGAAGATGCTGCTTAAGGGATGAAACCTCCCTTCTCAAGGCGCAGAACTCAAGCGCCCTTCTTATGCTTGTTTCAAACCTGCTCTTTTCAACAGGCTTTACAAGATAATCAAACGCGCCTGATTTCATGCACTCAACCGCTGTCTCAAGCTCATTGAGCGCGGTCATTATAATTACGGGTATCTGGGGGAAGCTGTTATTTATCTCCGCTAAAAGCTCCAGCCCCGAAAGAAAAGGCATGGAAAGGTCTAACACGATTACAGCTACTTCCTTTTCCTCAAGCAGCGGCATGACCTTTCTGCTGTTATCAAGGGTTATTATATTTTTTATGCCGGAGCTGCGAAGCATTATGCTGAAGCTCTTTAATATCTGCGTCTCGTCATCCACGAGAAGCACAGGAAGCTCGAGTTGTGAAAATAACTGCATCTTTAAATACATCCTTCCATGGGATTGATAACAGCGGGCAGCTTTATTGTAACGACAGTTCCCTTGCCGGGGGTTGATTCGAATTCAAGGGAGCCTTTGTGCTCTTTGATTATGGTATATGAGATGGAAAGGCCAAGGCCGGTGCCCCCGGTATCCGCCTTTGTAGTGAAGAAAGGCTCCGTAATGCGCTCCAGGACTTCTTTCGGCATTCCCACGCCTTCGTCCTTTATCTTTATAAGCACGGTTTTATTTTCGCAGTCAAAAGAAGTATTCAGCCATATGCCGCATTTTTTGTCAGGCAGCGCGTGCAGCGCGTTTATTATAAGATTGATAAGGACCTGCTCTATCTTCTGAGAGCTTCCTTTTACCGGAGGGAGCGTCTCGGCGCAGGCAACATAAAAACAATCCGTATATTTATTTATCTGGTTATTCAGTATGGATGTGGTGGACAGAACGGCCCTGTTCAGGTCGAACTCACCGTCCATGCCTGCCCTGTCGACCCTCGAGAAGTCCTTGAGGCTGTCCACAATGCCTTTTATCCTTCTCGAGCCGTCGGTAATGCCTGAAAGGAGCTCGGGGACGACCTCGCGCATCTCAGAGAAAGGCAGCCCCCCTATTGAGAACTCGCCATTCTCTCGGTAATATTCCGCCAATATATTTGTAGCGTCATCCCATGCTTCCGTAAGGAGCGATGAATTGAAAAGGATAAAGTTATTCGGGTTATTGATTTCGTGGGCAACGCCTGAGGCAAGGGTGCCTATCGAGGTCATCTTGTTTGCGTGTATGAGCTTTGTCTGAATGGCGCGCGCCTCTTTCTCCATCCTTATCTTCTCGGTTATGTCCCTGAATGTGCAGTATACCACGCTTTCTCTTAAATTTATAAGCTGGCCCCTTATCGATACCATGATCCTTGTGCCGTCTTTTTTGAAATTTTCTATCAGCTCTATCCTGAGCGTCTCTCCGCGCTTGATGGTATGCAGCACCTCAGTGCATTTGGTATGGAATTCCTTTTCAAATATCAGGGCAGGACCGTTCTCTATGAACTCTTCCCTCGTAAATCCGTACAGGGCCGTTGCCGCAGGGTTAACATCAACTATCTCGCATGTCCCGTACTTTAAAATAATCTGCGGGTATTCATTCTGGTCAAATATCTGATGGAACCGTTCTTCGCTCTCTCTGAGGGCCTCTTCGGTCCGTTTCCTGTCGCCTATGTCGGTCATAACACCCACTATCGCGGGCGCGCCATTGATATGCGTCATTACCTTATCGAAAATTATATCGTGCTTTATCCCGTCAGAATACTTTACCTTTGCCTCATATCTCTGGAATCCGGAACTGTTAAAAAGCGCCTCATCCATCTCGAAATATTTATCAGCAAGCTCTTTTGGGGCTAAATCGTATACGCTCTTTCCTATTATCTTATCCCTTTCAAGGCCGAGCACCTGTTCAAAGGCCTTGTTGCACCCAAGGTAAAGCCCCTCTCTGTTCTTAAAAAATATCGGAGTGGGAACGGTATCGATAAGGGACTGCAGAAAATAGAGCTGTGCCCTGAGCTTCTCTTCAGCATTCCTTCTTTCCTGTATATCATCAAAGGTCTGCAGGGCAAAACCAACATTATTGGCAAGCTTTAAAATCAGCTCGACTTCCTCATTGCCGAACGCGTGCGGCCCTTCAGCATAGATATTGATAGCGCCTATCACAAATCCCCTTACTATCAAAGGGAACGCCGCGCTGGACCTGTATTCCCTCTCCCTTGCGGCCTCTTTCCATGGGCGGAAACATTCATCGGTTTCCGTATCCCGGCATATTATGTGACTGCCGGACCTGATGGCCCTGCCCGTTGGGCCGTTGCCTTGAGGGGTATCATCACATCTGAGCGATATTTGATTGAAGTAGCCGGCCTCCGCGCCCGCATACGCAACAGGCGCCACAGTACCTGTATCAAAATCAGCCATTACGATAGAGGCCATTTTAAAGCCTCCGTATTCCACAAGTATCCTGCAGGTCTCGGACAAGAGCCTATTCCTGTCGGTCTCATGGATGATCCTGTGATTTATTTCATAGAAGGTGCGCAGCATCCTGTTCAGATGCCGTATCCTTTCTTCAGAGAGCTTCCTCTCGGTTATATCCGTTGAGATGCCGCACACAGCCACGGGAATGCCGGCGGAATTGAAGATAGGAAATTTATTTGAGATAAAGACCCGCAGCTGCCCGCTTAAGAGAACCTGCTCCTCGAATTCAAGAGAAACTCCCGCGCTAAGGACTTTTTTATCGTTATCTGTAAGCGCCTCGGCTATATTCCTGGGATAAAGGTCAAAGGTGGTCTTGCGCTCTATTTCTTTTTTAGAGACGCCTGTAATCTTTTCAAAAGTCTTATTTGCGGAAAGATACCTTCCATCTCTGTCCTTCATGTAAATAACTGCGTTCGAATTATCAAGCACCTGCTGAAGCAGCGCCTTGCTCTCCTCCAATTCCTTTTCAGCCAATTTTCTTTGGGTTATATCCCTTGATATCCGTATGAGGCTTATAACATTGCCCATCTCATCTCTGATAGGGTTGATTGTAGACATCCACCATTTATTGTTGCCCTTTTTTGTCAATGACTCATACTCAAGATTTACCGGCCTGCCACAGCTTGCTTCTTCTATGGCCTTCTCCATAAGAGGGGCATATTCGGGCAGTATCAGATTTACGCAACCCGAAGAGAAATCCGTGCACGACAGCTCATTTAGCTCAAGGCCTTTGGGGTTAATGTAAATCACCCTGCCCTGAAGGTCTAAGTGGCAGATGCACTCTGAAGAGCCCTCAACGAGAGTCCGGTATTTCTGTTCGCTCTTAATGAGGTCTTCTTCAATCCTTTTACGCTCGGTGATGTCTTTTATGAGCCATCTGAAGCCGGTTATTGAGCCGCAGGCGTCATGCATTGCCCCTGCTGTGATGGAGGCCGGGAATGAGGAGCCGTCAGCTGTCCTGAGGGTTTCTTCCCATTCGATTACCCGTTCGGCATTCATGAACCATTTAAGTTTATGAGATAAGGAGGTTTGGTCGTCAAAAAACAGACTGAAATTCTTTTTTGAAAGGTAGCTCAGGGCGGCTTTGAATAAGATAGCCGCCGCGCGGTTCGCTTCAAGGATTGTGCCATGAGTATCCGTTACAAGATACCCGTCCGGCGCAAAGTCAAAGAGGTCCCTATAGCGTTGCCGTTCAATTCCCAATTCATGGTTCCTGCACTCGGCATTGGAAACGGAATTGGGTTCCTGCAGTTCCTTAAGGGATTCCTGCAGTTCGCCGGCAGCCTTTGAAATGCGCTCTTTATTTTCAAGGTATAAGGCTTTCTTAAGCTCTTCAACCCAGAGCTTAACGGCCTCTAATCTGTCATGATTGCCACTGTTGCCCATATCAACCCGAAGATGCCATTAATTATCTGAGAGGTTATTTAGATTACATAAATATGTTAAAAAAGTAAAGCCTGTAATGTAATCAACCTTTAAGTCAATGGTAAATACTCCTGTTTTGTTTTAAAAGACACCCGCGTTCAAGAGTATCCCTGTTTTCTGGCCGGAATCATATAAAAAAAGACCCTTCACGCACGCTTTTTTAAGCTGCGGAAAGGGTCTTACGAATTTTTACTTAGGTTCTACCGGGTACCCTGCGCTTACCCACGCTTCAAAACCACCCTTAAGAACCTTGACACTCTGGAAACCTTTGCTCTTGAGTAAGAGCGCCGCACGGGCGCTCGTATATTCATCCGGTCAGGTTCAATAAAGGTCTATCTCTCTGCCCATTGGAAGCTCTGCTGCCCTCTTTGCGATCTCATCGGGAGGTATCCTTATCGCCCCCTTTATCTTAACCCTGCTCGCCTCGTAAGAGCCCCGGGAGCGCACATCGATTATTACTACATTTTCACCCCGGTCAAGCTTTGACTTAAGCTCCTGCGCTGTAATCCTTGGGACATCATCAGGCCTTTGCGCAAAAGCATCTGCCGTCATAAACGCGGAGAGAACGAAAACGAAGATGAAAACTGAAATAGCGGCATACCTGTTCACTATATCACCCCCCTTTTTTTATGCGCGTCAATCGGAATGTCTATTGATACAGGAGTTTTGATATTACATCATTGAGCTGATCGACCGTAAAGGGCTTCTTAAGTGTAAAATTCCCCGATTCCTTGAGAAACTCCTGTGTCTGCCTGTTTATGCTGTCCCCTGAAATGAATATTATCTTATTCAAAATCTCCGGCCTGATCCGCTTGGCCTCTCTATAAAAACCTTTGCCGTCAAGCCCGGGCATTTTTATATCGCTGATAATCAAATCGTAATTCGAGAGCATGAGCTTTTCCAAAGCTTCTTCGCCCGAAGATGCCTTATCAACACGGAAGCCAGCATGCGTCATGGTCTCAAAAAGAAGCTCAAGTACAATTGATTCATCATCCAGAATAAGCGCCTTGAGCCCGTTTCCGCTTGCCTTGAGCCTTTCGGACCTCACAAGGGTTATCGGGCTATCCTCTCCGAAAAGCTGCGTGTTTTCAATGACAGGGAGTTCAACTATAAAAGTAGTGCCCCTGCCAAGAGAGCTTGTGGCGTAAATATTGCCTCCATGCTCATTGATTATACCATAGGAAATGCTAAGCCCAAGCCCGGTGCCCTTGCCGACCCCCTTTGTAGTAAAGAACGGGTCAAATATTTTATTGGCAATGTCATCGGTCATGCCCTTGCCGGTGTCCTCAAACCTTATTATCAGCTTATCTCCCTTACGGAGGCTGGTGACTTTTATCTTTCCACCCTCGCCTTTCTCAAGAATGGCATCCCGGGCATTGTTCACCAGATTAAGGAAGACCTGCTGGACCTGATTCTCATCAAGCATTGTCTTGGGGACACTTTCATCAAGCTCAAGCTGGACTTCTATGTTATCCATCCTGAGCTGATAAGCCCTGAGCTCGATGCTTTCTCTTACGACCTTGTTTATATCCTCATATTTTTTCTCAGGCCGTTTCCATCTCGCGAAGGTAAGAAGGTTGTCTATTATCTTTTTGCACCTGTGGGAGGCGTCATTAATCTTTGAAAGCTTGGTCTTTACTCCTACTGTGAGGTTTTCCTCAAGCAGCAGCTCAGAGAAGCACATAATGCCGGTAAGCGGGTTGTTAAGCTCATGGGCAACTCCGGAGACAAGCTCTCCGAGTGAAGACAGCTTATCGGTCTGTATGAGCTTATGCGCAAAGAGCCTCTGCTCGGTTATATCCCTTATATAGAGAACTGCGCTGGTGGTCTCGCCCTTTTCGTCAAGGAAAGGGAAGGAGTGCCAGGTAAGCACCTGCCCGGTAGATGTATTTATCTCGAACTGGGCCGGCATTTTCGTGCGTATCGACCTTTGAATCGGGCAGTTGTTTGACGGCAGTTCGATCTCAAAAAACTTATATATGTTCTTGCCTGCCACAAGGCTTTCCGTGACCTTGAACTTTTCCATGAAATGCCTGTTTGCCTCAAGCACCCTGTGGTCGTAATCAACAAGCAAGATATAATCGCGAATGCTGTCGTAGATAAGCCTGAGCTTATTTCGGGCATTCCTATGCTCCTCTTCTTCCTGTTTTATCTTGAGGTTTGCCTTATAAAGCTCGATGTTTTTCCTGTCAAGGTCCTCGTTCAAAAGCTTCAGCTCCTCATTTATCGCATGGAGCTCTTCGGTCTGGCTCTGTGTCTCCTCGTAAGCTATCTCAAGCTCTTCGTTGGTTGTCTTAAGTTCTTCATTGAGCTCAAAAAAATCCTGGTTCTTTTTTTCAATCTCCTTAAGGTATCTCCCCTTCTCTTCATCCCTTCTGCTCACTTCTTCCACCATGGAATTAAAGGCATGGGTCAGCAGGACAATCTCGTCTTTTGAATCTTTATGGGCATCTATTTCGATTCTGGCCCTGATATTGCCTGAGGCGTAATCCCCGAGCTTGGCCTTTAAGAGCCTCAAGGGCCTTGTAATCTGGAATGTGGAGAGCAATGCGGCGGCAAGGGAGATGGAAAGGCCTATAAGGGTTATAAAAAAGATGATGCGCTGGTTCTCCTGCTGGAGCACCCAGAGCACCTCTTTTGTGATCCCCGCATCCAGCGCGCCTATTATATGGCCTTTATGGTTTTTTATCGGCTCGACAAGGGAGATGTAGTCCATGCCCTTTGCGTCCCACTCAGAAAGGACCTGACTGCCTGATTTAATTCCTGCAATAACATCCTCGGGAAGCCTGCTTCCCTTTAAGGAAACGCCGTTATTGTCAATAAGGTTTGTTGATATCCTCATTCCGTTCGCGCTGATAGTGGTAAACAGGCCGGGTATCTTATGAGAAACCGAATCAGGAATATAAGAGTCATGATTGATTATATCGGCAGTGATAATCGCTCCCCTTACATTCTGGTTTTGAAAAACAGGCGTGACCACGACGAGGGCCATTATATCCTCGTGCGCCAGTTCGGAATCTTTCGAAGATTTGGACTGACCTGATATGAGGCCCCTTTCCTTAAGCCAGCTCCCTTCGTGCTCAAGCAGGTCATTAGAAAGTATCTCCGTTGAGATCTTGGATTCCCTGCTCGATATTGCGCTTTCGGTCAGGCCGTTCAGGTCGAAGATGTCTCCGGCAGCATCGCTGTTGGTGCGCGCTATCACCTTGCCGTTCTCATCTATTATCGCCCATATATCGACATAGGGGCGCATCTGCTTCCAGGCGGTCATCATCTTTCTCAGATATTTGGCATCGCGCCTGTCCACAGCGTTTTTTATCTCTTCCATCGCTGAAGCCTGAAGCATACCGTAGCGCATCTGGTCGCCGCGCGTATAATAATCTGTCCAGGCTACTTTTATTCCTGTGCTCACTTCGTCCTTGGCATGCTTAATGAGCCTTGAATCTATTACCTTGTATGATATGTACCCCATCAGGATCATGGGGATTAAGATCACGGTGAGAAACACTATGACGAGCTTAAAGCCCATTGTCCTGTCGGCAAACAAGTTAAACAGTTTTGGTTTCATATCGCGGTATTTTTCCTGTATATGTTTGTCCCCAGACCGAGCTGGGTGTATTTTGAAGAATAAACAGAAGGCAATACTTCAGCCTTTCCAAGCACAATAAGGCCTCCCGGCTTCAGGGCGTAATCAAGCTTCTCGAAGACCTGTTCCTGCAGGGCTTTATTGAAATAGATAAAAAGATTTCTGCAAAAAAGTATATTAACGCCTGAGATGGACGGATTCCGTACTATGTCAAGGGTCCCGAACTTTACAAGGTTTCTAATGTTGTACTTAACCTTGTACAATCCATCGTGCATGAAAAAATATTTTTTTCTTATTGCGGGCGTGACATTGCGAAGGGATTCTTCCCTGTAGAGCGCCTTTCTTGCCTGTTCAAGCGCCTCGCTGTCTATATCGGTAGCGAATATCTTTGTTTTCATCAGGACATCCGCGCTCAGGCACTCGGTAAGCAGTATCGCAAGCGAGTAAGCCTCTTCGCCATAGGCGCAGCCGCATGACCATATCTTGAGCCCCTTTTCGTCAGGAAAAGACTCCCTTACGGCTGTGCACAGGAACTCAAATACTTCATGTTCCCTGAAAAACTCGCTTACTTTTATGGTTATATTAGAAAAAAGCCTGTTGTATTCGGAAGGGTCGGCCTTAAGGACTTCACAATATTCCGCATACGATGATACCTTCAGGGCAGCAAGCCTTTTCAAGACCCTCCTTGACAAACTCGTTGTCTTATATTGGCGGAAGTCCCAGCCCTTTTCCCTGTATATCATCTCCAACAATTCTGAAAGGTCCTGCTGCATGTTACACTCTTTAGAGGAACGCGGAGAATATTAATTTTTATAACTTTTTTGACGATTTTACATTCAGGCCAATTTAAAAGCAAGCTGTTTTATTTACCTTTTAAAAAACGCAGCCGGAAATGCTCCACCGATATTACCGCTAAATCCATGCCGAAAAACTCAATAAGCAGTTTCACATGAAGAGCCGCCCCTTTATGGAATTTAAGCCATATGATATCCTGAGTATATGGATATATCAAACCTGCTCAAGGCAGTTATCCTTAACGCAAAGTCAAGGGACCACGGGGCGGTCCTCGACGAGATGACCTCGCTTCTCCTGCCCGGAGGCCCTCCCGAAAGCAAGGCTGTGTGCGACCTTAAGAACCACGAAAGCCTCGAGGGCGTCCTTTCAGGCTCAAAATCCGCTATCTTCCATTGCCTTTCAGAGGAAGTAAGCGACCCCGCAATAGCCCTTGCAGTCTCAAAAAAAGGCATAACGGACAGTTCAGGCAAGCACCCCACGCATATATTTTTCCTTTTAATATCTCCCATAAAGGAGAGCGGCACACACCTGCAGCTCTTATCAAAGCTTGAAGGCATGCTCCTTGACAAAGAATTTCAAAAGGTGGTACTGGGGGCTCAAACAGAGGAAGAGGTCAGGAAGGCCATAAAAAAGATAGAAGGCTCGGCACGCTCAATCTATATCCCTTTGCCGAAGGACGAGGTCTTCACCGAGCTTGACACAACCGAGGCAGGCCTGAGCGATGAAGATGCCTTAAAGAGGCTTAAGCTTACCGGCATAAACTCGCTTCAAAAGATACAAAAGAGCACGCTTCTTAAGGATTTCATTTACAACCTCTTCTTCAACCTTTTTGCCGTGCTGCTCTGGGCCGGCGGGTTCATGTCGTTTATCGCGGGAATGCCTGAGCTTGGCTGGGCGATATTTCTCGTTATCATAATAAATGCCGCATTCAGCTTCTGGCAGGAGTACAAGGCTGAGTCAGCGGTAGAGGCTCTTAAAAAGTTATTGCCCAGAAAGGTACGGGTAATAAGGGCAGGCTCAGAGAAGGAGATAGATGCGGAGTTCCTTGTACCAGGTGATTTGATAATGCTTTCGGAAGGCGACAGCATACCCTCTGACGGAAGGCTTGTAGAAGCGCAGGAGCTCAGGGTCGACAACAGCACGCTTACAGGAGAAAGCAAGCCCGTATATAAGATTTCCGAACCTGTCTCCGATGGAAAGGGGTTTATCTGGACAGAGATTCCAAACCTTGTATTTGCAGGCACAACAGTGGTTTCAGGCTCAGGCCGCATGGTCGTGACCGCTACAGGCATGGACACTGAGATTGGCAGAGTAGCTTATCTGACGCAGGCCATAAAGCCTGAGGAGAGCCCGCTTCAAAAAGAGCTTACCCGGATAACCAAGACCGTTACGGCTATCGCAGTAAGCCTTGGCCTCATCTTCTTCTTCCTCGGCTACAGGTTTGCAGGCCTTACTTTCGCTGAAAGTTTCATATTCGCCATCGGGATAATCGTTGCGAATGTGCCTGAAGGCCTGCTCCCTACAGTCTCGCTCTCACTTGCTATGGGCGTACAGAGAATGGCGGCAAAAAAGGCCATCGTAAAAAAGCTCTCCGCTGTCGAGACCCTCGGCTCCGCAACCGTCATATGCACGGATAAGACAGGCACCCTCACCACAAACCAGATGTGCGTCACTACACTTTTTGTAAATGGACGCCGCATTGAAATAACAGGCTCTGGCTACGCGCCCCAAGGCGAATTCCTCTTAAGCGGCAAACCTCTTTCCAAAGATGAGGTCTTAAAACACGGCATAGGAAGGCTCCTTGAAGCTGCCGCACTGTGCAATAACGCCTCCCTCCACCCGCCCGCAAAAGAAAAAAATTACTGGACTATCTCTGGAGACCCCACAGAGGCCGCCCTCATCACTGCCGCTGAAAAATCAGGGCTTAAGATGGAGAGCCTGAACGAAAGATTCCCGAGAGTCGCCCATCTTCCTTTTGAGCGGATTAGAAAGAGGATGGCAACCATAAATGAGGATGAAAAAAAGGAGATTACCGGAGGCAAGATAGCCTTTGTAAAAGGCTCTCCCAAAGAGGTGCTTGAACTCTGCACCCGGATATCTGTCGATGGCAGGGTCAAGCATATTGAAGAAGGTGAAAGGGAAGAACTGCTTAGGGAGAACGACATCCTTGCCTCAAAAGGCTTAAGGATACTTGCCGCAGCCTACAGGGAAGTGAAAGAAGGTGAAAAATATCAAGCGCAGCAAATAGAAAAAGACCTCGTCTTCCTTGGGCTGATAGCCATGCTCGACCCTCCGAGGCCTGAAGTAAAAAAGGCTGTGGCAGACTGCCACAGCGCAGGCATTAAAGTAATAATGGTCACCGGAGATTACGGACTTACCGCAAAGGCCATTGCCGAAGAGGCAGATATTGCCCCGAAAGGAAGGGTTATCTCAGGCGAAGAGATCAATGCCATAAGTCATCGGGAATTGAGAGAGATACTCAAGGGAGGAGAGGTCATTTTCTCAAGGGTTGCCCCTAACGACAAGTTAAGGGTAGTAACGGCGCTTCAGGACAACGGAGAGGTTGTTGCCGTTACAGGAGACGGAGTGAATGATGCGCCCGCGTTAAAAAAAGCTGATATCGGTGTGGCAATGGGGCTTAGGGGAAGCGATGTGGCAAAAGAATCAGCGGAGATAGTCCTTGCTGACGACAATTTCGCCTCAATTGTGGACGCGATACGGGAAGGCAGGGCAGTCTACTCCAACATCAAAAAGTTCGTAGTCTATATATTCGCAAGCAACATCCCTGAGATTATCCCATTCATAGGATTCGTTATATTTAAAATACCGCTTCCGCTTACCGTAATGCAGATACTTGCGGTTGACCTTGGCACTGATGTATTCCCCGCGCTTGGGCTTGGAGTGGAGCCGCCTGAAAAAGGCATCATGGAGCAGCCTCCAAGGCCGAAAGGGAAAAAACTTTTGGATTTCAGGACGCTGTCAAGGGCGTACCTCTTTCTTGGCCCAATCGAGGCAGTCTTAAGCATGGGAGGGTTTTTCTTCGCGTACTGGCTGAGAGGCTGGGCCGGAGGCCCGATGGAGAGCACAGGCGCAATCTATGCGGCTGCCACTACAATGACCTTTGCGGGAATCGTTACGGCACAGGTGGGTAATGTCTTTGCCTGCAGGACAGAGCATGAGTCAATATTGACAGTAGGATTATTAAGGAACAGGTTTGTGCTGATGAGCCTTTTTGTTGAGATATCTCTCATGCTTATATTGATATACACCCCATTTCTTCAGAAGGTCTTCGGGTTTGCGCCGCTTACCCTTAATGATTGGGCATTCCTGTCATTCTTCCCAATAGTCATACTGCTGGCAGATGAAGCCAGGAAATATTTTCTAAGAAAACGCAATAATCCTAAAAAACCTTGAATATCACATAATTCCTAATATATTATATTTACATAAGGCTTAATTGCCCTAAGATTAAGGGGATTTATGAATGAATTGGTAAAAAACAAAGGCGTTACAATAGTGCTTTTCAGCGGCGAGATGGACAAAGCCATCGCGTCATTCGTAATAGCGACTGCCGCCGCGTCAATGGGCATGCAGGTCAATATCTTCTTCACCTTCTGGGGCCTGAATGTAATAAAAAAAGAGGGCGGGCTCATCAAAGGGCAGAACTGGATGCAGAAGATGCTCAACATGATGAATTACGGGCACGCAAAAAAGCTCGCGCTCTCAAAAATGAACATGGCCGGCATGGGCCCTGCCATGATGAAGATTATGATGACCCAGAAGAAGGTTCCGAGCCTGCAGGAGTTCATAAAAATGGCGCACGCCCTCGGGGTCAAGTTCTACCCCTGCGAGATGAGTATGTCGGTTATGGGGCTTAAACAGGAAGACTTCATCGATGAATGCAAGGAAGTCATCGGGGCTGTTTCATACCTGTCGATAGCAAAAGATTCCAATATAAATCTATTTATTTAAGGATAAGAATATGGCAGACTTTTCAGTAGATAGGACACTCGACGCAAGGGGACTAAGCTGCCCCATGCCTTCCGTAAAGACAGCCCTCGCCCTTGAGCAGATGGATATGGGACAGGTGCTTGAAATCCTCACCGACGACCCAGTATCAAAAAAAGACCTTCCGGTTTGGGCGCAGAGCACGGGCAATGAGCTTCTCGGCATAAAAGAGGAAGCCTCTACCATCAAGATATACCTTAAAAAAGCATGATACACCCCAACTATATTTTTTAAGGCGGGCCTTAATGGCGAATGTCTATCATTTAGACCTCAATAAAAAATTGATAAAAGGGGCAAAAATCGCCCTGCTTCCGGGAGACCCGGCAAGGTCTTCGGTCATATCGGAGGCAATCGCCGAGAGATACGGCTCTGCCCCTGTCAGGCTTGCCTCCAAAAGGGAATTTACCACCTATGCGGCAACAATTGGCAAGTCCTCTATCCTCGTTACATCTACCGGCATAGGAGGGCCTTCGACTTCCATCGCCATTGATGAGCTTGCGCAGCTTGGCGTTACCACCTTTATCCGAGTAGGCACTACAGGCGCCATCCAGGACCATATAAAATCAGGCGACTGCGTTATAACAACCGGCTCTGTCAGGCTCGACGGCGCATCGACCCATTACGCCCCTATCGAATACCCTGCGGTAGCCCACATAGACATAGTCAATGCCCTGATACAGGGCGCAAAAGCGACAGGCGCAAAATACCATGTCGGAGTTACCGCCTCTTCAGACACATTCTACCCCGGTGAAGAGAGGACTGACTCGTTCAGAAAATATATCTTAAAAAGGTTTGTCGGGGCGACGAAAGAGTGGAGAGCGCTCAATGTGCTCAACTATGAGATGGAATCTTCAACAGTGCTTACGCTTACGGCTTCAATGGGGCTCAAAGGCGGCTGCATCACGGGTGTCGTAAATAAAGGGAGCGTTGGTAAGATTACCAAAGAGGCGCTTAGAAAAGGAGAGGATAGCGCTGTAAGCTCAGCCGTCGCCTCACTTGAATTCCTCGTCTGAATAAGTTTCCTCTACTCCTTTGTCTTCATTATTATCCAGTTCTTCCCGCCCGTATGGATAAGGGCGTACCTTCCCGAATATTTCTTTCCTGAAAGCCTGAATACTATCTTATCCGCTCCCCATGACTCAACAGTATAGCTTCCGTTATCCCATATCTCAACTATCCCTGCGCCGTAATGGCCTTCAGGGATAGTGCCTTCAAAATCAATATAGCCAAGCTCATGGTCCTCTACAGAAACGGCAAGCCTCCTTACGCCCTGCTCATCCGGCAGTCCCTTTGGCACTGCCCAGCTCTTAAGCGCCCCTTGCGCCTCAAGCCTGAAGTCATAATGCAGATGCGAGGCATTATGCTTATGTATCACAAAACGCGGCATACTCATTCTCCCCTGCGCTAAATTGACAGATCCCAATAACATGCTATTTTTAGATTATAGCAGCTTCACCTGAATAACAGGAGAAAGCAATGGGCAATATCTTCAGAATATTTATGCTGCTTGCGGTCTTTACCGTTGTTTACGGCTGCGGCCCGGTTATCTCAAAAGAGACCTTGAAGCAGGTGGACCGTAATGTAACATTCGAGGAGGTCAGCAAAAACCCCACCCAATTCATAGGCAAAAAGGTCGCCTTCGGAGGCACGATTATAAATACGGAAAATGAAGAGAACAGGACTCTTATTGAAGTATTGCAGGAAGGACTTGATTACAGGCTTAAGCCTGTTGAGCCGGCGGAATCAGCAGGCCGTTTTTTAGTTGCGTTTGACGGCTTTAAAGACCCTGCCATCTACAGCAAAGGCAAACGCATCACTATTGCAGGAACGATTACAGGCGTAGAGGACAGAAAACTCGGCCAAATCACATATAAATATCCGGTCATCAAGCCGGATGAGCACCGTTTATGGATACCCCGCACCTATGAAAGAGAGCCCTCTATAGGAATAGGCATCGGTCTCGGCTATACTCATATAGATTGAGATCAGGCCACCTTTACCTTTATGGTCTTAAGAAAGGCATCGACCATGCCCGGGTCAAACTGCGTTCCCGAACATCTCCTCAGTTCAGAGATGATAATGTCCATTGGCTTGCCTTTCCTGTAAGGCCTGTCCGCGCTCATCGCGTCAACAGTATCAGCCACGGCAAGTATCCTTCCCATAAAAGGAATCTCTCTTCCCTTTAGCCCCTCAGGATAGCCGTTGCCGTCATAGAACTCGTGGTGTGATTTTATGGCAGGGACAATGTTTTTCATCTGCTTTATGGGGGCAAGTATGTCCGCGCCCTTATTCGGGTGCCGCTTCATTATGTCAAGCTCTTCCGAGGTAAGTTTACCCGGCTTATCAAGGATGGACTCGTAGGTGCCAAGCTTTCCTATATCGTGGAGGAGGCCCGCAAGCTCAAGGTCCTTTAATTCCTGCTGGCTTAAGCCCAGCTCCATGCCGATATCGATGGCGATTTTGGTGACACGCTCGGAATGGCCTCGCGTCCACGGGCTCTTGGCATCTATCGCTTCCGAGAGCGTTTTAACTATGCCTAAGAAGAGCTCCTCAAGGTCAGAAAGCAGCCTTGAGTTCTCAAGCGCTACACTTATCTGAGAGGCAAGCTTCTCAGCGATAGAGAGATCTTCAGAGGTAAATGCGGACGGCCTTTTGGCCCCGATGCTGAAAACACCTATCACCTCGCCCTTTATCGTAAGAGGGACCCTTATGTGTGACATGAATCCTTCTTTTGCGAACGCGGCCTCAAGCGGCAGGAGCTTGGTCTCGTTTATATTGGCGACATACTGAGGCCTTCCGGTCTTAACCACATCCGTGGTACTGGTATCTTTGAATGCAACGAAATCGCCTTTTTTCAAAACCTTTAACCCGAAGCCCGCGGCTAAGTTAAACCCTTCTTTTTCCTTATCCACCAGGGCCAGAGTTGCCCTATCGCAATAGATTATCTTGGCGATCATCTGGGCGGCTGTCTCAAGTATCTCCTGAGGCTCAAGGGTTGAGAGAATGGATTTATCGATTTCATGCATGGTCTGGATTGTCTCGATCTTACGCGACAGTTCCATGGTCTTATCTATGGATTCCTTATAGAGCCTTGCCTCGTCAAGGGCAATGGAGACCTGGTGGGATATGCCGTCCATTACTTCAATATCCCTTTCAGAAAACCCGTTAACAAATTTGAATGAATGCCCTGACGCGATGCATATCAGCACTCCAAGGTAATCTTCCCTTCCGATAAGCGGTATTACGGCAATGGAGTGGATGTCTTTATCGAGCCTGTTAAGGCTGAACCCGTTAGAAATAGGCAATATATCAATGGCCTGTTCCGATTCATTTTCCGTTTTTTTAAACTGTTCAAGTATAGGGACCCTTGTATCAAGCGCCTTTTTTATATAATGCACTCCTGGGTCAAGAGGCTCCACCCTGAAGAACGGGACTTTTTCCCTCGGAAGCCCGACCTCCTGCGTTGGCTGGAATACCCGCCTTTCCTTATCCCATATGTAAGAAAGACAGATGTTGCAGCCGATTATATTCTGCAGGCAGTTAACCACCTGTTCCATCAGCTTATCTATATCGGTAGTGTTGGCGGTTGCAGAGGCTATCATCAGGAGATGCTTTGAGAGTTCCATCTCTTCGCGCATCTTCTCGGATGTTTCCATGACTTTTTTAAAGAGCTTCGCGTTCTTAAGATAAATCCCTATCTGGTTAGCGAATGTCTGTAAGAATGAAAGTTCCTTTTCAGGAAATTCTTTATTAGTGCTGTAGATATTTAAAGAGGCTATTACCTTTTCCTCCTCTTTTACGGGAAACGAAGCGATTGAGCCGAATCCCCTTTTTAAGGCCTGCTCCTTCCAATACGCGTAGTTCTCTTCATTGGCGATGTCATTAAATACAACAGATTTCTTACTCTTTACCGCCATGCCCACCGGGCCGTTGCTAAATTGTGAGTCGTCATACTTGACCTTTATCTCAGAGAGGTAGCCGTCCTCAAAACCGGCATAAGCCATGGGTACAATGTCCATGGAAGCATGGTCCGGGAATCCTATCCATGCCATCCTGTAGCCAAACTCCACAGCCGCTTCACAGACTGCCTTGAGCCTGAAATCCAGATCAAGGTTTGCTGTTATGTTCTGGGTGAAATTATAAAGTACCTTTTCTTTATCCGCGGCCCTTCTTTCGTCCGTGATATCTTCCATTATATGGATATATGCATTTTCTTCTTTAGTGCCAGGCTTTGCTATTGAATAAAACCTGACCTTGAAGACCTTATTCAATGCAGGGATGGTGAACTCCGCCTCTTCCTCCTGCATGCCAAGCTCTTTTTCAGTCATAAGGCAAGTGGAAAAAGGAGCATCCGTCTTCGGGAACACTTCATTGTAAGGCTTGCCTATTATTTCAGTGAAAGGGATACCCGCCATCTGATGATAAGCCTTGTTGCACCTTAATATCCTCATATCATTATCATGTATGATAAGAAGGTCTGAGATGCTGTCAAAGGTCGTTTCCCATTCCTTTTTGGCCTTCATCAGTCCTTCGGCGTTATCGTTGATATCCTCAAGGAGAAAGAGCATGGCTTTCCTGGTCTCCTCAAGTTCGCGCTCGCGCTCCATGTTCTGCTCAAGCTCGCTCCTGAGACGCTCGACTTCGGCCCGCAGTTCTTCAATTGTATTCAATTCAGGTCTATTCATTCCCATTTATCCCTGCGCACCGCTTCTCTTCGCCCTTAAGTCCCTAAGCTCTTCCCTCAACTCTCCCATCCTTATTTCCCTGCCGACCATGATTTTGTTGAGCCTCTCCATCTCAATATATTTCTGCTTCAGTTCAGCTTCCAGCTTTCTTCGCTCGGTAATATCCCTGATAACAGCCGTAAACACCCATTTACCTTTAATATTCTGGGCGGAAAGGCTCATCTCGATGGAGACTTTTGAGCCGTCCTTTCTAAGGCCTTCCACTTCCTTTATCTTTCCTATCAGCATTGATTCGCCTGTTGAAAGGAACCTTTCAAGCCCTTTCCGGTGCAGTTCTCTATACTCTTCGGGGACAAGCATGTCCACTTTCATCCCTACAATCTCATTTTGCTTATAACCGAATATCTTCTCCGCTGCAGGATTCCAAAGCACAACAACACCGGATTGATCAGCTGTAATAATAGCGTCAAGCGACATCTCTATGGCCTTGCTGAAATCCTCCGACATCTTCTCAAGCGCCTCTTCACGGTCTTTTAGCATCTGCACAATGCTTGCTGACCTTATCTCTTCCCAGCTTACAGGGAGCAGAGCAGCCTTCACAAAAATTTCATTTTTTTCAAGGTCGTGTTTCACATCAATGAATTTAATATCAAGTCCGAATGACGAATATAGTACATATCTCATCACGCAAAAACGGAAACATGCGTATCCGCCTGCTTCCATATCCGCTGCCCTGCAGCAAAAAGTGCTGTTCGGCTCCCATTTTTCATAGAGGTCCAAGACCTCCGATTTGCCTTCCGTCTTATCTCCCGATGCCTTTGCGTATGCCTCCTCGAAATCCCCGAAACTTTGGAAATAAGAATAGACGGCATTTATTGTCTCAACAGGTGTAGGCCTCTTAAAGTCAACGCCTTTTTCATTCAACTTTTCTACTGCAGACTTTCCCAGGTCAGTGAAAATATAATGCTCATTGCCAAAGATATTTGACGCTGTTACGGAAAGAGAATAGTTCCATATCCTTATTGCTTCTAAAAATTTCCTGTTCTTTTCTGTACTATCCATGGGCATTCTTCATTAATTAGGGTTTATTCTGCAAAGCTTACCTTCCAGTTCCAAAATCTTGTCCTTTAGTTCCTTCATCCTGAATTCCCTTTCAACAGTGACTTTCCTGAAACGCTCAAGCTCATCTACCCTTTCCTTAAGCGCATCCTCTGCTTTTCTGCGCTCGGTTATGTCCTCCCCTGAGCTGAGAACATATTTAACATTGCCCTGCTCATCTTTAAGAGTTACATTGTGCCAGGCTATCAGTTTTTTAATTCTGCCTTTGGCGACAACATGGTTCTCATAATATTCAATTATACGGTTTCCATTTATCAGGGCAGTAAAAGCCTTTTTTATGCTATCCTGTATATCCTCAGGAATAAACCCGTCGAACCAGTCCTTCCCGACTATCTCATCTTCCGTATAGCCGAGCACCTCACAGCCTTTTTTGTTTATAAGCGTTACAATCCCTTTTTCATCCAGGGTCAGCATAATAACGCCTGCCACATCAAGGTACTTCTGCGCCCTATCCCTTTCCTCTCTGAGCGCGTTCTCAATGAGTTTCCTCCCGGTTATGTCGGTTATCATTCCAAGAGCGCCGTTATAGTTGCCTGCCTCATCAAAGATAGGCGTTGCGGAGACTATTGCCCAGAGGTCAGAGCCGTCCTTTCTCCTGAACCTGAAGTCATACAGCTCATTCAATCCTTTCTTCCTCTTTTCCAAATGCAGCAAAGCCTGCTCCTTAAGCTCTTCATCCATGAAATCAAAGAGCCCTTTACCGAGCAGCTCAAAGGTAGTATAGCCGAGCATATCAGCGATATTCTGGTTTACAAAAACCATTCTGGCATCTTTATCTATTATCCAGATGCCTTCTTCGGCAGTCTCTATTATGCGGCGGTATTTTTCCTCGCTCGCCTTGAGCGCTGATACAGCCGACTTTCTTTTCTTAAGGATGCTTCTGGCATAGACGCTGAACGAGATAAGGATTGCGGAGACAAGGATGCGCATCCAGAACTCATTCGTGTCAGACGGGATTATCTGGTTGATGAATTCAGCTGTTTTAAAAACATAGGTGTGGATTACGGCTTCAAGGAGCCAGAAGAACAACGAGAGGATAATTCCGATCAGCAGAAAATTTTCGGTTATGAAGTAGCGTATCTTGCCGTCATCTTTCATAATGGAGCTTTCTTTTAGAAAGACAAACTTAATCAAAATAATCTGATGTTTGTACTATTTATACTATAAAAAGCTTTTTTTATCAAATGTTTATAGCTTGCCTGTAAGAAAGTACAGGTGTGCGTCAGGGCTAAAACCCGCTTGCGAAGAAAAGCTTAAGCTGGATTTATCAAATGCTCCGGAAGCTGCGCAATAGGATTATATCAGAAAGGGGGAAAAGATTGGTGCAAAAGGAGTAATAATGCCTTTATAAACAAGGACTTAAGAAATAAGCAAGCTATATCGATGCCAACTCCGCCTTCATGGCGTCTATCGTCTTTTTGTAATCCGGGGTGCCGAATACGCCTGAGCCTGAGACAAACACATCGGCTCCTGCCCTTGCGACCTCTTTTATGTTATTGACCTTTATACCGCCGTCAACCTCAAGCTCAATAGGCCTTCCTACTTCGTTTATCATGCTCCTGACCTGCTCTATCTTCCTGATTGCATATGGGATGAAGCCCTGTCCGCTGAAACCGGGATTTACAGACATTATCAGGATAAGGTCAACATCGTTCATTATGTCTTCGAGAGTATTGACGGGTGTAGCCGGGTTAATGGAAACTCCGGCAAGCTTGCCTCTTTCCTTTATTGACTGGACGACCTTGTGAAGGTGTTTTGTAGCCTCGGCATGGACTGTTATGATATCGCTTCCTGCATCAGCAAAGGCATCTACATACCTCTCCGGTTCCTCTATCATGAGGTGCACATCAAGCGGTATTGAGGCTACCCTTTTAATGGCTTCCACTATGAAGGGCCCTATCGTGATATTAGGGACAAACCTTCCATCCATCACATCAATATGCACATAATCGGCTCCTGCGGTCTCTATATCCTTCAGCTCCTTTGAAAGCTTTGTAAAATCAGCTGAAAGTATGGAAGGAGATATCTTCATGCGGTCTGCCCTTTTCTCATTTATTTAGGAGGTTTATTTTTACCAGATTTTCAACGGCTTGTCCAAGGCTTTCAGCAGTAGAGCGGGCTTTTGCAGGTCAGCACCTGTTCAGCCCTTGAGCCCGACCTGTAAACGGTCACTCCCTTGCACCCAAGCCTGTATGCCAGAAGATATGCCTGCTTTACATCATCGTATGTCGAATCAGGCGGAAGGTTTATTGTCTTGGATACCGCATTATCAGTATGTTTCTGAAAGGCGGCCTGTATCATTATGTGCTTTTCAGGAGTTATGTCATATGCCGTAACAAAGATATTCTTTATTGACTCAGGCACCTCGTCCCTGTCCTTGATGTCGCCCCCCTTTGATATAAACTCCATCAGGCCCCTGTTGTAAAAACCTTCTTCCTTTGCAACTTCAGCCACAAGGGGATTAAGCTCCGGTATCCGTACCCCGTTCAAGACCTGCCTGATATAGCTGAGTGAATAAAAAGGCTCTATGCCTGATGAACAGCCTGCAATTATGCTCAAAGTGCCTGTAGGGGCAATGGTAGTTACCGTAGCGTTCCTGACAGGCTCAATGCCGGGCTTATCGAATACGCTCCCTTTTATATTCGGGAAAGCCCCCCTGACCCTGGCAAGCGTCCTTGATTCATCCCATGCGATATCCTTGATAAACTTCATCAACTCCTCTGCGAATTTGATACTCTCTTCGCTTCCATAGACCATGCGAAGCCTTACAAGCATATCAGCAAATCCCATTACGCCAAGGCCTATTTTCCTGTTCGCCTTTGCCATGACATCTATCTCAGGCGTAGGATACCTGCTTACATCAATCACATTATCCAGAAACCTTATGCCAAGCCTTACAGTATCCTCGAGTTTTTTATAATCTACTTTCCAGCCGCCCCCGTTCTCCTTTACCATCTTTCCGAGGTTTATCGAGCCAAGGTTGCACGGCTCATAATCAAGCAGCGGCTGTTCTCCGCAGGGGTTTGTAGCCTCAAAACGGCCAAGCTGCGGGGTCGGATTCGCCTTGTTTATCCTGTCTATAAAGAGCACGCCCGGCTCTCCGCTCTTCCATGCAGCCTCCACAATTTTATCGAAAACTTCCCTTGCGTTCTTATAACCTGTGACTTTACCTGTCCTCGGATTTACAAGGCTGTACTCTCCGCCTTTCTCAAGAGCCTCCATGAAGTCATCCGTAACAGCTACCGATAAATTGAAATTAACAAACTCCTTGGGGTCCTGCTTTACCGTTATAAATGATATTATGTCCGGGTGGTCCACCCTCAGGATACCCATATTTGCGCCCCGCCTCGTGCCGCCCTGCTTTATCGCCTCTGTCGTGGCGTTAAATACCCTCATAAACGACACAGGGCCGCTGGCAACCCCTCCGGTTGAGCCTACGATATCATCAGAAGGCCTCAATCTGCTGAATGAAAAGCCTGTCCCTCCTCCTGACTGATGGATTCTGGCGGTATTCTTTATGGCTTCAAAGATGGAATCAAGAGAGTCTCCTACCGGAAGGACAAAACACGCGGCCAACTGCTGGAGCCTTCTGCCCGCGTTCATCAGGGTAGGCGAATTGGGCAGGAATTCGAGATTGGACAGGATACTGTAAAAACTATCCTCAAGTCCCTTTAAATCAGCTTTTTTATTATAGATTTGCTCTGCCTGGGCGATATTGCTGGCAACCCTCCTGAACATTTCCTCAGGGGTTTCTATGACGCGACCCGACTCATCTTTATTGAGATAGCGCCTCTGGAGGACAGTCAAGGCCCCGGGTGAAAGGTTCAATCCCATATATTCCCCCTTTAATAGGGTAACTCGGCGAAAACCACGCCCCTTTTAATGGCAGTCAAACGAGCCATATAAAAATAATTACCTGCATGCCCACAATCCCGCTATTTATGGCAAGGATTAAAATTCCTTGGCTCTGCTAATTTAAGTCTATCAGCCTATTTGATTGATGCAACACGGGGAATTGGGATGTTTTTTGGAAGGAAAAGCAATATAGAAAGGCCCTTAGCCTTAAAGCAAAGGGCCTTTCTTGATTTTACAGGGCTTTTCTGATCTCGCGGGTCAATATCTCTTCATCTATTACGCCGGAGTGTATATATTTTACAGTACCATCCTTGCCTATTATGTAGGTCTGGGGAACTGCAAATATGTTATATGCTTTCATTATCTCTCCGCTTGCGTCCCTGCCTGCCGGGAAAGACCATTTAAACTCCTTTACAAAAGCCTTTGCGCCTTCTTCGGTATCATCGACGGCAACGCCTATGAACTCTACCCCCACAGGCTTGAATGTGCCGTAAGCCTTTTCGAGGTCCTTTGCTTCCATCCTGCAAGGCCCGCACCATGACGCAAAAAAGTTTACTACGACAGGCTTACCCTTCACGGCCTCAAGGCTGAACTCACTACCCTGAAAAGTGGCGACCTTAAACGGTATGGCTGCGCCTCCCGCTCCATCCTCTTTAACGGCCTCTTCTTTTTTCTTGCACCCGGGCAATGCCATCAGCGAAATCATCAGAATAAGGACAAGCGTCCCATATATGTTCAACCTGCGAATATCGATTGTTTTCATCTGTCCACCTGATAGGAAATTTCGTTCATTTTAACGGTTTACAGCTATTTTTACAAGCAAAACACGAAATAAAAAAAGGGGCAAACACCTGTTTGCCCCTTTTGAATAGCATTCAATCGAGTATTAAAGGCCCTTTTCAATAAGGTCCTTTATCTGGTTCTTGGGAACAGCGCCTACGAGCTGGTCAACGACCTTGCCGCCCTTGAAAAGTATCAGAGTAGGTATGCCCCTTACTCCGTACTTGCCGGGGGTTGACGGGTTATCATCGACATTCATCTTCGCCACCCTGACCCTGCCGTTATATTCGGTTGCCATCTCATCCACTATGGGAGCAATAGCCCTGCAGGGAGCGCACCAGCTTGCCCAGAAGTCAATAAGAACGGGAGTTTCAGATTTAAGGACCATTGTCTCAAAATTCGAGTCTGTTACGTGGATAATGTTTTCGGACATTATTAACTCCTTTCAGGCTTATATCGGTTATCGGTATAAATAAAATTATGCTTGGAAAAAGTTTCAAAAACCTTAATGAAATATAATCGAATGCCGTTTGCATGTCAACTTCTTATTTGGGTAAATACTCTTTTAGCTTGACAGCAAAATACCAAATAAGCAAAATATCGATATGAAAGACGAAGCATTGCTGGCCCTGCTTGAAGAGGCTACTGAGAAACTATCGATAAAACTCGGCTACGAAAACCTGAGGAAGGGTGAAGTAATATCCCATGGAGGCATTTTCGTGCTGAGAGGCGAAAAAAGGATACTCATCCATAACGGCCTGACAATAAAAGATAAGATCGAGGTACTCCTCGACATACTCACCGGGCTCGATACCGAAGGCGTACACCTTCCCCCCGAGGTCCGTGAAAGGATTGAAGCCGCGCGCAGGCATAAGCACGCGCTGCAGGCTGAATAATAACGCAGTCCGAATAATGCTCATTTGAACTGTTCAGGTTCTTCCCGCAGTTACCCCGCACCAATCCCTTTGTTTGACTGCCGCGTAAAAAAATGCTACTATATTTCCGGCTTCTTTGCCTTATGAAGACAAAAGAGAAAGGAAACAAAACCCGCCAGATTTTTTTCGGCATGAACCAGCCAAGGCCGGGCATTAAAGATTCCATAACGGAACTTTTCCAGGCCCGGAACCAATTAGTCGGAGGCTTTGTGACAAAAAGAAATATTTTCAAAGGGCTGGCTGCTCCGGCCTTTATCTTCCTCTTTCTGTGTTCACCCGCACCGGTTCTCGCTAAAGACGCACGCATCTCCTCAAGAGAAATAACCAGGAATGTCTCGGAAACATACTATTATTTCTCAGCCGCTCAGATGCTCAGGAAAAGCGGCAATGCCCCCGGCGCTGTCGAGCTCTACAAAAAGGCGCTGAACCTTGACCCGAATTCCGCATTTCTTTATTCCGAAATAGGCGCGCTCCAGCTTGGAATGGGAGAGTTCGAACCTGCCCGCAGGAACCTTGAAAAGGCAATCGAGCTTGACCCGAAATATGCCGCTTCCTATGTGTCTCTCGCAGAGCTGTTTACCGTACTCAAAGATGACAGCGCGGCGGCGAAAAACTACCGGGAAGCAATCGAGCTTGACCCTCAAAACCAGAAAAACTATCTCCTGCTTGGAACGCTTTACGCCAAGATGAAGGAATACGATAAAGGCATCGAGGTCTTAAATAAGCTCCTTACCATAAACACGGATTCCGTTATGGCCCTGTATTACATGGCCAAGATAGAGTTCGAGAGGGCGAATTACGGCAAGGCAGCCGAGTACTACACAAAGGCTATCAACACCAACCAGCACTTCGGCGCGGCATACTTCGAGCTCGGCATCACATACGAGCTTGATAAAAAGACCGACAAGGCAATTGAAATATACCGCAAAGGCATCGAGCTTATGCCCAACGACACCGGCATAATGACGCGCCTGGGCACGCTCTACATCCAGCAGAACAGGCTCGATGAAGCCCTCATCCAGTTCAAGGAGCTTGAGAATAACGAAGACACAAGGCTTGAGGCAATGGTAAAGACAGGCCTCATTTATTTTGAAAAGAAAAAATACGAGGACGCTATCACAAAATTCCAGGATATCCTCGCCAAAAACCCTGAGTTCTACAGGGTGCGCTACTACCTCGGCACCACATACGAGGAAAAGGGAGACCTCATCAACGCCACGAAGGAATTCCAGCTCATCCCTGAAAAGGACAACAGCTTCATAGATTCAAAACTGCACCTCGCATATATCTACGAGAAGCAGGGCAGGATAGATAACACTTTAAAAGAGCTCAATGAAGCAATAAAGTTAAAGGGCGAAAAGCCAGAGCTGTTAAAGCTCCTGGCCTCTATCTACAGGGATGTTAAAAAGTATGACGAGGCCATTGACGCAGTTCAGCGCGCGATCAAAGTCAGCCCCGAAGACCCTGAGCTGTTCTTCACCCTTGGAGTCCTTTACGATGAAGCCAAGATGGAAGACAAGGTCGCAGGCGCGATGTTCAAGGTCCTTGAATTAGACCCGCAGCACGCAAACGCGCTTAACTACATCGGCTATTCGCTTGCTGATAAAGGCACAAAGCTTGAGGAGGCAGAGCAGTATATCATGAAGGCGCTCTCAGTTAAGCCTGAAAGCGGCCACATACTCGACAGCCTCGGCTGGGTCTATTACAAAAAAGGCGACTTCAAGAAGGCTGTCACGGAACTTGAGAAGGCGCTTCAATATCTGCCCGAAGACCCTGTTGTCATCGAGCACCTCGGGGACGCATACCTCAAGAACAATCTCAAACAGAAAGCGCTCTCCTCTTACGAGTCAGCCATTCAGATAAACCCCGGCAACGCGCTTCTTAAGGACAAGCTTGAGAAGCTCAAGGAAGAACTTAAGGCAAGCAATCCGTGAGAACCGCAAAATTCGGCTTACTGCTCCTTGCGCTCCTTTTCTTCTGGGGCTGCGCAGGCCTGAAGCCCTCCAAAGAACTTCCTGATTTAGGGGAAAAGAAAAAGACGCCGAAGGCCATCAGGGCTGAGGCGGTTGTAGAGCTGAAAAAGATGATAACCTTAAGCGGCAGGGCCACCATCATGGCCAAGAGCCCTGACCTCTTCAGGATAGAAGTGCTCGGTCCCTTCAACCATGTAATGGCCCTCCTTGTAAGCGACGGCTCCACCCTTTACGCTTTCTCAGGCGGAGAAATAGAAAAAAAGGACTGGGAAGACCCGGCCCTTCCGTACTCGTTTAAAGCAAAGGAAGTCGTCTCCTTCCTCCTCGGCTCTCAGTACCCGAAGAACAAGGCCGCTCAAAAAGCGGACAACATAGAAGTCCTGACCGATAAGGACGGGCACATATCTAAGATAGTCAAGTACAAAAAAGGCTCTGCTTCCCTCACCGTAATGATGTCCGATTACAGGGACATCTCAGGCGCTCATATCCCGTTTAATATTCATATAGAAGACGGCAAGAGGACGCTTAAGATAAAATATTCCGATGTTGAGATAGACCCCGAACTGAGCGAGGATTTCTTCAGCCTCGAAGCGCTGCCGTGACGAAAGTTAATTTAATTGACTCTTGAAACCCATTATGATATAAAAGATTGTACCCATTTTCTGTCCACTCCAAAAGGAATCCATGTCTAAGACCATTACCGATTCGTTCAAAATAGGGGAGCTTGCAGTTTACCCCGCCCATGGTGTCGGTATGATCATGGGAATTGAGTGCAGGGAAGTGTCCGGTCTCAACAAGCACTTCTACATACTCAAAATCATGGATACCGAAGCTACCATCATGGTTCCCATCGAGACCGCGTCATCCGTCGGCCTCAGAAAAATTGTAAAGAAAAGCATGGTTCCGAAGATCTATGAGATCCTCAAGGACAGAACGGATGTCATCCTTGACAATCAGACATGGAACAGGCGTTACCGCGAATACACAGACAAGATTAAGAGCGGCTGCGTTATGGAAGTCGCAAAGGTCCTGCGCGACCTATACATGCTCAAATCCGGCAAAGAACTTTCCTTTGGCGAAAGGAGAATGCTCGATACCGCAAAGAACCTGCTTGTAAAGGAGCTTTCAATAGCGAAAAACATTAAAGAAGAAAAGGTGGAAGAAGAGCTCTTTCGCATAATGCAAAGATAAAGATAGACAGGGAGGGTCTTTGGGTTGTTTATTTTAATGCGTTCTTTGCTTGTCATATTCGCCTCAGCAAGCGGATATTTCATTATAGACCAGATCATCGGACACAAGCTCGCCTATGTCGGCTTAATCAGCGGAATCCTTATAGCCGCAATCGCAATAGTCTTTGAAGAAAGGGTCAAGAGAACCCCTCTTCGCATCGTGACCGGCGGCGCTCTCGGCCTTATTACCGGTCTCATCGTAGCAAACCTGCTTACCTACCCACTCGTAATCAATCTAAGCGGAAACACATATCTTGAGCTTGCGGCCTATCTCCTGACCAACTGCGTAATCGGCTATATCGGCCTGAGCATCGGCATGAAAAAAGGGGACGAGTTCGAAGGCATCGGTTTTGAGAACCTTCTGAAAAAAGAAGAAGGAAAACCTGCTGACCAAAAGAATTCCTGCAAGGGTCTTATCATCGATACCAGCGTCATCATTGACGGCAGAGTGGCTGAGGTTTGCGAGACAGGCTTTCTTGACGGCAAATTGATAGTTCCGCAGTTCGTTTTGCAGGAACTTCAGTACATCGCGGACTCATCCGATGCCATTAAAAGGGCAAGAGGCAAGCGCGGCCTCGATGTGCTTAAGCAGATACAGGCCAACAAAAAAATGGAAGTCATAATATCGGAGAAGGATTTTCCCGGCATCAAAGAGGTTGACAGCAAACTCGTCGCCCTGGCCAAGGAAACGGACGGAAAGATATTCACCAATGACGCTAACCTTAACAAGGTAGCTGAACTGCACGGCGTGCATGTCCTTAACATTAACAAGCTCGCAACAGCCATGAAGCCTGTAGTGCTGCCCGGAGAAGTGATGCACATACTTGTCCTGAAAGAAGGCAAGGAGCACGGCCAGGGGATTGGGTATCTTGAGGACGGCACAATGGTAGTAATAGATAACGCAAGGGAACATCTCGGCAAGACCGTTGATGTTTCAATCACGAGCGTGCTTCAGACAACAGGGGGGCGCATGATATTCTCCAAGGTAAAGGAAGAGCTTAAAAGGCCGGTCTATCAGTAGAGGCCGTTTTTATATCCGAATTATTAAACCCGTCTCAAACGGGTTTTTCTTTGCCCGCTGAGGAATCGGCGGGCCCTGAACAGAATGCATACAAAACACAAAAAAACACTTGCGGTAATCCCATCGGCAGGCAAGGGCAGGCGCATGGGCTCTCAGAAGAAGAACTATCTTCCGCTTGCGGGCAGGCCGGTTCTCGCGCACACGCTTGCGGCATTTGAAAGCTCTGATTTGATTGACGCCATAGTTATAGTCGTGCCGCACGCTGATGAAGAGTTCTGCAGGACGCAGATAGTTGAAAAATACGGATTTAAAAAAGTAGCCGATGTAATAGCAGGCGGCAAGGAACGGCAGGACTCCGTATCCAACGCGCTTAAATTCGCAAGCGACCGGTGGGAGTTCATAGCCATCCATGACGGAGCGCGCCCTCTGGTGACAAAAGAGATAATTGACAATACGATCAAGGCAGCTTATGAGCACGGGGCGGCGATTTGCGCCGTGCCTGTCAAGGACACTATAAAAGAGGCGCTCGGCGGTTTTGTCCAGAGGACTGTGCCAAGGGAGGCCCTCCTTTCAGTCCAGACACCGCAGATATTCAGGGCGGATATAATTAAAAAGGCGTTCACAAAGGCAATGGATGAGGGATTCCTCGGCACTGATGAAAGCTCGCTTGTCGAGCGGATAGGCTGTCAGGTCAAGGTCGTCGAGGGCTCTTACGAAAATATAAAGATAACTACCAAAGAAGACATGGCAATTGCCGAATGCATAATACACGGAAGAGGAGCAGCTTTAGCCAGATGAGGATTGGTTTCGGATATGATGTGCACAGGCTTGTTGAGGGCAGAAAACTCATTCTTGGCGGCGTTGATGTGCCGCACGACAAAGGCCTCTTGGGCCACTCTGACGCGGATGTCCTGCTCCACGCGATAATCGACGCCCTGATAGGGGCAGCCGCACTCGGCGATATCGGCAGGCATTTCCCTCCGAGCGACAACAGGTACAAGGACATCTCAAGCATTGAACTGCTCAAGAGGACAAAAGAGCTTCTTGATGAAAAAGGTTTTACCATAGGCAACATCGACTCCACCATTGTCTGTGAATCACCCCGTCTCGGAGTCCATATACCGGGCATGGTAAAAAATATAGCAGCCACCCTCGGCTGCAGTGAAACACAGGTTAATGTAAAGGCCAAGACAGAAGAAGGGCTTGGCTTTACAGGCACAGGCCAGGGTATCTCAGCCTACTCTACCGCGCTTATCGAGGAGAGCAAATAGTGGGCAGGCCCATGCGCACCAGGTTCGCTCCAAGCCCAACAGGCGAGCTCCACATCGGCAACGCGCGCACAGCGCTCTTCAATTGGCTATTCGCCAAACACTCAGGCGGAAAATTCATAATCCGGATAGAAGACACCGACATTGCACGCTCTCAGGCAATCTTTGAAGATAGTATTCTCCGTGACCTCAGGTGGCTCGGCCTCCTTTGGGATGAAGGACCTGATAAAGACGGCAGCCACGGCCCTTACAGGCAATCCGAGAGGCTTGATATTTACAGGCAGTATGCTGGCAAGCTCCTTAATGAAGGGCTTGCGTACAATTGCTACTGCACAATGGAGAGGCTTGAAGAGCTTAAACGGGCTCAGGTCAGCGCAGGGCTCCCTCCCCGCTATGACGGCAGATGCAGGAATTTAAACGGCTCGGAAATCCCTCAAGGCATTACTCCTGTAATCAGGTTCAAAGTGCCTGAGAGGGTGGTCTCATTTAAAGACGCGGTACACGGTGAGGTCAGCTTTGACACAAAGGCATTCGGCGATTTTGTGCTTATAGGCTCAGACGGCGTTGCTTCATACAATTTCGCGGTTGTAGCAGATGACGCACTGATGGAAGTCACCCATATAATAAGGGGCGATGACCACTTGTCCAACACCCCGAGGCAGATACTTTTATACAAGAGTCTCGGTCTTGAACTGCCGAATTACTGCCATATACCCCTTGTGCTCGGCAGCAACAGGACGCCTCTCAGCAAAAGGGATTCCGCCGGCTCCTTACGGAGCTTGAGAGAGCAGGGCTTTCTGCCTGAAGCAGTCATAAATACCATTGCGCGGCTTGGGTGGAACCCTGGTGAAGGGCTTTTGAGCCTCGATGAACTTGCAAAGGATTTCAGTTTCGATAAACTTTCAAAAGCCCCTTCCATCTTTGATATTGAGCGGCTGAAATATTATAATAAGATTTCAATCGAACGCGCGGAGGGCTCCCGCATTGCGGAGCTTATCTCCGCGCCTTCGGGAACAGATAAAGAATTTCTGATAAAGGCAGTCAGCCTTGTAAAGGCCAATGCCATGACATTAAGGGATATCGAAGAGTTGCTTGCGACTTTTATCGGAGAGATAAAATATTCTGAGGATGCGAAGTCAGCCTTGGATGAACCTCACTCAAAAGGTGTTATAAAAGCGTTCAGGATTGAATTAGAGAAGGCTTTCGAGATAAATGAGGGTACATATAAGGAGGCTGTCTCTTCCGTACAGAAGCAGACCAACGAGAAGGGCAAGAGGCTTTACTTCCCCATAAGGGCTGCCCTCACAGGAGAGGTGCACGGCATAGAGCTGGTAAATATCCTAAAACTCCTCGGAAAAGAAAAGGCTATAGAACGGCTTAAAAAAGCCGAAGAATAATATTGGAATAAAAAAACCGTTTAAAATGGTGGACCATGTCATTAAAAATCTACAACTCGCTTACAAGGAAAAAAGAGGAATTCGTGCCTCAGGCCGAAGGCAAAGTCACCATGTATGTCTGCGGCCCGACAGTATATTCCCTTAGCCACATAGGGCACGCAAGGAGCGCGGTATCCTTCGATGTAGTTTATCGCTACCTCAAGTACAAGGGATTCGATGTCACTTACGCGAGAAACTATACTGATGTAGACGACAAGATAATAAAGCGCGCCAATGACGAAGGCGTAACTTCCGAGGTCATAGCCGAGCGCTACATAAAGGCGTTTGACGATGACATGGAGGCCCTTGGCATTGAACTGCCTACGCACAGGCCAAAGGCAACCGAGACGATCGACAGGATAATAGAGGTCACGCAGACCCTTATAAAGAACGGCTATGCCTATGAATCGAACGGAGATGTCTTCTACTCAGTAAGGCTTAAAAAAGATTACGGAAAGCTTTCAGGTAAAAATATAGACGAGCTTGAATCAGGCGCGAGGGTCGATGTGAACGAGAGCAAGAAAGACCCGCTGGATTTTGCCCTGTGGAAGGCGAGCAAGCCCGGAGAACCTGCCTGGGACAGCCCTTGGGGAAAAGGACGCCCCGGCTGGCATATCGAATGCTCTGCCATGTGCATGCAGTGGCTCGGCACTACAATTGACATCCACGGGGGCGGAAAAGACCTCATATTCCCGCACCACGAAAACGAGATAGCCCAGAGCGAGGCCGCAACAGGCAAGACCCCTTACGCAAGGTACTGGCTCCACAACGGCTTCGTGAACATCGAAAAAGAGAAGATGAGCAAATCGCTGGGTAATATTTTAAATATCAGCGAGGTGCTCAAGGACTATACAAGCGAAGCTTTAAGGCTCTTCCTCTTATCCAGCCAGTACAGGTCCCCCATTGATTACACGAGGGATTCTCTCAAGGATGCCGAATCAGCGATGGAGAGATTCTACAAGACTGTCCAGAGGATAGAGACAGAGTGGCCGGACTCCACCTCCGTTGAGTTCTGCGTCCAGTGCAATCAGGATAAGTACAAGGCCATATTCGACGCCATGGATGACGACTTCAACACGGCAGAGGTAATCGGCCAGGTCTTCAAGGAAGTAACGCGGGCCAATAAGCTTATGGACGAGGCAAAGGCCTCTGGCAAAAAGGAAGGCACCCTTGAGCTTGCGTACATTCTGTGCGTCTTTAATCTCGCCTCAAAAATGCTCGGCATTTTCTGCAAAAAACCTGCAGAGTATTTTAATGATAAGAACTCCCGCTCATCAATACCTGCTGAAGAGATTGAAAAACTCATAGTTGAGAGGACTGAGGCAAGGAAAAATAAAAATTTCAAGCGCGCAGATGAAATAAGGGATGAACTGCTGGCAAAAGGCATCATACTTGAGGACAGCGCAAAAGGAACTACCTGGACGACAAAGAGCTAAGCTCGATAAGAAACGCAAAACACTGAAAGGGCGGTTTATCCGCCCTTTTTTATTTTAAAGCGTAATTGCGAGGGACCTTTAAGCCCCGAAGCAATCCGGGTTTTTGAACTTGGGAATAGTTTTTCACCCTCTCCCCTTGTGGGAGAGGGCTGGGGTGAGGGGGATAAGACCAGATTGCTTCGCTCCGCTCGCAATGACGGCTTTAGTAATTGTCATTCCCGCGAAAGCGGGAATCCAGTATTTTTAAAAGTAGATTCCCGATAGAGGCATTCGGGAATGACGGAGTAAATAAGCACGGACGCTCTTTTGAGATTTTAGTTCTTTTTTGTATTTTGTCTTGTTTTTAAAACACCACACCAAGGGGCATTGCGAATGAGCCTGAGAACGAACGGAGCCAATGCCCCGAGGAGCGAACGGTAGTTCGCAAAAGTAAATCAGCAACAACGCTTTAATACAATCTGCAATCCGTTAACTCCTTACCGTATTTTCCCAACAAAAGGGGGCAGTCCAAAATCTTTAAATACTGGATTCCCGATAGAGGCATTCGGGAATGACGGAGTAAATAAGCACGGACGCTCTTTTGAGATTTTAGTTCTTTTTTGTATTTTGTCTTGTTTTAAAACACACACCAATAAAAAAACGCCATCCTTATTAAGGATGGCGTTTTAAGTTCATCTTATTTTTTACTCAGCCACTCTTCTATCTTGTCCCTTACGGGTGTCGGGAGGTCAATAAATTTTATGCCCATGCCCGGCTCCTGCTTATGAGGCTCGAACTCCCTCTGCCACACCACCAGCCCCTTGCATTTTATCTCCTCGTTATCACTCGGGAGCTTGAATGTTATCTCAAACTCTTCGCCGACCTTACGCGGATTGACTGAAGATATGAACATCCCTCCCGTGCTTAAGGTCTTGGCGTACCCGAAAAACGCGCCCCTCTTATCCTCGCCTTTCACCTTAAGCACAAGGAGCTGTTTTCTTAAGTTTTTTCGCCTCTCTGTCCTAAGCACTACAAAATTATCTTCGGGCTTTTTACCATTTTCCATAGTGAATAATTTCTCCAAGAGATTTTCTCATTTTCTTCTCTTTTACAAGTTCTTCCCTGGGATATCCTATGGCTATGAGAGCCACAAGCTCAATATTATCTGGAATCCCAAGCGCCTCTTTCATTTTAACAGGATCCAATGAAGCTATCCAGCAGGTTCCAAGACCCTCTGCGGTAGCCGCCCCAATCATCTCCGTAACAGCGATTGAAACATCGACCCATGCGTAGTTTATGCCGTCCGTCTTTCTTACCCATGCCTGAGACGGGTCAGCGCAGGCAGCTATGATAATGGGAGCGTTCCTGAACCCCTCTTTCGTGAAAAGCTCGTTGACCTTGGCGCGGTCCTTTTTCTCTATAACTATGAAGTGCCAGGGCTGGCGGTTCGCGGCGCTCTGCGCCCTGTTAAGCGTCATTAAAAGGCGTGAGAGCTTATCCAGCTCAACCGGCCTGTCCTCAAATTCCCTTATGCTCTTCCTGCGCTCATACAGCTCATAAAAATCTCTAAGCTTTTCGTTTATCAACTCGCGCCTCCCCTGAGATATTCGCTTTTATATCAAAGCTTCGACAAAATCGTGAGCATCGAAATCCTTAAGGTCGTCTACAGTCTCGCCGACTCCTATGAACCGTATCGGTATCTTCATCTCCTTGGCTATGGCTACTATTATCCCGCCTTTCGCAGTGCCGTCAAGCTTCGTTAGCGCAATGCCTGTCACGCCTACGGCCTCGTCAAAGAGCTTTGCCTGATTGATTGCGTTCTGCCCTGTTGAGGCGTCAAGCACAAGAAGGTTCTCATGCGGAGCGCCGGGCATCTCCCTTGAGACCACCCTCTGCACTTTTTTAAGCTCTTCCATCAGATTGACTTTTGTGTGCAGCCTTCCTGCCGTATCAAGTATTATAACATCAGACCTTCTGGACTGCGCGGCCCTGATTGCGTCAAATATGACCGCACCCGGGTCTCCGCCCTGAGCCTGCCTGATAACATCGCAGCCGACCCTATTGCCCCAGCCTTCAAGCTGCTCTATTGCCGCCGCCCTGAATGTATCTCCTGCGGCCAGAAGCACTGATTTGCCTTCAGCCTTGTACCTTGCGGCAAGCTTTCCAATCGTAGTGGTCTTGCCGACCCCGTTTACTCCAAGCACCATTATTACAAAGGGGTTTTTGTCTATCTCCAGAGGTTTTTCAACCTCCTTTAAGATATCGTAGATAGATTCCCTGAAATATTCCTTGAATTTATTCGTATCCCATCCCACAAGCCTTGTCCTGAGATTGCCGACTATCTCCATCGAGGCTTTTACGCCCACATCAGAGGTGATAAGAGATTCCTCAAGCCTTTCGAACAGCTCTTCCCTTGACTCTCCGTTATTCAGGTTAAATGCCGATTCAACGCTGCCCATAATGGCATTATGGGTCCTGGCGAGCCCTGCCTTAAGGCTCTCAAAGCCTGCTTTAAGTTTCTTAAACATTATTTTTCCTTATATATTCCCGCATCTTTTATTTTATGATTATTTCCTTTTAGCATAAATAACAAATTTTTTAAAGTTTTTAAAGAGTTATGCGGGAATCTCTCAGAAAACACAGAACAGGATATATATATTATAGGCGTTTTATTTACAATTTGCTTTTGGAAAGGCTGCTTTTTATTCCGTAAACATATTTTTAACAAATTCTTCTTGGATTTATTTGAAAAAAATGCTATATTCAGGTCATTCTTGTAAAGAGCCGTTTACATCCGGCTTAAACTCACCTCGACTTTCATCACAGACCCTCATCACCTGACCGATTCATAACCAGCACGGCACAGCATACTTAAATTAAATACTACGGGCATATATGTCTGTAAGAAAACTCACAAACCTGTGCTTTGGAGCGATATTTTTTTCTATTTCCGCTTCAATTGCCCTAAGCGTGACAACAGGCAGCAACACAGCCGCGGCCCTCTCAGTCCTGTCTCTTCTTATACTCGCTTTGTGTTTAAGGCTAATCTCAACCCGGATTTTTGCTCCTCTTAAAAAAATAGAAACTGCAATAGCTGACATAAGCCGGGGGGATTGCAGGCGCGGAGTTTCAATGGGCGGCCTGCCTGAAGGAGAGTTTAGTAATATCGCCCTTGGGCTTGAGAGCCTCTCATCTGCAATAAACGAATTTTCGACACACCATTTAGACCTTCTGAAAAATATTCCCGACGCTGTCATCGAGCTTGATAACGAGGGCAAGGTCCTCTATATGAACGAGGCCGCGGCTACCCTTACAGGTTATGAAGAAGATGAAACTGCCGGAATGCATTACCTGAAGTTCGTACCTGAAGATGAAAGGGAAAAAGCATCCGAGACCTTCTGCCGCATCCTTAAAGGGCAATCTGTCAGGAACTTTGAACTTAAGCTGATACGCAAGGACGGCAGGATAAATTATTCTGAATTCAACGCAGTACCCGTATATAAGGCCGGAGAAATTACCGGGTGCTGTTGCGTCGGCAGGGACATGGACGAGCGCAAAAAGATAATGGATGAGGTAAAAAAGGCGAGAAAAACGGCTGAAGAGAACTCAAAAAAACTTGAAAAGACCGTCAGTGACCTTGAGGAATTCGCGCTGCTTGCGGTAAGAAGAGAGCTTAAGATGCAGGAGATACGGGAGAGGCTTGTCGAGCTTAAAAACAGAAATACCGCAAAAACTAACTGATCCTGCTCTATGCCCGGAGAATTCCATGTCAATCTCAAAAGAGCATTACGAAGGTGAAAGACAATATTATCATACCGGCAATGATGTTCTCATAGAGGAGCTCAAGGCAACAAAAAAAGAGCTTGCGAAAAGAGTCAAATACCTTGAGGACTTCAGGGAAGGAGTCTTCCGGATGCTTAAAGACCTTGACCAGGGCGAGATGGAGCTTGAGGCAGCATATAATAAATTGAAAGAAACGCAGAACCAGCTTATTCAAAGCAGCAAGCTTACCGTGCTCGGAGAGCTTTCAGCGGGGCTTGCCCATGAGTTGAATCAGCCGCTCACTGTAATAATGGGTCTTTCGCAAAATATCCTGAGACAGACTGATAAAAAATCCGCGCAGTATGAAAAGCTCAAGCTGATAGCAGACGCCTCCGTTAAAATGGAGCAGGTAATAAAGCATCTGAGGATATTTTCAAGGAATGACTGCATTGCCTTTAAGCCTGTTGACCTGAAAGGCATCATAAAAGACTCGATCATGATCCTACGTGAACTGCTCACAAGCAGGTCAATAGAGCTTAAGATGAAACTTAACCCTGTGCCTGTCATACTCGGCTCAGCCACAAGGCTTGAGCAGGTGATAATCAATCTTGTCGCCAACGCAAAGGATGCCATGCCAAGCGGCGGAACTCTGACCATATCGACTTCGTCAAGCAAGACCGGGGGCATATCCTTCGCAAAAATGAGCATACGGGATACAGGCACAGGCATTCCAGCAGAAATAAAGGACAGAATATTTGACCCGTTCTTTACTACAAAAGAGCCGGGCAAAGGTACCGGCCTTGGGCTTTCGATAAGCTACGGGATAATACGGGAGCACAGCGGAGATATAACAGTAGAGAGCGACAGTTCAGGCACTGTCTTTCATATTATTTTACCTGCAAGGGAAGATCTTCCTGCCTTTGCGCAGCCTTGAGGCTATTGGAATACTACCCCCTCTGGTTACTCCCCTCCCCTGCAGCCCTCCTTTTTTTAAAAGGAGGGCTTCTTTTTACTGCATTGAAGGGCATACTGAAATATGATATTAGATTGTAAACGATTTATTGCGGAGCCCTGATGCTTAGTGCGCTTTTGAATATCGTCTTCCCGCCTGTCTGCGCCCTGTGCGAGACAGACATTGCAGATGGCGTCTTTTGCTTAAAGTGCAACGATAAATTCTCTGACTTAAAGATAACCGCCCCGATTTGCCGTTCCTGCGGAATGCCTTTCACAAACAGCCTCGGGCCTGACCATACATGCGGAAAATGCCTGACAGAAAAGATGCCCTTCAAAGAGGCGCGAAGCGCACTATTTTACGACAAGTGCGTCGTTGAAGCAGTCCATGGTTTTAAATACCATGGCAAGGTAATACTGGCCGCCCCTCTTGGCAGGCTTACTTCACAGGCGGCCCTGTTCTCATCAAGGCCCGATGTCATTGTCCCTGTCCCGCTCCATAAAAAGAGGCTCAGAATGAGGGGTTTTAACCAGTCGCTCCTTCTCGCAAATGAGATTTCCAAAAACCTTTCAATCAGCGTGGATTTCAAGAATCTCACAAGGATACGGCACACTGAACAGCAGATAAACCTTACGGCGCAGGAGAGGGAAAAGAATGTCTCAGGGGCTTTTGAGATAGTTGACAAAGCCGCTTTCAAAGCTAAGAAGGTGCTGCTTGTCGATGATGTCTATACAACGGGCGCGACCATCAAAGAATGCTCAAAGGTTCTTAAGAAAGCAGGCGCGGAGATTTTTGCCCTGACCCTTGCCAGGGCAGCGATGGTATGATATTTTAAAATCATTACACTTAAGGAATACGGCAGATGTTAAAGGTAATAACGCTAAAAAAACTTATCCCCGAGCTTGATAAGCTCCGCAGGAAGCGCAAAAAGATAGTATTCACCAACGGATGCTTTGATATCATCCATGCCGGCCATGTAAGATACCTGAGAAAGGCGAAGTCGCACGGCGACATACTTGTAGTAGGGCTTAACAGCGACTCATCCATCCGCGCCATCAAGGGCGAGAAGAGGCCCATTGTCCCGCAGAATGAACGAGCTGAAGTAATGGAAGCACTTGAGTTCGTGGACTACATAGTTATTTTCAGCGACCCGACACCAGTCAAATTGATTGAAGCCATAAAGCCGGACATATTAGCCAAGGGCGCTGACTGGGCTGCAAAGGACATAGTCGGAGGGGATATCGTAAAGGCAAACGGCGGCAAGATAAGAAGGATAACCCTTGTAAAAGGCAAATCCACGACAAACATCATCAGAAAGATATTGGAGCTACACAAAGAATAACTTTCTCCTGAAATTGCCTGAATTTGATATAATGTCAATGCCTGTTGATATAAGGCTCCGAGGAAATTTTTACCGAATACCGGCAGGTCCCAATTTGAGGCTGTATTTATGGGACAAAAGGTCAAAACGGGAAACAAGCCTGAAAAACCGGCTGTACGAAAAAGCTCAGCGGACATGCCAGACCTGTCTTTTCTTAATAGCGCGACAGAATTACTCGAAAAGTTCTTCTCAGCGCCTCATCTTCACATAGCTCTCCTTGACAGGAATTACAACTTCATCTGCGTAAATGCTCTCTATGCTAAGACCTCCGGCTACAGTTCGGCCTTTCTAAAAGGCAAAAATCATTTCGAGCTTTTCCCCGACAAGGGGAATGAGGCCATATTCCGCAGGGTAGTTGATACGGGAGAGGCTTTTTCAGCATTCAGCAAACCTTTTACCTATCCCGAATTTCCCGAGCGAGGCATTACCTATTGGGACTGGACCGTTCAACCCATAAAAGACGCTTCAGGGCAGGTTGTCAGCCTCCTTTTTATCCTCGTCAATATCACTGAATCCAAAAAGACGGAAGAACGCCTTGATAACCAGTTCCGATTCCTTCAAACGCTTATGGATACCATACCGAGCCCCATTTACTATAAAGACACGGACTGCAGGTATCTCGGATGCAATAACGCATTTGAGGAAATCGTTCTTAAAAAAAGAGAGGAGATTGAAGGCAAGACCCTCTTTGATTTCATGCCGAGCAAACAGGCCGAGGAGCTGCACAGAATGGATGTGGAACTATTGAAAAAGGGCGGCACCCAGACCTTTGAGATGGTCATTGAATTCCCTGACCACGCCATGCACGACATGCTATTCCAAAAAGCCACTTACAACAACTCCGATGGTTCTCTGGCAGGGCTTGTCGGCATGGCAATAGATATATCAGAGAGGAAGAAGACTGAAAAGGCGCTTATGTCGGAGCGCAATAAATTGATAAACATACTTGAGGCAATGCCTGACGGTGTCTATATATCCGATGACAAATACACTGTCCAATACGCAAACCCGGTAATCAAAAAAGAGTTCGGGGCTCTTAATGACCAAAAATGCTATGAGTATTTTCATTGCTTAAATGTCCCCTGCGCCTGGTGCAGGAATGAAGAAGTATTCTCAGGCAAAACTGTCCGCACAGACGCGGTAATACAGGGCAAGGTCTATGACATTATCGAGACCCCTCTGAAAAATCCTGACGGAAGCATATCCAAAATCGACATACTTCGTGATATTACGGAAAAAAAACGGATGGAAGAAGAACTCCTTAGGCACAGAGACCATCTTGAAGAGCTTGTCAGGACCCGCACGCTTGAGCTTACAAAGACAAATGAAAAACTTAAGAAAGAGATTTCGGAACGCAATGTGGCCGAAAAGGCCCTGAAGGATTCCGAAGAAAAATATCATAACCTCATTGAATTCGCCAATGACGCTATAATACTTGCGGATGCCGAGACAGGCATAATAATAGATGTAAACCGCAAGGCTACGCAGCTTCTTGGAATGGCGCGCGAAAAGATGATTGGTCTTCACCAATCACAATTGCACCCTGCTGAAGAATCAGAATATTACAAAAAGGTATTCAAAAATCACATTAAATTAAAAGAGTTAACCAAGTCAAACCTGTTTGTATCAACCAAGGACGGCAGAAGGGTCCCTGTTGATATAAGCGCAAGCCTTACTGAGATAAACGGGAGGATGGTCTTTCAGGGTATCTTCCATGATATTACGGAAAGGCTCAACTCGGAGGAGCAGATCAAAAAATCCCTTAAGGAGAAAGAAGCGCTCCTGAGCGAGATCCACCACAGGGTAAAAAATAACCTTCAGATAATATCAAGCCTTCTTCGCATTCAGTCGCGATATATAAAAGACAGCAGGGACCGAGAGATCTTCAATGAGAGCGAAAACAGGATAAAATCAATGGCAGTAATTCATGAAGAGCTTTACAGGTCTAAAGACTTTTCAGAAATAGATATCTCTGATTACATATCCCATCTGATGGAGAACCTGTTCCATTCTTACGGGGTGGATACTGCGATCATCAAATTAAAGCTCGATATAGAGCCAGTAAACTTATCTCTGGATACCGCGATCCCATGCGGGCTTATAATAAACGAGCTTGTGTCAAATGCACTCAAATACGCGTTTCCAGATAATAAAAAAGGTGAAGTAGCCATTTCTCTTAAAAAATCTGACGGCGGAATAAGGCTTGAGGTCACAGATAACGGAATAGGGATGCCTGATGGCTTTGATATCGCAAAGGCCGAAACCCTCGGGCTTCAGCTCGTAAATTCCCTTCTAAGCCAACTCCACGGATATATGGACATAATAACCCTTAACGGCACAAGGATAAGCCTTTATCTGCAGGACCAGACCACTGAAAGGAGAAACTATGCCTAAGGCGCGCATATTGATAGTAGAGGATGAGGCGATAGTCGCCAAAGACATCGGGATGAACCTTAAGGACTTCGGTTATGAAGTCACTTCCATTGTCTCCTCAGGAGAAGAAGCAATAGAAAAAGCTTCTATCGATAAGCCGGACCTTGTACTGATGGACATTGTGCTTCAGGGTAAGGTCGATGGCATATCAGCCGCAGAGGAAATCTCAAAGCTCAAGATACCTGTTGTATATCTCACGGCGCATGCAGACCAGGCAACCCTTGAGAGGGCAAAGATATCCGAGCCTTTCGGCTATATCCTTAAACCATTCGAATGCAGGGAGCTCCACTGCAATATTGAGATAGCGCTCAGCAAGCACAAACTCGAGAGCAAGCTCAAGGAAGAGCTTAATGTAGTTGAAAGGCTCAATAAGCAGATGATACACAGGGAACTTGAGATGGAGAAGCTGAAAAAAGAGATAGAGAGCCTAAAGAAGAAGCTCAGCTCTCTTGAAAAAGAGTCAGCTAAAAATTAACAACCTGAAATATAAAAAGCCCCGTGTCTTCCGACACGGGGCTTTTTATATTTCAGGTTTAGCAATCGTAGTAGAGGAAGAACTCATGGGGCACCGGCCTCAATTTAACAGGGTCGATCTCATGTTTCTTCTTGTACTCAATCCAAGTGTCGATAACATCCTGTGTGAATACATCACCTTTAAGGAGGAACTCGTGGTCTGCCTTAAGGGCTTCGAGCGCCTCTTCAAGTGAGCCTGCGGCTGAAGGGACTTTTGAAAGCTCTTCGGGTGAAAGGCCGTAGATGTCCTTATCAAGCGGCTGGCCTGGGTCAATCTTGTTCTGGATTCCGTCGAGGCCTGCCATGAGCATGGCCGCAAACGCGAGGTAGCCGTTTGCTGACGGGTCAGGGAACCTTACTTCGATCCTCTTTGACTTCGGTGAGGGTGAGTACATCGGTATCCTGATTGAAGCTGAACGGTTCCTGCTTGAATAAGCAAGGTTGATCGGGGCTTCAAAGCCGGGCACGAGCCTTCTGTAGGAGTTTGTGCCGGGGTTGCAGAACGCGTTGAGCGCCCTTGCGTGCTTGAGTATTCCGCCGATGTACCACATTGCCATCTGGCTCATTCCGCCGTATTCATTGCCTGCGAAAAGGGGCTTGCCGCCTTTCCAGATTGACTGGTGGACATGCATGCCGCTTCCGTTGTCGCCGAATATGGGCTTGGGCATGAATGTAACAGTCTTGCCCCATCTCTTTGCGACATTCTTTACAACATATTTAAACCACATGAGCTTATCGCCCATTTTTACGAGGCTGTCAAAACGCATGTCAATTTCAGCCTGGCCGGCTGTTGCGACTTCATGGTGCTGCCTTTCTACCTGTATGCCTACCTGCTCCATTACGAGGCACATCTCTGACCTGATGTCTTCCTGGCTGTCTGTCGGAGGCACGGGGAAGTAACCTTCCTTGTGCCTGGGCTTGTAGCCGAGGTTAGGGCCTTCTTCGCGGCCTGTGTTCCATATGCCTTCGTTTGAATCAAGATAGAAGAAGGAATGGTTCGCGCCTGTGCTGAAGCGAACATCGTCTAATATAAAGAACTCGGGCTCAGGGCCAAAGTAAGCGACATCACCGATGCCTGTTGATTTAAGGTATGCTTCCGCTTTCTTAGCGATGTTCCTGGGGTCCCTTGAGTAAGACTCTTTTGTGATAGGGTCAACGATATCGCAGATAAGGCTCATTGTAGGGGTTTCTGAGAACGGGTCCATTATGGCTGTTGCCGGGTCCGGCATTACAAGCATGTCGCTGGCATGAATGGGCTGCCAGCCGCGGATGCTGGAACCGTCAAAACCAAGGCCCTCTTCAAAAATATCTTCGCTGAGTTCATTAATGGGTACTGAGAAATGCTGCCAGATGCCGATGAAATCAAGGAACTTGAAATCGACCATCTTGGCACCTTTTTCTTTTGTAAGCTTTAGTACATCTTTCGGCGTCATAATGCTTCTTCCTCCTTTTAGCTGTAAGCTGTTTAATAATCTCTTAAGATATCTTCCTGATTAAAATACGAAACGATGAGGCCTTATATCGCCTCATCTCCTCTCTCGCCTGTCCTTATCCTTACTACTTCATCAACGGAGAGGACAAATACTTTGCCATCGCCAATCCTGCCTGTCCTTGCGGCATTGACGATTGTCTCAACGACCTTTGCCACAAGCTCCTCTTTTACCACGATTTCCAACTTTATCTTGGGCAGGAAGTCAACTACATATTCAGTGCCCCTGTAAAGCTCGGTATGGCCTTTCTGCCTTCCAAAGCCTTTTACCTCCGAGACAGTTATGCCTTTAATGCCAATCTCGTTTAAAGCCTCTTTAACCTCGTCAAGCTTAAAGGGTTTTATGATTGCTTCTATCTTCTTCATTCAAAAACCTCCGGGTCAGAAGTCCCTAAAAAAGCTAACACAGTGAATGCTGGTTGTAAAGCTGTTTTAATCTCTTTTCCAGCAATAGGATTACTTTATATAATAGCAATATCCATGCCGTAATCTTCCGGCCCAAATTAGTGATTTTTTTGATTTTTAGAGCGCCCGGCCGATTAAAAATTAAGCACCGGAGCCAAATCCTGCACATTATTTGTTCAACTTGAACAGCCCTCCCCACCCCAAACCGTCATTCCCGAATGTCTCTATCGGGAATCCAGAATCTGTCATTGCGAACGCAGTGAAGCAATCTGTTCTTTTACTGTCCCCTCCCCCGACGGGAGGGGACAGTGGGGGAAGGTGAAAGAAATCCTTTTCCCGATGAAAGCCCCTGCGACTCTGATATAATCAGGATTATGTCCATACACCTTATCATAGACGGGTATAATTTTACAGGCAGGTCTGAAGGCAGCTTCAGGGATATTGAGGCGGACAGGGACAGCCTTATCGAGAAGCTCTCAATTTATAAAAAGCTCAGGAGGGTTGCCATTACCGTTGTCTTTGACGGCACCCATTCCGGCAGGCTCACAAGGAGCAGGGATATGAAGGCCGGAGTTGAGGTCATATTCTCAAAAAGCGGCGAAGAAGCCGACTCTGTCTTAAAAAGCATGGCAAAGGCCAAAGGCGGCTCCCTTACTATAGTGACATCTGACCGAGAGGTTGCCTCTTACGCAGTCTCATTCGGCTCTGTTGTGTTATCATCCGATGAGTTCAGGGAACTGCTTGACTACGCGCTCTATGAGGATTTCAAAGGCGTAATCTCAGAGGAAGAGGAAGAAGACCACAAAAAGAAAGGGCCTTCGAAACGCCCTCCCAAAGCAGAGCGTAAAAAAAAGAACAGACTAAAAAAGCTGTAAATCCATGTATTTAAAACATCTATTCATCCCTTTGCTTATTTCCATATCCATCTTAATGCAAACTGCCCAAGGCTCTTCACAGGAAAGCTATCTCCAAAAAGCAAGGCAAGGTCATTATTACAGACCCAATATTCTGGGACCTGCAGCTATTCTCACGGAGAAAGACACCTTTCCCAATCAACCCCGATGAACTGCCGCATATAGATTATGTGCTTATATCACACAGCCATTACGACCATCTTGACACAAGGAGCCTCAAGTACCTTAAAGACACACACGACCCTGTCTTTATCGCGGGGCCCGGCTATAAAGATTTTTTCTCTTCGATAGGGATTACAAAATACACGCCTCTGAACTGGACTGAGGAGTTAAAAGACGGAAGGCTCAAATTCACATCGTTACCTGTCCAACACTGGTCAAAGAGGACTCCTTTTGATACGGACAGGCTCCTCTGGTGCAGTTTTCTTATCGAGGACGGGGCAAAGAAATATTATTGGATAGGGGATTCAGGCTATTATGGGGGCTTCAAGGAGATTGGTGAAAGACTCGGCCCTATTGATATCGTAATGATGCCTGCAGGGGCTTATGAACCAAGGTGGTTTATGAAAGGCAATCACATGAACCCGGAAGAGGCGCTGATGGCAGCACGAGACCTGAAAGCAAAGCTCATGATACCGATACACTGGGGGACCTTTGACCTTACCGATGAGCCGCTGTGGCTGCCCATAGACCATCTGAAAGAAATATACGATAAAAAACAAGGGCCGGAGCTAAAGATACTCAACCACGGCGGCTCTGTTACGCCTTAATGCTACAATGAGAAACTTTATTATCCGTAATCGAAAGCATCACACTTTATGCAGAATTCCTTTCAGGGGCCAAAACCCGGGAGGAACTCAGATTTAATAGTTGATATTATTTGCCATTTATTTCCGATACGCTCTAATTCGTAAATGTATTTACTGCCACCTTGTATTATAAAATCGTGGGCAGGAGCTTCATAGACTTCTTTTTCTATTATATTCAGGTTACTGTCTGTTTTGAAGCTCACTGATGTGCCGGCACCTGCTGTATTTACTGATTCAGAATAGACATCTACCTCAACTATAGCCCTGTCCCCGTCAATATTAATTGTTTTGAAATCAAAATTCTTATATTTATATTTTTTAACCCTCATATTAAAGTTCTGTTCATTTTGTTCTTTTAGAGGATAAATTCCTTTTATACGGTCCATCATGCCTTTCTTATTGCTTACATTCTCCTCCAATTCAGCAAAAATCTCACTTGAAGGTCGGCCTTGAAAAGCGTTACCATTATGCTCCACCGTCTGTGAATAAGCTTGTTCAAGTGTAATAAAATGTCTTACGATTAGAGTCTTAATCTGCGCCTCTTCAGAGGCAATGCTTGCTGCTTTTAAATCATTCTGAATGAATATAAAAAGGAAAGCAAACGCCAGTAAAAGTATTTTTTTTATCACAAATTCCTCCTTTAATAGTCCCATTTGACCCGATGTTGCTGTAAAATGGTATTTTGCCAAAAGGCACCGCTCGCAGATGCTAAGGACAATTCAATTATCAAAGGAATGTATGTGATGAAAAAAGTTACGCCTTAGGTTTTCCGCCTATCTTATTCTCCGTGCCTTCAATCAGCCTCTTGATATTCTCCTTATGCTTTATGATAATAAGGACGCTGATTGCCACTCCCATAAATACATAATCCTTGCCCCTGGGAGAAAATGACAGGAATACGGGCAGCATCCCCGCAGAGATGATAGAGGCTAAAGATACATACTTCTTTATCCCCACTATTATGAAAAAGACGAGCGCGCTCAGAAGTATTGCCAGCGGGCAGATTACAAGCATCACTCCGCAGGCCGTGGCTACTCCTTTTCCCCCTTTGAACTTAAGGTAGATGGGGAAGAGATGCCCGGCAAAGGCCGCTATTCCCACAAGGCTTACAAAGAGAGGGTCAGGGTTTAACCTGAATGCGATAAATGTCGGTATCGCGCCTTTAAGCAGGTCTCCGAGCAGGGTTATGACCCCTGCCTTTTTCCCTGCGGAACGGCTTACATTCGTAGCGCCTATATTTTTACTGCCGATTGTCCTCGGGTCAACCCCGCCCAGGGCCCTTGCCACCAGTATGCCTGATGGAATAGAACCCAAAAGATAGGCGATTACAACGAAGATTATAAAAACTGCCAAAGACATTTTACACCTTAACCATTGTTTTTTATTGTGCCGTGTAGCCGCCGTCTATTACAAGCTCGCTTCCGGTCACGAATTTTGATTCATCGGATGCGAGATAGAGTATCCCGTAAGCAACATCCATTGGCTCGCCAATATGGCCTATGGGATGGAGCGCGTCAAGCGACTTTCTGCCCCCCTCGACATCTCCCTTTGATTTAAGGAAGTTCTCAATCAAAGGCGTCCACACAAAACCCGGATTTACTGAATTTATCCTTATCTTCTCTTTTGCGTATATAAGGGCGTCAGTCTTGCTCATGAGCCTTACAGCCGCTTTTGACGCGATGTAGGGCGGCGCGCCCGGTGAAGCTACCATTCCAAGCACAGAGGCAATATTTACGATACCGCCGCCTCCTGCCTTCCTCATGTAAGGGATTGCGTGCTTTGTGCATAGAAAAACGCTCTTTACATTTATCGCCATCACCTTATCCCACTCCTCTTCCGTGATTTCGTGGGTAGGCTTCCGTACTCCGGTAATTCCGGCATTGTTTACCAGCACATCTATACTGCCGAACTTTGCGTTTATATCCGAAAAGGCCTTTTCTATCTCCTGCTCAACCGTTACATCCGCCTTAAAAAAAACGCTTCCCCGCCTGAGCGTTTTATCGCGTCAGCCAGCTCCATCCCCTCTTTTTCAAGTATATCGACTACCGCTACCTTTGCGCCCTCTTTAGCCAGTAACTCGCATGTTGCCCTGCCGATTCCCAATGCACCGCCTGTCACTATTGCCACTTTATTTGCGACCCGACCCATAGCGTGCCTCCATCAAGGATTTTTTGGCTGGATTATGAACAATGTTTTATATGATATCACATCAGCATGCAACATAAAAAAGCCTGCTTTCCACAAGCCTGTTGTCAAGGTAGAAGTTCGCGCTCCACGCCCCTATGAACTCCTCCATGCCTATTGACGGGTCAATGGATTTAAAGAGCTTGCCCCCGAGTGCGGGATGCAGCTCAAGCAGGAACCAGACATGATGCGCCTTTCCGCTGAACTTATAATCTGCGTCATCCTGCTTTCTCCCTTGCGGGTTTATCCATACTACCGAGGCAGCATGGGCCTTGTTTTTAAGCCCGCTGAAATCAGCATGGATGAATATCTTATTCCTGCAATCAAAGCTGTCGCCCTTTTTCAGCCCCTCTTTATCACTGCTCATAAAAACTAAAGGGCCTTGCCCGGCAAAGGCAACGCCCTCTATCGCGAACAGTACGCAAAAACAGATAAGTAATTTTTTTATCATTGGGGCTCAACTGCCGTGCCTGATTTTTTTCAGGAGAAAGGCCAGAATAAGGAACGCGAAATTTGTTAAGATAATTACCGCCCCTGAGGGCAGGTTAGCGCCCGCTGAAAGCAATATTCCTATCACTACGGAAAGCACCGCAACAGATGAAGCCGCAATCATTACCGACCTGAAGCTCCTTGCAACCTGAAAAGCCGTAACCGCGGGCAGGATTAGAAAAGATGTGACCAGCATGATACCCACCATTTTCATGGCAAGGACAACTGTAACCGCTGTCAGGAGCATCAATATTGTATTGATCTTCTTGACCTTTATCCCCGTAGCCTTGGCGGATTCCTCATCGAAAACAGACGAGAGTATCTCATTATAAAATAGGCCGATAACAAAGATAACCACAAGGGACAGTATCATGGAGATGAACATCTCTGCCTTGCTGATTGCAAGTATATTTCCGAAAAGATAGCTGAAAAGGTCAATATTGAAGCCGCCGCCTATGCTTGCCAGAAGCACTCCCGCGGCAATGCCTATTGACGACACGATACCTATGGCAACATCGCCATGGATTCTTGCCCTTTCCGTAATTCTCATGATGCCAAGAGAGCTTGCCATCACAACTGGAATGGATACATATATCGGGTAGACCTTCAAAAGCAGGCCCAGTGCCACGCTGCCGAATGTCACATGAGCAAGCCCGTCTCCAATCAGCGACAGGCGTTTGAGCACCAGAAACACCCCGAGCGTAGAACAAAGCAACGCTATGAATGAACCTGAAATGAGCGCCCTTTGGATAAATCCGTAGCTTAAGAAATCAGAAAGTTCCATATGACTATCCCTGGCAGGTATCCCGCCACTGCATGTTTGAGGCGAAAAAATCCTTCATATTCTCAAAACGGTCGTAAAATAAAATCTTCTTGTCGATATACAACAGCTTGGAGGCGTATTTGCCTATGCTCCAGATATCATGGGTAACGAGGACTACCGTAATCCCCTTTTTTTGGTTCAGTTCGCTCAAAATAGAATAGAAGTTCTCCCTTGTTTCCGGGTCAAGGGAACTTGTAGGCTCATCGAGTATTAAAAGCTCAGGTTCGCTCACAAGGGCCTTTGCGATAAGCGCCTTTTGCAGTTGTCCGCCGGAGAGTTCTCCTATAAGCCTGTGCTCAATATCAAGGATGCCCATGAATTCCATAGTCCTATGCACGGCATCCGCGTCAGCCTTGCTGATGCTTTTCGGGAATTTCTTTTTTGAAAGGGTCCCCAGGCTCACCACCTCTTTAACGGAAGCAGGGAAATAAGGATTAAACGACACGATCTTCTGGGGTACATATCCGATTTTGTGCCAGTCAGAGAAAACGGAAAGGTCCTTGCCGAAAAGGGAGATAGCGCCTTCGGAAGGGGTTATGATTCCAAGGATGATTTTCACAAGGGTCGATTTGCCTGAACCGTTTGGGCCTATCAGACCTATGAACTCCCCTCCCTCAACTCCGAAAGATATGTTGGTCAGGACCTCGGAAGAGTTGTATTTGCAATAGAGCCTCTCGGATTTTATTATTAAGGACATTGCAGCCCTGTCCTGAGGTTTTTCAGATTCTGTTCCATTAATGATATGAATGTCGCGCCGCCGTCCAACTCATCTTTTGTAAGATTATGGGCTCCGTGCAGCATCAGAAGCTCGGCGCCAGTTTCCTTGGTGACCACATCCGCTATTCTCGGTGTGATAAGCTCCTCATAATAAACATGTTTAATCTCATGCTTTTTCATCTTTTGAATAAGCTCAGCAATCATCCTTGGCGATGGTTCGGCATTCGGAGAAAAACCATTATAGGCTGAAATGTAGTTCATCCCGTACCTGTGCGCTAAATAACCGAAAGCAAAATGCCCGCCGTGTATGAAAACATCTTTTTTGCAGGCTGAAAGCCCATCTTTGAAGCGATTATCAAGCCCCTGTAATTTCGCCTTGTACTCCGTAGCGTTTTTAATATAGAACTCTTTATTCGCGGGGTCTTTTTTCAAAAATCCCTCAAGGACATTATCAACCATCTTCTGGGCATTCGAAAAATCAAGCCATATATGCGGATCGACCTCTGCGCCATGCCCATGTCCATGCTCATGTTCGTGACTGTCACCAGCTTCGTCTTTAAGGAGAGCCCCCTTGCTCGAATCAACTACAAAGAGGTCTTTACTGTCCACACCCTTTAAAATATCTTCCACCCATGGCTCCATGGCCGGGTTGGTGTAGATAAAAATATCAGCCCTGCTTATGTTTATGATGTCTCCGGGTTTGGGCTCAAAGGCATGGGGCTCCATGCCCGGTGGAAGAAGCAGCTCGACCTGAGCTTTTTCTTTTCCGATATTTTTGGCAAAGTCATAAAGGGGAAAAAGGCTCGCTACGATTTTAATTTTATTTTGCTCGGCTTGCTGTTCTTTCGCCCTGTTACATGAAACCAAAAGGCATGAAAATAAAAGCATACATATCATGAATATGGATTTAGTTCTCATGGGTTGCCTTTCCGGCATTTTTTGCAGCATCCGTTTATCTGAATGATATGGGAAAGGATTTTACTTCCGGTCTTTCTTTCAAATTCAGTCTCCATCTCTCTGATGGCACAAAAATCCAACTCTTCAATTCTGTGGCAGAATACGCATATAAAATGATGGTGGTGGTGCTTTTTCTGGCAAAAAAAATAATAAAGCTGCCTGTCGGGGTTTATTATCTTTGTGATTACGCCGCCTGAGGCAAGCTCATCCAAATTCCTGTAAACAGTCGGCAGCCCGATTGTTTTAAATCTCATTCTCATTTCCTGCCATACATCTTCAGGGCTCACATAAACCGGCTTAAGCGCCATGATCTCAAGAATGGCCAATCTTTTCGGAGTGGCCTTCAGGTTCAATTCTTTTAAAGTCTGAAAATAGTTTGTGTCCATTTTTCCGTAAATGAAAAAGGTTTTTATTTATAATATATTCAAAATTCCTGCGTGTCAATACTCAATCTTCATCTCAAGAGCATAATTTTACCTTGAATTCACCGCTTTTTCAGCCTTTTTCAAGCAATGCAAGAGAATGTCTCTTTAAATCAATTAAAAATGAGTTCTATTTATTTTCATCTCTTTGTATTTTCATTTACCCTAAAAAGCAAAGAGCCAAGTCAGCAAGAAACGCTGGCTTGGCTCTTATTTCAATATTTGAAGCTATGCGTCGAAAGACCCGGCAGTTTACGATAGCAAAATCATCTTCTGATTTTTCAATCCCTACTCTACGGTAACGCTCTTTGCGAGGTTTCTGGGCTGGTCAACATCCGTGCCCTTGAGCACGGCTATATGATAAGCCAGAAGCTGAAGCGGTATTGACATGACTATGGGCATAAGGTGGACTGAGGCCTGGGGCACCTTTACGACATCATCGGCAAGCAGGCTTGCCTCTGAATCACCATCATTTATAATGGCTATAAGGCGGCCTCCCCTTGCCTTTACCTCTTCCATGTTGCCAAGCATCTTCGGATAGCTTAAGTCCTTCGGCGCTATCGCAACAACTGGCATATTCTCATCAATCAGGGCAATGGGGCCGTGCTTCATCTCGCCTGCGGCATAGCCCTCCGCGTGGATGTATGAAATCTCCTTGAGCTTAAGCGCGCCCTCAAGCGCAATGGGAAAATTTATGCCTCTTCCAAGATATATAAAATCCCTGAGGTGGAAGTATTTTTTAGCAAGGGCCTCTATGCCTTTTGCGCCCTCAAGCAGGCTCTCTATCTTCTTCGGCAGTTTTATAAGCTCCTGAATGAGCGCCTTTGCCGCGTCCTCATTCACTTTACCCGTCGTCCTTCCGCAGTAGAGCGCCAACAGATAAAGCGCGACAAGCTGGGTAGTAAACGCCTTTGTCGAGGCTACCCCTATTTCCGGGCCCGCATGGGTCATGAAAGACCAATCGACTTCCCTTGTAAGGCTGCTCTCCATCACATTGCATATGGCAAGGGTGTAAGCGCCCCTCCTCTTCACCTCTTTAATGGCGGCAAGGGTATCAGCGGTCTCGCCTGACTGCGAGATTGAGATTACAAGGTTTCTCCTGTCAATAAGCGGGTTCCTGTAGCGGAACTCTGAGGCAAGGTCAACCTCTGTAGGTATCCTGAAGAACTCTTCAAAAAGATATTTGCCGACGAGGGCCGCGTGCCATGATGTGCCGCACGCAACTATATAGACCCTGTCTATCTGGTCTAAAGGTATGTCGAATTTATTTAAAAATATCTCACCGGTCTCTTCGCTTATCAATCCCCTGAACGTGTCAGTGATGGCCCTTGGCTGCTCGTTTATCTCCTTGAGCATGAAGTGGCGGTAGCCGCCCTTCTCAGCCATTATCGGCGACCAGTCTATTGTTGAAGGCGCCCTCTTGATAGGCACACCGTCGAAATCAGTGATATCAACCCCGTCTTTGGTGATTGTGACCATCTCGCCGTCTTTAAGGAAGATGGCGTGCCTTGTGATATTAAGTATCGCAGGTATGTCTGATGAAAGTATTGCCTCCTGCTTTCCTATTCCAAGGATAAGCGGGCACTCCATCCTTGCGCCGACTATCTTATCCGGCTCTGCCTCGCTGATTACTGCAAGGGCGTATGTGCCCTTTATGTATTTGACAGCCTCGCGCACCGCCTCAACAAGTGTTTTGCCCTGTTTTATCTCGCGGTTTACAAGGTGGCTTATTATCTCGGTGTCTGTCTCTGATTTAAACCTGGAGCCTTCCCTTATAAGCTCTTCCTTAAGGGCAAGGTAGTTCTCGATAATGCCGTTATGCACTACTGCAACCCCGCCCTCGATGTGCGGATGGGCGTTTTGCTCAGAGGGCCTTCCGTGCGTTGCCCAGCGCGTGTGCCCTATGCCGATATTGCCGTCCAGAGGCTTTTTAACGACCTCTGCCATAAGCTTTTCAAGCTTTCCGACACTTCTCCTGAGTTCTATCTTATCGTTCTTAAAGACCGCAAGCCCAGATGAGTCATAGCCGCGGTACTCAAGTTTCTTCAATCCCTCAAGGAGCACCCCTACGGAGTCCTTGGGGCCTGCGTAAGCCACTATGCCGCACATTTTATTTTTCCCCTTGCCTGTAAATCCGGTTGAACTTCTATTTTTTAGCCTTTTTCTTCCGGCGCTTTGCCCAGCCTTCGATGACCTTCTCAGGCGCCCTCGTTATTACAAGAGAGTCCGGCGGCACATCCTTTGTTACAGTCGTGCCTGAGCCGACATAAGCCCCTTTTCCTACTTTAACAGGGGCTACGAGCTGTGAATCGCTCCCGATAAAAGCCCCGTCCTCAATAGTCGTCTGATATTTATTTACTCCGTCATAGTTGCAGGTAATGGTGCCCGCGCCTATGTTCACATTCTCGCCGATAACAGAGTCCCCGATATATGTAAGGTGGTTTGCCTTTGTGCCTTTGCCGAGCGTGCTTTTTTTCACCTCGACAAAATTGCCTATCCTCACATTGTCTTTTATGAGATTACCCGGCCTGAGCCTTGCCACAGGCCCTATCGTTACATCGTTTCCCACCTTCGATGACTCGATAATGGAATAGCTCTTGACCGTAGAATTATTTCCGATTGAAGAATCCTGTATCCTTACGCCTTCTTCAATGGTGCAATCAGGACCGATCGACACATTACCGAGCAGATGTACATTCGGATAAATGGTAGAATCCAAACCTATCTTAACGCCGTAATCAATATAAGTGACATCCGGGTTGATAATTGTTACCCCGTCCATCATATGCCCCTGGTTTATCCTGCGCCTCATATACAGGTTTGCGTTGGCAAGCTCGACCCTGTTGTTTATGCCCATGACCTCATTGGGGTCAACATGGGTAATAGCCGCTACATGCTCGCCCTGATGAGTTGCCAGCTGGACAAGGTCCGGCAGATAATACTCGCCCTGCGCGTTCTCTTTCCCAAGCTTTTTAATATTCTCAAATAGAAATTTGGCTGAGACATAATACATCCCCGCGTTCACCTCGTTTATCTTTTTCTGAAGCAGGCTGCAATCCTTTTCCTCAACTATCCTTACCACAGCCCCGTGCTCATCCCTCACAATCCTTCCGTAACCCTTCGGGTCATCAAGGATGGTTGTAACAAGGGACATCACCGCCTTTTTCCTGCCTTTCCTGTCATTGTGCTTTACAAGTGCGGTTATGGTCTCTTTTGTTATAAGCGGCACATCGCCTGACAAGATGAGAACGCCTCCGGTAAAGCCTCCAAGCGCCTTTAAAGCGGTCATTACGGCGTGTCCCGTGCCAAGCTGCTCTGTCTGATTTACAAAGGTTATCTTCTCATCTTTAAAGGCAGATTTGACCTGGTCAGCCCCGTGGCCTATGACGGCGATAATACGACCGGCCTTAAGTTGTTTAAGAAGTTCAATGGGATAGAAAAGCATTGGTTTGCCCGCCACACTGTGGAGGACTTTTGGCAGAGAGGATTTCATCCTTGTGCCTTTGCCTGCGGCAAGGATTATGGCTGCTAGATTTTTCATATTTAAAAGATATCTGAATACCCTACATTCGTCAAGGTATTTTCATGAAAATTATGAATAAAATCAGCTATGTCTAAGGCTTTTCAGCGTCATAGCTTAATACAAAACGATAATTTAGATTGCCTTTTAGGATGAACCCCCTCGCAGTGACATTTTCCGTATCACCCTCTCCCCTTGCGGGAGAGGGCTGGGGTGAGGGTGATATTTGCTTTCCTTTCCCCTCCCTTTTTTTTAGACTTCTATTTGGTGGGCACAGCCCACCTTACAATATTGGATTCCCGATAGAGACATTCGGGAATGACCATTTGATAAGGGAGCGGGCATCAGTATCTGTTAGAACTGACTCGACAGCGAACGGAGTCCAATGCCCCGAAGGGGGCGAACCCGCTGTTCGCAAAAGTAAATAAGCAACAACACTTTTTAAGACTTCTATTTGGTGGGCACAGCCCACCCTACAATATTGGATTCCCGATAGAGACATTCGGGAATGACCACTTGATAAGGGAGAGGGAGAGAGCTGGCATCAGTATCTGTTAGCGAACGAACGCGACAGCGAACGGAGAATGCCCGAGGAGAGAACCCGCTGTTCGCAAAAGTAAATAAAGTTTTTTTTAAAATTTCCATTTTGGCAGCCACTCTACAAGCTACCCCGAAAGGAAATAAAAAAAACGCCCTCCGAAAACGGAGGGCGTTACTGTTTTTCTAAAAGCCGGTCTTATCTTTTTGTGCTCAAGCTGTTGAGCTTTACTGGAATCGCCTGGTCAAACACATCGTGCGTCTTTTGCACCTCTATCAGAAAATCCCCTTTGACATCAAGGGCTGACCCCCTGCAGAACGGGCACTTCACCGTCTTTCCGTGAGGCATATGCCTCAGACTTCTCTGAAAGAGCCATCCGCATTCACGGCACTCCATATCAATGGCGAGTTCCATCAATTATCTCCCTTATTTAGCCGCATTCGCTGTAGCCGCAGCCCCTGCAAACAACACAGCCGTCCGAATGTTCTACCGTGCCGCCGCAGTCAGGGCACGCACCCCTCTTTAATATCTCAGAAGCGAGTGTAAAATCAAGCTTTGAATTTGTGACATTCATATCGCCCGAGCAATTTGCAAGCGAAAGAGAGCTTCCCGTGTTCCTCTTAAACCCGAGATACCAGTCAAATGCCTGCGCCATTGCGTCAGCGCATGACATTACCCTGCCTCCGCCAAAGCCTACTGGGAGATGGCAGCTGATTCCCCTCATCTGCCTTACTATCTCTTCAGGCTGAATCCCGCTCCTTAGTACAAGGGACGCCATCCTTCCGATAGCCTCGCACTGTGAAGCAACGCATCCGCCGGCCTTTCCTATCTGTGTGAATATCTCGATGGGCCTGCCTTCCTCATCCTCGTTTATGGTTACATAGAGGTTTCCGCAGCCTGTCTTCATCTTCTTTGTAACGCCGAAGGCAACCTCGCCCCTGGGCTTGGGCTTAGGCGCGGTAGAAGGCACATGCACCGCAGTCTGAATCTCTTCTTCCTCTTCGGCCTTTGCAACTGCCTGTTTTTCACTGCCTTTATTCAATACCTGGACTTCCCTTGAGCCGTCCCTGTAGACCGTCACGCCTTTGCACCCAAGCTGATAGGCCATAAGGTAGACCTTTGCCACATCCTCTACAGTTGCCTCATTCGGGAAGTTGACAGTCTTACTTACCGCGTTATCGGTATACTTCTGGAACGCGGCCTGCATCTTTATATGCCAGTCAGGGGTTATGTCATGCGATGTCACAAGCACCTTTTTAACATCTTCGGGGACATTGTCTACATCGTGGAGCGTACCTTCGGCGGCAATCGCCTTCATGACCTCAGGGCTGTCAAAGCCTCTTACCTTCGATATCTCTTCAAGTAACGGGTTGACCTCGATAAGTTCCGTGCCCTCCATGACATTCCTTGTGAAAGCAAGCGCGAATAGCGGCTCAATGCCTGAGGAACATCCCGCTATGATGGAAATGGTCCCGGTGGGGGCGATTGTGGTAACAGTAGCGTTCCTCATTGCCCGTACCTGCCCGTCGTAAACAGAGCCCTTGAAGTTGGGGAATGAGCCCCTGTCTTCAGCCAATTCGGTAGAGGTCTTTTTGCCTGTCTTATGGATAAAGCCCATCAGCTCTTCCGCAAGCTCTATCGCCTCTTCGGAATTATAGGGAATGCCGAGCTTGATAAGCATATCGGCAAAGCCCATTACGCCAAGGCCGATCTTGCGGTTTGACTTTGTCACCTGCTCTATCTGCGAGATAGGGTAGCGGTTCATCTCAATTACATTATCAAGGAAGTGCACTGACTTCTTTACCGTCTCTTCGAGTTTCGCCCAGTCCACTTCAAGCGTTGCGCTGCCGTTTGAGCCCTTTTTCCTGAGCATGCGGCTTAAGTTTATGGAGCCGAGGTTGCATGACTCATAGGGAAGGAGCGGCTGCTCGCCGCACGGGTTTGTTGATTCTATCTCTCCGACATTGGGTGTGGGGTTGCCTTCGTTCATCCTGTCGATGAAGATGACTCCGGGGTCTCCGTTATTCCATGCCATATTTACTATTTTATTGAATACTTCCCTTGCGTTGAGCTTTCCGACGGGCTTTTTGTTGCGCGGGTTCCTTATCTCAAAGTCGCCATCCTCCTCAACAGCCTTCATGAACTCTTCAGTGAGGCTTACAGAGATGTTGAAGTTATTGAGCTTGTTGTTATCCTGCTTGCAGACAATGAAGTTCATGATATCGGGATGGTCTATCCGCAGGATTCCCATGTTTGCGCCCCTGCGGGTGCCGCCCTGCTTTATGGCCTCGGTCGCGCTGTCAAATACGGTCATGAAAGAAATCGGGCCTGATGAGATGCCTGAGGTCGAACCTACGGCATCGCCGGAGGGCCTTAACCTTGAAAATGAAAACCCAGTGCCGCCGCCTGACTTGTGTATGAGGGCAGTGTGCTTTACGGTCTCGAATATCGACTCCATCGAGTCCTCAACCGGAAGCACAAAGCATGCTGAAAGCTGCTGAAGGTCCCTTCCTGCGTTCATGAGGGTGGGGGAGTTCGGCAGAAATTCCAGGGATGCCATCATTGCGTAAAATTCTTCGGCTACTGCTTCTATATCCGCTTCAGGATCAAAAAATTTATCTGCCTGGGCGATGTTGGAGCTTACGCGCCAGAACATCTCCTCGATAGTTTCAATGGGGTTGCCGTCAGTATCTTTTCTAAGATACCTTTTTTCCAATACTCTTCTGCCGTTTTCATTAATATCAATGCGGGCCCTTTTAGTTACATCGAGGCCCTGTTTTTTCGAAGGCGCGGATTCCGTTACCTTCAATAAACGGCTGTAGATATCCTGATCCATTCTTTACCCCCCTTACAATTTTTATAATATATTGTGAATTCAAAAGACGAAAATACGATTATGACTGCGAAGCCGGCTCGAAGTGCAGCAATAGCGATACAAGAGGCCAAAGGCGCCCCGTTATCCATCAGAAAAGACTAAAAATGATTAAGTAGTTGATTTATAAAAGAAATCGTCTATATAGTGGATGTGTATTACTTAACCACAATATATTGTACCTGTCAAGCGGAATTTACCTGATTATTGTAAAAAATTGAACCTAAACTTTTTTAATACCTTTAGCCGATACTGGAAATAGCGGGTTGCATTACGGAAGAAGCGGAAAGGTTGAAAAACAGTGGGAAAAGCCGTATTAAACAGGACAAGACGGGGTTAAAATATTAGGCAGGATATTGCTTGCAGCTAATCTCCTCCCCCATGCCTATAGGCAACTACTCTTACATTCTCAACGGTTATCATGCCCTCAACTACAAGTTTATCCAACTCCGGCAGGAACGCCTCGATCCTCTCAGGCTTATCAACTATCTCTACTACCATCGGAAGGTCTTCGGAGAGCCTCAATACCTTCGCGGTATGGATGCGGCTGTGGACCCCGAAACCGAGCGTGCCCCTTAGTACCGTAGCGCCTGCCATGCCCCTTTTTCTTGCCTCTTCGACAATGACCTGATACAGGGGCCTTCCCTCGTGCTTATCGCTTTCACCGATAAATACCCTTAAAAGCTCGGATTCAGAAGGTAGTTTCATTGACCTCTCCTTTTTTTATTCCTACAACAGACGGCCCAGAGCCATGCCTATGGCGAGGAATATGATACCTGTGATATTCTGGAGCGCGATATTGCCTGCCGCAAGCACCCATTGGGAGTCGCGCATGAGCTGGGCTGACTCAAAGACAAAAGATGAGAATGTAGTAAAGGCGCCCATAAAGCCGATTAAGATTATGGCCCTCAGTTCTCCGCTTATTATGAGGCGTTCCTCTGCCAATGTCCAGACAAGGCCAAAAAGCAGGCAGCCTGCCATGTTCACGGCAAAGGTGCCCCAGGGGAAGACCCCGCCGTAAGCCCTTTGCACAAACCCGCTTAAAAAATACCTCAGCAGCGTGCCCCCGACCCCGGCTATCGCAAGCCACAATATCTTCATGCCGCACCTTTTGTTTTTGGAAAGTCCATGCTATTTTATTTAAATTCAGTGATTAAAGCAAACTTTTTTCCTTCGAATATTGACTACAAGGCACAATGATGTTACTTTTATAAAGTTATGTAATTATTGAAGAAAACGCGCAATATCTCACCTGCCCGCACATTGGGGCCGGTTTCGTTGATAAAAACAGAGCCTTTTTAAGCTCTTGAGGGGATTAAGATGAGTCCTTTAGCTAACCAGGCCAACCTCTGGGAGATGATGTGGGGCGCGGGCCCCATGGTCAAATTCGTCCTCCTGGTCCTCCTTGCCTTCTCCGTAATGTCCTGGGCAATCATCGCTTACAAAATAATACTGCTGCGAAAGGTCGAGAAAGAAACTGCCGCCTTCTACGACCTGTTCTGGGAAAAACGCCAGTTCGCACAGATAGCTGCCTCAACCAAGGGATTAAAAAATACGCCTCTTGCAGGCATCTTCAACGCAGTTTACTCTGAGATTACTTCAGCCATGAAAGGCTCTGAAAGCAAAGAGCAGAAGATATACAGGGACGACCTCGACAGGTTCCAGAGGATACTGAGAAAAGCCGCTTCCATTGAATCCGCCAAACTGGAATATTCAATAGGATTTCTTGCCACAACAGGCAATGCCGCGCCTTTCATAGGGCTATTCGGCACTGTCTGGGGCATCATGACATCCTTCAGGAGCATCGGGGCAAAAGGCGCGGCAAACCTTGCCGTAGTCGCACCCGGCATATCCGAAGCGCTTATCGCAACCGCCATGGGGCTTTTGGCTGCAATACCGGCGGTTGTGGGCTATAATCATATCCTGACAAGAATAGACCGCATCACAGCCGAGATGAATAACTTCTCCTCGGACCTTTTAAATATCATAGACAAGCAGTCATCGAGCAGGAAGTAAAACATGGAGACCGGCAAAACCACCGGAAGAAGGCATCTTTCACAGATAAATGTCACGCCCCTTGTGGATGTGATGCTTGTGCTCCTCATCATCTTCATGGTAACCGCACCCATGATGCAGGAGGGCATTGATGTAAATCTGCCCAAGGTCGAGGCCTCCGGCATGGACACTCAGGATGAGCCGCTTGTAATCACCATTTCAAAAGACAGGCGCGTATTCATAAACGACAAGCCTTTCAATGCCGCGCAGCTTAAGACAAAGCTTGCGGCAATACACGGCAACAGAAAAGATAAAATGATCCTGTTGAAAGCTGACGAATCCGTCCCTTATGGGTACATTATGAGCGCCATGTCCGATATCCGCAAAGCGGGTTTTGAGAAAGTGGGCATGGTAACCGAGCCGGCCGGAGGAGAAAAGTAAGGTGCAAACCTTATTAAGAGAGAGCAAAAAGGGGTTCTGGAAGCCTCTTGCAGGCTCCTTTGCCTTCCATATCCTTGTAATATCAGCAGGCGTTTTCATCTTCAGCGCCGAGCCCAAAAGGGTCTTCACCCCTGCGTATACAGTGAGCCTTGTAGCTCCCGGAGAGGTAAAAGGCCCGGAGCCTGCCGTAGTAGAAGCGCCCCCTGCCCCAACGCCTGTTCCCCAGCCTGAGCCCAAAGCCCTGCCAAAAGAAAAGCCTATGGAAACAAAAAAGGCCGAGCCTGAGAAAAAGGTTATAATCCCTGCAAAAAAAGATGCCGTATCTTTTGATGATACATTTAAACGCATAACAGAGAATGTCAAAAGAAGACAGGAAGCCGCCAATGTAGCCTCATCCATAGAATCCATTAAAAAGAAAAAGGATGAAGAGGCAAAGGCAACCGCAAGAAAACTCGACGAGCTTAAAAAAGAGATAAATTCAAAATACTCAGGCCCTGCTCCTGTCGTAAAACAGGATGTTGCCGGACTTCAGGCTTCAGGTTCAAGGGGGGAGTCTTCCCTCAGGAACTCTGAGCAGAGATACGGCGCAATGGTAGGCAGCATCATAAATGACAACTGGACCATATACGAAGAGAGCCTGAAAATCGACAAGGTATCTGTTATACTGAGCCTTAAGATCGACAGGAACGGGAACCTGCTTGATAACCGCATAAAGGAGAGCTCAGGGAACGCCCGCTTTGATGAGATGCTTCTTAAGGCGGTAAAAAAGGCATCCCCGTTCCCTCCCTTTCCCAAAGACCTTAAGAATACTTATATCGAAGGGGACTTCAGGTATTGTCCGAGCTGCCCTCGAGACGGAAGATAGATGATAAAGAAGAAAATTTTTCTACTTTTAACAATTGCCCTGCTCTCAATATTTTCCACTGCAGAGGCAAAGGTCTTTATAGACCTCTCTGCCCCTGCGCTAAAAAAAATCCCGATAGCTGTTCAGGATTTCAAGAATCTCGGCACCGAACCTGTTTCACCTGAAGAGGCCGCAAGGATAAGGAACGAACTCCTTGACGCCCTAACCTCTGACATAAGATTTACCAACCTCTTTACAATACTTGATAAAGCGTCATTCCTTGAAGACGCCCAGAAGGCAGGGCTTGCGCCTGAGGAGATAAACTTCAAGGACTGGCGGACAATAGGGGCAGATACCCTTGTAAAAGGCGGCTTCACTGTAGAGAAAGACAAGCTCACGGTTGAAATAAGGTTTTTCGACTGCATCAAGGAAGTTCAGCTTGTCGGGAAAAAATACATCGGCTCCGCTAAAAACCCGAGGAGGGTGATACACTACTTCGCAGACCAGGTCTATGAAGAGCTTACGGGCAGAAGAGGCATATACACGACAAAGCTCCTTTTCGCATCTGACAAAGGGGGCAACAAGGAAATCTTTGTTGCTGATTTTGACGGAAAGAATGCCACCCAGATTACAAGGAACCGCTCGATAAACTTATCCCCCCAGTGGTCTCCCGACGGCAGCAGGATGCTTTATGTCTCATATAAAAAAGGCACCCCGTCCCTCTATATGCTTGACCTGAAAACAGGCAAAGACACGGTAATTTCAGCAAAGCCCGGCATAAACATAGGGGGGAGGTTCTCTCCTGACGGGACTAAGATTGCCCTGACGCTCTCCATTGACAGATCCGCCGAGCTGTATCTGTTCGACTTCAACACCAATGAATACAAACGCCTGACCGACAATTACGGCATAGATGTATCGCCTTCATGGTCGCCTGACGGAACAAAGCTCGCTTTTGTTTCGGATACCTCTGGAAATCCTCACATCTTTGTGTTAGACTTACCAACTGGTAATCTAAAAAGGCTAACCTTCAACGGGAAGTACAACTCAAGCCCGGCCTGGTCCCCAGACGGCAAAACAATAGCATTTTCAAGGTCCGACAGCGGCAGGTTCAATATCTGGGTAATGCGCCCTGACGGAAGCAATTTGACCCAGATTACTTTTGAAGGAAACAACAGGAGCCCTTCCTGGTCTCCTGATAGCAGATATATCGTTTACAGTTACACTTCCCGCGGAAATTCATCTTTATTTATAATGCAGGCTGACGGGTCAGGGCAGCAAAAACTGGACACCGGGATTGGCAATGAAAAATCCCCGGCCTGGTCGCCTTTTATTCAGTGACATAAATTCCCGCTTTGCGGCTCGTTTTTTGTTAAATTTTTTTGACATAAATAAGGAGGGGAGCAATGAAACGCAATATCTTTAAGATTTTACCCCTGCTGTTCTTAAGCGCTACAATCTTTGCAGGCTGCCAGGGTAATAAGATTGTCAAGGAAGACATGGCAGGACAAACTGCACCGGCTGACCAGACCCAGACAGCTGACAAACAGGCCGAATTAGTGCCTGAGGACAAGACAGTGAGCGAGGCAGTAGTATCCGAGGACCTGAAAGGCAATGGAAGCGTATCTTCGACAAATCTTGGGGGCAAGTTCGCATCCCTTACGCCTGGCGGAGACGACCTTACGAAAAAAGCTGAAGAGAACGGCTCTCTTTATACCATTTATTTTGACTATGACATGTACACCATCAGGGAACAGGACTCCACAAACCTCGGCAAGAATGCCAAATGGCTCGGGATAAATCCTGCCGTAAAGGTACGGATAGAAGGCCATGCGGATGAGCGCGGCGAGACAGAGTACAATCTTGCGCTTGGGGACAAAAGGGCCAAGAGCATCAGGCAATACCTTGAAGACCTTGGCATAAAGGCTGACAGGCTCGATGTTGTAAGCTACGGGGAAGAAAAACCCGCTGTACCCGGACACGATGAAGAGGCCTGGGCAAAGAACAGAAGGGCCGAGTTCCTGATATTCAATAATTAAGCAGACTGAGAAGATGAATTTATATAAAAGATATCTTACTTTTGTGCCGGTCCTCCTTGCAACAGGGGTTTTGTCGGGCTGCGGCCCGGGTTTTCCAATAATTACGGCTGAGCAGGAACGCCTTACCAATAATGTAACCATGCTCCTGCAGGAGAACGAATCATTAAAGAGCAGGGTTAGCGTACTTGAAGGCAGCGGGGCAGCGGGCATCTCCGAACTGCGGCAGGATATGGACACGGTAAAAACGAAACTTGCCGAGACAAATGCCAACATTGAAAAGCTTCGCCAGGACTTCTCATTCATAAACGGCACCGCGCAGGAGGCCGAGCACGACAGAAATCAGATAAAAGAGTCGCTAAAATCCATTAACTCAGGTTTTGACTCAGTAAATCAAAAGCTTTCCGCCCTTGAACAGGCTTCAAAGGATAATGACAATAAGCTAACCGCTTTCAAGACCGCCATCGATGAAAATGATAAAAAAATGGCAGGCCTCAAAGAGGCAGTAGCAAGCCTTGATAAGAAAACCACCGATCTCGAAAGCAGGTCCATAAAAATTGACGCGCCTGCTACCGATAAAAACGAGCTTAAAGAGACGCCTGATGCCCTTTATTCAAAGGGATACAAAGCTGTCGTAGACAAAGATTTCCCCGGCGCCAATGAGATATTCCAGCGTTTTCTTTCAAGTTACCCCACTCACAGGTTCGCAGGCAATGCCCAGTACTGGATTGCGGAGATATACTATGCAAAAAACGACTGGGAGATGGCGATACTTGAGTTTGACAAGGTCATAAAAAAATATCCCGACAGCGAGAAGGCAGCACCCTCCCTTCTTAAGCAGGGCTTTGCATTTGAAAAGATAGGCTCAAAAAAAGAGGCCAAGGCTATTTTAGAGCAGGTAATTGAGAAATACCCGAAAAGCCATGAGGCCGGCATGGCTAAAAAGCGCCTTGAGGCCATCAAATAACCTCTAAAACAAGCGGTTATGGCCTTGCGCATAAATATTAAGCTTCCTTTAATGATTTATTTCATATAATATTCGCAGTTGTTTGAGTACATTTCTGCTTTTTGGAGTCAGCCCATGTCAGGAAAGGTCCTTCTTGTAGATGATTCTCAACAGGCCCGCCTTGCTATTAAAGACGCGCTGAAAGATGTATTTACGACCTTCATAGAGGCTGATGACGGGCTGTCCGCCATCAAGGCGTTTGTCGAAGAAAAGCCCGGCTTTATCATCACTGACATTGAGATGCCCTCCATTAACGGCTACAGGTTCATATCTACGGTCAGGAATATGGAAGACGGCAGGGACATCCCCATCGTAATGCTCTCAGGCACCAAGAATTCCCTGAAAAAAAAGCTTACCGGCTTTAACCTCGGCGCAAGCGACTTCCTCATAAAGCCTTTTGAGGACGAGGAACTTGTAGCAAGGGTCAAATCCCTTTTAAGCATCCGCAAGCTTATAGACGAGCTCAAAGAGAAAAACGCCCTCCTTGAAAAGCTCGCCGTAACCGATGAGCTCACCGGCCTTTACAACAGAAGGCACTTCTTTGAGGTCGTACGGGAGCAGATGGCATTGGGAGTGCGCCATAATTTTAAAATTGCCTGCCTCCTTATGGACCTTGACCATTTTAAAAAGATAAATGATACATTCGGCCATATCGCCGGAGATGATGTCCTTAAAAAGGTAGGAAGCCTCCTTAACGCATGCCGAAGGGAAGGAGAGCTTCTGGCAAGGTTTGGCGGCGAAGAGTTTGTAATGTGCCTCTTTAATACCGACTCAGGCAGCGCCCTGCTTGCGGCTGAAAGGTTCAGAAAGCTCATAGCAACCCATGAGTTCATCTCACCTCTCTATCCTCCGCTGCACGCAACCGTAAGCATCGGACTTGCCATATATCCTCAGGGCGAGATACTTACAATAGATGAATTGCTCCGTAAGGCTGACGATGCCCTCTATAAATCGAAGCTGGACGGCAGGAACAGGGTCTCCATGTATGAATGGGAATTGACCTCCGCCCCTGCCATACCTGAAGTTCCGGACGGCGAGATAGGTTAGGCCTGTGCAGCCCTGCTTTTAGAATATCCGCTTTGAACCCAACCCGAAAATCACCAGGAAAATTTCATATATTTCTCAAATCAGCTTTTAAAGGTATAATTTATCTTTAAAAGCTGAAAGGATACTTTCTTGAGCGCAAAGGTTTCCATAAAAAAATGCGGCGATTACAACAGCAGCTCCGTTTACTCTGCGGTAAAGGAATCTATTGACCTACTTGGCGGCATTGAGAAGTTCGTAAAGGCAGGGGAACGGATACTTATAAAGCCAAACCTCCTTGCGGGCCGCCCGCCTGAGGCCGCGGTAACCACCCACCCTGAAGTGGTCAGGGCAGTTATCACGCTTGTAAGGGAGGCAGGGGCAACCCCTGTCGTCGGCGACAGCCCCGGGCTTGGCACAGCCAGAAAGAGCGCGGAGAAGTGCGGCATAGCGCAGGTTTGCGTTGATACCAATACCGAGATAATCGAATTTAAAGAAATAATCTGGGCTGAGAACCCCAAGGGCTATACATTCAAACGCCTTGAGGTAGCCAAAGAGGTACTGGGGTTTGACGGCATTATCAATATCCCCAAGATTAAGACCCATGCACAGATGTATCTTACCCTCGGGGTAAAAAACCTCTTCGGCTGCGTGCCCGGCAAGCGAAAGCCCCAGTGGCACCTCTCATCAGGAGTGGACAGCCTCTATTTCGCGGGCATGCTCATCGACCTCTATCTTTATCTGAATCCGAGGCTCACCATAATGGACGGGATTGTTGGGATGGAAGGCAACGGACCGGGCAACGGAGACCCAAGGCATCTTGGCATCATACTCGGCTCAAGCGATGCCATAGCTCTTGATGCCGTGATCACTGAGCTTCTCGGCTCAAAGCCCCATGACCTTCCGATACTTAAAGCCGCAGCTGAATGGGGCATCAAATCCGCAAAGGCATCAAATGTAACCGTTGCAGGCGAGCCAATTGAAAATGTCAGGGTAGCCGGTTTTAAGTTCCCTCCCCTGTCAAGCGCGAACTTCGCCGCAAGATTCCCGTACTTCATTGACAAGAGGCTCAGGAAGGCGCTCACATCAAGGCCGCACATAAATACGCGGGATTGCACGCTTTGCAGCGTGTGCGTAAATGTATGCCCTGCCGAGGTCATGAAAAAACGGGGCAAGATAATAATAAACTATGACAAGTGCATCAGGTGCTACTGCTGTCAGGAGATGTGCCCCCAAGGGGCGATAACCCCAAGAGAAGGCTGGCTTAAGAAACTTATCCCGGGCTTCTGAAAAGCTCATGCAGCACCGCCTGTTTACCCTTTCAAACCACTTGCGGTTAAGTTCTTTATAATATATACTTTTTATAGTTCCGGCCCGAAAAGGCCTGAGCTTTTGGACGAAGAATATTCACTTAATTTCAACGAGCAACTTTAATTTCAGACCGCCTGCAATGATCCTAAAATACCTTTTTCATCCGAAAGTCCTCATAATCAGTCTCGCGGCCTACTTATCTATTTTTTCAGTTTCTGACGGGGCTGACAAAGAGATCCGAATCCAGATTTCCAGATTATCCTCAGGCGCTCCTGACGGATGGAAGCTCAAGGAATGGAAAGGCAAGTCTGAGTTCAATGTGGTTGATGCCGAGTTCGGAAAGGCCATTAACCTTAAGAGCAATTCAAGTTCTTCCGCACTGTACAGGGATGTCAGTTTCAAGCTCAAGGAATACCCCGTAATCCGCTGGAACTGGAAGGTGACCGCTCTACCCAAGGGCGCGGATGTCCGTAAAAAATCAACCGACGACCAGGCAGCGCAGGTCTATGTCATATTCCCGAGGTTTCCTGCCTCCATAAACAGCAGGTTGGTAGGATACATATGGGATACCACCGCGCCGGCAGGCACAATGCTTACCAGCACAAAGTCCTCCAATACAAAATATATCGTATTAAGGAGCGGCAACGACGGCACCGGCAAATGGCTCACCGAACAAAGGAATGTATACGAAGACTACAGGAAACTCTTCAAAGAAGAGCCCCCTGCGGTAGGGAGCATCTCCGTAATGATAGATTCAGATGACACGAAAAGTTCCGCCGAGTCTTTCATAGGGGATATACACTTCTCAAGGGATATCAATCAATCCAAATAAAGAATGCCCGCTGTGCACCACAATTCCGTTTCCGAATCTGATAAAATCTATTAAAATCAGCTTTGAATTACAGTTCACTTCTGAAATCGGAGCCCCTTTTGGCAAATGAACAGAACAAGACAAGAAAGCGGCGTATTGCGGCTGTCCTGCTCGTATTGCTTGCCCTCTTCATCATAGGGGCCATATACCTTTCCCTTGTCCCCATAGAACTTACAAGGTATCACTCCAGAATAGAATCAATGATAGAGGTGCGCACCGGGCGAAAGGTCGTCCTTGACAGGATAGTCCTGCAGGTGCTGCCCTCGCCTGACCTGAGGCTTAAAGGGGTAAAGGCCTATCAAGGCACGGAGCAGATACTCAATGCCCGTTCAGTCAGGGTAAGGGTCTCTCTTATCCCTTTAATGGCAGGAAACCTAAAGCTGCAGGACCTTGATATCGAGGACGCCGCCGTATTCATCAGAAGGGATGATGCCGGCAATATCAATCTTTTAGAGTTCATAAAAGGCAAACAGGAAAAACCGGAGGAAGAGGGCAAAGGAAAATTCAGGATAGAATCCCTTACCATTGCCCAGAGCAGGGTAAAATTCATTGACGAAATGCCTGAAGAAAACGCCGCCTTTGACATATCAGGCATAAAGGCAAGCCTTACAGAGACTTCTTCGAACAGGTTTAGCTACAGATTGGACGGAAGATTGCTTCCTGACACCCTCATCTCATTTTCCGGTCAGGGAGACCAGTCTGCCTTATCGATAAACGGCAACGGCCTCGTGCACAAGATCGAACTTGCAAGGATGAACCCTTATATACAGATGCGCTCAAAGGATGCTTCAATCAAAGGCACTGCCGATATTGATATCACTTACAGCGCGGACAGGGAGCATCAGTCTTTGACAGGCAACCTGGCTTACAATGACTTAAATATAGCCTATCCTGCCGTCCTCACCAGCCCCGTCTCATCCGGCACAGGGCACGCACTCCTCGCATTTGATAAAAAAGCCGCAGAATCAGAGATGGAATTAAAAGATATCGCACTTTCTTTTGAGGACTTCGATATAAAAGGAGCCTTCAGGGTCAGCGGGCCGCAGGAAAATAGAAATGTCTCATTCAATATTGAGACCACACCCGTTCCCTTAACAACCGTAAAGGCCCTTACCCCGCTTAAGGTCATACCAAAAGGGGCTGCTGAGAAAATCAGCAACATAAGCCCGCTCAGCGGAGATGTAACGGTTAAAAGCCTTTCTGCCTCAGGCACTGTAGATGACTTCAAGGCAGGCAAGGTCTTTAAATCCGAGGCCGCCTCATTCAACATCCTCCTTAATGACCTCAGGTTCAAATATAAGGGGTTAAAAGAGACCTTCTCGGGCATCAAAGGCTCCATTGCCATGCACAAGGCGGCAATCTTTACTGAGCTGTCAGGCAGGTATAATAAAGAAGTCATCGACAGGCTCAGAGGCAGGCTCAATGACCTTGGCGGAAGTGTCTCTTATACCATGGCTGCTTCAGGCTCGCTCGATGCGGCTGAGACGCTCAATACCACAAAGGATTTGACAGCTTCCGGCTCCTCTCCCGTAAGTCAAAGGCTCCAAAAGGCGCAGGCCGCAGGCACCGTGGGCTTTGATGTAAATGCGTCAGGCTCGCTTAAAGGCAAGACCCCTCTCAAATATTCCGGCAGTGCAGAGATAAGCGACGGCGCATTGGCCTACAAAGAGCTTCCCATATCCCTTGAGTACATCTCAGGAAAGGTGGACTTTGATAATAAAGCAATCTCGACATCTGAGCTGGCCTTAGGCGAAGGAAGCTCAAGCGTGAAACTCTCAGGTTCAGTGGGCGACTACCGCACCCCTAACCCGTCATTTGACATAAAGACTCAAGGCACTATAGGCGGAGATACAATATCAAAGGCAATAGCAGGCAAAAAAATAGAGAAAGACTTAAGTATAGCCGGACTGATACCTTTCAAGGCTGAAGTAAAGGGCAGAAAGGATTCTTTCAGCGCTACTGCCCTGGCAAATACCACCCCTGCAAATATAGAATACAAGGATCTCATCAGAAAAACCCTCAACTATCCGGTTATCGTGGAAAGCTCAATATCCCTGGACGGCAAAGAGCTTACCGTTAAAAGCTCAAGCGTGAGCTTTGGCAAATCCCTGATAAACGCCTCAGGAAACATTTCCCTGGACAGGCCCGTATATAAAATAAGGCTTCGGTCAGAAGGGCTCAGGCTCACTGACCTTGATAATGTCTCAGGCCTCCTGGAGAAAGACTACGAATCAGGCGGCATGGTTTCCTTTTCCATAAACGCACTGAAGCAGTCCGCTGAGGGCTCTGCCTCTTACAATGGAGAATTCCTGATAAGGGAAGGACGCTTTGTCACCCCATTTTTGAGCGCGCCTGTTGAACGGGTAAACGCGCAGGCAAATTTTGACGGCAATACCGGAAAGCTTGTCATTGAGAACCTTGCAGCGGGGCAGACCGAAATAACAGGCAAAGTGGAACTGCTCGACATAGCCAAAAGGGCTATCAGTTTTGATGTCTCTTCGCCCCGCCTGTTTATCGCGGACCTCATGCCGAAGAAAAGGGAGGAAGAGGAAGAAAAACCAAAGCCCATTGAGCCTGAGAAGGCAGCCCCTCCCCTTACGGGCTCAGGAAAGATAAGGGTAGCGTCAGGCGAGTTATGGAACCATCCGTTCACGGATTTTGCGACGGATGTAAAGATAGAAGAATCAGCGGTCAAGTTCAGTCCCTTCAGCTTAAACATCGATAATGGTACGGCTTCAGGCTACCTTACTTACTTCAAAGACCCTACCGAACCCATTATCTTTGATACCGGCATAGACCTTTCAAATATCGATCTTAAATCCGTGATATCAGGCTTCGGCGCCAAAAGTGAAATACTCTCAGGGGATGCAAGGGGCAGGATATTGCTTTCAGGCAGACGGGGCGCAATCCCCTTTGCAAGCGGGCTTAACGGAGAGGCTACCTTTTACTCTGAAAAAGGCAAGCTCTGGAAGTTCCCGATACTTTCAAACATCTTCTCCATCGTCAACATCATCTCAATTACCAATCTCTTTGAAGAAGGTCTGGAGTACAAGACTTTGGCAGGAGATTTTTTCATGAATAATGGTATACTCTCTACAAATAATCTCTCCTTTGACAGCGACTCGATGAGGATGTCCGCTGTCGGAGAGATAGACACAACCGAGGAGACCATAGATACCACCCTTGTTCTCCACCCGTTTGTGACAATAGACAAGATAATCTCAAACATCCCTCTTGCGGGATGGATAATAGCAGGCAAGGACGAGAGCGCGGTAAGCCTCTACTTTCAGGTAGAGGGCCCGCTTAAAGAGCCTGAGGTCAATCCTCTGCCGGCAAAAAGTGTAGAAAAAAATGTATTCGGCGTGCTTGAGAGGCTTATAAAGGCGCCGTTCAAATTATTCGAGTAGGCGGTCCCGTATGCAAGGGTTCTGGAACAGATTAAAAGCACAGTGGTACAGAAAAGGGCTTGATTATTCGACCCTGCCAAAGGTAGCGCTCTCATTCATACTGCCAAGGACAGAAAGCGCAAAGACCTTCCTCGATGTAGGCTCAGGCTGCGGCACGCTCTCGATACCCCTTGCCAAAGCCGGCAAGAAAGTCACTGCCCTTGACCCGTCAAAGGCAATGATTGAGATACTCGAGGAAGACATCAGGAAACAGGGGCTTGAAAAAAGCATAAAGCCGCTCCTTGCAGGATGGGGAGAAGCAGAGCTTAAGCCGCATGATGTGATTATCTGCGCCAATGTGCCTGCGCTCCTGAAAGAGCCTGAGCCGTTTATAAAAGAGGCTCAAAAACTCGCTAAAAAAACAATCTTTCTTATAGAGAACGCCGACCCCAATGCTGATAAATTCTACTACAGGGAATTATACCCGCTGCTCTTCAACAAGCCCTTTGGCGAGAGGGCAGACTTCATCACCACTTACAATGCCCTTCACAGGATGGGCATCTTTGCCAATGTGGAGATTATCGATTATGATTTTGACCAGCCGTTCGAAAATATGGAAGAGGCGGTCGAGTTCTGGAAGGAATACATAGGTATTGTAACGGAGGAGTTCGACAAAGCGCTGGAGGATTTCCTTTCCAAAAAGCTTGTAAAGAAAAAAGGCAAGCTCTTTGCTAAATTCCACAAGAAATCAGCCATCACATGGTGGAGAGTGGAAAAGAAGTGATTCGGGGGCTTTTTTTAGCCCCCTGAAAAACGGGTTTACTCTTAATGGCTCCGGGCGCAAGCTTAAAAACTGTGACTGCTCTTCATGAGCATTGAAACGCCAAGGTATGTAAATATCACAACAAAGAAGCCAAGGACGGTTGCTATCGACAGCCCCGTGCCCCTCCATTCCTTTACATAAAAGGCGTGCATCGCCCCCGCGTAGTAGAACCAGACTATGAAAGACCAGATTATTTTTGGCTCCCACATCCAATAAGCCCCCCACGCAAGATAGCCCCACACAGCCCCGGCAAACATCGAAGCTGAGAAGAACGCGAAACCCCAGAGTATTGACCTGCCCGCTATATCCTGAAACTTTTTAAGCTCATCCTTGTCAATACCCCTGAAGTTCTGTATTAAGAAAAGGAGCGCGGCTGAAAAAGCGAGAGTGAATAACGCATAGGCGGCAAATGAGGCGGTCACATGCGTCTCAAACCAGTGGGTCTTTAAAATAAGGGTCAGAGGGCCGCCCGGCTTTTCATTGGCAAGGGCGAAAAATATCGCAAGCATCGAAAGAGGCACGGTGATTATCTCCGTGACCCGTTCCTTATATCTGAATATCACGATAACGCTTACAAGGACCGTGGTCCAGCTGTAAAATACAAGCGTTTCATACATGGAGGCCATGGGGGCGTGTCCGGTAGAAACTATCCTTTGGATAAGGGCTGCAGTATGAGTGAGCAATCCTATCGAAAGGATGGCCTTTGAGACGCCTTCCAACTTAAGGTTCTTTGTGAAATTATAGGCAAAGACGGTTATTAGGCTTAAAGCGTAAAGGACGAGCGAAGCATACAAAAACGGTTTCATGACAGCTGTTATCTACCCCTTTCACCTGACCATATATAAGTATGGAGCTGTATCTGGAGCCTTACCCTGAGGCTGTCCCTGAGTATCCAGTCAGCCAACTGCCTTGGCTCAAGGTCCGGCTTTACAGGAGCAAATAGTATATTTGCCGTCCTGTCCTTAAGGCAATCCTCGATAAACTTCTTGGCGCATTCGTAATCATCACGATTGCCGATTACGAATTTTACCTCATCCTGGGGCAGAATGTAATCAAGATTTTCCATAAGGAAGCTTCCGCCCTGCCCGCTTGAGGGGCACTTTACATCTACTATTTTTACCACCCGGTCATCAAGCCCTTTTAAGGAGACGCTCCCGTTAGTCTCAAGCAGGACAGCATAACCATCCTCAAGAAGCCTTTTGGCAAGCTTTTTTGAATCATCCTGCAGGAGGGGTTCCCCCCCGGTAATCTCCACCAGACCGCAATTATATTTTTTTATCTCAGCCATAATCTGCTCAACAGCCAGGTCCTGAGCCTCATCAGGCACGCGCGCGTAAGGGGTGTCGCACCATGAGCAGCTAAGATTGCACCCTGCCAGCCTTACAAAAATACAGGGCAGGCCCGCGTATGTGGACTCGCCCTGAATACTCATAAAAATCTCATTTATCAGCATTATAACCTTTCTGTTGCCTTTCTATTTCTTCTCATCAAAGGGCCGTGCCGCTTCCTTCCTGTTCTCATCCGCAAGCGCCTTTTTCTCAGGCTGAGGACGGCCAAACTCCTTGAGGCTCTTGGCAAGGCCGTAGAGCTTCTTCTCAACAAGATAGCTTGCAGTGCCTTCGGTGAAGTTGCCCTGACTGTCCCTCTCGCCTATTTCAACCCCTGTAAGTATCTCAAAACCTTCATCTACCATGCTTATCGGATAGATGGAAAACTGGCCTTCCTTTACCGCCTCTATCACTTCTTTCCTGAGCATCAGGTTCCTTACATTCCTTTTGGGGATTATCACGCCCTGCTTGCCGGTAAGCCCCTTGGTCTTGCATATCTCGAAAAAGCCCTCTATCTTCTCGTTGACGCCGCCGATAGGCTGGACTTCGCCCTTCTGGTTCATTGAGCCTGTTACGGCTATGCCCTGGTCTATCGGAAGCCCTGAGAGGCTTGAAAGAAGGGCATATACCTCGGTACAGGTGGCGCTGTCGCCCTCTACCTCGTCATAGAGCTGTTCGAAAGTGATTGAGGCTGAAAGCGTCAGGGGAAACTTCTGAGCATACCTTTCGCCAAGGTAGTTTGTGAGTATCATAAGGGCCTTGTTGTGGATGCGCCCGCTCATCTTTACCTCGCGCTCGATATTGACTACCCCTGCATCCCCCATGTATGTCTTTGCGGTTATCCTTGAGGGCTTTCCAAAGGCAAAGTCGCCGGGGTCGAGTATGGCAAGCCCGTTCACCTGACCTACCACCCTGCCCTCGGTATCGACAAGTATGGTGTCATCTTTTATATAATCCCTGAGCTTATCCGATATCTTGGAGTTCCTGTATATCCTTTCGCTCTCTGCCTTTTCAACATGCTCTATCGTCACTGACTTGGCACCTGCCGCCCCTGCCCAGTAGCTTGCCTCAACCACAAGGTTTTTAATCTCATTGAACCTGGCGGTAAGCCTTTCCTTATCCCCTGCGTACCTGCACGCAAGCTCGACTATTCTGGCCACCCCTGTCCTGTCAAACGGGATGAGGTTTTCCTCCCTGCACCGTGTGGCCACAAAATGCGCGTACTTTTCGACATTGGATGCGTCGTTGGGCATTACATTATCAAAATCAGCCTTGACCTTGAATAATTTTCTGTACTCGTTGTCAAGGTTGTGGAGTATATAGTATATAAAAGGCTCCCCGATAAGCACTATCTTTATCTTTGAAGGAATAGGCGAAGGCTTAAGCGTAGTGGAGGATACAAGCCTGTACTGCTCCCAGACATCCTCTATCCTCACCTCGCCGTTCTTTATCATCCTCTTAAGAGAATCATACACAAAGATATTCTTCAGCACATCAAGGGCGTTTACGATAAGGTAGCCTCCGTTCGCCTTATGTACGGAGCCCGCCTTTATCATGGTAAAATCCGTTGTGGCAACTCCAAGCTGTACTTTGTATTCAACTCTCCCGAAAAGATTATAGTATGTAGGGTTTGTCTCGCAGATCACGGGAGCGCCTTCGGTGTCCTTATTATTTACGATGAGGTTTACCCTGAAACGGTCAAATGTAGGTTCCTGCTTCTGAAGCCTTATGCCTCCGATTGCAAGCGGCATCTCTTCCTTTGGCCTGAAGTCATCTATGTTTTCAAGTACATTCTCTTTTACCTTGTAAAGGTATTCTACAACTCCCTTGAACTGCTTGAACTTCTCCAGAAGCTCATTTACAAGCGGGTTTACAACATACTGGACAACCTCCCTGTCAAGGGCGTTGATCCTCTCCTTTGTTTCTTTCTCGATATTTCTTGCTTCCCTTATCGCATCACTCAACTTCTCCTGAAGGATGGTAAGGTCCTGCTCAATCAGGACCTTCCTTTCCGCAGGGAGGTTGTCGAAATCTTCCTGGCTCATGGGCTTATTTCCCTTGGCAGGCACCACGGCAAGGCCGCTTACCGTCTTTTTAAGCAGCAGGCCTCTTTCAATTGCCTTCTGCTCAAGCCTGAAGAAGAGCGCCCTTGTCCTTTCCTGCTGCCCCTCAAGTATCTCATCCCTGTGCTTTTCATAGTCCTTTGATTCAAAGACCTTTGGGATATCCCTTCTGAGCGTATCAATAAGCTCATTCATATCCGAAGCGAATTCAGAACCCGTCCCCGGAGGCAGATTGATGGCAGTAGGCATATCCGGGTCAGAAAAATTAAAAACATAGCACCAGTCGTCAGGCACAGGCTCGCCCTTGGCCTTTCTGGTGATGATATCAAGGACTGTGGTGTTCTTGCCCGTTCCGCTTTCGCCGAGCACGAACATATTGTAATTGGAATTTGGTATCCCAAGCCCGAAATCTATTGACCGTAGGGCCCTGTCCTGCCCAATTATTGCCTGCAGAGACGGCAGCTCTTCTGTAGTCTTGAATGAGAACCTTTCAGGATTGCATGTCCAGCTAAGCTCTTCAACAGGTAAAGGATTGACTTTCGGCATAAAACCCCCTTTGAGAAATTTATGCTTAAGTTATAATTATATCATATGATCAATGAAGGTGATGGTTGCGCTCTTTGTGGGCGATTTTCCCGAATATATCGTCAGGATTGCACCCTGAGCATTCAGCCTGAAGGGTAGTGTAGTAGATGTGGTGTTCTGAGAGTTTTTCGTTGATCTCAGTGAATATCTCTCCCATTCTCCACCTCTGCGTGGGGATGATATCCAGATGCGCACTCAAGGCATAGACATTATGGCAGATAGACCAGATATGTAGGCTGTGGACGCTTAAAATCCCCTCTGTGCCTTTAATATCTTCCATGATATGACTGTAATCTATATCCTTTGGCACGCCTTCAAGGAGTATATGGGATGACTCTTTCATAATACCGAAAGCGCCGAAAACAATGATGCCGCCGATAAGTATGCTTATCAAGGGGTCAACAGGGTACCAGTTCGTAAAATAAATGATTGCGGCTCCTATAATTACGCCCACTGATGCCGCGGCATCTCCCAATACATGGATAAACGCGCTCTTGATGTTCAAATCGCTTGCCGCATAGTGGCTGAGCCATAGGGCAACGCCTATGTTTACTATAAGGCCTATTACGGCCACAACCATCATCCCGATGCTTTCAATGGGCTCAGAGCTAAATAGCCTCAGGTATGCCTTATAGAATATAAAAAGAGTTATCAGGACGAGCGCAAAGCTATTGATGAAAGAGACAAATACCTCGACCCTGTGCAGGCCGTATGTCCTTGTCTCTGACGGGGGCATCTGGGATATGTAGATGGCAAACCAGCTCAGAGTCAGGGCAAACACATCCATGAAGACATGCGCTGCGTCTGACATGAGCGCAAGGCTGTTTGTAAGGTATCCTCCGATAAGCTCCGCGAAGAAGATGAAGCCCGTCACCAATATTGAGATAAGGAGTCTTTTTTTAAGGCTCCTGTCAATATCGTGATGTTCGTGCTCATGGGGATGATGGTGGTGTTCGTGGTTAGCAGACATAGAAAAATTTTATAACAAATTCAAGGTATTACCCATATATTCTCCTTTTTTAATGATACCCTGATACGCTTGCCGTTGGCAAGCCCTAACTTGCGGAGCACAAAGTTAGGCAACTCTATCTTAAGCAGGGTGTCTCCCTCTCCCACCCTTAAAAACATTATGTGCGTCGAGCCTTTTCCTATGGATGAGTCTATCTCTCCTTCAAGGATATTGTCCTGTTTCTTATTGTCAAGGACCTTATCCGGCCTTATTACGATTATCTCTTCAGGTCTTATGCAGAAGCTGACTTCCTGCCCGATATTGAGGGCAGCCCCTTGAGGTATGAATGCCTTTACAGTGCCGATATCCGGGTTATTGATTATTACCTGTTCAGTATCTACCCCTGCGACAGTTCCTGCAAAGATATTCCTGACCCCTATGAACCTTGCGACATTGCGGGTCCTTGGCCTGTAAAATACATCTTCCCTTGTTCCCACCTGCTCTATCCTGCCATTATTTATTACGGCAATCCTCTTTCCGAGCATAAATGCTTCTTCAAGGTCGTGGGTGACGAGAATGGTAGTGATGGGGAACATCCTGTGGATGTTCAAGAGGTCTGCCCTGAGCTTTTCCCTCACCTGATAATCAAGGGCTGAGAACGGCTCGTCCAAAAGAAGCAGCCTCGGTTCAGCCGCAAGCGTCCGGGCAAGGGCTGTCCTTTGCTTCTGCCCGCCAGAAAGCTCGTGAGGATATCTCTGCTCAAGGCCGTTTAGCCTCATAACCCCTAAAAGCTCATTGACCTTTTGCGTAAGCAGAGGCTCTTTGAGGTTTATTCCGTAAGCGATATTCTCAAATACCGTCATGTGGGGGAAAAGGGCATAATCCTGGAACACATAACCAATCTGCCTTTGGCGGATAGGCACATTTATGTTCGCTTTGGAGTCAAAAAGCGGCTCAGCCCCGATTGCGATATTTCCCTCATCAGGCTTTATTATGCCTGAGAGCATCCTGAGTATCTGGGTCTTGCCTGCCCCTGACGGGCCGAAGAGCACCATAAGCTCTTCATTGACTGAAAGCTCTACATCCAGAGCAAAGTCCTCTATCCTCTTCTTAAGCCTGAAGTTAAGCATTAAAACCTTCCCCTTGCAAACCTTCCGGCAAAATAAAGGACTGCAAATGAGAATAGGGTAATGATGCCTACGAGGATATTGGCGGTATAATCATCGCCTGACTGAACCGCATCGTATATGGCAATAGGCAGCGTCTGCGTTACGCCCGGGATGTTGCCCGCAATCATAAGGGTTGCGCCGAACTCGCCTGTTGCCCTTGCGAAAGCCATTACCGCGCCCGCTGCAAGCCCTCTCCAAGCAAGCGGAAGGGTGATTGACCTGATTATCTGGAACTCCGTCTTTCCAAGGAGGCGCGCGGCATTCTCAAGGTCTGCCCCGACCCCTTCGAGCGCGGCCCTTGCAGGCTTCACGAAAAGAGGAAGCGACGAGATGATGGAAGCCATCACAGCTCCCTTCCATGTAAAGACAATCTCAATACCCAGATTATTCTCAAGGAACGCCCCGAGGGGGCTTGATTTGCCGAATACCGAAAGGAGATAGTAGCCGAGCACTGTTGGGGGTATTACGAGTGGCTGCATTACAAGGACATCAAGAAAATTCTTTCCGAAAAATTCCTTTTTCGCCATTACCCACGCAAGCACGAATCCGCTTATCGCAGTAAAGATTGTGGCTATGAAAGAGACTTTTATGGTTAAGTAGAGCGGAAATAAATCCATTATCTCACTTCTTTTTCTCAGGCAGCAGGAACCCGTGTTTCTTCATGATTCCCCTGCCCTTAGAGCTGTTCACATATTTTATAAACGCCCGCGCATCCGTCTCATTTGCTGAGCTTACTACCCCTGCTGCCTGTATTATGGGCATATGAAGGCTTGCGTCTATGCCGGTATAGGTAATCCCGTCCGCCTCCGCAACGGATAAGGCTATGACGCCTGCCTGAGCATTGCCGGACTGTATGTACTGAAGTGTCTGCCTGATGTTTTCACCATATACAAGCTTTGACTTAATCCCGTCCCATATGCCTTTTGACTTGAATGCCTCCATAGCGGCCTTTCCGTACGGGGCATGGTCAGGGTTTGCTATTGCGACCCTTTTTATTTCAGGGCTTAAGAGGTCTTTGAGCTCTGCTGCCTTAATCCCTGAAGCCTTGTTGACCGCAAGCACTATCCTGCCCTGCGCATACTGTTCAATTGAGTCAGGGATAATCCTGCCTTTTTTCCCAAGCTCGCTTATGAACTTCTCATCAGCCGCAAAAAACGCGTCAAAGGGCGCGCCCTGCTCTATCTGTTTTGCAAGCATCCCTGTTGAACCAAATGAAAGGACTACCTTTACGCCGGTATCCGCCGTAAAGCCTGAGCTTATCTCCTTCAGGGCGAATGTCAGGTCAGAAGCAGCGGCAACGGTTATGGTTCGAGCCTGCGCAAACGAAATAGCGGGGATTATGAGAAATAAGAACAGGGATAATGTTTTAATTAAAATATTCATTTTTGTATCGTTCCGGGCAAAAAAAAACCAACCACGGAAAGGTTGGCAATTTAATCTCCTTTCCAATTGGGAGGCTTGGCCGTTTCCAGCCAGGCCCTAAACGGCCAATCACCCATAGTTTCCCTTAGGGGGATTGGCTCGGAGATCCTGATAAATTTTCAAAGTAAGCTTAACACGAATCCCGATATCGAGTCAATATCGGGCAAAGATATCAAACCAAGGGAATCGTAAAGCCGAAGGTGGCCCCGCCTTGGCCGGCCTCTACCCATATCTTACCTCCGTGCACCTCCACAAAGCTCTTTACTATATTAAGGCCAAGCCCTGCGCCGCCTGTCTTGATGCCGTCCTCGGTCTGGTAGAACGGGTCAAATACCCTCTGTGCCTCTGTCTCGGTAATGCCTTTTCCATCATCGGTTATCGTGAAGTGCAGGTGGGATTCTTTGAATACCAGGTTAGCCCTGACCTCTGAAACGGCATACTTGAAGGCATTGCTCAGAAGATTATAGAAAACCCTTGTCAGCTTATCCGAATCAGCTTCGATATCCCTGTTTTCCATTGCGTACTCATTGTAGATGACCCCGTTCACAAAAAGCTTCTTCTCCATATTCTCAAAAGGAGCTACCGCCTCTTTAAAGACGCTGCCGACACTTAGCTTCTGCTTAAATATCGTAAGGCTGTTGTTCTGTGCCCTGCTGTAGTCAATCATGTCAGTGGTCATCTTGTTGATTCTTTGGGTAGAGTTTATCATTGCCTCGAACTTCCTTTTATTCTTCTCCGTAAGCGTCCCCTCAAGCTGCATAAGCAGGAGCTCGGAATTTACCATAATGGTCGTAAGAGGCCCTCTGATGTCATGTATTATGTAGTCGATGTACATCTTATTGAGCTTATCAAGCTCTTTCTGGCGTGTCATGTCAAATGCTATGCCAAGGAAGTTCTTTATCTCGCCTTTTGAATCCTTTATCGCGTTTATGGAAAGGAGAACAGGCACTTCGGTCCTGTCCTTTTTAAGGTTTATTATCTCGCCCCTCCAGTAGCCTTTGGCAGGGTCGAGTATATCCTTCCACATCATCGTATACAGCTCTTTTGTGGAGTGCTCGGACTTAAGCACCCTTGGATTTCTGCCCAATACCTCTTCCCGCTTATAACCGTATATATCGAGGAACGCCTGGTTTACGTCGATTATGGAGCCGACCTTGTCTGTAATCGCCACAGCGTCATTGGAGAACCTGAATATCCTCTGGAACTCTTCAGTAAGGATCGCCGGAACGGAAGTATTCTTCTTGAGGTTGAATGTCACCATCATGGAGTGGAGCACGCCCAGGCGGTTCCTTAACGGATATATCGAAGCATAGACCTCCAAAGAGGCTCCGCTTTTCTGCAGAAGCTCTATCTTCTGGGCTACAACAGGGCTTTCCGCAACTTTTACCGAATTTATCAGCGTCTGCAACTCTGCCCGGCTGTCCTCTGAGGCAAGCATCAAGATCTCTTTCCCGACAATATCATCAGCTGAATAGCCGAGTATTTCCTCAAGGCTGCCGCCTAACCTGATTACAAGACCTTCCGCAGTTATGCTGAGGCTTCCTTCTCTTTCCATTTTAAAATTCCCTTTTTCAATTTTTCAAATCAATTCAGCATTGCTCTCATGGCAGCCAAATCTTTTAAGTTTATTTTTTTAAAGCTCACCCCGATGCTTCTCTCAGCTTGATCACCTAATGCCCACACGACCTCGCTTTCAGCCCTGATGGGCTTGCCTGAAAGGCTTAGGTCTATAAAGAGAGAATCGCCTTCGCTTATGAACTGAGAGGTCTTGAACATAAGCCCTCCCATACTCACATTTTCAGTAAATGCGCAAAGCGGCTTCACGCCGCCTTTTGCTCCGGCCATTTTAACGGTAATAGGAAAGCGCAGTTGATATCTCTTCGCGCTCCTGTCCACTGTGAGGCCCGCGTTCTGTTTAAGTTCCGATAAAATCTTTTGCGCTAAAGGGCTCGGTTTGGTCCTGCCGTTCTCCCATCTGTTCACTGTGCAGAAACTTACGCCGAGTTTTCTGGCAAGGGTTTCCTGCGACCAGCCAAGGGAAAGCCGTATGCGCTTAATATCCGATGAGACCATCGCCCCCTCTTCTTAACAAAACAGTTTGAAGCACCCCACGGCAAGCCGCGGGGAATGCGCTCGCTATGCATATTCAAAAAAGCCGAATACTATATACTATGCTATAGCAGGTGCTAAGCATATTAATTCCAAAATCCGGGAATTTCAACCTAAATTCAGAAAAAACTTCAGAAATCAACAGGTTATATTGACTATCAAAAGGAAGGGAGACAACGCTCGGTTGCGCGACTTGTTTTTGCCTTCCCGGAATGCGTAAGAGATTATTTCAGGATATCAGGAAGGAACGAGATGCCGTTGCTTATCTTTCCGACTCCAAAGATTTCGGCAATCGTCTGCCCAAGGTCAGAGAATGTCTGCCTTGTGCCAAGGTCAACTCCGCTCTTTATCTTTTTGCCGTACGCAAGCAGCGGCACATATTCCCTTGAGTGGTCTGTAGAAGGTGTGGTGGGGTCGCAGCCGTGGTCGCCTGTTATAAAAAGAATATCGTCATCGCCAAGGAGGGCCGTTATCTCAGGCAATCTCTTATCTATCCCGGAGAGAGCCTGCGCGTATCCGACAGGGTCATTACGATGCCCATAGGATGTATCAAGGTCAACAAGGTTTGTAAATATCAGGCCGCTTTTGCCGGACTTTAACGCCTCTATCGTCTTATCAAGCCCGTCATTGTCGCCCGTTGTGTGTATCTCTTCACTCAAACCTTTATGCACAAAGATATCGCCGATCTTTCCTATTCCTACTACAGGTATGCCGCGGTCTGCGAGCCTCTCAAGTATGGTCTCTGATGAAGGGGCAATAGCGTAATCCTTTCTCCTGTCAGTCCTCCTGAAAGAGCCCGGAACGCCTAAGAACGGCCTTGCTATGACCCTTCCGATATTATATTCGTAGAGGAACTCCCTTGTCTTTTCGCATACGCGGTATAGCTCGTCAATAGGTATAAGCTCCTCGTGCGCGGCTATCTGAAAGACGCTGTCGGCTGATGTATACACAATGAGCTTTTTTGTCCTCAGATGCTCTTCGCCGTATCTGTCGATTATCTCTGTGCCTGAGGCCGGCATGCCGCCAAGCCAGCCGTAACCTGTTTCTCTGGTAAACTTCTCCATTATCTCAGGCGGGAAGCCCTGAAGATAAGTAGGGAATGGCTTCTCAAGTATTATGCCGGACATCTCCCAATGGCCCGTGGCCGTGTCCTTGCCCGGAGATACTTCCTTCATCCTCCCGTAGCACCCGACAGGGCTTTTGCCCTTATCGACATTGTCAACGCCCTCAATCAGCCCAAGCCCGAAAGAGGCAAGGTTCGGTATGTCAATGCCGCCTGCAGCCTTTATGAGGTTATCAAGCGTATCGCTTCCCTCATCTCCGTAGTCAGCCGCATCCGGAAGCTCTCCAACCCCGAGGCTGTCCAGCACTATTAAAATTACCCTGTTGAACTTCCGCATGAAAAAACTCCCAATCTATTTATACGACCTTATAGCCCCTCGGGGTTATCATATGGCCGCAGTCTGTAAATGTAGCAGAGTTGCCGATAATAAGTATGGTCAGCATATCTACATTATCAAAATACTTCTCAACTTCACCAAGAGTAGTGATGATTGCCTCCTCACCCTGCCTTGAGGCATTTCTCACGAGCCCAACAGGAGTAGTGTTCTCCCTGTAGCGTGATATTATCCCTATTGCCTTTGTAAGCCCTTCAATCCTCTTGGTGCTCTTGGGATTATAGAGTATTGTAACAAAGTCTGCCTTTGCCGCTGCCTCTACCCTCTCCTCTATCTTTTCCCAGTCTGTCAAAAGGTCTGAAAGTGAAATGGAGGCGAAGTCGTGCATAAGAGGAGCGCCAAGAATGGAAGCCGCGCTCACAAAAGCAGGTATGCCGGGAATTACCTCTATGTGAATCCCGCCGTTAAGTTCCTTATCCGCATACGCAAGCTGAAGTATAAGGCCTGCCATGCCGTATATGCCTGAATCGCCCGATGATACCACGGCAACCTTTTTCCCGAGCCGCGCGAACTCTATTGCGGCGCCGCACCTCTGCACTTCATGCGTCATACCGGTTGAAAATAACTCTTTGCCTTCCACAATGGGCTTGATGAGGTCAACATACCTTGTATACCCTACTATGCAGTCAGCCCCTGTAAGCGCGGCCTTTGCCCTGTCTGTCAGGTGCTCAAGCCCGCCCGGGCCGATTCCTACTACACTTACGGAACCTTTGCCGCCGCTACAGTTACCCGTCCTATCCTTCTTTTCTTCAGCCATATTTTTTTAGCTCCCGAACAAAGGAGAGCGGCAGGCTCGCAAACGCCTCCGACCCCTGTTTTTTCAAGCACAAGTTCTGAAACTCCCGAAGGGAGTTTTTTTATCTTCCTCAATTCCGTACTGCTGAAAAATCTTATCTCAAGCCCTTTTTTTTTGGCAAACTTAAGAAGCCCCTGCTCATTACTCTTTATATCAATGCTCGCGAGATTCCTTACGCAAAGTGGCGGTATCCCTGCTTCGTCAAGCGCAATCGAGAACGCTTCGGCTACCTCTTTGACGCGCACCCCCCTGTTGCATCCGAGCCCCACCACAAATTCAGGGGGCCTGAGCACAAGTGTCTTATTTTCAATTTCAGGAGGCAGTTTGTCAAGAGATGATGAGACTAAAATGAAACCGCTGAAAACATCCGTCTTTTTCGGCAGGCTTTTATGGAAGCTGAATGAAGTATTTTCGCCGAACTCCCGTTTAAGCCTGTCAAGCCTACCGGAGTCCTTATCGATAACGGCAATCCTTTCATTTTTCAGGATAGCTGAGTTTACAGGCTTTATCTTTCCGATATTTTCTATTTTAGACACAATACTCTCTGCGATGTCTTCGGCACAGGGCAGCCCCATCACATCGGTTGCCGTAGTTATTACAGGAGCAGCCTTATAGAATTGAGCAATCTCTTTAGTGAGCTTATTAGCCCCGCCAAGGTGGCCAGACAGGAGGCTTACAACAAACCTTGCGCCCTCATCCATCAGTATTACCGCAGGGTCAACCGCCTTGCCCTTAAGAAAAGGGGCCACTGCCCTTATGGCTATACCGGAAGCGGAGATGAAAAAGATTGCGGAGGATTGCCGGAACGCAACCTTTACAAGCTTTTTAAGCCCTCCATTTTTTAAATGAACCGGCTCATGTATTTTTGCGCCGTTGAATTTGTCCGTCAGCTTTTGGGCTAATTGGAACCCTCTTTCAGTGACAGGGAAGATCGTAAGCCTGATTGGTCCGTTTCTCATTAATTATCTGAGTTTCTCGATTCTTTTTATCAGTTCCTCAACTTTTTCAACCATTACCTTAAAGAGCTTCTCGCCCTTGTCCGCGCTTGCCTTCTGAGGGTTTCCCCATACTGCGCCGGGCCAGTATTTTAGCTTATCCTTATCTTTCACGGCAATCGGCTTTGGCATCCTGGGATACTCTTCCTTGCTCCTGCCTTTGATGAGCTTTGGGGCAAGATGCAAAACAAGCGAGGTCTCAGCCTCTCCGGCGTGGGAATCTCCCTTTGTCTCGATAATCTCCTGTGTTTCCTTGCCAAGGAGCTCATATATAGAAAGGGCGGCTATTTTCACCTTATCGAGTTCCTGCGTAAGGTTCTCGGCAACCTCCCTTAAGGCTGACACATGGAGGCTTCCGCCGTGGCCTGAAATGAGGATAAAATTCCTCAATCCATGCGCGTAGGCGCTCCTTACGATATCTGTTGCTATAAGCCTTAATGATTGAGTTGTGATGCCGAGCGTGCCGGGGTGCGCGCTTGTAGAGGTGCAGACCCCGTACTGGATCGGGGGCGCCATATAGACATTATTCTTCTCGGCGACTTTCTTGATTACTTCCCTGATGATGAGGGTATCTGTATTTATCGGGAGATGGTCTCCATGCGCCTCGACTGTGCCGAAAGGTATGATAAGAGTACGGGTCTTTTTTACATTCCTGCCGAACTCTGACATCGTGTTCTCGCCGATAAGCATAAGACCCCCTAAACCATTTTTAATATCTTTTTGTGGCGCTTCTCATATATCAAGGCGCCTAAAAAACCGCCGAATCCGTTGGCAATGGCATCATAGATATCAGCATACCTTGAAGGCGTAAAGCTCTGGCAGACCTCGATGAAAGCGCCGAATCCGAATGTTATTAAAATTGTAATTATTATAACATTAGACGGAGACCTGCTCCTTGCGCCTGACTCAATTGCCTTTGCCATCAGAAAGCCCATTATGGCGTACGCGACGGCATGGTATATTTTATCTATGCCGCTCTCATCAGGTATTTCGTCCGGCATCGGGTTTATGGACACTATAAAAATAAGCGCCATATAGAGCGCCAGAGGCGCCCAAGCCACCAATTTCTTTTTTTTCATTTTTGCCTGTAGATATGTTTAAAGTCCTTATCGTACAGTCGTGATGTCGTATCAGCATGGTCTCCAATCGCCTTTCCAACAATGATAAGCGCATGCCTCGTGATGCCTGCCTCAACTACCTTTTTAGCGATATCGGCAAGCGTGCCCGTTATCTTTTTTTCATCATCCCATGTGGCCTTATAAACAACCGCCACAGGGGTTTCAGGCGAATAGCCTTTTAAAAGCTCGGATGCGACATTCTCTATCATATTGATGCTTAAAAATATGCAGATGGTCGCGTTATGTACGGCAAGAGAAGAGAGCCTTTCGGCCTCAGGCACAGGCGTCCTTCCCTCCATCCTCGTAAATATAACGGTTTGGGTAATGCCCGGCATTGTAAGCTCTTTTTTAAGGGCTGCGGCTGACGCAAAGGCAGATGATACGCCCGGTATCACATCATAAGGTATCTCTTCCTTATCAAGTATTTCCGTCTGCTCGCGGAGCGCACCGTATAAAGACGGGTCGCCTGTGTGCAGCCTCACCACTTTTTTGTTGGCCTTTGCGGCCTTTACCATCACATCCATTATCTCTTCAAGGTGCATGGACGCGCTGTTATGCACCTCTATATTTTCACGGCAATACTCCAAGACCCTTTCCCTTACGAGCGAGCCCGCATAGACCACGCAGTCGGCTTCCTGTAATAGCCTCATGCCTTTTACGGTAATAAGTTCAGGGTCTCCGGGCCCTGTGCCTACGAAGTGGATGGTAGAATATTTTTTATCGTTCATTGATATTCCTTTTTACTATTACCATTGAAAAATAATCGAGCTTTTGGCCTTTGAGGCTTTTTATATCAGTTACTATCTTCTCCTCAGGCCAGCCTACCCTTGAGATGAAAATCGAATTTTCCTCAAGCCCAAGTTCAACTAAAAGGTCGAGGAGCTTGTCAAATATCCTGTTGACCTTCATAAGCACAAGCGTATCAAAGGATTTGAGGTGTTCTTTCACCTCTTCGACATCATAAGCGGCAGGTATAATTATAACCTTCTCATTGGATTCCGCAAGCGGCAGTGCGGCTGAAGACATGCCCGCTGAGAACGATGTAACGCCCGGGATTGTCTTTACCTCTGCTTCAGGCAATATCTCTTTAAGAAGGGGCACCAGATAGCTGAAAGTGGAGTACAGCATGGGGTCGCCAAGCGTGATAAAGGCAACATCCTGTCCTGCCTTCAGCTCTTCCGCAATCTCTTCTACCGCCTTCTGCCTCGACTCCTTTAACACAGCCTTATCCTTTGTCATGGGGAAAAGGAGCTGAAGTATCTTTTTATCATTCAAATCAATGGCTTTTTTAACTATGAGAAGGGCCTGGCTCATGCCGTCCGAAGATGAATCAGACGCCCTCGGAACAGCTACTGCCCCTGATGAGCTCAAGACCTTAAACGCCTTCATGGTCATAAGCTCAGGGTCTCCGGGGCCGACTCCGACTCCGTAGAGAGTGCCTGTCTTTATCTTTTCCTTTATCATCATGGGTTCCTGCCTGAGATTATAAATACCGGATTATGCGCGTTTAACAGGTTCAAATCGCCAAGGCTCTTTGCCTTGGAAAGGTTCATCAATACCAGTTCCCTTTTCCAGCCTTTTTCTTTAAGGAACTCAAATACCGAGTGAGCTGTCTCGATGGTCACTGCGTTTATTACGATACTGCCGCCTGAAATTAATCTCTCTGAGACAAACCTGAGTATTTCAGCGATGCCTTTGCCTCCGCCTCCGACAAATACGGCTGACGGGTCGGGCAGGGCTTTGAGGCATGCCGGGGCATTGCCCTCGATTACTTCCATGTTCCGTATATTGAACTTCTTTTTATTCCTGAGTATGTCCTTTATTCTTTTCTTTTCCTTTTCAATGGCATAGACAAAGCCCTCCGAGGAAAGCCTTGCGGCCTCTATTGAAACAGAGCCTGAACACGCGCCTATATCCCAGATGACACTGTCGTTTTTCAAATCAAGCTTTGAAAGAGATACTACCCTTATCTCCTCTTTCGTTATCATGTTCGCTGAGTGGGCAAATTCAGAGTCAGGTATGCCGAACTTTTTCCCTTCGACAAGAGATTTCTCTTCCCTGATAAGTATCAGAATATTGAGCGGACTGAATGCCTTCTTTTTTGCAATGGATTCAAGGGAGCCCTTTATGACCTTCTCCTGTTTTGTGCCAAGCGCCTCGCACACAAAAGCGTTATAATCAGGCGAGCCCAGATCAATCAATGCCCTCGCTATCTTTGAGGGCGTGTTCTCAGGGTCGGTAAAGAGAGCGACTTTCTGGTGCTTTCTTATTTCCTTTGAAAGGTCTTCTATGTTCTTCCTGCCATGGCCGCTGAGTATCTTAAGGTCATTGCAGTTCTCTTTTATCAGCGCAAAGGCCTCCTGAACCGTACTAACATTAGGGATAACCTCTACGCCTTTTTTACCGAATTTCTTTATAATGTAGCTTGCAATGCCAAAGAGCAGAGGGTCGCCGGTGGCAAGCACAGCCACGCCTTTTTTTGAAATTGCTGCATGCGCCTTGATAGCTTCAGAGACATCTTCAAGGCTTTTGCCTATGGCTAACTTTTCAGCCTTGATGTGAGAGAATTCCTCAAGGTGCCTTCTACCGCCTATGAGCAACCCTGCCTTTGAGATAATCTCAAGCGGACGCCCTGTCAGGCTTTTTTTACCGTCTATTCCAATGCCTATTACATGTATCATATGTCAGCAGATGCACACGATTTCATTGTTATATCCCACAAGAATAGCCCTTACCTCAATCCCTTTTACTATTTCAGCCGAATTCTTTTTAACCCTCTCGCACACGGCCCTGAAAATATTATCAAGCCCCTCATTTTTCAGAATAAAAAAAACTTCCCTCGCTGTATTCGCGTTCAGGACTTTCTCAATTATATTTTCCGGCGCACCTTTTTCCCTGCATACCTTGGCAAGGAAATCAAACTCAACGCTTGAGTCAGAACAGTGCGTCTCAAAATGGCCTGCGGCAAGTTTTGTAAATTTTCCGAACTGCCCTGCCACAGTCACTCTTTTCAGGTTCTTTCTGCCCTTTGAGTCTTTCAGCGCAAAGCCCATGTGGTCGCCCGTAAGCACATAAGCGACCTCAGGCAACTTAAGCCTGTCCTCAACCACCTTTTCACTCGACCTGCCTGTTGAAAAGACAATTTCATCGCACCCGCCCGCAAGCGCGACATCCGTTCCAAGGCTTATCGAATGGGTGTAAGCTGCCAGAGACATCGGCTCGACTATGCCTGTAGTGCCGAGGATAGAGATGCCGCCCACAATCCCAAGCCTCGGGTTCATGGTCTTCTTAGCCAGTTCAACCCCCTTGGGCACGGAAATCGTGACCACAACCGAAGGAGTCAGCCCGAAATCACCTGCGGCCTCAAGCACGGATTTTTTTATCATCATTAAAGGCACAGGGTTTATGGCAGGCCTTCCAATGCCTGTCTTAAGGCCCGGCCTTGTCACAACGCCAACCCCTTCCCCGCCTTTTATCTTCACATGAGGGCGCGCGTCATTCTCGCGGATGAACTCAACCTCCGCTATGAACTCGGCTCCGTTTGTGACATCAGGGTCATCCCCGGCGTCTTTTATGACAGATGCCTTTGCCTTATTTTTTTCAATTAGATTTACTGAATGGATGGGTATCGTGATGCTGCCCCCTCTTGGGAGCGATACTTCTACAGACGAAGGCTTAGACCTTTTGCCCTTAAGGGCGCTGAAAAGCGCCCGCGCCGCTGCCTTTGCGCCGGCAGCGGCACAGGTACCCGTTGTAAAACCTTTTCTTAATTTTTCTTTTTGAGGATCAGGCATTGCTTCAATCAGCTTCCTTCATGTTCTTCTTAAGCAGCATGGCAAGCACTCCGCCGAGCACTATCGCAAGGAACAGGCCCTGCATGGTCTCAGGCGTAAGGACATTATACCTTGTAGGCTTCATCACTGAAAGGATTGTACCGCCAAATCTTATTACAAGCCACATCAGCGTTGATGTAAAAACAGCCCTCGCCAATACATTCCTAAAAGGTATCAGACTCCCGCCGATTGCCATAAGACCTCCGACAAGTATGCCGAAGACAGCCCCGCCGAATGTAAAAGACATGAAGTTATGGGCAAAACTGCCCTCGAACTCAACTACTCCGGTAATCGAGTTCAGGCCCATGGAAAGCCAGCCCCATATTACCCCCGCAAGCACACCCGCGGTAATCCCGCTCTTCCAGTTTATGCTCATATTTAGTGGCACGGCATTCCGATTACATGCCTGAAGTCATGAAACGCGTCATGGACTCCCGGAGCAACAGACTCCATACCGTATGCGATTACAATCATTGTAAACGCAAGCGCCGCGACAACTACCGCGGGATAAAGTGCATTAAAAATTCCGCCGCTTCTTTCAAGAACTCTCTCCATTTTGCTCTGCCTCCTGTGTTTTTTTGTTTACGCCCGCCTGCTGATCCAAGATGAAAGTAACAGCTTAAAAGCTTACTCACCTCCTCCACGGATAGCTTTTTATTTCATTTAGAAAAAAGCACCTCACTGCGAGGGGCTATTTCAGCGACGAAGCAATCTTTAAAAAACGAGATTGCTTCGCTCCGCTCGCAAAGACATTTTTGTATTTTTGCAAACCCTTAGAAGAAAGCCTGAAGCCTTACGCCGTATATCGTGAGCTTGCTCGCGTTCTCATCTCCGCCCGGGTTCATTATATACTGGATATCAGGCGTGATATGGAAGCCCGTGACATCGGTTGCCCCGTCCACTGCGTAATTATAGAAAAGCTCCATGTAGTGCTCTGAGCCCTCTTCAAAGTTGGCATTTGTGCTCTTAAGGTAGTCCTTGTACTCGCCTCCCATTGAGGTAATCCCATACCCGAAGCCGACCACATCATCGGGCCTGTTAAAGGCTCTGCCCCTTAAGTTAAAGCCCGCGCTTGCTGTCTTGTCAAACTGGCCGACTGTTTCCCTCTGCGTGCCTGCCCTGAGCCACACACCGAGGTCATCGTTGATTGACTGGTCAAAGCTGATGCCTACACCCTTGTTCTCAGCCTTTGTCAGCCAGGCGTTGTTGGGATTGGCTGTTGAGGCAACATCAGCTCTTCCCTGCCTGTTCCAGTAATAAAACCTGTAATTGCCGTTCCTGCCCATAAGGTTGGGTTTTATGTTCACCTCAGCCATAAGGAACGGGCTGTCAAATGAATCGGAGAAATCCCCGTTGCCTTCAAAGGCTCCGAGCGTTACATCCACAAAATCGTTAGGAGAGCATGTCGCCCTTATTCCGGGGCCTACGAAATCTGCTGAGCCGCCAAACTCTATCGTGGGATTATTCACGAATATATTGGCAAGGTACTGAGACCTTTCATTGTTGGCGTATTCATTGGCATCGATATAGCCTGAAAGATCAAGCTGGCCGATGGATATGACAAGCTTCTCACTTATATTGTGCTCGTAATATGCCTGCGTGACATGTATCTGGTCATTATTGAAGGATTCAAGGTCAGCATTCGGGCCTGTCGGGTTTGCGTTTGGCGCAAGAAAAAAAGCCGGCAGATTCTGCAGTCCCGCCCCCCTCTGATAATCAAACACAAGGGTTGCTGTCCCGTTCTCTCCTACCGGGGATTCAATCGCAAGGTCAGCCGAGAGCGAAAGAGCGCCCCTGTGGTTCGCGCCCTTAAGGTGCGTTACACCCTGGCCTACCATGGTAACCCCTCCGCTAATCTTCAATCCATAAAAGCTGTGAATGGGGTGGAGCTTATGGCCAAGCTCATCTACCTGTTCGCCATCACGCATCTTATCCTCAAGGGCCTCAATCCTTAACTTAAGCTTCTCTACTTCGGTCAGTTCCTTTTCCTCGGCATAACTGTTGCTGCCAAACATGATACATGATGCTGCCAAAAGCAGTGCGGCAAACCTCTTCATCAGTTCTGCGTCCTCCGGTGTGATTTTTAAATTCTATTCATGTTCATCATGGGTCGAGAACGGCCCATGGCTGTGTATATGTGTGATGTTGCCGTGCCTGTGAGTATGTTCGTGGATGATGTTGGCCCTCAGCAGTAAATCCTTATCGCTTAAGACCTTTGTTGCCGGACCATCAGCGGCGATAGTATGCGCCTCATCTATTACAATGACACGCTCCGCGAAATCCTCCACAAGGCTTAAGTCGTGCGTGGACATCACGAAAGTCTTTTTAAGTTCCTTAAGTCTTTGCAGAATTTCAAAGAGCCAGACCTGGGTCCTTGGGTCAAGCCCGTTTGTAGGCTCATCGAGCAAAAGGACATCAGGATTTATTGAAAGCACTGAGGCTATCGCTACTTTTTTCTTCTCTCCGCTGCTCAGCGTATAAGGGGCCCTGTCCCTTAAAGCCGCTATCCCAAGCATCTCCAGAAGGCTTTCCACCCTTTTCTTCACTTCTTCTCTGGGCAGTTCAAGCTGGAGCGGCCCAAAGGCAAGCTCGTCAAAAACAGTGGGGCAGAAAAGCTGCACATCAGGCTCAGGAAAAACAAAACCGACCCGTTCCCTGAAGCACCTTAGAAAATCCCCCCTTAACGCATCTTCACTGACCTCCGTACCCAGAAACTTTATTGAGCCGTGAGTAGGGAAGACAAGGCCGTTAAGCATTTTTAAAAGAGTCGATTTACCAGTGCCGTTTGCCCCGAGTATGCCGACGCTTTCACCCTGGCATATCGAGAAGCTTATATCCTTAAGGGCAAACAGCTTGCCGTAGGAGAAACTCACGCCCTCGATTTTATAGACCTCTTCGTTCATAAAAACTGCCTATAACCCGAAAGACAAAAACAGGACAAAACTTGAAAAGCCGAGCCAGAGGTAATCCCTTCCCCTCATGCGCCCATTGTCGAATGTCTTTATCCTTCCGGCAAAACCCCTTGATGCCATTGCCATATTTACTTCTTCGGCCATGTTCATGGATTTCTTTAAGATAAGGGTTATCCTCGAAGCGAACCAGTTCTGAGACTCCGAAAGCTTCGTTCTCGCAATCGTCCTCGATTTACGCGCCAAGGTTGAATCCTCGGCTATCTTTAAAAGTATGAATATATACCTGAATGTCATAAAGAGCGCCGTTACAAAAAGGGGCGGCACAGGCAGGGTCCTGAGCCCCTTGAAAAAATCAGCCTGCCTTGTCGTAAGCAGCAGCAGCGCGACAAGCGATACCATAGAGGTCACGCGCATCATAAAGAAAAGCCCGGTAGAGAGCCCTTCATAAGTGATTGAGACCTTTACAGGCGTATCAAAAAACTTTAGCGCGTCAGTCCCGGGGGTCATGAAATTAAAAAATACCGGAAACGCGAGCGCCAGTGTAAATACGAAAGACGGCAATACCCTTCTGGCAAGAGCCATGAAACTTACTCCGGAGATAAGCATCATAAGAAACAGGATTACAAAAACGCCTGCGAGCATCGCAAAACGAGATGTTATGGAACATGCCGCTACAATGGCAAGCATGCCCGTGATCCGGGCCCTTGTATCAAGGGACTGCAGAACCCCTGATTTTGCCGCGTACTCCTCTAAACTGACCACCTCTCTCATGAACGAGGCGATGTTATTCAAATTCTTCTCTATGAAGTTCGGGGGCTTTACCTTGCTTCCCGTGAGGCATGGCTCTACCCGCGCCTCCTTGAACCAATCCGGCAGGGTCACTTGCGCCATAACTTACCCCACAGATATATTATTGCTACAACCCCGATACTTCCGATAAGGGCTGAGATAACATAAATAATCGAAGAGCCTGCCTTTCCCTCGATTCCGGGCAGGGCATAATCCGGCAATATACCCTTCCACGATTCGCCAACCCTATCCATGCCCTCAGGCATATAGCCGACCAGATTCAAAATCTCTTCTTTTCCCCATTCTCCCCAGGGTGTGCCTGTCGCTATCAGCCCGATGGGAGTAAGTATAATTAAAATAATAAGGATTGCCCAAAGGGGCTTGAAATTACCGGACTCCTTATGAAGGAGCTCCTGATTGTATTTATGTATATACGAAACAACGAGCGCGGTGCCAAGCGCCTCTATTGTCCCAAAAAATATCAGATGCGGCACTACCATCGCCGGTATCGATATCGAAAGCGAATACGGCGCGTATAGCGGCCTGCCGTCAACCCCATGCGCTATAAGGGGCTGTATGCCAAGCTCCAGGGCAACAGCCAGGGCAGCGATATTTACGGCAGCATAGGCGGCAATGGCTGAGCCTATCCATCTTCTTGCTGCCCCGCAGTCTCCTATCGTTACAGCCTTATAAATATAATAACCGGAGAAGCTCATTAAAAAAGCCATGTTGAAGCAGTTGGCCCCAAGCGCCGTTACCCCGCCGTCCCCGAAGAGAAATGCCTGCAATGTAAGCGCGAGGCTTAATGAAACTACCCCTGCCCAAGGGCCTAATACTATGGCAACTATCACTCCCCCCACCATGTGGCCTGTAGAGCCGCCCGGTATGGGGATATTGAACATCATTATTACGAATGTAAAGGCCGCGCCAAGCGCAAGAAGCGGCAACTGCTTAAGTTTGAGGTTCTTCTCAACCTTTCGGGATGCTATGTACCACAGAGGCGCCATTGCGGTAAAAAAGACCGCGCAGGTCCTGGGGCTTAAATAGCCATCAGGTATGTGCAATTTAAATATACCTCGATACTTGTGATTAAATGATTATAAGCTATTTAAGCCGCCCCGACAATCAGGTTTCACTTCGTCGGCGTCAGAGTACCGGCGCTTATGGCAATGGCGTTTACGATAGCTACCGCTACAGTGCTTCCGCCCTTTCTGCCTGCGGTTGCGATATACTCGCAGCCGCTTTTCATAAGCTCTTCTTTTGACTCAGCCGCTCCCACGAAACCCACAGGCACGCCTACTATCAAGGCAGGCTTCGGGCCTCCGTTATTTATTATCTTTAAAAGCTCGAATAAGGCCGTTGGCGCATTGCCGATAGCTACAATCCCGCCTTGCATGAACTTTGAAGCCTTGCGCATCGAAGCGGAAGTCTTTGTAATGTTCTCTTCTGTTGAAAGCCTTGCCACATCCTCATCAGATGAGAAGCAATAGACCTGAGCCCCGAACGGCTCAAGCCTGTTCTTCGTAATGCCGGAGAGCACCATCTTAACATCGGTTATGATGTTGCAGCCGTTCTTTATCGCCTCTATCCCCGCCTGTATGGCATTGGGGCTCAAGCGCATGAGGTCCTTGAACTCAAAATCAGCGGTTGAATGTATGACCCTTTTAACGACTGGAAGCTCTAAAGCTGAGAACTGCGACTCATCAAGCTCTTCGCCTATCAGGCGGAAGCTCTCTTTTTCAATCGGGTGCTGGTCGTATGGGGATTTTACATCAGCCTTGTCTTTATTCAGCTCCTCTATCCGCTCTATTGTTATATCTATCAGCTTATTATGATAGCCGAGATTTCTGGTCAGCGTCATCTTAAGTCCGGGGTGCTTTTGTTGCGCCTCATCCATCTCAGCAGGCAGGTCCTGCGTCACATGAAGCCCCATGTAGAGGAAGTAAGGCATCACAATGATATCGCTAAAGCCTTTTTCCGTGAGCATATCAACCCCTTCCTGAAAGTTCGGGCTTACCATCTGAAGGAATGCAGGAAGCACATAACCGTAGCCTCCGCGCTCCTTAACGGATGCAGCAACCTTCCTCAGGGTCTCGTTCGCCTCAGGGGCCTTGCTGCCGTGGCCCAGAAGCAGTATTGCCTTATTTGCGTTTGATTGAGTCGGCATAATCAACCTCTCCGGAATTATATTGGAATATTATCATGCTTAATAAAGGGTACAATGTAAAGCAAAGGCATACAAAGTGCTTATCTAATGAAAAGTATTCTGCAGCTGTCTTAAAAGCCGTACCGCGGTAAAAAAAAACCTCCGCTTCAATAACAGATGAAGGGAGGCTGGAAGTCCGCAAAGTAGAAATATCCAAATCCCTCACCTTCTTTACCATCGAAGAACTCGTGAGGCATATCCCGGGCAGGTCTCCTGACTTACGGTTCGTTCTACTCTCCGCAGCCTTCCCGGCTAAAAGCCAGTGGCATGTACAGCGGATTTCGTCCCCGTTTACAGTGGCGGGTCCGTTCCCGATTTTCAGCAAATTTGCCGAGCACGGGATTCCCTTTTAAATCCCCCATTGAAAGGGGATACCCTGATATTATTCAATTGTGGTTCGTATCTTTACATTTTATGTTTACAATGTCAAGCAGGAAATAATCTATCCGTCCCTTCTTTTTTCCTCAGCCGAGGGTTTCTCTATTTCAAGTAGTATCTTGCCTTTTCTGAATATCCTTACTATTCCGGTTGACCCTGATATGGTTATGGCGGCAGCGTCCGTTACATCGGTTATGCCTGCTGCCGACATGTGCCTGCACCCAAGCCCCGGCAATATGCCCTCTTCTTCAAGCGCGGCATCAAGGTGCACGCCTGCGCCCATCACCACACCGTCCTCCCTTATAATGAACGCTCCGTCAAGCAGAGAAAATTCCTTTATGGTCTCATGCACAGCCTGGTCAAGAATATTCCTTGCCTCTTCCGGGTAGCCCTTAAACGGGTTCATTATAAGCGGCTTTGAGAGCTTCATTACCTTCTCATTGTCGCCTATCACGAAAGTCGTGCCTATCGCCCTGCCTTCCCTGCCCTCGCTTGAAAGCTCAAGGGCGATATTAAGGACAGTCTCTATGACCTCAGGCTTTACCTTTTTAAGGAGGTCCTTTGATATGCCCATCGAGGTAAAGACCTCAGTCTCTTTCTTAAGGTCAAAGAGCATGAGGCTATCGAGTATCCCTATCGAAGGCGCCCCTGTAACGCAGACCACCTTGTCACAGCTGTTGATTATGCCCTCTGTTATGCCCATGATGATAGAGAGCTTTATCTGCCCTATCCTTGTGAGCTTTACCTGAGGCAGTTTCAGTATATTCAGCAGCTCTTTTCTAAAGGGCTCAAGGTCGGCTTCCGTCTCCGGCTTCTGGGTTGCCAGTATCAGTTTTTCCTTATGCTGAAACTTCTTCCAGAACTTCCAGTCTTCAACCGAATCGAGAAACAGGATTATTGCCGCTGCCTTCTCATCCGTAAGGATGCCGAAGGCGTAATCGAGCATCTTCTTATTGAGGTCAGCCATATTGCCTCACTCGTTACGGGTTCTTTTCTCTATCTGGGTGAATATGCCCCTGAGCATATTTATCTCTTTCTGCATAAGCCCTGTCCTGCCAAAGAGTTTCCTGAAACTCCTTAATATCGACTGAAGGAGGTACTCCCCTCCGTGTTCTCCGTAGCCTATCTTTCTGAGGGTCTCTTCCATATGCACATACATCCTCTCAAGCTCTTCCCTTGGGGCTACGCGCACTGCGGGGCTTTTCTCTCCTGCCGCGATAAAGAGGTGATAGCATACAGTAAAGACGGCATGCGAGAGATTGATGGAAGGGTACTCCGGGTGAGTGGGTATCTCAAGAAGTATATCGCATAAGGGTATCTCTTCATTCGTAAGCCCCTTGTCTTCCCTGCCAAACAGTATGGAGACGCGGTTAGCCGCCCCAAGCTCCAGTATCTTCGGGACGGCTTCCTGCAAGGTAAGCAGAGGATATCTTAATTTGCCCATTCTGCGCGTGGTGCCGATGACGATATCAGAATCCTTTATGCAGTCGTCAAGGGTGTTATATACCTTTGCGCGAAAGAGCATGTCATCCGCCTTGCAGGCAAATGAGAATGCCTCATTGTTCTTATAATCGCAGGGGTTTATGAGTGTAAGATTCTTAAAGCCGGTGTTCTTCATCGCCCTTGCCACGCTGCCCACATTGCCGGAGCTTTGCGGCTCTACAAGGACGATTGAAATATTATCTACAGAGGTATCTCTCTCCTCTTTTAGGTCAAAGACCTTTTCCTTAAGCACCTTTAAAATACAACCTCCGAAACGCTTTAAAAAACATATCCGATTAAAGTATAACAGAATCAAAGGGGAGTTTAAATAGCGAACAGGCCGCCTTCTTTTAAAACTGATATAATGAAATTATGGAAATGCAATATCTTGAACCAAAAGAAAAAAGAGGGCTTATCGTAGTCCTTACCGGAAACGGCAAGGGAAAGACCACCTCTGCCTTTGGCATGGCGCTTCGCGCCGCGGGCCACAACATGAAAGTCTGCATCATCCAGTACATGAAGGGCGATATTCATTCAGGGGAGTTGGATTCAATAAAGCTCCTGCCCACAGTAGAGGTGCATGTCATGGGAAAAGGTTTTTGCGGGATAATGGGGAACCCATATAAGTTCTCTGAACACAGGGCAGACGCGCAAAAGGCAATGGAGTTGTCAAAACAGAAAATCTCTTCGGGCAATTACGACCTTGTTATCCTTGATGAGATCAATAATTCGCTTCGGCTTAAGCTTATCGACCTTACTCAGGTGCTTGAGCTTATTGACATGAAACCGCCCTTAATGCACCTTGTCCTGACAGGCAGGGACGCGCACCCTGAAGTGACAGCAAGGGCAAATACTGTGTCTGAAGTGCGGGAGATAAAACACGCGTACAGGGAGAAAATAGAACCGCAAAAGGGCATAGATTACTAAGGGGTGAATAAACAGTAATCAAACAGGGACGGGCTTTCGACACAGGTATATTGTCGGGCAGAAAAGCCTGTCTAAATAAGACGCCCGCATCCTTTCTGGATGCGGGCGTCTTAATACCCTAAGGAACCTCTGATTAATTCATTGAGTAGTCTTTGCGAGCGCAGCGAAGCAATCTCGTTTTCAGGCAAATCAAGCAGTTAGAGATCGCGTCGTCCTTTCACTTCTCGCAATGACAGCAGAAACGAGAATTAATCAGAGCTTCCCTAAGTATAAAACTCAGCTTTTGGAATATTAAAAATTTTATCTTCCCATGAGCCTCTTCTTTGTCCATAGCATAAAGCCAGCAAGCCCTGACATCATAGAGAGCATGAGAGTTGAGGGCTCAGGGGCAGAAAATATTTTATCAGACCCCGGTATATGGCTTATCGCAGGGCCTGTGTCAAAGAGCGAGGGATGATAATCCCGTACAGCTTTCCCTATCGGCGCAGGCGGCTGAACGGATGAGATAAGCGCGTCTATAAATGTTGTATCACGGCTGAAGTTCCTGTTCTTTCCCCACCCTATGGCAAAATCTATAGTCTGGTTTGCTGTAAGGGTAACATTGCCGCTTCTGAAAGACCAGGTATCGCCGAACCCGTTTACATAGGCTGTAAATAGGTTTGTAGCTCCATTCAGCACATGGACATCAGTCGTGCTGCCGTAAGGGTTAGCCCCTGTAAAAGTGGCATCTATCTTATAAGTGCCTGCCTGCGGAGCTGTCCAGCGTATGATGCTGTAATCCCCATAACGGCCCGGATGAAAGCTCATAGCCCCGTTCGGGAACTTCAGGTAGCCGGCGGCATTTATGACCCTTCCAGAGCCATTATGCACTACATTCGGGGTTGTGAACGAACCGCCTCCATGCCAGTAATCCAGCTTGTCATGCCTTATCAATACATAAGGCTTCAGAGCGCCGCCGAGCTTAGTTGAAGAGCCGTAAACCCAGGGTCCGTTCGGGTTTTTGGTCGATGAGAATTCAGAGGCGGCATTATAGGTGATTGCCTGGGATTCAACGGGATTAGCGAAAAATGCGAAAGCTGAAACTGCGATGCCGAATTTTAAAAGGCGCGCTATTGACATTACCTACCTCCTTTGCGGTTGATGAAAGCATATTTCTAAGTTAGCAAGAAGTATGCCTAAATGCATTTTTCAAGGTAAGTAATGGTTTTTTCAGGGATTGTAAAACTGAGGGCCACCCTACTGATTTCTAAATTGTAAAATCAATTTACTTAAGACATCTGGCATCTCCTCGACAAAGGGGCACAACTTGCCAGAAACATTCGGGAATTTCAGTAAATACATAAACCAAATGGCTGAGTAAACTCTTTTTACATCCTTTTAGCCCGAAATGTAAAAAACCCTGCAGGGGAAACCCGCAGGGCTTGAGAAATCCTTTTTAAGGGCTATGCCGCAAGCTTGAACCTGTGCGCCATATCCTTAAGATCTACCGAGAGCTTTGATAAGTCTTCTGAGGCATTTGCGATTTCAGACGAACTTGAACTGGTTTCTTTTGAAATGTTCGCTATCACCTCTATATAATCGCTTATCTGCCCTGATACCGCGGACATCTCCTCTGTTGCCGAGGCTATCTGATCAACCATTGTCTGGAGATTGCTTACGCTGCTTACAATATCTGAAAGGGAATCACCTGCTTTTGTTGAAAGCGCTACCCCGGCCTCGACTTTCTTAAGGCTTGCCTTCATTGATTCGATGGACTCGCCTGTTTCAGCCTGTATTGCGGTTATCATGCCGCCAATCTCAGAAGTTGCCTTTGTTGTCCTTTCAGCAAGCTTTTTAACTTCATCGGCTACAACCGCAAAACCCCTGCCCTGCTCTCCTGCCCGCGCGGCCTCGATTGCGGCATTTAAGGCCAAGAGGTTCGTCTGGTCAGCTATATCATTGATCACGGTGACTATCTCGCCTATCTGCCTTGAACGCTCACCGAGGGATGACATCATCTTTGCGGATTCAGTTACCATCTGAGCTATTTCCTGCACCTCTTTTACAGTCTGGTCTACAACCTGAGCGCCTTGATCGGCAATCTTTACTGTATCCTTTGCTGAAACAGCGATATTAGAAGCGTTCTTCGCGATATCGATTACTGTCTGCGACATTTCGGTGGCAGAGGTTGCTACCTGGCTTGCCCTGTCCGCCTGCTCATCCACTCTCTTTGTTATCTGCTGAACCGTGACTGAGAGCTGCTCGGAAGCAGCGGCCACCTGGCCTGATGTAGAGATTATACTTCCTATCATACCGGTAAGAGACTTCTTCATGAAGTTCAGTGTCTTTGCGAGGAAGCCTATCTCATCGCCTGATTTTACATCGAGGTCGCTTACGGCAAGATTACCCTTGGCGATATTATCCGACATGGCAACGCCTGCGTTGAGCGGGCGCGTGATGCGATTGGTTGTAAAATAACTGATTACGATACTAAGCGCAAAGGAAAGGCACAGGAGCGTAATGACCAGGACATTTATCTTTTTGCTTATGCCTGCCGCCACCCCTTCCTGGGCATCCATCCTGTCATTGCCTGACTTGGCAAGGTCCTTGGCCACATTCTCCATCTTATGGATTGTTTCCTTATACGCGCCAATGGCGGCATTTGCTTCCTGAGGGGTCTTGATGCTCCCCTCCTGTATCATTTTATTAACCTTTATGAGGCCGACCTCATATTCTTTCAGATTGCTGCGCATGGAGGCAACCGCCTCCTTATCGCTGCGGTCTATGACTGCTTTTTCGATATCATCAAGCCTTGCCCCAAGGTGTTCCAGTTCATTATTCCAATCATTGAAATACTTAGCCTGTTTGTCAGGCGAACCCATATTCAGGAACATATCTTTTTCATATCTTCTCAAACCTATCACATTTGAGCGCGCCCTGGCCGAATGCTCAGCAATATTGGCTTCCACTCTCAACATATCTTTCATCTTTCCTGAGATGGAATTGACGCCCCACAGGCCGGCAATCCCGGCCAGCAGCATAAAGAAAAGAATCAGACCAAACCCCAGATACAATCTCTTGCCAATACCCATGTTCTTAAACATTTACTCGAATTTCCTCCCTGAAGATTTTTTCTACAATACTCTTCGGCAAGGCGCATAAAAACTTTACATGAAATTTGAAAATATCTTACATCAAGGGTTTCATGAAAAAGGCGTGAGCAGGCGGCCCATCGGGGCCGCCTGCAAGGAGCGGGAAAGCACAAAAAGTGGAGTGCACAAACTCAAAGCGGGATATTCCTGCGGGAATCATGGAAAGGTCTTTATAAACCGGAACAGTACCGGATTTATTTCAAATCTTAAACTACATCGGAAAAGCTCAGTTCGGTTTCTTCAACTATCTTCTTAAGTTTTGTAATTGCACGCGCTTCTATCTGCCGTACCCTTTCCCTCGTTATACCGAATCTCTTCCCTACCTCTTCAAGGGTCATAGGACCTTCTCCCTCTATGCCGAACCTGAGCTGTATGATTGTCCTCTCATTGGGCTCAAGGATCTCCAACCATTCCTTCACCTTTTCAGACCGTGTTATCTCCCCAATAAGTTCCATGGGGGCGGGATAAGTCTCATCTTCTATCCTGTCAATCAGGCTCTGCTCAGTATCATCGGAAAGTGTTGCTTCCAGGGAATAGCTCTTCTTATTTATTAAGCCGAGTTTTTTTACATACCTTCCTGAAAGTCCTGTCCTGTCTGCCACTTCCCTTACATCAGGCTCACGGTTAAGCACTGAGGTAAGCTCCCTTTCAGCCTTGGCAATCTTTGCAAGGTCGGTAGTGATATGTATCGGAAGCCTTACCGTATTAGCCTGGTTTGCGATAGCTCTGTCGATTGTCTGCCTTATCCAATATGTGGCGTAAGTTGAAAACTTACAGCCCTTTGAAGGTTTGAACCTCTCGACTGATTTGATAAGTCCGATATTGCCTTCCTCTATCAGGTCCTGAAGCGCAAGCCCCCTGTTCACGTACTTTTTGGCGATGTTCACGACAAGCCGGAGGTTGGCTTCTATCATCTGCCTTCTGGCAGCGAGGTCTCCTTTGACGACCCTCTTCGCGATCGACCTTTCCTCCTCAGCCTTAAGGAGCGATATCTTCTTGATGCTGTTGAAGTATATGTTTATCGAATCGGCTGTGAAGCCTTCATTCCTGCCGCCCTCTTCCTTTTCATCATCTCTGTGCCTTCTGACATAGGTATGCGCAGTGTTATCGCCTTTGCCGAGGGGCAGGATTTTACCGGCTTCATCATGCAAACCCGGTAAAGAGTCCGCCTCCGCAAAGCTCTTGGTCCCGATAGGACACAGATTATTTTGAAGCATATCCTTTATGCCTCCCTTTTTTAAAAAAGATTTATTTGCTCTCATCCTCTTTTACAAATTCTGCTTTCTGGCACTCCGGGCACTTCCTGGGCTTGCATCTTGATTCCTTAGAGTATCCGCAGTCCTTGCATTTCCATGTTGCCATTTGCTTAGTTCCTCCTGATTTATGTGATAATGAAAAGGCATGCGGCATAGCCGCATGCCTTAAAACCTTTTAGAAATGTGACTGCGCGTAATCCTCAAGCCCTGCCTGGTCAGGCTTCATGCCTTCCGCGCCCTTATGCCAATTTACCGGACAGACTTCTCCGTGCTTTTCATTGAACTGCACGGCATCCAAAACCCTCAAGACCTCATCCACATTCCTGCCAAGGGGCAGGTCATTTATCGTGATATGGCGCACCTTGCCAAGCTTATCTATTATAAAGAGCCCTCTTAAAGCAATGCCGGGTTTTTCTACAAGCACTCCGTATTTCCTGCTTATGGACTTATCAAGGTCTGAGATGAGCGGATAGCTTATCTCTCCGATTCCGCCCTTTTTCCTCGGTGTATTTCTCCATGCGATATGCGAGAAGTGGCTGTCAACAGAAACGCCGAGTATCTGCGCGTTCCTTACCTCGAACTCCTCAGCCCTTTCACTGAGCGCGATTATCTCAGTGGGACATACGAATGTGAAGTCCAGCGGATAAAAGAACAGCACTACATATTTGCCCTTGTAATCCGAAAGTTTTAACTCTTTTACCGAACCGTCCTCCATTACTGCCTGTGCCTTGAAATCCGGCGCTTCAAGCTGAACTACCGCTCTTTCCTCTGACATTTTTCTTTCCTCCGTTATTTTGATTAATTCCTGCAATTCTTGCAGATGCCGTAAAAATCAACATGGTTCCCAAGTATCTCGAACTCATCCGTAATATCTTTTGGCAGCTTCAATGCCTCTGAATAATCAGTGAAGATATCCTCTATCTTTTTGCAGACCTTGCAGATGATGTGGTGATGCGGGTTCGGGTTCGGGTCAAAATGCTTCCTGTCCGGGTTAATGGTTATTTCAAGGAGTTCCCCCCGCTCCCTTAAAGCCTCTACGGTGTTATAAACAGTGGCAAAGGATACTGTCGGGTACTTTTTCTTGATTTCCCTGAATATGTCCTCGGCAGTAGGGTGGTTCGTATTGCCTTCGAGGAACTTAAGTATCGCGAGCCTCTGTGGCGTCAGCTTAAAGCCCTTGCCTTTATATCTGCTTATTATCTTTTCCATACGACCGCCCTTGGAATGTTTCTCATCTTGGAATAATTCTATTATAATGCAATAAAACAAACTGTCAAGACCTTTTTGACCTTTTTAATCCTCTTTTAATCCAAAAAGACGCAAGCCTTCGTTTTTATTAAAGATTATTTTTTAGTTTAAGAAAAGATTTATTTTTGCGAGGTTAAAATGAGGGGTTTCAAGCTTTTACAGCCTCTTTTATCTTTTCCTCCATATTGTCAACACCGGGGACATTCAGGAAGATGAGCAGTACTGTAAGGGCTGAAAGGATATAAAAATCAAGATACATGACAGAGAGAAAAAACAGGGCAAAACCGCATAAAAGGGGAACTTCGGAAATGGATATTGCTATAATTACTGTTATGAACAGGTGCTTTATAAGCTCAGCCGGGTCGCCTACAACCTTTGCAAGCGCTTTTTTTGAATAGCGGCTCTTTTTAAAAAGATTTGCCCCTATTACCGATAAAATGGATAGTCCGTAGAATACTGCCCTGAGAGCCCATTCGCTTAGCTCAGGCAGGAAGCCTTCGAAGTAGCTGTACGAGAATTTACTCAGCATTACAACGCCAAAGTACATCAGCACAAAAGACGAGGCAAAGAAAGCCACATATATGCTGGATTTTCTCAGGTCCTGAAGAAGCTCCCTCATCCCATTTTCTCCCGCTGCCGTTAAAAGCGGCTGAATTACTTGATTTTAGTCATTTTATCAGATAAATCTTTGTGAGATAGTCAATATACAATATGATTGCAGATTAGTTAACCTTAAAAATACAGGGGGGCTAAAAAAATGTTATTCCTTTCAATGCACATAATACACCTGCTTACGGTAATCCTGTGGATCGGCGGGCTTGCCTTTGTTACAGGCATCGTCCTGCCAATGGCTATAAAGACCCCGGACCCGCTTCAGAAGGTGCTCACCTTCCAAAGAGTAGAGCACAGGTTCGCGCCAATCGCAAAATGGTACAATATCATAACCGGCATCTCAGGTTTTTTTATGGTCTATCTCATGGGCTGGCACAAGCTTTACTTCACCAAGGCAGGCATTGCGCTGACCTTCATGACAGGGATATGGCTGTTCTGGTTCATCATGCTTGTAGGGCTTGAGCCTATCGTCATCAGGAAGATGCTTGAGAAGATGGCAAGGGAAGGCGACAAGATGGATATTGACGGGATTTTCAGGAAGGTTAAAAAGCTGCACTGGTTCATGGTAGCGATTTCGCTTGCCGCGGCTGCTGCAGGGGCGCTTGTGGCGCACGGTCCGGCATCACTTTATTAATGCAATTCCTTCAATGCCGAGGAGCTTTCTTTTAATCCCAAGCCCTCCGGTATATCCGCCGATTGTACCGTCTTCCCTCAAGACCCTGTGGCATGGGATAATAATAGGGATGGGATTTCTGCCGCATGCGCCGCCAACGGCGCGCGCGGCCTTTGGCTTATCAATGAAGCTTGCAATAGCCCCGTAGCTCTGCGTCTTTCCCCATTCAATCCTATCGATGGCTATCCAGACCGCCAGTTCAAAAGCTGTGCCTCTCAAATCAAGGGGTAGGCTGAATGTTTTAAGCTCTCCTTTGAAGTAGAGGTCAAGCTCCTTTTCAACCTTCTCAAAACGGGCTTTATCCGCCTTCGGAGATTTTGAGAACCTCTCGGCTATTCTTTCAACAAAAGCCGCTTCGCTCCCTGCTATCATTAGATCAGTAATCCCATTATCGCTTGAGGCGATATAGAGAGTGCCAAGCGGCGACTCATATTTCGTATAGAAGATACCTGAGTTGTCCATACTTATAAGATAAAACAAATGAGAGTTCTAATCAATCCCTTCCTCTTTTTGATTTCCCTTGTATAATACTCACTGATATTTTAAATTATAAGTAAAGTAAATTTATGTGTCGGAGGATTATATGAAGAAGGCGTTAATAGCCGTAAATATCATCTTCGCGCTCATTCTCTTCTCATACCAGTCAGCTTTTTCCGCAAACCCGCACAAGGTCATCACAGGCCCTGAGCTTGAGACAATGATGAAGGACGGCAAACCCATTGTTATAGTAGATGTGAGGGAGCCTGAGCTTTTCGCCAAAGGACATGTGCCGGGAGCAATCAACATCCCTTATGACTACGGCGCGCACACCCGCATCCTTAAAGAGCTTGCACCCAAAGACCGTATCGTATTTATCTGTCACGGCGGCCCCATGGGGGATGAGCTTGGCCAGATACTCACGAAGAATAATTACACGCAGGTCTACAATGTAGCCGGCGGCATGAGAAAATGGAAAGGGCCTGTCACCAAATAAAGGCATAATTAATCCCTGATGAACTTCAAGCTCGCGTTCCTCTTCTGGTTTATAATGGTGGTGATTGCCATCATCAACGGATATTTCGGGCAGACCGTAGTTGCCAAGGCAATCGGCGACTACGGCGCCCACCTTTATAAAACCTTTTTCATAATCACAGTCATTTTTATAATGTCGCGCATCTATGTAAACCTCACCGCAGGCGGCCCTGTCTGGTATATGCCTGCGCTTGCAACAGGTATCTTCTGGCTCTGCTGCAGCATTATCTTTGAATTCCTCTTCGGCCACTATGTATTCGGTTTTCCGTGGGATAAGCTCCTTGCTGACTACCGCATCTGGGAAGGCAGGCTCTGGTCTTTGGTGCTTGCCTCAGAGGTCATCGCCCCTGTCATAAACGCCTACATCGCAGGCAGGCCGTAGCCCCTCTTCACAAAATCCTGAAAATAAGGCAGAATAAGAACAGCATAAAAACTCTGCGCTTACGGAGAGAAAATGGAGAACGGGGCACAGCGCATACTCACCATCAACAGCGGCTCTTCAAGCATCAAATTCTCGCTCTACGAAATAAGCAATACCGAAAACCTCATACTCTCAGGCAAGCTCGACCGCATTGGGCTTGAGGGTGGGCTTTTTCAGGCAGGCGACTCAAAGGGAGGACTTATTGCTGATGAGAATCTGCGTCTGCCTGACCATATAGCTGCCCTGAAAAGACTATTTGAATGGCTTGTGGAGAATCAGATGGGCGGGGCAGAAATCAGCGCCATAGGCCACAGGGTCGTCCACGGCGGCTCAAAATACAATAAGACCAGCCTCATTGACCATGAGATGATGCTTGCCCTCATAAAGCTGATACCGTTCGCTCCTGAGCACCTGCCCCATGAGATAAAGGCAATAGACGCTGTAAGCAGGGTTTACCCCGATTGCCCGCAGGTCGCCTGTTTTGATACAGCCTTTCACAGGGAAATGCCGAGGCTCGCTCAGTCATTCCCTCTTACAAGAGAATTATTCGATGAAGGCATAATCCGCTACGGCTTCCACGGGCTTTCCTACGAGTTCATAATGAATGAACTTGAAGAAAATATCGGCGTTGAAGCTTCAAAGGGAAATATCATAGTAGCCCACCTTGGAAACGGCGCTTCAATGGCAGCTGTTAAGAATGGAAAGGCATTTGACACGACCATGGGCTTTACGCCTACGGGCGGTCTGATGATGAGCACCCGTTCAGGCGACCTCGACCCCGGAGCAGTCATCTATTTGATGAAAGAAAAGGGCATGAGCGCTGATGAGATAAATGAGCTTCTGAATAAAAAGTCAGGGCTTCTGGGAATGTCAGGCATCAGCTCGGATGTAAGGGATTTGCTCGAAAGGGAAAAAGAAGACGCGCGCGCGAAAGAGGCCTTGGACCTGTTCTGCTATCAGGCAAGAAAATTCACAGGCTCATTCGCCTCAGCACTTGGAGGGCTTAATACCCTCATTTTCACTGCGGGAATCGGAGAGAACTCCCCTGTAATAAGAGAGCGCATATGCGCCGGATTGTCTTTTATGGGGGTTTCTATCGATGAGAAGCTCAATAAAGAAAACGCGCCTGTAATCTCAGCTGAGAACAGCCCTGTTACAGTGCGCGTCATGAAAACAAATGAAGAGCTTATGATTGCCAGACAAACTGCGAGGCTGACAAAAGAATTACCTTGAAGCCGCCTGCCCCTTTACTGAAGCCACAGTCGTGCCGCTTGAGAACTTCCTCTTGATATCATCCCTTAAGGAAACGAACCTGCCCTTCTCCTTCTTCGAGATAGACGCATCTGCAACAGCCTTGATGCTCAAGGGATTGATAAGCTTTCCGCCCAGCTTTACTTCATAATGGAGATGCGGGCCCGTGGAAATGCCTGTTGACCCTACATACCCTATAACATCGCCCTGGCTTATCTTTGAGCCTGTCCTTATTCCCTTGCCCATCCTTGAAAGATGTCCGTAAGCGGTTGTGTAACCGTTGTTATGCCTTATCTCTATATAATTGCCATAGCCGCCCTTCCAGCCGGCAAACCTGACTACGCCGCTGCCTGCTGATTCAATGGGCGTGCCTGTGGGGGCTCCGTAATCGATTCCGTGGTGCGGCCTGTATCTCTTAAGTATAGGATGGAAACGGCCTTTTGAAAAATAGCTTGTTATACGGCGGAACCTCAGAGGCGACTTAAGAAGTGTCCTTCTTAACGACTTTCCGTCAGCGTCATAATAGCTGCCGCCGTCCTTGCCGTCAAAGTAGAAGGCGGAGTACTTCTTCCCTCCGTTGACCATCTCAGCCCCAAGCACCTTTCCCGTTCTTACGGGCATGCCTTCAACATAGAGCATCTCGGTTAGGATGCTGAAAGTATCGCCCTTCTGGATGTCAGAGGCAAAGTCAACATCCCAGGCGAATATGTCTGAAAGCGCCATGATTGCCTGCGGGTCGGCCCCTGCCTTGATTGCGTCCTCATAAAGAGAATTCTCAATCCTGCCTGAGACGACTATAGGCTTTGTCTCGTGGGGCCTTTCAGCCTTGGCGAGCTTAAATGAGCCGTCTTCCTGTCTCTCTCCAAGGAGCATGGAATAGTCATTGAACTTGTATTCAATTTTGTCGAGCTTATCATTAAGAGTATAGACCCTGAGCACTGTATCTTTTTTCATCTGCTTAAGGTCGTATATCGGGCGCGCCTTTTTAACGATGTCCTGTATTTCAGCGCCAGGCACATTGAGGACAGACATCACGCTGTAGAAGGTCTTATTTCCGGTGAGCCTGAAATCATACCTGTTGACCTTGGGGCCCGCGGGCTTCTCCGGCATCTTCAGATCAGATGTTTCGCTGTTGACGCCGATGCCATTGGGTTTGAAAGATGTAGCGTTTACAAGTTTATCCGAGGTCGCTTCGTGGTTGAAAAGGAATAGGACGGAGAGAAAAAGGGAAATACCTACAAGAACCGCTAATAATATTGTCCGGCGTTTGCCGCCGTCTGTGCCGCCGTTCTTTGAAAGTTCGGTCAAATTTCATATCCCCTTTCAAATTTTTATCCATGATAGTAAATTACATTTTCCGTGTCAAGCTTTATTGCCGGTTTTTCCATATATATCGGGAAAATACAGGGACTTAGCCCGGCATGGCCCTATTCAGTTTTCTTGACTTAAGTCAGATTCCGTAATACTCTTTTATATATTCTTTAAACCTGTTTCGGAAGGATTATGGAGGAAAAGATAATACAATTACTGGTGCCTCCTTTCGGCCATGACAAGAAGGCGCGTATCATCGTGGCCGATGATGACAAGTTCTACAGGAGCATCATCACAGACCTCATCACCGAGCTTGGGCATGAGAGCCTTGCCGTAGACAACGGGCTTGAAGCCCTTGAGAAGGTACGGAGCTATCACCCTGACCTTCTGATAGTCGATGTTGTAATGCCGGGCATGGACGGCTTCCAGATAACCAAAAGGCTCAAGGAAGACCCCTCCACCATGCACATCCCCGTCCTTATAGTCACATCCTTATCAGACAGAGGCTCAAAGGTAAAAGGCCTTGACCACGGGGCAGACGAGCTCCTATCCAAGCCCATTGATGAAGCTGAGTTCAGGGTAAGGGTAAAAAACATCCTGAAGGTAAAGAAATACGAAGACTACCTCATTGACCACGGCAAGATGCTCGAGGGCGAGGTAATAAGCAAAAGCGCACAGCTTGAGAAAGCGTTCGAGAAGATAAGGTACGGGTATATAGAGACAGTCTACAGGCTTACGCTTGCCGCAGAGTACAGAGATAAAGAAACAGGCGGGCACATAAAGAGGATCAGCCTTTATTCACAGCTCATGGCAAGGCATTTAGGGCTTAGCGAGCAAATGGTCGAAGCTATCTTCTTCGCAAGCCCGATGCACGATGTAGGAAAGATCGGCATACCGGACTCCATCCTCCTTAAAGAGGGAGAGCACACGAAAGAAGAGTCCGAAATAATGAGGACCCATACCATAATAGGAGCTGACATCCTGAGGAATTCAGATTCCGAGATACTCAATACGGCTCAGGAAATAGCGCTTACGCATCACGAAACATGGAACGGAGAAGGTTATCCGAAAGGCCTGAAAGGCGAAGAGATACCCATCTCAGGCAGGATAGTAAATATTGTAGATATCTATGATGCCCTGAGAAGCAAACGGCCCTACAAGCCATCATTCGAGCACAAGAAAGCCTGCCTGATAATAGAGGGCCTGAAAAACCGCTTTGACCCGGCCATATACCGTTCATTCATTGCATGCTCGGAAGAGTTCAGAAGGCTATTCGACGAGCACAGGGACGAACAGCGTTTTTAATTAATTCATCGAATCCATCAAAGAGCCAACCCAGAGGTAATCTGTATCCTTTGCCGTAATACTCTCCAGGTTAAGCCTGTAATGCGCCTCAGGCAAGATCACCACAGACGAATAACCGGAAAGCCTGCTGACCTGCGCGGGAATCCCTCTTCTCCACGAATGTCCGCTCCCGGCTATCACCACCATCTTTTTACCCGGATTTTCCTTCAGGTATTCAATGGCGTTATAGGCCATAGCGTTGTCCCACACCATCTGGGCCTCGCAGAATTTTTTAAAGCCTTCAGGACTGGCATCGTGGTCTTCCATTGCTTCCTTTATAAACTCCTCATACTCAGCGTCCACCTTGCACTCGATACCCGGAGGAAGTTCAGCCATCTGCTCAGGCGTAAGCGAACTGTATCCTTTCGTGAAGACCTGATGGATTATCTTTCTTGAGACATTAAGGCCGATAACAGGTATCTTATTCTCCCTGGCGTAGATGAGTATGTCCCTGTAATTAGGCCATGGAAGCCGCCAGCTTACATAGTAGAACCTGATGAACTCATTGATATCCATCTCTCCGGAGACCCATTTATCGAGCTTGTCCTGATTTTCCGTGGTAAACATCTCCATACCGATGGATAAAGGCACTCCTGCCTCATTCAGCGCCTTTATTACATTGAGCTGCACCTGATGGTGCCACTTGTTAGTGTGCAGTTCTCCGACAAAGACCATATCAGCCTGCCTCATCTTATCTACAAGCTCAGGCATCTTCACTTCGGACATGTCCGAGACTTTGACTATTCTGCTGGAACACCCCGCGCAAAGGAGCAGTGCGAGGCTCAATCCTAAAAACGATTTCAAAAAAGCTGGCAGGCGGTACAGGGCATCTGTTTTTTTATTCATTACGTGTCCTTTGGTTTGATTTGGGACCGCCTTGCTGAACTCCCTTAATTCCTTTCATCAATAGGTGTGTAGGGCTGTTCTCTCAAACCGGTATACTTCTGTGTCGGACGGTAGATGCGGTTTGACTTTAACTGCTCCATCCAGTGGGCGAGCCAGCCCGAGACCCTGCCCATGGCAAATATCGGAGTAAAAAGCTCAGTTGGTATGCCTATGCCCTTAAAGACGATTCCGGAATAAAAATCCACATTCGGGTGGAGGCCCTTATGGCCGAGCTTCTCCTTGACCACGCTCTCCAATTCCCTTGATATCGCAATTGTCTTATGGTCAACCCCGTCATGGTCCGCAAGCTCCCGTATGAATCTTTTAAGCACCTCTCCCCTGGGGTCAATGGTCTTATACACCCTGTGCCCTATGCCCATTATCTTTTCTTTCTTCTCAAGCTTATTCTCTATATAGGGGCGCACATTCTCCTTTGAGCCTATCTCCTCAAGCATCATGACCACTTCTTCATTCGCCCCTCCGTGCAGAGGGCCTGAAAGAGTGCCTATGGCAGAGGACACTATCGTGTAAGGGTCGGCTAAAGTAGAGCCCACGACACGGGCGCTGAATGTAGAGGCGTTCATCGTATGGTCGCCGTGAAGGATGAGCATCGTATCGAGCACCTTTTCAACAAGCTCGCTCGGCTCTTTTTCAAAAAGCATATAATAAAAATTCGCCGCAAAAGACAGGTCGTTCCTCGGCTGTATGGGAGCGTCCCCGTGCCTGAGCCTGTGGCACGCGGCTACTATGGTCGGCATCTTGGCTATAAGCCTGACCGCTGACCAGTAGCGCACTTCAGGGCTTAATGTGTCCCTTGCGGGATAATACATTCCCATGGCTGAAGTGACTGCCTGCAGATAATGCATGGGATGGCCGTTCTCCGGCAGGTACTCCATCATCCTTAATATTTTAAGCTTCAGCCTCGTATGGAATGTTATGTCTGATTTGAATTTTTCGTATTCCGACCTGTTTGGCAGTTTTCCGAAGAGCAGGAGGTATGATGTTTCAAGGAAGTTGCTTTTCTCAGCTAATACTTCTATGGGGATGCCCCTGTACTCAAGTATTCCAAGGTCCCCGTCTATATAACTTATGGCGGACTGCGCCGCCGGTATGCCCTCAAGCCCCGGCACCACATCCATTATTAATTTTTCTTCCATTCTTTTACCGCGCTTTAAATTGTTTATAAATCCGTTTAATTAATTATAGATTCAAAGGCGCGTTTTTGCACTAAAAAAATTTTTTACGGTTTTCGACGCTCCAAAAAAAAAGGCCCTCATCACGAAGATGAGGGCCCCAAAACGTAAAATAGCTTAGAGGGGGTTTACGTTCTCTGCCTTGAGTCCCTTGGGACCTTTGATTACTTCGAAATCAACCCTCTGCCCTTCTCTCAGGGTCTTAAAGCCTGTACCCTGGATAGAAGTATAATGCACAAATACATCTTCGCCTGAATCCTGTTCAATAAAGCCAAATCCCTTTGACTCGTTGAACCATTTTACTTTTCCTGAAGGCATAAGGACAAAACCTCCTTTCTTAAAATTTAATAAGTCATAGGGGTTTTGTTGCACTTCAGGTACTTTGTTACCTCGCGCTTACAAACCCGTCTCTAACTTACTTATTGAGTAAGTGTAATTGACGACTTTTTGTTTGTCAAGCGAGCGGGGCTAAAAAAATTTAAAAATTTTTGTGATTTTCAAGCCAAATTTGCATTTTTTTCAAAGCCTGCCCTCTGTGGCTTATCTCATTCTTCTTTTCAGAGGGAAGCTCGGCTGATGTCTTGCCTTCGGATGGGATAAAGAAAAGCGGGTCATATCCGAACCCGTTCTCTCCTTTGGGCGCATCCGCTATCACCCCTTCAAAGCTGCCTTCAAAAGTCACCTCAGTGCCTTCAGGGCTGACAAGGGATATGACGCATTTGAACCGCGCGGTCCTCTTCTCAGGAGGCAAACCTTTCAGCTCACCAAGGAGCTTTTTATTGTTATCTTCATCAGAGGCATTCTCCCCCGCGTACCTTGCGGAGTATATGCCGGGACTACCTCCGAGGGCGTCGACCTCAAGCCCAGAGTCATCCGCAAGAGAAATAGTATTTGTCCTGGAGGCGACAAATCTCGCCTTCACAAGCGCGTTCTCAGTAAAGGTGCTGCCATGCTCAGGAGGCAACTCCATCGGAGGGAAATCTTCCAGAGTAAAGAGTTCCACTTCAAGGCCCTTGAGGATCTTTTTCATCTCCTCGGCCTTGCCGCGGTTTTTGGTAGCAAGCACGATTTTCATTTTGGATTTCTTACTCAGGCTGCCTGAGGATTTTATTCTGTACAGCGGTAAGCTCTCTGATGCCTTTCTCGGCCAGGTCGAGCATCTTTGCCATCTCATCCCTTGAAAAGGCCTCGGCTTCGGCAGTGCCCTGCACTTCCACGAATTTGCCGCCCCCTGTCATTATCACATTCATGTCAACCTCTGCCCTTGAATCCTCTTCATACGCGAGGTCAAGGCAAGGCACGCCGTCAACAATGCCTACGCTGATTGCCGCAACCGAATCTATCAGCGGAATGGCCGTTAAAAGCCCTTTTGCCAGAAGATAAGTAAGTGTGTCGTGGACAGCTATGAATGCGCCTGTGATGGAAGCTGTCCTTGTGCCTCCGTCAGCCTGAATGACATCGCAGTCAACATAGATTGTGCGCTCGCCTAATTTTGTGAGGTCGTAAGCGGCCCGCAGGCTCCTCCCGATAAGCCTCTGTATCTCATGAGTCCTGCCGCCGATCTTACCTGAGGCGGCTTCTCTTTGTATCCTCTTCTTGACGGACCTCGGCAGCATCGCGTACTCGGCAGTCATCCAGCCCTTGCCGGTGCCCTGAAGGAACGGAGGGACCCTTTCTTCAACTGTTGCCGTACATATTACCTTAGTGTCTCCCATCTCGATTAAGACCGAGCCTTCCGCAAACTTGAGGTAATCTCTTTTTATTGAAACAGGGCGGAGCTCATCAATCGCCCTCCCGTCAATTCTCCTGAATGTTGAATCCAATGTATTCTTTTCCTTTTCCCGATATTTTTGTAAAACCTATGATGCCTTCAGCTATGGAATTGGCAATCCGCGCCTGCTCTTTTTTTGAGGATAGCCATTTTTCTTCATGCGGGTTTGATATGAAGCCTATCTCGATAAGCACAGCAGGCATTGTTGCGCCTACGAGCACTGTAAAAGGGGCCTGCTTAACGCCCCTGTTCTCTTTACCGGTATATTGCAGCATGCTAAGCTGCACGGCTTCGGCAAGCCTTGAGCTTTCGTGGTGCGAGGCGGTGTTCGCCAGGTCAAGGAGTATGTCCCTGAGGTCATCGAACTCTTCTGCCTGAGCCCTTACGCCGGTTAAATTTATATTGTTCTCAAAAGCTGCTACGCGCCTTGCGTCCTCATCGGTTGCCTCAAAGCTTAAAAAGAAAGTCTCCAGCCCCTTTACATCCCTTGACGGGGTAGCATTGGCATGGATACTGATAAATATATCAGCCCCGTGCCTGTTGGCAAAAGCAGTCCTTTCCTCAAGCGGGATAAAGATATCATTTGTCCTTGTGAGAAGCACCCTGCAGCCAAGACGCTCTTTCAGCGCTTCGGCAAGCTTAAGAGACACCCCTAAGGTAACATGCTTCTCCTCTATTCCGGTGGGGCCTATCGCTCCAGTATCTTCTCCGCCGTGGCCCGGGTCTATTACTATAACACTAAGCGAGCCGGGAATGGGCGAATATGAGGAGACGCCTTCGGCAAAAGAGTACGCATGAAAAGCAAAAATGGAAAAAACTATAAAAAAGAGATATTTGCAAGCTACTTTCATCCCCATCATTTTAAATTCAAGACCCAAAGAAGTCAATAACTTACCTGATTGACAGTTTTTTTTCTTATGCCATAGTTATAATAATAAGCTTTTTAAACGGGGTGCTTGTGCTTATCTGGTTAGAGTTTCTGCTGCTTTCGCTCATAATCATAATATGCGGCACAAAACTCTCAAAATACGGCGACATATTAGCTGAAAAAACGGAGATAGGAGGGGCATGGATAGGACTTATCCTTATGGCCTCGATAACTTCCCTTCCCGAGCTTACTACAGGGATAAGTTCTGTAACCATTGCGGATGCGCCCGATATAGCGCTCGGGGATATAATGGGGGCATGCGTCTTAAACCTCATAATCCTTGCGCTTCTTGACCTGCTTGATGAGAGCAGCCCGTTATTTTCAAAGGTCGGGCAGTCACACCTGCTCTCCGCAGGTTTTGGCGTGGTTTTAATCGGCATAGCATCGCTTTCCATTCTTATTAAAGACATGATGCCTGTCATAGGGACAATCGGGATATATACCCCGCTCCTTTTTATCGTCTATATGGTCGGCATAAGGGCCGTTTATTTTTATGAGAAGAGGGCCATAAAAGAATTCGCAGAGGAAGCAGAGAAGATATACAAGCATATCTCCACCCCAAAAGCCGTCCTGATGTATAGCCTTAATGCCCTTATAATAATCATGGTGGCGACGGCATTGCCGTTTGTTGCCGCAAGGCTTTCAGAGCAGAGCGGGCTTGGCAGCAATTTTGTAGGCACTGTCTTTGTGGCAATGGCAACGACACTGCCTGAACTTGTAGTTTCAGTATCCGCGATGCGCATCGGGGCATATGACCTTGCCATAGGCAATCTCTTTGGGAGCAACATGTTCAATATTTCGCTCCTCGGGCTCAATGATATCTTTTATACAAAAGGCTCCCTGCTTGCGGATATATCCGAGGCGCACGCCATAACAGGGATTATGGCGATAATCATGACTGCCATCGCCGTCCTTGGGCTTACATACAGGCCCCAGAAGCGGATACTGCTGAGGTTCGGGTGGGACTCCCTCGCCATATTCGCTCTTGGCGTGGTCAACATGTACTTTGTTTATACGATAAGGAATCATCTATGAAGACAATAATATTCTCTGACTTGGACGGCACGCTCCTCTCAAAGGATTTTTCATTCGATGAGGCAAAAGAAGCTCTCAAACGCATAAATTCCGAAGAGATACCCCTTGTATTCTCATCAAGCAAGACAAAGGCCGAGATGGAGGAGATAAGGAAAAAACTTTCCAACAGGCATCCCTTCATAGCCGAGAACGGCGGAGGCATCTTCATCCCGTCAAGGTATTTCAACTTCAGCACTATCGGGCAAAGGCTTAACGGATACGAGCTTATAAAGCTCGGCCGTAACTATTCCGAGGTGCGCCAGGCTCTCATCGAGGCGCGCTCAGGCATAGACGCCAGGATATGGGGCTTCGGGGACATGACCAATGAAGAGGTCTCAAAGCTGACAGGATTGAGCGTTGAAGAGGCCGAGCTTGCCCGCAGAAGGGACTTCTCAGAGCCTTTCATATTCGAAGGCGGCAAAGAAGCTGAAGCCGAGCTCGTAAGGCGCATTGAAGAAAAAGGTTTTTCCCGGGTGCACGGGAGTTTATTCCACATACTCGGCCCGCATGACAAGGGTGCGGCGGTAAGGATACTGAAAAAATTCTATACCACCATATACGGCAGGATAATCACCATCGGAATCGGGGACGGCCCCAATGACCTGCCGCTGCTGCGTGAGGTCGACTACCCTGTGATCGTGAAGAAACCTGACGGAACATATGAAGAAGTAGTCTGGCCGGACTTAATAAAGGCTGAAGGCATAGGGCCTGCCGGCTGGAACAAGGCAGTAACAGGCATACTTGACAGTATTGAGGCATCACACAGGGGCTATACATGCTGATATATCAATAATCCGCGCCGTTCCTGCTCAAGTAAATCATCCCGGGGTTAAAGGACAGCGTTATCCCGGCAGGAAATAAAAGAAACGACACCTCTTTTTCCTTTGTTTATCTTAACGGGAAGAAAAAATGCGAGTTACCTCGGAACCTTTATCCGAAAACATAGAGCAGAGAAAGGCAGAGATAAGCTCTGCGGATATTGTTGTAGGGATAGCAAGTTTTAATAACGCACGGACCATAAGCCATGTCGTAAACGCGGTAGACGCAGGGCTCGGAAAATATTTCCCAAATGAAAAAGCTGTCATAATCAACTCGGACGGAGGCTCTACCGATAAGACCCCTGATGTGGTCTTAAACACAAAGGCCGACCACAAAGCGATATTCCTCTCCCATCACCTCTATCCTGTAAACAGGGTTACAACCCCTTACCACGGCATTCCCGGCAAAGGGAGCGCATTCAGGGCTATCTTTGAATTGGCTGTATCCGCAGGCGCAAAGGCATGCTGTGTGGTTGACGCTGACCTTAGGAGCATTACCCCTGAGTGGATTGAACTTCTTCTGACCCCGGTCTACAAAGAAGGGTTTGACTTTGTGGCGCCTCTGTACAGCAGGCACAAGTACGACGGCACAATCACCAACTCCATAATATATCCTGCCACAAGGGCTCTTTACGGAAAGAGGATAAGACAGCCTATCGGAGGCGAGTTCGGCTTTTCAGGCAACATGGCCAAGTTCTACCTTACGCAGGATGTCTGGGATTCCGATATCGCCCGTTTCGGCATAGACATATGGATGACCACCGAGGCAATTGCCGGCAAGTACAACATCTGCCAGTCCTACCTTGGCGCAAAGATACACGACCCCAAGGACCCCGGCTCAGACCTAAGGGATATGTTCGTACAGGTAATAGGGTCTTTATTTTCCCTTACAGAAAAGCACTACAGGGAGTGGAAGGGAATAACACATTCCTCAGATGTTCCGACCTTCGGGTTCAAGTACTCTGTCGGAGTCGTTCCCGTAAAGGTCAATATTGAGCGTATGATAAAGCATTACCTTGTAGGAATAGAAAACCTTCAGGATGTATGGGCAGGCTTCCTTGACAGGGAGATAATAAGCTCGCTTAAAAAGATATCAGCGCAGCCCCAGGCTGACTTCAGGTTCCCAAAAGAGATATGGATAAGGATAATCTACGATTATTTTCATGCGTTCCATAATAAAAAGCTCAGCCCTGACCATCTCATTAAATCCTTGATACCGCTTTATTACGGCAGGACTGCGTCCTTCTGTCTTGAGGTTGCCGAGAAAACAGATGACGAGGCTGAAGAGGAAATTGAAAAGGTCTGCGTGGAATATGAGGAACAGAAGAACTACCTTTTAAGCCATTGGTAAGGAGGTGAACAAATGGAGAGGATCAACATCCAATTTGCGGAACATATTGATGCATTCCTGGACAGAGTTTCCAGCTTCATACCCCATCTGCTTATTATCCTGATGGTCCTTGTCGCTGGTTTTCTTATAGCTTATGTGACGAGTTTCATAGTCTCAAGATTACTGAAGACATTCAAGTTCGATAACTGGAGCGATGAAGTGGGCATAACAGGCACGCTTAAGAACGCAAGGATTACTATAACCCCGACTAACTTCGTCAGCGCACTGTTATTCTGGATAGTATTCGCCATATTCTTTATGCTTGGGTTTGCCTCTTTAGGCCTTAATGTCACAAACACCCTTGTATCGCTCTTTTTCCTCTATCTGCCAAGGTTCATCTCTGCCATATTCATATTCTTTTTTGGTTATTTCATCGCAGGCTTTCTGGCAAGGGCCGCTCTCCTTGCAGGGGTAAACGCAGGCATCGAATACTCCAGGCTACTAAGCAATGCCATCAGGCTCCTTATCCTTATATTCGTCTTTGCCATGGCCTTTGAACAGCTCTCAATAGCCCCAAAGATAGTCTACGCGGCCTTTTCCATATTCTTCGGCAGCATTTCTCTCGCCCTTGCGATAGCCTTTGGCCTCGGCGGGAGGGACGCCGCGAAAAGATTCATAGAAGGCGTGAAGAAAAAACGGGAGAGGGACGAGACAGAGCCGCTTTAAGCCGCTTGACATGAACTTTTAAAATGGGATAATAAACAACTAAACCTGTTGCAAAAGTTACAGAGATTTAACGCGGACTAATTTATCCTGTTCTAAAATTCAGGTCGGGCAAAAGCTGATGAAGTCATTATTTCAAAACGGAAATCTGGACGGCAATAGCCTTAAGGCAATACTCATTTTTGCCGCTGTGTTCATATCTGTCGCCCTTGTTTTGCTGATAGTAAGAAAGATAGCTTTCAGCTATTTCTACAAATGGGCAAGGAGGACGCAGTCCCATGCCGATGACATAATCCTCGATTCCATCAAGCACCCTTCGGTCTACTGGGCGATTGCCCTAAGCTTATATATTGCCCTGGATACCTCCAACTTCCCTAAAAAATATGTAGATTACGGATTATCCACGCTCTATGTGCTGATAATCCTTTCAATAACGATTGCAGCAGCCAACATCAGCTCTAAATTCGCCCAAAACCTCATTGAAAAATCAGGCAAGACCTCTGTAACCGGTCTTTCACGCACGGTCATAAAGGCGTTTATATTCGCCATAGGAATACTGATAATACTTAACAGCCTCGGTATTTCCATCACCCCGATACTCACCGCATTGGGAGTCGGCGGCTTGGCTGTTGCCCTCGCGCTTCAGGATACGCTCTCAAACCTCTTCTCAGGCGTGCACATACTTGTAGAGAGGCCAGTCAATGTAGGCGATTACATAAAGCTCAATTCCGGCGAGGAGGGCTTTATCGTTGATATCGGATGGAGGACAACCCGCATCAGGGAGCTTGCAAACAATATCATCATCATTCCGAACAACAAACTTGCGCAGAGCATAATCACGAACTACTCACTGCCTGACAAAAAATTCGGCTTTCAGGTAAAGGTCGGCGTAAGCTACGACTCTGACCCGGACAGGATTGAAGAGATACTGATAGATGAGGCATTGAAATCAGCAGGCTCGATAAAAGGGCTTGTCACGGAACCCAGGCCCGCGGTAAGGCTCAGCCCCGGCTTTGGGTCTTCCTCCCTTGATTTCACCCTCGTATGCCATGTAACCGAATATACGGAGCAGTTTGACGCCCAGCACGCTCTCAGAAAACGCATACTCAAGCGCTTCAGGGCCGAAGGCGTGAAAATACCCTATCCCACCACCACAGTGCTTGTAGAACGCAACTGATTTTCCAATCCCGCGCAAGGACTGTAAAAAATCCAGCAACTTGACACTATAGCCTGTGTCTATTAACCTCAGAATGATGCCTGTACGCTGCCCGGTCTTAAAATCGACCATTATAAAAAGGGTACACCTATGGCTGACTTCTACCATGCGGGAATGCTTACGACCCTACACAGGCTTGGAAAGCCGAAGCCTGAGAGACTGATGGCCGAGGTCGAGCTTTACAGCACCTTAAGGCCTGTGGCGCTCGTCCTGCCTGCCCTGTACTCAGATGTCATGGGAGAGGCCATGAAGGGCATAAGGCAGGAGCTTAAGGCCGCCCGGTTCATCAAGGAGATAGTCCTCACGCTGGGGCCTGCCACAGATGAAGAATTCAGCAATGTAAAGAGATTCATGTCTGAGATCCCCATCGAAGTGAAGATAGTCCACACAAAAGGGAAAAGGCTTCAGGAGCTTTACAGGTCGCTTGAGGAGCGCGGCATCAGCGCGGGGCCTGACGGCAAGGGCAGGTCTGCATGGACAGCTTACGGCTATGTGCTGGCAAGCGGTAAAAGCAATGTCATTGCCCTGCATGACTGCGACATAATAAATTACAACCTTGAGCTCCTTGCCCGCCTTATCTATCCTGTGATAACCCCGACTCTTGAATTCACATTCTGCAAGGGCTACTACGCAAGGGTTACCGACAAGCTCCACGGCAGGGTGACAAGGCTCTTTGTCACGCCTCTGATAAGGGCGCTAAAAAGGATTTTAAGTCAACAGCCGTTCCTTGAATTCCTCGACAGCTTCCGCTATCCGCTCTCAGGAGAGTTCTGCATGACAACGGAGGTGGCAAGGATAAATCGAGTCCCCTGGGACTGGGGGCTTGAGGTCGGAATGCTTGCCGAAGTTTACAGGAACTATTCTCTGAAAAGGATATGCCAGGTCGATATTACCGAGAACTACGAGCATAAGCACCAGAAGCTCTCTGCCGAAGACCCTTCCGCTGGGCTTATGAAAATGAGCATCGATATAGCCAAATCCCTCTTCAGGACGCTTGCTTCGGAGGGCATTGTATTTTCAGAAGGGTTTTTCAAAACACTTGTTTCAGCTTACTTAAGGATTGCGGAGGATACCATCAAGAGATATGAGAGCGATGCGGCAATAAACGGTCTTACATTTGACAGGCATGAGGAGGCAATGACGGTTGACGCGTTCACAAAAAGCATCACCACTGCTTCAAGGGCCATCATGGAAGACCCTCTGGGAGCGCCTCTCATTCCCAACTGGAACAGGGCGATATCAGCCATACCCGGAGTGCTTGAAAGGCTCAAATCAGCGGTGGAGGAAGATAATAAATAAAATAAAAAAAGGCGAAGATGACTTCGCCTGAATAATTTTTTTTTATTTGTCTTTAAACGCCACACCAAAGGGTATTACGCAGTAAGCCGATAGCCCAAGGGAGCCGGGCAGCGTACAACACAGTTTCGCAGGAAATCAGATTTGGTGGGCACAGCCCACCCTACAGTGTGTTTGTATTTTGTATAACGATTGCCTACCTTAGTGTATCCTCTTCTCCTCTCCTTTTTCAGAAAGGAAAGATTCAAATACGCAGAGGAAGTTGCCGTATGATAAAGGCTCGTCGTTTATGCCCTCTACAGACCTGAGTATCTCCTCTGAATATTCCCTGTACCTGTTATTGTCCATGAGCCTTGAGATCCTTAAGAGGACATCAGCCGCAGCCGAATTGCCTGAAGGCACATCGTTGTCAAAGAGGTCTCTCTCCCTTACAAAGAGCTTCTGCTGGTCCTCACCCGTATCGAAAAAGAACCCTGTCGCATCATCGTGGAACAGGTCTATGAAAGATTCGGTCAGCCTGTGCGCCTTATCCAGCCATTTGTCATCACCCGTCACATCAAATAAGGCAAGGAGACCGCCCGCAAGCAGGGCATAGTCCTCAAGGTTGCCTTTCACATCTGTCTTGCCTTCAAGATAATAACGCAGGAGCCTTCCGCTTTCATCCTTTACCGAAGTAAGGAGGAAATCCGCGCACCTTATCGCCTCGTCAATGAACTCTTTCTTCCTGAATATCTTCCCTGCCCTTGCAAGGGCTGAGACCGCAAGCCCGTTCCAGGCTGTTATTATCTTCTTATCCGTATCAGGCGCTCTCCTTAACTTTCTTACCTCAAAGAGCGAGCCGAGCATCCTCTTTATATCTGCGTCAACAGGCGTGGCGGGGTCTTTTGCGCTCATGTTTATCCTGAGCATGTTCTTGCCTTCGTAATTGCCGTCCTCCGTGACTGAGAAATATTCGATAAACCTCTCGGCGTCCTTATCGCTTAGTATCGTCTTTATCTCGTCGTAGCTCCACAGATAATACGCGCCCTCGTGCCCCTCCACATCAGCGTCCTGCGATGAGTAGAATCCGCCCTTCTCATCACGCAAGTCCCTGAGTATGTAGTTCAGGGTATTTATGGATGTATCTTTGTAGAACTCTATTCCAGTCTTTTCAAAGGCCTGCGCATAGAGCCCGGCCATAAGCGCGTTATCATAGAGCATCTTTTCAAAATGCGGCATATCCCATCTTTCATCTACGGAGTACCTGTGAAAGCCTCCGCCTACATGGTCATATATTCCGCCTGAGGCCATTGCGGTCAGGGTCTTCCTCATCATATTGGCCGCGTCTTCATGTCCTGTCCTGTCGTTGTACATGAGAAGAAATCTCAGAAACATCGAGTGCGGGAATTTCGTTCCCCTGCCGAACCCTCCGTTTACAGGGTCGAAAAAGAGGCGGGCAGCGTCATAGGCGTTATCTGAGATATCTGCCTTCAGCTCAACCGGGGAGATCACCTTTTGCTTTAACGCCTCTTCAACATCATTCGTTATATCCGCTATCTTTTTCTTGTTCTTCTTGTAAGCGAGGCTTACTGCCAAAAGCACTTTTTTAAATGAAGGAATACCGAACCTGTCATCCGGCGGGTAATATGTGCCGCCATAGAACGGGATCCCTTCGGGTGTTGCAAAGACCGTCAGAGGCCAGCCTGAGTGGCCTGTCATTGCCTGCACTGCCTTCAGATAAAGGCTGTCAAGGTCAGGGCGTTCTTCCCTGTCCACTTTTATATTGATGAAATTTTCATTCATTACCCTTGCTGTTTCGCTATCTTCAAAAGACTCCCTCTCCATCACATGGCACCAGTGGCATGAGGCATAGCCGATACTGATGATAACCGGCTTATCCTCTTTTATTGCCTTCTGTATCGCCTCTTCTGACCAAGGGTACCAGTCAACCGGATTACCCGCGTGCTGCTGGAGATATGGGCTCTTTTCATTTTTGAGGTGGTTCGCAAAAAATTCGCCTTTTGGCATGATATCTGCTCCTCCTTTTGCATTCTGTTAAAAGCTTAACTCATAAAATTGAAACTGCAAGTTTTAGGATGAACTTTTTTTTGACAACCCTGAAAAGAGGGCTATAATTTATATGCTCAAATTTAATCGCGAAAAGGAAAAGCCATGAAAAAGGTCCTTGTTCCGCTTGCTCCCGGTTTTGAAGAGATCGAGGCGCTTACGGTCGTTGACATCTTAAGGAGGGCAGGCTCTGAAGTAGTGGTCGCAGGCACAGTCGCGGGCGCGATTGAAGGCAGAAGCCGAATAAAAGTCATCCCTGATACAGTGATGGAGAATGTAGTCGATACTGATTTTGACATGGTCGTCCTTCCGGGCGGGGCAATAGGCGCTCAAAACCTTAAAAAAGACACCCGGGTCAAAAAGATTATCGAAAGCCTTATCCAAAGGGGAAAGCTCGTTACAGCCATATGCGCCGCGCCAACAGTGCTCTCAGCCATAGGCGTAACAAGCGGAAAGACCATTACAAGCCATCCTTCGGTAAGGCAGGAGTTCAAGGATGAGATTGTCTCTGATGAGAGGGTCGTGGTTGACGGGAATATTATCACCAGCCAGGGGCCGGGCACCGCTATGGAGTTCGCGTTCAAATTGGTCGAAACGCTCTACGGAAGAGAAAAAGCCAAAGAGGTAAATACAGGCGTGCTTGCAAGGATGTGATTTTAGAACAGCTTAAATTTTTCAAACAGGGTTTATGTGCACAAATGTCTTTTCTATCGTGCTTATGCCTTCCACTCTCCTCTCCACATTCTCTCCTATCTCATGCGAAACAATGGTTGGAAGGTCTTTATCGACTTCTATGTGTATCTCAACATGGATGAAGTGCCCCACATAATGGGCCCTCACCTTGCTTAACGATTTAACGCCTACAACGCTCAGAGCCGCCCTTTTTATCTCTTCCAGAAGATACGGCTCAGGAGCCTGCCCCATGAGGTAGGCGATATTGTCCATACCTATGCGGTATCCCGTGTAGATGATCCAGATGCTTATGATAAAACCTGCGGCAGGGTCAAGAAATCCGTAGCCAAGCTTTACGCCAGCAATGCCTATGAGGGCGGCAATTGATATTGCCACATCCATCAGCGAGTCTTTTGCAGTGGCAAGAAGGGCCGGGCTGTTAGCCAGTTTTCCTACATGATTGAAGTGCCATGACATAAGCCCCTTGGTCGCCATTGTTATCAAGGGTACGGATAATGTAAAAAAGGATATCTCTGGATTGCCGTCAGATATTATCCTCTCGATAGCCTCCCTGATTACCTCAAAACCGAGTATACCCGCAAGCACCGCTATGATGAGGCCTGCTATGGGCTCAGCCCTTTTATGCCCGAACGGATGGCCTTCGTCAGCCTCCTGGTCTGATATCTTGACGCAGATGAACGTTGCGATTGAAGCGGCTATATCATTAAATGAGTTGATGGCATCCGAGATGATGGCAATCGACCCTGAAAATATTCCCGCCACCAGCTTGAGAATGCACAGGCCCGTATTGCCCAGAATGTTTATCAGGGTTGCCCTGAAGGCAATACTATTCATCCTGTGTCCGCGCGAAGATGTACCCAATTCCATTACCTGTTGAGGATTTTTATTGCGGCTTGCGTTAGAGGTTTATGATTTCTTAATTGCGGGCGGCCAGTTTTTCATAGACCCTGTTGAGGTTCTGGCGCGCGACTATGTAGAAGCTCTGTGCCCAGGCAAGCGGCACATTGTAATTGGATTTGCCCCCTGTGTAAAGCTCAGGCACCATGCCGTCCTCGGTCATTACCGATTCCAGCTTCTGGAGGTATATCTCTGATTTCTGAATGAAATCTATCGGGGGCCCGAAGATCTCACCTGTCCTTATTGCCTTTACCGCGAGCTGTGAATATACGATGCTAAGCCATGCAAAACCGAGCGGCCACTCAGCCTCATTCCCAATGGGTTTTGCTCTGTCCGAGTTGTAATACAAGTCTCCGGGGTATCTTATTACCCCATGTTTTCTCACCAGGTTCCTTTCTATGTTGCCTATTATCTGAAAGGCCTGGCTGTCACTGATTATATAATAAGGCCATATTAAGCTCAATTGGGCAAGGTCATAAGGCCTTGAATCAGATTCCCTTGTAAGAAGGCTGTCAAGGGCTGCCCTGCCTGACTCCACAAATCCCTGCGGTATCGGAAGGAATTGGTGGATGGGTATCTGGCTCTTATACTTGTAATGATAGTACCCGTCGTCGTGCCACATCGTAAGCCCTGCCAGAACCGAGCCGATGCTTGAGGAGTGCATCTCAGGGCCTTCCTCCCACACCCCGAAGTCCGGGTCCGAGTGCCATCTTACGGTAGTAAGATACAGCACCATGTCCCTTAAAAGTATCTGCGTCTCAACCTGGTCGGTAGAGATGACATTATGCCCTTTTTTTATCAGGTCGCCTGTTTTATAGAGAAATAGTCCGAATATGTCGAGCTGGTGATGTCCCCATTCGCTTGTGAGCTCTTCGAGGGTAACAGGATGGATTCTCGCGTGAATGACTTCGTTAGCGCAGCTTCCGAGGTAGTGCCTCTTACGGGCGCCGTTTGTTATCTTGTGGCGGTACTTCTGAAATATCCTGATGATCAGCCTGTAGCTTTCAATCATCTTGTCGTACGACCCTACATACTCATTGGCGTAGGTGGCGTACATTATATCCCTCAGCCAGAAGACATTATACCTGTCTCCGCCTTTATCACCGCAATAATCAGAGGCTATATAGCCTCCGTTTATCTGCCTTAATCTTTCGAGATGCCTATAGGCTACAATAAGCTTCTCTTGAATTGTAAGTTCCCTGAATGACCTGTCCTTACGGCTGCTCTGGCTGGATAACAATTCATCTGACTTTATGTTATCCAAAATTTTCATGCCCTTATCATACTCCAAAACGGACTTTTGTTCAATCCCTAAGTGAGTACCTTAAGTTTGCCAGGCAGTATGCCTAATTTCACATCGCCTTCCCATTCAAAATGCTCTCCGTCTGCCTGCACTACAGACCTGCCAAGCCCTTTTATCTGCGCCCTATCAGTCCTGATGCACCTGAACCCATCGAAATTATTGACCTTTTTGGTAAACAGCCTATAGGCGAGATTAAGAGCCTTAAAGATATTTATCTTTGGCACAAGGCACAGGTCAAGGAGCCCGTCATCGGGCTTTGCGCCCGGAGAGATAAAGGCCCCGCCCCCGTACTGCTCGATATTGGCTGCAGTCAGGAGAAATGGCGTTATCCTTTCGCTGAAGCCCTCAGTCACTATCTCAACCTCTTTGGGCGCATACCTGAAGAACTCGACAAGACCGAGCGGCATATAGGGCGCAAGCCCCCGTATCCGCCTTATTACAGAGCTTTCATTATATTTTTTGCTCAGATGCGCCTCAAACCCTATGCCCGCGGTTGAGAAAAAATACCTGTCGCAGATAACGCCCACATCTATTGAACGGGCATTGCCGTCTTTTATCATTTCCACGGCAGACCTTATATTCCTCGGTATCCCAAGCACCCTTGCTAAAGCATTGCCTGAACCGAGCGGTATAATGCCGAGAGTTGCGCCTGTGCCCACAAGCGGGGTTGCCGATTCATGTATTGTGCCGTCCCCTCCGCAGGCTACGATTATCTCATAACCTTTCTTAAGGGCTTCCCTTGAAAGCTCGCCTGCAGCTCCAGCTGCATTTGCCACTTTTATCTCAAATATGCCCTGTTCTGAGGCGAACACTTCCCTTACGGCCTTTGTTATCTCAGCCACCCTGTTTGACCCGCCCGCAAGCGGATTTACTATGAACCGTATCTTCAAAAGCTGCCTCCCTTGACCACCTCGAAACCCTTAAAGTATAAGTTTATTACGCCTGTTTTTTCAAGGAGTATCATCACACAAGACCGGGCAGCCCAAAAAAGCCACCCCTAATTCTGGTATAATTAATATGAACAGGATTGCTAAAAAGGCAGCATGCATCAAGGGAAACCAGCCTTTTACGACTTATTTTCCAGAGCAAGTAAAACAGGGGGTGATTTATATGTTAGACCTCAGAAGTCCGGATATCACAAATGGAGATGTAATACCAAAGAGATTCAGCTGCGAAGGGGATGATATGTCTCCGGAGCTTATCTGGGAGGGAGAACCCGCAGGCACAAAGAGCTACTCATTGATAGTGGAAGACCCTGACGCGCCGGGCGGCATGTTCACCCATTGGGTGGTCTATGATATGCCGGCCCAGTTCCATCATCTCTACAGGGGGATGGGGAACGATATCGACCTCAAGGACGGCTTTAAGCAGGGATCAACGGATTTCGGCTACTCTGGCTACGGCGGCCCCTGCCCTCCGAAAGGACATGGCAGACACAGGTACAACTTCATCATCAGGGCGCTCGATATCCCAAGCCTTGGTCTTCCTGACGGAGCTACGAAGAGTGAAGTGGAGATGGCAATGCAGGGCCATGTATTGGCAGAGGCGAAGATAACGGGTATCTACCAGAGACAGTAACCAACACAAAAAAGGCATGGGATTATTTCCCATGCCTTTTTTAATTTCATTACCTGAGTATGCGTGAAGGGGAGACAAGGTGCCTTGATAACCCGATGTCCTGAGGCGTAAGACCCAAGGCAAGACCGACAAGCTGTGAGAGATGGAATACCGGCATCTCTATCTTTTTCTCCACCTGCTTCTCGGCCAGGTTCTGGTAATTATCGAGGTTTATATGGCAGAACGGGCACGGGGTCACAAAACAGTTCGCGCCGTGTTTCTTTCCGTCAAGAAGCCTTGTAGCAGTCATTACCTCAGCGGTCTCTACAGCCACAAGGTCCACCTGAAAGCCGCAGCATTTTGTCTTTCCGCTGTAATCAACAGGCTGAGCCCCAAGAGCCTCTATTACCTTATCAAGTGATTGGGGCATCTCGGGGTCGTCAAAGCCCAATGCGTTTGAGGGCCTAAGGCTGTGGCAGCCGTAGAACGGGGCTATCTTCATCCAGTCAAGCGGCTTGACCACCTTTTTTTTAAGATTATTGAGCCCGTATTCGCCTGCCAGCACCCACAGGAGCTGCTTCACCTCAACAGTGCCCCTGTAATGGAGGCCGACGGTTGCAAGTATCTCATTCGTCTTTGCAAGGAGCTCCGGCGAGGTCTTAAGATTATAGTTCGCCGTCCTCATCACCATCAGGCATGTCGAACATATCGTCATTATGTCCATGCCCATCTGCTCAGCCTCGGCAAATATCCTCGCGTTAATGGCAATATACAGCTGGTAGTCATAGTCCGTGAGAAGCCCAGCCCCGCAGCAGCTCGCCTTTGGCATATCATGCAGTTCTATGCCAAGCTTTCTTGCCACAAGCCTTGTAGTTACATTCGCCTCTTTTGTGATTTCCTGAGAGGCGCAGCCCGGATAATATGCGTATCTTAATTTATCAGCCACTTTATTCTTCCTTTTTCTTTTCCTGCTCAGTCCCTTGTTTTGCCGCCTCTTCGTATATCTTTTTAACTTCCTCTATCTTTTCTATCTTCGGGAAGAGGATGGGCAGAGGCATCTTGCCGTGCAGCTCCATCTTAAGCCCGAAAGGTATCATGCCTATCGACCTTAAAAAACCAAGTGTCTTAAATGTCATTGCAGCCTCATCGAGCCTGCCTACCCTTCTCACTGAATCAGCCATTGCCTCCACATGCTTGGCGCCCGGGTTATCAAGTATGCCTGCCTTCATTGCTGAGGAGCGGAGCATCTCTATCTGCTTCAAAGGCGCTACATCCTTCGGGCAGTACTGCGTGCAGTGTATGCACCTTACACAGTCCCACATGCCGTGCTCTTCGCTTAAGCGCTCAAGCCTTTTCTTTTTATCTCCCTCTCTGACATCGCCCACAAACCGCCACGCCTTGGCCAATGCCGCAGGCGCGATGAATTTAGAGTCTATCTCAAGGGCATTGCATTCGGAGTTGCAGCAGCCGCACATGATGCATCTCTGGCTCTGGTCAATCGTCTTCTCATCTTCCTCTGATACCGACCTCTCCTCATGCTCCTTATCCATAGGGGTAAGATAAGGCGTTACCTTCTCTATCTTTTTCCAGAAAGGGTTCAGGTCAACCACAAGGTCTTTGACCTGCTTATGGTTGGCAAGAGGCTCTATGACCATCCTGCCTTTTTTCTTATATTCAGGTATTACCTGAAGGCTGCAGGTCAGTTTTGAAAAGCCGTTTACCTTCATGGCGCAGGAGCCGCATATCGCGGACCTGCACGATTTTCTGAAAGCGAGCGTGGGGTCCTGCTCCTCGTTTATCTTAAGGAGCGCCTCAAGCACTGTCATTCCCTCTGTGACCTCGACATCATAAGCCTGAAAATAAGGCTCATTTAGTTTCGAGTCATCAGGGTTGAATCTTCTTATATTGAATTTGATTTTCATGGATTCCGTAGCATAGGTGTCGTTGGGCAGCCTAATACTTCCTTTCCTCGGGTTTGAACTTTGTCACCCTTACATCCCTGTACCTTATCTTAAACTCTTCTCCATCCTTATAGATAAGCGTGTGCTTGAGCCAGTTCTCATCATCCCTCTTCGGAAAGTCCCTTCTGTAATGCGAGCCCCTGCTCTCCTGCCTGTTGATTGCGCCTACTAATATCGCCTCTGAGATATCGAGCATCTGCCCGACCTCAAAGATGTGAAGAAGCTCATTATTGTAATTATCGTTCTTATCCGTAAGGGATACTTTTTTAAATCTCTCCTTCAATTCTTTTATCTTATCATACCCCTTAGTGAGCCTGTCCCTGTCACGGAAGATACCGCAGTGCGCCTCCATTGCGTCGTTCATCTCATTTCTTATTTTGAATATCGACTCTCCGTTCTCACGCTCATAGATAACGGCGACCTCCTGCGAAGCGTCTTTCAGGAACCTGTCGGGAAAAGGGTATAGTTTTGCGTCTTTGCAGAACTGCGCCGCTTTAAGTCCCGCCCGCCTTCCAAATACTATCGTCTCAAGCAGTGAATTGCCGCCAAGCCTGTTCGCGCCGTGCACGCTTACGCAGGCAGCCTCGCCTGCGGCAAAAAGACCTGTTACCTTTGTGCCCCCGTCATTATCAGTGGCTATACCGCCCATTGAGTAATGCGCGCCCGGCTTTACAGGCACAGGTTCTTCAATGGGGTTTACGCCTGAAAAATTTATGGCAAGGTCTTTTATCTGCGAGAGCCTCTCATTTATCTTCTTCGCGCCAAGGTGGCGAAGGTCAAGAAGCACGCAGCCGTTCACTCCCCTGCCTTCTTCTATCTCTGTCTGTTCAGCCCTGCTCACAACATCCCTGCTTGCAAGCTCTTTTACCTTTGGGGCATACTTCTCCATGAACCTCTCGCCCTTGGAGTTAAGGAGAAAACCTCCTTCTCCCCTTGCGCCCTCTGTCATCAATATCCCTGTCCTCGGCAGTACCGTGGGGTGGAACTGGACAAACTCCATATCCATCAAATCTACCCCTGCATTTAGCGCAAGCGCCATGCCGTCACCAGTGGATGAAAGGGCGTTAGTGGTGGTCTTATAGACCCTGCCGTAGCCGCCCGTAGCGATAATAGTTGCCTTTGAATGCAGGCGGTGGAGCTTTCCTGTGCTCAGTTCAATAGCTATTACTCCCTTTGAGATATTATCCTCTGCTACAAGCTTTACTACATGCCATTCGTCGTAAACATAGATGCCATGCTTCATTAACTGCTCAAACATGACATGGAGAAGGCTGTGGCCTGTCCTGTCGGCAAGATAGCAGGTGCGCGGATACCCTGCGCCCCCGAATGGCCTCTGGGCAATATGGCCGTGCGCGTCACGGCTGAATATCGCGCCCATCCTCTCCAGCTCCATTATGTCAGAGGGGGCCTCTTTGCAGAGCGCCTCTATCGCGTCCTGGTCCCCAAGGTAATCGCTCCCTTTAATGGTATCGAACATATGGGCTTCCCAGGAATCGGTCTCTTTAAGGGCCGCGTTTATTCCGCCCTGGGCGGCCACCGAATGGCTCCTTACGGGATATATTTTTGTGACAACCGCGACATTGAGCCCTGCACGGGCAGCCTCTATCGCGGCCCTCATGCCGGCAAGTCCGGCGCCCACCACTATGACATCATGCGTAACCAGATAAGCCTCCGTTAATCAGGGTTTTTACTGAAATGGAAGATTCCAAGACATAGAATTTATCTTATCAGCAATACTTTAGTTCGTCAATTTAGGGAGTATTGAATTCAAAAAGGGAAACTGGATTTTAAAAAAAAACTGCGGGAACGGGACAGAAAATGCTGACGGGCCAAACTGAAAAGGCCGGCCCTTTGAAGGGCCGGCCCTTTAATCTGAATTTATTACTTTAACTTGCTTGCCCTGTCAAAACCAATTTCAAGGGCCTTCTTGTTCAGGTCGAGGAATGCTGCAGGCACCCTTGAAAGGACTGCCTTTTCAATTGCCTCATGGGGGACAATGCCTGTAAGCTCGGTTATCATGCCAAGGGAGATGATGTTGGCAACGATTGTCTTGCCAAGCTCTTCCCTCGCTGTGCCTATAATCGGATAGCTCAGGAGCTTGAACTTGCCCTGCGGCACATTTTTCACTTCTTCAGAGTCAATAAGAAGTATTCCGCCTTCTTTTACATCGTAGTGGTACTTTGTGCATGCTTCCTGCGTCATCGCGAGCATGCAGTCAATGGCTGTCGCCTTCGGGTAGTCGATCGGGCTGCCGCTGATGATGACCTCAGCCTTGCTTGCGCCGCCCCTTGACTCAGGGCCGTATGACTGGCTCTGGACAGCGTTCTTGTCGCCATATATCGCCGCGGCCTCTGCCATGATGATGCCGGCAAGAATCATTCCCTGACCGCCTGATCCGCTGAAACGGATTTCATATCTTTCGCTCATTTTCTCCGAAGCCTCCGTTAATGCCGCTTTCGTACGGAATTCCGTACTGCTGTAGCGGCCTCTTATTTTCCTTTAGCCTTTTCCATGATGAGTGATTCATACTGTTCGCAGTATTCGGGACGCTCTACCTTATGGAGCACGCCCCTTAAGGCCTTGCCCTGTACCTTCTCGGGAGGGAGCTTATCTGCCTGCTTCACATTTACCGTGCCGTCCTTCTCGATAACTTCCATCATGTGGGTGGCGCTCTTATACTTGTTCATGCGGCCAAAGTATGTCGGGCACGCATCGATGATATCGACTACCGAAGTTCCCTTGTGGTTTATCGCCTCAAGTATGGTCTTTTCCAGCTCAAGCGTATGGTAGGCTGTGCCCCTTGCCACAAATGTCGCTCCTGCCGCCTTTGCCATCTCGCAGGCGTCAAAGGGAGGCTCGATTGAACCGTAGCGGCTTGTTGTTGCCTGTGAGCCGATTGGGGTAGTCGGTGAATACTGCCCGCCGGTCATTCCGTATGTGGCGTTTGTGAAGACAAGGACTGTAAGGTCGATGTTCCTGCGGCATGTGTGGATGAAGTGGTTTCCTCCGATGGCCAGCGCGTCTCCGTCGCCTGTTACGACTATGACCTTCATGTCCGGCTTGGCGAACTTTATGCCTGTGGCAAATGAAAGCGCCCTTCCGTGAAGCGTGTGGAGGGTGTTGAAGTCAACATAGCCGGGGGTCCTGCTTGAGCATCCGATACCGGACACTACGCATACCTTATCCTGGTCAAGGCCGGCATTGTGTATGGCCCTGAGCATTGCCTTAAGTACGATGCCGTGGCCGCAGCCCGGACACCAGATATGAGGCAGTTTATTCGGCCTTAAGTACTTGTTATAGTCAAAAGGCACGCTTATCTTTTCTTTTTTTTCTGTAACGGCAGGTGCTGACATAATGAGCCTCCGTGGATGTACTCTATTTTACTTGAATTTTTTTATAGCTTCGATTATCTGGCCCGGATTTATAGGCTCTCCGTCAACCCTGTGGATGCCGAGCACTTCTGCGCCTTTGCTGCAGCGTTCGACCTCAAGGACCATCTGCCCAAGGTTCATCTCAGGTACGATTATGGCCTTTACCCTCTTTGAAAGTTCCCTTACAGCCTTATCAGGGAACGGCCAGATTGTAAGCGGCCTTAAAAGACCTGCCTTGATGCCCTCTGCCCTCATCTTCTCGACAGCGAAGCGGGCTGACCTTGCGGTTGAGCCGATGGCAAATACAGCTATCTCAGCGTCATCAAGGAATATCTCCTCATTCTTCCAGATATCTTCCTTGTTGTCTTCTATCTTTCTCATGATCCTTTCGTTGTTCTCGCGGATCACCTTTGAATCGTTTGTGGGAAAACCGTCCTGCTTGTGGTTCAAGCCTGTTACATGGAACCTGTAACCGCTGCCGAACGGGGCAAGCGGGGCTATGAGATAACGGTCATCGTACGGGAAGTATTCCTCAGGCTTGCAGTCGGGCTTTGCCCTGTCGATTACCTCAAGCTCACCGGGTGCGGGGATTGTTATCGGCTCCCTCATGTGGCCTACGATCTCATCGTAGAGCACTACAACGGGTGTCCTGTATTTTTCGGAAAGGTTAAACGCCCTTACTGTCTCGGTAAGGATTTCCTGAACATAGGCCGGTGTCACTGAAATCGCGGGATGGTCTCCGTGAGTGCCCCATTTGGCCTGCATTATATCAGACTGCGAAGGGCCTGTAGGATAGCCTGTTGACGGGCCGCCCCTCATGACATTGACGATAACGCACGGTATCTCGGCGAGACAGGCATAGCCTAAAGCTTCCTGCTTAAGCGAGAAACCCGGGCCTGATGTGGCCGTAAGTGATTTAAAACCTGCGAGCGAGCCGCCGATGGTTGCTGCCATGCCGGCGATCTCATCTTCCATCTGGATGAATTTCCCGCCGACCTTGGGCAGCCTTACCGACATACCCTCGGCTATTTCCGTTGAAGGCGTAATAGGATAGCCTGCGTAAAATTTACAGCCGGCATATATGGCCCCTTCAACGCATGCCTCATTGCCTTGAAGGAGCTTCTTTTTTTTCTCAGACATTTAAAAACCCCCTGTTGTGGAGCCAAGATAGTTTGAGTTTAATTATCAATCAAAGACCTGTATTGCGAAGTCCGGGCACCTTAGGTCGCAGAGCTGGCACCTTGTGCAGGCTTCCAGATTTTTTACGGCGACACAGTTGCCTTTGAGTTCCAGCACATCGGTAGGGCAGAAATCAATGCATATGCTGCAGCCCTTGCAGAATTTTTCATTTATGACTATTCTTGGCAGTTTCTTTACAGCCGCCTCAGACATGTTCCCTCCATGTAGAACCGTGAACTTTATCCTTTAGAACCAATGCTGACAGGATTGGCACGGAATTTTTTAAGGACAAACAAATACCATAAGCCTTAAAGTTAGTCAATACAATATCTTAGCATACCTTCTGGAGGACTTCCAACATAGTTTTACCTATCTCGGCGGTGCTCCTGGTGACCCTGATGCCCGCGGCCTGCATGGCTTCCATCTTCTCATCGGCTGTGCCTTTGCCGCCTGAGATGATGGCTCCGGCGTGCCCCATCCTCTTGCCCTTGGGGGCGGTCACGCCTGCTATGTAGCCTACAACAGGCTTTGTGACATTCTTCCTGATAAAGTCCGCTGCCTCTTCCTCTGCGCTTCCGCCTATCTCGCCTATCATTACGATGCCCTGCGTGTCGGGGTCCTGCTGGAAGAGCTCAAGCACATCTATGAAGTTGGTGCCGTTTACCGGGTCTCCGCCGATGCCGACGCATGTTGTCTGCCCGAGGCCGAGCCTTGTGAGCTGGTCAACCGCCTCATAGGTCAGGGTGCCGCTTCTGGATACTACGCCGATAGAGCCTGCCTTATGGATATGGCCTGGCATGATGCCTATCTTGCATTCATCAGGTGTGATGACACCTGGGCAGTTCGGGCCTACCAGCCTTGATTTTGTGCCCCTCATGAATGTCCTTACCCTTACCATATCAAGCACAGGGATGCCCTCGGTAATGCAGATCACAAGCCCTATTCCCGCGTCCACCGCTTCCATTATCGCGTCTGCCGCGAAAGCCGCGGGGACATAGATGACGGATGCGTCAGCGCCTGTCTTTTTAGCAGCCTCATCGACGGTATCGAATACAGGGATGCCGTCGACATTTGTACCGCCTTTGCCCGGCGTTACTCCGCCGACCATCTTTGTGCCGTAGGCAACCATCTGGCGGGTATGGAATGTACCCTGCTCGCCCGTGATGCCCTGGCAGATTACTTTTGTATTTTTATTTATCAATATGCTCATTTAACCAAAACCTCCGAGGGGTTTCATTCAATTTATTTACTGCGTTCTCCAAAAACCCTGGGGATATCAAGCCCAGGCGAGGGTTCATTTTACTTTGTGGCGGCAACGACCTTCTGAGCAGCCTCGTCCATCTTGTCAGCGGTGATGATATTGAGGCCTGAGTCCGCGAGAAGCTTCCTGCCCTGGTCGACATTTGTGCCCTGAAGCCTTACTACGAGCGGCACCTTTATGCCTACATCCTTTGCTGCTGCGATAATGCCTTCCGCGATGATGTCGCACCTCATGATGCCGCCGAAGATATTGACGAGCACGGCTTTGACATTCGGGTCTGACATGATTATCTTGAAGGCCGCTGTTACCTGTTCCTTGTTGGCTCCGCCGCCTACGTCAAGGAAGTTGGCGGGGCTTCCGCCGGAGAGCTTTATCATGTCCATTGTGGCCATTGCAAGGCCTGCTCCGTTTACCATGCAGCCTATGTTGCCGTCAAGGGAGACATAGTTGAGGTTGAAGCGTGAAGCGGCTACTTCCTTGGGGTCCTCTTCATCGAGGTCCCTCATGCCCTCTATGTCCTTGTGCCTGAAAAGGGCGTTATCATCAAATGAAATCTTTGCGTCAAGCGCCATGATGTCCCCGCCTTTTGTGACTACGAGCGGGTTTATCTCCGCCATTGAGCAGTCGCAGGAGACAAACGCGTTATAAAGGCCTGTCATGAACTTTACAGCCTTATTTACAAGCGCCTTATCGATACCGAGCGCAAAGGCAATCTTTCTGCCCTGAAAGGGTATGAAGCCCACAGCCGGGTCGATGTACTCTTTAAGAATCTTCTCAGGGGTCTTTGCGGCTACTTCCTCGATCTCCATGCCGCCCTCTGTCGAGGCCATCAGGCAGACCTTGTGCGTTGCCCTGTCAACGACCATTCCGAGGTAAAGCTCCCTGTCTATCTGGCAGCCTTCTTCTATCAATACCTTTTTTACTTCCTTGCCCTGAGGCCCTGTCTGGTGCGTGACAAGGATTTTGCCCAGAAGTTCTCTGGAAAAATTCGCTACATCTTCCCTGCTCTTCGCAAGCTTTACTCCGCCTGCCTTTCCCCTTCCTCCGGCATGTATCTGCGCCTTTACGACACAGACAGGTTTGCCTTCTCCCAGAAACTCCTGTGAGATCTCCTCAGCCTCAGACGGCGTGAAAGCGATCTTGCTCTTCGGCACAGCCACGCCGAACTTGGCGAGTATCTGTTTTGCCTGGTACTCATGAATGTTCATTAAGAGTGCCCTCCAGAATCCGTATTGTTTTATTTTAATAAGATGTATTTTATTTAAATGAAGGGTGCGTTACAAGCTTTTTTAACTACCTGCCGAATCCAGGCAAATGAGCCGGCCCGGAACAAAAAACCAAAAAAAAGGCGGGCCAAAAAGCGCCCGCCCTTAAAGGGACAAAATAAATCAGCCTACCTGCCTCTCCCTGACATGGTCAGGGGCATAATCAGGCAACAGGATCGGCCCGACACCGGGGTCTTTGATGCCTGCCTTGTCTATCTCTTTATTGAAGTTATCTACATGGCTGAGAGTTACCTTGCCGCTCGGATTGTTGCCCTTTGCGTACTCGGCTGCCCTGATGCCTGCCCTTCTTCCGAAGACAAGGACATCAAGGAGGGAGTTGCCCATGAGCCTGTTTCTGCCGTGGACTCCGCCTGCGACCTCGCCTGCGCTGAAAAGACCTTCTACAGATGTCTCTGACCACTCGTTTATGGCTATACCGCCGTTCTGGTAATGGAGTGTCGGATATATGAGCATCGGGACCTTGCTTATATCGATATCGTAACGCTTGAACTGGATATACTTTGCCGGAAGCTCTTTTCTTACGGTTCCCTCGCCGTGGAGCATGTCTATCATCGGGGAGTCAAGCCACACGCCGAACCTGCCTGTGGGTGTTACAATGCCCTTTCCTATCTCAAGGCATTCCCTGATTACGCATGCTGATTCAACATCCCTCGGTTCAAGCGGGAAACAGAACTGCTCGCCCTCGGTATTTAAAAGCTGTGCGCCAAGGCCCCTGACCTTCTCAGTAATGAGAAGCCCTACATTCTGCTCAGGGAATATTGCCCCTGTGGGATGGTACTGGGTGGAATCCATGTCCTGAAGTCTTACTCCTGCCCTGTATGCCATTACGCAGCCGTCAGCGGTTGCGCCATAGTGGTTTGTTGTCGGGAAGCCCTGTATGTGGAGCCTTCCGAAGCCGCCTGTGGCGATAAGTACCGCCTTTGCCCTTACGATGTAGTATTCCTTTGTTTCGAGGTTATATAATACCGCGCCTGCGGCCCTGCCATTCTCATCAAGCAGTATCTCCACAGCCGGTGTGAACTCAAGCAGCTTTATATCATTGGTGCGGTTTCTCGCTTCGTCCCTGACGACCCTCATTATCTCGGCGCCTGTCATGTCGCCGGCTGAATGCATCCTCTTCCTGCTTGTGCCGCCGCCGTGCCTTACCTTCATGCGTCCGTCAGGCATCTTATCAAACATCATTCCAAGGCTCTCAAGCCAGTGGATGATTAAAGGCGCGTCATTTGTCATTGCAGCGACCAGCTCAGGCTGATTGCTGAAATGTCCTCCGCCTATGACATCAAGATAATGGAAATACGGGGAGTCGCCTTCCTGGTCAGCGGCCTGTATTCCGCCCTCTGCCATTACTGTATTTGAATCGCCATGGCGAAGCTTGGTTGAGATTAATACCTTAAGGCCTGCTTCCTGCGCAGCCAAGGCAGCGGCTGTGCCTGCGCCGCCCGCGCCTATTACGAGGAGGTCTGTTGTATAGTCCGCCCTTGAAAGGTCAAAGTTAGCGGGGTTTATCCTGCTCTTTGACTCAAGGAGGCTTGCGACCTCTTCGGGGAGCACTGTGCCCTTGTTCGGCCCTACTATTACCTGGCGTCTGCCGTCGTTCTTGTAGTCGGGGTGGTATTTTTTGAGCCACTCCTGCCTCTGCTCCATCGTGAGGGCCGGGAAGTGTTCACCCTTCCTTGCTTTTTCAACTCGGGCAGGCCTTGTGGCCTCAACTTTTTTTATCAGCTCCATCAGAGCCGGTGTATATCCGCTGCTCATCTTTCCTCCGTTAATCCCTTACCATTTTAAAAAACAGGTTTTTAATAGGCCTAAAGGTTTGTCGTGTCCTTCGGCATCCATTTGCCCGCTTCCGCGAGGTCAGGCTCCCTCTCGCGCTCAACATAGAGCTTTTTGACATCTTCCTGCTTCATTCCGATAAGCTCTTTAAGCTTCTTCTCGTACTTGCCGCTCTTTACTTCCTCGACACGCTTTGAGAGGTGCTCTGCCTTGGGCAGTATGAATTTGCCGAATACCCTTCTTACAAACATCGCGGCCATGTACTGGGATATCTGAGCGGGGCAGCGTGAAGTGCAAAGGCCGCACATTACGCAGTCAAAGCTCTTTAATGCCGCGCCCCTTAAATCTCCCCTTTTCATAAGGGCGATGTAGTCCATTACATCTATATCCATCGGGCATGTCCTTGTGCATGTGCCGCAGCCCACGCATTTGAAGACCTCAGGATAAAGCCTTCTGAGCTCTTCGTGCGGGTTGCCCTGCATATTTTCAAGGTCATATCCGGGCCTGTTTGCCGGGAAAAACGGGAGCTGCATGATAACCATGTTCGGCTCTGCTACTGTCTGGCAGGCAAGGCCAGATCTCAGTCTGTAGTCGCCGAGGAAACGGTAGAAAGTTCCGCACGCACCGCATATGCCGCCCCTGCAGCCGCAGCCGCGGACATAACTGTAACCCGCGTACTCGACCGCTTTCATGATAGTCAGCGTTTCAGGCACCATGTATTCCCTGCCCATAATGTATATGGGTATCATTTTGGCGCCTTCAGGCGGTATTGTCTTATCGCCGGTAGCGAGCGTTTTTAACTTCTTATCTTCTGCCATGGTCATTCTCCCGAGTTTAACAAGCTAAATCATTATACAATTTTTAGAAATCGTTATACATCTTCTTTATTTCAGCCGCGGTATATACGGGGCCTTCCTTGCAGACATATATGTCGCCCACATTGCACCTGCCGCATTTACCGACTCCGCACTTCATCTTGTTCTCAAGCGTTGTATATACGCTGTTCTCATTGAACCCTAACTTAAGCAGGGTATTGAGAACGAATTTTATCATTATCGGAGGGCCGCATGTAACCGCAACCGCATTGTTCGCGCCTGGGGCAGCCTCTTCCAATACTGTGGGGACAAAACCTATCTTGCCCTTCCAGTCGGGGGTCTCTCCGCCCGGGTCAACTGTCTGGACGAGGGTAACATCGTTCCTCTCTTCCCAGTGCTGAAGTTCATTTTTATATACAAGGTCGGCCACCGTCTTTGCGCCGTAAACTACTGTGACCTTGCCGAAGTCCTCTCTCCTGTCCAGCACATTCCAGATGACGGAACGCACAGGAGGAAGCCCTATGCCGCCTGCGATAAATACTATATCCTTGCCCTTCCATTCATCTACTGGGAAGGAGTTGCCGTAAGGGCCTCTGAAGCCCATTGTGTCGCCTATTGAAAGATTGGCAAGCCCGCCCGTAACCCTTCCGGTCTTCCTGAATGTGCACTGGATGTAGCCCTTGCGCGTAGGGGAAGAGGCTATGCAGAATGTTGACTCGCCAAGCCCGAAAGCCGAGTAAAGCCCGAACTGCCCTGCCTTGAACTCAAAGCTGTCGCGGAGTTTCTGGTCTTTGAAAACAAGCCTGAAACTTCTTACATCAGGGGCTTCTTCGTAGATATCTTCTATGGTTACGAGATTCGGCAAATAAATGTTGTTCATAATCAGTCTATCAGTCCTCTTTAAAGTCCGCGCCGCAAACAGGAGGTCAAAAAGCGCGAACTACTTAGACATTGCCTCCATGACTTCTGTTATATCAAGCCTGACAGGGCATACCCTGATGCACCTGCCGCAGCCAACGCAGCCTTTTGATGAGAACTTGTTCGGATAATAATTAAATTTGCACATAAACCTGTTGCGCCATCTCTTGTGCTGGAAATCCCTCGGGTTGTGGCCGCTTGCGTGCAATGTGAAGTTTTCGTACTGGCATGAGTCCCAGTTCTTCCTTCTCTCGCCCTCAAAAGCGGTTCCTTCATCCGTTATATCGAAACAATGGCATGTGGGGCAGACGAATGTGCAGGCTCCGCAGCCTATGCACTTCTTTGTAAGCTCTCCCCAGACCGGGTCTGCGTAATTCTCTGTCTTCGCAAGCCTTTCCTTTATCTTATCAAGGTCAATGCCTTCTATCTTCGCCGGGATAAAGAGGGGCTTAGCAGTCGCACTGCCGTCCTCGAATACTGCGGCATGCTTCTCAACGAACGCCTTGCCTTTATCGGTTACGGCTTCGATTATATAATCGCCGCTCTCCGTCTCTTTCAGATAGACATCTGAGCCGTCCTTTGTCTCAGGCGAAAGGCCCACTGTCGTACAGAAGCAGGCTTCATCTCCCTTTGTGCAGGCAACTGTCAGGACTACGGTCTTATCTTCCCTCTTTGTGTAGAACTCATCTATGAAATCCCATGTAAATACTGCTCTCAAGGCTGATAAGCTTGCGGCCTCGCACGGCCTTGAGCCGAATATGACGGTATCCTTCGGGTTTACATCCGTACCCCTGAGGTCAACTCCGTCTTTGCCTACTGTGAATTCGGCAACGACTTCAGTCTGGGGGAAGAGGAATTCCTTATATGAGTTCCTTGCAAGGATATAGTCGGAGGCAAGGTCTTCAGCCTTTGCCACTGCCTTAAATACCACCTGGCGGGCATCGGTTGAAGGGGCGATAAACCTGCCGCCCTTGCCTAAAACAGACTCGATCAATTTGCCGAGATTTTCTTTTTTGAGTAATTTATCTGCCATAAAATCCCTGATTACAACTATTTAATGAAGTTCTCTTTATCATCCGGGCTGAATACTATCATTGGCGGATGGACCTTTTCATCGTAGCCTGATTTGAAATCAAACGCCTCGCCAACAACCTGTATCATCTTCTGGTTGATGAGGTTAAGCGGTATATTTACCGGGCAAGCCCTCTCGCACTCTCCGCAGAATGTGCATCTTCCAACAAGGTGCATTGCCCTTGTAAGATTCCATGAGAGATTCCCTCTCGGATGTGCCGATGTCTCTATCCACTGGGGCATATTCTTCTCGGTGATGCACCTTTCGCAGAAGCACAGCGAGCATACCTGCCTGCAGGCGTAGCATTTGATGCACCTTGAAAATTCATTTATCCAGAAGGCCCATCTCTCTGACGGGTCCTTTGAATCGAGCGCCTTTATCTTATCGAACACCATGCCTTCGGGTTTCTCAGGAGGGGTGAATGTCGATCTCTCTCCGATAACAAAGTCAGCGACATGGGGATTCCTGACATCGCAGTTGTGGCACTTTGTAGGCATTATCTGGGGCGTAAGCTCGCCTTTCCAGAGTTCCTGCTTATAGACCATGCCGTTGCAGACCATGCCTATAATGAATACATCTTCCCTCTTTACCTGCGCCTCTGTTATAAGCACAACGATATTTTTGATATCGCAGCCTTTGGCGACGATTGCGGGTTTTCCGAGCGCCTGAATATCCTTAAACTTCCTCGTAAGGTAGAGTGAAAGGTTATTTACGCAAAGGGGGTTGAAGATGAGCTGGTCGGTATCTTCAGGCTTTGTTATGAAAACAGGGGTTGTCCTTGTCCTGGTGCGGTTCCACCTGTAGCCTATTACGACCTTTACCTCCCCGCTTTCGAGGAGTTCTTTTGCCTTCTGCCTTAATGTATTCTCCATGTTACCGAGCCTTTATATTTAACTTGCCTTATCCCTCATCAATCGACAGGGATCTTGATTTTCATGCATTTGACCGAGCTTAACTGCAGATTGTCGGCCCCTACTGCCCTTATATGTTCCAGTATCGAGTCTTTCAGGTTGCTTAATGCGTCATCCGCGCTTGCCCCTTGCGCATCTATTCCAAGGTCGGGGCAGGTCGATTTGTAAGTTCCGTCATCCTTCTCAACAATTACCACGCTAACGGATATTTCATTACCCATTAAAGATTAGCTCCTTTATTCCGCCGACTTTTCCTTAAGTCCTTTATATTCCATGAACGGGCCGAGCTTTTTTATCTCGTCTGTCACATTATTGATGAGGTCAACCCATTTGATAGCCTCTGAAGCAGATACCCATGAGAAGTGAAGCCTCTTCATGTCTATGCCCGCGAACTCCATCAGGTGCTTGAAACCTATCCACCTTCTCCTCGCGTGATAATTTCCCGTAGTGTAGTGGCAGTCTCCGGGATGGCAGCCTGACACAAGCACTCCGTCAGCCCCGTTCTCAAATGCCTTGATTATAAAGAGAGGGTCTATCCTGCCTGTGCACGGCAATTTAATGATGCGCACATTGGGCCTGTACTCCATCCTGCTTGTGCCCGCAAGGTCAGCGCCCGCGTATGTGCACCAGTTGCATACAAAAGCCATTATCTTGGGCTCGTAACCGCCCGCGGTTGAAACCGCTTCTTCTGAGTGTCCGCTCATCTTTGGATCCTTGAATACTTTTTAAAATGCGTTAATGGCAGCAAAAACCTGCTCGTCCGTATATCCCTTAAGGTCTATTGACTTGCTTCTGCATGCGGCTACGCAGACTCCGCAGCCCTGGCATACTCCGTCATTGACCTTTGCTACCCATCTTAATATCTCGCCCTGCCTGTTCTTTATTGTATCCCGTTCAATAGCCGAGTACGGGCACGCTGTTACACAGTCCCAGCAGGCATTACAGGTGGTCTTGTTTACGACTGATGTTATCGGCTCCCTTGCCATCTCATCGGCTGAGAAGAGGGAAAGCACCTTGCTTGCTGCCGCGCTTCCCTGCGCAACGGATTCAGGGATATCCATGGGACCCATGCATGTGCCCGCAAGGAAGATACCAGCCGTCACTGTCTCAACAGGCTTCAGTTTCGGATGATACTCATTGTAGAACTTATATTTGTCATAGCCGATGCCAAGCTTCTGAGCAAGCGTGTCCGCCCCTGTCCTTGAGACAATGGCTGTTGCCAGCACGACCATATCCGCTTCTATCTCTACCTGGCTGCCGCTTAAGGTGTCCGCGCCCTGAACGATTACCTTGCCGTCCTTTTCATAGACCCTTGAAACGCGGCCCCTGAGGTACATGGCGCCGTCATGCTCTATCGCGCCCCTTACGAACTCTTCATAGCGTTTGCCGCCTGAACGGATGTCCATATAGAATACATAGGACTGTCCGCCGTGGACCTTGTGGCTGTAGAGCTTTGTATGTTTGGCTGTGTACATACAGCAGATTTTACTGCAGTATGAAACACCTTTTTTCTCATCCCTTGAGCCTACGCACTGGATAAAGACGACATTTTTCGGCACTTTGCCGTCAGAGGGCCTTCTTATCTCGCCGCCTGTGGGGCCTGATGAAGAGGCAAGCCTCTCGAACTGCATGCCGCTTATTACATCTTTTATCCTGCCGTAGCCGTACTCGCCGAACCTTTCGTTGGGCATGAGCTGATAGCCGGTTGCCACAACTATTGCGCCGACCTCTTCGGTTACTATCTTGTCTTCCATCTTGAAGTCAATGCACTTGGGGCCGCAGACAACCGCGCAGGCTCCGCACTTGTCCTTCTGTATCTTCGGGCAGTTAGGCGCGTCGATTACAGGGACATTGGGCACTGACTGGGGAAACGGAGTATAGATGATCTTACGCTTGTTAAGCCCGAGCTCAAACTGGCTTTCAGTCTTGAACGGGCATTTTTCCATGCACTCGCCGCAGCCTGTGCAGCGTTCTTCATCAACATATTTGGACTTCCTTCTTATCTGGACGGTAAAGTTTCCGATGTAGCCGTCAACCTTTTCTATCTCTGAATAAGTAAGGAGTGTGATATTCTCATTAAGCTCGGCCTCGACCATCTTTGGCGTAAGGATGCACTGAGAGCAGTCCATTGTTGGGAATGTCTCTGAAAGCCTTGCCATGTTGCCGCCGATTGAAGGCTCCCTCTCAACAAGGATTACCTGCCTGCCGCCTTCGGCTATGTCAAGGGCAGCCTGTATGCCGGCAATGCCGCCGCCGATTACAAGTGCCTTTTTCTTGATTGGTATTTTTATCTTCTTAAGAGGCGCGTTCTTCTTAAGCCTCTCGATGGTCATCCTTGTAAGGTCTGTGCTTTTAAGGGTGCCGACCTTTTTGGTGCTGTCGTGGTGCACCCATGAGCACTGCTCACGGATATTTGTTATCTCGCACTGGTAAGGGTTGAGCCCCGCAGCCTCAGAAGCCTTTCTGAAGGTCTTCTCATGCATATGGGGTGAACAGGCAGATACAATCACGCCGTCAAGCTTGTTTTCCTTGATAGCCTGCTTGAGCATCTCCTGCCCCGGAGAAGAGCACATGAACTTATAGTCGCATGTGTAGACGACACCGGGTATCTTGGACATCTCCTCGGCAACTTTTTTGGTATCAACGGTAGCCGCTATGTTATTTCCGCACTGGCAGACAAAAACGCCTATTCTTGGCATGGGAACCTCTGCAACCTTGTCATGCGGGGCAACCAATCCCCCGCTTTAGTTGTTAAAAATTTATCATTTACGAGCCTGAAAGCGAAACAATCTAAATCATATTATATTACTGTCATTGCGAGCCAAAGGCGAAGCAATCCAGTTTTTAAAGTAATCTAAATCTCTTCGTACAAATCTCTCCAGTCCGCGTTCATCCTGTTTATCAATTCTATTTTCCGGGCCCTTGAGCCGCCCTTTATCTGTTTTTCCCGAACAATCGCATTCTCAGGGTCTTCAAAAACCTCATAATAGACCAATTTATTTACATTGTATTTCTTTGTAAATCCTTTGGCCTGCTTTTCCCTATGTTCAAAGACCCTTCTTTTAAGATCATTTGTAATGCCGGTATATAACACCTTGTAGGACTTATTGGTCATTATATACAGATAATACTGTTTCAAAAAAATCAGATTGCTTCGGCAGCTTCCGCAGCCTCGCAATGACTTATAAACGATTTTGGATTACCAATCATGCCTGCCCCGCATAACCTACGGATGCTCTTCGCAATCTAAAAACAACTCAACCTGCTTATACAATCCCCTTCTTTTGCAGCAGGGGCATTATATCAGAGACATTTTTCTCAAACCCGAGCGCATTTAAGTCCTGCCCAAGGGCAACACCTATAATCTGAGTAAAATAAACAATCGGCACGCCTGCGTAGCCTGAGGTCTGTTCAGCTATCTTGCTTTGGCTCTTCTCAAGGTTATACTGACAGAGCGGGCAGCTTGTAACTATAAGCTCCGCTCCCCTGCCTACGGCAGATGTCATTACATTTCCTGAAAGCCTTGTTACGATATCTTCGTTGCCCATTGCCTGATGAGCGCCGCAGCACTCTATCTTGTTCGGGAAGTCCACAGGCTCCGCGCCAAGGGCCTTCAACAAATCTTCAAAAATAGTCGGCCTCTCATGGTTATCTATGCCCATGTCCTCGAAAGGACGCAGGAGCATGCAGCCGTAATATGTGCCTACCTTTAAGCCTTTAAGCGGCCTTTTTACCGCCTCTTTTACCTTATCAAAACCAATCTTGTCCCTGAGCACTTCGAGGTAGTGAACGACATTGACGCTTCCGTCATACTGCTCCTCGATGAACCCGTTTATAAGATTTCTCTTTTCTTTATTATCCCTTATGACCTTGTTGGTGCGCTTCAATACGTTATAGCAGACAGAGCAAAGGGTAGTGAGCGTGTCGCCCTCTTTGCTTGCGTTTGAAAGCACCTTGGCAGGGGCTGTAAGGCCCATTACATTGTCAGGGGTCAGAGGGAAGGTAGCTCCGCAGCAGTTCCACTGCTTAAGCTCAGCCATCTCAAAGCCAACCGCCTCAGCCGAGATCCTTGCCGACTCGTCAAAATTTTTCGCTACGGTATTTAAAGTGCAACCCGGGTAATATGGTATTTTCATGATTGCGATCCTAACTTACAAATTTCCTGAAACCACAGACCAATGCCTGCTGCGGGGCCTTCTTCAAGAACGGGAACGGAATATCCTGTATCTTCTGGTTGTCCTCGCCTTTTCTCAATGTCAACTGCCTCATCCCTTCAAGCACCGCGGCAACGCTTACGCCTTTCGGGCACCTTGAATAGCACTGGAGACAGCCTACGCAGACCCACATCGAGTTTGCCTTTGCTACCTGCTCTACCTTGCCAAGCTGTAAAAACCTCATTACCTGGCTCGGAGGGATTTCCATTGCATATGATACGGGGCAGCCGCCTGAGCAGTTGCCGCACTGGTAACACATCTTGAGGTCTTCGCCGCTGATGCGCTCGATCTTCTTTATGAGGGAGCTATTTATCTCTTCTTGCGCAAGTTTAATCTTCAATGCAGCCTGCCCTCCTGTACTTTTCAACTCCCTGCGCAAAGAGGTCGCCGCCAAAGGCGTCATTGACCACGATTGCCGGGAAATCGACTACCTCAAGCCTTCTGACAGCTTCAGGGCCGAGGTCTTCATAGGCTATTATCTCAGCCTTTTTTATGGAGCGCGCTATTAAAGCCGCTGCTCCGCCTACAGCCGCCATGTAAACTGCCTTGTGCTTTTTCATGGCTTCAAGGACTTCCTTGCTCCTTGCGCCTTTGCCTACAGTTCCCTTAAGTCCAAGCTCAAGAAGTTTTACTGTGTATGCGTCCATCCTGCCGCTTGTCGTGGGGCCTGCCGACCCGATTACCTGACCCGGCTTTGCCGGAGTAGGTCCGACATAGTAGATAAGCTGGCCTTTGAGTTCAAAGGGCAGTTCCTTGCCGTTTTCAATAAGCTCGATGAGCCTTTTGTGGGCGGCATCCCTGGCAGTATACAGGACCCCTGTAATGAGGACCTTGTCCCCTGCCCTCAACTTTTCAACTTGAGCATCAGTAAGAGGAGGCGTGATTTTAATAGGTTCAGTCATAGTTTTCAATATAGTCAGCGTGCGCGTACACGGGCACGGGACAAGGCTTAGATTGTTATTTCCTTATGCCTGTCAGCATGGCACTGGATGTTTATGGCAACAGGAAGGCTTGCTATGTGGCACGGGTATATCTCCACATGCACGCCAAGGGCCGTAACTGTTCCGCCAAAACCCATCGGACCTATGCCGAGGGCGTTTACTTTATCAAGAAGCTCCGCTTCAAGCGCGGCCACATCGTTGTCTTCGTTCTTTGAGCCTACAGGCCGTAAAAGGGCCTTTTTCGAAAGAATGGCGGACTTTTCAAAACTGCCGCCAATGCCTACCCCGACAACTATCGGAGGGCAGGGGTTTCCGCCTGCTTCTTTTATGCTCTCTACCACAAACTTCTTTATGCCTTCAATGCCCTCGGCAGGCTTGAGCATCTTAAGCTTGCTCATGTTCTCGCTGCCTGCGCCTTTGGGGGCTATCTTTATCTTTATCTTGTCGCCTTCGATGAAGGTGGTGTGAATGATGGCAGGGGTATTATCTCCGGTATTGAGCCTTTTTAAAGGGTGGCATACCGATTTTCTCAGGTAGCCTTCCTTGTAGCCCTGACGCACGCCTTCATTTATCGCCTCTTCAAGAGAGCCGTCCAGCATCACTTCCCTGCCGACCTCTACAAAAAATACGGAGATGCCCGTATCCTGGCACATGGGGAGCGATTCCTTGCCCGCTATCTCAAAGTTGTTTATTATCTGCTCAAGGACTTCCTTGCCGAGCGGGGACTCTTCCCTGTCACGGGCAGCCCTGATTGCTGAGGCTACATCCGGCTCAAGGTCATATGCCGCACTGAGGCAAAGGTCTCTGACTGCCTTGGTTATTTTTGTTGTTGCTACCTGTCTCAAATCCAAACCTCTTTTTTTCTATGTAAGGGCTTACTGCCCTATCTTAAGCTCGTCGATAAGGGATTTAACGGCATTGACTGAATTATTGAAGGCCGCCCTCTCATCATTATCAAGCTCTATCTCAAGTATCTTCTCGGCTCCGTTTGCGCCTACGACAACGGGCACGCCGATGAACATATCCTTTACGCCGTACTGCCCGCTGCAGAATGCCGCGCAGGGCATCACCCTCTTCTTATCCTTTAAAATAGCCTCCGCCATCTCTGCGACTGCGGCTGAAGGGGCGCAGTAAGCGCTTCCAGTCTTAAGGAGGGCAACTATCTCTCCGCCCGCCTTCTTTGTCCTCTCCATTATGGAGTTTATCCTGTCATCCGGTATAAGCTGGGAAATCGGGATGCCGGAGACTGTCGCGTACCTCTTAAGGGGCACCATCTCATCAGCATGGCCTCCGATGACCATCGCATGGACATCAGACATTGAAACTCCAAGCTCCATTGCGATAAATGAGCGCATCCTTGAACCGTCAAGCGCGCCTGAGAGGCCCATTATCTTGTGCGAGGGCAGGCCGCTGTACTTCCATGCGGCATAGACCATCACATCAAGGGGGTTTGTAACTATAAGAAGGTATGCGTTAGGGGAATACTTTACTATACCCTCAACAACCGTCTTTAAAATGCCTACATTTGTATTTATAAGGTCGCTCCTGCTCATCCCCGGTTTTCTGGGGATGCCTGCCGTGATAATCACGACATCGGAGTTCGCGGTATCAGCGTAATCGTTTGTCCCTCTGACATATGAGTCAAACTTTTCAATGGGGGCGGCTTCCATAAGGTCAAGTGACTTGCCCTGCGGAACGCCTTCGATAATATCGAGAAGCACTACATCACCGAGTTCTTTAGTAGCTAACCAGAGCGCAGTATGAGCACCAACATGGCCGGCACCGACAACAGTAATTTTTTTCCGGGCCAATTTTACCTCCTTGAAAACTTTAATCAGATCAGATTAGTCCAGTGAGACTAATATTTTTTTAGAATATTTTCAACTAAAAAGAAGCCGGTTTTGAGGAATTTACGGCACTTTCTGAACGGATAGGGAAAGGCAAAAGAGGGAGCGAACATTGGGCAAACTTCTAAAACATCAATAATTCTGCAGGGTTAAGCTCTTAGAATTCCTCTTCGGGCAAGGCCCGTGTCTTCCTAAACCGTCCCCGCATCACTCATCAATGCAGGTATGTACCTTTATTGTATACAGTATACAAAAACACCCGGGGTGTCAAGCGAAATTCCGGAGACCCGGCCAAACCCCTTCGGGGCGGGATTTTACAACCCCAAGGCAGCAAAAAATCAGTAATTGGATAATTCCGAATGAGAAAGAAGTCCGGCAGTTTTCATCGATGGCAATATTATGCTACAATATTATTTACAAAAAAACTTGCAAATACAAAAAGAGATGTGCTAATAAATAATATTCTGTACGGGGCGTAGCGCAGTCTGGCCAGCGCGCCTGCTTTGGGAGCAGGATGTCGGAGGTTCGAATCCTCTCGCCCCGACCAGTAAAAAAGCCAATCCACAATGCGCCTGTAGCTCAGCTGGATAGAGCAACTGCCTTCTAAGCAGTAGGCCACTGGTTCGAATCCAGTCAGGCGCACCATAGATTATAAAAGGAGGAAGGCCTTGTGCCTGCCTCCTTTTTTTATCTGAGCCTGACGGATGAGAACCTCTGAAAGTTGTTCGACAATTTTGCAGGATAGCAAAATTGCACTTTTGCGGCGCAGACGCAAAAGCCCGAAGGGGCGAGTCCAGGGATGGACGAGATGAATCCAGTCAGGCGCACCATAGATTATAAAAGGAGGAAGGCCTTGTGCCTGCCTCCTTTTTTTATTTAAGCCTGACGGATGATCAGGCGCACCATTTTTTGAATCCCTCAGGTTAAAAATCCATCAAATTCAATTGGAAGCTCTGATTAATTCTCGTTTCTGCTGTCATTGCGAGAAGTGAAACGACGAAGCAATCTCTAACTGCTTGATTTACCTGAAAACGAGATTGCTTCGCTGCGCTCGCAAAGACTACTCAATGAATTAATCAGAGGTTCCTTAAATCATTATCCCTTTAAGCTGTCCGGCATTATGTCGATATGTTGTTAAGACAGCGTAAGGAGGTAAGTTCATGCTGAAAAGAAAATATGTGAATCTTTTGGGTATTGCCGCGCTTGCAGCCTTTGTGACTGGCTGCGCAGGAAACACAGGTGCGCAAAACGCAAAAGGCACCGGGATAATCAAGATAACAAAACAGGAATATGACAGCCTTCAGTCTGAAAAGGACGAGCTTACAAGGAAGCTCACCGAAGCGGAAAACAGGCTTCAGGCGCAAAAGACTGCTTTCGAGAAGGAAAAGAGCGATCTCGCCTCACAGCTTGAGGCATCCGCTAACTCAAAGGCCATACTTCTCTTTGAGGGCAAGATAAAGTACGAGGTTGAAGCCGGGGCAATAATGGATTACGAAGAGGCCGTAGTATTCAAGATGCTCAACGACCCCGAGTTCAAGGTCAATGTGGAAAAAGGCGGCTCAAATGCTGATTTGGCCGCAATCTCGCTCCTGCGTGAGATATCAAGGGATGACCGCAGGGTAACAAAGAAGGAAATACAGGACTACAGGAAGAAAGTTGCAAATATACAGTAAGCTGTAAAAATGGATTTACAGGGCGAGCAAAACCTGCGAAACTACAGGGAGCGGCAGATTGCGTTATGAATCTCCGCACGAACTTTATCAGGAGGACAGCAAACCAATGACACGCGCGAAAATATTTTTATCTACCGTAATGGCGGTTTTGATAATGACTGCCTCATATGTAATGGCCGGACCGGCCACACACACCGGGGTCGTCCTTGAGACCGCGGGCGGCGGGGGCTACACATATCTGAAGATCAATGAAAAAGGGAATGAGTTCTGGATTGCGGGCCCGGAAACTGCCGTAAGCAAAGGGGCAAAGGTCAGCTTTTCAGAACAGGTCTGGATGTCCAATTTTACAAGCAAGGCGTTGAACCGCACTTTTGATAAGATATTGTTCGTAAGCGGTGTTGAGGTGGCTTCATCAGCTTCGTCCAAATCAAAGGCAACCGCTTCGAAGCCAAAGGCAGTTAAGCCTAAAGCCGCGAAGGCATATACCATCGATGAAATCTACTCCAACAAGTCTGATTTAAAAGGCCGCCTTGTCAAAGTCCGCGGCAATGTAGTCAAAGTCTCTGAAAACATAATGGGCAGGAACTGGGTACATATCCAGGACGGCACCGGCTCTGAAGGCACCAATAAGCTTATCTTCAGGACTGAGAACGCAACCCCTGAAGTCGGCTCTGTTGTCACCGCCCAGGGAACAGTCGACACAGATAAAGACTTTGGGTTTGGATACTTCTATTCCATCATTGTCGAAGATGCAACCTTCACAAAATAACATCTCAGTTGATAACACATACTGCTTTAAAAAAGGGGTGGGCAATTGCCCGCCCCTTTTTTAGATTCAATCAAGTTTTTAATGGGGCAAGGGTAAGCCCTGTAAATACAGTTTATATAAGGGGGGCAGCATGCCGAATCAATTTAAAGATAAAACAAAACAGGAAGTCTGGCAGGCTTTGCGTGATTTGAACGATGCATGGACGAAAGGAAATCCTGAACAACTGAAAGAATGTTTTCACAAAGACATGGTGGCAATAACCGCCACGGACCGTGAACGCCTTGTTGGTCGAGATGCCTGCTTTGCCTCCTGGAATAGGTTTGCTAAAACAGCCAAAATACACTTCTGGAAAGAAATTGACCCACAAATCCAGATTTATGGCAATACAGCTGTAGTAACATATTACTTTGACATGTCTTTTGATATGGGTGGCCAAACAATAAACATGGGAGGCCGTGACATGTTCGTATTTATCAAAGAGAATGGCAAGTGGTGGGCTGTGGCAGATCAGTTCTCACCATATCCTCTATAATTCTTTGGCGGGCTGCGATATTGCTGATTACTCGGAGTTGTGTTGGGTTACGCTTCGCTAACCCAACCTACTTTACTCTAATTTATAAAAACAATATGAATTATCTGACAAACAACAAAATAAGATATAAAATTAAAAAAGATCTTTTTTCGTTTTAACAAAACCACCTTAAAATTTTCCTCAGAGTTTCTGCTATAAACGCAGCTAAAAAGACAAAAAATAACCAAAAATAAAAGCTAAAACTATGTTCAAAATAATCGTTTTAGATTCATATCGCAAAATCCAAAATTAATTCCATTTTTATTTAAATTTAGTGTGTTGGGACTAAAACTCTCTACCACTCAATCCACTGCGATAGCGCCGGATAATAAATCCCCTTTTTTATCTCTCTGTTCTCTCCGCCTTTTTTAAGTATCCCGGCGTATCTTTCAAGCTGGCCTTTGTAGCGTTCCTTTTCGCTCTTAAGGAATTCCTCCATCGAGCCGCCCTCATGGGTACTGGTCTTGTAATCGATAACCCAGCGCACCCCATGCTCATCCACAAAGGTCCTGTCAATTACCGCATGGACAATCTCGTTATCCACAACTGCGGTTATCGGCATCTCGGTAGCCCCTTCCGAGTGGCTTGAAAGTATCCACTTTCCCCTCTTGTCTTTAAGGGCCTCTGAAAGAATCTTTATCCCCTGAGCCGCTGTTTTAGCGGCTTGAGAGCTGCTTAAGCCGAGTGAGCGAAGCACGGCTGAAAGCCTGCCCTTTTCACCCGCAATCCTATTGCCATCCCACTTATCAAGCCCTTGCCTTGCAATAATGCAGAAGTACCTGTGAAGCGCAGTTCCAAGGTGCCTTATAGCCTCGCCTGCCCAGTAGAACTCAGGTTCTTTTTCAATATTCACTTCCTTTTCATTCTGCGGAAGCTCTATGGCGGATGGAGGCTCCGGCATTTGCCAGTCCTGCGGAAGCCTTTTTATCTTTACTACAGGCTCTTCATCAGCCTCTTCCTTCTGAGCTTCATTAACTGGTATTATCATCTCCGAATTCAGTATATGGCTTATGCACTCAAGGAATGACCTCGACGGCGCTTTGAACTCTCCGCTCTCTTCATCTGTTTTTACATGGCCCAAAAGGTAGAGCTGTTTCTTTGCCCTTGTAGCGGCAACATAGAAAAGGCGTGTCTGCTCAAGCTCTGTCTTCTCCTTATTTATGCCCCTGAGGTAATCATAGATGGCGCTCTCCGTATTGCCTGCCTTCTTCTCAACAGGCGCAAGCAGGAGGTCATCCCCATTCTCAAGCCAGATTAAAAGCTGTTTTTCATCATTACGGGGAGTCTTTCCAAGGCCGGGCAGAATCACATGGTCGAACTCAAGCCCCTTTGCCTTATGGATGGTCATTATGTCAACCCTTGAGTCCGCACTTCCGCCGTGGTCGGCAAAGAGCCTCTCCATGCCTGCCTCAAGGGCTTCCATTGACTCTATCTCGCCTGCTACCGTAATCGAATCAAGGAGGTTGAAGAACGACTCTGCGTCATTCGCCTCTGCCTCTTCCTTAAGGCAGGCAGGCCCTCCAAGGGAAATCCAAAGCCCTTCGATGAGTGCTCGCGGGCTTATCCTTCCCCGCAGTTCCAATGCCTTGGCAAACTCAGCAGTCAACTTTGAAAGCCTCTGGCGGCTCTCAACTGAAAGATTATTAAGGCGGTCTTCACTACTGAGCAGACTCCACACAGGGCTGTACTTATCGTTAACGCAGAGCTTATGCAGTTCATCAAGGGTAATAGCGCACCACGGAGCCCTTAATATCGCAAGCCACGCCACCCTGTCAAATGGGTGCGCCATTGCCCGTGTGAGCGCAAGCAGGTCTTGTATGACGACCCTCTCGCCAAGCGGGTCAAAGTCCTGCGCCCTGAAGCTTATGGCCTCTTTTTTAAGCGCCTTTATAATGTCGGCAAGATGAGAGCGCGACCTGCAAAGTATCGCCGCGGTCTCATCACTTCCGATTGATTTAAGAATTGAGATTACCTTATCAGCCTCGGCCTTATTATCCTTTGCGCTGAATAAAAAAACCTCTGCCCCGGCATTTTCTATTGCAGCTTTGACTGCAATTGACGGGGAGTATCTTATAGAGCCCTTAAAGATATCTTCTGCCTTAGGGAAGGCATCACTAAATGACCCGTTGACCCATCTGACGATATTGTCCTGTGACCTGAAATTGCTCTTAAGCGTAAGCGAACTCAGGCTGATACTGCCTACGCCGTTTATCCGGGCATCGAGGAAAAGACCAACCTCAGCCTCCCTGAAAAGATAGATGGACTGCATGGGGTCGCCCACGACAAAAAGCGTCCTGCCGTCTCCCTGCTCCCAGCCCCTTGTGAGCGCTTTAACAAGCTCAAGCTGCGTCTGCGAAGTGTCCTGATACTCATCAACAAGGATGTGCTTTATCTTAAGGTCAAGCGAGAGCATAAGGTCAGTGGGGTTGTCCTCAGGCCCCAATGAATCGAGTGCTGCCCTTGAAATCGCCTGAAAATCTATTACGCCATGCTCGCCAAAGACCTGCTTTAAATGTCCTTCTGCAATCGGCAGGAGATGAATAAGCGCATCAAGTATCTCCCATTCCTCTTCGTCAAAGGCAGGCGCGGGAAGGATGCTTATCCTTGAGAGCAGCTTCAAAAGATTATCATTGGGCTCAAGCGCTGCGAGGAGTTCCTGAAACTCCTGTTTCCTTGCCTTTTCCTCTGCTGGAAAGCCCTCATTTTTTGTTATCTTTTTACGCCACTTATTTTCTTTGGTAAGAAGTAGCTCCCTGATTGCCGCCCACAGATGCATATCATCAGCATCGGTTGACGGAAGCCTTTTAAGCTCTGAAAGATTTTTTATATTGCTCTTTTCATTATCAATAAGGTTGGAAGCGGCAAACCTTGCGCATGATATAAGGCTCTTCTCATGCTCAAGGGGGAAGGCGTCTTTTATAGCCCTCTGTTCAGCTTCCACAAGCTTTCGTAAAGAGCCTTCGAGTCTCTCCCTTAAATAGTCGTCATCAATGCTGCCTTTGATGTGCCTGAGCCACTGGTCACGCCTGCCAAGCATCATCACAAGCCTTTCAATCAAGGCAGGTATGGAATTATCAAGGTGCTTCAAAGCCTTTCTTACAGGCTCCCCAAAATCCCCGTCCTCCTCTACCATCTGCGCAGTCCTGCGCGCGGCCTCTATGTAGAATTCCTTTGGCTCTTCGGTGATTGAGGGCTGCGTGCCCATGCGTGAGAGCAAAGGCATCTGCCTTATCAGGGAAGAACAGAAAGAATCAATTGTCTGCACCTTGAGCCTGCCCGGGTTCTCAAGCAGGCTCCATCCCTGCTGCCTGTCCCTCTCCAATGCTTTTTTTGCAAGGTCAATTGTCTTTTGGGCATGAGGCTCGGAAGCAATTATCCCTTCATTCGCCTTGATAAGGGAGTTGATGATGCGGCTGTGCATCTCTCCTGCGGCTTTTTTAGTGAATGTAAGCGCTATTATCTCTTCAGGCTTTTCCACTATTGAAAGCAGGGCAAGGTATCTCTGCATAAGAAGCTCTGTCTTGCCTGAGCCAGCCGGGGCCTGCACAACAAAAGATTCCCTCGGGTCTAATGCCCGTTCCCTCTCCATCAAATCAGGAATCATCTTACTCATCCTGCCCATCCTCTTTAGCCTCTGCCATGTCAGTTTCGGCCACCCTGCACAGTATTTTAAGCTCGCAGTAAACGCACGGGCTCTTCTGTCCCTTAAGGTCTCCGTTCGGGTCTATTACAGCAACCCCTGCAAGGAACTGGCGGGCAAGGCTCTCAACTGTTGACTTCCAGAACTCCATTAAATCGTCCCAGCCCTCAATGCCTTCAAGCTTTTTCTTGAGCGCCTTGTCGCCCTCCAGGGATTTTACATCAGGCAACATCCCCTCATCCCTTGAGATGCCTACGAATTTACAATCTCCGGGGCTTATCCTCGCAAATGAGATGGCATCGTATTTACCTATGAGGCTGTATATCAGGAGCTGCGGCTCTTTCGGCCTTTCCGTCAGCCAATCGGCCTTATTTATATCGCCGCTCTTGTAATCGAGTATTATTTCCCTGCCGTCTTCAAGGGTATCCACCCTGTCTATCCTGCCGTTTATAGTAAGCCCTTCAACCTCAATGGTCTTTTTTACCTCTATGAATTTGACCTTGAAGCCCTGCCCCCTCTTAAGCTCAGTCGCTATCCAGTCTTTAAGGAGAGACTCAAGCCTCTCCCTTTCAATCTCTATAAACCTCGTTGAAAGCGGCGGTGCGATGCGGGCCTCTTTCAATATCCTCTCAGCAAGGTCTTTTATGTAAGGATCCATCCTGCCGCTTTGAGAAAGTTCTTTAAGCTTTTCAGAATCCTTGACCTCTTCCCAGAAGAGCTTCATGGCCTCATGGGTGATGCTGCCCCTTTCCATATTATCAAGCCCAAGCACAGGGGTAGCAATTGCACGGGCAAAAAGCCTGTGCTCCGCGAACGCCTTGAAGGGGCAAAGCGACTGGTTCTTTATTATGGTTGTCCCGCCTGAGATGGATTTAAGCTCATCCTGCCCCACAGGGATAAGGATTACATCATCGGCCTCTTCAAGCCTGTTCTCTTTCCTGAGCAAATCCTTGATGCGGCCTGACCCAAGGATAACGGTTGCATCCTCACTGCCCAATCCTTTTAAAAGGGGGCTTATCTGCTGCTCTTTACCCTCTGAGCGCAAAGGATAGCTGACCTGTATTTCAGGCGAGCTATCAAAAATTCTCTTTAAGGAGTTCTTTGCAAATTTAAGCTCCCTTTCGTGGGTCGAGTGGGGTATGTCATATGTTTTCTGCAAATACAGAGGTATGAACGGATTTGGGGAGGGCTGGCGCGGAAGGGCGTACTCATGGCAGCCCATTATCCATACCTTGTCAAAAGAGATGCCTGCGGCCTCAAGCAGTCCAAGCACCTGTATATCGCACTCGGCAGTCTCTCTCTGATGGATGGAATCGAGTGAGAGCGAGGTCAGCTTTGCAGAGGCTTCAGAACGGCTTATCCTGCCAAGCACCTCATCAAGTGAGGCCAGCTCCTCAAGAAGCCTGTTCCAGCTCTTAAGCGCCTGATACTCCCTGCTTGAAAGCTTGACGCCTTCAAGCCAGCCAAGCTTTTTAAGAAACCTGCTGAAACTTACTGCCCATGCGCTTGGAAATTCCTTTTTTCTGGACTCCTTAAGCTCACTGATCCATGCGTCAAATACCTTTGCCTCTTTATGTTCCCTAAGCCGCCCCCTTATGTCAAAGAGGCTTGCCTTAAGGCAGTTGTCTTCCTTTATCCTTGCGTCAATCGAAGCGAACAGGAGAAAGCCCTTGCCGCTGAAATACGGCGACATCAATACCGGGCTGATTTTGCCGATATCTTCCGCCCTCTCACCTATGGCTAATATATTGAGGGCAGATTTAACCAAAGGCTCGTGATATAAGGCTACCCCGAGGGATATATTGAAAGCGTCCTTGCCTTCGACCCACGGCATAACAAAAGAAGGCGTCAGCTCTGCGGAGAACTCCCTGATTATCAAATCCCTGTACCTGTTAAGCTCAGGCACGATAATGCCGACCTTAAGCCCCGGCTTATAGATTGACCTCACCCATCTGGCGGCCTGAACTGCCTCGGTTGCCTCATCCTCAAAGGGCCTGACAGTAAGCTGCCCGGAACACTTAAGGTCTAAATCTTTTTCAGTATTTGAAAGGGCATACTCTATCCTGACCCCTTTGGCTTCAAGGGTTTTCAGAAAATCAGAGACCCTTGGGGTTATTTCATCAAACCCGGCAAGAAGAAGCTCTTGAGGCAAATTCAGGCTGCCCGCCTCAGCAAGCCTTGTAAGCCTTTTCGGAAGCGAAAGCCTGTCAATGAAACCAAGCCTTTTAAGCTCATCATCATAGGCCTTTGCCCACTTCTTCAGCGCCTTTGCCTCTTCGGTAAGGTAAAAGTCGCTCTCAGGCAGGGATATTTCATATTCATTAATGATGGCGTAGGCGTCCTGCGCGCTTTGGGCTACTCCCCCGCCCACAAGCAATCCTTCAAGGTTCTTGTCATTTGAAATGACCTTCTCCCACAGGGCCTTGGCGCGAGTTGAACTTAGGAGCGGCTCATCAGGCGAGCCTTCTTCCCACAGCCTGTCTATCCATGATGACAGCGGCATAATCACAGGGGTCTGCCAGGAAAGATACCCCTGTGCCTTCATCTGGAGGTCGAATGCCGTATGCAGATACCTTGAAAGACGGGTATTTACAGTCAGGACGGGTGTGCCGTTTTTTATAAGTCCGATAATCTCAGCTATATTGGTATTTTTCATTTCAAACCCATTAAAGCACATGATACTACTTCAAACAAAATATTTCAAAAACTCTTCCAGCTTTTTTCTAAAATCCACTTCATTATGATTGACAGAGCAGTGCCCGTATGTTAAAAAATAAAGATAGATTTTCCCGTGCGAAATCTCGCCCGGACTATCTGCCTCAGACAACTTTTCCAATGGTGGGCGTAGCTCAACGGTTAGAGTACAGGACTGTGACTCCTGGGGTTGGGGGTTCGAAACCCCTCGTCCACCCCATTTTTTCCTTGTAAAATCCACAACTTACAAACCAAGACCATCCTTTCTCCACGCACCTTTTACACAGGTATTTTTTTATGGTAAAAACCCACCTTTTTATGGTATTATTATAGGGTTAACCTTACCAAAAAAACGCACCTCTGAAAATGCTATCTTTCAAATAACAATCAAAGGAAGGAAGCTTAAGCTTTGAAAAAAGACGAATTCGACGATACTTTAACGCCTCCTGCAAACCAGGCGGCTTACGACGAAAAATCCATTAAGGTCCTTGGCGGGCTTGAAGCGGTACGAAAAAGACCTGCCATGTATATCGGCTCAACAGGGGCGATGGGGCTCCATCACCTCGTGTATGAGATAGTGGACAACTCGGTTGACGAAGCTCTCGCCGGGTTCTGCCAGAATATCGATGTAACGATCCACGAGGACAACTCGATAACGGTCATCGACGACGGACGAGGCATTCCCGTTAAGATGCACCCTGAGAAGAAAAAGCCTACGGTAGAAGTCGTCCTGACAGAACTGCACGCAGGCGGTAAATTCGAGAACAAGGCATACAAGGTCTCAGGCGGACTCCACGGGGTCGGCGTTACTGTAGTAAACTTCCTTTCCGAGTGGCTTGAGGTCGAGATAAAGAGGGACGGGCAGGTATTCCAGCAGAGATACGCCCAGGGCAAGCCCACAAAACCTCTCACCGTAGAAGGCAAATCAAAAAAGACAGGCACCACCATAAAGTTCAAGCCTGACGCTGAGATTTTCGAAGTCACCGAATTCAGCTTCGACACATTGAGCCAGAGGCTCAGGGAGCTTTCATTCCTTAATGCCGGCATAAAGATAACAATAAAGGACGAACGGTCTGAGAAGTTCCACGAATTCCACTATAAAGGCGGAATAGTGAGCTTCGTAGAGCACCTCAATCAGTCAAAGGAGACCATCCACCCCAAGGTAGTTTATATCTCAGGTGAGAAGGAATCCATCCAAATGGAGATGGCGCTTCAGTGGAGCGAATCATATAACGAGAACATATATTCCTACGCCAACAACATCAACACCACAGAGGGCGGAACCCATATGGTCGGGTTCAAGTCATCCCTCACAAGGGTCATAAACAGCTATGCCTCCACAAGGGGTCTTCTTAAGGATATCAAGGAATCACTGCAGGGAGACGATGTCAGGGAGGGGCTGACAGCCGTAATAAGCGTAAAGCTTCCCAACCCCCAGTTCGAAGGGCAGACAAAGACAAAGCTCGGCAACAGCGAAGTCGAGGGCTATGTAAAGTCCATTGTCAATGACAAGCTCGGCGTATTCCTCGAAGAGAACCCTGCCATTGCCAAAAAGATAATAATGAAGGCCGTTGACGGCGCCCGCGCAAGGGAAGCCGCCAGAAGGGCAAAAGAGATAATCAGAAGGAAGGGCGCGCTTGATTCCTCATCCCTTCCCGGAAAGCTTGCAGACTGCCAGGAGTCAAACCCTGAGCTCAGCGAAATATTCATAGTCGAAGGAGATTCAGCCGGCGGTTCCGCCAAACAGGGCAGGGACAGAAGGTTTCAGGCTATATTGCCATTAAAAGGCAAAATCTTGAATGTTGAAAAGGCCCGTTTTGATAAGATTCTCTCAAATGAGGAAATCAGGACGATCATAATGGCGCTGGGCTGCGGTATCGGCAAAGAAGATTTTAACCCGACAAAGCTCAGGTATCACCGTATCATCATAATGACAGACGCCGATGTTGACGGCAGCCATATAAGAACGCTTCTCCTTACATTCTTCTACCGCCAGATGCCCTCGCTTGCGGAAAACGGACATCTCTATATCGCGGAGCCTCCGCTCTTCAAGGTAAAAAGGGGCAAGGACGAGAGATACCTTAAAGACGAATCAACGCTTGAGGACTTTATTTTTGAATCAGCCCAGGACGGGATCAATGTAATTCCCAACTCAAAAAAGACTTCCATACAGGGCAAAAACCTCCTCACCATGCTTAAGAAGATCGCCCGCTTCAACCGCTCGCTTTCAAGGGTTGACAGGCGCGGCAAGGACTCTGATGTGGTAAGGGCGATGGCACTCTACGATTCTTTTGACGTAGAAAAGCTCAAAAGCTCCTCAGAGGTCAATAGTATAATCGAAGCGATAAAAAGCAATCTCAAGCTCTTCTATCCTGACGGCAAGCCGCTTGAGTTCAAGATAGCAAAGGACCCTGAGCACGAGACGCATATCATCCAGTGCACTTCCCGCAGGAAGGGCATACATATCGAGTCAATCATTGACAGGGAATTTATAAGCTCACCGGAATTCCAGGACCTCAAGAATTCGGCAAAGGCCCTTAAAGAGTTCGGAGAACCTCCGTTTGTGCTTAAGAATAACGGAGTTGAGCTGAATATACCCACATTCAAGGGGCTCATGGACTATGTGCTTGAGCTTGGCAAAAAGGGCCTTACCATCCAGAGATATAAAGGTCTTGGAGAGATGAACCCGGAACAGCTCTGGGAGACGACAATGGACCCGGAGAAGAGGATACTCAGGCAGATAAAGATAGAGGATGCCGTAGAAGCGGACAACATATTTACGAAGCTTATGGGCGATGTGGTCGAGCCAAGGCGTTCATTCATTGAGAAGCACGCCCTTGAAGTCTCTAACCTTGACATCTAATATTGCGGGTATAAATAAATGACAAAACAGAAGATGCAGCGCATAGGCCTCTATATCGATGTCGCCAATATCACGAGGAACGGCGGCTACGGCATGAGGTTCGACATACTACGTGATTTTGCCTGCCGTGACAACGGCGAGCCCATAAGGCTTAATGCCTATGTCGCCTACGATGAAGAAAGGGCAAAGACCGACCACGACTACCGTGAGAGGACCTTTAACTTTCATTCGACTTTAAGGGATTACGGCTTCAAGGTAATCGAGAAGACCGTGTCATGGTATATAGACGAGGCAGGAAACAGATTCGGAAAGGCCAACGCCGACCTTGATATGGCGGTTGACGCGCTGCTTCAGTCCGAAAACCTTGAAAAAGTTTTGATGGCAACAGGCGACGGCGATTTTATTCAGGTCGTAAGGGCGCTTCAGAACAAAGGGTGCAGGGTCGAGGCGGTTGCGTTCCAGAATGTATCTTCAAACCTCAAGAGAGAGGTCGACCTCTACATGTCGGGCTTTCTCATCCCTAACCTTTTACCCATAGAAGGAGCAGACCCCAAAAAGAACTGGGGAGATGTAGGCTCAAGGGTAAGGGGAATCTGTTATACCTATAACCACTCCAAAAACTTCGGCTTCATGCGCTTTTTAAGCAGGATAGGCCCCGGGCTCTGGATAACCGACACCAGAAGAAGTGATTCTCCGTACGGCACTGCCTTTGCCCATGAGTCATGCTTTGACCCCTCAACGGATATCAGCCTGCTTCCGAGCAGAGAGATGATATTTGAGTTTGACCTCACGCAGGGCGACAAAGGTATGCAGGCATCAAATATCGTAAGAGTCTACCCTTAATCTATTCCTCTTTATCTTCTGTCTCAGGCTCCTGTAAAGGGGCCTTTTTTTTCTTTCCGAAGAGTTTTGCCACGATTATGCCTACACAGTAGAGGAACGCAAGGGGCCCTGCCATCAGGAGCTGATTGAATACATCCGGGGTTGGCGTAAGTATGGCTGAGACGATAAGGATTATAACTATCGCGTATCTCCACCACCTGAGGAGCTGGCCTGCAGTGACTATCCCAAGCCTTGCAAGGACAAGTATGGCCAGAGGAAGCTGGAACACAACTCCAAAGGCAAGCAAAAGCTTTGTCACCATTGAGAAGTATTCCCCCATTGAAAGAAGGGGCCTGAGCTCAGAGCTGGAATAGCCCAGAAGGTATTTAAACCCAAAGGGAAAGACCACGAAATAGGCAAAAAGCGCGCCTGAGATAAATAGAACGAGAGAGAATATTACAATTGAGATAAACCAGCGTTTCTCTTCATTGTAAAGCGCGGGAGCGACAAAAGCCCATACCTGGTATAAGACTACCGGGCTTGCCAGTATCACCCCTCCGACAAAACCCACTTTAAGGTAGATAAAGAAAGGCTCTACAATGCCTGAGAATACAAGGTAATCCTGTCCGGGCGGAAGCGCGGGTATCAGTGGACGGGTTAGAACAGTGTAAAGCTCAGCCGAAAAATTGTAGGCAATGCCAAAGCCTATGGCTATGGCTATTACCGATATTACAAGCCTTTTACGAAGCTCCCGCAGGTGCTCGGTAAGAGGCATTCTTGTCTCTATATCGCTCATCAGGCCTGCTTACCCTGCTCCTTGTCTTGAGTATCTTCCTTTACCGCGGTCTCAGGGGTTGGCGCAGGTTTTGGCCTGACAGTCTCCTGATGCTTATGGGCTTCCTCATCGCCTTCATCAGGCATAGCAATGCTGCTTCTAAGCTCATCCGTTGCCTTTTTGAATTGCCTGTACGCCTTTCCAAGCACCTTGGCTACATCCGGCAGCTTATCCGGGCCAATGGCAATAAGGGCTACAATCAAGATGAGGACAAATTCAGTGAACCCGATTCCGAACATTTTTCCCTGTTTCTTTTAAGCTAATTAGTAGGGGGAATGACAAGGACAGGGCAGGTCGCCCTCCTCATCACCCTCTCGGTAGTGCTGCCGAAAAGGAACCTGTCTATGCGGGCCTTTCCGAAAGTCCCCATTACAATAACATTTATCTTCGTGCCTTTCACGACCTTAAGTATCTCTTTATACGGCTCGCCGGCGAGCACATGCTGCTCTATGTTCCTGTAGCCCCTGAAGTATGTCGTGCAGAACTTCTTCAAAAGCTCAGCCGCTCCTGTGCGCATCTCCTTGTCAAGCTTCTCAAAAGACAGATGGGGCAGGTAAAAACCTGCCGCCTCCCTGCTGGTATCTACTACATGAAGGATATAAAGCCGTGATTTGTTCTGCTTTGCCAGCATCAGCGCGTATGCGGCGGCATCCCTTGAGGCATCCGTAAAATCAGTTGGAAAGAGTATTCTGTCAAAACTGCGAGACTTGTTTTTGGCTGGCATATGGCATCTCCTTTTTTAAAACCTTAAAAAAACGCCTTTGCCGAACTGTAATCATATTTAATAATACCACTTTTTTCAATAATTTTCTGGAGTTGCGCCCGCCTCAGACGCCTTAAGCCTGCCTGATTACCCGAACAAAATCAGACAACGAGGTCTTTTATCCTTTTTAGAAGGTGCTCCCTTATCATCTTTGGCTTGGGCAGGTCGGCTACTACCTTGCCGTTCTTTATCAGCGGCACGAAAAGGCTTTCAAATTCTCCTTTGCACACAGGGCACTTGCCTTTTTCTGAGCCAAGCGGCACTATCTTTCTCTCCCCGCACTCCATACACCTCAATACATCCTTTGCCCCTGACCATTTGCCTTTTTTGGCAAAGGGTTTCCCGTCTATCTCCATTATGTCCATTGAAAAATCAACTACAGGGGCATTACTGATACAGGTGCCTACGCCAAAGGCATCCACTATGGGGCTTAATTCCTGAACCTCTCTTTCATTGAGCCCGCCGCTTGCAAAGAGCTTTACATCCTTAAATCCCCTCAGGTCAAGCTCCCACCTGACCTCTTCGAATATGCGGTAGAAATCCCCTCTTCTCGAAGCCGGCGTATCAAGCCTGACCGCGTACAGATTGCCTTTCATGGACTCGGCAACGCGGATGGATTCAAACTTCTCATCATTGAATGTATCTACGAGGGCGACCCTTCTGACCTTTTTATCAACAACATCATCGAATGCCTTTATGGCATCTACAGTATCTCCCATGACCAGTATCAGGGTATGGGGCATGGTGCCCATCGGGTCTGCCTCGATAAGTTGCGCACTTATTATTACCGCTACCCCGTCGCACCCTCCTATGTAGGCTGCCCTTTCTATCATCGGCGCTATCGCAGGGTGCATGCGCCTTGCGCCAAAGCTCACTACCGTCTTATCTCCTGCCGCAAGCCGTATGCGCGCGGCCTTTGTCGCCACCCCCGTTGACTCGCAGATGAGCCCCAGAAGAGCGGTCTCAAAAACGCAGAACTCCTGATACATCCCTTCTATTTCCATCACAGGCTCAAAAGGCCTGAATACCTCTCCCTCCCTGAAGCACCTTATGTTTACATTTTTGCCCTGCATGAGCCAGGCTACTTCCTCAATGCCTGCAAGGGCTGCCCAGCTCACATCGTTGGGAAGATTTTTGGCGAAGAATTCCGCCCTGACCATCTTATCAATGCCTTTGGCCTTGAGTATCTCAAGAGTCCTCGCGAAATAAACATCTGTTACCCTTCCGTCCTTTATGTCTTTCGGGTCCGAGATATGGAACATAAGCCTGCCTCCGCATTAAGGGCTACCAGCTTCTCCTGCCTTTTACCTTTGGCCTGAATATAAGGACTGTCAAAACCCCTGCCACAAACCCTCCTATATGGGCATACCATGCAACCCCTGTGGCATAGCCTGAACTTAATATCTGGAACAGGAACCAGAGTCCCAGAAAAAGAACTGCCGGGACATACGCAATCGTGACGAAAAAGAGCAGAAAGACGAGGGTCTTTATCTGCGCCCTCGGGTAAAGTATGAAGTAGGCCCCGAGGACGCCCGCGATGGCGCCGCTTGCGCCCACCATAGGTATGGTAGAAGAAGGCTCGACCATAATATGGACAAGGCTTCCGGCAATGCCTGCCAGCAGATAAAAAATCAAAAATCTTACATGCCCGAACCTGTCCTCGACATTATCTCCGAATATCCAAAGGAATAGCATGTTGCCTGCCAGATGGAGAAGCCCGCCGTGAACGAACATCGCGGTAAAAAGAGTAAAAGGCGGGGGCAAAATCGAGCCCGGAGAGGTATCTGCCAGATGCGTTATCTCATAAGGTATCGCGGCTGTCCTGTATATGAAGCTTTCTGCGCCCTGAATGCCTAATGTCAGCTGATATAAAAAAACAAGGACATTGATTGCTATTATCGAAATTGTCACATACGGGTAAGTGCTTGAAGGGATATTGTCTTTTAAAGGTATCATCTGTTAAGGGCCGTTACCTTCCATCAATCTTTTTGCCCTCAGTTCCTCAGGCTCATAAAGAAAGCCTTCGGTCTGGGCAATTATTTCAAACGCTACATTTTTATCCTTTAAAAAAAAGAGCCTCTTGGCGTTAACGGTAATCCTGGTCAAACTATCCGTCATCTTATCAAGCGTAATATATATAGTCAATTTCCTGACCTTGGCCTTTATTTTTATCTGATTTTCTTTCTCTTTCCTTTTTTTAATATCTACGGTCATCTTATCGAGCGCCAGCCGCATTGCCTGATCAACTTCTTCCATGGGATGTGTCGTGACCTTATAAGCGACATTAGTGAAGGTATATGAAATACCGCCTCCCGCGCCGGTTATTATTGCGGGCAGCGCCGCAGGCAGCAAGGTGACAGGGGCTGCCGCACAGCCGCACAAAAACAGGAACGCAAGCAAACCAATCCATCTGAACAGGACAAAGCCTTTGAACATTTTTTTCCTTTTTCAGGTAATTGAACATATGCGCCATATCAGAAATAGAGGAACGCCATCCTTAAAATTATAGCAGAAAAGTATCATTGGGATGAAAGTGGAGAAATGAGCGTAATTATCCTCCCCTCTATCCTGCATGAAAAAAGTTTTAATTCGAAGCGCAGCGGTGTTTAACTTTAACGCCCTGCCGTGCTTTTTCGGGCGAATGGGTGCGCAACCCCCGGCTCCTCCCCAATCCGCTCGCCTCAAAGCTTAAGTCGCTGCGCTCCTGCTGCCTCGGCTCGCTCACCCTTCCTCCCTTAGGGGCTGCTTCGCCATTTGCGCCCTCGGGGTTTTTAAAAAACAAAGAATAAAATTATATATTTTATTCTTTTGGAAATTTATCTGCTTTCCACCAGAATTTCCCCTAAAAACAACCCCAATTTGACAAGTTTTGGCAATCTGATACGCTTTGATTATGAGGGGTACAAGGTCTTAAAAAAAATATTTTAAAAAGGAGCCGTAAATGGACACTATTGAGGCAATAAAGGAAAGGCGTTCCATAAATTTCTTTGAACCCGGCGTGGACCTGCCTGATGAGAAAATAAGGGAACTGCTCAACCTGGCAAACCTTTCCCCATCCTCATTTGACCTTCAGCCGTGGAGGGTCATAGTCGTAAAAGACCCTGAACGGAAAAAGACGCTCCGCCGGTGCGCCATGAACCAGCAAAAAGTTGAAGAGGCCTCCATAGTATTAATAATGATAGCCGACCCTGACGGGGTTGAAAAGAATATGGACAGGGTGCTCGGCAGTTGGCAGGAGCTTGGGTACATGAAGCCTGAGATGAGGGGCGCATACGCGGATATGATGAAGAGCCTTTACGGAGCAAAAGACAGCCTTACCAGAAAGATATTCGCTACAAAAAATACAGGCCTTTTTGCGATGAACCTGATGCTGGCGGCCAAGGGGCTTGGCCTTGAGTCTCACCCGATGGACGGTTTTGACGAGGCCTGCATAAAAAAGGAGTTCAATATACCGGCTGATAAGATTATACCTATGATAATTGCCGTAGGGCATCTCAAAAAGGGCATCAATCTCCTTCCAAGGGCGTTCAGGAGGGAAATTGACGAGTTCGTAACCTATAACTCCTATTAACAGGAGGATATTATGGAAAGGAAAAATCTGGTCTCTTTTAAGGGCAACCCCGTAACGCTTGAAGGCACGGAACTTAAAATCGGCATGAGGGCGCCTGTTTTCAGGGCGCATGACAGCGATTTGAAAGAAGTCACGCTAAAGGATTTTGATGGCAAGGTAAAACTTATAAGCGTGACGACATCGCTTGACACAAGCGTGTGCGACAACCAGGCAAGGCGGTTCAACCAGGAGGCTGCCGCAATCCCCGATATCGCTGTCATCAATATCAGCATGGACCTGCCCTTCGCCATTAAACGGTTCTGCACTACGGCAGGGATTGACCGTGTAACGACGCTCTCCGATTACAAAGACGCTTCATTCGGGATGAATTACGGCGTACTGATAAAGGAACTCCGGCTTTTGGCCCGTTCCATCTTTGTGATAGATAAGGACGATGTCATCCGGTACATGGAGATAGTGCATGAAGTAGCCCAGAATGTGAATTTCGATAAGGCCCTTGATGAGGCAAGAAATCTCGTCTCAAGGGAAAGGGTCAGAAAAGCGGGATAACGCCATGATAATAACACGCAACCCGGAGAACATCTATCATGTGCACGGTGATATTATGAACGGCACATTTGACGGGCGCTGGCACTTCTCCTTCGGCAATTATTACGACCCTGAGAACACGAGATTCGGCACGCTGCGGGTTTTAAATGACGACATCCTCTCTCCAGGGGCCACCTGGCCCCTTCACCCGCACCACGATATAGAAGTCGTCACTTACTGCGCGGGCGGAGAGTTCCGCCATGCAGACGAACACGGGGCAGGCGGGATCTTAAAAAAAGGGGATGTCCAGCATACGACCGTGGGGCACGGCATGTGGCACTCCGAGATAAACAACAAGCCTGACAAGCCCATGCGGTTTATCCAGATGTGGTTCTACCCCTCCAAACCTGACCTGATGCCAAGGGTAGAGCAGAGGCCCGTAGATAAAAAGGACAGGACAAACAAGCTGCTGCCGCTTGTGTCTCCTATAAATAAATTTGCCCTGCCCATAGCGTCTGACGCAAGGGTCTTTGCGTCTTTCCTCCAGAAAGGCAAAAAGGTCTACCACACGCTCGAGGAGAACAGGGGCGCTTATGTATATGTGCTTGAAGGCGGAGAAGTAGAGGTGAATAGCATCCCCTTGCCTGTGCTCGGGGCCGCAAAAATAACCGATGAGAACAATATTTCAATCAAGGCGGTAAAAGAAGATACGGAGATACTGCTTGTGGATGTAAGGCTTGTCGGGGGAGAATAATTGGGTTAACAGAAATGCTAAAAAGGGCAGGGTCTTTTGACCCTGCCCTTTTTTGATAATTAGGGTTTGTAGTACATCAGCTCGCGCGCGTACGGCGAGACAAGGTGATGGAGCCTTTCAATCTCTTTTAGTTTAAACGGCTGATAATTCGATGCGCCTTCGGCATTCTCATTAAGCTGCTCAATGCTGTCGCACCCGACAACAGCCGTTGAAATAGGCTGGGTCAGGGCATAGCTGAAGAGGAGTTTTTTCGGGGCATTGAGCCTTCCCCTCATATAAACCTTCATCCCTACAACTCCCATATCCTTTGCCCCTGCAATGGGTATTATCTCTTCAGAAAAGCACTTGTAAGCGTGCTCGGCAGGATTGACCGGAATAAGCACTGTATCAAAATCAAAAAGCTCAAGGCAGCGTTTCAAGACCTCTGGGTCTTCGTGCCCGGTAACACCTATGAACCTTGCGAGCCCCTTTGCCTTTGCCTCTGCGAAGGCTTCAATGGCACCGCCGGGTGCAAATATCTTATTTATATCATCCTCTGTCCTGACATCGTGTATCTGCCAGACATCAAGGTAATCAGTGCCCATGTTCTTAAGGGTCTCCTGAAGATGAGCGAGCGCACCGGCCTTATCCCTTGCGTGGGATTTGCTCGCAAGATAGACCTTATCCCTTTTGCCCTTAAGCGCCTGCCCGTAGTAGAGTTCGCTGCCTGCGTATGCCCTTGCAGATTCAAGATAATTAATCCCAAGGTCAACAGCCGCGCTTATCAGCTCAACCGCTTCCTTATCCTGCCCGAATGTGCGCAGTATCCCCTCTCCGCCAAGCCCGAGTATCGTGACCTCAAGCCCTGTCTTTCCAAGCCTTCTCTTTGGTATCGGTTTATCCATAGCCATAGTTTTTATTATACCAGCATTTTTTTAGTGTGATTATACCAGTAATTATCTTTGAGTCTAATGTTTTTTGATATGACAAATGGCAGTTTTCAGGAATATGAATGAGACAAAATTTACCGAACGGATTGCTTCATTCCGCAACATCTTTGATTTTACCGCTCAAAAGAGTAAAATACTTAAATTGCGCGCACAGAAACAGGTTCGGCAAAATCAGAAAGTGAATCGATGCCATGAATACCGTAAAAGAGAAAAACATGCTGATTTTCCTTATAATAACTTCATTCATTGTCTTTATCTGGTCGGCAATCAAACCGCACGACTACCCGACATGGGCGCTTGAGGTTGCTCCTGCCGTGGCAGGCTTTTTTATCTTACTGGCCACACACAATAGGTTCAGGCTCACCAGGATTGCCTATATCCTTATCTGGGCTCACGCCATAATACTTATGGTTGGGGGGCATTATACCTATGCCGAAGTACCGTTATTCGATTGGATACGCGACTCATTCGAGCTGGGCAGGAACCATTACGACAGGCTCGGGCACTTTGCGCAGGGCTTTGTGCCTGCTATAATCTCAAGGGAGGTCCTTATAAGGCTCTCCCCTGTGAAAAAAGGCAGATGGCTCTTTTTCATTGTAGTCTGCATAGCGCTCTCCATAAGCGCCTTCTACGAACTGATTGAATGGTGGGTCGCCCTCATCACGGGAGAGGCTTCCACAGCATTCCTCGGCACACAGGGAGATATCTGGGACACCCAATGGGACATGTTCCTTGCGCTCTCAGGCTCAATTATCTCACAGCTTCTGCTTGGCAGGCTCCATAAGCGGGAACTTGAGCGTATAAACACATAAACAACTAACTTTTTCCCTTTTCAAAAAATGCCTTCAACAAATCCTGTAGCAATGATGCTTAAGAGGCGGGGTCTTGATGTGCTGCTTCAAAACCCCGTCCAATACCTTTTTTTCCCGCCTGACCTGAACAAAGGTTTCGAGGACGAACTTTATGAGATTTTAAAGAAGTACTCCTTCCGCATATTCATAAGGGATGTGATAAAGAACAAAAAATCATTCAGCGCCGACGACCTCCTTAGATATTCCACAAAGGAATGGGTTGAACGGTATATCGAGTTCCTTTTGCAAAGAGGGATCGTAGAGGGCTTGGGGGGCGCGCAGTACAGGCTTAAGGCAGAGGCAGTATTCAGCTTCGGGGACACCCTTGAGTGGTTCGTTGCGAATATGTTTGAGCGTGAGTTCGGCTCTCCTGCCCTATGGGGCGTGAGGCTTGCCAATATCGAAGCAGGCGGAGATTACGATGTGATAGCCTCTGTAGAGGGAAGGCTTGTATATACCGAGGTCAAATCCTCTCCTCCGAAAAACATTGAAGAGGCGGAAGTAGCGGCATTCATCAAAAGGGTGACGGAACTGAAGCCCTCATGCGCCATATTCTTCGAAGATACCAGGCTGAGGATGAAGGACAAGCTTGTGCCTATGTTTGAAGGGTTTCTGGGCAAAAAAGGATTTAAGGCGAAAAGGCTTGTTGAAGAGACATTCCTGATAGGAGATAAGATATACATTACAAACAGCAAACCCGATATCGTTGGCAATATCGGGTTCTGTATAAAGCATCATCTGACTGCGGAAGAGTTCTGGTGAGTTTTAATTTCCGCCGCTCCTTTTCATAAAAAACGGCCTCTGCCTCAGGTTCCTCATGGTCTTGATATGCTCATTCATCTCACCGATGACCTTATGCAGCCTTTCCGTGCCTTCGACCAGGCAGTTAAACTCGTTCAGGAACCTGTTCCCGGATTTTTCGATCTTCTTGCCTTCAGGCTTTTGGTCCATCAGGTCTATAGTGATAACGCCTCTTTCCGGCATAGGCACCTCCAAATTTTTTATATTGCCTGCTTGCTTAAGAACCATTTATCCCAGAGCTCAAGAGTCGCTTCAGGCATTATGAGGAGCGTTTCACCACAGTTAAGCTCGACAAGCCTGTCTTCCTCATAAGCGCCCTTTTTTCCGCCGCAGGTGCATTTTGTGCAATTGCATCCGCAATCAGTACCCTTTGCGCTCACAATTACCACATCTTCTTCACCGGCTAAATCGATCTCTATTACTCTTCTGTCCATGGCTCTACCTCCCCTGAAGGTTTCTCGCTTAATCCCAAAAGAAATTCATTTTTTCCGATATGTATATCAGCTCTGCCACAAGTATCGAACTGCCCGGATATTGCCTTGAGACATGCTTCGGGACTTTGTAGTGATGGCCGGGCATCCAGCCGTGCGGCTCATCGTCAACGCATATGTCAGGCACAAAGGGAAGAGGCTCCCATTTTGAAAACACCCTGCCTTCTATACCTTCTCTTCCAAGCAGTTCCTCAAAATTCTCACTCGGGTCAGATGTCCAGAACTCAACCGTATTGCCGCTGTCCCTGAGCGCCTGTATCGCCTCTTTCATACCCGGCCTCAATGACCTGTCACTGCTGCCGAAAACCGTTCCTGATAAATCAAAGATGATATTCATGGCAAGTCTCGTTTCCCGTATCTTACAGTTCCATTATATACTGAGCAGATTAGAGAAAGATTAAAGGTTGCAAGAAAAAGAAGAAAGAAAAGAAAAAACCTTTTCCGGAGGGCAACTATCTGATTTTAGATGGAAAATTGGTTCAGGGCTGGCATGAAATAACAAAAGGGGGGGGCTTTTGCCCCCCCTTCTAATTAAAAGGATTTATGATTTCAGTTCCCCGTTTTTCAAATCGATGTTCTTAGGCAGGAATACCTGGAATTTTGAGCCTTTTCCAATCTCGCTTTTTACCTCGACCCTGCCGCCGTGGGCCTCGATTATGGTGCGTACTATGGAAAGCCCAAGTCCGCTGCCCACTGTTACCCCCCTGCTCGCGTCCACCCTGTAGAACCTGTCGAAGATACGCTCTTTCTCTTCCTCAGGTATGCCGATTCCCGAGTCTTCTATGGAGATTACAGCCTGCTCAAGCCCCTCGTTTACATCTATATCAACAAAGCCGTCTTTCTTATTATATTTAATGGCATTCTCAACTATATTGGTGAAAACCTCCGTAAGCCCTTCCCTGTCCCCTTTTATAAGCACGCCCTGCCCGTCGATCTTTATCTTTATGCCTCTATTATTGGCAGAGGGCTCAATGAGCTTAAGGACATCTTTCATCAGGTCCATCAGGTCAATTTTAACCGGCTTGAACTGTATCGTCTTATTATCAAGCCTTGAGATGACAAGGATGCGGTTGATGATATCGCACATCCTGTTGACCGTATCGCCGATCTTTCTTATCGCCTCTTTATAATCGCTTGCCTGCCTGTCGCGGCTCAAGGTAACATCGCAGAAGCTTTTGATAATGGATGTCGGGGTCCTGAGCTCATGCGAAGCGTCTGACAAGAACTGCTTCTGCCTTGAGAAGGAAGCCTCAAGCCTGCCAAGCATTGTATTGAATGAATTTGCCAAAGGCTTAAGTTCATTAACAACCCCGCGCTCCTCCAGCCTGTCATTGAGGTTTTCCTCCGTGATCTGGCCGACCTTAGCGCTAAAGGTCTTTAGCGACCTCAATGCCCATCCTGTCATCACGAATACGCCTATGCCGCAGATTATAAATACGGCAGGGAATATGGCCAATACTATATTCCTGAATGAGCCAAGGAGTTCCTGCGTATCTTCAAGTGAATCTCCTGCCTGAAATGTCAGCGTACCCATTGAGAAATCAAAAGATTGGGTTATCATCCGGATAGGCACTCCGCCGGGACCCGATATGGTCCTGAAATCAGCCGCATGGGTCCCCCTGATAAAGGGCAAAGACTCGCTGGCAAGGGCAAGCGAAGGAGAGCGGACAAGGATATTGCCGTTCTGGTCGACAAGCTGATAGTAATGGCCTGAGAGCTTCTCGGAATATACGCCTGTTACAGCGGTAGAAAGCTCCTGCAGCTCTGATTCAAGCTGGCCCTGCACCTCTTCAACTGCCAGAAGGTTCGCAAGGGTCTGCACCTCAGCTTCCATATGCTCATCCGCGAGATGGATGGTTACTTCCTCAAGCTTGTAGTACAGGAAGATCTCCAGCCCCGTAAAAAACAGGGAGAAGACCAGAAGAAACAATACGACAAGCTTTAATTTGATGGAGTTAAGCATTTGATGAGTTATCCTTTTATTCTTCGTCTTTCAGGATATAGCCGGCGCCGCGGACTGTGTGAATGAGCTTATGGGAAAAATCCTTGTCAATTTTGTTGCGGAGATAATTTATATAGACATCTACCACATTGGAGTCCATATCAGCCTCTTCATGATAGATATGCTCTACTATATCAGTACGGCTGACGACCTTGCCCTTTTCATAGGCCAGGTATTCAAGAAGCGCATACTCCCTTGCGGAAAGGTTTATGGGCTTTCCGCCCCTTTTGACCTCATGGCTTGCGGTATCTATCTCAAGGTCGGCAATGCGGATAATGGCCTCTTTCACTGTGGTCTTTCTCCTTAAGAGCGACCGTATCCTTGCGAGAAGCTCCTCAAAGACAAAAGGCTTTGTAAGATAATCGTCAGCCCCTGTATCAAGGCCCTTGATCTTATCAAGGAGCGCGTCCCTTGCTGTCAGGAGAATTACCGGTGTCATTATCCCCTTTTTCCTCAGGGTGCTAAGCACCGTAAGGCCGTCCATAAGGGGCAGCATGATATCCAGCACAATGGCATCGAGCGGGAAAGTCTCAGCCATATAGAGACCTTCTTCTCCGTCATGAGCCACATCAACTACATAACCTTCTTCTTCAAGCCCCTGCTTGATTATGTACGCAAGGTCTTTTTCGTCTTCAACAAGTAATATTCTCATTATCCTCTTTTTAAAACAGGTTTTTAAAGTTTAAGTTACTCGTCCCTGGTGAAATATTTCCTGCCATGTATCATTGAAGAGAAAAGGCCTGTCTTCTCTTTCACTTCATGCACTACAAGCCCCGCAAGGTGGGCGAAGAAGAAAAATATGATGAACATGAATCCGAACTCATGCACTTCTTCAAGGGCTCCCTCAAGGGCCTCTAAGCCTTCCTCGCCAAGACCGGAGGTAAAAAGCGAGCCTGGGAACATCTTAAACTCCGCGCCTGAGAGCAACAGCCCTGTTACAACCTGTGAGGCAAGCACAATGAAAAGCGCAATATAGAAGAGGGACGCCAGAGGGTCGTGCCCAATGGCCTTTGCCGCCCTGCCCTTAAAGCCGCTCAGATACCATTTTATATTATGGCCTATTGCCTGCCGGCCCTCTTTGCTGTAAGGGATTATATCCGCCCATCTGGCATATTTATTTCCTATGAAAGCCCAAACAATCCTTAAAGAAAAGGTAAAGGCAAAGATATAGCCTATATACGCGTGCAGCTCGTTTACGGGCCTTCTGAGCGCTTTCTCAACGCCCAGAATTTCCATGCCCTCTTTGCCTATCATGAGAAGGGCCAGCGTGATTATAAGTATGGCGTTTGTCCAGTGGAGTATCCTGGTAGGCCAATCCCATACATCCGTCAAAGTGCGTTCCCTGTCATTGCTAAAACTCATCTGTTTAATTTCCTTTTTTAAAGTTTATAATTTTACACAGATGATATCACGCCTTTAATTTCGGGTCAATGGAGGCATGCGCCAATTAATCTGAAAAACACAACGATTTCAAAGAGATATAGTTACTGTTCCTTAACGGCCCAATCGGGAACGCTCAGCGCTCTCCTCTCCGTTCGCAGATTGCGCGCTTCCGTGACATTCGCCTCAATGGGCTTGATGCTGTAATCTACATTCATCGGGGCGACTTCTGAAGAGCTTACAGGCACATCGCATTTGATAACAGTAATGTCCTCATAAGCATGGAGGCCGGCATAGAAAAGTGTAATAGTTGCTACGATTATTAATGCGCTAAGAAGGTACTTCATGATTCCTCCGTCAAGATAAAGGACTAAATACAGATATGATTTTATCCTGAGTTCAGTATATGCCACTCAAGATTAAAACAAGATTAAAGAAAAAAATCATTACATTACAAGCTCTTACAAACTCCTGCCCGGCTTGCTTTAACCTTGGCGTTATGTTAGATTTCACTCATGACGAAAGAGGAACTTGCCGCCTCCATAGATCTCACGCTTCTTCGGCCTGATGCGGCCAAAAAAGATATAGAAAGACTGATAATCAGGGCCTTGCCTTTTCCTTTCGCTGCAGTATGCATTGCGCCCTGCCATGCGGCCTTTGCCGCAGCCCTTCTCAGGAACAGCCCTATAAAAGTCTGTACCGTTACGGGATTTCCGCTGGGCTACTCGGAGCCGGCCGTCAAGCTGCTCGAAGCTGTCAGAGCCTTTGAGTCCGGCGCAAAGGAAATCGATGTAGTGATGAATCTCTCGTATTTTAAATCGGCAGAATTTAAACCGGCTGAAGATGAAATCTCTTCTATTGTAAAAGCCCTTCCTGATGCGACCATAAAAGTCATCATAGAGACCTGCTATCTGACCCTTGAAGAAAAAAAGAGGGCCTGCGGACTTGTTATTGACAGCGGGGCGCATTTCGTAAAAACATCAACCGGTTTCGGCACAGGCGGGGCAAAAATCGAAGACATAAGGCTTCTTTCAGAGCTCTCGGCAGGCATGATAAAGATAAAGGCGGCAGGCGGCATAAAGACCCTTAAGGCTACCCTTCTCATGCTTGAGGCAGGCGCCCACAGGATAGGCACAAGTTCAGGGATTGAAATAATGGAGGAGTTCTCCTCAGGGATTTGACTGATACGGAAGCTCTGCTAATATTTTACATGGGGGAGAGATATGGAACTTAAGGCTATTAAGGCGGATTTTCCTGAAGGCGCAAACATAATAATCGGACAAACGCACTTCATAAAGACCATCGAAGACCTTTATGAAATAATTGCAGGGAGTGTGCCCGGCGCAAAGTTCGGGATAGCGTTCTGCGAAGCCTCAGAGCCTTGCCTTATAAGGATTGAGGGCAATGACGAAGCGCTTAAGAAAGCCGCCATTGACAATGCAATGTCAATCGGCGCAGGCCATGTCTTCGTCATCATCATAAAAGACGCCTACCCGGTAAATATCCTCAATGCCATAAAGAATTGCCAGGAAGTCTGCTCGATTTACTGCGCCACGGCCAATCCGCTTGAGATTATCGTAGCTGAAACAGCACAGGGCAGAGGCATACTCGGCGTAATAGACGGCTTTAAGCCAAAGGGCGTTGAAGGCGAGAACGACAAAAAAGCAAGAAAAGAACTTCTCAGAAAATTCGGGTATAAGCTCTAAATATTGCCCGCCTCATTGAATTCCAGCAAGACATCCTGATGCGTATTGAAAACTTCATTAAAGACGGGAGATATTTCTTTAAAGACTGCAAGCAGCTTCGGGTCAAAATGCGCCGGCGATGTCCTGTTATCGCCTTTTGTGATTATATCAATGACCTCCTCATGGCTTAATGCCTTTTTGTAAGGCCTTTTGCTCCTGAGCGCGTCGTATTGGTCCACAAGCATTACAATCCTTCCCTCGATGGGGATATTCTCGCCCTTAAGCCCTCTGGGATAGCCTGAGCCGTCCCATCTTTCATGGTGGTTTAACGCAATGGAAGCCGCTATCTGGATGCTCGGGTGGGAAGAATCGGAAAGCATCTTTTCCCCTATCTTAGTGTGTGTCTTCATTATCTCGAATTCCTCAATGGTAAGCGGGCCGGGCTTCAAAAGTATGCTGTCCGGTATGCCTATCTTTCCTATGTCGTGCATAGGGCTTGCGAACGCAATCTTTTCAATCATATATGGCGAAAGCCCAAACGCCTCGGCAAGCTTACTCGAATAAAGCCCGATCCTTTTGATATGCGACCCGGTATCGGTATCCCTGTGCTCGGCGATAATTGTCATTCTGTGGACAAGCTCTTCGCTCATGCTCTTTACCATGCTGAGGGCGTCGGCAAGTTCCTGCGTCCTTTTTATTACATCCTCTTCAAGCCTGTGCTTGTAGTTCTTCTCTATCTGCAGAAGCCTGTAGTACTTCACTGCCTTCTCCATTGAGCGAAGCAGGTAATCAGGCTTATACGGCTTGATAATAAAATCAAAGGCGCCCTTGTTTATGGCGTTGACAGCCACATCAAGCTCAGCGTAAGCTGTCATGAGCACCACAGGTATCTCCTTGTTGTACAGGTGTACTTTTTCAAGCAGCTCCATGCCGGTCATCTTCGGCATCTTTATGTCTGTCAGCACTGTGTCAAAATTGTCATTTTGCAATTTTATAAGCGCCTCTTCGGGGTCTCCGCAGGGCGAGACCGTGTAGCCGTAGCCTTTCAGGAGCAGGGTAGTGCTGTCCAGCACAAAAACATTATCATCCACTACAAGTATATTTCCGCTGCTCTCATTCATGGTCCAAGACCTCCCTTACCTTATTAAGAAAATCCCCCGGAGAAACAGGTTTCGAGATGAAGTTCAACCCTTCATCCAGAATGCCTCTCGTGCGCATTATCTCTGCGGCGTACCCACTCGTAAAGAGCGCCTTGACCTGAGGCTTTATCTTTACTATCTCAGCGTACGCTTCCTTACCGTTCTTTTTTGGCATAATCATATCAAAAAGAAGCATATTTATCGAGTCTTGATTCTCAATGAACTTAGCGACTGCATCTTCACCGTCAACAGCCTCAATCACCGTGTAGCCGAATTCCTGAAGCATTGCCCTTGTAATATTCCTTACATCCGCCTCGTCCTCAGCAAGGAGGATGATCTCCTTTCCGCCCCGTAATTGCTCATGCTCCTTCTCCATGCTCTGAGCAACGTAAGAATCCGAAAGCGGAAGATATATCCTGAAGGTAGTGCCTTTGCCGGGCTCGCTGTAAACATTGATAAACCCGTAATGCTGTTTAACTATCCCATACACGACCGAAAGGCCAAGCCCCGTGCCTTTGCCTACCTCTTTGGTTGTAAAGAAGGGCTCAAATATCCTCTCCTGCACCGAAGCTTCAATCCCGGTCCCGGTATCGGATATTGTGATGCAACCGTAACTGCCAGGCTCGCCGTACCCGTGCTTTTCAATAAAATGCTTGTCTATCTGCAGGGTCTCTGTCTTTATTATCAGCGAGCCGCCGCCGGGCATGGCGTCCCTTGCGTTTGTGGCGATATTTATTATTACCTGTTCTATCTGGGTCGAGTCGGCCTTGATTATCAATTCCTTATCGTCAATAATAGCTTTTAACTGAATGTCTTCGCCGATAATCCTTAAAAGTATCTTCTCAACGCGCTTTACAAGGTCATTGAGGTCAACCGCCTTCGGGTTCATTATCTGCTTTCTGCTGAAGGCAAGCAGGCCCTGCGTAAGGGTCGCAGCCTTCTCTGAAAGATTGAGCATCTGCCCCGCATAAGTCTTCACAAGCTCATCATCTGATTTTTTCAGCATGAGCAGGTTTCCGTAACCTATGAGCGCTGTAAGTATGTTATTGAAGTCATGGGCAATTCCGCCGGCGAGCTGGCCGACAGCCTCTATCTTCTGAGCCTGCCTGAGCTGCTCCTCAAGCCTCTTATGCTCGGTTATATCCTCAATAACGCCGTCAAAATAAATACCGCCGTCCTTCTCCTTTTTCATCGCGCTCACTGCAACCCATATCTTTCTGTTCTTGAGCGTTATGAACTCCAACTCCTCATTCCTGATGAAACCGAACTTCAGGAGCTTATTGCTGAACTCAAGGCGTTTGCTTTTGTCAGCGTAAAAATCGCTCACATTATGCTTAAGCACCTCTTCCTTTGAATCAGCTTCCACTATGGATACCACAGCCGGGTTCACCTCCAGGAAACGGCCTTCTTCGCCGGCTGTGTTCCTGTATATGCCTATCCTGAGCCTGTTCACAAGCTCCTCGTATCTCTGCTGAAGCTCCTGCCTGGCCTCTTCGGCAAACTTCCTCTGGATAACGGAGCCGAGCTGGGCTGATATTGCCGATACCAGGTCTATGGATCTCTGGTCCTCTCCCTTTACCTCTTTCATGAAGAAAACAAGGATTGCCAGTACGCGGTCACCGGAGATTATCGGTATGCCGAAAGCTGCCTTGAGGCCTGCCTTTCTTATCAGTGCCGCCCTAACGCAGTCATTTTCCCTTGATATATCCTTTATCCAGAGATTTTCTTTTTTAGCCCATACTCTTCCGGGAAGTCCCTCTGAGATGGAAAAACTGATACGCTTACTTGCCTCGACCAGTTCATTCATCTCCTTCCCACAGACTTCACAGGATACGGCGGCATACTCAAGGGCCGTGCCGTCCTGATTCGGGATCCAGACCTCGCCAAGGCTCCATCCTGCGGTATGGCATATTTTCGTTATCGCCAGTTTAAGGGCTGAATGGATATCCTCCGCCTCTCTGATGTCAAGGGAGACGGTCTGCAGGAGATTAAGCTCCTCCTGTGCCCTCTTGCCTTCTTTCTCGAACTCGATAGCTTCAATCGCATACGAAATATCAGCGGCAAGGGCCTCGATAAGCTTCATCTCTTCATTATTGAAAAAATTAGCTTCTCCCGAGTAGAAGTTAAGAGCGCCGAGCACCATCCCCTTTGAGCGAAGAGGTATTGCCGCAGAGGAGCGGAAACCGTATTTAAGCGCCTTTTCACGCCACAGGGCCATGCAAGGGTCTTTCTCGACATCATTGCAAATAAAAGGCTTGCCTTCCCTGATGGCTTTTCCGGTCATTCCGCGGCCTTCAGGTTCGTCTTTAAGGCTAATATTTAAGTTATCAAGATAAGATACATCTTCACCCCAGGACGCGAACGGCTCGACTGTCATGGTTGTCCTGTTCACAAACCCTATCCATGACATCAAAAAGCCTCCGTCCTCTACCGCCACATGGCAAGCCTGCTGGCAAAGCTCATGGGTGTCACGATTTCGGACGATAGCCTCATTAATCTTGCTCAATACGGAGTAAAGCCTGTTGAGCCTGGCAATCTTTTCTTCAGCTATCTTTCTTTCGGTGATATCAGAGAAGATTCCATCGGCGTATTTCACCCCGTTCTTTTCATAACAGGTCATTGCCCTGTCGTTTATCCATATCCAGCTTCCGTCTTTTCTTTTCAATCTGTACTCGACATTGTAGTGCTCATTGTCGGCAAATAGTGCGTTATACGAGCTTACTACCCTGTGCAGGTCATCGGGATGTATAGCACTTAGCCACGCTTTCTTCTCGCTCGCGTATATCTCGTCGGGAGTATAGCCAAAGATCTTAGTGACATTACTGCTGATAAAGATGGTATTGCCCTCTCCGTCGGATGTCCAGGTGACATCAGGTATATTGGAGATGACTGACCGGTACTTCTCTTCGCTTTCCCTGAGCGCCTCTTCCATTCTTTTACGCTCGCTAATATCCGTAGATATGCCGCAGGTGGCAAAGGGAGCTCCGCTTGCGTCAATAAGAGGCACCTTTATAGAGATGTAATGATGCACTCCGTCTTCCTGAATAGCGTTCTCCTCAAACTCCATCGGCATCTTAGCTTCGATTACCTTTGTGTCATTTGCCCTGAAAAGAGCAGCTACTTCAGTCGGGAATATCTCATAATCCGTTCTGCCCAATATGCCGTCCGCGGATAAGTTGAAAATCTCCAAGTACCTCCTGTTTACAAGGAGGTACTTCCCATGAATATCTTTCAAATAGATAATGGCAGTTGAATTGTCTATTATGGCCCTCAGCCTCTCTTCGCTTTCGCGCAGAAGAGCAGTCCTGTTCTTTACTTCATTTGCCATTTTGTTGAAAGAGACAGACAGCTTTCCTATCTCATCGCCTGATTCAACCGGCACTTCAACATTATAATCGCCTCCGGCGATTGCCTCCGAAGCGCTTGACATAATCCTAAGCGGCCTTAATACCCCTCTTAAAAACGCACCGAAAAGCACCCCCATCAGCCCGAGCACTACCCCTGCCGTGATAAGGGCGTCTTTTTGTATCTCAGCGGCAGGGGCCAAAATTTCTTCCTCATCAACCTCGACAAGAAGCACCCAATTCATTGCAGGCATGCACATCGAAGCGCCTGCAACCATTATCCCCCTGTAATCAGGATAAAAACCGTCATACTCCTTTAAATGCTCCAGGCACGCGCTTATAGGCATGGAATTCACCTTTTGCCTGAGCACCGCATCCTTCACGAATATGGACTTTGTTATCATCAGCCGATCTTTATTGACAAGATAGACCTCCATGGTCTTACGGTTGCCCTTGCTCCATGAAACTGCGCCGAATTCACGGTTGAACTCTCCGCTAAGAACCTTATCAAGGTCAAAGAACCTGATGAAATTAGCAAGCACCCCGATGGTTTTGCCTGTCTCAGGGTCTTTAATAGGTGCGGATACCACCACCCCGGGCTCAAACGCCCCATGGTCGCTCCTTTCAACAACGCTTATCTTTTTGATTCCATTTCGGAAGAAAGGCTCATTTGAAAAATCTTTGCCTAACTCGCTTTCTTCGGTCGAAGCTATCACCTTCCCTTCGGGCGAAAGGATTCCGATATGCTGAATGGTATCGTCTATGCTGAGCTTATTTTTAATCAGATGTCTATTCAGGTTTTTGACCGTCTGCTTGTCTCCCGCAAGTATGCGCTTTACGCCGCTTATTATTGCTCCGTCGGTAGTAAAATCATGCGCGCGGCGCTTTGACATTTCAAGGAATTGATAGACCTGTCCCTCGAAGGCCTCAGCCATTATTGTGAGGTCATTGAGTATATAGTTTTTCAGGTTTTCTTTGCTTTTATTGTAGCTATGGAAAAAGGTTATGGAGATAGGCAGCAGGATTATTAAAATGGCAAGCAGAGCCTTATGCAAAAGTGAGATTTGGGACTTCTTCATCAAGGCCTTCTTTCGAAGTTATTCCCTTAATTTATCAGGGGCATAAGCCAGGCAAGGTGAACTGCGGGGTGAAAAATCTGCGAATCGGGTAAACAGGCCCGTGTCCTTGCAACGGCCTGTTCAGGATAAATCAAAGGTACTTTGAATTTGCCTACAGTTTACACTGTAAACTGCTTGAAAATCAAGGAATATTGTTCCACGGCATTGGAGGGGTGGTTGTTAGAAGAGCATCTGGGCCTGAAGCTGGTATATGTCTTTATCATCATCTCCGGGCAGTTTTCCCGTCGCGTTGACATCGTATTTCGTATGCACCCAGTTTAAGGAGGACTTAAGGCTGTGGCCTTTAAGATACCAGTTTACTCCAAGAGTGGTCGTTCTCTCTTTTTTACCGCTGTTCTTTGAGTCCTGGTCGAAAACCTCATAACGCACGGCCGGTTCTATATATAAAGGCAGGATAATGTACGCCGCCTGCGCGTACCATCCCTTGGGGTTGGTGTCCGCTATGGCAGGGTCCTCTGAATCTGCCCTCCACTCATTGTACTCAATCTGACCTGTAAAGCCCTTGTAATGGCCTGACAGGTCCACGCTCCAAAGCGCCCTTTTTTCCTTGTAATCCGTCTCATTGTAAATAATTGTCGGCTGTACGGCATAATCAATGCCGAAAGAGAGGTGCTTGCCTCTTCCGATGTGCGCGTCGCTCCTTATCGCCTCCACCCAGTCAGGAGGCGCAAGCTCAAGTCTTCCGGCATAAAGGAGCCCGCCTTTGTAAACAGTGCGATTCGACTGAATGGGCTCGCCAACGGTCCAACCCTCTGAAACAGATGCATAGTATCTGACAACACCTTCTAAAAGCCCGCCGCGCGCCTCCAATTTAGGATTGTGATAGACGACATCTGTTTTGCCGAATGCCTTTTTGGCGGTCTCGGATGAGACAGGCCTTTCAATGAAGAGCTGCACAAATGTCGAAGAAAGGGAAATCCTTGAGAACGGGAGCTTCTCTTTACCTATCATCAGACCAAAACCCGGGCTTGCGAGCCACTCCATATATGAAAAAAGAATATTTACCTGATTATTGAAGTTCGCTTTATCATACTTATCGGCAACGATTACGAGACAATACCTTATGTTCTCGTTCAGATTGCCCCTCAGGTCAAGGGCAATTGCCCTCATGTAGAGGTCTTTATCATTACTATAAGAGTTGCCGTCCTTTGATTTTATTATCTCCCCGTAATCAAGCCTGGGCTGAAGGCCGAGCCTGATATTTAATTTAGCGTCATCCGCAGTAAAAAGCGCTCCTTTTGTCTCATCTCCGAAGATAAAACCCTCCGCGTGCGCAGGAGTATATGCGGCTGCCATCAATAGAAATAGCAGGATAATAGTAATGAATCTTCTCATCAGGGATTCAGTCGATGGTTTCCGGCGAAGAAAATGAGCGAAAGGAAGAGCGGTAGAGTGCCTTTGAAACGATCTGTTCCTTATTTTTTAGGGGAATCGAAAAGCGAGATTATATAACATATTAGGGCTATTTTAGGCAAGGGAAAGTTGAGGGTTTTAGCAGTATCGGGCGGCTCAAGAGCCGCCCGATACTGCCTGCATACCTCGATAATTACGCGTAGAAGCTATGCGGTGCGTGCTGAAGAAGAGCCGCGCCTGCAACCATTGCAGTAGTCAGAAACACGGTTACTGCTATATAAATCCTGTTGGCGACCTTAAGTTCTCTGTCCATTTTGCTACCTCCTTACGGGTTAAAGATTGTTTTTGTTTTTCTCCTTCTTCCTGACTCCCATTATACGGAAATAGGATTAAGGAAGGATTAGAAAGTAGCTGAAAAATCAGGAGGTTAGCAGATTATAAAAAATATTGTTTGTTTAGTTTTTTGCACAAAAAAAAGGCCTCAACAACAGCGTTTAACATCTTCATAAAAAATCAGAACTCAAGCCTGAATAGCTCTGAAAAATTACTATAAAAACTACTAAAGATTTTCACTTTTTCACGCTTAGGACTATAAAAAGGACTATACCCTTTAATCCCTAAATATCCCTTATCTTAACATTCAGAGAAATTAAAAAAGCCGTAATACCTTTATTTTACTGCATTTTTCAATGAATTACGGCTATTTTTTGTTGGCGTCCCCACGGGGATTCATCTCGTCCATCCATGGACTCGACCCTTCGGGCTTTTCGCTCCGATCAAAAGTGCAAATTTGCAATCCTGCAAATTTGTCGAACAGGGGTTCTCATCCCATGTGGGGACTAAATAAAAAAGGGCTACAGCAAATGCCGTAACCCCTTGATTTTGTTGGCGTCCCCACGGGGATTCATCTCGTCCATCCATGGACTCGACCCTTCGGGCTTTTCGCTCCGCTCAAAAGTGCAAATTTGCAATCCTGCAAATTTGTCGAACAGGGGTTCTCATCCCATGTGGGGACTAAATAAAAAAGGGCTACAGCAAATGCCGTAACCCTTTGATTTTGTTGGCGTCCCCACGGGGATTCGAACCCCGGTTACCGCCGTGAAAGTCCAAAAGGACTGAAAAAACTTAACCCCTTGATTTACGGCTTGGTTTCCCGTTTTGCTTTTAAATTCAAGAGGTTAAAAGAGCCCCAATGAAATTGTCTGTTTTCAGATTTATTGCCTGTTTGGAAGCGATTTAGCACAATTTTAGCACAGCACAAAAAAATTATCCTTTTCTTGGCCAAGGCTTACTGGGCTCTAAATGTTCCGGTATAACATCTGGCCCTATTCTTCTATCAGGCTCTTTATTCGGTTGAGGTCTTTCAGGTTTTGACGGAACAGGTATATCACGTTTAGGAGTGGGTTGGGGTGGTATTATAGGTTTTTCATTTGACATTTTAACCCTCCGGTATAAAAAATGAGTTTGATGGCAATTCGTTATTAACTATTTTTTCGCATTTTTCCCTAAGTTTATGGTCTATATGTTCTTCAGGATGTTTCTTTATTAACTCTCCTTTAAAATCTAGCGCCTTCAAAAAAAGTTTTCTAAGGTTCTCATCATATTTATTGTATTCACTAATCAATATTTTAATTTTATGCAGTTCATGTTCCAGAAGCCTATAACCTGATAATTTTTCGCTTTTTTTCCGGATTTTTTCCGTAAGTTTTATAATTGGTTTCAATATTGCTAAAAAAGCAGCAATTAGCCCTATTACTTTCCATGCATAACCACCAATAGCATTTTCCCAGAGCCATTGTCCGGCTACACTAGAGGAAGTCGAAACAGCTAAAGAAAATTCAATCCAGAAATTTTTCTTTTGAAGATTTTTAAGTTGTTCTTCAAGATATCTAACATTTAAGCGAGCCGTTCTATACTCGTCATAAACATTCCAAACAGGGTGATTTGAATTATTTTTATCTATAGATGCTGACATTTTTAATTAAATTTAAAAATCGCATTTTGTTATGTTTTGTTTTTTATACTTCAATAGGCCATCTAGGTGAAAATGAATTATTGGTGGCACTCACATTTATTATATTTTCAACTCTAAATTTTCGAATTCCCGTTTTTGCTATATCAAAACAAAAAAAATATACATTTCCAGTTTCGATTCTATAGCTGTACGGTTCCGCTTCTCTAGTCTCAATAGTTCCATCTTTCTCACGGGCTGTTATTAAAATTGTTTTTAAATTTTTCCCAGCTAACGAAATGATTTCCCTAAATGGCATAATTCTCCTTCTATCCCGATTATATCAATACATCTCACAAGAGAAAACCTGAACATCTTGTCTGTACTAATGATTTTACAAAAGACTAAAGCATCTTTAGCAGCTTCAAAATCGCCGTAAAAAAACGAACTATATCCCATTCATTCATATAAGATCTCTGCGGAATCCATCAGATTTTTACGGAAAAATCTGCTAAGGTCTTCAGGCGTTCTCAAATCCTTTGCGGCCTATGATTTCGGTTAGCTCAAGTTCCATGCCTGAAAATGTAATAAGCCCCGGCACGTGGTCTTGCTCAAATTCCACAAGCACATCCACATCACTATCAGGCCGAAAATCATCCCTCAATACAGAGCCGAAAAATGACAACTTTTTTATGTAATTCCTTTGACAAAATTTAGCAATCTTATTATACGGAAATTTATATTTATTTGTGCCCCATAATCAACCTCTCAATAAAATTAAAAAATCAATTTAGTATAGCAAAGTTAAGAATTTAAAAATCTTTAGTTATTTGTTCAGAAGTTATAATTCTGGATGTTAAAAGCTCAACAGTATCCTTATCATATTTTTTAGATTTAATTTGCTGTAAAGCTCTCATCATTGCTAATATTTCCTTTTCCTCTTTAACTATGACATATTTTATATCTTTAGGTTCAAAACTAAGCTTCGTCGATTGAAGCTTAACATTTTCCTGTGCTCTTGTAACGGGATTTTCAAATTCTTCACGCAATAAAAATGGTAGTTCCTCTCCTGGCATCTCTGGAACATATCTCCATTCTCTCTCATTATAAAATTTAACATTTTTAATTACAGTGTCATTTCTTAAAAAATCACCTTCATATAGCTTTATATAACCGAGCAAATTAGTGGCTGCCTTTAGCGCAGCCCCAATTTCCTTTTCCATTTTATCTTTTTTTACTAAATCAATAAGAAGTATTTTTAAATATTTTTCTAAGTCTGAGCCACTTCTTAAATACAATACTGGATTAAGCTTAACTTTTTTTGCCCACTCTTTAGACATTCCAATTCCATAATAACCATATGTACTAAGATGATTTTTTATTTTAGATAATGGAATATCACAAAAACAAACCATTGGAACAGCAATATCAACCTTTTTGCCATTTGCTAACTCTCGTACAGTCTCCAGACTGTATCTTGGATAAAACTCATTTCTAAAAATATTTATTAAATCTTCCGCTGAACCAGTAAAGTGAAAAAGTGTGTCTGAACTAATTGTACTCATACCTTCTCTTCCTCTTATTTTTTAATTACCAGGTGCTGTGTTTAGATTTTATAATTCAGTTCAAATTTTATTCGAGAAATACTCTTTGCTAAAGTAGTTTATTTAACTCATTGGCTAACGTATCATAACTTAGTACCAATTTTTTTTGTAATTCCTTTTGTTCTTTCCCAGTTACGATAGATGTCTGTTTTTTAGTCTTTTTATCATAAGGATGTGAAGAAGGAGTTTTGCTTCTCCTTTCATGTAAAAATTTAAAGCCATCAATTATTATAGGAAAATTTATAAACAGTTGATTATTCTTAACCATTAAAACCCCGAAATCGACATTCTCGCCAATTCTATTAATCATTTTTGGCCATTTAATACCTAGTCTTTTTACTTCCAATAAAGATATAAATTTTCTTATTATAATTTCATTGAAAGAGTCTGTATAATTTACCCAAGCATTTCTATCTATATTAAAGGCATTATCAGCCAAAAAAATAACTTCATTGGCATGATTGTACTCAGAACCTAATAAAGATATCCATTTATCACAATATGCAATCTCATATCTGTTTTTAATTATCTGGCCGATAGAATCTATCATTTCGGGCATTCCCAAAGTATTTTTTATAACACCGGAGTCATCCTTATTTAACTCTGACATTTCATCAAGAGCACTCATTTTAAAATTATAGATAAGTTCTTTTATGCATGCTAAAGCCGGTTCATAATCTGACCGTTTAAATAGCACACGCATTAAATCTACATATTTTTCTTTAGTGATATTATTTATTGGGATGTATGGAACAATGAATGCTTGAATCAATGCTGAATTTTCTCTCTTGAGCCATTCCAATATAAGAGAATTATTTGAAGAGCAGATGAATTTGTACAATCCCAGCTTCAAGGGATATTTGTAAGAGCTTCCATCCTTTAATCTTTCAATTGCTTTATTCAACAAAAGTACTTTTTCACTTTTCTTAAAATCACAACGTGCAATCAATTCCCAATATTTTCCTTCAGCATATATATATGGAGATATTTGTTGGAGTGATGACTGATATATTCTATTCCCTATATCTTTATCATTTATATGATTTTCTAAGAATTGGCAAAATTCGTCTGATAAATCCGGATAGTGACTAATATTTTTTAAAATGAAGTCTAAAATTTTTCGATTTTTGCCAGAAACTTTTAAAATGTATTTTATTTTTGAAATATCAAATTCATTTTTATCAAAAGCTTTTTTGAACATTCGATATGTTTCTATTGGGTCAGAAAGAATAATCTTTTTTTCGCTTGACTGCATACTGGGAGTTTTCCCAATTGCAGCCTCTAAACTTTCCGCCTTTATAACTTCAAATTTTTTTGACTGAGGTATTAGCCCACGTTCTTTACATTCGTTCTCAAGAAGTATTACTCCAGCCAAGACCTCTTCTCTTGATTTTCCATAAATTTTTATATCATCAACATATCGAACAAATTTCACTCCAGTTTTTGTAAGCTTAATGTCGATTGGCAATAAATAAATTTCCGCAAGTAGACCAGAAGGATTCGGACCTTGTGGCAGACCATGAGTTAATTTGTGTTGCTTGTGAGTGCTCCATTCTTGTAAACAAGTCAGAAATAAATCGGTAAAATCTTTGTATACCTTTCTATTTATTTGGTTTGCTAATACATAGTGGTCAATGGTGTCATAGTAAGCAGCTAGGTCAAAATGAGCAACCCAAACGTTCTTATCCTTATAATAATTTTTAATTTGTTGCAGAAATTTTCTATATCCTTCTTGCCATTTTTTAAAAAAGAAAATTTGTGTTTGTTTATTCTCATTTAAAATATGACTGAAGATAGTATTAAATTCTACTTCTTTTCTCTTTTTTAAAAATTTATCAGCAATTAAATTTGCCATTGCCTGATAAACTATCAAGTCATCAAGATGCAACAACGTTATAGGTCTGTGCAATCCTGAGGATTTTGGCAAATAAAATCTTAAAACTTCTTTAGGTTTAAAAGAGCCACCATTTAGCCTTTCCGATAATCTTTGGAGATTTTCTTTAACTGAAAGTTCATAGGCAAGAATTAAATTTCTATAATAATTTTTGTATCCGATATTCTGTGAAGTCTTTACACGAATCCAGGCCAATTCTAAATTTTCATAAGAACACATTTTTTTATATAATTTATCCAAGTCTTACCTGCTCGAATCAATTCGATAAAGCCATCCTTTTATGGCTTTTTTCTGGACCCAATCTTAGTAAATTTTAAAGCATTCGCTAAATGTGGTCGAGCTTCTTCACTTCGACTATGATAAAAGGATGCTCCAACTCTTTTTGCAATACAACGATAGCTGCACGCTGTCAGACACGCCACGAGCCAAATCAAACATCTTTCTCAACCTGAATACGTTCTTTTGGATAGCCATGTCCATCTAAAAGCTTTTTTAAAAATAATTGCCCTGGCTTTGCGGGGCGCTCTTTATCAGAGCCTAAGCATTTTAAATATGTCTTGCCCGTTTTTTTCATAAATTCTTAAAGAAGCACTAAGACTTTTTTGTACAAAACAAGAACTATGTTTTGTTTCCGCATTTTTAAATATTTCATCAACACTTTATAAGGAGCATGACAAATTCTCCTTTATTAATTTCTTATTCTTACATAACAGCTTTGAGCAAATCAAGAAACATTGTCTTTTTTTAATTTCTAATTTGATATAAAATTTGGAATGCATAAAAAAAATAACTGGAAATCAAAAATCTACCCATATTTCCACGAACTCATAAGAATCTATAGAAACTTCCTCGAACTCTGTCATCTTCCAACAAATTCAGGCTTCGTAGCTCTTGATGATGACTCTTTCAGGTTCATGGAACTTAAGGGCTTTCCCTCTTTGATCGAACAAAGTAAATCCAACCTCAATAAAAAAGCGTTACAGGATTTTAAGCAATTCGGAGTCAGTAATGACATCAAATATGTAGCAAATCTTTCGGAGAGTAATTTAAAAAAGTCGATATTAAAAATTCTTGAGGGGTTACCATCCGAGAGCAAGGCTTATTACATAAGGCAATTTAATCTCTTTGAGGCTGAAAAACAAATGAAAGCCTCTAGTTCAGCAAGAGCTTTAAAAGAAGATTTGAAATTGAATAAAGAGCAGACGAGAGACTTGGCCGTATTATTGCTGATGGCTGGGTTAAAAGGATATTGGAACCTTAAGAAGCCAAATATAAATAAGCCCACTAAGGTTAACAGAAAACATATATTAAAGACCTCATTATCTTTGATATATGACACTGTATCCCAGCTTACCCATAAGAGACCATTAAAAGAACTTATAGAGGAAGCAAGAAAAGGAAATGACGATTCTCTTTTTAAGGCTATACAGATAAACAAAACTCTTTTTGATTTGGATTGGGTTCGCAAACGGATCAGGAAAGCTCAGTTTTCAGGTGAAGCGGATTTTTTTCAAAGCTTGGCAGAGGCGATAGGGAAAGACCCATTAGCGCATGATATTGAATATGGTGAGTTGATTTTGATACTCATTTCTTTCTGGAAATTAGGGCTTTGCAGACTTGAGAACAATGAACTTATGGACCTGCTTGAGGCAAGTGGATTACGTATTCAGGAAGATCCTGAAACCTTCAGAACATTTGTGAATCGTTTGAAAAAGAATAATATCTTAACAGATTAGAATCTTCCGACATAAAAATTGATTTTCATGTCTTAGACTCCTTGTCGATAGATAAATAGAATGGGGCAACAGTTTACGCTGTTGGCCCCTTTTTTATTTTGGGGCTAAAAAACCTCAAAGGAGATCATATGGAAAAAAGAGATTGTACTCGTTGTATGTGGCTGGACAATTATGGGTGTTCAAAAGGACTCGCAAAGTTTAGTGAGTGCGAATGGTTTGTTGATTGGGAAGAGTATACAGAAGAACAGCTTAAGAGAGAAGAGGACGCTGGACGGACTTCCCCCGCCTCTGGCGGGGATGTGCGGACAGCGCAACCGCAAGACGATGAAGATGATGAAGATTAGGTTTGCCGGATATGGGTAATAACCGGCAAACTCGTACAGTTTTACTAAATCAAAAGGAGATAAGAAGAGAAAGAGATGGGAATTGATAAGCTTAACCTGACTATATATGAAGCTCCTGATATTCAATATCTGG
>JACOUO010000023.1 GCA_016177845.1 Deltaproteobacteria bacterium | reverse complement strand
CTTCGTTCTTTTGCATGAGGTATTGAACATGCCTTGTCAGCAGGAGGAAAACTATATAGCGGTAATCATCAGCAGGGGGAATAAATTCATGGCGGTCGGCGTGGAAACGGTGCTTGACCAGGTTGAAAACATCGTGAAGCCATTTGACCCCATTGCGCAGCAATTTAAAGGCTTTTCAGGAGGTATGATTCTTGGAGACGGCAGGGTGGCGATCCTGCTTGACATTCCGGCGCTTCTTAATTTTGAGACATTAAAAGAGGAGAAGTATTTCGCATGAAGGATATAGAATTATTGACAGATAAAGAAATGGATTTCTTACGTGAGATGCTGAACATTGGGGCGGGAAACGCAGCCGGCGCATTTGTACAGATGCTCAATTGCCCGGTGGACGTAAAGATTCCGGAAATATACTTTTTTCCTGCATCGGATATTCCTCCCTTCCTGAAAGACCCTGCTAAATCCTTTGCAACCGTATCCATGAATATGGTTGGTGATGTAAATGGGCGCTTATTCTTCCTCGTACCGGCTGAACGTAATGACAAACTCATTGAATTGGTGAAAAGGGCAACGCCCGGTCACGAAACGAGTGGATGTGTTGGCGCAGACCCCTCGGTGTTAGAAGAGCTTGGCAATATCCTGGCAGGCGTTTTTTTGGTGTCGATTCATGATTTCTGTAAATTGAATATCTACCATTCGGTTCCTGATCTGAGGTCGGATATGCTCCAGGCGCTCATTGACGAATCAATTGCAGCCGCAACCAGAGAATCTTCGCAGATCATTCTAGCGGTAAGCACATTTATCATTGTTGGAGAGAATATCAAAACGTTTTTCCTGATAATTCCAGATATGAAATCTACAAAGAAGCTCTTGAACTCGATCAGTGATGCAAGAAAACAGATGTATGGAAATTAAATTTGGTAGGAGCCAACTCCTGTTGGCGATTAGGGCGATTGTTCACCATTGTGCCTTGCCCATCGCCGTCAGGAGACGGCTCCTACCGGCATGGTGTTCTGGTGATAAAAACGAAACCGTCTATGAATAAAATCAGGGTCGGTATTGGAGAGGGGGCTGTAGCAAAAACGCCTGGCATCATAATAGCTGAAGGGCTTGGTTCCTGCGTTGCATTAGTCCTTTACGATATAAAACAGGGAGTCGGCGGCATGGCGCACATCTTACTCCCGACTTCCTCAGAATACAAAAGCAGAAAAAGCGGGGTGTTTTCTCCCTATTTGTATGCAGACACTGCCATTGACGCATTATTAAAAGAATTGCGCTGTCAAAATGGAACTCCCCTGCCAAATGTCGTCGCCAAGATTGTTGGCGGGGCGCGTATGTTTCCCGTTTATAATGGCACATGTGCCGGAATTGGAGAGCAAAACATAACCGTCATCAGGCGTATCCTGAAAAAAATATTTATACCCGTGGCAGGCGAGGACGTTGGCGGCAGTCACGGGCGCAACGCAGAATTTTACGTGCAGTCAGGGAAGATAATCGTAACGGCGTTAGGAAAAGAGCCGGGGGAGATTTGAAAATAAACGCCAAAAGCAAGAGGTGAGATACAAGAGGCAGGAAGCGGGATGCAGGATGCAGGATGCAGGAGTTTTTAAATCCGAATTCCGAAATGGTAGGAGCCGTCTCCTGACGGCGATAGACAATATACAATGGTGTGCAAGCGCCATGGTCGCCAACTGGAGTTGGCTCGTACCGGAGGCGATAGGATTTACACAACGGAAGGAATACTATGGGAAAAGATAATACCATAAAAATCACTGAGGAAGAGGCATTAGAACTGCTTCGTGAAAGACTGCTCCACCTCCGTGAAACGACGGACTTTTTTAGTGCAGTTTTCAGAACCATGGGCGGATATGCTATCATTGCCGCAGACCTTGACGGTACTATTCAGGCCTATAATGAAGAAGTTATCAAATTATATGGATATACGCATGAAGAAATCGTTGGTAATAAAATGAATATTGAGGTATTTTACCCGACAGATATTATTGAGACAGAAAAACTGTCCGGGACTATTAAAGATACCATGATACATGGCACATGTTCTTTTAAGAGCGAACAGATCAGGAAGGACGGAAGCAGGTTTCCCGCTCACATTGTACTGGTGGTGGTTAAAAGCAATGAGGGTAAGATAGTTGGTTTTGTAAAAATCGTCCAGGACATCAGCGAACGCAAATATGCTAGCGAAGAAAACAGGAAGCTTTCGGCGGCTGTCGAGCAGAGCGTAAACATTATATTCATCACGGACACACAGGGCCGCATTGAATATGTAAATCCCACGTTTGAGCGTGTTACT
>JACOUO010000024.1 GCA_016177845.1 Deltaproteobacteria bacterium | reverse complement strand
TAGAAGCATTCGGGAATGACGGATTTGATACGATTGAGCTTAAATGTATCCCCCCATCTCCCCTTGTGGGAGAGGGCTGGGGTGAGGGGTAAAAAACAGATTGCTTTCAATCTGCTTACAATGATGACTTAGGTGTTTTCCTAATGAAAGGGTGCGGCCAAAATCTATAATACTGGATTCCCGATAGAGACATTCGGGAATGACGCTTGTTTAGAGGAAAGCGAAAGAGCAAGTCTCAGTAGCTATTGCGAATGTGCCCGACAGCAAACGGAGCCAATGCCCCGAAGGGCGAACCCGCTGTTCGCAAAAGTATATAAGCACTGACTCGGTGGGCGCAGCCCACCCTCAAGAAACCTTCTCTCTCCGCCCTGGTATTTTACTGATTTTTCTGTTAAATTATTAACAACTTTCCCCATTCTCCTCGGCTTGCGCACACTATTAAAGTTAATCTTAAAAAAGTCGAAATTATACCAGTAACACTGCGATTGACTTTATCTCGAAAACAATTTTATAATTAGCTGTTATTTTAAAGAAAGGTTCAGGAGTTGAATATTAAGATACCGATTGGTTATAAATTCATACTCGGCTTTATTGCCGTTGTTGCCGCGGCTGCTTTTGTCCCCGGCTTGATAGAACAGACCGATGTTGTCGAATGGCTTAAGGAGCCCCTTAGTTTTCTAACGGCTATCGTGATAGGCCTGATACTCGGCTCTATTTTCACAAAGAACTTCACAAGGAACTTCAACAGGCTAACGAACACCGCTCAGAAGATAAGCAAGGGCGACCTTACAAAGAGCACTGAGACAAACCATGTCTCAAATCTTTTCAAGGACGAGACCTCAGACCTCGAAGAAGCCATAGCCCTTATGTCTGAGAACCTCAGAAGCCTTGTCATACAGATGAGCAGCACTGTAGCAAACCTTGCCGAGGCGCAGGATACATTCAATGCGGTAATCGCCAAAGGCCACAATACTTCAAAAGAGGTCATATCAGGCACTTCAAGCATATTTGACGGTGCGCTTGAACAGGCAAATCATATAGGGGACGCTTCATCCACCGTAAAATCAATGGCGGAACTTGCCGATGATGTCGCAAACAAGGTAACGGAGAGCGCAAACGCCTCTCAAAAAGTCAACTCCATGGTACAGAGGGGAGCAACCACCGCAACCTCTGCAATGGAGAAGATGGAGACCATATTCAACGGAATCGAAAATACAGAAAGCGCGGCAATAAGGCTTAAAGAAAAACTCAATGACATTCCAAAGATACTTGATGTCATCACCCATATATCACGCCAGACAGACCTGCTCGCGCTCAATGCAACAATAGAAGCGTCAAAGGCAGGGGAGCACGGCAGGGGCTTTGCCATGGTCGCCGATGAGGTAAGAAGGTTTGCGGATAACACCAACAACAGCGTTCAGGATGTCGCCCTCATTGTCAAAGACCTCAGGATGGAAGTCGAGCGCGTGGTAAACTCCGCAAGCGAAGGCACTTCAAACCTTAAGGGCGGCAGGGACGACCTGAGAAAGATACGCGAGATATTGGTCGATATCACGAACTATACATCCGAAGTTGCGGAAAAGGCCACGATAATACTGGGGCTTACGCATAAACAGAAAGAAAAGGCTGAAAAGACAGTTGATATAATCGAGCAGGTCGCAGGCATCGCGCGTGAGAACCTCTCAAGCACTGAGAAGGTAGAGGCAGCGGTTGAGAGGCACGGAGCAGCCATAAACGAAACAATAACCGCTTCCCAGAAGCTCTATGAGATATCACGGGAGCTTAAAGCGGTTGTCGCTAAATTCAATCTTGGCTGATTCCCATGGGAGATAAGCTCGTAATCGAGTTAAACGGCGGCAGATACGCGCTGGACACGGCCTTGGTAACCGGTATCGTGGAGGTCGAACGAATCCCGTTCCTTCCGGGCCAGACCTCTTTTGTAGGCGGCATCATAAGCTTAAGGGGTGAGCCTGTAGCTGTAATAACCCTTAAAAAGGCTCTCGGCATCAGTGAATCAACTGAAGCAGGCCCCAAAAAGGTGATTGTAATAAAGGAAAAAAACAAGCTTCTGGGCATCGACATAGGAGGCTCGAATGTCTCCTTTCTCTGGGAAGAAGAACTTAAGAAGATGCCTGTAAATAGCGAGCAGGACAGGTACACGGACGGGGTAATAGACCCCGAAGGGAAAAAAATAAAACTCATAAACTGGGCCGCGTTAATGGTTGAGGCAGCCAGGATATTATCAGCCAATGGAATCTAAAAGAGTATTGATAGCGGATGATGCGGCATTCTTCAGGGTTGCCCTCAGGGACATCCTTAAAAAAGGCGGCTACGAGGTTGTGGGAGAGGCCACCAACGGGGCCGAGGCCCTTGAACAGGCAGCGGCATTAAGGCCGGACATAGTCATCCTCGATGTGGTAATGCCTGTAAAGAACGGGCTTGAAGCGGCAAGGGAGATATCACAGCTTAAGCTGCCGCTTAAGATAGTCATGTGCACTTCCCTCGGGTATGAGCCGATAGTGGAAGAGGCAATAAAATCAGGGGCATGCGCCTACATCATCAAACCGCTGAGCGAGACAAAGGTCCTTAACACGCTTGGCAGCCTTGGCATCGTAAAAAGCCAGCCATAAAATTGCTCCTAATCATTAATCAGGATTTTTCCTAAAAAAATGGATACTTCCAAATACAAAGCCCTATACCTGCAGGAGACGAACGAACACATCTCAGGCATAGAAAAGGGACTTTTAACCCTGGAGAAAGACCCTGCCGAAGGGGGCGCCATCGACAACCTCTTCAGGCATTACCATTCAATAAAGGGCATGTCCGCCTCAATGGGCTATGACCCGCTGACGAAGCTCGCCCATGCGCAGGAGGACCTGCTTGACAAGGTCCGCTCAAAAAAAATAGCCCTATCACCACCGATAATCTCTACACTCCTTGAATGCCTTGACAGCCTTAAGGAGCTTGTAAAAAAAGTAGAGGAAGACTCTCCTCTCGATACTGACATAAATCCTTTTTTAAAAATGCTTGCCTCAATCTCTGAAGTCAGGATTGAAAATGCCGCAGGGGCCGCAACCGCTCCAAGGGTTTCCCCGCAGCGGGAAACGGCTGTAATCAATGTAAAAGAGGCGTTTACCGCCAATGAGCTTAAGATATCCAATGTAATGAAGGTGGACGGCAAAGTCTTTGACGACCTCCTTACGACAGTCGGCGACCTTTTCATGGTGCTTTCCGCGTTCAAGCCTATGACGCACGCATCGCGCTCAATCGAGTTCAAGGACGGCGTGCATATGCTCGGAAAGGCTATCAACACCATACATAAAAATATTTTATCCGCAAGGATGCTCCCTATCGGAGACCTTACCCAGAGCCTTCCAAGGATTGTAAGGGACATATGCAAGGCAAGCGGCAAGGAAGTGGACCTGAAGATCGAAGGCACAGAGATAAGCCTCGACCGCTCGATACTGGAAAACCTCGGCTCTCCCCTTGTGCATATCATCAGGAACGCGGTTGACCACGGCATTGAGCCCATAAGCGAAAGGAACAGCGCGGGCAAGCTCTCCGTAGGCACAATCAAGGTAAAAGCCAGTATAAAGAGGGACAGGGCCATTGTAGAGATATCCGATGACGGCAGAGGGATAGACATTGAAAAGATTAAGAAGAAAGCAATAGCAAAAGGGCTCTCCGGAGACCGCGTGCTTGCGATGAGCGATAAGGAAGCCATAAAGCTCATCTGCCTGCCGGGGCTGAGCACTGCCGAGACCGTGACCGATACCTCAGGCAGGGGTGTTGGGATGGATATAGTAAAAGAGCTCGTTGAAGGCATAGGCGGAAGCCTTGAGATAGAATCAACCCTTGGGAAAGGCACAAAGATCATACTGGAACTCCCAAGGACTACATCGATAACAAAGGCCCTCGTAGTATCAATCGGCTACGAGCAGTTCCTTGTCCCAATCTCAAAGATTGAAAAAGTAAAAGAAGTGAAAACTTCCGACATATCAGGCGGTGTCCTTGAACTTAACGGAACGGAAATTCCGATAATATCACTGGGGAAAACACTTGGCCTGGAGGACTCTTTTGACAGGGATACCTACACGATTCTAATCGTAGAGAACACAAGGCCTGCTTTAGGCGATAAAAAACTTCTTGGACTTAAGGTGGATGACTTCGGCGATGAGATAGACGCATACATCAAGCCTCTCGTGCCGCCCATGTCCAGGCTTTGGGGCGTTTCAGGGATAGCCCTGATGGGCGACGGGAAACCCGTCTTCCTTCTGGACATTGCGCAGATAGTCTCAAAATCTCCTCATAATAATACTTTGGCGGCTAAATAAAAAACATGAATGTAAAAGTACTCGAACAGTTGTTAAAAGGTGTGAAGGACGGCAATGTCGAAGTAAAGGACGCTCTCGAAGAGCTTAAGAAACTGCCTTTCGAAGACCTTGAGTTCGCTACCCTCGATACCCATCGCTCACTGAGGCAGGGCTTTCCTGAGGTCATCTTCGGCGGAGGGAAAACAACCTCTCAGATAAAAGCAATAATAAAAAGCATGCTCTCAAGAAAAGAGAATGTGCTTGTGACAAGGGTCGATGAAAAAAAGGGGAAAGAGCTTAAAAAGGCTTTTCCAAAAGCTGTATATACCGAGATAGCAAGGACCTTTTTCATCAAATCGCATGAGATAAAAAATACCGGCAGAGGCACGATACTTATCATATGCGCGGGCACCTCTGATGTGCCTGTAGCTGAAGAGGCGGCGCTTACCGCCGAGTATATGGGCAACACGGTAAAGAGGCTCTACGATGTGGGGGTGGCAGGCATTCACAGGCTCCTGCACAGGAAGCAGGACCTCTGGGACGCCAATGTCCTTATAGTTGCCGCAGGCATGGAAGGCGCGCTTCCGAGCGTAGTCTCAGGGCTTGTCGCAAGGCCTGTCATAGCGGTTCCAACAAGTGTCGGGTACGGGGCAAACCTCGGCGGCCTTACAACGCTTATGGCAATGCTTAACTCATGCGCCTCAGGCATTTCAGTGGTAAATATAGATAACGGTTTCGGCGCGGCTTATGTAGCAAGCCTTATCAACAGGGAATAGCCTTTCCGTCTTAAAAAATAAATCATCGGGAACTTAAAATGAATATCCTTTATTTCGACTGCCCCACAGGCATAAGCGGGGACATGTGCCTTGCCGCCTTGATCGACCTCGGGGTTGATTTCAAGATGATAGTCCGTGAGCTTAAAAAACTGCCTGTAGATAAGATAGATGTAAAAATAGGCAAGGAAGTGCGCCATTCGATAACAGCGACAAGCTTCAGGGTAAATATCAAAGAGTCGCACCACCACAGGACATTTAAGGATATCAGGAAGATAATAAAAGAAAGCTCGCTTTCCGCTGATGTGAAGGAATTGAGCGCTTCCATCTTCAAAATAATCGCTGAGGCTGAAGGAAAGATACACGGCATTGCTGCTGATGAGGTGCATTTTCACGAGGTCGGCGCAATGGACTCCATCATTGATATAGTAGGCGCGGCAATAGCCATAAAATCCCTCAGGATAGACAAAGTCTATGCCTCGCCTATTCCGCTGGGCTCAGGCTGGGCTGACACCATGCACGGCAGGATACCTATCCCTGCCCCTGCAACGGTTGAGATATTAAAGGGTGTGCCTGTCGCAGGCTCAACCATTCCCTTTGAGCTTACTACACCTACCGGAGCGGCGATAATCAAGACAATTGCCTCAGGCTTTGGGCCAATGCCGCAGATGACAATAGAGAAGACAGGCTACGGGGCAGGCAAAAAAGATTTTAAGGAATCCGCCAACCTTGTAAGGGTGTTCCTCGGAAAAACGGAAGAAGCCACGGCAGACGAGGAATGCAAGACTGCCCAAAGGCTTCTGATGATGGAGACGAATATCGATGACATGAGCCCTCAGCTTGCGGGCTATCTTATGGAGAGGCTTTTTGCGAACGGCGCGCTCGATGTTTTCTACACCTCTGTGCAGATGAAAAAATCAAGGCCCGGCATCCTTCTCTCGGTCCTTACTGAAGAAAGCAAAAAAGAGGCCCTGCTGGATGTCATCTTCAACGAATCCACATCAATAGGCGTAAGGACGCATTATGTCGAAAGGCACTGCCTTGAGAGGAAGATATTAAAGGTAAAAACGCCTTTTGGCACTGTTCGGGTAAAGGCGTCTTTAAGGGACGGAAAGGTTGTAAACAATCAGCCTGAGTACGAGGACTGCAAAGCCCTCGCGGAAAAAAAGAAAGTTCCGCTTAAGAAAGTCATGGATGCGGTGAAGGCTGCGCTGGAGAAATAAATATTAATTGTTATCGCAATACTTTGTTTTAAATTTTGTTTCAGTCAGTGTCTCTCTAATTCCCCTCCCGTAAGGGAGGGGAATTATCAAATGCAGATTGCTTCGCATTCTCGTAATGACGACTGCTTTAGTCATTGAGAGGAATGGCTTTCCGGCAATGCAGGAAAAAAGTATATAATTGACTAAAGTCACTTATTTGCTATAATACAGTGCAGTAAAATAGAGTATGAGTCAGAATTTTGAGATAACCATCTGGTCTTACGCAGCCGCTGATTTCAAAAAACCGGGCCAAATTGCAAATGTATAATACTCTAAAAATAAATCCTGCCAATTCTAAGGAACTCCTCCATTTTCCAGCCGGAACCATAAAAGGCCTCCCATGATAATACGAGTCTGGGGGTCAAGAGGGTCGATAGCCGTATCAGGCAAACAGTTCAACAGGTATGGCGGAGATACAACTTGCATCGAGGTCGTAAGCAACACCGGCGACCTTATAATCATTGATGCAGGGACAGGCATAAGAAATCTCGGCAACAGGGTTGTCAGCGAAAACATCAAAAAAATAAATCTGCTCCTCACACACGCGCACTGGGACCACCTTTCAGGCTTTCCTTTTTTTAAGCCAATCTATAAAAAAGATTCTGAGATAAGAATCTACGGCCCGCAGCCCACGCAGGATTCGCTTAAATCCATCATCTCCAAGACCATGTCCTCGCCCTACTTCCCAATAGAGCTTGAGGATATAAACGCGGATATCTCATTCCTTGGAATGGGGCATAAAAATTATGCCATCGGCTCGGTCAAGATATCAACCATTCCGCTAAGCCATCCTAACCAGGGCGTTGGATATAAGCTCGAAGAGGACGGAAAGACCTTTGTCTTTCTTACCGATAATGAGCTGACACATCATCATCCATTCGGGCTTGGTTACGCTGATTACGCAAAATTCTCTAAAGGGGCTGACCTTTTATTCCATGACGCTGAATACAGCAGGGAGGAATATAAGGAAACAGTGGGATGGGGGCATTCGGTCTATCTGGATACATTGAACCTCGCGCTTGACGCGGGTGTAAAGGCTTTAGGCCTATTCCACCTTAATCAGGAGAGGACAGATGATGAGGTTGACAGGATTCAGGCCGAGTGCAGAAAGATTGTCGCCGAACGCGGTTCCAAAATGGAATGCTTTGCAGTTGCAACAGGAATGGAATTTAAGCTTTAATCCCTTACCTCTCTCGGCACACCTGCTATGGTTGCCTTTCTCCTAAGCTCATCAAGATCAGTCCTTAAATCAACAAGCCTTTCCTGGTCCCTCGGCAACTCTGATTTGTACCTGTTATAGGTCTCTATTTCCGTGGGTTCGAATATCTGGCCTGTGCGCCTGCCGCTCTCGAATATATCGATGTATTGCCTTTTAGCGGTTACGCTTGATTCAATAGAGGCAAGTTCCTCTTTTCTCTTTATAAATGTCTGCCTCCACCACTCAAGGGTGTGGTCTCCATAGATTTCCTCTCCAATATCCCTCTGCGGAGGCTGTATTATCACTGCAGGGGGCGGCTCCGCCTCCCTCTCTTTTTCTTTTGCGGTTGATTCAAATACCTTTACCTTGTTCCTGTAAGCTTCAGGCACTTTTTTAAGGTCGTCTGTGATATGGATAACCCCTTCTCTGTCCTTCCACTGGTACAGGTCAGCGTATGCGGCTGAAGCCAGAAAAAACAATATTGCAATCACGCGTAATATCTTCATTTTAAAAGCCCTCTGGCAAAAAATTTAATTTATTAATCACTGAAACAATGCACAATTGAGTATACTCTACAGCGCTTCCGCAGTCAAATAAGGCTCAACCCTTAAACTTTTTCCGTCTGTTTCAATGGTAACCGCGCCGTGCTCATCAGTCCTGAATACCTTAGCGCCAACACTTCTGTATCTCTCAAGGGTCTCCTTATGAGGGAAGTTAAAGATATTCCTGAATCCTGCTGAGACCACTACCACCGACGGCCTCACCTTTTGCAGGAATTCCTTATCGGATGAATACCTGCTTCCATGATGAGGAGCCTTTAATACCGAGGAACTGATATTTTTATAAAGAAGACTGCTTTCTGCCTCTTTGCCTATATCTCCGGTAAAGAGAAAACTCTTATCTCCATAAGCTACCTTTAAGACCAGAGAATTATTGTTCTCATCCCTGAGCCTTTCATAATGGGGCGGGTTGATAACCCTCACATCCGCCCCTCCTATCTTAATGGCTTCAGTTGAGCTGTCCAGTATCCTTGTCTTTACCTTTCCTGAAACAGCCTCCCCAAGGTCATCGAGGCTGCCTTCGCCGTTCCACCAGAACTCTCCCACATCAAAGTTCTCAACTATGAACTTGAGCCCGCCCATATGGTCCAGCTGCGCATGCGTGAGCACCATGTAATCGACCCTGCCAATCCTTTTAGACCATAAGAAAGGAGCTATTATTTTCTCCCCGATATCATAATCACTGTTAAAGATGCCTCCTCCGTCAATAAGCATGGTCTTTCCGCCTGGGAATTCTATGAGCTCGGATTCGCCCTGCCCCACGCTTAAGAAAGTCACCTTAAGACCGTTTGTATTCATCCCTGAAAAATTAAAGTAGCCCCAGTTGAAAACAAAGCCCGCCGCTATCACAGGTGTTGAATACGCGTAGATTCGGTTTTTTCTAAAATTAAGAAGGCAGATTACGATGGCGTAAAAAAGGATTATCTCGATTATCGCAGGCGAAGGTACCCATTTTGCCGCGTATGGAAGGGCTGAGAAGATGCTTATTATGTAAGCAAGCAGCCTGAACATAATATCCGCAAGGAATAAAACCGAACTCGCAAGCCCTGCCCACAGGGGAATCAGCAATACTGAAATAAAAAGAAGCGGAACTATCACTCCTGTCAATGGGATTGCAATCAGGTTGGCGGCAAGCCCCGTCAGAGATATCTGGTTGAAGTGATACGCCACGATTGGAGAAATGCCTATTCCTGCGGCTATGGTAACAAGGAGAGCCGGCAATACTCTTTTCAGAAAAAGTTTTTTTATAAGATTTTTTTCAGGTTTTCCGTCCTCTTTTTCCTGCTTAATTAAATTTTTCAATCTCGATTCAATATATACAATGGAAAACATGGCGGCAAAAGTAAGCTGGAATGAGACATCCCATATCGAATAGGGATAGAGGAGCAGGATAATGAGTGCAGCAAAGGCAAGAGTGTTATAAAAATCCTTTCCCCTGTTCATGGCAAATGCAATGACAAAGGCAGCTACCATTATCACTGCCCTCTGGGTTGGCACTGGAAAGCCTGCCAGAAGACCGTAAAAGACAACAGGCACAAGGGATAAAATTGTAGAGAGCTTTTTTATATTGTACCTGAGCGCAAGACACTCAGACTGTTTAAAGAGAAAAAGGAAGATGGTATAGGAAAATACCGCGACAATGCCTACATGAAGCCCTGAAATGGATATGATATGCCATGTGCCTGTCCTTTTGAAGGTCTCCCTGAGGCCCTTTCCGATGCCGCCTTCCTCCGCTATTATCAATGCCTTGAGCGCGCCTTTATTCTCAATATCGGAGTTATCAATAAATGCGCTGATGGAATTTCTTACACCGTCTATACGGCCCATGAAATCAGGGTCAGCTTTTTTAATGGTATATATGAGCCGTTCGTTCTTTACCGAGCCTGTGGCAAAAATGCCTTGCAGGTTGAGCCGCCCCTTATAGTCAAACTCGCCCCTGTTCCCGAAGTTCCTCGGCTCTCTCAGATTTGCAAGCGCGCCGATGTAGTCTCCCCTTTTGGCATCCGTATTCCCATAGACGCTCAGCAACACTTTTCCTTCAACATCCTTCCATTGCCCATTGTAATTGATGCGCCTTGCCTCTATGCAGATGCGTGTCCTTTTATGGCCTGCCTCAGGAGAGCCTGTGACAAACCCTTCGATGCCTGTCCCAATGCTGTTCTCAAAAGGGATTTCCCTGATGATGTTTTTTATATGATTCGGCGAAAGTTCAGGGTTCAGATGGGGCTTTATGAAAAGGACGCCGAGCATGAAAAAAGGCGCAGTGACAATTAAGGCATTAAATCTTTGCCTTACTAAAAATAAAGAGATTGCAGGAAGGAGGGATAACGCAAGCAGGACGACTGTCAGTTGATAGGAAAGGGATATGGATTTTGCGGCGATTATGCCTGCGGCAAAGGATAACAGTACAGGGACGAGAGGGCGCAATGAAATTCCTTCCGAATGAGGATTCCTTTAGGATGCCGTTTAAGCGAAAGACCCTGATAAAATCTGAGATTACTTATTTTTAACTCATTATTTAGCTTAATTCAAGGATGATTAGTTAATCAGCTCAGTGCTGTTTTAACTTTAACGCCCTGCCGGGCTCTTTCGGGCGAATGGATGCGCAACCCCGCTCCTCCCCAATCCGCTCGGTTCATTTCTTAGGTCGCTTTACTCCCGCACTCGGCTCGCTCACCCTTCCTCCCTTAGGGGTTGCTGCACCATTAACGCCCTCGGGGTTTTTCAAGACAAAATACAAAAAACTCACCCTGATCGCAGTGACAACTATGGTATTTTCCTCCGCAAAAGCTGTCAGGCAATTATCTCTTTAAATACTCGATTCCCGATTAAACATTCGGGAATGACTGCTTATCACCCTCCTATCGACTTCTTGTTTATGGGAACCTTGACATAACACGATGGCCTGTATATTCTCTTAGAATGGGCGAGCAATTCATCAATGAGATAACAGACGGCCCGAAAAGGGACTTCTCAATAGCTTCGGTAATCGGCTTAACACTTGCGGCAGTCTCTATGATTGCAGCTATTATGTCAGGGCTCGGTACAAAGCTTAACTGGTGGGAATTCAGGACAGGGTTTTCAATCCTCAAGTGGGGCGCTTACGGCGGCTTCATTGCCGTACTGATTTCAATCGTAAGCCTTATTTCCTCTATCAGCGGTTCAAGAAAATCGATGTTCATCTCGATAGCCGCGCTTTTTATCGGGCTTATCGTCTTCTATATCCCTTTCCAATGGTGGAGGAATGCCCAGACCCTGCCGCCCATACACGACATAACTACTGATACAGAAAACCCGCCCCAATTCGTTAAAATACTTGAGGTAAGAAAAGACGCGCCTAATCCGCCGTGGTACGGAGGCGCTGAGGTGTCCTTAAAGCAAAAGGCCGCTTACCCTGACATAGGGCCGTTGATACTCCCTTATGAACCACTGGATGCTTACGAAAGGGCTTTAAGGGCAGCAGGGAGGATGGGCTGGCAGATAGTTGATGCCGATAAGAAAGAGGGCAGGATAGAGGCGACTGACTCCACCTTCTGGTTTGGTTTCAAGGATGATATTATCGTACGGATAAAGCCTTCGGCTACAGGCTCAAAGATAGATGTAAGGTCAACCTCTCGGGTAGGGAAAAGCGATATAGGGACTAACGCGGACAGGATCAGAACTTATCTTGATCTTCTGAGATCAAGCTGAGGTCTGCGTCTAATTCACTTGAAGATTTAAACTCCTTCAATGCCTCTTTCAAGGAAAGGGCCAGCGCCTCGGTTATACCCTGCACTTCCATCAGCTCCTCTGTGCTTGCGTTTGCCATTGCCTCAAGGTCGCCGAACCTCTCAAACAAAGCCTTCCTTTTTTTATCGCCTATGCCGGGAATCTTCTCAAGGAGGGAAGCCACCTCTTTTGACCTGAGCTTCCTGTGATATGAAATGGCAAACCTGTGCACCTCATCCCGAACCCTGCGGAGCAGCAGATCCGGCTTCGAGCCTTCCCTCAAGTGAACAGGGTCTTTGACATTCGGACGGAATATTCTCTCTCCCTTGGGCGCCTTGCCCTTTCGCAGCAGCCTGTCATCTTCCCTGTCCTTTGCAAGGGCAGCGATATCAACGCCTGTTATGCCAAGCTCGTGCAATACCTCTACTGCGATGTTCAACTGGCCCTTACCGCCGTCAACCATTATCAGGTCAGGAAGAGGCAAGGCCTTCTCCTCTCCTTGTTCTGTTTTCTCATCTGCCGCATGCTTATATCTTCTTGAAAGGACCTGATACATCATGGCGTAATCATCAGGGCCTTCAAGCCCTTTTATCTTAAAGAGCCTGTAAGAGTTCTTGTCAGGCGCACCCTGCTTAAAGTTCACCATAGCGCCTACTGCCTGCTTGCCGCTGATATTGGAGATATCAAACGCCTCAATATTATTAGGCGTATTCCTCAGATGCAGCCTGTTCTTAAGCTCAAAGAGCAGGTCTGATTTTGCTGACTGCTGTTCTGTCCTTTTTCTTAACGCCTCCCTTGCGTTCTCAAAGGCCATCTCAAGAAGCCTTGTCCTGTCCCCCCTCTCAGGCACGATAAGAGGCGCCTTGCGGCCTTTCTTATCAGCAAGCCATTCCTCAATGACAGGGCTGTCCTCAAGCCGTATGGGGAGAATCACCTCATCCGGCACATATCTCTCGCCCCTGTAAAACTGGGTAATGAATGAAGAAATTATCTCATCATCAGGTAGGCCCAATTCATGGAAGTAATAGTCCTGGCTGCTTACCAGCCTGCCGTCCCTTATGAAAAGCGCCTGTATGATGATGGAATCTTTTTCTCTGATAAACGCGAAGACATCCTGATCAACAGCTTTATGGGTCACTACCTTCTGCTTTTCAAGCATGTGCTCAATAGAGGCAATCTGGTCGCGTATCTTTGCGGCTTTTTCAAAGTCAAGCGCGGCAGCAGCCTCGTTCATCTTATCCCAAAGGTGCCTTACAAGCTCCTTGTTCCTGCCCTCTAAAAAAAGTATCGCCGAATTCACAAGATCTCTGTAAGCTTCTTCCGAAATGAGGCCCACAGCAGGGGCTGAGCATATGCCCATCTGAAAATCAAGGCACGGCCTTACCCTGTTGTTAAAGACAGACGCGCTGCAGACGCAAAGCGGAAATATCCTTCTGATGAATTTTATGGTGTCCCTTACATCGCGCGCCGATGTGTAAGGGCCGAAGTACCTTGAGCCGTCCTTTTTAATCTGCCTTGTTACAAGTATCCTGGGGAATTTATCCTTGACCGTTATCTTGATGCTTACATAGGTCTTGCTGTCCTTAAGCTGTATGTTATATTTCGGCTTATGCTGTTTTAGTAAGGTATCCTCAAGGAAGAGCGCCTCTTTCTCATTGGCAGTAACGATATAGCCTATATCCTCTACCCTTGCCACAAGGAACTTTACCGTATATCTTGTGTCGCCCTGCTCACGGAAATAAGACCTCACCCTTGACCTGAGGTTTTTTGCCTTGCCAATGTAGATGACCTCGTCTTCCTTCCCCTTCATGATATAAACTCCGGGGGAAGCCGGTAATTTTGAAAGTATTTCCTCTATATTCATATTATCCGCCCTGGAGCCCGGGAGCCTTTAAATAATTATCGCACAATAATATTGTTCTTTACAATTCAACCGTTTAAAAAGAAGCTGCCGAAATTAATTTTAAAATGGTGGGAGTGCCGCACGCACCATCTCCTTTACGGCGCTGAAGTAAAAACCACCCCAAAATAGCAAAGGCCCTGCCTTACGGGCAGGGCCTTCTTATTTTCAGGTTTTTTAAGGGCTTTTTACTTCGCCCTCTCAAGGTACTTTGCGCCTTCCGTATCTACCCTGATTGTTTCGCCAACTTCTATGAAGGGAGGCACATTGACTACAAGACCTGTCTCAAGGGTTGCGGGCTTCTGTGAAGCCGTAACCGTTGCGCCCTTCATGTTGGGAGTAGTATCTACGACCTTAAGCTCGACGACTTTCGGGGGCTCAACGCCCACCGGAGTCCCTTCGTAATATTCGATATTGAACTTGATGTTCGGGATAAGAAAGTAGACATTATCGCCGAGCACTTCGCCTGAAAGGGAGACCTGCTCGTAATTCTCGCTGTTCATGAAGTGATAATCCGAACCGTCACTATAGAGATATTCCATCTCATGCTGTTCAAGGTGGGCTTTTTCAAGCTTGTCTTCTGACCTGAACCTGTTCTCAACCGTTGAGCCGGTCTTTAAGTTCTTTAGCTTTGTCTGCACCATCCCGCGCCAGTTGCCCGGCGTGATATGCTGAACAGTAACTACCCTGTGAGGCTCTTTATTGTATAGAATGGTCGTTCCCACTCTCAGTTGTGTTGCCGGAATCATTATCTAATACTGCTCCTTTCAGATATTTGAGGCATTATACCATAAATAATATTGAATTTCACCTGTTTATGGTTCAGCTTACATACTTTTTGACGATGGGGGCGTTTCCCTTTGCGTTAAACTGGTCGAAGTAAAGGTCAAAGCGCGCCTCAAGCTCTGAGCCTATCTGCTTTCTGCGCTTTTCATCGAGCGTCCATATCTGGTGCTTGAACGGCCCGAAACCCTTTTTCCTTGTCTTATAGATGAACTGCTCCTCAGTGTCGGTAGGCTTTCTCTCGTCAGAATGCGCGTCTATCAGGTGCTTATATATCTCTTTTTTCAGGTCCTGTGGGAAAGCTGAACTGTCGTATATCATATTCTGGTAGCCAGTGGCAAGGTGCACCTCGGCAGCGCCCTTCTGCACAAAGAGATGGAACGCCTCATCAGGAAGAGTTGAAGCGCCGTGCTGAACAATGCCGCAAAGCCCGTACACCTCTCTGGCTACCTTTGAGAGCTTCTCAATGGTATCGAAATCGACCTTTACCTTTGCTACCGTCCCGTCTGGAAGCGGTACGCCACCGTGGGAAGTGCCTGTCTGGATGCTTATCTTGCTGATGCCGGCCATTCCCTTGGGAAGCCTGCCGATAAAACCGTCCATAAATGCCCTGAGCTCTTCTTCGGTCGAGTTCTTTCCTCCGACCTCTCCTATCTCACCGCCGACCGAGATAGTAATGCCTTCAGGCTCATTTGCCCTGATGAATTCCGTGAGAATGGCGGTTGTCTCAAAGTTCGGCCTCTGCTGCTCCCTTACATCGGGCTTTGTGAGGTCAACTACCGTGGAAGCATCTATGTCTATGTTGTAGAAATCAGCGTCAATAGCCTCTTTTATAAGCTTTTTAAGGCTGTTTATCTCCGCTTCTTTATCCTTTACATAGTTCTTTGCGTTTACCTGGAAGTGGTCGCCCTGAATGAATACCGGCCCCCTGTAGCCCTCCTTGATGGCAGCGGCAAGACAGCACGCCGCGTACTCCGCGGGCCTCTGCTCTGTATAGGATATCTCGCTCTTTGCTATCTCAAATATGAAAGCCGCTGAATTATGCTTCATGGCTGACCTGAAACACGCCCTTGCGGCCCCGTAGGTAAGCCCCCTGATGTTTGACGCCGGAACGGTAAAACCGCCGCACTCGCCCCTGCCCATTGCCATGTAAAGCCCGTGTATCGAGGCAGACCTGATGCCAAGGGCTGAAGCAAGGGATTTTATCAGCTTCCTGCTCTCTTCGAGCACCTCTTTATTCGTGTTGAATACTGCGTTATATATAAGTTTATCAATCGCTTCTCCGCGAACAAGCTTCTCGTCAACCAGCTCTACAACACCGCCCTTTTCCTTCAGAGCGCCCTTCATAGAGTCGTAAAGATTGCCTACAGATTTAAATTCCATAAAATCTCCTTTCGAAAATGAATTCCGCATAAGGATTATCTCTGAGAAATAATCCCTCGCGGCCATTTAAATGTTTTCTGATTTTTTAGTTTGAAGCTTTATTCCCGTAATACCAGCCGTAAAGCTTTTTGGGAGGGATTCCGACTTTATACAGGGATAAAAAGGTAATATTCCAAAAGGTATTTCGAATTACGCCGCCCTTATCCCACCTCCGAGGGGATGTCCTCACCTCTTTATCGAGCAGCACTACCTTTCCCAGTTTACTTAACCTCTTAACACAATCAACATCTTCCATCAAGGGAAGTTTATTAAACCCTCCGGCGCTGAAAAATATTTCTCTTCTGGCAAATATGGCCTGGTCCCCGTAGATAAGCCCAAGAAACCTGCCCCTCAGATTGGCTATCCGCTCTATCAGCCTGAAACCCTTTCCAGGGGAATCTATCCTTAATCTGAAGCCGCCGCCCGCAACCTTTTGGTCTGTAAGCGCCCCGGCTATATCATTTTGCCAGCCTTCCGGCAGCCTCGAATCGGCATGGAGGAATAAAAGGACTTCGCCTTTGGCATGGAGAGCCGCGCTGTCCATCTGAAGCCCCCTGCCGGCAGGGGTTTTTATAACGATTGCGCCAAGCTCCCGCGCTGTTTGGCGGGTCTCATCCGTGCTTCCGCCGTCAGCTACTATTATCTCAGCATTTGGGCCTGCCGAAGCTATCGCGCCCTTCAGATTACCGGCTTCGTTCAATGCCGGTATGATTACTGAAAATTTCACAGTGTTGGTATTATAGCAGAAGATTTATGATTTTGCCGTGGAATGGCCGTTGAATTTCAGCATTTCAAAGTCAGCGTTCCCATTTTATCAGGCAAGTATTTTTGCGACAAGGTTAATCAGCTTTTTCGGTTCAAAAGGCTTAAGGACATGAGGGCATCCGGTCTTTGCGAAGAACTCCCTTACATCCTGGCTGAATACATCTCCGGTGACCATGATTATCCTGTCTTTAAGGTAATCGTGTTTTTTCAAAATACTCTCGTAAAGGTCCATTCCGCCGTAGCCGGGCATCTTTATATCGGTAATTATAAGTGAAAACTTCTTGTTCTCGATAAAATCAAGGGCTTCCCTGCCGTCGCGCGCGGTCTGCACATCAAAGCCCTCCCTTGCAAGTATGTCCTCAAGGGCTTCCCTGATTGATTTCTCGTCATCTACTATCAAGACCTTTATGTCCGAGAGTTTCTGCTTATCCGTGCCCGGATCAATAGCCTTTGTCACCTCTGCCCATTGTGATTTTTCAACGATGGGAAGCTCTACGGTAATAATCGTGCCGCCATCATCAGGGCTTATTATTTCTATATTGCCTCCGTGCTCGGTAATTATCCCATGACTGATGGACAATCCCAGACCCGTTCCCTTGCCCACATCCTTGGTCGTGAAGAAGGGGTCGAACACCTTATGTATTATCTCTTTCCTGATGCCCGGGCCGTCATCCCTGAACGCTATCTCAAGCTTTCTCCTGTTCTTTCTGGTTGTTATGGAAAGATTACCCTTGCCGTGCTTTGAGACCATGGCATCTTCAGCGTTGTTGATGATGTTTATGAATACCTGCTGAAGCTGGAAGAGGTCAACCATGGTTTTCGGGAGGTTTTCCTCGAAATGAAGCGAAACATGGATATTATTTGCCTTAAGTGAATATTCCCTGAGCTCTATCGTGTGCTTAAGTATCTCGTTTATATTGTGATACTCCCTTTCTGTCTTCTTGGCCCTGGCAAATGTAAGGAGGTTCTGCACTATCTTTGCCGTCCTCAGGGACTCGTGGTATATCTTTCTGAGCTTATCTTTTATGTCATCGAGCTTTTTATCTCCGGGCATGTCCATAAGTATCTGGCTGAAGCCCATTATGCCCATGAGCGGATTATTAAGCTCATGCGCTATGCCTGCCACAAGCTTACCCACGCTGCTGAGCTTCTCGGAGTGGAGGAGCTGTTCCCTGAGCATCTTCTCCTGAGTGATATCCCTTGCGACATGGACGCTTGCCCACACCCTGCCGTCCTCATCAAATACAGGGAAGGTGGTTACCTTGTAAGTCCCTTCCACAATCATGTCTTCGACTTCAGCATCAGCCACTTCGCCGGTCTTGAGCGTCCTTGAATGAGGGCAGTTGCACTGGGGCTCCTGCCTGCAATAAAGAAGCTCGTAGCACTTCCTTCCGATAAGGGCTTCGGGGTGGGCGTTAAACTGGCGGGCAAGGGCCTTGTTTATCTTTAAAATGCGGTATTCCCTGTCATGGATTGAGATATAGTCCTGAATGGCATCGAATGTGGCGACCCACTCTTCTTTGCTCTTTGTGACCATCTCAAAGAGCCTTTTGTTCTCCTCTGCCCTCTTCTCAAGGGAGTCGAGCATATTATTGAAGGCTGCTGCAAGATAGCCTACCTCGTTCTCGGTCTGGACATTAACCCTCTCGGTTATGTCAGCCTTGCCTTCCGCTATCCTTTTAATTACCTCGACATTTTTCTTTATGGGGCCTGTTATGGATTTTTTTATGAGGAGGGAAAGAAGCGCCCCTCCTATGAGGATTGCGAGTATGCCTGAGACGATCCACTGGTTTCTCCCTTTCTCAAGGATATTGTACATATCCTCAAGAGAGGTCCTTATCACAAGGATGCCCCTTGAACCTTCTACACTATGGCAGGTATTGCATTTTGCCTTTTTATCAATTGGCTGGAGATAAGTGAATAGAGGCTTGTCTCCGCTCTTATCGATATAGTAGATCTCATCCCTGTTCCAGTTCTGCCTGAATGATTCAAATGCCTTTTTGAATTCAGGGTTGTCTATGCCCCTTGCCATGTTCACGGGCTCGTCAGGATGGTCGGTAAGCCACTCCGGCCTTACCTCTCCGAATTCCTTCTTTACATCATCAATGGTCTTTAAATCCCTGAATGCCTCTTCGGCGCCGTTGCTCCTTATGATATAGACGCTGTCGATTGACTGTGCCTTGCTGATCGAATTGATGAGGTGGCGTGCCATGTCGGCGCGCTCCTCAAGCATATCCTCGTAGATGGCGGTGAGTATGGGCTGGGCCATGATACGGCTCGCCCTGAGCTTCTCATCAAGAAGCTCCTGCTCTTTATTCTGGAGTTCCCAAAAAATTGAGATTATTACGCCGATTGAGAAGAGACCGACAATAAGGAAAAGGATTCTGAAATGGAGGCTTCTTTTTAGCATAAAAAGATTACTTACTGTGCTACCCTTCTGATGAAAATCTTATGATGAAGCTTCTAAAGGATCAGGGAGAGATAGAATACACTTGAGCCATAACTTTTTATACTGTACTTAAAGACGGGTTGTACCTGAACATTGCCCCCCGCCCTGTGGCATGAAGCACGTAAAACCGGACCTATTTTCCTCAGGTATTGATTTGGTTATTTAAAAGGTTAGAATTGTAAAAATTACAACCGGATTCTATCAGTTAAACACAGGTAAATTCAAGTAAAAATCAATACTCGCCTTTAAGCTGTCTCATCATCAGGTCCAAAACAGCCTCTCTTGGCGGCTTGCCATGGTAAAGGACCTCGCAAACCCCTCTGGTAATGGGCATATCGACGCCGTTCATATCGGCAAGGGACTGCGCCGCCCTTGATGTCTTGACGCCTTCGGCTACCATCCTCATGCCTTTCACTATCTCATCAAGGTTCCTTGACCTTCCTATCTCAACCCCAACTGTATAGTTCCTGCTAAGGGGGCCGGTACAGGTAAGCACAAGGTCCCCAAGGCCTGAAAGCCCGGCAAAGGTCTTTTCATTTGCCCCGAGCTTTACCCCGAGCCTTGTTATCTCGGCGAGCCCCCTTGTGATAAGGGCTGCCCTTGCGTTAAAACCAAGCGCAAGTCCGTCAGATATGCCCGCGGCTATTGCTATTACATTTTTTAGCGCGCCCCCAAGCTCCACCCCTGTCACATCCGTATTCGTATAAACCCTGAAATGCTGAGTTGAGAATGCCTTCTGCACAGCTTCTGCGGCCTCAGTTGAAGTTGATGCCGCACAGGCCGCAGCCGGAAGCTTTACGCTGACTTCCTTCGCAAATGTCGGGCCTGAGAGTATTACGATATTTTTTTCATCAGCCTTAAGGACATCTTTAAGTATGCCCGAGGCCATCAGGTGCGTACCTTCCTCAATGCCTTTTGTGGCGCTTACGAGTATCGCGTCTTTTGGCACATAGGCAATGGCATTGGACAATATCTCCCTGACACCGTGTGAAGGGATTGCGCTTATGATAAGGGTTGCCCCATTAAGAGCCTCCTCAAGGGACGAAACAGGCCTTAGATTTCTGGAGAGCTTTACTCCGGGCAGATATGTCTCATTTTCGTTATTTTTGGATATGGCTTCGCACAGTTCCCTGTTACGAGCCCAGAGAGCCACTTCAAAGCCTTTTTGCGCGAGGATATCGGCAAGCGTTGTACCCCAGCTGCCTGCGCCAAGAACTACACTGCGTTCCATCAATGCCTCCCCTTAAACGGTTTTGCCTTCATCCTGTTCTCAATCCATCCTATTCTTGTTTCTACGGCTTTCCTGTTGGGATAATCATTGAGAAGCTCCCTGTAAATAACAAGGGCCTCTTTGTACCTGCCCGACTCATCGAGCGCTTTTGCCTTGCCGAACAGCGCCTCAAGAGCGGCCCCGTGCCCGGGATATTTCAAGACCACCTCATCATACCTTTTGATGGCCTCGGTGAAATTACCCTCTATATAATAAATATTAGCTATCTGAAATCTTATATCGGGGATAAGGTTCGGATTGGAGATTATGTTTGAAAGCTCCACAAGTTCAATACGGGCCTGACGGAAGTCGTTCATCATCAGGTATTCCATCGCGATGAGGTATTGATACTTTTGCTTTGACTCCGGCTCTCTTTTAAGAAGTTTCTGATACTCCTCTATGGCGGCCATGTGGTCTCCGCCCTCTGAGTAAATGCCTGCAAGGTCAAGCCTGGCCGCTGTTGCATCAGGGCTTTCAGGGTAGAGAAAGAATATCGAATTGTAGGCGTATATCGCGCTTTGCGAGTCCTTCAGGTGCCGGTGGTATATGTAGCCTATCCTGTACTGGCTTTTCGGGCCGTAAGGGGTGGCGGCATATTTGCCTGTTATATAGGAATACCTGTCAATGGCATCTTTGTAAAGCCCTTGGGAAAAAAGCCGCTCGGCCTTATTAAACTCCCTTTCGGCAGGGTCATAGGCGCAACCGGCCAAAAGGTACTGGAAAGCCATAAGGACGATTACGGCAGAGATCTTTTTTATAAAAGGGTTTTTAATGGAAAGTTCTATACTGTTCTGCAGGGTTTTTGCGCCTTGATATCACGCCGCCCCTTTTCAGGGCGGCGTGATTTTATATTGAACTATTCAGGTGTAGCCTCTGCGCTTGCTTCTTCCTCTTCTTTTTCAGACTCGGCCACAGGCGCTACCCCGGTTATCTTTTCATCCTTGTCAATATCCATGAGTTTGACGCCCTGGGTATTCCTTCCGATTACGGCAACATCCTTCATCGCTATCCTGATTATCTTTCCGCTGCTGGTAGATATCATCAGCTCGTCAGAATCTTTCACTTTGGCGATGCAGGCAACAGGGCCGTTCCTCTCTGTTATCTTGATATTTATAAGGCCGCTTCCGCCCCTGCCCTGCCCCCTGTACTCGGCAAAGTCAGTCCTCTTTCCGAAACCGTGCTCTGTTACGGTAAGCACGGTTGAGTTCTCCTCAACTGTCTCCATTGAGATGACCCTGTCATCCCCGGCAAGCTTAATGGCCTTGACGCCCCTTGCCTGGCGGCCCATCTCCCTGACCTCTTCCTCACTGAACCTTATTGCCTGGCCCATGCGCGTACCAAGGAAAATGTCCATCTTGCCATCGGTAAGCCTGGCAGCTATGAGACTGTCCCCTTCGTCAAGGCTTACGGCAATAAGCCCGCCTGAGCGGATATGGGAGAACGACATGAGGTCGGATTTCTTGATGACCCCGTGCTCGGTGGCCATTATTATATACCTGTCCTCAATGAATTCCCTTACCGGGAGGTAGGCTGTAATCTTCTCGCCCTGTTCTACATTGAGGATATTGACGATGGCCTTGCCCTTGGCAGCCCTTCCGGCCTGCGGTATGTCATAGACCTTAAGGGAATAAGCCTTGCCTTTATCCGTAAAGAACAGGATGTAGCTGTGGGTGGAGGCAATAAAGAGGTTACTTACAAAATCCTCCTCTTTTGTAGTCATGCCCATCTTGCCCTTGCCGCCCCTTCTCTGTATCTTAAAGAGACTTGTCGGGTTCCTCTTTATATAGCCGTCATTTGTAATCGTGACGACCATATCCTCTTCGGCAATGACATCCTCAAGGGTTATCTCGCTCATCTCTTCAACTATCTGAGTCCTTCTGACATCCCCGAACTTGTCTTTTATGTCTTTAAGCTCTCCGACTATTACTTCCATAAGGAGCTTTTCGCTCGCAAGTATCTCTTCGAGTGATTTGATGAGCTTTAATATCTCATTGTACTCTTCTATTATCTTATCCCTCTCAAGGGCCGTAAGCCTCTGGAGCCTCATCTCAAGGATAGCCTGGGACTGTATCTCGCTTAAGCTGAAGTTTGCCATAAGGCCGGCCTTTGCCTCGGCAGGGCTCTTTGAGGCCCGTATGAGCTTAATGACCGCATCAAGGTTATCGAGGGCGATTTTAAGGCCCTCCAAGATGTGCGCCCTTTCCTTTGCCTTCTTGAGGTCGTAAATTATGCGCCTTGTAACGACTTCCTTCCTGAACTTTACAAATTCCTTAAGAAGCCTTTGAAGCGGCATTACCTTGGGCTGGCCGTCAACAATGGCAAGGTTGATTATGCCGAATGAGGTCTTCATCTGGGTCTGGAGGTAGAGGTTATTGAGGATTACTTCCGCCACCTCATCCCTTTTAAGCTCGACTACTATCCTCATGCCTTCTCTGTCGGACTCATCCCTGACATCCGAGATGCCTTCTATCTTCTTATCCCTTACAAGGTCGGCAATGCTTTCGATAAGCCTTGCCTTGTTTACCATGTACGGTATCTCTGTGATTACGATTGCCTGGCGGTTTGTCCTCGGGTTCTTCTCTATCGCGGCCTTTGCCCTTATCTGGATAACGCCCCTGCCCGTCTCATAGGCGTCCTTTATGCCTTTTCTGCCGTTGATAAAGCCGCCTGTGGGGAAATCAGGGCCCGGAACAAGCGCCATAAGCTCCATTGCGCTTGCATCAGGCTTTTTGATTAAAAATATGAGCGCGTCTATTATCTCGGTCAGATTATGCGGAGGCATGTTTGTTGCCATGCCGACGGCAATGCCTGATGAGCCGTTTACAAGCAGGTTCGGGAAAGCCGCCGGCATAACCACCGGCTCTTTCAAGGATTCGTCATAGTTGGGTGAGAAGTCTACGGTCTCTTTCTCTATATCCTGCAGGAGCGCCCCTGCAAGCTTTGCCATTCTTACTTCCGTGTAACGCATGGCTGCCGGAGGATCTCCGTCAACCGAGCCGAAGTTACCCTGACCGTCAATGAGCGGGTACCTGAGCGAGAAATCCTGTACCATCCTTGTAATGGCGTCATAGACAGCGGTATCTCCGTGAGGATGGTACTTACCGATGACATCTCCGACTACACGGGCGGATTTCTTAAAGGGCTTGTTCCACTCCACCCCCATCTCGTGCATGGCGAAAAGAATCCTTCTGTGGACAGGCTTAAGCCCGTCCCTCACATCCGGCAGCGCCCTTCCGACAATAACGGACATGGCGTAGTCCAGATACGACTTTTTCATCTCATCTTCTATATAGACCGGGATTCTCTCCTGTGCCATCTTTCCTCCAAATTTGATTCTTTGCTGATGTTCCTTTATACTTATTTCCGCGAAAGGCCAAACAACCTTTGGAAATGGGTGTATAATATCTTAATTAATATTTTATAATATCTAAGGTTTTACAACACTGTCAAGCATATTAAACTATATAGAAATTACTTGATGACATTCTTGTCATTTTTTGCTAATCTTCTACCTTTAAGATTAACCCCGAAGTGCTTAAAGAGAGTATTAGACTCTCTTTTTTTATTTATATTCAATTACTTCTGAAAAATTTTAGATATTTATCCGGAGGATTTATTTATGGCCAGAAAGTTTGTGTATTTCTTTGGCGGCGGTAAGGCCGAAGGCAAAGGGGACATGAAGGAACTCCTTGGCGGCAAGGGTGCGGGCCTGGCTGAGATGACCAATATCGGGCTGCCTGTTCCTGCCGGCTTCACCATCACCACCGAGGTCTGCGATCACTATTATAAAATAAGCAAGAAGTATCCGCAGGGCTTCGAAGCAGAATTGAAGAAGAACCTCTCAAAACTCGAGAAGCTTGTAGGCAAGAAGCTCGGCGACCCCAACGACCCTCTGCTTGTCTCAGTAAGGTCCGGCGCGGCAAGGTCAATGCCCGGAATGATGGAAACCATCCTCAATCTCGGCCTGAACGACCAGTCTGTCGAGGGGCTTTCAAAAAAGACCTCAAACAGAAGGTTTGCCCTTGACGCGTACAGGCGTTTCATAACAATGTACGGCTCAACGGCAATGGGTGTGCCCAGGCATAAGTTTGACGTGGAGTTCGACGACATTAAAGAACGGCTCACAAGGGTAAGGCTCAATGTACCGAGGAACCGCCCCATTCTTGATACCGATGTAAACGAAACAGAGCTTGAAAACCTTATACCAAGGCTTAAGGCTGTCTATAAGGAGAACACCAAAAAAGACTTCCCCCAGAAACCGGAAGAGCAGCTTACAGGCGCAATTGACGCGGTAATCGGCTCATGGATGGCTGAGAAGGCAGTAACCTACAGAAGGGTCGAAAAAATTACCGGCCTCCTTGGGACAGCCGTCAATGTCGTTCAGATGGTATTCGGCAACATGGGAGATAATTCAGGCACAGGCGTATGCTTCACCCGTGACCCGAATACCGGAGAGAACATCTTCTACGGCGACCTGCTGATGAACGCGCAGGGAGAAGATGTCGTAGCGGGCATTCGCACACCGATACATTTAAATGACCTTGAGCGCATCATGCCCAAGGTATATAAGCAGCTTACACAGGTACGGACAAGGCTTGAGAAGCACTACAAGGAGATGCAGGACATCGAGTTCACAATCGAGGACGGAAAACTCTACATCCTCCAGTGCAGGACAGGCAAGCGCTCTCCCATGGCGGCATTCAAGATTGCCGTTGACATGGTCAAGGAAAGGCTAATCACAAAGCAGGACGCGCTTTTAAGATTGACGGATAAGGATATAGAAGGGCTCTTCTACCCGGTAATCGATCCCACCATCCCGATGGAAGAACTGAAGCACAATCTCTTTGCCACAGGCATTGCCGCTGTTCCGGGCGCTGCCGCAGGCAAAGTCGTATTCACAGCTAAAGAAGCCGAAGACTGGACTGCGCATGGCAAGATAGTCATCCTCGTAAGAAAAGAAACAAGCCCTGAAGATGTAGGCGGCATGCACGCAGCCAAAGGCATCCTTACGGCTACCGGCGGAAAGACCTCACATGCCGCGGTTGTGGCAAGGGGCTGGGGCAAATGCTGCGTAGTAGGCTGCGAAGACCTTGTAATAGATTATGAAGCAAAGACTGTTTCTGTCGGCAACACTGTAATAAAGCAGGGCGATGAGGTCACTATCAACGGCTCAACCGGAGAAGTGTTCAAGAACGCCCTTAAGCTAAGAAAACCTGAACTGCCTGATGCGTATAATACCCTCATGCAGTGGGCTGACCAGATAAGGAACCTAAAGGTAAGGACAAATGTAGACACGCCCTATGACGCTGAGAACGCTATCCGTCTCGGAGCCGAGGGAATCGGCCTTTGCAGGACCGAGCATATGTTCTTTGATACAGATGAGAGAAGGATGGCCATCCAGAGGATGATCATCTCAGAAGATGAAGAGACAAGGAGAAAATCCCTTGATGAGCTTCTCCCCTTCCAGAGAAAAGATTTTATCGGAATTCTAAGGGCAATGGACGGCAAGCCCGTTACAATACGCCTTATAGACCCCCCACTCCATGAATTTGTTCCCCATACGGAAAATGAGCAGAAGCACCTTGCCCAGAGGCTTGGACTTCCCTTCCATCAGGTAAAGAGAAGGATAGAAAGGCTCCACGAGGCAAACCCCATGCTTGGGCACAGGGGAAGCCGTCTTTGCATCACTTACCCTGAGATACTTGACATGCAGGTACGCGCCATTATGGAAGCAGCCTGCGAATGCCAGAAGAAGAACATAAAGGTATTCCCGGAGATAATGCTCCCCCTTATCATTGACGTCAAAGAGCTTTCCATACTCGCTGACAGGGCAAGGAAAGTAGCCGAAAAAGTTATGAAAGAGGAAAACGTAAAGTTTAAATACCTTGTAGGCACAATGATAGAAGTGCCCAGGGCAGCCCTTCTGGCTGACCAGATAGCAACGGTAGCCGAGTTCTTCTCTTTCGGAACGAACGACCTTACCCAGATGACCCTTGGCATGTCAAGGGACGACGCAGGCAGGTTCCTGCCTGATTATGTCGATGAGAAAAAGACCGGCATCCTTAAGAACGACCCCTTCCAGTCGCTTGACCAGGACGGAGTAGGCCTTCTTATAAAAATGGCAATCGAAAAGGGCAGAAAGACAAAGTCCGACCTTAAGATAGGCATATGCGGAGAGCACGGCGGAGACCCGTCTTCAGTTGAGTTCTGCCACAGGAACAACTTTGACTATGTATCCTGCTCGCCTTTCAGGGTGCCCATCGCAAGGCTTGCAGCCGCGCAGGCTTCTTTGAAGTACCCCGTTAAAAAGGCTGCTAAAAAACCTGTTAAAGCAAAGGCCAAAGCAAAGAAAAAATAAGCTTAACCGTTAAAGAAAACAAAAAAAGCCCTCCTTTTCAGGAGGGCTTTTTCATTTGTCCGGTCTAATTAGACAAGATAATCAATCTGAACATGAACTACACGTCCCGTAGCAGGGTCACCGATCACGATAGCGTTCTTATCAGCTCCGGCAATTGAACTGAACTTGTTAAGGCTGCTGATCATATCCCAGCCTTCACTTGCTGTTGCTGAGCTTTCACACGCATTGATGGACCTGAAGCAGATAGTCAGAGTTGAATCCCTGTCAAGCTTAAACGGTACGTCCCTTGTCTGAGGCCCTAAAAGACCCGGAACCTCTGTTGAAAGGACTATCTCCTGATTGTCAAGATTGAAGTTGGATACCTTACCGGTATAAAACACCATATCCTGACTACCGCCAAAACTCGGGAGCTGTGAGACTCCGGGCTGCATCTGGCTTACTCCGCCGCCCATCGCGCCTCCGGTAGTACCCTTGCCATATCCTTTTGCCATCACTCCGCTTGCGAGGAGCATGACCATTAGAACCGGCAGTATGATGCCCTTAAGGACTTTCATGATATACACCTCCTTATTGTTTCAAAACAACCCTTTTTCCTAAACATATAAATGTGCAACATATGTGCCGAAGGTCGGTTTTCAATTTCCTCAGGTTTTAATTGGGATTTATCGCTTTACACGGTTTTAAATCCATGCAACTTATTGTTTTAGCTCATTTTATTGCAACGAATCGTTCTGTTGACATCCTTTTAAGCACAGCAGGCAAAAAAGGTGATTTTCAAATCATTTTTAATAGTGCATTACCTTACTAACAACCCCAACATATAGTGTTTTGACTTGCTTTTGATACACCCCATAGTATTTTTTTTGCTTTACAAAAGGTACAAACTTTGTTACGATTTGTGGCCAATAAAACAGGGGATATAGATGAAGATAAAAAAGCTTACGATTCACGGCTTCAAGTCGTTTGTCGATAAGGTCACACTACATTTTCCTTCAGGGACTTCAGGCATAATAGGGCCTAACGGCTGCGGCAAAAGTAATATTGTCGATGCCATAAGATGGGTGCTTGGCGAGCAGAATGCCCGCCATCTGAGAGGCAAGCACATGGAGGATATCATCTTCAACGGCAGCGAGCTGAGAAAGCCGCTTGGCATGGCCGAGGTCGTGCTGACCTTTGCCAATGACGAAGGCACAGCCCCTTCCAAGTTCGCCAACTTCACTGAGATTGAGATAGCAAGGCGCCTCTACAGGTCAGGCGAGAGCGAATATTACATAAACAAGGTACAGTCGAGGCTTCGCGATATAGTCGATCTCTTCACGGATACAGGCATAGGCACAAGGGCTTATTCGATCATCGAGCAGGGTCAGGTCGCATGGCTTATCAATGCCAAGCCCGAAGACAGAAGGGCTATATTCGAAGAGGCCGCTGGCATAAACAAGTTCAAACACAAGAAAGACGCTGCCCTCAGGAGGCTTGAGTCCACAAAAGAAAACCTCACAAGGGTAAATGACATCATCAGCGAAGTAAAAAGACAGCTCAACTCACTTAACCGTCAGGCTAAAAAGGCGGAGAGGTATAAGGCATTAAAAGAAGAGCTGCAGTCAATTGACCTGCTTTTATCATCCCTTGAGTTCCACAGGATGAAAAGTGCGCTTGAGGACCTTGGCAAAAAGATAGAGGGCATCAAGGATGAAGAGCTTGCCCTTACTACCGCTGTCAATGAAAAAGAGATATTGGCTGAGGACATAAAGCTTGAGCATCTCAATATCGAGAACGAATACAGGGCAGTCAAGGAACAGGTATTTGAGCTTGAAAGGCTTATCCAGAATGAAGAACGCTCAAGCGAGCTTGCAAGAGTCCGCATAGACGAACTTAACAGGGGCGAGGAAAGGCTCACAAACGAGATAGCAGAGCTTAAAAGGAATAAGTCAGGCGCGGCAGAGCAGATAGAAAGCCTGCGTTTCACATTGAATGAGCTTTCAAAGCTTATCTCAGCAGAATCAGAAAAGCTCAGCGGGAATTCAGCCCAGCTTGAGGCCCTTATTTCAGAACTCAGGAAAAATGAGGATATCCAGAGGGCTGACAAGGCTGAATCGCTTAAGACTTCAACCCGCCTTTCAGACATAAGGCACGCCATACAGACCCTTATCAGGGATGAAGAGAACTTAAGGTTCAGGGAATCAAAATCAAATACCGAAAAAGAAAACATCATCAACGCTCTTGCCTCAAAGGAAGAGCCGCTTAAGGCATTAAAAGAAAAGCTCGAAAACTCCGCCTCAAAGAGAGAGGCGATAGAGGATGAACAGAGAGAAATAAGGGCAAGGCAGGACTCCCTTGAAAGGGACAGGGTCTCCAAAGGCGAGGAGCTTAAGAAGATAAAAGATGAGTACTCAAGGACTGCCGCGCGGCTTTCCACCCTTGAGGACATGGAGAAGAACTTCGAGAATGTAAAAGGCGGAGCAAAGGCAATACTCCAGAAAGGCGAGAAAGGCGGCATCTACGGCCTTATTGCCGATGTGATAGAGACAAACTCAGGCTATGAAAAGGCTGTAGAGGCTGTAATGGGCGACAGGCTTCAGTATGTGCTTGTCGAGAGCCATAAAGAGGGTGTTGAGGCGATAGAGTATTTAAAAACAAACAGCGCGGGAAAAGGCAGTTTCATCCCCGTAAAGGATGCGCGCCCTTCCGTAAGCCCTGTTACAGTTGCATCCGTAAATGCCGCTGGCGCAAAAGAGCTTTTAACCGAACTTAAGATAAAAGACGGCTACAGGGAGATTGTAAACTTCCTGCTTGGCGATGTGCTTATAGTTGAAAACCTCGCCTTCGCCGTAGAGGCATGGAAGCAGAACAGCTTTAAAACAATAGTCACCCTCGACGGAGAGGTTATCGATGCACAGGGCATAATCACCGGCGGAACTGTCAAAGGCTCTGACGCAGGTATCCTGCAAAAAAGAGGCGAGATAAAACAGCTTAAGGCAAAAGCCGCGGAGCTTGGCGGGCGCATTACAACCCTTGAGGCAGAGCTTAAATCTGCAGAGGAAGGCATCCGCTCTACAAAGGCCTTCTTTGATGAATGCAGGGAAAAGCTCCACAGCGTTGACATTGAAAAGGTCAACACAGGCAACGAGCTTAAGAGACTTGAGGATGAGATATTCAGGCTTACCAAGACAAGGGACAATCTCATAAACGACATAGCTGACGCGCTCAGACGCCTTACAGGAATCAGCGAAAAGAAAAATTCCCTTTCAGCGGAAAGAGACGGCCTTGAGAAATCCCTTGCCGAAAGGGAAGACAAGATTGCCTTACTTGCCACTGAAATCTCTGCGTTAGCTGAAAAGAAAGAAAAACTCTCACAGGTCGTAACTGAGATAAGGGTCACGCTTGCGCAGGCCAAAGAGCGTTTTGAGGCAATGAACAAGCAGATAACCGAAAGGGAACGCTCGATTGCCGACACCGACAGAAGGCTTGAGACAAAGGCGCAGGAAATAGAACACGGAAGGGCTGAAGTTGCCGAGAAGTCAAAGCAGGTCGATGCGCTTAAGGCAAAACTTGAAGGGCTGCTTTCCCGTATCGATATTATCAAGGAAGAAGAGATCGCAAAGACAGAGGCTCTCAATACCCTTACCGAGCGCATAAAAACCATTGAGAATAACCTTAAGGAGTTCAAGTCAAGGTACTCTGAACTTCAGGAGCTTAAAGGCGAGCTTACCATAGAGCATAAAGAGATGGAGATGAGCATCAACCATCTCAAAGAAAAAATGAATGAAAGGTATTCAACCAACATCGAAGGCTTCAGGCCTGATGAAGGCGAAGAGAACCTTGATATAGATTCGCTTGAGGCAAAGAAAGCGGAACTGAGGGAAAAGATTACCTCCCTTGGCGAAGTGAGCTTATCCGCCCTTGAGGAGTACGCCCAGCTTGAGAACAGGCACCAGTTCCTCGTTGACCAGCAGGCTGACCTCACCCGTTCGGTAGAAAGCCTCCATACCGCCATTAACCGCATCAACAGGACTACGCGCGAGAAGTTCAGGCATACCTTTGATGAGGTCAATAAAAAGTTCCAGGAGACATTCCCGAGGTTCTTCAACGGCGGCAGGGCTGAGTTAAGGCTCTCCGATGACGGGGACATACTGGAGACAGGTGTAGAGATTGCGGCGCAGCCTCCGGGAAAGAGATTGCAGAATATCACCCTCCTCTCAGGCGGAGAAAAGGCGCTTACGGCTACGGCACTGATATTTGCCATATTCCTTATCAAGCCGAGCCCGTTCTGCCTGTTGGACGAAGTGGACGCCCCGCTTGATGAAGCCAATATCGACAGGTTCAACCTGTTCGTAAGGGATATGTCGAAGATAAGCCAGTTCCTGCTTATCACGCATAATAAAAAATCAATGGAGATGGCTGACTCGCTCTACGGCATCACGATGCAGGAGCCGGGCGTTTCAAAGGTCATCTCAGTAAATTTAGCAAGCTTACAGTAAGAAATATAAAATTATGCCGTTTACCGCAATATTAAGAGATTTAACCCAGAAGACGCACTCCACGGGAGCGGTTATGCTCGACCATGACGGGGAGCTTGTAGCGTCTTACTCGAGCTTTCCGAGCCTTGAAATAGATTTAATCGGCGCGCACCACGGCATAATCTTAAATTCAATCAAGGATTTCTCTTCAAGAAGGCAGGACTTATCAGGTGTGAAGTCGGTCTCCATCTCAACCACGATGATGAAGCTTGCGATATCGGCCATCAAGGACGGCTATTATCTTGTCCTTACCATGGACAGGATACGGCCTATCGGTAAGGCCCTCTACGAATCACAGAAGGCAGTTAAGAAGATAGAAGCAGAGATGGGGTGAAGCTCACTCTTTTTTGGTGGGCACAGCCCACCCTATAGCTAATGCCTACAAAGATACTCAAAGATGTGACCAGATTCTTTCTGAAAATCTGGGATGTTGACGGTCATTATTGCTTCTATCCTGCTTATTGGCAAATCGGCTGGATACCAGCATTCAGTGTGAGGTATATATTTATCATTGCCTAATTTTGCGCATACATTTAATATTAACTCAGAAGAATATAATTCTTGTAAATAAATAGGCCATCTTTCCTTCATATTTTCTAAAAGATAAAAAATTGAAACATTCTAATGACTTTTTTATAATATCATCAGAAGCCGTTCTAAAATCAAACAGACAAACATATCCTTTTTTTCTTCCAAAGCTATTCTCAGAGAAATTATAGCCTAAGCTGCCATCTTTATTTGATTTTATAAATCCTGTTTTTAAAATTTGCTTTGCACTATGTTGACTTGTTACATGGAATATTTTACCTTTAAGTAAAGGAACACATTCTAATTCCAACATATCCATTTTTATAATAAGTTTTTCTTTTTTCATTAATTTATTTTTTGATAACCAAAAGAGCTGGTTAATCCTTAATTAGGTTATTTTTCTTTGGGCGATTTCTCTGATTTTTTATTTTTCAAAAACGCCTTCTCAAACATTCCCACCCTGTGTCTTCCGAGGTAGCAATGCACATATATCTTTTTTCCATTTGAATCAGCAACATGCTTTAAGGCAACATTGAGTCTCTCGATATTTTTCGGGTTTTCAAGGTCTGCGAAGTTCATCGGAAAATTCAGATACACTATCCCGTTTTTTCCTGCGCTGGCTTGCTCATCTTCTATAAGCTTCGCTTCTATGGGATTGTTGTTATCCATCAGGCAGATTATCTCCGTAACGCCTTTTGCCTTGAGCTCTTTAATCTCCACTTCTGTCGGGTAGGGGCCCACCATGACATCGGCTGAAAGAGTCCTCACGCTGCCCCTTGCAAAACTTATCGGGCCGGAATCAGGCGTAAAAATATTGTAAAAGCCGTAAGCAAACAAGCCCATCAGCACGGCTGCCAAAAGCAAAATCTTCTTTTCAGTACTCATTGCGCTCTCCTAAAATGTGGTACAGACCAACTTCATCCCCAGGATGTAATACCTGAAGCCTGCGGCTGTGCCTACGGCAGAATTGCCGCCCTCTGCGTTGACCTCAAAAGAGGCGTTCTTTTTTATTTTGTATCCTGCAATCGCTGCGCCTCCGCTGAAGATATCACCGCTATCGCTGCCGAAACGGGTAGCGGACTGATAACCTATGTAAGGCTCAAGATATGTGTAGAACCTGCCCTTATCGTACGAGATGACAGAGAAAAGCTTGTGTGCAAAATAGCTGTCCGGGTCATAGTAGCCGCCTCGGCTCTGCCTTTCAAAGCCAAGGTATCTGAAACTGTAGCCGACTGCGACAGTCGGGTTTTTCAACATGACGGAATAAAGGGGAGAAATCTGAAAATCTATCGCGCTATTGTCATCGGAGTAATCCCTGTAGGTCAGGTTTCCGCTGAGGCTGTACCTGTCATTAAACTTCCTTGAAGCAAAAAAACCGTAGTTAGTAGCCCTTATCGCGTTCTCTATCAACTGGGCAGTGTCAGTCAGCACATCTCTTGAGAGGCTTGCTCCAAAGTCAGCGTACTTGGCCTTCAGGTCTGCCTTTACATGGCCTGAAAGAAAAGCTGTGCCTTCCCTGTTGCCTATGAGATTAAGCCCAACTCCTGCACCTGCCCCGAATTTATCAGTGAATTTTGAATAGCCGTTAAAAAATATTGCCTCTGCATCATTGTTCCTTGTCTTATCCTGCGCGTATGTTCTGGCGTATTTCAAATCAGCCTTCCAGTTATTAATCCAGAAACCGGATGAAAATAGAAGCCTGTTTACCTGATTGAAATCAGTATCGTTGTAGTAGCTTGCCTTGGCGTCAAAAGTTGGCCTTGTAGCCGCGTCAACCGCCTCTTTCAAATCACGGTAGTCCTTCTCCTGATACGGGTAAAGCGGCTTTACACGGTCTCTGTTCTCGCGCGCGGCCTTCCTGTCACCGATTGAGAGCATGGCGTATGTAAGCCCTACCCGTGCCTCAAAATCCTCTCCGCCTTCCATTATCTTCTCGTATATTTTGACTGCCTCGCCTGTCTTGCCTTTCCACCTCAAGGCGTTTGCCTGCACTGTCATCGCCTCTTTGTTGCCCGGATGCTCAGAGAGAACGGCCCCGGACTCTTTTAATGAGTCATCAAGATTGCCTGTCCATGAAAGGACTCTGGCAAGGTGTACTCTTGCCTGCAGGTCTTTAGGGTTTTCCTCTATAACTTTCTTAAGCTCAAAAATCGATTCATTGTAACTGCCTGCCCATGACATATACATGGCCATCTGCGCCCGTTCATCTGTCGTAAAAGACTCTCTTGAAAGAGACAGGGCTTTTAGATACTCCTCAGTTGCCTTTTTATAATCCCCTTTTGCGGCAAGCTCATCTCCTGTCTTTTTAATCGCCTTCGCGCTCTCAGACTTATCAACTGAGATTTGCGCTTCTTTTGGGACTTCCGCTTCACCGGCGGCAAAAGAGCATACCGGCATACAAAGCAACAACGCTAAAATTAACCTCTTCATCACAACCTGCCTTCTGATTTTTCGTATCTATATTAATATAAAAACCTGTTTTAGCTCAAAAAAGATTTTTTAACCGTCTTTTTTAGAAGCGGGTGAAGCGTCAAAACCCTTCTTCTGCACCACTTCCCACTTCTTCTCCTTTGTGAACAGGAACTGGATTATCGCCTCAGTCCTCCAGAGCGCAAGAAGCTGCCTGTACCCGAAGTTCTCGATAACGCCATACGCAAGCAGAATAAGAAGGTCCTTTAATCTCGGATACCTCCTGTAGCTCATCTCTTCAAGCAGTATCGCCGCGGTTGAGAAAAATACGCCTACAAGAAGGGCCATGGTAAGGAACAGCATGAAAAATTTAAAATTAATTATTTCAAAAAAGAAAGAAAAAGTAACTACGAAATATCCCAATATTTCTATGGCAGGGCCTATCAGCTCTACCAACAATTGGTACGGAAGCGCAAAAAAACCGATCCATTTGTATTTGCGGTTAAAGAGCATCTGCCTGTATATGTATATTGATTCGGCAAGCCCCAGGTGCCACCTTCGCCTCTGCCTCCTGAGAGTTGCGAGGTCTTTGGGCGCCTCTGTCCAGCATATCGGGTCAGGCACAAAGTTGATATGATATTTTACTTTCTTCTCAATGAGGTGCTTATGAAGTCTGATTACAAGCTCCATATCCTCAGTCACTGTATTCAACAGATAGCCGCCGGCCTCCTGCACAGACCTTTTATTGAACATGGAGAATGTGCCTGATATTACAAGGAGAGAATTAAGGGCGCTAAGGCCCGCCCTTCCGAAGAGGAAGCTTCTTATGTATTCAACGACCTGAAGCCTGGAAAGGCTGTCCTTGGGCAACTGGACCTTTACAAGCTTGCCGTCTTTTACGATGCTGCCATTTACAAGCCTCACGATGCCGCCTGTAGCCTGGACAAGTTCGGGCTCTTCGACAATCGGGCGCATCAGCCTAAGCAGCGCGTCTTTCTCAAGGATGGAGTCCGCGTCTACAGAGCAGAAATAAGGTGCCCTTGAGACATTTATGCCGATATTAAGGGAGTCAGCCTTGCCTGCGTGCAGCTTATCAATGACAATGAGCTTGGGCATATCAGGATTGACATAGAAGCCCTTCACAAATGCGGTAGGGATGACAGCCCGATAGACTATATTTATATTTTTGAGATTGAAGCCTTCTATCAGGCGCTTTAGGGTTGAGTCCGTAGATCCGTCATTTACTACTATTATCTCGTAATCAGGATAGTTCAGATGGAATAGCGACCTTATGCTCTCAACAATAGTAGCTTCTTCATTGTAAGCCGCTATCAATATGCTTATTGGAGGCGCAACGGAAGGGTGGATGGACTCCTGATATTTGCCATAGCTGAGCCTCAGCAGATGGTTCATTATCAGCCCGACAGCCATGACCAGAAGGACAAAATAAACAAAGTTTGCCGCCGTGTAATAGCCCAGCACAACATAGTTGAACCAGAATACAAACTGTTTGATGGACTCTATCACGCAGGTATCAACTTTTCGCCGAACTCGAGCATTTCCCTCTCAGGCATTCTGGCAAGCTCCTCAATTGCATTATCAATCTCTTCAGGGCTAAACTCAGGGCCGGCAAGAGGCCCCATCACCTCTTTATGCCTTTGAATCCCGAAGTAGTTAAGCTCATAAGCAATCGACCTGAAAACTTCTTCGCTGAAATTATTTCTTTGATGCTCCAAGGCTTCTTTATTGATATCGCCTGAATCCAAAGATACCGGCTTTTCCTTTTTAAGGAGCCAGTTCAGAAATTCCTTGATTATACCCATGCGCTCCATTTCATCGGCTACCTGCTCAGTGGCGTACCTGTCATTGCTGTATAGGTAGACCTGAAGGAGCACTATATATGCCCTGCCCCCTATCTTTCCAAGCGCCTCTGCCGCGGATTTCCTCACCTGCCAGTTCTTGTCCTTGAGCATCTCCCTGAGGCTGTCTATGACAACAGGGTCCCCGATAAGTCCGAGTGCGCGCGCCGCATGCAGGCGCACAACCCAAAAAGGGTCTTGAAGAAGCTCCTTCAGCCTGTCTATCGCAGGCCAATACCTTAATTTGCCAAGCCCCTTGGCAGCCTTTGCCCTCATGTCCTGCTCAGGGTCTGACAAGGCATCCATGAACGCCTCCGCGATTATCGGAGTCTTCGGGCGAAGCTCGGCCAATATGTCAGCGGCAGCCGACCTTATTCTCCATGACTGGTTTCTAATTTCAGGCAAAAGCTTTGGTATGACGGCCTCTCCAAAAGAGATAAGAGATGATTTGACAATCCTTATTGAGACCTCTTCATCCGTTAAAGCCGCGCTCCGAAGCCTTTCTATCAGGTGCGGTATGGCATCTTCGTGATTAATAACGCCCAAGGCATATACCGCCATGTTCCTTATGTCTTTATGAACCCCTTTAAGGGCAAAAATCAGGTGGGGCAGAGCCTTTATGCATTTTATCCTGCCCAGCTTATCAGCGGCGAGCGCCTGGGCGAATTTATTCCCCCTGTACAGGGTTGTTATATAGCTCTCGATATAGCCAAGCTCATCGAAATACCTGAATATCTCCTGCCTCAAGGCGTTAGGGCTCTCCAAGGCTTTAAACATTGCCTCTTCCACTGCAACCCAGCCGCTTGAGCCCTCTTTCCTTCTGTAGCGCTGTATGTCATCTATTCTGAGGCCATCCGAAAGACAGGCAAGAAATGGGGCGACCTTGTCCCTCTCAATGTCAAGGAGCCTGTATTTCCTGTTCATGTAGAATCTTCTGATGAGGACAGCGATGAAAGTAAAGAAGATAAGAAAGAGGATCGTCCAGATGATTAACTTTATAATGAGGCTTGCCACGGGAAATCCTGCTCTTGACGCAAATTTATTTTAAAAAGAACAAAGATGTTTGTACCTGAATTATATTTGTTTTTCTTATATAAATCAATAGGTTATTAATTACACCCCATAGCGGTTTCTATCTCAATATCTATGATTTTATTATTTTTCCTGTTAAATATCATTAAGATTAAATTTCAAAATTTATTTTTTATTTACGGATATAAGTAGTTCTTAGAAAAGAACTGGTGAATAACTGCCCATTTTAAAATGTTATTTAGAGCTATTTTTGCTCTGAAAGATAGCGGAGGTTATTTAGGGTTTCAGCGTCGTTGGGGTCTTGCTGTTTGGCCAATAAGAGCTGCCTTCTCGTCTCTTCCAAGTTGCCGAGTTTTGCATAAGAAACAGCCAGATTATTCCTTATCCGAAGTATTCTTGCGCCCTTGCCAAGCGTAAGCGCCTTTTCAAGGCCGACAATAGCCTCTGTCCACCTGCCCCTATCCATATTGATAAGCGCAATATTATAATAAGCGTCACTGTTGCGGGGGTTCACCTTAAGCACTTCCCTGAATTCACCCTCTGCCTCTTCCAACCTGTTAAGCGAATAATACAAGAGCCCCAGCCTGTGATGGGAACCTGAAAAAGACGGCTTGCTCTTTATTGATTCGCCATACTCCCTTATAGCTTCATCGTGCTCGCCTTTTGCTGCATATACCTCAGCCAGCAGATAATGGCCAAAGAAGTTGGACGGGTCTGTCTTCAGGGTTGCCTTTGAAATCGTAAATTCATCTTTCCAGTCCGCGTTCCTTTTTACCGAGGCCGCCGCGCCAACTGCAATGACAATAAATACCGGTACAAGCACAAGAGCTGTATTGTTGAATTTAACGGATAAGCGGCTTAAGCAGAAAGCGGCAAGAAGGGAGAAACCTGCCAGAGGAAAATACAGGTACCTTTCAGCCATGATATTTATATAGTAGATATTAAGGTCTTTGGCGAGCAGATAGAGTGTGGGCAGTATCGGTAAAATCATAATCGAAGCGAAAAAGGCCACAACCGGCCTCTTTCTTCCTGCGTACAGCATGAGAATAAACGCAATTATAACTACCGCAAAATTTAATAGAAGACCCGCTGAAAAACCCGAAAATACCGGCACTACATGGTAGAGGTTTAAATCCAAGGGAAACAGGAAAAGAAAGATGTAGTTTGAATAGAGATATGCCGCGCTTGAAATATAATAAAAAAGAGAGTGGTCAAGGTTACCGGGGAATGCGACTGCATGGAGAGCGTTGAACCGAAGCGCCAAGTAAACGATGGCAGCCACCCAAAAAGGGCTGTGCGATTTTAGCATCCGTAAGCCCGGCCTATTGCCTCTCGCAAGGTCATAGGCTATCAGGACGCCGGGCAGCACCAAGGCGGTCTCCTTGGAAAATGCCGCAAGCAAAAATGAAAAAACGGATAATGCCTTGAGCGTAAACCGCTTGCCGCTCGTTTGGCCTGCGTCACCTGAAGAGAGCATGAACAGGTACAGAGCCAAAAGCGAAAACAGGGTATAAGACAGCTCGCAGACGCACGCAAGCCATGAAACAGGCTCAGCGCTTATCGGATGGACAGCGAATATCAGGCCGGCTATAAGCGCAAATACGCCGTTGCTTTTTTCTTTATCTCCGGCCTCCCCAAAAATCCGCCACGCTATCAAAAAGACAAGGATACTGTTTACAACATGAAAGATGACATTGAAGAGATGCCAGCCCCAGGGCTGAAGCCCGAAAAGGAGGTACTCAAAGGTATATACTGTAAAAAGGAGCGGACGGTAATAATCGGTTACAGGGTTTTCTGTCTTAAACGCATGGACATCAGAGGTGAATATATCAAGGAGATTACCGAAACTGCTAATAAGCGGGTTTTTTTCTATAAGGAAATGATCATCGATTACAAAGCCGTTATAGGTCGTATTCAGGAATGTGAGGAAAGCAGTTACGGCTATGATTATTATGAATATCCGCTTATTAAGGATAGAAGAATGCAATCGGTTCAGCCCTTCCCGCAGTAAAATTTAAAACCTTATGCCTTAAAAAAAAGGGGGCTTTCAGGCCCCCTTTGCATTTGCCGCTTATTTAGTCCAGTCGCCTAACCACTTCTTCTTTTCTTCCTCAGGCCACTTCTTCCAGTCCCTGCGGAGTTTCGCTTTCCTTACCGCGTCCCTCGCCTCGTCTTTTGAAATGTCCTTATATACTATGAGTATCTGCTCAGGCCCAATCTTATCCGGGCCTTTAAGCTTTGTAGCGTTATACCTGTATATGAGGGGCCACATGTACGGATTGCCGTAAACTTCTTTTCTTGAAGCAATCTTCCAGAGGCTGTCGCCTTTCCTGACCACATAGAAGCCGAGCACATCGTCTACGCGCATAAGCCTTGCGACTTCCTCGGCATCGACTTCACCTGCCTTAAGTTTTTCCAAAATCTTTTTCTTAAGCCCGGCAAATTCCTTCTGGAGAGCGGCAATGTCTTCAAGGGCTATGCCGCCCTTGCTGAGCACTTCTGCTTCCTTGCTTATCCTTGTTATCTCAAGCTCAAGTTCCCTTCTGGAGTCAGCCTCTTTCTTTAATCTCTCCTCAGCTGACTTAAGCGCCAGCTCGAGTTTTGCGATAGTAGCCTTTTCAGAGTCCTTTGCCACTTCGCTCTCCCTGAGCTTTGCCTCAAGCACCTTTCTCTGCTCAACTTCTTTTGCGAGCTGCGCCTCTAAATCCTTCTTTGAAACCCTTATTTCAGCTATTGCGACTTCTCCGGCAAGTTTTGCGGCTTCCACATCCTTAAGCTTTGCCTCAAGGGTTTTTCTGACCTCAGTCTCCTGAACAAGCTTTAATTGGGTTTCCTCTCTTGAAGCAAGAGCTTCTTTTATGGAGGCGTCTCCCGCTGTCCTGGCTGCCTCTGCTTCACGGAGCTTTGCTTCTATTATCTCTCTTGATTTAGCCTCTTTGGCAAGCTTCTCCTCTATCTGTTTGCCTGCAAGCCTTAAATCCTCAAGCGCCTTTGCGTCAGCGCCGGCAAGCGGCTGTGCCTTAAGCTGGGCTTCAAGCTCTTTATTTTTGTTATTCAACTCCTCTGCCATGAACCGCACTGCCTCAACCTGCGCCATGGCCTCCTCAGCCTGCTTTATCCTTGCCTCAAGCTCCGAGTTCCTCTGATTGAGCTTGTCTATTACAGGTGCGGTTGCCTGGCTTTTTGCAAGAGTTATCTCTGCATCCTTAAGCTTTGAAGCGAGGTCTTTATTCTGTGAGATGGCTGATTCTGCCTGGACCCTTGCCGCCTCTGACTGCACAAGCGCAAGCTGGGCTTCCTTAAGCTTCATCTCTATCTCGGTATTGCGTTCTATAAGCTTCTGGGCCACATAGTTCGCGGCCTTTCCCTGAAGATTTACAAGCCCCGCTTCCTTGAGCTTTGCCTCAAGTTCAGCGTTCTTGGCAATCAAGTCCTTTGCCATCTCGCTTGCCGCATCAGCCTTTGCATAGGCCATCAGCGTATCTTTCAGCTTTGCCTCAAGCTCCTTATTTTTGAAGGCAAGCTCATCTGACTTAACCCTTAAGGATTCAAGTTCGGTCTTTGTTGCCTCTTCTACCTTCTTTTTGGAATCCTCGGCTTCTTTTAATCTGCCTTCAAGGTCGGTGACCTTTTTGGCGTATTCTTCCTTCTGCTTCTGGGCTTCCTTGAACGCATCAGGATTTAAGAGTATCGTGCGTTCCTCAAGTGCTTTTTTAAGCGCCTCTTCCTGCTGCTTTGAACTGTTAAGCTCTTCCCTTAAGAGAGCGAGCTTCTGTGAATTTTCCACAGCCTCTTTCTTTATAAGGCCCTTCTCTTCGTTTATCTTTGTTATCTCACGCTCAAGTCTGGAGATGGCATCCTGGCTCTCTGCCACTTTCTTTTTCGCCTCATCCCTGGACTTCTCAAGCTCTGCTATGACCAGCACCGGCATCTCGGTCGTCTCCACCGCTACGGACGGCACGGATTCCGTTGCCTTCAATGCGGCAGCCTTCTCAATAGGCACTTCCCTTACAGCCTCAGCCGCTGCCTTGGATGTCAGTATCGACTCATCCGCTTCCTTAAGCCTTGCTTCAAGGGTTGTTCGGGCCGCCTTTTCCTTTGCGAGCTTCAGTTCAGCATCTTTCCTTGCGGTCTCGTGGCTCTTTAAGGCCGCTTCCATCTGGGTGCGGGCCTTCTCCATATCCTTGAGCTTCTTCTCAAGCTCGACATTCTTGGCAGAGGCTTCCTGCGCCCTTGCCCTTGCAAGCTCGGCCTGAGTCCATGCGGCCTCAGCCCTTTTGCGCGCCTCTTCCTCTATTTTCAACTTCATCTCGGCTTCAAATCTCTTTTTTGCCTCTTCTACCGCCTGAAGCTTTGTTTCAAGCTCGGCGATTTCCTGCTTTGTCTTTGCCTCTATTTCAGCCCTTATCTTTTCACGCTCTTTTTCTATATCAGGAACTGTCCCTTGCTCAGCCGCAAGACGCTTCGCCCTCTCTTCCATGGCAAGCGCCCTCTCAAGCTTCTTTTTCTCGGCTATTTCGTCCCTGAGCTTCTTCTCAATTTCCTTCAGATGCTCGGCATCTTTAACGGACTGGGCCTTGGCAAGGTTATATTCATTCTCGACGCTGGTCTTGGCAGTCTTGGTCTCTTCTATTTTTGTCTCAAGCCGCGCCTTTTCCTTATCGCCGGACACCCATGACACAGCGAGAGAAAATATCAGAAAAATTCCAAGTATTGCGCCTATGCCACCCATAACTTCTCCTTATTCAATCCTTATCTAAGAGGTACTTAGGTTTTCAAAAAATTATAACTTTTAAGGTTTTGTTTTTCAAGAGCTTTAATTCATTGAGAAAATCAGCGTTCAGACCGTCTCTGCCGGCTTTATGATTATGATTGAGAAAGATTAAAAAAATTACTCCCGAATTATTAAAAATTTTCAGGTTTTTTATTGAAAATCCCAAAAACCGCATATCTGCCGCCCTCTTCGCAATCTGCCGATTAAAATAATAAAATCAAGTCTTTCCTCTTGACTTTTAAATACCTTTTCAGTATTGGTATTAATGTTATTTTTAAAATAGGCAGGATCAGTTTTACTATCATTCTGCCTTTAAATCCAAGGAGAATCCTTTACCGGAAGCACTCTATCCGGCCTTCATCATAATGAATAAAGCCAAATCTGAGGCAGGTGTCCCGCGCATAGCGGGTGTCATAGTAGAGGAGGTTAGCGGCAGGACCGTACGGAAAGCAATAAACGCAGGGGCAGACCTGCTTGAGGTAAGAGTCGATACTTTCAGGGACAGGAACACTGCGACCGTTGCAAAAGAACTTGAAAAACTGAAAGCCTACGGCGGGAATATTCCCCTCCTGATAACCGTCAGAAGCAGGAAAGAAGGCGGCAAGCACCCGATATCTGACAGGAAAAGGGCTGAAATGTATGAAGCCCTCATGCCTATGGCTGATTTAATAGATATTGAATTAAGTTCCAGCGAAATATTAAAAAATGTGGTAAACTCTGCAGATAGAAATAAGAAAAAAGTAATCATCTCCTACCATAATTTTAAATCCACACCCGGAGATAAAATACTTAAAGACATAATAAAAAAGGCTCGCTCTTCAGGGGCGGACATTGTTAAGATAGCCGCCACAGCTAAAAATGCGGGCGACCTTAAAAGGCTTGCCGCCATACTTGCCGGCTCAGATGACTTGATAGTGATAGCCATGGGCAGGCTTGGTGCGGCCTCCCGTATATTTTTCCCGATGCTCGGCTCTCTTGTCACCTACGGTTCCGTAACAGAGGCTACTGCGCCGGGCCAGCTTTCCATAAACGCCATCAAAAAGGAATTCAGCCGTTACGGGTTCTGATTTTATTTTTGATTTTATTTTAAAAGCCTGCCCCTTTAAACAGGGGCTTATAATTAAAAATTTCGGGGAGGTTTTATAATGGTAAGGGTTGCGATCAATGGTTTCGGCCGCATAGGCAGGAATATCCTCAGGGCATCTTTGAACAATAAGGAAATAGATTTTGTCGCGATAAACGACATTACAGATGCCAAGACTCTTGCCCATCTCCTTAAATATGATTCGGTTTTCGGCATCCTTGACGCCGACATCAAGGCAACCGAGAACTCCATAGTAATTAACGGGAAAGAGATAAAGATAACCTCGGAGAAAGACCCTGCAAAGCTCCCGTGGAAGGAACTTAAGGTCGATGTAGCTCTTGAATGCACAGGGCTTTTTACAAACCGCGAAAAGGCCGAAGGCCACCTTACGGCAGGCGCAAAGAAGGTCATAATATCCGCACCCGCAAAAAATGAAGATATTACAATATGCATGGGCGTCAATAATGAAAAGTATGACCCCGCAAAGCACAATATAATCTCAAACGCGTCCTGCACCACAAACTGTCTCGCCCCTGTAGCAAAGGTGCTCAGCGATAAGTTCGGAATCGTAAAAGGACTTATGACAACAGTCCACGCTTACACAAACGACCAGAGGATACTTGACCTTCCCCACAAGGACTTAAGAAGGGCAAGAGCAGCAGCTCTTTCAATGATACCGACCTCAACAGGAGCCGCAAAGGCGGTCTCTCTCGTTCTGCCTGAGCTTAAAGGCAAGCTTGACGGCATGGCAGTAAGGGTGCCTGTACCTGATGTCTCCCTTGTCGACCTCGTAGCAGAACTTGAAAAGCCGGCAACAGCCGAAGAGCTCAACGCGGCGTTCAAAGAAGCGGCAGAGGGCAAGATGAAGGGCGTCCTTCAGTACACCGAAGAGCCGCTCGTATCAATAGATTTCACAGGAAATTCACACTCTTCCATACTTGACGGGCTCTCAACAAAGGTTATGGGCAACAACATGGTGAAAGTCCTTTCATGGTATGACAATGAATGGGGCTTCTCAAGCAGGATGAGAGACCTTGTACTTTACATCAACTCAAAAGGCATTTAAAATCCCCCAGAATACTCGGAGGTGACGCTTGAACCAGGGCTTAAAATATATTGATGAGATAGATCTTAAAGATAAGAAGGTCTTTATCAGGGTGGACTTCAATGTCCCCCTTGATGAGAACAATAACATTACCGACGACACCAGGATAAGGGGCGTACTGCCCACTATCAACTACGCGCTTGATGAGAACGCGAAGGTAATACTCGCATCCCATCTCGGCAGGCCCAAAGGCAAAAGAACGCCTGAGATGAGCCTTGCGCCTGTTGCCAAAAGGCTTGGCAGGCTTCTTGAGAAAGATGTAGTCCTTGCCCCTGATTGCGTCGGCGATGAGACCAAAAAAGTCGTAAACAATATGAAGCCCGGGGATGTTGTCCTCCTTGAGAACCTCAGATTCCACCCCGAAGAAGAGAAAAATGACGAGAACTTCGGCAAACAGCTCGGAGAGCTTGCCGATGTCTATATAAATGATGCGTTTGCAATGGCCCACAGGGCCCATGCATCCAATGTCGCCATCACCCACCATATAAAGGAGTACGGGGCAGGCTTCCTCATGAAAAAGGAACTCTCCTACTTCTCAATGGCAATGGAAAAGCCGGTACGCCCGCTTGCGGCTATTGTAGGCGGCAAAAAGGTTTCTGACAAAGTCGGCGTGCTCTTAAGCCTCTGCGACAAGGTAGATAAGCTTATCATCGGCGGCGGCATGGCACTTACATTCTTCAAGGCCCTGGGCTATGAAGTAGGCAACTCATTTGCCGAAGACGATGCAAAGGAGACATGCAAGCAAGTCATCGAAAAAGCCAGGGAAAAGAACATAAAGCTCTACATGCCGGTTGACTTTGTCGTAGCTGACAAGTTCAGCGCCTCGGCTGAGACAAAGGTAGTGACATATCAGGAGATCCCCAAGGACTGGATGGCCCTTGACATAGGCCCTGCCACAGTTACCCTGTTTACCGAAGCCATACAGAACGCAAAAACAATAATCTGGAACGGCCCGATGGGCGTATTTGAAATAGACGCCTTCAGCCGCGGCACTTTTGCCCTTGTCCAGAGCGTTGCCAATACATACGCAATGACAATAGTCGGAGGCGGAGATACGGATGTTGCCGTACACCGCGCCGGAGAATACGCAAAGATGAGCTACATCTCAACCGGCGGAGGCGCATTCCTTGAAATACTCAAAGGTGTCGAACTCCCGGGGATTACCGCATTAAGACATCCGAAACCTGGTGCCACCAAAGCCGCAAACTAAATTCTCAGGGCCTCGCACAGGGCCCGACCCGGGGTAATCTGGATATGCTCAAACCGCTGATAGCAGGCAATTGGAAGATGAATACCAATATCCACGAAAGCGTGGACCTGGTACTCAAGCTGAGGGACCTTATAAAGGATGCGGATTCGGTAGAGGTCGTTATCGCTCCTCCGTTTACCTCGCTTCATCACCTAAGCCATCTCATCCCCGACACACCCATTAAATTAGCCGGTCAAAACCTTTTCTGGGAAAAAAGCGGCGCGTACACCGGAGAGATATCCGGCGATATGTTAAAGTCCGTAGGATGCAGTTATGTTATTATCGGCCATTCCGAGAGAAGGGAATACTTCAAGGAAACGGACGAGATAGTAAACAAGAAGGCAAAGGCAGCCCTGAAAGTAGGGCTTAAGCCCATAATCTGCGTTGGCGAGACCCTTGACGAAAAAGACAGGGGCAAGACCCTTCCGAGGGTTAAAATTCAGGTAAAAAATGCCCTTGCCGGACTTGCCGGTGGGGCTTTAAAGGATATCGCCATAGCATATGAGCCTATCTGGGCAATCGGCACAGGAAGGACCGCTTCACCTCAGGAAGCCGAAGAGGTGCATAACGCAATCAGGGAGCTTCTTTTTGAGTTATATGAGCCGGACGGCGTAAAAGGGGTTCGCATAATATACGGCGGAAGCGTAAAGGCTGACAATATAGACAGCCTTATGGCACAGCCCAACATAGACGGCGCCCTTGTAGGAGGCGCAAGCCTCAAGGCAGAAGACTTCGCAAGAATCATCAAGTTCCAGCCTGCATAAGCCTGGCCTTCCTGAGATAAATCCCTCTTTTCGCTTGCAATTCACGCGTAATTGTGTAAAATTACTCTTTTGTTTCTCATATTTTCAGTCATTAAGGGCCTTTAACAGCCTTTTGAGATATTCCCACGGAGGGATCAATGGTTACATTGACCGTAGTTATTCATGTTATTGTCAGCATTATCATTATAATCGCCGTACTCCTGCAGTCAGGAAAAGGCGCCACAATGGGCTCTACATTCGGCGGCGGGGCATCAAGCCAGACCGTATTTGGAAGCGCCGGCCCTGCGACAATGCTTGCCAAGGTCACCGGGATTTGCGCCGCAATATTCATGCTGACCTCCCTTTATCTGACATACCAGTCATCAAAGGGCAAAGCATCCATTATGAGCACCGTACCCGCTGCAACACAGACTGCGCCTCAGGCGGCTCCTACGACAGCGCCTCCCGCTCCGCAGCCCTAAAAATATAAAATATTCGAGTCAAAAAGAGGCAAAACTCTTGACTTGCTTATTGCCTTCATGTTAGTTTTAATAGGCTTAACGCTTCGTTCCCTCGTTACAAATGCCGAAGTGGTGGAATTGGCAGACACGCTATCTTGAGGGGGTAGTGGGGCAACCCGTGGGGGTTCAAGTCCCCCCTTCGGCACCATTAAATTTTAAAATAAAACAAAGGGGTTAGCTTCGGCTAACCCCTTTGTTTTTGAGGCCCCAGAAGGCCCCCAACTACAAAACTCCACGCCCCTAACTCGTGATAATAAGGCATGCAAGGTTGCCAGACTTGAGGTCAGGCTCCTGAAATCCATTATTCTCGCCATCTCACCAAAGAATACCCAAGGACACTTGGGATGTCTATTGTCCTTGAGCACCTTTTGAAAGCGTACGGACTCCAAAAACTCCCCCTCCATACAAACAATCCTCGATCCTCCGTTCTCTGTATCCTCTGCCCTGAGAGTAATTTTACCCTCTATCAGGTCACCCCGAGATCATTTAAGAGAACATATCTCCTCTTTCCTCATGCCCGCAGGAGAGGCGCTATAACCGGCGCTGAGGCAAGGAGGAAGGGCCTCTTTAAGGGCAAGATATTCCTTATGCTCAAAATACCCCATGGTCTTTTATATCCGGAATTTACATAGATATATGACCTCAGACATTGTTGATAGAGTTTGCAACCTTCTTTTATTGTACTTTTTTGACTATTTCTGAAAAGGGAGCGGGTTTTCCGATAAAATACCCCTGTGCGTAATCCCCTCCGTACCTTTTCAGAACCTTAAGCACCTCTTCCTGTTCAACAAATTCAGCGATAGTTTTTATGTTAAGCCCCCTTGCCACGTCTATCATCGCCTTTACGAAGACCTGGTCGTCTGCGTTCTCATGCAATCTGCGTATGAATGCGCCGTCTATTTTTATGTAATCAACCATAAGTTTCTTTAAATAAGTAAATGACGTGAAGCCTACGCCAAAATCATCGAGTGCAAACTTGCACCCTATGGAATTTAATGCCTTTACGAAATTTACGGCCAGTTCAAGGTTGGATATTGCGGCTGTTTCAGTTATCTCAAAAATAACTCGGCGCGGGTCAGCGCCTGCCTCAGATATCTTTGACTTCAGGAAAGAAAGCAATTCCTCATCCCCCATATCTTTTCCCGAAAGGTTTATGCTTAAACAGATAGCCGCACCGAGTTGCACCTGATAATTGAGGGCTTTTTCAATAATAACCCTGTCTATCGAAGTAATAAGCCCGAACCACTCGGCCACATCTACGAATGAGGCGGGCAGTATCACGCTTCCATCCTCTTCAATCATCCTCGCAAGGACTTCGTAATGGCTTACGCAATTCGCTTTAATATCTAATATTGGCTGAAACCAGGGCTCGAAGCGGTTGCCTTTCAACGCTTTCAGTATCTTCTCCTTCCATTGGAGTTTTGAGTGCGCCTTATCGAGGTCCTGATCCTCGGAGCGGTAAAGGTGGCATCTGTTGCGTCCCAGCTCTTTGGCCCGATACCTGGCGGCATCGGCCTTTGTCAAAAGCTCTTTAATCTCCATCCCATGCTCAGGATAGCGGGCAACGCCTATGCTTATAGTTATAGAAATATCCGTTTCCTCGAAATTGAACCCCTCAACAGCCTGTCTGATAATTTCTGCTATCCGCATGCCCTGGCTTCCATTGACCAAAGGCAGGAATACCGCGAACTCGTCACCGCCGATCCTTCCGATGAAAGGCTTCTGCGCGCCGGTCATGATATCTTCGCCATATGCCCGTTCAACGACATCGTTAATAAGATTTGCCATATTTTTCAAAATATAATCTCCGGTGCCGTGTCCGTATGTCTCGTTGAAAAATTTGAACTGATCCATGTCGGATAAGAGCAGGACGCCTGTGTCGCCCGGCTTTTCGGAGGAGTCCATCCATTCACTCATCGATTTCATAAAACAGGAACGGTTCAAAAGGCCCGTGAGCGGGTCGTACCTGGAAAGATGCTGGAAGCGCTCTTCCGAACGGATCCTTTCGGTTATATCTTCCTGGCTGATCAGAAAATGCGTTATCTCGCCGCTTTCATTCTTTATCGGACTGACATCGGTGTTGCACCAGTAATATCCACCCGTCTTTCTCTTGTTTTTGACCATTCCACGCCATATCGTTCCCGAAAGAACAGTGGCAAGAAGCTCTTCATACCGTTCATCGACTATCTCGCCAAACATAAGCTCTCTGGACTGCCGGCCTATCGCCTCTTCCTTTGAATATCCGGTTTTCTCGTCGAAAATAGGGTTTATGTATTCTATTTTCCCGCCCCTGTCGGTTATGGATATGATGCTTACGCTCTGCTCGATAGCCATCGAAAGCTTCTTGAGTTCCTCGGTGGTCTCGTTCAGGTCCTCCAGGACGCTGAGCATGGCCACGCGGAAATCCCTGTGCTCAAGCTTGCATGCAGCCAGTTGTTCCGCCACTGTCGCCTCTTTCTTTTCGTCTTTTGCGTTCATATTTCAACTGGAGTCGAGCGATTCACCTGTTTAATGCGCACTCTCAAGCTCCTTGACCTTCGCTTTCAGGGAAACCATCTCCTTTTTCATCTCCACTATTTTGAGTTCCCGTCCGATCATAAGCCTGTTCATGCGCTCCACTTCGTCGAGGTTCTGTCTAATTTCTTCCTCGATCCTTCTGCGCTCAGTGACGTCCCTGACGATGCCCAAGGAATGCCAGGCGCCCTGCACGTTTATGGCTGATAAAGAAAGCTCCAGATGGAATGAGACGCCGTCCTTGCGCAAGCCCTCTAACTCAACGGTTTTGCCGATCACATTGCCTGTGCCTGTACTGAAAAAGATTTTAACGGCTTCCGCGTGCTTTTCGCGGTATTTCCTGGGGATTATGAGTTGATGCAGAACCGCTCCGATGGCTTCGCTGGAGGAATACCCGAATATTTCTTCGGCCTTTTTGTTCCAGATATAGATCTCGCCCGGCGGTTTGATCCCTATTACAGCATCGGTTGCGGATTCAAGCAGGGCGCGGAATCTTCCCTCGCTCGCCTCGGCCTTTTTCCTTTCATCTTCAACCCATGCCGTTCGCTCCATCACCTTTTTCTCAAGCTCGGCGTTGAGGGTACGCAGTTCATGTTCGGCGAACTTCAGCTCGGTCAGGTCCTCGACTATCTCCACGAGGCCGACAATGCGTCCGTCATTGGATTTTGTCTGGGTAAAAAGGCATTTGGCCGGAAACCTCTGTCCGTTCTTCCTGAGCTTCTCAGTTTCAAAGGAGACGCTGCCCTTTTCAATCAGCTCGTTGAATATCGTTTGAAGGCCTCCTCCCTCAAGAAAAGCAGCGGGGAAAAATATCTCCATATTTTCCCTGCCTACGATCTCATCGCGCTCGTAGCCGTACAGCAACTTCGCGCCTTCATTGTAAGCAAGGACATTGCCGTCGAAGTCCGCCGCGATTATGGCATACCCGAGAAGTCCTTTAAAAACGGTCATGAAAAAATCGGTGTTTTCCCGAAGGTCCAGCATCCTTTTCTGAACCAGGTCCTCGCTATTTTTTTTATTTGCGCTCATCTTTTACTTACCACCCGATCTCATCATATCTCTCTGTCCGCCCTCCCAAAGGCCGTGACGACCACCCTGCCTGAGTCGAGGTGAAACTCGACATTGCGGCCGTGGTTGCCGCCGGTGTCCCATCCTGCGAGATGTATCCCCTCTCGTCTCAAGATATCTCTGACGCTCTCGATGTTCTGCCTTCCTATCCCGGCGTCTGCGACGGAATATGACGGAAACATCCCCGCGCCGCCCGCCATCCTGGCGACTATATTTTTGCGCAACACCCCCATCTTTCGCAGCTGCTCCAGCAGGGAAGAGATGGCCGTATCGGCGTAGCAGTACTTATCCTCTCCCTCAGGCGCAGGACGGCGAGCAAGGGCGGCTTTTCGAGGCAACATGATATGCGCCAGCCCTCCCACCTTCCTTTCACATTCATAAAGGGTCAGGATGACGCATGAGCCGCACCCGATGGCCCTGAGAATATGCGGGGCCGCCGCCACGATCCCCTCGCCCATACCGACGGTAATAATCATGCGGCATCGTCTCCTCCTTTCCTCAAGAAAGGAAGTTCATTCCGGCATTGCGTTCTTAAACGATTCCACCAGGCTCTTGGCTGATTCCACTGACGGGAACAGGATAAAAAATACCCTGGTCTGTCTTTCTTCCGCCGCGACCTCGCTCTCGATGACGATTGCAAATTCATTCTCAATCACGATAAAGCTGTCCGCCCTAAGGTTGAAGCTTGCGAGCAGTTCGTCAATAATTGATTGAAAAACGTCAATCACTGCCACAGGGACCGAATGGTATAAATTCAGTTTGCAAAAGTCATGGATCGCCGTCAGATAGGACCCGGCCATGATGTTTCCGATCTCTTCCAGGGTCGAGGTGTCCGCCGTGCCTCTTAGGGCGTCTCCTAAAAGGGCCCTTTCAGCCATGCGCGCAAGTTCAGTCCTTGCATTTTCCGGGACGACAAAAAATATTTCTCCTTTGCAATCGCCGACCATGCTCATCTTCACGCATACTACCGGCAGGCCGTTCACCCCGACAACGGAAGACACTCTCTTTGCCGGCAACTGATGAACCCGCGGGATATCCAACTTCATCCTGCACCCGAGCATCTGGGACAACGCCGTTGCCGCATTCCCGGCCCCTATGTTCATCATCTCCCGCAGGTAATCAAGCTCTTTGTCAGAAAGTCTTTCTTCGTTCGACATTGCGGCCTCCCCTTTCAGACCGAATATCTTTCCTTCCGCAGCGTCTCGAACCCGAACATAGCCGCTACGTCAAGAAGAAGCGCCACGCGCCCGTCTCCCAGGATCGTCCCTCCGGAAAACCCCTTGAACTCCTGGGCTATAGGGTCGAATGGCTTTATAATGTTATCCATCTGCCCGACCACGCCGTCGACGCCGAGGCCTATGAATTTACCGCCCATGTGCACGATCACCACGTCATGCTCTTTCCCATGCCGCCCCCCCATCCCGAGAATGTCATTCATAAGAAAAAAAGATATGACTTCGGTCCCCCTGACAAAAATCCGCCTATCAGCGACCTCCTTTATATCCGAAGCCGCTATCCTCATAGTCTCCAGCACGATCTCTGAAGGGATTGCGAAGACATGCCCCCCAACTTCCACCAGCAGTGTCTGGACGATCGCCGTGGTTAACGGGAGCATCATGGAGAACCTTGTACCCTTTCCCCTTTGCGTGACAACATCCACCGTCCCGCCCAGTTCCCTCGCCGCAATCTTCACCACATTGAGTCCTATACCTCTGCCGGACAGGTTCGTCACGTACTCCACGCTGCTGAATCCAGGGGAGAATAAAACCTTCATGACATCCGCGTCCGATATAAGTTCCGCCTCCTCCGGTTTTATGAACCCCTTCATCACGGCTGTCTCCCTCATCCTGCCAAGGTCAATTCCCCGGCCGTCGTCCTCCACATCCATGAGGATGTGGTTCTCCGCCCTCTTTGTCGTAAGCTTGAGCGTCCCCCTCTTCCCCTTGCCCTGCGCCTCCCTCTCGGTGGGAGATTCAATCCCATGCCCAACCGCGTTTCTCAGAAGATGCATAAGCGGCTCGCTTATTGCGTCGAGCACTGATTTGTCCAGTTCTATCTCGCGCCCCTCCATGATAAGGTCTACCTCCTTGCGCTGTTCGCGGGCAAGGTCCCTCACCATCCTCGGGAACTTCTGGAATATCTCGTCAACGGGGACAAGGCGCGCCGCCGTCACGTTCTCCTGAATAGCATTGACCGTTCGCGCAATCGTGGCAAGCACCTCCCTAAGCTCCTTGCCCCCGGTTCCGCGAAGGATGGTATCAAGACGGTTTTTGGCGATCAAAAGCTCGCCTACCTGGTTGAAAAGCTCGTCCAGGAGGCCTATATGGACGCGCACGGTCTCAATTTTTTCTATAGGCGGCGGGGCGGGGATTATGACCGGGGCCGCAGCCTCTGATTGCGCAGTTCCCGCAGTTTTGATCTTTTCCATTAATTCCGTAATCCGCGCCCCCCAATCTGAGACAACCTTTTCCCCCCTCTCCGTGACCATCCTTTCAAGGGTATCGGCGGTCTCAAACAGGATATCGATGACCCCCTGAGAGACTGATATCTGGTTGCCTTTCAGTTTCACCAGGATATCCTCAGCGCAGTGGGCAAGGCCGGCTATATCGTCAAAACCAAGCATGGCGGAGGATGACTTGAGCGTATGGAATACCCTTGCGACTTCATCCAACTTCTCTACCCTGCCGCGGTCTTTCTCCAAAGCAAGAAGTGCATCGCTGGCCTTCTGAAAACCGACCGCGGCATCGCTCAGGTATTCGTTCAAGAAAATGGAAAGGTCTATCTTATCCTCGTCGGCCATAATAACCTCGACCCGTTGCAGTCCGCCCCGCTGACACGTGAAATCACAGATCGGATCAAGTTGCCGCATGAAAGGAGACGGCTGCAGCCGGAGAATTCTTTTCCTTCTAAAGACAACCGCAGGTGTATACAAGAGCGGCCCGGGCTCGACATCAAAGCGATTTAAACCATTCTCATGATCGCCTCCGCTATCCCGTGAAGCGGGACGACCTCGTCCACCACCCCCATCTCGATGGCGGCCCTGGGCATGCCATAGACTACGCAGGTCGAGCTATCCTCAGCGATAGTCGCACCGCCCGCCTTCTTTATGGCCTTCATCCCCAAAGCCCCGTCACTGCCGGCGCCGGTCATTAGCACGCCCAGCGCCTCCTTCCCGTAAACGCGAGCCGCGCTCTCCATAGTGTGATCTATGGATGGATAAGTCGCATGAACTACACTGGTAACAACTACCGCCTTGCCATCGCCGCCTCTTTCAATTGCCGTGTTACTGTCCCCCGCTGCTATAAATACCTTGCCGGGAGCGACAGTCTCTCCGTCCCTGGCTATCGATATGTCAAGCGGGCATACCCACCGGAGCCTTTCGGCAAATGAAGCGGTGAACTCAATGCTCATGTGCTGGACAACGAAGACTGCAGCCGATACGCCGCGCCTTAACCCGGAAAGCACCTTTCCTAAAGCCCTTGGGCCTCCGGTCGACGCGCCGATGACCACGATGGATTTCCTTGTTGCAGTCCTTAAACGCTCAAGCCTGTATGACTCTTCGGGCAGTTCAAGGGCCATCTTCCGAACGTCCACGGTTGCCGCTATCCTGACCTTTTCGACTATCTCGTCCCTTATTCTGCCAATGTCGTATGAAATGGTGCCGGATGGTTTTCGTATGAAATCGACCGCACCATGTTCGAGCGACTTAACGGCGAGACTGGCGTTCTTCTCCTCCAGGCCACTCAACATAACAACGGGCGCGGGGGTCTCGGCCATAATATAGGACAGAGCCGTAAGCCCGTCCATCAAAGGCATCTCTATGTCAAGAAGGACGACGTCGGGTTTCAGCCTTTTTACCTTGCCAATGGCATCCATCCCATCGCTTGCGGTTCCGACAACCTCTATCCCTGCGTCGGAGGACAGGATATGCCGCACAGCCGCCGTCATAAACGCGGAGTCATCAACAATCAGGACTTTAATCAATAAGCATCCTTTCGAACTCCTAACCTGCCATCTCCAGCACCTTTTCAATCTCGCTGGTTATCTCGGCCGCCTTGAAAGGCTTCCTTATGTATCCAGCGGCGCCCAACATCCTTGCCTCCTCCTGTTTTGCCTCCAGACCTATGGCCGAAACCATTACGACTCTGGCATTAGGATCATACCTCCTGATCTCCTCAAGGGACTGAATCCCGTCCATCTCCTCCATAAGGATGTCCATAGTCACGAGATCTGGCTTGAGTTCCTTGTAAAGCCTTACCGCCTCCCTGCCGTCCGCCGCCATGCCAACGACCTTATGGCCGGCCTGTTCGCAGATGGCCTTCAGGGACGACCTCATGAACGATGCGTTATCCACGATCAGGATATTAGCCATCTGAACCCCCGAACAAAGAATTCTGAAACCGAAAGCCTGTACAAGGAATAAACCTCCAGGAATTACCGTTCATGCTGTTTTCTCCGCCTCTTCCCCGCCAGATGTTCTCCTCGCGGCTTCCGCTTCGGCGAATTCGCTCTTTGTCAGGATCTTATCCGCGTCAAGGACGACGACAAGCCTGTCCTCAAGCATTCCGACACCCGTTACATACTCCCTTGATACCGATGTGGCGGCGGCCTCCGGCAGTTTCTGCACCTTGTCGTCAGGGATCCTGATTACCTCTTCCACGCTGTCCACCATGACCCCGATGGGAAATCCGCCATGCTCCACTATAATGATGCGGGTGTCTTCGTCCGCCTCCTTGGGGTCGAACCCGAACTTCTTTCTGAAGTTTATGACCGTGGCGAGCTGCCCTCTGAGATTAAGGATCCCCTCTATATATGGGGGGGCAGTAGGTACATTGGTCGTGGCCGCGACCCTTGATATCTCCTGGACCCTTGCCGCTTGGATGGCATACTCCTGGGAAGTGATTTTAAAGACGAGGTATTGATCCTTTTCTATCTCCTCGGCTCCGAGTTCCGCCTGTGCGCCCGCCTGTGCCATAAATAAGACCTCCCTATCTCTTTTTATTCCCTGCCTCGCCGCCTTTTACAAAAAAAAGCCCCCCTTATACCCTATGCCGCTTTTCACTTCGCGGCTTCCTTGCCGCAGCAGGGACTGCCTTATCAGGCGCAATTTCTCCCACGTTGAACCTGCCCACAGTCTGTTGGAGTTTTTCGGACATGGCGGCCAGCGTAGTAGCGGTTGTCGTAAGCTCCTGGGTCTTTCCGAGCAGGCGCTTTCCGCTCTCTGCCGACTGCGAACTGCTGGTGGAAGTATCCGTGGCGATGCCGCTGATCTTGTCCAGGGATTCGGATATGGAATCTATGCTTTTCTTCTGGTCGGCGGCGGCCACCGCTATCACCTTGGCCACCTTGGAAGTCGTATCAATGGACTTGTTTATGTCGGCAAACGCCCTCGATGTCTGTTCTATGGAACGCTTCCCGGTCTCCACGTTCGCCGCCATCGTCTTGATCGTCGTGGACGTCTCATCTGTCTCCTTCAGCACCGATTGCACGAGGGTGGATATCTTCTTGGCCTGAGACTTGCTGTCCGCCGAAAGGGTCTTGACCTCTTCCGCCACGACCGCGAACCCCTTGCCGAGCTTCCCGGCCCGGACGGCCTCTATTGCGGCGTTGATGGCCAGGATGTTGGTCTGGGTCGCGATATCCCTGATCACCTCCACTATCTCCTGTATCTGCTCGCTGCTCTTGCTGAGCGATTCGATCCGCGAAACCGACTCCTTCGAGCCTGTAAGCATAAGCTCGGTGTTTTTTATAGTGTCCTCCATCGCCTTGCTTCCCTCTCCAACGGCCTTGTTGGCAACCTCCGAAGCCTGGTTCATGACCTCGGCCTGACTCAGCGTGTCGGACGCCGTCTTGCCGACGCCCTCGCTCTCCTTGGACGCGGCACCTATCTGCTGCGCCTGGGCCTTGGCTCCGCCCGCTATCTGTTCCACGGACCCGGATAGCTGAGTGACCATGGAGTTCATCTCCTGCCCCGCGCCCAGCATGTTTTGAGAGACATTGCCGATATTAATCCCGGCCTCGCGCAGCTCCGTGACTATCCCGCGCAGGCTTTCTATCGTCCCGTTGATGCCGCCCACCATAGACGCAAACTCGCCAGTCGCATCGACCTCTATGAGCTTTGTAAGCGTCCCTTCTCCGACCATGGACATCACGTCATTGATCTCGCCTATGATGGTGTTGAGGTTGTCGACCATTCCGTTGATCGTATCCTTGATCTGAAATATCTCTCCCTTGACTTCAACCGTTATCTTCTGCGTCAGGTCTCCGTTGGCGATGGCGGTGGCAACCTTGGACACGTCGCGCAGCTGTACGGTCAGATTCCCGGCCATCGCGTTGACGTTCTCGGTCAGTTCCTTCCAAGTGCCTCCGACCCCTTTCACCTCGGCCTGTCCGCCCAGCTTGCCCTCGC